>NZ_CP150488.1:3415000-3980000 GCF_041228765.1 Rhodococcus wratislaviensis | reverse complement strand
GACCGGTCCGGCATCGAGATCACGACGCAGCGCGTCCAGATCGGTTGATTGGGCAATGAGCCCGCGCCAGGTCAGTTCATCGATGATGTTCTCAGTCACGGGTTCGATCATCCCATCTGCTCGTCGGCGGACATCGCACGCGGGCTTCTCCGGTACGCGGACACGGCCGGCGACTCCGGTATCCAGAAGCGCCACGGCCGGTCGGCGGCCGTACTGACACCGACGCGGGGGCCACTCACCCAGCCGTCCGACTCCGCGACCTCCAGTCGAACCGGCGAATCGGACTCGAACAGCGCCGCACCGTTCTCCGCGAGGGTCACGCCCGTCGCGGACCCCAGGTTGCCGGGACCGCGCGCCCACTCCGCGGGTCGCGTGACGTGGGGCCTGCGCGCCTGGACCGTCGCGCAACCGTCGAGCACTTCGCCCGCACGGAGAAGCACCCCGCCCGCGACTCCGACCGGCCCGTACGACACGTTCATGCAGAAGTGCATCCCGTAACTGCGGTAGACGTACAGGTGCCCGGCCGGTCCGAACATCACCTCGTTGCGCGGCGTCCTCCCCCGGTACGAGTGCGATGCCGGGTCGGGCCACGGGCCGTCCCTCTCCCCGCCGTACGCCTCCACTTCGACGATGCGGATGCGGACGTCTCCGACGACCAGCGTGGATCCGAGGACGATTCGCGCGGCGTCGACGGGTTCGGCCCGGTCAAGTCGATCAATGGTCACGTCCCGATTCTCCACAACCGTTGACGACGCCACCCCGGCGGTCGCATAATTCATCAAGCAATGAATTCACCCTGTGATGAATTGAGGCCCGCCATGACCGGCAGCCCGGCGATCGACATCCGAGATCTGCACGTGCGAAGAGGCAAGAACGAAGTGCTGCACGGCATCGACGTCGAGGTGCCGAGCGGTTCCATCACCGGCCTCCTCGGACCCTCCGGTTGCGGAAAGACCACGCTGATGCGGTGCGTGGTCGGCACTCAGATCGTGGAATCGGGGACGGTCACGGTGCTGGGCTCCCCCGCAGGCTCGGTCTCGCTGCGGAGCCGCGTCGGATACGTCACCCAGTCACCCAGCGTGTATGCCGACCTCACGGTCAAGAAGAACGTCGCCTACTTCGCCGCGCTCTACGGTCAGCCGTCGAACGCGGTCACCGAAGCGATCGACGCGGTGGGGCTGACCCGGTTCGCCACCCAGAAGGCGGCGGACCTGTCGGGAGGACAGCTCGGACGGGTCAGCCTCGCCTGCGCCCTGGTGGCGCGCCCCGAAATCCTCGTCCTCGACGAGCCGACCGTCGGCCTGGACCCACTTCTACGCGTCGAACTGTGGGAACGGTTCGACGCTCTCGCCGAGGCCGGTACCACCCTGCTGGTCTCGAGCCACGTCATGGACGAGGCCGAACATTGCGCTTCCCTGCTCCTCATGCGCGACGGTTACGTTCTCGCGCAGGTCTCCCCCGGCGAACTCCGGGAGCAGACCGGTGAGACGAGCCTCGAAGACGCCTTCCTGAACCTCATTCGCGCATCACATGTCGGGAGCGAGAGCTGATGAACGTCACGATCTTCGCGGCCACTGCGGGCCGGATCCTCGCGCAACTGCGAACGGATCACCGCACTGTCGCCATGATTCTGGTGGTACCCAGCCTGCTGATGGTGCTGCTGTACTTCCTGTACCAGAACGTTCCGGCGCCCCCCGGTCAGCAGTCGCTGTTCGAGCGCGTCGCGATCACGATGCTCGGCATCCTTCCGTTCGTCGTGATGTTCCTCGTCACGTCGATCGCGATGCAACGCGAACGCACGTCGGGAACGCTCGAACGCCTCCTCACGACCCCGCTGGGCAAACTCGACCTGCTCGGCGGGTACGCGGCGGCGTTCTCCACCGCCGCGGCTGCCCAGGCGGCGCTGGCCTGCGTCGTCTCGTTCGGATTCCTCGGCCTCACCACCGAGGGCAGCGTGACGTGGGTGCTGCTGATCGCCGTGCTGAACGCGATCCTCGGCGTCGCCCTCGGCCTACTGTGCAGCGCCTTCGCGCGGACCGAGTTCCAGGCGGTGCAGTTCATGCCGGTGGTCGTGGTTCCCCAGCTCTTCCTGTGCGGGCTCCTCGTTCCACGGGATCAGCTCCCCACGTGGCTCGAGTGGATCAGCAACGTCCTCCCGCTGAGCTATGCGGTAGACGCACTGCAGCAGGTCGCCACCCATCCCGGCGCGACGGGCGTCATGTGGCGAGACCTGGCCGTGGTCGCCGCCTTCGCGCTTCTCGCACTGTCGCTGGGCGCCGCGACCCTGAGGCGTCGCACACCATGACCGAGCCCGCGACACGCGCAGACGCCACCCCCGGGCTGCGCACGGGACGACGCCCGGGCAACCCGGACACCCGGTCACGAATCCTGACGACTGCACGGAAGATGTTCGCACAGAATGGCTTCGACAAAACCAGCGTGCGCTCCGTGGCCACCGGGGCCGGCGTCGACTCCGCCCTGATCCACCACTACTTCGGAACCAAACGTGAACTGTTCCTCGCCTCGGTCGACATTCCCGTGGATCCGACGCAGGTGATCGCGCCGGTGCTCGACATTCCGACGGGCGAGGTCGGCAGCCACCTCGCCCGGGCAGTCTTCTCCGTCTGGGAGTCGCCGCACAAGCCCGCCGTGGTCGCGGCGTTCCGGTCCGCGATGGCGGGGAACGAACCCAATCTCATTCGCACGTTCCTCCTGGAGGTCGTGCTCCGAGACCTCGGACCACGCGTCGACGATCCGCCGGGAACCGGGATGCTGCGCATGCAGCTGGTGGCATCCCAGATGGCCGGGGTTCTGGTGACGCGGTACATCCTCGAATTCGAGCCGCTCGCGTCGCTGCCCGTCGACGACCTCGTCGCGATCGTCGGACCGACGTTGCAGCGCTACCTCACCGGCGCTCTGCCGGTGTGATCAGGCCTCGCCGGCAGCCCGCGCGAGCAGTGTCTCGTGCTCGTCCGCGCCGACGTCCCGGGCCTCGTCGATGAGGAGGACGGGAATTCCGTTCTCGATGGGATACGCCCGCCGCAGGCGAGGGTTGTAGAGCAGCTCGTCGCCGACCAACAGCAGAGGACCCTTGTCCTGCGGGCACGCGAGAATGCCGAGCAACGTCGGATCAATAACCACGGAAGTCCTCTCCAACCGTTCGGGTGAGCAGTGTCAGGTTACCGCGCACCGGCAGGCACCCCCGCCGAGCCGTTCTGAAACTCCGCGGCCACTGCCTTGGTCAGTCGCTTGTACTGCTGCGATTCCGGATCGACGTACCACACACGGGTTCCCGGCTTGGGCAGTCCGGCCGCGCTCAGCGCCTCGGCATTCGGACGGTACGAGGACCCCAGCGGGATGTCCTCCACTACCTGGATGATGTCGGGTCGCAGCGCGGGAGGAAGCGCCTCGAAGGCGTCGGAGATTTCCGCCAGCCTCGGCGCCCGCCCTTCGCGGAGGGTGAACGCGGCCACGGCCAGTGTCCGGCCTCCGACCTCCACCCCGTAGGCCACCGCGAGGTCGACGCGATCGACGGACACGAGCGCATCGACGATCGGCTGAGTGAACACGGCTCCCCGCGGAGTCGCGATGACGGTCTTCCTGTGGTCGACCAGCCAGTAATCCCCGTCGGCGTCGCGACGGAAGAGGTTCTCCGTCGGAATCCAGGCGTCGCCCGCGGCGAAGATCCCCCGCATCGCGCCGCCGGACATCTCTGCGTGCACGCCCGCCCGGCCGAGGAGCAGACCGACCTCGTCGTCCTGGCATTCCCGGATGAACCCCTGTTCGTCCTCGAGCAGCCGGCCGGCGATCGGGTCGTAGGCCGCGAGCCGCACCTCGGCACTGCCCGGGAGGGGTCGGCCCTTCGCCCCGACCTTCGCGCCTGCGACGTTCGCGAGTACGACGTCGCCCTCGGTGGACGCGTAGAACTCGAGGACCTTCGCCGGTGCGAACCGCTCCGTCGTGCGACGCCACAGTCCCTGCGGCATTCCGGATCCGATGAAGAGCCGGACGGGGTGACTGCCGTCGAGCGCGAGGTTCTCGGCGTCGAGAATCTCGCGCATCATCGTCCACGTGTAGCTCACCACGGTCACCCCGTAGCGGTGGACTTCCTCGGCGAACCGCTCGGGATCGACTCCGCGTGAGAGCGCGATCCGGGAGCCACCTGCCACGGCACCACCGATGGCGGCCAGCAGACTCGACGAATGATGCAGGGGTGCAAGGCAATACACGGTGTCGCCACGGTCCAGATCGGCGGCCGAGGCCGTTCCGAACGCCGACAGCGCCCACCGGTAGTTGGTAATCTGCTTCGTCTCCCAGTGGCCGTTGGACTCACTGCAGATGATGAATGCCAGTTCACGAGCGAGACCGGGATCAGGCCGGTACCAGCCCGGCAGTGTCACGGCGGCGGGGTCGATCTTCTCGAGGTCCACGACGTTCGCCGACGGATCCACGTCGAGTTCGCGCTGGTCGCCACCACCCAGAACCAGGACCTGCATCCCGGTCGCGATCGCCGCGTCGAGATTCTCCGGGTCGGTGACGATACGTTCGACACCGTCGATGCGGATCGCGGTGTGGACCTCCCGGCCCGGGGGCAGCAAGACAGCCACCGCACCGAGACGGGACAGCGCCGCGATGGCGGCGAGCGCACTCGGGCGCGTCTGCATCACGACGCCGACGTGGGCGGCGGGACGGACACCGGCCTGGATCAGGCCGCGCACCACGTTGTCGATCCGCTGATTGACCGCCGCGTAGGTGTGGACGCGATTGTCGAAGAGGAAGCACTCGCCGCCCGGCGCCTTTCGACCCTGTTCGGCCAGCAACCGGCTGAGCGAGATCTGGGTGTGGGGCTGGATCTGACCGAGCCGGGCCAGCCGCGGCAGCGCCCGCGTGGCCTCGCCGGACAGCTCCACCGTTCCCCGCAGCGCCCCCGAAGCGAAATCACTGATCCCTTTGCCGACCCCGACACCGACCTCGGCGACCGATGCCACGGTGTGAATGATGCGGTCGCTGATGGAGACTCCGGATTCGCTGCCGAAATGTTCGTCGTAGCGCATGAGCTCGATGTTGGTGGGCCGCGGCCCGAGACCCTCGTTCCACAGCACCCACTTCCCGGTCGTGGGCCATGTGTGGGTCGCCGCAGCTGAACCGACGACGAGACCGAAATGTCCTGCCCGCAAAGTTGATTCGTACACATTCGCCCGTGGGGCGGCCCGGCGGATGCCGCGGACGGCCAACGGCTGACCGATGTCGTCGACCTCCCCGACGAACGCGAGGATGGGGCAGGTCAACTCAGCGAGCGACACCACCTGGTCCTTGATCACGAACCCGCCGGTCATCATGCGGTTGTGCACGATGAACTGCTTGAGCAACTCCGCGACGGCCGGACCGGACCACGCCACCCAGCCCTCGGTCGCGAGGAATCGTCGCTGCTGTTCCCGCGGCAACAACGCTTCCCGGTCGTGCAGCTGACGCAGGAAGTCGAGCCTCGACTTCAGTGTCTTGACGGGATCGAGGAGCTGAAAACCGGTGCGCGCCATCCACCCCGACACCGCGAGCCGGTTGAAGACGTGGTCGGCGAGGAAGCCGGCGGCGTCGGTGGCGAATCCTGCCGGGATACCGAACGGCAGCCCGGCGAGCGTGTCGACCGGACTGCCGAACGTCACGAGGCCGGCGATGTTGCGACTGCGGCGGTACGCGGCAGCCTGGTAGGCGAACATACCGCCCTGCGAGTATCCGGACAGGTAGACGTCACGACCGGTGTGCGCCCGCACCTGGTCGATGATCTCGCTGATCGCGACGATGTGGTCGGCGAGATTCCGATCCCACCCGCCCTCTTCGGAATCCGGCGATCCGAAGTCGACAACCCACGGGTCGATTCCCATCGAGTGCAGGATGCCGACCGCACCCTGATCCCGGGTCACGTCGTAGACGTCGGCCGACATCATCATCGGCGGGACCAGGACGATCGGGGGCCTTGCGTCGGCAGGGTCGGTGTCGGGGAAATACCGCCGGAGCCGGTACATCGGTGCGCGTTCGACCACCTCGAACGGCGATGTGGTGAGGTCCGTCTCGAGTCCGCCGAGACGAACTACCTCCAACCCGTTCTGCGCCGTCGCCACCACGCGACGGATCGGGCCCATCACCGTTTCGGTATTCAGTCCCACGAACACTCTCCCAGACTCTCGAACCGTGACGCACGTCTCGCTGCCGCCCGCCCTCACCCTACTGCGCTCGACGCGTCACACAGCCCCTAATCCGGGGCGTCCGACGCCGGCGTCATCGACACCACTCACGCAGCGACTCGGACAGCTGACGGACCCCGCCCAACTGTTCGGCCACACGGATACCGGCCGTACCGCCGCGGGCGTTACGCGAGGCGATCGAGCCCTCGACGGTGAGCACCTCCCGCACGTCCGGAGTGAGCGCCGCGTCGACCCCGGCGAGTTCGTCGTCGGTGAGATCCTCGAGTCCGACGCCCCGCGCCTCGGCAACGCGGACGCACGCCCCCGCCGCCTCGTGCGCGACCCGGAACGGGACACCCTGACGAACGAGCCACTCGGCGATGTCGGTGGCCAGCGTGAATCCCGCCGGCGCCAGTTCCGCCATTCGGTCCGTGTGGAATTCGAGAGTGGCCACCAGTCCGGTGATCGCGGGGAGCAGCAACTCGAGCTGCGCGACCGAATCGAAGACCGGCTCCTTGTCCTCCTGCAGATCACGGTTGTACGCGAGCGGCTGCGCCTTCAGGGTGGCCAGCAGACCGGTCAGGTTGCCGATCAGCCGACCGGACTTGCCGCGGGTGAGCTCGGACACGTCCGGGTTCTTCTTCTGCGGCATGATCGACGAGCCGGTCGACCAGGCGTCGGCGAGCGTGATGTAGCCGAATTCCGGAGTGCTCCAGAGAATGACCTCCTCGGCCATCCGCGACAGGTCGACGCCGATCATCGCGAGCACGAACGCAGCCTCGGCCGCGAAATCCCGCGACGACGTCGCGTCGATGGAGTTTTCGGCGGACGAATCGAAGGCGAGTTCCGCGGCGATCGCCTCGGGATCGAGTCCGAGTGACGAGCCGGCCAGCGCTCCGGAACCGTACGGCGACACGGCCGCCCGCACGTCGAAGTCCCGCAGCCGCTGAACGTCACGAAGCAACGGGTGCGTATGTGCCAGCAGATGGTGCGCGAGCAGCACCGGCTGCGCGGCCTGCAGGTGGGTCTTGCCCGGCATCACCGCGGAGGGGTGCGCGGCGGCCTGCGTCGCGAGGGCGTCGACGACGTCGAGCACCCCCGCGGCCACCCGGCGGACGGCGTCCCGCAGCCACATCCGGAACAGCGTTGCCACCTGATCGTTGCGCGAACGCCCGGCGCGCAGGCGTCCCCCGACCTCGGGACCGACCCGATCGATCAGACCGCGCTCGAGCGCCCCGTGCACGTCCTCGTCGGATTCGCTCGGGACGAACTCGCCGCTCGCGACGTCGGCCGCGAGCCTGCCGAGACCGTCGAGCATCGCCGCCAGGTCTTCGTCACCGAGCAGGCCCGCCTTGTGCAGCACCCGGGCGTGCGCCTGGGACGCGCGCACGTCGTACGGGGCGAGCACCCAGTCGAAGTGGGTGGACTTGCTCAGCGCCGCCATGGCGGCGGCCGGTCCGGACTCGAACCGGCCGCCCCAGAGGGCTCCTTCGTTGGTGCCGTGAGCACTCATACCTAGAGACCCAGATCGCGCTTCGCCGCGACCTTCGAGGACAGTCCGTGGATCTGCACGAACCCCTTGGCGTAGGACTGGTCGAACGTGTCGCCCTCGTCGTAGGTGGCCAGGTTGAAGTCGTACAGGGACTGGTTGCTGCGGCGGCCGTTGACGATGATCGCACCGCCGTGCAGCACCAGCCGGATGTCGCCGGAGACGCGTTCCTGCGTCTTCTCGATGAACGTGTCCAACGCGACCTTGAGCGGCGAGAACCAGAGGCCGTCGTACACCAGCTCACTCCAGCGCTGCTCGGTCTGCCGCTTGTAGCGGCCGAGTTCGCGTTCCTGCGTGACGTGCTCGAGTTCCTGGTGGGCGTTGATGAGCACCATGGCTCCGGGAGCCTCGTAGATCTCACGGCTCTTGATGCCGACGAGACGGTCCTCGACGACGTCGAGGCGGCCGACGCCCTGAGCGCCGGCGCGGCGGTTGAGCTCCTGGATCGCTTCGAGGACGCTGACCGGCTTGCCGTCGATCGCGACGGGGCGGCCGGCCTCGAAGCTGATGATCAGCTCGTCGGGGGCCTGCCAGTTGACGGTCGGATCCTGCGTGTAGTCGTAGACGTCCTTGGTCGGCGCGTTCCACAGGTCCTCGAGGAACCCGGTCTCGACGGCGCGGCCCCACACGTTCTGGTCGATCGAGAACGGCGACTTCTTGGAGACGTTGATCGGGATCTCGTTCTCCTCGGCGAACGCGATCGCCTTCTCACGGGTCCACGCGTAGTCGCGGACCGGTGCGATCACGTCGAGGTCGGGAGCGAGCGATCCGAAGCCGACCTCGAACCGGACCTGGTCGTTGCCCTTGCCGGTGCAGCCGTGCGCGACGGTGGTGCCGCCGTGGGCACGCGCGGCCTCGACGAGGTGCTTGACGATCAGCGGGCGGCTGATGGCCGACACGAGCGGGTAGCGGTCCATGTAGAGGGCGTTGGCCTGAATGGTCGGCAGGCAGTATTCGTCGGCGAACTCGTCGCGCGCATCCACCACGACCGACTCGACCGCACCGCAGTCGAGTGCACGCTGACGCACGACCTCCATGTCCTCGCCGCCCTGGCCGAGATCGATGGCGACAGCAACAACTTCCTTGCCCGTCTCCTTGCCGATCCAGCTGATGGCGACTGAGGTGTCCAGCCCGCCCGAGTAGGCGAGTACGACGCGATCGGCCATGGTCCTTGTGCTCCTTAGGTTGAAGATCTGTAGAGATGATTCAGTTGTCAGGCGAGGGATTCGATCTTGGCCGCGAGTTCCGCCCCGCTCAACGGCTCCCGTGCCACCACGAGAATGGTGTCATCCCCCGCGATGGTTCCCACGACGTCAGGTAATGATGCCCGATCGAGTGCACTCGCCAGATAGTGCGCTGCCCCCGGGGGAGTTCGCAGCACCGCCATGTTGCCACTGGCATCGGTCGACACCAGTAACTCCCCCAGCAACCGCGACAGCCGGTCGGTTCCGCCGGAGACGCCGCGGACGGGATTTCCGTCCTCGGGCACCACGTATACCCCGGCGCCGCCGTCTGCGGCGCGAAGCTTCACGGCACCCAGTTCCTCGAGGTCTCGCGACAGCGTCGCCTGGGTGGCGTCGATGCCCTCCGCCGCGAGCAGCGCCGCGAGTTCGGTCTGGCTGCGAACCGGGTTGTTCGACAGGATCGCGACGATGCGCGCTTGCCGTCCCGCCCGTGTCGGTGCCGTCGCCGCGTTGGCGGCGCGCTGCGGCGGTGCCGCACCCGCACCTGCACGCTGCGGAGGGGCCGCACTCACGGACGGTCCCCGGTTCGCTGCGCGAGCAGCCACACGAGCAGTGCCTTCTGCGCGTGCAGCCGATTCTCGGCCTCGTCCCAGACGACGCTCTGCGGTCCGTCGAGAACCTCGTCGGTGATCTCCTCCCCGCGGTGGGCGGGCAGGCAGTGCAGGACCACCGCGTCGGCGTCGGCCTTCGCGAGCAGCGCCTCGTTGATCTGGAAGGGGCGGAACGGACCGACCCGGTCGAGCCCGTCGTTCTCCTGGCCCATCGACGTCCAGGTGTCGGTGACGAGTGCGTCTGCGCCGACGACCGCTGCCTGCGGGTCACCGGAGAGGGTGATGGTCGCGCCGGTCTCGGCGGCCCGCGCCCGCGCCGCCTCGACCACCCACGGGAGGGGTGCGAATCCCTCGGGACTGGCGATGGTCACGTCGACGCCCGCGGTCACACCGCCCAGCATCAGCGAGTGCGCCATGTTGTTGGCGCCGTCGCCGAGGTAGGTGAGCTTCAGTCCTTTCAGCGAACCCTTGCGCTCCGCGAGAGTTTGCAGATCGGCGAGGACCTGACACGGGTGGAACTCGTCGGACAGCGCGTTGACGATCGGGACGTCGGCACCGGACGCCATCGCCTCGAGCCGCTTCTGCCCGAACGTGCGCCACACCACGGCGTCGACGTACCGCGACAGGACGCGGCCGGTGTCCTGCAGCGTCTCCTCCCGGCCGAGTTGGGTGCTGCGCCCGTCGACGACGATCGCGTGACCGCCGAGTTGCGCAATGCCCATCTCGAACGAGAACCGGGTGCGCGTCGAGTTCTTCTCGAAGATCACGCCGACCCCGCGGGGGCCTTCGAGCGGGCGCTCGGCGAACGGGGCCTTCTTCAGCCTGGCGGCGAGCTCGAGGACCTCGGCCTGCTGTGCAGGGGTGAGGTCGTCGTCCCGGAGAAAGTGTTTCACCACGGTCGTCACTGCTTTCCCGGCTGAGAAGCCGATTGCGCGTCGTCGAGAATCGCGGGCAGCGCCGCGACGAATCCTTCGGCCTGATCGTCCGTGAGGACCAGGGGCGGAGCCAGCCGGACGACACCCGGCTGCGCGGCGTTGATCAGGTATCCGGCCTCGCGCGCGGAGTTCTCCACGGCGGCGGCCACGTCCTGAGTCAGGACGATGCCGAGCAGCAGTCCGGCGCCGCGGACGTGGTCGATCAACGGATGTCCGAGACCTTCGATGCCGGCGGAGAGCGACTTGCCGAGCGTGTCGGCGCGGGAGATGAGGTCGTCCTCGGCGATCGTCCGCAGCACGGCGAGCGCCGCCGACGCGCAGACGGGGTTCCCGCCGAACGTCGTGCCGTGCTTGCCCGGCCCGAACAGGTCCGCGGCCGCGCCGGTCGCGATGCACGCGCCGATCGGCATCCCGCCACCGAGACCCTTCGCGAGGGTCATGACATCGGGCACGATCCCGACCGCCTGGTGTGCGTAGAACCATCCCGTGCGGCCGATCCCGGTCTGCACTTCGTCGAGCACGAGCAGGGCGCCGCGATCGGCGGTGATCTGCCGTGCGCCCGCGAGGTACCCCTCCGGCGGGACGACGACTCCGCCCTCGCCCATCATCGGCTCCAGGAACACGGCCGCGGTGTCGGCGTCGACGGCGCGATCGAGTGCGTCGAGATCGCCGTACGGCACGTGCACGACACCCGGAGGCATCGGCTCGAACGGCGCCCGCTTGGCGGCCTGCCCGGTGAGCGCGAGAGCACCCATCGTCCGGCCGTGGAAGGAGTTCTCGGCGGCGATGATCTTCGATCGTCCGGTGGCCCGCGCGAGCTTGAACGCCGCCTCGTTGGCCTCCGTGCCGGAATTACACAGGAAGACACGCCCGGGGGCGCCGAGGTGGGAGAGCAGCTTCTCGGCCAGTTCGATCGCCGGCTCGCTGGCGTACAGGTTCGACACGTGCCCGAGGGTCGACAGCTGCGTCGTGACGGCCTCGATGATCGCCGGGTGTGCGTGCCCGAGGATGTTGACGGCGATGCCGGCGAGGAAATCGACGTACTCCTTGCCGTCGGCGTCGGTCAGCACCGCTCCCTGACCGCGCGTGAGTGCCACCCGGGGGACGCCGTACGTGTTCATCAGAGCGCCGGACCAGCGCTGCTGGAGTTCCGGGGTTCCGGTCATGAGGCAACTCCCTCGGTAGGTGACGTCGGGCCGGGCGTGACCATCGTGCCGATGCCCTCGCCGGTGAACAGTTCGAGCAGAACGGAATGCGCGACGCGGCCGTCGATGACGTGCGCGGTGGGAACACCACCGCGGACCGCGCGCAGGCAGGCCTCCATCTTGGGCACCATGCCGGCGTCGAGGCTGGGCAGCAGTTGCGCGAGCGCGTCCACGTCGATCTCGGTGGCCAGCGAATCGCGGTCCGGCCAGTTCGTGTACAGCCCTTCGACATCCGTGAGGACCACGAGCTTCTCGGCGCCGATGGCCTCGGCGAGTGCTGCGGCAGCAGTGTCCGCGTTGATGTTGTGCACCACACCGTCCGCGTCGGGGGCGATGGTGGACACCACGGGAATCCGGCCCGCTCGGATGAGATCCAGGACGGCCTCCGGGTTCACCGTCGTGACGTCGCCGACGAGGCCGATGTCGGTCGGCCTGCCCTCGACCATCACGGTGCGCTTGGTGGCGGTGAACAGGTGCGCGTCCTCGCCGGAGATGCCGACGGCGTACGGGCCGTGCGCGTTGATCAGTCCGACCAGTTCGCGGCCGACCTGGCCGAACAACACCATCCGGACGACGTCCATCACCTCGGGGGTGGTGACGCGGAATCCGCCCTTGAATTCACCTGTCATGCCGAGCTTTCCGAGCATGGCATTGATCTGGGGGCCGCCGCCGTGCACGACGACCGGCTGGATTCCGACCGTCCGCAGGAACGCCATGTCGGCGGCGAATGCCGTCTTCAGCGCATCGTCGACCATGGCGTTGCCGCCGTACTTCACGACGACGACCTTGTCGCGGAACTGCTGCAGCCACGGCAACGCCTCCGCCAGGACGTGGGCCTTCTGGTGATCGGTGATGCAGCTGAGGGCTTCGCTGGTCGCTGTCATGACGAGTACGCCGAGTTCTCTTCGACGTACGCGTGTGAGAGGTCGGTGGTGCGGATGCTCACCGCGTGCTCGCCCAGACCGAGGTCGATGTCGAGGGCGATGTCGATGTCGCTCAGGTCCACGTCCCGCGCACCCGGGGCGCCGACGCCGTCGATGCAGACGGGGGCGCCGTTGAACGACACCGAGATCTTGTCGGGGTCCAGTTCGATCGGCGCGATGCCGATCGCCGCGAGCACCCGGCCCCAGTTGGGGTCGGAGCCGAACAGCGCCGTCTTGACGAGGCTGTCCCGCGCCACCGTCCGGGCGCCGATCAGGGCGTCGTCCTCACTGACCGCGCCGCGGACCGTGACCCGCACCCGCTTGGTGACGCCCTCCGCGTCGGCCATCATCTGATCTGCCAGATCGTCGCAGACGGCCGTCACCGCGGCGTTCAGCTCTTCCTGGGTCGGTGTCACGTTGCTCGCACCGGACGCCAGCAGCAGCACAGTGTCGTTGGTCGACGTGGCACCGTCGACGTCCAGCCGATCGAACGTCACCCGGGTGGCCGCCCGCAGCGCGGCGTCGAGTTGCGCGGCGGTCGCGACGGCGTCGGTCGTCACCACGCACAGCATCGTCGCCAGCGCGGGGGCCAGCATGCCTGCGCCCTTCGCCATCCCGCCCACGTTCCACTTGTCCGCATGATGCAGGGCGGCCTGCTTCGGCACCGTGTCGGTGGTCATGATGGCGTACGCGGCGTCGGTGCCACCCGAGATTCCCCCGGCGAGTTCGTGCACGGCCTCCGTGACCCCGGCCAGGACCTTGTCCATGGGCAGGCGGTCGCCGATCAGACCGGTGGAACACACCGCGACCTCGACGGCGCCGGTCTCGGTTCCCCAGTTGCTCAGCGCGGACGCCACTTCCTCGGCCGTCTTGTGCGCGTCCTGGAACCCGCCCGCACCCGTGCACGCGTTGGCCCCACCGGAATTGAGCACGACGGCGCGCAGCCTGCCCGTGGTGAGCACCTGCTGCGACCACAGCACCGGGGCGGCCTTGACCTTGTTCGCGGTGAAGACGCCCGCGGCAGCGAGTTCGGGTCCCTCGTTGACGACGAGAGCCAGGTCGGCGTTGCCGCTCGCCTTGATACCCGCCTTGATCCCGGATGCGCGGAAGCCCGCTGGGCCCGAGACTCCCTGGGTTCGGACCAGGGCGCCGCCGGCGACCTCCCGGGTCGGGTGCGGATCGATCGTGCTGTCACTGCTCACGGGGCAACTCCCACTGTCGAGAGACCGGCGGTCTCGGGTAGTCCAAGCGCAAGATTCATCGATTGCACGGCTCCCCCGGCGGTGCCCTTCGCAAGGTTGTCGATCACCGCGACCACGACGATCTGACCGGCGTCGGCGTCGACTGTCACCGCGATCTGGACGGCGTTCGATCCGACGACCGCACCGGTCTGCGGCAGCACGCCCTGGGGCAGCACGTGCACGAACGGTTCGTCCGCGTACGCCTTTTCGTAGATCGCGCGCACCTCGTCCTCGGACGCCGTGGTGGCCGCGGTGCACGTGGCGAGGATGCCGCGCGGCATCGGCGCCAGCACGGGGGTAAACGACACGGTGACACGCTCACCGGCGAGTTCGGAGAGGTTCTGGATGATCTCCGGGGTGTGGCGGTGCACGCCGCCGACACCGTAGGCACGGACCGAACCCATTACCTCGGAGCCGAGCAGATCGGCCTTGGGTGCGCGTCCCGCGCCGGAGGCACCGGTGACGGCGACGATCGTGACCCTCGGTTCGACGACACCCGCGGCGACCGCCGGGGCCATCGCCAGGCTCGACACCGTCGGGAAGCACCCGGGGACGGCGATGCGTGTGGCGCCGGCCAGCTTCTCGCGGGCACCCGGGAGTTCCGGAAGTCCGTAGGGCCAGCTACCCGCGTGCGGGCTCTTGTAGTACCGCTCCCAGTCCTCGGCGTTCGTCAGCCGGAAGTCGGCGCCGCAGTCGATGATGACCGTGGACTCGGGCAGCGCCTTCGCGTACTGCGCCGAATTGCCGTGCGGCAGACCGAGAAACACCACGTCGTGTCCGGCGAGCGTCTCGACGGTGGTGTCCTCGAGCACTCTGTCTGCGAGGGGAAGCAGGTGCGGATGGTGCGAGCCCAGAGTCGATCCGGCGTTGCCGCCGGCTGTGAGCGCGCCGATGACGAGCGAACCGTCCGCATACGACGGGTGCCCCAGCAGCAGACGCAGCACTTCGCCACCGGCGTATCCGCTCGCGCCGGCGACGGCAATCCTGATCGGTTTTCCCGCGTGCTCAGTCATACGATTGATTATGCATCATCATGCAAGCTAATACACACCGCGGTCTCTCGGCGGGACGGAATCCGTGGTCACTGCTTGCCGAGCGACCGCCGAATCTCGTCGAGTTTGGCCTTTCCCGCCTTCTCCCGCTTCTCCCACGCCTCGTCGAGCGACTGCCCCGAGGGGCTGTCGTGCGCGAGTTCGGAGGAGCCCATCGCTGTCCCGAACCGTCCCTCGATCCGCTCACGTACGCGGTCGAACGTCGGAACACCACCCGGCGTGTAGTCCGGCTCGGGCACCCCGGGCGCGATGTGCGGCACAACCTCCGCGGTCACCGGATCCTCGGCCGGGATCGCCGCCCCCACGTCCACCGCCGCGAGCAACGCCCCGAGGCCCGGACGACCTGCGGCCACCGCACGCACGACCTCGAGGAACTCGGCGTCGGTCAACTGACTCGCCGCCGCCACGACGTCGCGCACTTCGGTCATCGCACTGCTCCTCACCGTCCCGGGCCCTCCACCCAGGCTACGGCTCAGCTGCGCAGTTCGGCACCCACGGCAGCGGACGCCGCGGCCACGGCGGCGTCGCGGGCGGCGCTTGCCTCGTCCTCGGTCAGGGTGCGGTCGACGCCTCGGAATCGCAGTGCGAACGCCAGCGACTTCCGGCCCTCCCCAACCTGCTCACCTTCGAACACGTCGAACAGCCGGATGTCCTCGAGGAGCTCCCCTCCACCCGACCGCAGAGCGGCCTGGACCTCGGCGGCGGGTACCGCGGTGTCGACCACGACCGCCACGTCCTGGAGGACCGCGGGGAAGGGCGAGACCTTCGGCGCGGGCAGGTTCTCCACCAGCGGCAGGGCATCCAGATCGATCTCGACGGCACTCGTCCGCGGGGGAAGCCCGGCGCGCTCGAGCACGGCGGGATGCAACTCGCCCGCATGTCCGACGACGACACCGTCCACGATCAGCTCCGCGCCGCGCCCCGGGTGCCACGGCAGGTACTGCGTCGCGCGGAATTCGACCTCGACCCCGGCCGCGGCAGCGACCGTCCGGGCGGCGGCGAACGCGTCGGTGGCGTCCGCTGCGCGGCCCGCGCCCCACGGACCGCTCGGCTCACGCTGCCCCGTGAGGACCGCCGCCACGTGCACCGGCTGGTCCGGCAATGACTGGAGCAGTGCCGTGATCTGTTCGTCGGTCGGGCGCCGGTCCACCGGCAGCGCCTCGACCGGCTTGGTGTCGGCGCCCGGCAACACGACCTGCGCGATACCGAACAGCGACAGGTCGCGCTGACCGCGGGAGACGTTGCGGGCGAGGACCTCGAGAAGTCCGGGCAGCAACGTGGTGGCCAGTTCCGGCCGATCCGATTCGAGCGGGTTGAGCACCGTGCTGGTGTTCCTGCGCGGATCCTCGGGTCCGAGCCCCCACGTGTCGAAGATCGCGGTGGGCAGGAAGACGGGGGGAAGGATCTCGACGTATCCCGAGAACGCCAGTGCACGGCCGACGGCGCGTTTGCGGCGCTGTGCAGGAGTCAGCCCACGACCCGCGGGGGCTGCGGGCAGCACCGACGGAATCTTCTCGAGCCCCTCGAGGCGCAGCACCTCCTCCACCAGGTCGGCAGGCTGCACCAGGTCGGGCCGCCACGACGGCGGGCCGGCAACGAGCTGGCCGTGGCCGCTGTCGCTGACCCCGACCTCGACGTTGCAGCCGATCTGCGTCAGCCGGCGCGCAGCGGTGCCGTTGGGGTAGTCGACCCCCGCCACGCGGTCGGGGAGGTCGATGTCCATGTGGATGGGCTCGTGCGGGGTGACCTCACCGATGTCGGTGAGCGCCGGCTCGACCCGCCCGCCGGCGATGTCGACGAGCAGCGCGGCCGCCCGGTCCAGTGCCGCGACCGGGATCTCGGGGTCGACCACGCGCTCGAAACGCTTGCCGGCCTCGCTCGACAGCTTGTGCCTGCGCGCGGTCTTGAACACCGCAAGCGGATCCCATGTGGCCGCCTCGAGCAGGATGTCGGTGGTTTCCGACCCGACCTCGGTGGACGCGCCACCCATGATCCCGGCCAGCGACACGACGCCCGAATCGTCGGCGATCACGACGTCCTCGGGGTCGAGGACGCGCTCGGTCTCGTCGAGCGTCGTCAGCTTCTCCCCTGCCACCGCGCGGCGCACGACGAGTTCGCCGCTGATCTTCGCGGCATCGAACGCGTGCAACGGCTGGCCCAGTTCGAGCAGAACGTAATTGGTGACGTCGACGGCCGGCGAGATCGGGCGGACCCCCGACAGCAGCAACCGGCGCTGCAGCCACCACGGGCTGACCGCTTTCGGATCGATACCCGTCACCCGGCGGGCGGCGAAGCGCGTCGCCTTCGACTCCGGTTCGACGCGGATCGGCCACGCCTCCCCCTCCGCCGGGTACGGCGCCACCGACGCCGGGTCGGCGAAGTCGAGGTCGAACCCGCACGCCAGTTCACGGGTGAGCCCGCGGACGGAGAAGCAGTAGCCGCGGTCCGGGGTGATGTTGAGTTCGATGACGGTGTCGTGCAGGCCCATCAACTCGTTGGCGTCCGCGCCGGGGAGCGCGGTGCCCGGCTCGAGGACGAGGATGCCCGAGTGGTCCTTGCCGATGCCGAGTTCGGCCACCGAGCAGATCATCCCGTCGGAGACCTGCCCGTACGTCTTGCGGGACGCGATGGCGAAACCACCGGGAAGGACTGCGCCGGGGAGTGCGACCACCACGAGGTCGCCTTCGGCGAAGTTCCGGGCGCCGCACACGATGCCCTGCGGCTCGGCCGCCCCCACATCCACCTTGCAGAAGCGGATCGGCTTCTTGAACTCGGTGAGCTCGGTGATCTCGAGAACCTTGCCGACCACGAGGGGGCCGTCGACGGGCTCGAGCCGGTCGACTTCCTCGACCTCGAGCCCGACCCGGACGAAACCTGCGTCGAGTTCCTCGGCGGTGACGTCCCAGTCCGGGGTGGCACGCTGCAGGATCTCGGTCAGCCAGGATTGCGCTACTCGCACGTCTGCTCAGCTCTCTCGTTCGTGAAAATGTCGTGACTGTGGTGGACGGGATTCGGGTGACGCGGGGTCAGCCCTGGACACCGAAGGGCAGCGTGAAACGCACGTCGCCCTCGACGATGTCGCGCATGTCCGGGATCCCGTTCCGGAACTGGAGTGTGCGCTCGAGCCCCATGCCGAACGCGAACCCGGTGTACACGTCGGGATCGATTCCGGAGGCGCGCAGCACATTCGGGTTGACCATTCCGCAGCCGCCCCACTCGACCCAGCCCGCGCCGCCCTTCTTGTTCGGGAACCAGACGTCGACCTCCGCGGACGGTTCCGTGAACGGGAAGTAGTTCGGGCGCATCCGGGTGCGAGTCTCGGGACCGAACAGTGCGCGGGCGAACGCGTCGAGCGTGCCGCGCAGGTGGGCCATGGTGAGGCCCTTGTCGACGGCGAGTCCCTCCACCTGAGAGAACACCGGGGTGTGGGTCGCGTCGAGTTCGTCGGTACGGAACGTCCGCCCCGGGCACACCACGTAGATCGGCACCTCGCGGGAAAGCATCGTGCGCACCTGAACCGGCGACGTGTGCGTGCGGAGCACCTGGCGCGAGCCCTCCGGTGCGATGTGGAACGTGTCCTGCATGGTCCGCGCGGGGTGATCGGGCAGGAAGTTCAGGGCATCGAAGTTGAAGTGCTCGGTCTCCACCTCCGGTCCCTCGGCGACCTCCCAGCCCATCGCGACGAACACGTCCTCGACCTGCTCGGAGATGATGCTGATCGGGTGGCGGGCTCCCACCGGCTGACGCTGCGACGGCAGCGTCACGTCGATGGCCTCGGCCACGAGGACGGCCGCGTCGCGCTCGGCGAGCAGGACGGCGCGGCGCTCGTCGAACGCCGCACTGATCCGGGTGCGGGCGACGTTCACGCGCTTGCCTGCGTCGGCTTTCTCCTTGCCCGGCAGGGCTCCGAGTCCGCGGCGGGCGAGGGCGATCGGCGACCTGTCACCCATGTGCTCGACCTTGACCTTCGCCAGGTCGTCGAGATCCGCCGCCGACGCGAACGCCTTTTCCGCGCTCTCGGCTGCCGCAGTCAG
This sequence comes from Rhodococcus wratislaviensis, assembly GCF_041228765.1. Lineage (NCBI taxonomy): Bacteria > Bacillati > Actinomycetota > Actinomycetes > Mycobacteriales > Nocardiaceae > Rhodococcus > Rhodococcus wratislaviensis. Next base: position 3,961,084 of record NZ_CP150488.1, on the reverse strand, counting down.
AGCGTCTTCGGTGAGCGCACTCGCATCGACCGCGCCGCCTTCGACCCCCGTGGAGGCAGCGCCCTCTTTTTTAGCCACGACCGGTGCCACTCCTTAAGTTCTTTCAGTCAACACTCTCGACGAAACCGAAACAGCTCGCCGTCAAATCCTATGCGATCCGATTTTCGCTGTTTCAGCTGTCGGTTCGCTTGCGGTTCTGGACCCGCGCGCTCGAGTACAGGCAGATCGACGCCGCCGTCGCCAGGTTGAGGCTCTCGGCTCGGCCGTGGATCGGAATCCGCACCCGGTGATCGGCTCGCGCCGAGGTCGCTGCGTCGAGGCCGTGGGCCTCGTTGCCGAACAGCCACGCCGTGGGGCGGGCCAGCAGCTCGTCGACATCGTCCAGATCGACTTCGCCGTCGGCCGCCGTGGCGAGCAACTGAATCCCCGCCGCGCTGATGCTGTCGAGGACCGCCGCGGTGTCCCGCTCACGCACCACCGGGAGGTGGAAGAGGCTTCCGGCGGACGCACGGACGCATTTGCCGTTGTGCGGGTCGACGCTGTCGCCCGCGAGAATCGCCGCGTCCGCGCCCACCGCGTCGGCTACCCGGATGACGGTGCCCGCGTTGCCGGGCTCCGCGACCGCGACCGGAACCGCGAGCAAACGAGTTCCGGGGCCTATCGCCTCCGCCAGCGGAACGTCGAGGAGGTCGCACACCGCGACGAGACCCGGCGGGGTCACCGTGTCGCTGAGCGCTCGAACCGCACGGTCCGTCACCAGCGACGTGCGGACGCCGGCAGAATGCGCCCGGTCGATCAGTGTCGAGTACCGCTGCTCCGCATTCTCGGTGTAGAAGAGGTCGTGCACGGGGCGGGTGCCGAGTGCCTCGCCGACGGAGTTCTCGCCCTCCACCAGGAAGCGCCCGACCTTGCGGCGTTCCGCGGTGCGGAGCAGCTTGACAGCAGAAACGACCCGTGGGGTGCGCTCGGTGAGCGGGTCCACGGGTCGTTTCCGAGGCTCTGAAGGCCGGGGTGCTGCGAGACTCAGGCTGCTTCTCCGGCCGGAGCGTTCACGTCGGCCGGGAGCGCCGCCTTGGCGAGGGCCACGAGGCCGGCGAATGCCGCCGCGTCGGAAACGGCCAGCTCGGCGAGGTTCTTGCGGTCGACCTCGATCTCGGCCAGACGCAGACCCTGGATCAGGCGGTTGTACGTGATGTCGTTCGCCCGTGCAGCAGCGTTGATACGCGTGATCCACAGCTTGCGGAAGTCGCCCTTGCGCGCGCGGCGGTCACGGTAGGCGTAGGTCAGCGAGTGGAGCTGCTGTTCCTTCGCCTTGCGGTACAGGCGCGAGCGCTGTCCGCGGTAGCCGCTGGAGGCTTCGAGAATCGAACGACGCTTCTTCTGGGCGTTTACCGCCCTCTTTACGCGTGCCACTGAAAAATCCTGTCAATCTTGGGGCGGTGAGCTGCCCCGGGTGGTCAGTAAAAGGGTGTCGACTCAGATGTCGAGCAGGCGCTTGATGCGAGGAGTGTCAGCCTTGCTGACGACTGCCACGCCATCGAGGCGACGGGTCACCTTCGTGGCCTTGTGCTCGAGCAGGTGGCGGCGACCGGCCTTCTGGCGCAGGATCTTTCCGCTGCCGGACACCTTGAATCGCTTCGCGGTGCCGCTGTGGGTCTTCGACTTGGGCATGGAGTCCTCAGTTCTCTGTATCCGGACCGTGATCCGGGTCGTGCTGGTGTAGTCGGACTAGCTGGTCGGCGCTTCGCCGGGCGCACTGTCGCCCGCCTGCTCCGCAGGTGTCGCCGGAGCCTGTGCCGGTGCGGCCGGCGCGGGAGTTGCACGCTGCGCCGGCGGCGCGGCGGCGCTTTCCTGCGCCTTCACACGGGTCTTCGCGCCCTTGTGCGGAGCGAGCACCATCGTCATGTTTCGACCGTCCTGCTTGGCGGACGTCTCCACGAACCCGAGATCCGCGACGTCTGCACCGAGACGCTGCAGCAGCCGGAATCCGAGCTCCGGACGCGACTGCTCACGTCCGCGGAACATGATCGTGACCTTGACCTTGGATCCGGCTTCGAGGAAGCGCACGACGTTGCGCTTCTTCGTCTCGTAGTCGTGATCGTCGATCTTGGGGCGGAGCTTCTGCTCCTTGATGACCGTGAGCTGCTGGTTCTTGCGCGACTCACGCGCCTTCTGCGCGGCCTCGTACTTGAACTTGCCGTAGTCCATGATCTTGCAGACCGGCGGGCGAGCGTCGGGGGCCACCTCGACCAGGTCGAGATCGGCCTCGAGGGCCAAGCGGAGTGCATCTTCAACACGCACGATGCCAACCTGTTCACCTCCGGGTCCGACGAGGCGGACCTCGGGAACTCGGATGCGATCGTTGATGCGGGTCTCAGTGCTGATGGGGCCTCCTAGGTTGAACGGTCTTGTCTCGAGACCGCCAGCAGCCCGTACGCCCGGATTCCCAACAAAAAAGCCCCGCTGCGGTGAATGACTCTCACCATGCGGGGCCCGATGTCGACCGATCAGACGAACTCACGGCTCACGCCGATCCCTCATCTCCTCACACTCGAGGAACTCGAACCGAGTAACCTCGGACCGAGCGACCGGACCACTGAACTGCAGTTTTACCTGCCGCGCAGAGGTGGGAGTCGGACTCCACTTGCTGCCCCCGACAAATCCGAAGGCGGTCGTTGGGTCAAGAGTAACATTTGCGCACGTCGTGAGCTAATCGATACCGGGACGTTGCGCCGGCGGACGCTGGTGGAATCCTCTAAGGCATGACGGACAACATCGATGACACCCCGAACGACGGCACCTTGACCGGCGGTGACCAGAATACCGACGTCCGGGAACTGGCCGACGTTCCCTCGGTCGAGGTCATCAGCCGCGCCGCGGTCATGCTCATGAGTTCGGCAGCCGAGAAACTCGGCCTCTCCGACGCCGACCCCGACTCCAGCCCCCACCGCGACCTCGACGAGGCCCGCCGGGTCATCACCGCCCTCGCCGGCCTGGTAACCGCGTCCATCGAGTACCTCGGACCGCACGCGGGACCGATCCGGGAAGGCCTCCAGGCGCTGCAGCGCGCCTTCCGCGAAGCGTCCTCGCACCCGGACGAACCGGGCAAGGGTCCGGGCGAGAAGTACACCGGCCCCGTGTACTGACATGGCGAGCCGCAACAAGACCGCGCAGACGCCCGCCGACGTCGACGAGTTCCTCGCCACGATCGCCGACCCGGTCAAGCGCGCCGACAGCACACGCCTGGTGGAACTGCTCACCGCCGCGAGCGGGGAGCCCGCCGCGATGTGGGGCACCAGCATCGTCGGGTTCGGCTCGCGCCACTACAGGTATGCCAGCGGACACGAGGGCGATACCGCACTGATCGGCTTCTCGCCCCGGGCCGCGGCACTCACCCTGTACCTCTCGCTCGACTTTTCCGAGCACGAGGCCGAACTCGCCGCGCTCGGCAAGCACACACTCGGCAAGGGCTGCCTGTACGTCAAGAAGCTCGCCGACGTCGACGAGTCGGTTCTCGTCTCGTTGCTGAACCGATCCGTGGCCGCCGCCCGCGCGCTCTGATCGAATCTCAGTGCTCGAACACGCTGCGCGCGTCGGCCGGCGGTTCGCCGAAGAGACTCGGATCGCGCGGGACGAACGACCGGCCGGTGAGGGTGGCGTCGGACACCCGGTCCAGCCGGAACCACCGCACACCCGCGCGGCTCAGGCACCACGCGACGAGGAACCACGATCCCCTCGTGTGAGCGAGAAGGTGCGGTTCGACGACGCGGTCGGTGCGCTCACCGTCCCGGTCCACATATCGGAGCGACACCAGCAGTTCGCGCTGCACTGCGTCTTCGACGACGCGGCGGATGCGTGGTTCCGCGCTCGCCGTGTCGTCGTCTCGCCGGATCCACACCTTCGCGCCGAGTCGGTGCACCCGCTCCCTCGACTCGGCATCCATCACGTCGAGCAGCTTGGCCAGCGCGGCGCGGCCGTCGGTCGCGAACGGCGCATCGCGAAACGCCGTGAGGGCCAGGGCCACCGAGACCGCTTGCGCGGGCGTGAAATTCACGGGCGGCAACGTGCCGTTCCCGATGATCCCGTATCCCCCACCCGGCCCGGCAGCGGCCCAGATCGGGGCACCCGAGGACTGCAGCACGGCGATGTCCCGCTTGATCGTCCGGGTGGTCACCTCGAACTGCGCCGCCAACTGCTCCGCGGTCCGGCCCCGGTCACCCGCACGGCGCAGTTCTTCGGTCAGGGCGTGGAGGCGAGCGGCGCGGTCCATGAGGGCAGTCTGCCGAACGACCCCGGCAAAGTCCCGATTCTGACCGACCGATTCCGTTATGCGACTGTGACACATACGGTGACACGCAGATGTCACCGTTACGGGTTCACTCTTGTCTCATGACCCAGACAAGCGAAGCACACGACAGCACAGACACTCACATCATCCTGGCTCCCGGATTCTGGCTCGGCGCATGGGCTTGGGAGGCAGTGGCTTCCGACCTGGTCCGGCGAGGACACCACGTCACCGCGGTGACGTTGCCCGGACTCGGCTCCGCGGACAGCGACCGCGCCGGCATCCGACTGGACGATCACATCTCCGCAATCGCTGACGTCGTCGCGAACACACCGTCGTCGGAGCGGATTGTGCTCGTCGCGCACAGCGGTGCGGGACCGGTGGCCTACGCGGCGAGCGATCGGGTGCACGGCCGACTGGCCCGCATCGTCTACGTCGACTCGGGACCACTGCAGAACGGCACCGCACTCCGTGAGGATCTCGATCCTTCGGTCGCCGAGATCCCGCTTCCGTCGTGGTCCGAACTCGAGGCCGACGGCAGCAGTCTCGACGGACTCGACGACGTCGTGCTCGAGACGTTCCGTAACCGCGCAGTGCCCGAACCGGCCGGGCCCGCGAGGGACAGGCTCGAACTCCGCGACAGCGGCCGGCTGGACGTGCCGACCACGGTGATCTGCACCAGCTTCCCGTCGGAGGTCATTCAGCAGATGGCAGGCGCGGGCCATCCGATGGCCGCCGAACTCGCGCAGATCGCGAAGGTCGAGTACGTCGATCTGCCGACCGGTCACTGGCCGATGTGGTCGCGGCCCGCAGACCTCGCGACCGCGATCGACGCGGCCGCGAGGGACTGACCGAACTCAGCTGACTGCCGCGGCCTTCTTCGGCGCCCGCTTGCGCGGTGTCGCCGTGGCGGCCGCGGCGGTCTTCTTCGGCGAAGCGGACTTCCGTGTCGCCGACGACTTGGCCGCCTTAGATTTCGCCGCAGCGGGAGGCGCCGGCACCTCGAGGACGTTTTCCAGGAACCGACCCGTGTAACTCTCCGGAACCTGCGCCACCTCCTCCGGGGTGCCCTGCGCGACGACGGTTCCACCGCCGGACCCGCCCTCGGGCCCCATGTCGACCACCCAGTCGGAGGTCTTGATCACGTCGAGGTTGTGCTCGATCACGATCACCGTGTTGCCCTTGTCGACCAACCCGTTGACGACACCGAGCAGCTTGCGGATGTCCTCGAAGTGCAGACCCGTCGTGGGCTCGTCGAGGATGTACACCGTGCGGCCGGTCGAACGTTTCTGCAGTTCGGCGGCGAGTTTCACGCGCTGCGCCTCACCACCGGACAGGGTGGGCGCGGGCTGACCGAGCCGCACGTACCCGAGTCCGACCTCGACCAGGGTCTTGAGGTAGCGGTGGATCGAGGTGATGGGCTCGAAGAACTCCGCGGCCTCCTCGATCGGCATGTCCAGGACCTCGGCGATGGTCTTGCCCTTGTAGTGGACCTCGAGAGTCTCGCGGTTATACCGGGCGCCGTGGCAGACCTCGCACGGCACGTACACGTCGGGCAGGAAGTTCATCTCGATCTTCAGCGTGCCGTCGCCCGAGCAGGCCTCGCACCGGCCGCCCTTGACGTTGAACGAGAACCGGCCCGGCTGGTAGCCGCGCACCTTCGACTCCGTGGTGGCGGCGAACAGCGTGCGGATCTTGTCGAACACCCCGGTGTAGGTGGCCGCATTGGACCGCGGGGTGCGGCCGATCGGCGACTGGTCGACCTGCACGAGCTTGTCCAGCTGGTCGAGCCCGTTGATGCGGGTGTGCCGGCCCGGCACCTGGCGGGCGCCGTTGAGTTTGTTCGCCATCACCGTCGCGAGGATGTCGTTGACGAGCGTCGACTTACCGGACCCGGACACGCCGGTGACCGACGTGAGCACACCCAGCGGGAAACTGACGTCGATACCCCCGAGGTTGTGTTCGCGCGCGCCGATCACCGTGACCTGCCGCTTGCGATCGACCGGTCGGCGGATGGCCGGAATCTCGATGTGACTGCGCCCCGACAGGTACGCGCCGGTGAGGGATTCCTCGCAGTCGAGCAGTTCCTCGTACGGCCCGCTGTGGACGACCTTGCCTCCGTGCTCGCCTGCGAGCGGTCCGATGTCGACCACCCAGTCGGACGTCCGGATGGTGTCTTCGTCGTGTTCGACCACGATGAGTGTGTTCCCGAGGTCGCGAAGACGCGTCAGGGTCTCGATGAGACGCCGGTTGTCGCGCTGATGCAGACCGATCGACGGCTCGTCGAGGACGTACAGGACGCCCACCAGGCCCGAGCCGATCTGGGTGGCGAGGCGGATACGCTGCGCCTCACCGCCGGACAGGGTGCCTGCGGCGCGGGCGAGCGACAGGTATTCGAGGCCGACGTCGAGCAGGAAGCCGAGACGTGCCTGGACCTCCTTGAGCACCTGACCGGCGATGGCCTCCTCGCGACTGCCCAGCGTGAGGCTGTTCAGGAAGTCGGCGCAATCGGAGATCGACAGTTCACAGACCTCGGCGATCGACTTCATGCCGAACTTCTCGTTCGCGATCGTGACCGACAGGATCTCGGGGCGCAGACGCGCACCGCCACACGCGGGACAGGGGGTGTCTCGCATGTAGCCGTCGTAGCGTTCCTTCATCTGGTCCGACTCGGTCTGCTCGAGCCGGCGGTGCAGGAACGGCATGACGCCCTCGAACTCGGCGTAGTAGGAACGGGTACGCCCGTACCGGTTCTTGTATCGGACGTGGACCTGTTCCTCGCTGCCCTCCAGGATCGCGCGGCGTGCCTTCGCGGGCAGCTTGTTCCACGGCGTCTTCATGTCGAAGCCGAGAATGTCGCCGAGCCCGGACAGCAGGCGGCCGAAGTATTCGGAACTCTGCCCCATCGACCACGGTGCGATCGCTCCGTCCTCGAGGGACAGCTCGGGGTCGGGGACCACGAGGTCGGGGTCGACCTCCTTGCGGATGCCGAGGCCGGTGCACTCGGGGCACGCGCCGTACGGGGAGTTGAACGAGAACGACCGGGGTTCGAGGTCGTCGATGGAGAGCGCGTGTCCGTTCGGGCACGCGAGCTTCTCCGAGAACCGGCGTTCCCGGTCTGCGGCGTTCTCTTCGCGGTCGACGAAGTCGAGGACGACGATGCCCTCCGCCAACCGCAGCGCGGTCTCGACGGAATCGGTGAGCCGCTGCTTGGAGCTGGCCTTGACGGTGAGGCGGTCGACGACGACCTCGATGTCGTGCTTCTCCTGCTTCTTGAGCTTGGGCGGATCGGACAGCGGATGCACCACGCCGTCGACCCGCACGCGTGAGTAGCCCTGCATGTTGAGCTGGTCGAACAGGTCGACGAATTCACCCTTGCGGGTCCGCACGACGGGAGCGAGCACCTGGAAGCGGGTGCCTTCCTCCATGTCGAGGACCTGGTCGACGATCTGCTGCGGCGTCTGCCGCGCGATCTGCTCGCCACACACCGGGCAGTGGGCGGTGCCGGCGCGGGCGTACAGCAGACGGAGGTAGTCGTAGACCTCCGTGATGGTGCCGACCGTCGACCGCGGGTTGCGGTTGGTCGACTTCTGGTCGATGGACACCGCAGGCGACAGACCTTCGATGAAGTCGACATCGGGCTTGTCCATCTGACCGAGGAACTGGCGCGCGTACGCCGACAGCGACTCGACGTAGCGTCGCTGGCCCTCGGCGAAGATCGTGTCGAACGCCAGACTCGACTTGCCCGAGCCCGACAGCCCGGTGAACACGATCAGGCTGTCGCGGGGCAGATCGAGATCGACCCCTCGCAGATTGTGCTCACGGGCACCCCGCACGATAAGGCGATCCGCCACTCCAAGTCCCTTCATTGTTCGACAGCCGAGGACACGCATGAACGCTGGGCCCTCTGGCCGTGCCATGGTAAGCCGGGGCACCGACACGTTCTGTGGGACGGATGGCCGCCCTGCCACTCACCTGCCTGTATTCGACGGTAGCCTCCCCATCATGACCGAGCAGCCCATGGTGATAGAAGACTCGTACACCGGCCACGTCTCCCCCGGGTCGGCGCCGCAGCGCCGCACGGTTCCGGGAGCCACGATCACGAAGATGTCCGTCGGCCCCATGGACAACAACGTGTACCTGGTCGTCTGTTCCACAACCGGAAAATCCGTCCTCATCGACGCCGCCAACGAGGCGGACCGCGTCAACCAACTGATCGGCGAACACGCTCCGTCCCTCGAGCTGATCGTCACCACACACCAGCACGGCGACCACTGGCTGGCGCTCGAGGACGTCGCGGCCGCCACCCGCGTGGACACCGCCGCCCATCCGCTCGACGCCGACGCACTGCCCGTCCGGCCCGACCGTCTCCTCGAGGACGCTGACACGGTCACCGTCGGCGACGTCACCCTCGACGTGATCCACCTCGCCGGCCACACCCCCGGCTCCGTCGCACTCGCGCTCACCGAGGCCGGCGGCGGACGCACCCATCTCTTCACCGGCGACTCCCTCTTCCCCGGCGGCGTCGGTAAGACCGCCGACGCCGGCAAGTTCGCATCGCTGCTCTCCGACGTCGAAACCAAGCTCTTCGACCGCTACGGCGACGACACGGTCGTCTATCCCGGCCACGGTGACGACACCACCCTCGGGGCCGAGCGCCCCCACCTCGGGGAGTGGCGCGAGCGCGGCTGGTGACCCCACCCGATCGCCGATTGCGCAGCGAACGGTCCGCGATTGGCGATCGGCCTCCCTGGGTACTGGTGAATGGGCAGCACGTCGGTTCGGCAACTCAGTCGTACGCCGACGGCTGCCCAGAACTCTCGTTAGTGTGAGACGGGAGAACTCGAGATTGGGAGGCCAGGAATGCTTGTCCGTCGTATCGCTCGCCCACTGCTGTCCGCAGTCTTCATCAGCGGAGGGATCGATGCACTTCGAAATCCGGCGCAGAGAGCACAGGCCGCCGCACCACTGATCGACAAGTCCACCGAGGCGCTTCCCGGGTCCGTCACGCAGAAGATCCCGTCCGACCCGGAGACGTTGGTCAAGATCAACGCCGCCGTGCAGATCGGCGGCGGTATTCTTCTCGCCACCGGGAAGGCGCCGCGACTCGCGTCCCTCGCGCTTGCCGGCAGCCTCGTGCCCACTACCGTTGTGGGGCACGACTTCTGGAACGAGACCGACCCCGCCAAGAAGGCGGCGCAGCGCACTCAGTTCCTCAAGAACGTCAGCCTGCTCGGCGGACTGCTGATCGCCGCCGTCGACACCGAGGGCAAGCCGTCCCTCGGCTGGCGTGGCCGTCGCGCCGCCCGGCACGCACAGGAGGCCGTGGCAGCGGCTCTGCCGCTCGGATCGGGTCACGACCATCACGGTCCCGAGATCGCGGAGGCGTTGGCTGCGGCGTCGGAGCGCGCACGCATCCTGTCCGGTGAGGCCGCCGAGCGCGGGTCCGGGCTCCTCGAGATCGCGAAAGACCGTGGCGCCGAATTCGCGAAGGTCGCGGCGGACCGCGGCCCCGAGTGGGCGGACGTCGCGAAGGAACACGGCTCCGAGTGGGCCGAAATCGCCAAGGAACACGGCTCCGAGTGGGCCGAGGTCGCCAAGGAGCGCGGCGCGGAACTCGTCGAACTGGCGAGGGAACGCGGAGCGGAACTCGTCGACGTCGCCAAAGAGCGCGGCCCGGAATTGGCCGAGGTCGCCCGCGAGAAGAGCGGCGAATGGGCCGGCACCGCCGCGGAACGCAGTGAGGTGCTGAGCAAGCGGGCCCGCAAGCAAGCGGAAACCGCGCTCGAGAAGGCCCGAGCGAAGCGGGACGAACTGTCCCACTGACCCGATCCGCGGCGCCGACCGGCGCCGGATATTCGATCTGATCGGCCCCGGAGATCGCCCCTGACCTGCACTGTCAGCGGGCCGCCTCCGGGGCCGACTAGACTGTCCAGGCACTTTTGCAGCCGATCCGGTTGCAGCCGAACCAGTCAAGGAGACCTCTTGCCCGACGAGGACACGTCACGCGACGAGCGCGAGCTCGAGCAGCAGTACGTGACGATGCTCTACACCCGACTGGACGGCCTTCGCCAGTACGCGGCGAACCGGCTGAGCCGTGTTCTGCTCGAAACCGGCGGGACCCCGCAAGCCCGCAGCGAGCGGGAGTCGTTCAACCAGCTCTACACCGAAGACCTCGCCAAATACGACGCCGCCGAGAACGGTCTGTGCTTCGGGCGAATCGATCTCGACGGCGAGCACCGCTACATCGGCCGACTCGGCATCCTCGACGAGGAGAACGACTACGAGACGATGCTCCTCGATTGGCGTGCGCCCCTTGCCCGCCCGTTCTACCTCGCCACCCCCGCCGCCCCCGACGGCGTCTCCCGTCGACGGCACATCCGGACGCGAAGCCGCCGGGTGACGGCCGTCAACGACGAGTACCTGGATCTGGCGGCGGCGGAGGCCGCGGGCACGGTCACCGGCTCGGACGGCGTCGCGGGTGAGAGTGCGCTGCTCGCGGCTCTCAACGCGGCCCGCACAGGTCAGATGAACGACATCGTCGAGACGATCCAGGGTGAACAGGACGCCATCATCCGGTCGGAACACAAGAGTGTGCTGGTGGTCCAGGGCGGACCCGGAACCGGCAAGACCGCGGTCGCTCTGCACCGCGCCGCCTACCTGCTGTACACCTACCGTCAGCAACTCGCCAAGGCCGGTGTCCTCATCATCGGCCCCAACGCCACGTTCCTCGACTACATCGGTCAGGTGCTGCCGTCGCTCGGCGAGACCGGTGTGCTGCTCTCGACCATCGGCGACCTCTACCCCGGCGTCCGCGCCACCGTCGAGGACGGCCTCGACGCCGGCGAGATCAAGGGCTCGCTCGACATGCTCGACGTCCTCAAGAAGGCGGTCCGGGACCGGCAGGAGGTGCCGTCGCGTCCCGTCGAGCTGACGTTCGACACCTACCGGATCACCCTCGACCGCAAGGTCGTCACCCGCGCTCGTGGCCGGGCGAGGTCGTCGCGACGCCCGCACAACCTGGCCCGTCCCATCTTCGTCTCGTCGGTCATCGAGGCACTCGCCCAGCAACTCGCGGACACACTGGGCGCCAACGTCGTCGACGGCGGCAACCTGCTGAGCCGGGACGACATCGCCGATATGCGGGACGAGATGCGCGAAGACCCGGAGATCATGACGGCGATCAGTGCGCTGTGGCCGGAACTGTCGCCGCAGCAGGTCCTCGCCGAACTGTATGCCTCTCCGAAGCGACTGGCCGACGCCGCGCCGAATCTGACCGAAGCACAACGTGAGTCGCTGCGACGCCCCGTCATGCGCGGCTTCAGTGCCGCCGACGCACCCCTGCTCGACGAATTGGCGGAACTGCTCGGCGTCGACGACGCCGCGGAACGGGAGCGCGCCCGCCGCCAGTGGCGCGCCCAGATCGCGGATGCCCAGGGCGCTCTGGACATCCTGACCGGTTCGGCGCCACAGGATCTCGAGGACGAGCTGGACCCGGAAATTCTGATGGCCTACGACCTGATCGACGCCAGTCAGCTGGCCGAACGCCACGACGTGGGACAGCACCAGACGACCGCGGAGCGCGCAGCGGGCGACCGAACCTGGACCTACGGCCACGTGATCGTCGACGAGGCGCAGGAGCTCTCGGAGATGGCCTGGCGAATGCTGATGCGGCGCATACCGAATCGCTGGATGACGCTCGTCGGCGACACCGCGCAGACCGGCGACCCGGCGGGAACGTCGTCGTGGCAACGGATCCTCGAGCCGTACGTGGCCACACGGTGGAAGCTGACGGAACTGACCGTCAACTACCGCACTCCGGCGGAGATCATGACGACGGCACGGCGGGTTCTCGCCGAGATCGACGCCGAACAGACAGTGCCGCGGTCGGTGCGCGAATCCGGTTTCGCGCCGTGGGCACTGCAGGTGTCCGAAGGCGAACTCGCAGACACCGTGCGCACCTGCGTGTCCCGGGAAACCGGACCGGGCACCACTGTCGTGATCGGGGGCCACGACCTCGTCGCCGCACTCTCCGACCTGAGGTCGGACACCGTCAGCGTCCTGACGGTTCGGGACGTCAAGGGGTTGGAGTTCGACTCGGTGCTCATCGCCGAACCCCAGGACATTCTCGACGAGTCGCCGCGGGGAATGAACGACCTCTACGTCGCCCTGACCCGCGCGACGCAACGACTCGGTGTGGTGCACACCAAGACCTTGCCCGCGGTGCTGTCCGAACTCGGTCCGGCCGAGGTCGGGATTCTGTCGTGACACCGGGCGGCCGCGGTCGGCTGATGGGGTGTGGGCTCGTCCTCACCGCGATCGTGCTGACCGCGTGTTCGGAGGCCACCGCCTCCGATCCGCCGTCGACGGCCGCGGTTGTGTCCACGACGGCCGCGTCACACCTGGACGCCCGTGGCCTGCGCTACAAGGAGTCGCTGATCGGAGCCGGCATACCGGCGCTGCCCGACGACACGGTCATGGCACTCGCCAACGGGATTTGCGGTCAGCTGTCCGGGGGCACCGACGAGGCGACGATCCTCGCGCATCTGACCCCGATAGCGCAGTTCGCCTCGGCGACGTCGGATATCGGCCTCACCACCGAACAGGTGGCGCAGGTCTATCTCGATGCCGCCGAGGCGAATTACTGCTGATCGAGTCGTGCGTCAGCGCACCGTGTGGACGATGAGGACGTCGGACGTCGACTTGCGTGCGGCATCCGACGGAACCGAGCCGAGGAGACGCCCGGTAAGGGTGTTGAGTCCCCGGTTGCCGATCACCAGAAGACCGGCCTCGACCTCGTCGACCAGGTTCAGCAGCGATTCGACGGGGGCGCCGACGACGGCGCGTTCCACGACCTCCTTGGCGCCGGCGGCGTGGGCGCGCTCCTTCGCGGTGCGGAGGATCTCGTACGTCGGGGCAGAACCGGTGATCTGGTAGGCCTCGTCACCGAGCGCGTCGGCGGCCTGCCCGACGTCCTTCGGATCGGCCGGGTAGTACGCGCAGGCGATGATCAGCTTGGCGCCGGCGTCCCCCGCGATGGCGGCAGCCTTCTCGACGGCCAGAAACGACGACTCGGAGCCATCGGTTCCGACGACAACGGTCCGGTAGGCGCTCATTCATTCCTCCATGTCTGCGGTGGTCAATTGGCCGGGGTCCGGACATCCGTCATGCCTGGACCCAGCAGCCACTGCGCTGACCCTAGCTGTATCGGTGCCCGCATAGGTGCATTTGCAACACATGCCACAGGGGATATCCCCAGTGCATGACGGATCACATTCCGGACGCGCCCGGGCTGTGATCAGCGTCAACGTGACGTGCCGACCTTGGGACCGAACACGCCGGCCGGGAACACCCCCGCCGCGACGATCGCGTCACGCCACGGGGTCGCGAGTTCGAGGAGCCGGGCCGCCCCGTCCTCCCCCAGCGCGGCCCACGGGGCCAGCGCGAGATCGTCGGTGAGATCCTCGACCAGTTCGCGCAGTTCCTTGCCGTCTGCGGTGAGTTCACCCCGCGCATCCAGGATCTCGCGGTCGCGCAGACTGTCGCTCGCCGAGTCCCACTGGTCCTGAGTCCAGGCGCGGCGGGTGATCGCGAACTTCTTCTGGAAGCCGAATCCGGTCGCGGTGTGCGTGATCAGAGATTCGAGTCCGCTGAGCCCCGCCGTCTGCAGGGCGGCGACGTGACCGTCGCCGCGATACTCCCGCAACAACGTGAGGGCATGCCAGAAGGCGAGGTGCGGTGCGACCGGCCACTCCACCTCCGCATAACCCGCGTATAGGGGCCTACCCTCGACACCCTGGATCCCCCGGGCGGCGATCGACGCGAGTTCGGCGGCCTCGGCCATCTCCGGAGAATTCGTCACCGATTCGCCGAGAAGTCGCACATACGCCTCCCCGACTGCGCGGTATCGCGCCGCGACGATTGCCGCGGGCGTGGCCAGACCCCAGGCACGCGGAATGACCGACTCGATCACGGCCGGACTGAAGTTGAAGAAGGTCGCAGTGACGACGCCCGCACCGACCGCGCCCATCGCCGCGGAGCGGCCCGCGAAGTAGCCCATCCGACCCGGCTCGAGACCCGCCTCGACCAGACGATCCTCGACCTCGGGAACCAAATAGCTGAGGGAATGAAGCAACTCCAAGGACCGGGCGGTACGACCTGCGCTGTGTGCATCCATGCTTCAGACCGTACTGCCTCGACGCCGCCTATTTCAGGCCCGCGGCGTCCATGCCGCGCAGCTCCTTCTTCAGGTCGGCGATCTCGTCGCGCAGTCGCCCGGCGAGTTCGAACTGCAGATCGCGGGCGGCGTTCATCATCTGATCGGTCAATTCCTTGACCAGGTCCGCCAACTCCGCCCTGGGCATCGACTTCGTGTCGCGACCCTCGTAGACCCCGGCGCTGACCGAGCGTCCGGCCTCGCCCTGCGCGCGGCGCCCGCGGGTGGCGTTGCGTCCGGAACCGCCGACGTCGACCCCGCTGGCCGTGTCCTCGGCTTCCTCGTAGACCTGGTCGAGGATGTCCGCGATCTTCTTCCGCAGCGGCTGCGGATCGACGCCCATCTTCTCGTTGTAGGCGATCTGCTTCTCACGCCGCCGCTCGGTCTCCTCGATCGCGTGCTGCATCGAGTCGGTGATCTTGTCGGCGTACATGTGGACCTGGCCGGAGACGTTACGAGCTGCACGGCCGATGGTCTGGATGAGGCTGGTCGAGCTCCGGAGGAACCCCTCCTTGTCGGCGTCGAGGATGGCCACCAACGACACCTCGGGAAGGTCGAGTCCCTCACGCAGCAGGTTGATACCCACCAGAACGTCGTACTCCCCGAGCCGAAGCTGCCGGAGCAGCTCGACCCGTCGCAGGGTGTCGATGTCCGAGTGCAGGTACCGCACCCGGATCCCGAGTTCGAGGAGGTAGTCGGTGAGGTCTTCCGCCATCTTCTTCGTCAACGTGGTGACGAGGACGCGCTCGTCGCGGTCCGCGCGTTCGCGGATCTCGTGCACGAGGTCGTCGATCTGCCCCTTGGTCGGTTTGACGACCACCTGGGGGTCGACGAGACCGGTGGGGCGGATGACCTGCTCGACGAACTCCCCGCCTGCCTGTCCGAGCTCGTACTTGCCGGGTGTGGCCGACAGATACACCGTCTGCCCGATGCGCTGGGTGAATTCCTCCCAGGTCAGCGGGCGGTTGTCGGTGGCGGACGGCAACCGGAACCCGAACTCGACGAGGTTCCGCTTACGCGACATGTCACCCTCGTACATCGCGCCGATCTGCGGAACCGTCACGTGGGACTCGTCGATGACGAGGAGGAAGTCCTCCGGGAAGTAGTCGATCAGTGTGGCGGGCGCGGTGCCCGGCCCACGACCGTCGATGTGACGCGAGTAGTTCTCGATGCCGGAGCAGAACCCGACCTGCTTGATCATCTCGAGGTCGTACTGTGTGCGCATCCGCAGCCGCTGCGCCTCGAGCAGTTTGCCCTTGTTCTCGAGGTCGGCGAGCCGTTCCTCGAGTTCGGCTTCGATGTCCTTGACGGCGCGTTCCATCCGCTCGGGACCCGCGACGTAGTGCGTCGCCGGGAAGATGCGCACCGAGTCGACCTTCCGCACCACGTCCCCGGTGAGGGGGTGCAGGTAGTACAGCGCCTCGATCTCGTCGCCGAAGAACTCGATCCGCACCGCCAGCTCCTCGTACGAGGGAATGATCTCGACGGTGTCGCCGCGCACCCGGAAGGATCCGCGGGTGAACGCCAGATCGTTGCGGGTGTACTGCACATCGACCAGCAGCCGCAGCAGCGCATCGCGCGGAACCTCCACACCGACCTCGAGCTGCACCGACCGGTCGAGGTACGACTGTGGGGTGCCGAGGCCGTAGATGCACGACACGGACGCCACCACGACCACGTCCCGCCGCGAGAGCAGGCTCGACGTCGCGGAGTGGCGGAGTCGCTCGACGTCGTCGTTGATCGACGAGTCCTTCTCGATGTAGGTGTCGGTCTGCGCGATGTACGCCTCGGGCTGGTAGTAGTCGTAGTACGAGACGAAGTACTCGACGGAGTTGTTGGGCAGCATGTCGCGAAGCTCGTTGGCCAACTGCGCGGCGAGCGTCTTGTTGGGCGCCATCACCAGGGTGGGCCGCTGCACCTTCTCGATCAGCCACGCCGTGGTCGCGGACTTACCCGTACCGGTGGCGCCGAGCAGGACCACGTCCTTCTCGCCGGCGTTGATGCGGCGTTCCAGATCGGCGATCGCGGTGGGCTGGTCGCCGGCCGGCTTGTGGTCGCTGACGACCTCGAACCGCGCTTCCGACCGCTCGATATCCCCGATGGGACGGAACTCGGAATGTGCCACCACGGGGTGCTCGGATGCAAACGCCATGCAACCAGGGTAGGCGCAGGTACCGACAAACTCTCCGACGATCTCCGTCGGCTGAAAAACCCGGTAGGTTCCCCACCATGGCAGGCGCGAGTCACGACATCCACCCACCGAAGGTCGAGTACTTCGACCTACGAGATCACACCAACACCGACCCCAAGGGGTTCGTCCGCCACGTCGATCACTACCGCGTCGAGCCGTGGGGGCTGTACATGGCGCGCACCTCCGACCACCGGCAGTTCCACTACCTGGAGTCGTGGCTGCTCCCCGACCTCGGTCTGCGCGCGTCGATCTTCCACTACCACCCCTACCACCAGCGCGATCAGGACCATTACGTCGACATCGGCACCTTCACCCGAGGTGACGACGTGTGGAAGTCGGAGGACCACTACCTGGACCTGGTCGTCCGCACCGGCCGCGACACCGAACTCCTCGACGTCGACGAGTTGATGGAGGCGCACAGCACCGGACTGCTCGACACCGCGACGGTCGAGCAGGCGATCCTCACCGCCACCACGGCGATCGACGGAATTGCCGCGCACGGCCACGACCTCGGCCGGTGGCTGGCCTCGATCGGGATGCCGATCGACTGGCGGTGACCTACGCGCTCCAGCCGGTCCGCTCGGACCATTCCCACGCCCGGTGATAGGCGCGGTCGAACCACGGGGACTTCGCGTCGACGTAGGCGGTGATCGCGTCGCGGTAGTCCGTGTGACCGGCAGCCTTCTCCGCCGCACCTTCCTTGACCGCGAGGTACTCGGTGCGGGCGTCGGTGTCGGCGCGCAGCCAGTCGCGGAACACGAGCGCGAACTGCTGCCCGGGCCACCCGTCGACACGAAGATGGATGTTGACGGGCCGTCCCGGGTCGGCACCGCCGTGGATTCGCTTGCCCCACAGCGCCGGGTCGGTCTCTCCGCCCTGGTACGAGGGCTTCGGGTCGTCGGCGGTGATGTGCTCGATGCGGGGGAACCCGGCGTCGGCGAGTGATTCGGCGAGGTCGTCCGCCGTTTCGAGGTTCGCGACCGTCACCTGCACGTCGAGGACGTCCTTGGCGGGCAATCCCTCGACGGCCGTCGACCCGATGTGGTCGACCCGGACAGCGCGGTCGCCGCACACCAGTCTCAACCGAGCGATCAGCCGGTCCGCCTGCGCCGGCCACTGCGGATTCGGCGGGGCGAGTTCGGGCAGGACACGGACGACGGTCCGGGTGCGGATGTTGGACTCGAACGGCACGAGACGCTCCGACCACAGCGCCCGGATCTCCGGCTCGAGCGCGCCCGGGGCGCCGCTGTTGTCGAGCCAGACGTCGGCCGCCGCCCGCCGCTGATCGTCGTCGGCCTGGGCTGCGATCCGCGCCCGCGCATCGGTCTCGGGCATCCCCCGCGATCCGACGAGCCGCTGCACCCGCTCCTCGGCATCGACGAACACGACGACGACCAGGTGGAAGGCAGCGCCCATTCCGCCCTCGACCAGCAGCGGAATGTCCTGGACGAGGATCGCGTCCTTGGGCGCCGATTCGATGGTCTCGGTGGTGCGCGCCCCGACGAGCGGGTGAACGATGGCGTTCAGCGCGAGCCGCGATTCGTCGTCGGCGAAGGCGCGGGCGGCCAGGGCGGGCCGGTCGAGCGCGCCGTCCTCCGTCAGGATCTCTTCGCCGAACCGATCGACGAGGGCCGCGAGGCCGGGTGTTCCGGGTTCGACGACCTCCCGCGCAATCAGATCGGCATCGACGATCACGGCCCCGAGTTCGGCGAGGACCTTCGACACGGTGGACTTACCGGCTCCTATGCCTCCAGTGAGGCCGATTCTCAACACGCCCCCCAGTGTTGCACCCGCCGTGCACCGAGTACGCACGTCCCTCGCCGATCTCCACCCTCTTCCCTCCCTGCAGACTCACCTGCCCCAAATACCACAGATGTCCGACACGGTCGGTTATGTTCTAGCGAACGCACCCGACCTGCACCTTCTCGAAGAAGAGGAACGCCATGCGCGATCACCGCAACCAGTTCGGTCGGCACCGCCTCGGCATTGCGGGCGGGGTGCATTGCATCGAGATCCCCGAGGTGGCCTCCGCGCTCGCCGAACATCGCCGGACCTGGCTCACGGCACTCATCGGCCAGGGCAGGCACAGCTTCGCAACGATGCGCAAGCGCGCCGAGGTGCAGTCGTCGTCCGGTTACTGGATTCCCGCCACCGCGAACTGAGCGCCCGCCTCACCCGACACCACTGTGGCTCAACCTCCGAAGAGGTTGGGCCACAGTCATGTTCGGACGTCCTGCAACGACGAGACCCCGCCCCTGCAATGCAGGAGCGGGGTCTTCGGCTTTGCCTGACGAGTCAGGCGGACTTACTAGGCGTTGCCCGACAGCTTCTCGCGCAGTGCGGCGAGCTGTGCGTCGCTGGCGAGCGATCCGCCGGCAGACTCGGACGACGAGGCGCTGGAGGACGCAGCGGCGTCGGCGTCGCCGGCACCCGACTCGGAGGAGTAGCCGGCAGCAGCGGTGGCAGCCTCGGCGGCCTCGTCTGCAGCGGTCTTCTCCATCTGAGCGGTGTGCATCTTGTGACGACGCTCAGCCTCGGCGTAGCGGTTCTCCCACTCTTCACGCTGCTTGTCGAAGCCCTCGAGCCATTCGTTGGTCTCGGGATCGAAGCCCTCGGGGAAGATGTAGTTGCCCTGCTCGTCGTAGCTGTCCGCCATGCCGTACTTGGACGGATCGAACTCGGCGTTGTAGTCCTCGTTGGCCTGCTTCAGCGACAGCGAGATGCGACGACGCTCGAGGTCGATGTCGATGACCTTGACGAGTGCATCGTCGTTGACGCCGACAACCTGGTCCGGGACCTCCACGTGGCGCTCGGCCAGCTCGGAGATGTGGACGAGGCCTTCGATTCCCTCTTCGACGCGCACGAAGGCACCGAACGGAACCAGCTTCGTGACCTTGCCGGGCACGATCTGGCCGATGGCGTGCGTACGGGCGAACTGACGCCACGGGTCTTCCTGGGTGGCCTTGAGCGACAGGGAGACGCGCTCGCGGTCCAGGTCGACGTCGAGAACCTCGACGGTGACCTCGGTGCCGACCTCGACAACCTCGGACGGGTGGTCGATGTGCTTCCAGGACAGCTCCGAAACGTGCACCAGGCCGTCGACGCCGCCCAGGTCCACGAAGGCACCGAAGTTGACGATGGAGGACACGACGCCCTTGCGGACCTGGCCCTTCTGCAGCTGGTGCAGGAACTCGCTGCGAACCTCGGACTGCGTCTGCTCGAGCCATGCGCGGCGCGAGAGGACGACGTTGTTGCGGTTCTTGTCGAGCTCGATGATCTTGGCCTCGATCTCCTTGCCGACGTACGGCTGGAGATCGCGGACACGGCGCATCTCGACGAGCGAAGCGGGGAGGAAGCCACGCAGGCCGATGTCGAGGATCAGGCCGCCCTTGACGACCTCGATGACGGTGCCCTTGACGGCCTCGTCCTTCTCCTTGAGCTCCTCGATGGTGCCCCAGGCACGCTCGTACTGAGCGCGCTTCTTCGACAGGATCAGTCGGCCTTCCTTGTCCTCCTTGGTGAGGACGAGAGCTTCGACCTCATCGCCCACGGAGACGACCTCGTTGGGGTCGACGTCGTGCTTGATGGAGAGCTCACGGGAAGGGATGACGCCTTCGGTCTTGTAACCGATGTCGAGCAGGACCTCGTCACGATCGACCTTGACGATGGTGCCTTCGACGATGTCGCCATCGTTGAAGTACTTGATCGTTGCGTCGATGGCGGCGAGGAAGTCCTCGGCGGAGCCGATGTCGTTGACGGCTACCTGCGGCGAGGTCACGGTGGTGGAGGGCATGTGTTGAGTTGCTCCGGACGGGTTGTGGTCGGTTGATGGTGTTCTGTCGGACAAGCAACCTGAACCGACGGAACATTCCCGCCGAATCAGATCACCGCAAGCGCAGTGAACGACACCCGACTGGAACCGAACAAACTCGAACTGAACCGAATCCGATGCCGCACACATAGACACTCGCGTGCAATAGGCTACGCGCCCGTGGGCAAGCTGGGCAAACCCGGGCACGTTCCCACGCTCTACTCTGTTGCCCATGCCCGATCCTCGCCCCTCCGATTCTCCTCTCTCCCCCGAAGACGACCGTCACGGCACCGCCAACAGCGTGCTCGGAACGTCCGGGGTGAGCAGGGTTCGTGTCGATTCCGAGTCCAGCGAACGCGCGAGCCGCGCCTGGTGGGACGCCGATGCGGACGACTACCACCGCACCCACGGCGAGTTCCTCGGCGTGGACTCGTCCGGGGGCGAGTTCGTCTGGTGTCCGGAGGGACTCCACGAGGGCGATTACCACCTGCTCGGTGACGTGGCGGGCAAGGACGTCCTCGAGGTGGGCTGCGGTTCCGCGCCCTGTGCGCGATGGCTCGCCGGCCGGGGCGCCCGGGCGGTCGGGCTCGATCTGTCCATGTCGATGCTGACCCGCGGGGTCGAGGCTATGCGGGCGGGCGGCGCGACTGTGCCGCTCGTTCATGCGGGAGCCGAGCACCTCCCCTTCGCCGACGCGAGTTTCGACATCGCATGTTCGGCTTTTGGTGCAGTTCCGTTCGTGGCGGACTCACAACAGGTGATGAGTGAGGTGGCCCGAGTTCTCCGCCCGGGCGGGCTGTGGGTGTTCGCCGTCAACCATCCGATCCGCTGGATCTTCCCGGACGATCCGGGCCCGCGCGGGCTCACCGCGTCGCTCCCCTACTTCGACCGCACGCCCTACGTGGAAGTCGACGGCGACGGCGTCCCCACCTACGTCGAGCACCACCGGACCATCGGCGACCGGGTTCGCGAGATCGTGGCGGCAGGCCTGGAGGTACGCGACATCATCGAGCCGGAGTGGCCCGAGTGGCTCGACCGCGAATGGGGGCAGTGGAGCCCACTGCGTGGACAGATCTTCCCTGGCACCGCCATCTTCAGCTGCCGCAAACCCGTGAGTACTTGTTAACCGCGGGCGGTTGACAAGTACTCACGGGGCCGGAGGCCATTACAGCAGCTTCGACAGGAACAACTTGGTGCGGTCGTGTTGCGGATTGGCGAGCAGCTCGCGAGGGTTGCCCGATTCGACGACGACGCCGGCGTCCATGAACACGAGCTGGTCGGCCACCTCGCGTGCGAAGCCCATCTCGTGCGTGACGACGACCATCGTCATGCCGCCTGCCGCGAGATCCTTCATCACGGTCAGCACCTCCCCGACCAGCTCCGGGTCCAGCGCGGACGTCGGCTCGTCGAACAGCATCAGCTTGGGGTCCATCGCCAGCGCGCGGGCGATGGCGACGCGCTGCTGCTGCCCACCCGACAGTTGCGCCGGGTACGCGTCCGCCTTCTCGCTCAGGCCCACCTGCTCGAGGAGATCCCGTCCCCGCTCGAGCGCCTTCTTCTTGTTGAGCCTCTTCACCTGGATGGGCGCCTCGATGATGTTCTCGAGTGCCGTCCGGTGCGGGAAGAGGTTGAAGTGCTGGAAGACCATCCCGATGTCGCGGCGCTGCTTCGCGGCAGCCCTGGGATGGAGTTCGTAGAGCTTGCCGCCCCGCTCGGAGTACCCGACGATCTCGCCGTCGACGTACAGCCGCCCGGCATTGACCTGCTCGAGGTGGTTGATGCACCGCAGGAACGTCGACTTCCCCGAGCCCGAGGGCCCGACCAGGCACAGGACCTGGCCGGCGTCGATCTCCAGCGACACACCCTTGAGTACCTTCAGCGCCCCGAAGTTCTTGCAGACCCGGTCCGCCTTGACCATCGGCGTCATCGTCGTTCCCCTCCGGGTGTGTCGGGCAAGGTCTCCGGCCCGGGCTCGATCACGAGCGGCTTGCCCTGCGCGTCGGCGAGCGCCTGCAGTTGCCGCGGGGTGAGCTTGCGGGACGCACCCTTCGAGTAATACCGCTCCAGGTAGAACTGGCCGATCATGAGCAGGCTGGTGATGGCGAGGTACCAGGTGGCGGCCACCATCAGCAGCGGGATGGGCTGGAAGTTCGCGCCCGAGATGTCTCTGGCACGTCCGTACAACTCCAGGCTGTACGGCACCGCGGTGACCAGCGACGTCGTCTTCAGCATGCTGATCAGCTCGTTGCCCGTGGGCGGGATGATCACCCGCATGGCCTGCGGCAGGACCGTGCGGCGCATGGTCTGCGACCACGTCATGCCGAGTGCCACCGACGCCTCGGTCTGCCCTTCGGCGACCGAGTTCACGCCGGCCCGGACGATCTCGGCCATGTACGCGGCCTCGTTGAGTCCCAGCCCGATCACCGCGAACAGGAACGCCGCGTTGATTCCCTGCAGGTCGATGTGCACGAACTGGTGGACGAACGGGATTCCCAGATCCAGCTGCTTGTAGATCGACGGGAACAGCCCCCAGAACACCAACTGCACGTAGACCGGGGTCCCGCGGAAGATCCACAGGTACCCCCACGACGCCGCCTTCAGCACCGGGTTCGGCGACAACCGCATGACGGCGAGGACGACACCCAGGATGATGGCGATCGCCATCGACAGGATCGTCAGCTGGATGGTGTTCCACGCCGCGGCCGAGATCCGTGCGTCGAACAGATAGCGGGCGTAGATGTCCCACCGGTACGCCTCGTTGGTGCGCGCACCGTTGACGAACAGCGCCAGCAGCAGACCGACGACGATCGCGGCGATCCAGCGGCCGGGCCGCCGCAGCGGGATCGCCTTGATCGGTTCCGGTTCCTGCCCCGTCTCGGTGCCGGACCGGTCCGGAGCCTTCTCCACGTCAGACACTCGTCAACCGCTCAGCTCGTGGCGCCGTTGATCTGGGACGTGGTGATGACGCCCGCCTCGACACCCCAGTTCTCGGCGATCGTCCGGTAGGTGCCGTCGTCGATGAGGTGCTGCAGCGCCTGCTGGAGGGTCTGCGCGAGCGGCGAACCCTTCGCGACGGGCCAGCCGTACGGTGCGGCGTCGAAGACCTCGCCCGCGGCCTCGATCTTGCCGTCGCTCTGCTTGATCGCGTACGCGGTGACGGGCGAGTCGGCGGACATCGCGTCGACCTTGCCGAGGGCGACGGCGTTGGCCGCGTCGTCCTGGCTGTCGAACTTCACGATCTCGATGGGCGGCTTACCGGCCGCGACGCACGCCGCGCTCTTGGCGGGCACCTCCTCGAGATCCTCGATGGTGGTGGTCTGCACGCCGACCCGCAGGCCGCACGCGTTGGTGGGGTCGACGGACTTCCCGGCGGGCTGCGCCCACTGCACTCCGGCGCTGAAGTAGGTGGTGAAGTCGACCGACTGCTCGCGTTCCTTGGTGTCGGTGAACGACGACATACCCATGTCGTAGCTGCCGGCCTGGATCGACGGGATGATCTTGTCGAAGTCCGCCTCGGTGTACTCCGGTGTCACGCCGAGCACCTTGCCCACGGCGTCCACGAGGTCGACGTCGAAGCCGACGATCTTGCCGCTCGGATCCTTGAACTCGTTGGGCGAGTAGGGAATATTGACACCGACGATGATCTTGCCGGACGAGGCGATCTTCTCGGGCAGTGTCGCCGCGATGGCATCCACCTTGTCGACTTCCACGGCGACGGTCTCTTCTCCGGAGGGCGTACCACCGCCCTCGGTGTTGCTGGCGCAGCCGGCGAGCAGCAGAGCACTGCCACCCGCCAGTGCACAGATGGTGCGGGCCACTCGGCCTCGCGCGAAGACGGATCGACCAGACACTGGCATGTCCTCCAAGGAAATCGTGGTACACCGAGCGAGCTACGGCGACGGAGAACTCGCGAACTCCGAATAGTCGAACGGTAGGTTACGGCACCCGCATCTGCGGGCGTCGTTACCGAACATTAACGGCCTGTCCCGGCCCGTGGCGGCGGTTTCAGCGACGGAGTGTCCGGGCGAGGACCGTCTCGGTGAATTCACTGGTCGATGCGAGTCCACCCAGGTCAGCCGTGGCGACTCCGGATGCGATCGTCGCACGGACCGCGTCGCGGATCCGGTGGGCCGCGCCGCCGAGATGCCGGTCCGCGCGGCGGTCCCCGAGCCACTCGAGCATCATCGCGGCCGACAGCATCAGCGCCGTGGGATTGGCCCGGTTGTGGCCCGCGATGTCGGGGGCGGCTCCGTGCGCCGCCTGCGCCATCACCTTGGTCTCGGAACTGTTGATCGACGGGGCCGTGCCGAGCGAGCCGGACAACTCACCCGTCAGGTCCGACAGGATGTCGCCGAACATGTTCTCCGTCACCACGACGTCGAAGTCGCGTCCCCTGCGGACGAGGTGCGCGGTCATGGCGTCGACGTGCTCGTCGTCGATCCGCACGTCCGGGTAGTCGCGCTCCCCCACCTCCCTGCAGACGTCGCGGAACAGTCCGGTCGTCATCGACAGCACGTTGGCCTTGTGCACGATCGTGACGTGGCGGCCGCGCGTACGCGCCAGCGCGAATGCGGTGTGCGCGATGCGCTCACACGCCTTCCTCGTCACGACGCCGACCGCCAGTGCCACGTCGGGAGTCGGCATGAACTCGCCGCTGCCTGCGAACATGTTCCGATCCGCGTACAACCCTTCGGTGTTCTCCCGGACGATCACCAGGTCCATGTCCGGGACCGTCGAGGCGACGCCCTCGAGCGAGCGGGCGGGGCGGATGTTCGCGAAGAGGTCGAATCTCTTGCGCACCACCCCGCCGGGGGTCAACCGGCCGCGGAACGGTTCCGGGTAGGCGGCGCTGTCGTGCGGGCCCAGGATCCACGCGTCGAGTTCGTCCAGCGCGGAGAGCGTGGAGTCGGGGATCGGCGTTCCGTGCGACTCGATGGCGCCCAGGCCGAGGGGCAGATCCACCCAGTCGACGTCGCCTCCCGCCGCGGTCACCGCGGCCGAGACCACCCGCTGGGTGGCCGGGACGATCTCGTGACCGATGCCGTCGCCGAGGAGCACCCCGATCCGGGTATCGGAAATGTTTGCCGTAGCACCGCTCATGAGGCCATCATTGCCTACCATGGTCCAGTCGGTGGAACTGCTGTTCGACGAAGCGACCGACGTTGCCGTGCGCGCGGAGTGGCAACGCCTGTGGGATGCCGGGATGCCCAGCCGCACTCGCGTTCGCGCCGAATCGAATCGGCCCCACATCACCCTGTTCGTGGCACGCCACATCCCACCCGAGATCGACGAATTGCTGGGCCGCCGGATCGCGACGCCCTCGTTCCACATCCGGCTGGGCGGGCTCGTGATGTTCGGCGGCAGGCATGTCACGCTGTCCCGGTTGGTGGTGCCGTCGAAGGCGCTGCTGTCCCTGCACCGCAGCGTGTTCGATCTCGCGGCGCACGCCACGGAGTTCACGCCGCACATCCGCCCGGGCGAGTGGACGCCGCACGTGACTCTCGCGCGGCGACTCCCGGCCGATCAGATCGCGGAGGCCGCGCGACTGCTCGACGGCGGCGACATCATCGGCCGGGCGTCGGTGGTGCGCCGGTGGGACGGGGACGCCAAACGCGAGTGGGTGGTCACGGCACCGCCGTGATCACGATGCGTCCGCGGCGACCGTCTCGGCGGCCTTGCGCGAAGACCGTTGGGTGACGACGATTCCCGCGATCACCGCGAGCGCCCCGACGGGCTGGTTCCAGGAGATGTGCTCGTCGAGTGCGACCGCGCCGAGCACGACGCCGACCACCGGTGTCAGGTAGGTGACGGTGGAGGCCGCGGTGGGCCCCCAGCCGCGGACCACGTTCGTGTTCCACACGAACGCCAGCCCGGTGCCGAACGCCCCGAGCCCGATCATGGACGCGACGATCGCGGGGGTCAGGTGCATCGACGTGCTCGCGACCCACGGGGCGGCGAGGAGCATGGCGGCTGCCGCGATCGACACCTGCATGAACGCGATGGTGGGCGTGCCGACGCCTCGCGGAAGGATGAACCGCCTCAGGTAGACGAGTGCCACGCCGTACGACGCGGTGGCGCCGAGGCACGCGAGCTGGGCGGGAACGCTGCCGATGATCCCCGCCTGCCACGGCGCCAGCACCACGACCACCCCCGTGAATCCGAGCAGGAGGCCGAACAGCTTTGCGTCCGTGAGCTTCTCCCCCGGCAGGAACGCCAGGGCCACCGACATCGTCATGAGTGGTGTGGTCGCGTTGTAGATGCTGGCCAGGCCCGAACTGATGCTCTGCTCGGCCCAGCTGAACAGCAACCACGGCACCACGCACTGGGCGACCGCCAGTACCGACAGGTGCGCCCACGTCGCCGCTTCGCGCGGCAACCGTGTTCGGGTGAGTCCGAGGACGGCACCGAGGGTCACCGCCCCGAACACGAGTCGCCACAGCACGACCTGCGTGAAGGACAGGCCCTCGAGACCGACCTTGATGAAGAGGAAACTCGCGCCCCAGGCGAGCGCCGTGCCCGCGTACTGGAGCGCCAGGTTCCCTCTCAAAACCGGAAGTCCCCGTGCTGGATGACTTCGTTGTGCGTGTCGGGCGTGCGGCCGGCGAGCGCCAGCGCGTCGAGCGCCAGGAACACGAGGAGTACCACGACCAGGATTGTCATGTCTTCAGCCTGGTTCCATCGGCCCCTCAGAAAAAGTGGCAGAAACGACATTGTTGACCGTATTTCTGCCATACTGGGGTGGTGCTGAAAAAGGTCGTCGTACCGCTCATGCCGCTCACCGAAGCGTTCGAGCTCGGAGTCGCCTGCGAGGTGTTCGGTTTCGACCGGTCCGACGACGGACTCCCCACCTACGACTTCTCGCTCGTCGCCGGCTCACCGGAACCGATCCGCACCCGCTTCGGTTACGGCATCGACGTCCCGTACGACCTCGACCGGCTCGACGACGCCGACCTCATCGTCGTTCCCGCGGGCGGAACCTACGCCGAGGCGGACGGCACCTTCGTCTGCGCGAAGCAGCCCGACCCGTGCATGGATCCCCTGCTCGACAAACTCCGGGCCGCGGTGGACCGGGGCGCCAAGGTCGCCAGCCTCTGCAGCGGCGCCTTCGTGCTCGGTGCGGCCGGACTGCTGGACGGACGCACATGCACCACCCACTGGCGGCACGCCCAGCGGCTCGCCGACCTCCATCCGGCGGCCACCGTCGACCCGAACGTCCTGTACGTCGACGACGATCCCGTCCTGACCAGCGCGGGCACCGCCGCGGGTATCGACCTGTGCCTGCACATCGTGCGGAAGGAACAGGGCAGCCGAGTGGCCAACGGGATCGCGCGGCGGATGGTGGTCCCGCCGCACCGGGACGGCGGCCAGGCGCAGTACGTGGCGATGCCGCTGCCGTCGACGACGATCGACACGCTCGGGCCGCTGCTCGACTGGATGACCGAGCACCTCGCCCTCGACCTGTCGGTGACCGCGGTGGCGGCCAAGGCGAACATGTCGCCCCGCACGTTCGCGCGGCGGTTCCAGGCCGAGACCGGGACCACACCGGCCCGATGGCTCAGCGACCAGCGGGTGCTGGCCGCACAGCACCTGCTCGAGAACTCGGACCTCTCGGTGGACGTGATCGCCGAACGGGTCGGCTTCGGTGGCGGCGCCGTCCTTCGGCAGCATTTCCTGCGGCTGCGTCACACCACCCCGCAGGCGTACCGCCGCACGTTCCGGGACACGGAGCGCACCGGCTGAGCAAGCCGCAGGGAAGAATCGGCGGCGACGCGGCGTTGCACACGCACAGCAGTAACCGAACGAAAGGACCCTCGTGGCCACCAAGACTCTGACTCAGCAGAACTTCGACGAGACCGTGACCGGCAACGACGTCGTTCTGGTCGACTTCTGGGCATCGTGGTGCGGACCGTGCCGCTCCTTCGCCCCCACCTTCGAGGCCTCGTCGGAGCAGCACCCCGACGTCGTACACGCCAAGGTCGACACCGAAGCGGAACAGGGCATCGCCGCCGCCGCGAACATCCGGTCGATCCCGACCATCATGGCGTTCCGCGAGGGTGTGCTGGTGTTCAGCCAGCCGGGTGCGCTGCCGCCCGCGGCGCTCGAGGATCTGGTCACGCAGGTCAAGGCCCTCGACATGGACGAGGTGCGCAAACAGATCGCCGAGCAGGCGCCGGCCGAATAGGGCGGAGGACCGCCGCCGCCTAGTGTGCGGCGGCGTCCCAACTGCGGCCGGTGCCGACGGACACGTCCAGCGGCACCGACAGCTCGATGGCCGAGGACATCTTGTCGCGGACCAGCTGTTCGACCTGTTCCCGTTCCGAATCGACGACCTCGAGCACGAGTTCGTCGTGGACCTGGAGCAGCATCCGCGACTTCAGACCCGCCTCGCGCAGTGAGCGCTGCACGTTGATCATCGCGACCTTGATGATGTCGGCGGCCGTGCCCTGGATGGGGGCGTTGAGCGCGGCGCGCTCGGCGACCTCGCGACGCTGACGGTTGTCGCTGGTGAGGTCGGGAAGGTAGCGGCGGCGCCCGTACAGCGTCGACGTGTAGCCGTCCTTGCGGGCCTGTTCCACGACCTCGTGCAGGTAGTCGCGTACCCCGCCGAACCGGGCGAAGTACGCCTCCATCTGCGATTTGGCCTCTTCGGTCGAGATCTTGAGCTGCGCAGCCAGACCGAACGCGCTCAGCCCGTACGCCAGCCCGTAGGACATCGCCTTCACGCGGCGGCGCAGCTCCGGCGTGACCTCCTCGATCGGCACGCCGAACGCGCGCGCCCCGACGAAGCTGTGCAGGTCTTCTCCGGTGTTGAACGCCTCGATCAGCCCCTCGTCTCCGGACACGTGGGCCATGATCCGCATCTCGATCTGGCTGTAGTCGGCGGTGAGCAGGGAGTCGTAGCCCTCACCGACGACGAAACCGTCCCGGATCTGCCGGCCGGCATCCGTGCGCACCGGGATGTTCTGCAGGTTGGGCTCGGTGGACGACAGTCGGCCGGTGGCCGCGACGGTCTGGTTGAACGTCGTGTGAATGCGGCCGTCCTCGGCGACCGTCTTCAGCAGGCCGTCGACCGTCACCTTCAGCCTTGTCGCGTCGCGGTGCGCGAGCAGGTGCTCGAGGAACGGGTGCGACGTCTTCTCGAACAGGTTCTGCAACGCCTCGGCGTCCGTGGTGTACCCGGTCTTCGTCTTCTTCGTCTTGGGCATCTCCAGCTCGTCGAACAGCACGACCTGCAACTGCTTGGGTGACCCGAGGTTGATCTGCTTGCCGATGACCCCGTAGGCCGCCTCCGCCGCCTCGGACACCTCGGCCGCGAACCGGCTCTGCAGGTCGTGCAGGTGGGTGCCGTCGACGGCGATACCGGACGCCTCGATGACAGCCAGCACCTCCAGCAGCGGCAGCTCCATCTCCGACAGCAGAGCCGTCGATTCGATGTTGTCGAGTTCGGTGTCGAGCGCGGCCGCGAGGTCGAGGACGGCGCGGGCGCTGAGAATTTCGGTCTCGGCGGCTTCCGCGTCGACCTGGTCGGCGTCGTCGAGCAGCGACAGCTGCTCCTGGCCGGTCTCCTCCACCCGCAGCTCCCTGCGCAGGTACCGCAACGACAGGTCGTCGAGGTTGAAGGTCCGCTGGCCGGGGCGCACCAGGTAGGCCGCCAGCGCGGTGTCGCTGGTGAGACCACCGAGCACCCAGCCGCGTCCGCGCAGAGCGTGCATCGCCCACTTGGCCTCGTGCAGGGCCTTTGGCTGATCCGCGTCCGCGAGCCAGTCGCCGAGCGCCTTCTCGTCCTCCGGGGTGGCGGAAGCGGTGGCGATATAGGCGCCCTCGCCGTCGGCGGTCGCGAGGGCGATCGCCGTCACGTCACCGCCGTACGGAGTGCGGGTGCCGACCACCGAAACACCGGATCGCTCGCCCGTCGACGCGTGCGCCGCCAGCCAGTCCGCGACCGCTCCGGGATCGAGCGCGCCCCCGCGCACCTCGAAGCCCTCCTCTGCCTCCGCTTCGACCGGGGCCAATGTGGCGAACAGCCGGTCGCGCAGCACCTTGAACTCGAGGTCGTCGAACAGCGCGTGGATCTTCTCCCGATCCCACTGCGCGAGCATCAACTGGTCCGGGGTGTACGGCAGCGGGACGTCGCGCACCATCTCGGTCAGTTCCCGGTTGAGCAGGACGTTCGGCAGGTTCTCCCGCAGCGCGTCACCGACCTTGCCGCGGACCTTGTCGACGTTGTCGACCAGGCCGACGAGATCGCCGTACTCCTTGATCCACTTGGTGGCGGTCTTCTCCCCCACCCCCGGGATGCCCGGCAGGTTGTCGCTCGGGTCGCCGCGCAGCGCCGCGAAGTCGGGGTACTGCGCAGGTGTGAGCCCGTACTTCTCCTCGACGGCCGCCGGCGTGAACCGGGTGAGGTCCGAGACGCCCTTCTTCGGGTAGAGCACCGTCACCCCGTCGGTGACCAGTTGGAGCGAGTCCCGGTCGCCGGTCACCACGAGGACGCGGTAGCCGAGCGCCTCGGCCTGGGTGGTGAGCGTGGCGATGATGTCGTCGGCCTCGAAGCCTTCCTCGGCCATCACGGGGATACCGAGCGCTCCGAGGACGTCCTTGGTGATCTCGACCTGCCCCTTGAACTCGTCCGGAGCCTTGCTGCGATTGGCCTTGTACTCGGGGAACTTCTCCGCCCGGAACGTCTGCCTGGACACGTCGAACGCCGCCGCCACGTGGCTCGGCTGTTCGTCGCGCAGCAGGTTGATCAACATCGACGTGAACCCGTAGACGGCGTTGGTGACCTGACCGCTGTGTGTCTTGAAGTTCTCGGCGGGCAGGGCGTAGAACGCACGAAAGGCCAGCGAGTGGCCATCGAGCAGCATCAGGGTGGGGCGATCGTCGGACGACGCTGCTGCGCCGGACGTCGGGGAAGTGGTGGACCGGGGGGTGGTTGCAGGGCTCACGGTTGCCCAGTCTAGGGAGCGGATCCGACACCGATCAGCCGGATGGTTCGATACCCAACCGAAACGTGCCGGAAATCCGAGAACCCCATTTCGCGCGACCGGAGCCGTTAGAGTCCGGAAATTGCGGCACGGGCGGTAGTCGGGTCCGTCGCCGCATGTTCCTGACCGATCTACACGTCCCCGGAGGACCTGCGTGGCCCCAACCGTGAGGAAGCGACTCCCAGCAGTGAGTACGCGACCGAAATCCGCGAGGAAACGCACGAGGCGAGGGTCGGTCACCCGGCAACTCGGCCGTGCGTTCGTCCTCGTCCTGCTCGGCCTCGTCGCGGCGATCGCTTTCGGCGGTCCCGCGGCGGCGCAGGAACCCACCCCGCCGCCCCCACCGCCCGCGACGAGCGCACAACCGGCGCCCCCGGAGAACGCGGTGCGGGTCAGCGGCAATCTGAACAACGCAGGCGAACGGCTCGCGGACGTCGAGGTACGCGCACTCGATTCGTCGGGCAACGAGGTGGCGAAGGCGACGTCGGAGGCGAACGGCCGCTGGGAACTACAGGTCGCGCCCGGCACGTACACATTCGAGATCGTGGCGGACTCGCTTCCCGACGACGTCAGCGTGCAGGCCACGGTGCAGCGGGAAGTGGTGGCCGGTCGCACCAACACGGTGATCTTCTCGTTCGGCGAGGCCCGCACCGGTTCCGCGGTCCCGTTCTACGAGAAGCTGATTCGCCAGACCATCGACGGACTCCGGTTCGGTCTCGTCATCGCCATCGCCGGTGTCGGGCTGAGCCTGATCTACGGCACCACCGGCCTGACGAACTTCGCGCACGGCGAACTCGTCACCCTCGGCGCGGTCGCGGCGTGGGTGATCAACGTGACGTTCGGCGTGCAGCTGATCCCGGCCACGATCCTCGCGGTCTTCGTGGGAATCCTGATCGGACTGCTGAACAACGCCGGGATCTGGAAACCGCTGCGAAAACGCAAGACCGGCCTGATCGCGCAGCTGGTGGTGTCGATCGGGCTCGCGATCTCCCTGCGCTACCTGATCCTGATCTTCTTCTCCGATCGTGCGGAGCCGTTCGTCGACTACCAGGCCCAGGTGGAGAGGCACTGGGGTCCGATCGCGATCACCGACGCCAACCTCGTGAGCATCGCCATCAGTCTCGTCGTTCTCGTCGGAGTGGCCCTGCTGCTGCAGAAGACGCGCATCGGCAAGGCCATGCGCGCGGTGTCCGACAACCGCGACCTGGCCGCGTCGTCCGGCATCGACGTCGAACGGGTGATCCGCTTCGTGTGGGGTCTCGGCGGCGGTCTCGCCGCGCTCGGCGGCGTCCTGTTCGGCATCTCCGAACTCGGCGGCCGTGTGCAGTGGGAGATGGGCTTCAAGCTCCTGCTGCTGATGTTCGCCGGCATCACACTCGGCGGACTCGGCACCGCGTACGGCGCCCTGCTCGGCTGCGTGATCGTCGGTCTGCTCGTCCAGCTGTCGACGCTGGTGATCAACCCCGACCTCAAGTACATCGGAGGACTGCTCATCTTGATCGTCATCCTGGTCGTCCGGCCTCAGGGCATTCTCGGCAGCCGGCAAAGGATCGGGTGAGGCATGGACATCACAGGAGCACTCCAGGTCTCGCTCGCCCAGCTGATCGGCCCGTCCGCGATCTTCTACGCGCTGCTGGCGATCGGCCTCAACCTGCACTTCGGCTACGCCGGACTGCTGAACTTCGGTCAGATCGGCTTCGCACTCCTCGGCGGCTACGGCGTCGGGATCATGACCGTCACCTACCAGCAGCCGCTGTGGGTCGGCATCCTCGTCGGTCTGGCCGCGGCCGGACTGCTGGCCGTCGTCCTCGGTATCCCGACGCTGCGGTTGCGGGCCGACTACCTCGCCATCGTCACGATCGCCGCGTCGGAGATCCTGCGGCTGATATTCCGCTCCACCGCTTCGGATTCCATCACCGGATCCACCAACGGCCTGTTCGGCTTCGCCGACCCGTTCACCACGCTCAGCCCGTTCGACTCGGGCAAGCAGTACAACATCCTCGGCGTGAAGTTCTACGGCGACGACCTCTGGTCGATGGTCGTCGGATGGACTCTCGTCCTGGTGCTGTGCGGGTTCGTGTACCTCCTGACGCACAGTCCGTGGGGCCGCGTCCTCAAGGCCGTCCGGGAGGACGAGGACGCAGCACGCGCACTCGGCAAGAACGTCTTCGTCTACAAGATGCAGGCGCTGGTCCTCGGCGGCATGATCGGCGGGCTCGGCGGCGTGTTCAACGCGTTGCAGACCAAGTCGATCAACCCCGACTTCTACTCCACCGCGCAGACGTTCTTCGCGTTCGGCGCCCTCATCCTCGGCGGCGCGGCCACAGTCTTCGGACCGGTGGTCGGCGCGATGTTGTTCTGGTTCCTGCTGGCCATCCCCGACGCCTTGTTGCGGCAGGCCATCTCCGGGCCGGAGCCGCTGCTGCCGCTGACCGAACAGCAGGTCGGGGCCATGCGGTTCGTCCTGCTCGGCATCATGATCGCGGTGCTGATGGTCTTCCGGCCGCAGGGCATACTGGGCAACAAGCGGGAGGTGCAGCTCAATGCCTGACCACAGACTGCCGGATCATCTGCAGACCGACACCGTGCTCACCGCCGAGGAACGGGCCTCGATCTTCACGGGCGTCCCGCACTCCCCCGGCGCACCGAAACCCGACCCGATCATGGTGGTCGACAACGTGTCCCGGACGTTCGGCGGGCTCAAGGCCGTCGACGTGGCGCATCTGGAGATCCAGCGCGGCTGCATCACCGGACTGATCGGTCCGAACGGTGCAGGCAAGACCACCCTGTTCAACCTGCTCACCGGTTTCGACCGGCCGGACAGCGGCACATGGTCGATGGATGGCCAGTCCCTCGGCCGGATGTATCCGCACCAGGTGGCCCGCCGCGGCGTCGTCCGCACGTTCCAGCTCACCAAGGCGCTGTCGAAGCTGACGGTGCTCGACAACGTGCGGCTCGGCGCCACCGGGCAACGCGGCGAGCGGATCTTCAACACGCTTCTGCCGTGGACGTGGAAGGCGCAGGAACGGGCCGTCACCGAACGAGCCAACGAACTGCTCGCGCGGTTCAAACTCGACACCAAGTCCGACGATCTCGCCGGCTCGCTGTCCGGCGGACAGCGCAAGCTGCTCGAGATGGCGCGGGCGCTGATGACCGAGCCGACCGTGGTGATGCTCGACGAGCCGATGGCCGGTGTGAACCCGGCGCTCACCCAGAGCCTGCTCGGGCACATCAAATCGCTGCGGGACGAGGGCATGACCGTCGTGTTCGTCGAACACGACATGGACGTCATCCGCGACATCAGTGACTGGGTGGTGGTGATGGCGCAGGGCAGTGTGATCGCCGAATCCACACCGGAACACCTCTCGTCCAACAACGCGGTGGTCGATGCCTATCTGGGCAGCCACCACGATCAGGCACTCGAGTTCGACGACGAGGGGAATCCGGTGGGCGCGACGGCCGTTCTGGCCGAGGCACTCGAGAACGCCGAGGCCGAAACCCTCGAGACCGGCGGCGACCTCTCCGAACCCGACATCACCGAGCTGAGGCGTGAGAACCCATGACCGAACTGACCCCAGCGGAATTCGCGGCCACACCCGAGGAGCATGCCCGGCTCGCCGAGGGTGCCCTCGTCCGCGCGGACGGCGTGGTGGCCGGCTACATCCCCGGCGTCAACATCCTCCGCGAATGCAATTTCTTCCTGCGCGAGGGTGAGATCGTCGGCATCATCGGCCCCAACGGGGCCGGGAAGTCCACGCTCCTGAAGTCGCTGTTCGGGCTGATACCGGTGCGTGAGGGATCGGTGACCCTGCGCGGTGAGGACATCACGTCCAAACCCGCCCACGTTCTCGTGCAGAAGGGTGTCGGCTACGTCCCGCAGACGCAGAACGTCTTTCCGTCGCTCACCATCGAGGAGAACCTCGAGATGGGGATGTATCTGCGGCCCAAGCTCTTCGCGGAGAGGTTCGCGTTCGTCGGCGATCTCTTCCCGCTGCTCGTCGAGCGGAAGAAGGTGAAGGCGGGCGCCCTGTCCGGCGGTGAACGGCAGATGGTCGCCATGGGACGGGCACTGATGATGGATCCGTCCGTGCTGCTGCTCGACGAGCCGTCCGCCGGACTGTCCCCGATGTTCCAGGACGAGGTGTTCATCCGCTGCAAGCGGATCAACGCGGCGGGCGTCTCGGTGATCATGGTCGAGCAGAACGCCCGCCGGTGCCTGCAGATCTGCGATCGCGGCTACGTCCTGGACCAGGGCCGCAACGCCTACACCGACTCCGGACCCAACCTGATGCACGACCCGAAGGTGATCGAGCTGTACCTCGGGACCCTCGCGGGAAGTCAGGAGAAGAAATAGTTCGGCGGTTCCGGACACGACTGTGGGCCAGGTTTCCCTGGCCCACAGTCCGTTTCAGGTGAGTGCGATCACCCGCCGACGACGATGTACCCGTCCGTCGTCAGCTTGTTGTCGGCACCGAACTTCAGCTTGCCGTACGAACCGATCGACGGCTCGCCCGCAGCGGCGAAGTCGAGCTTGCCGGTGATGCCGTTGTAGTCGACGTCCGTGCCGGCCTGCACGAGCGGCAGGCACTCCTGGTACGACGTGCACGGTGTTCCGCCCTCGGTGACGGCGTTGATGTTCGCGGCGATGTCGCGACCGGCCGTCGACTTCGCGGCTTCCGCGGCGAGCGCGGAAACGACTACGGCGTCGTAGGACTCACCGGCGTAGTTGAAGTCGATCAGCCCCGGGTTGATGCCCTTGAGACGATCCTGGAAGGCCGGACCGACGTCCGTGAGGGGCGTGGTGCCCTGCATGCCGTCGAGCAGCGGTGCGGCCACCGACTCGCCGAGCGCGTTACCCATGTTGCCGTCGACGCCGTATACCTTCATGCCGTCGGACGGGCCGATGCCGACCTCGTGCATACGGGTGATGATCTTCGCCGACTCCTCGAATCCGACCACCGCGACGGCGTCGGGGGCGAAGTCCTTGACCTGGTCGACCTCGGAGTTGAAGGACTGCGCGTTGGGGTCGTAGATGATCTTCTGGATCTGATCCTCGGGGATGCCCGCGTCGACGAGGTTCTTCTGGATGTTGTCGGCGAGCCCGGTTCCGTACGGGTCGTTGAGGGCCAGGATGGACACGCGCTGGCCGCCGTCGTCCGAGATGAGCTGTGACACAGCCTGAGCCTGCAGCACGTCGGTGGGGGCGGTGCGGAAGTACTGGCCCTTGTCCGGGTAGCAGACGAACTGGTCGGACGTGTTGGCCGGGGAGAACATCACGACGCCTGCGCTGGACACCTTGTCGATGACCTTCAGCGACACCGAGGACGATGCCGCGCCGATGATCACCTGGGTGCCCGCGGCCAGTTCCCGGTCCACGGTGGTGTTCGCCGTGTCCGTGGTGGTGTCGCCCGAGTCGCCGGGGATCAGTTGCACGGGCTGGCCGAGAACTCCACCGGCCGCGTTGACGTCGTTGACACCGAGCTGGGTGCCCGCCACCATCGGCGGTCCGAGGAAGGAGAGGCTTCCCGTGTCGGGGAGCAGGGTTCCGATCTTCAGCGGCGCAGTGGACGGGGCACCCGCTGCCGCCGCCTCTTCGGGCGTGCAGTCGGTGGAAACCGTGGTGGCCGAGGCAGAGCTGTCACTCCCACTCGCGGAGTCGTCGCCACTGTCCGAACTACAACCTGCCAGTGCGAGTGATGCCGCGCCGAGAACCGCGGCCGCCCGCACGAGGGTCCGTTTAGCCATCCAAACTCTCCTTAGATCACCTGAGTGCGGGCGCCACCCGAGTTGGCGTCCGCTGTCGGATCAGACGCTAGCCGTCCGGCGGCATTCGCGATCCGTCCAGAAAGGCTCGTGACCTTACTGTGATCTGAATACGACGAGTGTTTACGCGGTCGTAGCGTGGCGAGCCTCAGGTGCCGACGAGAAGGCGCACGGAGTCGACGACCACCTGCCGTCGGCGGGCCCGGTCCGCGGGGGCCGAGGCGCCGAGTTCCGGTGTCTGCGTATGCCACGACATCGCCACGGACCTGACGACCGCGAGCAGTTCCACGGGCTCGAATCGGGTTGGCAGCACGCCACTTCTCTGCGCTCGCTCGATGTCGGCGAGCTTGGACCGGTTGGACGCGACCACCACCTGGAGCGGGTCACCGTCGGGCCGCTCGAGCTGGTACCAGGTGGCGAGCCGGAGCGTCGCCGGGTTGTCCTCGTACAGGTCGAACGAGCGCCCCGCGTAGCCCGGGAGGTCGGTGGCGTCGAACCGCACCTGCTCGGTGAAGGCCACCACGTGGGCGGCGAATACCGCGTCGAACAACTGCCCCTTGTCGCCGAAGTACGCGTAGATCATCGACTTGTTCGCCTTCGCGGCCAGGGCGATGCGGTCGACCCGCGCGCCGGCGATGCCGAATTCGGCGAACTCGGCCGCCGCCGCGTCGAGTAGTCGTTTCTTCGTTGCCTCTGCATCGCGCACCATGCGACCAGGTTATCAACCAAATAGTTGGTTGACAGCACCTCCTTGCCGGTGTTTCATGGAATCCATTCAGCAACCAACCAGTCAGTTGCAACAACGCGGGATGGAGTACAGCATGTCGAAGACCTGGCTCGTCACCGGAACCTCACGTGGTTTCGGCAGGGAACTCGCGACCGCGATCCTGGGCAGCGGCGACAACCTCGTCGCCACCGCCCGCCGGCCCGAACAGCTGACCGACCTGGTCGACACGTACGGCGACCGCGTTCGGGCGGTCGCCCTGGACGTCACGAACGCCGAGGCCGCCCGTACGGCGGTCGCCACTGCCGTCGACGAGTTCGGGGGCCTCGACGTGGTGGTGAACAACGCCGGCTACGCCAACAGCGTCCCGATCGAGGAAATGGACGACGAGGACTTCCGGCAGCAGATCGAAGCCAACTTCTTCGGCGTCGTCAACGTCACCCGGGCGGCACTGCCGATTCTGCGCGAGCAGCGCAGCGGCTGCTTCGTGCAGTTCTCCTCTGTCGGGGGTCGCGTCGGTGGCACGCCGGGGCTGAGCGCCTATCAGGCAGCGAAGTTCGCCGTCGAGGGTTTCTCCGAAGTCCTGGCGGCCGAGGTGAAACCGTTCGGCGTGAAGGTGCTCATCGTCGAACCGGGCGCGTTCCGCACCGACTGGCAGGGTTCGTCGATGCGACGCAGCTCGGTCGGCCCCGACTACGAGGCGACGGTCGGCGCGATGAACCGCTACCGGCGAGACACCGACGGCACCCAGCCCGGAGACCCCGCCCGGGCCGCTCGGATCATCCTGGATGTGGTTGCCGCCGAGGACGCCCCGTTGCGTCTGCTACTCGGGGCCGGCGCCGTCGACATGACCGAGAAGTCTTCCCGCGAACGCGCCGCCGAGGCCCACCGGTGGGCCGACGTCAGCCGATCCGCGGACTTCCCCGCCGGCACCTGACGCTTCGAAAGCGCATCGGCTGTCGCCGATCTCGCGGGTCAGCTGGTGGGGGCTTCCCCACCGAGGGTCTCGAGCACCACCTGTGCGACCGCCTTCATCGTCGACCGGCGGTCCATCGCCGCCCGCTGGATCCACTTGAACGCTTCGGGCTCGGTCAGGGACTGCTTCTCCATCAGGACGCCCTTGGCCCGCTCGACGATCTTGCGGGTCTCCAGACGCTCGGACAGATCGGAGATCTCCCGCTCGAGCGCGGTCACCTCCTTGAACCGGCTGGCCGCCAACTCGACCGCAGGAACCAGGTCGGCTGTGGAGAACGGCTTGACGAGATACGCCATCGCCCCGGCGTCGCGGGCGCGCTCCACCAGCTCGCGCTGACTGAACGCTGTGAGAATGACCACGGGCGCAATACGTTTCGCCGCGATCTCGGAGGCCGCATCGATGCCGTCGCGACGGGGCATCTTCACATCCATGATCACGAGGTCGGGTTTGAGCTCCACCGCCAGGTCGACGGCGGCCTGCCCGTCGCCCGCCTCACCGACCACGTCGTAGCCTTCTTCCCGCAGCATCTCGACCAGATCGAGCCTGATCAGCGCCTCGTCCTCGGCCACCACGACCCGTCGCGGCTGCGACGGCACACCTTGCTGCTGGGGAGCGTTCATGGCCACCATTCTCCTCTGCTCGGACGACCCCGGCGCGGGGAGCGAACGTTAGAAGGGTACCGGTGGTTGACTCCCGACGGCGATCTTCTACAGTGGTACAGCGCAACACGCCCTCGTATCCCAATTGGCAGAGGAAACGGATTCAAAACCCGTCCAGTGTGAGTTCGAGTCTCACCGAGGGCACTGCCAGGATTTCTCCGCGAATCGCAGGTCAGATACTTTCTCTGACCTGCGATTCGCGTCTCGTTCCCCGTCAGGGCGTGTGCGTCACCACTGTCCGCCCGCGACCTGCCGGGTGGCGGCGTTGAGACGGTTCCACAGGTTCACGGTGGCGATCGACAGGACCAGCGACGCGAGGGCCTGCTCGTCGTAGTGCCGGGCGGCCTCGTTCCACACGTCGTCGGGGACCGGGTCCGAACGATCGCTCAACCGGGTCATCGACTCGGCCAGCGCCAGGGCCGCGCGTTCGGCGTCGCTGAAGTACGGAGCCTCCCGCCACGCCGCCACCGCGAAGATCCGCTCGTTGGTCTCCCCTTCCTTCTCCAACTCACGCGAATGCATGTCCACGCACACGCTGCAGCCGTTGATCTGGCTAGACCGCAGATGGACGAGTGCGTGGGTCACCGGCGGCACGTCCGCCTTCGTCGCTGCCTTTCCCAGAGCCAGCAGAGACTTCATGGCGTCGGGAACGATCATCGCGGGGTTGGTCATCCGGACTTTCATGATTGCCTGCCTCCAAAGGTATTCGGGTGATCTGAAGTCACACCGGCTGATCTTCGTTCTCACTGACATGACGAACCACGACGGCAGAATGTGACAGATGAACGACAACGAAGTTCTGGCGCACCGCTTCGAGGAGAACCGGACGCATCTGTCGGCGGTCGCCTATCGGATGCTCGGCTCGATCAGCGAAGCGGAGGACGCCGTGCAGGAGGGCTGGCTCCGGCTCAGCCGTGCCGAGACGTCGGATGTGGAGAACCTGCCGGGTTGGCTGACGACGGTCGTCGCCCGGGTCTGCCTCGACATGCTCCGCTCACGGAAGACTCGCCGCGAGGAGCCCCTGGATGTCCATGTGCCGGATCCGATCGTGAGCGAATTGGACGGGGCCGACCCCGAGCACGAAGCGGTGCTGGGCGACTCCGTCGGACTCGCGCTGCTGGTCGTTCTCGACACGCTGACACCCGCCGAGCGGCTCGCATTCGTGTTGCACGACATGTTCGCCCTGTCCTTCGACGAGATCGCCGCGATCGCCGGACGCACCCCCGCCGCAGCCCGCCAGCTCGCGAGCCGCGCGCGCCGCCGCGTCCAGGGGTCGGGACCCGCCCCGGATACCGATCTGGCCCGGCAGCGGGAGATTGTCGAGGCCTTCATGGCCGCCTCGCGGGGTGGCCGGTTCGATGACCTCCTCGCTCTGCTCGACCCGGACATCGTCCTGCGGGCCGACCGCGGCGCGGAGGGATCCGACGTGGTGCGCGGAGCCCGCGCCGTCAGCGAGCAGGCCCTCACCTTCTCGCGCTTCGCTCCTTTCGCCCGGCTCGCCCTGGTGAACGGCGCAGCCGGGGTCGTGACCGCACCCGGGGGAAAGACCTTCTCGGTCATGGCCTTCACCGTCTCAGGTGGGAAGATCGCCCGGATCGACATCCTTGCCGACCCGCACCGCCTGCAGCGTCTGAGGCTCGCCCACGCCGGCGACTGACGACCCCGCAGGTAGCGGCGGTTTTTTGTGCCGGATCCTGGGGATCTGCGCCGTCCTGCCAGTACCATGGTGGGACAGGTACGCCCTCGAGCACGGAGGTCACCCATGGAGCTCGGCACCGTCACTTTCACCTACGACGGGCGGGTAGCCCTTCGATTCCAGCAGGCGCTCTCGCACTCGCCGGAGAAGGTGTGGCGTGTTCTCACCGACCCGCAGTACCTGAAGGCCTGGTTTCCCGCCGACGTCGAGTTCGACCTCACTCCGGGCGCCGAGCTCGTCTTCCGGGTGACGCCGGAGCAGGTGCGCCGATTCGGATTGCCCGCAGATCAGACCACCACCGGGACGGTCATCTCGGTGCATCCCGCCCACATCCTCGAGTACCTATGGGACGCCGAGACGCTGCACTGGGAACTCGTCCCCGACGGCAGCGGAGGCTGCTGGCTGACGCTCACCCACACGGTGGAAGAAGAAGAATCCGCCTACGCCCACGCCGCCGGCTGGCACGCGGGACTCGAGGTGGTCGAAGCGCAACTGGACGGCCGCGAGGTCGACTGGTCGCCGTGGGATCGGGCCGACGAACTCGCCGCGTCCTACCGCAAGACGTCCTGACGACCGGATTCACCTACTGCCAGGAGTGCGTATCGCGGGCAGCACGACCACACCGGCAGCGACCTTCGTGAAGGAGGTCACCGGAGGGGCGACGCGACGATGGGGTGTGCGCGGCACCGACCTCGGCTGTCCCACGCGCCTGGCCGACGGCAGGGTCGCGTTCTTCTTCGGCGACACGTTCAGCTCACGCGGCCGACACGGCAGGCGGTGGCGCAGCCCCGTGATGTTGCGCTCCACCACAACAGATCTGCGCGGCGGCGTCGAGTTCGAATCCGCGGCCGGCGGCCGGACGGCGAGGGAGATCCTGCCGAACGCGCACGACGTCCGCGAACTCCCCGACCGCGAGTCGGCGGGCACCGAGTTCACCGTCGTGCCCGCAGACGCCGTCACGATCGGTGATCGGACGTATCTGTCCGTCGTCAGTGTGCACTCGTGGAGGTCACGGGCGTGGCCGACGAACTTCACGTATCTCGCCTGGTCCGACGACGGCGGCGACAACTGGCACCGCTCACCCGCCCGTTGGGACAACCTCGGCGGGTCGCTCGATCAGCTGTGGACGATGGAACGGCACGACGGCTACGTCTACGTCGTCTCGAGCGCGTTCGACCGCACCCACCCGGGTGGGATGATCCTCCGGCGGGTCCCC
The DNA here is from genome assembly GCF_041228765.1 of Rhodococcus wratislaviensis. Lineage (NCBI taxonomy): Bacteria > Bacillati > Actinomycetota > Actinomycetes > Mycobacteriales > Nocardiaceae > Rhodococcus > Rhodococcus wratislaviensis. The sequence goes on along the minus strand of NZ_CP150488.1, from coordinate 3,918,562 downwards.
GAATCGTGCATCCTCGAGCCCGCAGCCTACGAACACTGGGGCTGGGACCGCGGCACGGGATGGGCGTGGGGGCAGCCCGCGACCCCGATCCTGCCGGGCCCCGTCGGGGAGATGTGCCTGCGACGGATCGACGGCACCTGGGTCCTCGCGTACTTCGATCCCACCGCGTACGCGATCGTCACTCGCACGGCGGCGCGTATCGACGGACCGTGGTCGGAACCGACCGTGCAGGTCGCCGGGGGCGACTGGGGAGCGACGGACGGCACGTGGGCGCAGATCTACGGCGGATTCATCCATCCGGCGTCCACGCTGGACGAGCTGCATCTGTTTGTGTCGCAATGGAACACGACGACCGGGGACCCCTACCGCGTCCTGCAGTTCGCGACCCGGCTGGACGCCGGGTAGCTCACCCGACGAGTTCCGACTCCGTCCACCGCCCCTCCCCTTCGAGTTCCACACCGCGGGAATGGAATTGGTTAAGGGTGCTGCGGTGGCCGACACTCACCACGATGCTGTCCGGGAGTTCGGTCCTGAGCAACGTGTAGAGCGTGTATTCGAGCCCCTCGTCGATGGCCGACGTGGCCTCGTCGAGGAAGATCACCGCGGGGCGCGCGATCAGCACCCGCGCGAACGCGAGACGCTGCTGCTCACCCGGCGACAGGATCCGCGTCCAGTCGGCGGTCTCGTCGAGCCGATCCCCCAGATTGCCGAGCGACACCTTCGACAGCGCACCACGCACGACGTCGTCGGCCGCCGTCGGCTCCTTCGGGTATGCCAGTGCGGTCCGCAGCGAACCGAGCGGCAGGTACGGCCGCTGGGACAGGAAGATCGCCTCCCCCGCGGGCCGCGACACCGTGCCGTCTGCGTACGGCCACAGATCGGCGAGCGTGCGGAGCAGGGTGGTCTTGCCCGAGCCCGACGGGCCCTTGACCAGCAACGACTGCCCGGGGGTCACGGTCAGCTCGAGCCCCTCGATGAGGGTCTGCCCCGTCGGGATGCGCACGTCCAGCTTCTCGACCTGGAGGTCGTCGCCCGACTTGCCGGTCTTCAGGATCGGAAGTTCGGCGGCGTGCTGGTTGTCGTTGGCCAGACCGTTGAGTCGGATCAGGGTGGCGCGGAAACTCGCGAAGTCGGCGTACGACTCACGGAAGAAGGACAGGGAGTCGTGGACCTGACCGAACGCCTGCGACGTCTGCATCACGTCACCGAGCGACACCTGACCGGTGAACAGTCGCGGACCCTGCACGAGGAACGGGAAGATGACGGCCGTCTGGTTGACGGTGAGGTTCCATCCGCTGAATTTCAACGTCCGGAACACGATCTGCCACATGTTCCGGATGACGTCCGCGAACCGCCCGGCAAGGGTGCGGCGCTCGACGTTCTCGCCGCGGTAGAACGCGATGCTCTCGCCGTACTCCCGCACCCGGATCAGCGCGTAGCGGAAGTTGGCGCCCAGTTTCTCGTTGAGGAAGTTCAGCTTGATGAGGGGCTTGCCGATCCAGAAGGCCACCACCGTGGTCACCAGCACGTAGATGTAGACGAGGAAGATCATCGCCCGCGAGATCTCGACGCCGAACACCGTCATCGGGCCGGACAGATCCCACAGGATTCCCGTGAAGGACACGATCGACAGCACGGCGGTCACCGCGCCCATCGACAGCGAGCGGGACGTGGTCACGAAGTTGGTGATGTCGGCCTGGACGCGCTGGTCCGGGTTGTCGATCGCGTCGTCCAGGAACCGGTCGCGGTAGTAGGCGCGGCTGTCGAGCCAGTCGTCGACGAGATGGTGGTTGAGCCACGTCCGCCAGTCGATGTCGAGGGTCTGCCCGATCAGGTACTCGATCAGTGCCCGCACCACGTGGACCGTCGCCAGAATGGCGAATACGCGGAGGAAGTGCCAGAAAGCCGACTCGTCCAGGTTCTGGATCGAATCGTAGAAGTCGTTGTACCAGTAGGAGAACAGCACCGTCATCCGCACCGCGAAGACCGTCGACAGCAGCAGCACCGCCAGGATGGTCAACGGCTTGAGGCTGCGCCGCGGATCGAAGTACGGCGCGGCGAAGCGCCAGAACTGCCTGCCCCATTTGGTGAACCGCGCGAGCAGTATCACTACGACGACGAACGCGACGACAGTCATGACGTAGGCCTTGAGCAGCCACATCGAGCTGTCCCAGACGACGTTGTTCCAGTCCACGACCCATATCCCCGATCACGAGGTGAAACTCACCAGAAAAGATGGAGAAGTGTAACCCCGGACCTCGGTCATCGGCGAGAGATACGCGCAGGACACGCATCGATGCTCACCCACACGTCGCCCGATGTCCCATTTGCGCGGTTTCGGCCACACGGGCGGGGCATCCGGGCAGGGAGAACAGGCCCCGCCGACGGGGAGTCTACGAGTCCTTGTCGGGCTCAGGCTTTTTCAGGTTGCCTTCGTCGTCGACGTAGTCGTCGAACGCGGTACCCGACACGGTGCCGTCGGAGCCGGGCAGGACGACCGTCTCCCGGGCGCCCGGCTCGTAGCGGGCGTCGATCTCCTCCACCTTCTTCTTGGCTTCGGCGAGCGCCTCGTCGTCGGGAAGGGGAACTTCGCTCTCGGCCTGCCGGCCGGTGTTCTTCTGCTCGGGTGCGTCTGCGCTCATTGTGCACGTCCGTTCCGTTTCGGAGATTCCAGACCGACCATACGCCGCGGCCCCCAGTTGAACTACCGTTCAAAACCGTTCGGTGGCAAAGGAATGGCGGGGCGCTACTTCCGCGGCGGGAAGTGCCGGATGAGACCCTCCTGGACCACGGTGGCCAGCAGCTCGCCCTCCAGGGAGAAGAACCGCCCCGTCGCGAGGCCGCGGGACCCCGCCGCGACCGGCGATTCCGTGGCGTAGAGCGTCCAGTCGTCGAACCGGAACGGCCGGTGGAACCAGATGGAATGGTTGACGGTGGCCGCGACGATCCGGTCCAGCCCCCACGACAATCCGTGGGTGGTGATGATGGAATCCAGGACGGTGGTGTCCGACGAGTAGCCCATGACGGCCACGTGGATCAGCGGGTCGTCCGGAAGGTCGCCGTCCGATTTCATCCAGACCCGGTTGTGGGTGAGCTTCTCCCCCGTGCCCTTCATGATCCACGACGGGTCGTTCGCGTACCGCATGTCGATCGGCTTGAGCGCGTCGACGAACATCTTCAGTCGATCCTCGTAACCCAGGAAGTGGTCGCCCAGTGGCGGCAGCGTGTCCGGGAACGGGACGTCGGGCACCTCGACCGCATGCTCGAGACCCTTACCCCAGTCCTGGAACGCCGCCAGCATGACGAACAGTTCCTCACCGTTCTGCAGCGCCGTGACCTGGCGGTTCGCGAAGGCCCGGCCGTCACGGTGCCGCTCGACGCGGTATTCGATGGGTTCCTTGACGTTGCCGCCGCGGATGAAGTGGGCGTTGATCGCGTGCACGGCGCGTTCGCCGCTCACGGTGCGGCCGGCGGCGACCAGTGCCTGGGAAATCAACTGGCCGCCGAACGTCCGGCTCCCCACCTGCGCGGGATGCCGACCTCGGTACGTGTCCTCCCCGGTCCTCTCGAGATCGAGAAGTTCGAGCAGGGTCTGGAGATCGGTCTTCGCCGCGACTTCGCTCACCTAGTGGTCCTCTTCGCCGATTCTGTGGACGTGGATCAGGTTGGTCGAGCCTACGGTGCCGGGCGGCGACCCGGCCACGATGACCACCAGTTCACCCTTCTGGTACCGACCCAACCCGAGCAGCGCGTGGTCGACCTGCCGCACCATCGCGTCGGTGCTCTCGACCGGGTCGACGATGAACGTCTCGGTGCCCCACGTCAGCGACAACTGGCTGCGCACCTCCGGCAGCGGGGTGAACGCCAGCAACGGCAGCGGCGTGTGCAGCCGCGCCAGGCGGCGCACCGTGTCCCCGGACTGGGTGAACGCGACCAGCGCCTTCGCGTCCAGCCGCTCCCCGATGTCGCGGGCGGCGTACGAGATGACACCGCGCTTGGTACGCGGCACGTGGGTCAGCGGCGGCACCTGGGTGGACTCGTTCTCCACGGCCTCGACGATCCGCGCCATCGTGCGCACCGTCTCCATCACGTACTTACCGACCGACGTCTCACCGGACAGCATCACCGCGTCCGCACCGTCGAGCACGGCGTTGGCGACGTCGGACGCCTCGGCGCGGGTGGGCCGCGAGTTCTCGATCATCGACTCGAGCATCTGGGTGGCCACGATGACCGGCTTCGCGTTCTCCCGGGCGATCTGGATCGCCCGCTTCTGCACCAGCGGCACCTGCTCGAGCGGCAACTCCACACCCAGGTCACCGCGGGCGACCATCACCGCGTCGAACGCCAGCACGATCGCCTCGAGGTTGTCGATCGCCTCCGGCTTCTCCAGCTTCGCGATCACCGGGATCCGGCGACCGACCCGATCCATCACGGCGTGAACCAGTTCCACATCGGCAGGCGACCGCACGAACGACAGGGCGATGAAGTCGACGCCGAGGCCGAGCGCGAACTCGAGGTCCGCGATGTCCTTCTCCGACAGCGCCGGGACCGACACGTTCATCCCCGGCAGGGAGACACCCTTGTTGTTGCTGACCGGGCCGCCCTCGGTGACCCGGCAGATCACGTCGTTGCCGTCCACACCGGAGACGACGAGACCGACCTTGCCGTCGTCGACGAGCAGGCGGTCACCGGCCTTGGCGTCCTCGGCGAGCTGCTTGTAGGTGGTGGACACGCGGTCGTGGGTGCCCTCGACCTCGTCGACGGTGATCCGCACTTCCTCACCGTTGGCCCACGTGGTGCGCCCCTCGGCGAACCGGCCGAGCCGGATCTTCGGGCCCTGGAGGTCGGCGAGGACACCGACCGCCTTCCCCGTCGCGTCCGAGGCCGCCCGGACGCGTTTGTAGTTCTCCTCGTGGTCGGCGTGTTCGCCGTGGCTGAAATTCAGCCGCGCCACGTCCATACCGCTTTCGACGAGCTCGCGAATACGGTCACCGGTGGCGGTAGCAGGTCCAAGTGTGCATACGATCTTCGTGCGTCGGTTCACGGCCTCGAGCCTAGTCGTCCCGCGCGCCCTTCTCCATTTAGACGACTGCCAGCGGGAGCGCCGTCGGATGCACCGGCGACGGGAGGTCCGACGCCCCGGTCAGATACACGTCGACGGCGTGCGCCGCGGACCTGCCCTCCGCGATCGCCCACACCACGAGCGACGCGCCGCGGTGCGCGTCCCCGCAGACGAAGACCCCGGGCGCGGTGGTCTGCCAGTCCGGTCCGCAGGAGAGCGATCCGCGCCGGGTGGGCGACAGTCCGTAGTCGTCGAGCAACGGACCGAGATCGACACCCTCGAATCCGATCGCGAAAAGCGCTAGTTCGCAGGGTAATTCGATCTCCTCGCCGACCGGCGTGATGATGCGTTTGCCGTCCTCGCGGGTGACCCGGACCTCGGCGAGCACCATGGATCGGACGTTCCCGTTCTCGTCACCGAGGAAGCGCTGCACCGCGACCTGGTATCGGCGGACACCGCCCTCGGCGTGCGCGGGTGACGTGCGCAGCACCATCGGCCACGCGGGCCACGGCGTCGCGGCCTCGTCTCGTTCCGCCGGCAATTCCGGGTTGTAGTCCAGCTGGGTCACCGACAGCGCGCCCTGGCGGTGCGCCGTTCCCAGGCAGTCGGCCCCGGTGTCGCCGCCGCCGATGATGACGACGTGCTTGCCCTTGGCGGTGATGGTCGCGGGACCGTCACCCTCGCATTCCTTGTTCGAGGTGACGAGGTGTTCCATCGCGAGGTGGATCCCATTCAGCTCCCGGCCCTCGACGGTGGTGTTGTCGCGGCCCCGGAGCGCGCCGATCGCGAGCACGACGGCGTCGAACTTCTCGCGCATCTGCTCCACGGTGAGGTCGACGCCGACCTCGCAGTCGGTGACGAAGTGCGTTCCCTCGGCGCGCATCTGCATGAGGCGCTGATCGAGGATCGCCTTCTCCATCTTGAATTCCGGGATGCCGTACCGCAGCAGTCCCCCGAGCCGGTCGTCGCGCTCGTAGACGGTGACGTCGTGCCCCGCCCGGGTCAGCTGCTGCGCCGCCGCGAGGCCGGCCGGACCGGAACCGACCACCGCGACCTTGCGTCCCGTGGCGATCATCGGCGGCTTGGGCACCACCGTGCCGGACTCCCACGCGACGTCGGCGATGGCCTGCTCGATCCGCTTGATGGTGACGCTGCCCGTCGTGTGTGTGTCGGCGAGCGAGAGCACACACGCCGACTCGCACGGCGCCGGGCACACCCGCCCCGTGAACTCCGGGAAGTTGTTGGTGGCGTGCAACCGCTCACTGGCCGCCGACCAGCGGCCGCGCCGCACCAGGTCGTTCCACTCCGGGATCAGGTTGCCCAGCGGGCAGCCCGCACTTCCCGAGTGGCAGAACGGGATTCCGCAGTCCATGCACCGGGCGGCCTGCTCGGACACCTCGGTGGCCCGGTCCGCCGGACTCTGCGGCGCGTACACCTCGTGCCAGTCGTGCACCCGCTCCGCGACCGGACGCTTGCGCGCCTCCTTCTTGACGATGTGCAGAAATCCCTGTGGATCAGCCACGTGCCGCCTCCATGATCGCAGTGTCGACGTCGAGACCCTCGGCCTTGGCCATCCGGGTCGCGTCCAGCACCCGCTGGTAGTCCACCGGCATCACCTTGGTGAACAGTGCGGAGCGGCGGGGCCAGTCGGCGAGCACCGACGCCGCCACCGCGGAACCGGTCCACCGGTGGTGCCGGGTGACCGCGCCGCACAACCAGTCGAGGTCGTCCGGGTCAGGTTGCAGGAGCTTCACCATCGCCGGGTTCACGTCCTCGGGGTCCAGGTCGAGGACGTACGCGATGCCGCCGGACATTCCGGCCGCCATGTTGCGGCCGGTCGGTCCGAGGATCACGACCCGTCCGCCCGTCATGTACTCGCAGGCGTGGTCGCCGACGCCCTCCACGACGGCCGACGCACCGGAGTTGCGCACCGAGAAGCGTTCGCCGACGCGGCCCCGGAGATACAGCTCCCCCGAGGTGGCACCGTAGAGCAGGGTGTTGCCCGCGATCACCTGGGTTTCCGGGACGAACAGGACGTCGTCGGCGGGACGGACCACGATCCGCCCGCCGGACAATCCCTTGCCGACGTAGTCGTTGGCGTCACCGGTCAGGTCGATGGTGATTCCCGGCGGCAGGAACGCGCCGAGCGACTGCCCGGCCGAACCCGTGAACGTGAGCCGGATCGTGTCGTCCGGCAGCCCGGCGGCGCCGTACCGGCGGGTGACCTCCGCGCCGAGCAGTGTGCCGACGGTCCGGTTGACGTTGCGCACCGGCATCTCGATCTCGACGGCGTGCGCGTCCTCGAGTGCACCCTCGGCCAGCTGGATGAGCGTGCGATCCAGCGCCCGGTCCAGTCCGTGGTCCTGGTCGCGGTCCCGGCGCCGCTGTGGCAGCGGCGTCCCGTCCGGCCCGGTGGGCATTGCGAAGATCGGGGTGAGGTCGAGTCCGCGGTTCTTCCAGTGGGCGATCCCCTGCGCGGTCTCCAGGACGTCGGCGTGACCGACGGCCTCGTCGATGCTGCGGAACCCGAGGTTCGCCAGGTACTGGCGCACGTCCTCGGCGACGAAGCGGAAGAACTCCTCCACGAACTCCGGTTTGCCGGTGTACCGCTTGCGCAGCTCCGGGTTCTGGGTGGCGACACCGACCGGGCAGGTGTCGAGGTGGCAGACCCGCATCATGATGCAGCCCGCCACGATCAGCGGGGCCGTCGAGAACCCGAACTCCTCTGCACCCAGCAGCGCCGCGACCACGACGTCCCGCGCGGTGCGCATCCCTCCGTCGCACTGGACGGTGATGCGGTCGCGGAGACCGTTGAGCACCAGCGTCTGCTGGGCGTCGGCCAGCCCGATCTCCCACGGCGCCCCGGCATGCTTCATCGACGTCAGCGGGGTGGCGCCGGTTCCGCCGTCGTTCCCGGAGATCAGGACCACGTCGGCGTGCGCCTTGCTGACGCCGGCGGCGACCGTTCCCACACCCACCGAGCTGACCAGCTTCACGTGGACCCGGGCCCGGTCGTTGGCGTTCTTCAGGTCGTGGATCAGCTGGGCGAGATCCTCGATCGAGTAGATGTCGTGGTGCGGCGGCGGCGAGATCAGCCCGACCCCCGGCGTCGAGTGCCGGGTCTCCGCGACCCACGGGTACACCTTGTACGCCGGCAGCTGGCCGCCCTCACCGGGCTTCGCCCCCTGCGCCATCTTGATCTGGATGTCGCTCGCGTTGATCAGGTAGTCGCTGGTGACGCCGAACCGCCCGCTCGCCACCTGCTTGACGGCGCTGCGGCGCGACGGATCGTAGAGACGGTCGACGTTCTCGCCGCCCTCGCCCGTATTGGAGCGTCCGCCGAGGTTGTTCATCGCGACGGCCATCGTCTCGTGGGCCTCGGCGGAGATCGAGCCGTAGCTCATCGCACCGGTGTTGAACCGTGTGACGATCCGCTCGACCGGTTCCACCTCGTCCAGCGGCACCGGCGGGCGCACGCCCTCGCGGAACGTGAACAGGCCGCGCAGGGCGCCACCGGCCTCGGCGAGCCGGTTCACCTCCTCGCTGTACTTCGCGAACACCTCGTGCTGACCGGTGCGGGTGGCGTGCTGCAGCAGGAACACCGTCTCCGGGGTGAACAGGTGCAGTTCGCCGTCGCGGCGGAACTGGTACTCGCCGCCGTCCTCGAGCCGCCGGTGGGCGAACTCGGCCGGGTTGTCCGGGTACGCCTGCCGGTGGCGGACGGTGACCTCCCGGGCGATCTCGTCGAGACCGGCGCCGCCCAGCTTGCTGACGGTGCCCTTGAAGTACTCGTGGACGAGGTCGCGGTCCAGGCCGATCGCCTCGAACACCTGCGCCGCGGTGTACGAGCCGACCGTGGAGATGCCCATCTTCGACATCACCTTGAGAACACCCTTGCCGAGAGCGGTGAGGTAGTTCCGCACAGCGATCGTGTGCTCGACGCCGGTGAGTTCGCCCTCGGACACGAGGTCCTCGATCGACTCCATCGCGAGGTACGGGTTGACGGCCGCGGCGCCGTACCCGATGAGCAACGCCAAGTGGTGGACCTCGCGGGCGTCGCCGGATTCGACGACCAGCGCCACCTTGGTGCGCTCCTTGGTCCGCACCAGGTGATGGTGCACCGCCGCCACCGCGAGCAGCGACGGGATCGGCGCGCGGGTGTGATCGGAGTCGCGGTCCGAGATCACCAGCGTCCGGTAGCCCTCCGCGATCGCGGCGCTCGCCTGGGCCCGCAATTCCTCGATCGCCTCGGCCATCCCCGCGCCGCCGCGCTCCACGTCGTACAGCGCGCGCAGCACCGTCGCGGCCAGCCCCGGATGGTTGCCGTCCGCGTTCACGTTGATGATCTTGTTCAGCTCTTCGTTGTCGAGCACCGGCCACGGCAGCACGATCTGCCTGCACGACGCCGCAGTCGGCTCGAGCAGGTTCTGCTCCGGGCCCATGACCCGCGACAGCGACGTCACGATCTCTTCGCGGATCGCGTCGAGCGGCGGGTTCGTGACCTGCGCGAACAGTTCGACGAAGTAGTCGTAGAGCAGCCGCGAACGCTGCGACATGACGGCGATCGGCGTGTCCGTCCCCATCGAGCCGAGGGGCTCGCCGCCGGACGCGGCCATCGGCGCGAGCAGGATGCGCAGATCCTCCTCGGTGTACCCGAACGCCACCTGCCGTCGCACCACCGACTCGTGGTTGTGCTGCGCGTGCGGACGATCCGGCAGCGTCTTCAGTTCGAGCAGACCGGCATACAGCCACTCGGCGTACGGCCGCTCCGCCGCGAGCCGCATCTTGATCTCCTCGTCGGGCACGATCCGGCCCTCGGACGTGTCGACCAGGAACATCTGCCCCGGTTCCAGGCGGCCCTTGGCCACGACCTCCGCCTGCGGGACGTCGAGGACACCGCTCTCGCTCGCGAGGACCACCCGCCCGTCGACGGTCTGCCACCAGCGCCCCGGACGCAGGCCGTTGCGGTCCAGCACGGCGCCGACCGCGGTCCCGTCGGTGAACGTCACACACGCCGGTCCGTCCCACGCCTCCATCAGCGACGCGTGGAACTGGTAGAACGCCCGCCGGTCGGGGCACATCGACGTGTCGTTCTCCCACGCCTCCGGCACCATCATCATCACCGCGTGCGCCACACTGCGGCCTGCGAGGTGCAGCAATTCGAGTACCTCGTCGAACGACGCCGAATCCGACGCGTCGGGGGTGCAGATCGGATACAGCCTGCGCAGATCGCCCGGGATCACCGAACTCGACAGCAATGCCTCGCGGGCGCGCATGCGGTTCCGGTTGCCGCGGACCGTGTTGATCTCGCCGTTGTGCGCGACGAACCGGAACGGATGCGCGAGCGGCCAGGACGGGAACGTGTTGGTCGAGAACCGGCTGTGCACGATGGCGATCGCACTCGCGATCCGCGGGTCGCGCAGGTCCGGGAAGTACCGCGACAGCTGGGACGTGGTCAGCATGCCCTTGTAGACGACGGTCCGGCTCGACAGGGACGGGAAGTACACGCCGCTGCCCTCGGACTCGACCTCGGGAGTGACCTGCTCGGCCCGCTTGCGCAGTGGGTAGACCAGGCGGTCGAGTGCCAGGCCGCCGAGCCGGATCCCGCCGACGGCGGGGGCGGTGACGAACAACTGGCTCATGTGCGGTTCGCAGGCCCGGGCGGTGGAGCCGACGTCCGCGCCGTCGGGGTCGACGGGCACCCGGCGCCAGCCGAGGATCTCGAGCCCTTCCTCGGCCGCGAGGTCGGACACGCGCCGTTGCGCGGCCGCCCGCGCCTGCGGGTCCTGCGGGAGGAAGCAGATGCCCGCCGCGTACGTGCTGCTGCCGTCGTCGAGCGGTGCGGGGAGATCGAAGTCGACGACGCCCCCGAAGAATTCGGCGGGGAGCTGGAGAAGGATGCCGGCGCCGTCTCCGCTGTTCGGTTCCGATCCTGCCGCACCGCGGTGCTGGAGATTCTCGAGGGCGAGGAGTCCGTCGGAGACGATGGAGTGTGAGCGACGGCCGTGCACGTCCGCAACCATGGCGACGCCACAGGAATCGACTTCCTGGTCCGGGTCGTACAAGCCCTGGGGACCGGGCAACTGAGAGAACAGCACCGATATACCTCCACATCGGCCAGGAAGACCACCAGTGTGTGCGCTCCGCACGTGCTGTCGGCGGCCTCCGCTAGCGGGGTCGCCACGACGGGCGCTAACTGCTTTTCGGGGGTCTACCGGGACAGCTTCGGCCCGTGAAGGTTGTTACCGGACATACACCCGGCGCGCTCAGCTTACCAGGACCGATACCCCGCGAGATATGCCGAATCCGGCCCCGGAAAGCACTGTGGCCCGTGTCGCATCAGCAACACGGGCCACAGTTCGGTCGGGGATCGTCACTGCTCCCGCAGGGGTCGTCCGTACTTGTCCTTCACGCTCCCGGTCAGCATCATGATGCCGTCGACCAGCGGCCAGATTCCGCCGATTCCACAGGTGAGCCACGTGACGGCGATCTGAGCCACGGCGATGCCGGGCTGGTTCAGGTAGAACCGCCCGACTCCGAAACCGCCGAGGAAGATCTGCAGCAGGCCTGCGGTCAGCTTGGACTTGTCCGAGTACGGCTCACCCGTCAGCGGATGCCTGCCGAACGGCGCCGACGGATCGGCGTACGCGTTGTAGCCGGCGGGGGCGTATCCGGGCGGCGGGAACCCCTGCTGGGGGTACCCCTGCTGCTGCCCGTACCCCGGCTGCTGATACCCGGGCTGCTGGTAGTCCTGCGGCGACTGCGGAGCCGCCCCGTACTGCGCGCCGTAGTTGGGGTCGGGTGCGCCGTAGGTGGGACCGTCCGGTTGCTGCTGGGGCTTCTCGTAGCCGGTGTAGGGCGCGGTCGGCTCGCCGACGTTCGGGAGCGGGGCCGTCGGCTCGGTTCCACTCGGCGACGGGTAGATGGGCGTCGACCCCCAGCCCGGGCCGTTACCGACACCGGAGTAGGTGTCCCAGCCCGGTCCGGTGCCGGACGAACCCGGTGACGGCGTCGCGTCCGACGTGGCCGGCGGCTGGGACAGCGAGGCCTCGGCGGTGGCGTCGTAGTCGAAGGGTGAGCCGAACTCGGGCGGCGGGCTCGACTCGGTGCTGTTCTCGGTGCCGTCGCTGCTCTTCCCCAGATCGACCTTGTGTGCGTCCTCGGATGCACCCTTGCCGGAATCGTCGGATGCTTTCCCCGGTTCAGTCATTCGCGTCATCCTTCTTGCTGTCGATGGGCTTCGTGCCCGCCTCGCCGCCGGCACTCGCAGTACTCGCGGCCTTGTCGTCCGATACCGGCTCCGACGCGCCCTCGTCCTTGCCCTCGTTCCCGTCCTCGACGTTCTTCTCGGGCTCCTTCTCCGTGGTCTCGCTGTCGACCGGTTCGCCGTCTGCAGGCCGCAATTCGGCCGGGTCCTCACGGCCCTTCGTCGCGGCGAAGAAGTACACCAGGGCCGCGACGAACACCAGGGCGGACGTGAACGAGTTCACGCGGACACCGGCGATGAGGCTCGCGTGATCGCTGCGCATCAGTTCGATCCAGAAGCGGCCGGCGCAGTAACCGGCCACGTACAGGGCGAAGAGTCGGCCGTGACCGATGCGGAAGCGGCGATCGACCCACACGAGCAGGAGGACGATCAGTACGTTCCACAGCGCCTCGTACAGGAACGTCGGATGCACCACGAACGCGACCTCGCCGGTGGACACCCCGTCGATCAGCTGCGGTGACACCTGGCCCAGGTCGTTGCGCCGCTCGAAGATCTCGAGCCCCCACGGCACGTCGGTCTCGCGACCGTAGAGTTCCTGGTTGAAGTAGTTTCCGAGCCGGCCGATCGCCTGCGCCAGCAGGATCGCGGGCGCGACCGCGTCGCCGAGCGCAGGCAGCGGGATGCCGCGGCGACGACAACCGATCCAGGCTCCGACGCCGCCGAGCGCCACGGCGCCCCAGATGCCGAGGCCGCCCTGCCACACCTTCAGGGCGTCGACGGGGTCGCCGCCTTCCCCGAAGTACGTCGGCCAGTCGGTCATCACGTGGTAGAGACGGCCGCCGATCAGGCCGAACGGCACCGCCCAGATGGCGATGTCGAGGACCGTGCCCTTCTCGCCGCCGCGGGCGACCCAGCGACGGTCACCCCACACGATCGCGACGACGATCCCGACGATGATGAACAGCGCGTACGCGCGCAGGGCCACCGGTCCGACATACCAGACACCTTGGGGTGGACTCGGAATGTAGGCCAGTACGTCCACAGTGGAAGTCACGACGCCACGGTAGCGGAGCGAACGCCCTCGGCGAGTTCCTTCGTGAGCGAGCGCACGGCGTCCAGACCGCTCTCCGCGGCCGTGACCAGCGCGGATCCGACGATGACCGCATCGGCGTACGCGGCGATCTCGGCGGCCTGCGCGCCGGAGCGGACACCCAGTCCGACACCCACCGGAATGTCCGAGTGGGCGCGGATGCGGGCCGTCAGCTCGGGTGCCATCGACGACACCGCGTCACGGGCGCCGGTGACACCCATCGTGGACGCGGCGTACACGAAGCCGCTGCTGGCGTCGAGTGTCATCGCGAGGCGTTCCTCGGTCGACGACGGCGCCACGAGGAAGATCCGGTCGAGGTCGTGTTCCTTCGACGCGGCGATCCACTCGCCGGCCTCCTCGGGGATGAGGTTGGGCGTGATCAGCCCGAGGCCGCCCGCGCTCGCCAGGTCGCGGGAGAACTTGTCGACCCCGTACTGCAGGACCGGATTCCAGTAGGTCATCACGACGGCCTTGCCGCCGACGGAGGCGATCGCCTCGACGACGGTGAACACGTCACGCACCCGGACACCGTTCCGCAGCGCCGTCTCGGCCGCCGCCTGGATGGTGGGTCCGTCCATCACCGGGTCGGAGTAGGCGATGCCGACCTCGACGATGTCGCAACCGGATTCGACCATCGCCTTGAACACGTCGATGGACTCCTGCACGGTCGGGAAACCGGCGGGGAGGTACCCGACGAGCGCGGCGCGCTTCTCCTCGCGGCACTGCGCGAACGTCGGGGCGAGGCGCGAGAGTCGTTCGCTCACTTGGCCGAACCTTCCTTGTCAGTCGTGGTGGACTCGGTCGAGTCGTCGGGATCGAACAGTCCGAACCACTTGGCGGCGGTGTCCATGTCCTTGTCGCCGCGCCCGGACAGGCTGATGACGATGATCGCGCCCTCCCCCAGTTCGCGGCCCAGTCGCAGCGACCCGGCGACGGCGTGGGCGGACTCGATGGCCGGGATGATGCCCTCCCGCTCGGACAGCAGACGCAGCGCGTCCATCGCCTCCGTGTCGGTGACCGGCTCGTAGGTGGCGCGGCCGATGTCCTTGAGGAGTGCGTGCTCCGGTCCGACACCGGGGTAGTCGAGGCCCGCGGAGATCGAGTGCGACTCGATGGTCTGGCCGTCCTCGTCCTGCAGCAGGTACGAGTACGCGCCCTGGAACGCGCCCGGGGTGCCCGCCGCGAACGTGGCGGCGTGCCGCCCGGTCTCGACGCCGTCACCGGCGGCCTCGTAGCCGACCAGCCGCACGGCCGGGTCGTCGAGGAACGCGTGGAAGATGCCGATGGCGTTGGAACCGCCGCCGACGCACGCCGTCACCGCGTCGGGCAGCCGGCCCGTCAGCGCCTGCACCTGGGCACGCGCCTCCAGACCGACGACGCGCTGGAAGTCGCGGACGATGGTCGGGAACGGGTGCGGCCCGGCAGCGGTGCCGAAGCAGTAGTACGTGTTGTGGGCGTTGGTGACCCAGTCGCGCAGCGCCTCGTTGATGGCGTCCTTCAGGGTCCTCGACCCCGACTCGACCGACACCACCGAGGAACCCAGCAACCGCATGCGGGCGACGTTCAGCGCCTGCCGCTCGGTGTCGACGGCACCCATGTAGATGACGCATTCGAGGCCGAGGAGCGCACAGGCGGTCGCGGTCGCCACACCGTGCTGGCCGGCGCCGGTCTCCGCGATGATGCGGGTCTTGCCCATGCGCTTGGCGAGCAGCACCTGACCGAGCACGTTGTTGATCTTGTGCGAGCCGGTGTGGTTGAGGTCTTCGCGCTTGAGGATGAGCCGCGCCCCACCGGCGAACTCGCTCATCCGTTTCGCCTCGAAGATCGGGGACGGACGGCCGGTGTAGTCGCGCTGGAGACGATCGAGTTCGTTCAGGAACGCGTCGTCGGCGCGGGCCTTCTCGTACTCGGCGGTGACCTCCTCGATCACTGCCATCAGGGCCTCGGGCACGTGCCGTCCGCCGTACACGCCGAAGTGTCCTCCGGCGTCGGGGTCGTGCGTCGTGCGCTCGGCGATTCCGGCGCTGGCAGTCGGCAGATTGCCACCCTTGAAGACGGTTTCCTGATTACGTGAAGTCACAGGACCAGTCTGCCCCAACGCCGGGTTCCGCCGCCGTCCGGGTCAGCTCCGCCGACGCAGCGTCAGCGTGACGGCTTGGGGCAGGACGGGTGAGCCCCGGCGTTGACCAGATCGGCGACCGCCTTGCGCGGATCCCCGCTGGTGACGAGGCCTTCGCCGACCAGCACCGCGTCGGCTCCCGCACCGGCGTAGGCCAGCAGGTCGGCCGTGCCGCGCACACCGGACTCGGCGATCTTGATGATCTCGGTGGGCAGCCCGGGAGCGATCTCGCCGAACGTGTTCTTGTCGACCTCGAGCGTCTTGAGGTTGCGGGCGTTGACACCGATCACCTTGGCGCCCGCCTCGAGCGCCCGGTTGGCCTCTTCCTCGGTGTGGACCTCGACGAGGGCCGTCATGCCCAGCGACTCCGTGCGGTCGATCAGCGACGCGAGCGCGTCCTGTTCGAGGGCGGCGACGATGAGCAGCACGACGTCGGCGCCGTGCGCGCGGGCCTCGTGGATCTGATACGGCCCGACGATGAAGTCCTTGCGGAGGATCGGGATGCTCACCGCGCGGCGGACGGCGTCGAGGTCCGCGAGGGACCCCTGGAACCGCCGCTCCTCGGTGAGCACGCTGATCATGCGGGCCCCACCGGCCTGGTACGCGGCGGCCAACTCGGCGGGGTCGGTGATGTCGGCGAGCGCGCCCTTCGAGGGGCTCGCGCGCTTGACCTCGGCGATGACTCCGATGCCCGGCTCGAGCAGGGCGGCCGCGGCATCGAGGGCCGGCGGTGCGGCGGCGGCGGCAGCCTTGACTGCGGCGAAGTCAAGGACGGCTTCGCGGGCGGCGACGTCGGCGCGCACCCCGTCGAGAATCGAGTCGAGAACGGTCATCGTGGCCCGAGTCCTTTCTGGGCAGAAACCCGATGTGAGGAACATCATCAGGGGTGAAGTCAGCCTAGATGGCACTCTGATTCTGTTTACGTTCGGGTCCCCGGGTCTTTGTCCGGTCCGTCAACTTGGTCGACAGGTTCGGCTTTCTTGTCTTCCACCGTCGGGTCCTCCCCGGCGTCCAGGGCGTCCCAGAGCATGCGCTGGGTGACGGGACCCTCGGCCGAATCGGCGCCGGTCTTCTTCGCCGCATCACGTCGCGCACCGGGGCTGTCGTACTTGGAGGAGAGCCCGGCCCGCACGCGCGGACGGCGGACGAGTTCCACCGCGGCGGCGAGCGCCGCCAACGCGCCCACCAGCGCGAGAACGGCGGGGCCGACGTGCACGGACACCGACTGGACCTCGGCGCGGCCCGGCAACTCGGCCAGCCGGCCCGCCTCGTCGTCGGAGGCGCCGGACACGATCAACCCCACGGCGGGGACCGCGGCCGCGACGGCCACGACCGCGACGAGCACACCGAGCACCCGCAGCGCCCAGCCCTTCACGGCGAACGACGCGGCGATCGCGGCGACCAGGGTCAGCGCCAGCGGCGTGAGCGCCGCGGCCCACGTGCCGCCGACGAGCGCGGACGTGCGCTCCTCGCCGAGCCCGTCGGAGGAGGTGACCTCCACCCACGTCATCCGGGAGGCACCCCACAGGCACAGCGCGGCGACGGCGAGCAGCAGCACCGAGATCATCGACCGGCGACGTCCCGCCCGCCCGGGTTCCCGGGCCGTCTCCGACGCGTCACTCACTGCGTGTCGCCTCCCAGGGTCTTCAGCGTGTGTGCCGCCGCGATCGCGCTGAGCACCGCCATCGCCTTGTTCCGCGCCTCGGTGTCCTCGTATTCGGGGTTCGAGTCGGCGACGACGCCCGCACCCGCCTGGACGTACCCGATGCCGTCCTTGATCAGCGCCGTCCGGATCGCGATGGCCGTGTCGGCGTCGCCGGCGAAGTCGAGGTACCCGATGATGCCGCCGTAGATGCCCCGGCGCGTGGGCTCGAGTTCCTCGATCAGCTGCATCGCCCGGACCTTCGGCGCGCCCGACAGGGTGCCCGCCGGGAAGCACGCGGTGACGGCGTCCAGGGCCTGCTTGCCGTCCGCGAGGTGACCGGTGACGGTGGAGACGAGATGCATCACGTGGCTGTACCGCTCGATGTGGCGGTAGTCGTGAACCTTCACGGTGCCCGGTTCGCACACGCGCCCGAGGTCGTTGCGGCCCAGATCCACGAGCATCAGGTGCTCCGCGTTCTCCTTCTCGTCGGCGAGCAGGTCCTTCTCGAGCAGGATGTCCTCCTCCTCGGTGTGCCCTCGCCACCGGGTTCCCGCGATCGGGTGCGTGGTGGCGACGCCTTCCGACACGGTCACCAGGGCCTCCGGGCTCGAACCGACGATCGAGAACGCGGTCTCGCCGTCGCCGTTCGGCACGTTGAGCAGGTACATGTACGGGCTGGGATTGGAGGCGCGCAGCATCCGGTAGACGTCGATCGGGTCCGCCGTGCAGTCGATCTCGAAGCGCTGCGACAGCACGACCTGGAACGCCTCGCCCGCCTCGATGTCTCCCACGAGCTTCTGCACGTCGGCGCCGAAACCTTCGGTGGTGCGCTGACGCCGGTAGTCGGGGGCGGGCTTCGCGAACGTGGACACGGTGGACGACGCCGGGGCCGACAGGGCGTGCGTCATCCGGTCCAGCCGCTCGACCGCGGAGTCGTAGGCTTCGTCGACGCGTTCGTCGGTGCCGTCCCAGTTCACGGCGTTGGCGATCAGCGTGATGGCGCCCTCGTGGTGGTCGACGGCAGCGAGGTCCGTCGCCAGCAACATGACCATCTCGGGGATCTGCAGATCGTCGGTGGCGTGCTCGCCGATCCGCTCGATCCGGCGCACCGCGTCGTATCCGAGGAAGCCGACCATGCCGCCGGTCAGCGGCGGCAGGTCGGGCAGCCGCTCGGTGCGGAGCAGTTCCAGCGTCTGGCCGAGGGCCGCGATCGGATCGCCGCCGGACGGGACACCCGCGGGGACGTTGCCGTACCACGCGGCCTCACCGTCGACGACGGTGAGCGCGGCGGGGCTGCCCGCGCCGATGAACGACCATCGCGACCACGATCGGCCGTTCTCCGCCGACTCGAGCAGGAAGGTCCCCGGCCGGTTCGCCGCCAGCTTGGTGTACGCCGACAGCGGAGTTTCCGCGTCAGCCAGCACCTTGCGCGTCACCGGGACCACCCGGTGTTCGGCGGCGAGAGCGTGGAACTGCTCGCGCGTGGTGGTCGAGTCGGACCCGCCGTCGGCCGGGGTTGCGGCGGACTCGGGTGCGGAAATCGTGGTGGGCTCGCCGTGCATGCCGACCATCATCCCAGGCGCACTCGTCGTGTCTGCGTGCGCGGGTAGCCTCGGCTCTCATGAAGCCAGGTCAGCTCGCACCGGAATTCACCCTGCCCGATCAGGACGGCATCGCGCGATCGCTGTCGAGCCTCCTCGAGGACGGCCCTCTGGTGCTGTTCTTCTACCCTGCGGCGTCGACGCCGGTCTGCACCGCCGAGGCCTGCCATTTCCGTGACCTCGGCATCGAGTTCTCCGCGGTGGGCGCGTCCCGCGCCGGGATCAGCACCGACGCGGTGGAGAAGCAGGCGTCATTCGCGCAGGCGCAGTCGTTCGACTACCCGCTGCTGTCGGACACCGACGGAGCCGTCGCGGAGAAGTTCGGGGTCCGCCGCGGACTGCTCGGCAAGCTCGCCCCCGTCAAGCGGTCGACGTTCGTCATCGACACCGACCGCACCGTGCTCGAGGTCATCTCGAGCGAGTTCCGCGCCAACACGCACGGCGATCAGGCGCTCGCCTTCCTCCGGACGCGTCAGTCCACCTGAATCGACCGTTTGGCCAGCCCCATCCAGAAACCGTCGATCACCTGCCGGGGAATCTGCTCGGGATCGCTCGAGGCGCCCAGCGTGACGAACAGCGGCGCGAAGTGCTCGATCGTCGGGTGGGCGTACGGCATGCCCGGCGCGCGCGAGCGGAAGTCGACGAGCGAATCGACGTCGCCCGCGGCGAGCCGCTCGTCCGCCCAGGCGTCGAACTCCGACGACCAGCCGGGTGCCTTCGCGTCGGGTGACGGGTCGCGCAGGAACGGCAGCCCGTGGGTGGTGAATCCGGAACCGACGATCAGCACACCCTGCTCGCGCAGGGGACGCAGCCGCTCACCGAGGTGCAGCAGTCGCTGCGGGTCGAGCGTGGGCAGCGAGATCTGGAGGACCGGGATGTCGGCGTCGGGGTACATGACCGTCAACGGCACGTAGGCGCCGTGGTCGAGGCCGCGGTGCGGCTGATGCGACACGGTCTCGTCGTCCGGCATCAGGGCCGCGACCTGCGCCGCGAGTCCGGGGGCGCCGGGCGACTCGTACGTGGTCCGGTAGAAGCGTTCGGGGAAGCCCCCGAAGTCGTAGACCAGGGGCGTGCCGGTGGTGGTGGATCCGATCGTGAGCGGCGCGGATTCCCAATGTGCCGACACCATCAGGATGGCCTTCGGCCGCGGCAGGTCGCCCGCCCACTTCGCCAGCTGCGCGACCCACAGTTCACTGTCGACCAGCGGAGGCGCACCATGGCTGAGGAACAGTGCGGGCATGGTGGCGGTCATCGCGACTCCTTCGGATCGAGATCCAGCATTGAACTCTCAACGTTGAACCTTCAAGTTACTATAGGAGTCAACCCGGGGGCGCGGCAACTATTCCCCGGACACGATCCGGTCCGCGACGTGCTAACTATGTTGGACACGCTGCACGCGTGGATCGACGTACGGATGGAGGACACCACTGATGAGTGGTAACGACGAAGGCAAGTCGGCCGAGCCCGGCACCCGATGGCTCGACGCAGAGCAGCAGGAGGCCTGGCTCACCCTCATCGCCCTGGTCACCCGGCTCCCCGCCGCACTCGACACCCAGCTCCAACGCGACTCCGCACTCACCCACTTCGAGTACTTCGTCCTCGCCTCACTGTCCGGCGAAGCGAACCGGCGCCTGCAACTGTCCCTGCTCGCCCAGCGCGCCAACGCGTCACTGTCCCGGCTGTCCCACGTCGTCACCAAGATGGAAAAAGCCGGCTGGGTACGCCGCGAGAGCATCCGCGGCAGCCGCGGCTCCGACGCCGTCCTCACGGACGAAGGCATGGCCAAGGTCGTCGAGGCCGCACCCCCGCACGTCGAATCCGTCCGGTCCCTGATCTTCGACGGACTGTCCGCCGAACAGGTCCGTCAGCTGTCCGAACTGTCCGGCGCCATGCTCACCCAACTCGACAAGAGCATCGCGTCGGGAACCGGCCGAGCCTGACAGCACTCACCCCAGCGGCGTCCCGCCGACACCCCAGCTGTCGCGCGGGACCTCGGTGATCGTCACCCACACCTTCGCGGGATCCTTGCCCGTCGCATCGGCGTAAGCCTGCGTGACGGCCTCGATCGTCGCGCGCTTCTGCTCCGCGGTGAGCCCCGGTGTCTGACTGATCTGAATCAATGGCATGCGAGCATTCTGCCCGAGCGTCGAGGCTCCCTACTCGGCGGCGAGAAGAACGTCGGTGTCGAAGCAGGTGTGCGTGCCCGTGTGGCACGCCGCCCCCTCCTGATCGACGACGAGCAGCACGCTGTCGCCGTCGCAGTCGAGCCGCACCTCGTGGACGTACTGCGTGTGGCCGGACGTCTCGCCCTTCACCCAATACTGCTGACGGGACCGGGAGTAGTACGTGCCCTTGCGGGTGTCGATGGTGCGCGCGAGGGCCTCGTCGTCCATCCACGCCACCATCAGAACGTCGCCCGTCGACCGCTCCTGCGCGACGGCACTGAACAGTCCCGCCTCGTTGCGCTTGAGGCGGGACGCGATGGCGGGGTCGAGACTCATCGGACGGTGATCCCTTCTTCACGCATGGACTTCTTCACGTCGCCGATCGTCATGTCGCCGAAGTGGAAGACACTGGCTGCCAGGACGGCGTCCGCGCCGGCGCCGACCGCGGGCGCGAAGTGCTCGACGGCGCCCGCTCCCCCGCTGGCGATCACCGGCACGTGCACGGCGGCGCGCACCGCCCGGATCATCGGCAGGTCGAAACCGGCCTTCGTGCCGTCCGCGTCCATCGAGTTGAGCAGGATCTCCCCGACGCCCAGTTCGGCGCCGCGGACCGCCCACTCCACCGCGTCGATACCGGTGCCACGCTTGCCGCCGTGAGTCGTGACCTCCCACCCCGACGGGGTGTCCGGCTGCCCCTGCGGCACGGTGCGCGCATCGACCGACAGCACGATGCACTGGGAGCCGAAGCGTTCGCTGAGTTCGCGGAGCAACTCGGGCCGGGCGATCGCCGCGGTGTTGACGCTCACCTTGTCGGCGCCGGCGCGCAGCAACCGGTCGACGTCCTCGACGGTGCGGACACCGCCGCCGACCGTGAGCGGGATGAAGACCTGCTCCGCCGTCCGGCTCACCACGTCGAGCATGGTGCCCCGGTCCGCGGTGGACGCGGTGACGTCGAGGAACGTGAGCTCGTCGGCTCCCTGGGCGTCGTATGCGGCAGCCAGCTCGACGGGGTCACCCGCGTCCCGCAGGTTCTCGAAGTTGACGCCCTTGACGACGCGTCCCGCATCGACGTCCAGACACGGGATCACTCGAACCGCCAGAGTCATTGCGTACGCCCTCCTGAAGGCTCGGAACGAGGATCACCCAGTGATCCGAGGATATCGAGAATTTCGCCGTGCACTCCGGGCGCTCCGGCGAGCACCGAGTCGGACGTGACGGTCCAGGGCTTGCCGCCCAGATCCGTCACCACACCGCCCGCGGCGCGTACCAGCGCGACACCGGCGGCGTTGTCCCACGCATTGTGGCCGAACACGACCGCGCCACCGAGTATTCCGGCCGCGGTGAACGCGAGGTCGACGCCGGTGGACCCGTGGATCCGGATCCGCGAGGACACCCGGCTGAGCTGCGCGAGGACCTGCAGCCGGTACGCGCCGGGGATGCGCCCGCGACTGTCGATGTTCAGTGCGCCCAGGCCCACGATCGACGACGCCAGCGACGTGCGACCGAGCGCAGGCAGCGGCGTGCCACCTTCGAGCAGCGGGCCGTCCGCGACGGCCGCATACCGCCGCCCGACGAGCGGCAGCCACGTGAGACCGAGAACGGGGACCCCGTCGTCGAGGAGCGCGAGCAGCGTGCCCGCCGTGGGCAGGCCGGCCGAGTAGTTGAACGTGCCGTCGATGGGGTCGAGCACCCAGACGGGTCCGCTGCCCAGATCGGGGCCGCCGAACTCCTCGCCGTGGACGTCGATGCCGGTGCGGTCGCGCAATTCGCCGGTCAGCCGCTTCTCGAGTTCGAGGTCGACGGCGGTCGCGAAGTCGTCGGGACCCTTGTGGACGGCGCTGGGCGCACCCACGCCCGAGACGAACCGGTCGTGCACTCCGTCGAGCAGATCACTGGCGACGGCGAGGAGCTCCCGGGGATCACGGGACAGGGTCATGGCGGGAACTCAGCCCGAGACCGCGGCGAGCGCCTCGGGGAGGGTGAACCGCCCCGCGTACAGCGCCTTGCCGACGATGGATCCCTCGACCCCCTGATCGACGAGTCCGGCGATCGCCCGGAGGTCGTCGATGGTGGACACGCCGCCCGAGGCCACGACGGGGGCGTCGGTGGCCGCGCAGACCTGCGCGAGGAGTTCGAGATTGGGGCCGGTCAGGGTGCCGTCCTTGCTCACGTCGGTGACGACATACCGTGAGCAGCCGTCCTTGTCGAGCCGGGCGAGGGTCTCCCACAGGTTTCCGCCCTCGGTGACCCAGCCGCGCCCGCGGAGCTGGTATTCACCGTCGACGAGGCGCACGTCGAGACCGACGGCGATCTTCTCGCCGTACTTGGCGATGGCGCGGGCACACCACTCGGGGTTCTCGATGGCGGCGGTACCGAGGTTGACGCGTCCGCAGCCCGTGGCCAGTGCGGCCTCGAGCGACGCGTCGTCGCGGATCCCACCGGACAGTTCCACCTGGACGTCGAGCTCGCCCACCACGTCGGCGAGGAGTTCACGGTTCGAGCCGCGACCGAACGCGGCGTCGAGGTCGACGATGTGGACCCACTCGGCGCCGTCGTTCTGCCATGCGAGGGCGGCATCACGAGGCGAGCCGTATCCGGTCTCGCTTCCCGCCTCCCCCTGGACGAGGCGAACAGCTTCACCGTTGACGACATCTACAGCAGGCAAAAGGACCAGGCTCACGTGCGACAACCCTAGTCGCTCAGCGGTCGGAACCCGGCTCCGGGTCCTCGGGATCGGGACCGTAGGCGTTGCGGGTCATGCGTTTCGACACGTAGCCCATGGCCGCGATCGCGCCTGCGACACCGAGCAGTCCGACGATCAGCCCGAGGACGGGGCCCGGTTTCACCACCAGAATGATCGCGGTGGCAAGTACCAGCACCGCCGTGGCGG
Organism: Rhodococcus wratislaviensis; assembly: GCF_041228765.1. Lineage (NCBI taxonomy): Bacteria > Bacillati > Actinomycetota > Actinomycetes > Mycobacteriales > Nocardiaceae > Rhodococcus > Rhodococcus wratislaviensis. The sequence goes on along the minus strand of NZ_CP150488.1, from coordinate 3,894,783 downwards.
CGCCCATCGCGTACACCGCGAGCCTGCCGATCGACAGGTCACCGCGCCCGTCCCCGGGTTCGGTCACAGACTGTTGACCCAGTTCCGGAGCAGCTCCGCGCCCGCGTCGCCCGACTTCTCGGGGTGGAACTGGGTGGCGGACAGCGCGCCGTTCTCGACGGCGGCGAGGAACTTGCCGCCGTGGTCGGCCCACGTGAGCAGCGGAGGCGCGAGCCGCTCGGACGGCGGCATGTCCCAGCTCTGGGCCGCGTACGAGTGGACGAAGTAGAACCGGGTGCCGGGATCGATGCCCGCGAACAGCGTGCTGCCCGCCGGAGCCTCGACGGTGTTCCAGCCCATGTGCGGCAGCACCTCGGCCTGGAGCCGTTCGACGGTGCCGGGCCATTCGCCGCAGCCTTCCGCCTCGACGCCGAACTCGACCCCGCGGTCGAAGAGGATCTGCATGCCGACGCAGATCCCGAGGACCGGTCGTCCGCCGGCCAGACGCTGACCGATGATCCGCTCGCCTCGGACGGCGCGGAGTCCCTCCATGCACGCGGCGAAGGCTCCGACGCCGGGAACGACCAGACCGTCGGCCGCGAGTGCGACCTTGTGATCGGATGTGACCTCGACGCGCGCGCCGGTCCGGGCCAGAGCGCGGGTGGCCGAATGCAGGTTGCCGGAGCCGTAGTCGAGGACGGCAATCGTGGAGACGGTCATGCCACAACCTTATCCGGCGGCTGCACGACGCCCGAGGGCGCGGCCGACGACCATCCCGGCGGCCGGGACCACCGCGACCGCGGTCGCCGCGACCGCGAACACCCAGGAGTACCCGGCCGCCGACGCGACGGCTCCGAGCGCGAGGGAACCGAACCCGGTTCCGGCGTCGAACCCGATGTTCCATCCGGCGCTCGCCGAGCCGAATCGGGTTGGTCCCGCGGCGGTGAAGATCATGACGAGGGATTCGTTCTGCACCGCGCCGAAGCCGAATCCGAAAGCCAGGGCCGCACCCACCAGCAGCGGCACCGGCGCACTCGTCGCCGCGGCGACGGCGAACAACACCAGGCCGAGGCACACGAACGCCAGGGCGGGAACCAGGGCGCGACCCACGCCCAGCCGGTCGGAGAACGTTCCGGCGGCGTATCGCCCGATCAGCGTCGCACCGCTCGAGACGGCGAGGATCACCCCGGCGAGCGAGGCCCGTTCCGAGATCGCGATCGGCAGCAGGCTGGAGAGGCCGCCGAATGCGGCTGCGGAGATCGCGATCGCGAGCCACGGCGTGAGTAGGACGGCGAGCGGGATGCGGCCCTGCGACGTGCGGTCCGCGGGAGCGTGGATCGCGGGGAGCCGCGTGATCGCAAGCACCGCGAGGGCGGGAATGAGGGCACCGATCACGAAGACGGGGGTCGCGGACCAGTGCTGCATGATCGCGAGCCCCGCGGGCAGACCGACCATCTGCGCGGCGGCCACCGCGATTCCCTGCGCACCCGTCGCCCGGCCGAGCATCTCGCGGGGAACGAGTTCGGCGACCAGCGCACTACTGGCGACGGTGAGCATGCCGAATCCCGATCCCCGGACGGCCGACACGGCCAGCACCGGGATCGCCTCGGTCGACAGGAGGAGGAGCAGCGACGGCGGCCCGAGCAGCATGCAGCCGGCGGCGAGCACCCAGCGATGCCCCCACCTGCGCAGGAGCCGGGGCACACCGAGTTGGGTGACGACGGTCGCGGCCATGAACACGGCCGTCACGCTGCCGGCGAGCGTGTCCGAGCCACCGGACAGGGAGACGATCAGCGGCACCACGGGCAGCAGCACCGCCCAGCCGCCGAACGCCGCCGCGCCCATCACCATCGCGGCGGGCATGCCGCGGGTGCGGAGCAGGCCGCGGCGCGGCTCCACAGCGACGGGCACTACATCAACCTGAGAACGCCTGCCACGGCTGCCAGCACCGCCAGTGCCAGCAGCACGCCCGAGGCCAGTTTGTTGAACTTCCACATGGAGTACGCGCCGCCCGCCGCGATCCCCGCGGCGATGAACAGGACGTAGACGAGGACGACACTCACGAATGCGCCCGGATCACAGGCTGCCCTTGGTGGACGGCACACCCGTGACGCGGGGATCCGGTTCGACGGCCTCGCGCAGTGCCCGGGCGACGGCCTTGAACTCGGCCTCGGTGATGTGGTGCTGATCGCGCCCGTAGAGGACGCGCACGTGCAGGGCGATGCGCGCGTTGAGCGCGATCGACTCGAACACGTGCCGGTTGATCACCGTCGCGTACGGCACGCCCGGGTAGCCGCCGATGACGGCGTGCAGCAGGTGTTCCGGTTCGCCGGTGTGAACGCAGTACGGGCGCCCGGACACGTCGACCGACGCGTGGGCGAGCGTCTCGTCCATGGGGATGAACGCGTCACCGAACCGGCGGATGCCCTTCTTGTCGCCGAGCGCCTGACCGAGCGCCTGACCGAGCACGATCGACGTGTCCTCCACCGTGTGGTGTGCCTCGATCTCGATGTCGCCCTTCGCGTGGACGGTGAGGTCGAAACTCGCGTGGGAGCCGAGCGCGGTCAGCATGTGATCGAAGAACGGGACCCCGGTGGAGACGTCGACGATGCCGGTGCCGTCGAGGTTCAGTTCGACGGTGATGCTGGATTCCTTGGTGGTGCGCTCCACGCGGGCGATGCGGTCGGTCATCCTCGGTCTCCTGAGCTGGTGAGTTCGGTGGCGGCGATGTCGTCGCTCGCCACGATGAAGGCGTCGTTCTCGGAGGCCAGCCCGACGGTGGCGCGCAGGTAGCCGGGGATCCCGACGTCCCGGATGAGCACTCCGCGGTCGAGGTAGGCCTGCCAGGCGCGGGCACTGTCGGTGAACTCACCGAACAGGATGAAGTTCGCGTCGCTGGGGATGACGCGGAAACCCGTGTCAGCCAACGCCTTCGACACCCGCACCCGCTCGGCGGCGAGAGCGTGCACGCTGGCGAGCGTCTCGTTCGCGTGCCGCAGCGCCGCGCGGGCAGCGGCCTGCGTGACCACCGACAGGTGGTACGGCAGCCGGACCAGGAGCAGCGCCTCGATGAATGCCGGTGCGGCCGCCAGGTATCCGAGCCGGCCGCCGGCGAACGCGAACGCCTTGCTCATCGTCCGCGACACCACCAGCTTCGACGGGTATTCGTCGATCAACGTCAGGGCGCTCGGCGCGTCGGAGAATTCGGCGTACGCCTCGTCGACGATCACGATCCCCGGTGCGGCGTCGAGGACCCGCCGCAGTTCCGCGATGCCGACGCTGTGCCCGGTCGGGTTGTTGGGGCTGGTGACGAACACGACGTCGGGCCTGCGCTCGGCGATCGCCGCGGTCGCGGCGTCCACGTCGAGCGCGAAGTCGGCACGCCGGAAGATCGGCAGCCACTCGGTTTCGGTGCCGTCCGCGATGATCGGGTGCATCGAGTACGACGGCACGAAGCCCATCGCACTGCGACCGGGACCGCCGAACGCCTGCAGCAGCTGCTGCAGGATCTCGTTGGAGCCGTTGGCCGCCCACACGTTGTCGACCGTCACCGGCACCCCCGTCTGGCGGACGAGGTAGGCGGCGAGGTCGGTGCGCAGCGCCACCGCGTCACGGTCCGGGTAACGGTGCAGTTCCCGCGCGGCCTCCCGCACGGATTCCGCGACGTCGTCGACGAGCGCCTTCGTGGGCGGGTGCGGGTTCTCGTTGGTGTTCAGCTGAACCGGGACGGTCAGCTGCGGCGCCCCGTACGCCGATTTGCCGCGCAGATTCTCCCGGATCGGCAGGGCATCCACCCCGATCGACGAGCCCGGCACGTTCGCCGCGGTCACCGCAGCGCCTCGAACCGCAGCCTCACGGCCTCACCGTGTGCGGGCAGGTCCTCGGCGTTCGCGAGGGTGATGACGTGGCCGGAGACCTCCTTCAGCGCGGATTCGGAGTAGTCGACCACATGGATGCCGCGCAGGAACGTCTGCACGCTCAGCCCCGAGGAGTGCCGGGCGCAACCCGCCGTGGGCAGGACGTGGTTGGACCCTGCGCAGTAGTCGCCGAGGCTGACCGGCGCCCACGGGCCGACGAACACCGCGCCCGCACTGGTCACCTTCGCGGCGACGGCGGTGGCGTTCTCGGTCTGGATCTCGAGGTGCTCGGCGGCATACGCGTTGACCACCCGCAGTCCGGCCTCGACGTCGGAGACGAGGACGGTGCCCGACTGCGTGCCGGACAGCGCGGCGGTGACGCGCTCCTTGTGCTTGGTGATCTCGAGCTGCGCGGCCAGCGCCGTGTCGACGGCGTCGGCGAGTTCGACGCTGGACGTGACGAGCACGCTCGCGGCCATCACGTCGTGCTCGGCCTGGCTGATCATGTCCGCCGCGACGTGCACCGGGTCGGCCGTGTGGTCGGCGAGGATTGCGATCTCGGTGGGGCCCGCCTCGGCGTCGATGCCGACGAGGCCGCGGCAGAGGCGCTTGGCGGCGGTGACGTAGATGTTGCCGGGGCCGGTGATGAGGTCGACCGGGGCGAGTTCGGCGCCATTCGTGTCGGTGCCGCCGTAGGTGAGGAGGGCGACGGCCTGACCGCCGCCGACGGCCCACACCTCCTCGACGCCCAGCAGGGCCGCTGCGGCGAGGATGGTCGGGTGGGGCAGACCACCGAACTCGGACTGCGGCGGCGACGCCACCACGAGCGACCGGACACCGGCGGCCTGAGCGGGCACCACGTTCATCACGACGCTGGACGGGTAGACGGCGTTGCCGCCGGGAACGTACAGCCCGACGCGGTCGACGGGCACCCACCGTTCGGTGACAGTGCCGCCCGGGACGACCTCGGTGGTGGTGTCGGTGCGACGCTGGTCGGCGTGGACCTTGCGGGTCCGTTCGATCGCAACCTCGAGGGCGGCGCGGACGGCCGGATCGAGTTCGCCGAGCGCGCGGTCCAACTCGGACTGCGGCACCCGCACCTGCGCGGGACGGACGCCGTCGAACTTCTCGCTGAATTCGAGCGCCGCGTCGGCGCCGCGCTCACGGACCGCCTCCACGACGGGGCGAACCTGATGCAGGACCGCGTCCACATCCACTCCACCTCGAGGAAGTGCGGCGCGAAGTTCGGCCGTGGAAGGGGTACGACCACGAAGGTCGGTGCGGGCGAGCATGAGAGGTCCTCTCTGCGACTGTCGGGACACGGTGTCTCGGACGAGCGGCCCGTTCTGTGGAGAACAGGGCTCGACACCGATTATCCAGGATAGGCGCACCCCGTTTTCACCGGTCGGCGGCCGACCGGGTTTCCGTCGACACGAGTGCCGGCTCGTCCCACACCGGGGCGGGCTGGATCAGCGAGTGGATGAACCGCATCTTCTCCAGCACCGCGGCGGGAAGCACGAACGGATACAGGTCGTGGTGGCCCATCGACCTGTTCATCTGGTTCAGCGCCCACGACAGCGGCAGCCACCAGTCGATGATCTGGTCGAACCCCACGTCACCACTGAGTTCGCTGCTCGTCGTCGCTCCGGCGGGCGCCATCGCGAAGGCTGCCGCGGTGTCGAGGGCGTCGCGGATGTGGAGGTAGTGCGCGAAGGTCTCCGCCCAGTCCTCGGCGGGGTGCATCGTGGCGTAGGACGACACGTAGAGCCGGCCCCAGCCCTTCGGCGCGCCCTCGCTGTAGTGACGTCTCAGCGCGGCCTGGTAGTCGAGGGCCGGATCCCCGAACAGGTCCTCGAAGCGGGCGCGCTCGGCGTCGCCCCGGATCAGCATCAACTGGTAGTAGTGCCCGATCTCGTGCCGGAAATGGCCGACGAGCGTGCGATAGGGCTCGTCCATCTCGACGCGCAGCTGCTCCCGGTGCACGTCGTCGCCCTCGGCCAGGTCGAGGGTGATCACCCCGCCGGCGTGCCCGGTCACCACCGGGGTCCGCGCGCTCGACAGCAGGTCGAAGGCCAGCCCGGCGCCCGGGTCCTCGAACTTGGGGACGATCGGGAGACCGAGCTCGTCGAGTTCGAGAACGACCCGCCTCTTGTTGGTCTCGGCGGTCGCGAACGCGGCCATACCCTGGTCGTCGCCGTCCGCGGGACGCGTCCGCGTCAACCGGCACGACGTGCACAGGTTCTGGACGTCGTCTTTCCGGACGAGCCAGTTGCACTTCGCCGCGGCGGCATTCGCGCACCGCACCCAGGTCTCGCCGTCCACCACCGCGCGGTCCGGGCCGTCGAGGACGACGATGGACCGGCTCGGCAGGTGGAATCCCAGAGCGCTGTCACATTTCAGGCAGAGACTGTTCTCGAACGACAGTCGTTGGCCGCATTTACGACACATGAAGCTGCGCACTGGTGTTCCCTCGGCTCGTCCCGCCCGCGTCCGAGAACGCAGGCGGGTGCCACGCTGGTGTGCGCGTCTCCTCGGAGGGTACCGCCGAGGAGACGCGGGGAACCGGACGGCCTAGAGGCGGGTGGAGTGCAGGAACCTCCTCGCCAGGTTCTCCTCGGTGGACGCGCCGGGGGTCCACTCGGTGATCCACGGACCGGTGCCTTCACTGGGGTCGACCACGCCACGCTCCAGCCACGCATACCGCCCCTCGAGGATCGAGTGCGCGACCTGCTTGTCCACGTCGTCGGTGTTGTGCCACAGACCGTCGAACAGCTTCTCGACGCGCAGGGCCGCCTGCCGGCAGAACACGTCGGCGAGTTCGTAGGCGGCCGCGCCCTCGGCCTCGTTCTCCTCGCGCTGCATCTCCGCCTTGACACACGTCGCGGACATCGCGAACAGTTCGGCGCCGATGTCCACGACCCGGCCGAGGAAGCCCTGCTGCTTCTCCAGCGCCGCCTGCCACCGGGCCATCCCGTAGAACGTGGAGCGGGCCAGCTTGCGGGAGTGCCGTTCGACGAACCGCAGGTGCTTGGCCAGGACGCCGAATTCGCTGTACGACGTCGGCACCTGCCCCTTGCCTGCCACGAGTTGCGGCAGCCACTTCGCGTAGAAACCACTCGCCTTGGCGGCCGCGCGGGCCTTCGCGCCGGTGTCGGCGTGCGGGTCCGCGAGATCGCCCGCCGCCGTGAGGTGCGCGTCCACGGCCTCGCGGGCGACGAGCAGGCGCATGATCTCGCTCGAACCCTCGAAAATCCGGTTGATGCGCAGGTCGCGGTCCAGCTGCTCCACCGGCACCGCGCGTTCACCGCGGGCGGCCAGCGACGCCGCCGTCTCGTATCCGCGACCGCCGCGGACCTGGATCAGCTCGTCGGAGATGACGCAGGCCATCTCGGACGACCACAGCTTGGCGAGCGCGGCCTCGATCCGGATGTCGTTGCGGCCCTCGTCGTTCATCTGCGCCGACAGGTCCACCACCGCTTCGAGGGCATAGGTGGTCGCGGCCATGAACGACAGCTTGTTGGCGACGGCCGTGTGCTCGGCGATGGGCTTGCCCCACTGGACGCGTACCCCGGACCATTCGCGGGCGATCTTCAGCGACCACTTCCCCGCCCCGGCGCACATCGCCGGGATCGCCAGCCTGCCGGCGTTGAGGGTGGTGAGCGCGATCTTGAGTCCGTCGCCCTCCCGGCCGATCAGGTTCTCGCGGGGAACGCGGACCTTGTACATGCGGGTGACGCCGTTCTCGATCCCCCGCAGCCCCATGAACGCGTTGCGCCGTTCGACGGTGATGCCCGGGGTGTCCGCCTCGACGACGAACGCGGAGATGCCGCCGCGGTGGCCTTCGCTCTTGGGTACCCGGGCCATGACGACGAGCAGTTCCGCGACGACGCCGTTGGTCGTCCACAGCTTCACGCCGTCCAGTTCGTACGCGGCACCGCCCTCGATGGGGGTCGCGGAGGACGCCAGCCGCGCGGGGTCGGAACCGACGTCGGGTTCGGTGAGGAGGAACGCCGAGATGGCGCCGCGGGCACAGCGCGGCAGGAACTCCCGCTTCTGCTCGGGGGTGCCGGCCAGCTTGAGCGGTTCGGGGACGCCGATCGACTGGTGAGCCGACAGCAGCGCGCCCAGGCTCGGATGCACCGACGCGACGAGCATCAAGGCCCGGTTGTACGCGACCTGCGAGAGTCCGAGGCCGCCGTACTCCTCCGAGATCTTCAGGCCGAAGCAGCCGAGGTCGGCGAGGCCGCGGACGTATTCGTCGGGAATGCGCGACTGGGATTCGATGATGCTGCCGTCCATCTCCTCGCAGTAGGCGCGGAGGCGGATGAGGAATTCCTCGGCCTTGGCGGCGTCCTCGGTAGCCGGGCGGGGGAAGGGATGAACCAGATCCAGCCGGAACCGTCCCAGAAACAGTTCTTTCGCGAACGAGGGTTTGTCCCAGCCGGATTCCCTCGCCTCCTCCGCGACCGCTCGTGCTTCTTCCTCGGTGACCTTCGGAGCTGAGGTGTCGACCATGACGCGCCTCCTACTGGCGGGTAGTCCTACTCACCAGTATCACCCAATCGGCGCACTCGGGACAGCGTTTCCGCTACTCTTCGGCCGATGCGGACTCCCTCGCGACTCCTGGGCGCCGGCGCGGTCCTCCTCTGCTTGCTGGCGCCCGCCACCGGCGCGCAGGCCGCCCCACTCCCCGACGACTTCCTGTGGGGTGTGGCGACGTCCGGCTTCCAATCGGAGGGCTCCTCGCCCGACAGCAACTGGCGGCGGTATTCCGACTCCGGACGGACCCCCGACGCGATCGGCAACTCCGTCGACTTCCGTCACCGGTACACCGAGGACATCACCCGCGCCGCGGACCTGGGTGTCGACGTCTTCCGGTTCGGCGTCGAATGGGCACGCCTGCAGCCCGCCCCGGGCGTGTGGGACGAGACCGAGCTGCGGTACTACGACGACGTCGTCCACGAGATCACCAGCCGCGGGATGACCCCGATGATCACGCTCGACCACTGGGTGTATCCGGGGTGGGTCGCCGATCAGGGTGGCTGGGCCAACCCGGACACCGTCGACGACTGGCTCGCGAACGCGCAGAAGGTGATCGAACGCTACTCGGGTCTCGGCGCGCTCTGGATCACGATCAACGAGCCGACCGTGTACGTGCAGAAGGAGCTGACGTTCGGCGGCATCGGCCCCGGCCGGGCCCCGCAGATGCTCGACCGGCTCGTCGAGGTCCACCGCCGCGCCTACGATCTCATCCACGAGAACGATCCGGGCGCCCGGGTGAGCAGCAACCTCGCGTACGTCCCGGCCGCCATGGACGCGCTCGACGCCACCTTCGTCGACCGGGTCCGCGACAAGCTCGACTTCCTCGGCGTCGACTACTACTACGGCCTCTCCCCCGACAACCTCACCGCCGTACACGCGATCACCGACGACTTCTACGACATCAACCCCCAACCGGACGGCATCTACCACGCCCTGATGCGGTACACCCGCGAGTTTCCGGGACTGCCGCTGTACGTCGTGGAGAACGGCATGCCCACCGACGACGGGAAACCGCGAGCGGACGGCTACACCCGGTCCGATCACCTCCGCGACCACGTCTACTGGATGGAACGGGCGCGGGCGGGCGGCGCCCCGGTGATCGGATACAACTACTGGTCGATCACCGACAACTACGAGTGGGGCACGTTCCGTCCCCGGTTCGGTTTGTTCACCGTCGACGCGCTGACCGATCCCGCCCTCACCCGGCGACCGACCGATGCGGTGACCACCTACCGGGACCTCGTCGCGAACGGGCTGCCGCCCGGCTACGAACCCGAACGCCGTGCCGGTGCCTGTTCCCTCGTGAATCCTCCGCTCAGCTGCACCGATCCCCCGTAGCAGGGTGTGCTGCCGCGGCGCGTCGTACCATCACCTGGTGTCGTGGCAGATGTGGTGTGCAGTGCTCGGGGCCTCGTGCGTGATCAGCCTGTCCCCGGGGGCCGGCGCGATCGCGTCGATGGCCACGGGGATGAGGTTCGGACTCCGGCGCGGCTACTGGAACATCGCGGGTCTCCAGCTGGGGTTGCTGCTGCAGATCGCGGTGGTCGCCGCCGGACTCGGGGCGCTGCTCGCGAACTCGACACTCGCGTTCACGGTGATCAAGTGGTTCGGCGTCGCGTACCTGGTGTATCTCGGCATCCGCCAGTGGCGGGCGAGCGCGACCGATGTGTCCGGCGTCGACGGCGAGGTCGCCGAGACCAGCGGTCCGGTGATGACGTTGCGCGGCTTCCTGGTCAATGCCAGCAACCCGAAGGCCGTCGTCTTCATGCTGGCCGTGCTGCCGCAGTTCATCACCCCGTCGGCGCAACTGCTCCCCCAATACCTGATCATCGCCGCCACCATGGTCGCGGTCGACGTCGTCGTCATGACCGGCTACACCGGTCTGGCGTCGAAGGTCCTGCGGCTGATGCGCTCGCCACGCCAGCAGCGCGCCACCAACCGCACGTTCTCCGGATTGTTCTTCGTGGCGGCCACATTCCTGGCGACAGTCCGCCGCGCCGTCTGACCCGTGAGTACTTGTTAACCGCGGGCGGTTGATAAGTACTCACGGGTGGGGTCACATGTCGAGGCCGAGATCCAGCACGGTGACGGAATGGGTGAGCGCACCGACCGCGAGGTAGTCGACCCCGGTACCGGCGTACTCGGCCGCGACGTCCAGCGTGAGACCACCCGACGACTCCAGCTTGGTGCCGGGGGTGTTCGCGTCGCGGCGTTGCACGGCGATCTGCGTCTGCCACAGCGGGAAGTTGTCGAGTAGCACCAGTTCGACGTTCTCGGCCAGCACCTCGTCTAGCTGCTCGAGGCTGTCGACCTCCACCTCGCACTCGATGTCCGGTGCCGCCGCGCGCACGGCCCGCAGCGCCGCCACGACCGAACCGGCGGCCGCGACGTGGTTGTCCTTGATCAGTGCCGCGTCGCCGAGGCCCATGCGGTGATTGACGCCGCCGCCCACCCGGACGGCGTACTTCTGCAGGCCGCGCAGTCCCGGCAGTGTCTTGCGACTGTCGCGGATCTTTGCCCCGGTGCCGTCGACCGCGTCCACCCAGGCGGACGTCGCGGTGGCGATCCCGGACAGGTGGCACACCAGGTTGAGCATCGTCCGCTCCGCGGTGAGCAGCCCCTGCGTGGGCGCGGTGACCGTCAGCACGGCCTGGCCGGGCGCGACCCGGGTGCCGTCGGCGACCCGGTCGAGAACCTGGTAGCGGCCCGCGCCGATCACCTCGTCGAGCACCAGCAGTCCCACGTCGAGGCCGGCGACGGTCCCGTGCGCACGGGAGACCACGGACGCCTTGGCCACCGCGTCGGCCGGGACCGTGGACGACGACGTCACGTCCGGTCCGTACCGCAGGTCCTCGTCCAGGGCGAGACGCACGAGCGCACGCACCTCGTCCGCGTCCAGACCGGGGGGAAGGACATGGTCGGACATCACCGCACTCCTGTCAGTTGGGGTTCGAGAAGCTCGAGTTCACCGTCGCGCAGGCGAACGTGCGTGCTGCGACGCCACTCGTCGGACGTCTGCGGGTAGTCGCTGCGGGTGTGGCATCCGCGACTTTCGGTCCGCGCAGCTGCCGCCAGTACCAGCGCGGACGCCGTCAGGGTCAGCGCGGCGTCTTCGAGCGCGGTCTCCCCTTCGGGCACCGTGCGCGGTGCACCGGACAGGGCGGCGGCGACCGCCTCGAGGCCGGCACCGTCCCGGACGACGGAGGCGTTGCCGGTCATCAACTGCTGCACCAAGTCCCGCGGTGCGGACGGCAGCGCCCGCCGCTCGGGGTCGGTCGCCTCGACGCGGAGGCCGGCGCGTTCGGCGGCCGCGGCGCCGACCCGCTCGCCGACCACCAGGCCCTCGAGGAGACTGTTGGAGGCCAGCCGGTTCGCTCCGTGCAGCCCGGTGCGGGCCACCTCCCCCGCAGCGTAGAGGCCGGGGACGGCGGTGCGTCCGTCGACGTCGGTGGCCACTCCGCCGCACGAGTAGTGCGCGGCGGGTGCGACCGGGATCAGCTGTTCGCGCGGATCGATTCCGGCTTCCAGGCAGGATGCCGTCACGGTCGGGAACCGCTGCGCGAACCCGGAGAGGTGACGCGCGTCGAGGTAGACGTGGTCGTGACCCAGTTCCCGAAGCCTCGACGCGATCGCCCGCGACACGACGTCACGGGGGGCGAGGTCGCCGCGCGGATGCACGCCGGCGGTCACCGAATCGCCGTTCGCGTCGACGAGAATCGCGCCCTCGCCGCGGACGGCCTCGCTGATCAGCGGGCGCCGTCCGAGACCGCCGGGGGTGAACAGGACGGTCGGGTGGAACTGCACGAACTCGAGATCGGCGACGGCCGCGCCCGCGTCCAGCGCGAGAGAGATGCCGTCCGCGGTGGCTCCGGGCGGGTTGGTACTGCAGGCGTACAGCTGCCCGAGTCCGCCGGTTGCCAGGAGGACGGCCGGTGTGTGGACGACGCCGAGTCCGCGTGGCGAGTCCACGAGCACGCCGGTGACGCCGCGCGCATCGGTGAGCACGCGTACGGCGCAACTGTCGAACAGGACGGGAAGCCCGGCGGCACCCAGGGCGCGCTGCACCTCCGCGCCCGTGGCGTCCCCGCCGGCATGGATGATCCGCCGGGTGCTGTGCCCGCCCTCGCGGGTGCGCGAGACGGCGCCGTCGCGGCCGCGGTCGAACACCGCACCCAGATCGGTCAACGCGGCCACGGCATCACGGCCGCCCGCCACGATCGACCGGACGGCGTCCTCGTCGCACAGACCCACCCCGGCCTCGCAGGTGTCGGCGACGTGTGACTCCACCGAATCGGTGACGGCGTCACCCACCACCGCGATACCGCCCTGCGCGTACTGCGTCGCGGTGTCCGTCGCCCCACCCTTGCTGACGGTGAGCACGGTCAGTCCGCGCAGCGAGGCGGTGCGTGCGGCCGTCAGTCCGGCCACACCACCGCCCACGACCACGAGGTCGGCGTGCTCTTCCCAGGAAATCCCCCGGGCCGGGCTGCTCACTCGCCGCCGCCCGGGTTTCCGATCTCGATCATGCGCTGCACCGACTTGCGGGCACGCTCCGCGGTCGCGAGATCGACGTGAACCTCGTCCTTGCCCTCGAGCAGGCAGCGGAGCAGGGCCGCGGGGGTGATCATCTTCATGTACGGGCACGACGCGCGGTCGTTGACGGCCTGGAAGTCGACCTCCGGCGCCGCCTTGCGCAGCTGGTGCAGCATTCCGACCTCGGTGGCCACGAGAACCTGCTTCGCCCCGGTCGCGCGGGCGGCGTCGAGCATGCCGCCGGTCGAGAGGATCTTCACCTTGTCCTCGGGCACGAACCCTTCGCCGGCCAGGTAGAGAGCCGAGGTGGCGCAGCCGCATTCGGGGTGCACGAACAGTTCGGCACCGGGGTGCGCCTTGGCCTGCGCGGTGAGCTCGTCGCCGTTGATGCCGGCGTGGACGTGGCACTCACCCGCCCAGATCTGCATGTTCTTGCGGCCGGTGACGCGCTTGACGTGGGCGCCGAGGAACTGGTCGGGCAGGAACAGGACCTCACGGTCGGGGTCGATCGACGCGACCACGTCGACGGCGTTGGACGACGTGCAGCAGATGTCCGTCAGCCCCTTCACCTCGGCGGTGGTGTTGACGTACGACACGACGACGGCGTCGGGGAACTCCGCCTTCCACTCACGAAGCTGATCGGCGTTGATCGAGTCGGCGAGCGAGCAGCCGGCGCGCTCGTCCGGGATCAGCACGGTCTTGGCGGGGCTGAGGATCTTCGCGGTCTCGGCCATGAAGTGCACGCCGCAGAACACGATGGTGTCCTCGGGGGCCTCGGCCGCGATGCGCGAGAGTGCCAGGGAGTCGCCGACGTGGTCGGCCACATCCTGGATGGCGGGCAACTGATAGTTGTGCGCAAGGAGGGTCGCTCCCCGCTCACGTGCCAGCCGTTTGATCTCGGCAGCCCACTCTTCGCTCGCCTCGACGCCCGCGTAACCGCCGGGACCGTCCTGAATCTGCGGGTTGGTACCCGCCCACAACGTCGTGGTCGTCATGGCTTGCTCCTTCACCGTGAACTCGGGCGGGCTGGCCCGAATTTCCGCAATCGAGGTTTTCGACTTAGGATCGAAAACATGCCCAATAGTAACACCACGCATGAAGTGCTTACCGCGGTGTTCCAGGTTCGCCACTTCCCCGACCACATCACCGCAGGTCAAAGCGGTGATGCGCGTCACGCCGGTGAGCTCGCCGTGCTGCTGTGGCAACGGGCCCTCGATCCCCAGGCGGGCGCCTGGTCACTGCCCGGCGGATTGCTCCACGAGGACGAGGACCTCACCACGTCCGCGCGACGCCAGCTGGCCGAGAAGGTGGACGTGCAGGAGGTCTCCCACCTCGAGCAGCTGTCGGTGTTCAGCGATCCGCATCGAGTGCCCGGTCCGCGCACCATCGCGTCGACCTTCCTCGGGCTCGTCCCGCTCCCCGCCGATCCGCAGCTGCCGCCGGACACCGCGTGGCATCCGGTGTCCGCGCTGCCCGAGATGGCGTTCGATCACGGCACCGTCGTCCGGCACGCCCGGACCCGCCTCGCGGCCAAGCTCTCCTACACCAACATCGCGTTCGGCTTGGCCCCCGACGAGTTCTCCATGTCGACGCTGCGTGAAATCTACTGCGCCGCACTCGGGTACCAGGTGGATGCGACCAACCTCCAGCGCGTCCTCGGACGACGTGGGGTGCTGACTCCCACCGGGAACACGGCGCCGTCGGGCCGCACCGGCGGGCGTCCGGCGGCCCTCTACCGGTTCACCGACTCCACCCTGCGGGTGACGGACGAGTTCGCGGCACTTCGACCACCGAGCTGACTCCGCACGTCGGGCCGCCTCACCCCTGGGCGAGACCCCGCCAGAACGTGTCCGATGCGGCGGTGACGACCTCGTCGACGGGCGCGCCGTCGAGCATCCCGCCTGCGGCGAGGGTCGCGATCCCGTGGAACGTCGCGAACGCGACGAGGGCGATGCGCGAGGCGTCCCCGGGTCCGATGTCGCCCGCGGCCTGGGCTTCGGTGACGATCCGGACCGTCAGGTCCATCGAGGCGTGGCCGGCCTCCACCACCTGGGAGGCGGCTCCGGGCGCGTGTTTGTTGCCGTACATCAGGGCCAGCAACTCCCGATGTGCGAGTGCGAAGCTCACGTAGGCACCGGCGAGCGCGGCGAAGCGGGCCCGGGCGTGCGGTTCCGCCTCCTCGACCGCGCGTTCGAGGGCGGCGGTGAGGCGCAGGAAGCCGGACTCCGCGAGTGCGTCGAGCAGCGCCTGACGGTCCCGGAAGTGCTTGCTGGGTGCGGCGTGGCTGACCCCGGCCTCGCGGGCGAGCTGCCGCAGGGAGAGTCCGTCGACGCCGTCCTTCTCGAGCGTGCTCTCGGCGCGCGCGAGCAGCACCCGGCGGAGACTCCCGTGGTGGTAGGGCTGTTCGGCGACGGGCATGCCGCCAGCCTAGCAAGATGTTGTCATTGACTACATAGATGGCACTGACTACATTCGAGGACACCCCACCGCTAGGAGCAGACATGTCCTTCGACGTATCCGGAACCACCGTCCTCATCACCGGCGCCAGCGCGGGCCTCGGTGTCGAATTCGCCCGCCGGTTCGCCGGGCGGGGTGCAGATCTCGTCCTCGTCGCCCGCCGCGCCGACCGGCTCGAACAACTCGCCACCGAACTCCGCGCCGCGCACCACGTGTCGGTCACCGTGCTGCCGTTCGACCTCGCGACCCCCGGCGCCGGGGAGCGGTTGCGCGGCGAACTCACCGCCCGCGACATCGGCGTCGACTCGCTGATCAACAATGCGGGGTTCGGGACGCACGGAGATTTCGCGTCCGCCGACCTGGAGCGCCTCACCTCCGAGATCCAGCTCAACGTCACCACCCTCGTCGAGCTGTCGCACACGTTCCTGCCCGACCTGCTCCGGGGACGCGGCGCACTCGTGAACGTGGCGAGCACCGCCGCGTTCCAGCCGACTCCCGGCATGGCCGTCTACGGGGCGACCAAGGCGTTCGTCCTCAACTTCACGGAGGCGCTGTGGGCCGAGGCGCGGGGCACCGACCTCACCGTGCTCGCCGTCTGCCCGGGCCCCACCCGCACCGAGTTCTTCGACGTCGTCGGTTCCGAGGACGCCGCGGTCGGCCGCATGCAGACCGCGGATCAGGTGGTGTCGACAGCGCTGCGGGCCCTGGACCGGCGCAGCACCCCGCCGAGTGTCGTCTCCGGGCTGATGAACTGGGTGTCGTCGGTCAGCACCCGGTTCGCGACGCGCCGCATCGGCGCTCTCGCCAGCGGGCGCCTCCTCGGGGACGTGCGGATGCGGACGTCGGTCACGAGGTAAGGGTCGCGTCGCGCTCTTCCGGCTCGTCGAGTTCGACCGGGGGATCGCTGACGCCGAGATCGTCGTACGGGTTGAGCGCGGCGAGCACCAACGTCACCGCGCAGGCGACGAGGGGCTGGAAGATCAGCACCAGTAGGGTCCCGATTCCCGGCGCGACCGCCACGACGGTGCCTGCGGTCGAGGTGTCGGGGTCGGGGAACCGCAGCGCGGCCACGCCGATTCCACCGAGCGCCATCACCCCGGCCCCGACCACACTGCCTGCCAGGACCGCGCCCAGCGCGACCGGGCCGCGACTTGTCCGCGCCGTCCACGCCGCGACCGCGGTGAGGATGCCGACCACCAGGCCCGCACACGCGAACATCCCGATCGCGTCGAACCGGTGCACGCTCTCACCCGTCAGCGACACCCCGCGGTCGGGGGCGACCACCAGCAGGTGCTCGGGCGGCGCGAGGACCCCCCACAACACCCCGGCGAGCGCGCTCGCCACCACCGTCCCGCAGAAGATTCCGGCGGCAGATCGAAGCCTGAAGCGCGGGAGCGTGGTCACGCGTCCGACGCTACCGCCGTCCGCCGCAGATCGAGTCGAACACACCGTGGCGGGAACATTTCGCCCACCAGCCATCCGGGCTGATCTGCACGACCATCCGGCGGCCGCACGCCTCACAGAAGCGGGGCGGTTCGAGTCCGAGCTGTGCGGCGGTGGGGACGGTGTCGTCCACCCCGGCCACCACGCGGCGGCCGGTGTACGGGTTGTAGCGCTCCCCGGGGCCGTCGCCCACCGTGGTCTCCGCCATGATCGTCACAGGGTGTCGTTGAGGGCTTTGATCGGCATCTGCAGATCGACGAGCAGGTCGAGATCCTGCTCGGCCGGGCGGCCGAGGGTCGTCAGGTAGTTGCCGACGATGACGGCGTTGATGCCGCCGAGGATGCCCTGTTTGGCCCCGAGGTCACCGAGCGTGATCTCGCGACCGCCTGCGAAGCGGAGGATGGTGCGGGGCAGCGCGAGGCGGAACGCGGCCACCGACTTGAGGGCCTCGCTCGCGGGCAGGACCTCGAGGTCGCCGAACGGGGTTCCGGGGCGTGGGTTGAGGAAGTTCAGCGGCACCTCGTCGGGTTCGAGTTCGGCCAGGTTGGCCGCGAACTCGGCGCGCTGCTCGAGGCTCTCACCCATGCCGAGGATGCCGCCGCAGCACACCTCCATGCCCGCTTCGCGGACCATGCGGAGGGTGTTCCAGCGCTCGTCCCACGTGTGTGTGGTGACGACGTTCGGGAAGTGGGACTTCGACGTCTCCAGGTTGTGGTTGTAGCGGTGCACACCCATCGCGGCGAGTTTGTCGACCTGCTCCTGGGTGAGCATGCCCAGCGAGCAGGCGATCTGGATGTCGACCTCGTTGCGGATCGCCTCGATGCCGGCAGCAACCTGGGCGAGCAGCCGCTCGTCGGGGCCGCGGACGGCGGCGACGATGCAGAATTCGCTGGCGCCGGACTTGGCGGTCTGCTTCGCGGCCTCGACGAGCGACGGGATGTCGAGCCACGCCGCGCGCACCGGCGACTGGAACAGGCCGGACTGCGAGCAGAAGTGGCAGTCCTCGGGGCAGCCACCGGTCTTGAGGCTGATGATGCCCTCGACCTCGACCTCGGGACCGCACCACTTCATGCGCACGTCGTGTGCGACGGCGAGCAGTTCCTCGAGCCGGTCGTCGGGGAGTTGCAGGACCTCGAGCACCTGGCTCTCGTTCAGCGCCTCACCGCGCTCGAGAACCTGCTCACGCGCGAGGGCGAGGATGTCTGTCTGTACCGGGGCCGATGTCACACGTATCTCCTGGAAAACGGGCCGATCACGTGTCGTGGATCGACGGAACCGAAAAATTGAACACCGTACAAGTTGAACGGTGTTCACGTTAGATCCGTGGTGGAATACTGTCAAAGCCGAAGCCGGCTTTCCGACGAGATTGGGAGATCACACAGTGCAATTGCGACGCGGCGACGTACTCGACGGCGCAATGGCCATCCTCGACGAGTTCGGCCTCGCCGACCTCACGATGCGCAGGCTCGCGACCGCTCTCGGCGTGCAGCCGGGCGCCCTGTACTGGCATTTCCCCAACAAGCAGACCCTGCTCGGCGCGCTCGCCGACAAGATCCTCGAAGACGTCGACGCCCCGGTCACGGCCCCCGGCTGGGACGCCGAGTTCACCGAACTCGCCCACCGACTCCGCACCGCGCTACTCGCCCATCGCGACGGCGCCGAACTGGTCTCGGCCACGTACGCGTCCCGCATGACCAACTCCCGGGTCCGGGAGAGCTTCGCCGCCGTCGGTCTGCGGTCCGGACTGTCCCGCGAACACGCGGAACTGTCGTCCTACTCGCTGCTGTACTACGTCCTCGGCCACACGGTCGACGAGCAGTCGCGGGCGCAGATGGAGTCGGCAGGCGCCCTCACCCGGGCCGCCCTCTCCCCCGATGCGCCGCAGTCGCCGATCGCGGCGTACGACGAGGACCTCCTCGACGGCGATCCTGCTGTCCGGTTCGACTTCGGCCTGTCGCTGTTCGTCGACGGAATTCGCGCACGCCTGAAAGACTCCGCCCACCGCCCCTGAGCGCGCACAATTGAGTCGACGCCGCGTCGGCCACTCGAGGACCGCGCGGCGCCTCCGACGGCCCAGGGACGGACGCGATGACGTCTTCGCTCGGCCGCCGCACCGGAATGGTTCTCGCGGCGGCCCTCGCACTGTCGCTCCTCGGCGCGCCCACCCCGGCGGCAGCACAGACTGCGGGCGGCGATCCGGGTGCCGTCGTCGTCGCGACACCGGTGGCGCCGGACGCGCGACCACCGGGCGTCGCCGACGCCACGTACGTCACCTACTGGACGACGGGGCCGATGAACGAACCCGCGCTCAGCACCGGCGCGGTCCTGCTACCCCCCGGTGCGGCGCCGCCCGGCGGGTGGCCCGTCGTGTCCTGGGCCCACGGAACGGTCGGCATCGCCGACGCGTGCGCGCCCACGGTGACGGGAAAACTCGTCGGACCATACGTCCAGCACTGGCTCGACCAGGGCTACGCCGTCGTCGCAACGGATTACGTCGGCCTCGGCACACCCGGGGTGCACCCGTACCTGGACGGCCCGACGGAGGCGCACAGTGTGATCGACATGGTGCGCGCGGCGCGGACCGTCACGCCGTCCCTGTCGAACCGGTGGGTCGCCCTCGGTCAATCGCAGGGCGGCCATGCCGCTCTCGTCGCCGCGTCGATGGCCACCACGTACGCACCGGATCTCGACTTCCGCGGCACGGTCGCCACCGGCGCCCCGTCCAATCTCGAAAACCTGGCCCCCCTCGTCGGCCCGGGTTTCCCGGAGGTCCCCCTCACCGGGAGCACGGTGTTCGTGGCGTACGCACTCGCCGGACTGCGTGCGTCGCGGCCCGACCTCGACATCGACAGCTACCTCACACCACTCGGCGTCGACGTCCTGAATCGCGTCGAATCGCTCTGCTACGAGGAGGCGGCCCCGCAACTCGACGGCATCTCGATCGGACAGTTGATGTCCCGCCCCCTCGGCGACCCGGCGGTCCTGGCGGCGCTGCGCACCACCCTCGGAGTTCCCGTGCGGGGCTACGACCGGCCGCTGTTCATCGGACAGGGACTGTTCGACGACGTCGTCCCCATCCCCCTCACCTGGAAACTCACGTCCGACCTCGCCGCGAACGGGCAGCAGTTCGTATTCCGGACTTATCCCACCGGCCATCTCTACACCATGCCCGCGTCCCTGCCCGACACCAGCGCGTTCGTCCGGAGCCTATTCGGATAGTCGCGATCCACTGGTAAGACCACTTGACCTCTTACCTATCGCCGCCTTAGTGTCGTGTCATGATGTTCGAGCCGATCGCGCGGAAATCCGCGTCCACCGAAGTCTTCGACCAGATCACCGCGCGTGTGCTCGGCGGCGACCTCGCCGCCGGCGACGCCCTGCCGAGCGAACGACGACTGGCCGAAGCCTTCGGGGTGTCCCGGCCCGCGGTCCGGGAAGCGATCCAGAAGCTTGCCCAGGCCGGACTCGTCGAGGTCAGGCAAGGCGATGCCACCTCGGTCCGCGACTTCCGGCAGCACGGCGGGCCCGAACTGCTGTCCCAGCTGCTGGTCCGCGACGGCGTACCCGATTGGGCGGTGGTCCGAAGCGTTCTCGAGGCCCGGCGGATGATCGGCGTGCAGGTCGCCCGCCTCGCCGCGGGACGGGCGACCGGAGAGTCGGGTGCCGCCCTCCGCGACGCCGTGGATCACCTCGCCTCGGACAGCGACCCGGTCGCGCAGCAGGTCGGCGCCCTGGCCTTCTGGGAGCGCGTCGTCGACACCGCCGATTCCCTCGCGTTCCGGCTCATCTTCAACAGCCTCCGCAACGCGTACGAACCGACCATGACGGCGATGGCCGCCGTCATGGTCGCAGAAGTCGGCCGCACCGACCTGTATTACCAGCTGGCAGAAGCGATCTCCGCTCACGACGAAGACACCGCGGGCCAGACCGCCACAACACTTCTCGACCTCGGAACGGCGGCCGTCACCGCCGTGATCGACACCCTGCACCACCACGATTCGGAGAAGGACACATGACCACGAACCCTCCCGCTGATCGCCGCCAACGCAGGTCGATCACCCTCCGCGACGCCGCGGACCAGTTCCGCCGCCATCCCTCCCCGTGGATGATCGGCGGCATGCTGGTCGCCGCGGTTGCCGCCCGCCTGGTCGTCGGTGACTGGCAGCTGACCGACGCCGTCCTTCCGCTGGTGATGCTGGCCGTGTTCCCGTTCGCCGAGTGGGTCATCCACGTGGGCATTCTGCACTGGAAGCCCCGAAAGGTTCTGGGCCTGACCGTCGATTCGCTGCTCGCCCGGAAGCATCGTGAGCACCACGTCGACCCCCGCGACGTGCCGCTCGTCTTCATCCCGTGGCAGACGCTGACGTGGCTGATCCCGGTTCTCGTCGCCATCTCGCTGCTCGCGTTCCCGCGCACCGGACTCGGACTCACGTTCCTGGTGGTGCTGAGCGTCCTGGGTGTCCTCTACGAATGGACGCACTACCTCATCCACAGCGACTACAAGCCGAACTCCCGCCTGTACCGCGCGATCTGGCGCAACCATCGCCATCACCACTACAAGAACGAGCACTACTGGTTCACCGTCACCACCTCGGGAACCGCCGACCGGATCCTGGGCACCGACCCCGACCCCGAATCGGTCGAGAAGTCGCCCACCGCCCGCAACCTCCACTCGGTGCGCTGACGCGCCCGTGAGTACTTCTCAACCGCCCGCGGTTAACCCTGGATCCACCGATGTGGTGTCGGGGTAGGTGAGTCGAAACGGCGAGATGCCCTTGCGTGCTGAAAGAATTGGACTTCTCACAGAACCAGTTCGATCGACACGAAGGGCATCTCTAGGGTGCAACTATCCCACACCCACCCGGTGACGGCCTCGGCGTTCGACGACCGCAATCTCCTCGCCGCGGCCGGACTGGTCCCGGTCCTGGGGTTGGCTCAGGACTGCGGCCTCGATGACCTGGCAGACGAGCATCTGACGCTGCCCACCGACAAGGGCGCACACGCGGGCCGGAAGGTGACCGCACTGGTAGCGGGCATGGTCGCCGGCGCCGACAGCATCGACGACATGGCGCTGCTGCGGCACGGCGCCATGCCCACGGTATTCGACCGCCCGTACGCCCCGTCGACGCTGGGCTCCTTCCTGCGGACGTTCTCCTTCGGGCACGTCCGCCAACTCGACGCCGTCGCCGCCCGATTCCTGCAAGGCCTGGCCGAACGAACACCGCTGGTCGGTGGGCCCGAATCAGGTGGGCGGATCCTCGTCGACCTCGACGACACCATCGTCGAGGTGCACGGGCACGCCAAGCAGGGTTCGGGCTACGGATATACGGGGGTCCGGGGTTGAACGCGCTGATCGCCACCGCCACCACCGACGGGCGGGCACCGGTGATCGTCGGCCAACGCCTGCGCCGCGGCGGCTGCGGATCCCCACGCGGGGCATCCCGGATGGTCAGCGACGCCCTCGCCACACTCGGCCGCCTGCGCCCGCAGCTGTCACCGGGGTCTGTGCTGGTGCGGGCCGACTCGGCCTTCTACGGGCACCCGACCGTGTCCGCGGCACTGCGCTCCGGCGCCGACGTCTCGGTCACGGTGCGGATGACCGCGACGGTGAAGGCGGCGATCGCCGCCATCGACGAGGATGCGTGGACCCCGATCGAATACACCGACGCCGTCTACGACGAACAGGCCGGCCGGTGGATCTCCCGCGCCGAGGTCGCCGAGATCGACTTCACCGCGTTCACCCGCCTCGCCTCCGAGCGGACACCGGGCCGGTTGGTGGTGCGCCGCATCCCCGACCTGCGGGAACACACCGATGGTCAGGGCACGTTGTTCGACGCCTGGCGGTTCCACGCGTTCTTCACCACCACCGACCCCGCCGTCCTGGACACCGTGGCCGCGGACAAGATCCACCGCGGGCACGCGATCATCGAGCAGGTCCACGCCGACCTGAAGAACTCCGCGCTCGCGCACCTGCCGTCGGGGCGGTTCGCCGCCAACAGTGCCTGGCTGGTGCTTGCGGTGATGGCGTTCAATCTCACCCGCGCCGCCGCCACCCTCACCGGGGCCCGCCTGGCCAAGGCGACGACCGCCACCATCCGCCGGACCCTGATCTCGGTCCCGGCGCGGATCGCGTCCTCGGCCCGCCGCCTCACCCTGCACCTGCCGCGGCGCTGGCCCTGGGAATCCGAATGGAACCAACTCTTCACCCACACCCGACATCGAAGACCCCAGGTCACCTAATCCGCCCGGCCACCCCCGGCCCCGACCCGAAAGACCCAGTGGAACAACCCGACACATCGGTCGGGCGATCACCCACACCCCTGACAGCCCATCAACGGCCACAACCGAACCCATCACCCGACCCGCCCCTATCGGTGGATCCAGGTTAACAAGTACTCACGGGCGGCGACGCCGCAGCTTGTTGCCCAACCAGACGATGGGGTCGTACCGGCGGTCGACCACCCTTTCCTTCATCGGAATGATGGCGTTGTCCGTGATCTTTATCCCTTCGGGGCACACCTCGGTGCAGCATTTGGTGATGTTGCAGAGCCCGAGACCGAATTCTTCCTGCGCCGCGTCACGACGATCGGCCGTGTCGAGTGGATGCATCTCCAGTTCGGCGACACGGATGAAGAAGCGGGGGCCGGAGAACGCCGGCTTGTTGTCGTCGTGATCACGGATGACGTGGCAGGTGTTCTGGCAGAGGAAGCACTCGATGCACTTGCGGAATTCCTGCGACCGTTCGACGTCGACCTGCTGCATCCGGTACTCGCCCGGCCCGAGCCCCGGCGGCGGGGTGAACGACGGGATCTCCCGCGCCTTCGCGTAGTTGAACGACACGTCGGTGACGAGATCCCGGATGACCGGGAACGCTCGCAGCGGCGTGACCGTCACGACCTCGTCTTCGGTGAACGTCGACATCCGCGTCATGCACAGCAGCCGTGGCTGGCCGTTGATCTCCGCGGAACACGACCCGCACTTGCCCGCCTTGCAGTTCCATCGCACCGCCAGGTCCGGGGTCTGCGTCGCCTGCAACCGGTGGATGATGTCGAGCACCACCTCACCTTCGTTGACGGGGATGGAGTAGTCCTGGAGTGCTCCGCCGTCGGCGTCGCCGCGCCAGACCCGGAACTGCGCGTCGTAACCCATCTCAGGCCTTCCTTCCCGGGTGTTCCGCGAGTTCGGCGTCGGTGTAGTACTTGGCCAGTTCGTCGATGTCGAAGAGTTCCAACAGCTCTGCGCGCATCGGGAGCTGCGGCTCGCGGGTGACGGTGACATCCGGCACCACCGAATCGGGATGCGCGGACATGTCGCCGACCACGCTGCACACCAGCAGGGTATTGCGCCACTCCGCCTCCATGCTCGGGTGGTCGTCGCGGGTGTGCCCGCCGCGACTTTCCGTGCGCAGCAAGGCCGCCTGCGCGACGCATTCGCTGACCAGCACCATGTTCCGCAGGTCCACGGCGAGGTGCCATCCCGGGTTGAACTGGCGGTGCCCCTCCACCTCCACGCCCCCGATCCGGCCCTTGATCTCCGTGAGTTTCTCCAGAGCGCGGACGATCTCGTCTTCCTTCCGGATGATGCCGACGAGGTCGTTCATGGTCTGCTGCAGTTCGGTGTGGAGCGTGTACGGGTTCTCGGTGGTGCCGCCCTCCCCGACCGCGGGATCGAACGGCGACAACAACATCCGTGCCGCAGCATCGACGGCGTCCGCGGAGACGACCGGCCGCTCCTGCAGCGACTTCACGTACTCCGCCGCCCCCAGTCCGGCGCGACGCCCGAACACGAGAAGGTCGGAGAGGGAGTTGCCGCCGAGCCGGTTGGAACCGTGCATCCCGCCCGAACACTCCCCCGCCGCGAACAGACCCGCGACGCTGGACGATCCGCTGTCGGGATCGACTTCGATGCCCCCCATCACGTAATGGCAGGTGGGCCCGACCTCCATCTGCTCCTTCGTGATGTCGACGTCGGCGAGTTCCTTGAACTGGTGGTACATCGAGGGCAGCCGCCGGACGATCTCGTCGGCGGGCATCCGTGAGGCGATGTCGAGGTACACGCCGCCGTGCGGGGTCTGCCGTCCGGCCTTGACCTCGGAGTTGATGGCCCGGGCCACCTCGTCGCGGGGCAGCAGATCCGGTGTGCGGCGGTTGTTGTCGGAATCCTTGTACCAGCCGTCTGCTTCTTCCTCGGTCTCCGCGTACTGGCCTTTGAAGACCGGCGGGATGTACGAGAACATGAACCGTTCGCCCTCGGAGTTCTTCAGGACCCCGCCGTCGCCGCGAACGCCTTCCGTCACGAGGATGCCCTTGACGCTCGGCGGCCACACCATGCCGGTGGGGTGGAACTGCACGAACTCCATGTTGATGAGGTTGGCGCCCGCGCGCAGGGCGAGGGCGTGACCGTCGCCGGTGTACTCCCACGAGTTCGACGTCACCTTGAACGACTTGCCGATCCCGCCGGTGGCCATCACGACCGCCGGCGCCTCGAACAGGACGAAACGTCCACTCTCGCGCCAGTATCCGAATGCACCCGAGATCCGGTCGCCGTCCTTGGTCAGCTCGGAGATGGTGCACTCGGCGAAGATCTTGATCCGGGCCTCGTAGTCGCCGGTGGCGGCGAAATCTTCCTGCTGCAGCGACACGATCTTCTGCTGCATGGTGCGGATCAGTTCGAGTCCGGTGCGATCACCGACGTGCGCGAGCCGCGGATACGTGTGACCGCCGAAGTTGCGCTGGCTGATCCGGCCGTCGGGGGTCCGGTCGAACAGGGCGCCGTACGTTTCGAGTTCCCATACCCGGTCGGGAGCCTCACGGGCGTGCAGTTCGGCCATTCGCCAGTTGTTGAGGAATTTGCCGCCGCGCATCGTGTCCTGGAAATGGGTCTGCCAGGTGTCCTTCTCGTTGGCGTTTCCCATCGCGGCGGCGCAGCCACCCTCCGCCATGACCGTGTGCGCCTTGCCGAACAGCGACTTGCAGACGACGGCGACGGACAGACCCTGTTCGCGGGCCTCGATGACCGCTCGCAGTCCGGCGCCGCCGGCACCGATGACCACGACGTCGTACTGGTGC
This sequence comes from Rhodococcus wratislaviensis, assembly GCF_041228765.1. Lineage (NCBI taxonomy): Bacteria > Bacillati > Actinomycetota > Actinomycetes > Mycobacteriales > Nocardiaceae > Rhodococcus > Rhodococcus wratislaviensis. Next base: position 3,868,904 of record NZ_CP150488.1, on the reverse strand, counting down.
CGTTCGACTTCCGTCATTCCACTCCCTCTTCGATGAAGTCAGTTGATCAGGCGCAGGTCGGAGATGGTGCCGCTGGCCACGAGCATCACGTAGAAGTCGGTGATGATCAGTGTGGCGAGGGTGGTCCAGGCGAGCTGCATGTGCCGGGTGTTCAGTGTGCTGACCCAGGTCCAGAGCCGGTACCGGATCGGGTGCTTGGAGAAGTGGGTGAGTCTGCCACCCATGACGTGCCTGCAGGAATGGCAGGAGACGGTGTACGCCCAGAGCAGGATCACGTTGCAGACCATGATGAGTGTGCCGAGCCCGATTCCGAATCCGCCGTCGGCGCCGTGGAACGCGCGGATCGCGTCGTACGTGTTGATCAGCGAGACGACGAGTGCGACGTAGAAGAAGTAGCGGTGTGCGTTCTGGACGATCAGCGGCAGGCGCGTCTCACCCGTGTAGGTGCCATGGGGCTCCGCGACCGCGCACGCGGGCGGCGAGAACCACACCGACCGGTAATAGGCCTTGCGGTAGTAGTAGCAGGTGAGCCGGAATCCGAGCAGGAACGGCAGCACCAGGAACCCGAGCGGGATGATCATCGGCAACTCGCCGATGGGTGTCCCGAAGTCGCTCGAACCGGGCACACAAGAATCGCTCAGGCACGGCGAGTAGAACGGCGTCAGGTAGTGATAGTCCTCGACGAAGTACGCGGTGCGGACCCACGAGCGGACCGATGCATACACCACGAAGACGGACAGGCCGAGCACCGTCAGCAGCGGGGCCAGCCACCACCGGTCGGTGCGGAGGGTGCGTTCCGCTATCCGGGCACGCGTCGGTGCCCCCACACCGGCACTTTCGGGCTTCTTCGGCGGCGCGCTCATCCGCGCTCGTAGTGGAGCCCGCCCAGCCCCTCGTCGTCGACGCCGAGCCACATCGACGCGTCGTACGGGGTGTCCGACACCTTGATTCGCTCCACCGGCTCGCGGTGGACGACGTTCGGCGGCGATGCGTCGAGGTCGCGCGCGTCGATCTCGAGCCGTTCCAGATCGTTGGTCAGTCGCCGCACGGATGCGGCGTCGCCGTACATCGAATGCAACGACCCGACAGCGCGCCGGAGACGGTCGATGGTGCGATTCAATTCGAGCATTTCGGAGGTCGACATGTGACCCCTCCCAACCCAGCCGGATGTAGCCGTGACACGAATCACACTACCGACATTCCGGGAACCCGGGGCAGCTTTCGGCCCCCGGCAACGCCGTGGCGATGAATTTCGCCGGGCAGCCGAGTCCATACCTGTAGGACAACCGAAACCGAACCCCACCGGGAGGAAATCATGGCCGACGCCACGATCGGAAGCATCCTGCTCGCCAGCACGCGCCCCGAGCGATTGCGGGACTGGTACACGGCCGCATTCTCGCCGAAGGTCGAACGTACCCCCGGCGAACCCGGCTACGACGTCCTCGATTTCGACGGCTTCTACATCATGCTCGACCGCCGCGACGACGTCGGCGACACGAATCCCGAACCCGGCCGCGTACTCCTCAACGTCGAGGTCACCGACGCCCGCGCCGCAGCAGGCCGGATCGACGAACTCGGTGCGACGTGGCTGTCCCCGCTCGAGGATCGTGACGGCAGCTGGTTCGGCACCGCCGTCGACCCCGACGGCAACTACGTCCAGATCATCCAGCTCAGCGCGCAGGCGCGGGCCGAGATGTCCTGACCGGCAGAGAAAGAGAACAGACATGTTGAACAATGCGAGAGCATTCAGTGGATTCGCCGTCGACGACATCGCCGCGGCCAAGTCCTTCTACACCGACGCCCTGGGCCTCGAGGTCACCGAGGAGGAGATGGGCCTGCTGGGCCTGCATCTCCCGAAGGGGCCCGTGGTGCTGATCTACCCCAAGCCCGACCACACGCCGGCGACGTTCACCATCCTCAACTTCGCCGTCGAGGACGTCGAGAAAGCCGTCGACGCGCTCACCGAACGCGGGATCCAGTTCCTGCGGTATGACGGTTTCGATCAGGACGACAAGGGAATCATGCGCGGCAACGGTCCCGACATCGCGTGGTTCACCGACCCGGCCGGCAACGTGCTGTCGGTGCTGGCGGAATCCTGACGGCCGCTCAGCGAGCCGTCAGCGTCGCCTTCAGCCAGGTGCCGTCGAACCACGTGGACGCGGCCGCACCGAACGACGCGGAGTCGAGGCGTCCGCTGCCCGCAGGCACCGAGCCGACGACGTCGACCCCCGTGACGGCGGGCAGGTCGTCGAGATTGCACCGCTCGGCCAGGCCGGGCTCGTCCGGCCACGACCCGATCACCGTTCCGGCGCACGCGAGACCGGCCGCCGACAGTGCCCGGATCGTGAGCTCGGTGTGGTTGAGCGTGCCGAGGGCTGCCGCGGCGACCACGACAGCCGGTGCGTCGAGGGCGCGCGCGAGATCGACGAGCGTGAAGCCCTCCGCGCCCAATCGCACCAGCAGGCCGCCCGCTCCCTCGACGAGCACCAGATCGTGCCGGTCGTCGAGAGCGCGGACCGTCTCGACGACGTCGGCGCACCGCAGCATCGGCAGGCCGCTGCGCCGGGCAGCGGTGTCGGGGGCGAGGGGTTCGGGGTAGCGGGCGAGTTCCACCACCGCCGTGACACCGGACAATCTGGTCACCTCGGCCAGATCGCCCGGTTCTCCCGGGGCGACGCCGGTCTGCGCGGGCTTGCACACCGCCACGGACAGGCCGGCCTCGCGTGCAGCCGCCGCGAGCGCCGCCGTGACCACCGTCTTGCCGACGTCCGTCGACGTGCCGGTGACCACCAGGATGCTCACGCCGACGCTCCCGTCAGGACGTCGGTCAGCACGGTTTCGATCCGCGCCAGCTCGTCCGCGTCGAGCGTCGCACGCGCGGTGAGCCGCAGACGCGACGTCCCCTCCGGCACCGACGGCGGCCGGAAGCAGCCGACGTGCAGTCCCTGTTCCCGGCAGGCGGCGGCGGCGTCGACGGCGCGTTGCGGGTCGCCGAGGATCACGGAGACCACGGCGGACTCCGGTGTCCCGGCGCCGGTGAACCGCGCGAGATCCCGTGCGCGATCGAGCACGGATTCGGCACGGTCCGGTTCACGCCGCAGGACGGCGAGCGCCGCCCGCGCCGCGCCGACGGCCGCGGGGGCCAGTCCGGTGTCGAAGATGAACGTGCGCGCGGCGTCGACGAGATGCGCGCGCACCTTCTCCGACGCCAGCACCGCACCGCCCTGACTGGCCAGCGACTTCGACAGCGTGGCCGTGACGACGATGTCGGGTTCGCCGGCGAGCCCCACCTCGTGCACGAGTCCGCGGCCCCCTGCGCCGCGGACTCCGACGCCGTGCGCCTCGTCCACGACGAGGAACGCGCCGTGGTCGCGGCACACCCGGTGGAGGTCGACGAGGGGTGCGAGATCACCGTCCGCGCTGAACACCGAGTCGGTGACGACCAGCGCCCGCTCCTCCGGCCGGGTGGCCAGTGCACTGCGGACGAAGTCGAGATCGGAGTGCGGTGCGACGGCGACGCGGGCCCGGGACAGCCGGCATGCGTCGACCAGCGACGCGTGGCTGCCCGCGTCGGAGACGATCAGCGATCCGGCGCCGGACAGTGCGGTGACGGCACCGAGATTCGCCGTGTACCCGGAGGAGAACACCAGCCCGGCCTCGGCGCCGACGAACTCGGCCAGTTCCGTTTCGAGGAGTTCGTGTTCGGTGGTCGATCCCGTGACCAGACGGGAGCCGGTGGCCCCCGCACCCCAGCGACGCAGCGCTGTCATCGCGCCGTGCAGCACCTCGGGGTGCCGTACGAGTCCGAGATAATCGTTGGACGCCAGGTCGATGAGCGCGTTGCCGGGCGTGCGTGGACGCAACTCGCGGCGCAGTCCCGCGGCACGCCGCCGGTCCTCGACGTCGTCGAGCCAGGTGGTGAAGGTGCGGTCGATACTCACCCCCGGCACCATACGCGACTTGAACGGTGTTCAACCCGGGTGGGCCCGGTTTTCCTCGGGTGGCTAGGGTCGAGACCGTGACCACCCCGAGCCTGTCCGTCGACGACATCACGTCCCTCGATGCCTCCCTGCTCTGGCATCCGTACGGCGCCTTCCCCGCCTCGACCACCCCGCTCGTGGTGGCGGAGGCGAGCGGGACGCGCCTCACTCTCGCCGACGGACGCGAACTCGTCGACGGCATGAGTTCGTGGTGGGCCGCGGTCCACGGGTACCGGCATCCCGTCCTCGACGCGGCGGCGACGGCGCAGCTCGGGCGGATGAGCCACGTGATGTTCGGCGGGCTCACCCACGAACCGGCCGCGCGGCTCGCCCAGCTGCTCGTCGAGATCACCCCGAACGGACTCGACAAGGTCTTTCTCGCCGATTCCGGGTCGGTGTCCGTCGAGGTCGCCGTCAAAATGTGCCTGCAGTACTGGCGCAGCCGCGGCAGGCCGGAGCGACATCGGCTACTCACCTGGCGCAGCGGGTACCACGGCGACACGTTCGCCCCGATGAGCGTCTGCGACCCGGACGGCGGCATGCACTCCCTATGGACGGACGTCCTGGCACGGCAGGTCTTCGCGGGACCGCCGCCCCGCGAGTTCGACCCGCAGTACGTCGCGGAGTTCGAGCGTCTGGTGGCGTCGCACACCGACGAACTGGCGGCCGTCATCGTGGAACCGGTGGTGCAGGGCGCCGGCGGCATGCGCTTCCACGACCCCCGGTACCTGTCGGAGCTGCGGCGGATCTGCGACGAGCACGGGCTGCTGCTGGTGTTCGACGAGATCGCGACCGGTTTCGGCCGCACCGGCGAGCTGTTCGCCGCGGACCACGCCGGTGTCCGGCCCGACATCATGTGCGTCGGCAAGGCCCTCACCGGCGGGTACCTGACGCTCGCGGCGACGCTCTGTTCCACCGACGTCGCCGAGACCATCAGCGCCGGGGACGCCGGCGGGCTGATGCACGGTCCCACGTTCATGGCCAATCCGCTCGCCTGCGCCGTCGCGGTGGCGTCGATCGACCTCCTGCTGTCGCGCGACTGGCGAGGCGAGGTCGAGGCCGTGCGCCGCGAGCTCGAATCGGGACTCGCGCCGGCGCGGGAACTGCCCGGCGTCCGCGAGGTCCGGGTGCTCGGCGCGATCGGTGTGATCGAACTCGCCGAACCCGTCGACATGCGGGCCGCCACCGACGCCGCGGTGGCCGCCGGGGTCTGGTTGCGGCCGTTCCGGAACCTGATCTACGCGATGCCGCCGTACGTGTGCACCACCGAGGACGTGCGGAAGATCACAGCCGGAATGCTTGCTGCCGCACGGAGCTCCACCCCGGGCCGCTAGCCCGCTCTCGTCGAGCTGAGAGCGACGCCGACGCGGGCTAGTGTTCTCGATATGGAAGCAAGCGAGTCGACCGGCACCACGCCCATTCCCGTGTGGCCCGGCAGCGCCTACCCCCTGGGTGCCACCTACGACGGGGCCGGGACGAACTTCTCCTTGTTCTCCGAGGTCGCCGAGGCGGTCGATCTCTGCCTCATCGCGAAGGACGGCACGGAGACGCGGGTGCGCCTCGACGAGGTCGACGGCTACGTGTGGCACGCGTACCTGCCGACCGTCGTTCCCGGTCAGCGCTACGGGTACCGGATCCACGGGCCCTGGGATCCCGCGGCCGGCCACCGCTGCGACCCCAGCAAGCTTCTCCTCGACCCCTACGGCAAGGCGTTCGACGGCGAGTTCGACGGAGACCGGTCGCTGTTCTCCTACGACATCGACGCGCCCGACGAGCCCGCCTCCGAGGACTCGGAGGACGTCATCGAGATCGTCGACACGGACGACGACATCGAGGCCGAGGACGACGCCGAACTCGCAGCGGAACCCGAGGACACCTCGGTGCCGGGACTGCCCGGACACGACTCGCTCGGCCACACGATGACGACGGTGGTGATCAACCCGTTCTTCGACTGGGCCGCCGACCGCGCGCCGAAACACCCCTACCACGACACCGTGATCTACGAGGCCCACGTCAAGGGCATGACGGCGACGCACCCCGGCGTGCCGGAGGAGCTTCGCGGCACGTATGCGGGCCTCGCGCATCCGGTGATCATCGACCACCTCGTCGACCTCGGGGTCACCGCGATCGAACTGATGCCGGTGCATCAGTTCATGCACGATCAGACGCTGCTCGACAAGGGGTTGCGGAACTACTGGGGCTACAACACGTTCGGGTTCCTCGCCCCGCACACCGGGTATTCGTCGGCGGAGAAGCCGGGCGCCGCGGTGTCGGAGTTCAAGGCGATGGTCCGCTCGTTCCACGAGGCGGGCATCGAGGTCATCCTCGACGTCGTCTACAACCACACCGCCGAGGGCAACCACCTCGGTCCGACCATCTCGTTCCGCGGCATCGACAACGCCGCCTACTACCGGCTCGTCGACGGCGACGCCGAGCATTACATGGACTACACGGGCACCGGGAACAGTCTCAACGCCCGGCACCCGCACACGCTGCAACTGATCATGGACTCGCTGCGGTACTGGGTCACCGAAATGCACGTCGACGGATTCCGGTTCGACCTCGCGTCCACGCTGGCCCGTGAACTGCACGACGTCGATCGGCTCTCCGCGTTCTTCGACCTCGTCCAGCAGGATCCGATCGTCAGCCAGGTCAAGCTCATCGCCGAGCCGTGGGACATCGGCGAGGGCGGCTACCAGGTGGGCAACTTCCCGGGCCTGTGGACGGAGTGGAACGGCAAGTACCGGGACACGGTGCGCGACTACTGGCGCGGCGAACCCGCGACGCTCGGCGAATTCGCGTCCCGGCTCACCGGCTCCTCCGACCTGTACGAGGCGACCGGGCGCCGTCCCGGCGCGAGCATCAACTTCGTCATCGCCCACGACGGGTTCACCCTGCACGACCTGGTGTCGTACAACGAGAAGCACAACGAGGCGAACGGCGAGGGCAACAACGACGGCGAGAGCCACAACCGGTCCTGGAACTGCGGTGTCGAGGGACCGACGGACGATCCGGAGATCCTCGACCTGCGCGGGCGGCAGAGCCGCAACATCCTGGCCACCCTGCTGCTCAGCCAGGGAACCCCGATGCTGGCGCACGGCGACGAGATGGGCCGCACCCAGCAGGGCAACAACAACGTGTACTGCCAGGACTCGGAACTGTCGTGGATGGACTGGTCGCTGGCGGACTCCAACGCCGACCTGGTCGAGTTCACCAAACGGGTGATCGCACTGCGGATGAAGAATCCAGTGTTCCGTCGTCGCCGGTTCTTCGAGGGCACCCCCATCCGCAGCGGTGATCAGACCCGCGACATCGCGTGGCTCACCCCGGCCGGTGAGGAGATGACCCCCGAGGACTGGGACAGCGGTTTCGGGAAGTCGCTCGCGGTCTTCCTCAACGGAGAGGGCATCCCCGAACCCAACCACCGAGGCGAGCGGGTGGTCGGCGACTCGTTCCTGCTGTGTTTCAACGCGCACGACGAGGAGATCGAGTTCTCCACGCCGAACTCCGATTACGCCGACGAATGGGCGGTCGTGCTCGACACCGCCGTCCCGACGGGGGCGAAGGAAGCGGTGATCAAGGCCGGGAATCCGCTGCTGGTCGAGGCCCGGTCGCTGGTCGTGCTGCGCCGGACCGCCTGAGCCGGGGACGACGATGTCGATCACGGCCACCTACCGGCTGCAACTGCGCGGTGACTGCTTCACCCTGGCGGACGCCGCCGCCGTCGCCGACTACCTGGACGACCTCGGGATCTCCCACGTCTATCTGTCGCCGATCCTGACGGCCACCACCGGGTCGACCCACGGCTACGACGTCACCGACGTGACCCGCGTGTCCCCCGCACTCGGCGGGCGGGAGGCGCTGGCCGCGCTGGCCCAGGAGTTGCAGGGCCGCGGCATGGGCCTGGTCGTCGATCTCGTCCCCAACCATGTGGGTGTCGCGAATCCGCGTGAGAACGCGTGGTGGTGGGACGTGCTCACGCACGGTCGCCGCTCCGAGTACGTCGGGTACTTCGACATCGACTGGAGCGACGACAACGGCGCAGGCGGGCGGCTCGCGCTGCCCGTCCTCGGATCGGACGCCGATCTCGAGTCGCTGACCGTCGACCGCTCGGGACCCGAGCCGTTGCTCGCGTTCTACGAGCACCGTTTCCCGATCACCCCCGGCACCGACGCCACCGAGCCGAAGGCGGTGCACGACGCGCAGTCCTACCGTCTGGTCCCGTGGGACTCCGGGCTCATCGGGTACCGCCGGTTCTTCGCGGTCAGCGAACTGGCCGGCGTCCGTCAGGAAGACCCGCGGGTATTCGAGGCCTCGCACCGCGAACTGCGGAGCTGGGTGGCGGACGAGTTGATCGACGGAGTGCGCATCGACCACCCCGACGGGTTGTCCGATCCGGCCGAGTACCTCGACCGGCTGCGCGACGTGATCGGCGCTGACCGGTGGCTCGTGATCGAGAAGATCCTCGGCCACACCGAACCACTGGACGACCACCTGCCGATCGCGGGCACCACCGGCTACGACGCACTGGCCGAACTCGGCGGCGTCTTCGTCGACGCGTCGGGAGCGCCCGCGCTCACTGCCCTGTCGGCGGCCCGCACGGGCGACCGGGGTGACGCGACGTGGATCCACGATCACGAAACGGCGATCAAACGCGACGTCGCCGGAACCATCCTCGCCCCGGAGGTCCGGCGCCTCGTCCGCGCGATCCGCGCGGAGACCGGCACCGACAGCAGCGATGCGGACCTGCGCGACGCCGTCGTGGACGCCGTCGCGGCCATGCCCGTGTACCGGTCCGACTACAGTCCGCTGGCCGGGCTGGCGAAGCGCGTGATCGGTGACGTCCTGCGGCGGGAACCGCAACGGTCCGACGCGCTGTCCGCCCTCGCCGCCGCCCTGATCGCCGGCGGTGAGGCAGCCAGCCGCTTCCAGCAGGTGTGTGGCGCGGTGATGGCGAAATCCGTGGAGGACTGCCTGTTCTACCGCACCGCCCGGCTCGTGTCGCTGCAGGAAGTGGGTGGCAATCCGGCGAACGTCGGCGTCTCCCCCGCCGAATTCCACCTGGCCGCAGCCGAGCGAGCCACCCGGTGGCCGCAGGCGATGACGACGCTCTCGACGCACGACACGAAGCGCGGGGAGGACGTCCGGTCCCGGATCGGCATCCTGTCGCAGGTGCCGGATCTGTGGGCGGAATGCGTCGATCAGTGGGAACGCATCGCACCCAGCCCGGATCCCGTCACCGGACTGTTCCTGTGGCAGAACCTGTTCGGGGTGTGGCCGGTCGACGGCCGGGCCGCGGGCGACGTGCCCGACTTCCGGGACCGCGTCCACGCGTACGCGCAGAAAGCGGTCCGTGAGGCCGGGACCCGGACGTCGTGGCACGACGTGAACGAGGACTTCGAAACAGACCTCCACCGTTGGCTGGACACGGTGATCGACGGCACCGTCGGCAGGGCGCTCGGTTCGCTGTGCACCCAGCTGGCCCCGCACGCCTGGTCGGACTCGCTCGGTCAGAAGCTCCTGCAGCTGTGCGGGCCGGGGATCCCGGACGTGTACCAGGGAACCGAGCTGTGGGAGGACTCGCTCGTCGACCCGGACAATCGCCGTCCCGTCGACTACGGCGTGCGACGGACCGTGCTCGCGGGGCTCGGCACTCCCCCGGTCGATGCGACGGGCGCGGCCAAGATGCACGTCGTCCGCACGGCTCTGCGCCTGCGCCGGGAACGTCCGGACAGTTTCGTCGGCGGGACCTATGCGCCGGTCTTCGCGTCGGGGACCGCGGCGGAGCATCTGATCGGTTTCACTCGCGGACGACAAGGAGCGGCGCCGGACGTCGTGGCACTGGCCACCCGGCACACCGTCGGACTGGAGCAACGCGGCTGGGGCGACACGACCGTGACCCTCCCGGACGGCACCTGGACCGATCTGCTCACCTCCGAGGCGTACACCGGCGGCCGCGTCGACACGTCGACGCTGTTCGCCCGCTACCCCGTTGCCCTTCTGGCCCTGTGAGTACTTCTTAACCGCCCGCGGTTAACAAGTACTCACAGGGGTACTGGCTCTGGTATGTCGCGACGTGTGGTTGCCCGGGCGTACGGAGGGCCGGAGGTCCTCGCGGTCGTCGACGCGGAGCCGGTGGGTCCCGCACCCGGCGAGGTGGTGATCGAGGTTCGCGCCATCGGGGTCAACCCGATCGACTACAAGCTCTACAGCGGCGCGTTCGGCGCCGACCCGGACGCCCTGCCCCTGCGGCTGGGCAGCGAGGCCACGGGCATCGTCGGCGAGGTGGGTGACACCGCGGCGGGACCGGTGGGCCCGATCTCGGTGGGCGACGAGGTGATCGTGTATCCGGTGTCGGAGTCGTATGCGGATCGACTTGTCGTGTCCGGTGATTCGGTGATCCCGAAACCGGCGTCGTTGCCGTGGAACGAGGCTGCCGGACTTCTCGCGGTGGGTGCCACCGCGGTCGACACCCTCGACACGGCGAACGTCGGCGCCGGCGACCTCCTGCTCGTGCACGGAGCGTCGGGCGGCGTCGGGTCGTTCGTCGTGCAGTTGGGGCGGGCCCGCGGTGCCACGATCATCGGCACGGCGCGCCCCGAGCACCACGACTACGTCCGTTCGCTCGGCGCCACCCCGGTGTCCTACGGCACCGGCCTAATCGATCGGGTCCGTGTCCTGGCACCGGACGGGGTGGATGCCGTCATCGACACCGCGGGCAGCGACGAGGCGGTCGACGTGTCCGTGGACCTGGTGCGGGACCGGTCGCGGTTGGTGACGACCGTCCCCGGGCCCCGGCCGGCGGAAGCCGGTTTCCGGATCGTGGGTGCGCTGGGGCCGGAAGGCATGGAGCCGCGTAAGCGGGCCCGCGTCTACCTCGTCGACCTCGCGGGCAACGGGGACGTGCGGGTGCGCGTCGCGCGCACGTACGCGCTGTCCGAGGCGGCGCGGGCTCACGCCGATCTCCGGAAACCGCACGCGGCGGGCAAGTTCATCCTGCTGCCGTAGGCGGGACGCACCTCGGATCAGTGGAGCAGACTCGCCCGGATCGTCGCTTTCACCCAGTTCCGGTACTCGTCGACGTCCCACCCGCACTGCCGGCGCAGCATCGAATACACCTGCGGCGACACGACCGTGAACAGCACGTCGGCGGCTCGCTGGACGGAGATCTCGGGACGCAGCAGTTCGTGCGCGGCGAGTCCCTCGGCGAGCGTCATCGCATTCTCGGCCGAGGCCCGCGCTCCCTCGTCGGCGAACCGCCGCATGTCGTCGTCCGCTCCCGAGGATTCGATCGACGTCGTCATCAGGGTCCCGGCCCGCTCCAGGACGTCGGTGCTGAATCCGACCATCTGGTCGAGGATCCGTTCGACCGGGTCGCCGTCCCGGGGCACCTGTGTGGGGGCCGCGGCGCCATCACCCTCGATGGCCGCGTGAAGTACCTCGTGGAACAGTTCCGCCTTGCCACCGGGAAACGCGGTGAACACCGTGCGGGTCGAGACCCCGGCGGCCTCGGCCACGGTCCGCACCGTCGTGCTGACGTATCCACGGTCGATGAACAGCCGGGCCGCGGCGTCCCGGACGAGGAGACGGGTCCGGCGCGCCGATTCCGCACGCAGCGGCGAACTGTAGGGCCTCTTGGCGGATTCAGGCATGGGCTCACGATAGACGCATTCGATACATCACTCGTGCAACCAATATGGCACGGCGATTCGCCGCACATCGACCAGGCGAAACGCCCGATACCTACGACTTCGGGTGTTCCACCCAGGCATCGGATCCAGGAAACACGAGCGCCTCGTGGCCGTCGTCGTACCGGACGAGATAGGGCGGTTCGCCGTTCTCTCCGTGTACCTCCACGACCTCGGCGGTCGTCTCGTGCACTCCGACCACCCGCCCCTGAACGTGCAACCGGTCTCCCACTGCTACGTGCATGACTGCTCCTCGCGACGTTCGAGTCCGTACTCTCAGCTTGCTACTTCCGGAACCGGGGCGAAAGGGCCGACTCGCCGCCATCTCTGCCGGCGTGTGCCATCGTGGGGACATGGCTACGTATCGATACCTCGACAAGGACCGTAACGTGCTCGAGGAGCAGGACTTCGGCACCGTGCAGGACGCCGAGGAACACCGGTTGTCCGTTCTCGGCGCCGAGATCATCGAGGAGGTCGAGGACTCCGGCACACCCGAGAGCTGACTGTTCTGCGCGGCCCGCCGCGTCGAGGCATGCTGATCGGGTGCACACATTCGAGGTATGGGCCCCGATTCCGGAATCCGTCTCTGTGGAGGTCGACGGCCGACGCCACGACATGACGCCGTCACCGGACGGATGGTGGCGAGCCGACGTCGACGCGTCGCCGGATTCCCGGTACGCGTTTCTCCTCGACGACAGCGACACCCCACTTCCCGATCCCCGGTCACCGCGCCAGCCCGACGGAGTCCACAGTCCGTCGCAGCTCCACACCCTCGACGAGAGCCTCTGGACCGACTCGCGGTGGACCGGGCGGCAACTCGCCGGCTCCGTCGTCTACGAATTGCACGTCGGCACGTTCACCCCGGAGGGCACGTTCGCAGCCGCCGTCGACAAGCTCGACCATCTCGTCGCTCTCGGCGTCGACTTCGTGGAACTGATGCCCGTCAACGGTTTCAACGGAACCCACAACTGGGGATACGACGGCGTTCTCTGGTACACGGTGCACGAGGGTTACGGCGGGCCGGACGGACTGCAGACCCTCGTCGACGCGTGCCACGCCCGCGGTCTCGGCGTGGTCCTCGACGCCGTGTACAACCACCTCGGACCGTCCGGCAACTACCTCGACCGGTACGGCCCGTACCTGGCGCAGGGCGCCAACACGTGGGGCCGGAGCATCAATCTGGACGGACCGGACAGCGGCGAAGTACGCCGATACATCATCGACAACGCGCTGCGGTGGTTCCGCGAGTTCCACATCGACGCGCTCCGCCTCGACGCGGTCCATGCGCTCGTCGACCACACCGCCACCCACCTTCTCGAGGACCTGGCCATCGAGACCCGCCGGCTGTCCGCGCACCTGAGGCGGCCGCTGACGCTGATTGCCGAGAGCGACCTCAACGATCCGCGCCTGATCACGTCGCGGTCGGCAGGCGGCTGCGGCCTCGACGCCCAGTGGGACGACGACGTGCATCACGCCATTCACGCCGCGGTCTCGGGCGAGAGGCAGGGCTATTACGGGGATTTCGGTTCGATGGCCTGCCTCGCCGACACTCTGCGCCAGGGGTGGTTCCATGCGGGCACGTTCTCGACGTTCCGCGGTCGCACCCACGGCAGGCCGCTGGATACCCGCCGGACCCCGGCCAGTTCTCTGGTCACGTACACGTGCACACACGATCAGATCGGCAACCGGGCGATCGGCGACCGCCCCGGCACGTATCTCGATTCCGGGCAGCTCGCCGTGAAGGCCGCGCTCGTGCTGTGCTCGCCGTTCACGCCGATGCTGTTCATGGGTGAGGAGTGGGGGGCGAGCACCCCGTTCCAGTTCTTCACCTCCCACCCCGAACCGGAACTCGCGAGAGCGACGGCGGAGGGGCGCAAGGCCGAGTTCGCCGAGCACGGCTGGAGCACGGACGACGTCCCCGACCCGCAGGACCCGGAGACGTTCGAGCGGTCCAAGCTCGACTGGGACGAACTGGTCCGCGAACCGCATGCCCGGCTGCTCGACTGCTATCGCTCGTTACTGCACCTACGACGGGAGCGCGCCGAGTTGACGGATCCGTGGCTCGAGAACCTGTCCGTCGACTACGACGAGGCGGAGCAGTGGATCGTGGTGCACCGCGGGGCACTTCGGATCGCGTGCAACCTGGGTGCCGAACCGGTGACCGTCCCGGTCGGCGGCTCCCCTGTGCTGTGGTGGGAGCCGCCGACACAGGACGAGACCGCGTCGGCGACGGTGCTACCGGGTCACTCGTTCGTGGTGCTCGACAGCTCGCCCTGACGGTCGCGCAGCATCCGCAGGACGAGGATGGCGGTCGCGAACAGGATCACGGCCGTCGCGCCCGCGGCGACGTGCATGCCGTCGACGAACGCCGACTGCGCGGACTCCAGGAACGCCGCCCGGACCGTCTCCGGGAGGTGCTGGGCCTCCGCGACGGCGGCACCGAGCGTGCCCTGCGCGGGCTCGACCTGTTCCGGTGGCAGCATCGACGTGTCGAGGCCGCTCCGGAAAATCGCCATGACGACGCTGCCGAGCACTGCGACGCCGAGTGCGATACCGAGTTCGTATGCGGTCTCGGACACCGCGGAGGCGGCGCCGGCCCGTTCGGGCTCGACGGCGCTGACCACGAGGTCGGACGTCAGGGTCAGTGCGATTCCGACACCGGCGCCTGCGAGGCCGAAGCCGATGACGAACATCGTCGGGGCACCGTCCACACCGAGCGTGAGCATCAGCGCCGCACCCACCGCCGCGGTCGCGAGACCGCCGCCGAGCACGTGCGACGTGGCCCACCGGCGGACCATCCAGGCCGCCGCGAGTGCGGTGACCGCGCTCATCAGCATGCCGGGCAGCATCAGCACGCCCGATTCGAACGCGCTGTTACCCAGCACCAACTGCAGGTACTGCGAGCCGAAGAACAGCACGCCGGCCAGCGCGAAGATGGACAGCAGGTTGGTGAGGACGGCGGTCGAGAACGCCGGCTTGGCGAACAGGCCGATGTCGATCATCGGGTCCTTCATCGCCTTCTGCCTGCGCACGAACACCACACCGGACACGACGCCGACGAGTCCGACGGCGAGCAGCACCGGGTCGACACCGTGCACCACGGTCTCCTTGACCGCGTAGACCAGCGGCAGCATCGTCGTCATCGACAGCGCCGCGCTGAGCAGGTCGAAGCGTCCCGGGGCGGGGTCCTTGGACTCGGGAATGACGAGCGGTCCCACGGCGATCAGAACCAGCATCACGGGGATGTTGATCAGGAACACCGAACCCCACCAGAAGTGCTCGAGCAGCCAGCCGCCGATCAGCGGGCCCGCCGCGGTGCCGCCACCGGCCATCGCGCCCCACACGCCGATGGCGAGGGTCCGCTGGCGAGGGTCGACGAAGATCGTGCGGATCAGACCGAGTGTCGCGGGCATCAGCGTCGCACCCGAGATTCCCTGCAGTACGCGCGCCGCGATCAGCATCTCGGGTGTCGGCGACCACGCCGCGATCAGCGACGCGATGCCGAATCCGGCGGCACCGACGAGCAGCAGGCGACGCCGTCCGATCCGGTCGCCGAGCGTGCCCATCGTGATGAGCAGGCCGGCGAGGACGAACGAGTAGACGTCGATGATCCACAGCAGCTGTGTGCTGCTGGGTTCGAGGTCTGCGCTGATGAACGGCAATGCGAGGTCGAGCACTGTGCCGTCGACGGCGATCAGGAGGACGGCGAAGGCCAGGACGACCAATCCGAGCCAGTCTCGGCGTGATGCGGAGGTCTGATCCGGCGCGCCATGAGCGTCGTTGATCCCGCGATCCGTGGAGACAGACATTTATCTTCCTGCGACTTTCCGATTAGAGAGCTGGCGGCAATTAACCGTCCAGCCGGTACAGTTCCGTTACATTACCGTGAACCGTCCGGACGGTAAAGTTATTTCCCGGGTACAGTCCGTCACCATGGCTGCCGGTACGCGCGATCGAATACTCGACGCCCTCGAGAAGCTGCTGCTCGACGTGGGAATAGCCCAGGTGACCCTCGAAGCCGTCGCGGCGGAGGCGGGAGTCTCCAAAGGCGGACTCCTCTACCACTTCCCCAGCAAGGAAGCCCTCCTCGCCGCCATGGTGCGCCGGCTCGGTGAGCGTGCGGACGCCCAGCGCGCCGACGCCGTGTCCGGCGGCACGTCACTGTCCGAGTGGTATCTCCAGGTCCCCGACGCGAGCACCACCGAGGAACTCGCCCTCTACCGGTCGACCATCGCCGCGCTACGGAGCGTCGACGGTCAGCACGACGAGATCCAGAAGGCCGTTACCGAAGTGATGCGCGGCTGGGACGAAGGTCTCCAGAGCGAGATCGACGACCCCGTGCAGGCCGAGATCGTGCGCCTCGTCGGCGACGGCATCTACCTGGCCGCCCTGCTCGGGCTCCCCATGCCCGAGCCCGAGCTGTACAAGATGGTCGTCGCGCGGCTGCTGCAGAAGTAGCGGCTCAGGTGAGGTAGCGGTACGCGGGGCTCCCCGGCTCCAGGCGTTCCACCTGCATCCGGGACTGCTCCATCCGCTCGAGCAGTTCGCCGAGCCCCTCGGCCTTGCCGAGTTCGATACCCACCAGAGCGGCGCCGGTCTCGCGGTTGTTCCGTTTCACGTACTCGAACAGGGTGATGTCGTCCTCGGGGCCGAGCACCTCGTCCAGGAAGCGGCGCAGCGCGCCCGGCTCCTGCGGGAAGTCGACGAGGAAGTAGTGCTTCAGGCCGAGATTCACCAGCGAGCGTTCCAGGATCTCGCCGTACCGCGACACGTCGTTGTTGCCTCCGGAGATCAGGCACACCACCGTGGAACCCGGTTCGAACGTGATGTTCCCGAGGGCCGCCACCGACAGCGCGCCTGCCGGCTCCGCGATGATGCCCTCGTTCTGGTACAGCTCGAGCATCGTGGTGCACAGGGCGCCCTCGTCGAGGTTGGCCATCACGAAGCTCTCGGGATCGAGCCGGATCGTGGTGGACCGGTCGGACTGGCCCAGCGACGTGTGGGTCACCACCTCGGCGCCCAGGGCGGAGACCACCGCGTAGGGAAGGTCGCCGACCCGCTTCACCGACGCGCCGTCGACGAACGGGTCGATCTCCGTCAACGTCACGGGACCACCGGCCACCAGGGCCGCCGTCATCGACGCCGCCCCCGTCGGCTCCACCCCGACGATGGCCGTACGGGGTGCATGCGCACGCAGATACGTGGCGATACCGGCGATGCACCCGCCGCCACCGACCGGGACCAGTACGGAATCGGGGGCCGCACCGAGCTGCGCGAGGATCTCGGCGGCGATGGTGCCCTGCCCGGCCGCGGTACGGGCGTCGTCGAACGGCGCAACCATCGTCGCGCCCGTCCGCCGCACGTCGTCGGCGGCCGCAGCGGCAGCGGCGTCGTACGTCTCCCCCGTCAGGATCAGCTCGACGAACTCGCCGCCGTGCGCGCGGATGCGATCACGCTTCTGCTTGGGGGTGTTCGACGGAACATAGATGCGGCCGGTGATTTCCATTGTCCGGCAGGCGAACGCAACGCCCTGCGCATGGTTGCCCGCGCTGGCCGTCACCACTCCGGCCGCACGCTCGCCGGCATCGAGCTGGGCCATGAGGTTGTAGGCGCCGCGCAGCTTGTAGGAGCGGACGACCTGCAGGTCTTCGCGCTTGAGGTAGACGTTCGCGCCGGTCAGCGACGACAGGCGCTCGCTCCGCTGCAAAGGGGTCGCGTCGATCACGTGGGAAATTCGCTCGATGGCCGCGTCGATGTCGCCCACTGTCAGGGGCAAGGTGATGTTCTGGGCTGCGGTATCGGGCGATGTGGACACCCGGATATGTTCCCACTCTCGCGCCATGGGATACCAGTCGGGTTCAGCCGCGCGGATCGAACTGGGACGGTCGCGGCACGTTGCGGACGTTCGACTTCGCCATCTTCACGGCCTCGCCGACACCCCCGTTCATCACCATCTTCGACAACGCCAACGCGAAACCGGTGACCTGCCCGCCCGTGATGGTCGGTGGCAGCGACAACGCCAACGGGTCGGTGACCAGATCGACGAGAGCCGGTCCGTCGTGATCGAACGCCTGCCGCAGACCCGATTCGATGTCGGCCGGATCCTCGATCCGGCGGGCGAAGATGCCCAGTGCCGACGCCACCGCCGAGTAGTCGACGGGCGCGACGTCCACCCCGAAATCCGGCAGCCCGTCCACCAGCATCTCCAGCTTGACCATGCCCAGAGTGGAATTGTTGAACACCACGATCTTGACCGGGAGCCGGTACATCGCGACCGTCACCAGTTCCCCCAGCAGCATCGACAGCCCGCCGTCGCCCGACACGGACACCACCTGCCTGCCGGGTGCGCACACCTGGGCGCCGATCGCATGCGGCAGGGCGTTCGCCATCGATCCGTGCAGGGCCGAGGACAGGAACCGCCGCGACCCGTTCGGCGTCAGGTAGCGCGCCGTCCAGACGTTCGACATTCCCGTGTCGGTGGTGAAGATCGCGTCCTCGGCGGCGAGGTCGTCGAGGATCGACGCCGCATACTCCGGGTGGATCGGGATGCGCTGCTTCGCGGGTTTCGTATACGCACCGACCACCTTGTTCATCAGCGTCCGGTGCTTCTCGAGCATCTCGTCGAGGAATCGGCGATCGTCCTTCCGCCGGATCAACGGGGCAAGGGCACGCAACGTGCTCGCCACGTCGCCGTGCACGGCCAGGTCGACGTTCGTTCTCCGGCCGATTCGCTGTGCAGCCCAGTCGATCTGCGCGGTGCGGACGCCGTCGGGCAGGAACTGGTTGTACGGGAAGTCCGTTCCGACGAGCAGCAGAAGGTCGGCGCCGTGCATGCCGTCGTGCGCCGCGCCGTATCCCAGCAGCCCCGTCATTCCGACGTCGAAGGGGTTGTCGTACTGGATCCATTCCTTGCCGCGCAGCGTGTGGCCGATCGGCGCACCGATCGTGTCGGCCAGGGTCAGCAACTCCTCGCGAGCCTCCCGCACCCCTTCGCCGGCGAAGATCGCGACCTTTCCCGCCGCGTTCACGGCGTCGGCGAGCGCCTGCACGTCGGCCTGGGCGGGCACGATCGCCGGTGCGCCGGTGCGCGGCACCGACGGGGCCTTCCCCTCGGCGGGGCGGTCCGCGATGTCGCCCGGAAGGGTGATCACCGCAACGCCGGACAGCGCGGTCGCGTGCGCGATGGCGGACGCGGTCACGCGCGGCGCCTGAGCGGGACTTCCGATCAGCTCCGCGTACCGGGAGCACTCGACGAACAGGCGGTCCGGGTGGGTCTCCTGGAAGAAGCCGAGCCCGATCTGCTCGCTCGGGATCTGCGCCGCGATCGCGAGTACCGGCGCCCCCGAGCGGTCCGCGTCGTAGAGACCGTTGATCAGGTGCAGGTTCCCCGGGCCGCACGAGCCGGCGCACACCGCCAGCTTGCCGGTGACCTGCGCCTCCGCTGCCGCGGCGAACGCGGCGGCCTCCTCGTGACGCACGTGGATCCAGTCGATTCCGCCCTTCTCCGCGCCACCCGAACGCCGGACCGCGTCGACGACGGGATTGAGGCTGTCGCCCACGATTCCGTAGATCCGCTGGACGCCGGCGTCCTGGAGTTGACGCACCAGCTGATCGGCAACGGTTTTCGCTCTCATCGGGCCTCCGGTCGGGGGACGGTCGAACGGCGAAGGACAGCGGTGGTTCGGATGTCAGGCGGATTCGAGCACGAACACCGGGATCTCCCGGTCGGTCTTCTTCTGGTATTCGGCGTAGTCCGGGAACGCGGCGACGGCGCGATCCCACCACGTGACCTTCTCGTCGCCCGTGACCTCACGGGCCACCATGTCCTGTGTGGTCGAGCCGTCGCGGAGTTCGACATGCGGCTCGGCCTTCACGTTGTAGTACCAGACCGGATTCTTGGGGGCGCCGCCGAGTGAGGCGACGATCGCGTACGTCCCGTCGTGTTCGACACGCATCAACGGCGTCTTGCGAAGTTTGCCGGATTTCGCGCCGCGGGTGGTCAGCAGGACGACGGGCCTGCCGCCCAGCGTCGTGCCCTTGGCTCCGTCGGTGGATTCCATCAACTCGGCCTGATCTGCTGCCCACTTGGACGGACTGGGCTCGTATTCACCTGTGAGTGGCATGCGTCCAGTCAACACCTGATCCGCGAGAACGCGCCACCGAATCCGCCGAACGAGCGCACATGCGAAGAACCGCATCCGTTTGTTCGTTGCGCCGAACTCCGGGTTCCGAGTACCCTGATCCCACGCGGGGGACGTCCGCTCCCCCGACCCGCGCCAGTGAGGTGACCTGCGATGACGACACACGACGCATGGGTGCGCCGCGAGGTTCGCCGCAGCGACCCCGCCCGGACCGTCGACATCGCCGGCACCCCGTGGCCCCTCTACAAGCTGGAAGCGCTGGCCGTCGCGCTGCTGGTCTTCGTCACGATCCTCGTCGTCACCCAGACGCTGCAGGCGGCCGTCCTCACCGCCGCCGCGGTGGCCGTCGTGGTGTGGTGGGCGCGGCGCCTCTTCCCGCCGCGCCCCTAGCCGTCACACGGACAGGCAGCTCGGCCCGAGCAGCGCCTTCAGATCGCCCATCAACGCCGACGACGGTTCCACCCGGAGCACGTCGTCGACCTTCCACAACGTGACCTCGGTGCCGCCGATCAACCGCACATGCACGTCCGATGTGCCGGGATGGCGCGTGAGCACCTGACGCAGCGCACCGAGCTTGTCCTTGGTGCACTGACGCAGCGGCAGACTGACCGCCAGCGGCTTCGCGACCCCCACCGCGGAGAGGTCCGGTACCGCAAGGTCGTTGGCGATGAGCGAGATCCGGTCGTCCCGGATCGACACGCGCGCCTTGACGAGCACGACGGAGTCCTCCGTGACATCCATCCCGTACACCGAGTAGGCCTGCGGGAAGAACAGCACCTCGATACCACCGGTCAGATCCTCGAGCTGCGCGGACGCCCAGGTGAGACCGTTCTTGTTGATTCGCCGGTTCACCGACGCGAGGATGCCGCCGACGGTGACCTGGGTGCCGTCCTTGATGTCGCCTTCGAGGATCGTCGGGATCGCGGTGTCGGACTGCGCCGACAGCACGTGTTCGACGCCGTTGAGCGGGTGCCCGGACACGTACAGTCCCAGCATTTCCCGCTCCAGCGCCAACCGGTGCTTCGAGTCCCACTCCTCCTCGGGGATCTTCACGTTGAACACCGAGGAGATCGACTCGTCGGCGTCGTCGCCGCCGAACAGGTCGAACTGTCCGATCGCCTCCGCCTTCTTGGTGCCCATCACCGCGTCGATGGCGTCGGCGTGGACGAGCATGAGTCCCTTGCGCGGATGGCCCAGCGAATCGAAGCCGCCTGCCTTGATCAGCGACTCGGTGACCTTCTTGGAGCAGGCCGCGGCGTCGATCTTGTTGAGGTAGTCGGAGAAGTCGACGAACTTGGACTTCTCCTTGCGCGCCTTGATGATCGAGCCCACGACGTTGGCGCCGACGTTGCGGACGGCGCCCATGCCGAACCGGATGTCCTCACCGACGGAGGCGAAGTTGACCTCCGATTCGTTGACGTCCGGCGGCAGAACGGTGATCCCCATCTTGCGGCAGTCCGCGAGGTAGATGGCGGCCTTGTCCTTGTCGTCACCGACCGAGGTGAGCAGACCGGCCATGTATTCGGCCGGATAGTTGGCCTTGAGATACCCGGTCCAGAACGACACCAGGCCGTATCCGGCCGCGTGCGACTTGTTGAACGCGTACCCGGCGAACGGGAGGATGGTGTCCCACAGCGCCTTGATGGCGGGCTCGGAGAATTCGTTGGCGAGCATGCCCTCGCGGAAACCGGCATACGCCTCCTCCAGCACCGAGAGCTTCTTCTTACCCATCGCCCGGCGGAGAATGTCGGCCTGTCCGAGCGAGTACCCGGCCACCTTCTGAGCGATCTGCATGATCTGCTCCTGGTAGACGATCAGGCCGTACGTGTCGGCCAGGATCTCCTTCAGGGGCTCCTCGAGCTCCGGGTGGATGGGTTTGACCTCTTGCCGCCCGTTCTTGCGGTCGGCGTAATCGTTGTGCGCGTTCATGCCCATCGGACCGGGCCGGTACAGGGCGAGCACCGCGACGATGTCCTCGAAGCCGGTGGGCTGCATGCGGCGCAGCAGGTCGCGCATCGCGCTGCCGTCGAGCTGGAACACGCCGAGAGTGTCTCCGCGCGAAAGCAGTTCGTACGTGGCCGCGTCGTCGAGCGCGAGGGTGTCGAGATCGAGATCGATTCCCCGGTTCGCCTTGATGTTGTCGATGGCGTCACCGATGACGGTGAGGTTCCGCAGTCCGAGGAAGTCCATCTTCAGCAGGCCGATGGCCTCGCACGACGGGTAGTCCCAGCCGGTGATGATGGCGCCGTCCTGGGCGCGCTTCCACACGGGAATCGCGTCCATCAGCGGTTCGGACGACATGATCACCGCGCAGGCGTGGACGCCGGCGTTACGGATCAGGCCTTCGAGCCCCTTGGCCGTCTGGTAGATCTTCGCGACGTCCGGGTTGGAGTCGATGAGGGCGCGAACCTCCACCGCTTCCTTGTAGCGCTCGTGGTTCGGGTCGGTGATGCCGGACACCGAGATGTCCTTGGCCATGATCGGCGGCGGCAGCGCCTTCGTGATCTGGTCGGCGATCGCGAAACCGGGCTGGCCGAACTGGACTCGGGCGGAGTCCTTGATGGCGGCCTTCGTCTTGATCGTGCCGAATGTGATGACCTGCGCGACGCGGTCGCTTCCCCACTTGTCCGTCGCGTAGCGCACCATCTCGCCGCGACGGCGATCGTCGAAGTCGATATCGATATCGGGCATGGAGACGCGCTCGGGGTTCAGGAACCGCTCGAACAGCAGGCCGTGCGGGATGGGGTCGATGTTGGTGATGCCCATCGCGTAGGCGACGAGCGAACCGGCCGCCGAGCCTCGGCCGGGGCCGACGCGGATGCCGACCTCCCGGGCGTGGTTGATGAGGTCGCCGACGACGAGGAAGTAGGCGGGGAAACCCATTTCGAGGATGACGCCGATCTCGTAGTCGGCGCGGGCGAGGTACTCCTCCGGAGGTCCGTCGGGGAACCGGCGGTCCAGTCCGCGCATGACCTCCTTGCGCAGCCAGGTGCCCTGCGTCTCGCCGTCGGGGACCGGGAAGATCGGCATCCGGTCGTGGTGCGCCCACACGTCGTCGTACGACTGGACCCGCTCGGCGATCAGCAGTGTGTTGTCGCATGCGCCGGGCACCTGGTCGTCCCACAGGGCCCGCATCTCCGCGGCGGATTTGAGGAAGTAGCCGTCGCCGTCGAATTTGAACCGGGTGGGGTCGGACAGCGTCTTCCCGGTCTGGATGCAGAGGAGGGCCTCGTGGTTCTCCGCTGCCTCCTTGGTGACGTAGTGGCAGTCGTTGGTGGCGAGCGGCGGAATCTCGAGCTTCTTACTGATCTCGAGCAGGCCCTCACGGACCCGTCGCTCGATCGACAGTCCGTGGTCCATCAGCTCGAGGAAGAAGTTGTCCTTACCCCAGATCTCCTGCCACTTGGCGGCGGCCTCGAGTGCCTCGCGGTCGTGGCCGAGTCGCAGCCGGGTCTGGATCTCCCCGGACGGGCAGCCCGTGGTCGCGATGATGCCCTCGTGGTGGGTGGCGATGAGCTCTTCGTCCATACGCGCCCACTTGCCGAGCTGTCCCTCGATCGAGGCGAGCGAGGACAGCTTGAACAGGTTCCGCAGACCGGTCGCGTTCTCCGCGACCATCGTCATGTGGGTGTACGCACCGCTACCGGAGACGTCGTCGGACTTCTGGCTGCGGTCGCCCCACAGCACACGCTTGGTGTTGAAGCGGGACTCGGGCGCGATGTACGCCTCGATGCCGATGATCGGCTTGATGCCCTGCTTCTTCGCCACGTTGTAGAACTCGCTGGCGCCGTACATGTTGCCGTGGTCGGTCATGCCCACCGCCGACATCCCCAGTCGCTCGGCCTCTTCGAACAGGGGGCCGACCTTGGCCGCACCGTCGAGCATCGAGTACTCGGTGTGATTGTGCAGATGTACGAACGAGTCAGCCACGTGCGCCTCTCTGAAGGTCTGGGAGCCTCACGAGTGTAGGCCCTCGGACCGACAGCACCGGTCGCCGACGGCGGGTGTCGGCGAAGTCGTGACGCGAGTTACGGGACGGACGCCTGGGACGGTTCGATCTTTCGCCGCTCGCGCCGGACCCGTACCAGCGCATCGGTACTGAAGATCGCGAGTGCCACCCAGATCAGCGCGAAACCGATCCACAGCGACGCCGGCATGTCCTCGTGGAGGACGGCGACACCCCACGCCATCTGCAGCGCCGGCGTCAGGTATTGCAGCATGCCGAGTGTGCGCAACGGCACCCGTTGCGCCGCCGCGCCGAACAGCAACAGCGGCAGCGCGGTCACCGGTCCCGCGGCCATCAGCAGCAGGGTGTGACCGAGCCCGAACCCGAGGAACGTGCCTGCCCCGGTGAGGGCCAGGAACACGAGGTAGCCGACCGCGACGGGCGCGGCCACGATCCCCTCCGCGGTGAGGCTCGTCCGCGGGTCGAGCGGCACCACCTTCTTGCACAGCCCGTACAGCGCGAACGAGGCGGCCAGGGTCAGCGCAATGTACGGCGGATGCCCGTAGTCGACGGTGATCACGATCACCGCGACGGCGGCGAGCGCGAGCGCGACGATCTGGGCGGGGACGAGCCGTTCCCGGAAGATCACGACCCCGAGCAGCACGCTCACCAACGGGTTGATGAAGTAGCCGAGCGCCGTCTCGACCACCCGGTCCGAGGTGACCCCGTAGATGTAGGTGCCCCAGTTCACGGCGATGGCCATCGATGCGGCCGTGACCAGCAGCCAGGTGCGCGCGCTCAGCCCCCGCAGCGACCGGAGCCGGCCCGAGACCGCGAGGACGACGAACATGAGCGCGAGAGTCCACACCACCCGGTGCGCGAGGATCTCGACCGACCCGGCCGGGCCGAGCAGTCCGAAGAATGCCGGGAACGCGCCCCACAGCACGTAGGCGCCGACTCCGCAGGCGGCGCCCACACTCTCCGCCTGCCTCGCCTTCACGAACCGCTCCCCGGGACGATGCCGTCGTCGGGGCCGGGCCCGACGATCTCGACCTGCTCCGGCAGCAGTGGGCGCACGGCGAACCGCCCGGCGACGGCGTCGGCGCCGAGTGCCTCGACCGCCCGGACGTCCGGGGCGGACCGCAGCGCGGTGAGGGCTTCGCGATCGCCGCGGACGACGACGCCGATCACGCAGGCGCAGTTCCGCGCGAGTTCCGCCGACGACACCGCCGCGATCTGCGCCTGCCGCTCCGTTTCGCCCGTCACCGCCTGGGCGCGTCCGGCGGCCAGGGCGCTCGCCCGTGCGAGCGCCGCGTCGCCTGCCGCGACGGGCACGGAGACGAGGGGTGTCTGCACCCGGTCCAGGGGCACGCGGAAGAGAACCTGCGACACCCGGATGCCGGACGCGACGTCCCGGACGGCCTCCGTCGTCACCGGGCGGGTGAACGAGACCAGCGCCCAGTGCTCTCGGCGCCCGTCCGCCGCGTCGAGCGATCGGTCCGCCCGGGCCAGATAGTCGGCCACCACTTCCCCGTTGTCCGGTCCCAGGGTGTCCGTCGACACGGGCGCGCGCCGGACGGGATGCAGCACTCCGAGCACGACCGTCACCGCGATCAGGACGACGGCGGTGAGCACTGCCGGCACCGCGGTACCGCTCGAGTGCGGGCGCCTCACCTCAGCTCGCCCGCAGGACCTCGAGAGCGTCCTCGAGATCCTTCGGGTACTTGGACGTGATCTCGACCCACCGCCCGTCCGCGGGATGCGCGAAACCGAGCGACCGGGCGTGCAGCCACTGCCGTTCCAGCCCGAGTCGTTCCGCCAGCCGCGGATCGGCCCCGTACGTGAGGTCGCCGCAGCACGGGTGCCGCAGTGCGGCGAAGTGGACGCGGATCTGATGGGTCCGACCCGTTTCGAGGTGGATGTCCAGCAGGCTCGCCGCCTGGAACGCCTCGACCGTGTCGTAGTGGGTGATGCTGGGCTTGCCGTCCGCGGTGACGGCGAACTTCCAGTCGTTGCTGCGGTGCCTGCCGATCGGCGCGTCGATGGTTCCGCTGCTCGGATCCGGGTGACCCTGCACCAGCGCGTGGTACCGCTTGTCGATGGTCCGCTGCTTGAATGCGCGCTTGAGGAGGGTGTAGGCGCGTTCCGACGTGGCCACCACCATCACTCCGGACGTGCCGACGTCCAGGCGGTGCACGATGCCCTGCCGTTCGTGCGCACCGGACGTCGAGATCCGGAAGCCCGC
This sequence comes from Rhodococcus wratislaviensis, assembly GCF_041228765.1. Lineage (NCBI taxonomy): Bacteria > Bacillati > Actinomycetota > Actinomycetes > Mycobacteriales > Nocardiaceae > Rhodococcus > Rhodococcus wratislaviensis. The sequence goes on along the minus strand of NZ_CP150488.1, from coordinate 3,842,904 downwards.
GGCGGCGAGACCGCCGATCACGGTCGGACCGGTCCAGCCCACGCTGGCGTGGGCGGCGACACCCACCGGTTTGTCGACGGCGACCACGTCGTCGTCGGCGTACAGGATCTCCATGCCCTCGACGGGTTCCGCCTCGATGGTCAGCGGACGCGGCGGTTCGGGCAGTTCCACCTCGAGCCAGGTGCCTGCGGACAGGCGATCGGACTTGCCGACGGGTGCGCCGTCGACGAGCACCGAACCTTCCTCGGTGAGCTGAGCCACCGCGGTGCGCGACAGGCCGAGCAGTCGAGCGAGGCCGGCGTCGACCCTCATCGCTTCGAGCCCGTCCGGGACCGGCATCGACCGTGTTTCCCTCACTTCTCTACCCCCTTACGTGTTCCGTCCGGTTCCAGCCCTATCAGGGTGAGCACGACGAGCAGGATCGCACCGCACACGATGCCGGAATCCGCCACGTTGAACACCGGCCACCAGCCGACGGAGACGAAATCGACGACGTGACCCTGCATCACTCCCGGGGCCCGGAAGAACCGGTCGACGAGATTGCCGAGCGCGCCCCCGAGTACCAGCCCCAGACCGAGCGCCCACCACGGCGACCGCAGCGTGCGGCCGATGCGGACGACACCGATCACCACACCCACGGCGACGAGCGTGAGCAGCCACGTCATGCCGGTGGCCATGGAGAACGCCGCACCCGGGTTGCGCACGAGCCGCAGTGAGACGACGTCCCCGATCAGCCAGACCGGCCGGCCGGGCTCGATGTTGGCGACGGCGAGGATCTTCGTCAGCAGGTCCGTGGCCAGGACGGCACCTGCGATCGCGAACAGCAGAAGCCTGCGCTGATGCTTCACCGGCTGGGGCGCTGCGGTGCCGGACGGGTCACCGTCGTTTCGGTCTTCTGCGTCGGTCTCGTTCTCTGCCGTGGGGTCTTGACTCACCCGTTCATCATCCACTACGGAGGCAAGCCTCCGTTCACGCGCTCCCGCGCGCACTAACCTGGGGGCGTGCCACTGTTCTCGAAAGCTCTGCGACCCGGATTCTGCCTACTCGCCACAACCCTCTCCCTGGTCGCTCTGACCGCCGGGTGCGGAGGTGACGGCGACTCCTCGGAGTCGAACCCCGCAGGGTCCACGTCCACTCCCGCCGAAGTGACCGTCCCGATCTCCGCCACCACCGTCGAACTGATCCAGCCCGGCGAGGAACCGCGCGAGGTGATCCAGCGCAGACCGCCGGTGGGGGTCACGCAGCAGGTGCAGCTGACCACCGACGCGCAGGTGTTCCAGCAGATCGACGACCAGCCCGCCCAGGACTTCTCCTCACCCGAGATCACACTCCCGCTCACCGCCGCCGTCGGGCAGGCCACCGACGACACGGACGGCGGCACCACCGTCGACCTGACGCTCGGTGACGTCACCAGCCCCGACGACCGCCTCGGCAGCGCGCTCGAGGCCAGTGCCGGTTCCGGCGCCGGCTTCACGGTCGACCCGACCGGTGCGATCACCGCGCTGCGACTGCGCCCGGACGCCGAAGCCCAGGACATCGCCCGCTCCGCGATCGAGCAGGCTTTCTACCAGGCCGTGTATCGCACGGTCCCGTTTCCGGCGGAACCCGTCGGGGTGGGCGCCCAGTGGACGATCCGCCAGCAGGTGATGAGCGGCATCGCCCTCGACCAGACCACCGTGGCCACCCTGACCGCCCGGGACGGCAACCGCCTCACCGTCGACTACACGATCGACCAGAAGCCGAAGTCCCCGGTCTGGGAGCTGCCCGGCGAGGCAGGCACGCTGAACGTCGACCAGTACGTGATGCAGGGCTCGGGCACGATGACCGTCGACCTCGGCCTGCCGCTGCCCGTCACCGGGGCCGTGACGGTGGGCGGCGACCAGGAGTACAGCGACCCGGACGGCGCCACCCGCCTGCACCAGACCACGTCGAACTCGGTCCGGTGGGGTTCCTGATGCGCCGCGGACCCGTCGCCGTCTCCTGCTGCCTGTTCGCCGTGCTCACACTGTCGTCGTGCTCGTCGAACGCGTCCGGCGACGCCGGCGACGCCGCCTCACTCGCGCCGCTCGGACCGGTGGTGACCGCCGCACCGGACACGGCGGGCACACCGTTCGCCGATCAGGCCGCACTGAAGGCGGCCCTGCTCGACATCGGCGACCTTCCCGTCGGATTCACCCCCGCGCCCGATCCCGAGGACGATCTGGGGCTGCCTCCGGCGTCGGAGTCGGCGGACTCCGACAAGTCGAGCACGGATCCCGCGGAATGCGGCGCCGTGCTGTCGCCCGTCGCGGATCAGCGACCGGGCGCGGTGGCGTCGGCGTCCGGCTGGTTCACCGGTCCCGACTTCGCGACCATCGACCAGGACGCGGCGAGCTACGGCACCGGCACCGACGCGTCCCAGGCCTTCGCGGCGGTGCAGGACCGGCTGGTGGGATGCACCGAGTACACCGGCACGGACGCCGACGGCGTGCAGGTGCAGTACCGGGTCGGCGGCCGCGAGCAGCAGCCCGCCGGTGACGCGTCGGTGGCATTCCGGCTCGTCACCACCAGCGAGGGCGTCAGTCTCGTCTCGGACGTGGTGGTGGTCGTCGTCGGGAGCACCGTCACCCAACTGGTCGCGACGGGCCAGGACCCGATCGACGCAGGCGTCTTCGGCGACCTGACGAGCACCGCCGTGGTGAAGCTCGCGCCCGCACCCGCCGGCTGACCGACCCAGGCCATAAGCGACCGATGCCGGTGTCCCCGAGGGGACACCGGCATCGGTGCGAGAACGCGGCGATCCGTCAGGACCGCGCGGTTCGGCCTGGAATCAGGCAGGGCATGCAGGCGAGGTCAGCTGCGCGAGCGACACGATCTGGCATGCGGTGATCTTCGACAGCTTCCACGTTCCGTTCTCGCCGGGAACGAAGATGGCCGGAACGCCACCCTGCTGGACCTGGCCGTTGACGGTCAGCTGCAGCTGGCCGCTGGCGGTGCCGTCACCGTTGTCGATGACGGGGTCGAGAACGGTGACCTCGGCGTTGTTGGCCTTGGCTGCGGCGGCGACCTGGTTGATGAGCTCCGGATCCTGCTCCGAGCCCTCGACCATCGCGGACTTGACCTCGAGCGGCGTTGCCGGATCGAGGCCCTGCACCAGAAGCGCGTTGAGATCGGCCGCGGTGGGCACCTCGATGGCTTCCGAGGTCTCGGCAGCTGCGGAAGTCGTCGTCGTGGTCTTGGTCGCCGTGTCGCTTTCGTCGGAGCCACACGCGGACATCGTGAGGGCTGCGGCGATTGCTACTCCGGCAACCGTGATCTTACGAAGCTTCAACTCAATAACCTCTTCATTCTCGGTGTTCGTTCTCGGACGATCTGAGCATCTATCGCTACCCGGGCCAACATTACCCAAGGGTAAGCATCAGCGCCCGAGGCTACCTTCTCGTGGAGCCGGTCTCCACTCCTTCGTCCGGGCGGTGGATCCGGTCACTCGAGCGAGCCTTCCACATCGGCCCGTTCGAGTTGTACGTCGTCCTCCTTGAAGGTCCGCGCCTTCCCCGGACCCGTTGTGCGCGTTTCGAATCGGACGGTCACGACACCGTGGCCGGCTCCCTGTACCCAACCGTGGCCGAAGTCCGGGTGCGTCACGTCGAGACCGGGATGCCACCGGGTGTCGATCGCCCGGGCGGGTGCGGGAACGGGCGCGGAGGGGCCGTCGTCGGCGCCCGCCATCGTGATCTTCGACTCCTGATAGCCGGGGACGTCCAGGTCCAGTTCGGGGAACAGCGAACCCTGGCGGACCGTCGACAGTCCGGCGAATCCCACCCCGACCAGACGCACCGGCCCGAGTTCGAGCGGATCGATCACCTGGCGCTGCGCCGCCGCAACGAGGATCTGACGGTCGAGGGTCGCGTAGGGCAGCGTGACCGAGCGCGTCACGATGCTCATGTCCGCCTTCTTCAGCTTGAGCACCACCGTCCGCGCCGCCCGGCCGTCCTTCTGCAGGCGCACGAACGCGGACGCCGCGCTCGACTCGACGGCACCCCGCAGCTCCGCCATCGTGACGATGTCGGTGGCGAATGTCGTCTCCGCACTGACCTGTTTGGACTCGGCGCGTTCGGCGACGGGCCGATTGTCGATGCCCTGAGCCAGCCGGTGCAGGCCCGGTCCGACCGTGGTGCCCAGAATGGACGCCACCTCCGATTCCGGGGTCCGCGCGAACCCGCCGATGGTCTCGATGCCGAGGCGCTTCAGCTTCTCCTCCGCGACGGGGCCGATGCCCCACAGCTTCCGCACCGGAAGCTCGTCCAAAACCGCATGCTGCTCGTCCGGCGAAATCACCGTGATCCCGTCGGGTTTGGCCAGACCGGACGCGATCTTGGCCACCTGCTTGCCCGACCCGGCGCCGATGGACGCGACCAGTCCCGTCTCCTCGAGCACCAGGGCACGCAGTCCCTCGCAATAGCGTTGCACCGCGGCCGCATCCGCCCCAGCCAATTCGGTGGGTTCGCCGAACGCCTCGTCCATCGACAGTTGCTCGAGCACCGGCATCGGACCGCGGAGAGCGTCGAACACGGACTTGCTCAACATGCCGTAGAGGCGACCCCGCGGCGGCAGCACCACCGCACCCGGACCCACCAGCCTGCGGGCCTGATGCATCGGCATGGCCGAACGCGCTCCGAACACCCGCGCCTCGTAGCTGGCCCCGGCGACGACGCCGCGTCCGCCGAGACCACCGACGAGAACCGGGCGGCCACGGAGTGTCGGCCGGGTGAGCTGCTCGACCGACGCGAAGAACGCGTCCATGTCGAGGTGCAGCACCCACCGACGACTCACCTGGTGCAAAATACCCGCCCGGTCCGACAGGTCACGCCTTGGCGATCGCCGCCCGCACACCCTCACCGAGCTCGACGGCGTCACCCGGCGCCTCGGCCAGTTCCAGCTCGACGGCGAGGATCTCGCCCGCGATCAGCTCCCGGTGCGCGAGCGCCCAGTCCCGCCGCTCCGCGGGCACGTCGAGGACGACGGTGATCCGATCGGACACCTCGAGCCCGGCGGCGCGCCGCGCGTCCTGCAACTCGCGGATCCGGTCCTTCGCCCAGCCCTCGGCTTCCAGTTCCTCGGTGACCGCCGAGTCCAGGACGACCAGACCGGCCCCGTCGGGCAGGGCTGCCGTCGACTCCGGTTCGGCGGCCACGAGCCGCTGCGTGTACTCCTCCGGCAGCAACTCGATCCCCGCCGCGACGACGACGCCGTCCGAATTCTCCGACCAGTCACCGGCCTTCACGGCCTTGATGACGGTCTGCACGTCCTTGCCCAGGCGCGGTCCCGCGGCGCGCGCGTTGACGACCAACTCGAACCGGCCGTGCACGTCCACGTCGGTGGTGAGGTCGACCTTCTTGACGTTGACCTCGTCGGCGATGAGACCCAGGTACGGGCGCAGGCGCTCCGCGTCGTCGGACGCGACCGTCACCTCGGGCAGCGGCAGCCGCACCCGGAGATTCTGCGCCTTGCGCAGTCCCAGCACCGTCGAGCACACCGACCGCACCTCGTCCATCGCCGACACCAACTCCGCATCCGCCGGCAGCTCACCCGCGGTGCTTCCGGGTCGCTCCGCAGGCTCCGCTCCCGCCGGCCAGTCCGCGAGATGCACGGACCGTCCGCCGGTCAGTCCCCGCCAGATCACCTCACTGACCAGCGGTAGCAACGGAGCGGCGAGCCGGGTGACCACCTCGAGCACCGTGTGGAGGGTGTCGACGGCGTCCTTGTCTTCGTCCCAGAAGCGCGAACGCGACCGCCGCACATACCAGTTCGTCAGCGCGTCGCAGAACGTGCGCAGTTCGTCGCACGCCCCGGCGATGTCGTTCGCCTCGAGCGCACCGGTGATGGCGTCCCGGGTTCCGGCCAGCTTCGCGAGGATATACCGGTCCAGGACGTTCGCCGAATCCGTGCGCCACTCACCGGACGTGGGCGCGTACAGCTGCAGGAAGCTCCACGCGTTCCACAGCGGCAGCAGCGCCTGCCGGACACCCTCGCGGATGCCCTGTTCGGTGACGACGAGGTTTCCGCCGCGCAGGATCGGCGAGGACATGAGGAACCAGCGCATGGCGTCCGAGCCGTCGCGCTCGAACACCTCCTTCACGTCCGGGTAGTTGCCCTTGGACTTGCTCATCTTCAGTCCGTCTTCGCCCAGGACGATGCCGTGGGCCGCAACGGTCTTGAAGGCGGGACGATCGAACAGCGCCGTCGCCAGCACGTGCAGCGTGTAGAACCAGCCGCGGGTCTGCCCGTTGTACTCGACGATGAAATCGCCCGGGAAGTGACTGTCGAACCACTCACGGTTCTCGAACGGGTAGTGCACCTGCGCGTAGGGCATGGACCCGGACTCGAACCAGCAGTCGAGGACCTCCGGCACACGCCGCATCATCGACTTCCCGGTCGGGTCGTCCGGGTTCGGGCGCACCAGATCGTCGATCATCGGCCGGTGCAGATCCGTCGGCCGCACACCGAAGTCGCGTTCGAGTTCGTCGAGCGAGCCGTACACATCGGTGCGCGGGTACGCCGGGTCGTCGGACACCCACACCGGAATCGGGCTGCCCCAGTACCGGTTGCGGCTGATGTTCCAGTCGCGGGCACCCTCGAGCCACTTGCCGAACTGGCCGTCGCGGATGTGCTCGGGCACCCACGTGATGTCCTGGTTCAGCTCCACCATGCGGTCGCGGAACTTGGTGACCGCGACGAACCACGACGGGACCGCCATGTAGATCAGCGGCTGCCCGCTGCGCCAGCTGTGCGGGTACGAGTGCTCGATCGTCTCGTGCCGCAGCAACTTTCCAGCAGCCTTGAGGTCCTTGATGATCACCGGGTTCGCGTCGAACACCTGGAGACCCTCGTAGGGCGGCACCATCGCCGTGAACTTGCCGCCCGGGTCGAGCGGCTGCACGATCTCGATCCCGTTCGCCGCGCAGTACTCCATATCCTCTTCACCGAAAGCCGGTGCGAGGTGGACGATTCCGGTACCGGACTCGGTGGTGACGTAGTCGGCGGAGATGACGCGGTGCGCGTTCTCGTGACCGACGAAGAAGTCGAACGGCGGGTCGTAGCGGAGCCCGACGAGGTCCGAACCCTTGTGCTCGGACAGCACCTCGGGCGTCTCACCGAGTTCGCGGGCGTAGTGCCCCAGCCGATCCTTGGCGAGCACGTAGCGCTTACCGTCGGCGCCCGTCACCTGGACGTAGTCGATGTCCGGGTGCACCGCGACAGCGAGGTTGGACGGCAGCGTCCACGGCGTCGTGGTCCAGATGATCGCGTTGGCGCCGTCGAGCGGGCCCTCGCCGTGCAGCGGCATGTCGACCGTGACGGCGGGATCCTGGCGCATCTTGTACGCGTCGTCGAGCCGGGTCTCCTGGTTGGACAGCGGCGTCTGCTCGTACCAGCTGTACGGCAGCACACGGAAGCCCTGGTAGATCAGGCCCTTGTCGAACAATTCCTTGAACGCCCACATGACCGACTCCATGAAGTCGAGGTCGAGTGTCTTGTAGTCGTTGTCGAAATCGACCCACCGGGCCTGACGGGTGACGTAGTCACGCCACTCGTCCGTGTAGCGCAGCACGGAGGACTTGCAGTACTCGTTGAACTTCTCGAGACCCATGACGTCGATCTCGGACTTGTCCTTGATGCCGAGTTGCTTCTCGGCCTCGAGTTCGGCGGGCAGACCATGGCAGTCCCAGCCGAATCGGCGCTCGACCTTGTTGCCGCGCATGGTCTGGAACCGCGGGATCAGGTCCTTGACGTACCCCGTCAGGAGGTGGCCGTAGTGCGGGAGACCGTTCGCGAAGGGCGGACCGTCGTAGAACACGAACTCGGGCGCGTCGTCGCGCTGGGCGACCGACGCCCGGAAGGTGTCGTCCTCGTCCCAGCCGGCCAGCACACGCTGCTCGATCTGAGGGAACCGGACACCCGCATCCTGCGAGACGCCGTAGTCGACCTTGGGGTAGGACTCGTTGCTGCTGGTCACGTTGCTGGTGTCGGTCACCGCGATCTCCTCGTGCCTGACGTACTCGGCACGGGGACGACGGAGACGCCTCCTGCGTCACCACCGCGGTACCACCCCGCTTGCACCCCGGAGGGCGCCTCTCGGTGCCGGGCTGTGACGGGCCCACCCGTTCGGTTCTACTGAGCCGGCGTGCCGGCCGTTCTTCCGAAGGCTCCCCGGTGATGGCCGGATCGTCGCCGCGAAACTCGGTTACTGAATTACTCGCTGAATGCAGTCTAGCCGCCACCGGCGTGCGGCAGCTCAGTCGCCCTCGTCGGATCCGGGCGTCGTGTCCGTGTCCCGTGCGGGACCACGTTCACCGGGGACACCGCTCGCGGGTTGCCCGGGCACCGCCGCCGCCTTCTTGCCCGCGAGGGCGCTGACGAGCAGCAGGACCGCTCCGGCGACGCACACTACGATACATCCCCAGGCCCACACGACCGAACCGGTCATGAGAGCCACCACCAGGAGAGCGAACCCCACCGCTGCAAGAGCGAGTGTCACGACCAGCACGGCTCAACCTCTATCCGGGCCGCTGGCTGGGCAACTACCGCGCGCTCAGTCAGCTATTGCCCTTGGCGTAGGACTGGCTGTAATTGGACTGCGATCCACCCTGCGCGAACGAATCCTGACCGCCGTCCACCGGAACCGCGGATCCCCGCTGCTCCAGCTCTTCGAGCTGCGACTCCAGGTACGACTTCAGGCGCACCCGGTACTCGCGCTCGAACGTCTTGAGCTGCTCGATACGGCCCTCCAGCACGGAACGCTGCTGGTTGATCGTCGCCATGATCTCGGTGTGCTTCTTCTCCGCGTCCGCCTGCAGCGCGTCGGCCTTCTCCTTGGCCTGGCGCAGCTGGGTCTCGGAACGGGTCTGAGCGTCGGTGATCAGTGCTTCCGACTTCTGGCGGGCGTCCGCGATCATCGTCTCGGAACGGGTCCGCGCATCGCTGACCAGCTGCTCCGAGTTGGTGCGCGCGTTGCCGAGCAGCTGCTCGGACTCCGTCTTCGCGTCACTCGTGAGGCGGTCCGCCATCTCCTGGGCGAGACCCAGAACCTTGGCGGCCTGCATGTGAGCGTCGGCGCCCTGCGCGGGGGCTGCCGCAGCAGCAGCGGCGGGAGCCGGTGCCGGCGCGGGAGCCTTGGGCTGCTCGACGACGCGAGCCGGCTCCGCCTTGGGAGCGGGAGTCTGTGCCGCGGACGCAGGGCGTGGAGCCTTCTTCGCATCGGCGAGCTCCTTGTCGAGCTCCCCTACTCGCTGCCGAAGGTCGGCGTTCTCCTCGATCAGGCGCGACAACTCTTGCTCGACGAGGTCGAGAAACGCATCGACTTCGTCTTCGTTGTAGCCCCGCTTACCGATCGGTGGCTTGCTGAACGCGACATTGTGCACATCAGCGGGAGTCAGCGGCATGGAAGGATCCCTTCACGCGTCATTTGGCGGTCTAGCAAGCATTCAGTTACAGCGCAGTCTACGTAACGGTGAAACAAGACTGGATCAATGGGGTCCATTCTGTCACACCAGACCCGTAGCACGCGCTTGTCCCTGAACGATCGACATCAGGATGAAGACGATGAACAGCAAGACCATGATGGATAGATCCAACCGCACCCCACCGAGATTGATCGGGGGGATCAACCGCCGTAGCAGTTTGACCGGTGGATCGGTGACCGTAAAAATCGCCTCGAGAATGACGACCACGACGCCGGTTGGCCGCCAGTCTCGTGCGAAGGTCCGTACGAACTCGACAATGATTCTGCCGATGAGTAGCAGCCAAAAGACAAACAGTATCAAGTAGATCACCGAGAACAAGGCCACACCTTCACTCTGCCTGAGAATGTCCGGCCGATCAAAACGAGCCGCGTGGCCAGGGCTTTCTCCGCCACAGCCGCCGCGGCCCGCGTCGTTTCGGACGTTCGGATCCCGATGGTCGTTTTCCCCGCTCCCCGGTTTACTTCTGGCTGTAGAAGCCGGTTTCCGCGATGCGGCGACGCTCCTCGGCGGACACGTCGATGTCTGCGGGTGAGAGCAAGAACACCTTCGTGGCCACCTTGTCGAAGGACCCGCGCAGCGCGAATGCCAACCCGGCAGCGAAATCGACGAGGCGCTTGGCGTCGGCGTTGCTCATCTCGACGAGGTCCATGATGACGGGAGTGCCGTCACGGAACCGCTCGCCGATCGTGCGGGCCTCCCCGTAGTCGCGGGGGCGCAGCGTGGTGATCTTGGACAGCGGGCCGCCCTCGTCGAAGAGGGGTCCGCGACGACTCTCCACCCGCTCGGACCGCGTGTCGACGGCCAGCGCACCGCGGGTGCTGCCGCGCACCGCACCGCTCGCGCTGGGACGGGCCGACCGGACGGCCACGGGTTCCACCCGGGACGAGTGCCGGGGGCCGTCGTACCGGTCGAAGTCGTCGTCGAGGTCGTCCCGGCGGCCGGGAGCGTAGGCAGCCTTACTGAAGGCCGGTTCGGCGAAGTCACGGTCGTCGCGGTCGAGGTAGGGATCACGTCCACTGTCGCGGGCCGGTCGAGCGGGCCTGCGGGCAGGTTCCGGCTCGTCCAGGTACTCGTCCTCGTAGTCGTCGAGGGGAACCATGCCGAAGTAAGCCTTGAACTTGTGCAGACTGCTCATTGATCGACCTTCCTTGGCGCGGCGGACAGGATCCAACTGCGACCGGTCGCAGCGGTGTGGACGGGTTGGCGATCACCTGGGCGATCTATTTCGAGGTTATAGGCCTCGAACCCAACAGCGCGGTTCCGACACGCACGCACGTCGACCCGTGTCGGACAGCGTGCTCGAGATCATTCGTCATGCCCGCCGAGAGTTCCGTCGCATCAGGATGGTCGCGCCTCAGCCGCGCGTGTATCTTCTCCAGTTCCTCGAACGCCGCATCCGGGTCGGCATCGATCGGCGGAACCGCCATCAGCCCGCGGTATTCGAGTCCCGGCGACGACTGCACCTGCGCGGCAAGATGTTCGAGGTCGGCGATCGCGGCACCGCCGCGCTGCGGATCGCCGTCCAGACTGACCTGCAGCAGCACCCGCAGCGGCTCGGGCCGCTCCCCCGCCTCGAGTGCCGTGGTCGCCGCGCGACCGAGGGCGCCGACGAGGCGTTCGCTGTCCACCGAGTGGATGGCATACGCCCAGTGCGCGACGGCCTTCGCCTTGTTGCGCTGGAGGTGTCCGATCATGTGCCACCGCACCGACGGATCCGTCACCGCGGTCCGGAACTCCGCGATCTTGGCCGTGGCCTCCTGCTCCCGTGACTCCCCGAACTCGCGGCACCCGAGGTCGTACAGGATCCGCGCGTCGGATTCGGGGAAGAACTTGGTGACGGGCAGCAGCGACACTTCCGCGGGGTCGCGGCCGGCGTCCCGGCACGCCGCGTCGAGCCGTGCGCGCACGGCGCCGAGCGCAGTCTCGATCTCCCCGACCCTGCTCATCGTTTCCACTCCCACACCGAATCCCTCGCCGCCACCGGCGGCACTCGTCACACGCTGTCTTGCCCAGTATCCATCCAGATCACCGCCGCGAGCCGACCGGTCGGGGCCTGCCTGCGATGACTGAACAGTGTCTGGTCCTCGATGGTGCAGCGCGGATCCTCCGCCACTCCCGCGACACCCGCGTCGAGCAGCTGCTTCCGCAGGCCGGCCCGCAGGTCCAGGCCGGGGGTGCCCTTGACGGTGCGGGTGGCGCTGCCGGGAAGGAACTTCTCGACGTCCGCCTGCATCGCCGCGGGGACCTCGTACTGTCGGCCGCTCGCCGCCGGACCCAGGAACGCGCCGATCCGGTCGAGCCGCGCCCCCTGCTCGACCATGACGTCGAGCACCCGCGGGACGATGCCGATGCGGGCACCGATCCGGCCGGCGTGGACGGCGGCGATCACCCCGGCCTCGTCGTCGGACAGCAGCACCGGGACGCAGTCGGCGCTGAGGGTCGCGAGCGCGAGCCCCGGCACCGTCGTCACCAGCGCGTCCGTGGCGGGCACCGGCGCGTCGGTGGGGCCGTCGACCACGGTCACGGTGCGACTGTGGATCTGCTCCATCCAGACCAGATGGTCGAAGGCCACGCCGATGTTGTCTGCCAGTCGACGCCGGTTGGCCTCCACCGCGGCCGGATCGTCGCCGACGTGATCACCGAGGTTGAACGTGTCGTACGGTGCGACGGAGTGCCCTCCGGCACGGGTGGTGACGACCCGGCGAACCCTGAAATCGGGGGCGGACGGTGAGCTCAACGACGCATGAAGGAGGGCACGTCGACTTCGTCTTCACCCTCCTCGTCGGACACCGGCACCGCGCGGGACTGACCGTTTCCCGGCAGTGGCGGGAGACTGCTCGGGCTCTGGTGGGAGCTGATCGTCTCTCGGGTCACCGACATCGGCTCGCTGTGCTGCTGCTCGGCGGACTGTCCTACCTCGCCTGCCCGCCCGGCTCCGATGGCGCTGCGACCGGCAGCGCCCGACTCGACCGGCCGGCGGGCGGGGGCGCCGCCGTCGAACCCGGCGGCGATGACGGTGACCCGCACCTCGTCGCCGAGCGAATCGTCGATGACGGTGCCGAAGATGATGTTGGCGTCGATGTGGGCGGCTTCCTGCACCAGCGACGCCGCCTCGTTGATCTCGAACAGGCCGAGGTCGCTGCCACCGGCGATCGAGAGCAGCACGCCGCGCGCACCCTCCATCGACGCCTCGAGCAGCGGAGAGTTGATCGCCGATTCCGCGGCCTTGATGGCCCGGCCCTCGCCGCGCGAGGATCCGATGCCCATCAGCGCGCTACCCGCGCCGGACATGACGCCCTTGACGTCGGCGAAGTCGACGTTGATCAATCCGGGGGTGGTGATGAGGTCGGTGATGCCCTGGACACCGTTGAGCAGGACCTCGTCGGCGCTGCGGAACGCGTCCATGAGGCTGACGGCGGCGTCGCCGAGTTGCAGGAGGCGGTCGTTCGGGATCACGATGAGGGTGTCGCACGATTCGCGCAGCGACTGGATACCGGTGTCGGCCTGGCCGCCGCGGCGCTTGCCCTCGAAGGAGAAGGGGCGGGTGACGACACCGACGGTGAGGGCTCCGAGCTTGCGCGCGATACTCGCGACGACCGGTGCGCCACCCGTACCCGTGCCGCCGCCCTCGCCTGCGGTCACGAACACCATGTCGGCGCCCTTGAGGACTTCCTCGATCTCGTCCTTGTGGTCTTCTGCGGCCTTGCGGCCGACTTCGGGATCCGCGCCGGCGCCGAGCCCGCGGGTGAGTTCCCGGCCGACGTCGAGCTTGACGTCGGCGTCACTCATCAGCAGCGCTTGCGCGTCGGTGTTGACGGCAATGAACTCGACTCCCTTGAGTCCCTGCTCGATCATCCGGTTGACTGCGTTCACGCCGCCGCCGCCGATGCCGACGACCTTTATTACGGCGAGGTAGTTGTGCGGGGGCGTCATCGGCTCTCGCCTTCCATGAGTGTGTATCACGCTTTCGTACAGATCGGTCCAGCCTGAACCCTCAACCTCAACCATAGGGTTACGGTTATGTCAAGTGCTGCTCGACTAGAGCGAAACGCTATGCACCGGCACAGGGATACGCCATTAGGCGCGCCGAGACGCGCCGAGTTATTTGACGAACTCGCCCGCAACTCTTTCGCATCCGGGTCACCACCCGTCACCGCACCGTCGGCAGGTCGGGACTCGATACGTCGTAGGTCTGCCCGGGCTGGGTGAGCAGCGGCAGGGTGACCGCAGCCTTGCGCTCGGACTTCTCCGTACCGCCCCACACCACGATCCGGCCGTCGAGCAGCGTCACCGAGATATCCGAAATCGACTTCGCCGCAACCTGTCCCACCTGACCGCGCAGCTGCGGCGGCATCGACTCCAGCACCTCGATCGCCGCCTCCGTCGACGGGTCGCCCCACCCCGGCGACTCCGTCACCAGACGCGGCACCCCGGGCGGCGGCGGTGCGATCTCGTAGTCCACGGCCTCCGCGTCGAGGAGATGGGTACCGCCGGGGCTGTCGACGAACACGACCGGCACCCGCTCGGTTACCGTCACCCGGATGGTGGACGGGTACACCCGCTGGACGCGCGCGGACGCCACCTTCGGGATCGCGGCGACCCGCTGAGCGGCACCCTCCGTGTCGACACGCAGCAACGGCTGCCCCTGCGGCACCGCCAGCACCTGGCGAATCTGCTCCCCGGAAATCGACGTCGCCCCCGCGACGTCCGTCTCCCGCACCGACAGCAGCGGCGTGAACCAGGCGACGAGACCGAGGGCCACGACCACGACGACGCCGACGACGCCCATCACCGACGGCCGCCGGTACCACGGCCGCCGCGGCGTCTCCACCGCGGCGGACTTCCGTGCCGCCGAAGCCGATTCGCGGGTGCGCCGGGTTCCGGGGTCGGTGACCGTCGAGGTGCGCCGGCGCGAGGACGTCCGATCGCTCGCCGCCGCGCGGGCACCGGCCGCACCCCCGGGCCGCGGACTGCGCTGGACGTCGCGGCGGACAGGGCGGTCCGGCCGCTCGGACCGGCCCCGACGCTCCCGCGTCATCGCGACGGGTGGTGGTGCGGAGCCGCACGCAGAGCGTCGAGGATCTGGTTGCCGAGCATCGTCACGTCACCGGCACCCATGGTGATCACCACGTCCCCGGGGGACGCGAGCGCCGCGACCTGCCGCGGCGCCTGCGACAGGTCCGGCTGGTAGTGCACCGGCTTCGACACCGACAGCGCGACCAGGGCGCCGCTGACGCCGGGGAGCGGTTCTTCCCGCGCGCCGTACACGTCGAGGACCACGACCTCGTCGGCGAGGTCGAGCGCGTGCCCGAACTCTTCCGCGAATGTTGCTGTCCGGGAATACAGGTGGGGCTGGAACACCACGATGACCTTGCCGCTGCGCACCGAATCCTCCGATTCGCGGCGGTCGGCCTCGTGGGGCTGGCGCACCAGATCGGCGGCGGCGCCGAGCACGGCACGCACCTCCGTCGGATGATGCGCGTAGTCGTCGAACACGCGGACCCCGTGCTCGCGGCCGGTGAACTGGAACCGGCGGTGCACTCCCCCGAATCCGGCGATGCCTTCGAGGATCTCGTCCACGTCGGCGCCCGCCTCCCGGGCGGCGAGGAGAGCGGCCAGCGCGTTGAGGGCCATGTGCCTGCCGGGCACACCCATCCGGACCGTCCTCGGCGACTGCTCGCCTGCCAGCTGGAACTGCAGGACTCCGCCGACGTCCCTGGCCTCGAAGCTCAGCAGTCGCGCGCCGACCTCGACGCCGTCGACGGGAGCGAAGGCCCCGTCGGCGTACTCGGCGCTGCCGTATCCCAGCACCCGCACACCGGGCAGTCCCCGCGCCGCCACCCGCTGCGCGAGCGCCGCGGACCCCGGATCGTCGAGACAGGCGACGAGCAGACCACCGGGCGACAGACGTGCCGCGAAATCGTCGAACACCTGGATGTACGCCTCGGTGCTGCCGAAGTAGTCGAGGTGGTCGGCTTCGACGTTGGTGACGACGACGACGTCCGGTTCGTACTGGAGCAGCGAACCGTCACTCTCGTCGGCCTCCGCGACGAACACGTCGCCGCTGCCGTGGTGGGCGTTGGTTCCGGCCTCGTTGAGTTCGCCGCCGACCGCGAACGACGGATCGAAACCGCAGTGCTGCAGCGCCACCACCAGCATCGACGTGGTCGACGTCTTGCCGTGGGTGCCCGACACCAGCAGGGTGCGGTGCCCCTGCATCAGCGAGGCCAGCACCGCGGGTCGCAGGATCACGGGAATCCCGCGCCGGGCCGCTTCCACGAGTTCCGGGTTGTCCTTGGGGATCGCGGCGTGGGTGGTGACCACGACGGTCGGGCCGCCGGGGAGGAGGTCGAGTGCGCCGGCGTCGTGGCCGATGCGGACGTGCGCGCCGCGGGCACGCAGCGCGAGGACGCCGCGGCTCTCCTTGGCGTCCGATCCGGACACCTGCCCTCCCCTGGCCAGCAGGATCCGCGCGATTCCGGACATTCCGGCGCCGCCGATCCCGACCATGTGGACACGTTCCAACTCCGCGGGCAGGTCGGTCATCGGGTTCCCCTTGTCAGCGCGGCCACGTCGAGCACGATGCGCGCAACCTCGGTGGCTGCGCTACGGTGACCCGCGCCGGCCGCACGTCGCCCCATCTCCTCGAGCTGTGCGGGGTCGCGCAGCAGCGGGATCACGGTCTCCGCGACGAATCCGGCGGACAGGTCTCCGTCGGCGACAATCATTCCACCTCCGGCGGCGACCACCGGTCGCGCGTTCAGTTCCTGCTCCCCGTTGCCGTGCGGCAGCGGCACGTACACCGCGGGAAGTCCCACCGCCGACACCTCCGCCACCGTCATCGCACCCGACCGGCAGATCACCGCGTCCGCGGCCGAGTAGGCGAGATCCATCCGCGACAGGTAGGGAACGGCCACGTACGGCGGGCCGCCCGGTGTCACGGGAACGTCGAGGCTGTTCTTCGGTCCGTGCGCGTGCAGAACGGCCACACCGGCCGCGGCGAGCGACTCCGCCGCGCCCGACACGGCCTCGTTGAGCGACCGCGCGCCCTGCGAACCGCCGAAGACGAGCAGCACGGGACCGTCGGCGGGAAGGCCGAAGTGTGCGCGTGCCTCCGCCCGCAGGGCGGCCCGGTCGAGACCGGTGATCGATGCCCGGACCGGGATCCCGAGGATCTCCGCGTCCGCGCGGCCGCGCGCGGAGACTCCGGAACCGGCGACCGCGGCCAGGACCCGGGCGGCGCGTCGGGCACCGATCTTGTTCGCGATCCCGGCGCTGGCGTTCGCCTCGTGCACCACGATCGGAATGCGGCGCCTGCGGCGGAGCAGTCCGCGGCCGGCCGCCAGATATGCGGGCAGCGCGACGTACCCGCCGAATCCGACGACGACGTCGGCGCCGGTCGCGTCGAGCACTTCGCGGGTGCGGCGCACCGACGCGCGCACCCGGCCGGGAAGCCGCAGCAGGTCGAGGGTGGGTTTACGGGGCAGCGGCACCGGCGGAATGAGCTCGAGCGGGTAGCCCCGCTCGGGAACCAGGGTGGTTTCGAGGCCGCGCGCCGTGCCCAGAGCGGTCACCACCGCGGTGTCGTCGATCGCCTTGATCGCATCGGCCACTGCCAGAGCCGGTTCGATGTGCCCGGCGGTACCACCACCGGCCACGATCACCGACAGGGTGGACTTGTCGCCGTTCACCTACGAAATCCTCGCTCTCCTGCTCGGCCACCCGAGCTTCGCTGTTGACGTGCACCCCGTTCGGGGGTGCGGCCCTTGCCGCGTTCGGGGCGGCCCTTCTCGTATGTGACGCTGCGGGTCCGCGGGGCCATCTCGCGGCCGGCCCGCCTGCGGGCTTCGGCTCGGCGCACCGCCTCGGCGCGCGCCGCGTCGGCCCGCACCGGCGAATACGCCTCCGGCTTGCGGAGCCGCAGGAGACGACCGAACGGGCCGTCCTGCCCGGAGTGCAGCGCCGCGACCGCCTCCGGTTCGTGCCGCGCCGCGTTGGCGACGAGGCCGAACATGAACAGTGTGGTGGCCGTCGACGTTCCACCGGCCGACACCAGCGGCAACTGCAGACCGGTGACGGGCAGCAACCCGATCACGTATCCGACGTTGATGAACGCCTGTCCGGTGATCCACACCGTCGCCGTTCCGGTGAGCAGGCGCAGGAACGGGTCGGCGGATCGGGCCGCGATGCGCAGGCCCGTGTACACGAACAGACCGAACAGGCCGAGGACGGCGGCGCCGCCGAGATATCCGAGCTCCTCGCCGATGATGGCGAAGATGAAGTCGTTGTGGGCGTTCGGCAGGTAGCTCCACTTCGCGCGGCTCTGCCCCAGCCCGCGTCCGAGGATCCCGCCGTCCGCGAGCGAATACATCGCCTGCCGCGACTGGTACCCGATGCCCTGCGGGTCGGAACCGGGATTGAGGAACTCGCGCACGCGAGCGGAACGGTAGCCGGCGGTGAGCGCGAGGATCACGATCCCGCCGAAACCGGTGCCGACGATGGCGATGAACAGCTTCAGCGGCAGGCCCGCGAACCACAGCAGCGCCATCAGGATGATCGCCAGCGACACCGTCGTACCGAGGTCGGGCTGCAGGATGATCAGGACGAACGCGACGAGCGCGGCCGGCACCAGCGGAACGAGCATGTCCCGGATACTGGAGATGTCGCTGCGCCGCGACGCCAGGATGTGCGCACCCCACACGGCCAGCGCGATCTTGGTGAGCTCGGCGGGCTGCAACGAGAATCCGGCGACGACGAACCAGCCGCGGGTGCCCTGGGACACCGTGCCGATGCCGGGTATGAGGACCAGGACCAGCAGGATGATCGTGACCGCGAAGGCCGGGAACGACAGGGCGCGCATCACCCGGACCGGGATCTGCAGCGCCGCGTAGAACAGGCCGAGTCCGAGAGCCGCGAACAGCGCCTGCCGGGTGAAGAGGGTGTACGCCGAACCGTCGGAGGCGTAGGCCTCGACGCTCGAGGACGACAGCACCATCACCAGGCCGAGGACCGTCAGCAGAAATGCGATCGTGACCACGAGGTGGAACGACGCCAGAGGCCGCGACAGCCAGGCCCCGATCCGGGTGCGTGGGCCGCGCGGAGGTGCCGTGCGCGTGCGGGGACTCGACGGTGCACGCTTCGCCACCCCGGGGCCGGCCGCCGCGCGGGCCGGGGACCTCTGTCCCTCGGGGACGCGGCGGGTGCGGGCTCCGGCGGAGGTCATCGCAGCGTCCTGGAGATGTCCGACTCGTCGAGCCCGCCGACGGCGTCCGCGAAGCTGCGCCCCCGGTGACCGTAACTGTCGAACATGTCGAGCGAGGCCGCCGCGGGCGCCAGGACGACGGAATCCCCTGCCGTTGCCAGCGCAGCCGCTTCGCGCACGACGACACCCATCACGGCGTCGCTGTCGGTGTCCGCCGGCAGCACCACCCGGTGCGTCGCGGTCTGCGGGACTGCACTCACACCTGCATCGTCTCCCGTTTCGACAGTGACCACGGGAACCTCGGGGGCGTGTCGCGCAAGGGACTCTGCGATCTGCATCGCATCGCGGCCCAGCAGGACGGCGCCGGCGAGACGACCGGCCACCTCCCGAACGAGGTCGTCCACCCGCGCACCCTTCAGCAGACCACCGGCGATCCACACCACCCGCTCGTGGGCGAGGATCGACGGGCGAGCAGCATGCGGGTTGGTGGCCTTGGAGTCGTCGACGAACGTCACTCCCCCGACCTCGGCGACGTGTGCCGCACGGTGCGGGCCCACGACGTGGGCGGCCAGGCCTGCGGCGACGGCGTCCGGCGGAACTCCGATCGCCCGGGCCAGAGCTGCCGCGGCCAGGGCATCCATCAGTCCGGCAGGCCCGGGCGGGGTGATCCCCGCGGCCGGGGCCAGCCGCTCACGATCCGCGAACGCGCGGTCGACGAGATACCCGTCCTCGACACCCAGTTCGCCCGGCGCAGGCACACCCAGCCGGAAACCCAGGGTCCGGACGGCGAGGGACGAGGAGAAGAGAGAGGACGCGACCTCGTCGTCGAGGCCCAGTACCGCGACCTCACCGGTCAGGGCGCGGGCCTTCGCATCGATGTACGGCTGCATCCCGCCGTGCCAGTCCAGATGATCTTCGGCGATGTTGAGGATCGCGCCTGCGGTCGGCCGGACCGACGGCGCCCAGTGCAGCTGGAACGACGAGAGTTCGACCGCCAGCACCTCCGCCCGGGGTTCGGTCCGCCGCAGGGCGTCGAGTACCGGCAACCCGATGTTGCCGCAGGCCAGACTCGGCAACTCGGCCGCCTCGAGGACGGACTGCAGCATCGAGGTCGTCGTGGTCTTGCCGTTGGTGCCGGTGACCACCAGCCACCGCCGGGGCGGGCCGTAGAGCCCGGCCCGGTCCACGTGCCAGGAGAACTCGATGTCGCCCCAGATCGGCACCCCGTCCCCGGCGGCGAGCGAGAGCAGCGGCGCGTCCGGGCGGAACCCCGGGCTCGTCACGACCAGCGCGAACTCGGCGACCCGGTCCCGCTCGGCGAGCAGATCGTCGATCGGGACGGTCGCGGCGCCGAGTCGCGCGCACTCGGCGAGAGCGTCGACGTTCGCGTCGGTGACGGTGACGAGCGCACCGAGGTCACGAAGAGGTTCGATGGTGGCCCGGCCGGAGACACCCGCACCGGCGACGAGGACGCTGCGACCCCGCAACCAGTCGAGCCCGCCGTGTTCCTCTGCCACGTCGTCAGCCCCCGATCGCTGCCAGGTACTCGCTGTAGAACAGCGCGAGCCCGATCGCGGAGGCGATGGCGGCCAGCAACCAGAACCGGATGATCACCGTGGTTTCCGCCCACCCGGCGAGTTCGAAGTGGTGGTGGAACGGAGCCATCCGGAACACCCGTCTTCGGCTCGACCGGAACACCGCGACCTGAATCACCACCGATGCCGCCTCGGCGACGAACAGCGCGCCGATCACGACCATCAGCAGTTCGGTGCGCGTCGTGATCGACAGTCCGGCGAGCATGCCGCCGAGTGCCAGCGAACCGGTGTCGCCCATGAAGATCTTGGCGGGCGCCGCGTTCCACCACAGGAACCCGATGCACGCACCGGCACCGGCCGCGCATATCAGGGCGAGGTCGAGCGGATCGCGGACGTCGTAGCAGCCCTTGCCGGGGCTCGTCTCGCACGCGTTGCGGTACTGCCAGAACGTGATGATCACGTACGCGCCCAGCACCAGGCTCATGGAACCGGCAGCGAGACCGTCGAGTCCGTCGGTGAGATTGACCGCGTTCGACCACGCGCTCACCAGCAGATAGCAGAACGCGACGAACACGACGGAGCCCATCGTGACCGTGGCGATGTCACGCACGTACGACAGGTGCTCACTGCCGGGGGTGAGGTCGTTCGCGCCCCGGAACTGCAGCGCGAGAATGCCGAATGCCACTGCCGCGATCAGCTGTCCGACAAGCTTCGCGGTCTTGTTCAGACCGAGGTTGCGCTGCTTGCGGATCTTGATGAAGTCGTCGAGGAACCCGACCCCGCCGAGCGCCGTCGTGAGACCGAGAACCAGCAGTCCCGAAGCCGACGGCCCGTCCGCGTTGTAGCCGATGCCGATCAGATGCGAACCCCAGTAGCCGGCCCACAGTCCGGCGAGGATGGCGACGCCACCCATCGTCGGGGTGCCGCGCTTCGACTGGTGGCTCGCCGGACCTTCGACACGGATCTCCTGGCCGAACCCCTGACGGGAGAAGGCCTTGATGAGAACGGGGGTCAGCAGAATCGAGACGGCGAGCGCGATGCCCGCCGCGAAGAGGATCTGTCTCACCGCGTAGCCTCCGAACCCTTCTGTCCCGTGCTTCCCGCCAACACCGTGTCCGCAACCTCCCACAATCCGATGGACTGCGACGCCTTGACCAGCACCAGGTCACCCGGCGCCAGTTCCGCTTCGAGCAATGCGACCGCACCGGCGATGTCGGGGACGAGGATCGACTCCTCACCCCACGAACCTTCCATGACCGCACCCTGGTGCATGGCGCGGGCGGGCCTGCCGGTTCCGACGATGATCAGCCTGCTCACGTCCAGCCGGACCGCGAATCTGCCGATGGCGTCGTGTTCGACCACTGATTCTGGACCCAGCTCGGCCATTTCTCCGAGCACCGCCCAACTCCGGCGCGCCGCCCCCCGGCCCGTCCTGGCCATCGACACCAGCGCCTTCAGAGCCGCCCGCATCGAGTCGGGGTTCGCGTTGTACGAATCGTTGACGACGGTCACACCGTCCGGCCGGTCGCGGACGTCCATCCGGCGCGCCGAGACCGCGGCGGCACCGGAGAGAGCCTGCGCGATCTGCTCGAGGTCCGCCCCGCATTCGAGCGCCACCGCCGCCGCGGCGAGCGCGTTGCCGACCTGGTGTTCGCCGTGTACGGCGAGCTCGACGGCGACACTGCCCGCCGGCGCCGTGAGAGTGAAACGCGCCCTTGCCTTCTCGTCGAGCACGATGTCGGTGGCCCGCACGTGCGCGGACTCCGACCGGCCGACGAGGACCACCCGGGCCGACGTGCGCGGGGCCATGGCCGCCACCAGCGGATCGTCTGCGTTGAGGATCGCGACGCCACCCTCGTCCGCCGGGGGCAGCGACTCCGCGAGCTCACCCTTGGCGACGGCGATCGCCTCACGCGAACCGAATTCGCCGAGGTGCGCCGTTCCCACGTTGAGGACGACCCCGATCTTCGGGGGCGCAATGTTCGCGAGGGAGGCGATGTGGCCGCGGTCGCGGGCCGACATCTCCAGAACCAGGAATCCCGTCTCCGCGTCCGCGCGGAGCGCGGTCCACGGGTGGCCCAGTTCGTTGTTGAACGATCCGGGCGGCGCGACGACGGGGCCGAGGGGGCGCAGGACGGCGGCGAGCAGATCCTTCGTCGACGTCTTCCCCGCCGATCCGGTGACGCCGACGACGGTGAGCCCCTTCGCGGTGAGGTCGTCGACGGAGGCGCGCGCGAGCTTCGCGAGGGCCGCGAGCACGGCGGCGCCCGATCCGTCGGTGTCGTGCTCGAGTGCCATCGCCTTGCTCGGGATGTCGCTCGGTGTCGGGGTGACGACGACGGCGGGGACGCCGACCGGGCGCGCCGCCAGGACCGCGACCGCGCCGGCCTCGACTGCCGAGGCCGCGTGATCGTGGCCGTCGACGCGGGCGCCGGGCAGTGCCAGGAACAGTCCCCCGGCGGTGACCTTCCGCGAGTCGAACTCGACCGTTCCCGTCACCTCGGCCGACGGGTCGGTGACGTCGTGCAGTTCGCCACCCACGATCTCGGCGATGCGAGCGAGTGTCATCGGAATCATCGCGCTCCTCCGACCTGTCGCTCGATCGCGTCGCCCAGTACGTCGCGGTCGTCAAATGGGTACTTCACCCCGTGTATCTCCTGACCGATCTCGTGTCCCTTGCCTGCGACCAGAACCACGTCGCCTGCCTGCGCCCAGCCGACGGCGTCGGCGATCGCCTTCGCTCGGTCCGCTACTTCCCACACCTGTCCCCGCTCGGATTCGGGCACCCCGAGAGCGCCCTCGCGGACCGCGGCCCTGATCTTCGCCGGATCCTCGGTGCGGGGGTTGTCGTCCGTGATGATCAGCAGGTCGGCTCCGCGGGCTGCCGCGGCGCCCATCAGTGGCCGCTTTCCTGCGTCGCGATCGCCGCCCGCACCCACGACGACGGCGACGCGACCGCGTACCTGCTCGCGCAGCGTCGCGATCACGGCCTCGACCGCTGCGGGCTTGTGCGCGTAGTCGACGACGGCGAGGAAATCCTGCCCCCGGTCGATCCGCTGCACCCGGCCCGGCACGTCGACCCCGGCGATGCCCCGGGCGGCGTCGCGCGGATCGACACCCAGCGCCGCGCACAGCGCGACGGCGAGGGACGCGTTGGCGACGTTGTACTGCCCCGGCAGACGGAGCTCCACGTCGAGCGTCGTGCCCTCGGCCGTGGTGAGCGCGAAGGTCTGCGAACCCGAAGGTGACACCGTCGCCGGCCCTGCCGTCCACACCGCGCCCTCGCTCTCCGGCGTGGTGGCGACGGTCGTCACCATCGAGTGCGCGCCGCGGGCGACGTCGGCCATCCGCTGCCCCCACACGTCGTCGACGCAGATGACGGCGTGCTGGGCGTGGACGGACGAATCGGCCGCGAAGAGCCGTGCCTTGGCGGCGAAATAGTCCTCGAAGTCGCGGTGGAAGTCCAGGTGGTCCTGGGAGAGGTTCGTGAACGCGCCCACATCGAAGCGGACCCCGTCGACACGGCCGAGCGACAGCGCGTGGCTGGACACCTCCATGACGACGGTGTCGATCCCCTGCTCGAGCATCACGGCGAACAGGGCGTGGAGCTGCGGCGCCTCGGGGGTCGTCAGCGCGCTCGGCACCCGGCGGCCACTCATCCGGGTCTCGATGGTGCCCACGAGACCCGTCGTCCGCCCCGCGGCGGTGAGGGCGGCTTCGACGAGATACGAGGTCGTGGTCTTCCCCGACGTCCCGGTGATGCCGATGACCTGCATCTTCTCCGAGGGTCGACCATAGATGGTGGCCGACAGCTCGCCGAGGACGCCGCGGGGGTCGTCGTGGACGAGCACCGGCATGTCGGAGCCCAGTGCGGATACCAGCGCGAATCCGGCCTCGTCGGTGAGGATCGCGGTGGCGCCGCGTGCGAGAGCGTCGGCGGCGAATGCCGCGCCGTGCGCGCGGGCCCCGGGGAGGGCCGCGAACAGATCGCCCTCGATGATCCCCTGGGCGCGGAGATCCACCCCGGTGACGATCACGTGCTCGGCGGTTCCGGTGGGTGCCTCGACCCTCGCTCCGGCGAGCGCTGCCAGAGCGCTCACCGTGGTACGGACCGGCTGGGCGGGGCGAAGGCTGTCTGTGACCTTCACCTCCACTGACGCCGACTGCGGGCGGGACGGAACAGGCACCGGGCTCCTCTCGGATGTCGACTCTCACTGACAACGGCATAGTGCACGGATCGATACAGCGTGCTACCTCGGCAGTTCCGTACGTCCACGGAAAAGTCCGTGTCCACTGAACGGCCGACGTGTCAGATTACCGCGACAGCTCTCGGAACCCGATTCGGCCGACCTTCGCTCAATCGGCCTGCAGCACCAGCCTGCGTCCGGGGTCCGGGGACATCGGCACGCTGTCGCGTTGCAGCATCCAGGACGCGATGTTGTGGAACAGCGGTGCCGCGGACTGGCCGCCTGTGCCGTCCGCGCTGCGTGTCGGCGCATTGAGCATGATTCCGACGACGTACCGCGGATTGTCGGCCGGGGCGATCCCGGCGAACGTGATCCAGTAGTTCGAGTTCGAGTAGCACTTGCAGGCGGGATCGACCTGCTGGGCGGTACCCGTCTTGCCGCTGATCTGATACCCGTCGACGGCGGCCTGCACCCCGGTGCCTCGCTGGTTGCCCGTGTCGTTCTGGGTGACGGACCGGAACATGTCGCGAACCGTGGACGCGGTCTGGGGGCTGACGACCGTCACCTCCTCGGGCGCCTCGGTCTCCGTCCGGTTCCCGGACGCGTCGACCGTCGCCTTGACGATGCGCGGCGGGATGCGGACACCGTCGTTGGCGATCGCCTGGTACATGCCGGTCATCTGCAGCAGCGTCATCGACAGGCCCTGACCGATCGGCAGGTTCGCGAACGTGCCCCCCGACCACTGGTCGCGGCTGGGGACGCTGCCGGCGCTCTCACCGGGTAGCCCGACGTCGGTGCGCTGGCCGAGGCCGAACCTGGACAGCATGTCCGCGTAGCGGTCCTCCCCCACGCGCTGGGCGAGCATCAGGGTGCCGACATTCGAGGACTTACCGAACACACCCGTGGCGGTGTACGGGGCGACCCCGTGGTCCCACGCGTCTTTCACCGACACACCCGACATCTGAATGTTGCCGGGGACCTCGAGAACTTCGTCCGGTGTGGTCAGCCCGTACTCGATCGCGGCCGCCGCGGTGACGATCTTGTTGACGGAGCCCGGTTCGAACGGCGTGCTCACCGACAGGTTGCCCATCTCCACGGTCCGCGGATTGTTGCCCACCCCGATCGCCGGATTGAACGTGCTGTCGTTCGACATCGCGAGCACCTCGCCGGTGTGGGAGTCGAGTACGACCGCCGACGCGTCCTTCGCACCGGACTTGTCCTTGGCCATCTGCACCTGCTGCTGGACGTAGTACTGCAGGTCGGAGTCGATGGTGAGTTCGACGCTCGACCCGTCCACCGCCGGTTGCTTGTCACGCCAGCTGCCGGGAATCACCGCGCCGTCGGAGCCCCGGTCGTAGGTCTGGGAGCCGTCGGTGCCTGCGAGAGTGGAGTCGAGCGAGTCTTCGAGGCCGAGCAGTCCGTGACCGTCCCAGCCGGTGGCGCCGACGAGGTTGGCGGCGAGGGATCCGCCGGGGTACTCGCGGATGTCCTGGCGTTCGAGTCCGACCTCCGGGAACTTGTCGCTGATCTGTGCGGCGATGTTGGGGTCGACGCTGCGCGCGAGATAGACGAACGTGTCGTCGCCGTGCAGTTTCTCCTTCAGATCCTTCTCCGGTGCGGCGTCGCCGAGCCGGTCGTGGATCTCCTTCGCGATCGCGTCGAGACGGGAGTCTACGTCGGGGGCGGTGTCGCTCTTGGCCTTCGCCTCCTCGAGTTCCTTCCGGACCCGTGCGGGCTGGAACGTCAGGGCCTTCGCCTCCATCGTGAATGCGATGGGGTTGGCGTTGCGGTCGGTGATCGATCCGCGCAGCGCCGGATCCACCTCGGTGGTGGTGCGCTGGTTCGCCGCTTCCGCGGACAGTTGTGGTGCGTCGATGACCTGGATCCACAGAAGCTGCGCGGCCGCGAGGCCGAGCGCCAAGAACATCACCAGGCGTCCGTACCGTTGTCTGAACGGAAAGGACGCCGTACCGGCGCCCTTGGGGCGCCGGGGACGACTTCTCGGTGCGCTTCGACTCACCGGCGACCGCCGGACGGTGGAGCAGTCGTCGGAGCGGTGGCCGAGGGGATCACGGGAACCAATTGTTCACCCTGCGCTTGGATCTCCGTGCCATTGCCGGGCTGTGGCGTGGCGCGCGGCGACTGCGTCGTCGTCCCGCGGTTCGGGGCGGTCGCGACGGCGTTGCCGCGCTGGGTGGGCGGGGCGGCGACGTCCAGCGGCGGCACGGGGGCACCCGACGCCGGGGCCGGCTTTCCGACGACCTCGACGCTGCCGTCGGGGTGGACGACGAGTCGAGCGGGATCGTTGGCGGGCACCATGCCGAGCTTGGCGGCTTCCTCCGCCAGTTTCGGGGCCGAGTTGGCGGTCTCGACGTCACGCTGGAGCGCCGCCTTCTCCTCCGCCAGCGACTGGTTGTGGGCGCGGGCGGCGCTCAGCTGGTACGAGTCCTCGGCGGACCGGGTCGTCAGCAGCAGTGTCATGGCCAGGCCCATGGCGAGCAGAACGAGGATCGTCGCCACGAACGGGATGCGGGCGGTGAGCGTGCCGGTGCGGTTCTTGCCGGAGACGGCGATCGCGGACCCACTGTGCACGGCCGCGCGCTGGGTGCGCTTCTTGTACGCCCGCTCAGCCGCGCCCGTCCGGTTGGCCGCCCGCGCGGGCCGCATCTCGGTGGAACTCACCTGAACCGTCATGCCGCCGACCTCCTGGCAATTCTTTCTGCAGCGCGCAACCGCACCGGGGCTGATCGTGGGTTCTCTTCGACTTCCTGTTCGGACGCCCGCTCCGCCCCTCGTGTGAGGATCCGGAACTCCGGTCCCATCCCCGGTAGTTCGACAGGAAGCCCCTCGGGGCTCTTCGACTTCGACCTGGGAGTGATTTCCTGCTTGACGACCCGGTCTTCCAGGGATTGGTACGACATGAACACGACGCGTCCCCCGACGGTCAACGCGTCGAGTGCAGCCGGGACCGCGGCGCGCAGTGAATCGAGCTCGCCGTTGACCTCCACTCGAAGGGCCTGGAACGTCCGCTTGGCGGGATGTCCCCCGGTACGGCGGGTCGCCGCAGGAATGGTG
Source organism: Rhodococcus wratislaviensis (assembly GCF_041228765.1). Lineage (NCBI taxonomy): Bacteria > Bacillati > Actinomycetota > Actinomycetes > Mycobacteriales > Nocardiaceae > Rhodococcus > Rhodococcus wratislaviensis. The sequence goes on along the minus strand of NZ_CP150488.1, from coordinate 3,815,405 downwards.
CGGTACAGCAGTTCGACCAGCGCTGCGCTGGTGGTGAACGGCTCCTTCGCGCGCTGCCGGACGATCTCCGACGCGATCTTGCCCGCGAAGCGCTCCTCGCCGTACGTGCTGAGGATGCGGGCGAGATCGCCGTGGCTGTACGTGTTGAGGACCTCGGCCGCGGTGATGCCGGTGGTCGGGTCCATCCGCATGTCGAGGGGCGCGTCGATCGAGTACGCGAACCCCCGATCCGATTCGTCGAGCTGCATCGAGGAGACACCGAGGTCGAAGAGGATCCCGTGCACCGATTCCTGCGCGGGGAGGCCCGCCTCGGTGAGCGCGTCCTCGATGCCGTCGTAACGGGTGTGCACGAACGTGATGCGATCGGCAAACGGCGCGAGCCGGCCACCGGCGATCTCGAGCGCATGCGGATCACGGTCGAGGGCGATGAGTCGCAGCTGGGGGTACGTCCGCAGGAAGTGCTCGGAATGTCCGCCGAGACCGAGGGTCGCGTCGATCATGACGGCTCCCCCGCCCTGCGGGTCGTTCACGGTGAGGGCAGGGCCCAGCAGTTCGTCTGCGCGGTGAAGCAAGACCGGAATGTGACCGAAACCATCGGCGGGCGAGGAATCTTCCCCCTCGTGATCCACCATGATCCCTCCGGCTCCTGCTCTGTGGTGCGGGTGAAGTGCCCGATGCCGGGGTTCACTGCTCGAACTTCTCTTGTCGGCCAGTTGCCGTGGCGAATGCTTCGAGGTCCCTGCCCGAAATGAAAACCTGGCGCTGGGGAAGTGCGTCAGGGTTCCGTCGGACAGAGGCCTCGCGGCATTCGCGGGGGCGCGGTCACGCTCAGACGATCTCGCCGAGCGCGACTCCTGTTGCCTGCGAGTAGTTCTCCTCGTTCGCCTCGACGTAGGTCTGCCAGGCTTGCGCATCCCAGATCTCGAGGAAATCGACCGAACCGATCACTACGCAGTCCTTGGAGAGACCCGCGTAACGACGGTGATCTGCCGAGAGGGTGATGCGCCCCTGGGCATCTGCGTGCTGCTCGTCGGTACCTGCCGCCAGTCCGCGAACGAAGGCTCGCGCCTCCGGATCGCTTCTCGACGCGGCCGCGGCCTTGCGTGCGAGAGCGGTGAACTCTTCCCGGGGATAGACCGCGAGGCTGTGATCCTGACCCTTGGTGACCATCAACCCTCCCGCCAGCGCATCCCGGAACTTTGCGGGCAACGTGAGCCGCCCTTTGTCGTCGAGCTTCGGCGTGTAGGTACCGAGAAACACTCGACACCTCCCACCGCGTTCATATCGAACGCCGTATGCCCGGGCGGTTCACCTTCGCTCCCCGCTGCGCACCACAGTACCCCACTTTCCCCCACCCACAAGGTGGATAACGGCGTGTTGTCCTGCAATTTGCCCAATACTTGCTGGTCAACGCTTATTGAAGGAGGTGGGGGAAAATTCCCGACGTGATCACCGACACGGGACCGTCCGATCAGGTTCTGCCGCACACCGTCGCAAGATGCACCAAAAGCCCAGGTGAGAGCGCAACGCGAGGGGGCGACGCCCCCTCCTCGCGGTTCATCGCGGAGCGGAGGGGGGAAAGTGGGGAAACGGGGTGGGTGCGGGTGGGGATTCGTGGGCGGAAGCGTTCACTGGCCCCACCGGATCGACCCTGGCCTACCGCACCCGGGCGTCCCCGCACCGGGCCCGGACACAGCAGTGGCGGCGTGACATCACATGCCACGCCGCCACTGGTGCTGCCGAGCGGGTCGTACTACTCCTGCTCGAATCTCTTCTTGAAGCGGTCTTCCATTCGCGACGAGAATCCGCCACTCTTGCGCCCGCTTCGGGGCTTACCGCGTTCGGCACGGCCGGTGTCACCTTGCGTGGTCGAGCCACCACGAGAGGACTGTCCGGACTTGCTCTTTCCTCCACCCCACAGGAGGAGGACTCCGGCACCGAACATGACGATGAAGCCGATCAGGCTGATGACGGGGAAACCGCCCGGCTTGATCGGAAGGGCGACGCCGGCGATGAGCAGGACCAGCCCCAGAACGAACAGGGCCACCGCCTGCAATCGACGACGACTCGATGCCGCACGCATGCGACCGCCTCGCACAGTGGAGGCGAACTTGGGATCCTCGGCGTAGAGAGCGCTCTCGATCTGGTCGAGCATGCGCTGCTCGTGCTCGGAGAGTGGCACGGTACCTCCCCCGGCACTGGAGTGTTGGCCACCGCCTCACGGTGCGAGACGGTGGGTAACCGACTTTGGCGGCTACCTAGATTTAATAATACGAGCAGTTCGATCCCCGTACCACCTACTCCACGTACGAGTTCCCTGCCAACCTTACGGACTCCCGCACCGAACCCCGTTCGGGGCACCGCAATGTCGCGGTCGCCTCACCGTTTTCCCGCCGTTTCCGGTCCGTCGCCGGCTACGACGCGCGCAGATCGAGACCTGCGCCACGTCCGATGTGATCTTCGACGGCCTGGAGAAAGCGCCCGACCTCGACGAAGAACTCGTCGGCCTCGAGATCGGTGAGGGTTCGCGACATTCCCGCCTCGATCGCGGCGCGGGTGGCCGAGTGACCGGCGAAGTAGTCGGCCCAGCTCCCGAATTCCGGCGCCGCGTCGGCCATGAGAACCCAGGCGTTACGCGTTCGTGTCCGTCTGCTCCCCGCCGCAGTCCCCTCGACGGCGGCCAGCACTGCGCCTGCGCCGCGGAGTGCGGCCAGATACGCACTGTGGAATCGATCCGCCGGCCCACCGGCCCCCACCGATTGCGCGAGGAGCGCGTCGGCGCGATCGAGCAGCACCGAACCCCGCCTGGACGCCGGGTTGCGTACGTCACCCGGTCGGCGCGAGTTCCCAGAGGTCGGTCCCGTGACCGGATTCGTCATCACTTCGAACACCTCCAAAACCCCGGTGCAACCACCCCGCCGGGCGTAGTCAGGTCGTGAGTTCGGGGGCCGGCGATGCTCGCTTCCCTCGAGCATCGCCGGATCCCCGCTATCGAACATGCGTTCGACCTATTCAATATAGCTGGACCCACCGACACGTCGTCAAGAGAAAGGTGAGACCGGTCGACACGAACGCTGACCAGACTCCGCTCGTGGTCGAACTCTCGGCCGCCGAGTTCCGCGACCGCCTGCACGAGGCGCTGTCGATCTACGTCGCCGCCATGGGCTATCCCCACGGCACCGAATACCACCGGGCGCCGATGTGGAACGAGCACCTGCAGCGATCGGGGTGGCGTGGCGTCGGCGCGCTCGTCCCGGCCGGTGACGGATCCGCCGACAACGCGGCCGCCCGCCTCGTCGCCGTCGCCTACGGCTACCGCGGGGCTCCCGAACAGTGGTGGCATCAGCAGGTCCGTTCCGGCCTGCGCCACACGGGATGGACCCGGGACCAGATCGACGTGATCCTCGGCAACTATTTCGAACTCACCGAACTCCACGTCCACCCGGACGCCCAGGGACACCGGCTCGGCGAGACCCTGCTGCTCCGCCTCCTAGAACGCAGGCCGGAACGCGGGGTGCTGCTCTCCACCCCGGAAGTGGCGGACGAGGACAACCGCGCGTGGCGGCTGTACCGGCGCCTCGGCTTCAGAGATGTCCTGCGCCACTTCCGGTTCGCCGGGGACAACCGGCCATTCGCCGTGCTGGGACGCGGGCTTCCCCTGTGATCGACGCCGTGGTGGTGGGGTCGGGGCACAACGCCCTCGTGTCGGCGTGTTACCTCGCGCGGTCCGGGTGGTCGGTCGAGGTGATCGAACGCGACACCGTGCTCGGCGGCGCGGTGTCCACGGTGGAACGCTTCCCCGGGTACAAGGTCGATCGCGGGTCGTCCGCGCACATCATGGTCCGCCACACGGGGATCGTCGAGGAACTCGACCTCGGCGCGCACGGCCTGCGGTACGTCGACTGCGATCCGTGGGCGTTCGCCCCCGCCCCCACGGGTACGGATCGGCCGGGGATCGTGTTCCGCCGCAGCCTCGAACAGACGTGCCGGTCCATCGAGGAGTCCTGCGGCGCCGCCGATGCCGACGCGTACCGCCGGTTCGTGTCGGTGTGGGGTCCGCGCAGCGCACGCGTCATGCGCGCGTTCTCGAAACCGCCGACCGGTCCCGCGCTGCTCTCGTCGTTCTGGGGGCTCGACACGGGCGGCGGCGGCAGCGACCTGTCCCGGCAGTTCCTCGGTTCGGGCGACGCACTGCTCGACGAGTACTTCGACGACGAGCGCCTGAAGGCCGCCCTCGCGTGGTTCGGCGCGCAGTCCGGCCCGCCGATGTCGGAGCCGGGGACGGCGCCGATGGTCGGATTCGCGGCCCTGATGCACACCGTTCCGCCCGGCCGCGCCGTCGGCGGCAGCGGAGCCCTGACCGCGGCTCTCGCCTCGCGGCTGCGGGCCGACTCGGGGACCGTCTCGCTCGGCGACTCGGTGGTATCCCTGAGCCGCGACGGCGACTCCTGGACGACGCGGACGTCGTCCGGCCGGGAGATCCGCTCACGGGCGGTGATCGCGGGGTGTCACGTGCTGACCACCCTCGGCCTGCTCGAGCGCGGTGGGTACGATGCGCAGACCCTCGACCGGTGGCGTCGCCGCATCCGCGTCGGCCCGGGTATCGGGATGGTGGTGCGGCTGGCCACCGACGCCCTCCCCGACTATCCGAGTGCGCCCGACGCCTCGGTCACCCATGGCCTCCAGCTGCTGGTCTCGGATCGCGCGCACCTGCGGCTCGCGCACGGCGCGGCGCTCGCCGGGGAACTCCCGCCGCGGCCCGCGGTGCTGGGAATGAGCTTCAGCGGCCTCGACCCCACCATCGCACCGGAGGGGAGGCACCAGGTGACCCTGTGGTCGCAGTGGCAGCCGTACCGGCTGACCGGCGGCCGGCACTGGAGCGACCTCGCCGGGCCGGAGGCCGATCGGATCGTCGCGGAGATCGACGCGCTGGCACCCGGTTTCGGTGAGTCCGTCCTCGACCGGCACGTGCAGTCACCGCAGGACCTCGAAGACGAGATGGGGTTGCTCGGCGGCAACGTCATGCACGTCGAGATGTCGCTCGACCAGATGATGATGTGGCGTCCCCTTCCCGAGCTCTCGGGGCACCGGGTTCCGGGCGCCGACCGCCTGTACCTCACCGGCGCCTCGACCCACCCGGGCGGTGGGGTGTCCGGCGCGAGCGGCCGGAGCGCCGCGCGCATCGCGCTCCACGACGACCGCCGGGGCCTGGGACGCCTGCGGCGACGGCGATGACCTCCCGCCTGCCCCTGTTTCTCGCGGGCGCGGCGATCGCGGCGCAGATCGTCTACCCGCTGGTGCACGGCGGGACCCGCGACGTCGTCACCGTGCTCGTGGTCGCGCTGCTCGCCGCGGCGTCCGTCACCCACGCGGCCGTGACCCGGGGTGCCCGCTGGACGGTGGGACTGGTGCTCGTCACCGCGGGGCTCGGTCTGTGCTCCGAGGTCGCCGGCACGGCCACCGGCTTCCCCTACGGCTGCTACGACTACAGCGTCGACCGGCTCGGGCCCGCTCTCGCGGGGGTTCCTCTGGTGGTGCCGTTCGCCTGGACGGCCGGGTTCTATCCGGTGTGGTGCGTGGCGTCCGTGCTCGCGCGCGGCCCGCGTCGACGGCTGACGCGGATCGCGCTGACGACGATCGGTGTCGTCGGCTGGGACCTGTACCTCGACCCGCAGATGGTCGCGGACGGGCAGTGGCGCTGGTGTGTCGCCGACGCCGGCCTGCCCGGTATCGAGCACATTCCGCTGACGAACTACGCCGGGTGGTTCGTCGTCGCGGCCGTGATGGCCGTCGCCGTGGACCGGATCGACCGTCGATTCGACGCCGGGGCGCGGCACCGTGACGGTGTCCCGATCGGGTTGTTCCTGTGGACGTGGCTCGGTTCGGCGCTGGCCCACTCGGTGTTCCTCGGCGCACCCGAGTTGCGGTATTCCGCGATCTACGGGTGGTTGGCGATGGGAATCCTGGGAGTTCCGCTGCTCGTGTCGTTGCTTCGGCCGCGCGCCCGGCGACCCGGGACCCACGACACGCACCCTCACGCCTGACACCGATCCACTCCCCTGGCACGATACGACTGTGCAGCCGCCCTCAGTTCCGACCTCGACCCGCTCGCGGAGGGCTTTGTCCCTCGCGGCCCTCGGCCTCCTCCTCGTGCCCCTCCTCGCGGGATGCCTGCGGGTTCAGGTGTCGATGGGTGTGTCCGCCGACGACCGGGTGTCCGGCCAGATCGTGGCCGCCGCCGTGCCGGCGAACGATCAGGACAAGGGCCCGCAACTCACTCCGCCCGACTCGCTGTCGGGCAAGGTGCGCGTCCAGGAGTACAAGAAGGACGGGTACGTCGGCAGCCAGGCGTTCTTCAGCGACCTCACGTTCGGCGACGTGCAACAGCTCGGCACCATGTCGGAGCAGGCGAACGGAAGTTTCCAGATCTCGCTCCAGCGGACCGGCGATCTCGTGACCCTCGACGGGAAGGCCGATCTCAGCTCGGTGCCCGCCCAGGGCACGGACGTGCAGTTCACGATCGCCTTCCCGGCGCGGGTCGCCACCACCAACGGCACCCGCGAGGGCGACTCCATCGTGTCGTGGAAACTTCCCGCCGGCGACACCTCGACGATCCGCGCCGAGGTGCGCTACTCGGACCCGAGCACCCGCAGCTTCGCAGGCTGGGCGGGCATCATGGCCGGCGTGACGCTGGGTGTCGCCGTGATCGTCGGTGCGCTGGCCTGGATGGCCCGCAACAAGGATCCGGTGATCGGCAGCGGTCGCAGACGGGACCGCTCGGAGGTGTGACCTCTCCGCCGATCGAGCGGGTCGTCCGGATCGGCTCCCTGATCTCGGTTCTCGGTCTCGCCACCACCGTCGCCAACCTGTGCCGCGCCCCGCGGCTCCCCACGGCGGCCCGCCCGATCACCGAACCGGTCACGGTGTGCATTCCGGCCAGGGACGAGCGTGACCGGTTGCCGAACCTGATCGACGACCTGCGAGAACAGCGGGGCGTCGACGATCTGCGGGTGTTCGTTTACGACGACGCCTCCGCGGACGGGACGGCCGACGTCGCCGAAGCCGCGTGTGGCGCGGACCCTCGCTTCTCCGTGGTGCGGGGAACCGCGGAACCGCCGCCGGGCTGGGTGGGCAAACCCGCGGCCTGCCATCGGGTGAGTGAGCACGCCTTCGCACAGGGCCGCGGTGACGGCGGGATACTCGTGTTCCTCGACGCCGATGTGCGGTTGCGTCCGGGCGCACTGAACGCCGCCTGCGCCGCGCTGCGCGAGTCCGAAGCGGCGCTGGTCTGCCCGTGGCCGTTCCAGCAGACGGGGTCGCTGACGGAGGTCCTGGTGCAGCCGCTGCTCGCGTGGTCGTGGGCGGCGACACTGCCCGTCGGCGTGGCCAACCGGTCGCGGCGCCCGTCGACGGCCGTGGCGTGCGGGCAGTTCATGGTCTTCGACTCCGCCGCGTACCTCGGCGTCGGGGGTCACCGGGCCGTCGCGGACAGCCTGACCGAGGACCTCGACATCGCGCGCCTGCTCCGTACGCGCGGTCACGCGACCACACTGGTCGTGGCCGGCCGGTCGGCGTCGTGCCGGATGTACGAGGACGCCGATGCGCTGCGCCGCGGTTACGACCGCTGGCTGTGGACGGCATTCGGCTCCCGCCTCGGTACCGTGGCGGTTCTCGGTGCGGCAAGCGTGGCGTTCGCCGTGCCGCCGGCCGCGTTCGCCGCCGGACGGGGACGCGTGCGCCGGTGGGGTGCGGTGGGGTATCTCGCGGCCACGACGTCCCGTCTGTGCGCTCGGGCACTCGAACGTGGTGACCGACTCACCGTCGCCGACGTGGCCGGTGCGCTCGCGCATCCGCTGTCCGTCGCCGCGGTGACGGCACTGACGGTGTCGTCACACCGCAATCGCCGCCGCGGGCGCACCCGGTGGAAGGGGCGGACGCTCAGCTGACCCGCGCCGAGGTGACCGGGGCGGGATCCGCCACACCCGAACCGACCTTGTCGCCGAGCCGGGCCAGGACCTCGCTGGTGGCGCGCGCGAAGTTGAGCGTGATGAAGTGCAGGCCGGGTGCACCCTCCGCGATGAGACGTTCACTCATCTCGGTGGCGACGTCGATGCCGATCTCGCGCACGGCGGCGCGGTTCTCCTCGGGACCGTCCCCGGCGGCCGTGGCCAGACGCTTCTCGAGGTGCGCCGGGAGACACGACCCCGACAGTTCGAGCACGCGGCGGACCGACCGCAGCGACGTGATCGGCATGATCTCCGGAATGATCGGCTTGGCGCCCTGTTCGGGGTCGTACGCCGACACGCGGTCGCGCAGCCGCAGGTAGTCGTCGACGTCGAAGAACATCTGGGTGATCGAGTACTCGGCGCCGGCACGCAGCTTCGACACCAGGTACCGGGTGTCGTGCGCGAGATCGGGCGCGCGGTAGTGGCCCTCCGGGAACGACGCGACGCCGACATGGAAGTCGCCGAGGTCGCGGACGAGCCGGACGAGTTCCTCGGCGTACTCGACGCCGTCCGGATGCTTCTCCCATTCGCCCAGCGGGTCGCCGGGCGGGTCGCCGCGCAGGACCAGGATGTTGCTGATTCCGCGGTCGGCGTAGGCGCCGACCATCGACCGCAGTTCGTCGACGCTGTGCGACACGGCCGTGAGGTGCGCGACCGGCAGGAGGGTGGTCTCCTCGGCGAGCTGACCGGTGACGCGGACCGTGCGGTCGCGCGTCGACCCGCCCGCACCGTAGGTCATGGACACGAAGGCCGGACCCAGCCGCTCGAACTCCCGGACGGCACGCCACAGCCGAGCCTCGGCGGCCTCGTCACGCGGCGGCGAGAACTCGACGGAAAAGGGGACCCGGCCGTCGCTGGACGACCGGATCCGGTCGACGATGGACGGAGTGCGGGTCACCCAACCTTCGCTGGCCCGCCCCCTGACGGAATCGAATGTCACCCGTCCAGCATAGGTAGTGCCCGGGGCAATGCACCCACTGCGTCTGCACGGGTGGCGGGATCCGGGTATCCGGCCACCCGGGAGAGCGCCCACTATGGTGGTGTCGATGCCTGTCGCCGGTCTCGGCGCGCACGCGAGAATTCGATCCTGGAGGCAACACTGTCCGTTGGAACGCGCCCCGCCGCCCTCGCGGCCGAGGTCGAAAATGCGCTTCGCGACTTCTTCACCAGCAGGCAGGACCTCGTCGACTCCGTGGGCGGTGGTTACCGCGAGGCCGTGACCACCCTCGAAGACTTCGTCCTGCGCGGAGGCAAGCGGGTCCGGCCGGCCTTCGCCTGGACCGGCTGGATCGGGGCGGGCGGCGACGCTCGCGGCCCGGACGCCGGACCCGTGCTCCGCGCCTGCTCCGCGCTGGAACTGGTTCAGGCCTGTGCGCTCGTTCACGACGACATCATCGACGCCTCCACGACGCGCCGCGGGTTCCCCACCGTCCACGTGGAGTTCGCGGAACAGCACCGCGCCGGGGCGTGGAGCGGTGATTCCGCTCACTTCGGCGAGGGCGTCGCGATCCTCCTCGGCGATCTCGCGCTGGCCTGGGCCGACGACATGATCCGTGAGTCGGGCATCACCCCGGAGGCGTCGGCCCGCATCTCGCCCGTCTGGTCCGCGATGCGCACCGAGGTGCTCGGCGGACAGTTCCTCGACATCAGCAACGAGGCCCGGGCGGACGAATCGATCGACGCCGCCATGAAGGTGAATCGCTACAAGACGGCGGCGTACACCATCGAGCGGCCCCTGCACCTCGGTGCGGCGCTCGCAGGCGCCGACGAGACCCTGGTGTCGGCGTACCGCCGATTCGGCACCGACATCGGTATCGCCTTCCAGCTCCGCGACGACCTGCTGGGCGTGTTCGGGGATCCGGCCGTGACGGGCAAGCCCTCCGGCGACGACCTGCGGGCGGGCAAGCGCACCGTCCTGTTCGCGATGTCGCTGCAGCGCGCCGACGCCGACGACCCCGCGGCGGCCCGACTCCTCCGCGAGGGCATCGGTACCGATCTGTCCGATTCGGACGTCGACACCCTCCGGACCACGATCACCTCACTCGGCGCGGTCGCGGACGTGGAGAAGCAGATCGAGGACCTCGTCCAGAACGCGCTGTCGACGCTGGCGGCGAGCACCGCCACCAGCGAGGCGAAGCAGCAGCTCACCGAGATGGCCGTCGCCGCGACGCGCCGCGACTACTGAGGGTCCGGGATGGCCCGCGCGCTCCGGACGGTTCCCGGCCGCACCGATCACGTCGTCATCGTCGGTGCCGGCCTCGCCGGCCTCTCGGCCGCACTGCACCTCGCCGGATCAGGCAGGCGCGTCACCGTCCTCGAACGCGAGTCGTCACCGGGCGGCCGGGTGGGCACCTACCGCGGTCCCGGCTACGACATCGACAACGGTGCCACCGTCCTCACGATGCCCGAACTGGTGGGCGAGGCCCTCGCCGCCGTCGGCGCGGATTTCGCGTCCACCCGGCCGCCGCTCGTCCTGGAACGGCTGGCACCGGCGTATCACGCGCGGTTCGCCGACGGTTCGTCGCTGGACGTCCATTCCGACCCCGACGCGATGGTCGCCGAGGTCAGCCGGGTGTGCGGGCCGGAGGAGTCGGCCAGGTATCTGCGACTGCGGCGCTGGCTGGGCCGGATCTTCGACGCCGAATACCACCGCTTCATGGACGCGAACTTCGACTCCCCGCTGGATCTCGTCTCGTCCCCCGCGGCCGCGCGGGATCTGCTGACGCTCACCGCCCTGGGCGGGTTCGGCCGGCTCGGCGCCCGGGTCGACCGCACGATCACCGATCCGAGACTCCGCCGGATCTTCACGTTCCAGGCCCTGTACGCCGGGGTCGCTCCCGCCGAGGCCCTCGCGGTGTACGGCGCGATCGCCCACATGGACACCTCGCTCGGCGTCTACTTCCCCCAGGGCGGGATGCGCTCGATCGCGTTCGCCCTCGCCGACGCCCTCACCACCGCGGGCGGCGAGATCCTGTTCGACACCGAGGTCGCGGCACTCGAGCGAAACGGCGACCGCGTCGGCACCGTCGTCACGGCGGCGGATGAACGCATCGACTGCGACGCGCTGGTGCTCACCCCGGACACGGCCGTCGTCGACGCACTGCTCCGCCCGGTGACACGCCGGACCCCCCGCCGGGTGCGAGTGTCGCCGTCCGCCGTGGTCCTGCACGGGACCGTCCCCTCCGCGGTCGCGTCGCAGTGGGCCGCCCAACGGCACCACACCATCGACTTCGGTCACGCGTGGAAGCGGACGTTCGCGGAGATCACCGCTCGCGCGGGGCGCGGACGGCTGATGACGGACCCGTCGCTGCTGATCACCCGGCCCGCCCTGTCGGATCCGGGCCTGGTCGTGGACCGCGCGGGCACTCCCTCGGAACCGCTGTCGGTGCTGGCGCCCTGCCCGAACCTGCACAGCGCACCGCTGGAGTGGTCCTCGCTGACAGGCCCGTACGTGAACGAACTGCTGCGCGAACTCGAGACGCGCGGGTACAGCGGCATCGCGGAACATTTCACGATCGACCACGTCGACACCCCCCTCACGTGGCTCGGCAAGGGCATGGCCGCGGGCAGTCCGTTCGCGGCGGCGCACGTGTTCCGGCAGACCGGACCGTTCCGGCGCCCCAACCTGGTCAGGGGCCTGGACAACGTGGTGCTCGCCGGTTCCGGCACCGTCCCCGGCGTCGGAGTTCCGACCGTACTGCTGTCGGGGAAGCTCGCGGCCGCCCGCATCACCGGGCCCACCACGGCACGAAGTGCGGAAAGACCCACCACGGCACGAAGTGCGGAAAGACCCACCGCGGCACGAAGTGCGGAAAGACACACGAAAGCATCAAGTGCGGGAGGATAGGGCGAGGCGTGGCGGGAACTGGTGCCGGCAGCAATTAAACTGGGTCCTCGACCATGCGATGCGCACGACGACGAGCGCACCGACCGCAACCGAACTCACCTCGGGGGAGGAATCTGCACTCATGACGTCCTCTGCCCCGCAGGCGACCGTCGCCGCTGCGACGACCACGCCGCAGCGGTCGTGGCCCCAGACCACGGCCGACTTCCTCCGCAGCCCGGAGGGGCACGCCGCCATCCTCGGTTTCGCGGGTGCCGTGATGATCACGTTCGGTGGTTTCGGTGCGGGCAGCGTCCGCCGCGAGGACCCGCTCCTCGAGGCGATGCACCTGTCGTGGCTGCGGTTCGGTCACGGTCAGATCCTGTCGACGGTCATCGTCTGGGTGGGTGTCGTCGCCATGATCACGGCCTGGGTGCGGCTGGGCCGCGCCACGCTCGGCGGCGACGTCACCCTCAGGCAGTTGCGGATGGTCGTGCCGGTGTGGACGGCGCCGCTGCTGCTGGCCGTGCCGATGTTCAGCCGCGACGCCTACTCCTACCTGGCGCAGGGTGCGCTCCTGCGTGACGGGTTCGACCCCTACGCCGTCGGGCCGGTGGTCAACCCGGGAGTCCTCCTCGACAACGTCAGCAACGTGTGGACCACCACCACCGCGCCGTACGGTCCGCTGTTCCTGCTCCTCAGTCAGGGGATCACGGGGCTGACCGGCGACAACGTGATCGCCGGGACGATGCTTCTGCGGGTGACGATGCTGCCCGGACTCGCGCTGATGGTGTGGGGCGTGCCGCACCTCGCGCGGCACCTCGGCGGCAATCCGGCGATCGCCCTGTGGCTCGCCGTGCTCAACCCGCTGGTCCTCGTCCACCTCATCGGCGGTGTCCACAACGAACTGCTGATGGTCGGCCTGATGATCGCCGGCATCGCGCTCGTCCTCGAACGCCGCCATCTCGCCGGGATCGCCCTCGTCGCGGTCGCGGTCGCGATCAAGGCGACCGCCGGCGCCGCGCTGCCCTTCATGGTGTGGATCTGGATGCTCCACGAGAAGGAGAAGGCCGAGGCGGAAGGTCGCACACCCGCGTCTCCGCTCGCGTCGTTCGCGAAGACCGCGGGCGCGGGATTCGCCGTGTTCGTGGCCATCTTCGCGGCCGCGTCCGCCGTCGCCGGTGTCGGGCTCGGCTGGATGACCGCGCTGTCCGGGTCGAACAAGATCATCAACTGGTTGTCGCTGCCGACGATCCTCGCCCACATCGTGACGGTCGGAACGTCGTGGTTCGCGGAGCTGCGGCTGGGTGAGGTGCTGGCCGTCACCCGCCCGATCTGCGCGGTTGCCCTGGTCGCGATCGTGCTGGCGGCCTGGTGGCGCTACCGGAAGACCGAGCGTGACGCGATTCTCGGAATCCTCATCGTCCTGGTCGCGATCGTAATTCTGTCGCCCGCGGCGCTGCCCTGGTACTACTCGTGGCCGATCGCGATCGCCGCCGGTTTCGCGTTGTCGACGCGGACCCTGATGATCCTCGTCGGGCTGTCCACCTGGTTGATGCTGGTCTTCCAGCCCGACGGGTCGATCGGCCTCTACACGTTCCCGCACGTCGTGCTCGCGACGTTCGCCGCGGTCGTCGCGGCCGTATCGCTCCGCACGGTCGACCCGCTGCGGCTGCGGACACCCCGGCCCGTCGAGGAAGAGCGCACCTCCGACCTCGCAGGTGCCGCGACGTCGCCCCGCGTCGAATGACCGGTCGATGACCGAGCTGGCCGACAGTTACCGGTATTGCGGCGCGGTGACGGCGGAGCACGGTCGCACCTATCATCTCGCGACCCGGCTGCTTCCCGAGCGCCGCCGGGCCGCCGTGCATTCCCTCTACGGGTTCGCCCGGACGGTCGACGACATCGTGGACGTCGATCCCGGTCGGACGGCCGGCGACTGCGCCGCCGAACTCGATCGGATCGACGCGGCACTGCGTCTCGGCTTCACCTACCGGACCGCGGTCGGGCCGGATGCGTGCGCACCGGAGATGCGCCGGGTTCTCCCCGCGTTTCTCGACACCGTGGCGACCTTCGACATCCCGCACGACTATTTCTTCGCGTTCCTGCAATCCATGCGGATGGATGTTCCGGGGACTGCGGAGCATCGGGCCGAGTACGACACCATGACCGAGCTCCGGAAGTACATGTACGGATCGGCCGTCGTGATCGGGTTGCAGATGCTGCCGGTCCTCGGAACCACGGGGCCCCTCGCCGATGCCGAACCGCACGCTGCGGCTCTCGGTGAGGCGTTCCAGCTGACCAATTTTCTTCGCGACGTCGGCGAGGACCTGGATCGGGGCCGGGTCTATCTCCCGGCCGACGAACTGGGCGCGTTCGGCGTCGACACCGAACTTCTCGCGCACAGCCGCCGCAGCGGCACGACGGACCGGCGGATCGTGCGGGCTCTCGCCCATCTGATCTCGGTCACCCGGTCGGTGTACCGGGAGGCGGAACCGGGCATCGCGATGCTGGACCGACGGGTGCAACCGGGTATCCGGACCGCGTTCGTGCTGTATTCCCGCATTCTCGACGAGATCGAGCGAGGCGGTTACCGGGTTCTGGACCGGCGCGCCACCGTGTCCCGGAGAAACCGGTGGGCGACGGCGCTGCCTCAGTTCGCCCGGCTCGCGGTGCCTGCCCGTGGCCGGGTGCGGTGAGCGACGATCAGAATCCCATCGCCTGAGCGCGGCGGATCACTTCACGGGCGAGGTCGCCGTGCAGGGCCTGGACGGGTGTACCGGGCAGGCTGTCGTCCTCACGGAACAGCCACTGCAGGATTTCCTCGTCCTTGAATCCGCCGTCGTGCAGCACCGCGATGAGACCGGGCAGCCATTTGACGGTCTCGCCGGTCTCGTCGAAGAAGAGTTCGGGAACACCGAGGACGCCGTCGCGTCGGACGGCGATCAACTGCTGATCGCGCAGAAGCTGCTGCACACGGGTGACGGCCACACCGAGGTTCTTCGCGACGTCCACCAACTGGAGGAGCGAGACGGAAGGGTCCAGGACATCGTCACAGTAAGGGATGGCACTCACTCCCCTAACGTTATCTGGTCGCTTCCGGCGTGGCGCTACCGGTCGGTGTCGCTGGCTACGATTGAGGGGCGCGTCGCCGGGCTGCGCGCACTGACGGGGGAACGGACACTGTGCACGATGGAGGTCAACGTTTGATCGGCGAGCTGCTCGACCGGCGCTATCGGGTGGATGCCACGATCGCGCGTGGCGGCATGTCCACCGTCTACAGGGGGCTCGACACACGCCTCGACCGTCCGGTGGCCATCAAGGTGATGGATCCGCAGTTCGCGGCCGACCCGGCGTTCGTCACCCGGTTCGAATTCGAGGCCCGATCGGTCGCGCGCCTCAAGCACCCGTCGCTGGTCGCGGTCTACGACCAGGGGCACGACCGCGAGCACGCGTTCCTGGTGATGGAACTCGTCGACGGCGGAACGCTCCGCGAACTGCTGCGGGAACGCGGGCCCATGCCTCCGCACGCGGTGGCCGCGGTCGCGGGCCCGGTTCTCGACGCGCTCGCCGTCGCTCACCGGGCCGGTCTCGTGCACCGCGACGTCAAACCCGAGAACATCCTGATCTCCGACGGCGGTGAGGTGAAGATCGCCGACTTCGGTCTGGTGCGGGCCGCCGCCGCGTCGACCACCACGTCGAACAGTGTGATTCTGGGCACGGCGGCGTACCTGTCGCCGGAGCAGGTGACGTCCGGGATCGCGGACACCCGCAGCGACGTCTACTCCACCGGTGTCCTGCTGTTCGAACTCCTCACCGGACGGACACCGTTCACCGGGGACACGTCGTTGTCCGTCGCGTATCAGCGGATCAACCAGGACGTGCCGAGGCCGGGTTCGTTCATCGCGGGCGTGCCGCCCGAGTTCGACGAACTCGTCGCGGAGGCCACCCACCGGGAACCGTCGCACCGCTTCGCCAACGCCGAGCAGATGGGCTCGGCCCTGCGTGGCATCGCGGCGGCGCTCGACCTGCCCGCGTATCGGGTGCCCGCCCCGCGACGCTCGGCGCAGCACCTCAGCGCCGCGGCCGCCGCGAGCGCGCCGCCCCTGGGCGCGCCGCCGGGGCCCGTCGCACCGCCCACGGTGCACCTTCCCCCCGCCGCGCCGCTGTCGCCGCCCAGCCCGCTGCCTGCGCAGCCCGGTGTCCAGCACACGCGGGTCGTCACCACCCAGACTCCACGCCCGCCGATCGACGAACCGTCGTTCGCGGCGGAGGACGAGCCCGACGACGGCTATCACTACCCTGACTTCGCCGCCGAACGGCAGCGGTCGCGCCGGACCACGATCGTGTGGCTGCTCGTGATCCTGATGCTCGCCCTGGCGGTCGGTTTCGGTGGCTGGTGGATGGGTTCGGGCCGGTTCACCGCGGTCCCGACCACCGACGGTCTCGATCGCGGTGCGGCGGTGACGGCGATCGAAGCGGCCGGTCTGTCCACGGAGATCCGGGGGAAGTACTCCGACACGGCGGCGCTCGACACGGTGCTGGGCACCGATCCCACCGGCGGCTCGCGGATCTCCCGCGACGGCACGGTGGCCCTCCTCGTCTCCCTCGGGAGACCGACCGTCCCGCCCCTACCTGCGGGCGGTGAGCGCGCCGGAATCGAACAGGAACTGCGGAACCGCACGTTCACCCCGGTCGACGGCGGTCAGGCGTTCAGCGCGAAGGTCCCGATCGGTGCGGTGGCCGCACTCGACCCGGCTCCGGGCACCGAGCTCGCGACCGGTTCCACGGTCAAACTGATCGTCAGCAAAGGTGCACCGCCGGTAGACGTTCCCGACGTGAAGGGCATGTCGGAAGCCGAGGCGCGCACCTCACTCGAGGCGGTGGGCATCGTCGTGCAGGACGTCACGACGGACTTCGACCGCACTGTCGCAGCCGGAGACGCGATCGCCACCAGCCCGAAGGCTGGCACCAGCGTCAATGCGGGCACCAGCGTCACGTTGAGTGTGTCGAATGCGGTCCGAGTTCCGTCGATGCTGGGCCGGACGGTCGGATCCGCGCGCGACGAACTGAGCCGCCTCGGACTCGACGTGAAGGTGCGTTCGGTGACCGACACGGACAGGTCGTTCGTCATCAGCCAGAACCCGGGCAGCGGCGACCTCGTGAAGCCCGGAAGCACGGTCACCCTGGTCTCACTGCCCTGACCCCGCGGGAGCAGGGCAGTGAGGGTCCGAATGATGCGGGCGATCAGCCGCGCAGCATCTCCGCGACGAGGAACGCCAGTTCCAGCGACTGCTGGGTGTTGAGACGGGGGTCGCACGCCGTCTCGTAGCGACCGGACAGGTCGAGGTCGGAGATGTCCTGCGCGCCGCCGAGGCATTCGGTGACGTTCTCACCGGTGAGCTCGACGTGGATGCCGCCCGGGTAGGTGCCGAGACCGTTGTGGACCTCGAAGAATCCCTGGACCTCGTCGACGATGCGGTCGAAGTGGCGGGTCTTGTACCCGGTGGACGCCTCGTGCGTGTTGCCGTGCATCGGGTCGCACTGCCAGATCACCTGGTGACCGGTGGCCTGGACCTTCTCGATGATGGGCGGCAGCAGGTCGCGGACCTTGTTGTTGCCCATGCGCGAGATCAGGGTGAGGCGACCCGGCTTGTTGGTGGGGTCGAGGCGCTCGACGTATTCGACCGCCATCTCCGGTGTCGTGCTGGGTCCGATCTTCAGGCCGATCGGGTTCGACACGAGTTCGGCGAACGCGATGTGCGCTCCGTCGAGCTGGCGGGTGCGGTCGCCGATCCACAGGAAGTGCGCGGACAGGTCGTACAGCTTGGCGTGGTCGTCGTCGTTGTCGAGGCGCAGCATCGCGCGTTCGTAGTCGAGGACGAGCGCCTCGTGGCTGGCGAAGATCTGCGCGTGGTGGAGGCTGGGATCGGTGACGCCGCAGGCGTTCATGAACTGCAGCCCGCGGTCGATCTCCGCGGCGAGTGCCTCGTACCGGGCCCCGGCCGGCGACGACGCCACGAATTCGCGGTTCCAGTCGTGCACCTTGTGCAGGTCGGCCATGCCCGCGCCGGTGAGCGCGCGGACCAGGTTCATCGCGGCGCTGGCGTTGGCGTATGCCCGCACGAGCCGCGACGGGTCGTGGGCGCGCACGGCCTCGTCCGCGACGAGGGAGTTGATCATGTCGCCGCGGTACGACTGCAGGCCCAGGGCGTCGACGTTCGACGACCGCGGCTTGGCGTACTGACCGGCGATGCGGGCGACCTTGACGACGGGCAGGCTCGCTCCGTACGTCAGGACGACGGCCATCTGCAGCAGCGTGCGGATGTTGCCCTTGATGTGCGGCTCGGTGTTGTCGGCGAACGTCTCCGCGCAGTCACCGCCCTGGAGGAGGAACGCCTCGCCGCGCGCGACCTGGGCCAGCTTCTCCTGCAGGGCCACGACCTCGCTGGCCACCGTGATCGGCGGCACGCTCTCGAGGACGGTCCGCATCGCGGCGGCCTGACCCTCGGGCCATTGCGGCTGCTGGGCAGCGGGCTTGGCCAGCGCTGCGTCGAGACGCTCACGCATCTCGGTGGGGAGCGGCGGGAGTTCGGGCAAGCGGTCGATCGGCACGTCGACAGTCCAGTTCACCCATACAGGATATTCGCTCGACCGGAGCGATGGCGAGTCAGGTCACCGCAGTGACCGCGCCGCCTGAACTGCCTCGAACTTCGCCAGGTTGTGCCGGGCGTCGGCGAGGGCGTCGTGAGCGTCATCCGGTGCAGGTGGGAGGGTCGGGCTCCCGTGCTCCTCCCAGTACTGGCGGAGTTCCCGCGTGTACCGGGGCAGCGACTGCGGCAGCTCCGTCATGTCCCCCCACAACTGGCAGAGGGCGACGTGGTCGTAGGCGGCCACCCACGCCCACAGCTCGGGGACGATGCCGGGCCGGGGAATCAGGAACGCGTAGAGGTCGTCGCGAATGCGGGCGCGGCTCTTCCAGAGAGGCGACGACGGCTGCGGCAGCTTCGGCAGCACGTTCCTGCGCACCCACTTGCCCGCACGGTGGGGATCGAACTCGGTGGACACCGCGTAGAATTCACGTCCGTCCTCTGCGACCACCCCGATCGACACCAGGTCGATCGTGCGACCATCCTCGATGAACTCGCAGTCGTAGAAGTAACGCACGCCCGCAAACTATGCCTCACCCGTTGGCGTCATCCGGATCCACCCCTACCTCGTGAAGGAGGCCTCGGTGCGCGCAACCTCCGACGGTCGACAGTCCGCCGCCCCTGTCGCGGACCCGCTCGACCCCCCGCGGGTGCCTCTGCATCTCCGCGTCGGAGGTCTACTCGTCCGAGTCCTCGTCCTCGCCGGGCTCGCGGTCGGATTCGCGTACAACCTGCTCGGACTGCCCGGCCTGCGGGACTTCGGCAGCTACTACCGGCTGGATCTCGACGTCTACCGCCTGGGCGGATCGGTGTTCCTGCACGGACCGACCCTGTACGGGTCGATGCCGGCCACCCAGATGGGCAACTTCCTGCCGTTCACGTACCCGCCGCTCGCCGCCGTCGTCTTCAGTCCGCTGTCGACGGTGTCGCTGGCGACGGCCGGGACCGTCGTGACGGTGTTGTCGTTGATCGCGCTGTTCGGCGTTCTCGTCGTCACGCTCGACTCGCTGGGCATCGCACCCCGCACCACGCTGGTGTGGACGGCCCTCGGTGCGCTCGCGGTGTCGATGGCCCTCGAACCCGTCTCGTCGACCCTGGATTACGGGCAGATCAACATCCTGCTGATGCTGCTGGTCGCGGCGGACTGCCTGCCGAAGAGAACGCCGTGGCCCCGCGGCGTGCTGATCGGCCTCGCCGCGGCGGTGAAGCTGACGCCTGCCGTGTTCGTCGTGTACTTCCTGGTGCGCAAGGACTTTCGCTCCGCCGTCGTGACCGCGGTCAGCTTCCTCGCGTTCAGTGCCGTGGGCGCGATCGCGACGTGGAACGACTCCGTCACCTACTGGACGCACACCCTCTTCGATTCCGATCGGATCGGCACACCGGCATATCCGGCGAACCAGAGCATCACGGGTGTGCTGGCCCGGCTCGGCCTGAGCGACTCGGTGCGAACCCCGATCTGGCTGCTGCTGAGCGTCTTGGTTCTCGCACTCGTCGTTCTCGCGATGGTGCGGGCGCTCCGATCCGGTGAGACCGCGCTCGGGCTCGGACTCAACGCCGTCCTCGGGCTGCTCGTCTCCCCCGTGTCCTGGTCGCACCACTGGGTGTGGTCGGTGCCGGTGATCCTCGTGCTCGGGGTCCTCGCGTACCGTCGCCAGAGCGTCGCCCTGGCGGTCACGGCCGTGGCCGGCGTCGTCGTCGTGAGGCTCGCCGCGCACTGGAAACTCGGGGTGGGCCGCTGGAGCGGAACCCACTGGAACCTGTGGGATCAGTTCCTGGCGTCGTCGTACGTGTGGTGGGGACTCGCGGTTGTGCTGGTCGCGATCGTCGCGTTTCGCACCCGCCCCTCACAGTCCGACGAGGACGATCGGTCGGAGACCTCCGACGATCTCACCGTCCCCGTCGGCTGAGAGGCTACGGCGGTCAGCTCGCCCGCGTGTCCGGCAGACGGGTGACGGTGGTGGCGTCGCTCGCCGGCGCCACGTCGGCCACCGAGGCGTCGGCGGTGGGCGCCTTCTTCTTCAGCGTGGCCGCGTAGATGTCGACGTATTCCTGCCCCGACAGCTTCATCAGCTTGTACATGACCTCGTCGGTGACGGCCCGCTCGACGAACCGGTTGCCGCCCATGCCCTCGAAACGCGAGAAGTCGATGGGCTCACCGACGCGGATGGTCACCTTCGAGGGACGCCACACCCGGGAGCCGATCGGGTTGACCTTCTCCGTTCCGATCATCGCGACCGGGATGACCTTCACACCGGACTCGAGCGCCATGCGGGCCAGGCCCGTCTTGCCCTTGTAGAGGCGGCCGTCGGGCGACCGGGTGCCCTCCGGGTAGATGCCCAGCAGCTTGCCCTGCGAGAGGACCCGCAACCCGGCGTTCAATGCGTCCTGCGCGGCGTCGGCGCCCGTCCGGTCGATCGGCACCTGGCCGACCACCGAGAAGAACCAGCGCTGGAAAGCGCCCTTGAGTCCCGTCCCGGTGAAGTACTCGCTCTTGGCGAGAAAAGTGATCCTCCGCGGCACACGCAACGGCAGGAAGAACGAATCCAGCACGGCCTGATGGTTACTCGCCAAGATGGCCCCACCCTCCGCCGGAATGTTCTCCGTACCCTCCACGGTCGGCCTACCCAGCCCCCAGAGAACCGGCCCCAAAAACACGTACTTGAAGAGCCAGTACCACATGGCGTCCCTCCCGTTCACAACCCAAGCTTCGTTCGGGTCGACTCTACTTCGGGTGGGTGAGGGTCGCTACACACGGCCGGGAGGCCCGCACAGCATCACACTCTGCGGGTTTACAGCGACGGGCCGGACGTCAACCCACCCGATCGGGCAGGACGGCCCGAGCGAGTTCCGCCGCTCCGATCATGCCCGCCGCCTCCCCCAGCTGGGTCGGCCGGATGCGGGCCAGCGGCCGGTGCCCGGCCCCCGTCGTCAGCGCCGCGTAGTGCTCGCGGGCCTCGTCGATGAACAGCGGTGAGGAACTCGCGACCCCGCCGGCGATCACGACGAGATCCGGGTCGTACACGTCCCCGATGAGCGCCAGGCCGACACCGAGCCACCGGGCGAACTTCCGCATGGTCTCCAGTGCCAGCGGATCGCCGTCCTGTGCCGCGCCCGCGATCCGCCGGCCCGTGAGCACACCGGGATCGACCGCCACCTCCCGCGCCAGGACGGTCGACGTCGCCGGATCCGCGGCCAGAAGTTCGATCGCGGTGTCGACGAGGGCCGTCCCGCTGCAGTACCGCTCCCAGCAGCCGTGCTTGCCGCACGCGCACGGGCGTCCGTCGGGGACCACCTGGATGTGGCCGAGTTCGGGTGCGACGCCGTGGCTGCCCCGGTACAGCCGACCGTCCGCGAGGAGCGCCGCCCCGATACCCGTGCCGATCGCGAGCATCACCACGTTCCGGCCGCCCGCTGCCGCACCGAACCGGTGCTCGGCCCACGCCGCCGCGTTCACGTCGTGTTCGAGGATCACCGGCAGCCCGAGACGCTGCCCGAGGTCCCGGCCGACGGGCGCACCCACCCACGGAAGATGCGGCGCGAACCGCACCGTCGTGCGGTCGGGGGTGATGAACCCGGCCACCGCCAGCCCCACCGCGGCGACCTCGTGCCGTGCGGACAGCTCCCGGACCGCGCGGTCCAGGCCGTTTTCGAGTGCCTTCGCCGACGCCGGGGTCGGTGACTGGAGCGAATCGAGCACCTCGCCGGCCGAGTCGACCACCGACGCACGGATGCTCGTTCCACCCACGTCGATGCCGATGGTCAGCGCCGCGCTGCCGCCACGTTCGCTGCCCGTGCCTGTGCTCATGGAGATGATTGTGCCCATGCCGGATCGCCGACGTGCAGGAGTCCGGCGATCCCGCGCGCGCGAGGCACGCTCAATGCTTGATGGTGACCGAGATCGGCTCGAACGCAGAGCCGCCTTCGGGTTCGGACGGTCCACCGCCGGGGCCGGGTTCCGGAGCGTCGGGGGCCGGGGTGTCGTGAACGGCGTGCTCGTCGAGGACCTGCCGCAGCACCGCGATCAACACGGACGCCTGGCCGGCGAGCAGGGTCACGAGATCGTGCTGCTCGCCACGGATCAGAGCCGCGAGTGCGCACACCGGGCACCACGTGCATCCCGACCACTGTCCGGTTCCGGGCGGCGTTCCCTCGGCGTCCGTCTGGGCGTGCGGCGCCGCCGCGCGCTGGAGAATCGGCTCGAGACGGTCCAGGGCGGTCTCGGCGAGCGCCCGCAGCTCCGCCACCAGCTGCGCGTGGTCGTCGGTCATACCGGCCACACCTGCGGGTCGGGCGTGAAGCGCACGACCAGATCACTTCCGTCGAGTTCTGCGCCCGCGACGACGCACCGGCGCAGGACCGAGGCGAGGCGTACCCGGCGGCGCACCCCTTCAGCTCCCACGACCAAGTCGTCCTCCACTCGACCCAACGTGAGGGTCGACGGGTTCACGAGCGGCAGATACATCCGCATCGTGTACACAGAATCCACACCGGCCCCCGATTCCAGCCCCACCCGCACCGCAGGTGGGTTCTTCCCCAACACCGCAACCGCGTCCGTGTCGTCGGCATACAACTCCCGGGCGATACCGCCGAGATCGGCCCACCCTACCGGCTCCGTCACCGACCGGGTCACCGAGAGGATCACCGTGGTACCCGCGGAGGCGGTCAGCTCGGCGAGCACCCGCTGCTGCAGGGCTCGCCGTCTGATCAACCATGCCACACCGGGATCGTCGTGTCCTGCCGGCGAATCGAAGTGCGGCAGAAGGTTGTTCACGAGGATTGCATCGACGCGCAGGCCGGACAGCGCGGCCACCGCCACGGTGCGCCGGGTCTCCGTCAGCACCACCCGCTCCGGTGTCGTCACCAGTCGCACAGTGGTTTTCGCCCGGTTCGCGAGCATCTCCCGGACCTCGCCGACCGCGGCGACGACCTGTTCGATCAGCGACACCAGCATGACGAGGCGGGGATCGGACCCCAGGAGCGCGACGATGCGGCGGTGCTGCGGCCACACCCGCTCGATGTACTCGAGAGCCATCGCAGGCGCGGCGAGCGTCCGCAGACAGTCCGCGGTGGGCGGGCAGTCGACCACGACGGCGTCGTAGTCGCCCTCGGTGGCGAACCGGACGATCTCCCGCAGCCCGAGCACGTCCTGCACGCCGGGAAGCCCGGTCAGCTCCTCCGGTTCGAGCGCGGACAACTGGGCGCCGTGATCGTGTGTTCCGGCGGCCGCGAGAACCGCTGTCAGACCCCGGAATCTGTCCTCGAGCAACGTGAGGGTGTCGAGTTCGAGGACGTCGAGCCTGTCGGTCACGGACACGAGGTCCCGGGCGGCGGCGATCCCGATCACGTCGGCGAGGGAGTGCGCCTGGTCGAGCGAGACGAGGAGAGTCCGGCTGCCCGCCTCTGCGGCCGCCTGCGCCGTCGCAGCCGCGAGCGTCGTCTTGCCGACGCCCCCCTTCCCTACGAAGAACTGGACCCGCGCAGGTCCGGCACTGCCCTCGCTGCTCAGCCTTCCACCCGTTTCTTGAGTTCCTTGAGCGCGGTGTCGGTGATCGCCTTCTCGGCCTTGCGCTTGAACAGGCCGATCATCGGAATGGTCAGGTCGACGGTGAGCTCGTAGGTGACGGTGGTGCCGCCGCCCGGCTCGTCCTCGAGCACGTACGAACCGAACTGCGACTTCTGTATCTCACCGGACTCGAGCTCCCAGCTGACGGACTTGCCGTCGGGCGCCCAGTCATAGCGGAGTACGTACGTGTCCTTGACCATGCCCGCGTCGAGCACGAACCGCACCCGGTCGGCCCGGCCGCCCTGTCCGGGTTCCATGACCTCGACGGACTTCGCGGCGGCCACCCACGCTGGGTACGCGTCGAAGTCGGCGATCACATCCATCACCCGGGCGGGCGGCGCCTCGATACTGATCGACCTCTTGGTCCTCTCGGGCATGGAGTGAACGCTTCCTTTCGCCTGGCCAACCCGCTCGTCGATCGCGGGGCCACGCCGTTACCGGTTTCGTATGTCTGTGTTGTGCCCGACTATCACACACGATCTCGGCGCCCTGACACAATGCCGACCCCGCCGCGGCGGGCGAATCTCCCTCAGGACGGCGGTTCTCCCGCAGCGCGACCCGCCTCGAGTTCCTTCTTCACCTCGAAGGACATCACCTTTCCCTCGACGCGCCTGCGACGGTTCAGCGCGGCCAGATCCGGGGCGGTCTCGCTGCGGGCCGGTTCGGCGTGGAGGAAGTAGTGGACGATCGCTCCGTCCAGCACCGGCTCGAGCCACACTTCCATCGTTCCGGTGAGGGGCCCGGCCACCGTCCACCGGATGCCCTTCTCGGCCCTGTCCTCGCGGACCGCGAGGGTGAGATCCGGCCACCACCGACGCCAGCGGGCGGGCGGGGCGATCGCCGCCGCGACCTGCTGCGGCGGGGCCGCGATGAACGTCTGGTCTGCGACCTGAATGCTGCTCACGGCGACTAGCTTCACACACCGCGGTCGGCGGTGGCCGCGGGGTTCCGCCGCACCTCGCGAACAGGGCTCTGACCACCCTTCTTCGGCCTGGAGGCAGACCGGGCCGGGGAAGGTCTAAAGTTGGGAAGACAATCCTACTCGTCAGTATCTTCAGTGTCGGAGGTTTTCGTGCCCGAGTTCAGCGCGCCACAGTCGTTCACGATCGCGGAGGACGCGTCCGCGGTCGACTCGGTGTTCGCCCACGCCGCGGCCGACCCGACGCTGGTCGTGTACAAGCGCAAGATCGGCGGACGCTGGACCGACGTCACGGCCGCCGAGTTCGCCGCTCAGGTCACCGCGGTCGCCAAGGGTCTCATCGCTCTCGGCGTCCAGCAGGGCGACCGGGTGGCACTGATGTCGGCCACCCGTTACGAGTGGCCCCTCGTCGACTTCGCGATCTGGGCGGCGGGCGGCGTCACCGTCCCGATCTACGAAACGTCCTCCGCCGAGCAGGTCCGCTGGATCCTCGAGGACTCCGCCGCAATCGATCTCGTCGTCGAGAACGCGACGCACGCGGCCACCGTGAAGGCCGTGGCCGCCGAGGCGACCGCGC
This sequence comes from Rhodococcus wratislaviensis, assembly GCF_041228765.1. Taxonomy (NCBI): domain Bacteria; kingdom Bacillati; phylum Actinomycetota; class Actinomycetes; order Mycobacteriales; family Nocardiaceae; genus Rhodococcus; species Rhodococcus wratislaviensis. Next base: position 3,789,867 of record NZ_CP150488.1, on the reverse strand, counting down.
TCCGCGGCGTCTACCAGATCGAGGCGTCCGACGGCGGCCGTGGCGTCGTCGAGGAACTGACCGAACTGGGTGCCGACGTGCCCGACTCCGAAGTCCGGGCGCGCGTCGCCGCGCTGAAGTCGAGCGATCCGGCCACCCTCATCTACACCTCCGGCACCACCGGCAGGCCCAAGGGCTGCCAGCTCACCCATTCCAACCTCATCGCCGAGTCCAAGGGCATCCTCGATTCCAGCCTCGGCACCCTGTTGAAGACCCCCGGCGTCAGCACCCTCATGTTCCTGCCGATGGCGCACGTCCTGGCGCGCGCCGTCAGCGTCGCGTCGTTCGACGCCGGCGCCGCACTCGGACACACCAGCGACATCCCGAACCTCGTCCCCACGTTCGGCGAGTTCCGCCCCGACTTCATCCTGTCCGTGCCGCGGGTGTTCGAGAAGGTGTACAACAGCGCCCGCGCCAAGGCGCACGGCGAGGGCAAGGGCAAGATCTTCGACGCCGCCGCCGAGACCGCCATCGTCTGGAGCGAGGCTCAGGACAAGGGCGGGCCGGGGCTCGTCCTCAAGGCCAAGCACGCGCTGTTCGACAAGCTGGTGTTCTCGAAGCTGCGGGCCGCGCTCGGCGGCAAGTGCCAGCTGGCGATCTCGGGCGGCGCCCCCCTCGGCGCCCGCCTCGGCCACTTCTTCCGCGGCATCGGCATCACCATCTACGAGGGCTACGGCCTCACCGAGACGTCCGCCGCGTTCGCGGTCAACACGATCGGCGAGCAGAAGGTCGGCTCGGTCGGCAAGCCGTTGGCGGGCAATTCCGTTCGCATCGCCGACGACGGCGAGATCCTGCTGTCGGGGCCGGTCGTCTTCGGCGGCTACTGGCGCAACGAGAACGCGACCGCCGACGCGATCGAGAACGGCTGGTTCCACACCGGCGACCTCGGATCGGTCGATCAGGACGGGTACATCACCATCACCGGCCGCAAGAAGGAGATCATCGTCACAGCGGGCGGCAAGAACGTCTCCCCCGCCCAGCTCGAGGATCACCTGCGTGCGCACCCGCTGATCAGCCAGGCCATCGTCGTCGGAGACCAGCAACCGTTCATCGGCGCGCTCATCACCATCGACGCCGACGCACTGCCCGCATGGAACGAGCGCAACGGCAAGCCCGCAGGCACCACGGTCAAGGACCTGCTCACCGACGCCGACCTGACGGCCGAGATCGACGAGGCCGTCGCCGAGGCCAACAAGCTCGTGTCGCACGCGGAGGCCATCAAGAAGTTCCGGGTCCTGCCCGTCGACTTCACCGAGGAGACCGGCGAGCTCACGCCGACGATGAAGCTCAAGCGCAACGTGGTGCACGACAGCTTCGCCGACGACATCGCCGCCATCTACGCGAAGTAATGCCTTCGGCCCGTGAGTACTTCTCAACCGCCCGCGGTTGAGAAGTACTCACGGGTGGTCACGCAAGCAGTGCCTGGAGCTTGGCGGCGAGCACGTCCCACCGCCACTCCGCCTTGACCCATTCGCGGCCGGCCGCACCCATCGCGGCCGCGCGGTCACGATCCGACAGCACCGAAATCACCGAACGCGCCACTTCGGCCACCGACGTGCCGTCCACGACCATCCCGGTCTCGTTCTGCCGCACCGTTTCCGGAGCGCCACCGGACTGTCCGGCGACGACCGGCACACCGGTCGCCGACGCCTCGAGGAAGACGATGCCGAGACCCTCGACGTCCAGTCCCGCACCCCTCGTCCGGCAGGGCATCGCGAACACGTCGGCGATCGTGTGGTGCGCCGCCAGCTCCGCGGACGGCACCGTGCCCGTGAACACGACGTGGTCCTCCACCCCCACCGAGCGCGCGAGCGAGCGCAGACGGTCCTCGTACGGACCGCCGCCGACGATCACGAGCACGGCCCCGTCGATGTGCTCTCGGATGCCCGGGAGCGCCTTGATGAGGATGTCCTGGCCCTTGCGCGGCACGAGACGTGACAGGCACAGGACCGTCGGCCGCTCCCCCAGCCCGTAGCGGGACCGCAGCTCGGCCCTCGCGCCGCTGTCCGGGGTGAAGCGGTCGGTGTCGACTCCGGGCGGCAGGTGTTCGAGCGCGGCACTCGCGCCGAACGCGGACGCGAAGCGGCCCCTCGTGTACCGGCTGACATACGTGACGACGTCGGTCCGGTCGCCGATCCGTCCGAGGGCCTGGCGGGCGGCAGGGAGCATCGACCAGCCGACCTCGTGCCCGTGGGTACTCGCGACCACCCGTTCCGCCCCGGCGCGGCGCACCGTCGCACTCAGCAGCGCGAGCGGGGCGGCTGCGCCGAACCAGACGCCCGTGCAGTCGTGTTCGGCGAGCAGCGTGGCGGCACGTCGGGCGACGAACGGTGTGGGCACCATCAAGGTGGTGGGGTGCCGGACGACCTGAAACGGTTGCCGCGCATCGAACTTGATGTGCGAGTCGCCGCGCCAACGCGGGGCGTAGACGACCAGGTCGTCGGCGGGCAGGTGCTTGGCGAAGGTGTGCAGGTACGACTGAATTCCGCCGGGTCGCGGCGGAAAATCGTTCGTCACCAACAGGGTTCGGCGCATGTGATCACCGTAGGCGGTGGACCGCACGGCAACCGACCCAGGGTCACCCCAGGTGGGCGCCCACCCAGTCGGTCCAGCGGTCGCGGAACTGGTCGGCGTCGACGCCGAGGACGTCGGACAGCCGTCCGTCGACCGTCTCCGGGTCTGCCTCGCCCACGGCCAGCGTCCGGTACAGCGCTGTCAGCCTCGATTCGCCGTACTGCTCGGCGACGAAGGCGTTGATCGACCACGCCGTCTCGTAGGCGACCGAGCCGCGTTCGCCGTAGCCGGAGAAGTCGGTGTCCTCGGGGAACTCGGTCGGCGGACCCTCGGCCCCCACCTGCGCGGTCAGCGCAGGCGCGATCTGCCGTTCGGCCTCGCCGGTACCCCGGTAGGCGGCGTACTCCGCGTAACCCTCCAGCACCCACATCGGCGAACGGTCCACCGTCTCCGCGCGCGCCGCCACGTGGATCAGCTCGTGCCGCAGGATCGCCCGCCGGGTGACCTCGGTCAGCCGGTCCGCCGACGCCGGGCTGAACACGATCCGCTGGCCCGTGACCGTGGCGGCGTCCGGGTCGACGGCGTCCGAGATGGCGACGGCGGCGATGTCGCGTCCGTCGTGATTGGGGCCGACGAGCGCCGTGAACTCGTCCTGCGATCCCGCGACCCACACGAGCGCGCGGCCCGCCCAGTTCGAACCCCACAACTGGGTGGCGTTGACGACGGCGGCGGGGAGTTCGTCCGCCAGCCGGTCGACCATGGCGGCGTTCTCGGGATGTCCGAGCACTACCGACGTCCGCCCGTCGCCGGTATCGACGCGTCGCGACACGACGGGTCCGAAATCCCACGGTCCGCGCCAGGTCCGCCGCTCGCCGTCCACGGTGGCGCTGTCGCTGACCAGTGCCCAGCGGTCACCGCGCCGGGCGACGACGAGAGCCACCGGTTTGCGGGTGGGACTCTCGTCCGCGATCGCGTAGCGGAGTTGCACGGCGGGCGCCCACACCTCGTCGGCCCCGAGCGCGTCGACGAGACTCGACGGCACCGCCGTCTCGGCGCCCTCGGCGATCTCGTAGCCCCAGTCCGAGAACTCCACCCCGGCAACGTTGCCCGCCCGCCGCGTCTCGGCGGCCAGGAATCCCGGGGCCGCAGCCTGATCCATCAGACCGGACAGCCGGGCCGCGTCGTTCGTCCGCACGGCCGACGCCCAGGTGTCGAGGAGCGTCTGGACGGCTGCCGCACGCGCCTCGGTGTCGGCGTGCGCGGTGCCGACGGCTCCGTCGGCGCCCCGCCCGGTCCGTGAGAACCCGGTCAGTGCGAGTACGACGACCACGGCGAGGACGAGTCCGGCCAGTGCGGCCAGCTCCCACGGGCGCGCCTGACGGCGCGAGGTCGGATCCGTTGCGGGAGACGGGTCTGAAGCGGGCACGCCGGTGAGTGTATGAGCACGCCCCGGCGCCGCTGCCGGACGGTCGCCGTCAGTAGCGGCGGGCCCCGTAGAAGGGGAACTTCGCCATCGACTCGATCTTCACCGGAACACCGAACGTCGAGGCGTGGAGAATGTTGCCGTTTCCGGCGTAGAGGCCCACGTGGGACGCGTCGTTGTAGAAGAGGACGACGTCGCCGGGCTGCAGGGCGTCGCGGGACACCGGGGTGCCGCCGCTGGCCTGCGCCTGACTGGACCTCGGCAGCGTCTTGCCGATCTGCTTGTACGCCCACACGACGAGTCCCGAGCAGTCGAACTCGTCCGGACCGGTGGCGCCCCACACGTACGGGTCACCGATGCGGGTCATGCCTGCCTGCAGCGCGCTGGTGCCCGAACCGGGGGTGAGATGCGCGAGGATCGTGTTCGGGTCGAAGCCGGGCGGGAAGGGCGTCCCCGCGAGTTGGTCGCGTTCGGCGCCGGTGAGATCTCCGAAGGCCTTGATCACGTCGGCGATCTGCGCCTGCAGGTCACTCTGCTTGCGTTGCAGATCGTCGCTCACCGCTTTGGCCTGCTCGGTCGCGGACCGCGCGGCATCCGCCGACTCCTTCGACGCCTCGGCCGCCTTCGTGGCTTCCGACGTGGCCGACTGGAATTGCGCGACCTGGTTGCGGGTGTCGTTGGAGATGGCGTCCAGAGCGGACATCTGGTCCAGCAGTTGCTGCGGTGAATCGCTCACCATGACGGCGAAGAGGCGATTGGTCCGTGCGCCCTGGTAGTTGGCGGTGGCGAGTTTGTTCACCACGGGCTGGAAGACGGCGACGCGCGCGTTGGCGGCGTCCAGCACACCCTGGTCGGCCGCGAGTGTGGCGTCGGCGTCGCGTTGCGCCGACTGTTTGGCCTCGAGGTCGATCTGCGCGTTGTGGAGTGCCTCGGACGTCTGCTCGGACTGCCGGGACAGGTCACCGAGCTTCGTCAGGGCATCGGTCGGGTTGGTGGTGACCGGGTCTGCACCCGCCTGGATCGCGGGCAGCGACACGAGCGCCACCGACAGCACGCCGGCTGTCAGCACGCTGCCCAGGGAGCGCTTCATCTTGTGTGAGGCCACGGAAATGCAGTTCTCCGATCGTCGATCTCCACCAGCCGGGTCGGTTGTCCGATGCGCGGCTCAGGGATTTCCTCGGCCGAGGCGACCGTGGAGTGCCGAAGAGGTGGTGACCCGCGTTGCCGCCCGGTTGGCGCGACAAGACTTCGCAAGGTCTCGGATAGGTTACGGAATGGCATACGTTTGTGTCCACCCATGTCACGAACGGGGTGGCGGGGACCACCCGACGGGTGAACGACACGCTGTCTGCCTGGGGCGCAACGACATCGAGGATGGGTTCGAATCGTGATTCGAACCCACCCTCGGTGGTCGTGCGAGATCCTACGAAGCTACCCCGTGCATCCCCGCCCTCGACTCGGTGGATGCGTCGCCTCGCGTGTGGATCAGTAGCGGCGTGCGCCGTCGAAAGGCATGGACGCGATGGGCGCCAACTTGACGGGCTGCCCCTCGGTGGAGGCGTGGATCACGTTGCCGTTGCCGGCGTAGATGCCCGAGTGCGATCCGCCGTAGAAGGAGACCACGTCGCCGGGGCGGAGATCGGACTGCGAGACGGGAGTGCCTGCCGCCGCCTGCGCGTAGCTGGTGCGCGGCAGGTTCAGTCCGGCCTGCTTGAACGCCCACTGCACCAGACCGGAGCAGTCGAACGAGTTGGGGCCTGCGGCGCCGTAGACGTACGGCGAGCCGAGCTTGGTCTGGGCGGCCTGAACGGCCTTGTCACCCGCGGTATTGGCCGGCGCCGGGGGCGCGGGCAGGTTCGGGACACCGGGGATCTGCGGGATGACGACACCCGGGATCTCGAAGGTTCCGACTCCGGGGATGGTGACGGGATCTGCGGCCGCGGGGGCCGCGGTAGCGGTGAGCGCTCCGACTGCGAGCGCGCCGGCGACGACTGCCCGTCGCACATTCCGCTTGGAAACTTGTGACGCCACGAAAGGGGTACTCCGTTTCTTCCATTCATCCGCCGACCGAGTTAGCTGACGGGTTCGGGCTGGGAAGATCAGCCCTACCCACCGGTGCGTGAGGACGTCCCGGCGGGATTCACCCCAGTAGAAACTTGGGTTCCCGGTACGACCGCTCTCGCGAGTGGCCGATTAGGCGGTGACTAGCGATGCTGCCCCGGTATTGGGGCTGCGAGACTCCGCTAGGTCTCAGGAAGGTTACGAAATGGAATACCCAGATGTCGACCGGAACACGCGGAAAGTGTCCGTTTGGGCCGATTCCGGCTTTGCGGGCGCGCGATACCCACATTCGGTAACGACTGGATAACAGGCGGTTTGTTTTCGATCGCTTTTCGACAGCGGGAGTGGGCATTTCGCGAAGCCTGCCCACTCCCCGGTTTCGTCCCGCGCCGCGTTCCCGCTGTTCAACGGGGGTGCCGCGGATCGAACCCGCGACACGCGCCGGACCGGCCGACACCGGCCCCCGCCCCACGCAGACCCCTCGATCGTGGTCGCGCGCCCGCCCCTCGCACCGCCCGCGACCGCCGCCCGAGACGGGCAGTGTGATCCTCGTCTCTCCGGGCTCTCCGGGCGGGTCTGTCGGTGCCCGTCCATACGCTCTGAGCCGTGAGTGTCCCCGGTGTACCCGAACAGCTGAGATTCGACGAGCTCGACACCCCACTGCGGGACACCACGTTCGTGGTGGTCGATCTCGAGACCACCGGCGCGCGACCGGGCGAGGACGCCATCACCGAGATCGGCGCCGTGAAGATCCGCGGCGGCGAGGTGATCGCCGAAATGGCCACCCTCGTCGACCCGGGACGATCCATCCCCCCGCACATCGTGGAGATCACCGGCATCACCACCGCCATGGTGATCGACGCCCCGCGGATCGAGCGAGTGCTGCCGGCGTTCCTGGAGTTCGCTCGCGGGGCGGTGCTCGTCGCCCACAACGCCCCGTTCGACACGGGCTTCCTCAAGGCCGCGGCGTCCGCCACCGACACCCCCTGGCCCAAGTTCACCGTGCTCTGCACCGTCAAGCTGGCCCGGCGCGTCCTCAGCCGCGACGAGGCGCCGTCCGTCAAACTGTCGTCGCTGGCCCGGCTGTTCGACGTCGGGACCACTCCGACGCACCGGGCACTCGACGACGCCCGTGCCACCGTCGACGTCCTGCACGCCCTCATCGCGAGGGTCGGCAATCAGGGAGTGCACAGTCTCACCGAGCTGGTCGACTACCTGCCCGACGTCTCCTCGCACCAGCGGGCGAAACGCTCGCTCGCCGGCCACCTCCCGCATGCTCCCGGCGTCTACCTGTTCCGCGGACCGTCCGACGAGGTCCTCTACGTCGGCACGGCGACCGATCTGCGCCGGCGGGTGCGCAACTACTTCACCGGCTCCGAGACGCGTGGCCGGATGAAGGAGATGGTGGCCCTGACCACCCGGATCGATCACGTCGAGTGCGCGCACGCGCTCGAGGCCGGTGTGCGCGAGCTCCGGCTGCTCGCGGCGCACACGCCGCCGTACAACCGGAGATCCAAGTACCCGAAACGCGGTTGGTGGATCACGCTCACCGCGGAGGCCTTCCCCCGGCTGTCGGTGGTGCGGACCCCGACCGCCGACTCGCTCGGTCCGTTCCGGTCCCGCTCGACCGCAGTCGACGTCGCCGACGTCCTCGCCGAGTACTGCATTCTCCGCACCTGCACGAGCCGCATCCCGAAGGGAAGGGAGCACGGTCCGCACTGCCCGCCCCGCGAGCTCGGACGCTGCCCGGCGTCCGTCCACGGCCGCGTCACGGAGGACGCCTACCGTCCCGGGCCGGAACTCTTCCGGCAGTTCCTCCGCGGCCTGGACGACTCTCCGCTGCACCGCATGCGCGCACGGGTGGAGGAGCTGGCCGCCGGCGAGCTGTTCGAGAATGCCGCACGCCTGCGTGATCGCACCGCGGAGGTCGTGCTCGCGTTGCGGAGGATGCAGCGCCTGGCTGCCCTCACCGCCCTCGATCAGCTCGTCGCTGCTCGCCCGGCCGCGACCGGCGGCTGGGAGTTCGCGGTGATCCGTTCCGGCCGCCTCGCGTCGGCCGGCTGCGCGCGGCGCGGGATCCACCCGATGCCGGTGGTCGATGCGCTCGTCCTCACCGCCGAAACCGTCGTTCCCGACGCAACTCCGCTTCGCGGTGCCTCCCCCGAGGAGGCCGGGTTGCTGGCGCGCTGGCTCGACCAGGAGGACACCCGCATCGTCAGCGCTTCCTCGGGCTGGTGCGAGCCCGCCCGGGGCGCCGGATCCTGGTCCGAGTGGTGCGCACTCGCGCGAGCGGGGAGCACGTCGACACGGGACGCCGAGACCCGACCACCCGCGCCGACTTCCGCCGACCACCGCTTAGGCTGGCGATCATGATCAACGCCATCGTCCTGATCCACGCCGAAGCCCACCGCATCCCGGAGACCGCTCAGGCCGTCGCCGACATCGAGGGCGTCGACAAGGTCTACTCCTGCGCAGGCGACGTCGACCTGATCGCGATCGTGCGGGTCCGGGACCACGCGAAGATCGCGGAGGTCGTCACCGAGGGAATCAACAAGGTGGACGGCGTCTCCCGGACGGCGACGCACATCGCGTTCCAGTCCTACTCCAGCGCCGACGTCGAAGCCGGCTTCTCGATCGGCGAATAGCCCCGCCTGCTATTTGCTGGTGGCCAGACCCGACGTGAGTTCGGCCCACCGCGCGAGCAGCGTCGCGGCCGCTCCACTGTCGATGGACTGTGCCGCCGTCGAGAGTCCGTCCGACAGTGCGTCTTCGAGCGTGCGGCCGCCGAGCCCCCGGAACGCCGCGATCGCCGCCGCGGCGTTGAGGAGGACCGCGTCGCGGACGGGTCCGGTCTCACCGGCGAGGAGTCGCCGCGCCACCGCCGCGTTCACGTCGGCGTCGCCGCCGCGCAGTTCGTCGAGCGACACCCGCGCGATCCCGATGTCCCGGGGGTCGAGTTGACGGGTGGTCACCCCACCGTCCGCCACTATGTGCACGGTCGACGTGGTCGACGTCGTCAACTCGTCGAGGCCGTCGTCACCCCGCACCACCAGCGCCGAGTTGCCGCGCTGCGCGAGCACGCCGGCCACCACCGAGATCAGGCCCGGGAACGCGCAGCCGATGAGGCCGGCCCGCGGACGCGCCGGGTTGGTGAGTGGTCCGAGCACGTTGAAGACGGTCGGGATGCCGATCTCCTTGCGCGGCGCGCCCGCGAACCGCAGGGCGGGATGGAACACCGGCGCGAAGCAGAAGCCGATGCCGACCTCCCGGACACAGCGCGCCACCTCGTCGGGACCGAGGTTGATCTTCACCCCGAGGGCCTCGAGAACGTCCGCCCCACCGCTCTTGGACGACGCCGCCCGGTTGCCGTGCTTGACGACGCGAATGCCGGACGCCGCGACCACGAGTGACGCCATCGTGGAGATGTTCACGGTGTTGGATCGGTCACCACCGGTTCCGACGATGTCGACGACGTCGTCGTCGACGGGGACCTTGCGCGCGTGCCCGAGCATCGAGTCCGCCAGTCCGCGCAACTCCTCCGGTGTCTCGCCCTTCATCTTCAGGGCGACACCGAACGCCGCGATCTGCGCGGACGTGGCGTTGTCGGACATGATCTCGTCCATCGCCCATTTCGCCTCGTCCACCGACAGGTCACGTCCGTCGGTGAGCGTGCCGAGGACCGACGGCCACGTGCGTGCCGGCCGCACACCGTCGTTCGTCCCCTGAGCAGTCGGGCTCTGCATCGTCGTGTCCCCTTGTACTAGTGGCGGATCCGGTCCTGGCAGCCTAGTCACCGGGCGGATCGGACTCGCGCGCCGGTTGCGTCGCGTCCCAGCCGTCGACCGAGCCGCCGAGCCGCTGCGCCAGCCCGGCCATTCTCGACCGTTCCTGCGAACAGTGCAGCGCATCCAGGATCTGGACCCGCTGCAGCACGAGTCCCACCGTCGCACCGTCCTCGGCCGGGGACGCCTGCCCGTCCGGATCCTGTGGTCGGTAGCCGTCCTGGGCGGCGATCGACACGGCGTCGGCCACCGACGACGCGGGCAGCCGCAGATGGTGCCGCAGCACCGCTTCCGCGCCGGCATCCCACCGCGGATCCTCTGCGGCTGCGCGGTCGAGCGCGGTCGAGCACGCCTCCACGTCGTCGAAGCTCGAGGCGACGACCACGAGGTCGGGCCGATCCTGATCGAGAGGGGCCGGTTGCCGACTGCCGAACAGCCTCCGCAGCCACCCCGTACTGTTGTCACGAGAGCGCATGACTCCACCCTTTCACGGTCCGCCACCAGGCCGTCAGCAGGGAGAATCGGACAAGCGGGGCGCGTCGACGCGCCGAGGGTGGACCCGGGTAGTCGCCTCTTACGACGAAGCGTCATACTTCTGTCTGTGACGAGCGCAGTAGGGACTTCAGGATCAGCAATCACCCAACGCGTGCACTCGCTGAACCGACCTAACATGGTCAGCGTTGGCACCATCGTGTGGTTGTCAAGTGAGCTCATGTTCTTCGCAGGGCTCTTCGCCATGTACTTCGTGGCGCGAGCACAGGCGAATGGGAACTGGCCGCCGGAGCCGACCGAGCTGAATCTGTTCCTCGCCGTACCGGTGACCCTGGTGCTGATCGCCTCGTCGTTCACCTGCCAGATGGGTGTGTTCGCGGCCGAGCGCGGCGACGTCTTCGGCCTCCGCCGGTGGTACCTCCTGACACTGGCGATGGGCACGTTCTTCGTCCTCGGACAGGGATACGAGTACATCCACCTGGTCGAAGAAGGCACGACCATCTCGAGCAGCGTGTACGGCTCGGTCTTCTACATGACCACCGGCTTCCACGGCATGCACGTGATCGGCGGCCTCATCGCGTTCGTCTTCCTGATCGCGCGCACCAAGGTCAGCAAGTTCACGCCCGCCCAGGCCACCGCCGCCATCGTCGTCTCGTACTACTGGCACTTCGTCGACATCGTGTGGATCGGCCTGTTTGCCACGATCTATTTCATCCGTTGATCAGCTGAACGCCCCAGGCAGCCCCCTGACGTCCAGTCCGTCCCGACATACCAAAGGGATACAGATGAGTTCATCCCCCCCTCCCGCATCCGATACCACTGCGTCTGCCGCCAAGGCACGCCGCCAGCGGAAGCTCCGCAGGCGCGTCACGGGCGCCATGGTCCTGATGATGGGACTGGTCAGCGCCGGTTTCCTCGCGTCCGCGTTGACGCCGACCCCGCAGGTGGCCACCGCCACCGATGATCAGGCAGCACTGATCCGCGAGGGCAAGCAGTTGTACGACACCTCGTGCATCACGTGCCACGGCGCGAACCTGCAGGGTGTGCAGGACCGCGGCCCCAGCCTGATCGGTGTCGGCGAGGCAGCCGTGTACTTCCAGGTGTCGTCGGGACGCATGCCGGCCTCGCGCAACGAGGCCCAGGTCGAGCGCAAGCCCGTCAAGTTCGACGCCGAGCAGACGGACGCCATCGGCGCGTACGTCCAGGCCAACGGCGGCGGCCCCACGGTCATTCGTGACGAGAACGGCGAGATCGCCCAGTCGTCGCTGCGCGGCGGCGACATCGGACGCGGCAGCGAGCTGTTCCGCCTCAACTGCGCGTCCTGCCACAACTTCACCGGGCGCGGCGGTGCGCTCTCGTCCGGTAAGTACGCGCCGGTCCTCGACCCGGCCAGTGAGCAGCAGATCTACGCCGCGATGGTCACCGGCCCGCAGAACATGCCCAAGTTCTCGGACCGTCAGCTGACCCTCGAGGAGAAGAAGGACATCATCGCCTACATCAAGTCGTCGGGCGAGACGAAGCAGCCCGGCGGCTACGGACTCGGCGGCATCGGTCCCGCCTCCGAGGGCTTGGCCATGTGGGTCATCGGAATCATCGCTGTCGTCGGTGCAGCACTGTGGATCGGAGCAAGGTCATGAGCGACGCTGGCCAGCCGGGCGGCGCCACGCCAAAGAAGTACACGGATGCAGAACTCGAGAACCTGAGCCGCGACGAACTCGTCGAGCTCGGCACCAACCTCGACCACGTCGATGTCGCGTTCCGCCGCAACCGCTGGGCGGTTCCGGGAACGAAGGCCGAGAAGCGCGCCGAGCGGTCGGTCGCCTTCTGGTTCGCGCTCTCCGGCATCTCGGCGATCGCGTTCATCGCGATCTACCTCTTCTGGCCCTGGGAGTACGCAGGCGCCGGCGAGGAGCACTACTCGGCCTACAGCCTGTACACGCCGATGATCGGCCTCACCATGGGTCTGGCCATCCTCGGCCTCGGTGTCGGAGCGGTGCAGTTCACCAAGAAGTTCATCCCCGAAGAGGTGTCCATCCAGGACCGCCACGACGGTGGATCGTCCGAGGTCGATCGCAAGACGATCGTCGCGGAACTCGGCGACTCGTTCGACACGTCGACGCTGGGACGCCGCAAGCTCCTCAAGCGCACCCTCATCTTCGGCGGCGGTGCCCTCGGCATCATGTCCGTCATGCCCCTCGGCGGTCTGATCAAGAACCCGTGGGCCAAGCGCGACGACTCCCCGCTGTGGGTCTCGGGATGGACCCCCCGCTACGAGGGCGAAACCATCTACCTGCGCCGCGACACCGGTCGCCCCGAGGACGTCGTCCTCGTTCGCCCGGAAGACCTGGACGCCGGCGCCATGGAAACGGTGTTCCCGTTCCGTGAGTCCGACCGCGGCGATCACGACGCGCTGCTCGAGGCGCTGCGCGGCATCCGCAACGCGACCATGCTCATCCGCCTCCGCACGGAGGACACGGCACGGGTCACCAAGCGCAAGGGCCAGGAGAGCTTCAACTACGGCGACTACTTCGCCTTCTCGAAGATCTGCACCCACCTCGGCTGCCCCACCTCCCTGTACGAACAGCAGACCAACCGAATCCTCTGCCCGTGCCACCAGTCGCAGTTCGATGCGCTGACCTACGGAAAGCCGATTTTCGGTCCGGCCGCTCGTGCACTTCCGCAGTTGCCTATTACAGTGAACGAAGAGGGTTTCCTAGTCACAACGGGTGACTACATCGAAGCTCTCGGCCCGGCATTTTGGGAGCGTCGACCGTGACCGACAACAAACCGTCCAAACTGAGCGCGATGGCCACCGGCCAGGCCGAAGCGATGGACTCGCGCTACCACCTCGCAGCGGGGATGCGGCGGCAGATCAACAAGGTCTTCCCCACCCACTGGTCGTTCCTGCTCGGCGAGATCGCGCTGTACAGCTTCATCATTCTGCTGATCTCCGGTGTCTACCTGACCCTGTTCTTCGACCCGTCGATGGCGCACGTCGTCTACAACGGTGCGTACGAGCCCCTGCGCGGCGTCACGATGTCCCGCGCGTACGAGACCACGCTGAACATCTCGTTCGAGGTCCGCGGCGGCCTGTTCGTCCGTCAGATCCACCACTGGGCTGCGCTGATGTTCGCGGCGTCGATCGTCGTGCACCTGATGCGCATCTTCTTCACCGGCGCGTTCCGGCGTCCGCGTGAGGCCAACTGGGTCATCGGCTGCCTGCTGCTGATCCTGGCGATGTTCGAGGGATTCTTCGGCTACACCATCCCGGACGACCTGCTGTCCGGCACGGGCCTGCGCGCCGCGTTCTCCGGCATCACGCTGAGCATCCCGATCGCAGGCACCTGGATGCACTGGCTGATCTTCGGTGGCGACTTCCCCGGCGACCTGATCATCCCCCGCCTATACGTCGCGCACGTCCTGCTGTTCCCGGGCATCATCCTCGCCCTGATCGCCGGTCACCTCGCGCTCGTCTGGTACCAGAAGCACACGCAGTTCCCCGGCCCCGGCCGCACCGAGAACAACGTCGTGGGTGTGCGCATCCTCCCGGTGTTCGCCGTCAAGTCGGGTGCGTTCTTCGCGATCACGTTCGGTGTTCTCGCCGTGATGGGTGGCGTGCTGCAGATCAACCCGGTCTGGACCATCGGCCCCTACAACCCGTCGCAGGTGTCGGCAGGTTCGCAGCCCGACATCTACATGATGTGGACGGACGGCCTGGCCCGTCTGTGGCCGGCATGGGACATCTACCTGTTCGACCGCTACACCATTCCGTCGGTGTTCGCTGTCGCGTTGATCATGGGTCTGGTGTTCACGGTGCTGATCGCCTACCCGTGGATCGAGAAGCGTCTGACCAAGGACGACGCTCACCACAACCTGCTGCAGCGTCCGCGTGACGTTCCGGTGCGTACCGCGATCGGTGCGATGGCGATCGCGTTCTACGCCGTCCTGACGATCTCCTGCATCAACGACATCATCGCGTACCACCTGAGCATCTCGCTGAACGCGATGACGTGGATCGGCCGCATCGGCATGGTGTTGCTGCCTCCGATCGCCTTCTTCGTGGCCTACCGGTTCTGCCTGGGTCTCCAGCGCAGCGACCGTGAGGTCCTCGAGCACGGCATCGAGACCGGCATCATCAAGCGGATGCCGAACGGTCAGTACATCGAGATCCACCAGCCGCTCGGCCCGGTCGACGACCACGGTCACCCGATCCCGCTCGAGTACCAGGGTGCGACCGTCCCGAAGAAGATGAACAAGCTCGGTTCCGCCGGCAAGCCCGGTTCCGGCAGCCTCGTCACGGCCGACCCGGTCGAGGAGAGCCTGGCTCTCGAGCACGCCCTGCACCACGGCGAGCACGAGCAGCTCACGATGCTGCGGGAGTACCAGGACCGCGCCCACGGCAACGGTTCGTCGGCTTCCGGCAACGGATCGTCCGGCAACGGCGAGGCCCACTAGCCTCACCTCCGCAACCGAGCAGAGCCCCGAATCACTTCCGGTTCGGGGCTCTGCTCGTCTGTGGGCACCGTGCCCGCTCCCCTCCCCCGCGGCTGTGCGCGGAACACGAGGACGACCGCCCCGAGTCCCAGGAGAAGACCGAGCGCGGTGAGGATTCCGAACGGCTCGCCGAACATCACGGCCCCCCAGATCGCCGTCACCGGTGCCATCAGGAACATCAGGGCATTGACCCGGGTGACCCCGCTCCGACGCAGCACGAGCCAGTACAGGCCGTAGCCGCCGAACGTGGACAGGGCGATCAGCCATGCCACAGACCACCAGAACGACGCCGTCGGCGGCGGCGACATCTGCCCCGCGCACGCGGCGAGGGCGGTGAAGAGCCCGGCGCTGGTCGCGCAGTGCACGGTCATGGACACGACGGGGTCTGTGTCGGTCGGGGAGCGACTCTCCACGAAGGTCGCGGCCACCAGCGACAGCATCCCGGCGAACGGCACGAGGTACGCCCACCACGGCACGCCGGACGCAGAGGTGGCGTCGCCTGCGGTGACGATCATGACCCCCACCAGTCCCAGCAGCAATCCCCACCACTGCCGGCGTGCGACGTACTGACCCAGCAGCGGGCCGGCCAGTACGGCGACGACCAGGGGCTGGGTGCCGTCGATCAGCGCGGTGGTACCGGTCGAGACGCCGAGTCCGATCGCCTGGTAGACGGTCAGCAGATATCCGGTCTGCGACAGCGCACCGATCGTCACCTGACGACCGAACGCACGGGACCCGAGCCCCCGCCACCGTGCGCGTCCGAACAGCGCGGTTCCCAGGGCGAGTGCGACGGCGAGTGGCAGGAACCGCCAGGTCAGTACCGTCAGAGGGTCCGCGTCCCCGGCGCCGAGTTTGGCCCCGATGAAGCCGGAGCTCCAGCACAGGACGAACATCACGGCGAGAAGCACATTCACGACTGACCACCACCCAAGTAAACAGATCGGTATACCTCCCCAACCTATACCGATCTGTATACTTTTGTCATGGATTCTGTGCCGACACCGCGACGCGTCGCGCTGACCCCGGGAGCGAGGCGAGCACTGGACGCGGCCGGTCGCCTCTTCTACGAGCGGGGAATTCACGCGGTCGGCGTGGATCTCATCGCCGCCGAGGCCGGCGTCACGAAGAAGACGCTCTACGACCGTTTCGGCTCGAAGGAACAGATCGTGGTCGAGTACCTCGCCGACCGGGACGAGCGGTGGCGGGCGTTTCTCACAGGCCACCTCGAGTCCGCGGGCGACTCCGCCGGCCGGCGCCTCACGGCGATCTTCGACGCGTCCCGCGAGTGGACCGCGGAGAACAGTGCGAAGGGGTGCAGCATGGTCAACGCGCACGCGGAGATCAGCGACCCGTCACATCCGGCGTACGCCGTCATCATCGGCCAGAAGCGGTGGATGCTCGGTCTGTTCACCGGCGTGTGCCGGGACGCGTCGGTGCGCGACCCGGAGACACTCGCGCGCACGATCATGCTGCTCCACGAAGGGGCCCTGGTCTCGCACGGATTGCACGTGTTCCCCGAGGCGGTGCGACTCGCGTCCGCTCAGGCAGTGGCACTCCTCGCCGCGGCAGCGGGCCCGGTCGGCTAGGGCGGACGACGACAAAGCGGAGGCGCCGAATCCCGGTGGGATTCGGCGCCTCCGCTGCACGAACTGTGGGTGGAACTAGTGCTTCTCGGGCCCGACGTAGTACTCGAAGACGAGGCCTGCAGCGGCCGCGAGCACAGCAATCACGGCGACCACGATCATCCACGGCTGGAAGAACGCCATCGCGACTGCGACGAAGGCAGCAGAAGCGGCGAGCAGGATCGGCCAGTAGCTACCGGGGCTGAAGAAGCCCAGGTCGCCTGCGCCATCGGCGATCTCCGCGTCCTCGTAGTCCTCGGGACGGGTGTCGAGGCGACGGGCGACGAACCGGAAGTACGTTCCGATGATCAGCGTCAGTCCCGCCGACAGGCAGATGCCCGTCAGACCCGCCCACTCGATACCGGTTCGTGAAACGGCGGTGAAGACGCCGTAGACGATCGCGACGAGAATGAAGAATACCGTCAGGATCTCGAAGAGCTTGGCTTCGATCTTCATATCAGCACTTGTCCTTGGTCAGTGAGGTATCAGCAGCAGGTTCAGTTACCTTCGACACCGCTCGCCTGCTTGTAGCCGCGATCGGTGGTGAAGGGAGACGTCGACGTCGCAACCGGGGACTCGCCGATGGCCTGCAGAGCCTCCGCCGTGGTCAGATCCCGGCCGCCCTCGCTCGCCGGCTTACGCAGCTCGATGTACTGCGCGAACTTGTCGGGGCTCACGGCGCGAACCTCGAAGTTCATCATCGCGTGGAACGTGCCGCACATCTCGGCGCAGCGCCCGACGAAGGCACCTTCCTTCTCGATCTCACTGATCTGGAAGACGTTGTCGGAGTGGTTCTCCTTCGGGTTCGGGTTCACGTCGCGCTTGAACAGGAACTCCGGCACCCAGAAGGCGTGGATGACATCGGCGGAGGCCAGCTCGAACTGGATCCGCTTGCCGGTCGGCAGGACGAGGATCGGGATCTCGTTGCTCGAGCCGATCGTCTCGATCTTGTCGTAGTGCAGGTAGGACAGGTCCTGCGGGGTCTTGCCGTGGATCGGTCCGGGCTGGGCGTGCTCACCCTCGGCCTCCGCCTCGGATGCGGGTGCGGACTCGACCGCAGCCTGCGCTTCCTGATCGACGCCGTCGTACTTGCCGCCACCCTCGCCGAGGTCGATGGAGCGGTAGCCGAACTTCCAGTTCCACTGGTACGCAGTGACATCCACCACCACGTTGGGGTTGTCCTCCTTCTCGAGGACATGGTTCTGCACGATCACCGTGAAGTAGAACAGCACGGCGATGATGACGAACGGAACCGCGGTGTACGCCAGCTCGAGCGGCACGTTGTATGCCGTCTGCCGCGGGAACTCGGGTGAGTCCTTCTTCTTACGGTGGAAGATCACCGCCCAGAAGGTGAGTCCCCACACCAGCACACCCATGACGAGGGCGGCGATGACCGACCAGGTCCACAGTTCACGCATGCGGTGCGCCTGCGGGGTTACGCCCGAAGGCCACCCGAAACGAAGCACCTCGTTGTCGATTGAACAACCCGACAGCAGCAAGGCAGCAACGCCCAAAGATACTGCCAACCCTGCCCGCCGAAGGATCCGACCTTGCGCCACGTTCACGCCTTCCTGATCGCCGCAAATTCCACTAGGGCACACCCGATGGGAAGGCCCAATTACTACGCAGCGTAGACCAAAGGTGGCGGCTCTCCATCCTCGGGTCGGGCGACGACGTGTCGCTGCAGACGCCGCGGCGGTGCCGCTGTTCGCGCCGGGGCACCGTCACCGGCGGCCCGAACCGGACGCTCCGGGAATCTGCGGCATACTTTCCGGCAGAGATCCCTGACCACTCCACCTCGTGGAGCCTTCCAAGATTCTGAATTGAGGTACCGGACGCTGTGTGCGGACTGCTCGGGCTACTGACCTCTGGAGAAACCAGCGACAACGCCGTCTCACAGGTCGACCAGGCAATGCACTGCCTGCGGCACCGTGGGCCGGACGAGCACGGGACCTGGCACGACGACCACCTGGTCTTCGGGTTCAATCGGCTGTCGATCATCGACATCGAACATTCCCACCAGCCGCTGCGGTGGGGTCCGGCGGAGAATCCGGAACGCTACGCGCTCACCTTCAACGGCGAGATCTACAACTACCTCGAGGTTCGGGCCGAACTCGCCGAGCAGTTCGGTGCGCAGTTCGTCACAGAGGGCGACAGCGAGTCCATCGTCGCCGCGTTCCACTACTGGGGCGAGGACGCCGTCCGTCGTCTGCGCGGCATGTTCGCGTTCGCGATCTGGGACACGGAGACGCGGGAACTGTTCATCGCGCGCGATCCGTTCGGGATCAAGCCGCTCTTCCTCGCGACGGGCACCGGCGGCACCGCGTTCGGTAGCGAGAAGAAGAGCCTGCTGGAGCTGGCGAACCTGATCGGCATCGGCACCGAGCTCGATCCGCGGGCCGTCGAGCACTACACCGTCCTTCAGTACGTGCCGGAGCCGGAAACCCTCCACAAGCAGATCCGCCGGCTCGAGTCCGGCTGCTTCGCGCGGGTGCGCCCGGGCGAAGAACCCGTGATCACCCGCTATTTCGCGCCCACGTTCCCGGTGCGTCCGTTCGCCGCGGGCACCGAGCAGGCCCGGTACCGCGAGATCGCCGAGGCACTCGAGGACTCGGTCGCCAAACACATGCGCGCCGACGTCACGGTCGGCTCCTTCTTGTCGGGTGGCATCGACTCGACGGCCATCGCGGCGCTCGCGATGCGCCACAACCCGAACCTGATCACGTTCACCACCGGTTTCGAGCGCGAGGGCTATTCCGAGGTCGACGTCGCGGCCGAATCCGCCGAAGCGATCGGCGCACGCCACGTGGTGAAGGTGGTGAGCCCGTCCGAGTTCGCCGCCGCCATCCCCGAGATCGTGTGGTACCTCGACGACCCGGTCGCCGATCCCGCGCTGGTCCCGCTGTGGTTCGTGGCGAAGGAGGCACGCAAGCACGTCAAGGTCGTGCTGTCCGGTGAGGGTGCCGACGAGCTGTTCGGCGGCTACACCATCTACCGCGAGCCGATTTCGCTCAAACCATTCGAGTACCTGCCCAAGGGACTGCGGCGGGCCGCCGGGAAGTTGTCCGAGCGCATCCCCGAGGGCACCCGCGGAAAGAGCCTGCTCAACCGCGGTTCCCTGACCCTCGAAGAGCGGTACTACGGCAACGCGCGCAGCTTCAACGACGCACAGTTGCGCGCCGTCCTGCGCGACTTCCGGCCGGAGTGGACGCACCGCGACGTCACCGACCCCATCTACGCGCAGTCGCAGGGCTGGGATCCGGTGGCCCGGATGCAGCACCTGGACCTGTTCACGTGGTTGCGCGGCGACATCCTCGTCAAGGCCGACAAGATGACGATGGCCAATTCGCTGGAACTGCGGGTGCCGTTCCTCGACCCCGAGGTCTTCAAGGTGGCGTCGCAGGTGCCGCTGGATCAGAAGATCACCAAGAGCACCACCAAGTACGCGCTGCGTCAGGCGCTGGAGGGCATCGTGCCCGGGCACGTGCTCCATCGGGCGAAGCTGGGCTTCCCGGTGCCGCTGCGGCACTGGCTGCGCGGCACCGAACTGTTCGACTGGGCACACGAGCAGATCGCAGCGTCAGGCACCGATCACCTGCTCGACAAGGCCGCGATCGCGAAGATGCTGAACGACCACCGGGACGGCGTGTCCGACCACAGCCGTCGCCTCTGGACCGTGCTGATCTTCATGGTCTGGCACGGCATCTTCGTGGAGAACCGCATCGTTCCGGAGATCGCCGAGCCGGCGTACCCGGTCTCGCTGTAGGCGCTTCGCGCCCGTGAGTGGTTGACGAGTCCAGGGACTCGTCAACCACTCACGGGCGGCGGAGCCGCCTCCTACGGCAGAACGGCAGCGATCTCGTCCGCGGCGGTGGAGCCGTAGGCGTCCGCGAGGCGCTTGACGGCCTCGTCGCGGTCGAACGTCCACTCCTGGGTTCCGACGGTCTCCAGCACGAGCACGGCGACCAGCGACCCCAGCTGCGCGGAGCGCTCGAAACTCAGGCCCGCACTGTGGGCGAGGAGGAATCCGGCCCGGAATCCGTCACCGACACCGGTCGGGTCGACCTTCGCCTTCTCGGGGACGACGGCGACGCGCGTCCAGTTGCCCTCGGAGTCGACGATCTCGACGCCCTTGGAACCGAGCGTCGTGACACGGACGCCGACCTGAGCGCGGATCTCCTCTTCGGACAATCCCGTCTTCTGCTGCAGCAGTCCCCACTCGTACTCGTTCGTGAACAGGTACTTTGCGCCGCGGATCAGCGCCGCCGCCTCCTCGCCGTTCAGGCGGGCGAGCTGCTGCGACGGGTCGGCGGCGAACGGGATGCCCTGCCGGCGGCATTCCTCGGTGTGGCGGATCATCGCCTCGGGATCGTTGGCGCCGATGAGGACCAGTTCGAGTGGTTCGGCGTCCTGCGCGATACTCGACAGCTGGATTTCGCGGGCCTCACTCATCGCACCGGGGTAGAACGACGCGATCTGCGCCATGTCCTCGTCGGTGGTGCACACGAAACGCGCGGTGTGCGCGGTGGTCGAGATCCGGACGGCGGTGCAATCGACACCGTTGCTCTCGAGCCACTGACGGTAGTCCGCGAAGTCGGCCCCGACAGCCCCGACCAGCAGCGGAGATCCGCCGAGGACGCCCATGGCGTAGGCGATGTTGCCGCCCACTCCCCCGCGCCGGACTACGAGGTCGTCGACCAGGAAGCTCAACGAGATGTGGCTGAGCTGATCGGCGAGCAGTTGCTCGGCGAACCGGCCCGGAAACCGCATCAGGTGGTCGGTGGCGATGGAACCGGTTACCGCAATTGTCACGGGCGGATGCCTTTCGATGAGTTCGGTCGGGATTTCTCACCGTACCCCGGAGTACCACCATGATCGGTCGGCAGCACGGGACCCGGTACGTCGAGATCGGGCACGAAAAAAGTCTGACGCGGCAGCCGGTCGGCGCCGCGTCAGACTTGTCGATTCAGTTGTACTTCGGCCCGGGACTCAGTTGAAGGAGTCGCCGCAGGCGCACGAACCGGTCGCGTTGGGGTTGTCGATGGTGAACCCCTGCTTCTCGATGGTGTCGACGAAGTCGATCGAGGCACCCTCGACGTACGGCGCGCTCATCCGGTCCACCGCGAGGGCGACGCCACCGAAGTCCACGATCAGGTCGCCGTCCAGGTTCCGGTCGTCGAAGAACAGCTGGTAACGCAGTCCTGCGCAGCCGCCGGGTTGCACGGCGATACGCAGTGCGAGGTCGTCACGACCTTCCTGATCGAGCAGCGCCTTCGCCTTGGCGGACGCGGCTTCGGTCATCTTGACGCCGTGGACGGCGGTCTCGTTCTGCACAGTCATGGGCTCTCCCTGTAGTTCGTAACAAACCCGTGAACGCTTCAACGGTACTCCGCGCCCGACTTATTCCCGGGTTCCATTCCCTGCGGCAGCCTCCGCAGATCGATCCACGTCCATGGTATCCGACGTCGTGGATTCGGGTTACTACCCCGCGGCCGCACCTTCCCACCCGCGGGCTGCGGCCGCGGCAAGGTCTCTCAGCTGCGCGTATGCGTCCGACATCGCGAGTTCGACCGATCCCGCGTGGTCCACCAGGGACAGTGCGTCGTCGATGCCCGCGCCGTCGAGGTCCGCGGTGTCGAGGAGGACCTGCCCGGCCAGGACGAGCGTCGCGATCGACCGCCTGCGTGCGGCAGCGGCGAGCGCGATCACGAGTTTCCCGCGCAGCGACTGCTGGTCGAGGCGGCCTTCCCCGGTGATCACGAGCTGGGCGGAGGCGAGTTGCCGGTCCTGCCGGGTGCGCTGCGCGACGACGTGAGCACCGGATTCGCGGGTCGCGCCGAGGGCGAGCAGCGCGGCCCCGATGCCACCGGCGGCGCCGGCTCCGGCCTCGGCGGCTACCTCCCGGGCCGTCACCCGCTGCAGTTGCCCCGCCCACGCGGCGTTCCGGTTCTCGAGGAATGCGACGGTGTCGGGGTCGGCACCTTTCTGCGGTCCGAACACGCGGGCGGCGCCGTGCTCGCCGAGCAACGGGTGCTCGACGTCGGATGCGGCCACCAGTTCCACCGAGCGCAGGCGGGCGACGGCGGCATCCGCGCTCCCGAAACCCTGCGCGAGGGCTTCGACGAGGCCGCGGCCGCCGTCGGTGCAGCTGCTGCCCCCGAGACCGACGACGATTCGGCGCGCTCCGGCGTCGAGCGCCGCCACCACGAGTTGGCCGACACCCCGGCTGTGCGCGTCGCGGGCGGTGCGGGGCGTCGGCGGTCCGCCCAGCAGTCCGAGCCCGCAGGCCTGGGCGGATTCGAGGTAGGCGTCGGTGCCGTCGAGGAGCCAGCGGGCCGTGACGTCGGCACCGAGGGGCCCTTCCACGACCGCGGTCCGGACGGTGCCGCCCGCGGCGGCGACCACGTCCACGAATCCGGGGCCGCCGTCGGACTGCGGCGCCTCGATCAGCTGGTCGTCCGGGCGCACGGCCGACCATCCCGCCGCGATCGCGGCGGTCGCCTCGACGGCGGTCAGCGTTTCACCGAAGGAGTCCGGTGCGATCATCACTCGCATCGGCGAAGTGTATGGCGACGGGCGCGACCCGGCATTTCGATGCGAGGGCGGTTTTCCTCCCGGTGACGTCTTCCCATACTCTGGAAGGGTGAAATTGCTACGCCGCGGTGATTCGGACAATTCAGACAAGCGGGACGTCGAGGTCGCCGAGTCGTCCACGGCCCCGGAGGCGGAGTCCGCCGAACAGGCGGGCAAGGGCCGCCCGACGCCCAAGCGACGCGACGCCGAGGCGAAGCGACGCGGACCGGTCGCGCCCGCGCCGCTGACGGCGAAAGAGGCACGCGCCCGCAAGAAGGCCACGCGCGGTAGCAAGGAAGAGCGCAAGGTCGCCGCCGCGGAGCGACGCGCCACCGCCGCAGAGCGACGCGCCCGCATGCTCGCCGGCGAGGACAAGTACCTGCTCCCCCGCGACAAGGGTCCGGTCCGCGCGTACGTCCGGGACATCGTCGACGCGCGGCGCAACCTGGTCGGCCTGTTCATGCCGCTTGCCCTGGTTCTCATCATGGCGATGTTCGTCAGCCCGGCGCTGCAGGCCATCGTGACGCTCGCCATGCTCATCATGATGATGTTCATGGCCATCGAGGGCGTCTGGCTGGGCCGCAAGATCAACAATCAGGTGCGGGAGCGCTTCCCGGACACCCCCGACGGCGGTTTCAAGCTCGGGTGGTACGCCTTCGTGCGTGCGTCGCAGATCCGCAAGCTGCGGGCCCCCAAGCCGCGGGTACGCCCCGGCGACGCCATCTGACGGTCAGTTGTGGGGCGCGCGGTGCGTCTCGGCGAGCAGCCGCCCCAGTTCTGCGTCACGGTCGTACGACAGGTCGGACATGGGATCGGCCGGTCGGAAGAAGTTGTCTCGGTAGCTTTTCCGCAGTCGCGGATGGAGTGGACCCAGGTGCCGACCGGCGTACATCACGGCCGTATGCAGCATGAGGAGAAGTGCAACGAGGACGAGGAATTCGGTCATGGCTGAAATTTTCCGCCCATTCACTTCCCGCCAACAGTGGCGGAATTGACGTTCTTCGTCAAAATACTGCCACTTCGGCGGGTTGGTAGCGTTTCCCTCCGTGCCCACCGCCGATTCCCCGGACCGTCCGAGTCGTCCGAACCCGACGTCTCGAATACTGGTGCTCGGCGGTGCACGCTCCGGAAAATCCGCTCACGCCGAGGAACTGACCCAGGCCCTGGCCGGAGCAGGCCGGGTGCGCTACATCGCCACCAGCCACCGCGACCCCGCCGACCACGACTGGGAACACCGCATCGCTCAGCACCGCGATCGGCGACCCGACAGCTGGCTCACCGTCGAAACCGCGCACCGGCTCGACCTCGCCGACCAACTGCGTTCCCCCACCGCGGCCGCGGCCACCCTCGTCGACGATCTCGGCACCTGGCTCACCGTCGAACTCGACGGCTCCGCGGCCTGGGACTCACCGCGGGGGACCGTCACCCCACGCGCGGACGAACTCGTCGCGAGCGTCCGCGACTACCGCGGCTCACTCGTGCTGGTGACTCCCGAGGTGGGTCTCGGCGTCATCCCGGAGACCCGGTCCGGTCGCCTGTTCCGCGACGAGATCGGCGCCCTCAACGCGCGGCTCGCCCAGGTCTGCGATCGCGTGGTCCTCGTCGTCGCCGGGCTGACCATGACCCTGAAAGATGATCCCGCACGTGAGTCGTGCGGGGCAGAAGTGTCCACTCGAGCGAGAGGCCAAGCGTGACCAGCGAGTCCGTGAGCACCGACCCCGGTCGGTTCGAACCCGTCACCCCACCCGACGAAGGGGTGCACGCCCAGGCCGAGGCCCGTCAGTTGCAGCTCACCAAACCGGCCGGCTCGCTCGGACGTCTCGAGACGCTCGCGTGCTGGGCCGCGGCCTGCCAGGGCGTCTGCCCGCCCGTCCCCTTCACGCGGGCGCGGGTCGTGGTGTTCGCCGGCGACCACGGAGTGGCACGGACCGGCGTCTCGGCGTATCCGCCCGAGGTGACGGCCCAGATGGTCGCCAACTTCGTCGGCGGCGGGGCAGCCGTCAACGCTCTCGCGAACCGGGCCGGTGCCAGCGTGCGCGTCGTCGACCTGTCCGTGGACGGCGACACGGATCCGACGGTGTCCGCGTTCAAGATTCGCCGTTCGTCGGGGGCGATCGACCGCGAGGACGCGCTCACCCACGAGGAGACACTGCAGGCCATCGAGGCAGGCCGGTCCATCGCCGACGCCGAAATCGATTCCGGCGCAGACCTGTTGATCGCCGGCGACATGGGAATCGGCAACACCACGCCGGCCACCGTTCTCATCGCCGCGCTGACGGACACCGAACCGGTGGCGGCGGTCGGCCGGGGCACCGGTGTCGACGACGCCGGCTGGATCCGGAAGACTGCCGCGATCCGCGACGCGATGCGCCGCGCCCGCCCGGTGGTCCGGGACACGGTGGCGCTCCTGCGGACCGTGTCGGGCGCCGACCTCGCCGCGATGGCCGGCTTCCTCGCCCAGGCCTCCGCCCGCAAGACCCCGGTGATTCTCGACGGCGTCGTCGTGACGGCGGCCGCAATGGTCGCGGAGGAACTCGCACACGGCGCCCGCGCGTGGTGGCTGGCCGGCCACCGTTCCACGGAACCCGCCCACACGATCGCACTGAAGCACCTGCAACTCGACCCCCTCCTCGAACTCGACATGCGGCTCGGCGAGGGGTCCGGCGCCGTCACCGCGCTGCCGATCCTGCAGGGCGCCGTCGCCACGCTCGCGGAGATGGCGACGTTCGCGGAGGCCGGAGTCAGCACCCGCGAGGCCGAGGACGGCGAGGGCGCCGAGACCGGCTCCGCCGCCGATACCGCGGGCTGACCGTGTCGGGCGTGCTGCTCGCATTCTCCTGGCTGACCGTCCTCCCCCTGCGCGGACCGGATTCCGTGGACCGCGCGGCGGGTCGCCGCGCGATCCGGGCGGCGCCGGTGACCGGTATCGCGCTCGGAGTTCTGGCCGCGGGGTTGCTGTGGGCGCTCGTGTCCGCCGGGCTCGACCCCGCCCTCGCCGGCCTGGTGACGGTGGGTGCTCACGCTCTCGCCACGCGCGGCATGCACATCGACGGTCTGTCCGACACGGTCGACGGGCTCGGCTGTTACGGACCGCCCGAGCGGGCGCGGGCCGTGATGCACAGCGGCGGTGCAGGCCCGTTCGGGGTGTGCGCCCTGGTGATCTTCCTGGGCGCACAGGGACTGGCGTTCGGATCTCTCGCCGCCGCAGGACAATTCGCGTGTGTGGCCGTCGCCGTGGCGGCCGGGCGGGTGGCGGTCGTGTTCGCCTGCCGGCGCGGAATTCCCGCGTCGTCGACGGAAGGATTCGGCGCACTGGTCGCCGAAACCCAGTCACCGTGGACCGGCATCGCCTGGACCGTTCCGCTCCTCGCGGCGGCCGCGTGGTGCACCTCGCCGTGGTGGCAGGGACCGGTCGTCGCGGCGGTCGCGCTGACGCTCACCGCGCTGCTGGTGGCCCACTGCGTCCGGCGATTCGCCGGACTGAACGGCGACGTGCTCGGCGCCGCGCTCGAGATCACCGTCACCGTCTCGGCGATCGGTCTCGCGTTCTGAGCGACCGCCGGACCCGAGTTCAGCGCAGTTTGGTCATCCACCCGTGGGTGTCGGCGAACGTTCCCCGCTGAATACCGGTCAGCGTGTCGCGCAGGGCCATGGTGACCTCGCCGGGCTCGCCGTCGGCGATCGTGAATTCACCCTCGGCCGACTTGACCCGGCCGACGGGAGTGATGACCGCCGCGGTACCGCACGCGAACACCTCGGTGATCTCGCCCGACTTGGTCTTCGTGCGCCATTCGTCGGTGCTGATCCGACGCTCCTCCACCGCGAAACCGGCGTCGGTCGCGAGGGTCAGCAGCGAGTTGCGGGTGATACCCGGCAGCAGCGAACCGGACAGGGACGGCGTCACGAGACGGGCGTCGGGGCCGGAGCCGAACACGAAGAAGAGGTTCATGCCGCCCATCTCCTCCACGTACGACCGCTCGATCGCGTCGAGCCAGACCACCTGGTCGCACCCCTCGTCGGCGGCCTGCGCCTGCGCGAGAAGCGAAGCCGCGTAGTTGCCGGCGAACTTGGCGGCGCCGGTGCCACCGGGTGCGGCGCGCACGTATTCCGTCGACAGCCACACGCTGACCGGCTTCACTCCACGCGGGAAATAGGCGCCGGCGGGCGAGGCGATCAGCAGGTAGCGGTACTCGTCGGCCGGACGCACACCGAGACCGGCCTCGGTGGAGAACATGAACGGGCGGAGGTACAGCGCGTCCTCGCCGCCGGCGGCGGGTACCCATTCGTGATCCAGCTCGAGCAGTTCGGTGATCGACTTGACGAACAACTCCGCCGGCAGCTCCGGCATCGCGAGACGGCGAGCCGAAGTCGCAA
This sequence comes from Rhodococcus wratislaviensis, assembly GCF_041228765.1. Classification (NCBI taxonomy): domain Bacteria; kingdom Bacillati; phylum Actinomycetota; class Actinomycetes; order Mycobacteriales; family Nocardiaceae; genus Rhodococcus; species Rhodococcus wratislaviensis. The sequence continues at coordinate 3,762,493 of NZ_CP150488.1, read as the reverse complement.
GCCGTTCGGCGTTCGCCTCGAGGCGGAACGTCGAGATTCCGCCGTCGGGCTGCCGGTACGCCTTCAGCCCCTCGAAGATGGCCTGCCCGTAGTGCAGCACCATCGCGGCGGGGTCCAGCTGGAGCGGCCCGTACGGTTCCACCTTGGCGTCGTGCCAGCCGAGCTCGGTGGAGTAGGTGATCGACACCATGTGGTCCGTGAAGTACCGGCCGAATCCGGGCGCCGCCAGTATCTCTCGCCGTACCTCGTCGGAGGTGGGGGCGGGATGCGGGACGCGAACGAACTCGGTGACACCTGTCATGCCCGTGATCTTATCGAACGCCGTCCGCCGCCCCACGGCCGACAGGTCGTCCGCGACATGCGCTTACTTGGTGTTGATCTCCACGAACGGCGGAGACACCACCTCGGCCCGCAGCGAGCGCCCCCGGACGTCCACGGAGATCTCGTCTCCGGCCGACACGCCGGCTCCGGAGTCGAGCAGCGCCAATGCGATCCCGACCTTGAGCGTGGGCGAGAACGTGCCCGACGTGGTCTCACCGATCGACTCGCCGTCGCGCAGCACGGTCTGACCGGCGCGGAGAACCCCGCGGTCCAGCGCCTTGATGCCCCACAACTTGCGCGCCGGGCCGGACTCCTTCTCGTCGGTGAGCGTCTCCTTGCCCCAGAACTTCGGCTTCTTCCACCCGATCGCCCAGCCGCATCGCGCCTCGAGCGGGGAGATCTCCAGCGACAGTTCGTGCCCGTGCAACGGGTATCCCATCTCGGTGCGCAGCGTGTCCCGGGCCCCGAGACCGGCGACCTGGCCGCCGTGGGCGCGGACCTGCTCGACCGCGGCCCGGAACAGCTTCTCGCTGTCCTCCCAGCGCGGCAGCAGTTCGAACCCGACCTCGCCGGTGTACCCGCTGCGGCACACGCGGACGGGAACCCCGTCCCAGGTGGCGTCCGCGAAGGCCATGTACTCGATGTCGGTGGGCAGGCCGAGGGCGGTGAGCACGTCCGCCGACTTCGGGCCCTGCACGGCGATCACACCGAAGTCCCGGTGCTGGTTCTCCACCGTGACGCCCTCGGGCGCCGTGGCGGCCAGTGCCGCGACCACGTCCGCGGTGTTGGCCGCGTTGGGGACGAGGAACACCTCGTCGGGGCCGACGTAATAGGCGATCAGATCGTCGATGACTCCGCCCGACGGCGTGCAGCAGAGCGTGTACTGCGCCTTGCCGGGACCGATCTTGTCGAGATCGTTGGTCAGCGCCGAGTTGACGAACGCAGCGGCGCCGCTGCCCCGCACGAGGGCCTTGCCGAGGTGGCTGACGTCGAACACCCCCACCGACTCGCGGACCGCGGTGTGTTCGGCGACGACACCGGCATACGAGACGGGCATCTCCCAGCCGCCGAAGGGAGCGAACGTGGCCCCGAGTTCGACGTGAACGGCGTGGACGGGGCCTTGCGACAACTGCTCCTCGGTCATGGGCCTCAACTTATCCGACCCCCGGGCGCACCGGGTAGGCGACGGCGGACGAGCACTACCATCGGGACGGACGTCGACCATCCGACACCACCCGATCCCGAACCGCTGCAGGAGAGACACCGTGAGCACTCACACAGCCCGACCCCTCGGACCACAACTCGCCCTGGCCGGCACCGTCGGCAAGCGGGTGGACGTGCTGGTGATCGGGCTGACGTCGACCTCGGACGGCCCCGAAATCGCGCTCGGCGACGGCATCGTCGACGAATCGGTGCTGACCGATCTGCTCGACACGCTCGTCGCAGTGGGGGCCTCCGGCAAGGCCGAGGAGACGACCCGCATCCCCGCACCCGACACCCTTCCGGTGGACAGCGTGCTCGCCGTCGGACTCGGTTCGGCCGAGAAGCTCGACGCCGAGCAGATCCGCAAGTCCGCGGGCGCCGCGGCGCGTTCGCTCAGCGGCGTCGGCACCGTCGCGACCACCCTGTCCGTACTCGATCTCGGTGCGGCAGCCGAAGGTTTCGCCCTCGGCGCGTACCGCTTCACCGAGTTCAAGTCCGCGAAATCCGCTCCCGGCCCCGACGCGCAGCCCGTCTCCCGGGTGGAGCTGCTGGTGTCGTCCCCCCGCGCCAAGGAGTCGAAGGACACCCTCGCGCGCTCCACGGCGATCGCCGAAGCCGTCGCTACCGCGCGCGAATTCGTCAACACTCCCCCGAGCCACCTCTTTCCCGCCGAATTCGCCGACCGCGCAAAGACTCTCGGCACCGATGCCGGACTGAAGGTCGAAGTCCTCGACGAGAAGGCGCTCGAAAAGAACGGGTACGGCGGCATCCTCGGGGTGGGCAAGGGCTCGTCCCGGCTGCCGCGACTGGTCCGGTTGACCTATTCCGCCAAGAAGCGGAACGCCCCCAAGGTCGCGCTCGTCGGCAAGGGCATCACGTTCGACACCGGCGGCATCTCCATCAAGCCCGCCGCAGGCATGGAGAACATGACATCCGACATGGGCGGCGCCGCAGCCGTTGTCGCGACCGTGGTCCTCGCCGCCAAACTCGGTCTGCCCGTCGACGTCACCGCCACCGTCCCGATGGCCGAGAACATGCCGTCGTCCACCGCGCAGCGTCCCGGCGACGTCCTCACCCAGTACGGCGGAACCACGGTGGAGGTCATCAACACCGACGCGGAGGGACGTCTCGTCCTCGCCGACGCCATCGTCCGCGCGTGCGAGGACGACCCCGACTACCTCATCGACACCGCAACACTCACCGGCGCGCAGATGGTGGCACTGGGCAACCGGACGCCCGGCGTCATGGGCACCGACGAGTTCCGCGACCGCGTCGCCGCCATCTCCCAGGAGATCGGCGAGAACGCGTGGGCCATGCCGATGCCCGCCGAACTGCGCTCGGACCTCGATTCGAAGGTCGCCGACCTCGCCAACGTCACCAACCACCGCTGGGGCGGCATGCTCGCGGCGGCCCTGTACCTGAAGGAGTTCGTCGCCGACGGCGTCCAGTGGGCGCACATCGACGTCGCCGGTCCGGCCTACAACTCGTCGGGACCGTGGGGATACACCGGCCGCGGCGGCACCGGCGTGCCCGTGCGCACCATGATCTCGGTGATCGAGGACATCGCCGCCAACGGGTAGGCGCTCCGCACCCGTGCGCCTTTCCGGTAGCTGGAACAACCAGAAAGGCGCACGGGCGGCGACGCCGCCTACAGGTCGCGCTCGCGTTCGCGCTTCCGCTCGATGCGGCGCCGCGCGTCGTGGTCCCGCATCCGCTGCGGGTAGCCGGTCTTGCGGACGTCGTACACGGGGATGCGGAGATCCTCGCCGAGTTTGCGGGCGCCGCGTTCACCGCCCACCCGGCGCCGGGTCCACTCCCCGTCCGCCGCAACGAGCACGACAGTGACTTCCGTCACTGTCGTCTGAGGTTCCACGTAAGCCTCCACACCGAGGTGCGTGCGAGTCCAGTTCGCGAGATACGCGGCATCCTCCGGGGAGGCCTGCGATCGGCCGGACCGAGGCCGCGAGAATCGGTCGAACAACCCCACGTCGAGCCTCCTCGAGTGCGTGCGCCGGACGATGCCGGCGACTGTCCTCCAAGTTTGCCAGCGAACGTCCGGTTTCCGCCGCACACGAAAACTACTGGCCGGTAGCGATTACGTCGCGACACACCGGAGTCCCCGACGGGTGCCCCTCGGCGGACACGCCCGTCGGATCAATGGAAAGATGTGGAGCGCCGACACAGCGAGTGGGTGACGACGAATCGGAATTACCTGCAAGTAGACGCAAGACACGTGCATCTCGAGCACAATGGTTCACGACCACAAGTCGACAAAATTCAACAACCCGAACACAACTGTCGAGGAGTCAAAAGACATGGCCTTCTCCGTCCAGATGCCAGCGCTTGGTGAGAGTGTCACCGAGGGAACTGTCACGCGGTGGCTCAAGCAGGAAGGAGACACGGTCGAAGTTGACGAACCCTTGCTCGAAGTCTCCACGGACAAGGTGGACACGGAAATCCCGTCTCCCGTGGCCGGCGTTCTCAGCAAGATCGTTGCTCAGGAAGACGACACCGTGGAAATCGGTGGCGAGCTTGCCGTGATCGGCGACGCCGGTGAGGCTCCCGCCTCCGACTCCGCTCCCGCACCCGCCGCCGAAGAGCCCGCCGCAGAGCCGGCTCCCGCCGCGGAGGCACCGGCCGCCGAGCCTGCGCCCGCAGCGTCCGGCAACGGTTCCGCCGAGGGCACCGCCGTGAAGATGCCCGAACTGGGCGAATCCGTCACCGAGGGCACCGTCACCCGCTGGCTCAAGGCCGTCGGCGACGAGGTCGCCGTGGACGAGCCGCTCGTCGAGGTATCCACCGACAAGGTCGACACGGAGATCCCGTCCCCCGTCGCCGGTACGCTCCTCGAGATCAGCGCCGAGGAAGACGACACCGTCTCCGTCGGCGGTCAGCTCGCCGTCATCGGTTCGGGTGCGCCCGCCGCCAAGCCGGCCGCGGAACCGAAGCCCGAGCCGACCCCGGAGCCCGCGAAGCCCGCTCCGGCCCCGGAGCCGGCGAAGCCCGAGCCCGCCAAGAGCGCCCCGGCCCCGGCCGCCGCACCGGCAGCGTCCGCGCCTGCTCCCGCAGCCGCCGCACCCGCTCCCGCGGCCACGTCCGGAGACAGCACCCCGTACGTCACCCCGCTGGTGCGCAAGCTCGCCGCGGACAACAAGGTCGATCTGTCCTCGGTGACGGGCACCGGAGTCGGTGGCCGCATCCGTAAGCAGGACGTCCTCGCTGCCGCCGAGGCCAAGAAGGCCCCGGCCGCCGCGGCCGCGCCTGCTGCCGCACCGGCCGCCGCAGCTGCTCCCGCAGCCGCATCCGCCGGGGTCCGCCCGGAACTGTTGCACCTGCGCGGAACCACGCAGAAGGCCAACCGGATTCGTCAGATCACCGCCACGAAGACGCGGGAGTCGCTGCAGACCACGGCGCAGCTGACCCAGACCTTCGAGGTCGACGTCACCAAGATCGCGGCCCTGCGTGCGCAGGCCAAGAACACCTTCCTCGAGCGCGAGGGCGTCAAGCTCACGTTCCTCCCGTTCTTCGCGAAGGCCGTCGTCGAGGCGCTGAAGTCGCACCCGAACATCAACGCCAGCTACGACGAGGCGAACAAGCAGATCACCTACTACGACGCCGAGCACCTGGGCATCGCGGTCGACACCGACCAGGGCCTGCTGTCCCCCGTGATCCACAACGCCGGCGACCTGTCGCTGGCCGGACTGGCCCGCGCCATCGCGGACATCGCCAAGCGCGCCCGCTCCGGTGGGCTCAAGCCGGACGAGCTGTCCGGTGGCACGTTCACGATCACGAACATCGGTAGCCAGGGCGCCCTGTTCGACACCCCGATCCTCGTGCCCCCGCAGGCCGCGATGCTCGGAACCGGCGCGATCGTCAAGCGTCCCGTGGTCGTGACCGACGAGTCCGGCAGTGAAAGCATCGGCGTCCGCTCGATGTGCTACCTGCCGCTCACCTACGACCACCGCCTCGTCGACGGTGCCGACGCCGGCCGCTTCTTGACCACGATCAAGCAGCGTCTGGAGCAGGGAGCGTTCGAGGCCGACCTCGGCCTCTGATCGTCACCGGACTTCGAGCCGAACGTAGTTTCGCAGGGGCACCATTTCCAGCAGGGATGGTGCCCCTGCGCTGTGAAGGAGGCTGTTGCACATGCGAGTGGTCATCGCCGGTTCCTCCGGGCTGATTGGCACCGCTCTCGTCTCGTCTCTCCGCGGCGACGGTCACGACGTCGTTCGCCTCGTCCGCCGGTCGTCCGCGGGCCCCGACGAGTCACGCTGGGATCCGCAGAAGGACCGGATCGACACGGGGATCCTCGCGGACGCCGATGCAGTCGTGAATCTCTGCGGCGTCGGGGTCGGCGACAAACGCTGGACCGGAGCGTACAAGCAACTGATCCGGGACAGCCGCATCGCGGCCACCGACGTCCTCGCCGAGGGTGTCGCCGAGGCCGGGGTGCCCGTGTTCGTGAATGCGAGCGCAGTCGGCTACTACGGCGACACCGGCGACCGGGTCGTCGACGAGACCTCGCCCTCCGGGACGGGTTTCCTCGCGGACACCTGCCGCGACTGGGAGGCCGCGACGGCCCCCGCCGACACCTCGAAGGTCCGGACGGTTCTCCTGCGGAGCGGCATCGTCCTCTCCCCCCACGGCGGCCTGCTCGGCAGGCTGAAGACGCTGTACTCGTTCGGGCTCGGCGGCAGGCTCGGCAACGGACGCCAGTACCTGTCGTGGATCTCGTTGGAGGACGAGGTCGACGCGATCAAGTTCGTCCTCACTCGCGACGACGTCGCCGGTCCCGTGAACGTCACCGGCCCGGCGCCCGTCACCAACGCCCAGTTCAACGGCGCGGTCGCGCGGACGCTGCACCGCCCCGCGCCGTGGATCGTTCCCGGGTTCGCGCTCAGCGCGCTGGTCGGAGAGTTCGCGCAGGAAGGCATTCTGGCCGGACAGCGCGCGATACCCACGGTGCTCGAGAATGCGGGATTCCGGTTCCGGCACAACACCATCGGGGAAGCGCTCGACACCGCCCTCGTGCGGTGAACCCAGGGCGTGGCGGTGCGGCCGCCGCCCGGGCGTAACCTCTAGCGCATGAGCAGCGCGACACAATCCGCCCGTTTCAGCCCCTCCCCGATTTCCGTCGAACACCTCGGCACGATCGGGTACGTCGACGCCTGGGATCGACAGCGCGAGCTGGCGGCCGAACGCGCCGAGAACGTGGGTACCGACACGCTGCTCCTGCTCGAACACCCGGCCGTCTACACCGCGGGGCGCCGGACCGAACCCGAGGACCGTCCGACCGACGGCACTCCCGTCATCGACGTCGACCGCGGCGGGAAGATCACCTGGCACGGTCCGGGACAGCTGGTGGGCTACCCGATCGTCAAGCTGGCCGAACCGGTCGACGTCGTGCGGTACGTGCGCCGGCTCGAGCAGGCGCTGATCACCGTGTGCACCGACCTCGGCATCGACTGCGGCCGCGTCGACGGCCGCTCCGGTGTGTGGCTGCCTGCGTCCCTCGACAACGGGCAGTGGCTGCCCGAGCGCAAGGTGGCGGCCATCGGGGTGCGGGTCCAGCGGGGTGTCGCACTGCACGGCTTCTCGCTCAACTGCAATTCCGTTCTCACGGGGTTCGACGCGATCATCCCGTGCGGTATCCGCGACGCCGGGGTCACGTCGCTGTCGCGGGAACTGGGCCGCGACGTCACGGTCGAGGAGGTCACGCCCGCCGTCACGGCCGCCGTCGTCGCCGCGCTCGACGGCGAACTTCCGGTAACCGAACACGACATCGAGCGGGTCACGTTCGACTCCGCCGCCGCCGAGACGACGTCCTCCGCGCCCACCTTCACTACTGTTCAGTACGGTTGACCCCCGCTCCCCGGCCCGCCGGGTGCGACGGGCCGGGCGTACCATCGTCTCCGTGACTGTGGCCCCAGAAGGACGCAAATTGCTCCGCCTCGAGATCCGAAATGCGGAGACTCCGATCGAACGCAAACCGAACTGGATCAAGACGAGAGCGAAGATGGGCCCGGAATACTCCGAGCTCAAAAGCCTCGTCAAACGCGAGGGTTTGCACACCGTCTGCGAAGAAGCCGGCTGCCCCAACATCTACGAATGCTGGGAAGACCGCGAGGCAACCTTCCTCATCGGCGGGCAGCAATGCACCCGTCGCTGCGACTTCTGCCAGATCGACACCGGCAAACCCGACGACCTCGACCGCGACGAACCCCGCCGCGTCGCCGAATCCGTCCAGGCGATGGGACTGCGCTACTCCACCATCACCGGCGTCGCCCGCGACGACCTCCCCGACGGCGGCGCCTGGCTCTACGCCGAAACCGTCCGCCTGATCCACCAGCTCAACCCCGGCACCGGCGTCGAACTGCTCATCCCCGATTTCAACGCCAAACCCGACCAGCTCGCCGAGGTGTTCTCCACCCGCCCCGAGGTGCTCGCCCACAACGTCGAAACCGTCCCCCGCATCTTCAAGCGGATCCGGCCCGCGTTCCGCTACCAGCGCAGCCTCGACGTGATCACCGCCGCCCGCGAGGACGACCTCGTCACCAAGTCCAACCTCATCCTCGGCATGGGCGAAACCCCCGACGAGGTCACCCAGGCGTTGCACGACCTGCACGACGCCGGCTGCGACATCATCACCATCACCCAGTACCTGCGCCCCTCCCCCCGCCACCACCCCGTCGAACGGTGGGTCAAGCCCGAGGAGTTCGTCGCGCACTCCAAGACGGCCGAGGAGATCGGGTTCGCCGGCGTCATGGCCGGACCCCTCGTCCGCTCCTCCTACCGCGCCGGTCGCCTCTACGCGCAGGCGATGGCCCACCACGGCCGCGAATTGCCTGCAGGACAGGCACATCTCACCGAAAGCGGAGATGCGTCGCAGGAAGCAAGTTCCCTCATGGCGCGGCTCGCGCGCTGACCTCCACGCGTGCGCGGTGGTCGACACCGGACGGGTCATCACCGCGCACGGCCAGGGACGTATCCTGAAGAGCATGGCGAACGGCAGTAAATCCGGTAAAGCGGGCAAACCCAGTAAAGAAGCAAAGGCAGCCGCCAAGGCAGCCCGCAGGCAGGCGTCGAAGGAACGCAGAACTCAGCTCTGGCAGGCGTTCCAGATGCAGCGCAAGGAAGACAAGCTGCTGTTGCCGCTCATGCTCGGCACGCTCATCGGACTCGCGGTGGTGTTCTTCCTCGTCGGTCTGATCTGGGGCCTCCAGTGGTTCCTCCTTCCGATCGGCCTCCTCCTCGGCGTGCTCGGAGCGTTCATCATCTTCGGCCGGCGCGTCCAGAAGACGGTGTACGGCAAGGCCGAGGGCCAGGCAGGCGCGGCCGCCTGGGCGCTCGACAACATGCAGGGCTCCTGGCGGGTGACCAGCGCGATCGCGGGCACCACGCAGCTCGACGCCGTTCACCGCGTGATCGGACGACCCGGCGTCATCCTCGTCGCCGAGGGATCGCCGCAACGCGTGAAGTCGCTCCTGGCCCAGGAGAAGAAGAAGACGGCGCGCCTCGTCGGCGACACCCCGATCTACGACATCGTCATCGGCAACGACGAGGGCCAGGTCCCGCTGTCCCAGCTGCAGAAGCATCTGAACAAGCTGCCGAAGAACATCGACACCAAGCGGATGGACGCCATCGAGTCGCGGCTCGCCGCGCTCAGCAGCCGCGGTGGCGGCGCCGCCCTGCCCAAGGGTCCGATGCCCGGCGGCGCGAAGATGCGTGGCGTGCAGCGCACCATCCGTCGTCGCTAGAAGCCTGTCGCCCCACTACTCCGCCCGATGTCGAACCGACATCGGGCGGAAGACGTTCTGCGGGGTCAGCGCGTGCGGATCAGGGCGGTGCCGGTGGCCCGGTCCTGCATGCCGCGACCGTCGATGTCCGTGATGGTCCCGGGCACGACGAACACGAGCAGCGCCTGACGCACCAGAGCCCGGACGAAGCCGACCCGGGCGGGCCCGTCCACCCGCGCCACCTGCATGCCCAGGAACAGCTGCCCCGGCGTGAAGGAGAACAGCGACACCGTGGCGACACCGACGACGAACCAGACGAGCAGAGTGAAGGTCGAGAACGGACCCTCGAAGAAGTTGTCGCCGATGATCAGTGCCGCGACACCCGCCGACGACACCCAGTCGATCATCAGAGCGGCGAGGCGGCGTCCTGTGCTCGCGAGTGAACCGGGACCTTCCGCCTGCAAGCCGAGGCGCTCGCCCCGGAAGGACTGCGTCGTCTCGTCCGCGCCGTTCGGCAGTGCAGCCGAGGGTCCGGAAAGCCAAGAACCGGTGATACGTGCCATGCTGTCCAGGATAGGCGTCGCCTCTCCGAGGACCTCACACCGGAGCTTTGGGCTGTGTGCGCAGTCACAGCCGGTGCAAAAGCCCAGGAAGATTCGACGCGTAACACGGGCGAAACAAAGGGTTGACCAGCGGGCAACACCAAGTCCTTACCGTCTGGCTCGACGAATTCGCCAATATCCACTTGGCTGAAGCGACTTAAGGAGCACAAGCGTGGCGTTCACCACGGCCGAAGAGGTCATCAAGTTCATCAAGGACGAGAACGTCGAATATGTCGACATCCGGTTCAGCGACCTGCCGGGCGTGCAGCAGCACTTCTCGATCCCGGCGTCCGCGTTCAACCAGGACGTCTTCGAGGACGGCCTCGCGTTCGACGGTTCGTCCGTCCGCGGCTTCCAGTCGATCCACGAGTCGGACATGATGCTCCTCCCCGACGTCGCCACCGCCCAGATCGACCCGTTCCGCGCGGCCAAGACGCTGAACATCAACTTCTTCGTGCACGACCCGTTCACGCGTGAGTCCTACAGCCGCGACCCGCGTAACGTCGCGCGCAAGGCCGAGGAATACCTGAAGTCGACCGGCATCGCCGACACCGCCTTCTTCGGCGCCGAGGCCGAGTTCTACATCTTCGACTCGGTCCGCTACGACTCCGGCATCAACGGCGCGTTCTACGAGCTCGACTCCATCTCGGGTTCCTGGAACACCGGCAACGACGTGAACGCCGACGGCAGCCCCAACCTGGGCTACAAGGTCCGCCCCAAGGGTGGATACTTCCCCGTCGCTCCGTACGACCACTACGTCGACCTGCGCGACGAGATCTCCACCAACCTGCAGAACGCGGGCTTCGAGCTCGAGCGCGGCCACCACGAGGTCGGCACCGGCGGCCAGCAGGAGATCAACTACAAGTTCAACACGCTGCTCGCGGCCGCAGACGACCTGCAGCTGTTCAAGTACATCGTGAAGAACACCGCCTGGCAGCACGGCAAGTCGGCCACCTTCATGCCGAAGCCGCTGTTCGGCGACAACGGCTCGGGCATGCACGTCCACCAGTCGCTGTGGAAGGACGGCAAGCCGCTGTTCCACGACGAGGCCGGCTACGCAGGCCTGTCCGACATGGCGCGTCACTACATCGGCGGCATCCTGCACCACGCACCGTCGCTGCTGGCGTTCACCAACCCGACGATCAACTCGTACCACCGTCTGGTGCCGGGCTACGAAGCCCCCATCAACCTCGTGTACAGCCAGCGCAACCGCTCGGCGGCCGTGCGTATCCCGATCACCGGCAACAACCCGAAGGCCAAGCGCCTCGAGTTCCGCGCCCCCGACTCCTCGGGTAACCCCTACCTGAACTTCGCGGCGCAGATGATGGCCGGCCTGGACGGCATCAAGAACAAGATCGAGCCGCAGGCTCCCGTCGACAAGGACCTCTACGAGCTCCCGCCGGAGGAGGCCCGCAACATCCCGCAGGCACCCACCAGCCTGTCGGCCGTCATCGATCGCCTCGAGGCCGATCACGACTACCTCACCGAGGGTGGCGTGTTCACGTCCGACCTGATCGAGACGTGGATCTCGCTCAAGCGTGAGCAGGAAATCGCTCCGGTCAACCTGCGTCCGCACCCCTACGAGTTCCAGCTGTACTACGACGTGTAAGTCGTCCGCAGCCGCTGACCTGCGTCGGGGCGTTCGGTAGAGCGCCCCGGTCCGCAGTCGGCACGCAGTAGCGTCAGTCGAGCCCATCCGCGTCGCGATCACCACACCGATCGCGACGCGGGTGGGCTCTTCCGCGTCCGGCCACCGAGGGCGGCCACGGTCGTCGGACCGAACCCTCTATGTGTCGCCCTGCCGGCGCACCATCTCGGTGATCCACGCGGGCGCGAACGGAGACGTGCAGCCCGGGGACGTCGGGTAGTCCTTCAGCACCTCCAGGCGCTCACCGATATCGAGTGCGCGGGTGCGGTGCTCGGCGTGCTCGATTCCGATCTGGGCCAGGCAGTGGTTCATCGCCCACTGCAGGCGATCCGGGGCATCTTTCATTTCCGCCTCGATGACGTCGAGCAGTCCCGCGAGGTCGAGGCCCTGCGGCTTCTTCGCCACGCGGTCGGTGGTCAGCGCCCAGCCGGCACTCGCGACCACGGGATCCGGATCGGCGAACCAGGCCAGGCGCAGCTCCTCGGAGTGCGGGTTCTTCTTCACCACGTAGTTCACGAGCCAGTCGTGCACCTTGGGTGCGCGCGCCTCGCGCACCATGGCGTCCAACTCGTCACGCTCGAATGCCTTCGGGCGGCAGATCAGGATCGCCAGCAGTCGCGCCGCGGTGTCGCCCGTCTCCCAGAGCCGGCGCGCGAGTTCCTGCTGCGTCTTCAGCCGCTTCGCGAGCGCGCGCAGCTTGCCGAGGTTCACACCGTGATCGTCACCGTGCTTCTCGTTCACCTCGCGTGCCCTCGGGTCCTCGAGCTCGGCCAGCTCGGCCATCACCTCGGCCACCGTCGTCTCGGTCAGCGCCGTCTCGGCCACCTGAGCCTCCTGTTCGTCACATGGGAGATTCAGCCTACGACGGAAGCCGGACGCCGTCGTTTCGTCTGTCCCTCCCCTGCCGCGCGGTCCGGAACCGGCCCGAGCGCCGCGGGTCGCGTCGTATGATCCAGGGAACCGACCGCACGGACCGTTGCGGAACGTGCGGTCGAAGCCTGTCGGGATACTTGCTCCGTTCTCCAGCCCCTCGGGTCGAGAAGCAGGTGGTGCGGGATGTCAGTGCCCACGACGCCGTCCGGCGTGCCGGTTCCGCGCCGTGTGGTGGTCATTCTGCTGCTGGTGATTCCGCTCAGCCAGATCCCGCTCGACATCTACACCCCGGCGTTGCCGCAGATGGTGCTCGATCTGGACGCGTCCGCGGCCGTGGTGCAGAACACGGTGACGGCCTACATGCTGGGGATGAGTCTGGCGTTCATTCCGGTCGGCCTGATCGCGGATGCGGTGGGGCGCAAACGAACTCTGCTGACCTGCCTGGCGATCCTCGTCGTCACCAGCGTGGGATGCGCACTCGTGCAGAACATCACACTCCTGCTCGGTCTGAGGTTCGTGCAGGGTATCGGCGGGTGCGCGTGCCTCGTCCTCGCCTACGCGATCGCCGCCGACTGCTATCGCGGTGCGCGGCTCACGTCCGTCTCCGGTCTCCTCGGGGCCGCGTGGGGGCTGGCGCCCGTTCTCGCACCCGCCGTCGGTGGGGTACTCGTGCAGTTCATCTCGTGGCGTCTGGTGTTCGGGCTGATCGCGCTTCTCGCGGCGCTCGCCGTTCCCCTCGTCGTCGCGGGACTGCCGGAGACGCTTCCGCCGGAGCTGCGGGCACCGGTCGACGTGGGCGCCGCGGCGCGGGTGCTGGGTGCGGCCCTGCGTCACCGCATCTTCGTGGGGTTCGTGCTCGTGTTCGGGCTGATGGCGTCCGCTCAGATGGTGTTCGGTGTCGTCGCGCCCTTCCTCTACCAGCAGATTCTGGGGTTCTCCCCTGCCGCCTACGGTGCGGTGGCGCTGGTCGTGGGCGGCGCCAACCTCCTCGGCGAACTCGCCTGCAGCGCGCTGGCTGTTCGGGTCGGCACACGCCGGCTCGCGTTCGGCGCGTGGTGGGTGTTCGTGTCGGGCGCACTCGTGCTCACCGTCACGGCCGGGCTGTCCGTCGTCACCGCACCGGCCATCACGATCGGCGCCTGCCTCGCGCTCGCGGGATGCGGGGTGCTCTGCCCGCAGATGTACGGGCTGGCCCTCGGACTGTTCACCCGCAACCTCGGACTGATCGGCGGCGTCGTCACGGCGGCCTGCTATCTCGTCGTCAGTGCGGCGATGGCCGTCGCCGGAGTGTTGCCGGAGAACAGCCAGGCACCGTTGGGCTGGCTGTACCTGACCCTGGGCGCGGGAGCCGGGGTCCTGCTGCTGCTCACCACGTCGACCCGTCGGTCCCAGGGTTCCTCCGCCACCGCGCCCGCATCACGACCAGAACGGAGGTGACCTCACGTGCCGCACTCACACCCGCGCAGCCCTGCCGCGTCCCCGGTGTCGGTGATCTTCCAACGCCGGATCGACGATGCGAGTTACGCCGACTACGCACGGTGGCAGAAGCGCGCGGCGGAAGCCCTCGCGACGGTTCCGGGTTTCATCGATCAGGACATCGTGCCGCCGTCGCCGCCCGTGCAGGACGACTGGGTGGACGTGCTGCGGTTCGCCACCATCGAGGACGCCCGCGCATGGCTGGACAGCGACCTCCGGACGGAACTCGTGGCGGAGATCAAGCACGCCTTCATCGGCAACGAGGACGTCCACCTGCTCACCGGCGAGCAGACCCGGGAGCAGTCGGCGACGTCGGTGGTCATCTCCTGTCACGTCGATCCCGAGGACGAGTCGGCGTTCATGGACTGGCAGCGCAAGATCTCCGCCGCCGAGGCAGGGTTCCGGGGTTTCCGTGGGCACAAGGTCGAGAGGCCGGTGCAGGGGATCACCGAGGACTGGACGATCGTGCTGAGCTTCGACACGGAGGACAATCTCGCGTCGTGGATGGATTCACCCGAGCGGGCCGCCCTCCTGAGGGAAGGCGAGAAGTTCAACAAGAATCTCCGAATCCGCAAAGCGAGCTACGGTTTCGACTTCTGGTTCCGCGGCGCGGGCGGCGACGAGCCGCCCTCGGTGCCCGTCGCCCGAAGCAATCTACTGGCGCTGCTGGTGCTGTATCCGCTGGTGGTGATCTGGGGCCATTTCGTCAGTGCACCGTTCATCGAGGCGCACGGGGTTCCGATCGCCGTGGCCCTGTTTCTCGCGAACCTGGTCACCACCCAGATCCTCGGCTGGTGGGCGGTTCCGGCGGCGTTCAAGGTGTTCGGGTGGTGGATGGACCCGGCGATCTCCCCCCGCCGGCGGAATCTCGGTTACGCCGTGATGATCGCGCTGTTCGGGATTTCGATCGCCGTGTGCACCCTGCTGTTCATGATCCCGACCACGTAACAGACTTTCCGATTCACCTGCGCGATGTTCGGGTACATAGCACTGTGAAGGACCGAGGTCTGTTTTCACATCTGGAGAAAGGTGTTCACGGTTGGACATGCAGCAACTGTGGGACTTCGTCTCCGCCCGCAAGCAGCAACTGGTCACCGACTCGTTCCTGCACGTCAGCGCCGTCGTGCAGTCGGTGGTGATCGCCACGATCGTCGCGGTGGCGATCGGTATCCTCGTGTACCGCAGTCCGGCGGGCTCCTCGATCGCCACCGCACTCGCGAGCACGATCCTCACCATCCCGTCGTTCGCTCTGCTCGGCCTGCTGATCCCGATCCTCGGCCTCGGTGTCGCCCCCACCGTCACCGCTCTCGTGCTGTACGCGCTGCTGCCGATCATCCGGAACACCATCCTCGGACTCGCCTCCGTCGACCCCGCGGTCACCGACGCCGCCCGGGGCGTCGGAATGAGCCGCACGACGGTGCTGAGCAGGATCGAACTCCCGTTGGCCTGGCCGTCGATCCTGACGGGCATGCGGGTGAGCACGCAGATGCTGATGGGCATCCTCGCGATCGCCGCCTACGCCAAGGGTCCCGGGCTCGGCAACCTCATCTTCTCGGGACTGTCCCGCGTCGGCAGCCCGACCGCGATACCGCAGGCCCTCACGGGGACCGTTCTCATCGTGATCCTCGCCCTCGTACTCGACGGCGTCCTCGCCGTCATCGGCCGACTCACCACCTCCAGGGGGATCCGTGACTGACCTCGATACACCGCACACCAACGGAGGCACCGTCTCGGGAGTGGACATCGTCCTCGAGGACGTCGTCAAGAGCTACCCGGGCCAGGAGAAGGCGGCCGTCGACAACGTGTCGATGCGCATCCCCGCCGGGGAGATCGTGGTTCTCGTCGGCCCGTCCGGCTGCGGCAAGACCACCACCATGCGCATGATCAACCGGCTCATCGAACCGACGTCGGGGAAGATCACGATCGGCGGGAAGGACGCCCTGTCCATCGACCCGGACAAGTTGCGGCGCGGCATCGGCTACTCGATTCAGCAGGCCGGACTGTTCCCGCATCTCACGATCGCCAAGAACGTCGGTACGGTCCCCGGTCTGATCGGCTGGGACAAGAAGAAGATCGCCGACCGCACCGACGAGATGCTCGACCTCGTCGGACTCGAACCCGACCTCTACCGCGAGCGCTACCCCCGGCAGTTGTCGGGCGGTCAGCAGCAGCGGGTCGGGGTGGCGCGGGCGCTGGCCGCCGATCCCCCGGTGCTGCTCATGGACGAGCCGTTCGGCGCGGTCGACCCGATCACGCGCGGACTGCTGCAGGACGAGTTGATGCGACTGCAGTCCGATCTCGGCAAGACGATCGTCTTCGTGACGCACGATTTCAACGAGGCGGTCAAGCTGGGTGATCGGATCGCGGTGCTGGGCAACCAGTCTCACATCATGCAGTACGACACTCCGGATGCGATCCTCGCCCATCCCGCCAACGACATGGTGGCCGGGTTCATCGGCGCGGATGCGTCGCTGAAGCAGCTGACGCTCACCCGGGTGGCGGAGGTCGAACTCCTCGACTGCCCCACCGCGTACGAGGACGGCTCGGTGGACGATCTGCGGGCGGCAATCGCACCCCGCAAGATCAAGTGGGGCGTCCTCCTGGACGCGCGGGACCGACCGACCCACTGGGTGTCGTTGCGGCATCTGGCCAACGCCACCTCGCTGCGTGGCATCGGCGACCCGATCGAAGAGGTGGTGTCCACCCAGTCGACGCTGCAGGACGCCCTCGAAGCGCTCCTGGCGGAGAGCAGTGCGTCGACGATCGTCACCGGCCGGCGGGGCGAATACCGCGGCCTGATCACCATCGACACACTGGTGACGCACCTGTCCGCGATGCGTGAGGAACACGCGCACGACGACGAGGACAGCGAGCCGAAGCAGAATGGGGCGAGTGAGGGCGGGACACCGTCATGACGGCTGCCGTCGCCACGAAGCCCACCGCACCTGCCGCCCGGCGGTCGGAGCGGGCCCGGTTGCTGGTCCAGCCGGTCATCGTCGTGATCCTGGTGGTGGGTGTGCTCGCCTGGGCCTTCAACCGCGAACTCACCGCCACGCAGAAGGGCAGTCTCAACGCCGCCAACATCGCGACCCTGACGTGGCAGCACGTGCTGATCACGGTCGCGGTGGTCGCGATCGTCGTCGTCATCGCGGTTCCGCTGGGGATCCTGCTGACGCGGCCCGGGTTCACCAAGCTGGCACCGATCTTCCTCGGCATCGCCAACATCGGACAGGCCGCGCCGGCGATCGGACTGCTGGTGCTGCTGTTCCTCGCGACGGGGACCACCGGATTCTGGATCGGCGTGCTCCCCATCGCGTTCTACTCGCTCCTGCCCGTTCTCCGGAACACGATCCTGGGTCTGCAGGAGGTCAATCCCGCCGTCATCGACGCCGGGCGCGGACAGGGCATGACCGCCGGTCTCGTCCTGCGCAAGGTCGAGTTCCCGCTCGCCGTCCCGTACATCCTCGCGGGACTGCGCACGTCGCTCGTGCTCGCCGTGGGCACCGCGACACTCAGTTTCCTCGTCAGCGCCGGCGGTCTGGGGATCCTCATCGACACCGGATACAAGTTGCGCGACAACGTGACCCTGGTGGTGGGGGCCGTGCTCGCGGTCGCGCTGGCGCTGCTCGTCGACTGGTGCGGTGCCCTGGCCGAGGAGTTCCTCGGCCCGAAGGGGCTGCGCTGATGAACCACCTCCGGAAGGCGATCGCCGCGACGGCCGTGACACTGTGCGGGATCCTCGCAGCGTCCTGCGGCCTCGAATCCGGTGGCGCCCTGCCGCTGTCGGTGGAACCGGGCAGCATCCAGCCGGTACCCGAACTCGAGGACGTCAAGATCACCGTCGGTTCCAAGGATTTCACCGAGCAGGTCACCCTCGGGTACATCATCGAGTTCGCGCTCAGTGCCGCAGGCGCCGACGTGCGTGACCTCACCAACATCCAGGGGTCCAACAGCACGCGGGACGCCCAGCTGGACGGGCAGATCGACGTCACCTACGAGTACACCGGGACCGGGTGGATCAACTACCTCGGCAACGAGATCCCGATCCCCGACCCGACCGCGCAGTTCGAGGCGGTCCGCGACGAGGACCTCGACAGCAACGGGATGGTGTGGGTGGATCCTGCCCCGATGAACAACACGTATGCACTCGCGATGAGCAGGCAGACCGCCGAGGAAACCGGGATCACCACCCTGTCGGAGTATGCGGATCTGGTCAACCGCGACCCCGCCGCGGCCACGACCTGCGTCGAAACCGAATTCAACGTCCGGCAGGACGGGTTCCCGGGTATGGCCGCGAAGTACGGCTTCGACCCCGCCCGCGCGAACCGCCAGATCCTGCAGACCGGCATCATCTATCAGGCCACCGCGGACGGCACGCAATGCAAGTTCGGCGAGGTGTTCACGACGGACGGCCGCATCATCGCGCTCGATCTGGTGCTGCTGGACGACGATCGCCAGTTCTTCCCGAAGTACAACCCGGCGATCACGATGCGCAAGGATTTCGCCGAGGCGCACCCGCAGGTGGCGGAGGTGATGGCCCCGATCTCCGCGGCGCTGACCAACGAGGAGATCACCGAACTGAACCGGCGGGTCGACGTCGAGGGCGAGGAACCGGCGGACGTGGCCCGGGACTGGCTGGTGGAGAAGGGCTTCGTCACGCTGCCGTGACGGTCAGCTGCCGAGGGCGATCTTCGCGATCAGGCCTCGATGATCCGAACCCCTCAGGATCACCGATTCCACGGACTCCGCCTGCGCTCCGCTCGTGACGATGTGATCGATCGCGATCATCGGCGGGAACGGCTGCCGGTCGGCGGGATACGTGTTCTGGATTCCGGCACCCACCTGGTCGGCGGCATCGCGGTAGCGTCCGGTCACGAGGTTGCGGTACTTCACGTGGTCACGGGTGGAGTTGAAGTCGCCGCTGACGATCACGGGTCCCGAATCGGCTGGGACGGCGTCGAGAATGACTTTGATGCGGTCCATCTCGCGCGACCACAGCGACGGATCCGACGGCCACGGCGGAACCGGGTGGAACGCATACAGAGCCGTGCTCGCACCGTCCGGGAGTTCCACCCGGGCCGACAGCGCGGACAGGACGAATTCCGAGTGGTGGACCTTGTCGGTCAGCGGGTACCGGCTCCAGATCCCGGTTCCCTCGCCGCCACTGCCGGGCATGAGGAACGAGAACGGCAGCGTCGATTCGATTCCCGCGGCCACCAACCGGTCGACGGCCTCCGGTGTGAGTTCGTTGGTGGTGAGCACGTCGACGTCGTTGTCCCGGATCTGCCGGACGAGGGAGTCGGCGTCCGCGTTGCCGAGCCAGATGTTGGCCTGCATCACCGTCAGTTCCGGCCCGGACGCCGTCGCCGAACTGTTCGCCACGTACAGCGGGCCCTGCGACAGGGTGGCCACCGCGGCCACGGCCAGCGCGACCCCGAAACCGATCCAGTGCCGGGTGATTCCCAGCAACAGCACCCCGACCGCGGCGGCCGCCATCAGGTACGGCGCCGCGGACGCCAGCACGAGCAGGCGCTGGTTCTGGACGTCGAGGAACCTCAGCACGACGCCGAAGACGCCGACGAGCACCGCGAGCCACCCGAGGGCCGTCAGTGCCCGCACCCACCAGGTGGCGATCACTCCCCGAAGACTCTCTCCACCACAGCCTTGGCCCGCCGGGTCACCCGCAGGTAGTTGTCGAGGAACTCGCCGGCATCGCCGCCACCCCAACCGGCGATCTGCGCGACCGCGGACAGCACCCGGCCCGAACCGGGCAGCTGATCGGTGGCCTTGCCGCGGACGAGCACGAGGCAGTTGCGTGCCTTCGTCGCCGTGATCCACGCGTCACGCAGCAGTTCGACGTCGGACTCGCTGAGCAACTCGGCCGCGCCGATCGCGTCGAGTGTCTCGAGAGTCGACGTGTTGTGCAGCGACTCGATCTCGTGGGCGTGCCGGAGCTGGATCAGCTGCACGGTCCATTCGATGTCGGCGAGGCCGCCGCGCCCGAGCTTGGTGTGCGTCGCCGGGTCGGCGCCGCGCGGCAGCCGCTCCGAGTCGACGCGCGCCTTGATGCGCCGGATCTCGCGGACCGCCTGCTCCGACACCCCGCCCTCCGGATAGCGGGTCTTGTCGATCATGTGCAGGAAGCGCAGGCCCAGATCGGCGTCGCCCGCGACGTGATGCGCGCGCAGCAGTGCCTGGATCTCCCACGCCTGCGCCCACTGCGCGTAGTACGCCTCGTAGGACGCCAGTGTGCGCACCATCGGGCCGCTGCGACCCTCCGGCCGCAGGCCCGTGTCGACCTCGAGCGGCGGATCGGTGCTGGGCGCGCCGAGCAGGGCCCGCACCTTGTCGCCGATGCTGTTGGCCCACTTGACGGCGACCGTCTCGTCGATCCCCTCGCGCGGCTCGCACACGAAGAGCACATCCGCGTCGGAGCCGTAGCCGAGCTCACCGCCGCCGAGGCGGCCCATGCCGATCACCGTGAAGGTCGCGGGGGCGGGTGTGCCGAGTTCCTTCTCGCTCGCCTTGGTCACGGCCGCCAGGGCGGCATTGAGCACGGCCGCCCATACGGACGACAGTGCCTTGCACACGCCCGGCACGTCGAGCATGCCGAGGATGTCCGCGGAGGCGATACGGGCCAGCTCGTACCGGCGCAGAGAGCGCGCCGCCGCGATCGCGCGGGCAGGGTCGTCGTGGCGTGCCGAGGCCGTCAGGATGCCGCGGGCGACGTCCTCCGGCTTCGACTCCAGCAGTCGCGGCCCGGCAGGCGAATCCGCGAACAGGCGCACCACGTCGGGCGCCTTGATCAGCAGGTCGGGGACGTAGGCCGAGGATCCGAGTACCGTCATCAGCCGCTCGGCGACCGACGCCTCGTCACGCAGCAGCCGGAGGAACCAGGTCTGATCGGTCATCGCGTCCGACAGCCGCCGGTACGCGAGCAGGCCCGCATCGGGATCCGGTGTGTCGGCGAGCGATTCGAGGAGTGTCGGCAGCAGCAGCGCCTGAATGCGGCCCTTGCGGGACGCGCCGCTGGTGAGTGCGGTGAGGTGCCCGAGCGCGTTCTCCGGGGCGGTGTAGCCCAGCGCCGCCAACTGGCGGATGGCCGCGTCCGGGCTCAGCCGCAGCGCCTCCTTGTCGATGCGCGCCACCGATTCGAGCAGCGGCCGGTAGAACAGCTTGGCGTGCAGGCGCCGCACGCGGTGCGAGTTGCGCTTGATCTCCGCGTTGAGAACGCCGAGTGCGTCCTTGCTGCCGTCGGGCCGCATGTGCGCCGCGCGAGCCAGCCAGCGCAGCGCTTCCTCGTCGTCGGCGGGCGGGAGGGTGTGCGTGCGCCGCAGCTTCTGCAACTGCAGCCGGTGCTCGAGCAACCGCAGGAACTCGTAGGACGCAGCGAGATTCGCGGCGTCGTCGCGGCCCACGTAGCCGCGGGCGGCGAGAGCGGTCAGCGCGTCGATGGTGCTCTGGACGTGCAGCGCCTCGTCCGCACGCCCGTGCACGAGCTGCAGGAGCTGGACGGCGAACTCGACGTCGCGCAGACTGCCGCGGCCCAGTTTCAGTTCACGTTCGCGGAGTTCCGGCGGAACCATCTCCTCCACCCGGCGGCGCATCGCCTGCACCTCGGGAACGAAGTCCTCGCGCTCCGACGCGGTCCACACCATCGGGCTGAGGGCGTCGACGTACTGCTGTCCGAGCGCGGCGTCGCCGATCATCGGGCGGGCCTTGAGCAGCGCCTGGAACTCCCAGGTCTTGGCCCAGCGCTTATAGTACGCGACGTGGGACTCGAGGGTGCGGACGAGTTCCCCGCGCTTACCCTCCGGCCGCAGCGCGGCGTCCACGTCGAAGAAGGCCGAGGACCCGATGCGCATCATCTCGCCGGCGATCCGGCTGGCGATCGCGTCGGCGGGTTCGGCGACGAAGACCACGTCCACGTCGCTGACGTAGTTGAGTTCGCGGGCACCGCACTTGCCCATGGCGATGACGGCCAGGCGCACAGGGCACGGCGCGTCCGGGCACACGGCTGCGACGGCCACCGCGAGGGCAGCGTTGAGCGCGGCGTCCGCCAGGTCGGACAGCTGATGCCCGACCGTCTGGTACGGAAGTACCGGTTCGTTCTCGACAGTCGCCGCGAGATCGACGGCGGCGAGCAGCATCAGCTCGTCGCGGTACGCCTTGCGCAGCGCCGCGATGGCATCGGGTCCGGTGACCTTCGCCCGGTAGAGGTTGGCGTCCGGGTGGGCGCCCTCCTCGGGTTCGGCGCCGACCGCTGCCATCATCGTGGCGGTCGCCTCGTCCTTCGACGGGAGGCGGACGTCGCCGGCGAGGATCTTCCACGACGAGGGATCCGCGACCAGGTGGTCGCCGAACGCGCTGGACGCGCCGAACAGACCGAACAGCCGGCCGCGCAGACCCTTGTCGGTGCGGAGCGCCGCATCGAGTTCGGCCCAGCCCTCGCCGAGACCTTCCTTCAGACGCACCAGGGTGCGGAGGGCGAGATCGGCGTTCGCGGCCCGCGACAACGACCAGAGCAGTTCGATGCTGTCTTCACCGACCCAGCCCAGATCGCGGAGTTCGGACGGAGCGGTCGGCTCGACGAGACCCAGACGACCCGGACCGGGAACGGCAGAACGCGCTGCCGGAGGCTTCACCATGCTCTTGCTCACAACCCCAGATACGTCTTGAGTTCGAACGGCGTCACGTGGCTCCGGTACTCCTCCCACTCGCGACGCTTGTTGCGCAGGAAGAAGTCGAACACGTGCTCGCCGAGGGCTTCGGCCACCAACTCCGACTTCTCCATCTCGCGCAGCGCGCCGTCGAGGTTGCCGGGCAGTTCCCGGTAGCCCATGGCGCGGCGCTCGGCCGACGTCAACGCCCACACGTCGTCCTCCGCCTCCGGCGGAAGTTCGTAGCCCTTCTCGATTCCGCGCAGACCCGCGGCGAGGAGCACCGCGAACGTCAGGTACGGGTTGCAGGCCGAATCGGGGCTGCGGATCTCGACGCGACGCGACGACGCCTTGTTCGGCGTGTACATCGGAACGCGGACCAGCGCCGACCGGTTGGACGGACCCCAGGACGCGGCGGTCGGGGCCTCGCCACCGTGGATCAGCCGCTTGTAGGAGTTCACCCACTGGTTGGTGACGGCGCTGATCTCGTTGGCGTGCTCGAGGATGCCGGCAATGAACGCCTTACCGGTCTCCGACAGCTGCATCGGATCGTCCGGGTTGTGGAAGGCGTTGGTGTCGCCCTCGAACAGGCTCATGTGGGTGTGCATCGCCGAGCCCGCCTGATCGCTGAACGGCTTCGGCATGAACGTGGCGCGCACACCCTCGGCGATCGCGACCTCCTTGACGACGTAGCGGAACGTCATCACGTTGTCGGCCATCGAGAGGGCGTCCGCGTACCGCAGGTCGATCTCCTGCTGGCCGGGAGCCGCCTCGTGGTGGCTGAACTCGACGGAGATGCCCATCGACTCGAGTGCGTCGATGGCGTGCCTGCGGAAGTTGGGCGCGGAATCGTGGACGGCCTGGTCGAAGTAGCCGCCGGAGTCGGCGGGCTTCGGCGGCGTGCCGTCGATCGGCCCGTTCTCCAGGAGGAAGAACTCGATCTCGGGGTGCACGTAGCAGCTGAAGCCCAGATCGCTCGCCTTGTTCAGCTGACGACGCAGCACGTGCCGCGAATCCGCCCAGGAGGGGGAACCGTCGGGCATGGCGATGTCGCAGAACATGCGGGCGGAGTGCTGATGCCCCTTGCTCGAACTCCACGGCAGCACCTGGAACGTGGAGGCGTCCGGCTTCGCGACCGTGTCCGCCTCGGACACCCGGGAGAAGCCCTCGATCGCGGATCCGTCGAAGCCGATGCCCTCCTCGAAGGCACCTTCCAGTTCCGCGGGGGCGATCGCCACCGATTTCAGGTATCCGAGAACGTCCGTGAACCACAATCGGACGAACCGAATGTCGCGCTCTTCGAGGGTGCGAAGCACGAATTCCTTTTGGCGATCCATGTCCGCGAGAGTAAGCAAAGTTCGTTAAATCTGTGTTACTTCGTTGATTCGACCCTGCCGGATTCCGCATCGTGCCAGCGTGCGGGCACCTCGGCCGATCCCGTCACAGGCGTGCGTCAGCACGTCAGGTCCGCGGGCGGCGCGGCGAGGTCGACCAGATAGTCCGTGACGGCGTCGTCGACGCACGCCTCGCCGTCGAGAACGACGGTGTGCTGAGTGCCCCGGTACGTGACGAGCGAACCGTTCATCTGCTTCGCCAGATCCACACCCGCCTGGTACGGCGTCGCCGGGTCCTCGGTCGTCGACACGACGACGACCGGCGGGATCCCGGGCGCCGACACCGTGTGCGGCGAGCCCGTGTTCGGCGCGGGCCAGAACGCGCAGACGTCCAGCGGCGCACTGCCGGTGCCGCGTCCGTCGTCGAGGAACGGCGCCGCCTGGCGGTACCGCACGTCCGCCTCCCCGACGACCGCGCGGTCGGTGACGGGCGGGTCGTCCATGCAGCGGATGGAATTGAAGGCGTCGTTGAGATTGGAGTACGTGCCGTCGTCGGCGCGCCCCTCGTACAGATCGGCCAGCATCAGCAGCGAATCGCCCGTCCCCGTCTGCAGGCTCTCCAGGCCCCCGCGGAGCGGACCCCACAGATTCGGCGAGTACAGGGCCTGCTGGACACCGGTGATCGCATCGGTGTAGCTGAGCCCGCGCGGGTCGGTGGTCGCGGCAGGCTTGTCGATCAGCGGGTCGACGAGCGCCCGGAACCTCGCGTTCGCCTGCGCCGGGTCGGTGCCGAGCGGGCAGTCCGGCTGCTGCATGCATTCCGCGGCGAACGCATCGAACGCCGACTGGAATCCGGCCGCCTGCAGGATCACTTCCTCCGTCGGGTCCTGCTCGGGGTCGAGGGCACCGTCGAGGACCATCGCGCGCACGTTGCCCGGGAAGGTCTCCGCGTACGTCGAGCCGAGCCTGGTGCCGTACGAGTAGCCGAGGTAGTTGAGCTTCTCGTCACCGAGCACCGCCCGGATGACGTCCATGTCGCGCACCACGTCGTACGTTCCGACGTGCGCGAGGACGTCGGAACCGGTCCGCTCCGCGCACTTGTCCGCGTACTCGCGGTTCTCGGCCTCCGTCTGCGCGATGCCGGCGGGACTCATGTCGACGTCGTCGTCCTTGCGCCGGGAGTCCACCTCCGGCGGGGTCAGACAGGTCACCTGCGGCGTGGACGCGCCGACGCCGCGCGGATCGAAACCGATGACGTCGAACCGCTCCGCGATCTCGGTGCCGTCGGCGACGGACGCCAGCCCGATACCCGACGCCCCCGGCCCACCGGGGTTCACGAGCAGCGATCCGACCTTGTCGCCGGTCGCCTTCGACCGTGAGACAGCGATCTGTGCGGTGGCGCCCCCGGGGTTCGCGTAGTCGTTCGGCACGGTCACCATCGCGCACTCGAGAGTGTCGCCGAGCGGAGACCCGTCCGTGCTGTACCCCTCGCACGAACCCCACTGCACCTGCTGCGTGTAGAACTCCTCGAGCCCTGCGGGGATCGGTCCGGCCGGAGCCGCCTCGGCCGCCGACGGTTCGGCGACGGCCTCACCGGCGTCCCGTCCGCCTCCCGCACAGCCTGCGACGACAAGGACGACGGCGATGCACCCCGCGAACGCGGCAGGTACCCGAGCACTCTTCGACATAGGACGATCGTGCCAGGGGTTCCGCTCCGGCAGGCCTTCCCGCAGGTCAGAGGACAGGCGGCCGGTGTGACCTATTGCACCCGCGCGAGCCCTTCGCTCCCCCGCGGGCCGGTGGCACACTGTAGGCGTCATCACCCGCACCCGGGGACCCGTCAAGGGCCTCGAGGCCAGAAAGGGACAACGATGTCCGATAGCAAGTCGTCCGCGAGCACGTCAGAAGATCGGCTCTACGGATCAGCACCATCGCACGACGTTCCCAAGCGCAAGACCCGAACCCACCACCTGCAGGCCATGAAGGCCGAGGGTGAACGCTGGGCGATGCTCACCGCCTACGACTACTCCAGCGCCCGCATCTTCGAGGAAGCCGGGATTCCCGTTCTCCTCGTCGGCGACTCGGCCGCCAACGTCGTCTACGGATACGAGACCACCGTCCCGGTCACGATCGACGAACTCCTCCCCCTCGTTCGCGGCGTCGTCCGCGGTGCGCCGCACGCTCTCGTGGTGGCGGATCTCCCGTTCGGCAGCTACGAAAGCTCCCCGGAGCAGGCCCTCGCGTCCGCGACCCGGTTCATGAAGGAGGGGCTGGCGCACGCGGTCAAGCTCGAAGGCGGCGAGCGCGTCGCACCGCAGATCGCGGCGATCACCGCGGCAGGCATCCCCGTCATGGCGCACGTCGGGTTCACCCCGCAGAGCGTGAACTCGCTCGGCGGTTTCCGCGTGCAGGGCCGTGGCGACGCCGCCGAGCAGTTGGTCGCCGACGCGATCGCCGTGCAGGAGGCAGGCGCGTTCTCCGTCGTCATGGAGATGGTGCCCGCCGAGATCGCAGGCCAGGTCACCCGCAAGCTCACCATCCCCACCGTGGGCATCGGGGCGGGCGTCGAATGCGATGCCCAGGTCCTCGTGTGGCAGGACATGGCCGGCTACACCAGCGGCAAGACGGCGAAGTTCGTCAAGCGCTTCGGTAACGTCGGTGACGAGTTGCGTCACGCGGCCGCCGCATACGCGACCGAGGTACGCGCCGGAACGTTCCCGGCGGAAGAGCACAGCTTCTAGGTCGTCCTCGACTCACCGGGCCGGCACACATTCGAGGGGATGTTCATGGGACAGCGACACGTGCGGGGCACCGGGCGTCGCCGCCTGGCCGCGATGGCGGCCGGGACGGTGGCGGCCGCGGCGGTCGTCACGGGATGTGCCGGACCGGGCCCCGCCCCCGCGCCCGGCACCACCGCGCCGCCGGCACCGGCGACCACCGCGGTTCCCGGCACCGCCCTGGTGCCGGGTGGCGTCACCGAGGCGCAGGCCGCCCAGCTGTGCACCGACCTCGAAGGTCAGTTGCAGAGTTGGCGCACCTACACCCCGACCATCGGCAAGACCGGGTTGAACGGCCTGGTCGGCACGTGGATCGCGAGAAACAACCTCAACGCGCTCGACTTCCTGCAGGACCGGGGCCGGATCGACGTCATCACGACGGCGGCCTGCCCCGGCATCCGGCAGGAAGCGGTGACCGCGCTGGTGATCCCCGATCTGGCGTCCGGCCTGATCGGGTTCTGAGGCCGACGTGACCCAGCTGCGCACCCTGTACCCGCCGCTCGAGCCGTACCAGTTCGGGCATCTCGACGTCGGCGACGGACAGCAGATGTACTGGGAGCAGAGCGGTAACCCCGACGGGAAGCCGGTCGTGTTCCTCCACGGCGGGCCCGGGGGCGGCACCGATCCCGCGCAACGACAGTTCTTCGACCCGCAGGTGTACCGGATCGTGCTGCTCGACCAGCGCGGATGCGGACGTTCCACACCCCACGTCGCCGACGGGGCCGATCTGTCGGTCAACACCACCGACCGTCTCCTCGGCGACGTGGAGTTGCTGCGCACCCATCTCGGCATCGACCGGTGGCAGGTCTTCGGCGGGTCGTGGGGCTCCACACTGGCACTCGCGTACGCCCAGAAGCATCCCGGCCGGGTCACCGAGCTGGTGCTGCGCGGCATCTTCCTGCTGCGCCGCAGCGAGATCGACTGGTACTACAACGGCGGTGCCGGACACCTGTTCCCCGAGCTGTGGGAGGAGTTCCTGGCGCCGGTGCCGGAGTCGGAGCGCGGTGGCGACCTCGTCGAGGCCTACCACCGGCTCCTGCAGTCCGACGATCCCGACGTCGCGACGCGGGCCGCGGTCGCGTGGTCCACGTGGGAGGGCGCGACGAGTTCGCTGCTCCCCAAACCGGAACGGGTGGTGGAGACGTCCCAGCCGAGATTCGCGCTGGCCTTCGCGCGGATCGAGAACCATTACTTCCACAACCGCGGGTTCCTGGACGAGGGCCGGCTTCTCCGCGACGCCGCCGCGCTGGACGGCATTCCGGGCGTGATCGTGCAGGGTCGCTACGACGTGGTGTGCCCGGCGACCAGCGCGTGGGCGCTCCACCGGGCCTGGCCGGGTTCCCGGCTCGAGATCGTCGACGACGCGGGACACTCCGCGATGGAGCCGGGCATCGTCCATCACCTCGTCGAGGCAACGGACCGGTTCCGCGACTGACGCGCTATGCGGGGTAACCGAACTCGACGGTCCGCTTCGAGACGTCGGCGGAGACGAGCCTGACCTTCACCTGTTCGCCCTCGGCGGGGTCGCCCACGCATTTCGCCATCACGGACACCGACGGGACGAACACGTCCGCGGTGCGCTTGCCGTTTCGTGACCGCAGCACGGTCGCGTCGAACGTCTCCCCCACCCGGTCGGCGAGGACGGTTGCTTCGGTGAGGTCGATGCAGGCACGGTCGATCTTGCTCGCGAGGGAATCGGAGCCGACCATGATCTCGGGCATCGAGCCCAGGGCGTCCCGCACCCAGGACGGCACCGGCGTTCCGGCGGTGACGGCGAGGCACACCTCCGTGGAGTACCGGTCCGAGAGCCGGCGCAGCGGCGCGGTCACGTGGGCGTACGGGGCGCCGATGGCGGCATGCGCGGTCAGTTCGGGCAGGGCGCCGTCGAACGCCGCGTAGTCGGCTCCCCGCAGCAGCGACGGCGCCTCGGTCATCAGCACCAGCGTCGACGCCGAGTTCGGGTCGAGCCGCGCCAGGAGTTCACCGACCCCGACGTTCTCCGGCCAGTCGATCCCCAGCGCCGACGCCGTGCGTCGCAGCGCCTCGACCGCGTCCGGTCCGGCGGGCGGCAAGGTGCGGAGCAGCCCGACCTTCGCGTCGAGCATCATGGCCGCAGCGCACATTCCGGTGAGGAGCGAAACCTCGGCGTTCCAGTCGTCGGCCTCGGTGCGGGGCGCGAGGTCGACGCGCCAGCCGTCGCCGTCCGGCACCACTTCCTGCTCGGGGAGCCGGAGTTCGATCGCTCCGCGCGCCACCGCCGCCGCCGTGCGGAGCCGGCCGAACTCCGGCAGCGACGCGATGGACGGATGCAGTCGTCCCACCTCCGAATCGGCTTGCACACCGGCGTAGTCCAGCCGTGCCACGGAACGCACCGTCGCACGGGACACCGTGCAGGACATGGGTGTGGCCGACTCGTCGAGTTCGATCCGCCACACCACCGCCGGACGGTCCTCGTCGGGGAGGAGACTCGCGGATCCCTCCGAAAGCTCTTTCGGGTGCAGCGGCACCTTGCCGTCGGGGAGGTAGAACGTCTGCCCGCGTTTGCGGGTTTCCACGTCGAGCACTCCACCGGGCTCCACGACGGCGCCGACGTCCGCGATCGCGTAGTGCAGGACGAATCCGTCGTGTGTCCGCTCGAGGTGCAGCGCCTGATCGAGATCCAGGGAATCGGGCGGGTCGATGGTGACGAACGCCAGATCGGTGCGGTTCTCCCGCTCGGACGCGTACCGGTCGGATGCCGCCCGCGCCTGCGCGACCGCCGCGGGCGGATACCCCTCCGGCAGGTGGAATTCGGTGCGCACGGTGCCGAAATCGATTCCGCGCGCAACGAAACGACTCATCGGCACCTCACGCACACCCTCTCCGCAACGCTAGTTGTTCCACTCCTCATCTGCCCGGTCCGCCGCCTTGTTCCGCTCCGCGGCGATCTGCAGCGCCTTCTCGGCGGACGCGCGGTCGGGGTACGGCCCCATCCGGGACATCGACGATGCCGCCTTCCCCTGCGTGACCGTGCCGTCATCGACGTTGTAGTACCAGAGATGATCTTCGTCAGTCATTCCCTCAGTGTGGCACCGGTGGGACGTGTGGGGTTGTGGATCACGCTCAGACTGTTACCCTCGGAGACCTGTCCGGTGATACGGTCCCCGGCGCCGGTCAGTGCGGTGCCGATGGCTCGCCTTCCCGGCGCAGTGCCCGAACAGAGAATGGAGCGAGCATGTCAACGATCATTTTTGATCAGCTACTTCCCTACCTCGGTGCCGAAGGCGCCACCTACTGGGCCCAACTGCTGATGGTCGATCCCGTCTGACGGCTATCGATCAGTCGATACCTCGAAGCCCCCGCCGGACGTGTCCGGCGGGGGCTTTGCTGTGAAGGGGCAGGCACGCCCGCGACACATTCGTGACGTTTGTCCGAACGCTTCGCCCTGCCCCCGGGACTGGACGTCTCTAGGCTGACCTGATGGCAGTGAATCCAGCGATCGAGGGTCGTGTCTACCCACCGACCGAGCCCTACCTCGTCGGCCGCGAGAAGATCAGGGAATTCGCCCGTGCCGTCTTCGCCACCAACCCGACGTCGTTCGACGTCGACAGCGCCCGCGCCGCCGGTCACGCCGATCTCGTTGCCCCGCCCACGTTTCCCGTCATCGTGCAGGAACGTGCACTGGCGCAGCTCGTCGCGGATCCGACGTCGGGAATCGAGCCCGTCAACCTCGTGCACAGCACCGAACACGCCACGTCCGTCCGCCCGGTCGTCGCGGGCGACGAACTCTCCGCCGTGCTCACCGTCACGAACGTGACGCCACGCGGTCCGCACACACTGCTCGTCGCCGACATCGAGATCCTCGACGCCACAGGCGATCACGTGAGCACGATGACGTCGACACTGTTCGTCAGGGGGGACGAGGAATGACCGCCCCGCAACGAATCCTGCTCGGCGACACCGTCGCAAAGGCTCGATACCACGTGACCCGCGAATCCCTGGTCCGCTATGCCGGGGCGTCCGGTGACTTCAACTCCATCCACTACCGGGACGACGTCGCGGATGCCGTGGGCCTGCCCGGCGTGCTCGCGCACGGCATGCTGACGCTGGGACTGGCGACACAGTGCGTCGTCGACTGGCTCGGCGACCCGGCACGGGTCACCGGATACCGCGCCCGCTTCACCAAGCCGGTGATCGTCGCCCCGGACGAGGGCGCGGTCGTCGAGGTCGTCGCGAAAGCCGCGCACGTCGACGAGGCCGAGGGCACCGCGAGGATCGACCTGACGGTGACGTTCGACGGGCACACGGTGCTCGGCAAGTCCCAGGTCTGGATTTCACTGCGCTGAGCGCACCCGACATACTGGGCCGGTGATCGGTGTCGTGGTGACCGCGTTCGCGGTGCTCGGGCTCCTGACCGTCATTCCCGGCCCGGACATGGCGGTGGTGACCCGCGCCGGCCTGTGCGGTGGACGCGGCGCCGCGCTGCGGGCGACGTTCGGTGTGGTCGCCGGGTTGATGGTGTGGGGCGCGCTGACCGTCGTCGGGCTCGGCGCGGTGCTCGCCGCCTCGGCGGAGGCGTACACCGTCGTGAAGGTCGTCGGCGGGCTGTACCTGGTGTATCTGGGGCTCTCCACCCTGTGGCGCAGCCGGTCGCGGAAACGCGCCGCCGCGGCCGCACCTGCGCCCGTTCCATCGCCGGGATCGAGTTGGCGGGCCGGGTTCCTGACGAATCTCCTGAACCCCAAGATCGCGGTGTTCTACACCGGCCTGCTCCCCCAGCTCGTTCCGCCCGGGTGGCCGACCGCCCCGACCCTGGCGTTGCTCGTGCTCGTCCACGGGCTTCTCGGGATCGTCTGGCTCGGCGCGTACAGCCTCCTGCTGACCCGGGCGCGCACCACGCTGGAGAAACCGTCGGTGCGACGGGTCCTGGATCGGATCACCGGAACGGTCCTCTTCGGATTCGGCGCCGTCGTCGTCGCCGAGGCGCGGTAGGGCCGAGGTCAGTCCAGGGAGTCGCGGGAACCTGCCGAGCTGCCGCCGAGCAGAATCGTGCTGATCA
This sequence comes from Rhodococcus wratislaviensis, assembly GCF_041228765.1. Lineage (NCBI taxonomy): Bacteria > Bacillati > Actinomycetota > Actinomycetes > Mycobacteriales > Nocardiaceae > Rhodococcus > Rhodococcus wratislaviensis. Next base: position 3,730,825 of record NZ_CP150488.1, on the reverse strand, counting down.
GATTCGGGTCGTCGGTCATCGGGACGTGCCCGATGCCGGGCAGGACCAGTATCCGCGCCTGCGGGAAGAATCGGCGCACGCGTCGCGCCTGATACACCGGCAGAATCAGGTCCCGCCGCCCCCACGCCACCGTGACCGGAACCGTCGCGTCGACGACCGGCGGGAGGTCGAACGAGGCCGTCATCCCCTTGTCGACCAGGGCATTCGTGGTGAGCGAATGCGCGTCGATCACGGCGTCCTCGTACGGCACCCGGCTGGGCCGCGCAAAGAAGGCGGCAAGCGAGGGATAGCGGACGGCCTTGTATCGCAGCGCCTTCGGAGCGTTCGGCCCCAGCGCCCGGGCGATTCCACGCAGGACCCGGAACGTGTAGATGGTGCGGGCCTGATCGGCGTGGTTGACGAAGAAGCCGGCGGGCGACAGCGCCGTGGCCGAGGCGACCTCGCCCCGCGCCGCGAGAGCGAGGGACAGCCAGCCTCCGAGCGAGTTACCGGCGACGTGCGGCCGTTCGCCGGGCGGCGTCACCGAGCGGACGAACCCGCTCAGTTCGTCGAGGAGTTGATCCATCATGTCCGGGCCGTCTTCGAGTGCCGCCGATTCTCCGTGTCCCGGAAGGTCGACGGTGACCACCCGGCGATAGGGCGTCAACTGATCCAGCAGGGCGTTCCAGGCCTGCCGGCGATGCACCACCCCGTGCACGAGTATCAGAGTGGGGCCGGATCCGGCGATGTCGTGGGGCAAGTCCATGGACAGATGTTACCGCTATCACGAGTTACATTTACTGCTGCCGATAGAGGGGCCCCGTCGCCCACGGACGTGGGCGACGGGCCCCGGCATCGACCCCGATTCGGGTCAGTCGGGCCGTTGCGGGAAAGATGCTAACCGGTCTGTTTGTTACTCGCCAGTCAGGGTCGAGACCTCGCCGACCGGCGCGCAGGTGAGGCGGACGAGTTGGCGTGTAAGCCGGATCCTGTCCCCGAGCGCCGAAGCGCCGGGTGGCGACCATCCATCTGGGCACACCGTCGCCGGGTACCTCGAGCGGTTCACCCGCAGGCTCGGGCGAGCAGCCCTCGAACACCTGCGCAGCCGCACCGGAATCCCGGAGGATCCGGTGCGGCCTTCAACCTTGCTCCGGGCGGGGTTTACCTAGCCACCCCGGTCACCCGGGGTGCTGGTGCGCTCTTACCGCACCGTTTCACCCTGACCGACGCCTCACCCCGGAGGATGTGGCGCCGGCGGTCTGTTTTCTGTGGCACTGTCCCGCGAGTCACCTCGGGTTGCCGTTAACAACCGCCCTGCTCTGTGGAGTCCGGACTTTCCTCGACTCGGGGCCTGTGCACTGATGTGCTGGTTCCCTGTGCCGCGGTCGCCCGGCCAACTCGTCCGCCCGATCAGCCTACAGTTCGCGCGAACGTGTCATGCCGCCGCACTATGGTCTGATCATGACCCGATACGCCGCCCTCCTGCGCGGTATCAATGTGGGCGGCATCAACATCAAGATGGCCGACCTCCGCAACACCTTCGTCGACCTGGGATTCGAGAACGTGAAGACCGTTCTCGCGTCGGGCAACGTGCTCTTCGATTCCGACCGCGACGACGTCCCCGCACTGAAGAGTGAGATCGAAGCCGGGCTGCGTGCCGAATTCCACTACGAAGCCTGGGTTTTCGTCCTCGACCTCGACACGGTACGGAAGATCGTCGACGACTACCCGTTCGACCCCGAGCGAGAAGGCTGGCACCCGTACGTGCTGGTGACGCCCGAACCCGAGGTCCTGGACACACTTCTGAGCATCGGGGACGAGCTGGATCCGGACGTCGAACGGGTACAGGCCGGCGACGGCGTCCTGTACTGGGAAGTCGAACGGGGCATGACGCTGAAGAGCAGGTTCGGCAAGAGCACCGGCGCTCCCAAGCTCAAGGCGTTCACCACGACCCGGAATCTGCGCACGCTCCACAAGCTCCTGAAGTGACCCCTCGGTGACAGTTCTGGCGGTGGCGCTCGTCGCCGGAGTCCTCGTCTTCGCGGTCGTGCGTCCACGCAAGCTGCCCGAGATCGTCGCGGCCGCACCGGCCGCCGTCGTCGTCCTGGCCACCGGTCTGGTGACGCCGACGGCGGCCTGGGACGAAGTGTCCGAGATGGCCCCGACCGTCGGGTTCCTGGCGGCGATCCTCGTCCTTGCGCACCTCGCGGACGCCATGGGGGTGTTCACCTGGATCGCGGGCCGGTTGCGGCGCGGGGCGCGGGGGGATCCGAAGAGGCTGCTGACTCTCGTGTTCGGAGCTGCGGCGCTGACCACCGCGGTGCTGAGTCTCGATGCCACGGTGGTCCTGCTGACACCGGCGGTGATCGCCACGGCCCGCTCGCTGCGGATGGATCCGCGCCCCCATTCGTATGCCACCGCGCACCTGTCGAACACCGCGTCGACCCTGCTGCCCGTCTCCAATCTCACGAACCTCATCGCGTTCTCGGCGACCGGGTTGACCTTCCTGCATTTCACCGCCGTGATGGCGCTGCCGTGGGCAGTGGCGATCGTCGTCGAACTGGTCCTGTTCCGCGTGTTCTTCCGGCGTCACCTCGTCCGGCCCGAAGCCGAGCCGGAGCCGAAACACGATCCGCCGGCGCCTGCGGCCGCGCTGTCGATCATCGCGGCCACACTCCTGGGGTTCGCGGTGTCCGGCTTCGTCGGGGTCGCCCCGGCGTGGGTGGCCGCGGCGGGGGCGATCGTGCTGGGCGTCGTCGCCCTGCGCGACGGCCGGACCAGCATGGGCCGGATCGTGTACTCGATCGACGTGTGGTTCTGCGGGTTCGTCCTGATCCTCGGCGTCGTCGTGGCCGGGGTCGCGAACGGTCCGATCGGCGAATGGATCGGGACGCGGCTGCCCACCGACACGTCGTTCACGGCACTACTCACGATGGCCGTCGTCGCCGCGGTCGCCGCGAACCTGGTGAACAACCTCCCCGCCACGCTGCTCCTGCTGGCAGCGCTCGGACCGCACGCTCCGACCGGACTCGTGCTGGCGATGCTGCTCGGTGTGAACCTCGGCCCCAACCTCACGTACGTGGGGTCGCTGGCGATCATGCTGTGGCGGCGCGTGGCCGCGCGCGCCGGATCTCCCGCAGATCTCCGGACGTTCACGATTCTCGCGCTGGTGACCACGCCATTGACTCTGCTCGCCGCGGTCGGTGCCCTCTGGGCCTGTGAGTACTTGTTAACCGCCCGCGGTTAACAAGTACTCACAGGTGGGAGGTGTCGTTGACCAGGCGAACCGACGAGCCGCCGTCGGGATAGAACTCGGCGATGCTCAGCGACGCCAGATCCAGATGCAGCCGGTACAGCAGGGAGGGTCCCGCGTCGAGCGCCAACTGCAACAGGGTCTTGATGGGGGTCACGTGGGTGACCACCAGGATCGTGGAGCCGGCGTAGGAAGCAGTGAGGTCGTCGCGGACCTTGAGGATGCGCTCCCGCACCTCGTCGAAGCTCTCCCCCGCAGGCGGGCACACCGACGTGTCCGACAACCACTTGCGGTGCAGTTCGGGGTCGCGGTCGGCAGCCTCCCGGAACGTGAGGCCCTCCCACTCGCCGAAGTCGGTTTCGGTGAGGCCCTCGTGCACGGTGACCGGGAGCCCGAGGACCTTCGCCGCCGCCGTCGCGGTCTGCTGCGCGCGCCCCAACGGGGACGACACCACGGCCGCGATTCCGCTGTTGCCCGCGAAGCGGGCGGCCGCGCCGTTCGCCTGGGCCTGCCCGATCTCGGTGAGGGCGGGATTCCCTCGACCCGAGTACCGCCGGTCGACGGACAGCGCGGTCTGCCCGTGCCGGAGCAGCAGCATCCGGGTCGGGGCGCCCGTCGTGTCCATCCAGCCCGGCGCCGCGGGGGTGGTCTTCTCCGACTGGACGGCAGCCGGTTCCGGTTCGGCGTCGGAAATGCCGGCGGCGCCGTCCATGGCCTCGTTGGCGAGGCGGTCGGCGTGCGCGTTCTCCGCCCGCGGAATCCACGTGTAGGACACGCGATCGAACTGCCGGGCCAGTGTGGACGCCTGACGCTGCAGCGGAATCATGTCCGGGTGCTTCACCTTCCAGCGCCCGGACATCTGCTCGACCACCAGTTTGGAGTCCATCCGCACCTCCACCTCGGACGCGCCGAGTTCGGCGGCGGCGTCGAGACCGGCGATCAGGCCCCGGTACTCGGCGACGTTGTTCGTGGCGATCCCGAGGCTCTCCTTACGCTCCGCGAGTACGGTGCCGTGGTCGGCGTCGAACACCACGGCGCCGTAGCCGGCGGGTCCGGGATTGCCGCGCGAACCACCGTCGGCCTCGACGACGACCCGACCGGCACTCACAGACCCGACTCCTTGGTGCGCACCAGGATCGCGCCGCATTCGGAGCAGCGCGCGACGACGTCGGGTGCGCTCGCGGTGATGCGGGCGATCTCGCCGCGGTCGAGTTCGATGCGGCACGCTCCGCAGCGCCGCGCCTGCAGCAGTGCCGCACCGACACCGTTCTGGCTGCGCTGCTTCTCGTAGACGGCGATGAGATCGGCGGGGAACTGGTCGGCCAGCGCCGTGCGGTCGCGGATGCAGCGCTGCTCGGCGGCGTCCAGATCCGCGACGGCGTCGTCCCGGCGGCGGGCGGCGTCGATGAGGTCATCCTCGATCTGCGACAGCTGCGCGCCGGCGTGGTCGTGGTCGGATTGCGACGCTTCGCGCCGTTCCATCACCTCGAGCAATTCGTCCTCGAGCAGTCCCTGACGGCGGACGAGGCTGCCGAGTTCGTGTTCGAGTTCGGTGAGCTGCTTCGATCCGACCGTTCCGCTCTGGAGCAGCGTGCGGTCGCGGTCCTCGCGCTGACGGACGGCGTCGACCTCACCTTCGAGCTTGCGGATGTCGCGGTCGAGATCGTCGAGGACGATTTCGACGGCCACGGCCGCGTCCTTACGGGTGACGCGCTCCGCCTCGAGCCGCTCGACTTCCTGACGCTCGGGAAGCGCGGTGCGTCGGTGGGCGATCCTCGACAGCTCCGCATCGACGCCGGCGAGGTCGAGAAGCTTGGACTGCACCTGTGGTTCGACGTTCACGCGTGGTAACTCCTGCTGTCTTCTGTGAAGGGTTCTTGTGTGCAGATTGCTGGGTGTCAACCGTACCCCGGCGGATCACGGGTTTCGGCCGGACGGCGCTACGACGGCGACGCGCTGACCGACCACGGATCGGTCCGTACGGCCGACACCCGCACCTGCCATTCCGGCGTCCGGCCGAAAGCGGTGTCGAGGACGCCCTTGGCCTGGTCACACCACGGCTGCTCGCTCGCCCAGTGCGCGACGTCGATGAGGGCCGGGCCTCCGGCGCGCAGGTGCTCGTCCGCCGGGTGGTGTCGCAGATCGGCGGTGACGTAGGCGTCCACGCCGAGCCGTGCGACGGCGTCCAGGTAGGAGTCGCCCGAGCCGCCGCACACCGCGACGGTGCGGATCGTGGCGTCGGGGTCGCCCGCCGCGCGCACGCCCCACGTCGTGGCGGGGAGCGCGTCCGCCACCCGGCCGGTGAAGTCGCGCAGCGACAGCGGCTCGGAGAGCTCCCCGACCCGCCCGAGGCCGCGGGGTCCGGGGAACGTCGCCATCTCGAAGACGTCGAACGCGACCTCCTCGTACGGGTGGGCGGCGCGCATCGCGGCGAGCACCTTCTGCCGGATGCCGCGCGGGGCGATCACCTCCACCCGGCTCTCCTCGACACGTTCGAGCGCACCGACCGCACCGAGGGTGGGGTTCGCGCCGTCGGTCGGGAGGAACTGGCCCTGCCCGGTGACGGACCAGCTGCAGTCGCGGTAGTTGCCGATGTGACCGGCGCCCGCGTCGAACAGGGCGCGACGCACCGCGTCTGCGTCGCCTGCCGGGACCAGGACGACCCACTTGTCGAGGTTCTCGGTGGGCTGCGGGTCGATCGGCCCGGTGACGGTGAGTCCGAGCGCCGCTGCCAGGGCGTCGGACACGCCGGGGTCCGCGGAGTCGGCGTTGGTGTGTGCGGTGAACAGGGCGCATCCGGCCTTGATCAGCTTGTGGACGAGCGCACCCTTCGGTGTGTGAGCGCCGACGGTGTCGACGCCCCGCAGCAGCAGCGGGTGGTGGACGAGCAGAAGGTCGGCGCCGGCGTCGATCGCCTCGTCGACCACCGCGGCGGTCGGATCGACCGCGATCGTCACCGTCGCCACCGTGTCGTCGGGGTCGCCGCATACGAGGCCGACGGAGTCCCACGATTCGGCGAGGGCGGGCGGGTACGCCGCGTCCAGGGTCGCGATCACGTCGGCGAGACGCACCGGGTTCACAGGATCTCCTTCATCGTCTCGATCAGGACGTCGGCCTGCTCTCGGGGGCGCACCGCGACCCGGAGGAAGTCGGGACCGAGTCCGGGGAACGTGTCGCACCGCCGCACGGCGATGCCGCGCTCGCGTAGTTGCTTCCGCACGAGTTCGCCGTCCGGCAGTCGGAGCAGCAGGAACGGTGCGGCGGCGGGCTGGTGCACCGCGACGCCGATCGCGTTCAGCCGCCGGATCATGTCGGCCCGCCACGCGCCCAGCACGACGGCGTGCTCGCGGGCGGCGGCGACGGCGTCCGGTTCGCTGCATGCGGCGATCGCCTCCACCTGCAGGCTTCCCAGTGGCCAGTGCGCCCGCCCCACCTGCAGGCGTTCGAGAACCTCCGGGGAGCCGAGGGCGTACCCGCAGCGCAGTCCGGCCAGAGCCCACGTCTTGGTGAGGCTGCGCAGCACCAGCACGTCGGGCAGCGAACGACCGGCGAGCGACTCGGCCTCGCCCGGCACCGCGTCGGCGAACGCCTCGTCGACCACGACGATCCGCCCGGGCCGGCGCAGCCGCAGGATCTCCTCCGCCGAGTGCAGTACCGAGGTGGGATTGGTCGGGTTGCCGATCACCACCAGGTCGGCGGATCCGGGGACCGCAGCGGCGTCCAGAACGTACGGATCGTCGAGCAGCACCTGCGTGACGGGCACGTTCGCCTCCCGCAGCGCCCACTCCGGTTCCGTGAACGACGGATGGATCAGCGCCGCCTCCCGGACCCCGAGCCGCGGGAGCAGGGAGAAGCCCTCGGCCCCACCCGAGAGCAGCAGCACCTCGTCGGGCGAGCGGCCGTGCCGGGAGGCCACGGCGCTCCGGGCGGCGCGATCGGCAGCGACGGTGGGATAGGAGCCCAGGCGCGGCAACGCGTCCGCAAGCCGCAGTCGCAGCCATTCGGGGGGCCCGTCGCCCTGCACGTTCACTGCGAAATCGAGGAGACCGGGGCCCGCATCCACGTCTCCGTGGTGACGCAGGCTCTCCCGGCTACCGGCACGAATGTCCACAGCTGTCGAGCCTAAGGGACAATGGTCCGGTGACATCTCTCTCCACCTCCCCGTCCTCCGCCCCTTCTGCTCTGTCGGCTCCGATCGTGCTGTTCGATCTCGACGGCACCCTCACCGACTCCGCGCCCGGCATTCACGCCGGGTTCCGTCATGCGCTCGCGACGATCGGTCAGCCGGAACCGACCGACGAGATGATCGACGCCGTCATCGGCCCGCCGATGATCGACACGTTCCGGTCGATGGGGCTGGACGAAGACGTCGTGCAGCGAGCGATCGCCGCCTACTTCGAGCGCTACGACAACGTGGGGTGGGCGGAGAACGCCGTCTTCGACGGCATCGAGAAGGTGCTGATCGACGCCCGCGACCGCGGCAGGAGGCTCGCCGTCGCCACGTCGAAGTCCGAACGGTTCGCGATCCGCATCCTCGAGCACTTCGAACTGGCCCACTACTTCGAGTTCATCGGCGGCGCCAGCGACGACGGCAGTCGCCGCGCCAAGTCGGACGTGATCGCCCACTCCCTCCGGAACCTGGGAGTCACCGCCACCGAGGGCGCCACCCCCGACGTCCTGATGGTCGGCGACCGTGACCACGACGTCCTCGGTGCCGCGCACTGGGGCATCCCTGCGGTGTTCGTCGAGTGGGGTTACGGTTTCCCGGCCGAGGCCGAGCGCGCGCACACGACGGCGCAGACCGTCGCCCACCTCGGGAAGATGCTCGATGACGCGGCCTGACACCCCGTTGCACGTGACGTTCGTGTGCACCGGCAACATCTGCCGCTCCCCCATGGCCGAGAAGATCTTCGCCGAACACCTCCGCCGGGAAGCCCTCGACGACCGGGTGATGGTGAGCAGCGCCGGGACCCACGGCTGGCACGTCGGCCGCGAGGCCGACATCCGCACCAACGAGACCCTGAAGCTGAACGGGTACCCGACGGGCCACACGGCAGCGGAGGTCGGGCCGTTTCATCTCGGCGCCGATCTGGTGGTCGCTCTCGCGGCCAACCACGACCGTGAGCTTGCCCACATGGGCGTGCCCGACGAACGCCGACGGCTGCTGCGCAGCTTCGACCCGGATGCGGACACGTCGTCCGTCCCCGACCCCTTCTACGGCGACCTCGAGGACTTCGAGCGGGTCCGCCTGCAGATCGAGGCCGCGGTGCCCGGGCTGCTCGACTGGGTGCGCAGCCGGTAACCCACGATCAGGGTCCCCACCTGCGAGCGGCTACCGTGGAGGCGTGCGAAGGCTGAGATTTCTGTTGCGACCCGGCTGGTTGGTGTTGGCCTTGGTGGTCGCCGGATTCGCATTCATGTGTTTCTACGTGCTCGCTCCGTGGCAGCTCGGCAAGAACACGTCGACGGAGCACCGGAACCAGCTGATCGCCGACTCGGTCGACGCCGATCCCGTCCCGCTGGAGACGCTGCTGTCCGGCGTGGCGCCGAATCCGGACGACGAGTGGCGCCGCGTCACCGCGACGGGCTCCTACGTCCAGAACAGTGATCTGCTGGTCCGGTTGCGGTCCATCGAATCGCAGCCCGCGTACGAGGTCCTGACGCCGCTGCAACTGGCCGACGGTCGCACGATTCTGGTCAACCGCGGCTACGTCCGACCGGTCCAGGGAACCGAGCCGCCGCCGGTGGATCCGCCACCGGCCGGGCAGGTGACGCTCGACGGTCGCGTGCGCAAGTCCGAGGGCACCATCGCAGGCAAGGAGCCGATCGACGAGAACGGGCTCCGCCAGGTGTACTACATCGACGCGGGTCAGATCGGCGGTTTCATCGGCACCGATCTCGTCGACGCGTACGTGCAACTCGAACCCGATCAGCCCGGCGGGCTCGGGACCATCCCGCTCCCCCAACTCGACGCGGGCCCGTACCTGTCGTACGGCTTGCAGTGGCTGGCGTTCGGCATCATGGCCCCGCTCGGCCTGGCCTACTTCATCCGCGCGGAGTGGCGGGAACGCCGCAAGGAGAAGTCCGCGAAGACCTCCGACGACTCCGCTCCGGTGGCGCGGAAGAAGCCGTTCACCCGAAGCAAGCCGGTGGAATCAGCGCCGCGGACGGCGGCGGAAGCGAAGTTGGCCGACCGCTACGGCAAGGGCCGCTGACACCAGCGCCGCACCGACCTGCACCGCCGCGGACAGCCGCACCGCACGGTCGAGGTCGACCGGCCGGGGCGACGGCCCGGAGCCGAGGACGGGTCGCATCTCGACGCCGTGCGCGTACTCGGTGCGCCCGCCCAGCGAGATCCCGAGTGCGCCCGCCGCGCTGGCCTCCGCGACGCCGGCGTTGGGGCTGGGGTGCTGGGACGCGTCGCGCCGCCACGCCTCCCACGCCTCGTTCGGCGACCCACCCACCGTCGGTGCGGCCGCGGCGGACAGCGCACCCGTCAGGCGGGCGGGCAGCAGGTTGAGGACGTCGTCCCACCGCGCCGCTGCCCAGCCGAAGTTGCGGTACTTCGGCGAGCGGTAGCCGACCATCGCGTCCAGGGTGTTGGACGCCCGGTAGACGAACAGTCCGGGGATTCCGGCCACCGCGCCCCACACGAATGCCCCGACCGCCGAGTCGGACGTGTTCTCGGCCACCGACTCCAGCGTCGCCCGGGTGAGTCCGTCGACGCCGAGCACGCTGGGGTCGCGACCGCACAGCGACGGCAGCAGGGCGCGGGCGGCGGCGAGATCGTCCGCCTCCAGGTGTGCGGCCATGGTCGATCCGGTCCGTCCCAGCGACGTTCCGCCGAGCACGGCCCACGTCGCGGCGGCCGTTCCGGCCGCCTCGCCTGCCCATCCCCCGCGCCGCGCCACCCGCGTCGCGGCGACCCCCAGCCCTGCCGCTCCGCCGACGAGGACGGCCACGTGCAGGATCCCGGCCGACCGGGAGTCGCGGTACGTCGCCTTCTCCAATGCCATTGCCGTGCGGCCGAATCCGGCCACGGGATGCCACCGGACGGGATCGGCGAACACACGGTCGGCGGCGAAGCCGAGCAGCAGGCCGGCAGCACGCGCTGTCGCGGGACGGGAGGTTCGATGCACGCCGATATTTGTATCAACTAACGTTGCAGGCGATGTAAAGGAGCGTCCCATGAGTGCCGCGATCGACGAGTACCTGGCAGGCAAGGACCCGGACGCCACCGAGCGCCTACTGCAGTTCCGTGACCTCGTCCTCGCGTGCGGCGAGGTGGACGAGCGGGTCCACCGGACCGAGATCGCGTGGGCTCGTACCCGCGTCTTCGCTGCCGCGTTCATCTATTCGTCGCGGCTCGAGATCGCCCTCGACCTGCGCCGGCGCGTCCATCACCCGCAGCTACGCGAGGCGTTTCCCACCACGAAGACGGTGATCACGCACCGCTTGACGATCACCTCCGACGATCAGCTCGACGACACCCTCGCCGCGCTCCTCGCCGAGGCCTACGACACCGTGGGTCCGGGCACTCGCGCACGCTAGCTGGGGGCGCAATTGCGCACCGATTCGCCGGAAACCCGCGCAAGAGCGGGGTGCGTCTCACCACTCCGCCGGTAGCTGCGATCGACGCACCCGTCCCGGTCGGAATGTCGGATTCCTGAAACTCTGCTGAGTATCTCGCCAAGCGCCCTTTCCTGCGCCTACCATGGTAAATGCCGCCTCGTTCCCCCCATTCAGGGGCGGCGCACGGCCCCGCCCTGCTCACATCTTCGGTGCTGACTCAACACACCCACGTGGCCCGGCGGGGTTCTGCGCGTCCGCTGGAAATTCGTGTGAGGCATTGGTTTCGCCGACTGCGCCTGGGACGATCGAGAGGTGTGCAGCGACCTGACGAAGCTCGGCGACGACGAACTGCTCGCCCGGCTGGACGAGCACCGAGCCCTGCTCGGCGAGTCGATCGCGAACGACTACGGCTGCGAAACGGTCCGCGGAGTCACCAGCCGGATCACAGAATTCGAGGCCGAACTCGATCGCCGCGGCTCCGCGACCACGCGAGACGCGACCTGACGGGCTACGTGCGGGACCTGCGGCTCGTGGCGGGAGCGGACCAGAGCCCGCTCACTTCCCCGCCTTCCTCGTAGCGGTCGATCTTCACGATGCCCGCCCCGGGTTCGGTGGGCCGGTGCGTCTCGTTGACGGCCTGGAAGTCTGATTCGAAGGTCTTGTCGCTCGACGTGCCGTTGCGCAGCGTCACCTTGTACCTGGGCATGTCAGGAATATGCCACTGCAGGCGAAGCTCTGGGCGCTGAACAGGTTAACTCCACGAAACCGGTCACCGCACCGCAGCTGAACTGAAATGACACACATCTGTGTCATTTCAGTCAGAACTGCTATCTTCGGTGTTGTGCCGTCCGACACACAGCTGATCTTCGCCGACCACGTCGGCCGCTTCTACGCACGCCGGTACGGATTCCCGCCGATGGCGGGTCGGTTGCTGGGGTATCTGTTCGTCTGCGATCCGCCGCAACAGACGATCGACGAACTGGGCGAGGCGTTGCTGGCGAGCCGGAGCGCCATCACCGGAGCGGTCAAACTGCTCGAGGGCTATCGGATGGCGCGGCGGACCCGTGTCGCCGGTGAGCGGGTGGACCGGGTGAGCCTGGACCCGGCCAGTCAGCAACCGCAGAACTTCGATTCCGCCCTCCACCGGGAGCATGCGGCGCTGTTCCGGGAGGGACTGGCGTTGCTGGCCGACGCTTCACCCGAACGCCGCGCCCCGCTCGAGGAGATGGTCGCGCTTGCCGACTTCCTCAGCGAGCGACTTCCGGCTCTTCTGGACGAGTGGCACACGCATCGTGACGAACTCCGAGATCGGCACACGAGGAAACTCGATCGAGAAGAGGATGTACATCATGACTGAATCCGAACTGTCCGCCCTGCGCGAGCGTGCCGGCAACGGTGATTCGACGGCGCTCGACATTCTCATCGAGCTCGCCGGCGAGCGGGGTGACATGGACGAACTCCGGCGCCTCGCCGACAACGGCAGCTCCGACGCGGCCGACCAGCTCATCGAACTGGCCACCGAACTCGGCGACATGAACGAGCTCCGGCGCCTCGCCGACAACGGCAACATCACCGCCGCCGAGCAGCTCATGGAACTCACCGAGGAGTGAGGCGGGTGCGCGGCAGCCGAACGCGGGCAGCCGGTGAACACCGGCATCGAGAAAGCCCCGACCTGCGCGGAAACGCGGGTCGGGGCTTTGCCTGACGGTGGGCGCGGAGGGTTTCGAACCCCCGACCGCTGGTGTGTAAAACCAGAGCTCTACCACTGAGCTACACGCCCGAACATCCGGCGAGAACCTCGCCGGATGCGCATCAGGACTCTAGCGTGGCGAGCGCTTTCTCCCAAGCTCCCTGGTCACGGGCCTCTCCGGGCCCGTTCATCTCGGCGAACCGGATGACGCCTTCCTTGTCGATGACGAAGGTGCCGCGGTTCGCGAAGCCCAGCTTCTCGTTGAAGACGCCGTATTGCTGCGCGACCGCACCGTGCGGCCAGAAGTCGGCGAGCAGCGGGAAGGTGTATCCCTGCTCGGCAGACCAGATCTTGTGTGTCGGCGACGCACCGACGGAGAGCGCGAGAATCGCAGTCTCGTCGTTCTCGAACTTCGGCAGTTCGTCGCGAACCTTGCAGAGTTCACCCTGGCACGTTCCGGTGAACGCGAGGGGGTAGAACACGAGCAGGACGTTCTTCTTTCCGCGGTAATCGGAAAGCGTCACTTCCTGATTGTTCTGGTCCTTGAGGGTGAAATCGGGGGCGGTGGTGCCCACCTCGAGCGGCATGACGTGATCCTTCGGTGAGTGAACGAAAAGGTGAGGCTGTTCAGCGCTTGTTCGCGGGACGCGACTTCGGCTGAACCAGACGGCTTCCCGACCAGTCCCCGAGGTTTGCCGCCGACGTCTGGGTGAGACCCGCTGTAGGTGCGGACTCGGCGATCTCGCTGGGCTCCACGTGACCGGGCTGACCGGTCTTGGGGGTGAGGACCCACACGAATCCCTCGTCGGCCAGAGGGCCGATGGCATCCATGAGGGCGTCGACGAGGTCTCCGTCTTCGTCGCGCCACCACAGCAGCACGACGTCGATCACCTCGTCGGAATCCTCGTCCAGTAGTTCTCCACCGATGGTGTCCTCGACCGCGGCACGCAGGTCGTCGTCGGTGTCCTCGTCCCAGCCCAGTTCCTGTACCGCCATGTCGGCAGTGATCCCGAGTTTCTGAGCGTAGTTTTGGGCGTCCGCCGCGGCGACCACGGTGGGGTCCTCCTTTTGTTGACGGTGCTCGGATACCCGAACACCTGCCGGATGAAGATCAATTAGGTGAAAGCGAACATGCTCGAACGCTTTCGCGCAAGCCGACCGCGCGAATTTTTCTCAGAAAGTAGTGATGCGTGGTCATCGACCGAGCCTACGGTGCGGGAGTCACGATGTGGGGCAGGCTGCCCGAATCGAGTCGCTGAGCTCGTCTCCACGGCTGGCGAGCGTGTTCAGAATGTCTCCGCGCTGCCCGCCGTCGACGGCGGCCGCGAGTTCCCGATAGTTGTTTGCGTAATCGGTCAGCAGTCCGGTCAGCTCGGCGGGAAGAGTGGGGGTGGCGGCATTCGCCCCGTCGGCCGCCGCCCGGAGTGCCGCCGCCGCGGCGCTCGCCTTCGCGCCGGTATCCGCGGCATCGGCGTTGGCGGCGTCGATGAAGGCGTTGTAGGTGTCGATGGTGTCGCCGGCACGGTTCACGAACATCGTGCACTGCTCCACGAGCGCGTCCCGCTCGGCCGCGGCCTTCTGAGAGGACGACGCGGCGACCGATGAGGACGTCGCCTCCGCGGCGTACTCGGCGGCCTGGGAATCGTTCTGCTGCGCTGTCCCCTCGATCGCGCCGCCGCATCCGGCGATGACCGCCACACCGACGATCGCCGCGACGGCAGCACTCGCCGGCCCCCAGCGGCGCGTCGACGTGCGCATTCGTCTCCCCCATGTTTTCGACGACATCGATAAGTTCAACATTCGGCCCCGGATCTGCGCAAACGCTACCGGAGAGTAACCCGAACACAGTGTGCCGACTGCGCCGCGATGGTGAAAGATGAGGGTCGCGCCATATTCATAAAGGAGATGGGTCGGGCCTAACAAGGCCGCGATCGCATGGAGAGGACGCCACACCGCGCGTCCCACCACAATGAGGAGCAACGTTGTCAGACCTGATCCAGGGACCCGCGTCTCAACCGGATTCCGCCACACCCGGCGCCGGAGCGGCCCAACCTTCCAACCCCAGTGCGACCCCGGGTTCCGACGGCCGCGTTCGCGTCATCCGTGAGGGTGTTGCGTCTTATCTGCCGGATATCGACCCGGACGAGACCACGGAGTGGTTGGAATCGTTCGATGGACTGTTGGACCGGTCCGGACCGACCCGTGCCCGGTATCTGATGTTGCGGATGCTCGAGCGGGCCGGGGAGAAGCACGTCGCCTTGCCGGCGTTGACGTCGACCGATTATGTGAACACCATCCCGACGGAGAACGAGCCGTGGTTCCCCGGCGACGAGGAGACCGAGCGCCGGTACCGGGCGTTCATCCGGTGGAACGCGGCGGTGATGGTGACCCGTGCGCAACGGCCGGGGGTCGGGGTCGGTGGCCACATCTCGACGTATGCGTCGTCGGCCGCGCTGTACGAGGTGGGGTTCAACCACTTCTTCCGCGGCAAGGACCATCCCGGTGGTGGGGATCAGATCTTCATCCAGGGCCACGCGTCGCCGGGCATCTATGCCCGCGCCTTTTTGGAGGGGCGGATCCCGGCGGAGCGGATGGACGGGTTCCGGCAGGAGCACTCGCACGCCGATCAGGGCGGTGGGTTGCCGTCGTACCCGCACCCCCGGCTGCTGCCGGATTTCTGGGAGTTCCCGACCGTGTCGATGGGGTTGGGCCCGATGAACGCGATCTACCAGGCCCGGTTCAACCATTACCTGCACGACCGCGGCATCAAGGACACCGCCGATCAGCATGTGTGGGCGTTCCTCGGGGACGGGGAGATGGACGAACCGGAATCGCGGGGTCTGGCGCATGTGGCGGCCACCGAAGGTCTGGACAATTTGACGTTCGTGGTGAACTGCAACCTGCAGCGCCTCGACGGCCCGGTCCGCGGCAACGGCAAGATCATCCAGGAGCTGGAGTCGTTCTTCCGCGGCGCCGGCTGGAACGTGATCAAGGTGGTCTGGGGCCGCGAGTGGGACGCGTTGTTGCACGCGGACCGGGACGGTGCCCTGGTCAACCTGATGAACGTCACCCCGGACGGTGACTACCAAACGTATAAGGCCAACGACGGCGGGTACGTGCGCGAGCACTTCTTCGGGAGGGATCCGCGGACGAAGGAACTGGTCGCGAACCTGTCCGATCAGGACATCTGGAACCTCAAGCGCGGCGGGCACGACTACCGCAAGATCTACGCCGCGTACGCGGCGGCGATGGCGCACAAGGGGCAGCCGACGGTGATCCTGGCGCACACCATCAAGGGCTACACCCTGGGCAAGCACTTCGAGGGCCGCAACGCCACCCACCAGATGAAGAAACTGACCCTGGATGATCTGAAGAATTTCCGGGACCTGCAGCGCATCCCGATCTCCGACGAAGAGTTGGAGAAGGACCCGAAGATGCCGCCGTACTACCACCCCGGCACGGACGCCCCGGAAATCCAGTACATGCTCGACCGGCGGAAGGCGTTGGGTGGGTTCCTGCCGCAGCGCCGCACCAGCCCGGCGCCGTTGCCGCAGCCGGCGGACTCGACCTACGACGTGGTCCGCAAGGGCTCCGGTAAGCAGCAGGTCGCGACCACCATGGCGTTGGTGCGGATCATGAAGGAGTTGTTGCGGGACAAGGAGATCGGCAAGCGGATCGTGCCGATCATCCCGGACGAGGCCCGCACCTTCGGGATGGACTCCTGGTTCCCGTCGCTGAAGATCTACAACCGCAACGGGCAGCTGTACACCGCGGTCGACGCCGATCTGATGCTGGCCTACAAGGAGTCGGAGATCGGGCAGATCCTGCACGAGGGCATCAACGAGGCCGGCTCGACCGCCTCGTTCACCGCGGTCGGCACCTCCTATGCCACCCACGGTGAGCCGATGATCCCGCTGTACATCTTCTACTCGATGTTCGGGTTCCAACGCACCGGCGACGGCCTGTGGGCGGCGGCGGATCAGATGGCCCGCGGCTTCGTCCTCGGCGCCACCGCCGGCCGCACCACACTGACCGGCGAGGGACTCCAGCACGCCGACGGGCACTCGCTGCTGCTGGCGTCGACGAACCCGGCCGCCGTCGCCTACGACCCGGCGTTCTCCTACGAGATCGCGCACATCGTCAAGGACGGGCTGCGCCGGATGTACGGCGGCACCGAGGGGGTCGACGGGTTCGGCGGCGAGGACATCTTCTACTACATCACCCTCTACAACGAGCCCTACACCCAGCCCGCCGAGCCCGCCGACCTGAACGTCGAGGGCCTGCTCAAGGGCATGTACCTGTTCAAGAAGTCCGAGGCATCCGGCCCGAAGGCGCAGATCCTGGTCTCCGGTGTCACCATGCCCGAGGGCCTGCGCGCCCAGCAGCTGCTGGCCGACGACTGGGGTGTGGCGGCGGACGTGTGGTCGGTCACCTCCTGGGGTGAGCTGCGCCGCGAGGGCATCGAACGGGAGCAGCAGGCGCTGCGCGACCCCGGCACCGACGCCCCGCTGCCGTACGTCACGCAGGCGTTGTCCGATGCCGCCGGCCCGTTCGTGGCGGCCTCGGACTGGATGCGCGCCGTCGCCGACCAGATCCGTCAGTGGGTCCCCGGCTCGTACACCACCCTCGGCACCGACGGGTTCGGGTTCTCCGACACCCGCCCCGCCGCCCGCCGGTACTTCAACGTCGACGCCGAATCCATCGTCGTCGCCGTGCTGTCCGCCCTCGCCGGCGAAGGCACCCTCGACCGCTCCAAGGCCGTCGAGGCCGCCAACCGGTACCGCATCGACGACGTCCGCGCCGCGGCCGTCTCGTACACGGATACCGGCAGCGCGTAACGCCGACATCCTCACCCACCGCCGCCCGTGTGTCCGTCGGACAACACGGGCGGCGGTGGGCGTAGGTTCTTGACTATGGTCGAGCAGAGTCCGTTGGTCTCCCGCAGACGACAAACCCGGGATCCGTTGCCCGACGCACTGTTGCGTCGCGTCAAACAGTTCTCCGGTCGCCTCTCGACCGAGGCCGTCACGACGATGCAGGATCAACTGCCGTTCTTCGACGACCTCGACGCCGCTCAACGCTCCAACGTGCAGTTGCTGGTTCAGACGGCGGTCGTCAACTTCCTCGAGTGGCTCAAGAATCCGGACAGCGACATCCGGTTCAGCCTGGACGCGTTCCAGGTGATTCCGCAGGATCTCGCGCGCAGGCTCACCCTCAGCCAGACGGTGGACATGGTCCGCGTGGCGATGGAGTTCTTCGAGCAGTGGCTCCCGGCGCTCGCCCGCAACGACCAGCAGCTGATCGCCCTCACCGAGGCCGTCCTCCGCTACGGTCGCGAACTGGGTTTCGCGGCCGCCTCGGTGTATGCGAGTGCCGCGGAGTCCCGCGGTGCGTGGGACACCCGGCTCGAGGCACTGGTCGTCGACGCCGTGGTCCGTGGTGACACGGGCTCGGACATGTTGTCGCGGGCGGCGACTCTCAACTGGGACGCCACCGCCCCCGCCACCGTCATCGTCGGCACTCCCCCCGAGGACGAGCGGGTCTCCGTCGTCGGCACGGTGCACACCATCGCGCAGAAGCACGGCCGCGCCGCCCTCGCCGTCGTGCAGGGTTCGCGGCTCGTGATGGTCGTCAGCGGGGAGCTCCAGGAGGGGTCGGGGCACTCGAGTTTCATGACCGACCTGCTCGGCAAGTTCTCGGACGAGCCGGTGATCATCGGGCCGACCACGCCGACGCTGGGCGCGGCTCATTTCAGTGCCGTCGAGGCGCTCGCCGCGATGCAGGCGGTCGCAGGCTGGCGGGGCGCCCCTCGGCCCGTCCATGCCGCCGAGTTGCTACCCGAGCGCGCACTGCTCGGGGACAACGCCGCCGTCACCGCTCTGAACGACCATCTGGTCGCGCCGCTGGCGGCCGCCGGAGGTGTTCTCACCGACACCTTGGACGCATATCTCGACTGTGGAGGTGCGGTTGAGACTTGTGCCCGGCAGCTGTTTGTTCATCCAAATACTGTGCGGTATCGACTCAAGAGAATCGCGGAAGTCACCGGTCGCGATCCGACGAATCCGCGGGATGCGTATGTACTCAGAGTGGCTGCCACGGTGGGTCGATTGACACATTCCCATAACGAACCCATATCACGTTTAACACCAGTCACACCCTTCCCATTCGGAGAAGCAGGGCTGTAACGAACGTCTGTCCAGATTCGATGCGAGGACCCCACGTGCAATTTTGTGGGAACCCAACAAATCCGCCGACGAAGGTTCATCCGCAACGACATCTCGCAGCACGCCGTTGACGGTGTTCTCTTGAAGAGTGATTTCGTTGCTCGCCCCGGGTCAGGGCTCTCAGACTCCCGGCATGCTCATCCCTTGGTTGGAGCTGCCGGGTTCTCATGACCGTGTCGCACTGTGGTCGAAGGCTGCCGGCCTCGACCTCGTCCGCCTCGGTACCACCGCGACAGCGGAGGAGATCACCGACACGTCGGTGACTCAGCCCCTCGTCGTGGCCGCCGCACTCCTCGCCTTCGAGGAACTCGACGCGCGTGGCCTGGTTCCCGCAGACACCATCGCGGCCGGACACTCGGTCGGTGAACTCGCCGCAGCCGCGGTCGCCGGAGTCCTCTCCGCCGACGACGCCGTCGCACTCGCCGCCGTCCGCGGCGCGGAGATGGCGAAGGCCTGCGCACTCGAACCGACCGGCATGTCCGCGGTCCTCGGGGGCGACGAGACCGAGGTGCTCGCCCGCCTCGACGAACTGGGCCTCGAACCGGCCAACCGCAATGCGGCGGGCCAGATCGTCGCTGCAGGTCTGCTGTCGGCGCTCGAGGAACTCGCCGCCAACCCGCCGGAGAAGGCGCGGGTTCGCGCTCTTCCCGTCGCAGGCGCGTTCCACACCCGGTTCATGGCTCCCGCGCAGGAGGCCGTCACCGAGGCTGCGTCCAAGATCACACCGGGGGAACCCACCCGCACTCTGCTCTCCAACGCCGACGGTGCACCGGTCGCATCCGGAGCCGACGCACTGACTAAACTGGCCGCGCAGGTAACCCGACCTGTGCGTTGGGACCTGTGTACCGCAAGCCTGCGGACCGCTCAGGTCTCCGCGATCGCGGAACTTCCACCAGCCGGAACCCTCGTCGGTATCGCCAAGCGTGAAATGCGCGGCACTCCGACTCTGGCACTCAAGACCCCGGGGGATATCTCCGCACTAGCCGAACTGACAGAACTCGGCTAGTTTGCTGCGCGCACCTCGGTGCGTGCAGGGCCCGCAGGCGCGGCCGATGGGGACGTGCCTGCACAACTCCAGATACATCTACACCGAATCAGAAGGGAGCCACTCAGTGGCCGCCACCCAGGAAGACATCATCGCCGGACTCGCGGAGATCATCGAGGAGGTCACCGGTATTGAGCCGTCCGAGGTGACCATCGAAAAGTCTTTCGTCGACGACCTCGACATCGACTCCCTCTCCATGGTTGAGATCGCCGTCCAGACCGAGGACAAGTACGGCGTGAAGATCCCCGACGAGGATCTCGCCGGACTGCGCACCGTCGGTGACGCCGTGTCCTACATCCAGAAGCTCGAAGCAGAAGGTGGCGCCGACGCGGAGGCCGTGAAGGCGAAGCTCGAAGCTGCCAAGAACGACGAGGAGTGAGCTCAGCCGTGACTTCCGCCTCGACCAACGGGAAGCAGTTCCCCAACATCGTCGTCACCAGCCTCGCGGCCACGACGTCGATCGCTGGTGACGTGGATGCCACGTGGAAAGGCCTGTTGGCCGGCGAGAGCGGCATCGACACCATCCGGGAAGCCTTCGTCACGGAGAACGACCTTCCGGTGACGATCGGCGGCAAGCTCAAGGTGTCGCCCGACGAGTCGCTGTCCCGGGTCGAGATCCGCCGGATGAGCTTCGTCGAGCGGTTGGCGCTCGTCCTGGGCCGTCAGGTCTGGGAGAACGCCGGCAGCCCGGAGGTCGACAAGGATCGCCTCGGCGTCGTGATCGGCACCGGACTGGGCGGCGGCGAAGCTCTGATCGACGCCGTCGAGAAGATGAAGGCCGGCGGGTACCGCAAGGTGTCGCCGTTCGCCGTCCAGATGGTGATGCCCAACGGTCCGTCGGCCACCGTCGGACTCGAGCTCGGGGCCCGCGCCGGAGTGATCACTCCCGTGTCGGCCTGCTCCTCGGGTTCCGAGGCCATCGCCCATGCGTACCGCATGCTGGTGATGGGCGACGCGGACATCATCGTCGCCGGTGGTGTGGAGGGTTACCTCGACGCCGTGCCGATCGCGAGCTTCGCGATGATGCGCGCGCTGAGCACCCGCAACGACGATCCGAAGGCGGCTTCGCGGCCGTTCGACAAGGATCGTGACGGCTTCGTGTTCGGTGAGGCCGGAGCGATGATGGTCCTCGAAACCGAGGAGCACGCCAAGGCTCGCGGTGCCACCATCCACGCCCGTCTGCTGGGCGCGGGAATCACCTCCGACGGGTTCCACATCGTCGCTCCCGATCCTTCGGGTTCGGGCGCTGCGCGGGCCATGACGAGGGCGATCGAGACTGCTGGATTGACGAAGACGGACATCCAGCACATCAACGCGCACGCCACGGCCACTCCGATCGGTGACACGGCGGAGGCGAACGCCATCAAGGCTGCCGTCGGCAACCATGCCGCGGTGTACGCACCGAAGTCCGCGTTGGGGCACTCGATCGGCGCCGTCGGTGCGCTCGAGGCGGTGCTCACGGTCCTGAGTCTGCGGGACGGAGTCATTCCGCCCACGCTGAATCTCGAGAATCAGGATCCAGAGATCGACCTGGATGTCGTCAAGGGCGAAGCCCGTTACGGCGAGATCGATTTCGCGATCAACAACTCGTTTGGTTTCGGTGGGCACAACGTCGCGCTCGCCTTCGGCCGGGCCTGACAGCCGGTCCTGCTAGATCGCGGGTGGAGACCCCTTCTCTGAAGGGGTCTCCACCCATCGACAGCCCACCCGGGCCCGCCACAAGGAGGACGCGATGACAATCTTGGCACCCGCGACTAAGTCCGATGCGTCGATCGATCCGCGCGATCCCCTTGCGCGCCTGGAGAAGCTGTTCGACGCCGGGACCGTCGTCCCTCTGCATCCGCGTGACAAGTCCGGTGTGCTGGCCGCGTCCGGCAACATCGACGGTGTCCGCACCATCGCCTACTGCTCCGATGCCACCGTCATGGGCGGCGCCATGGGTGTCGAAGGCTGCAAGCACATCGTGACGGCGATCGACACCGCCCTCGAGGAGGACGCCCCGATCGTGGGTCTCTGGCACTCGGGTGGCGCGCGTCTCGCCGAGGGCGTCGAGGCCCTGCACGCCGTCGGACTGGTCTTCGAGGCCATGGTCCGCGCGTCCGGCCGCGTCCCACAGATTTCCGTCGTCCTCGGCTTCGCGGCCGGCGGTGCGGCGTACGGTCCCGCGCTGACCGACATCGTCATCATGGCGCCGGAGGCCCGCGTCTTCGTCACCGGCCCGGACGTGGTCCGCAGTGTCACCGGTGAGCAGGTCGACATGGTGTCACTCGGCGGTCCCGACACGCACACGAAGAAGTCGGGGGTCGCGCACATCGCCGCCCACGACGAGGGCGACGCCCTGCACCGGGCACGCCGCCTCGTGTCGATGTTCTGTGAGCAGGGCGATTTCGATCAGGCCGCGGCCGCGCACGGCGACACCGATCTCCGCGCACTCATGCCCGAGTCCGCGAAGCGCGCCTACGACGTCCGTCCGATCGTTCACGAACTTCTCGACAACGTCGAGGGCGAGTCGAGTTTCGAGGAACTGCAGGGCAATTACGCCCGCAGCATCGTCACCGGTCTCGGACGCCTCGGTGGCCGCACCGTCGGTGTCATCGCCAACAACCCGCTCCGCCTGGGTGGCTGCCTCAACTCGGAGAGCGCCGAGAAGTCGGCACGTTTCGTCCGGCTGTGCAACGCATTCGGCATCCCGCTCGTGGTGATCGTGGACGTTCCCGGCTACCTCCCCGGTGTGAGCATGGAATGGGAAGGCGTCGTGCGCCGCGGCGCCAAGCTGCTCCACGCGTTCGCCGAAGCCACCGTTCCCCGCGTGACGGTCGTGACCCGCAAGATCTACGGCGGGGCGTACATCGCCATGAACTCCCGCGCGCTCGGCGCCACCGCCGTCTACGCGTGGCCCGATGCGGAGGTCGCTGTCATGGGCGCCAAGGCCGCCGTCGGCATTCTGCACAAGCGCGCCTTGGCCGCAGCGCCGGAAGAAGAGCGTGAGGCCCTGCACGAGCGTCTGGCCGTCGAGCACGAAAGCATCGCCGGTGGCGTCGACCGTGCTGTCGCGATCGGTGTCGTGGACGAGGAGATCGACCCGGCCAAGACGCGCAGCGTCATCACCGCCGCCCTCGCTGCGGCTCCCTCCACCCGCGGCGACCACAAGAACATCCCGCTGTGATCTGAGCTCTGTTCGAGAGAAGGCCCCCGCCGTTGTGGCGGGGGCCTTTTCGCGTCCGTGAGGCGGGTGTCAGCCGACGTCCCGGCGCAGCCAGGTGACCTCGGCGCCTTCTCCGCCGCTGCGGAACGGCTCGAGCGCCTCGTCCCAGGCGGTTCCGAGTGCATAGTCCAGTTCGGCGGCGATGTCGCCCCCCGCTTGCATCAGTGCCCGCAGGCGCATCTCCCCGACGACGACATCGCCGTTCGCGCTGGTGGACCCGTGCCACAGGCCCATCCCGGGCACGTGGCTGTACCGTTCGCCGTCCACGCCCTCACTGGCGTCCTCGGTCACCTCGAAGCGCAGCATCGGCCAGGCGCGAAGCGCGTTGACCAGCCGCGAGGCGGTGCCGACAGGCCCCACCCAGCTGGTGGTCGCGCGCAGAACGCCGTTGGAGGCCGGCTGCGAGGTCCATTTCAGGTTGGCTCGGCAGTCGAGGGTCGCGGTCAACGCCCACTCGATATGGGGGCACAACGCGGCGGGCGACGAGTGGATGTAGACCACACCAGCCGTCGCGTCCGCGAACTGATTCAATGCGCGCACTCGAGCCTCCTGCTTCGACGAGGGACGTCTTCCCCAACGGCCTCAGTCGGTGTGTGCAGCACGCTCGGTTGACCAGTGTGCCTTGTGATGCCTGTGTTGCGCCAGTGATTCGAGCAATCGGTGTGTCATCGTCTACTGCGTTCCGAGAGGATACCGTCGCTCAGCTCGGTCCACAGGGGCTTGGCCCAGTCACCGAAATCCCGGTCCGTCAACGCCACGCAGGCCAGTCCGGCGGCCGGATCGACCCACAGGAAGGTACCGGCCTGCCCGAAGTGGCCGAACGTCTGCGGCGAGTTGCTCGTGCCCGTCCAGTGCGGGCTCTTGCCCGAACGGATCTCGAACCCCAGCCCCCAGTCGTTGGGCCGCTGTGAGCCGTATCCGGGCAGAATTCCGTCCAGCCCGGGAAACTGCACGGACGTGGCGTCCGTGAGCGTCTGGGGCGAAATGAGGGCCGGGCGGAACAGCTCTGCTGCGAACCGGCCGAGATCACCGGCCGACGCCTGCGCTCCGTGGCCGGCAGGCCCGACGAGCGCGGACGCGCCCATCGACAGTGGAGCGAAGACGGATTCCGCGACATAGTCGGCGAAGTCGATCGACGTCTCGGCGGTGAGGAAGTCGGCGAGCACCTCGTAGCCGGCGCTGGAGTAGATTCGCTTGCGCTCCGGCGCCGTCTGCACACGGTTCGCGTCGAATGCGAGACCCGACGCGTGCGCCAGCAGATGACGCACGGTCGAGCCCTCCGGGCCTGCGGGCTGGTCGAGTTCGACGGCCCACTCCTCGGTGGCCACCAGTACCGCGTACGCGCAGAGCAGTTTGGTCACCGAGGCCAGGGGGAAGACGCGCCGCTGGTCGCCGTACTCGCCGATCACCCCTTCGTCGCGCGACAGGACCACCGCCGCAGCGTTGTCCACGGGCCATCGGGCAATCTGATCGAGACTCTGCACCCGGTCAGCCTACGAGAGCGGCCCGCGGTCAGCTGCGGCGAGCCGTCACCAGTCGGCTTCGGTGTACCGGATGACGCCGCGAATGTTCTTGCCGTCGAGCATGTCCTGATACCCGTCGTTGACGCCTTCGAGGGTGTAGGTGCGGGTGATCATGTCGTCGAGGTTCAGCTGCCCCGACTTGTACATGGCCAGCAGGTTCGGGATCTCGACCCGGGCGTTTCCGCCGCCGAAGATGGTGCCCTTCAGGTCCTTCTGCAGCATCGAGAAGAGGAACAGGTTCAGCTTGACGTCCATGTCGGTCATCGCGCCCATGGCCGTGACGACGCACGTGCCGAACTTGCTGGTGAGCAACAGGGCTTCCTCGACGTATTCGCCGTGCATCTCCCCGACCGTGATGATCGTCTTCTGCGCCATCAATCCGTTGGTGAGCGCGATGATCGGCTCGATTGCGGCCGCGGCACTCTCGAACGCGTGGGTGGCACCGAACTTCAGCGCCTGTTCCCGCTTCCACGGCACCGGGTCGATGGCGAAGATCTGACGCGCTCCGGACGCCACCGCGCCCTGCAGTGCACTCATGCCGACGCCGCCGACACCCATGATGACGACGGATTCGCCCGGCTTCACCTCCGCCATCCGCGTCGCCGAACCCCACCCGGTGGGTACGCCGCAGCCGACGAGGGCGGCGACGTCGAAGGGAATGTCCTTGTCGATCTTCACGACCGAAGTCTCGTGCACGACCATGTAGGGCGAGAACGTCCCGAGGAGACACATCGGGATGACGTTCTCCCCGCGCGCGTGGATGCGGAAGGTGCCGTCGCTGATCGCCAGTCCGCTCAGGAGTCCCATTCCGAGGTCACAGAGATTCTGGTGTCCCGCCGAGCACGCCGGACAGCGTCCGCACGCGGGCACGAACGAGAGCACCACGTGGTCGCCGACTTCGAGATCCTTCACCTCCGGCCCCAGCTTGGTGATGACGCCGGACCCTTCGTGACCGCCCATCACCGGGAAGGACGCCATCGGCATCGAACCGGTGACGATGTGGTGGTCGGAGTGGCACATTCCGGCGGCTTCCATGCGAATCTGCACCTCGCCCGCAACCGGATCGCCGATCTCGATCTCCTCGACCGACCACGGCTCGTTCAGGCCCCACAGGATCGCACCCTTGGTCTTCATGTGACTCCCAACCCTTCATTCATGTCTGCGCATCTGCTGATGTGACGATAGACACAAACGGGCCGAATTGGAACACGTTCTACCGAATCGGGTCCGGGAATCCGAAACTGTTACCCCGACACGTCGTGGAGGTGGTGGATCGGATCGTGGACGAAGTACCTGGCCAGCGACTCCACCGTGAACGATGCGCCGTCGCTCCGCCGCCCGGTCCGCACCCGCAGTTCCGGCGCGACGGCCTCGAAGTCGTCCGCCACCGACGCGCCCGCCGCACGCAGTTCGGCGTCCACGACGGCCGGATCCTGCTCGTTGTAGCGCTCGGCGACCGCGGTCTCGTCCTGATCCCAGTTCGGGAACAGTGGATCCGTCTCATCGAGGATGAGCCGGAGCCGGACGTCGAAGATCCGGAACACGTCGCGAACGTGTGCGGCGTACTCGAGCGCCGACCACGTCTGCTCGTCCGGCCGGACCGTCACGTCGGGGCGGGTGAGGACCGGCGACCATGCCTCCGCGTTCTCCCGGACCAGACCCGGGATGTCCTCGTACCGGGTTGCCGCCGAGTCGAACCCGCAGTCGGGGCATGCCCGGTCCAGGACCCAGGTCCAGTTCTTCGTGTCGGGAGTGATCGCCATGGCGGTCATCGTAGAACGGCCACAGATCCCGCCGTGCGGATGCCGCCCACCGGTACGGTCGCGAGCATGCACGCCACCTTCCTCGGTGTTTCCACGATCCTGTTGTCCGACGGCGAGACGTCGCTGATGACGGACGGGTTCTTCTCCAGACCGCCGCTCCTGCGATCGATGCTCCGGCCGCTGCGCCCCGACGGTGCCGCCGTCGACCGGGCCCTCACGCGAACTCGCACCGACCGCCTGGCCGCCGTCCTCGTCGCGCACTCGCACTACGACCACGCGATGGACTCCCCGACGGTGGCGGAACGCACCGGCGCGGAACTCGTCGGTTCACCGTCGACGCGTCACATCGCCGAGGGTTACGGGTTCGCGATGGACCGGTTCCGGACGATCCAGGTGCGAAGTCCCCTGAGATACGGTGCATTCGAGGTGACGGCGCTGCCCGCCGAGCACAGCCCCCGGGCGAAGTTCCCGGGCACGATCGACCACGCGGTGCACCCGCCGGCATCGATCGGCGAATACGCGCAGGGCGACTGCTTCTCGTTCCACTTCGCGCACCCCGACGGCCGCGTCCTCGTCCACGCCAGTGCGAACTTCGTGCCCGGCGCACTCGACGGATACGACGCCGACACCGTCTATCTCGGCATCGGCACCCTCGGCAAGGAGTCCGACCGATTCCGCCGCGACTACTGGGACGCACTCGTGACCCGGACCGGCGCACGCCGCGTGATCCCGATCCATTGGGACAATTTCTGGAAGCCCCTGGACCGGCCGCTGACGCCGCTTCCCCGCTTCGCCGACAACGTCCGGCGGTCCGTGCGGTTCCTCACCGAGAGGGGCCTGGCCGCGGGGGTCGACGTGCAACTCCCCGTCGCCTGGGAACGCGTCGATCCGCTGGCTTAGTCCGGGCTCCGCTCGCTCAGAGCTTGTAGCCGATCGTCCGGAGCAACGCCTTGCGGTCGTCGACGTCGGCATCGGTCTCGACACCGGCGGGTGAGCGCCCGTCGATCACGCCGGCAATGCCGCGGCCGAGTTCCGTCTCGGCGACGATGATCTCGACAGGGTTGGCGGTCGCGCAGAAGATGCCGCACACCTCCGGCACCTGCTTCAGCGTGTTCAGGACGTTCACCGGGTAGCCGTCCTCCACGAACACGAAGAACGAGTGTCCCGCGCCGACCGCGACGGCGTTGCGGGTGGCCAACTCGACGAGACGGTCGTCGTTTCCGGAACAGCGCACGAGGCGAGGCCCCGACGCTTCGCAGAACGCGACACCGAACCGGAGGTGGGGGCTCACTCCCACCAGGGCCTCATGCACGTCCTCGACGGTCTTGATGAAGTGGGACTGTCCGATGATCACGTTCATGTCGTCGGGCTTGTCGATCGCCACGATCTGCAGCTCCACGATGGCCTCCTCGGGTGCCTTTCAGTCTGCCCCGCCCCGGCACGGAGAACAACGACGCGGCCCCACGCGCCCTCGACCACCCTATCGACGTGGGCCTACGACCCACTTCCCCGAGACCGAGCGGGACACCTGCCGTGAAAGAGACCACTGCGCGAGAGACGCCCGACGCGGCGCACGTCACAGCAGCCCGGACCAGTACGGCCAGAAGCGGTAGACGATCAGCCCGAGCAGTGCGAGCACCCAGACCGTGACGGGCACCAGGTGGTCGACGGTCGCCGCGGCGGCGGCCCGCTGCACCGGTGACGTCGGGCGGGCGGTGCGAAGGTTGCGGACCGTGACGTACCAGAAGAGCGGCACCGTCACCGCCCACACCACCATGCAGTACGGGCACAGGGCGCCGATGACGTAGAGGCTCTGAGCGATGAGCCAGTGCACGAACACCACCGCGGCGGCAAGACCGGCCTGCAGGGCCAGCCAGAACCACCGTGCGACGCGGGCGCCGGCCAGCAGCGCGGCGCCGGCCGCCGCGACGACGGCGAAGCCGGCGATGCCGAGCAGCGAGTTCGGGAATCCGAACACCGCGGCCTGCTCGGTGGCCATCACCGAACCGCAGTTGAGCACCGGATTGATGCTGCAGGTCGGGACGTAGCTGGAATCGGCGGCGAGCGCGAACTTCTCGACGGTGAGCACGAACGAGGCGAACAGGCCGATCAGGCCGCCGACCAGCAACAGCCACGGCAGTACCCGCTCGAGACTGCGGACGCCGGGTGCGGCCGGCCCGGACGTCTCGACGGCGTCAGGCGAGCGCGGCGTCGAGGGCATCCGTCAGATCCTGGTAGCCGGCCGGCTCGAGCCGAACGCCGTCGACGAAGAACGTGGGCGTGCCCTGCACACCCAACGCGTGCCCGTCGGCGACATCGGCGTTGATCCGGTCGAGTGTGGCGGGAGCGGTGTAGGCGGCGTCGAACGCGGCCATGTCGAGGCCGAGGTCGACGGCGAAACCGCGAAACACCTCGTCCTTCGGGGCGCGCTGCTCACCCCACTCCGCCTGGGTCTCGTACATCCGCTGATACATCTGCTCGAACCTGCCCTGTTGCGCCGCGGCCTCGACCGCCCTCGCGGCCCGTTCGGCGTTGAAATGGGAGGGCAACGGGAAGTACCGGACGACGAAACCGACCCGGTCTCCGTACTCACGGCGCAACTGCTCGATCGCCGGATACACCGCCCGGCAGGCCTCGCACTCGAAGTCGAGGAATTCCACGAATGTCACCCGGCCATCGGGAGCGGAGGCCAGCCGATGGCTGTCCGGACGCGCCGCCACCGCCGCGGCCTCGGCTCCGCCGGCGGTCGGCCGACTGTCGGCGTCGGAGCGGTTGGACAGCACCACCGCCGAAAGTCCGAGCACGAACACCACGATCAGGGCCAGTGAGAACGTGACGTTGCGGGTCATCGGGCACTCCACCCCGGGCACAGACCGGAAGCGGACGAAAGCGGCGAAGCGGACATGCGCGCCATACTAACGAGCGCTGAGATCGCCGGCCCGAGAGGGTTTCCTTCCATATCAACGATCGTTAGTATATTGATATGACTGAGGAACGCGTCGATACCTGCGACCTGCTGTGCCTGGACCTTCCGCACGCCGAGCAGATCCGTGCCACGTTGCCGCCGCTGCGGCAGGTCGAGCCGGCCGCCGCCGCCGCCCGGGCACTGAGCGATCCCACCCGGCTGACGATCGCCACCGCCCTGTACTCCGGCGGTGAACTCTGCGTCTGCGACATGGCGTGGGTGGTCGGGCAGGCACAGAACCTGGTCTCGCACCATCTGCGGCAACTCAAGATCGCCGACCTCGTCTCGTCCCGGCGGCACGGCCGGTTGGTGATGTACGCGCTGACCGACCGCGGTCACGGCTTGGTGCGCGCGGTACTCGGCGACGAACTCGCTTCGGCGACCACCGGACCAGAGAACAGTAACGACATTGCGGACGTCAGCCGTGGCTGACGCATGCTGCGGGCCTGCACCCGCGAGGCCGAACTCCGCCGGCGCGACGACATCCGATGACGGTCCGGAACGGCTGTGGCAGGTCCGCGAGCTGCAGTACGCGGCCATCGCCGCGGTCCTCCTCGGCGCCGGATGGCTCATCGGCACAGCCGGATCCGAGCGTGTGGCGACACTGCTCGCACTGCTCGCCGCCGTGGTCGCCGCGGTATCCTTCGTTCCCGGGGCGGTGCGGAATCTTCGGCACGGCCGGGTCGGGGTCGGCACCCTGATGACGATCGCCGCCATCGGCGCGGTCGCACTCGGACAGATCCCCGAAGCCGCGATGCTCGGCGTCCTGTTCTCCATCGCCGAAGGCCTCGAGCACTACGCAGTGACCCGCACCCGCCGCGGACTGCGCGCCCTGCTGTCCCTCGTGCCGCCGACCGCGTCGGTCCTGCGCGAGGGCACCGAGATCATCCTCGCCCCGGACGAACTGTCCATCGGCGACATCATGGTGCTGCGGCCCGGCGAGCGGGCAGCCACCGACGGGGTGATCCGGTCCGGACGAACCAGCCTGGACCTGTCCGCGATCACCGGCGAATCCGTCCCCGTCGAGGCCGGCCCCGGTGACGAGGTGCATGCCGGGGCGATCAACGGCGGCGGTGCCGTCGAGGTACGGGTCACCGCACTCGCCGCCGACAGCTCGCTGGCACGGATCGTGCACATCGTCGAAGAGGCCCAGGAACGCAAGGGTGCCGGACAACGGCTCGCCGACCGGGTCGCCCGCCCTCTGGTCCCGGCGATCATATTCCTCGCCGCTCTGGTCGCCGGCCTCGGGTCCCTGCTCGGCGATGCGATGCTGTGGATCGAGCGGGCCCTGGTCGTGCTCGTCGCCGCCTCCCCCTGTGCCCTGGCGATCGCCGTACCGCTGACCGTTGTCGCCGCGATCGGCGCCTCCAGCCGACACGGCGCCCTCGTCAAGGGCGGAGCCGCACTCGAGGAACTCGGGCGCATCCGAGTCGTCGCGCTCGACAAGACCGGCACCCTGACCCGCAACACCCCGCAGGTCATCGCGGTGATCACCCGAAACGGGGTATCCGAGCGCGACGCCCTCACCGCGGCCGCGGCGCTCGAAGCCCGCAGCGAACACCCCCTGGCGCGGGCCGTCCTCACCGCAGCAGGTGACGTCACCGCCGCCGAGGACGTTACCGCCGTGCCCGGTCACGGGCTGCACGGCACCGTCGACGGAATCCCGCTTCGGCTCGGCAAACCCGGATGGATCGACCCCGGTGATCTCGCCGACGACGTCGCCCACCTCCAGGGCGAAGGCGCCACCGTGGTGCTCGTCGAGCGAGACACCACCGTCGTCGCGGCCATCGCGGTCCGCGACGAACTGCGCCCCGAGGCACCCGAGGCCGTCCATCGACTCCGGCGGATGGGCATCGACGTGGCCATGCTGACCGGCGACAACCGCCACACCGCCGAGACACTCGCCGCCCAGGCCGGAATCTCCACCGTGCACGCCGAACTGCTCCCCGAAGACAAAGCAGCTCTGCTCCCCGCACTCGCCGGAGGCCGGAGAATCGCCATGGTCGGCGACGGCGTCAACGATGCCCCCGCACTCGCCACCGCCGACATCGGAATCGCGATGGGCGCCATGGGAACCGACGTCGCCATCGAAACCGCCGACGTCGCGCTCATGGGAGAGAACCTGCGCCATTTGCCCCAGGTCCTCGCGCACGCCCGCCGCGCCCGCCGCATCATGCTCCAGAACATCGGGCTGTCGCTGGCCATCATCGGTGTGCTCGTCCCGTTGGCCGCGACCGGTGTCCTCGGCCTGGCGACCGTGGTGTTCATCCACGAATTCGCCGAGGTCCTGGTCATCGTCAACGCCATCCGCGCCGCCGAGGCCGCCGCGCTACCCGGACTCACCGCAACCGGAGCGCGTCACGTGGACGTATGGATCCGTACACCACCGTTGGCGAAAGGGATCCGGAGTTGATCCGCCCGATTCTCTGACGGGTCTTGCGAACTGTCGACGAGCAGTGGCAGACACCGACTCGGCGGCGTCGGCACCGGCAGCCGATATCGGTGGGGCGGGCGGGGCTCGAACCCGCGACCAATGGATTATGAGTCCACGGCTCTAACCGACTGAGCTACCGCCCCATCGCCGCACTACTCGCGATCGCGGCGTGCCGATGTTACCGTGCGCCCGCCGTGGGCGCGTAGCCGGGACGAAGCCCGCCCTGACAGGACTTTTCGGGGTCGGCGGACCGGGGTTGTCGCATCCGCAGCCGATGCCGGGACGGACGGTGCCGATCCTCGCGTTCATCGTGGCCGGTCTACTCGTCCTCGCCGTCGCGGCGTTTGTCGTCGCTCGCGTGTGTGCGCGGTTCGACTGGCGCGACCGGCGCCGGCGCGTCGGCGACGAGTTCGTACCGTCGCCCGTACGTTTCGACGAGGGCCTCGATCGCGGCGACCACCGGCACCGACACCAGGGCGCCGACCGGGCCGAACAGCGAGGCGCCCACGATCACCGATCCGAACGCGACCGCGGGGTGGATCGAGACCGTCGCCGACGTGATGCGCGGGTGCAGCACGTAGTTCTCGATCTGCTGGTAGACGGTTCCGAACACGATCACCCACACACCGTCCATCGGCTGGGACGCGGCCGCGATGATCGCGGGGAGAGCGATCGCGAGGTAGGTGCCCAGGGTGGGGACGAACTGGGAGACGACGCCGGTCCACAGTGCCAGCGGAAGCCAGTAGGGCACGCCGATCGCCACGAGGATGATGCCGGTGGCGACCGAACTCACCGCAGCGAGGATCAGCCGCGACACCACGTATCCGCCGGCCTTCTCGACCGAGATCTCCCAGACCACCGAGATGACCCGCTGCTGCCGCGCCGGAAACCAGCTCGAGATCGTGCGGCGAAGGGCCGGCCCCTGCGCGGACATGTAGAACACGAACAGCAGCAGCGTCAGCATCTGGAACACGACGCCGAGCAGCGAGGACAACACACCCAGAACTCCCGGCGCGAATCGCTCGGCGAGGTCCCGGATGGTTTCGGGCGTGAGGTGGATCAGATCCTCACCGGTCGCGAAGTCGGTGTCGAACACACGATTGGACCAGTCGGTGACCGAGGACAACGCACCCGGCAGGGCCTTGAGGAGCTGAGCGAGTTGCTGGGCGAGCAGTGTCCCGAACAACGCCAGGAATCCGATGGCGAAGACGAACAGTGCGAACAGCACCAGTCCGGTAGCGGCGCCGCGCCGCAAACCCCGGCGCTCGAGCCAGTCGACGACCGGTTCGATGGTGATACTGAACAACCACGCGAGGAACAGCAACCCCAGAAAGCTCCGCAGGTTGACGAACAGCCAACCCGACAGCTGGTAGGCGGCGACGGCCAGCAGAACGTAGAGGATAGAGGGCAGCAGCCACCGCGGGGCGTCGCTCGTGCCGAAGCGCCCGATCGACCCTGTCCGCTCGGTTTCGCCGCCGTCCTCGCTCATCGCACACCCCGCGGTCGATTGCTGCCGATACAGCGGGAATGTACTCGCCCGGCAGGCGCACCGATCCGAATTGGCCGGGCACAGCAGAAAACCCCGCCCGGACGAACCGGACGGGGTTTCGATGCTCCCCCGGCTGGACTCGAACCAGCAACCGTCCGATTAACAGTCGGAAGCTCTGCCAATTGAGCTACAGGGGATTATTCTGCTGTGCTTCGCCGTTCCCGGCGATGCGAGAGAAACTGTAGCGCATAGCCCCACCCCAGTACCAAATCGCCTGCCTGTCGACGCATCAGGCAGGATGGGTGCAGGTCGTTGTGCGTCGGGAGGAAGCGGGAATGATGCGGTTGTTGATCGGTATCGCTGCGGGGTACGTGCTGGGTACGCGAGCAGGACGTGCGCGCTACGAACAGATCAGCCGGGCCACCAAGGCCGTGGCCACCAGCCCGGCCACGAAGAAGGTGCTGCAGATGTCGCGTCAGAAGCTGTCCGACTCCCTGAACACTCAGCCGAAGCTCGAACCCATGAAGCCGCTCGACGAGGACACGACCATCCTGGTTCCCCAGGATCAGCTCAAGAAGAAGAAGTAGCAGGCAGTAGCCGGTTCAGCCGGCCATCCCGTCCCGGTTGGTGTCGCCGATCGCCTGATCGAGCAGGCTGCGGCGGTACTGCTCCAGGGCGACGAGGTCGCCGAGCAGTGAATGGAACTCGTCCGACGCCGTCGCCGGTGAGATGCGCTGCAGCTTGGACTTCAGTTCCGCCACCTGCTCCCCCACCCACACCTCCTGCAAGCGTGCGATCACGCCGGAAATGTATCGCGGCACGGTGTCCTCTTCGGCGGGCAACGGCTCGACGGCGAGTTCCGACACGAGCGACGCCGCGGTGACGTCGTCGACACCGCGGCTGACCGCGTCGACCCACTCGCCGCCGCCGAGTCCTGCGCTGGTGCCGCCGGACGCGATCATCGACTCACGGATCACGACATAGGTGGGATGCGTGAAAGTCTCCACCGGCAGCGAGTCGAACACGGTGCCCGCGATCGCCGGGTACTGCAACGCACCCTTCAGTGCCTCGCGCTGTGCCCACAACGTCGGATCGTTCGGCCGCGGACGGGTGAGCCCGACCGGCAACTGCGGTGTGTCCTGGTCCTCGTCCCGGGCCGCCTTCTTCTTCAGCGGCGCAGGGAGCGACCCGCGGGTGGACGCCCGCTTGCGCGCCTCGTCCCGCACCCGTTGCCGGACCGCGGCGATGTCGTCCCAGCCCACCCAGCCGGACAATTGGACGGCGTAGCTGTCACGCAACGTCGCTTCCTTGATCTGGGCGACCACCGGCACGGTGCGCCGGAGCGCCTCGACCCGGCCCTCGGCGGTCTCGAGGTCGTGCTCGGTGAGAATCGACTTGACCACGAACTCGAACATCGGTGTGCGACGCGCCACCAGGTCGCGGACGGCGGCGTCACCGGACTTCTGCCGCAACTCGCACGGGTCCATGCCCTCGGGTGCCACGGCGACGAAGGTCTGCCCGGCCATCTTCTGGTCACCCTCGAACGCCTTCATCGCGGCGGCCTGGCCTGCGGCGTCCCCGTCGAACGTGTAGATGATCTCGCCGCGAAAGTAGCTGTCGTCCATCAGCAGTCGCCGCAGCATCGCGAGGTGGTCCTCACCGAAGGCGGTGCCGCAGGCGGCGACGGCGGTCTTGACCCCGGCCAGGTGCATCGCCATGACGTCGGTGTATCCCTCGACCACCACGGCCTGATGCCCCTTGGCGATGTCGCGCTTGGCGAGGTCGAGCCCGAACAGCACCTGAGACTTCTTGTACAGCATGGTTTCCGGCGTGTTGACGTACTTGCCGGGCATGGTGTCGTCGTCGAACAACTTGCGGGCACCGAACCCGATGACATCGCCGGACAGGTTCCGGATGGGCCAGAGCAGGCGCCGGTGGAAGCGGTCGATGTGACCGCGCCGCCCGGCTTTCGACAGGCCCGCGGCCTCGAGTTCCTTGACGTCGAAACCCTTGCCCAGCAGGTGCTTCGTGAGGATGTCCCAGCCGTCGGGTGCATACCCGCACCCGAACTGCTGCGCGGCCTGCGCGTCGAAGTTCCGTTCCGTCAGGTAGTCGCGGGCGGCCTGCGCGTCGGGTTCCTGCAGGCGCGCCGAGTAGAACTCCTGAGCGGCCGCGTTCGCCGCGACCAGCCTCGAGCGGGTGCCGCGGTCGCGTTGCACCGAGGTGCCGCCGCCCTCGTACGAGATGGTGTAGTTCAACCGGTCGGCGAGCTGCTCGACGGCCTCGACGAAACTGATGTGGTCGATCTTCTGGAGGAAGGAGTAGACGTCGCCGCCCTCGCCGCACCCGAAGCAGTGGTAGTGCCCGTGGTTGGGGCGAACGTGGAACGACGGCGACTTCTCGTCGTGGAACGGGCACAGCCCCTTCATGGAGTCGCCGCCCGCACGCTTGAGGGAGACGTACTCCCCCACGATGTCCTCGATCCGTGTGCGCTCGCGAATGGCCGCAACGTCACGATCAGGGATTCTGCCAGCCACGAACGACAGTCTAGGCGCTCCGCCGGAGCCCGAACTCCCCCCTCCAGGTCAGCAGTTCGACGGGGCGGGAATCCCGGCGAATCGGTCGCCGAGATAGCCGAATGCGGGGCCGGCACCGAGCATGGTGGCGGTGCCGTGGTCGGCGCCCGGGATCACGTCGAACTGCACTCGCGCACCCTGTGAGCAGTACCGGGCGACGGTGTTCTGCACCGGCCCGATCGCGACGAGGGGGTCCGCGCTGCCGTGCCAGACGAACATCGGCGTCCTCGGGACTCCCGGATACAGTTCGACGCTGTTCTCGTCCATCACCGCGCGGCCGGACGGGTCGGCGAGAATGCCGGGACCGTTGGTCAGGTCGGGCAGCGACTTCCCCGCACCGGCACCGAGGATCGAATCGGTGCACATGTTGCTCATCTGCGCCCGCAGGGCGAGTCCGTCGCCGTTGAGGCCGTCCCCGAGCGGTGAACGCGTCGGGTATTCACGCTCGAGCCCGATGGCGGCCGCGAACCCCAGCCCGAACGCCTGCGTGCGGGTGCCGCCCAGACGGTCGGCCAGTTCACCGATGTTGACCGGGGTGCCGCCCTGGGCGGCGCCCACGATGTTCAGTTCCGGGGCGTAGGTGGGTGCGAGCGCCGCAGCCCAGTTGGTCGCCATGGCGCCACCCGAGTAGC
Organism: Rhodococcus wratislaviensis; assembly: GCF_041228765.1. NCBI lineage: Bacteria > Bacillati > Actinomycetota > Actinomycetes > Mycobacteriales > Nocardiaceae > Rhodococcus > Rhodococcus wratislaviensis. The sequence goes on along the minus strand of NZ_CP150488.1, from coordinate 3,694,475 downwards.
CCGCCAGCCCGATCGGACTGCCCCCGAGACCGGCCTCCGGGAGCCGCTGCGCGGCGCGGATGCCGTCGAGGACGAGCCTGCCGCCGAGTTTCGCGGCCCCGTACGCGCTGGTCGGTCCGAGGTGGTCGGGCACGGCGACGGCCCAGCCCCGCGCGAGCAGGGCGTTGAGGGCGGGCCCCTCCTGGATTCCGCCGTTGAACAGCTGATGCGACGGCGCGCACTCCAGCCCGAGCGCGTTGACGAACGGCTGATAGGACACGAGCGGCCGGTTCGCGGGAGCGCCGCGGGGTACCAGCACCGTGGTGACCGCGGCGATGGGCGCTCCGGCGGAGTTGGTCGACTTGTACTTCACCTGCCAGGCGTCGGCGGTGGGGAAACCCGTGGCGGCGACCGGTCGGCTCGCCAGCACGTCGCCGTCGGCGCGTGCCCCGACGTCGGCGGGCGCACCGTAGAACGGGTCGGGGTCCGCGAACGGGTACGCGGGCGCGGCCTGCGCCGCGGGTGGGGCAAGCAGGGCGGCACCGACCGCCACCGCCAGCGCTGCGGACGTCGAACCGATGATCTTGCGCACTGCAGACTTCATCCGGTCTCCCTGACCATTGGGGGGCGAGCTGTCTGTAGACCTATTCGTAGCACCGCGCCGGGCGGACGGGTCCGACTTCCGACTTTGTCAGCCCCAGCTCGCCTGGGCTCCCAGACTGGACTTGTCGACGCGTTCGAGCCTGCTCTCGGTGTAGGAGGCAATCTGGTCGACGACGACCCGGACCCGTGCGGGGTCGTCGGCCGCGGCGTTCCAGGCGGGAACCAGGATGGGGTCGAGACCGGCGGGTGCGGTCGCGAGCAGCCATTCGGCGACGCGGTGGACGCGGTCACGCTGGCGTGCCTGCCGCGCCCGGTGGCCGGCATCCGACATCACGTAGTTCAGGGCGAACGTCTTGAGCAGTGCCACCTCCGCCGCGACCACCGGCGGGACCACCAGGTCGGCGTCGTACCGGGCGACCGGCTTGTCGCCGTGGACGTCGCGGGTCCCGATGATCGCGGCGGTCGCGAACCGGCCGACGAGTTCGCTGGTGAGGTTCTTCAGGGCGACCGAACTGGTGAGCGTGCCGTCGTAGCTGCCCACCTCGACGACGACGGGCAGAAGACTCAACCGCGTCGCGGCCTCGACGAGTTCCTCGACGTCGAGTCCCGGGAACTCCGACGCACCGAACTCGGCGAGTGCCCGCTGATCCACCGGGTCGGCCAGCGAACGCAGATCGATGCGTCCGTCGATCACGCCGTCCTCGACGTCGTGCACGGAGTAGGCGACGTCGTCGGCCCAATCCATGACCTGCGCCTCGAGGCACTGGTGGCCGTCGGGGGCGCCCTCCCGGATCCACGCGAGCACGTCGGCGTCGTCGTCGTAGGCCCCGAACTTCGCGCCGGGGCGGGGCCGGGTCCACGGGTATTTGATCGCCGCGTCCAGCGACGCGCGGGTCAGGTTGAGCCCGGCACTGCTTCCGTCGGGGTAGAGCACCTTCGGTTCGAGGCTCGTGAGGATGCGCAGATTCTGGGCGTTGCCCTCGAACCCGCCGCAGCTTTCCGCGACCTCGTCGAGGGCCTTCTCCCCGTTGTGACCGTACGGCGGGTGACCGATGTCGTGTGCGAGGCCGGCGAGGTCGACCAGATCGGGATCGCAGCCGAGACCGTCGGCGATCCCGCGGCCGATCTGCGCCACCTCGATCGAGTGCGTCAACCGCGTCCGCGGAGTGTCACCGTCCCGGGGGCCCACCACCTGCGTCTTGTCCGCGAGTCTGCGGAGGGCAGCCGAGTGCTGGACGCGGGCGCGGTCGCGGGAGAAGACGGAGCGGTGTTGCGCGGCGGCGATCTGGCTGCCCGGGATCCCCGCCCGTTTCGGTGCCTCGCGGACCCGGCGGGCGACGTCGTGCGCGGAGTACACGTCGCCGAGTGGTGTCGTGTGTGCTGTCATCGAATGTCTACTGTCCCGCCGTGTAGGGGAAGTCGGCCGAGAAGTGGGTGAGCTGGTACCAGATCAACGCCCCTGTCTCCCGGGCGATTCCGTGCAACTGGGATTCGCGGGTGAACACGGCGGGCCCCTGCCGGGTGGGAGCCGTCCAGGCGTCGAGTCCGGCGTCGCGTGCCATCGTCCGGGTCCGCAGCGAATGCCAGGGGTCGCTGACGAGAACCGCCGAATCGATGCCCTGCTCCCCCATCGCCTCACTCACCGCCTCGATGCTGAGCAGGGTGTCGGAGCCCTCCTCGACCGCGGTGATGCTGTCGGCGGGGACGCCGCGCGAGATCAGGTAGTTCTTGCCGGACGCGGCCTCGGTGTACTCGTCGCCCTCCTGCTTGCCGCCGACCGTGATGACCTCGGGGGCCACCCCACGCTCGTACAGCTTGTACGCCTGCTCGAGCCGGGCCTCGAACACCGACGACGGGGTTCCCGAGTACTGGGCGGCGCCGAGCACGACGATCGCGTCGGCGGCGGACGTGTCGTCGATCCGCGCGACCTGCCACACCCTGACCGCGGTGCCGAGCACCAGCGCGGCGGCGAGGAGGACCACGCCGGCGATGATCCGGCGGGTCCACCGGGCCAGCGTGCCGGCGAACCCCAGGCGCGCGGGACGGCGCGGGAGGTCGTGGCGTTCACGGCTCGGTGCAGAATTCACTCCCTGATTCTGCCAGCTGTCGCCGAACTGTCCCGATGACGACTCGCCACACCCGATAGATTTGCTGCCATGCCACTCGCACCGCGCCTCGAGCAGACGCCGTCGTCCCGCCCCCGACTTCCCCGCGCTCGGCGGTTCGCCGCCCTCGGCGCCGTCTCCGCGCTCCTGACTCTCGTGGCGATCCTGTTCTCTCCTGCGATCGCCTCGGCGGACGCACCGTTCCGTCTTCCCGGTCAGATCACGGACACCGTCGGCGTGCTCGACGCCGACCAGCAGAGCGACGTCCAGGCCGCGATCGACCAGCTGTACGACGAGCACAAGGTGCGGTTGTGGGTGGTGTACGTGCCCGACTTCAACGGGCTCGGCGCCGGTCCGTGGGCGGATCAGACGGCGCAGGCCTCCTCGCTCGGCGACCGCGACGCCCTGCTCGCGGTCGCGACGGTCGACCGCGAGTACGCCCTCATCGCGCCGGACGGGCTGTCGGAGATCACCAGCGACGAGGCCGAGTCGATCCGGGTGGATGCGGTGGAACCCGCTCTGCGCGAGGAGGACTGGGCCGGGGGCGCGATCGCCGCGGCGGGCGGGCTGGGCGACGCGATGACTCCGGGCGAGGGAATGTCGGTGCGCACTCTGCTGATCGGCGGCGGTGTGGTCGTCGTGGGTGCGGGCGGGGTCGTGCTGTATTCGCGGAAGAAGAAGCACGACCGCACCCGGGCCGGGGTCGAGGCGGCGCGCAGCATCAGCCCCGAGGACACGACCGCGCTGACGGCACTCCCGCTGCCGACCCTGGACGAGCGCGCCAAGGAGGTGCTCGTCGAGACCGACGACGCGCTGCGCACGAGCCAGGAGGAACTCGAACTGGCCCGCGGCGAATTCGGCGAGCAGGCCACGGCGTCGTTCACGGCGGCGTTCGACAAGGCGAAGTCGACACTCGCGGCCGCGTTCACCGTCCGTCAGCGACTCGACGACGCGATTCCCGAGACCCCGCAACAGCAGCGGGAGATGCTCATCGACGTCATCACCTCGTGCGGGCGCGCCGACCGCGAACTCAACGAGAGGGTGCAGGAGTTCGACGGGCTCCGGGACCTGCTGATCAACGCCCCCGACCGACTCGACGCGCTCACCCGGGACATGGTCGCGCTGACCGTGCGCATCCCCGATTCCACGCAGACTCTCGCCACCCTGCAGACCGAATTTCCCGCCGCCGCACTCGCTTCCGTCGCCCACAACGTGACGATGGCGGAGGAGCGGCTCGCGTTCGCGGAACGGGCCGTGGCCGACGGCCGGGACGCGATCACGCTGCCGCCCGGAAAGCAGGGGCCGGCCGTGTCGGCGATCCGCGGAGCCGAGGGCGCCCTCGAACAGGCCCGGACGCTGCTCGACGCCGTCGACCACGCCGCGGAGGACATCCGGCACGCCATCGCCACGCTGCCGGCCGCGATCACCGACGTGGAGGCCGGGATCGCGGCCGCGGCCCAGTTCACCGAGCAGGGCGGGGACCGGCTCGCGTCGGCCCGCGCCGCGGCCGAGACAGCGCTGGCGGCGGCCCGGACCGCCGCGGACACCGACCCGCTCGGCAGCTTCACTCAGATCGTCAAGGCAGACGCGGAACTCGACGCCGTCCTCGCCGAGGCGCAGGAATCCCGGCAGCAGGCCGAGCGTGCACAGCAGCGTCTCGAGCAGGACCTCACAGCCGCCCAGTCGCAGGTCACGGCGGCGTCGGACTTCATCGGCACCCGGCGCGGCGCGGTGGGAGCGGACGCCCGGACCCGCCTCACCGAGGCGCAGCGGCACCTGGCGGGCGCACAGCAACTGCGCCCCACCGACCCCTCGCGCGCGCTTCAGCACGCTCAGGCCGCGGCCGGGCTGGCAGCCGACGCACTGCGCCTGGCGCAGAACGACGTGAGCCGCTGGGAGTCCCGCCAGCGCCCCGGGCCCGGAAGCGGTGGCGGTGGCGGGAATGCCACCGGAGCGATCCTCGGCGGCATCCTGATCGACAGCATCCTGCGCGGCGGGTTCAGCGGCGGCGGCAACTGGGGAAGCCGGGGCTCCGGCGGCGGCCGCAGCAGCGGTCCGCGGTCCTTCGGCGGGCCGAGCAGCTCCGGCCGGATCAGTGGGGGCGGCCGATTCTGACGGCTTCCCGAGTCTCGGTCGTACTCGCCTGCGTCGCGGCCACCGCCGGCGGCGTCCTGTCGAGCTGTGCAGGCGACGACCGGACCGCGGACGCACCGGCGAGCCCCCTGTCGGCGGAGGCCTACCGCAGCCGGGAGGACGACGCGGCGGGCGGCCGGATTCACGTGCGGATAGCGAACACCGGCGACGCACCCGTCGCCGTGACGTCCGTGGCGTTGGACAGTCCCGGCTTCGAGGCTGCGCCCGCGACCCGACGCGAGGTCGAACTCGGCCCCGGCAACCGGATCGACGTCGAGGCCGAATACGGCGTGGTCCGCTGCGACACGCCCCCGGAGCCGGCGTACGCCCTGATCGGTGTCGCCGATCCGAGCGTGTCACCCGTGCGGGTGCCACTCGCCGCCCCGTACGACGTCCTCGGCCGGATTCACGACGGCGACTGCGCCGCACAGGATCTGGCGCGGGCCGTACCGGTGACACTGATTCCGGCGGCGGCTCCGCCCGAGCCGACCGCGCCCCTCCCCGCACAGCTCGTCGTGAGCCGGGGAACGGCGTCGGGTGACGTCCGGGTGGACGAGATCGGCGGCAGCGTCCTGTACGCGCTGAACGGCGCGCTGCCCGCCACCATGCGGGCGGACGAGGACCGGCTGAGCGTCGACATCACGATCGATGCGGCGCGCTGCGATCCCCACGCCCTCGCGGAAGCGAAGAAGCCCTTCGTCTTTCCGCTGTGGATCGCCGTCGGCTCCTCGGCACCGGAATACTCGCGCATCCCGGTGTCCGAGGAGAACCGGCGAATCCTGACGAACTATCTGACCGTCACCTGCGGCGCGCGCAGGTGACGGTGGATCAGGAACCGATGAGGCGCTGCGCCAGGTAGCCCTCGACCTGGTCGAGCGCGACCCGCTCCTGAGCCATGGAGTCACGCTCACGGACGGTCACAGCATGGTCCTCGAGCGTGTCGAAATCCACGGTGATGCAGAACGGGGTGCCGATCTCGTCCTGACGGCGGTAGCGGCGGCCGATCGCGCCGGCGTCGTCGAACTCGACGTTCCAGTGCTGACGCAGCGTCGCCGCGAGATCCTTCGCCTTCGGCGTCAGGTCCGCGTTACGCGACAGCGGCAGGACCGCGGCCTTCACCGGGGCGAGACGACGGTCCAGACGCAGCACGGTCCGCTTGTCGACGCCGCCCTTCGCGTTCGGCGCCTCGTCCTCGGTGTACGCGTCGACGAGGAACGCCATCAGCGAACGCGTGAGACCGGCCGCCGGCTCGATGACGTACGGCGTGTACCGCTCACCGGTGGCCTGGTCGTAGTAGTTGAGGTCGGTGCCCGAGTGCTTCGAGTGGGTCGACAGGTCGAAGTCGGTGCGGTTGGCCACACCCTCGAGCTCGCCCCACTCGCTGCCCTGGAAGTGGAAGCGGTACTCGATGTCGACGGTGCGCTTGGAGTAGTGCGACAGCTTGTCCTGTGCGTGCTCGTACAGGCGCAGGTTGTCCTTGTTGATGCCGAGCCCGGTGTACCAGTCCATGCGGTAGTCGATCCAGTATTGGTGCCACTCCTCGTCCTCGCCGGGCTTGACGAAGAATTCCATCTCCATCTGCTCGAACTCGCGGGTGCGGAAGATGAAGTTTCCGGGCGTGATCTCGTTGCGGAAGCTCTTGCCGATCTGGCCGATGCCGAACGGCGGCTTCTTGCGCGACGTGGTGAGGACATTCGCGAAGTTCACGAAGATGCCCTGCGCGGTCTCCGGGCGAAGGTAATGCATGCCCTCTTCGCTCTCGACCGGGCCGAGGTACGTCTTGAGCATCATGTTGAAGTCGCGGGGCTCGGTCCACTGACCGACCGTGCCGCAGTCGGGGCAGCCGACGACGTCCATCGGGACGTCGTCCGGGTTGTCGAGGCCCTTCTTCTCCGCGTACGCCTCCTGCAGGTGGTCCTGCCGGTGGCGCTTGTGACAGTTGAGGCACTCGACCAGCGGGTCGTTGAACACGCCGACGTGACCGGACGCCACCCACACCTCGCGCGGCAGGATGACCGAGGAGTCGAGGCCGACGACGTCCTCGCGGCTGGTGACCATGTTGCGCCACCACTGCTTCTTGATGTTCTCCTTGAGCTCGACGCCCAAGGGGCCGTAATCCCAGGCCGACTTCGTGCCTCCGTAGATCTCACCGCACGGGTAGACCAGGCCACGACGCTTGGCGAGATTGACGACGGTTTCGACTTTGGACTTCGGTGCCACTCGGGTGCTCTCCATCTGGGTAATAGATGCATGGTTCACGTGCGCTTTTCGGAGCCCAGCCTATCTGCCCGATCGCAGTCGGTTCACCCACCCGGTTGACATGCGTATTCGTGCATATCAAAATGGAATCGATTTGCAATAAGGTGAGGGTGATCCTCCCGGGGCCGACGGCCTCGCGGCCACGGTCCCGTCCATTGTCCGGCACACCGAAGGAGATCACTGGTGAGCGTCATCGATCCCGGGGATCTGCATCCGTTCGAGGCGGCGGCGCCCGCTCCCGTGCCGTCGAAGGAGACCCTTGCGGCGGCCGGCGACATCCTGCGCGCCCTCGCAGCCCCCGTCCGGATCGCGATCGTCCTCCAACTCCGCGAATCGGAACGGTGCGTGCACGAACTCGTCGGCGCACTCGGAGTGACGCAGCCACTGATCAGCCAGCATCTTCGCGTACTCAAGGCTGCGGGTGTCGTGCGCGGCGAACGCACCGGACGTGAGGTCCTCTACCGCCTGGTGGACGACCACCTCGCCCACATCGTCGTGGACGCCGTCGCGCACGCCGAGGAAGGATAGAAGCCTTGACCCAGAACACCGGCCAGCGCAAGCCCGTCGTCGTGGGAGTACGCGCGACCAAGCAGCGCAGCGCCATCTCCGCGCTCCTCGACGACATCGAGGAGTTCCGGTCGGCGCAGGAACTGCACGACGAACTCCGCAAGCGCGGCGAAGGCATCGGGCTGACCACCGTCTACCGCACCCTGCAGACGCTCGCCGACGCCGGAACGGTCGACGTCCTGCGCACCGACACCGGCGAATCCGTGTACCGGCGCTGCTCGTCCGGACATCACCATCACCTCGTCTGCCGTGCCTGCGGCTACACCGTCGAGGTCGAGGGGCCCACTGTCGAGCAGTGGTCGCAGTCGATCGCCGACGCCCACGCCTTCTCCGACGTCAGCCACACCATCGAGATCTTCGGCCTCTGCAAGGACTGCACCGCGACGCAGTGAGCGTCAGGGGATCAGGCCCTGCCGGGCGGTGTCCGCGCCGCTCAGCACGAGAAGCAGCATCGTGGTCAATGCCTCGTCCGCGAGCCCGGCGGCGGGGAACGTGTAGCGCAGGATGACGTCCGCGAGCCGGCCGTGACCGAACACCGCGATCGAACCGAACTGCAGTGCGCTGTTCCGTTCCGCGACCTTCTTGTGCAGCGACGCGCTGACCGGACGATCCCAGGCCAGCACGCACGTCATCGACAGCACATCGAGACCCTCGGTGAGAGTCATCGCACTGATCGAGCACAGCGCCCCGGCATACTCGAAGCTCAGCGAGCCGTCGTCCGCCCGGGCGACGGTGGCGAAGTGCTCGAGCGCGTCCGCCGCCCGCCCGAGCAGCGCGGGCGCCCCGTCGACGGTCATTTCACCCCACCGAACCGACGGTCACGCGACGCGTACTCGACACACGCCGCCCACAGGTCCCTGCGGTCGAAATCGGGAAACAGCTTCTCCTGGTACACCATCTCGGCGTAGGCCGACTGCCAGATCAGGAAGTTGGACGTGCGCTGCTCGCCGGACGGCCGGAGGAACAGGTCGACGTCCGGCATGTCCGGCTCGTCGAGGTACCGGGCCACGGTCGCCTCGGTGATCTTCTCCGGGTCGAGCTGTCCCGCCGCGACCCGCCTGCCGATCTCCTTCGCCGCGTCCGCGATCTCCGCGCGCCCGCCGTAGTTGACGCACATGGTCAGGTTCATGACAGTGTTGTGCTTCGTGAGCTCCTCGGCGATTTCGAGTTCCTTGATGACGCTGCGCCACAGCTTGGGCCGGCGTCCCGCCCACCGCACGCGCACCCCCATCTCGTGCATCTCGTCGCGGCGACGCCGGATCACGTCGCGGTTGAACCCCATCAGGAAGCGGACCTCCTCGGGGCTGCGCTTCCAGTTCTCGGTGGAGAACGCGTACGCCGACAACCATTCGACGCCCATCTCGATGCACCCGCAGACGGCGTCCATCAACACGGCTTCGCCGCGTTCGTGGCCCGCGGTCCGGGGCAGCCCCCGCTCCTGCGCCCAACGGCCGTTGCCGTCCATCACCAGCGCGATGTGCCGGGGCACGAGTTCGGGTTGCAGGCCCGGCGGGCGGGCGCCCGAGGGGTGCGGGTCCGGCGGCCGGATCTGGCGCTCGGCCCCGGAACTATGCGGGGCTCGAGGTTCGCGTCGTCGAATCACGGTCCCCATCCTGCCTGACCGAATCCTCAACCCCTACCGCCGCATGCGGCCGTGCGCGTTCGATCAGCGGGAGGGTGCGGAGTTGCCGTTCGAGGTGCCACTGCAGATGCGCCGCGACGAGACCACTGGCCTGCCCCCGCAACGACTCGGGCACCTGCTCCGTGCTCGCCCAGTCGCCGCGGATCAGCGCATCCATCAGGTCGAGGACACCCGGCGACGGGGTGGCGGCGCCCGGCGGCCGGCAATGGACGCACACCGCTCCCCCGGCGGCCACGTGGAATGCCCGGTGCGGTCCGGGTGCGCTGCACCGCGCGCAGTCGTCGAGGGCGGGGGCCCACCCCGCAAAACCCATGGCCCGCAACAGGAAGGCGTCGAGGATCAGCTCGCAGGGGCGGTGGTGCTCGGCGACGGCCCGCAGCGCTCCCACCGTCAGGCGATGCAGTTGCGGCGCCGGGGCCCGTTCCTCACCGGCGAGACGTTCGGCGGTCTCGAGGATCGCGCACGCCGTGGTGTACCGGGAGTAGTCGTCGACGATGTCGGTCGCGAACGCGTCGACCGTCTGGACCTGGGTGACGATGTCGAGGTTGCGGCCCGGGTAGAGCTGCACGTCGATGTGCGCGAACGGCTCGAGCCGGGCACCGAACTTGGACTTCGTGCGGCGCACCCCCTTGGCGACCGCGCGCACCAGACCGTGCTGCCGGGTGAGGAGTGTGACGATACGGTCGGCCTCGCCCAGCTTGTGCTGGCGCAGGACCACCGCATTGTCTCGATACAACCTCACCGGTCCAGTCTCCCACGTCGAGGCGACCGCATTCCGCAGGCCGAGCCGCGCGCGACGGTCAGGGCTCGGTGCGCCCGTCGCGCACGGCGTCGACGACGTCGCGGACTCCGTCGATGACGAGTTGCGGCTGCTCGATGTTGATGTTGTGGCCACTGTTCGTGTTCGTGACATGCGTGGCACCCGGGACGAGTTGCGCCAGATCCGCCTGCGCCTTCGGCTGCACGGCGTCGAGGGCCGGGCCGTAGCCGGGATCGATGTCGGCGGGGAGGCTTCCGTTCGCAATGCCCTCCGCGATCTGTGGCGCCACCGAGCGGTCGGCGGAGAGGACGACGAGCGGCTGGGGCCGGATCGGTTCGGCGGCGCGGATCTCGTCGAAGCTGCGGACGAAGTCGACACGCTCGAGGTCCGGGTACTCGTCGAGACTGTCCTGCTGCGGGGTGTTGAGCCGCAGGAACTCCTCGAACTGCTCCGGGGGCAGTAGGGTCTGCAACTCCTCCGACTGCGCGTCGATCAGCACCATGCCCGCCACCTCGTCGGGATGGGTGCCGGCGAAGAGTCTCGCGATCTGACCGCCGTAGGAGTGGGCGGCCAGCACGTAGGGGCCGGGGCCGGCCTCGCCCGTGGCGCCCAGCAGCGACTGGAGGTCGGCGACCGCGTCCGTGGTGGTGATCGGCTGCGGAACCGGGTCGCTGCGGCTCAATGCGTCCCCGCCCAACACGACCCCCGGCCGGTCGTACGAGCAGACTCGGGTGAACTCGCCGACTCCGTCGAAGGCCGAGGTGGCGGCCGGGTCGGCCGTCGTCGTCCACTGATCGGCACCGAACCGGAGACCGGACACGAACACGACGGTCGGTGTGCCTGTGCCCGCACACTCGAGATAGATGTTCCGGCCCCCGCCGATGTCGACGGTGCCGGCGAAATTCTCGCTCGTGTTGCCGTCGTCGCTCGCTCCGCACGCGGCAACGAGCACCACGACCCCCAGAGTGGGGAGCCATCCCGACAACCGCGGCCACATCGGCACGACGCACCTCGAAACCCGTCCGGAAACGCAGATCGCTTCCGGGTGATCCGTACCCCGCTCTCCCCGGATCAAACCCCGGACGCCGCCCGGCGTCAGCTGAAACGCTGCTCGAGGTGCACCGTCACCTCCACTCCGGCACCGTCCTTACCGATCAGCGTGCACAATGCGATCTTCAGGGGAAGCCAGTGCGGACCTTCACCCGAGGGCATCAGGGTGGCATTGAACGGGTGGCCGTCGATCGTTCCGCCGACCTTCACCGGCCGCCTCGTTCCGAGAAGTTCGGCGGAGTCCGGCACGGTCACGTACGTCGCGAACGCCCCCTCCTTCTGGATCGGCGCCGTGAAGGTGTGCGCGAGTGGTTGCGGGGTCTTCGGTGCGGGCATGCGTGGCTCCTCCGGTCGAGTGTGAGGCTGCGGTCGAAGGTAGGACTCCCGGAGCAGGCCGGAATCATCGGTCGTGAGCCAGCGGGCCTTCCGACCGCCCGAACGCCGCGAAGGGTAGCCTAACTCGAACGGTCCTCGACGAACGGAACACTCCAGTGGCAGCGCACGCCCCCTCGCCGGAGCACACGATCACCGACCTCGACGAACTCGAGCAGGTCCTGGGCGTTCCCCACCCCTCCATCGTCACCAAGCACACCGATCACACGATGCCGCTCATCCGGCGCTTCATCTCCGAGGCGCGGTTCTTCGTCCTCGCCACCGCCGACGCGAACGGTCACTGCGACTGCTCGCCGCGCGGAGACATCACGCCGAAGACGATGTTCCTCGACGACCGGACGCTGGTGATCCCGGACCGGCCGGGCAATCGGCGGGCGGATTCGTACCGCAACATCCTCGAGAATCCGCACGTGGGCATCCTGTTCGTCGTACCCGGGATCGACGAGGTGGTGCGCGTCAACGGAACTGCCACCTTGACCGTCGATCCCGAACTGCTGCAGTCGATGTCGATCAACGGCAAACCCGCCAACCTCGGTGTGGTGGTCCGGATCGACGAGGTCTACACCCACTGCGCCCGGGCCATCCTCCGGTCACGCATGTGGGACGCGGAGTCCTGGCCGGATCCGGACGAGATCCCGTCGCTGCGGGAAATGCACGCCGAGCAGCACGAGTTGGACCACGACCCGGACGCGCCTCGCCGGCAGGAGTACTACCGCACCCTGCTCTACTGAGCGGGCGCCGGGTCAGCTCACCGCAGCCGTTCGGACACCAGAGGCACGACGGTGTCGAGTGCGTACCGCAACGACAGCACCGAGTTCGTGGAGTACGCCTTGGCGACACTCTGATCGTCGAACACGAGGGACCGTCCGTCGCGCACTGCCGGGATCGCCTGGAACAGCGGCCGGTTCGTGACGTCGGCGGCCGGCCTGCCGACCGGGAAGACGACCACCATGTCGGCGTCCATCACTCCGAGATTCTCCTCCGACACCGGGACGGAGAACTTCACCGCGGGCTGCGCGTCCACCGCCGGATTGCTGACGAAGCCGAGTTTCTTCATGAACTGGAGGCGCTCGGTGTCGGCGGTGTAGGCGCCCCATCCCGCCCCCGAGAACGCGCCGACGGTGATCGTCTTCCCCGCGAACTCGGGATGGGCCGCGGCCGCTTCCGCGAATCGCCGGTCGATGTCGGCGAGCAGAGCTTCCCCCTGCTCCGGCACGCCGAATGCGGTCGCGACCATCGACACCTGATCCTCGATCGGAGTCTTGTAGTTGTCGGCGCCCTCCGGCAGCGCAATCGTCGGAGCTATCTGCGACAGGTGGTCGTAGCGTTCCTTGTCGCCGGCGCTCTTCGTGTCGAGGATGACGTCCGGTTCGAGCGCCGCGATCTGCTCGTACGACGGTTCGAGGGTTCCGATGATCGCAGGCGCGGTGGTGTACATCCCGTCCGCCCACGGCCCGACGCCGTCGCCGCCGAACGCGACCCAGTCGCTCGCCCCGACGGGTTCGACACCGAGCGCCAGCGCGGTTTCGGCGTCGCCCCAGCCGAGGGCGACCACGCGCTCGGGCTTGGACTCGACGGTGACGTCACCGAATTTCGTGGCGACGACTGCCGGGAACGCGGCATCGCCTGAGCCTGCCGACGCCTCGCGCTCGCCCTCGCCGCCGCTCCCGCAGCCGGCCAACACCAGGGCCAGCAGTGACACTGAGACGAGACTCCTCATTCGCATAAGGCAAGGCTAACCAATGCCCGATGCGGTGCGGCTTCCGGCCCCACTGCTCGCGACCTCACACCTGGAACCGGTACCCCATCCCGGCCTCGGTGATGAGGTGTCGCGGATGGGACGGGTCGTCCTCGAGCTTGCGCCGCAGCTGCGCCAGATACACCCGCAGGTAGTGGGTCTCGGTGGCGTAGGCCGGGCCCCACACCTCCCGCAGCAGTTCCTTCTGCCCCACCAGCTTGCCCTTGTTCCGCACGAGCATCTCGAGCATCCCCCATTCGGTCGGCGTCAGGTGCACCTCGGCCCCCGCCCGCCGCACCGTCTTCGCCGCCAGATCGACCGTGAACGAATCCGTCTCCACCACAGGTTCACTCGTGTCGACAGCCGTCGTCGCCCGGCGGGCGGCCGCACGCACCCGGGCAAGGAACTCGTCCATCCCGAACGGTTTGGTGACGTAGTCGTCGGCGCCGGCGTCGAGGGCTTCCACCTTGTCCGCGGAGTCCGTCCGCGCCGACAGCACGATCACCGGTGCGGGGCACCACCCGCGGAGGCCGGCGAGCACCTCGGTGCCGTCCATGTCGGGTAGCCCGAGGTCGAGCACGATCACGTCCGGCGGTCGCTCGGCCGCGGCGCGTAGAGCGGCGGCCCCGGACGCGGCCGTCACCACGTCGTATCCACGCACACTCAGATTGATCCGCAGGGCGCGGAGAATCTGCGGTTCGTCGTCGACCACGAGAACTCTCGTCATGGATGCTCCCCTCCCGCCCCGGCCAGTTCCACCACCATCGTCAGACCACCGCCGGGGGTGTCGGTGGCGCTGATGGTCCCGCCCATCGCGTCGACGAATCCGCGGACGACGGAGAGCCCGAGCCCAACTCCGGTGGTCGTGTCGCGGTCCCCCAGCCGCTGGAACGGTGCGAACATCTCGTCTGCTCGCCCACGCGGAATTCCCGGCCCCGTGTCGGCGACGGTGACGACGGCGCGGTCTCCCACCGCCGCGGCAGCGACCCGGATCACGGAGTCCTCACCGTAACGGAGTGCGTTGTCGATCAGATTCGCGAGCACCCGCTCGAGCAGGCCCGAATCCGCCATCGCCGTGACAGTTCCGACGTCGACCTCCACCCTTTCCCGGGCCCGGGTCCCGGTCCGGCCGCCGATTCCCAGACCCACCAGCGCCCGGTGCACCACCTCGTCGAGGTACACCGGTCGCAGCGTCGGGGTCACCACTCCCGCCGCGAGCCGGGACGAATCGAGCAGGTTGCCGACGAGGGAGGTCAGGACGTCGGCCGATTCCTCGATGGTCGCGAGCAATTCGGCGGTGTCTTCCGGGGAGAAGTCGACGTCGTCGCTGCGCAGACTCGACGCGGCGGCCTTGACGGCGGCCAGCGGGGTCCGGAGGTCGTGGCTGACGGCGGACAGCAGCGACCGCCGCAACCGGTCGGCCTCGGCCAGTGCCTGCGCCTGCCCCGCCTCCTGCGCGAGCTCGGCCTGGCGGATCATGCCCACCGCCTGGTTGGCGACGGCGAGCAGCACCCGACGGTCCCGGGCGTGCAGTTCGCTGCCGCGCAGGGCGAGCGCGTATTCCCCTTCCCCCACCTCGCAGACGGTGTCGGCGTCGTCCACGCTCACCGGCGGGTGCGGCCCGACGGACCCCACCGGGCCGCGGTCCCGGTGCAGCACACTGACCGAATCCTGGCCGTACGTCTCGCGCACCTTCTCGAGCAGGGTGTCGAGGTCGGCTCCGCGCAGCACCGATCCGGCGAACAGTGCCAGCAACTCGGCTTCCTGCGACGCCCGGCGGGCCTCCCGGGCACGCTTCGCGGCGGCGTCGACCAGGACCGCGACCGCGACGGCCACCACGAGCAGCACGACGGTGGTGATGAAGTTGTCCGGCTCGGCGATGGTGAAGCTCCGCACCGGCGGCGTGAAGAAGTAGTTGAGGAACAGACCCGAGATCAGCGCGGAGAACGCCGCGGGGGCGACACCCCCGAGCAGCGAGACGAGCAGCACCACGATGAAGAACAGGGCCCCCTCGCCGACCAATCCGAGCCAACGGTCGACGGCGCTCATCACCACGGTGGCGATCGACGGTACGAGGACCGCGGCGATCCAGGCGATCGCCGTGCGCGAACGGGACCCCACCGGCGACAACCGCCTCAGGCGGTGGGATTCGCCGTGCGTCACCATGTGCACGTCGATCGACCCGGACTGGTGCAGCACGCTCGCACCGATGCCCTCGTCGAAGATCCGCGCCCACCGTGAGCGTCTCGACGTGCCCAGCACCAGTTGCGTGGCGTTCGCGGTCCGGGCGAAGTCGAGCAGCGTCGTCGGGACGTCGTCGCCGACGACGCTGTGCAAGCTCGCCCCGATGCTCGCGGCGAGCGTGCGCACCTTGCCCATTTCCGGAGCCGAGACACCCGCGAGGCCGTCGCCGCGCACCACGTGAACGACGATCAGCTCGGCGCTGGATCTCGACGCGATCCGGCCGGCGCGACGGACCAGCGTCTCAGATTCCGGCCCGCCCGTCACCGCGACCACCACCCGTTCCCGGGCCTCCCAGGTGTCGGTGATCTTGTTCTCCGCACGATATTTCGCCAGGGCGGCATCCACCTGGTCGGCCACCCACAGCAGGGCGAGTTCGCGCAGTGCGGTGAGGTTCCCCTTCCGGAAATAGTTGCTCAGCGCCGCGTCGACTTTGTCCGCGGCGTAGATGTTGCCGTGGGACAGCCTGCGGCGCAGAGCCTCCGGCGTGATGTCGACCAGTTCGACCTGGGTGGCGGCGCGCACCACCTCGTCGGGAACCGTTTCCTGCTGCACCACGCCGGTGATCCGCTGGACCACGTCGTTGAGGCTTTCGAGGTGCTGGACATTCAGCGTCGAGAGGACGTCGATCCCCGCGGCGAGGAGTATCTCCACGTCCTGCCAGCGTTTCTCGTGGACGCTGCCCGGCGTGTTCGTGTGCGCGAGTTCGTCGACGAGGACCAATGCAGGCCTGCGGGCGAGCACCGCATCGACGTCGAGTTCCCGGCCGAGCGTGCCCCGGTAGGCGATCAGCTTGGGCGGAATCAGTTCGAGGTCGCCGAGCTGCGCCGCGGTGCGGTCGCGGCCGTGGGTCTCCACCACGGCCGCGACCACGTCGCACCCCCGCTCCCGGCGGCGGTGCGCCTCACCGAGCATCGCGAACGTCTTGCCGACGCCCGGTGCGGCACCGAGGTAGATGCGCAATTCACCGCGTCGGTGTTCGACGTCCCGGCGCTCGACGTCCGGTTTGGGACCACTCACCTCGCCATCATCCACCAGCGGCCGGGGCGGTGCACTCAGGTGCGGTCAGGCCGAGGGCCAGGTTCAGTTCGAGGACGTTCACCCGGTCCTCACCGAGGAAACCGAGTTGCCTTCCCTCGGTGTTCTCGTCGACCAGTTGCCGGACCCGGGTCTCGCTGAGGCCGTTCTCCGCCGCCACCCTCGGCACCTGCAACGCCGCATACGCGGGGCTGATGTGCGGGTCGATGCCCGAGCCGGATCCGGTGACCGCGTCGGCCGGAACGTCCCCGGCGTCCACCCCTTCCCGGGTGGCGATCGCCGCCCGCCGGTCGGCGATGAACGTCGCCAGGATCTCGCTGCTCGGCCCCTGGTTGGTGGGCAGGGCGGTGGCGGGGTCGCCCGGCGCGAACGGATCCTGTTCGGCCACCGACCCGGTGACGCGGTTGTGGAAGAACGGATCCGGCTCCCCCGCCGGCACCTGCGGGTCGACACCGACCCACCGGCTCCCGACGACGCACCCGGTGGTGTCGCGCACCGGAGACCCCTCGGCCGCTCCGGAGCCGATCCTGCTCACCCCCCACACGGCGGCGGGATAGAGCACACCGAGGATTGCTGTGAGTGCGAGCAGGACGAGTAGTCCGGCCCAGGTCTGCCGCAACAGACCGATGAGAAATCGCATGCGGGATCACCCAATTCCGGGAACGAGACGAACGACGAGGTCGATGAGCCAGATACCGGCGAACGGCGTGATCACGCCGCCGAGGCCGTAGATCAGGAGGTTGCGGCCCAGCAGCGTGGACGCCGACGACGGACGGTAGCGAACACCTTTCAGCGACAACGGGATCAGCGCGACGATCACGACGGCGTTGAAGATCACCGCCGACAGGATGGCCGATTCCGGGGTGGCCAGCCGCATGATGTTCAGCGTGTCCAGCTGCGGGTAGATGCCGCTGAACAGGGCGGGGAGAATCGCGAAGTACTTGGCCAGGTCGTTGGCGAGCGAGAACGTGGTGAGCGCACCGCGCGTGATGAGCAGCTGCTTGCCGATCTCCACCACCTCGATGAGCTTGGTGGGGTCCGAATCGAGATCCACCATGTTCCCGGCTTCCTTCGCCGCCGACGTGCCGGTGTTCATCGCCACCCCGACATCCGCCTGGGCCAGCGCCGGGGCGTCGTTGGTGCCGTCCCCGGTCATCGCGACGAGCCGGCCGCCCTCCTGTTCCTTCCGGATCAGCGCGAGCTTGTCCTCGGGTGTCGCCTCGGCCATGAAATCGTCGACTCCGGCCTCGGCCGCGATG
The DNA here is from genome assembly GCF_041228765.1 of Rhodococcus wratislaviensis. Taxonomy (NCBI): domain Bacteria; kingdom Bacillati; phylum Actinomycetota; class Actinomycetes; order Mycobacteriales; family Nocardiaceae; genus Rhodococcus; species Rhodococcus wratislaviensis. Next base: position 3,676,708 of record NZ_CP150488.1, on the reverse strand, counting down.
GCCTTCGCCGTCAACGGGTTGTCGCCGGTGATCATCACCGTGCGAATCCCCATGGCCCGCAGTTCCGCGAATCTCTCGGCGATGCCCGGCTTCACCACGTCCGACAGCGCGATCACGCCGAGCACCGTCGCTGCGTCTCCGTTGACGGCGGCGACCACCAACGGCGTTCCCCCGGCCTGCGCGATCTGGTTCACACTGTCGGTGACGGCGGACGCCGCGTGCCCGCCGAGCGCCTGCACCCAGGTCAGCACGGCGTCGCTCGCGCCCTTGCGGATCCGGGCGCCGTCGATGTCGAGTCCGCTCATCCGGGTCTGCGCCGTGAACGGCACGAACTCCGCCGCTCGCTCCGCCTCGGACGGTGCCGGGTCCAACCCGAAGTCCCGGGCGCACAGGTCCACGATGCTGCGCCCCTCGGGGGTGCCGTCGGCGAGACTGGACAACCGTGCGGCCGTGGCCAACTCGATCGCGGAAACCCCCGGTGCGGGATGCACGGCCGTGGCCTGCCGGTTGCCGAACGTGATGGTGCCGGTCTTGTCCATCAGCAGTGTGTCGATGTCGCCCGCGGCCTCCACCGCCCGCCCCGACATCGCCAGGACGTTCCGCTGCACCAGCCGATCCATCCCGGCGATGCCGATGGCCGACAGCAGCGCCCCGATCGTGGTGGGGATCAGGCACACCAGCAGCGCGATCAGCTTGATCGGATCCTGCTCCTGGCCCGCATACAGACCCATCGGACCGATCGCGACGACAGCCAGCAGGAAGATGATCGTCAGCGACGCCAACAGGATGTTCAGCGCGATTTCGTTCGGCGTCTTCTGCCGCGCCGCCCCCTCCACGAGGGCGATCATCCGGTCCACGAACGACTGTCCGGGGGCCGCGGTGATACGCACGACGATCCGGTCGGACAGCACGGTCGTGCCACCGGTGACGGCGCACCGGTCGCCGCCGGATTCGCGGACGACGGGCGCCGACTCGCCGGTGATGGCCGATTCGTCCACGGTCGCAATGCCGTCGACGACGTCGCCGTCGCCGGGTATCACCTCCCCCGCCTCGACGACGACCCGGTCACCGACGGTCAGGTCGGTACCCGCCACCGACTCCACCCGGCCACTCGCCGTGATCCGGTGGGCGACCGTGTCCTGCTTCACCTTCCGCAGGCTCGCCGCCTGGGCCTTGCCCCGCCCCTCCGCGACCGACTCGGCCAGATTCGCGAACAGCACGGTGAACCACAGCCAGGCGACGACAGCCCAGGAGAACACCGACGGGTCGGTGACGGCCATGACGGTGGTGACGACGGAGCCGACGAACACCACGAACATCACCGGGTTGCGGGCGAGGTGCCGGGGGTCGAGTTTGCGCACGGCGCCCGGTAGCGCCGTCACCAGCTGGGCGGGGCTGAAGATTCCCGCCTTCACGGGCGCCGGGTCGTGGCCGGCCTCGGGCGCCGTGGCCGCCTCGTTCTCCGGACGACTGGTCACGTTCACACTCACTGCAGAGCCTCCGCGATCGGTCCCAGCGCGAGGGCCGGGAAGAATGTCAACGCCGCGACGAGCACGACGGTGCCGGTGAGGAGCCCGGTGAACATCGGGCCCGCCGTCGGCAGGGTTCCGGCGCCTGCGGCCGTCTTCTTCTGCGACGCCAGGGATCCGGCGAGCGCGAGGACGAAGATGATCGGCAGGAACCGGCCGAACAGCATGCACAGGCCGAGAGCGGTCTGGAACCAGTCGCTCGTCACCGTCAGCCCGCCGAACGCACTGCCGTTGTTGTTCGAGGCCGACGCGAACGCGTACAGCACTTCCGAGAATCCGTGGATGGATCCGGGACTTCCGGGGTCGCCGCTGTTGCCCTGGTAACCGGTGGTCGAGGACAGGATCACGGTGATTCCGGTCCCGATCAGGACGAGTGCCGGCATCACCAGCACGGACAGGGCGGCGAGCGTGATCTCCCGCTGCCGCAGCTTCTTGCCGAGGTATTCGGGTGTGCGGCCGACGAGGAGTCCGCCGACGAAGACGGCGATCAGGGCGAGGACGAGAATTCCGTAGAGCCCGGTGCCGACACCGCCGGGTGCGATCTCCCCGAGCAGCATGTTGAGCAGGACGGCTCCGCCGCCGAGGGGCGAGAGGCTGTCGTGCGCCGAATTCACCGCGCCCGTGGATGTTCCGGTGGTGCTCACGGCGAACAGTGCCGTACCAGGGATTCCGAAACGAACCTCCTTGCCCTCCATCATCGCGCCCGCGGCGGTGGCGGCGACACCGCGCCGACCGGACTCCGCGGCGAGCGTGACCGCGAGGAGCGATCCCCACAGGATGCCCATCACGGCGAGCAGGGTCAGACCCTGGCGGTGCCCGGACACCATGCTCGCTCGGTCGTGAGGGTCGCCGACCATGGTGCCGAACGTGCGGGTGAGGGCGACCGGGATCAGCAGGATCGCGAGGATCTCGACGATGTTGCTGACCGGTGTCGGGTTCTCGAACGGGTGCGCCGAATTGGCGGCGAGGATCCCGCCGCCGTTGGTGCCGAGTTCCTTGATCGCTTCCTGCGAGGCGACGGGCGCCAGTGCGTTGGTGACGGAGTTGCCGTCCAGACCGGTGGACGCGAAACCCGGATGGAAGGACTGGATCACGCCCTGGCTCAGCAGGATCAGTGCGATGACGAAGGAGAACGGCAGCAGAATCCGCAGGCTGCCCCGGGTGAGGTCCACCCAGAAGTTGCCGATCTCACCGCCGCGCGACACCCGGACGAACCCCCGGATCAGCGCCACTGCGACGGCCATGCCCACCGCGGCGGACACGAAGTTCTGCACGGCGAGCCCGACCGGCTGGGTCAGGTTGCTCATCGTGGTCTCGGGCGCGTACGACTGCCAGTTGGTGTTCGTCACGAACGACACGGCCGTGTTGAACGCCACCGCGGGACTGACCCCGGAGAGGTCCCCGGACAGCGGCAGCACTCCCTGGATGCGCTGCAGGGCGTAGAGGAAGAACACACTCGCCGCGGAGAATCCCAGCACGCTGCCCGCGTAGCCGTACCAGGTCTGCTCGGTGTGGGGGTTGATGCGGCACAGGCGGTACAGGACGGATTCGACCCGCAGGTGACGGCGTGATTCGTACACGCGCGCCATGTAGTCGCCCACCGGCACGTACGCGACCGCGAGCACCGCGAGGACGAAGACGACCTGCAGTCCGGCCGCCAGGGCAGGCGTCATCAGAACCGCTCCGGGTCGATGAGCGCGATCAGGAGGTACACGACGAGTGCGGCGGCGATCGCGACGAGCGCGACCGCGAGTATTCCGGCGCCCGTCATTTCACGCGTCCGGACTGCAGGGCACGGAGAACGAGCGCGCAACAGGCGAATCCGCCGAGCACGAGCGCGACGTAGGCCACATCGGCCATGTGAGGATCCCTCTTCGTACTGATCCTGCGGTTCAGCGCAGGCATGACACCCCACGGTTGCGGGGTGTCATGCCAGCATCACGCCGGATCTCGGCGGAAGAGGCGGCGCTGACGAAGCGCTTACGGGACTCCCACGGCTCTTGACGCTTTCCTTACGCGGTCCGGGTCAGCCGGGACACGGACGCGGGCACCGGTGTGCCGCTCGCCACCCACGGCGCCGGGACGGGCGCACCGGCGACCGACCGCACCGGGACCACCCCGGCCCAGGCGCTGCTGGTTTCGGTGGGTTCGCCCGGCGGTGCGTCCCGCACCTTGACGGTCCACTGGCCCGGCGTGATCGGGAGGGCGAGGGCCAGTGTCGCGGCGAGTTCCTTGCGCCGGTGCCCCCGGACCTCCGTGCTGCGGCCGGGGATCAGCACGTCCGACAGCGCGTTCAGGGCGTCGGCGGATTCGTCTTCGCCGAGGGTGACGAGGTTGCCCCGCACCACTGCCGAACGGTAGTTGGCGGACGAGTCGAACAGGGTGTCCGCGACGACGATTCCGTCGAGCATCGCGACGCACAGCACCGCAGGCGCGCCGGCCGCCACCTGTCGCAGTGCACCGGCCCCGGTGGAGCCGTGCAGCAGGATCCTGTCGCCGTCGCGGGCGTAGAGCATCGGCACGGCCCACGGCAGGCCGTCGACGACGGTTGCGAGGGTGCCCATCGGCGCGGCGTCGAGGACGGCGTCGAGTTGCGCTCGTTCGGTGCGGGCACGGTCCGGGTATCTCATGATCTTGTCCACGACACCATCCTCACCCCCATGTGGATCAGATTCCAGATCCACAATCACCGTTATCGGCAGACCAGTATTGTCGGGACCATGCCCCGGATCAGCCCCGAACTACACCTGACGTTGCGGCTCCCCGAGACCGACGCGCCACTTCGGCACCGCATCGCGGAGTCGATCCTCGACGAGATCCGCGTGGGGCGCCTCCGGCCCGGCGACCCACTGCCCTCCACGCGGGCGCTGGCCGAACACCTGACGGTCGCGCGGGCGTCGGTGGTCGACGCCTACGACGAACTCTGCTCGTCCGGATACGCGAACGCCCGCGCCGGGTCCGGCACGCGGATCGCACCGGGCGCCGACGTGGCGGCCCGAGCACACGTCGCCTCGCACACGACCACCCGATCCTCGGAGCGGGCCTCCTCCGCCGCCCCCGAGAAGCCCGCGGCGGTGTGGGATCTCACTCCGGGTCATCCCGATCCCGCCCTGATCTCCACCGTGGACTGGCGCCGGGCGTGGCGGTCGGCCGCCGCCGCTGCCGTGACGTCGGACGTCCCGGGTCCCGACGCGCACCCGGAGTTGCGACGGTCCCTCGCGGAGCATCTCCGCCGCACCCGGGGGATCGCGGCGCGCCCCGACGAACTGGTGATCGTCCCCGGAGTGGGCGCCGCGCTCCGCACCCTCGTCGCAGCAGCAGGACTCGGCGGCCGGGACGTGGTGTTCGAGGAACCCGGCTACAGCCGGGCCCGAACCGTCCTCGACGGTTCGGGCGTGCGCACCCGCTGCGTGACCGTGGACGGCGACGGCCTCGACCCCGCGCTGCTGCGTGCGACCGACGCCGCGGCCTACTGCACGCCCGCCCATCAGTATCCGATGGGAGCCCGGATGCCGGTGGGCCGCAGGGCCGGGCTCGTGGCCGACGCCGCGGCCGCCGGGACGGTGATCATCGAGGACGACTACGACGGCGAGTTCCGCTACGACGTGTCGGCGCTGCCCGCCCTGCGCAGCATCGACCGCGGGCCGGAATGCGTGGCGTACGTGGGTACCGCGTCGAAGATCCTCACTCCCTCGATTCGGGTGGCGTGGGTGATCGCGCCTCCGGCGCTCCGGCCCCGACTCGTCCGGGCCCTCGACGCGAGCGGTGAAGCGTGTTGCGCGATCACCGCCCTCGCGCTGGCGCATTTCATCGACTCGGGTGCGCTGTCCCGGCACCTCGCCCGCGCCTCCCGCACCTACTCGGCCCGCCGGGCGGCCTTCGTCGCCGCACTGCAGCAGCAACTGTCCGCGGTCGACACGGACGGTGTCGGGCTGGCCGGCATCGAGGCCGGCCTCCACGTGGTCCTGACGCTGCCCGGTTCCGTCGACGACGTCGCCGTGTCCGCCGAGCTGCGGGACCACGGTGTGACGGTTCCGAGCCTCGCCGATTACCGCACCACGCCGGGCGGACCGAGGGGGCTGGTCTGCGGGTACGCCCGGCTCCCCGAGTCGCAGGCTCGCGGGGCGGCCGAGGCGATCGGGAGGGTGGTCCGGCGACATCTCGGCTGATACTGTTCGTTCGAACGAACAGCACCGGGGAGGGGCACCATGAGCGCGGGACAATTGGACGATCGACGGCAGCGCGACAACGACGGGGATCGGTCCCCGGGACTCGTCGAGCAGGCGCAGGCGCTGGCCTCCGGCGCCACCACCTCGGTCGCGGCCACCCGCGCCGCCCTCGACCGCATCGACGCGAGCCAGCCGACGCTCAACGCGTTCAAGGTGATCCGCCGGACAAAGGCACTGGCCGAAGCCGCCGAGGCAGACCGCCGGATCGCCGCCGGTGAGCGCCTGCCGCTGCTCGGGGTCCCGATCGCCGTGAAAGACGACGTCGACGTGGCCGGCGAGCCGACCGCGTTCGGGTGCCCGGGCGACTTCCCGCCCGCGGTGCGCGACTCCGAGCTGGTGCGCCGGCTGCGGGCCGCCGGCGCCGTCGTCGTGGGCAAGACCAACAGCCCCGAGCTCGGACAGTGGCCGCTCACCGGCGGACCCGCGTTCGGATACACCCGCAATCCCTGGAACGGTGACCACACCCCCGGAGGGTCGTCCGGCGGCGCCGCGGCGGCCGTGTCCGCCGGTGTGGTGTCCGCGGCGATCGGTTCGGACGGCGCCGGGTCCATCCGCATCCCCGCCGCCTGGACCAACCTCGTCGGGATCAAGCCTCAACGCGGCCGAATCTCCACCTGGCCTGCAGCCGAGGCGTTCTACGGCCTCACCGTCAACGGCCCGCTGGCCCGCACGGTCGCCGACGCGGCCCTGCTCCTCGACGTCGCATCCGGACCGCACGAGGGCGACCTGCACACACCCGCACCGGTCACAGTCAGCGACGCCGTCGGCCGCGACCCCGGACCGCTGCGCATCGCACTGTCCCTGCGCATCCCGTTCACCGCGACCCCCACGACGCTGCATCCCGAGGTCCGCCGGGGCGTCGCACGGATCGCCGAGGCGCTGCGCAAGCTCGGGCATCGCGTCGTGGTGGACGACCCCGACTACGGAATCATGTTCGGGCTCGGCTTCCTCCCGCGGTCGATGGTCGGTATCGACGACTGGATGCGGAAGGTCCCGGACCCGTCACTCGTCGACCCCCGCACGAAGGGCAACGCCCGGACCGGCCGACTGTTGCGCGGGACACCGCTACGTGCCGCTCGCGCCGCCGAGCCGAGGATGCAGCGACGGGTCGGCGCGATCTTCGACAAGTGTGACCTCGTCCTCGCCCCGACCACCGCGACTCCCCCACCGAGGGTCGACGGGATCGACGGCATCAGCTCGTGGGCCACCGACAAGGTGATCACCGCGGTCTGCCCGTACGCGTGGCCGTGGAACGTGCTGGGCTGGCCCAGCGTGAACGTGCCGGCCGGGTTCACGTCCGGTAACCTGCCGACCGGAGCCCAGCTGATGGGACACGACGGTGCCGAGCCACTGCTGGTGTCGGTCGCGGCCCAGCTCGAGTCGGTGCTGCGGTGGGATCTGGAACGTCCCGAGAAATGGTGGTGACCGATGGCTTCGACGGACGTTCGTGACCGCATCCTCGCGGCGGCGCTGCACATCGTCGGCACGGAAGGCATTCCCGGCGTGACCAATCGGCGGATCGCCGCGCAGGCCGGCGTGTCGCTCGGCTCCATCACATACCACTTCCCCACGCAGACCGACCTGTTGCGTGCCGCGCTGTCCGGGTTCGTGACGGAGGAGACGCAGCGCCTGTCGGAGCTGGCGGAGGGGTACCGGGACAAGGGGCTGAGCCTCGAGGACGCCGCGGCGCTCACCGGGAAGGTCGCGAAGGATCTGGCGTTCTCCGCCGAGCGGATCGCCCCGTTCGAGCTGTACATCCAGGCGGGACGCGACCACGAGCTGCGTCAGGCCGCCGCCGAATGTTTCGCCGCGTACGACGATTTGACGGTGACGATCCTCACCGCCCTCGGTGTCCCGGACGCGGCGGCCGTCGCCCCGACCATCGTCGCGACCATCGCCGGCCTGCAGCTCAGGAGGCTCGCGACCGGAAGCGACGGCGATCACGACTTCGCGACGTCGGTGCTCCTTCTCCTCAGGGCCGCCGGCCCCGTGCGTGGTTGACGAGTCTCAGGACTCGTCAACCACGCACGGGCGGCGCAGCCGCCTAGAACCCCAGGCGACCCAGCTGCTTCGGGTCGCGCTGCCAGTCCTTGGCCACCTTGACGTGCAGTTCGAGGAAGATCTTGGTGCCGAGCAACTTCTCGATCTGCAGCCGGGCCTTGGTCCCCACCTCGCGGAGGCGGGCGCCGCCCTTGCCGATCACGATGCCCTTCTGGGAGGGGCGTTCGACGTAGAGCAGGGCGTGGACGTCGAGCAGTTCACCCTGCTTCTCGGTGCGTCCCTCGCGGGGGATGATCTCCTCGATGACCACGGCCAGGGAGTGCGGCAGTTCGTCGCCGAGCCCCTCGAGTGCGGCCTCGCGAATGAGTTCGGCCATCAGCGTCTCTTCGGGTTCGTCGGTGAGCTCGCCGTCCGGGTAGAACGCCGGGCCCTCCTCCATCTTCGACGCGAGGACGTCGACGAGCACCTCCACCTGCTCACCGGAGGCGGCGGACACCGGCACGACATCCGTCTCCGGGCCGAGGAGCTTGGACACGGCCAGCAACTGCTGCCCGACCATGTCCTTGCTGACCTTGTCGATCTTCGTGACGATGCCGACGAGCGTGGTCTTCGGCGCGATCTGGCGGACCTGCTGTACGATCCACCGGTCGCCGGGGCCGATCTTCTCGTCCGCCGGGATGCACAGGCAGATCACGTCGACCTCGGAGTAGGTGTCGCGCACGAGGTCGTTGAGGCGTTGGCCGAGGAGCGTCCGGGGGCGGTGCAGACCCGGGGTGTCGACGAGGATCAGCTGCGCGTGGTCGCGGTGCACGATTCCGCGGATGGTGTGGCGGGTGGTCTGCGGACGCGAGGACGTGATCGCGATCTTGCTGCCCACCAGGGCATTGGTCAGCGTGGACTTGCCCGTGTTGGGCCGTCCGACGAAACAGACGAATCCGGAACGGAATTCGGTTTTACTCATGTTGCTCCTCGATCACGGATCCATCGGTTCGCGCGAAGACGACGGCCGCCTGCGCACTGACTTCGTGTAGGGCGGCGATGCCCGGGTCGTCCGGATTGCCGCCGATCACGACTGCGGCCTCGAAACCCTCGGCGCCACTCGACACCGCCGCCGCGACGGCCGCCTGCAGCGCGGTCAGCGACAGCGCCGTCAGCGCGACCGCCCCCGCCGAGTAGGTGCGGCCGTCGAGATCGCGGACGGCGGCGCCCTGGCCACTTCCGGTGCGGCCGAACGCTCCTCGCGCGAGCACGACCAGCTTGGCGTCTTCCTCGCCCAATTCAGTCATCGTGATCCTCCCGGTCGCCGTCGCCGTCCTCGTCCTCGTCGATCGGGGCGCGTTGCACGAAGACCGTGCTGATCCGCACCCGCCCGCGTACGTCGGGTGAGCCCTCGCCGCGGAGGACGAGACCGTGCGAGACGACCTCCGATCCCGGGAGCGGGACCCTGCCGAGTTCGTAACCGATGAGCCCGCCGACCGTTTCGACCTCGTCGTTCTCCACCTCGATGCCGAACAGTTCGCCGAGATCCTCGATGGGCAGTCGCGCGGAGACCCGGTACATGCCGTCGCCGAGATCCTCGACGGGCGGTGTCTCGTCCTGGTCGTATTCGTCGGCGATCTCTCCGACGATCTCCTCGATGACGTCCTCGATGGTGACGAGGCCGGCGATTCCGCCGTATTCGTCCACCAGGACGGCCATGTGGTTGCGATCGCGCTGCATCTCGGCGAGCAGGCTGTCGAGAGGCTTGGAATCGGGCACGAACACGGCGGGCCGCATCACGTCGCCGACGCGGACGCTGCGTCCGCCGTCGCGCGAGTGGTAGGTCTCCTGCACGAGATCCTTGAGGTACACCACCCCGAGCACGTCGTCGACGTTCTCCCCGATCACGGGGATCCGCGAATGTCCGCTGCGGACAGCCAGCGACGTCGCCTGCCCGGCACTCTTGTCGTTCTCGATCCACACCATCTCGGTGCGCGGCACCATCACCTCGCGGGCGGACGTGTCGCCGAGTTCGAACACCGACTGGATCATCCGGCGTTCCTCGTCGGCCACCACGCCGCGTTCCTGCGCCATGTCGACGAGTTCACGCAGTTCGATCTCGGAGGCGAAGGGGCCGTTGCGAAATCCCTTACCCGGGGTGATGGCGTTACCGATCAGGATCAGGAGGCGACTGATCGGGCCGAGCAGGGTTCCGATGACCTGCAGGGGAAACGACGTGATCAACGCGATCGAATAGGCGTGCTGGCGACCGAGCGTCCGGGGGCCGACCCCGATCACCACGTAGTCGACGAGCACCATGATGATCGCGGTGAACGTGAGCGCCCACACGGGCTCGAGGAGATCGGACAGGCCACCGACGAGCACCACCGTCGCCGTGATCTCGCACAGGATGCGCAGCAGCACCATGAGATTCACGTAGCGGGGACGATCCGACAGGATGCGGAGCACACGGGTGGCGCCGGGACGATCCTCCTTCGCCATCTCCTCGACGCGCGCGGACGAGATCGTGTTGAGTGCGGAATCGACGGCGGCGAAGACACCACCGAGCGGGACGAGGACGATCGCGAGAACGATCAGCGCGATGGCGCTACTCACAGAAGACCCTTCACGTGGCGGTTACTGATCCGGTGAGTCGAAGAAGCCGGCCTTGCCGAGCAGCTTCTGATCCCGGGCAGCGAGTGCGGCGTCGCGTTCGGCCCTGCGCAGATCCTCGTACCAATCCTCGAGCAACTGGTTCTGCAGTCCGAACATCTCCTTCTCCTCCTCCGGTTCGGCGTGGTCGTAGCCGAGGAGGTGGAGCACACCGTGCACGGTGAGCAGAGCGAGTTCGTGTGCGAGCGGGTGACCGGCCTTCTCGGCCTGGTCCGCGGCGAAGGACGGGCACAGCACGATGTCACCGAGCATCGACGGTCCGGGCTCGGGCGAGTCCGGGCGACCGCCGGGCTCGAGCTCGTCCATCGGGAACGACATCACGTCGGTGGGACCGGGCAGGTCCATCCACCGCATGTGGAGGTCGGCCATGGTGGCCGAGTCCACGAGGACCATCGACAACTCGGCCGCGGGGTGCACGTCCATCCTCGCGATCACGAAGCGGGCGACGCTGATCAGCTCCTCTTCGGAGACGTCCATGCCCGATTCGTTCGAGACTTCGATGCTCATGTGTGTCGCTTCCTCCTGGTTCCGGCGACACTCACCCTACCGTCGTGGAGAACGCGAGTGCGCCGCTCTACGCTGTGCGCGGTTCCCGAGCTCGACCTTGCCGTCCCGGTCCGCCTCGAAACGCTCGTACGCGTCGACGATGTCGGACACCAGCCGGTGCCGGACCACGTCGCTGCTGTTGAGTTCGGCGAAGTAGATGTCGTCGATGTCACCGAGGATCTCGGTGGCCGCGCGGAGTCCGGACCGGGCACCGCCCGGCAGGTCCACCTGCGTGACGTCGCCGGTGACGACGACCTTGGAGCCGAAGCCCAGCCGGGTGAGGAACATCTTCATCTGCTCGGCGGTGGTGTTCTGCGCCTCGTCGAGGATGATGAACGCGTCGTTGAGCGTGCGGCCACGCATGTATGCCAGTGGCGCCACCTCGATGACACCCGACTGCATCAACTTCGGGATGGCCTCGGGGTCCATCATGTCGTGGAGTGCGTCGTGCAGCGGGCGCAGGTACGGATCGATCTTCTCGTGCAGCGTGCCGGGCAGAAATCCGAGCCGCTCCCCCGCCTCGACCGCGGGCCGGGTGAGGATGATCCGCGACACCTGCTTGGTCTGCAGGGCCTGCACCGCCTTCGCCATGGCGAGGTAGGTCTTGCCGGTACCGGCGGGCCCGATGCCGAACACGATGGTGTTGGCGTCGATCGCGTCGACGTACCGCTTCTGGTTCAGCGTCTTCGGCCGGATCGTCTTGCCGCGCCGCGACAGGATGTCGAGGGTCAGGACCTCGGCGGGCGATTCGCTCAGCCCCTGCGTGAGCATGCCGACCGTGCGACGCACCGCGTCGGGGGTCAGTGGTTGCCCGCGACCGACGATGGAGCCCAGTTCCGCGATGACCCGCTCGGCGAGGGCGACGTCGCCGGGCCGTCCCGTCAGCGTGACGGCGTTGCCGCGTACATGGATGTCTGCGTCCAGGACCCGTTCGAGAGCGCGCAGATTCTCATCGGAGGAACCGAGGAGAGGCGGGACCGTTTCGGGTGGGAGATCGATACTCGAACGCACGGTGCGTTCCGCCGGACGCGTGGCGCCGAACGTCTCGCCGTTCTGGTCTTGTTCGCTCACGTGAGGAATATGGCCTTCTTCCCGGTTCCTGGTCGGTCACGACGGTCGTCGTGATGAGGGAAGTCTATCGCTCGCAGGTCACAGCGCCCACCCGATTACGCGACGCCGTCACGACTTCGGGACATCCGGATGCTCGCGCAACCAGTGCCGCGCCTCGTCCACGACGCGGGCCCCGTCGGCCGGTGTCAGCCCGAGCACCGCGAGGTACGCGACCGCGAACGACTCCCCCGAATCCTGCACTTCGCCGGAATTCGCCTGGTCCAGCAGGGTCATCGTCATCGATTCCGCGAGCGCCACGAGCACCGTCGGCGACAGGTACGACGAGAACACCCCGGACCGCTGCCCGTGGTCGACGACCCGCACGTCCCGGTCGCGCACCACCCCGAGGAGGTCGTGGATGCGCTGCTCGCCGAGTTCGCGGCGGGCGAACGACAACAGCATGCGGAACCGGTCGCCGATCGGCCACGTCCGCAGCGCCATCACCGCGACCGCGAGGTCGGGGCGGTCCGGTTGCTGCGCCTCGTCTCCCATCGCGGCCACCAGGGCGGCGGAGGCCTCGTCCGCGATGCCCTCGACGAGCGCTTCCCGGCTGGGGAAATGCGCGTAGACGGTGCGGCGCACGACCCCGGCGCTGCGGGCGACGTCGTCCATGCTCGCGTCCGGGTCCGCGATGAAGGCGGTGACTGCCGCGTCGAGGATCCGCGCACGGTTGGCGCGTGCGTGACTTCGGCGGGTCTTCCCGGGATCTCCGGGCGACTTCGTCGGGACCGACACGGGCGGAACTCCCTCGCTGGTTGGTGTGACCTACGCCAATCTTACTTGCACACTCGTGTGCAAGTAGATAACTTACACATCAGTGTGCAACTAACTGCCCAGGTCCGATCGAGCACTACCCGAGGAGCGTCGCCATGACCACCGTGATGAACACACCGGTCTCCCGGATGGACGGGCCGTACCCCCGGCGCTGGGCCGCGCTCGGCGTGCTGTGCCTGAGCCTGCTGATCGTCGTGATGGCGAACACCGCCCTGATCGTCGCGGCCCCCGACATGACCCGCGACCTCGCCCTGAGCAGCTCCGACCTGCAGTGGGTGATCGACGGATACACCGTCCCCTACGCCGCGCTGATGCTGCTGTTCGGCGTGATCGGCGACAAGTACAGCCGGCGCGGGGCGCTGCTCGCGGGACTGCTCGTGTTCGGCGGCGGCGCCGTCGTCGGCAGCCTCGCCGACACCACCACGGCCGTCGTCACCGCGCGCATGATCATGGGCGTCGGAGCGGCAATCATCATGCCCGCCACACTCTCTCTCCTCGTGGCGACGTTCCCGCGTGCGGAACGGGCCCGGGCCATCGCCGCATGGGCGGCGACGTCCGGTCTCGCCATCGCCCTCGGCCCGCTGCTCGCCGGCTGGCTGCTGGAGGGCCACTCGTGGAGTGCCACCTTCCTCATCAACGTGCCGATCGCCGCCGTCGCGGCGGTCGCGGCGCTGATGCTCGTCCCGCCGTCCAAGGCCGACGCACGCGGTCCGATCGACTGGCTGGGCGGGCTGCTGTCGGTGGTGACCATCGGATCGCTCGTGTACGCGATCATCGACGGATTCCACTTCGGCTGGGGCGCAGGCGCTGTCGGCGCGGCCGTCACCGCGGCCGTGGGTCTCGGACTGTTCGTCGCGTGGGAGCTCCGTCATTCGCAGCCGCTGCTCGACGTCCGCAGGCTGGGCGGGCGCGAGGTGGGCGGTTCCACCCTGGCCGTGCTGCTGCTATTCCTCGCAGCGTTCGGGTCGATCTACTACGTGTCGCAGGAATTCCAGTTCGTCCTGGGGCTGAGCCCCCTCGCCACGGGCGTCCACCTGCTGCCGCTCGCCGCTGCGGTGTCGGTCGGGTCGGTGCTCAGCGGGCGCGTCCACCCGAGGCTCGGCACCCGGGTCACCGTCGTCGCCGGCATGGTGATCGCGGCCGCGGGTGTGCTGCTGATGACGACCGTCGACGGTGGTTCGGGGTACCTCGATTTCCTCGTCCCGCTGGTCCTGCTCGGTATCGGAATCGGTCTGAGCGTGTCCCCCGCCACGGACGCCATCATGGGCAACTTCCCCGAGAGCGACCTCGGCGCCGCAGGCGGTCTCAACGACACCGCGATCGAACTGGGCGGATCGCTCGGGATCGCGATTCTCGGCTCGGTCCTCGCGTCGGCGTACAAGGACGACATCGCCGGCTTCCTCGGCACGCTGCCCGTCGGTCAGCTGTCCGGCGAGCAGGCCGCGCAGGCCGCGCAGGCCGTGGCCGTCGCGGGAGACTCGGTCGGCGGGGCGTCGGTGGTGGCAGGGGAACTGAGCGCCGACCCGCTGTTCGCGTCACAGTCCCAGGCACTGCTGGACGCCGCGGGCACGGCGTTCGGGCATGCCATCGCCCAGGCCAGCCTGGCCGGAGGAGTCGCACTGGGAGTCGGGGCCGTGATCGTGGCCCTCGTTCTTCCGGGCCGCCAGACGACATCCGAAACCGAGGGCCGCAGTTCAGAACTCGCCGGCGTCGGACAGTAGGGCGTCCCGCGAGATCTTCCAGCAGTCGGTCTCGGGATTCAGGAACGCGTAGTGGTCTTCGCCCTCGACGACATGCAGCGCGACCGGGTCCCCGGCCGCCCGCGCGGCCTCGCTGTACCGCACACTCACCTTCGCCGGAACCTGCGCGTCCTCCGTGCCGTGCACGCACACCACCGGCACCCCGGTGGGGATGCGGTGCAGTGGGGACGCGGCGCGGTACCGATCCGGGTCTTCGTCGAAGGGGACGCCGAGCAGATCCTCGATGTAGCCGATCCGCCGGCCACGCTCCCCCGCGGACGCGAGATCCAGGGCGCCCGCCTGGGACACGACCCGCTCCGGCCGGACCGTCGTCCGCTTCTCCCCGGCGAGCCACACTGCGAGCTGTCCACCGGCCGAGTGGCCGGCGACCCGGACCTTCGACAGGTCGAACGGGACGGGCGACTGCTCGGCGACCGGCCCGGCGATCGCGTCGAGCGCGGCGAGAACGTCGGCGGACATCTCGTCCCACCCGCCGCCCGCACCGAGCCTGCGGTATTCGATGTTCCAGACGGCGACCCCGTGGCGGGCCAGGTCGACCGCGAAGCTCGTGCCCAGGTTCAGGTGATACTTACCGCTCCAGAAGCCGCCGTGGACGACCATCACCACCGGGACCTCGGCGGCCACGGGCTCCTCGGGCGGGTAGAAGTGCCCGAACTGCTGCGGTTCGGGTCCGTAGGCGATGCGAATGCGGTCCACGGACAGTCAGGCTAGCGGGGCCGCGCCCCAGCGGTCCGTGAGGACTCCGATGGCGCCCAGAGCGACGGCGGCGGCGGTCGAGGTCCGCAGAACGTGCGGGCCGAGCAGCACCGGGACGGCGCCGGCGTCCGTCAGCGCGGCGATCTCCTCCTCGGAGATACCGCCCTCCGGACCGACGACGAGCACGATCTCGGCCGCCGAACGCAGCGGCAGCTCGGCGAGGCCCTGGGTGGCCGCCTCGTGCAGCACGGCGACGACGCCGCCCCGGCCGACCACCTCACGGACGAGGGCGAGCATTCCCGCGGTGCGGTGCAGTTCCGACACGTCGGGGACGATCGCCCGCCGGGACTGCTTGGCGGCGGCGAGCGCCGCGCTACGCCAGCGAGCGACACCCTTCGCGACCTTGGGGCCCTCCCACCGCGCCACGCATCGCGACGACTGCCACGGCACGATCGCGTCGACGCCGGCCTCGGTGGCCAGCTCGACCGCCAGCTCGGACCGCTCCGCCTTCGGGAGCGCTTGCACCACAGTCACACTCGGGGACGGTGCCGACACCTGACTACGCTCGTGAACGGTGAGTTCGAGCCGGTCCTTCCCGGCCGCCGTCACCTCGGTGTCGGCGAGACCACCCTGGCCGTCGGCCAGCACGATCCTCTCCCCGACACCGATCCGGCGCACCGTCGCGGCATGCCTGCCCTCCGGACCGTCCAGGACCGCGGTGCTCCCCACCTCGGGCAGCGGGTCGAGGAAGAAGACCGTCGCCGCCACGGTCAGCGACCGCTGAACGCTTCACGCAGGCGTGAGAACAATCCGCCGCTGTGCTGCGACTGGGTGGAGACGACCTCGGCGACGTCGCGGTCGCGGAGGTCCTTGAGTTCGCGGAGAAGCTTCGTCTCCTTGTGGTCGAGACGCGACGGAACCACGACCTCGAGGTGCGCGTGCACGTCGCCGCGGATGCCGGAACGCAGCTTCGGCATGCCGTGCCCGCGCAGGACCGTCACCGATCCCGGCTGGGTTCCCGGCTCGATGGTGATCTCCTTGGGCCCGTCGATGATCGTGTCGATCGTCACGGTGGTGCCGAGGGCGGCGTCGATCATCGGAACCCGGATCGTGCAGTGCAGGTCTTCGCCGTCGCGCACGAACACCTCGTGTGCCTGCTCGACCACCTCGACGTACAGGTCACCTGCCGGTCCGCCACCGGGGCCGACCTCGCCCTGCGCGGCGAGCCGGATCCGCATTCCGCCTGCGACGCCCGCGGGCACCTTGACCGTGATGTCGCGGCGGGCGCGCACCCGGCCGTCGCCGCCACACTTGTGGCAGGGGTCGGGGATCGTCTCGCCGGCGCCGCGGCAGGTGGGGCACGGCCGTGACGTCATGACCTGGCCGAGGAACGAACGCTGCACCGACTGGACCTCGCCCGCACCGCCACAGGTCTCACAGCGCACCGGCTTGGAATCGCCGTTGGTGCCCGCACCGGTGCAGCTGTCGCACAGAATCGCCGTCTCGACGGTGACCTGCTTGCTCACGCCGGTCGCGCATTCCGCCAACGTCAGCCTGGTGCGCAGGAGGGAATCGGCGCCCGGCTGGACGCGGCCGCGCGGCCCGCGGCCTGCACCGCCTCCGCCGCCGAAGAACGCTTCGAACACGTCGCCGAGGCCGCCACCGAAACCACCGCCGAAGCCGGCACCGCCTCCGCCGCCACCCGAGGAGAGGGGGTCGCCGCCGAGGTCGACGATGCGACGCTTCTCCGGATCCGACAGCACCTCGTAGGCCGTCGAGATGTCCCGGAACCGGGCCTGCGCCGCCTCGTCGGGGTTCACGTCGGGATGCAGTTCCCTCGCAAGCTTGCGGTACGCGCGCTTGAGCTCCTGATCGGTCGCCTTCTGATCGACGCCGAGCGTTGCGTAGTAATCCCGTGCCACGTTGAGTCTCTCGTCCTTCTCTACTTCGTTATCTCGCTACCGGTACGTGTGCTCGCCCACGGCGGCGCTGTCGCCGGGGCCGGCCGTCACCGCTCGGCGAGCACCTGGCCGATGTATCTCGCAACGGCTGCCACCGACGCGATTGTTCCCGGATAGTCCATTCGGGTGGGTCCGAGCACGCCCATTCCGCCGAGCACGGTGCCTGCCGCACCGTAGCCGGTCGAGATGACGGAGGTGCCGCGCATCTGCTCCACCTGGGTTTCCTCGCCGATCCGCACCGTCACGGTGCCCGCGTCCTGCGTGGCGGCGAGCAGCTTGAGCACCACTACCTGCTCCTCGAGCGCCTCGAGGACCGCACGCAGCGAACCGGGGAATCCGCTGATTCCCGAGAAGTCGGCGGCGTTGCGGGTCAGGTTCGCGGTGCCGCCGAGAACCAGCCGCTCCTCGGGATGCTCGACGAGCGTTTCCACCAGCACGGTGGCCGATCGGATCACGGCATCGCGCAGATCCTCCGGGGCCTCGTCGGCGAGTTCCGAGACGGCGATGGACGCCGCCGCCAGCCGCTTACCGTCGAGCGCGCCCCCGAGCAGTCCGCGCAGCCGCGCCAGGTCCTGGTCGTCGAGCACGTCGCCGAGTTCGACGATGCGCTGATCCACTCGGCCCGAATCGGTGATGAGCACGAGCAGCAGACGGGCCGGTGTCAGCGCGACCACCTCGAGGTGCCGGACCGACGACGCCGAGAGTGTGGGATATTGCACAACCGCGACCTGGCGTGTGAGTTGCGCGAGCAGGCGCACACCGCGCCGGAGAACGTCGTCGAGGTCGACCCCGGACTCGAGGAAATCGAGGATCGCGCGCCGCTCCGCCGTCGACAGCGGCTTCACGTCGGCGATGCGGTCGACGAATTGCCGGTAGCCCTTGTCCGTGGGAACGCGGCCGGAACTCGTGTGCGGCTGGGCGATGTAGCCCTCGCTCTCGAGGAACGCCATGTCGTTGCGGACCGTCGCACTGGAAACACCCAGGTTGTGCCGCTCGACCAGCGCCTTCGATCCCACCGGCTCCTGGGTCGAGACGTAGTCGGCGACGATGGCGCGGAGAACCTCGAACCGTCTGTCGTCCGTACTCGACATCGCCGTCCACCTCCAGTTCTCGATCATCACGAGCAGCGGCGTCACCGAACCTTCGTTCGGATCGGCCGCCACATCCCCTGAGCTACGTGCAGTTGCACGTGCATCTCGGCTCGGTCCAGTCTAATCGTCGCGCCGCCGATACCGGTTCAGGCCTTACTGTGGTGACCGGAGACGGGCAGAGGAAACGACCACGGGCGGATGACGAGGCGATGATTTTCAAAGGTGTCATGGACGGCAAGCCGTACCCGGACCACGGGTTGTCGCTGCGCGACTGGTCCAAGATCCCACCCCGGCAGGTGCGGCTCGACGAGATCGTCACCACGACCAAGGTTCTCGAGCTCGACCGGCTGCTGTCGGAGGACTCGACGTTCTACGGCGACCTGTTCCCGCACGCGGTCCAGTGGCACGGGGTGCTCTACCTCGAAGACGGCCTGCACCGGGCCGTGCGCTCGGCTCTGCGGAACCGCGTCGTGCTGCACGCCCGCGTCTTCGACTACGACGAGATGCCCGGCATCGTCACGGCCTGACCGCTAGCGCAGCACCGTCCGGACCACGGCGTCGGCGAGGAGCCGCCCACGGTCGGTCAGCACCAGGTGCTCGCCCTCGCGCACCAGCAGTCCGTCGGCCACCACCGTCTCGGCCGCGCGCTGCTCCGCGGCATCCAGTTCCGCCACCGGAAGTCCCGTCCGCAGCCGCGCAGTGAGCATCACCCGCTCGACGTGGACGTCCTCCGTGGTCAGCTGCTCGCTTCCACCGACAGGCAGGCTTCCGGCCGCCAGCTGGTCCGCGTAGCGCGCCGGATGCTTGACGTTCCACCAGCGCACACCGCCGACGTGGCTGTGCGCGCCCGGCCCGGCGCCCCACCAGTCCCCGCCGTCCCAGTACCCCAGGTTGTGCCGGCAGCGTGATTCCCCCGTCGCGGCGTCAGCCGATGCCCAGTTGGAGACCTCGTACCAGGTCAGGCCCGCGTCGGCGAGCCGAGCGTCGATGCGCTCGTATCGCGACGCCAGGACGTCGTCGTCGGGCGCGGGCAGTTCGCCGCGGCGCACCTTCCTCGCCAGCGCGGTGCCGTCCTCGACGATCAGCGCGTAGGCGGACACGTGGTCCACCCCGGCGGACAGCACCGCGTCCAGCGAGAGGTCGAGGTCGGCGTCGCGCTCCCCCGGAGTTCCGTAGATGAGGTCGAGATTGACGTGCTCGAACCCGGCGGCCCGCGCCTCCTGCGCCGCCGCCACGGCACGTCCCGGTGTGTGGGTGCGGTCGAGCACCTTCAGGACGTGCTGCGCCGCCGACTGCATGCCCAGCGAGATTCTCGTGAATCCACCCGCACGCAACTGCTCGAAGAACTCCGGCGACGTGGACTCGGGGTTCGATTCGGTGGTCACTTCGGCGCCCTTCGCGAGCCCGAAACTCGAGCGGACCGCACTGAGGACGTCCGACAGTCCGTCGCCTCCGAGGAGTGACGGCGTGCCGCCGCCGACGAAGACGGTGTCGACGTCCGGGGCGCCCGTCATCTGCGCGGCGAGGTCGAGTTCGCGGCGCAACCCCTCCATCCACGACTGCGGCGACGCCGACGTCCCCAGCTCACCTGCCGTGTACGTGTTGAAATCGCAGTATCCGCAGCGTGTGGCGCAGAAAGGCACGTGCACGTAGATCCCGAACGGGCGGGTCCCCACACCTGCCAGCGCACTCCCGGGCAGCGCGAATGCCGCCGCCTCGTCGCGACCGACCGTGGTGGTGCTCGTTCCGTTCACCCTTCCAGTGTCCATGGTCGGCGGCCTTCGCTCCCCACCCGACCGTCGCGGGCCCCTCCTCGTGATATTTCCCGCAAAAATGGTGGAAATCGGTGCCCGGCTCTGCGTGAGCGATCTGACGTGGCACAATGGTCGGCATGACCGGACCCGGAGTGCGACTTGTGGCGCGTCGTCACGTCGATCTCAAGCGTGTCTGCAGCTGTTGTTGTCTGCCCTGTATCGCGCAGTAATTCAGCCTGTCAGCCCGTTCATCATTCTTCTCGACTTCCGGCCGGATTCGAATGCCCCGAGCGAGGACCAGCCCTCCTCCTCGGCCTCAGCCGGTGCATCTTGAGATTCAGGAGTGCTCCATGACGTCGACCACCGACGCCTCCCCCGCTGCCGTCGACGCAGCACCCGCGCGTACGCGCACGGCGAAGCCGGCCCGGCGACGTGCCGAAGGCCAGTGGGCCCTCGGTTACCGCGAGCCCCTCAATGCCAACGAGCAGGCCAAGAAGGACGACAACCCGCTCAACGTCCGGGCCCGCATCGAGAACATCTACTCGAAGCAGGGTTTCGACAGCATCGACAAGGGCGACCTGCGTGGCCGTATGCGCTGGTGGGGTCTCTACACCCAGCGCGAGCAGGGTTACGACGGCACGTTCACCGGTGACGAGAACATCGACCTGCTCGAGGCCAAGTACTTCATGATGCGGGTCCGCTGCGACGCCGGCGCCCTGAACGTCGAGCAGCTCCGCACCATCGCCGGGATCTCCACCGAGTTCGCGCGCGACACCGCCGACCTCTCCGACCGCGAGAACGTCCAGTACCACTGGATCGAGGTCGAGAACGTCCCGGAGATCTGGAAGCGCCTCGAAGGTGTCGGCCTCAAGACCACCGAGGCGTGCGGTGACTGCCCCCGCGTCGTCCTGGGTTCACCGCTGGCAGGCGAGTCGCTGACCGAGGTCCTCGACCCGACTCCCGCGATCGACGAGATCGTCCGCCGCTACATCGGCAAGCCCGAGTACTCGAACCTGCCGCGCAAGTTCAAGACCGCGATCTCCGGTCAGCAGGACGTGGTGCACGAGATCAACGATGTCGCGTTCATCGGGGTCAACCACCCCGAACACGGTCCCGGCCTCGACCTGTGGGTCGGCGGCGGACTGTCCACCAACCCGATGATGGCGCAGCGGGTCGGTGTCTGGGTGCCGCTCGACGAGGTTCCCGACGTGTGGGAGGCCGTCGTGTCGATCTTCCGCGACTACGGCTACCGCCGGCTGCGGAACAAGGCCCGCCTGAAGTTCCTGATCAAGGACTGGGGCATCGAGAGGTTCCGCGAGGTCCTCGAAACCGAGTACCTGAAGCGCAAGCTCATCGACGGCCCCGCGCCGGAGAAGCCCACCCGCCCGATCGACCACGTCGGTGTGCAGAAGACCCGCAACGGTCTCAATGCCGTCGGCGTCGCCCCCATCGCCGGCCGCGTGTCGGGCACGATCCTGGCCAAGGTCGCGGACGCCGCGGAGCGCGCCGGAAGCGACAAGATCCGCTTCACGCCGTACCAGAAGCTGATCATTCTCGACGTCGCCGACGACAAGCTCGAACAGCTGATCGCCGACCTGGACGAGGTGGGCCTGCCCGCGCGTCCGTCGCACTGGCGCAAGAACCTGATGGCGTGCTCGGGCATCGAGTTCTGCAAGCTGTCGTTCGCGGAGACGCGGAAGCGCTCGCAGGTTCTCGTCCCCGAACTCGAGCAGCGGCTCGCCGACATCAACGCGCAGCTCGACGTGCCGATCACGATCAACATCAACGGCTGCCCGAACTCCTGCGCCCGCTCGCAGATCGCCGACATCGGGTTCAAGGGGATGCTCGTCGACGACGGCGAGGGCAACCAGGTGGAGGGCTTCCAGGTCCACCTCGGTGGCAGCCTCGGATTCGATTCGGCCTTCGGCCGGAAGCTCCGCCAGCACAAGGTCACCAGCCTCGAACTCGGTGACTACATCGATCGCGTCGTCCGCCACTTCGTGAAGCACCGCAACGAGGGTGAACGCTTCGCGGAATGGGTCGTCCGCGCAGACGAAGGAGACTTGCGTTGAATCTCGCCACAGCCACCCAGGACGACCTTCGCCTCCTTGCCGCGCAGGGCGCGGCAAGCCTCGAGGGTGCCTCCGCGCACGAACTGCTGCGGTGGACGGAAGAGACATTCGGAAGCGACTACATCGTCGCCTCGAACATGCAGGACGGCGTTCTGGTGCACCTCGCCGCCCAGGTCCATCCCGGCGTGGACGTGCTGTTCCTCGACACCGGTTACCACTTCGCGGAAACCATCGGCACCCGCGACGCCGTCGAGCAGGTGTACGGCGTCAACATGATCAACGCGCGGGCCGAGGCGAGCGTCGCCGAGCAGGACGCGGCGGAGGGCAAGGATCTGTTCGCCCGTGAACCCAACCGGTGCTGCGCACTGCGGAAGGTCGCCCCGCTGAAGAAGACCCTGTCCGGCTACAAGGCGTGGGTCACCGGTATCCGGCGAGTCGAGGCGCCCACCCGCGCCAATGCCCCCCTGATCTCGTTCGACGACGCGTTCGGCCTGGTGAAGATCAATCCGATCGCCGCGTGGTCCGACGAAGACATGCAGTCCTACATCGACGAGCACTCGATTCTGGTGAATCCGCTCGTCGACGAGGGCTATCCGTCCATCGGGTGCGCTCCGTGCACCAGCAAGCCAGCCCCCGGCAGCGATCCGCGCAGCGGCCGCTGGGCCGGTCAGGCCAAGACAGAATGCGGGTTGCACGCCTCATGACCATCGACATCTCCACTTCCCTCGCCGAATCCGCCCTCCGGCCGCAGTTGGACGGGGCGCAGTTCGACACGCTCGACGCGCTCGAGTCGGAAGCCATCCACATCTTCCGCGAGGTCGCGGGCGAGTTCGAACGCCCGGTGATCCTGTTCTCCGGCGGCAAGGACTCCACGGTGCTGCTGCACCTGGCGATCAAGGCGTTCTGGCCCGCACCGCTGCCGTTCGCGCTGCTGCACGTCGACACCGGACACAACCTGCAGGAAGTCCTCGACTTCCGCGATCACGTCGTGTCCAAGTACAACCTGCGCCTGCACGTGGCGAAGGTCGAGGACTACCTGGCCGACGGCCGGCTCACCGAGCGCCCCGACGGGATCCGCAACCCCCTCCAGACCGTTCCGCTGCTCGACGCCATCGCCGAGAACCGTTTCGACGCCGTCTTCGGTGGCGCTCGACGCGACGAGGAGCGGGCCCGGGCCAAGGAGCGCATCTTCTCGCTGCGCAACAGTTTCGGCCAGTGGGACCCGAAGAAGCAGCGCCCCGAACTGTGGAACCTGTACAACGGCAAGCACTCCCCCGGTGAGCAGGTCCGCGTCTTCCCGCTCAGCAACTTCACCGAACTCGACATCTGGCGGTACATCGCCCGTGACAACGTCGAACTGGCCAGCATCTACTACGCGCACCAGCGCGAGGTGTACCAGCGCGACGGCATGTGGATGACGCCCGGCGTGTGGGGCGGACCGTCCGAGGGTGAGGACCTGCAGACGCTGTCGGTGCGGTACCGCACCGTCGGCGACGGGTCCACCACGGGCGCAGTTCTTTCCGAGGCCGGCGACAACGAGGCGATTCTCGCCGAGGTCGCAGCGTCCCGGCTGACCGAGCGCGGCGCAACCCGCGGCGACGACCGAGTTTCCGAAGCGGCCATGGAAGACCGCAAGCGAGAGGGCTATTTCTGATCATGAGCGACCTCCACGTGCGTAGCCCGCGAAGCACGCAGTTGCTTCGGCTTGCCACCGCCGGCAGTGTGGACGACGGCAAGTCGACCCTCGTCGGCCGTCTGTTGTACGACACGAAATCGGTTCTCGCCGACCAGATCGACGCCGTCACCCGGGCATCGGTCGACAAGGGGCTGTCCACCCCCGACCTGTCCCTGCTGGTCGACGGCCTGCGCGCGGAACGTGAACAGGGCATCACGATCGACGTGGCGTACCGGTACTTCGCGACCCCCCGCCGCTCCTTCGTCCTCGCCGACACTCCCGGGCACGTGCAGTACACCCGGAACACGGTGTCGGGCGCGTCCACCGCGCAGATGGTGATCCTGCTGGTCGATGCCCGCAAGGGTGTCATTTCCCAGACGCGCAAGCACGCCGCCGTTCTCGCGCTGCTCGGCGTCCCCAAGCTGGTGCTGGCCGTCAACAAGATCGACCTCGTCGAGGATCCGGCGACCGTGTTCGCGAACATTTCGGCGGAGTTCAACTCGCTGACCAGTTCGCTCGGCTGGGCGTCCGAGGACGTCGTCGAGATCCCGGTGTCGGCCCTGCACGGCGACAACGTCGCGGTGCGTTCGGAGAACACCCCGTACTACGACGGCCCCACGCTCATCGAGCACCTCGAGTCGGTGCCCGTCGACGCCGAACCCCACCGGGTCGGTCTCCGCTTCCCCGTCCAGTACGTGATCCGTCCGCGAACGGCGGAGTTCCCGGACTACCGCGGGTACGCCGGACAGGTCGCCGCGGGTGAGGTGACCCCGGGCGACGAGGTCGTGATCCTGCCGTCGGGTGTCCGCACCACGGTCACCCGCATCGACACCGCGGACGGCGAACTCGACAGCGCCCACGCCGGCCGCAGCGTCACTCTCGTGCTGGCCGATGACGTCGACGTCTCCCGCGGCGACGTCATCGCCTCCCCCGCCGACGCCCCGGAGCCGCTCGGCGAGTTCGACGCGACGGTCTGCTGGCTGGCCGAGAAGCCGCTGCGTCCCGGCGCGCGCCTGCTGCTCAAGCACGGCACCCGCACCACGCAGGCCATCGTCGGCACGCTCGTCGAGCGCTTCAACGAGCAGGAGCTCACCTCGGAGCCCAGCCCGGAGTCGTTGGAACTCAACGAGATCGGCAAGATCTCGGTGCGTGTCGCCGAGCCGATCGTCGCGGACGACTACACCGTGAACCGCCACACCGGCAGCTTCCTGCTGATCGATCCGGCCGGCGGCAACACGCTCGCGGCCGGCCTCGTCGGAGATGCCATCGCAGCGGTGGAGCTCGGCGAGCGCGTCTAGTGCGATGACCCCGCTGATCGCTGTCGCCCACGGCAGTCGCGACCCCCGCAGTGCGCGGGTGGTGGCGGCTGCCGTGTCGGCGCTCCGGGCGAAGCAACCGGACCTCGACGTCCGCCTGTGTTTCCTCGACCTCAACGCACCGTCCGTGGACCAGGTGATCGACGCGGTCGCCGCCGAGGGGCATTCCTCCGCCGTCGTGGTTCCGATGCTGCTGGGCAGCGCGTTCCACGCACGCGTCGACCTTCCGGCACTCCTCGACGCCGCCCGCCTCCGCCACCCCCACCTGCACGTCCGGCAGGCCGACGTACTCGGTCACGATGCGCGGCTGGTCGAGGCCGTCCGTGACCGTATCGGCGAGGCCGGCGGTTCCGCCGGCGAGTCCGGTCTCGGGGTCGTCCTCGCCGCGGTCGGCTCCTCCGACCCGGCCGCGAACGACCGCACCCGCGAGCTGGCCGGATCGGTCGTCGCGGGCACCCGTTGGTCGGGAGCGGTGACGTGTTTCGCGACGTCGGCGGAACCGACGGTGCAGCAGGCGATCTCGACGCTGCGGCAGGCTGGGGCCGAGCGCATCGTGATCGCACCGTGGTTCCTGGCTCCGGGACTGCTCACGGACCGGTTGAGCCGTGCGGCGGAATCGTGCGGACCCGGCCTCACCTACGCGGCCACCATCGGACCGCACCCCCGGCTGCTCGACGTCATGCTCGACCGGTACTCGCAGACCCACAGCGAGCTGCAGCGGTACCGGGCACTGTCGGCCTGAGCGCGTCGATCACCGCACGCCCGGCGTCCGGGTTCCCGACCGCTATCCGGGCGTCACCGTTGGGGTAGGTGCGCGCGTGGATGCCGGCGCGGGCCAATGCGTCACCGACCGCCTCTCCGGGGATGTACAGGAAGTTGGCGTGACTGCGCGGGACCGGAATTCCCGCCGCCCTCACCGAGCGCCACAGTTCGTCACGTTCGGCGACGATGGCGGCCACCCGGGCACGCAACTGGCCCTCGGCGGCGTACGACGCCGTGACCGCGGGAACGGCGGCGCCGCCCATCCCGAACGGCAGTTGCAGCGTTCGAATCGTCCGCGCCAGAGCCGCATTCGCGAAGCCGAATCCGATACGCAACCCGGCCAGACCGTACGCCTTGGAGAACGTTCGCAGGAACACGACGTTCGGATGTTCGGCGATGATGCGATGCACGTCCAGGGCCAGTCGGCGGTCGACGAACTCCACGTAGGCCTCGTCGAGGACGACGACCACCCGTTTCGGCACACGCCGGAGGAACTCCGCCAGCTCGGCGGTGCCGACGAGGGTTCCGGTGGGATTGTGCGGGCGGCAGACGACGACGAGCCGGGTGCGGTCGTCGATCGCGGCCGCCATCGCGGCCAGATCCTGCCCGCCGTCCGGGAGAATCGGGATCGGCACCGCGTCGAGTGCCGCGATGCGCGCCATGATCGGGTACCCGTCGAACGTCGGGGCGGTGAACACGATCCGCTGCCCCGGCCCGGCGACGGAGCGCATGATCTGCAGTGCGACGCCGGTCGCACCGGCGCCCACCACCACCTGATCGGCGTCGAGCCCTTCGTGATCCGCGATGACCTCGATCAGCCGGTCGGGCAGGAACTCCGGATACCGATGTGCCCGGCGCATCACACCGTCGAGCGCGTCGAGCACGGAGGGCAACGGGGCGAACGGGTTCTCGCTCAGCGCGAGATCGAATCTCACACCGGGTCCCGCGAGGGTCGGGGTGGTCATCTCACACCCCCGCCGGGGCGGCGCCCCATCGGATCGCCCCGGCCCCGGCGAAGTCGCCGGCATGGGCGAACGCGGACATCATCACCAGCGAGCCGTTGGGGATGCGGCCTGCCCGGTTCTCGATGTCGAGGGTGACGGGGATCGCGGCGCCGAACAGGTTCCCGCATTCGTCGAACGTGTCGGGGTGTCGTTCCGCCGGGAGCTCGAGTGCGTCCCGCCAGTTGCGGAGAAACAGCCGGTTGGGCTGGTTGGTGACCAGGGTGTCGATCTCGTCGGTGGTGATGCCGATCTGCTTGCACACCGCGAGTGCCACCTCGGGGACGAGCCGGTTCCCGCGGGCGAAGACCTTCGCGATCCTCGATTCGGTGAACCCGATGTGCAGTTGGCCGGTTCCCGCCTCCCAGTACTTGCGAGGCGGATCGACGGCGGCCGTCATGTCCCCGGCGAACTCGGGGTAGGTCCGGCATTCGAGCCCGAGCACCGGCGCGGCCTCCGACTTCACGAGCAGGCACGCGCCCGCGCCGTCACCGGGCACCGCCGACTGTGCCAGCGCGCGCACGTTCGATTGCGTGAAGATCTGGCCCGCACTGTTCTGCACCGACACGATCAGGGCGGTCGACGCGTCACCGGTCTGCATGATCTGACGTGCCAGTTTGATCATGTACACGAACGACGCGCAGCCGCCGTTGTGCAGGTCCACCACCCAGTCCGGGGTGATTCCCATCCGGCGCGCGAGTTCCCCGCCGGTGCCCAGGATGGGGACGTCGGGCAGCTGGGTGTGGGTGATGAGAATGTCCACGTTGGACACGAGTTCGGCGCCGTTCCGCTCGACCAGTGGGGCGATCGCACGTTCCGCCATGTCGACGGCGTTCTCGTCGCTCGCGATGTGGTGGCGGAATTTCGGCGCCCGGAACATGATGTTCTCGGCGAGCCGATCGGACGCGGCGAATTGGGCGAAATAGTCTGCTCCCACACGGTTCTCGGGCAGGTAGCCGGCAATGTCGATCAGGCTGACGGTGTCCATGTCTCACTCACTCATCCAGGTCGGGGTCACGGGCAGGTCGTTCGCCCACCGGTATTCGCAGATCGCCTTGAGATTGCTCATCTCGAGTTGGTGTCCGGCGGCGAACATGTCCCAGAAGTCGCCCACCCACGGAACCCGGTCCGCGGGAGCGGTCTCGGGGTAGGGATTGTCGTCGTAGAACGGATGGTGGCAATTGGTCCACAGCACGACCGATCCGTCGACGTCCAGGACCGTACGCGCGTCCACCACGCGCATCAGATACACCATCCACAGGTGTTTGCCCTGGTCCCAGGCACAGTGATAATCGACGGTCATCGCGGCCGGGTGTGCCACGGTGCGCGTGTAGATCTCGGTCGTGTCGCCCAGGCGGTCGTACGCGAGCCACAGCCCGGGTTCACCGGCCGGGGTGAATCCCCGGAGGCTGTACGTCCATTCCTCGAGGCTGCGCGTGTCGGAGAGGTACCGGAACACCTCGTCCGGCGGGCAGTCGATGTATTCGTTGACAGTGCAGTACTTTCCGAACACCTGGTCGTGCGGATACACGGACCTCAGCATGTCCATGATGATCGGTGTCGTCGCCTGACGGTCGGAGGTCTCGATGCGGACGAGGCCGGGCAGGTCGGCGGGAAGGTCGGGCAGCGGGGCGATCTCTCGAGCGGTCATCGGCGGGCTCCTTCTCGGGATTCGGATCTCTCGGTCGGGCGTCGTGCGGGCAGGAACGGCAGGAACGGCGGCAACTCGTCGGCGTCGCAGGCGACTTCGATGACAGCGGGCCCCGCCGAGTCGGCCGTGGCCCGGAGCGAGTCGGCCAGGCCGGCGTGCGTGTCGACCGTGTGGGACGGCAAGCCGGGAAACAGTGCGCCGACTCCCGCCGCGATGTGTGCGGGACGAAACCGGCTGTAGGTGTAGGTGCCCTCGAAGTACACCTGCTCGCGGGTCAGGCACATCGCGTGGGCGTTGTTGTTGAACACGACGAACGTGACCGGCACGTCGTACTCGACCGCCGTGTGGATCTCGAGCCCGTGCGCGTAGAACGCACCGTCGCCGGCGA
Source organism: Rhodococcus wratislaviensis (assembly GCF_041228765.1). Lineage (NCBI taxonomy): Bacteria > Bacillati > Actinomycetota > Actinomycetes > Mycobacteriales > Nocardiaceae > Rhodococcus > Rhodococcus wratislaviensis. The sequence goes on along the minus strand of NZ_CP150488.1, from coordinate 3,647,740 downwards.
TCACGAACGTGCGGCGGCCGCGCGAGAAGGCGGAACCGATCGCGGCGCCGAACGTGTAGCCCATCCCGCCCATGCCGAGCGCCACCACGAACCGGCCTCCGGCGGTAACCGGAAGGTGATGCACCACAGCGGCACCCGTGTTTCCTGCGTCCGCGAACACATCGGCGCCCGCGGGCATCACCGCGGCGAGCGCCTTCACCGCGTCCGTGTAGCGCAGACCCGACGTGCCGGACGGCGGCACGTCGATCGGGGTCGGATCACACTGCGCGACGGGCGGACGCGTCGCCGCCGGTCCGATCTCGGCGACGAGCCCACACAGTGTCGCCCGCAGATCCCGCGTCGACACGTGATGGGTCTGCAGATACGGCGTCGCCGAACCGACGCTGTACACCAGCGTCTTCTCGAGCACCGCATCGAGACCTCCCCGTGCCATCACCGGCAGTCGCGTGCCGACGAGCAGGCAGACGTCGGAATCCTGCAGTGCGTCCACGACATCCGGATTCCCCATCGCGCCGGTGACCCCGAGTCGCCCGGGCGCCGCAGGATCGAGCACGTCCCTCGCGTCGGGCGTGACGGCCACCCGGGCACCGAGCACGTGGGCGAGTTCCGCGAGTTCCGTTCGCGCGCCGGCTCGCGCGACCTCGTCGCCGGCGATGACAGTGATGCGGCCGTAGTCGTCGCGCAGCGCTTCGGCGAGCCGCGTGAGGTCCGTCGTGGTGGTGCGGGGTGTGGTCGTGACCGATCGGCGCGGTTCCGGGAACTCGCCGATCGCCTGCTGAACGTCCTTCGGCAGCAGGAGAACCGCCGGTCCGCCGCGGCGCGCGGCGGCGAGCGCCTCGGCGAGCTGGCGTTCGAGGTCGAGCGGCGAGTCGACGCGCGCGCAGTACACGGATACCTCACCGAACAACCGGGACGCATCGATCGACCCCGCCAGTCCACTCGTGTCCTGGAATGCGCCCATCCCTTCCAGCGTCGTCGGCGGTTGCCCGACCAATGCCAGGATCGGCACACGGGACGCGAATGCCTCACCGAGACCGGCGATCACATTGAGCGCACCCCCGCCCGACGTCGCGGCGACCACACCGATCCGGTTCGACGTCCTGGCATACCCGTCGGCCATCGTCGTCGCCGAGAACTCGTGTTTGGCGACGACGCCCTCGACGTCGCGGGAGCGGTGCAGCGCGTCGTACAGATCCTCGATGTTCGCGCCTCCCACACCGAAGACGTGCTCGATACCCTCTGCGGCCAGCGCCGCGACGATGTAGTCGGCGACGCGCATGTTCCGACCGGTTTTCCGTGGCTCGTGATCCGTGAGATTCATCGGCAGACCCCCGTGTCGTGGATCGGACGGGGCGACCTGCGGTCACCCACTGGATATACACACGAACCACGGACCGGTCGGGTTCACCGGTGGCAGAACATTTTTCCGGAAACGTTCGTGACGAACGAAACACGGCGGTGAAGCGTGCAGCGGGTACGAAAACCGACCCGACTCCCTGGCGGCCCGCTCACAACGCCGTGGTCAGCAGTACCTGGTGGTCGTCGTCGGATCGGACGTCGATGCTCGCGATCGCGTCGACGGGCAGGCTGGTGGTGGCTGTGGGCCGCACCGTCCTGCCTGCCTCACCGGTCCAGGTGGCCAGTGTGGTCACGACTCCGGAACGATCGGTGACGGTCAGCGCGTACCCCTCGGTGTCGGCGCCGTAGCGACCGTCGCCGGGCCACGTGTCCTCGTAGGAGCACTCGACGAAGATGACCGTGCCCCAGGACGTCGACGCGATGGACGCGCTCGCCGTGATCGTCGTCGGGACCACGGGTGTGAACACCGCCTCGGTGGTGTTCGCGGGATTCGGGACGGGCATGGCCGTGACCGGGGCGGACGGGGTCCGGTCCTGCGTGACCAGCACCCCGACGGGGACGGCGACGGCGACCACGGCGGCCGCCGCGGCGAGGGCCGTTGCCGCTCGCCGGTAGCGTCTGCGCCGCTGCACCGTGCCGACCAACTGGGTCAGCACACGCGGTGCGGGCGTCTCCTCGTCCTCGGACGCATCGGTCCCGGACAGCGTGCCGAACGCCTCTTCCGGCGTGATCAGGGCCAGCAACCCGGGCATGCCCGCCAATTCGGACACGGCCTGCGAGCACCGCGCGCAATGGGCGAGGTGGGCCTCGTACTCGCGCCGATCGCTCGGGGACATCGCACCGAGCACGTAAGCGGCGTCCCAGCGGACGTAGGGATCCTCGTGCGACTCGAAGTCGTCGAACGTCATCGGGTCACCCCCATTTCCTGCAGAGCCAATCGAAGGGCCCGCAATCCGTAATGCATGCGGGATTTCACCGTTCCCTCCGGTATTCCGAGTTCGTCGGCGATCTGGTGGGTGGACATTCCCCGGTAGTAACCGAGAACGAGGACCGCACGATGGTCGGGGCTGAGCCGGGCCAGCGCATCACCCATCATCCAGGCGTCGAGTGCGCCGTCCGAGCTGTCCGGTGCGGCGCGCTCGGGTGTGGAGCTCATCCCGACCTCACGCTGGGAGCGTGCGCTGCGGTGCTCGTCGAACACGAGGTTCCGGGCGACCGTGAACAGCCACGCCCGCGCCGACGACTCCGACTGGTCGAGCACGTTCGGATGCTTCCAGGCTCGCAGCAGTACCTCCTGCACGATGTCCTCGGCGCGGGCGCGGTCGCCGGTCAGCCGCAGGGCATACCGCCACACTGCGGGGGCATGCTCTTCGTACAGGGCGTGCATCAGCTCGGTCTGGGCATCCGCCATCGGTCACCACCTCCCAGCAGTACACACGGTTCACCCGCGCCTCCGGTTCACCGTGCCACCGAAACACGGGAAAACCCCAGGTGAACCGGGTCGCAACGGCCGAAAACCCTTGGCCCGTACTTTAGGAGGTGTTCAGGGCCACGGCGGCGTGGACGAGCGCCTGGAACGCCTTCTCGTCGATCGTGTCGCCCTCGTGGAGATCGATGGCACGCCGGGTGTTGCCTTCGAGACCGGAGTTGAAGAGGCCGGACGGGTCGTCCAGCGACGCACCCTTGGCGAACGTCACCTTCACCGCATTCTTGTACGTCTCACCGGTGCAGATCATTCCGGCGTGCGACCATACCGGCACCCCTCTCCACTTCCACTCCTCGACGACGTCGGGGTCGGCCTTCGTGACGAGGGCGCGGATCCGGGCGAGCGTGTCGCCCCGCCAGTCACCCAGCTCCTCGATGCGCGCATCTATCAACTGCGAGGGAGTGTCGCCTCCGCCTCCCTCTTCCGAGCCGCTCGTCCGCTTCTTCATGGTGGCCTGCTCCTTCTGGCTGTCGTCGCTCGCGGGTCACTCGAGTATCCCGCGGGCCACGTCGATCGCATCGAGAACGCGGCGGGATCGGCTGCCGACCGATTTACCTCTGGCGCGTCGCTGCCGACCTGGACCAAACTGGAATGGAGGTGAGGAGCACCCCCATGAGCACAGCACGGATTCGACGCGGCATCGTGGCAGGCATCGACGGATCGGACGGCGCGCTGGAGGCGGCGGCGTGGGCTGCATCCGCCGCGAGGCGCTTCGAGGAGCCGCTGCGCCTCGTCCACGTGGTACCCAAGCATCCGAATTCCGCGGACGGTCATCCCGAGGGCGATGAGTTCCTCGACGCCGCCGAGCGCATCGTCCTGGACGGGCAGCAGGACCTGGAGGTGGAGCGCAGTACCCACCCCGGTCCGCCCGCCCACGCGTTGGTGGAACTGTCCAAGACAGCCCGGATGCTGGTTCTCGGGCCCGCGGCCACGAGCGAGATGAAATCGGTGGTTGCCGGTTCCGATGTCGTGCGCGTGTCGAATCGAGCCGAATGCCCGGTCGTCGTCTGGCGCGGCATCCAGGGCCACGAGGTCAGCGAAACCCGCCCCGTCGTGGTCGGTGTGGACGGCAGCGAACTGAGCGACATGGCGGTGGCCCACGCGTTCGAGTTCGCGGCGTTCTTCGGCGCTCCCCTCGTCGCGGTGCACACGTGGGCCGAGCACTCCACCCTCGGTGCGTGGTACTCGGAGGAACGACGCTTCACCGATTGGTCCGATCTGGTCCAGCACGAGGAGGCCTGGCTCGCCGAGAGCCTCGCCGGGTGGCACGAGAAGTACCCCGATGTCGAGGTCACGCGCTGCCTCGAGCGTGGTGGGCCGATGAAGGTGCTGCTCGAATACTCGTTCGGCGCGCAGCTGATCGCCGTCGGCAGCCACGGGCGAAATCCGTTCACCGCGTCGATCGTGGGCTCGACGAGCCAGAGCCTCATCCACCACGCCCGGTGCCCGGTGCTCATCTGCCGAAAAGGCTGAACACGGCAGCGTCCGTTTCACTCTTTCGATCAGCCTGATTCATATTCACCCGTCGCGGCGCCATTCCCCGGGCGAGGAGTGAACCGAGTTCGCTCGCCAGAAAACTGTCTCTACCTGCCGAATTACGAGCATCACGTCGCCGATATCGACGACTCACACGAAGCAGAAAATGCCAAGTGTTTCAATCACGATAATTGGATTTCGTCCCGATTTCGGCACCGAATTTCGCGTTTATAGTTTCCGGCATGTCGGAGCCACGCTCATATCTCGTCTGTGCGTCACAGCGCAGCGGCAGCACCCTGCTCGTCGAATCCCTTCGCGCCACGACCGTGGCCGGCAACCCCGAGGAGTTCTTCCAGTACCTGCCGTCCACCAGTCGTTCGCCGCAGCCGCGGCAGTGGTTCGAGGGCGTCACCGACGAGGCGGTGCTCTCACTGCTCGCCCCGCTCGAACCGGGGACCGCCGACACCCGCAGCGCGGAGCAGTGGCGCGATCAACTGCTCAGCCTCGGTCGCACCCCCAACGGGGTGTGGGGCGGAAAACTGATGTGGAACCAGGTGCCGCTCGTCCTCGACCGCGCCGCCGGACTTGCGGACCGGTCCGGCAACGACCTGCGGTCCGCCCTCGACGACCTCCTGGGCCGCGACCTCGCCTTCATCCACGTCTACCGGCGTGACGTCGTCGCGCAGGCGGTGTCGATGTGGCGGGCGGTGCAAACTCAGGTGTGGCGCGACGACGCCACCCCGCCCGCCCCGCACGACGGCGCCGAGTACCACGCGGGCGGCATCGCACACCTCGTCCGCATTCTGCGCGATCAAGATGAGCAGTGGCGCAACTGGTTCGAGGTCGAGGGACTCGACCACATCGACATCGGTTTCGACGATCTCGTGGCGGCGCCGCAGGCGACGGCGGCGAAGGTGCTCGTCGAACTCGGCCTCGACGCCGATCTCGCTCCCCCGCCCCCGCTGAAGCGGCAGAGCGACGGCCGCTCCAAGGAGTGGGTCGAGCGGTATCGGTCCGAAGCCGCCGTGAACGGACTCCCGCTGTGACCGCCGTCGGCGCCGCGGCGCCGCGTGACATCACCGTCGGCGCCGCACGGGTGGACGAACTCCGCGCGCTGGAGGCGGAGGCCGTGCACATCATCCGCGAGGTGGTCGCGGAACTCGAGCGACCGGTGCTGTTGTTCTCGGCGGGCAAGGACTCCATCGTGTTGCTGCGACTGGCGGAGAAGGCGTTCCGGCCGTCCCCGTTGCCGTTTCCCGTCCTGCACGTCGATACCGGCCACAATTTCCCCGAGGTGATCGAGTTCCGTGATCGGCGGCTCGCCGAGGACGGTCACCGGCTGATCGTCGCGTCGGTGCAGGAGTCGATCGACAAGGGTCGCGTCGCCGAATCGGGCGGTCCGGGCACGTCCCGCAACCGGTTGCAGACCCGCACCCTGCTCGACGCCCTGGAGGAGCATCGCTTCGACGCCGCGTTCGGCGGTGCGCGCCGAGACGAGGAACGGGCCCGCGCGAAGGAGCGGGTGCTCAGCTTCCGCGACGAGTTCGGGCAGTGGGATCCGCGTGCGCAGCGGCCCGAGCCGTGGTCGCTGTACAACGGGCGGATCCGCCGTGGTGAGCAGGTTCGCGTGTTCCCGCTGAGTAATTGGACCGAACTCGACATCTGGCGCTACATCGAACTCGAGAATCTGGCGCTGCCGTCGATCTACTTCGCCCACGAGCGGCAGGTGTTCGAGCGCGACGGCATCCTGCTGGGGTTGTCCGAGTACACGCTGCCCACCGAAGACGAACTGGTGCAACGGCTCCGGGTGCGGTACCGCACGGTCGGGGACCTGACCATCACCGGTGCCGTGCGTTCCGACGCCGACGACGTCGCCGGCGTGATCGAGGAGATCGCCGCGGCCACGGTCTCCGAGCGCGGCGAGACCCGGGCCGACGACCGAACTTCCGTTGCCGCGATGGAAGACCGCAAGCGCGAGGGGTACTTCTGATGACCACCACCAGCCGGCCCCGTCAGTTGCTGCGGCTCGCCACCGCGGGCAGCGTCGACGACGGCAAGAGCACCCTGATCGGACGGCTCCTCCACGACACCGGCAGCCTGCCCACCGACCATCTCGAGGCGGTGACGAACACCGACGGCGAGGCGGACCTCGCCGCCCTGTCCGACGGGCTGCGCGCCGAACGCGAACAGGGCATCACGATCGATGTGGCGTACCGGTTCTTCTCCACCGCCACCCGCAGTTTCGTGCTCGCGGACACGCCGGGGCACGAACGGTACACCCGCAACATGTTCACCGGTGCGTCGAACGCCCACGTGGCCGTGCTGCTCGTGGACGCCCGCGCCGGGGTGCTCCGGCAGACCCGCCGCCACGCGCGGATCGCCGACCTTCTCGGCGTGCCGCACCTGGTCGCCGTGGTCAACAAGATCGATCTCGTCGACTTCGACGAGACCCGGTTCAAGGAAGTCGAATCCGAACTCGGGCTGCTCGCGCAGCGCCTCGGCGGCCGCGACCTCACGGTGATCCCGGTGTCCGCCACCCGCGGCGACAACGTCGTCACGCGGTCGGATTCGACACCCTGGTACGACGGGCCCACGATCCTCGAGTATCTCGAGGAGGTGGAACTCGCCGCGCCGTCCGCCGTCGCGTCCGAACTGCGACTGCCGATCCAGTGGGTGGCGCGTCCCACGGACGACCGGCGACGCCGCTACACCGGCCGGCTGTCCGCCGGCACCCTGTCCGTCGGCGACGAGGTGGTGGTCCTGCCTGCGGGTTCCCGCAGCACGGTCACCACCCTCGACACCCTCGATCCGAACCGGTCCGTCGCAGTGGCCCCGCTGTCGGTGTCGTTCGAACTCGCGGACGACCTCGACGTCGCCCGCGGCGACCTCGTCGTGAGCGCCGCCGCCGCGACCGCACCCGCCCCGGCCCGCGAGATCGACGCGACCGTGTGCTGGCTGAGCGAGACACCGCTGCGGGCAGGCGACCGGGTGGCGCTCAAGCACACCAGCCGCACCGTGCGCGCGACGGTTCAGGAATTGCACACCCGGCTCGACCCGGAAACCCTCGAAGAACACGACTCCCCCAGCGAACTCGCCCTCAACGACATCGGCCGGATCACGCTCCGGACGAGCACGGTGGTGCTCCCCGACCCGTACGCCACCAATCGCGATGCCGGCGCGTTCATCCTCATCGACGAGCAGAGCAACGACACCGTCGGTGCCGGCACCGTCAGCGAAGCCCGGGAAGTCGTGCCCGGCGAGCAGACCCGGCACGACATCAAGTGGCACCCGTCGTCGCTGGAACGGGATCGGCGCTGGTCCGCGACCGGGCAGCGCGGCGCCACCATCTGGCTCACCGGGCTGCCGGCGTCCGGCAAGTCGACGGTGGCGGTCGCGCTCGAACGGACCCTCGTCGACGCCGGACGGACCGCCTACCTGCTGGACGGCGACAACGTGCGGCACGGCATCTCGGACGACCTCGGATTCTCCCCCGGCGACCGAGCCGAGAACATCCGCCGCGTCGGGCACCTCACCCGGTTGTTCGCGGACGCCGGGGTGGTCGCCATCGCGTCGATGGTGTCGCCGCTGCGCTCGGACCGCGCGATCGCGCGGGCGCTCAACGAGGCCGCGGGACTGCCGTTTCTCGAGATCCACGTGAGCACGCCGGTCGACGAGTGCGAACGGCGGGACCCCAAGGGGCTCTACGCCAGGGCGCGGGCAGGCGAACTCCGCGGCCTCACCGGGATCGACGCGCCGTACGAGGCCCCCGAGAACCCGGATCTCGCGTTCGACACCACCGGCGCCGATCTCGACGACCTCGTCGCGCGGATTCTCGCCGAACTCGCCCGGCACGAGACGCTACTGGCCTAACCTGCGACGAGCCGGCGGAGTGCGTCGTGGAGCGCGACCCGGTCGTCGAACACACGCCGGCGCGGTCCGTACGCCTGAACCCGGTCGTGCCCACGGCCCGCGACCACCACGACGTCGCCCGGTGCGGCGAGGGTGACGGCGGCGACGATCGCCTCGGCGCGGTCGGGAAGGACGAGCACTTCGGCGTCGCCACCACTGCGTGCTCCCCGCGCCACGTCCTCGCGCAGGCTGTGCGCGTCGTCGGAGTACGGACTCTCGTCGGTGACGATGACCGTGTCGGCGAAACGGGCTGCGGTCGCGCCGAGCGGGACCCGCTTACCGGGGTCGCGCTCACCGGTCGCCCCGACGACGGCGATGACCCGGCCTCGTGTCAGCGAGCGGAGGTACGGAAACAGGCGTCGCTGTCCGGCCGTGTTGTGCATGTAGTCGACGAATGCGAGGAACGGCTGGCCCGCGTGCACCGCCTCCAGGCGTCCGGGCACGGTGTCGAGGTTCTCGATCCCGGCGACCGCCGCGTCGAGGTCCACGCCGCGAGCCGCGAGGGCGGCGAGCGCCGCGAGTGCGTTGTCCACCTGATGCACTCCGAGTAGCCGGAGCCGCACCGGTGTCCGTGCCCCGGCGCCGTGGAGCGTGAACGACGTGCCGCCCTCGTCCGCGTGCACGGCGGACGCGTGGACGTCGGCCGCCGTGCACCTCGACGAGAACGTCACACGGGGCACGGTGACCGTGGCGGCGAGGCGGCGTCCGAACTCGTCGTCGATGCCGATGGCTGCCGCGGCGCAGTGCCCCGGTTCGAACAATCTGGCCTTCGCCGCGAAATACGCGTCCATGTCGGGGTGAAAGTCCAGATGGTCGCGGGCGAGGTTGGTGAACACCCCCACCCGGAAGGACGTTCCGTCGATGCGGTGCAGAGCGAGGCCGTGGCTCGACACCTCCATCGCGACGGCGCCGGTCCGGTGCTCGGCGAACGCGGCGAGTGTCTGCTGGAGTTCGCACGCCTCGGGAGTCGTCCGGGTCGCGGTGCGTGACCCGTTCGGTCCCCGGACGGTGATCCCCGTCATCATGCCGGTGGCGACACCTGCGGCACGCAGTCCCGCGTCCAGCAGATACGCGGTGCTGGTCTTCCCGTTCGTCCCGGTCACGCCGTAGACGTCGAGCGACTCGGACGGATTGCCGTAGACCCACGCCGCCAGCGGACCGAGGAGAAGCCGCGGATCGTCGACGACGATCGTCGGCAGGACGTCCGACTCGCGGTCGCTGAGCATCGCGACAGCGCCACGCGACGCGGCCTCGACCGCGAACTCGATCCCGTGTCGGTGCCGGCCCGGCAACGCCGCGTACACGTCGCCGGCCCGGACGAGACGAGAGTCCTGGCTGATCCCCGTCACCGCTGCCTCGCCGGACCCGGACAGAGTCGCCGAGCGGCCGAGGCGGTGCACCATCTCGCGCAGCAGCTTCGGCGGGGTGCACCGCGGGCAGTCGACGCTCACGCTTCCAGTGCACCACTGCCGCGCAGGTCGCGAGGACGGAACCGTCATCATCCGCCGGCAACCCGGCGGCTACGTCGCGACGCCGCCCCTCGGCTCGTCCAGGATTCCGCGTTCCGAACTGTAGGCCGAACGCACGTCCGGCACCCGGCCGAGAGTGGCCAGATATTCCTCCATGGCCTTCCGGGCGTACGCGGTTCCCTCCTCCTCGCTCGGGATCGAGTCGCCGGTCGCCCGTCGCCACGTCGCGAGTTGCAGCGCCAACTCGGCCTGTGTCCCGGCGAAGTCCTCGGTGTCGGCCAGGTTGTCTCGCTCGTCGGGATCGGCGGCCAGGTCGTAGAGCTCCCGACTCGGACGCGGCCGGAGATGCTCGGTGCCCAATGCAGCACCGGAGAGGCTGTTCTCGATGTCGAGGGGCAGATCGAGCTTGGGCCGAGGTGCGTAGTTCTCGATGTAGCTGAACTGCTTGGTGCGCACCGCGCGAATGGGATCGAAACTGTCGTGGAAGGTCTTCTCCGTGAACAGGACGTCGCGCGCCGTCGACTCGGACCGGCCCAGCAGTTGCCCGGCGTGGGAGACACCCTCCACGGCCGCGGGGACAGGGACGCCGAGTAGATCGAGAAGGGTGGGAACCAGATCCACCCCGCTGAACAGGTCGTCGTAGACGCGGGGCGCCGCCCGCAGCCTCCGCGGTGGGCGGACGATCGCCGCAATTCCCGTGCCCGGCGCATACAGTGTCGACTTCGCACCGGGGAACGCCTCGCCGTGATCGGTGAGGAACACGACCCACGTGCTGTCGTCGAGCCCCTCGTCGTCCAGCGTCTGCAGCAACCGGCCGACGGCCGCATCGGCCACCTCGATCGACCCGTGGAATCCGGCGAGATCCTCGCGGACCTGCGGCCGGTCGGGCAGGTACGACGGAACGTCGAAACCCTCCCGGTCGGCGGGCGCATACCTGTCGACCGGGTACGGGCGGTGGGTCTCGAAGAACCCCGCGGTCAGCAGGAACGGCTGCGGAGGGAACCGCGCCAGCCACCGCGACGCACGGTCGGTGACGTATTCGCAGTACGAGTTCGTCACGTCGTACTCGTGGAAGCCGAGCCGCTTGGGATACGCGGTCTCGTGCTGCATCCCGAACAGAGCCGTGTACCAGCCCGCCTCCGCCAACAGGGACGGCAGCGTGCGGACGTCGTCGTGGTACTGCCAGCCGTGGTGTGCGAGGCCGATCAGTCCGTTGCTGTGCGGGTACCGGCCCGAGAACAGGGCGCCACGCGAGGGCGAGCACAGCGGCGCCGCCGCATGCGCGTCGGTCAGCAGCACACCCTCCGCGGCGAGCCGGTCCAGGTTCGGACTCCGCACCCCGGACGCGCCGTAACACCCGAGGTGACGGCCCAGATCGTGCCAGTGCACGATCAGAACGTTGTCACGGACGGGATTCACCGGGGTCGCCACAGTCGCCTCCTACATCGGCGGGGAGTTACAGGGAGACCGGAACTTCGGCCTCCGGGAGTTCGGGAGCCCGCGTGGCCCGCGCGTACACGGTCTCGCCTTCCTGCAGGCCGAGTGCTGCGCTGTCGCCGCGGGTCACCTGCGCGGAGAAGGGTTCACCGGTCGCCTCGTTCCGCAGATCCACCCGCACCTCGAACCCCAGGTGCACCACGCGCTCGACGGTGGCCCGCGTGACGCCGAGCGACTCGGCCGTGCCGGCCTCCTGGGCGAGGGCCAGGTCGGGGTCGCGGCCGAGACGGATGTCGTGCGGTCGGACCAGCTGACCGTTGAGCTTGGCCACCGACCCGAGGAACGACATCACGAAGTCGTTGTGGGGACGGTCGTAGAGGTCCTCCGGTTCGCCGATCTGCTCGATCCGGCCCTTGTTGAGGACGGCGATCCGGTCGGCGACGTCGAGGGCCTCCTCCTGGTCGTGGGTGACCAGCACGGTGGTCACGTGCACCTCGTCGTGCAACCGGCGCAGCCAGGTGCGCAGGTCCGTGCGGACCTTCGCGTCGAGCGCGCCGAACGGCTCGTCGAGGAGAAGCACCTTCGGGTCCACGGCCAGGGCCCGCGCGAGCGCCATCCGCTGACGCTGACCGCCGGACAGCTGCGCCGGATACCGGTGCTGGAAGCCGTCGAGGCCGACGATCTCGAGAAGCTCGTTGACCTTCTTGTCGATCTCCGGCTTGGGCCGCTTCCGGATCTTCAGACCGAAGGCGACGTTGTCGCGCACCGTCATGTGCTTGAACGCCGCGTAGTGCTGGAACACGAAGCCGATGTCCCGCTTCTGCGGGGAGATGTCGGTGACGTCGTTCCCGCCGATCACGACGGTGCCGGAGTCGAGGGACTCCAGACCGGCGATGGATCGGAGCAGCGTCGACTTGCCCGAACCACTGGGCCCGAGGAGCGCGGTCAGCGAACCCGAGGGGATGTGGATGGAGACGTCGTCGAGAGCAGCAAAGGACCCGTAGTTCTTCCGGGCGCCGGTCACGGTAATCATGTGGTGCTCCTCTTGCGGTCGAGCAGAGTCATCAGAAGCAGGGTGATCAGCGCAATGCCCATCAGCAGGGTGGCTGCGGAGTACGCCCCGAACGTGTTGTGGTCGTCGATGTAGCGCGAGTGAACGAGCAGGGTCAGGGTCTGGGATACACCGGGGAAGCCCGACGACACCATGATCACCGCTCCGAACTCGCCCAGCGAACGGGCGACGGTCAGGACCACACCGTAGGTGAGGCCCCAGCGGATGGCGGGCAGTGTGATCAGCCAGAACGTTTGCCAGCGGCTCGCACCGAGCGTCGCGGCGGCCTGTTCCTGCTCCTCGCCGATCTCGTGCAGGACGGGCTCGACCTCCCGCACGACGAACGGCAACGTCACGAAGAGGGTGGCGATGACCATGCCGGGAAGCCCGAAGATCACCTTGAACCCCAGCGATTCGAGCCCGCCGAACCAGCCGTTGGCACCCCACAGCAGGATCAGCGACACGCCGACCACGATGGGCGAGACGGCGAACGGAAGGTCGACCACCGCCTGCACCAGACCGCGGCCGGGGAAGCGGCCCCGGACGAGCGCGAGGGCCGTGACGATCCCGAATACCACGTTCACGGGGACGACGATCGCCACGATCAGCAGGGACAGGTTGAGCGCGGAGATCGCGGCCGGTGTGCTGATCGACTGGACGAAGGCGCCGATCCCGTTCTCGAACGTGCGGAACAGGATGATGACGATCGGCACCACCAGCAGGCCGAACAGATAGAGCAGCGCGACCGCGCGCAGGGTGATCCGGGTGGACCCAGAGAGCTTCATTCCGCCTGCTCCTCACGACGCTGCCCCCGGCTGGCGAAGACCCGGAGGGCGAACAACGTCACGAACGCGATGGCCAGGAGAGCCACCGACACGGCCGCCGCTGCGGCCGGCCTGTCGATTTCGATCTGCTGTTGAATGTACTGGGAAGCGACCTGGGTCTCTCGGGGAATGTTTCCGCCGATCAGGACGACGGATCCGTACTCACCGATCGCGCGGGCGAACGCGAGCCCCGCGCCGCTGATGATGGCCGGGGTCAGCGTCGGCAGCACGACTCTCCGGAAGATCGTCACGTTGTCCGCGCCGAGTGAAGCCGCGGCCTCCTCGACTTCCCTGTCCACCTCGATGAGCACCGGCTGCACCGAGCGGACGACGAACGGCAGCGTCACGAATGCCAGTGCCACGATCAGACCGGGCTGCGTCGCGTTGAGGTGGACGCCGATCGGACTCTCCGGGCCGTACAGTGACAGCAGCACGATGCTGGCCACGATGGTCGGCAACGCGAACGGCAGGTCGATCAGCGCGTTGACGGCCCGCTTGCCGGGAAATTCGTCACGCACCAGAACCCACGCGATGAGCGTGCCCATGATCACGTTGATCACGGCCACCACGACCGACACCACGACGGTGACGCGCAGGGACGCCACCGCCACGGGCGAGGTGATCGCGTCCACGAAGCCGCCGATTCCGTCGCCGAACGAGGCGACGGTGAGCGCGGCGAGTGGCAGGACCACGATGATGCTCAGCCAGAGCGTCGCGATGCCGATGCCGAGCGGTCCCACCGCACCGGTGACCCGGGCGATCTTCTTGCGCGTGGGCGGAACGGGCGGAGACGGCACCGTGGTGCCGCGTCCGCCCGTCGCCGTCGTCGTGTCGCTCATGTCGGTCTTACCTGGTTGCGTTGTCGTAGATCACCGCGATGGACCCGGTGTCCTTGGCGAACACCTCGGAGTCGACCTTGGACCAGCCGCCGAGATCGGCGATGGTCCACAGCTTGGCCGGCTCCGGGAACTTGTCCGAGAACTCCGCGGCCACCGCGGGATCGACCGGGCGGAATCCGGCCTCACCCCACAGCTTCTGGCCCTCGGTGGTGTACAGGAAGTCCTTGAACGCGTTGGCCTTCTCCAGGTTCTTGCTGTTCGACAGCACCGCGACCGGGTTCTCGATCTTGAACGTGGTCGGCGGGGTCACGTGCTCGACGGGGTCACCGTTACCCTCGATGAACAGCGCCTCGTTCTCGTAGCTGAGCAGCACGTCGCCGGTGCCCTGCAGGAACGCCTCCGACGCCTCGCGTCCCGACTTCGGCTGAATCTTCACGTGGTCGTTCACCAGCGACGTGATGTAGGCGAGACCGGCGGCCGGGTCCTGGCCGCCGTTGCTCTTCGCCGCGTACGGTGCGAGCAGGTTCCACTTCGCGGATCCGGAGCTGAACGGGTTCGGGGTCACGACCTCGACGTCGGGGCGCAACAGGTCGTCCCAGTCGCGGATGTTCTTCGGGTTGCCCTCGCGCACGACGATGGTGACCACCGAACCGAACGGAATCCCGTCGTAGGCGTCCTGGTTCCAGCTCTTGTCCACCAGACCGGCGTCGACGAGGCGGGTGATGTCGGGTTCGACGGAGAAGTTGACGAAGTCTGCCTCGGCGCCGTCCTTGACCTTGCGGGACTGGTCACCGGAGGCACCGTAGGACGGCTGGAAGGCCACGCCCTTGCCCTCGTCGGTGGCGTTGAACGCGGGGATCAGCTTGTCGAATCCCGGCTTCGGCACGGCGTACGCGTACAGGTTGATGGTGCCTGCGCTGCCGTCGGCACCGGCCGAGTCGGCGCCGGCGGTGTCGCTGGCGCCGCCGCTGCACGCGGTCAGCGCCACAGCTCCGAGCGTCACGAGGGCCGTGAGAAGACTACGAGAACGGCGTTTCATGGGAGAAACCTTCCTGGGGATCTGTCACAGAGGGGTGGTGCGAACAACGTGGGAGGTGGTGCGTGGGGAGGAACGCAGGGATCGCCCGAGCGGGAAATCAGGAATGCGAACGAAAATCAGCAGCGCGAGACCGGTCGAGCGGTGCGTGGTGTCACCCGCGCGCGGTTCTGTGTGCGAGGAGAAATCAACAACAGTCGATGTCGGCGACTGCGAGCATGCCGACAGCGATCAACGCCAATTCATGGCGGACCTGGTGTACAGCGGCTTCAGACACGCCGTGGACTGTAGCAGAGGCTGAACCAACGGCCCACATCGAACGGGATCTACCGGGTGACCAGCCAGGCGACGACGACGAGGACGAGCAGCGCGAGCAGCGCGAGTGTGACGCGTGAGCGCGGCATCAGGGTTCCTCCACCTTCGAGACGTCCCGCCTGAGCAGGACGAAGACTGCGGCCAGGCCACGATCGAGCAGCCACGCCAGTCCTCGGCACACCGGCACCATCACCAGCAGCACGAGGGCGACCTGCGGAACGAACGGGAGCCCGGCGATCCACAGCTCGAAGCCGTCCCACCAACTCGCCATCCGGTCCACCGTGCCACCCTATCGTTCGCCGGCCCGTGGCCGGCGCACAGGTGGACGCCGCGGCGGCGACGGCCGATGATGATCAGATGGTGTCTCTCGATGCGCACTCGGACGACCAGCCCCGCTCCGCCGCGCATCGCCACCGTCGCGCGTTTCCGCCGATCGACGATTACGCATTCCTGTCGGACTGCGAGACCACCTGCCTGATCGCCCGGAACGGGGCGGTCGAGTGGATGTGCATCCCCCGGCCCGACTCCCCCAGCGTCTTCGGCGCCATCCTCGACCGCAGCGCGGGCCACTTCCGGATCGCACCGTACGGGCAGAACGTGCCCGCCGCCCGCCGCTACCTCCCGGGAGGACTGATCGTCGAAACGACGTGGCAGACCGAGACGGGGTGGCTCATCGTCCGCGACGCACTCGTGCTCGGCCCGTGGCACAACGTGGAGCAGCGGTCCCGCTCCCATCGCCGCACCCCCACTGACTGGGATGCCGAACACGTCCTGCTGCGGACCGTCAAATGCGTGAACGGCACCGTGGATCTCGAGATGAGCTGCGAGCCCGCGTTCGACTACCACCGCGGCGACGCGGTGTGGGAGTACACGGGCAAGGTGTACGAGGAAGCCACCGCCACCTGCAAGTCGAGTGGTGCGGGCGACCACCCCACACTCCGGCTGACCAGCAACATGAAGCTCGGGCTGGAAGGGCGCGAGGCCCGGGCCCGGACCCGGATGGTCGAGGACGACAACGTGTTCGTCGCACTGTCCTGGACGCACATGCCTGCGCCGCAGACCTACGACGAGGCTGCCGAGAAGATGTGGCAGACGGCGAAGTTCTGGCGGGAATGGATCACGACCGGCCGCTTCCCCGACCACAAGTGGCGTGGCTACCTGCAGCGCAGCGCCCTGGCGCTGAAGGGGTTGGCGTACGCCCCCACCGGCGCGCTGCTCGCCGCGTCGACCACGTCGCTTCCGGAAACCCCCGGGGGTGAACGAAATTGGGACTACCGCTACGCATGGGTGCGCGATTCGACGTTCGCCCTGTGGGGGCTGTACAGCCTCGGACTCGACCGGGAGGCCGACGATTTCTTCGCGTTCCTCTACGACGTGTCCAGTGCCGACGACGGCAAGTACCGGCCGCTGCAGGTGATGTACGGCGTCGGCGGCGAGCGGACCCTCGTCGAGGAGGAGCTGCCGCACCTGTCCGGCCACGACGGCGCGCGTCCGGTGCGGATCGGAAACGGTGCGTACGACCAGGACCAGCACGACATCTGGGGAACGATCCTCGATTCCGTGTACCTGCACGTGCGATCGCGCGAGCGGGTGCCGGAGACGCTGTGGCCGATGCTCAAACGTCAGGTCGAGGAGGCGATCGAGCACTGGCAGCTCCCCGACCGCGGCATCTGGGAGGTGCGCGGCGAGCCGCAGCACTTCACGTCGTCGAAGATCATGTGCTGGGTCGCCCTCGACCGGGGCGCGAAACTCGCCGAGCAGCAGGGCGAGGCGAGTTACGCGGACAGGTGGGCCGACCTCGCCGACGAGATCAAGGCCGACATTCTCGAGCACGGCGTCGACGCACGCGGAGTCCTCACCCAGCGGTACGGCAGCGACGAGCTCGACGCCTCACTCCTCCTCGCTCCGCTCTTGCGGTTCCTGCCCTCGGACGACCCGCGCATCCGCGCCACCGTGCTCGCCATCGCGGACGAGCTGACCGAGGGCGGGCTGGTACTGCGTTACCGGGTGGAGACCACGGACGACGGGCTCACGGGCAAGGAGGGCACGTTCACGATCTGTTCGTTCTGGCTCGTGTCGGCGCTCGTGGAGATCGGCGAACTCGACCGCGCGAAGCGCCTGTGCGAGCGGCTCCTCGGGTTCGCGAGCCCCCTCGAGCTGTACGCGGAGGAGATCGATCCCGAGTCGGGGCGGCACCTGGGCAACTTCCCGCAGGCGTTCACGCATCTGGCGTTGATCAACGCGGTCGTTCACGTCATCCGCGCCGAGGAGGCCGCGGCGAGCGGCTTCCACCCTGCCCACTACACGGCGTGATCAGGCGCCGACCGCCTCCAGTTGCGGCGTGATCCGGCCCAGCGAGTACTGCAGGGACAGGCTCGACGGGGTGTTGAACCCGACCACCGTGGCGTAGTCCTCGACGGCGAGACCACCCGGCTGCACGGACGGCAGCTGGGCGAATCCGGGCAACCGCATCAGATCGTCGCGGGTGCCGCCGTTGGGCAGCATCACCACGAGGTCGGCGTTCAGGGCGTCCACCCGCTCCGGGCTCAGGGTGAGGCGGCCGCCGGTGGCCCCCGCTTCTTCCACCAGCGTCGGCGGCAATGTCAGCCCCAGCCTCCGGAACACCGCGCTCGCGCCGTCGTCGGGATCCGCGACGACGACGAGTTGTCCGGTGGCGAAGACGAACTGGGACAGCACCGCCGTCTTGCCGGACAGTGCGGGGAGCCGGTCGGCCAGGCCGTCGACGGTCCCGTTGGTGTTCGCGATGATCTCGGCCGCGCGGTCCTCCTCACCGAGGATCCGGCCGAGGACCTCGACCTGCGACTCCCACGGGTCGACCTGCACGTCGCCCAGCGCGGCGACCGTCGGCGCGATCTTGCTGATCCGGTCGAAGTCCTCCTGGTCGGCGACGGCGAACGAGCCGAGAATCAGATCGGGCGCGAAGCCGGCGATCTGCTCTTCCGGCAGCGACGCACCCACCTGCGTCATGCTCGCGCGGTCGAGTTCCACGGCCGAGTCGTCGACCTCCGACTCCCAGGGGTACAGGCCGCGCTCGTCGCCCATCGCGCCCGCGGACAGATACGCGACGGGTTGGACACCGAACTCGAGGAGGGCGTCGACCCACTGGCTGCTGGTGGCGACGGGTTACTCCGCGAAACGGTGCAGCAACCGCTCCGCGTCGGCCGCGATCCGCCGCACCACGGCACCCGCAGGCCGCTCCGACGTGACGAGGCCCGCCGCCTCCCCGGCGTACACGACACCGAGGTCGGGGTTCGCGGGGTCGTAGGCGGTGGCGAGTTCGGCGTCGGGGGCTCCCGCGCCGTGCCAGCGCGACGTGAACTCGTTGCTCAGGGCCCGTCCACCCCAGCGGGCCGGCCACGGCTGGCTGCGCGCCTGGTCGAACACCGACGTGTACACGGTGTCGGCGCTGCCCGCCGCGATCAGCTTGTCACGGGCGTACTCCGGTCCGATGGTCTCGGGGCTGGCCAGCAGCGCGGTCCCGATCATCGCGCCCTCCGCGCCGGCGGCGAGCACGGCGGCGAGACCGCGACCGGTCGCGATGCCGCCCGCGGCGAGCACGGGCAGCGCGGTGGCCTCCAGAATCTCCTGCAGCAGCGGCAACGTCCCGATCCGCCCGGTGTGGCCGCCCGCCTCACCGCCCTGGGCGATGACGAAGTCGACTCCCGCCGCCTCCACGACCCGCAGATCGTCGATCGTGTTGACCTGCGACACCACCAGCGCCCCGGTGGCGTGGACCCGCTCCACGTACGGGGCGGGATCACCGAACGACAGCGACACGACCCGCGGGTTCTCCGCCAGCGCGGCGTCGAGCAGCGCGTCGTCGTCGTCGAGCGCCCAGGTCATCAACCCGATCCCGAATGCGTCGCCGCCGATGCTCCGCGCGACCGCCGTCTCCTTCGCCACCCACTCCGGGGTGGCGTAGCGCGCGGCGCCGAGCAGGCCGAGCCCACCCGCCTTCGACACCTCCCCGACGAGGGTCCCGCCTGCCCGTCCGCCCATCGGGGCGCCGAAGATCGGCACCTCGATTCCCAGTGTCCGGGTGAGCCAGGTTTCGAGGGCCACGTGCCGCACCTACCTTCTTTCGATCAGACGTCGACGGAGGAGAACAACCGAGCGGTCGCGGTGCCTACTTCTTCGGCTTGTCCCCCACCGATTCGGACGACAACGCCGCCACGAAGGCCTCTTGCGGAACCTCGACCCGGCCGATGGTCTTCATCCGCTTCTTGCCTTCCTTCTGCTTCTCGAGCAGCTTGCGTTTACGGCTGATGTCACCGCCGTAGCACTTGGCGAGCACGTCCTTGCGGATCGCGCGGATGTTCTCACGCGAGATGATCTTCGAGCCGATCGCCGCCTGGATCGGCACCTCGAACTGCTGACGGGGGATCAGCTCACGCAGCTTCGATGTCATCCGGCCGCCGTACGCGCCTGCCGCGGAGCGGTGCACGATCGACGAGAACGCGTCGACCGCCTCACCCTGCAGCAGGATGTCCACCTTCACCAGGTCGGCCTGCTGCTCGCCGGACTCCTCGTAGTCGAGGCTGGCGTAGCCCTTGGTCCGCGACTTCAGGGCGTCGAAGAAGTCGAACATGATCTCGCCCATGGGCATCTCGTAGCGCAGTTCGACGCGGGTCTCGGACAGGTAGTCCATGCCGCCGAGTTCACCGCGCCGGTTCTGGCAGAGCTCCATGATCGCGCCGATGAACTCGCTCGGCGCGATGACGGTGCACTTCACCATCGGCTCGTAGACCTCGCGGATCTTGCCCTCCGGCCAGTACGACGGGTTGGTGACGACGTGCTCGGAACCGTCCTCCATCACCACCCGGTACACCACGTTCGGCGACGTCGAGATCAGTTCGAGTCCGAACTCGCGCTCGAGGCGGTCGCGGGTGATCTCCATGTGCAGGAGTCCGAGGAATCCGCAGCGGAACCCGAACCCGAGCGCCACCGACGTCTCCGGCTCGTAGGCCAGGGCGGCGTCGTTGAGACGCAACTTGTCGAGGGCGTCGCGCAGCACGGGGTAGTCCGAACCGTCGAGCGGGTAGAGGCCGGAGTAGACCATCGGCTTGGGGTCGCGGTATCCGACGAGGGGTTCCGTCGCACCGCCGCGCGCGGCGGTGACCGTGTCGCCGACTCGCGACTGCCGGACGTCCTTCACACCGGTGATGAGGTACCCCACCTCGCCGACGCCGAGTCCGATGCTCGCCTTCGGCTCGGGCGAGATGATGCCGACCTCGATCAGGTCGTGGGTGGTGCCCGTCGACATCATGGTGATCTTCTCGCGCGGCGAGATCCGGCCGTCGACGACGCGCACGTAGGTGACGACTCCGCGGTAGGCGTCGTACACGGAGTCGAAGATCATCGCACGGGCCGGACCGTCCGGGTCGCCGACAGGAGCGGGGATCTGCCGCACGACCTCGTCGAGCAGTTCCTTCACCCCCATGCCCGTCTTGCCGGACACGCGCAGCACGTCACCCGGTTCGCATCCGGTGATGTGCGCGATCTCCTCGGCGTACCGGTCGGGGTCGGCGGCGGGCAGGTCGATCTTGTTGAGCACCGGGATGATGGTGAGGTCCTTCTCCATCGCCAGGTACAGGTTGGCGAGAGTCTGGGCCTCGATGCCCTGGGCGGCATCCACCAGCAGGACCGCACCCTCGCAGGCCTCGAGTGCGCGGGAGACCTCGTACGTGAAGTCGACGTGCCCGGGGGTGTCGATGAGGTGGATGACGAACTCCTCGTCGCCGACCTTCCACGGGAGCCGGACGTTCTGCGCCTTGATCGTGATGCCGCGCTCGCGCTCGATGTCCATGCGGTCGAGGTACTGGGCACGCATCTGCCGCTCCTCGACCACACCGGTGAGCTGAAGCATGCGGTCGGCCAGCGTCGACTTGCCGTGATCGATGTGCGCGATGATGCAGAAATTCCGGATCCGGGCAGGATCCGTGAACGTCTTGTCGGCGAAGCTGCTGATGGGGGACCCCTTACCTGGACCGGCACCGGCCCGGTTCCGGGCCACTGTCACCTGTCAGGATATCCAAGTCACCGCGTTGCGGCTGCTGCGGCATACACGCACTAAGCTCGGCGGCCATGGCGAGCACGTGGAGCAGCATCGGGAAGACGTTGGGCCGACTTGCACGGGACAAGGGCCCGCAGCTTCTCCGGCAGCTGCAGAAGTCCGGCGCGCTGGACCGCGCGGCCGGTGTCCTGACCGGGTCGACGGCCGCCGCGCCGAAGCCGGCCCCGGGTCGTCCGGTCACCGCGAACTCCGCCCCGACAGCCCATCGGGCACGGAGGGTCGAGTACTCCCCCGACCTGGACGGTCGCGCGGATCCCGGTGAAATCGTCTGGACGTGGGTGGCGTACGAGGAGGATCCGAGCCAGGGCAAGGATCGGCCCGTGCTCGTCGTCGGACGCGACGGCGACACCCTGCTGGGTTTGATGCTGTCCTCGCAGAGCAAGCACGACGGCGACCGGGACTGGATCGCGGTCGGCTCGGGGGCGTGGGATGCGGAGGGCCGTCCCAGCTGGATCCGCCTGGACCGGGTGCTGGACGTGCCGGAGGCGGGGATCCGCCGCGAGGGCGCTGTCATGGCCCGGGACAAGTTCGAGATCGTGGCGCGGCGTCTGCGGGCGGACTTCAGCTGGCAGTGAGGGGTCACCCGCCCAG
This sequence comes from Rhodococcus wratislaviensis, assembly GCF_041228765.1. Classification (NCBI taxonomy): domain Bacteria; kingdom Bacillati; phylum Actinomycetota; class Actinomycetes; order Mycobacteriales; family Nocardiaceae; genus Rhodococcus; species Rhodococcus wratislaviensis. The sequence continues at coordinate 3,625,854 of NZ_CP150488.1, read as the reverse complement.
ATCTTCGGCGATGATCTCGGCGATCGCGGTCATCGCGAGCGCGTTGGGATGAGCCGGTTCGGCGGGTGACTGCGGCAGGAGGCCCTCGAACCACCGTTGCCCCGCCGGCGCGCAGGCGTCGTGTCCACCGTCCACGGCGGCCTGCGCGATGTCGACGTAGTGCACGCCGTACCTGGCCGCGGCCTCGACGTAGATCTCGTTGAACCGTGCGAAGTATCGCTCGAGCCAGACCGCGTCGGGGTCGGACACGGGCATGTTCGGCCAGCAGCCGTGTCGTCCGACGGAACCGCCGTGCCCGATCAGGTAGACCTCGGCATGCGGTGCCTTCGCGACGATCGCGGCGACCACGGCGTCGACCTGGGGCGCCATCGTCGCGATCCCCTCGACCGTGAGTTGCTCCGCCCGCGGGTTGTCGCGGCAACCGGCATCCGCGCCGGGCACAAGGGCGCCGCAGCGCACCGACACGGGCAGATGATTGGAACCGCCCCCGCCGATGCTGAGCGTCACGACGTCGGTGTCCGGGCGGAGCGCGTCGATCTGCGGCGGAGCGAAATGCGTCCCCACGAACTGCGGGGTGCTGATCACGTGGGCGGGTGTCGCGGCGGAGCAGGTGACGTCGGTGACGGTAGCCGCGCCGATCAGGTGCGCCAGCTTCGCCGGGTAGTTCAGGTCCGGTGAGCGCAGGCACAGGTCGCGGTGCTCGGAGAATTCGATGAGCGGCCCGGCCGCGCGGGAGTCACCGAGAGCCACGTATGTCGGTCCCGGCCGCGGTGCGTCCTCGGCGGTCGCGGTCGCGGGAGCCGCCCCGGTGAGCGCGAGAACGACGCACGCGAGACATGCGGCTCGCAGGCCCCCGCTCGTCGGTGCTCAGCTCTGCAGTCGGTCGTACCGGCCGAACAGCGACCGGTAGACCAGCGCACCGACCGCGCCACCGATCAATGGGAACACGATGAACAACCACAGCTGGGCGAGCGCACCGTTCTGGTAGGGCGCGACGGCGAGGCTGCGGGCCGGGTTGACGGAGGTGTTGTCGATCGGGATCGCCACGAGGTGGATCACGGCGAGCGTGAAACCGATGGAGACGCCGGCGAGGGGGACGTCGGAGATCTGGTCGGTGGATGCGAGGACCACGAACACGAGCAGCGCGGTGAGCAGGACTTCGATGATCATCGCCGCACCGATGCCGTAGCCGTTCTCGATGACCCCGCCGAGCGGTCCCTTGATGGCGGACGGACTGTGGGCGCCCCAGCCGTTGGCGCCGAGACCGTCGTCCGCCCGGTTGTACGAGGGCAGGCTCTGCGCGATCGCGTAGATCACCACTCCGGCGACGAGTCCGCCGATGACCTGGGCGACGACGTACAACCCCGCCTTCACGACGGACAACCGGCCGAGAGCGAGGTGTCCGACCGTGACGGCCGGATTGACGTGGCAGCCCGAGATGGGGCCGATGGCGTAGACGAGGAAGAGCAGGGTCAGTCCGAATGCCAGTGCCACACCGAGGTTCCCGACCTTGGCTCCGGCGAATACCGCCGTACCCACCGCCGCGAAGACCAGTACGAACGTACCGACCGCCTCTGCTACGTATTTCTTGAGATCCGAGATCGGTTCGACTTCTACGTATTCCTGTGCGGTTGGAGACATGAACCCACCTTCGTCGAAATGGATCGTTAGTCCTGCTTTCCACAGATAGATCTGGCTGGCACTTTACGCCAGGCGTGTGATCTCCACGACGACTTCGAGATCTGTCGCCCGGCCCCCGGAGAAGATGCCCTTGAGCGGCGGAACGTCCGCGTAGTCCCGTCCGATACCCACCGACACGTGCTGTTCGTTCACCGCGACGGCATTGGTGGGGTCGTAACCCCACCACGCTCCGGTCCACGCCTCGACCCACGCGTGACTCTCCCCCGCCACCGTGTCGTCCACCGCCGCATCGGGTTTCGGATGCAGATAGCCGGACACGTAGCGACTCGGAATTCCCATGCTGCGCAGAAGGACCAGTGTCAGGTGCGCGTAGTCCTGGCATACGCCCTGCCGTTCGGCCCAGGCGTCGACCGCGGACGTGTGGACGCCCGTCGTCCCCGGAACGTAATCCATCTCCCGATGCACCCAGTCCGCCGCCGCGACAACGGCTTCGTCGGGGGTGCGGCCCTTGCGGAGATCGCGGGCGATGGTGTCGAGCTTGCGGCTGCGCGGCACGAACGTGGTGTTGCTCAGCTGTTCGTTGAACCGGTCGGTGAGCGGAGGGCTGGCCAGCTCGTCCCAGTCCACCTTCTCCTCCGGCTCCCAGAACGGTTCGGTCTCGACCACGGACAGCCCGGTGACCTCGAGTTCCTTGTGCGGCGCATGGAGATCGAATGCGGTGACGGCGGTGCCCCAGTAGTCGGTGTAGCGGTACGACCGCGTCGCCGGCGTCGTCTCCACGCGGTTCAGGATCACCGTCTGCCTGCTGTCACCGCGCGGGGTCAGTCGCGCCTCGTTGTACGAGGACGTGACCGGTGCGTCGTAGGCATACCCGGTGGTGTGCACGACTCTCATACGCCAGCTCACAGCTCTCCCTCCACGACGGCTTCGCCGCCGACAGCCCGTGCATCGGTCCACGCCACCCACGGCGCGGCGTGAAAATACTGCAGCGCGATGGCTTCTCCGAGCTCGCGGCAGGTTTCCTGCAACCCCGCGAGCCGATCCTGGAGATCCTCGAGGAGCACGCCGGGCGGCAGGAACTCGAGTTCGCTCCGGGCCCTGCCGAGGAGACGCTGCGCCTCGGCCCTGTGTCCGACGCGGCTGTCGGGCTGGTGATCGAGCTCGGCGAGGCACAACTCCGCCTGCCGGATGGCGTGGAACACCGACCGCGGAAACAGCCGGTCCAGCAGGATGAACTCGACCACCCGGTTGGCGTCCAGCGCGCCGCGGTACGTGCGCAGGTAGGTGTCGTGGGCTCCCGCGGAGCGCAGCACCGTCACCCACGCCGGCGAGGACGGGCGGTCGCCCGCACGGGACAACAGCATCCGCGCGAGCATGTCGACGCGTTCGATCGAGCGGCCGAGCAGCAGGAAGCGGTATCCGTCGTCGCGGCTCATCGTCGAATCGGCCAGACCCGCGAACATCGCCGCGCGTTCCTCCACGTACCGGAAGAACTCGTGCGGCCCGAGACGCTTGGACGCCCGCTCGCGTTCGGCGAGACCGTTGTACGTGGTGTTGAGGCACTCCCACATCTCGCTGGACGTGACCTCCCTGGCACCCCGCGCGTTCTCGCGGGCGCTGGCGAGGGAGTCGATGATCGAGCCCACCTGGTTGCGGCTGAACGCCACCAGTTCGGTCACGGACCGGACGTCGAGCTGCGTGTCGGGCGCTTCGATGCCGAGCACCCGCAGCAGCAACCGGGACGTGCGGTCGGGGTCCACCGAGGCGTCGTCGAGCAGTTGGTGCACGGCGACGTCGAGAATGCGGGCCATGTCGTCGGCCCGTTCGACGTACCGACCGATCCAGTACAGCGATTCCGCGTTCCTCGCCAGCATCAGCGATCACCTCCCTGGCCCTGTTGTTGCTGCTGTTGCTGTTGTTGCTGCAGTTGAGTGGTGCTGAGTTCGGGTCCCTGCTCGGCCTCGGCGGACTGCGCCGGCTCGGCCACGAGCTCCTCACCCGCGAGTTCCCGCTCCTCGTCGGAGCTCCTGCTCGCGAGCACCCACGTGTCCTTGCTGCCGCCGCCCTGGCTGGAGTTCACGACGAGCGACCCCTCGGGCAGGGCCACCCGGGTGAGCCCACCCGGCAGCACCCACACGTCGTCACCGTCGTTGACCGCGAAGGGCCGCAGATCGACGTGCCGGGGAACCAGTTCGTCCCCGACCTTGGTCGGCACCGTGGACAGCTGGACGACGGGCTGCGCGATCCACCCGCGCGGGTCCGCCTTGATCTTCCGGGCGATCGTGTTCAGTTCCTTGGGTGATGCGTCGGGACCGAAGACGATGCCGTAGCCGCCGGAACCCTCCACCGGTTTGATCACCAGTTCGTCGACCCGGTCCAGGACCTCCTCGCACTCCTCGTCGAGCCAGCACCGGAACGTGTCGACGTTCGCGAGCAACGGCTTCTCGCCGAGGTAGTAGTCGATGATCTGCGGGACGTAGGTGTAGACGAGTTTGTCGTCACCGACCCCGTTCCCGACAGCACTCGAGATGACGACGTTGCCCGCCCGTGCCGCGTTCAGGACGCCGGCCACCCCGAGCACGGAGTCCGGGCGGAAGTGCATGGGGTCGAGGTAGTCGTCGTCGATGCGGCGGTAGATGACGTCGACCTGCCGTTCACCCTCGGTCGTGCGCATGTAGACCATGTTGTCGCGGCAGAACAGGTCGCGGCCCTCGACCAGTTCGACACCCATCTGGCGCGCGAGCAGCGAATGCTCGAAGTACGCGGAATTGGCGACACCGGGTGTCAGCACCACGACGGTCGGGTCGGCCTCGTTGAGGGCCGCCGAAGCGCGCAACGCGCGAAGGAGATGGGAGGCGTAGTCGCCGACGGACCGCACGCGGTGCGACATGAACAGGTCGGGGAACACCCGCGCCATCGTGCGGCGGTTCTCCATGACGTAGGACACCCCCGACGGCGAACGCAGGTTGTCCTCGAGCACGCGGAACACCCCGTTCTCGTCGCGGACGAGGTCGATTCCTGCGACGTGGATCCGCACCCCGTTCGGCGGAACGATTCCCGAGGCCTCACGTTGGAAGTGCTCGCACGAGGTGACCAACCGCTTCGGCAGCACGTGGTCACGCAGGATGCGCTGTTCCCCGTAGACGTCGTCGAGGAACATCTCGAGCGCCTGGACGCGCTGCTTGATGCCCTTCTCGAGACGCGTCCACTCGGCAGCGGCGATGACCCGAGGAACGAGATCGAGCGGGAAGGGACGTTCCTGACCGGACAGCGAGAACGTCACGCCCTGGTCGATGAACGCCCTGCCGAGGGCCTCGGATCGGGCGGCGAGGTCGGCTCGGTCCGCGGGCTCGAGCGCCTTGAAGACGCCCTTGTACGGCGGGCGGACGGTGCCGTCGCGGTCGAACATCTCGTCGAACGCCAGCCCGTAGCGCCCGATGTCGGTGTACCCGTCGAACACGTGGGCGGGTTCGACGGGCTTGCGCGGCCGGGCGGTCACCCGCGTCCGCGGCTGGGTTCCCGATGCCTTCGCACCCGCCTGCGTGCTTCCCCCCGATTTTCGGACGGGGGCTTTCGAGGTTGCCGACGATTTCGTTACTGTTGACGACTTCGATGCTGGGGGCGTCATCCCAGACATGCTGCTACATGCACACCCGTTCAGCAGCGCAGCCGCAGGATTTGTCGGCGCGTCCGGGTGCCGGTTTGAGATCGGACACCGATCACTGGTAATCTCGCCTGTCGGTGCATATGTGTGCGCCCAGAGCTTTCTCGACCGTAACCAGCTTAAGACGACAGGATTTTACGCGTGGCCAACATCAAGTCCCAGGTGAAGCGGATCCGTACCAACGAGGCGGCCCGACTCCGTAACCAGTCGGTGAAGTCCTCGCTGCGCACGGCGATCCGCTCGTTCCGCGAGGCTGCGGCGGCCGGTGACAAGGACAAGGCCAACGAGCTCCTCGTCGCCACCAGCCGCAAGCTCGACAAGGCAGCCAGCAAGGGCGTCATTCACGCCAACCAGGCTGCCAACAAGAAGTCTGCTCTCGCGCAGGCTATCAACAAGATCTGACGGTTCTTCCGTCGTAGGCTCTCCAACAGCCGCTCGATCCCCGGATCGAGCGGCTGTTGTCGTGTCCCCGTCAGATCTGGCGTAGCCGGGAGACGCGTCCCACGGCACTTTCGACGGCGTAGTCCGCGTCGGCCGCCGCACCTTTGACGTCGGCGTTCAGGGACGCCACGATGCGCAGCGCCTCCCCCACCGACGTGGGTGTCCAACCCTTCGCCAGGGCCTGCGCCTTCTTGATCTTCCACGGCGGCATGCCCAGTTCCGACGCCATCCGGAACGGGTCTCCCCGCCCGGCCGGTGCCACTCTGGCGATCGAGTGCACCGCGTCGGCCAGCGCGTCCGCCAGCAGCACGTGCGGAACGCCGCGCAGCATCGCCCAGCGCAGCGCCTCGATCGCACCGGCGGTGTCGCCGGCGACGGCCTTGTCCGCGACGTCGAATCCGCTCACCTCGGCCTTGCCCGAGTAGTAGCGCTGCACGGCGGCGACGTCGATCTTTCCGCCGGTGTCTGCGGTGAGCTGCGAGCACGCGGCGGCCAGTTCGCGCAGATTCGAACCGACTCCCTCGAACACGCTCTGCACCACTTCCGGCGACACCCGGACGCCGAGGGTGCGAAACTCGCCGCGGATGAACCCGATGAGGTCGCCGGACTTCAGTTTGGCGCACGGGTGCACCACGGCTCCGAGTTTCTCCAGCGCACCGGTCATCGCTTTCGCACGTCCGCCGCCCGAGTGCAGAACCACCAGGACGACGCCCGGAGGTGGGTCGCCGGCCGCGTCGAGGATCAGTGCCACCGAGTCCTTACCCGCCTCGGCCGCGGCTTCCAGAACCACGACGCGGTCCTCGGCGAACAGGGAGGGGCTGAGCAGTTCGGCGAGTTCGGCCGCGCCGGCATCGCCCGCCCTCAACCGGTTGACCGGAAGCTCCGCGCCCGCGGCCACGTCCGCGCTCGCACGGACCTGGCTGATGACCTGCGACACCGCGCGTTCGACGAGGAACTCCTCGTCACCGAGGACGAGATGGAGCTGTTCGAGCTGAGTTGGAGTGCTCACGCGAAGATCGTGCCACGTGTGGCGGACACGTTCGCCGACACCCCGGAGCCGAGACCGCGCAGACCGAACAGGCGATAGCCGCGCAGCGGTCGCGTCGGCGGTGGACACTCGATCATATGACCGCGGAAACCGAGGTGGACGGCGTCACCCGCGAGGACTACGCGCACATGATCGACCTCGACGACGATCGCGCGGCAGGGCAACGGTACGAGCTGAGTTTCCGGTACACCTGCCGCGACGGGCTACTCCTCCGATGGTCGGTGCACGTGGTGGCCCGCTGTTCGGCCTCCGGACACGCCGAGACGCTGTTCGCCGGTGGTCGATCCGTTCTCGAACCCGCATCGCCCTCGTGTCGCGACGTCGCGGCGGCCGGCTCCGACGACGACTTCGAGACCGCGTGCGACTTCTACGAACACCGCTGGCGGTCCCTGCTCGACCCGGCGGGCGGCAGCGTGCGAGGTGACACCGAGCAGCGTCACCTGTCGGACGCGCTCACCCTGTACGGGCGTACGTGGCGCAGTGCCGCCGGCCGCGCGATCGCCGACCGGCTCGCGTCGTTCGCGCATGTCACGGTGCTCGCCCTGGGAACCGACCCCGCCTTCCACGTCATGCGCCGCACCGCGGCCCACTACCCCGACCCGGTCGTCCTCGCCGTCTACCAACCCGCCGGACAGCGCATCGATCTCAGCCTCGTCGACACCGCGACCGTGGAGGCGTTGATCGACGACCCCGGACCGCTGCGCACCGGACCGGACACCAGCGCCGGCGCTCTGCTCACGGGTGTCCGATCCGCCGGACTGCTGCATCCCGGCTACATCGGCTCCACCACCGCCGGCGTCACCGAGCTGACTCCGCCACCCCCGGTCAGCTGACCACTTCGCACGTCAGGAGGTCGACCACCGCCGCCAGCGTGCCGACGCGGGCGAACTCGGCCCGTTGCCGCTCGGCGCCCGTGCCCTCCCGCAACACGGTGTCGAGCCCCGACTCGAGGAACGCCCGATCACTCGCGCCGAGCCCCGGGGCCACGCACTCGTTCAGCAATTCCAGCTGCCGGCGGATCGGCAGCGACCGATCGGTGGCCGGGCTCGTGCATTCCCCGTCGAGTCCGTCACGGGCCGCACGCCACAACTGCGCTCGCAGCAGCTCGGCGCGCAGCCACGGCACGGTGAGGCCGTTCTCCAGCGACCGCAGCGCCCACCCGACGAGCCCCTTCACGACCACCGCGTAGAGCGCCGCGTGCGCCGCGGTCATGGCGACGTCCGCGATCCGGACCTCGATGGTCGGTTGCTTGTCGGAGAGCCGTACGTGCCAGTAGATCATTCCCCGATCCATGGCGGCACCGGTCCCGATCATGGCGCCGACCGTCGCCTCGTACTCGTCCGCGGAGTCGAAGTGGGGCGGCGGTCCCGCCGACGGCCACCGCGACCACATGATGTGCCGCCAACTGTGATACGCGGTGTCGTGCCCACTGTGGAACGGCGAGTTCGCGGCGAGCGCGAGCAGCACGGGCAGCCAACTGCGAACCAGGTTGCTCACCCGCACACCGACGTCGCGGCTCGGGATCCCCACGTGCACGTGACAGCCGCACGTGGTCACCGTGTCCACGATCGACCCGAAGTGGCGGGCCATCTCCTCGTACCGCGGGCTCGGGGTGATCGCCGGCGGCAATCCCTCGACGATCAAGGACGTCCCGCTGGGCAGCAGCAACAGGTCGCGGCCCGCGGCGGCCTTCGCCAGCCGGCGGCGCAGGCTGCGCAGCTCCTCGTGCAGTTCCTCCCCGGTGTGGCACACACCGGTCGCCGTCTCGATCTGGCATCGGGCGAGTTCACGCTGGAGCCCGTGAATGTCGTGGCCGGCCTCCGCCACCACGTCGGGTCCCGCGGCGGAAAGGTGACCGGACTCGTCGACGAGGAAGAACTCCTCCTCGACTCCCACACTGAGGTCGCGACCCGATTCCGTTGCTGCAGGGCTCATTCAGCAGGTATCCCCCGTTACGCGGATACGAAACCGGACCCCCGCCGCTCAGGTGAAGCCGATGACCTCCTCACCCCAGGCCCGGCGGAGTTCCCGGTCCGGATCGGCGACGATCGCGTCGGACTTGCCGATCAGCAGGGTCGTGCGATCCGCCTCGTCGTACGGCGGCCAGCCGACCTCGGCTCCCGTTCCGTCCGGGGTGCCCTCGGTGGCGAACGACAGCCACCGTCGCTGGATCCGCTCCGACACGTGCCCGGCGGTTCGGTGCCCACCGAGCTTGAACGTGGGGTCGTGCGGGACGACACCGAAGTTCCCGAAGACGTATGGCACCTCGGTGCCGTGGGTGGCGCCGATCCGCGCGGCGCGCAGGAACGGTGTCGCGTAGTCGAAGCGGTACAACCAGGTCGGGGCGACGCGGCTGTGCGCCTCCGCGATCCACAGCGTCGGCATCCGGAACGCGGCGTCCCGCGAGATCTCCATGGCCGAGCGTTTCTTCGGGTAGTCGGGATACGCGGCCGCCACCTCCTGCTCCTCGTCTGCAGGCAGGTCGGGATGGTCGGCGGCGATCGCCACGAACATCTGATGCACGGCGTCCGGGGTGATCGGCATCAGGGGCGACTTCATCAGCCGGAACATGGACGCCTCGTCCTTGTTCGTCCCGATCAGCAGCGGGATTCGATGCGCGAGGCCTGTGCGGAACGCCGCGACGGGATAGTGCGGCACCACGTCGCCGTCGACCGTCGGGGCAACCGCCAGGGTGCCCGGGACCCGCGCGGGCACCTGCTGGACGAGTTCGACGCAGGCCTTCGTCAGCACGTCGACGGGCAGGTCGCGGAGTCGGCCCGCGTCGGCGGGCGCGATGTCGAGCAACTCGAGGAACGACTCGGCGATGCTCGCGGCGCGATCACGGCCGTATACGGACGTCGCGGGCGAACTCTCGGCGATCGCGCGATGGAACAGTCCCTCTGCCGGTGGGGACGTCATCAGCGTGGTGACCGCACCGCCACCGGCGGACTCCCCGAACAGGGTCACGTCTTTCGGGTCGCCGCCGAATGCGGCGATGTTGTCGCGGACCCAGGTCAGTGCCGCGATCTGATCGCGCAGGCCCAGGTTCGTGTCGAACGGATGCTCCTCGGTCGAGAACGAGGAGAAGTCCAGGAACCCCAGCGCACCGAGCCGGTAATTGAAGGTGACCACCACGACGTCGCCGCGTTCGACCAGATGCGTCGGATCGAACATGCGCTGTCCGGACGAACCGAGGTAATACGCCCCGCCGTGGATCCACACCATCACCGGCCGCGGTCGCCGGGCATCCGACGCGGGGGCGAAGACGTTCACGGTGAGGCAGTCCTCGTCGAGGGTCAGACCGGGATCGATGGGCAGCGGGCCGTGCTCGTTCTGCGGTGCGATCGGGCCGAACCGGGAACAGTCGCGCACCCCGCTGAACGGTTCGGGCGCGCGCGGGGAGCGGAGCCGCCACTCGCCGACCGGCGGTGCTGCATAGGGAATGCCCTTCCACGACCGGACGCCGTCGAGGCGGACGCCCCGCAGCGTTCCCTGGCCGATGGTCACCTGTGGGTCCTCGGTGCGCGAAACCATGACGTCATCTTCGCCCGGGGCCACCGTCCCCGGAGTCCGATCGGGAATTCCTGCGGCCCGGACCTGCGGCGACCTCCCTCTCTGGCAGACTGAATCGGTGAGCCGGGCACATGCCCGCACGCTGGAGGAACCGATGCGAGACACAATGCCCGATACGACGCGCTCGCAGGCTGTCGGCAGGTCGGCCGCGACGTTCGCGACCCTCGCCGATCTTCTCTACGCAGGCCAGGATTACGGGCACGTCCACCAGGCCATCTGCGACGCCGCGCCACTACTCGTCGAGGGCTGCGACCACGCGAGCCTGATGCTCCGGGAGGGATCCCGCTACGTGACGGTCGCGGCCAGCGACGACGTGGCCGCCCGCGTCGACGAGTTCGAGCGCGTCGAGAACGAGGGACCGTGCGTCGATGCCATCGTCAGCGACACGCCTCAGTTCGAGACGGACCTCTCCACGTCGTCGCAGTGGCCGCGGCTGTCGGCGCGGGTGCTGGCCCACACGCCGGTGCGCGGTGCGGCCGGATTCCGCCTCGTCATCCTCGGGCGCAAGGTCGGCGCCCTCAATTTGTTCTCCGACACGGCGGGAGCGCTGAACACCACGTCCGTCGATCAGGGCATCATGCTCGCATCGTTCGCGGCGGTGGCGTTGGCGGCCGTCCACGAGCACGCCGAGGCCGAGACACTGCGGGCAGGCCTGGCCAGCAATCGTGAAATCGGGAAGGCCGTGGGTCTGCTGATGGCGTTCCACAACATCCCCGAGACTCAGGCGATGGAGATTCTCCGCACCACCTCGCAGGACATGAATCTCAAGCTCGCGACGGTGGCGCAGGAGATCGTCGCTCACCATCACCGGAAGGTGACCTGACCGCCGTCAGTCCACCTCCGGTGCATCGGGGTTACCCGCAATGCCGAGCATGGACAGGAGCATGCGGCAGTCTTCGGCGTCCAATGACTGGGCAGCGACGACCCGCTGCGCTCTCCACACCTGCCCGGCGTCGAGTTCGTCGTCCACATCGAGATCTGTCCGCTCCGATTCCGACATTCGCCCTCCAATGCGGGTGCGTTCCAAGACCGTTCACCTCAGGCATCTGCCACCGGATGGTAGTCGGTGTTTCGGTGTCGCATACGCACATCGGGAATCGAAGTCGAAACGATACAGAACGCGTTCCGCACCCGCCGCCCCGAGCGTGCCGAGCGGTGCGCCGGGGAGTCGAAAGTTACAGCAGCACAGCCGATGTCAGGCCGTTGTCAGCGCCCGCAGCGGCTCACTCAACTCGGTGGCGAAGAACTCGAAGAACCCGTCCACGTCCGGCCCCGCGTTGATCAGCGCCAGATGATCGAACCCTGCGTCGACGAACGTGCGTGCCACCTCCAGGTGCCGCCGGACGTCCGGCCCGCAGGCCATGGCGTCGCGGACGTCCTCGGTGCGGATCGACGACGACGCCGCCTCGAAGTTGATCGGATTCGGCAGTTCGGCTTGAACCTTCCATCCGGTCAACCCGAACCGGAACAACAGGTGCGCCGACTCGGCCGCGGATTCCTCGTCACGCGCCCACGAGAGGGGCACCTCCCCGTACTTGGGTCCCGACCCACCGGCCCCGGTGTAGGCCTTCACGAGGTCCGGGTCCGCTTCGGTGGCGAAGAGTCCGTCGCCGAGTTCCGCGGCGATACGGACCGCTTCCGTGCCGCCCGCCGCGACGGCGATCGTGGGCGGCACGTCGGGGAGATCGAAGACGCGTGCGTCGTCCACGGTGAGGTGTTTGCCCTCGTACGAGTGGTAGCCGCCCGACCACAGCAGACGGATGATGTCGATCGCCTCACGGAGCATCTGGTGCCGGATGGTGACCGACGGCCAACCGCCACCGACGACATGTTCGTTCAGCCGTTCCCCCGAACCGAGTCCCAGGGTGAACCGGCCCTCGCTGAGGACGGCGGTCGTGGCCGCGGCCTGCGCGATGATCACGGGGTGATATCGGACGAACGGGCAGGTGACGCCGGTCGCCAGGGCGATCCGGTCGGTCCGTGCAGCAGCGGCCGCGAGCATCGACCAAACGAATCCCGAGTGACCGTGACTGTAGAGCCAGGGGTGATAGTGATCGCTCACCTCGACGAAGTCGAAGCCGGCCCGTTCGGCCTCCACCGCCTGCCGCACGATCTCCCGCGGATCGAACGTCTCGGCCATCAGCTTGAACCCCACCTGCATGTCGTCGTCCCTTTCCTCGACTTCTGCGAAGGTTTCCCGGATTCGGGCGCGATCACACAAGGCGCCCCAGCGACGACGGCCAGACCGGCGCCCACAGCACCAGCGCACCTATCGCGATTCCCGCCAGCACCAGCCGGGGTCCGCGTCTGCGCAGCGTCACACCGAGCGCCACCACGGCACCGAGGACGATCGCCGCACCGGCGGGCCCGGAGGGCACCGGTATCGAGGCTCCGGGAATCCGCGCACCTCGCTCGGCCACGGTGACGAGCCACCACAGCGGCCACTGGGTCACGCGCACCACCACTTCCGCGACGGGAACACTGACCCCCGCGATCAGCGCGGTGATCGCTCCGGCCACGGTGATCACACCGACCACGGGGGCGACCAGGATGTTCGCGCAGATGGACACCAGGCTCACCGTCCCGGCCATCGCGGCCACGATCGGAGCGGTGACGGCGAAGGCGGCGACGGACACCGCCACCGTCTCGGCCACCGCCCGCGGCCAGCCGCGGCGCACCAGCACGTCGACCCCCACCGGCGCGATCACGATCAACCCGGCAGTGGCGGTCGCCGAGAGTACGAAGCCGAAGTCCACCGCCAATTCCGGTGACCACGCCAGCAGGGCGATGACCCCGGCCGCGAGCGCGGGCATCGCCTGTTTCCGCCGTCCGGTCACGAGCGCCAGCAGAGCGACCGAGCCCATCGCCGCGGCGCGCAGCACGCTGGGCGACGGTCGCGCGATCACCACGAATGCGATCAGCGCCGCGGCGGCCAGCGCCGCACCCGCGCGGGGACCGAGTCCCACTCCGCGGACCACGAGCAGGACGGCTCCCAGCAGGATGCTGACGTTCGCCCCGGATACCGCCGTGAGATGCGTCAGTCCGGTCGCGGTGAAGTCGTCCTTCACCTCCCGGGGCAGCGCCGAGGTGTCGCCGATCACCAGCCCCGGCAACAGTCCTGCCTCGTCGGCGGGCAGAACGGCGGCGGCCGCGACGAACCGCGCACGCAGGGCGCCGGCCCACCGCTGATGCGGGGGCGCGGGACCGACGGCCGCGGGCGGTCCGGACACCCGGACCGTGGCCAGGCTCAGGTCCCGGTGCCGCGGAGGGCCCACCTGCCCGCGCAGGACCACGTCCTGCCCCGGCAGTAGTCCGAGCCACCCCGCCGCCGGGGCGAGGACGACCACCGCACCGCCCGAGTGGATCGTCTCGGTGGCCCGGCGGATCTCGACGACGTCCGCGTTCACGAGGACGTGCCGTCCGAAGCCGGCGATCTCCCGGGGATCGTCGGCAAGGGTGACGACGAGCGTCACCCAGGCCTCGTTCCGGCCGAGTTCGGTCATCGGGTGCCGTTCCACGGCCTGAACCCGCCAGGCCGTCCCCGCAGCGCAGCAGGACCCGAACAGCAGGACCGCCAGCACCCCGGCCGTCCACCGTCCCGGTCCCCGCAGGGCGCACCCCGCGGCGAGGAGAACTGCCGCTACCGACAGGGTTGCCACGAGAACCCACGCCGCCCGGGAGCCGCCGTGGATACCGATCAGCGTTGCCGCCCAGCACATCCCGGCGAACGGAAGAAGCCGGAGGTCGAGGAGCCGCGGTTCGTCGTCGGGCATCACAGGGTGACCTGGCCGCGCAGCTTCTCCAGCCGCACCGGCCCGATCCCGTCCACCTCCCCCAGTTGCGAGATGTCGGTGAACGTGCCGTTGGTCGTGCGCCACGCGACGATCGCCGCCGCCGTGACGGGCCCGACACCGGGAAGTGCGTCGAGTTCCGTCTCGGTCGCCGTGTTGAGGTTCACGAGCCCTCCGCCCGGGGCGGCCGCTGCGCCTGCGGTCCCCGGCGATCCCGCGGAGGCTCCGCCCACAGCGCTCGGCGGCGCCTGGGTGGTCGCGGCACCCACGAGAACCTGATCGCCGTCCGAAAGTCGTTGAGCCAGATTCAATCCGAGGGTGTCACCGCCGTCGCGCACTCCCCCGGCAGCGGCGAGAGCGTCCGCGACCCGGGACCCCGCTGGCAGCCGGACGAGACCGGCCGACGCCACCAGTCCCACGACGCTGACGACGATCTCCTCCGCCGGGGCGGGTGCCGACGCCGCCGCGTCGGGACTCGTCGGTGCCGGAGTCAGAGAATGCACTCCGGCAGCGGGTAACGACGGAACCGCCTGTGCCTCCGGCCGATCGGTGCGCACTCCCAGCACGGTGGCGGTCGCGACGACGATTCCCACCACGATCAGCACCAACGCCCCGGAACGCCCGGGATCGAATCGTGCGTCCCGCCACCGGTCCGGCAGCGAGAATCCACCCCGGCGGCGTTCGGCGGACCACGTCGTGTCGCCGTCGAGGACGGTCCCGCTCGGCTCGGCCAGCCACTCCGGCGCCGCCGGTGTGTCGGGCGGGACCGCATCGCGTTCCCCCGACGTCAGGAACGCGAGCCGGGTCCGGCCCCTGGAACGTTCTTCCCTGATCCCCATGGACGCGACGGTAGAGTGCGCCGCCCACCGAATTGCCGCGACGCCCCGACTTCCGAACCGGCCTGTGGATCAGTGCGAAGTTGTGGATGAATCGTGGTCTTCGTGGTGCAGGGCGGGTTCCGGGCACAGCACGATGCCGATGGCGCCCGCCCCGACGTGGGCACCGATCACCGAGCTGAAATCGGTGACGACGAGATCGCTGACCTGCGGAATCCGGTCCTTCAGGTGCTGTGCCACCGCTTCGGCGCGCTGCCGGGCGTGCATGTGATGCACAGCGACGGCCGTCCTGTCCAGACCTGCCAGCTCCACCGCGGCGTCGACCATCCTGGCCATCGCCTTGGTCGAGGTGCGCGTCTTCTCCTTCAGAACCAGCCGGCCGTCCACGAGATGCAGCACCGGCTTCATCGCCAGTGCGGTGCCGAGCAGTGCGGCGGCGGTGCCGATACGGCCTCCGCGACGCAATTGATCGAGCCTGTCCACGACGATCAGGCACCGCCCGCGGCTCGCGACGTCGACCGCCCGCCGGTACGCCGTCTCGAGGTCCGCACCGTCCTTCGCGGCCCGCGCGGCCTCGAGGACCGGGTAGCCCAATCCCATTCCGGCGGACTGGGAGTCGACGATCCGCACCCGGCCGTCGAATTCCTGCGCCGCCTGGCGGCCCGCCTCCCACGTGCCGGACAGCTGCCGGGAGATGTGTACCGCGAGAACGCCTGCGCCCTCACTCAGCTCCAGCGCTGCCGCGTACGCCTCGGACAGCTCGCTCGGCGACGCGCCCGACGTGGTGACACCGGCAAGATCCTCGGGGAGCTCGTCGATTCCCTCCCGGAAATCCTGACCGCCGCTGAGGACATGGAGCGGGACCACCTGGATCCCGTACTGCTCGACGAGTTCGGGCAGGATCGAGGCCGAAGAATCGGTGACGACGACGACGGGCATCGGACTACTCGGCTCCGCTCGACACCGGGTCGGCCGGAACCGCGCCCTCGGCGGAGTCCGGAACGACTCCCGCGGCGCGAAGCGCGGTCAGCATCGCCGCGGCCACCTCGGTGTGTCCGTCCCAGCCCCAGTGGATGCCGTCCGGATTGCCCTGATCGCTGAAGACGTTGGCGCGCACCGCCTCCGCGAGGTCGACGATGGGCACGTTCTTCTCCTCCGACCATGCGGTGATGGCGGCAACGGCACCGGGGCGACCCGCGTGCACCTTGCCGTAGGCCTCGCTTCGATGCACGGACGGCAGGGTTCCGATGACGGGCAACTCGGGGCGCATGTACTCGAGCGCCGCCCGGGAGCTCTCCAGGTACTCGACACTCAGCCGCGGGGGCAGCGCCACGGGCCACCCCAGCGGAGACAGCCTGGGCTGAAGCCACTGGTAGCCGGCCCGCACGACGCGGCGCAGCGCGGGTGGGCGGACGTAGCGCAGTTGTTCCCGCAGCGCCGTCGGGAGCGGGGACGGAAGGGAGTCCATGCCGCCGACAGCGAACACGACGGCACCGGCGCGGGGAACCGCCGACCACACACGTGGGTCCTGGGTCAGCGCCCACCACACGTCGCGGCTGGTCCAGCCGATCCGCGCCACCAACTCGACATCCCAACCGAGTTGACGTGCAACGATATTGGGCCAGATGTCGGGATGGTCGGATGGGAGACCGCCCTTGGGTCCGTAGTACGACAGCGAATCGGCGAGCACGAGCAGGACGGGGCGCGCCCCGGAACCGGCATCCACGTCAGAGGACGTCACTGGCCACACTCGCAGAAGCGTTCCACACGTCGAGGCGCCAGTGGAGCGAATCGGGGTTTCCGTACGCACTCAGCTGCACCCAGCTGGTGTTCCCCAGCCCGCCCAGCACCGGCCAGCGGTCGACGGGCAGATCCAGCAGCGCGGCGGTCAGCGCGGCGATCAAACCGCCGTGCGCGACCAGGACCACCGGTTTCTCCGCCCAGTCCTCGTGCTTCTCGACGAGTTCGGCAACCACCGGCTTGCTGCGGCGGGCGACGTCG
Source organism: Rhodococcus wratislaviensis (assembly GCF_041228765.1). Taxonomy (NCBI): domain Bacteria; kingdom Bacillati; phylum Actinomycetota; class Actinomycetes; order Mycobacteriales; family Nocardiaceae; genus Rhodococcus; species Rhodococcus wratislaviensis. Next base: position 3,608,859 of record NZ_CP150488.1, on the reverse strand, counting down.
ATACGGCTCTCCCCGCCGGGCGGCGCCCACGTCGCGTCGCCGCGCCACGTGGCGCGGGCGCCGGGCGCGCGCGCGTCGACGTCGAGGTGCGTCAGCCCCTGCCAGTCACCGAGATGCGTCTCGCGGAGGCGCTCGTCGATCTGCACCGGCAGACCGGCGTTGTCGCCGACCTCCACTGCGGTGTCGTAGGCCCGCCGCAGGTCGGAGGACACGATGGAGATCGGTCTGCGACCGACGAGCGCGGTGGCGGCGGCGCGGGCCTGCGACCGCCCCAGCTCCGACAGTTCGGTGTCGAGCTGACCCTGCATGCGGTTGTCGGCGTTGTACTCGGTCTGCCCGTGGCGGAGCAGGATCAGACGTCGCGGGGCACGGGGGGCATCCGTCACAGCTCGGACTCCTCCGCCTCGGCGGCAGTGCCCGCACCGTTCGCGTCGGCCGGGCCGTGCTGCCCGAGACCCTCGACGGGCACGGTCGGGCAGTCCTTCCACAGCCGGTCGAGTGCGTAGAAGTTGCGCTCCTCGTTGTGCTGGACGTGGATCACGACGTCCACGAAATCGAGCAGTGCCCAACGGCCTTCGCGGGTGCCCTCGCGTCGCACCGGCTTGTGACCTGCCTCACGCAGCCGATCCTCGATGTTCTCGACGATCGCGTTGACCTGTCGCTCGTTGGGGGCGGAGGCGATGACGAAGCAGTCGGTGATGACCAGCTGCTCGGAAACATCGAGCACCACCACATCGGAGGCCAGCTTCTCGTCGGCAGCCACTGCCGCGATGCGTGCCATCTCGATGGCTTCGGTCGTTGCGCTCACGCGATGTTCTCCCAGTTCGTTCGAAAAGTGCTGACTAGCTCTTGGTCTTGTCCGGGGCCGGTTCGGACATCGTCGTCGCGCCGTCGAGGCGCTCGGAGTCCGGTGGCCGGTACAGGTTCCGTTTGGAGATGTACTGGACCACACCGTCCGGCACGAGGTACCACACAGGACGGTGTCGACTGGCCCGCCGCCGACATTCCGTCGAGGAGATCGCCAGAGCCGGGATCTCGATCAGCGTGACCGCGTCCTCCGGCAATGCGTCCAGGTGACCGGCCAGATGTTCGGTGTTGAGATCGAATCCCGGGCGCGACACCCCGACGAACTTCGCCAGCGAGAACAGTTCCTCCCAGTCCTGCCAGGACAGGATACTCGCCAGGGCGTCCGCACCGGTAATGAAGTACAGCTCGGCGTCCGGGTGGTAGCTGCGCAGATCACGCAGAGTGTCGACGGTGTAGGTGACCTTCTCCCGGTCGACGTCCACCCGGCTGACGGAGAAACGCGGATTCGACGCGGTGGCGATGACCGTCATCAGGTACCTGTCCTCGGCCGGGCTGACGCCCTTCCCCTGCTTCTGCCAGGGCCTGCCGGTGGGCACGAAGACGACCTCGTCGAGGCTGAATCGATCCGCCACCTCGCTGGCCGCCACGAGGTGACCGTGATGAATGGGGTCGAAGGTGCCGCCCATGACTCCCAGGCGGCGCCGACGCGCGCCCGCTGCTCCCTGTTCCACGAGTGACGAGCTTACGTGCTCACACCGGCAGCAACCCGGCGACCACCGACGCCAGCTGCTGAGCGGATCGGCATTCGTGCATGCTGATGACCTCGTTGTACACCTTGGCCGCCGAATCGCCCGTTCCCCACTGCCCACGGGGCTCCGGGTTCAGCCAGTGCGCGTGTTTCGCCACCGACACGAGCCGGGCCAGGGCCTCCAGATTCGGGTCGCGGTAGTTGTTGCGACCGTCGCCGAGCACCAGCAGCGACGTCCGCGACGTGATGCTCTGGGTGAACCGCTCGGCGAACACCCCGAACGCGTTGCCGTAGTCGGAGTGCCCGTCGTAACCGACGAGGTCGGCTTCCCGGATCATCCGCGACATGGCGCTGCCGAGGTCCGCTCCCGCGTCGAAGAAGCGGGTGACCTCGTCGGTGGTGTCGATGAACGCGAACACCCGCACCCGGGAGAACTGTTCGCGCAGCGCGTGGACGAGCAGCAGGGTGAAGTGGCTGAAACCGGCAACCGAACCCGACACGTCACACATCACGACGAGTTCGGGCCGCGCCCGCCGCGGTTTGCGCTGGACGAGGTCGATGGGCACTCCGCCGGTGGACATCGACTTGCGCAGGGTCCGGCGCAGGTCGATCGAGCCGGCCCGGTTGCGGCTGCGCCGCACGGCCAGGCGGCTGGCGAGCAGCCGGGCCAGCGGGGTCACGTTGCGTTTGAGCGCCGTCAGTTCGGCGTCGGACGCGCGCAGGAAGTCGACTTCCTCGGCCAGCCGGGGCACGCCGTACGACGCCACCCGTTCCTTGCCGAGGTTCTCCGCCGACCGCCGCCGCGTCTCCTTCTCGATCATCTTCCGGAAGTCGGCGATCCGCTGGGCGGCGGTGCGCTTGGCCACCTCGGATTCGTAGCTTTCCGTCGTCCGGGCGTCGGCGTCCTGCTGATTGCCCAGGAGTCCGTCGAGGATTTTCTTCAGCAGGGTTTCCGGCGCGACGTCCCGCAGCGCCTGGTACGCCGAGAACGACGGTCCGTTCGCCGACTGATACTGCCCGAGTTCCTCGACCATCTGCGCGGTCAGGAGCTCGGTGAGCTCGATCGCCTCCGGCGACCCGTCGGTGAGGAGTTCGACGATCAGCTCGCGCAGCGCCTCGTAGTCGATCTCGCCCTTCGCGTTCCGCGGCAGACTCGTGTCGATCGCCCCGTCCGCCCGGCTTCCGACCGCCGCCGGGAACCAGAGTTCGAACAACGCGTCGAAGGTTGGCCGGTGGGTGGGCCGCCGCAGCAGCGCGCACGCGAGCCCCTCGCGCAGCGATTCGCGGTCGAGCAGATCGAGGACCGACATCACCCGACCGGCGTCGACCGTCTCGGACGGTCCGACCGTGATGCCGCGCCGCCGCAACGCCTCGACGAAGTCGACGAGATGCCCCGGCAGCCCGTGCGGCGCCGCGGGACCGCCCGGCTTCGACCGGGACGCGAGTGGACCACCAGCAGCCATGGGGAAGTCCTTCAGTTCAGTCGCAGCTCGGCAGCGGCCCGTAGCTGGTCGGATTGGTGTTTGAGGACGACACCCATCGTGGCGCGCACGGCGTCGTCGTCGAGGGTGTCGAGCCCGAGCGCGAGGAGTGTGCGACCCCAGTCGATGGTTTCGGCGACCGACGGCAGCTTCTTCAGCTGCATGCCGCGCAGCACGCGGATGGTCCTGACCAGCTGCTCGGCCACTGCCTCGGGCAGCTCCGGCACCCGGCTCGCGAGGATCCGCCGCTCGAGCTCGGCGTCGGGGAAGTCGAGATGCAGGAACAGGCAGCGGCGCTTGAGTGCCTCGGACAGTTCGCGGGTGGCGTTCGAGGTGAGGACGACGAACGGCTTGCGCGTGGCCGTGATGGTGCCCAGTTCGGGGACGGTGACCGCGAAATCGCTGAGCACCTCGAGGAGCAGGCCTTCGATCTCGACGTCGGCCTTGTCGGTCTCGTCGATCAGCAGCACCGTCGGGTCCTCGCGCCGGATCGCGGTCAGCAGCGGCCGCGACAGCAGGAACTCCTCCGAGAAGACGTCCGCCTTGGTGGAGTCCCAGCTGTGGTCGCTGCCCGCCTGGATGCGCAGGATCTGCTTCGCGTGGTTCCACTCGTACAGCGCGCGTGCCTCGTCGACGCCCTCGTAGCACTGCAACCGCACCAGCTCGGCGCCGGTGGTCTCGGCGACGGCGCGGGCGAGTTCGGTCTTGCCGACGCCGGCGGGACCCTCGATGAGCAGGGGTTTTCCGAGCCTGTCGGCGAGGAACACCGCGGTCGCGGTGCCCTTGTCGGACAGGTAACCGGTTTCGGCGAGCCGAGCGATGACGTCGTCGACGCTCGCGAAGAACGGCGTCGTGGTGGGCAGTGCGCGATCCACGCTCGCTCCTTTCAGAAGTGACGGGCAGAGGGGGCCGGAGGGAAAGGGGGTGGGCGAAACGTCTAGACCGGGCGGGTGTGCCCGTCACCCCAGACGATCCACTTGGTGGACGTCAGTTCGGGGAGTCCCATCGGGCCGCGTGCGTGCAGCTTCTGCGTGGAGATCCCGATCTCGGCGCCGAATCCGAACTGCTCACCGTCGGTGAAGGCGGTGGACGCGTTGACCATGACGGCGGCGGCGTCGACCCGGGCGGTGAACTCGCGGGCAGCCGCGAGGTCGGAGGTCACGATGGCCTCGGTGTGACCGGTTCCGTAGCGGTCGATGTGCTCGACCGCGGCGTTCAGATCGTCGACGACCTTGAGGGCCACATCCAGGGTGAGGTACTCCTCCGACCAGTCCGACTCGGTCGCGGGTACCAGACCCGGCAGATCCCCGTGGACCGTCACGCTGTGCGTCTGCAGGGCCTGCAGCAGCTTCGGCACCGCCGTCTCGGCGATCGCGGCGTCGATCAGCACCGTCTCCGCGGTGTTGCAGACACTCGGTCGCCGCGTCTTGGAGTTGAGCAGGATCCGTTCGGCCATCTCCAGGTCGGCCGCCGAGTGGACGTAGACGTGGCAGTTGCCGACGCCCGTCTCGATGGTCGGGACGGTCGCGTCACGCACCACGGCGTCGATCAGGCCGGCGCCGCCGCGGGGAATGACGACGTCCACCAGCCCGCGGGCCTGGATGAGGTGCGTCACGCTGGAGCGGTCGTCGCTCGGCAGTAACTGCACCGCGTCCTCCGGCAGCTGCTGCGCCGCCAGCGACGCCCGCAACGCCGCGACCAGCGCCGCGTTCGACTTCGCCGCGGACGAGGAGCCGCGCAGCAGGGCCGCGTTGCCCGACTTGAGTGCCAGCCCGAACGCGTCGACGGTGACGTTGGGGCGGGCCTCGTACACCATGCCCACCACGCCGAGCGGTACCCGCAGCTGACGGAGTTCGAGACCGTTGGGGAGGGTCGAGCCGCGCACCACTTCACCGACCGGGTCGGGCAGACCGGCCACCTGACGCAGTCCGGACGCGATTCCCTCGATCCGCTCCGGGGTCAGCCGCAGCCGGTCGAGCAGGGAGTCCTCGGTGCCCGACGCCCTGGCCGTCTCGATGTCGGCCGCGTTGGCGGCGAGGATGTCGGCCGAGGCGGCGAGCACGGCATCGGCCGCCGCATGGAGTGCCGCGTCCTTCTGCGCAGTGGTGAGCAGCGCGAGGACCCGCGACGCGGTGCGGGCGCGACGGGCCGCTGCGTGGACGGCTTCACGGGTATCCACCGCGGCACCGGCCGACGAGGTGGAAGTCACTGCAGTCATGAAGACAGCCTATATACAGGGGCCTGTACACCGCGGAGCGGGAACGACCGGGAATGATTTGGTCCCCCGCGCAGGTTGCGACTGGTCGAGACCATCAGAGGCAGGAGTGCTGTAGTGAGCGTGTTGTTCGAACCGATCACCTTCCGTGGAGTCACCGTCCCCAATCGGGTGTGGATGGCGCCGATGTGCCAGTACTCGGCCGACGTGACGGGCAGTGGTGTGGGGGTGCCCAACGACTGGCACCGGACGCACCTCGTGACGCGTGCCATCGGCGGTGCCGGGCTGATCCTCACCGAGGCGACGGCCGTCAGCCCCGAGGGCCGCATCAGCGCCGCCGACCTCGGCATCTGGAACGACACCCAGACCGAAGCCTTCGCGGAGATCAACGCACAGCTCGAGTACTTCGGCGCGGTCCCGGGCATCCAACTCGGTCACGCCGGGCGCAAGGGATCCGCGCACGTCCCGTGGCGCGGGGGCGGGAGCCTCGACGGCGACGATCGGCTGTCCTGGCAGACGGTGGCGCCGAGCGCGATCGGTTTCGGCGACCACACCCCGCCCGCCGCGGCGACGACCGCCGACATCCGGAAGGTGGTCGCCGATTTCGCCGCCGCCGCCGAGCGGGCGTCGCGGGCCGGTTTCAAGGTGGTGGAAATCCATGCGGCACACGGCTACCTGCTGCATCAGTTCCTCTCCCCGGTCAGCAACCACCGCACAGACGAGTACGGCGGCAGCTTCGCGGGCCGCATTCGCCTCCTGCTCGAGGTCGTCGACGCGGTGCGCGGGGTCTGGCCGGCCGAGTTGCCCGTCTTCGTCCGCGTCTCGGCGACCGACTGGCTGTCCGAGGAGCCCGGCCTCGACACGGACAGCTGGACGCCGGATCAGACCGTGTCCCTCGTGCAGGCCCTCGCCGACCTCGGCGTCGATCTCGTCGACGTCTCCAGCGGCGGCGTCGCGTCCGCCCGGATCCCGGTGGGACCCGGCTACCAGGTCCCGTTCGCCCGTCGCATCCAGAACGAGACCACGGTCCCGGCCGCCGCCGTCGGGCTCATCACCGAGCCGGAGCAGGCCGAGCGGATCGTGGAGACGGGTGAAGCCGTCGCCGTGTTCCTCGGACGCGAACTGCTGCGCGACCCGTACTGGCCGCGAAAAGCCGCACTCGCCTTGAATGCCCAGGTGACGCCGCAGATTCCGGCGCAATACGCGCGGGCGTACTGAGGCTCGGGCCGACAACCCCCCGTATCCTTTGCTACGGTAATCGCTCTTACAGCTGGTAGTCCCGCACCCCGGACGGTGGGGCGGGACCGAGCCACGAGCCAGAGCCGATCGGCGGGGGCCGCATCGCGCCGAAGGGCCGTGGGTTGCCGAACCCGACCAGCAATCGCCGTGCGGGCGACGAAAAGATGCGTGCATCAGGTACGTGCCCCGCGCGGGTGATAACTGCGCTGGGGAGCGCACGACATGACTGCACCAGATCACTCGATCACGTCGGCCGAGGTGGCCGAATCACCTGATGTCACGGTCACCGACGAGGCCTCCGTCAAACGAGCCGTCAAGGCCACCATGCTCGGTAACGCCATGGAGTGGTTCGACTTCGGCGTGTACGCCTACCTCGCGACCACCATCGGCAAGGTGTTCTTTCCCGAGGCCAGCGGTACCGCACAGCTGCTGTCGACGTTCGCGATCTTCGCCGCGGCGTTCATCGTCCGTCCCCTCGGTGGACTGTTCTTCGGTCCGCTCGGTGACCGGATCGGTCGCAAGAAGGTGCTCGCCACCACGATCATCCTGATGGCGGGCAGCACATTCGCCATCGGCCTCATCCCGAGTTACGGATCCATCGGGCTCGCGGCACCGATTCTGCTGGTGCTGTTCCGGCTCGTGCAGGGATTCTCGACGGGCGGCGAGTACAGCGGCGCCAGCACGTTCGTCGCCGAGTACGCGCCGGACAAGCGCCGCGGCTTCTTCTCGAGCTTCCTCGAATTCGGAACCCTCGCCGGGTATGTCGCGGCCGCGGGCCTGGTCACCATCATCAGCACCGTGGTCAGCGCCGACGCTCTGGTGGACTGGGCGTGGCGAATTCCGTTCCTGCTCGCAGGCCCGCTGGGCCTGATCGGCCTCTACTTGCGGTTGCGACTCGAGGAGACGCCCGCGTTCCAGCAGATGGAGCAGGCCGAAGAACGTTCGCTCGCAGAAGAATCCACGGGACGCAAGCTGCGCGAAACCCTGGTGGAGAACTGGCGGCCGCTGGTGCTGTGCGTCATCCTGGTCGCCACGTACAACATCGCGCACTACGGCCTGCTCAGCTACATGCCGACGTACCTGTCGAACACGCTCGGCTACGACGAGTCGCACGGACTCGTCCTCATGATCATCGTGATGCTCATCATGATGGTGTGCATCAGCTTCGTCGGAAAGCTTTCCGACCGGGTCGGTCGGAAACCGTTGCTGCTGGCCGGTTTCGTCGGGTTCTTTGCGCTGTCGCTGCCCGCGTACCTGTTGATCGGTGTCGGCCACTACTTCACCGTCTTCCTCGGCCTCGCGATGCTCGGCGGCCTCCTGCTGCTGTTCGTCGGCGTCTTCCCGTCGGTCCTTCCCGCGCTGTTCCCCACCGGAATCCGCTACGGCGGGCTGGCGATCGGTTACAACCTCGCGGTGTCGATCTTCGGTGGCACCACCCCCCTCGTCCTCACGGCGTTGCAGGATGCGACGGGCAGTGACCTCGTCGCGCCGATGTACATGATGGTCGCGGCCGTCATCGGCGGTATCGCGGTTCTGCTCATCTCCGAGACCGCCCGGAAGCCGTTGGAGGGTTCGCCGCCCGCCGTGGCCACGGACGCCGAGGCCCGCCGCATCCTGAAGCGTCTCCGCCGCACCAAGGGCGAGGCATCCGCGACACCCGCACAGGAGACGGCGGCCGCCGACGCGGGTTAGTCTCGGAAGATGTCCGCTCCCAGGGTCGCCGTGGTCGGCAGCGTCAACATGGACCTACTGACGGCGGCCGAGCGGTTACCCGCGCCGGGGGAGACGATCCTGGGCAGCGCCTTTGCCGCCACCCCCGGCGGCAAGGGTGCCAACCAGGCGATCGCCGCGGCGCGGGCCGGTGGCGCCGTGACGTTCGTCGGCGCCGTCGGCTCCGACGTGTTCGCTCTCGACCTGCGACAGGCCCTCGTGGACGCCGAGGTCGACACGCGGTACCTGCGCGAAGTGGACGGGCCGAGCGGAATCGCGGCGATCACCGTCGACGCCGCCGGCGAGAACAGCATCGTCGTGGTTCCGGGCGCCAACAGCACCGTGGTGGACCTGACGCCCGCCGAACTCGCGGCCGTCGCGGACGCCGACGTCCTGCTCTGCCAACTCGAGATACCCCTGGGCACCGTGCTGGCCGCGGCGGCGCACGCCGCAGCACACGGCACCGTCGTGATGTTGAATCCGTCACCGGCGCAGACACTTCCGCCCGAACTCGTGGAGCTGGTCGACGTACTCCTCGTCAACCAGACCGAGGCCGCGCAACTCGGCGCCGAGGTCACCGGCATCATCTCCCACGTCGTGACCACGCTGGGATCGTCGGGCGCGGACTACGCGGGCGGCGACGGCACCGCGCTCCACGCCGACTCCCCCGAGGTCGAGGTGGTCGACACGACCGGGGCGGGCGACGCGTTCGCCGGCGCCCTGGCCGTCTCGTGGCGGCGCGGGCCGGCGGCCGCCGTCCCGTTCGCGTGCACGGCGGGCGCGCTCGCCACCACCCGCCGCGGCGCCTCCACGTCATCGCCCACCCTCGCCGAGATCGAGGCGGCGCTGCCCGGCTGAGCGAGCTCCTGCCGTCGCCCGAATCCTCCGTGTCACCCGTGTCGTGCACCATGGGGGCATGACGACCGCCACCGAACCCGCACTCCGTGACGAGGCCGAACGGCTGCTCCGCGAGCTGGCAGGCGAGCACGCCACCCTCCGCGACGACCAGTGGACGGCGATCGAGGCGCTCGTGGTGGGCCGCAGACGGGCGCTGGTCGTCCAGCGGACGGGCTGGGGCAAGTCGGCGGTCTACTTCATCGCGGCAAAGCTCCTGCGGGCGCACGGGCACGGCCCCACGGTCATCGTGTCGCCGCTCCTGGCACTCATGCGGAACCAGGTGGCCTCCGCCGAGCGGGCAGGCGTGCGCGCCGCCACCATCAATTCCGGCAACGTCACCGAATGGGACGACATCCACGCCCGGGTCGCGGACAACGAACTCGACGTTCTGCTGGTCAGCCCCGAGCGTCTCAACAATCCCGACTTCCGCGACCAGGTCCTGCCCTCCCTCGCAGCCGACGCGGGTCTCGTCGTGGTCGACGAGGCGCACTGCGTGTCGGACTGGGGTCACGACTTCCGTCCCGACTACCGGCGGATCCGCACGTTGATCGCCGAACTCGGCGAGGGCATCCCCGTACTGGCCACCACGGCCACGGCGAACGACCGCGTCGTCTCCGACGTCTCGACGCAGCTCGGGGTGGGTGGCGCCGAAACCCTCGTCCTCCGCGGCGGCCTCGAACGCGAGTCGCTGCACCTGTCGGTCGTGCAGATTCCGGAGGCCACCGCCCGGGCCGCGTGGCTCGCCCAGAAGCTCGACAGCCTGCCCGGCTCGGGCATCATCTACGCGCTCACCGTGTCGGCGGCGCGGGATCTGGCGAGCCTGCTGTCCGAGCAGGGCCACACGGTCGCCGCCTACACGGGGCAAACCGACGCCGCCGAGCGCGAGACCCTCGAGCAGGACCTGCTCGGCAACCGCGTCAAGGCCCTCGTGGCGACGTCCGCGCTCGGCATGGGGTTCGACAAGCCCGACCTGGGGTTCGTCGTGCACCTCGGTGCGCCGTCGTCCCCCATCTCCTACTACCAGCAGGTCGGGCGTGCCGGACGGTCCACCGACCGCGCCGAGGTCATCCTGCTGCCCGGCTCCGAGGACAAGCAGATCTGGAGCTATTTCGCCTCAGTGGCGTTCCCCCGGGAGCACGTCGTGCGCCGGGTCATCGAGGTCCTCGACACCGACCGGCCGCAGTCCACGCAGGCGCTCGAGCCGCTGGTGGAGCTGGGTCGCACCCGGCTGGAGATGGTCCTGAAAGTCCTCGACGTGGACGGTGCGGTACGCCGGGTGCGCGGCGGCTGGGTGGGCACCGGGGAGCCCTGGACGTACGACGCGGACCGCTACGAGCGCCTGGAGCGGGCCCGCGAATCCGAGCAGCAGGCGATGATCGACTACCAGCGGATCACCACGTGCCGGATGGCGTTCCTGCGCGAGCAGCTCGACGATCCGGGTCTGGCGGCGGGAACCTCGGAGTGCGGCCGGTGCGACAACTGCACCGGAGTGCGCCACGACGCGACCGTGGACGCCGAGGCGGTGCAACAGACCAGGACGCGCCTCGAGCGGCCAGGCGTGGATCTCGCGCCCCGTAAACAGTGGCCCACGGGCCTCGCGAAGCTCGGCGTGACGCTGTCCGGGAAGATCGCGGACGGCCCCGAACCGGGGCGCGTCCTGGGCCGGCTGTCCGACCTGGGCTGGGGTCAGCGGCTGCGGTCCCTGCTCGACGAACCGGACGGACCTGCCCCCGACGCCGTCCTGAAGGCCTGCATCCAGGTGCTGGCCTCCTGGGACTGGGCCGAGCGTCCCACCGCCGTCATGGCGGTCGAATCCGCCACCCATCCCCTTCTGTCGGCGTCGATCGCGGGGCAGCTCGCCGCTGTCGGACGACTCTCCGACCTGGGAGTTCTGCGGCTGCGACCGGAGCATCCGCCGGTGTCCGCGGCCAATTCCGCGTACCGGGTGGCCGGGCTCGTCGACGCCTGGGAGGTTCCCGACCTTCGCGACGCATCCGGACCCGTGCTGCTCGTCGACACCCTCACGGACACCGGTTGGACCCTCACGATGGCCGCCAGGACGCTCCGCGCGGCGGGTGCCGCGTCGGTCCTTCCCTTCGCGCTCGCGAGTCTCAAATAGGCGAAGTGTGTCGCTTGCGGTTCACCCAAAAGTTACATAATGTGATGAGCATCACTTTGCACGTCTCACCTGCAAAGCTCCGCCGCCTGAACTGTCCAATTTCGCGAGGCACGTGAAATCGAAGGGGATGGTTGTTAGGTTCGAATTTCCAATGACGCCTGTTCAGAAGAGTGCCATCCCGACCACCGCGCCGGACGCGGTGTTGTTCAGAAGTCCAGAGATCACTGACGGAGTCCGGCTCTGGGAGATCGCCAGGAACACGGAAGTGCTCGATCTCAATTCGAGCTACGCATACCTGTTGTGGTGTAGAGATTTCAGCCGCTCGTCGGTCGTCGCAGTCGTCGACGAGCGCGTCGTGGGATTCGTATCGGGCTTCATCCGCCCCGAATCCCCAGCGACGCTGTTCGTCTGGCAAGTTGCCGTAGACGCAGACCAGCGCGGCAAGGGAATTGCAGGTCGCATGCTGAGCGCGCTGCTCGATCGACTTGCACCCGAAGGGATTACCCATCTCGAGACGACGATCAGCCCCGACAACGAGGCCTCGATCGCGCTGTTCACAGCATTGGCGCGTCGCCGAGATACGGCGATCAACAAGCAAGAACTGTTCTCCCCTAATGATTTTCCCGATGGACACGAAGCCGAAGATCTGTACACGATCGGCTAAGAGCATGCCCCGGAGGAATGCAGCAACATGACTAACTTCGATACGAACATCTTCGACAACCTCGAATCCGAGGTTCGCAGCTACAGCCGTGGCTGGCCCGCCGTCTTCGAGTCGGCGTCCGGATCGTGGATCCGCGACGAGAACGGCCGCGACTACCTCGACTTCTTCGCCGGTGCCGGTTCGCTGAACTACGGCCACAACAACCCGGTCCTGAAGTCGGCGCTCGTCGACTACATCGTCAGCGACGGCATCACGCACGGTCTCGACATGTCGACCGTGGCCAAACGCGACCTGCTCCAGACCTTCCAGGACAAGATCCTGAAACCGCGAGGTCTCGACTACAAGGTCCAGTTCCCCGGCCCCACCGGAACCAACACGGTCGAGGCCGCACTGAAACTGGCGCGCAAGGTGACGGGTCGTTCGTCGATCATCAACTTCACCAACGCTTTCCACGGAATGACGCTCGGCGCCCTGTCGGTCACCGGTAACTCGATGAAGCGCGCCGGCGCCGGAATCCCACTGGTGCACGCCACCCCGATGCCGTTCGACAACTACTTCGACGGCGTCACCGAGGACTTCCACTGGTTCCGCCGCGTGCTCGACGACTCGGGCAGTGGCCTGAACCGTCCGGCCGCCGTGATCGTCGAGACCGTGCAGGGTGAGGGCGGCGTCAACGTCGCCCGTGCCGAGTGGCTGCGCGCCCTCGCGGACCTGTGCGCCGAGCGCGAGATCCTGCTGATCGTCGACGACGTCCAGATGGGCTGCGGGCGCACCGGGCCGTTCTTCTCCTTCGAGGTCGCCGGCATCACCCCGGACATCGTCTGCCTGTCGAAGTCGATCAGCGGCTACGGTCTCCCGATGGCGCTGACGCTGTTCAAGCGTGAGCTCGACGTGTGGGGCCCGGGCGAGCACAACGGCACGTTCCGTGGCAACAACCCGGCATTCGTGACGTCGAAGGTGGCCCTGGACCACTACTGGTCCGACGACACCCTCCACAAGTCGACGCTGACCAAGGGCGAGAAGATCCACCAGGCGTTCACCGATCTGGCGAACCAGTTCGAGGGCTCCGTTTCCACCCGCGGTCGCGGCCTCGTCCAGGGTCTCGTGTTCGACGAGCCGGAGAACGCGGGCAAGGTCTGCAAACTCGCCTTCGACGAGGGCCTGCTCGCGGAGACCTCCGGACCGTCCGACGAGGTGGTCAAGCTCCTTCCGGCGCTCACCATCACCGACGAGGAACTCGACCACGGACTCGCCATTCTCGCCGACGCCACCGGCAAGGTTTGCAGCTAGAGAGAGGACTGACACTCACATGATCGTTCGTACCACCGCAGAAATCACCGACACCGAGCGCGACATCACCAGCGAGGACGGAAACTGGCGCAGCAAGCGCATCATCCTCGGCGGCGACAAAGTGGGTTTCTCGTTCCACGAGACCACGATCAAAGCGGGCTCGGTCAACGAGTTCCACTACGCCAACCACGTCGAGGCCGTCTGGCTCGTCGAGGGAACCGGCAAATTGATCGACCTCGACAACGACAAGGTCTACGAACTCGGCCCCGGTTCGATGTACCTGCTCAACGGTCACGAGCGTCACCGTGTCGAGCCCGACACCGAAATGCGCATGCTGTGTGTGTTCAACCCGCCCGTCACCGGCCGTGAGGTCCACGACGAGAACGGTGTCTACCCCTTGGTCGAGGTTCCCGCGTAAGTTCGACCCCATGGCCGACGACGCTGCTGTTCCAGCTATAGCCATCGGACCCGCCCCGGACCCGCTCCTCGAGGATGCGGTGCGCCGGGGCGGTGCCCGTGTGGCCCCCCTCGAGTCCGCGGACGCTCTGGTCTGGACCACGGGTCCGATCGGGTTCCCGGACCCGCTTCCCGAGAACATCCGCTGGGTGCAGTTGAACTCCGCGGGTGTCGAGGAGTGGTTCGCCGCGAAGGTGATCAGACCCGACACCACCGTTCTGTGGACGTCGGCGGCGGGCGCGTTCGCCGCCACCGTCGCCGAGCACGCGCTGACTCTGCTGCTGGCCGGGGTGCGGGCACTCCCGGAGCACCTGGAGGCGAAGACGTGGCGCCAGCAGGAGTTCTTCTCGAAGATCGGCACCCTGCGGGGCACCACGGTCGCCATCGTGGGTGCCGGCGGCATCGGCCGGGCGCTGATCCCGATGCTCGCGGGCGTCGGGGCCGACGTCATCGCGGTGAACCGCTCCGGCAGCCCCGTTCCGGGCGCGATCGAAACGCTCCCCACCACCCGTCTGGGCGAGGTGTGGGCCCGCGCGGACCACTTCGTGCTCGGGGCTCCCGCGACCGACGCCACGCACCATCTGGTCGGGGCGGCGGAGTTCGCACAGATGAAGCCGACGGCGTGGGTGATCAACGTCGCGCGCGGTTCGCTCGTCCACACCAATGCTCTGGTGAAAGCGCTGCGGGACAACACGATCGGCGGAGCGGGACTCGACGTCACCGATCCCGAGCCGCTTCCCGACGGCCACCCGCTGTGGGATCTGCCCAACGTGATCATCACCCCCCACGATTCCAACCCGCCTGCGGTCCGCCCCCCGGCGTTCGCGGAGCACGTGGCGCTGAACGTCACCCGCTTCGTCGCCGGTGAGAATCTCACCGCTCTGATCGATCCTGTCGTCGGGTACTGAACCGGCGCTACCCTGGAGTGCGTGTTCGCCCGACTGATCGACGTACTCGGTGGCCGGCGTCTGTGTGTGATCACGGGCGCCGGCATCTCGACGGACTCCGGGATCCCCGATTACCGGGGTCCGGATTCGCCACCGCGCAATCCCATGACGTACCAGCAGTTCACCGGTGACCCCGATTTCCGCCGCCACTACTGGGCGCGGAACCACCTCGGCTGGCGGCACATGGACGCCGCCCGGCCCAACACCGGCCACCGCGCTCTGGCGGGGCTCGAACGCGCCGGTGCCGTGCGTGCCGTCATCACCCAGAACGTCGATCTACTGCACACCAAGGCGGGCAGTCGCCGGGTGATCGACCTGCACGGCACGTACGCCCAGGTCCGGTGCCTGACGTGCGACGCCCTGATCTCACGGGCCACGCTCGCCGACCGGCTCGAGCGTGCGAACCCGGGATTCGCCGAAACCGTCGCTGCCGCACAGGGAGTGGAGATCGCACCGGACGCCGACGCGGTGATTACCAGCACCGAGCATTTCCGGATGGTCGACTGCGAGACGTGCGGCGGCCTGCTCAAACCCGACATCGTGTACTTCGGAGAATCCGTCCCGAAGCCGAGGGTCGCCGCCGCCTACGACGTGGTCGACGAGGCCGAGGCGCTCCTCGTGGCCGGCTCGTCGCTCACCGTCATGTCGGGACTGCGGTTCGTCCGCCGCGCCGCCAAACGCGGAATCCCCATCGTCATCGTCAACAGGGGGACGACACGCGGCGACGAGTTCGCCACCCTCACCCTCCACGCCGGCTGCTCCGACGCACTCACCGCACTGCTCGACGCGTCCTCCGCACTGCCTGCGTAACCCTCAGAGCGGCACCAGATCGTCCGCGTGGACGACGGGGCGCTGCATCTCCGCGGGCAGTTCCTGGGTCGACTTGCCCAGGATGTCGCTGATCTCGGCGGAGTCGTATGCCACCACTCCCCTGGCGACGGGACGCTCGTCGGGGCCGAGGAGCGACACGACGTCGCCGCCGTAGAACCGCCCCGATACCGCACTGATCCCCGCGGGCAGCAACGACCGCCGCTTGGTGACGACGGCACGCACAGCGCCCTCGTCGATGTGCAGGATCCCCTGCTCGTCCGCGGCGTGGCGTACCCAGAACTTGCGCGCCGACAACCGGGACGGCCGGGCCGCGAACGCCGTCCCCACCCCGGCGTCCCGCAGCGCTGCCCCGGCATCCGAGGCGGCGGCGAGCAGCACGGGCACGCCGGCATCGGCCGCGAGGCGCGCTGCCGACAGCTTGGACGCCATCCCGCCGGTGCCGAGAGCGCCGCCCGAGCCCGCGACCACCCCGTCGAGATCCTCGGGGCTGTTCACCTCGGGAATCAGCGTGGCGTTGCCCTTACGGGGGTCGCCGTCGTACAGCCCGTCGACATCGGACAGCAGGACCAGCGCGTCGGCGCCGACCAGGTGCGCGACGAGTGCCGCGAGCCGGTCGTTGTCACCGAATCGCAACTCCGCCGTGGCCACCGTGTCGTTCTCGTTGACGACCGCGACCGCGTGCAGCGCGCGCAGGCGGTCGAGGGTGCGTTGCGCGTTGCGATGCTGCGCGCGGCGCGCGATGTCGTCTGCGGTGAGCAGCACCTGCCCGACGGTGCGCCCGTACCGGGCGAACGACGTGCCCCAGGCGTGGGCCAGCGCCAGCTGGCCCACGCTCGCGGCGGCCTGCTTCGTCGCCAGGTCCCGTGGCCGCTTGGTCAACCCCAGCGGGGCCAGACCCGCGCCCACGGCCCCGGACGACACGACGACCACGTCGGAACCGGCACGCATCCGTGCCTCGATCGCGTCGGCCAGCGCGTCGAGTCGACCGACGTCGAGCCCGCCGACCAGGCTGGTCAGCGCGGACGATCCGATCTTCACGACGATGCTGCCGGCCGACGCGATCGTGCGCCGGGTGGCGCTCACTGGTCTTCGGGGTCGAGGCCTTCGAGACCGCGACGGACCCTGGAAGCGTGCTTGCGTTCGGTGGCGCCGATCCGCTCCACCTGGTCCAGACGCGGGTCGGTGCCGCGCCCGGTGCGGGTGAGATCGACACCGGCGGGTGTCTGGGGCTCCCAGTCGAAGCTCACGTTGCCGATCGTGACGGACGCGCCCGGCTCCGCACCCTGCTTGACGAGTTCGGTTTCCACCCCGAGCCGCGCGAGGCGGTCGGCGAGGTAGCCCACGGCCTCGTCGTTGTCGAACTGCGTCTGCCGCACCCAGCGCTCCGGCCGCGTGCCGCGGACGATGAACCCACCGGGAATCTCGGGATCGGCGACGACGCTGAAGCTGTTCTCGTTTGCGATCACCGGGCGGATCACCTGACGCTTCGGCTCGGCCTTCGGGTGCGCCTCACGGTAGTCCGCAACCAGCTTCGCCAGTGCGAACGTCAACGGGCGCAATCCCTCTCGGCTCACGGCCGAAATCGTGAAGATCGGCCATCCGCGAGCCTCGAGGTCGGGGGTCACCATCTCGGCCAGCTCCGCGGCCTCCGGCACGTCCGCCTTGTTCAGGATCACGATGCGGGGACGGTCCGCGAGGTCACCGAGCCCCGTGTCCCCGGACAACGCGCCCTTGTACGCCGCGAGTTCGGCCTCGAGCGCGTCGATGTCGGAGATCGGATCGCGGCCCGGGTCGAGCGTCGCGCAGTCGACGACGTGGGCCAGCACGGCGCACCGCTCGAGGTGGCGCAGGAAGTCCAGACCCAGTCCGCGGCCGTCGCTCGCGCCGGGGATCAACCCGGGCACGTCGGCCACCGTGAACGTGGTGTCGCCGCTCGACACCACGCCGAGGTTCGGCACGAGCGTCGTGAACGGGTAGTCGGCGATCTTCGGCTTCGCCGCCGACAGCACCGACACGAGCGAGGACTTGCCCGCAGACGGAAATCCGACCAGCCCGACATCGGCCACGGACTTCAGTTCGAGGACCAGTTCCCGCTCGACGCCGTCCTCACCGAGGAGGGCGAAGCCCGGCGCCTTGCGCGCCTTCGACGACAGGGCCGCGTTGCCGAGTCCGCCGCGGCCACCCTGGGCGGCCTCGAAGCGGGTGCCGACACCGATGAGGTCGGCGAGGATACGGCCGTCCTTGTCGAGGACGACGGTGCCGTCGGGGACCTTCAGGATCAGGTCGTCGCCCTGGGCGCCGTCACGGTTGCTCCCCATCCCCTGCTTGCCGTTGGTGGCCTTCGCGTGGGGGTGGAAATGGAAGTCGAGGAGGGTGTGGACGTTGCCGTCCACCTCGAGCACGACGTCACCGCCACGCCCGCCGTTGCCGCCGTCCGGGCCACCGAGCGGTTTGAACTTCTCCCGGTGTACGGAGGCGCAGCCATTGCCGCCTTTTCCGGCGCTGACGTGCAGCACGACGCGGTCAATGAATCGGGACATGACTGCCGGATCCTTCCTCAGTCAATTGTGTTGATCTCACTCTTGAAAAAAACAATAGGGGCGGACCGGGTATCACGACCCAGGTCCGCCCCTATTGGGAGCGTGAAACGTCCCTCACGGGACGATGCATACTCGCGGCAGGACTAGGCCTCTGCCGCCGCCGGAACGATGTTCACGGTCTTGCGTCCACGCTTGGTGCCGAACTCGACGGCACCGGCAGAGAGCGCGAAGAGCGTGTCGTCGCCGCCACGACCGACGTTGACGCCGGGGTGGAAGTGGGTTCCGCGCTGACGCACCAGGATCTCGCCGGCGCTGACGGACTGGCCGCCGAAACGCTTCACGCCGAGTCGCTGAGCATTTGAATCGCGACCGTTACGGGAGCTGGATGCACCCTTCTTATGTGCCATGTTCTTGACCCTCCTCGGGTGAAATCAGCTCTGAAGCTCTAGCTACTTGATGCCGGTGACCTTGAGGACCGTCAGCTTCTGCCTGTGGCCCTGACGCTTGTGGTAGCCGGTCTTGTTCTTGAACTTGTGGATCCGGATCTTCGGGCCCTTGGTGTGCTCGACGACCTCACCCGTGACCGAGATCTTGGCCAGCTTGTCGGCGTCGGTCGTCAGATCGGATCCGTCGACGACGAGAACGGGAGCAAGCGAGACAGCAGTGCCGGGCTCACCCTCGATCTTCTCGACCTTGACGAGGTCACCAACAGCGACCTTGTACTGCTTTCCGCCGGTCTTGACGATCGCGTACGTTGCCATCGGAGGGCTACCCCTTGCTTCTTCGAACTTGCTCGCGCCACAGTGTGCGCGACTGGTCTGGTGTGACGGCTAGCTCGGTCGAGATCGCGCAGCCTTCACAAGTGAGGGCACAGCTGACCTTCATCGCCGAGTAGCGACTGGTCAAGGTTACAGGAAGGCAACCGTTCCGTACAAACCGGCGTCGATTGCCTTCCCGAGGTCCCTCGTCAGTTGTCGGCGTCCACCGGCGGGCCGGCGGGACGTGCCGCGGCCCGGCGACGACGCGGCCTGCGCGGCGCTGCCTGCGAATCCGCGCCGTCGGGCGAGGACGCCGGCGGTCCGCTCACGGCCGAAGCCGACATGGCCGGTTCGGGCTCCGGTGCGTGCTCCGCGCCGGACTCCGATGTCGGAATCACGAATACCGTCCCGGCGCTCGGGGTTTCGGACACCGGCGCTGCCGCTGCCCTCGACACCCGCCGGCTCCGGCGCCGCGGCGGGGCCACCGGCTCCGGTTCGGGCTCGCGCTCCACGACGGGTTCCGGGGTCTCGGCGACCGGAGCCGCTTCGGCCGGCGCAGCTTCGACGACCGGCGCTTCGGCGACGGCTTCTTCGGCCACCGCTTGTTCGACGACAGCCTCCTCGACGACAGCGTCCTCCGCCTCGGGAGCCACGACCGCTTCCGCAGCCACCGCTGCCGGGGCCTCCGCCACGGCTTCCTCGATCCCGGGCAGGTCCGCCGCCGGCGTCTCCGCCGTGTCGGCGACCGCCCGCTCCGGCTCGGGAACCGCCGCGGCGGCCTGCTCCGCCGCGTGCCCGCTGTGTGCGTGCGCGGCCTCCTCCTCGTGATGGTGGTGTGCCATCGCGAGGGCGACCGGGTGGGCCCGCTTGACGGTGGCATCCACCGTCGGGGTCTCCTCGTGCACAGGAGGCTGCGAGGTCTCCCCGCCGGACGACTTGTCGCGTCCCCGCTTCTTGCGGGAGCCACCGGAATCGCCGCCGCGGGACGACGCGCGCGCACCGTTGTCCTCGGAGGTCTTCACCTCGATCGGCTCGGCGTGAACGATGATGCCCCGGCCGTGGCAGTGCTCACACGTCGTCGAGAACGCCTCGACCAGCCCGGTGCCCAGCTTCTTCCGCGTCATCTGGACCAGGCCCAGCGACGTGACCTCGGACACCTGGTGGCGGGTGCGATCCCGGCCCAGTGCCTCGGTCAGGCGTCGCAGCACGAGATCGCGATTCGATTCGAGCACCATGTCGATGAAGTCGACGACGATCATCCCGCCGATGTCGCGCAGGCGCATCTGCCGGACGATCTCCTCGGCCGCCTCGAGGTTGTTCCGGGTGACGGTCTCCTCGAGGTTTCCGCCGGCACCGGTGAACTTGCCGGTGTTGACATCGACCACGGTCATGGCCTCGGTGCGGTCGATGACGAGCGTGCCGCCGGACGGCAACCAGACCTTGCGGTCGAGCGCCTTCGCCAGCTGCTCGTCGATGCGGTGCGCCTCGAAGACGTCGACACTGTTGTCCGACGTGTGCTGCTCGAGCCTCGGCATGAGGTCGGGAGCCACCGACTTGATGTACGACTCGACCGTCGACCAGGCCTTCCCTCCCTCGATCACGAGCTTGGAGAAGTCCTCGTTGAACAGGTCGCGGATGACCTTCACGAGAAGGTCGGGCTCCTCGTACAGGGCCTGCGGGTTACCGGACTTGCCGGATTCCGCCTTCGCGGCCTGAGCCTCGATTCCGGCCCACTGATCCTGCAGACGCTTCACGTCGCGGGCGAGTTCTTCTTCGCTCACGCCCTCCGACGCGGTCCGGATGATGACTCCGGCATCCGAGGGCACGATGTCGCGCAGGATGTCCTTGAGGCGCTTGCGCTCCGTGTCGGGCAGTTTGCGGCTGATACCGGTGGACGTGCCGCCCGGCACGTACACGAGGAAGCGGCCCGCGAGGCTGATCTGCGTGGTCAGCCGCGCACCCTTGTGCCCGACCGGGTCCTTGCTGACCTGGACCAGCACCTGGTCGCCCGGCTTGAGCGCCTGCTCGATCTTGCGGGAATTGCCACCGAGGCCGGCGGCCTCCCAGTTGACCTCACCGGCATACAGGACGCCGTTGCGGCCGCGGCCGATGTCGATGAACGCGGCTTCCATGCTGGGCAGAACGTTCTGGACGCGTCCGAGGTACACGTTGCCGACCATCGAGGCCGACGCCGACGTGGTCACGAAGTGTTCGACGAGGACGCCGTCCTCGAGCACGGCGACCTGCGTCGTCGCGTGCGGTTGCCCGGTGGCGATGCGGTCGCGCACCACCATCACGCGGTCGACGGCCTCGCGGCGGGCCAGGAACTCCGATTCCGTGAGTATCGGCGGACGGCGGCGGCCGGCGTCGCGGCCGTCGCGGCGACGCTGACGCTTCGCCTCGAGCCGCGTCGAACCCGTGATGCCCTGGACCTCGTCCTTCGAGCGGCTCTTGTTGCGAGGTTCCCGCTCGTGGACGACGGTGTTCGGCGGATCGTCCTCGGACGTGGCCTCGCCCGAGCCCTCGACACCGGACTTGCGACGGCGACGACGACGGCGGCGACGGCTCGACCCGTCGGAGTCGCCCTCACCGGCCTCTTCGTCACCGGACTCCGCTTCGGCCTGCTCGGCCTCCGCGGGCTTGTCCTCGGAATCCTTCTTCGGCTTCTCTTCGGGCTCCCGAGTCGGCGCCTCGGCGACCTTGTCCTCGTGCGCGGACTCCTCGGCCTCGGCACCCTCGGTGTCGGTGTCGGTGTCCTGCTCGTTCTGCTGTTCGCCCCGTCCGCGACCACGGCCGCGACGGCCGCGGCGGCGACGGCGCGGCTGATCGCCGTCGACGTCGGACTCGTCCGACTCGGTGTCGGCGGTTCCGGTGTCCGTGGCCTTCGCGGGCTCGGTCACGTCCTCGCGCGATTCGGCGGCGGCCTGGCGCGGTTCGGCGGCGGCCTGGCGCGATTCGGCGACGGGCGGCTGCTCGGTGGTGGGTTCCGGTGTCCCGGCATCCCGGCGACTGCGCCGGCGACGCGGCGGGGTCTCGACCGCCGCGAGGTCGGGCTGCAGGAAGAGCGGGACCTGCGAGACGGCGGGCGGGGTCTCCGCGGCGGGCTCGGCGGCGGGCGCCTCGACCTGGTACGACGCGGTGGTGAACAGGTCTCGTCCGAGGTCGCGCTCGGAAACCGCGGCCTCCTCGGCGACGGGCTCCTGGGCGGGAGCTTCCTGGGCCGGGGCTTTCTCGGCAGGAGCTTCCTCGGTGGGAACCTCCGGAGCCGCGGTCTGCTCGGCCGCCGCTTCCTCGACGTCCGCGGCCGCGACCGGTTCCGGCGCGACCTCGACCGGTTCAGCGGCAGGGGTCTCCGCGACCGGTTCGGCCGCGGCGGGTGACTCGGTGGGAGCGTTCTGCGCAGCGGTGAAGGCCGCGTGCACGCGCTCGGCAATGTCGCGTTGCAGGCTGGACTGCGCGCTGCGCAGTTCCGTTCCGAGGGCCGCAGCCTCGGCGATTACCTGCTTGCTCGTCACGCCCAGCATCTTCGCGAGGGCGTGTACGCGAATCTTCTCCGGAAGAGCGGGAACCGTGCTCCCGGCGGTGGCCGTGTCGTTCGGCTCTGAATTTGTGGGCGGCGCTTGATCGGCCACGTAGTCTCCTCAGCCCCCGGGCGCGTCCACTCCCGTGTCTGGGGGTGTCACGCGGCCACGCGAGGGCGCAGTATGTGTACTCGCGCCCCAGATGTGAGCGCGAGATTGTCTGGTCTCGCTCCACACAGCGCGTGCAGTGTCCGTTTTCACTGCACACCCATGTAGTGCCTTACGGATGGCCGTGATCCACGGCGCGAGCGCCTGATCATCCAGCGTGCCGAAACGCCCAGGTATTTCCTGTTGACGCAGGGGCAGCGATGAAGGGCATCGAGCCGTGGTGTCATCCGGTCGAAGCCACGTGGTGCACAAATTGCGGTCCGACCACCCTCAGTATCCCACACGTGTGCCGCAGTCCGTGCCAGCGGCGCACGTATCGGTCTGGAACATGTTCCGCACGCGATGGCGCCGCCGGCCCGGAGGGCAGGTCGGTGGGTCGAGGGGTGGGTGAAGAGGTGGTGTCAGTTGGCGGCGAGGTGCGGGAACCAGAGGGCGATCTCGCGCTCGGCGGACTCGACCGAGTCGGAGCCGTGAACCAGGTTCTCCTGGGCTTCGAGCCCGTAATCGCCGCGAATCGTGCCCGGAACCGCCTTCTCCACCGGGTCGGTGCCACCGGCGAGCTGACGGAACGCGGCAATCGCTCGGGGACCTTCGAGCACTGCGGCAACGAGCGGGCCGCCCGTGATGAACTCCAGCAGGCCGGGGTAGAACGGGCGGCCTTCGTGCTCGGCATAGTGGGCGGCTGCGATATCGCCGGGAGCGGTGCGCAGGTCGAGCGCGGAGATCGTCAGACCTTTCCGCTCGATACGACCGAGGATTTCTCCTACATATCCGCGGGCAACGGCATCGGGCTTGATCAGTACAAGGGTGCGCTCAGTCACGGCGCACAGCCTAAATGGTCAGCCTCGCTGCCCCGGCAGCAGGCCCCGCTCCATTCGCTGACGGACGTTCCGGCGGAAGTAGAGGAGGTATCCCCACAGGATGGCGAAGACCACGCCGACCGAACCGATCGACACGTGGACGAAGAACCCGAGCAGGAGCCCCACCTGCAACAACAGGTTGTACTTCATCGCCCAGGGACGGCCCTGCAGGCCCGCCCCGAGAATCATGAGCACCGCGAGCCCCACGAGGTAGGTTCCGGACCACCAGGTGAGCCCCCCACCGACAGTCGCGACGACCGGCAGGGCGAGAAGCACCACGATGGCTTCCAGGATCAGGGATCCCGCGACCACCCCGCGGAATCCCTTCCACGGGTCCTTGGTCGGCGGCCCGAACTCCGGTTCCGAAGCACTCGAGTCTGGCTCGCTCACGCTGGATCCTTTCCGAAGAGGGTGCGGGCCGCGCCGGCGGTCACCACGGATCCGGTGACCACGACGCCGGCCCCCGATACTGCTTCACCGGGCTCGGCGACCTCCTCGGCCAGTCCGATGGCCGTTTCCAGCGCGTCCGCGAGTGTGGGTGCCACGACGACGCGTTCGTCGCCGAACTTGGCGACCGCGAGATTGGCGAGATCGTCGACGTCCATGGCCCGCGCCGAACCGTTGTTCGTCACGACGAGCTCGTCGAACACCGGTTCCAGCGCCGACAGGATGCCGTCGACGTCCTTGTCCCCCATCACGCTGACGACGCCGACGAGCTTGCGGAAGTCGAACTCCGCGGTCAGCGCGGCGGCGAGCGCACGAGCCCCGTCCGGGTTGTGGGCGGCGTCGAGGAAGACGGTCGGGGCGCTGCGTACGCGTTCGAGGCGTCCCGGGTTGACCACCGAGGCGAATGCCTCCCGGATGGCCTCCTGGTCGAGCTGGCGTTCCGGGCCCGCACCGAAGAACGCCTCCACGGCCGCGAGCGCGAGCGACGCGTTGCGCGCCTGGTGCTCCCCGTGCAGGGGCAGGAAGATGTCGGTGTAGACCCCGCCGAGTCCCTGCAACTCGAGCTGCTGGCCGCCGACGGCAATCTGCCGGGCGAGCACCGTGAACTCGGAGCCCTCCCGCGCGACCGCGGCATCCACCTCGACGGCCCGGCGGAGCAGCACCTCCATCACTTCCGGTGTCTGTTCGGCGAGGATCGCGACGGCGTCGCGGGGCACGAGCGCGTCCTCGCGGCCCTTCTTGATGATGCCGGCCTTCTCCTCGGCGATCCCGGCGAGGTCGTCGCCGAGATACTCGGCGTGATCGAGGCTGATCGGGGTGATCACCGCGATCTCGCCGTCGATGACATTGGTTGCGTCCCAACGCCCGCCGAGACCCACCTCGACGACGGCGACGTCGACGGGGGCTTCCGCGAACGCGGCGTAGGCCATCGCGGTGAGCACCTCGAACTTGCTCATCGCGGGGCCGCCGGCCGCCTGCGACTGCTGGTCGATCATCTGCACGTACGGTTCGATCTCCCGGTACGTGTCGACGTACCGGCGGGGCGACACCGGGCGCCCGTCGATGCTGATGCGCTCGGTGGCGAGCTGCAGGTGCGGGCTGGTGGTGCGGCCGGTGCGCCGGTGCAGCGCCGTGAGCAGCGCGTCGATCATTCGCGTCACCGACGTCTTGCCGTTGGTGCCGGTGACGTGGATGGCGGGATAGCCGTGCTGCGGCGAACCGAGCACGTCCATCAGGGCCGCGATCCGGGTGAGGGACGGCTCGATCTTCGTCTCGGGCCACCGCTTGTCGAGTTCCGCCTCGACCAGTGTCAGTTCCGCGAGGTCGACAGGACTGACTTCCTCCGGCGTGAAGTCGGGCGAGGTCACGCGCCTTCCAGCTCCTTCAATCGCTTGGTGATGCGTTCGATTTCTTCCGTCGCGATCTGCTGACGCGTACGGATCTTGTCCTTGACGGCGTCGGGGGCCTTGGCCAGGAACGCCTCGTTGGACAGCTTGGCAGTGGTTCCGGCGAGTTCCTTCTGCGCGGCCGCGAGGTCCTTCTCCAGCCGGGCCTTCTCGGCGCCGAGGTCGACGTTGCCGGACGTGTCGAGGTCGACGGTGACGGTGGCCTTGCTCAACCGCACCTCCACCGACGCGGACACCGCGAAACCGTCCTCCGGGTCGGTCAGACGCGCCAGCGACGTGACCGCGGCGAGCTGCGTGTCCAGATCGGCCTCGGCGATGCCGCTGATCCGTGCGGGCACTCGCTGCGAGGGCTTGAGCCCCTGATCGCTGCGGAACCGGCGCACCTCGGTCACCAGTCGCTGCATGTCCTCGACGCGCTGCGCCGCAACCACATCCGCGGCGGCCGCGCTCGACTGCGGCCAGTCCGCCACGACGACGGATTCACGCTCGGTGAGCGCCTTCCACAGCGTCTCGGTGACGAACGGGATCACCGGGTGGAGCAGGCGCAACAGGGCGTCGAGGACATTGCCGAGCACGGCCCTCGTGTTCGCCGCGACCGTGTCGTTCTCGGCGAACTGCACCTTGGCCAGCTCGAGGTACCAGTCGCAGACCTCGTCCCACGCGAAGTGGAACAGTGCCTCGCACGCCTTGCTGAACTCGTACCGGTCGAATGCGGCGTCGACCTCCCCGCGCACCTGCTCGAGGCGGTCGAGGATCCACCGGTCCGCGTCGGTCAGCTCGCCGCGTGCGGGCAGCGGTGCCGGCGCGGCTCCGTTCATGAGGGCGAACTTCGTCGCGTTGAACAGCTTGGTCGCGAAGTTCCGCGAGGACTGCGCGTGGTCCTCGCCGACGGACAGGTCGCTGCCGGGGTTGGCGCCGCGGGCCAGCGTGAAGCGGAGCGCATCGGCGCCGAAGCGGTCGACCCAGTCGAGCGGGTCGATGCCGTTGCCACGCGACTTCGACATCTTCTTGCCGAACTGGTCGCGGACGAGGCCGTGCAGGAACACGTCCTCGAACGGCATCTGCGGTCCGGACTTGCCGCCAGCGATGGCGTCGTCTTCCGACACATACGTGCCGAACATCATCATCCGCGCCACCCAGAAGAACAGGATGTCGTAACCGGTGACGAGAACACTTGTGGGATAGAACTTCTCGAGCTCGGGCGTCTTCTCGGGCCAGCCCATGGTCGAGAACGGCCACAACCCGGAGGAGAACCAGGTGTCGAGGACGTCGGGATCCTGCACCCAGCCCTCGGGCGCGGTCTCGTCCGGTCCGAAGCACGCGACCTCACCGTCGGGGCCGTACCAGATCGGGATCCGGTGACCCCACCACAGCTGACGCGAGATGCACCAGTCGTGCATGTCGTCGACCCAGGCGAACCATCGCGGCTCCTGGCTGGCCGGGTGGATGACCGTGTCACCGTTGCGCACCGCGTCACCGGCCGCCTTGGCGAGGGATTCGACCTTCACCCACCACTGCAGCGACAGGCGCGGCTCGATGGACTCACCGGTGCGCTCGGAATGTCCGACGCTGTGCAGGTAGGGCCGCTTCTCCGCGACCACACGCCCCTGCTCGGCGAGCGCCTCGCGCACCTTGACGCGCGCCTCGAAGCGGTCGAGCCCGTCGAATTGCGTTCCCGTGTCGGCGATCTTGCCGGTCTTGTCCATGATGGTCGGCATCGGCAGGTTGTGCCGCAGACCCATCTCGAAGTCGTTGGGGTCGTGCGCAGGCGTGATCTTGACGGCGCCGGTGCCGAACTCGGGATCGACGTACTCGTCCGCGACGATCGGGATGTCGCGCCCGGTGAAAGGGTGCTCGAGCGTCGTCCCGATCAGGTGCTTGTAGCGCTCGTCGTCGGGGTGGACGGCCACGGCGGTGTCGCCGAGCATCGTCTCGACACGGGTGGTGGCGACCACGACGTGCGGCTCGTCGTCGTTCAGGGAGCCGTACCGCAGCGAGACCAGCTCACCCTCGACGTCCTCGAACTTCACCTCGATGTCGGAGATCGCCGTCTGCAGCACGGGCGACCAGTTGACGAGACGCTCGGCCCGGTAGATCAGCCCGTCGTCGTACATGCGCTTGAAGATCGTCTGGACGGCGCGGGACAGCCCGTCGTCCATGGTGAACCGGTCGCGACTCCAGTCGACGCTGTCACCGATGCGGCGCATCTGGCCGCCGATGGTGCCACCGGACTCGCGCTTCCAGTCCCACACCTTGTCGATGAACAGCTCGCGGCCGAAGTCTTCCTTCGTCTTGCCGTCGACGGCGAGCTGCTTCTCGACCACGGTCTGCGTCGCGATGCCCGCGTGGTCCATGCCGGGCAGCCACAGCACCTCGTAGCCCTGCATCCGCTTGCGGCGGCTCAGCGCGTCCATCAACGTGTGGTCGAGAGCGTGACCCATGTGCAGGCTGCCGGTCACGTTGGGCGGCGGCAGGACGATGGAGTAGCCCGGCTTGTCGCTGTGCGGGTCCGCGCGGAAGTAACCGGCGTCTACCCAGCCCTGATACAGATCGTCCTCGACGGAACTGGGGTCCCAGCTCTTCGGGAGGGCATCGGCACGGTTCTGGCGATTTTCTGGAGCTGCACTGGTCACCCGTCGAGTCTAATGAACGCACGGATGACCGACGACGGGGCTACCGGGCCGCCTCGCTACTGGTCGCTGAACAGCGCGCGGTGCACCTCGGTGGCGGTGCGATGCTCGGGGTCGACGGGACGCAGCGCCTCGCTGGCGTCCTCGCCGCCTGCCTGGGATCCTGCGGTGCTGTGCAGCTCGGAGAAGAGCTGCACGTGGTGGTCGTTCAAGGGATTCCTCCGGTTCGTCTGCCGCATCCAGTGCGGCAACCACTCGAGAGTGTCGAGTATGCATCGAAAACGCCGCCGATCGGCGGCGACACGGCGACGGGCGCGCCGGTGGTGTTCCCACACACGCCGGCAGAAGGCTCAGCCGGCCCGCTGTGCCACCACACAGGCGAGGTACAGCGTCATGCCCAGGCCCGGTTCGTCCAGCGGGCGACCGAGGAGCCGGGCGATCTTGTCGAGTCGATTGGCGAGGGTATTGCGGTGGACGTGCAGCCGCTTCGCCGCCCGGCTGGAGTTGAACCCGCACTCCCCCCAGGCGATCAGCGTCGCCTGCAGGTGCGGCCAGTCGCTGTCGGTGGTCAACGCGCCGAGCACGGCCCGTGACAGTCTGTCACGGGTTTCCGCGGGTATCACCGAGACGGCCTGATGGAGGCGGAACCGGTCGATGTCGTGGACCTGCCCGCGTGGGTCGAGTACCGCGCCGAGCCGGAGCGCGTCGTACGCGTCCTGGGACGAGAGATTGAGCTGCTCGACCCCGTGCGCGATCGAGCCGATCCCCACGCGGGTGTCCCATCCCCGTTCGCGGACCTGGGACACATACTTCCGGCACCGGTCCGCCAAAGCAGCGTCCGCCGCGGGTGTCGGTGCGGTCACCACGGTGGTGACCGCGACGACCTGCCGGGCGAGCGGTGCGACCAGATCGGTCGCGGAGTCGAAGGCCTCCTGCACCGCGCGCAGCACCCTGTGGGACATGGGCTGCCCCGGGGCGGCGACGTCGTCGGTATGACTGTCGTAGCCGATCAGCACCATGACCCGGGGAAGGCGCAGGTCGTATCCCAGACCCCGTGCCCGCCGCACGATCTGGGCCTCGGTGAACGCGGAGCGATGCCAATCACAGATGTCGCGGAGCAGTTCTTCCGTCGCCCGCTCGTAGGTCAGCCGGGTACCGATCCGCGAGGCCTCCTGCATCAGGATTTCGGTCTGCCGCTTGACCACGAGCCCGAATTGCTCGACCTGCTCGGGTGAGCCGGACAACCCGATCGTGCCCACCACGTCACCGTCGATGACGAGCGGAATGGTCACGCCGGGCAGACTGCCGACGAGGTCGCGGACGTCCGCGGCGGAGTGCGCGATCATGCGCCGTGCACGGATCACCTCGATCGATGCCTCGTGAAATTGGCCGATGCGACGCTCGTCCCCGCTGCCGACCACCGTGCCGGACGCATCCGTGATGAGCACGTTGAACCCGATGACGTCGGTGATCTCGTTCGCGATCCGTTGCGCAAGAGCCTCACTCAGCATGGACGGCCTTCCGAATCTCTGCGTGGCGTTGTGCATGTCGCACAATCAAGGATCGATTTCAGTGTAGATCAAGGTCAGCTTGCCTAGTGACGACGGTCACAGACCGTTCCTACGATGGGTTCATCCCAACTAGGAGTTCACATGGCAATCCTCGACTGGATACTTCTCGGTGCCTACTTCCTGCTACTCGTCCTGATCGGCGTCCAGACCATGCGACGCGTCAAGTCGCCGGACGATTTCGCCGTGGCGGGCAACCGAATCATCTGGCCGGTCTTCTTCGGCAGCCTGGCCGCAGCCTTCCTCGGCGGCGGAGCATCGCTCGGCGTCGCCGGCGCCGCCATGCGCGACGGATACGTGTACATGTTCGCGTTCTGCGCGTTCGGCGTTCAGACGGTGCTCGTCGGCTACTTCGTCGCGCCCAGACTCAAGAACTACATCGGCGCCCACACCCTCGGCGACATCATGGAGGCCCACTACGGCCGGCCGGCACGACTGGTGACCGGCATACTGTCCGTCGTCCTGTGCGCCGGCATCCTCGGCGCCCAGGCCCTGGCCATCGGTACCGTCGTCAACGCCACCCTCGACGTGCCCACCGTGCCCGCGGTGATCATCGGTATGGGAGTGGTCGTGCTCTACTCCTCGTTCGGCGGGGCCTGGGCGGTGATCCAGACGGACCTGTTGCAGTTCGTCTTCCTGGGAGTCCTCCTGCCGGTCGCGCTCCTCATCGGACTCGACGCCGTCGGCGGACCGTCGGCTCTCCTGGACAGTGTTCCCGCCGAGCACCTTTCGTTCATGGGTGACTACTCCCCCGCACAGTTCCTCACGCTCTTCGCGGCACTACTGCTCGGCGAGACGCTGGTCCCGCCGTACGCGCAGCGGACGTTCTCCACCCCCGACTCGCGGCACGCCCGTAAGGGCTACGCACTGGCCGGGTTCTTCTCGTTCTTCTTCTTCTTCACCTCGGCGTCTCTCGGGTTGATCGCACTCGTCCTGTACCCGGACATCGAAAGCGATCAGGCGCTTCCGACGGTGGTGATGAACCTGATGCCGGTCGGCGTTCTCGGACTGGTGGTGGCGGCACTGATGGCAGTCGTGATGTCGACGGCCAGTTCCTACCTCAATTCCACCGCCGTCGTCCTCACCAAGGACATCTATCAGCCACTCAGCCCCACCGAATTGCCACCGTCGAGGCGGCTGACCATCGAGCGGGCCACCAGTGTCGTCGTCGGCGCCGGGGCGACCATCTTCGCCCTCAGCGTTCCGTCCATCGTCGACGCCCTCCTCTACAGCTACACACTGTGGGCTCCGACGATCATCGTTCCACTGTTCGGCGCCGTGCTGTTCGGCGTGCGGTCCGCTCCGGCGGCGCTGTCGGCGATCACGGCGGGCGCGATCGTCACCGCGGTGTGGCAGTGGGGCCTCGACGCTCCGTTCGGACTGGACGGGCTGGTGCCTGGCGTCGTCGCCAACCTGCTCGTCTTCGTGACGGTCGCCATGGCCACCGCGGCCCGTTATCCGCGCCGGCAGCAGCCTGCCGTCCGCGTCACCGAAGGAGAATTCGCATGATTCCCGTCCTCCTCTATTTCGGGGTACCCGCCGCCGTCATCGCCGTCACCCTCTGGGTCGGCTTCCTCGGCTGGCGCTTCTACGTCAAGGAAGTGCTGCGCGGCGACAGCGACACCGCCGAGGCCGGCGAGCGCGACCATGGGTGACATCGTGGATGTGCCCGGCGTGACCACAGGCACCAGCCCGTACCCGTCGGCGCGCAGGGTCGGGGACCTCGTATTCGTCTCCGGCCAGGTCTCGTTCGACGACACCGGCCACGTCGTCGGCACCGACGTGGTGGAGCAGACACGGCACTCCCTCACACGACTCGACCGGGTCCTCGCCGCGGCAGGCGCCACCTTGCACGACATCGCCTCGGCCACGGTGTATCTCGCGAACGCCGGCGACGCCCCACGCTTCAACGAGGAATGGATGCGCTGGTTCGCCGCAGAGCACCGCCCGGCCAGGGCGACCGTGGTCGCGGACCTGCTGGACCCGCAGCTGCTCGTGGAGATACAGGCCATTGCCGTCACGGGCCGGGGCTCGACCGAAGGAAAGGAAACGGAATGAAGGTGGCAGTACTCGGAGCAGGGGCCGTCGGCGTGGCGACCGCCCATGCTCTCGCCGAACGTGGACACGAGGTGCATGTATACGACCGGCGCAGCGACGTCGCGTCCGACACCAGCGCGAGCACCGCCGGACTGATCGCGCCCGGCCACTCCTACGCGTGGGCGTCGCCGTCGGCTCCCACCATGCTGTTCCGTTCGTTGCTCGGCGCGTCGACCTCGATCCGCGTCCGCCCCCGGGCGGACGTCGAACTCGCCCGGTGGGGAGTGCGATTCCTCCGCGAGTGCACGGCCTCCCGGGCACGGTCGAACACTCTCGCGAAGCTCCGACTTGCCCGGTACAGCCAGCAACTGATGGACGAACTCGCGGCCCGCGAGAACCTCGAGTACTGCCAGACACGGAACGGCGTGCTGTACCTGTACCGGGACGAAGCGGAACTCGAACGAGCGCAGATCAACTCGCAGCTGCTCCGCGACCACGGACAGCGGCAGGACGTGCTGGGCCCCGAGGAGATCGCGGCCGCCGAGCCCGCCCTCCGGCACGGGACGGCCACGTTCGCCGGCGCGATCCACGACCGCACCGACGGCACCGGCGACCCGCACCGATTCTCGGTGGGGCTGGCCGAGGAATGCCGACGGCTGGGGGTCCGGTTCCACCTGGGCACGTCCGTCGTCCGCCTCGAGACCGACGGCGCGGCCATCACCTCAGCCGTCACCGATCAGGGTGAAGTCCGCGCGGATGCCTTCGTCCTCGCCGCCGGTGCCGCGAGCGCTCTCGTCGCGCGGAGTATCGGTCTGCGACTGCCCGTCTACCCGGCCAAGGGATACACGCTGACCGCGACCGTCAAGGATCCCGACCGCGCGCCGGTGGTGGGCGGCATCGACGAGAAGACGCTCGTCGCCTGGTCGCGGTTCGGTGACGAACTGAGAATGTCGGCCACCGCGGAGTTCGTCGGGTACGACCGCAGTCACTCCCCCGCCGACTACGCGGGAATCGTGGACGCGGGGAACGAACTGTTCCCCGGCGCCGTGGACTGGGACACGGCCAGATACCGGACGGGCCTTCGCCCGATGACGCCCGACGGCCCGCCGATGATCGGGCTGGGACGCCACGACAATCTGTACTTCAACACCGGTCACGGTCACGTCGGCTGGACCATGGCGGTCGGCTCGGCCCGCGTCCTCGCGGATCTGGTGGACGAACGACGACCGGACATCGACCCGACTCCGTACTCCCCGATTTCGTCCCGTCGGCATCCGAGCGCACGAGACGCGTAACGAAGCGCACCGGCTCGACGACTATCCAGGCGTGCCTCCGGAAACAGCGGCGCACCGACCTCGCTGACCGCAACCCCCGACTGCGGTCAGCGAGGTCGTCACACCAGTGCGACAGAGGCGTATGGCTAGCCGCTTTCGGCGTCGCGCTTGGCGAACGCGAGTTGCATTTCCCAGCCTTCGACATTGCCTTCGTAGGCGGCCGCGCGGCGCTCGGCATTCGGGTACAGGGCGGCGAATCCGGTCTCGACGACGCGGAGGAGTGTGCCGCCGTCCCGCTCCGACAGGAAGAACTCGACCAGGGTGGACGTGCCCTCCACGAGCGGCTGCGCGGGATCGTCTCCTCCGCGGAACGAGACGTAGTGCGGTGCGTCGGACGTGACGGGAAGTATCGGGAAGCGCCCGTACGGGGGAAAGTCCACGACGAAGACGTCGCCTTCACGTGTGGTGGTCGTCTTGCCCGGCTCGCCGTCGCCGATGAACCAGCCGGGTTCACTCACCAGCCGGAACACCCGCTCGATGGGGGCGTCGATCTGGATCTCGCGCTCGATCCTGTCCTGGGATGCGTCCGGAACGCTCATGATCATCCTCACCTCTCGACAATGTGCTACCCCACGGTTGCACATTGACCTCTCGTTGCGCAACCTTCAGGTTGCACTCACGGGGTGAAGGACGGGAAGACGCGTCCGGGCGCCCGCCCGCCGCCGGAAGCGGTGGGGCGGGCACCCGGGGAACGTGTCAGCTGAAGTGCGCCAGCAGGGCGTCGCGCTGACGGTCGCCGAGACCACGGAGGCGGCGCGTCGGAGCGATCTCCAGGTTGGCCATGATCTCCTGGGCCTTCACCTTGCCGATCTTCGGCAGGGCTTCCAGAATGGCGCTGACCTTGGTCTTTCCGATGATGTCGTCGACATCGGCCTTGGAAAGGACCTGCTTGAGGGTGATGTCACCGGACTTGAGCTTGTCCTTGAGCTCTGCGCGTGCCTTACGAGCGGCGGCGGCCTTCTCGAGAGCTGCTGCCCGCTGTTCGTCAGTGAGCTGGGGAAGTGCCACGATGTCTCCTTCATTCGGGGTACGTATCGAACACCGTAGCGAGAGAACCGCTACTTCACCGCATCCATCGGACGTGTCGCGCATCCTGTCCGATTCGACGGGCCCCGGCTCACCGCTCCGACGGCGCGAAAAATGCCACGACGCGGGCGGTGTGCTGTGTCATGCTCGACGTGTTCCGATCGGTTCACACGTCGAGTTCAGGAAGGAAGTAGCGATGCGCGCACTGCCCACATCCCACGCAGCCCGCTTGCAGCGGTCACGTACGGGTGCCGCCTCCTCCTTCCCCGCCGGCCGGCAGGGCGAACGCGGGATCATGCCCGCCCCGAAGACCCACCGCTCCGCCCGACACGCCTGACTCGACTGACGTCGCCCGGCGTGCCCCCTCCGCCGCGAACCGACGACAGAACCGAGATCTCCCGTGAGGCACTTCTCCCGCAACCCACCCGGCAGCACCCTCGACGCCCGCAGCTGGTCACGCGCGGATGTGCTGGTCCTCAATGTGACGTACGAGGCCCTCTGCGAGATTCCCGCGGAGCGCGCCGTCGTGCTGATCAGCGTCGGCGCGGCCGAGACGGTCGCGGATCGGGAGCCTCCGTTCCCGATTCGCTCGCAACACGTCGAGATCAGGCTGCCGCGGACCATTCGTCTGCTGCGCTACGTCTACGTCCAGCACTCCGTGCTGGTGACCGACAGCAGCCGCGCGACGTTCGCGGGCGTGTTCCGGCGCGACCGCAATCGTTGCGGCTACTGCGCCGAGCCGGTCGCGACGACCATCGACCACGTGCTGCCGAGGAGCCGCGGCGGACCGAACACGTGGGCCAACCTCGTGGCCTGCTGCGTCCCCTGCAACCAGAGGAAGGCCGACCGCACACCGGAGGAGGCGGGAATGCCGCTCCTCTGGGAGCCGAAGGCGCCCCGGCACATCGAAAAGGCGCAGCGGCAGATCTGGAGGGATCTCGCGGCGGTCTAGCCGCGAGACCTCCGCACCCGCCTTACCGACCGACCTTCTCCCGGGAGGGGAGATTACCGATGACCGACGTCCTGGACACATCCCTGTCCACTCTGCTGCCCGCCTCCGACGATCCGGCGGGCTGGGTGAACGCCGCGTGCCGCGCAGACCCCGAGCCGGACCGGTGGTTCCCGTTTCCGACAGAGGATTTCGCGTACGCGCGCGACGTCTGTCATCACTGCGCACTGCGGACGCGCTGCGAGCTGTTCGCCAGGGCCACCGGTCAGACCGGTGTGTGGGGTGGCAAGGAATTCGATCGGGGGCGCGAGAACCGGACGTGAATCCGCCCCGCGCGGCCCCGGCTACCGGCCCAGGATCTCGGGCAGCGCGACGTCCTCGCCCCGCACGTGCTCGGAGAGGAACGACAGCACCACCTGGTACCAGACCTTCGCGTTCTGCGGGGTGAGGATCCAGTGGTTCTCGTCCGGGAAGTAGAGAAAGCGGTGTTCGGTGCGACCGTCGTCGTCCGCGGGCAACCCCGACTCGGACAGCAGCTCGAACCACAGGCGCAACCCGTCGCCGATCGGGACGCGAAAGTCCTTGTCTCCGTGAATGACCAGCATCGGAGTCACGATGTCCGCGACGTACAGGTGCGGTGAGTTCTCCACCGCCATCTCGGGCGTCATCTCCCGCTGCCAGTACCAGGCGGCGTCGGTGGTCGGACCGAACTGGTCCAGCGCCCACAGGCTCGCGTGGGTGACGATCGCCTTGAACCGGTCGGTGTGTCCGGCGATCCAGTTGGCCATGTAGCCGCCGAACGATCCACCCATCGCCGCGGTGCGCTTCTCGTCGATCTCCGGCAGCGCCACCGCGGCGTCGGTGACCGCCATGAGATCGGTGAACGGTGCCTTGCCCCACTTACCCCAGCCCCGCTCCACGAACTCCTGCCCGTAGCCGGTCGACAACGCCGGGTCCGGCAGCAGCACGGCGTACCCCCGCGCCACGAGCAGCCACGGGTTCCATCGCCACGACCAGGTGTTCCACGAACCGAGGGGGCCGCCGTGCACCCACAGCGCGAGAGGCACCGGCGCGTGGGCGGAGGCGCCGGTCGGCACCGCGAGCCACGCGCGCACCGCCGCGCCGTCGGCGGCGACGGTCTCGACCTCCGTCAGCGTGCCCGGCAGCTCGGGGAGGTCGGCGGGCGCCTTCAGCAGTGACACCGCGCCGGTGGTGATGTCGATGCGCACCGGGTGCGGCGGCGCCGCGTACGACGCCCGCAGCGCGAACACCGTCGACCCGTCGGGCGCCACCTGCAGGTCGGTGTACGCGCAGTCGTCGGTCGTCACCCGAGTGGGGTCCGCACCGTCACGGAGGACGAAGATCGGCGCGCGCCCACGGTCGTCGGCGGTGACGAGGAGCCCCGAACCGTCGGACAGCCAGACCACGGACGTGGCCCACCGGTCCCACTCCGGCGCCACCTCCGTGACGGTGCCCGTGTCGAAGCTGTAGCGGTGCAGCGTGAAGCGAGGCGCGGAGTCGGGTGTCGCATGTGATTCCCGGGTGAACACGAAATGCCGTCCGTCCGGGGAGATCACCGGGTCCGACAGATCGGCGTCGGCGTCGTCGACGAGGACCGTGCGCGCCCCCGTCTCGGTGTCGACGCGCACCAGGATGTTCCGTATCGACGCCAGCGGACCGGGAACCGTCCACGACGTCACGACGAAGGCGCCGTCGTCGCTCAGCGCGTAGTTCGCCTCCCGTAGCGCGGGACCCGGCATCGGGGTGAGGTCGGTCAGCTCCGGCTCCTGCCCGTTCTCCGCGAGCGCGTCCAGTGGGGCGGACAGGAGGTGGGGCACGTCGGGACCGAGATCGTGGTCCCAGTACCGAATCGGGTAGCCCGTGTGCAGGATCGCCGAGACCTTCTTCTCCTTGCGCTCGGCGCGCACCCGCTCGTCGTCCGCGGACTCGCCCGAACTCCCCAGAACCCCGGTGGTGACGACGAAACGCGACGCGCACCGTGCGGCGCGGACCCCGGTGATGCCGCCGCCGCGGCGCGCGACGACCACCGCCTCGCCGCCCCGCGCGGGCAGTCGCCACAGGTCGTCCGGAAGGTCGTCCTCGTCCTGCGTCGGACGGGAGGACGTGAAGAGGAGATCGCCGTCGCTGGTGAACGTCGGGTTGGACTCCCCGCTGCGGCCACGGGTGAGCCGGCGTGCCGCGAACTCACCGGTGGGATCGATCTCCCACAGTGCGGTGACGTACTTCGTCGCCTTCTCGTCGAGCGTCGACTGCGCGACGACGAGCCTTCTCCCGTCCGCGGAAAGCGCGAGGCCGCCGATGCGGCCGAGCGCGAGGTAGTCGTCGAGGTCGTCGAAAGGAGTTCCGGCGTGGAGTTCAGGAATCGCGGTCACGAGTCGTTGGTATCACGAACCGGGCTCACACCGTCGGACATCCGCGTCTCAGGCGAGCAGGGGCGCGACCCGCGGCGGGATCTCGTTCAACGCGTACGGCAGGCTCAACACGGTGCTCCACGCCATCGCCTCGGCGGCGGCGTCCTCGAGTGTGATCGTGCGTCCGGCCTTCACCACGTCGAGTTCCTGATAGATCGGCGTCTTGTCGAGTTCCGCGCGCAGCTTGTCGCCGTAGCCACCGCCCGCGTACCAGACGAGGAGGTCGACGTTCGCGAGCGACAGCTGCTCCGTGCTGATCTCGGCGAAATTGCCGGTGATCTGCTCCGTGACAGGGGGGTTGACGAAGCCGAGTTCGGTGAAGAAGCGGACCTTCGGGTCCTCCGGACCGTACACGCCGAACTGCCCCGGGCCCTTGAGCGCGCCGACGAGGACGGTCTTTCCCGCGAACGCCGGGTTGGCGGCCCGGACGTCGTCGAACTGCGTCTCGACGGAGGACACCAGCTCGGCAGCCTTGTCCTTCTTGCCGAGCGCGTCGCCGAGAATCCTCGTCTGGTCCTGCCACGGAACGCCGTAGTCGGCGAAGTCCGCGGGCTGCGCCACGGTCGGCGCGATGGCGCTCAGCTTGTCGTACTGGGCCTGGGTGAGACCGGAGTAGGTGCCGACCACCAGGTCCGGGGCAATGGCCGCGACCTTCTCGAAGTCGATGTTGGTCGACGCCGTCCCCACGATCTCGGGCTGCGCGTCGCCGAGGAGGTCCTGCGCCCACGGCCACACGCCGTAGGGGTAATCGCCGTACCAGTCGAACGTGCCTGCCAGTGGGCCGCCGAGCGCGAGGATCGTGTCCTGGTCGTTGTAGCCCACACTGACGATGCGCTGCGGGTCGGTCGGCACCTGGGTCTCGCCGTACTTGTGGGCGATGACGGGGCCCGACGGCTCACTGCCGTTGCCGGAGCCGTCGCCGTCCGAGCTGCTGCAGGCCGCGGCGAACGCGAGCAGCGCTCCCCCGGTGCCCACGAGGAATCCGCGTCGGCTCAGGCCGATCCTCTGTTGACCCACGTTCATGCGGCGACCCTCTCGTCTACCAGGTACTACGATCCACTTAGGTAAGGCTTGCCGAGCTTAGCCTAAGGGGTCGCGCGGACGGGTTCCCGCCACATCGCCCACAGCGTCGGCCCGCCGTCCGGGATCCGGATCTCGCCGGTGACGTCGAAGCCGAACCGCTCGTAGTAGGAAATGTTGTCTTCCTTGCTCGACTCCAGATACGCCGGGAGCCCCTCGGCATCACACCGGTCCAGCCGCGACCGCAACAGCGCCTTCCCGTAACCGCCGCCCCGCCCCGCGCTCGACGTCCCGATCGTCGCCAGATACCAGTGCACGGGATCGACCGGGTGTGCGTCCTCGACGGTTCCGCTCACCGCGGCCCCGACGCCCAGCCTCGAGCCGAACGCGCGGACCAGTCCCGGCAGGCTGAGGAGCGACGACAGTGTCGACTGCTTCCAGCCGCCGGGCGGATCCCACATGGCGGCCCCGCGGACCACGCCGTCGCCGTCCTCGGCCAGTTCGGCTCCGCCCCCGGCGAGATGGTGATGGCGGATCTCGACCGCGAACAGTCTCGGCAGGCCGCGCCGCCTGCGCTCGGGGTCCGGCCACATCCACACCATCACGGGGTCGTCGAAGAACGCGTCGGCCAGGACGCGCGACAATTCGGGGATATCGGATCCGGTCGCCGCTCGCACGCTCACAC
This sequence comes from Rhodococcus wratislaviensis, assembly GCF_041228765.1. Taxonomy (NCBI): domain Bacteria; kingdom Bacillati; phylum Actinomycetota; class Actinomycetes; order Mycobacteriales; family Nocardiaceae; genus Rhodococcus; species Rhodococcus wratislaviensis. The sequence goes on along the minus strand of NZ_CP150488.1, from coordinate 3,570,074 downwards.
CCATGTCCAGAGGGTACGGGCCCATCGCGCGGGCGCGCCGGAACGACTGGCCGTCGCGCCCGGTTCGGGGCCACTATGGACTCATGCCCCGACCCTCGCACGCACGCAGACCGAGTGAATCCGGCGGCAGGTGATGGGCCGCGTCACCGCGCGACGCCCGGTCGTCCGCATCACCGAGCACGGAACGACACGCAGACCCGATTCGCTGGCCGTCGAAGAGCCCCTCGAGATCCGGGTCGGCGGCCGTTCCCTGTCGGTGACGATGCGCACCCCGGGCGACGACATCGACCTGGTGCACGGATTCCTGCTGACCGAAGGCGTCATCGAGAACCGCGACGACGTGTCCGTCGTCCGCTACTGCGACGGCGTCGACGAGAGCGGGGCCAACACGTACAACGTGCTCAATGTGGTTCTGGCCGAGGGCGTCCCGGCACCGGGTGGACCGGAACGCCGATTCGTCACCTCGTCGGCATGCGGGGTGTGCGGCAAGGCGTCGCTGGACCAGGTCCGGACACGGTCACGATTCCCCTTGTCCGGCAACGACTTGTCGGTGACCGCGGCCACGCTGTCGTCGATGCCTGCCACCCTGCGGGCGGGTCAGCGCATCTTCGATTCGACGGGTGGACTGCACGCCGCGGGCCTGTTCACCCCCGACGGCGCACTCGTCGCGTTGCGGGAGGACGTCGGCAGACACAACGCCGTCGACAAGGTGCTGGGGTGGGCGCTGACGCAGGACCGGGTGCCGCTGTCGGGCAGCGTTCTGCTCGTCAGCGGGCGCGCATCCTTCGAACTGGTGCAGAAGTCCGTGATGGCGGGGGTACCGATGCTCGGCGCGGTGTCGGCGCCGTCCTCGCTGGCCGTCGACCTGGCACTGGAATCCGGCACGACGCTCGTCGGCTTCCTCCGTGGGGAGTCGATGAACGTCTATGCCGGAGCCCAGCGCGTGAAGATCGGGGCCTGAGCGGGCTTTCTAGACGGTGGCGTCGACGAGGAGCTTCGCGCCGGTGGCTGCCTGGACGTCCTCGACGCTGTGGCCGGGCGCGGTCTCGACGAGCCGCAGACCGTCGGGGGTGACGTCGATGACGGCGAGATCGGTGACGATCTTCTGCACGCAGCGCTTGCCGGTGTACGGCAGCGTGCACTCCTCGAGGATCTTGTGCTCACCCTTCTTGGTGACGTGATCCATCATCACGATGACCTTGCCTGCGCCGTGGACGAGGTCCATCGCGCCGCCCATGCCCTTGACCATGGCGCCCGGGACCATCCAGTTGGACAGGTCGCCGTGGCTGCTGACCTGCATGGCGCCGAGAACGGCCACGTCGACGCTGCCGCCGCGGATCATCGAGAAGGAGTCGGAGGAGGAGAAGAACGCGCCGCCGGAGACCACGGTGATGGTCTCCTTGCCCGCGTTGATCAGTTCGGGATCGACCTCGTCGTCGGTCGGGTACGGCCCGACGCCGAGGATGCCGTTCTCCGAGTGCAGGATGACGTCCTTGCCGGCCGGGATGTGACCGGGGATCAGGGTGGGCATGCCGATGCCGAGGTTCACATACTGCCCGTCCTCCAGCTCGGCCGCGACCCGGGCCGCCATCTCGTCACGCGTCCAGCTCATGCCCGCACCGTCCTGTTCTCGATTCCCGTTTCCTGCTTGCCGACCTCGACCACACGCTGGACGAAGATGCCGGGGGTGTGCACCTCGGCGGGATCGATCTCGCCGGGCTCGACGAGGTATTCGACCTGCGCGATGGTGATGCGACCGGCGCCTGCGGCGTCCGGGTTGAAGTTGCGGGCCGTCTCCCGGTACACGAGGTTGCCGAGGCGGTCACCCTTCCATGCGTGAACCAGCGCGAAGTCGGTGCGGATGGCGCGCTCGAGGACGAAGGCCTCGCCGTCGAACTCGCGCGTCTCCTTGGGCTTGCTCGCCACCGCGATGCCGCCCTGACCGTCGTAGCGGATCGGCAGACCGCCGTCGGCGACCTGCGTCCCGACACCGGCGGGGGTGTAGAAGGCGGGGATGCCCGCTCCCCCGGCGCGCATCCGCTCGGCCAGCGTGCCCTGCGGAGTGAGCTCGACCTCGAGCTCCCCACTGAGGTACTGCCGCGCGAATTCCTTGTTGGCGCCGACGTACGAGCTGATCGTGCGCCGGATCCGGTGCTGCTCGAGGAGCAGACCCAGACCGAAACCGTCGGTGCCGCAGTTGTTGCTGACCGTCTCGAGGTCGGTCGCACCCTGTGCGAGGAGGGCGTCGATGAGGACCGAGGGGATACCGACGAGGCCGAAGCCGCCCACCGCGAGGGACGCTCCGTCGGGGACATCGGCAACGGCCTCGGCCGCCGTTGCGAAGACTTTGTTGACCATGTGACCCAGGCTACCGCAAAATGTTCGAGTAGTGAACACCCATCCACATTGCGAACAAATTGCGCCCCGCCTGTTGGCCCCATCACAGAACGCGACTACTATGTGCGAATAGCGGCCGACTGTTCACATCGAGAACGTGAGGATCTTTTTCCATGCTGCATCTGCCAGCCCACCACCACGCCGGGCACGAAGCGAATGCCCCGCTGCTGTTCCCCGAGTACAAGACGACTCGGCTGCGCAGCCCCAAGAACGACCTGATCCTGGTCCCGCAGCGACTCGGCGAGATCACCGGTCCGGTCTTCGGCGACGCCGACATCGCCAAGGGTGAGAACGACATGACCCACGCCAACGGCGGCGAGGCCCAGGGACAGCGCATCATCGTCCACGGCCGCCTCCTCGACAGCGCGGGCAAGCCCATCCCCGACACCCTCATCGAGGTGTGGCAGGCCAACGCCGGAGGCCGCTACCGCCACAAGATGGACTCCTGGCCGGCCCCGCTCGACCCCCACTTCAACGGTGTCGCCCGCTGCCTCACCGACAAGCAGGGCCACTACGAGTTCACGACCATCAAGCCCGGCGCCTACCCGTGGGGCAACCACCACAACGCGTGGCGGCCCGCGCACATCCACTTCTCCCTGTTCGGTCAGGCGTTCACCCAGCGACTGGTCACGCAGATGTACTTCCCGGACGATCCGTTCTTCTTCCAGGACCCGATCTACAACTCCGTGCCCGAAGCGGCCCGCGAGCGGATGATCAGCACGTTCGACTACGACCACACCCGCGACAACTGGGCCGTCGGATTCAAGTTCGACATCGTTCTGCGCGGTCAGGACGCCACCCCGTTCGAGGACCCGGAGGGCCACTGATGATCGACACCCAGAACCCCGACGCCCCGCGCTACCCGGTTTTCGCCAAGAGCCAGGACGAGGTGCCGTTCGGCGTCACCCCGTCCCAGACCGTCGGCCCGTACGTCCACATCGGCCTGTTCCCCACGTGGGAGAACAGCGGCGACGCCGTCCCCGAGGATGCGCCGGGACGAATCGACGTGTCCTTCAACGTCATCGACGGAGCCGGTCAGCCCATCGGTGACGCGATGATCGAAACCTGGCAGGCAGATGCGGCGGGGCGGTTCAACAGCCCCACCGATCCCCGCGGCGCCGCCGAGGCGACCCCCGCCGGCTTCCGCAGCCTCGCCCGCGTGTTCGCCGACGAGAGCGGCACGATCGTGGTGCACACGGTCAAGCCGGGTGCCCTTCCCGCCGAGGACGGCGCCGTCGAGGCCCCGCACATCAACGTCGGACTGTTCGCCCGCGGCATGCTCGAGCGGCTGTACACGCGGCTCTACTTCCCCGAGGACACGGATGCGCACGCGTCGGACCCCGTGCTGTCCGCCGTCCCGGAGGCCGACCGCCCCAAGCTGATCGCGGAGAAGACGGACCGCGGATACCACCTGACGATCCACGTGCAGAACACGGACGGACGGGAAACCCCGTTCTTCGCCCTGTAATCGGTCCCAACGCAGAAAGGTGTCGCGCGTGAACTCTCCGGAGCCTTCCCGGGGTACCCTGTTCGATCCGACGTTCGGTGCCGGCGAGTTGTCGGCGCTGCTCTCGGACCGGGCGTGGGTCACCGCGATGGTCGAGGTCGAGGGGGCCCTGGCCCGGGCGGAGGCGAAGTGCGACGTCATCCCCGCCGCGTCCGCCGACGCCATCTCGTCGGTGTTCGCGCGCGTCGTCGCCGAGGGCTCCGTGGATGTGGACTCCCTCGGCGAGGCGGCCGCAGCGGGGGGTAATCCCGTGATCCCGCTGGTGAAACTGCTCCGCGGCGAGGTCGCGGCCGCCGATCTCGGGGTGCCCGGAAGCCACGTGCACAAGGGCGCCACGAGTCAGGACATCCTCGACACCGCCCTGATGCTGCTGTGCCGCCGGTCGGGTGCGCACATCCTGGCGTCCCTCGACGAGGCGGTGGTGTGCGCCGAGGCGCTCGCACGGGCCCAGCGCGGCACCCCGATCGCCGGTCGCACACTCGGCCAGCAGGCCCTCCCCACCACGTTCGGCGTGCTCGCCGCCGGGTGGATGACGGCGTTGCACAGGGCTTCCCGTGCACTGTTCGACGCCCTCGACGGACTTCCCGTGCAACTGGGAGGCGCGGCCGGCACGTCCGCTGCGCTCTACCCGCACGGCCTCGACGTCGCCGACGTGCTCGCCGACGAACTCGCGCTGGCACGTCAGGACGTGCCCTGGCACACCGATCGCACCCGCATCGCGCTGCTCGCGTCGGCGCTCGGAACGGCTGCGGGCGCGGTGGCGAAGATCGCCACCGACCTCGTGTTCCTGTCGTCCACCGAGGTCGGCGAGGTCAGCGAAGGGTCACCCGGCGGTTCGTCGGCCATGCCGCACAAGCGCAATCCGGTGGCCGCGATCGCGGCCCGCGCCGCGGCCCGCCGCACCCCGGGACTCGTCGCGACGATCCTCGGCTCGATGGATCACGAGCAGCAGCGCGCCGCGGGTGCCTGGCACGCCGAGTGGGAAACGCTCACGGACCTGTTGCGCCTCACCGGCGGGGCCGTCGCGCGCATCGCCGACTCGCTCGGCGGGCTGAACGTCCACCCCGACGCGATGGCCCGCAACCTCGACATCACCGGTGGCCTGCTCCTCGCGGAACGCGTCACCGGCGCCCTGTCCGCCCGCACCGACAACGCGCGCGACCTCGTCACCGCCGCGTGCGAGACCGGACACCCCCTAGACGAGGATCCAGGGCTCCTCGAATACCTGCAGGCGGACGAGATCCGCGCCCTGCTCGACCCCGCCGGATACCTCGGCCACGCCCACGACATCGTCGACCGCGCACTGGAGACAGTGGCCCGCGGCCGGGAAGGAACGCGATGACAGTCGCACTCGCACACGAAATCTCCGGACCCCGGAACGGCACAGCGGACGCCCCCGTCGTGGTCCTGCTCGGATCGCTCGGCTCCAACCGGTCCATGTGGGACCCGCAGATCGCGGCGCTGTCCGACGAATGCCGGGTCGTCGCCGTCGATCAGCGCGGCCACGGCGAATCGCCCGCACCGGACGGCCCGTACTCCGTCCGCGACCTGTCCGAGGACGTCCTCGCCCTGCTCGACTCGCTCGGAGTCGACGCCGCCCACTTCGTCGGACTGTCCATGGGCGGGGCGATCGCCCAGTGGCTCGGCGCGCACGCCCCGCGCCGGGTGCTGTCGCTGTCGCTGCTGTGCACCGCCGCGAAATTCGGTGAACCGCAGGGATGGACCGAGCGGGCCGCCGCGTCGCGCACCGACGGCCCGGAGTCGCTCGCGGATGCCGTCGTCGCACGGTGGTTCAGTGAGGGGCTCGCCAAGCGTGATCCGGAATTCGTCCGGCACTACCGCGAGATGATCGCGTCGACGTCCCCCGAGGGATACGCCGCGTGCTGCGACGCCCTCGCCGACTGGGATTTCACCGCCGACCTGTCCCGCATCAGCGCACCGACACTGGTGATCGCGGGTGAGGAGGACCCGTCCACCCCGCCGTCGGTCATGCAGGTCCTCGCGGACGGCATCACCGGTGCCCGGTTCGAGGTGCTCTCCCCTGCCGCCCACGTCGCGAACCTCGAGCAGGCAGGCGCCGTCACGGCGCTGCTGCGCGAACACATCGCCGGCGGCGGGTACGCGCGCGGACGTCGCGCCGCGCACGCACAGGGAATGACGGTGCGCCGCGCGATACTCGGCGACGCGCACGTGGACCGGTCCGTGGCGGGAACCACCGATTTCACGGCACCGTTCCAGGACTTCATCACCCGCACCGCGTGGGGCGACATCTGGTCGCGCCCCGGACTGGACCACGAATTGCGGCGGCTGCTCACGATCGCCGTGCTCACCGCGGTCGGCAACGAGCACGAACTCGACATGCACATCCGGGCCGCACTCCGCGCGGGTGTCGACGCCGACACCATCGGCGAGGTGCTCCTCCACACCTCCGTCTACGCCGGAGTGCCCAACAGCAATCTCGGGTTCGCACTCGGCAAACAGGCCCTCGCCGACCTGTCCTCCACCGAGACAGAGGCCACGGAGGAGAATTCGCAGACATGACCGCTACCGAACCGACGGAGAAGATCCTCCCGTCCCCCGACTACGTGCAGTCGCTGGCCCGGGGCCTCGCCGTGATCCGCTGCTTCGACGACCGGAATCAGCGGCGCACGCTCAGTGACGTCGCCCGCGCCACCGACCTGACCCGCGCCACCGCCCGCCGATTTCTGCTCACCCTCGTCGAACTCGGCTACGTGGCGACGGACGGTTCCGCGTTCTGGCTCACCCCGCGGGTTCTCGAACTCGGATACAGCTACCTGTCGAGCCTGTCGCTGCCGGAGGTCGCGCAGCCGCACCTCGAGAGGCTGAGCCACCAGGTCCACGAGTCGTCGTCGGTGTCGATCCTCGACGGTGCCGACATCGTCTACGTCGCCCGGGTGCCCGTCAGCCGGATCATGACGGTGGGCATCACCATCGGAACGCGGCTCCCCGCGTACGCCACGTCGATGGGCCGGGTCCTGCTCGCGGGACTTCCCGACGACGAACTCGACACGTACCTCGAAAAGCTCGACATCGAGCGGCTCACCGAACGCACGATCACGGCCCGCGACGAGCTGAAAGCTGCGATCCTCGCGGTCCGCGCGGACGGCATCTGTGTTCTCGACCAGGAACTCGAAGCAGGCCTGCGGTCGATGGCCGCCCCGATCCGCAACGCCTCCGGGCTGACCGTCGCCGCGGTGAACATCTCCACTCCGGCCGCGCGATACAGCCTCGAGGATCTGCATTCCGATCTCATCCCGTCGCTGCGGGTCACCGCAACCGACATCGAACAGGACCTCGCCACCGTCAATCGCTGACGCTGTGACCGAGGAATCTTCATGAAAGGTCTTTCCATGCGTGACGTCGTCATCTGCGAGCCCCTGCGAACGCCGGTCGGGCGCTTCGGCGGAGTGTTCAAAGACATCACCCCGCAGAGCCTCGCGGCCACCGTCATCACGGCTCTCGTCGAACGCACCGGCATCGAGGGCAGCCAGATCGACGACGTCATCCTGGGCCAGGCGTCCCCGGGCGGGGAAGCCCCGGCCATCGGCCGGATCGCGGCCCTCGATGCCGGACTCGGCATCGACGTCCCCGGCATGCAGGTGGATCGCCGCTGCGGATCCGGTCTGCAAGCGGTCATCACCGCCGTGCTGCAGGTGGCGTCCGGCGGCAACGACCTCGTCCTCGCCGGTGGCGCCGAATCCATGAGCCAGGCCGAGTTCTACACCAACCCGAACATCCGCTGGGGCGTCAAGGGCGAAGGCGTGCAACTCGCCGACCGGCTCGCCCGCGCCCGCGTCACCGCCGGCGGGGCGAACTTCCCCGTGCCCGGCGGCATGATCGAGACCGCCGAGAACCTCCGCGCCGAATTCGACATCAGCCGTGAAGACCAGGACGCGCTCGCCGTGCAGTCGCACCAGCGTGCCGTCGCCGCGCAGGAATCGGGACGCTTCGCCGAGGAGATCGTCGGAGTGACGGTGCCGCAACGCAAGTCGGACCCGCTCGTCGTCGACAGGGACGAGCACCCGCGCGCCGACACCACGGTGGAGTCGCTGTCGAAGCTCCGCGCCATCCGCTCCAAGATCGACTCCGCCTCCACCGTCACCGCCGGCAACGCGAGCGGGCAGAACGACGGCGCCGCCGTGTGCATCGTGACGACCGCCGAGAAGGCGAAGGAACTGGGGCTGAAGCCCCTCGCCCGCATGGCGTCCTGGGCCGTGGCCGGCGTCCCGCCGCGCACCATGGGCATCGGCCCGGTGCCCGCCACGGAGAAGGCCCTCGGTCAGGTCGGACTGTCGCTGTCCGACATGGGTGTCATCGAACTGAACGAGGCCTTCGCCGCGCAGACCCTCGCCGTCCTCCGCAGCTGGGACCTCGACCCCACCGACGAACGCCTCAACCCCAACGGATCCGGCATCTCCCTCGGACACCCCGTCGGCGCCACCGGTGGCCGCATTCTCGCCACCCTCCTGCGGGAGATGGACCGTCGCGAATCCCGCTACGGGCTCGAGACCATGTGCATCGGCGGCGGCCAGGGACTGGCTGCGGTGTTCGAGCGGGTCTGACGCAGCGCCCTCGGCGCACGCATCGGCGGGCGGGCTTCGTGCCTGCTCGCCGATGTTCGTTCCGGGCCGAGGATGGACGTCCCCGGCTGCGTCACGAAAGCAGCCGGGCTCGTCACAACCGGTGCAATTCGACGTCGCCGAGTTCTCCGTCGTTGGCGGTGGCGGTCATGTACGTGCAGTGCGGCTGGCGTCGTCGATCCGTCGGCGATCCCGGGTTCAGCAGTCGCAGACCGGTTTCCGTGGTGGTGTCCCAGGGAATGTGGCTGTGCCCGAAGATCAGGACGTCGGTGTCCGGGTAGGCCGCCGACATCCGCGTCTCCCTGCCTGCGGAGGCCCCGGTCTCGTGAACGACGGTGATGCGCACACTGGCCAGCGTGACGTCCGCCCGCTCGGGCATCAGGGCGCGCAGTTCATCGCCGTCGTTGTTGCCCCAGCACGCCACGAGTCGCGACGATCGCGCCTTCAGCGCCTCGAATGTGGGGAGATCGACCCAGTCGCCGGCGTGGATCACGACGTCGGCGCGGTCGACCTCGTCCCACACCCGCGCGGGCAGGTCTCTCGCCCGTTTCGGGACATGGGTGTCGGCCAGCAGCAATAACCTCACCGTGACAGTCTGCGCCAAATCCGCACCCTTTCTCTGCATCCGCACCCGTTTTCATGCGAAAAGTGGTGCAGGGGCAGAAAAGGGGTGCGGGTGCAGAAATGGGTGGGAGTAAGTGCTTACGCGCCCGCGAGCGCGGCGGCGTCCTCCGCCTGCAACAGCAGACCCATGTGCTCACGCATCCGCTGCGCGTCCGGCTCGAGGCCGGTGAAGATCCGGAACGAGTCGACGGCCTGACCGATGGTCATGCCGATTCCGCTGAGGGTCCGGGCACCGATCTCGCGGGCGCGGCGGAGGAGTTCGGTTTCGGCGGGACGGTAGACGACGTCCGCGACCCACAGGTCGGGGCGCAGCAGTGCGGCGTCGAGTGCCATGCCGGGGTGAGCCGCCATGCCGATCGGCGTCGCGTGGATCAGGCCCTGGGCCGCTCCGACCGCTGCGGGAACGGCGGAGAGGTCGCCGGCAGCGATTTCCCGGTCCGGGAACAGTGCGGCGAGCGAGTCGCGCAGATCCTTCGAGCGCGCGGCATCGGCGTCGATGATCGTGAAGTGTCCGACACCCCGGGTGAGCGCGGCGTAGGCGACGGCCGCGCCGGCGCCGCCGGCACCGAGCTGCACGACGCGGTTCATCGGCGCACCTTCGAGTCCCTCGTCCATGTTGCGCGCGAATCCGGACCAGTCGGTGTTGTGGCCGATCAGACGACCGCCGTCGATGTGGACCGTGTTGACCGCGCCGAGCTTGCGGGCGTCGTCGGACAGGTCGTCCAGCAGCGGAATGACGGCCTGCTTGCAGGGGTGCGTGATGTTGAGCCCGTTGAACCCGAGGAGCTTGGCGGCCGAAAGGAGCTGCGGCAGTCCCTCGACGCCCATGCCCAGCGTGTCGAGGTCGAGGATCCGGTACACGTACCCGACGCCCTGCGCGCGACCCTCGGCCTCGTGGAGCGGCGGGGTCAGCGATTTCGAGATCCCGGTGCCGATCAGACCGCACAGGTATGACGGGCCGGCGGTGGGGGAATCGAGGTCACGAGAGGTCATGGCGATCACTTCCGGGAGAGGGCGAGAACTAATTAACTATCTAGTGAGTTATGTCACGGTAGCATACCTCCATACCGCACGGAAGACAGCACAGGCAGGAGTTTCAGGGATGACACGAAGCGAGACGACGGGCGCGACCTCCGAGAAGGAGACGGTCAAACGGACCCGCAATCCCGAGAAGACCCGGGAGAACATCCTGCGGGTGGCGATGACGGAATTCGCCGACAAGGGATTGACCGGGGCCCGCATCGACGAAATCGCGGCGAAGACCGCTACCACGAAGCGGATGCTCTACTACTACTTCGGCGACAAGGAGGGGTTGTACCGGGCAGTCCTGCAGCGGGCCTACGAGGAGATCCGCTACGAGGAGTCCCAGCTCGACGTCGACCACCTCGAGCCGACCGAGGCGATCCGGGCGCTCGCCGAGCTGACGTTCGACCATCACGAGGCTCACCCCGACTTCATCCGTCTCGTCGCGATCGAGAACACGAATCGTGGCGCCAACCTCGTCCGGGCCGAGGGGCTCCCCGAGACGCAGGCCCCGGCGATTCGCACGCTCGAGCGGATCCTCCAGCGAGGACAGGAGGCGGGCCTCTTCCGCACCGACACGACGGCGCTCGACATCCACATGCTCATCAGCTCGTACTGCGTCTTCCGGGTGGCGAATCGGTACACGTTCAAGGCGCTGTTCGACTGGGATCTCACCGGCGCGGAGAACCGCCCTCACCTGCGCGCGATGATCGGCGACGTCGTCCTGGCCTACCTGCAGCAGCCCGGGAAAGTATGAACTAACCATTTCGACCATTATTGACTCGAGGCTGTGACCTGGGTTACCTTGCTTCTACGACCCACGAACACCTGCTCGTCCGAGCCGCCAGTGTTCACATTCCTCGCTCCCCAGGAGTATCGATGACCATCGACTACGGCACCGGCGCCTCCGGTCGAAACGGTGACGGCAAAGGCCGCTCCTCCGTCGACCCCAACGCTGATCCCACCAACGCGAAGAAGGCCGCGAAGGCCGCCTTCTTCGGCAGCCTGCTCGAGTACTACGACTTCTACATCTTCGCCTCGGCTGCTGCGCTGGTGTTCCCGCACGTGTTCTTCGAGGGATCGAAGAACCCGCTGCTGCTGTCGCTGGCGACGTTCGGCATCTCCTACATCGCGCGTCCGATCGGCGCCGTCTTCGTCGGACACTTCGGCGACCGGGCCGGACGCAAGAAGGTGATGATGTTCTGCCTGGTGCTCATGGGCGTCGTCACGTTCCTGATCGGCTGTCTGCCGTCGTCCGAGCAGGCCGGGATGGTCGGACCGGTGCTACTGGTGCTGCTGCGCATCTGCCAGGGCGTCTCCGCGGCCGGCGAGCAGTCGGGTGCGGGCTCACTCACCCTCGAGCACTCCCCCGCCCACCGTCGCGGCTTCTTCTGCAGTTGGACGCTCACCGGCACCCAGGCCGGCTTCATCGTCGCGAGCCTCGCGTTCATCCCCGTCGCGGCGCTGCCCGACGAGACCCTCTACAGCTGGGGCTGGCGCGTCCCGTTCTGGTGCAGCCTCCTCGTCCTCGTCGTCGCCTACATCGTGCGTCGCAAGCTCGAAGAGCCCGAGATCTTCATCGCCAACAAGGAAGCGCTGGACGAGGCGCCCGCACCGCTCCCCGTCGTCGACCTCTTCCGCACGCACTGGCGTGACGTTCTCCGCGTGGTCTTCTGCGCCTTCATCGCCGTCGTCAGCACCGTGTTCTCCGTGTTCGGCCTCGCCTACGCCACCACCCCCGAGATCGGGATGAGCCGCACCACCATGCTGTGGGTCGCGATCGCCGCCAACACGGTGGCCCTGGTCTCGCAGCCGCTGCTCGGCATGCTGTCCGACCGGATCGGCCGCAAGCCGGTGTTCATCGGTGGCGCGATCGGTTCGGCCGCCGGAATCTTCCTGTACTTCGCCGCGATCGGCACCGGCAACGTGGCGATGATCTTCCTCGCAGGCATCCTGCTGATGGGTGGCGTCTACGCCGGGACCAACGCCATCTGGCCGGCGTTCTACGCCGAGATGTTCTCGTCGCGGGTTCGCTACTCCGGCATGGCGATCGGCACGCAGCTCGGTTTCGCTCTCGCCGGATTCGCACCGACCATCGCCCAGGCACTGCGCGGCGCCGACCCCAAGAACTGGGTGCCGGTGGCGATCTTCACCGCCGTCTGCGCGCTCATCGCCGCGGCGTCTGCCTCCACGGCCAAGGAGAACTCCCGCACTCCGCTGCTCGACCTCGACAAGGAGGACGTCGCGCTCACGAAGGCGAAGGCGAACGCGAAGGTCTGATCCGCTCGGAAACGAACGATGCGCCCGGCACGTGTGCCGGGCGCATCGTCGTGTCGGTGCCTAACGCCGCAGTTCGTGGGTGAGTGCTTCGAGTTCGTCGCCGCCGGCCATTTGCTGGGTGAGTTCTTCGAGGCTGATCTCGTCGAAGGTGCAGTCCAGTTTCTGGCGTCCGCGGTTGAGGAGGACGAAGTGGTCGCCGACCATGTAGGCGTGGTGCGGGTTGTGGGTGATGAACACGACCCCGAAGCCCTGTTCCTTGGCGGCGGAGATGTAGCGCAGCACCATCCCGGACTGCTTGACACCCAGGGCGGCGGTGGGCTCGTCGAGGATCAGGACGCGGGCGCCGAAGAAGATCGCCCGGGCGATCGCCACACACTGGCGTTGCCCACCGGACAGCGAGCCGATGGGGGCGTCGACGTCGGGCAGTTCGATGCCCATCTTCGACAACTCCGACATCGTGGTGGCGCGCATCCCGTTCGCGTCGAGGGACTTCAGCGGTCCCTTCCGCAGTTCCTGACCGAGGAAGAAGTTGCGCCACACCGGCATCAGCGACACCACCGCCAGGTCCTGGTAGACGGTGGCGATGCCCTTGGACAGGGCTTCCTTCGGGGAGCCGAAGGTGAGGGCCTCGCCGTCGACGAGCAACTCGCCCTCACTCTGCTGGTGCAGCCCGGCGATGATCTTGATCAGGGTGGACTTGCCGGCCCCGTTGTCGCCGAGGACACCGGTGACCTCCCCGGCCCGCACCCGCAGGTTGATGTCCTGCAGGGCGATGATGTTGCCGTACTGCTTGCCGACGTGTTTGAGCTCGATCAGCGGGATCTTGCCGCCGTCCCCGGGTTCGGTATCGACGGGCATCTGTTCGATGGTACTCATGCGGTCACCTCTTGGCGGCGTAGTTGCGGAAGGCATTGTTGGCGATGACCGCGAACAGCAGCATCGCGCCGAGGAAGAACTTGAACCAGTCCGGGTTCCAGCCGGCGTAGACGATGCCCTGGTTCGTCATGCCGAAGATGAACGCGCCGATCGCGGCGCCGATCGCGGTGCCGTAACCGCCGGTGAGCAGGCAGCCGCCGATGACCGCGGCGATGATGTAGAGGAACTCGTTGCCGATGCCCTGCCCGGACTGGACGGTGTTGAACGAGAACAGCAGGTGCATGCCGACGAACCAGGCGGCGAACCCGACGGTCATGAACAACCCGATCTTGACCTTGGTGACCGGCACACCGATGGCGCGGGCGGAGTCCTGGTTGCCGCCGACGGCGAAGATCCAGTTCCCGATCCGGGTCTTGAACAGCACCCAGGTGGCGATCGCGGTGAACAGCAGCCACCACACCACGGTGATCCGCACCGACACCCCGCCGACCTCGAAGGAGGACGCGAACACCTTCTTCGCCGAGTCGAACCCGGCCATGTCGGACACGCTGGGGGTGGCGACCTGCCCGGTGATCAGTTTGGTGACCGCCAGGTTGATGCCGGTGAGCATCAGGAACGAGCTCAGCGTGATCAGGAAGCTGGGGATCTTCGTCTTCATCACCAGGTACCCGTTGAAGAACCCGACCGCCAGCGACACCACCAGGGCGAGGGCGGCGCCGGCCCACAGGTTCAGGTGCAGGTTGTAGGCGATCATCGACGCCGCCAGGGAACTGGTGGTGACCGCGACGCCGGCGGAGAGGTCGAATTCGCCGCCGATCATCAACAGCGCCACCGCGCACGCCATGATCCCGATCGTGGAGGAGGCGTAGAGCACCGTGGCCAACGCTTCGGGGCTGCGGAACGGGGGTGCGACGACCATGAAGAAGACGAAGATGGCGATCGCCCCGAACAGGGACCCGATCTCCGGGCGGACCAGCAGACGCTGCAGGCGTTTCTGCTCCTTCACCCTCTCGTCGTGGACGACCTTGTGACTGGCAAGGTCCAGATCTTGCTGTGTGGACATGATTTCCTCTCCGCGCCGGTGGATCTCAGCGTTGTGCGGTGCCGGCCGGTCCTGCGACCGGGTCGATGGTGACGGTGATGGTGTGTGCGTGAGATGGACCCACCGGGGTCCGGATCGTGTGCCCTGCCATGTGATCGACCGCCGATCAGCGGGTGCCGGCCTTGGCGTACTCGGCGACCTTGTCGATGTTGGTCTTGTCGATGAACGACGGCCCGGTCAGCGTCGGCCCGCCGCCGCCGATGACGTTGCCGTTGTTCAGGTACAGCCACAGCGAATCGATGGCGAGGTAGCCCTGCAGGTACGGCTGCTGGTCGATGGCCCACTGCACGCTGCCGTCGGAGATGGCGTCGACGAGTGCCGCGTTGGTGTCGAACGTGTAGACCTTGGCCGGGCTGCCCGCGTTACCGACCGATTGCACGGCGGTGAGGGCGATCGGGGCGCCGAGCGTGAGCACACCGTCGATGGACGGGTCCTGCTGGAGCTTGGCGGCGATCGTCGAGTTTACCGACGGCATGTCCTCACCGTTCACGTTGAGTGTCTCGAACGTGCCGCGGAAGGTCTGCTTGGCGCCGGCGCAACGGGATTCGAGCTGGATCTGGCCCTGTTGCTGGATGACGCAGATGACGTGCTTGGCGCCGTCGTCGTTGAGCCGGTTCCCCGCGGCCTGCCCGGCGATGGTCTCGTCCTGCCCGAAGTACTGGTTGACCCCCATGTCCTTCCAGGCGCCGTATCCGGCGTTGAACGCGGAGATCGGGATGCCCGCGTCCTGTGCGCTCTTGACGGCGGGGGCCATCGCCTCGGGGGTGGCGAGGGTGAGCGCGAGGCCGTCGACCTTGGAGTCGATTGCCGTCTGCACGAGGTTGGCCTGGTTGGGGGCCTGCGGATCGGAGGAGTACTTCAGTTCGACGTTGTCCTTGTCGGCGGCATCTTGCGCGCCCGTGCGGATCAGGTCCCAGAAGGTGTCGCCCGGTGCCGCGTGCGTGACCATCGCGATCGTGATGCGCGGGGTGTCGGCGGTGCCCGCGCCGATCCCGGACCCGCTGCTGTCCGGCTTGCCTCCGGTGCTCGAGCACGCCGCGAGGCTCATCACCAGGGCACTCGCGCAGGCCAGTACCGCCACACGACGCCGGTTGGGGAAGTTCATCTGCTTTTCCTCTCGGGGGGACGAACGGCCCGGTGACGTCTTGGCCGTGTGCCTTAGATGTAATACGCGTCACACCCGAAAGTCAATAGTTTGTCTGGACATTAGGACCACATATCAAATGCGCTGACAGAGGTGTCCCCGGGGTCGCCCCGTACGTCGATCGGATTCGTGGACGGATGAAGGCGCGCTCAGCGCGTGACCGCTGCCCCGGCGTCGCGCGGCAGACGCAGCGTGTCAATCACCGTGCACAGCATCAGCAGGCCCAAAAGGACGAAGGTCCAGGAATATTCGGACCCGAACCCGTGCTCGGACGACGTCGCCAACGGCGTGAACGCGGTGAGAGCGAGCGCTGCGACCGCGATCCCGAGACCGGCCGCCAGTTCCTGCACGGCGGCGTTGAGAGTGTTCGCGTGCGTGAGGTCGGCACGGTCGACGTCGGAGAACGCGAGACTGTTGTACGCGGTGAATCCGACCGAGCGCAGGGCTCCGCTCACGAACAGGACCCCGGCGATGACCGGCATCGGGGTCGACGAACTCAGGGCGGCGAGCAGCCCGAAGCAGCCGACGGACAGCAGGGCGTTGACCAGCAGGATCGGCCTGATCCCGAAGCGTCGCATCAGCGGCGTCGTACAGGGTTTGACGGCGATGTTCCCGGCGAACAGCGCCGCGACGAGCAGACCCGCGAGGAACGGCGTCCAGCCGAAACCGAGTTGGAACTGCAGCGGCAGCAGGAACGGCACTGCCGTGACGATCAGGCGGTAGAGCGAACCGCCGGTGACGGTGGTTCGTAGTGTCCGGACGCGCAGCACGCGGAAGTCGACGAGCGGATGCGGAGTGCGGGCGAGATGGAGCACCGAGGCCGCCAGCAGGACGACCGCGACCGCTCCCCCGATCGCGACCCGGCGCCAGTCGGTGCCCGTCACGCGGATGCTCTCCAGCGCGATCAGGGCTGCCGCGATTCCCGTTCCGACCCCGAGGAGGCCACGCCAGTCCAGCCTGCTCGTCGACCGCGAACCTGCCCCGTGAACCAGCTTCAGGGACAGCAGGATTCCGACGACGCCGATGGGAATGTTGATGACGAAGATCCATCGCCACGAGCCGACGGTGGCGATCGCACCGCCGAGCAGGGGCGCGATCACGGGCGCCGCGAGCGCGGGCCAGGTGAGCAGAGCTATCGCGCGGACGAGGTCGCTCTTCGTGCTCGACCGCAGCACCGCGAGCCGCCCGACCGGAACCATCATGGCGCCGCCGACTCCCTGCAGCACCCGCATCGCGACGAGCATCGGCAACGACACGCTCACCGCGCACCCGATGGACGCCAGCGTGAACACGGCGATGGCGGCCACGAACACGCGGCGGGTCCCGAACCGGTCGGCCACCCACCCGCTCGCGGGGATGAGGACGGCGACCGTCACCAGGTAGGCGGAGATCGCGATGTTGACGTCGACCGCGTCGACACCGAAGGACTCGGCGATCAGCGGGACGGCCGGCGCGATGATGGTGGCGTCGAGAATCTCCATGAAGAGGGCACCTGCCACCAGCAGGGCCATTCCACGGGGGAACGACGTCGCGCGCGCGGTTCTAGCGATCGACAACGGTCGTGTCGAAGTAGTACCGCGACGCGCGGTAGCAGTGGCTGCCGAACTCGACGGCGCTTCCCGAATCGTCGAACGCGGTCCGGTTCATCGTCAGCAGCGGCGCCCCGGTCTTCTCGTCGAGCAGCGACGCCTCCGCCTTGCTCGCCGCTTTCGCGCCGATGCGTTGCCGCGCGAGACGGATGTGCACGCCGCGGGCCCGGAGTGCGTGGTAGAGGCCGTGCGCCTCCAGTTCCTCGGGGTCCGGCGCGAGGTCCACCGGAATGTGGTTGGTCATCAGCGCCAGCGGTTCGCCGTTGGTGCTGCGGAGGCGCCGGATGGACGCGACCTCGGCGCCGGGCTGCAGATTGAGTTCGGCGGCGACGTCTTCGGCCGGCACGGATACCTGGTAGTCGAGGAGCTTGGTGGTCGGGCTCTGTCCCGCCCGCGCGAGGTCGTCGAAGAGGCTCGTGAGTTCGACCGGCCGGTGCACGGCACTCTGCACCACCTGCGTTCCGACCCCGCGTTTGCGGACGAGCAGTCCCTTGTCGACGAGTTCCTGGATGGCACGGCGCGTGGTGGGACGGGACAGGTTCAGCCGCTTGGCGAGCGCCAGTTCGTTCTCGAAACGGTCACCGGGGGCGAGTTCCCCGCCGATGATCGCGTTCTCGATCGTCTGCGCGAGCTGGAAATACAGCGGAACCGGGCTCGATCTGTCGAGCTCGACTGCGAGTGGTGCACCCACGGACAACTCCGATCCTCGTACGCGGGGCGACGTCCGCCGTCGCCGGCCTTTCCGGCAGTGTATGCGAACACTAACACCAGATTGACTTCAAGTAATAATGTCAGGACAAAGTCTTGACAGGAGCCGGTGATGTGGAGCACAGTTTCAACCAGACCTCGGCGCCCTGCGCAGACCACCCACAACGACCTATTCGGGAGTCAGCCTTGACCACCATCCAGACGCACACCACCGGGAACGGATTGGACGTCCTCGCCATCGGGCGCTGCGGTGTGGACATCTACCCATTGCAGACCGGAGTCGGCCTCGAGCACGTCGAGACGTTCGGCAAGTTCCTCGGCGGAAGCGCGGCCAACGTCACCGTCGCCGCCGCCCGCCTCGGCTGCCGCAGCGCCCTCATCTCGGGTGTCGGCAACGATCCGTTCGGGCGCTTCGTCCGCACCGCACTCACCGATCTCGGCGTCGACAACCGCTACGTCGGCATCGACACCGAGCACCCGACTCCCGTCACATTCTGTGAGATCTTCCCGCCGGACGACTTTCCGCTGTACTTCTACCGCAAGCCCGTCGCCCCGGATCTGCAGGTGAAGCCCGCGGACCTCGATCTCGACGCCGTCCGCGACGCGAAGCTCTACTGGTCGACGGTCACCGGGCTGTCCGAAGAGCCGAGCCGCAGCGCGCATTTCGCGGCCTGGGAGGCCCGCGGACGCCGCACCCACACCGTCCTCGACCTCGACTACCGCCCGATGTTCTGGTCCTCTCCTGCCGAGGCCACCGCTCAGGTGCAGCGGGCCCTGCAGCACGTCACCGTCGCGGTCGGCAACCGGGAGGAGTGCGAGATCGCGGTCGGCGAGACCAACGCGCACAAGGCCGCGGACGCCCTGCTCGACCTCGGCGTCGAACTCGCGATCGTCAAGCAGGGTCCCAAGGGCGTGCTCGGCAAGACCCGCACCCAGTCCATCACGGTGCCGCCCAACGAGGTCGACGTCGTCAACGGGCTCGGTGCCGGCGACAGCTTCGGCGGGACGCTGTGCCACGGCCTGCTCGCCGGGTGGCCTCTCGAGAAGATCCTGCGCTACGCCAACGCCGCGGGGGCGATCGTCGCCTCCCGGCTCGAATGCTCCACCGCGATGCCGACGGCCGACGAGGTCCGTGAGCTCGCCGATTCCACCGCTTCGGAGGCTGTCAATGTCTGAAACTCTCGCTCACCGCGCAGTCTGCTCGTCCTACGCCGACGTCACCGAGGTCCGCGCGAGCGACCCGGCCGCCATCGACCGCGCCTGGGCGACCCGGATCGCCCGGCCCACCGTGCGTGGTAACGGCCGGCTCATGATCGTCGCCGCCGACCACCCCGCCCGCGGCGCACTCTCGGTCGGCGACCGACCGACCGCGATGAACAGTCGCACCGACCTCCTCGACCGCCTCCGCACCGCCCTGCGCAACCCGGGTGTGGACGGTGTGCTCGCCACCGCCGACATCCTCGACGATCTGGTGCTGCTCGGTGCGCTCGACGACAAGGTGGTCATCTCGTCGATGAACCGCGGCGGCCTGGCCGGCGCCAGTTTCGAACTCGACGACCGGATGACCGGCTACACCGCGGCCGGCACCGCGAAGGCCGGCATGAACGGCGGAAAGATGCTGTGCCGCATCGATCTCGACGATCCCGGCACGCTCTCCACCCTCACCGCGTGCGCCCAGGCGGTCG
This sequence comes from Rhodococcus wratislaviensis, assembly GCF_041228765.1. Lineage (NCBI taxonomy): Bacteria > Bacillati > Actinomycetota > Actinomycetes > Mycobacteriales > Nocardiaceae > Rhodococcus > Rhodococcus wratislaviensis. Next base: position 3,550,538 of record NZ_CP150488.1, on the reverse strand, counting down.
ATGCGCTGGCCGAGGCCGGACTGATGGCCATGGTGGAACCGTTCCTGTCGCGGCGGGTCGACGGCAAGGTCAAGAACGATCTCAGCGCCGACGCCGTGATCAAGTCGATCCACATCAGCCAGGGCCTCGGTTCCACGTCCGCCTACACCTGGATGAAGCTTCCGGTGGTCGAGGAGATGGAACGCGTCATGGACGCGACGACGCTTCCGACGCTGCTGCTCGGCGGAGACCCGCAGACGGCCCCCGAGGAGACGTTCGCGAGCTGGGCCAAGGCCCTCGCGCTGCCGTCGGTCCGCGGCCTGATCGTCGGACGCACCCTGCTGTACCCGCGGGACGAGGACGTCGCCGCCGCGGTCGACACCGCCGTATCCCTCGTTCACTGACGCACGCCGGAGAGGCCCACGATGAACAGCAAGTACTACGTGCCGGTCGGTTCCGCGGCCACCGGACCGTTCGACCTCGAGGTCACCCCCGAATCGGCGGGCTGGACCGAATCGAGTCTTCGGGTGCTCACCCTGACCCCCGGCGGGTCGGCCGAACTCGCGTCCGGTGACGACGAGATCATCGTCGTGCCACTTGCCGGGTCCGCGGCGGTGTCGAGCGAGGGCACCGAGTTCGCGCTCACCGGACGGCGATCCGTATTCGACGGACCGAGCGACTTCGCCTACGTGGGCCGGGATTCGGCGTACACGGTGGCGAGCGCGACCGGTGGACGATTCGCCCTGTGCGGCGCCCGCGCCCGGCAGAAGTTCCCGTTCCGGTACGTCCCGGCTGCGGACATCTCCGTCGAACTGCGCGGCGCGGGCAACTGCAGCCGCCAGGTGCACAACTTCGGCACCGCCGACCGCTTCGAGGCCGATTCGATCATCGCGTGCGAGGTCGTCACTCCCGGCGGCAACTGGTCGTCGTACCCGAGCCACAAGCACGACGAGAACAGCGACGTCGAGTCGCAGCTCGAGGAGATCTACTACTTCGAGATCGCCGAAGCCAATGCCACCGCAGTGGATTTCGGCGGAACCGGATTCGGCTACCATCGCGTGTACGGCACTCCCGAGCGGCCCATCGAGGTGCTCGAGGAAGTGCGCTCCGGCGACGTGGTCCTCGTTCCGCACGGCTACCACGGACCGTCGATCGCGGCCCCCGGACATCACATGTACTACCTGAACGTCATGGCCGGGCCCGGCGACGACCGCGTCTGGAACATCTGCGACGACCCGGCCCACACCTGGCTGCGCGGCAGCTGGGACCACCAGACCGTCGATCCCCGCCTCCCCCTCCACGCACCGTCCGAAGGAGCATGACCGTGGTGTCCACCGCGCCGATGTCGGCGAGCAAGAACCCCGACGCCGAAGGCACCGTCCACCTCACGGTGGCTCAGGCAACCATCCGATTCCTCGCCAACCAGTACGTCGAGCGGGACGGCGAACGCACCAAGTTCTTCGCCGGCTGCTTCGGCATCTTCGGCCACGGCAACGTCGCCGGACTCGGTCAGGCACTCCTGCAGGCCGAGATCGACGCCGTCGACGCCGGCACCGAACCCGAACTGCCGTACGTCCTCGGCCGTAACGAGCAGGCGATGGTGCACAGTGCGGTCGCGTACGCCCGCCAGAAGGACCGCCTGCAGACGTGGGCGGTGTCGGCCAGCGTCGGCCCCGGCTCGACCAACATGCTGACCGGCGCGGCCCTCGCCACCATCAACCGGCTCCCCGTCCTGCTCCTGCCTGCCGACACGTTCGCCACCCGCGCGAGCGCACCGGTGCTGCAGGAACTCGAACTACCGTCCAGCGGTGACGTCACCGTCAACGACGCATTCAAACCGCTGTCGCGCTACTTCGACCGCGTGTGGCGGCCGGAGCAGTTGCCGTCGGCGCTGCTCGGCGCGATGCGCGTGCTGACCGACCCCGTCGAGACGGGTGCGGCCACCGTCGCCATCCCGCAGGACGTGCAGGCGGAGGCCTTCGACTGGCCGGAGTCGCTGTTCGCCGAGCGCACGTGGCACGTGGCCCGGCCGCTCCCCGAGAAGTCGGTGATCGCTCGGGCCGCGGACGTGATCCGGTCGGCGAAGAAACCGCTGATCGTCGCCGGTGGTGGCCTGATCTACTCGGGCGCCACCGACACACTGGCCTCCTTCGCCGAGGCGACCGGGATTCCGGTCGGCCAGAGTCAGGCCGGCAAGGGCGCACTGCCCTACGACCACCCGCAGTCGGTCGGCGCGATCGGCTCGACCGGGACCACCGCGGCCAACGCACTCGCCACCGAGGCCGACGTGATCATCGGCATCGGCACCCGCTACAGCGACTTCACCACCGCGTCGCGCACCGCGTTCAACAACCCCGACGTGCGGTTCGTCAACATCAACGTCGCGTCGATCGACTCGGTGAAGCAGGGCGGCGTCAGCGTCGTCGCGGACGCCCGCGAGGCGCTCGAGGCGCTCACCGCGGCACTGGGCGACTACCAGGTTTCCGGCGAGTACCGCTCGCGCACAGCCGAACTCGCAGCACACTGGGAGTCCACGGTCGACTCGGTCTACAGGATCGACGACGATTCGCTCGGCTTGAACCAGAACCAGGTCATCGGTCTCGCCAACACACTGTCGGATCCGCGCGACGTCGTCGTGTGCGCCGCCGGCTCCATGCCCGGTGATCTGCACAAGCTGTGGCGCACCCGCGACCCCAAGGGCTACCACGTCGAATACGGTTTCTCCTGCATGGGCTACGAGGTCGCCGGCGGCATCGGCGCCAAGATGGCCTGCCCCGACCGCGACGTGTTCATCATGGTCGGCGACGGCTCGTACCTGATGATGGCCACCGAACTCGTCACGGCCGTGCAGGAGAACGTCAAGGTCATCGTGGTCCTCGTGCAGAATCACGGCTTCGCGTCCATCGGGTCACTGTCGGAGTCGCTCGGCTCCCAGCGGTTCGGCACCGACTACCGCTACCGGGGCGACTCCGGCCGGCTCGACGGCGACATCCTGCCCGTCGACCTGGCGGCCAACGCCGCGAGCCTCGGCGCCGACGTGATCCGCGCGAACACGGCCGCCGAGTTCGCCGACGCCGTCAAGGTGGCGAAGGCCGGCGACAACACCACCGTCATCCACGTCGAAACGGACCCGCGGATCGCCGCCCCGGACAGCGAATCCTGGTGGGACGTCCCGGTCAGCGAGACCAGCACCCTCGACTCCACCCGGACCGCCTACGAGACGTACGCGCAGTGGAAGAAGATCCAGCGCCCGTTCCTGCGCCCGTCCGGCAACTAACTCTCCCCCGTACAACTTTCGAAAGGATTTCCCGATGAGCGTCATCCGCGTCGGATCCGCCCCCGACTCCTGGGGCGTCTGGTTCCCGGAAGACCCGCAGCAGACCCCGTACGGGCGGTTCCTCGACGAGGTCTCGGCGTCCGGCTACGAGTGGATCGAGCTCGGGCCGTACGGCTACCTGCCGACCGATCCGCAGCAGCTCCGTGACGAACTCGCGGCCCACAATCTGAAACTGTCGGCAGGCACCGTGTTCGAGCACCTGCACCAGGACGACTCCTGGGATGCCGTGTGGACCCAGATCGAGGACGTCGCGAAGCTGACCGCCGCCGCCGGCGGCAAGCACGTGGTCGTCATCCCGGAAATGTGGCGTGACCCGAGCAGCGGCGAGGTGCTCGAGGACCGCACTCTCACTGCAGCGCAGTGGAAGAAGAAGACCGGCGGCATGAACGAGCTGGGCAAGAAGATGTTCGAGCAGTACGGCGTGAAGGCGCAGTACCACCCGCACGCCGACAGCCACGTCGACACCGAGGAGAACGTGTACCGCTTCCTCGACGGCACCGACAGCGAGTACGTGAACCTGTGCCTCGACACCGGTCACATCAGCTACTGCGGCGGCGACAACCTCGCGATCATCGAGCGTGCTCCCGAGCGGATCGGCTACCTGCACCTCAAGCAGGTCGATCCCGAGGTCCGTGCCAAGGTCGAGGCGGAGGACCTGCCGTTCGGCGAGGCCGTCAAGCTCGGCGCGATGATCGAGCCGCCGCTCGGCATCCCCGACCTGCCTCCCCTGCTCGCCGCGATCGAGAAGCTCGACATCGACGTGTTCGCGATCGTCGAGCAGGATCTCTACCCCTGCGCCGTGGACGTTCCGCTGCCGATCGCCCAGCGCACCCGTAAGTACCTGGGGTCCTGCGGGATCCCGTCCGTCAAGTTCGCCTAACCGACCACGTCAGGAGCTAGTCAGCTATGTCCGGAAGCAACGACCTGCGGATCGCCGTCCTGGGTGTCGGAATGATGGGCGCCGACCACGTCGCACGCATCACCGAGCGCATCAAGGGCGCGACCGTCGCCGTCGTCAACGACTATTTCACCGAGAAGGCCGAGCAGATCGCGGCCGGGATCCCCGGATGCCGGGTGATCGGCGACCCGCTCGACGCGATCGCCGATCCGGACGTCGACGCCGTCGTCCTGGCCACCCCCGGGCCGACGCACGAGAAGCAGCTTCTCGCCTGCCTCGAGCACGGCAAGCCGGTGATGTGTGAGAAGCCGCTGACCACCGACGTCGCCACGTCTCTCGAGATCGTCAAGCGGGAAGCCGAGCTCGGTAAGAAGTTGATCCAGGTCGGCTTCATGCGACGGTTCGACCACGAGTACGAGCAGCTGAAGTCGCTCATCGACGACGGCACTTTCGGGCAGGTTCTCCTCGCCCACTGCGTGCACCGGAACCCCGCTGTGCCCCCGAGCTTCGACAGCTCGATGATCGTCAAGGACTCGCTGGTCCACGAGGTGGACGTGACCCGATTCCTGTTCGACGAGGAGATCACGTCCGTGCAGATCCTCCGCCCCCCCGCGAATCCGGGTGCGCCCGAGGGTCTGCAGGATCCTCAGATCGCGTTCTTCACCACCGAGTCCGGTCGTCACGTGGACGTCGAGGTCTTCGTGACCACCGGTGTCGCGTACGAGGTGCGTACCGAGATCGTCGCCGAGAAGGGTTCGGCGTTCATCGGTCTCGATGTCGGGCTCGTCCGAAAGTTCGGCACCGGCGCGGGCAACGGCCGCTCGGGCGCAGGTATGTCGGGCGGGGAGATCACCCCCTCGTTCAAGGAGCGCTTCGGCCAGGCGTACGACGTCGAGATCCAGCGCTGGGTGAACGCCGCCCGCACGGGCGCGGAGACCGGCACCTACATCGACGGGCCCGGTGCGTGGGACGGCTACGCAGCCGCTGCCGTGTGCGCCGCCGGCGTGCAGTCGCTCGAGACCGGCGAGCGCGTGGCCGTCGACATGGTCGACCGTTCCTCCATTCCGGGAGCGTGAACACGATGAAGATTGCACTCGATCCCACACCCTTCCACCACGACTACGCGCTTCTCGAATTGCCGGCGGTGGTCGCGGAACTCGGCTTCGAACACCTGCAGCTCACCCCGCATCGCGACATGATCCCGTTCTTCAACCACCCGAAGGCCGACGACGAGCTGGTCCGGCAGTTCCGCAAGGCCTGCAGCGACGCGGGCGTCGGAATCGCCTCAGTGTTGCCGGTTCTGCGGTGGTCCGGCCCGGACGAGGACGCCCGCGAGGCGGCGGTGCGGTACTGGAAGCGCGCCATTCAGATCACCGTCGACCTCGGTGTGAGCGTGATGAACACCGAGTTCAGCGGCCGCCCGGAGAAGGCCGAGGAATCGGAGCGCGCCTTCTACCGGTCGATGGAGGAACTCGTCCCCATCATCGAGCGTGAAGGCATCGACGTTCGCATCGATCCGCACCCCGACGATTTCGTGGAGAACGGTCTGGACGCCATCCGGATGATCCGCGGCATCAACTCGAAGAACTTCGGACTGGTGTACGTCGCGTGCCACAGCTATCACATGGGCGCCGGCATGCTCGAGATCATGCGGGCCGCCGGCGACATGCTGCGGCTCGTCCACGTCGCGGACACGATGGATCACCACCGCTCGCACGGACTGCGGTACATCACCAACCCGCCCGGCAACCCGGTGCGTGTCCACCAGCACCTCAAGATCGGTGACGGCGACCTCGACTGGGACGAGTTCTTCGGCGGGCTCGGCGAACTCGGTTTCTACGACAAACCCGACACGGTGATGGTGTCCAGCGTTTTCGCCGAAGACGAGAACGCTCACGACGTCTCCCGCTACCAACTGAAGACCATGAAGGATTACATCGCGCGCACGCGGTGAAAGGACAACACATGAGCACCAACATCACTCGCGAGATCGCACACTGGTCCGACGGCAAGGGATTCGCCGGTACGAGCGGCAACACGGCCCCGGTCACCAACCCGGCCACTGGTGCCGTGACCGGTCAGGTCGCCCTGGCCAGTGTCGAGGACGCCCGCGTCGTCATCGACGCCGCAGCGGCCGCGTTCCCCGCCTGGCGCGACACCTCCCTCACCAAGCGTTCCTCCATCGTGTTCAAGTTCCGGGAACTGCTCAACGCCCGCAAGGGCGAGTTGGCGGAGATCATCACCGCCGAGCACGGCAAGGTCGTCTCCGACGCACTCGGTGAGGTCTCCCGCGGCCAGGAAGTCGTCGAATTCGCCTGCGGCATGCCCCACCTGCTCAAGGGCGGCATGACCGAAAACGCCTCCACCAACATCGACGTCTCCTCCATCCGCCAACCCGTCGGCCCGGTCGGGATCATCTCCCCGTTCAACTTCCCCGCCATGGTCCCGATGTGGTTCTTCCCCATCGCCATCGCCGCCGGCAACACCGTCGTGTTGAAGCCGTCGGAGAAGGACCCGACCGCCGCGATCTGGATGGCCGAACTCTGGGCCGAAGCCGGACTGCCCGCCGGGGTGTTCAACGTCCTGCAGGGCGACAAGACCGCCGTCGACGAACTCCTCACCAACCCCGCCATCAAGGCCATCAGCTTCGTCGGCTCCACCCCCATCGCCCAGTACGTGTACGCCACCGGCACCGCCCACGGCAAACGCGTCCAGGCACTCGGCGGGGCGAAGAACCACGCCATCGTCCTGCCGGACGCCGACCTCGACCTCGCCGCCGACGCCATGGTCAACGCCGGCTTCGGCTCCGCCGGCGAACGCTGCATGGCCATCTCCGCCCTGGTCGCGGTCGGGGACATCGCCGACGAACTGGTGTCCAAGATCAAAGAGCGCACCGACACGTTGAAGATCGGCGACGGCACCCAGGACTCCGACATGGGTCCGCTGGTGACGAAGGTGCACCGCGACAAGGTCGCCTCCTACATCGACGCCGGCGAACAGGACGGCGCCACCATCGTCGTGGACGGGCGCACCGTGCAGGCGAATGGCGGTGCGGACGGGTTCTGGCTCGGACCGACCCTGATCGACCACGTCACCACGGACATGAGTGTGTACACCGACGAAATCTTCGGACCCGTCCTGTCCGTGATCCGGGTCGAGTCCTACGACGAGGCCCTGGAACTGGTGAACTCCAGCCAGTTCGGCAACGGCACCGCGATCTTCACCAACGACGGCGGCGCCGCGCGCCGGTTCCAGAACGAGGTCGAGGTCGGCATGGTCGGCATCAACGTTCCCATCCCCGTCCCGATGGCCTACTACTCCTTCGGGGGCTGGAAGAACTCGCTGTTCGGCGACAGCCACGCGCACGGCACCGAAGGTGTGCACTTCTTCACCCGCGGCAAGGTCGTCACCAGCCGCTGGCTCGACCCCAGCCACGGCGGCATCAATCTCGGCTTCCCCCAGAACGCATAGGTACTGGTTCTCCGCGCCGGACCGTCCGCGGTCCGGCGCGGAGTCCGTTCGATCGAAAGGAACTTCATGAGCGACACCTCTCTCGCCCGCCGTCATCGGGTCGTGGTCATCGGATCGGGATTCGGCGGCCTCTTCGCCACCAAGGCCCTGAAACGGACGGACGTCGACGTCACTCTGATCGATCGCACGACACACCACCTGTTCCAGCCGTTGCTGTATCAGGTGGCGACGGGAATCCTGTCCGAGGGTGAGATCGCGCCCGCGACGCGACTCGTCCTCGAAGACCAGCAGAACGCGTCCGTCCTGATCGGCGGAGTCGAAACGATCGACGTCGCCGACCGGACCGTCACCTCCACCCACCGCGGCCGCACGACGGTCACGGAGTACGACAGCCTCGTCGTCTCGGCGGGGGCCCGCCAATCCTATTTCGGCAACGACCATTTCGCCGAGCACGCACCCGGAATGAAGACGATCGACGACGCCCTCGAGTTGCGCGGCCGCATCCTGGGCGCCTTCGAAAGCGCCGAGGTGAGCACCGATCCCGCCGAGCGGGCGCGACTCCTGACGTTCGTCGTGGTCGGCGCCGGGCCCACCGGTGTCGAGATGGCAGGCGAGATCGCCCAGCTCGCGCACCGCACTCTCGCCGGCGCCTACCGCACCATCGATCCCCGTGACGCGCGGATCATCCTGCTCGACGCGGCGCCCACCGTGCTCCCGCCTTTCGACGAGAAACTGCGTCGAGCTGCCGCCGACACGCTGGAGAATCTCGGAGTCGAGATCCAGCTCGGCGCGATGGTGACCGACGTCGACGACGACGGACTCACCGTCCGCGACCAGGACGGAATCGAGCGGCGGATCGAGGCCGCCTGCAAGATCTGGTCTGCCGGTGTCGCTGCCAGTCCGCTGGGCAGGCAACTGGCCGAACAGACCGGCGCCGCCACCGATCGCGCGGGCCGTGTCCTCGTCGAACCCGACCTCACGCTGCCCGGCCACAGCAACGTCTTCGTCGTCGGGGACATGATGAATCGCGACGGACTTCCCGGTGTCGCGCAGGTCGCGATCCAGGGCGGCCGCTACGCCGCGCAGCTGATCGCCGCGGAGGTGCGGGCCCACCGGAAGGGTCGCGACAAGCCCGAACGCGTCCCGTTCCGCTACACGGACAAGGGCAGCATGGCCATGATCTCCCGCTTCCACGCGGTCGCGAAGGTCGGTCGCCTCAAACTGACCGGGCTGCTCGCCTGGCTGCTCTGGCTCCTGATCCACCTGGTCTACATCGTCGGATTCAAGAGCCGGCTCGCGACCGCCATGTCCTGGACATGGTCGTTCCTCGGAAGAACCCGCGGACACCTGGCGGTCACGGAGCAACAGGTGGTCGCGAGGACGGCCATCAACCGGCTCGATGCCTGGGAGGATTCCCGGGCGGTACCCGAGGCGGCGACGGCCTCCGCACGGTGAGTACCGTCGCCTCCGTGCCTGCTTCCGCTCTCACCGTCGGCATCGACGTCGGTGGTACCAGTATCCGGGCCTGCGTCGTCGACGAAACCGGTGAGGTTCTCGACTCCGTCCAGGCACCCACCCCGCAGTCGGCGAAGGCCCTCGAGGACGCGCTCGACCGTGCCGTCCGCGAGCTCGCGTCCCGTCATCGGATCGCCGCCGTCGGTCTCGCCGTGGCCGGATTCATCACCTCCGACCTCACCACGGTGCGTTTCGCCCCGCACCTGCCGTGGAAGAACGTGCCGGTGGCGAACGACCTGAGCGACCGGCTCGGGCTGCCGGTGGTCCTCGAACACGACGCGAACGCGGCGGCGTGGGCGGAGCACCGGTTCGGTGCGGCCGCCGGTGGTCGCAATGTCGTGATGGTCGCGATCGGCACCGGCATCGGTGCGGCGCTGCTCATCGACGGCACGCTCTACCGCGGCAGTTTCGGCGTTGCTCCCGAACTGGGCCACCTCCAGGTGGTCCCGGGCGGCAGACCGTGCGCCTGCGGTAAACGGGGGTGCTGGGAACGGTATTGCAGCGGAACCGCGCTCGTCGACACGGCCATCGAGCTCCTCGCCGCCGACCCGACGAGTTCGACGGTGCTCGCGCGCGAGGTGGCGAGCGACCCGGGATCGCTCACCGGCCGCCGTATCGCGAGCGCCGCGCGGGACGGCGACCCGCTCGCCGTCCGCACCATGGAGGAGTTCGCGCGGTGGCTCGGCGTCGGACTCGCCATGGTCGGTGACGTCTACGACCCCGATCTCGTCGTCGTCTCCGGGGGTGTCAGCGGCTCGGCCCCGCTGTTCCTCGATCACGCGCGGGACGTCTACGCCTCTCTCGCAACCGGTTCCGGACACCGTCCCCTCGCCCGCATCCGCGAAACCCAACTCGGCGAATCGGCCCAGCGGATCGGAGCCGCGACGATGGCCAGGGACGCGTTGCTGAACGGAGCTCCGCTCCCCGTGCGTGGTTGACGAGTCTCTGGACTCGTCGAGCACTCACCGGCCAGTCTTGGATTCGGCCGCGACCGATCGGAAGCATCGAACTGCGTGCGTGCCTCGGTGAGGAAGAGTTACCGGTCCTCGCTGCCATCTGGAAAGGCGCGGTCCAGGCGACGCACCACTTCATCACCGATGAGGACGTCACATATTACGATCAGCGCATCGTGGTTGACTATCTCCCTGCTCTCGATCTCACAGTGGCAGTACGGGAAGGCTTCGCCGCCGGATTCTCCGGACTCGAAAACGGGAAGATGGAAGTGCTGTTCGTCGACGACGTGCACCGAGGCCGCGGTGTAGGTTCAGCGCTGTTGCGCGATGCCATCAACCGTTTTCCCGGTCTGCTACTGGACGTCAATGTGCGGAACCGGCAAGCGTTGGCATTCTACGAGGCACACGGATTCGTCATTACCGGACGATCCGATACGGATGCAGACGGCCGCCCCTTCCCGCTACTCCACCTGGCGCACATCACACCTTCGCGCTAGCCGTCCGCAAGATTCTCCGATACTTGTCGGTGGCCCCCGGTAGGATCGAAGATACGTTCGATACCGGGGGGTTGTAGACTATGGGGGACAACAGTTCCAGCGCGGCCGCACTCGACGCGACACCGCCAGGGATAGTGGCGATCGAGGCGTTGCGCGTCGGCAAATCGGTGCTGGCGCAGGCTCAGTACCGCCAAGTTGTGGCGGTGACCGAGTTCTACGACCTGTGCTGCGACGAGGACGAGCGCCGCGGCATCAACCCGGCCCACTCCGGTTCCCATACGGCGGTGGAGGTGTCGGTCGCACTGGGAATGAACGAACCGGTGGTGACCGCCTGGATCGACCTCGGACTCGATCTGCGCCACCGATTGCACGGCACCCGAGTCGCATTCGCGGCCGGGCGGATCGACCTGGATCAGGCGCGAGTCATCGCCGCCATGCTCGCCGGCGTCAGCGACTCGAAGTTGGAGCAACTCGAAACCGCGATCCTCGACAGTCGCTCCCTGCCACCGTCCAAACTGCGAGCCCGCGCTCGTCGGCTGATCGCCCGTCACGACCCCGACAGCATCGCCCACCGCACCACACTCGCGGTCGCCGATCGCGACGTATGGATCCGCCCCGCGGAGAACGGTATGGCCTACCTCGACGGACACCTTCCCGCAGCCGACGCCCACACCCTCGCGATGCGGTTGCGGGAGATGTCGATCCACGACGTATGTGCCGACGACCCGCGGACTCTCCCCCAGCGGCGAGCCGACGCTCTCACTGCCCTCGCCGATAGCACCGGGCACCTCACGTGCCACTGCGGTCGGGAACAGTGCCCGGCCCGTGTCGCCACCGCGCGGACACGGCGGGCACCTCTCATTCAGGTCGTCGTCAACGCCTCGACTCTCCTCGGACTCGACGACCTTCCCGCCCACCTCGAGGGATACGGGCCGATCTGTGCGGACTCCGCCCGTACATTGGCCGCCGACGGTGTCTTCCAGCGCGTCCACACGCTGGCCATCGAAGGCGACGCAGGTGGGCACGTCCTCGAGATCAGTCCCGTTCAGAAGACTCACGGCATACCCGTGACCTACATCCGGAACACAGCAACCAGACCCGAACTCACCTACGCACCAGGGACGGCTCTCGGCCGCCGGATCAGGGCCCGCGACGGCAACTGCCGCTTCCCCAACTGCCAGGTCTCGGCACGACTCTGCGACATCGACCATACGACGCCGTTCGACCACGAGGACCCTGCGACTGGTGGTCTCACGGTCGAGTCGAATCTCGCGTGCCTGTGCCGACGTCACCACCGGCTGAAAACCGACGGCTCCTGGACCGTCCGCCAGACCGGGGCAGGGAACGTCGAGTGGACCACGCCGCGCGGCGACATCATCCGAACCGAACCCGAAGGGGCAGCAATCGAACTCGCCCACAACCACATCCGAGGGGTGCAGCGCTCCCGTGCCCTCCGACTGCTCACCGAGCGCTCCCACGACCAGCAGGACGAGGTGTATCTGAACGAACTGCAGGGGAGACGAGGACGGAACTCGGCGCCGCGGCCGGATGTGCCATGTAGGCCGGGCAACCCAGAACTGGAGGAGCGCCTGCCTTTCTGACCCTCGTTCAGGCAGCCACACACCACCACGCACCGGCACCACCACCCGAAGGCGGCGGCGCCGGTGCCTGAGATCCAGCGATCAGTGGGTGGCGACGGCAGCGGTGCTTCCCGCAGCCGACGCGTCGGGCTTGCCTGCGCCGAGGCGGTCCTCCAACTCTTCGAGGCTGCGCCCCTTGGTCTCCGGGACGAAGCGGTACACGAAGTACACCGAAACCAGGTTGACGAGGACGAACAGGCCGAAGGTTCCGGTGGATCCGAGGACGGAGTTCAGGATCGGGAAGACGAACGAGATCAAGGCGTTCGTCGTCCAGAGCACGAAGACCGCGATGCCCATGGCGAACCCGCGGATGGCCATCGGGAAGATCTCCGAGAGCAGCAACCACACGCAGGTTCCGATGAAGCACTGCACGAAGGCGACGAACACCATCATTGCGGCGAGGATGATGTAGCTGCGGCCGGTGGACGAGGGCAGCAGGAATACCAGTGACAGCGCGGCCTGCGAGGATGCCACACCGATGAATCCGGTCAGCAGCATCTTGCGACGATTCACGAAGCCCAGCAGGATGATTCCGACAATTGTCATGACCACCGACGTGACACCGACGGCGATGGTGGCAACCAGGGATGCACTGACACCCAACCCGCTCTGCTCCAGGATCGTCGGGGCGTAGTAGTTGACCGTGTTGATACCCGTTGCCTGCTGGACGATGGCCAGACCGCAGCCGATCCAGAGGATCCGGCGCATCCAGGGATAGTCGCGCAGATAGTGGACGGCGCCACTGACCTTCGAGTTCCGGTCGCGTGCGGCGTGGACGCTGATGCTGGCGTACTCGACTGCGGCCTCCGACTCGCTGCGGCTCAATTCGAGCGTGCTGCGGGTTTCGGCGAGCCGGCCCTTCGACGCGTACCACCGCGGCGAATCCGGGAGCGCGAGCATGCCGAGCAGCAGGAGTACCGCGGGCACCGAGGCGATGGCCAGCATGTACCGCCACACCGTCGGATCCTCGATGAGGTGATCGAGTAGCGCGTTGATCGAGAAGGCGAGCATCTGACCGGTGACGATCATCAGTTCGTTGATGGTGACCATCCGACCGCGGCGCTCGACCGGCGCCATCTCGGCCAGGTAGAGCGGGCAGGTGACGGCGGCGGCGCCCACACCGAGCCCGAGGACGATCCTGGCCAGCACCATGATCTCCACGTTGGGGGCCATCGCACACCCGAGGGCGCCGACGAGAAACAGACCCGCACAGACGAGGAGCGTGCGTTTGCGGCCGAGAGCGTCCGACAACCGGCCTCCGAGTAGCGCACCGACGGCGGCACCCGGGAAGAGCAGCGAGCTCACGACGGTTGCTTCGCCGACGGCGCTGAGGTTCAGCTCGTCTTTCATGTAGAGCAGCGCACCGGAGATCACACCGGTGTCGTAGCCGAACAGCAGGCCCCCGAGCGTGGAGATGACGGTGAGCTTGGTCAGGAAGCGTTTGTGACTGCGCTCGTTACGCGCAGCGCCGCCGCTTCCGCGGGCACTGGCAGCCGAGTGGGTTGTCGACATCAGGTGTTGGCCTTTCTGGGGAATGCTCACGCATCGCGACACGGAAGATCGGTTCACGTGTGTCGATATCGCCCGAGTGCGCTCGGCTCGGTGCAGCCGACGGGGGCGTTCTCTCCTGGACTGAAGCGCTTCACTAACGCGCTTCAGTTACCTACTATGATGTGAATCACAGAGGGTGTCAAGGGCAGATGACGCGATGCGTGAAAATGTCCCTGACGACGCGACCGAGGGAGATCGAGATGCTCGACGACCGAGCCACCGCGCACGACGGTGCGGAACGGCTACCCGCCGGCCTGCACCGACGCCCCACGATGGCCGATGTCGCGGCTCGGGCCGGGGTGTCGCGCACCCTCGTGTCACTGATCTTCAGCAACAAACCCGGCGCCTCCGACGAGACGCGGGAACGCGTCCTCCAGGCCGCGGACGACCTCGGCTACCGGCTCGACCGGGCCGCCCGCATGCTCGCCCGTGGGCGCAGTCGCACCCTCGGCGTGCTCATCGACGTCCACCAGACCTTCCAGGCCGACCTGATCGGAACCATCTACGCGGAGGCCGAGGCCGCCGGATACGAGGTCCTGCTCTCCGCGAGCGCACCCACCCGGGACGAACACAAGGCGATCGAAGCGCTTCTCAGCCACCGGTGCGAAGGCCTGATCCTGCTCGGTCCGCTGTCCGAGGCCGACTATCTGCGGACGCTCGCGGACCGTGCCGTCGTCACCGTCGTCGGCCGCGCACTCCCCCACACCGCCGTCGACACCGTGCGGACCGCGGACGCCAAGGGCATCCGGCAGTCCGTCGACCACCTCGTCGAACTGGGACATCGTGAGATCGTGCACGTCGACGGCGGCGCGGACCCGGGGTCACCCGAGCGGCGTCGCGCGTACCTCGCGGCGATGCGCAAGCACCACCTCTCCGACCACATTCGCGTCATTCCCGGTCAGCACAGCGAAGAGGCAGGTGTCGCCGCCGCGAACACTCTGCTGGCCGAGGACCGCCTGCCGACCGCCGTGCTCGCCGGCAACGACCGCTGCGCCATCGGTCTCATGGACGTGTTCACCCGCGCCCACGTCGACGTGCCCGGCGACATCTCGATCGTCGGGTACGACGACAGCCACCTTGCCCAGTTGTCGCAGATCGACCTCACCACCGTGCGGCAGGACACGGAGGGTCTGGCGCGGCACGCCGTGAGGTTCGCCATCGACCGCCTCGAGAACGAAGACCTCGACCCGCAGGATTTCGTGATCGACCCCCACCTGGTGGTGCGCGGGACGACCGGTCCGGCCCGGTCGTAGCCGAATCCCGCCGGCACCCGATTCAGCGCAGAGGCAACGGACTCACTGCGTGATGCTCCTCAGGTATTCGACGCTCCGGACGACGTCGCGCACGGGGCCTTCGTCCTCCGGTTCCAACGCGAGAATGGTGTCCTGTTCGAGGACGTACCAGCCGTCGTAACCCTGATTCTGCAGCCGCGCGACCACCCCGGCGATATCGACGTCTCCGGTGCCCAGTGGCGTGTACATCCCCTGTGCGACGGCCTCGGTGTAGGTGAGTTCGCCCGCCCGGACCCGCCCGAGGAGCGCCGCATCGACGTCCTTCAGGTGCGCGTGGGCGATCCGCTCGGGTGCCGTGGTGACGAGGTCGAGGGGGTCGGTGCCGCCGATCAGCAGGTGTCCGGTGTCCAGGCACAGCGGGATCGACGAGCCGTCCAGGATGCGGTCCACCTCGGCGCGGTTCTCGATCATGGTCCCCACGTGGGGATGGATCACCGCCCGGATCCCTCGGTCGGCAGCGGCCGACGACAGGCGGTCGAGGTTGCGTAGCAACGTCTTCCATCCCGAGTCGTCGAGTTCCGGTCGCGAATCGTAACCGACGGATCCCGTCACCGCCGCCAGGACCAGCACCTCCGACCCCGACACGACGAGTGAGTCGACCGCCCCGCCGATGGCAGCGACCGCGTCGTGATCCGGATCGTGGAGCAGCACCGGGACGAATCCCCCGACCGCCGTCAGGTCGTACCGGGCGAGGGCGTCCGTCAGCTCGAGCGGATCCGAGGGGAGGAATCCGTCCGGACCGAGTTCGGTGGCAGCGAGGCCGGCGTCACGCATCTCGGTGAGCACCCGGTCGGGGGCGAGTTGGTGACCCCAGCCCTCCACCTCACACACTCCCCACGAAATGGGCGCGCCTGCAAGTCGAATCGTCATCGTCGTGTTTCATCCCATCGCACCGCACGGTGCTGTTGTAGTGGCAGTGTGGCCGCCTCGGCAATCCCGCTCACGGCTGCCGCCGGGTGGTCTGCGTGGACAGACGTTCCGCGAGCACCGCCGGATCGGCGTTCTCCCGCAACGCTTCCCACACCGTGTCCACCTGAGTGGCCGGCGCGAGACTGTGCACCGGCTGATCGTGGTCGAGGTTGGTCGGGAACGGGTAGCACTCGGCCGTCGCGACGACGGCATTGCGGAGGGTGCGCTCGCTCGCCCCGGCACTCTGCAGCGCCAGCAGGGCCGGATACACTGCGTTCGCCATGGCCTCCCGGTCCAGCACCTCCATCGCCCGGCCGAACGGCGACGAGATCTGCAGCAGATTGGCCATCCGCCGGATCGCGTCCGAACGGTTGTGGCCCGCGCCGTGGTAGAGGGCTGGGTTGAAGAACACCGCGTCGCCCTTCCGCAGCGGCAGCTGAACATGACTGTCGCGGAAGAACTCGACGAACTCCGGCCGGGAGAACGCCAGGTAGCCCGCCTCGAACAGTTGCGAGTACGGCAGATACAGGGTGGGTCCGCTCTCGACGGGCATGTCGCAGTGCGCCACCGCACCCTGCAGTGTCAATGCGCCCGACATCCGGTGCAGGTGCGCGGGATACTCGGTCAGCTCGTGCCGGGGCACGATGCCGAGGTGGTAATCCCGATGCGGCACCTGCGCGGCACCACCGGGGTTGACCACGTTGACCTGCGACGTCACCTGATACAGCGGTCCAAGCCAACTCTGGCAGATCAGCGCGAGAATGTCGTTGGCGTAGTACTCGGCGAACACGTCCGGGGCGCCGAGAGCCAGCTTCTGCGCGGCGTTCCAGATGCGGTCGTTGGCGCCCGCCTTGCCGAAGTGGTCACCCACCACACCACCCGCCGCGTGCTGCTGCGCGATGAGGACGTCGAACTGTTCCGTGGCACGATCCAGGACCGCGAGATCGCTGAAGGCGTTCTGGAACACCACGATTCCGGGACCGTCGGTGAGCGCGCGCCCGAGTTCGGTCTGTACGGCGCGGCGGGACTGCGCGTCGTCGAGGTGGGGAATCAGCGTGTCGCTGCGGTACAGCAGGACGTTCTGTTCCACCGAGTGAGCGAACGGGTAGTCGGCGAGGTTCGTCGAGCGGTCCACGGAGGCACGAAACGCGTCGAGGTCGCAGTCGGAGTCGCGGATCCACTCACGCCGGCCGGTCGGCGGAGGAGTCGTGATGGTCATGGAAATAGTCTCGCTGTGTTGTGAGCGGCAAACAACAGCAGATATCCATCATTTTCACCTCAGGAGGCGGCCGTGAAGCACCGCTACAAGGTCCGTGAGGCCAGCTCGGCGACATGCCGTCCGCAGTCCTGATCACTCTGAGCAGCAATGTCTTCCGCGGCGAGCAGGAACGGGAGATGGGGTTCCGCGCCGCACTGCGAAGTTCGGCACCGACCGTGCGGCGATCGACATCGCGGAGGGCGACATCCTCGACGGAATCCGGGGTATGCGCCTAGGGTGTGTCTCCCAATGATTTGTGGTGTTGTGCTGCAGACTCTTCGGTGTGGCAGACGTTGTTGATCGGTTTGAGGTGTTGACGGACAAGCAGTGGGAGTTGCTCGCGCTGCTGTTGCCCAGTTCCGATGGGCTCCGGGGGCGGAAGTTCCGGAACAATCGTGTGGTGGTCGAGGGGATGCTGTATCGACTGCGGACCGGGTTGCCCTGGCGAGATCTCCCGTCGCATTTCGGGCCGTGGAAGACGGTGTGGAAGCGACATCGCCGATACGCCGGAGACGGAACCTGGGATCGGGTGCTGACGGCTCTGGTCGCGATGGCCGACGCCGGCGGGAACCTGGACTGGGCGGTATCGGTCGATTCCACAGTGGTCCGTGTCCATCAGCACGGTGCGAACGCCGCCCGCCACACAGGGGGATCTACCGAATTACACGAACCTGCGTGACGAGCCTGCCGATCACGGCATCGGCCGGTCGAGGGGCGGGTTGACCAGCAAGGCGCACCTGGCGTGCGACGGTCACGGGCGCCCGCTGTCGGTGCTGGTCGGCCCAGGCCAAGCCGGTGACAGTCCGATGTTCGCCCACGTGCTGGAGGGCATCTGCGTGCCGCGGCTCGCGGGCGGAGCGCACCGCACGCGCCCCGTCGAGGTCCGGGCCGACAAGGCGTACTCATCACGGGCAAACCGGGAACTGCTGCGCAGCAGAGGCATCAAGGCGGTGATCCCCGAGAAGACCGATCAGGCAGCGAACCGGGTGAACAAGGGCCGCGCAGGCGGGCGGCCACCGAACTTCGACCCGGAGTCCTACAAGGGGCGCAACGTGGTCGAACGGGCCTTCAACAAGGCGAAACAGTGGCGTGCGGTGGCCACTCGCTACGACAAACTCGCCCTCACCTACCGCGCCGGATTCCTGCTCGCCGGCATCGTCGAGTGGCTCAAGTTATTGGGAGACATGCCCTAGCCCTGCCCCTGGGGGACGGGCACTCCGCGCGATTGGAACCAGCCCGCCGGATCCATCTTGGTTCCGTTGACCGCCCACACCTCGTAGTGCAGGTGCGGTCCGGTCGACTGACCCCGGTTGCCCATGGTGGCGATCTGGTCGCCGGCCCGGACCTGCTGCCCGACCGACACCAGTGACGTGTCGATGTGGCCGTACACGCCGGTGGTGCCGTCGTCCTGCTGGATGCGGACCCACAGCCCGAATCCCGAGGCCGGACCGGTCTCGATCACGGTGCCGTTGGTGACAGCCTTGATCGGGGTGCCGATGGAGTTGGCGATGTCGATGCCGTTGTGGTTGGTGCCCCAACGCGGACCGAAGCCCGAGGTGAAGGTGCCGTCGGCCGGGACCAGGACGGCGGGTCGACGTGCCGCTTCCTCGGCCGCAGCCTTGCGTGCAGCCTGTTCGGCGGCCTCGCGAACCAGCCGTTCGACCTCGGCCTTCTCGAACGCCACCCGCTGAATCTCGCGCTCGGCGGCGCGCTGGAGTTGCTCGGTGTAGTCGACGGGTACCGGGCGCGTGACCTGCAGGAACTGGGGCGGCGTCGAGAGTGACACGCCCGTCTCGGTCGACGCCTGCGCGACCTCACCGGTGGCCGCGGAGGCGATGCCCCCGGAGGCGAGAAGAGCAGCGGCCGCCAGCGAGGTCGCGACGACCCGCCTGCGGGAGATCTTCGTCGAACGGAGGCGCCGGGCGCGCCGGGCTTGCGAGACGGTGTTCGGGTGTAGAGCCAAAACCACATTCCTCTGTCGAGTTCGTGATCGATAACGAAACGGTCACGGTTTCGACACAGGTTAGTACGCATCCGGAACAAACCGGCGAGTCGCATTGACACACCCGGGTCAGACTGTCGGCAATTCCGACATTTCTCGACCTCTCCAGTCACATGCACCCCATGAGCGCACATCGACGACAGGGGTCACGCTCCAGAAGTGGCCGACGTCACGGCGCCCGGGGTCGTGACCGCGGGCGCCGTGACCTTTCAGCCGGCTGCCCGCAACTGGGCTGCCAGACGCATCGCAGAGTTCGCGTCGCCGTATCCCTCGTAACCGCCGACGCGTTGCACCACCTCGAAGAAGAGGTCGGCGCCCACCGTCTGGGTGAACAGGTGGAAGAACTCGCCATGGGCATCGCGGTCGTACATGATGCCCGACCCGCTCATCCGGTCCAGGAGTTCGCGGGAGAGCCCGAAGCGGGCCTCGAGGTCGTCGTAATAGTTCGGCGAGATCACGAGGGGCTCGAACCCATTGGACTGCATGGTCGCGGCGGCGGTGAAAATGTCCGTGCACGAGAACGCGACGTGGCTGATGCCGCCGCGCCGGGCCGCGGCGATGTGGGAGTTGCCCGACACCGCACCCGGAACCATGTTCAGGGAAATACGCAACGGACGGTCGATGCCGTCGGCACCCGTCTGGTCCATCGTCAGCGCCTGACTGCGCATCATTCCGACCGCGTCGGTGACGTCGAGGCCCTCGTGCGGCGCCATCGCGAACACCGAACGGAGCAGCAGCATGATGCCGTCCCAGTTGTCGGACGGCACGGCGAGCGCCACGTGATCGACCCCGGTGAACACGGGCACCTCGTCCTGCCAGCGCGACTCCGTCGGATACAGATCGAACGCCGACTGCCACGACGCGGCACTGCCCGGACCGCGCAGATCCAGCGACGTCGCATCGGTGATCTTCAGACGCACCACATCCGATTCGGGGGCCGTGTCGACACCGGGCAACAGGACCTCGTGCACCGGGACCTCGAGCGCCGCAGCCCGCTCACCCCAGGCGTCGGGATCGCTCGACCGGATACCGATCTGGGTGAGCACCGGCAGGTGCGCCGGAAGACCCGGAGCGGTCCACACAGTGCCCGCGGTAGCGTCGACCACGATGGTCATCCGGCCGTGCCGCCACAACTGGAGGTCGTGGCTGCGGTGCCGGCCCACCAGACGGAATCCGATGTGCTGCAGCGCCTGTCGAAGGTCGGAATCCTTGCCGGGACCGGCCGCGAGCCGCAGCGACACGATTCCTTCGAGGGGTGCGCGCGGCGGCGGCTCGAACAGGGCCAGACCGCGTCCGGTGTCCTCGCCGTGCTCGGCCTGCACGCGTGCGACCTCCTCCTGGAGGTAGAGCAGCGAGCGGTGAGCGTCGGCGGCCGTGCGGCCCGTGGACGACTGCCGGAACGTGTCGTTGAAGATCTCGAGCGACCACGGTCCGGTGTATCCGGCCGCCTGGACGTGCGCGCCGAACGTCGCGAGATCGAAGTTTCCCTGGCCCGGGAAGTTCCGGTGGTGCCTGCTCCACTGCAGGATGTCCATCGACATGCGGGGCGCGTCGGCGAGTTGGAGGAAGAAGATCTTCTCCCCCGGGATGTCGCGGATGCCGGACGGGTCGTCGCCGCGGGAGAGGATGTGGAAGCTGTCGAGGCAGGTGCCGAGGGCAGGATGGTCGGCGTCCTGCACGATCTTCCACGCGTGCCGGTACGTGTTGACGTGCGTCCCCCACGCCAGCGCCTCGTAGGCGATGCGGAGTCCCCGGCTGTGCGCCCGCTCGGCGAGAGTGTGGAGTTGCTCGGTCAGGCGGGCGTCGTCCCGCACCGCCTCGGGCAACGGCGAGGAGCACACCAGCAGGGTGTCGCAGCCGAGCTGCTCCATGATGTCGAACTTGCGCTCGGCTCGGATCAGGTTACGCGCGAATGTCGTGTCGTCCACGGAATCCAGATCGCGGAACGGCTGATACAGATCGAGAGTGAGTCCGAGATCCGCTGCGCGGGAAGCCAGCTCACGCGGCGACCACGGCGAGCTCACGAAATCGGGTTCGAACACCTCGAACCCGTCGAACCCGGCTGCCGCGATCGCGGTGACCTTCTCCTCCAGCGATCCGCTCAGGGACACGGTGGCAACGCTCGTACGAACCTGTCGTCCCATGACGGCGTCAGCCCTTGTTGCAGATGAAGTCGACGGCCAGCGCATAGCCGAGGATGCCGAGTCCGGCGATCACACCGGTCGCGACTCCGGACACGTACGAGTGGTGCCGGAATTCCTCGCGGGCGTGGACGTTGCTGATGTGCACCTCGACGAGGGGCACCTCGAGCGTCACCAGGGCGTCGCGCAGCGCCACCGACGTATGCGTGAAACCACCGGGGTTGATCACGACGCCCGACGCCGTGGTCCGGGCCTCGTGCACCCAGTCGATCAGATGGCCTTCGTGATTGGACTGCCGCGCGACGATCTCACGTCCGGCCTTCGCGGCGGCCGTGCGGCACAACTCCACGACGTCGTCGAGTGTCTCCCGCCCGTACACCTCGGGCTGCCGTTGACCCAGCAGGTTCAGGTTGGGGCCGTTGAGAACAAAGATCGGTCCGGGAGCGGTCATCGCGCGCATTACCTCCATTTGTACGAACTAGTGAGTTAGTTCGCACCCAGGATACAGCGCGCTCCCGCCTAGGCGGACTTGTCTCGGCGTTCTCCCCGCTCCGGCTTGCGCGGAACGATGGTGGGAAGCACGTTGTCGTTGACCGTCTCGGCGCTGACCACGACCTTCTCGACGTCGTCACGGCTCGGAATGTCGTACATGACCGGGAGGAGGACTTCCTCCATGATGGCGCGCAGTCCACGAGCACCGGTACCGCGGAGGATCGCCTGGTCGGCGATGGCCTCGAGCGCGTCCGTGGTGAACTCCAACTCCACGCCGTCCATGTCGAACAACCGGTTGTACTGCTTGACCAGCGCGTTCTTCGGCTCGGACAGGATCTGGACGAGCGATTCCTTGTCGAGGTTCGTCACCGACGCCACGACGGGAAGACGGCCGATGAACTCGGGGATGAGCCCGAACTTGATCAGGTCTTCCGGCATGACCTCGGCGAAATGGTCCTGCGTGTCGATCTCCGCCTTGGACCGCACCTCGGCACCGAAACCGATGCCGCGCTTGCCCACGCGATCGGACACGATCCGCTCGAGGCCGGCGAACGCGCCTGCCACGATGAACAGGACGTTCGTCGTGTCGATCTGGATGAACTCCTGATGCGGGTGCTTGCGACCACCCTGCGGCGGCACGCTGGCCTGCGTGCCCTCGAGGATCTTCAGCAAAGCCTGCTGCACACCCTCGCCGGACACGTCCCGCGTGATCGACGGGTTCTCGCTCTTGCGGGCGATCTTGTCGACCTCGTCGATGTAGATGATGCCGGTCTCGGCGCGCTTGACGTCGTAATCGGCGGCCTGGATCAGCTTGAGGAGGATGTTCTCGACATCCTCACCGACGTAGCCGGCTTCGGTGAGCGCCGTCGCATCGGCGATCGCGAAGGGAACGTTGAGCATCTTCGCCAGCGTCTGAGCCAGATACGTCTTGCCGCAGCCCGTGGGGCCGAGCATGAGAATGTTCGACTTCGCCAGCTCGACCGTCTCGCCGCGCGCGTCACGACCCTTGTCGCCGGCCTGGATGCGCTTGTAGTGGTTGTAGACCGCAACGGCGAGAGTCCGCTTGGCGGCATCCTGGCCGATCACGTAGTTCTCGAGGAAATCCCGGATCTCGGCCGGCTTCGGCAGCTCGTCGAGCTTCACCTCGCTGGACTCGGCCAGCTCCTCTTCGATGATCTCGTTGCACAGGTCGATGCACTCGTCGCAGATGTACACCCCAGGCCCAGCAATGAGCTTCTTGACCTGCTTCTGGCTCTTACCGCAGAAAGAGCACTTGAGCAGATCCCCGCCGTCACCGATGCGTGCCATCTCGTCAGGTCCCTACTTCCTTCGTCTACGTGCAACCATCGAACCGATCCCACGCCGTGCGCGCACCGACCGAAAACGAAAGCCCGTTATGTGACCGTACCCGCAGATCGCGAGCGAGGTCGACTGGTTGTCGGTGATTCGCGCACCGATCTTCCGGGAAAGCCAGCCTTGCCGATCCCGCACCCGGCTCGCGGCAACCACGCCGTCACGGCGTGTCGCCCGAGCCGGGGCGGCAGGAAATCACTTCTGGGCGCTGAGTTTGCGGTACTCGAGCACGTCGTCGATGATTCCGTATTCCTTGGCCTCGGCGGCCGTGAGGATCTTGTCGCGATCGGTGTCCTTGCGGATCACGTCGGCGTCCTTGCCGGTGTGCTTCGCGAGGGTGGTCTCCATCAGGCGACGCATCCGCTCGATCTCGGCGGCCTGGATCTCGAGGTCGGAGACCTGACCCTGGATGCCGCCGGTCGCGGGCTGGTGGATGAGGACACGAGCGTTCGGCAGGGCGAGACGCTTGCCCGGGCTACCGGCCGCCAGCAGCACCGCCGCAGCCGAGGCCGCCTGGCCGAGGCACACCGTCGTGATGTCGGCGCGCACGTACTGCATGGTGTCGTAGATCGCCATCAGCGAGGTGAACGAGCCACCGGGCGAGTTGATGTACATGGTGATGTCGCGATCGGGGTCCAGCGACTCGAGAACGAGCAGCTGGGCCATCACGTCGTTGGCCGACGCGTCGTCCACCTGCACGCCGAGGAAGATGATGCGCTCCTCGAACAGCTTGTTGTACGGGTTGGACTCCTTCACGCCGTAGCTCGAGTGCTCGATGAACGACGGCAGGATGTAACGCGACTGGGGGCCTGCGGGCGCCTGGCCTCCCAGGCTGCGGGGATCGAACAGGTTGGTCATCAGTTCTCCAAGGGATTTGTGGGAGCGGTCAGTGAGGAAGCCGGGCTGCTACTGCCCGGTCCCGCCCGCCTGCGCCGCGCGGGAGACGACGTGGTCGACGAAACCGTATTCGAGAGCCTGCTGTGCGGTGAACCAGCGGTCGCGATCCGAATCGGCGGTGATCTGCTCGACCGTCTGACCGGTGTGCTCGGCGATCAGCTCCGCCATTTCGCGCTTCGTGTGCGCGAACTGCTCGGCCATGATCGCGATGTCACTGGCGGTACCACCGATTCCGGCGGACGGCTGGTGCATCATGATCCGCGCGTGCGGGAGCGCGTAACGCTTGCCCTTGGCCCCGGCGGAGAGCAGGAACTGGCCCATCGATGCGGCCAGACCCATTCCGAACGTCGCGACGTCGCACTCGGCGAACTGCATCGTGTCGAAGATTGCCATGCCGGCGCTGACCGAGCCGCCGGGCGAGTTGATGTAGAGGGAGATGTCCCGGCCGGGATCCTCTGCCGACAGCAGCAGGATCTGAGCGCACAGCTTGTTCGCGATGTCGTCGTCGACCTGGGTACCGAGGAAGATGATGCGCTCGCGCAGCAGGCGTTCGTACACCGAGTCGCTGAGGTTCAACCCAGCGGTGGCTGAAGTCATGGCGGGACTCTGCAAAGTCTCCAGGTGATTGGAAGTCACGGTACCTGCCTTCTCCGTAAATCGTTGATTGCTGACACAGACACTAACGAAGGAGGGCGGCACCGGAGTCCCGGTGCCGCCCTACTTCGCTCAAAGCGGAAAACAACTCACAGCCGAACGCGAGAAAAACATCCCGCGACCAGCATTACTTCTGGTCTTCGCCCTCGGCGGAATCCGACGCAGCCTCGTCCGTTGACGCAGCCTCCTCGGTCTCGGCCTCACCGTTGCCGAACAGTTCGGCGGTGTCGACCGCGGCACCCGAGGTGTCGGTGACGGTGGCCTGCTCGACGACACCGGCGAGAGCCTTGCCGCGCCGCACGTCCGCGAAGACGGCGCCGAGCTGACCGGCCTGCTGGATCTGCTGGATGAACTGCTCGGGCGCCATGCCGTAGCGCTGCGCCTGGAACAGGATGCGCTCGGTGAGCTCGTCCTGGCCGACGGTGACGTCGGAAGCGTCGGCGATGGCGTCCAGCAGCAGCTGCGTCTTCACCGAGCGCTCGGCGCTCTCCTTGGCGTCCTTGTCGAACTCTTCGCGGCTGGTGCCCTGCTCCTCGAGGAGCTTGTTCAGCGCTTCCTCGTCGTGGTCGAGACCGTGCACGGCGTCGTGCAGTGCAGCGTCGACCTCGGCCTTGACGACGGCCTCGGGCAGCGGGACCTCGACGGTCTCGAGGAGGGTCTCGAGGACCTTGTCGCGGATCTGACCGGCCTGCTCGACCTTGCGAACGCGTCCGACGCGCTCACGCAGGTCGGCCTTCAGCTCGTCGAGGGTGTCGAACTCGCTTGCCAGCTGAGCGAACTCGTCGTCCTCGGCAGGCAGCTCGCGCTCCTTGACGGTGCCGACGGTGACGGTGACGACGGCTTCCTTGCCCGCGTGGTCACCGGCGACGAGCGTCGAGGTGAACTCCTTGGACTCGCCGGCCTTGACGCCGACGACGGCCTCGTCGAGGCCCTCGATGAGCTGACCCGAACCGACCTCGTGCGACAGACCGCTCGCGGTGGCCTCGGGAACGGCCTCACCGTCGACGGTGGCCGACAGGTCGATGGAGATGAAGTCTCCGTCCTCGACCGCACGCTCGACACCGGTGAGGGTGCCGAAGCGCTGACGCAGCGACAGCAGCTGCTCCTCGACGGCGTCGTCGGTGATCTCGATCGGATCGACGGTGACGCTCAGTTCGCTGTAGTCGGGCAGCGTGATCTCGGGGCGGACGTCGACCTCGGCGGTGAACTCGAGGAGCTCGCCGTCCTCGATCTTCGTGATCTCGATCTCGGGCTGACCGATCGCCTTCACCGAGGCGCTGGTGACAGCCTCGGAGTAGCGGGACGGGAGTGCGTCGTTGACGACCTGCTCCAGGACTGCGCCACGACCGACACGGGCTTCGAGCAACTTGGCCGGTGCCTTGCCCGGACGGAAGCCGGGGAGACGGATCTGTTGCGCGAGGGCCTTGTAGGCCTTGTCGAAATCAGGCTTGAGCTCCTCGAAGGGCACCTCAACGTTGATACGGACTCGCGTCGGGCTGAGCTGCTCGACGGTGCTCTTCACGGACTGGCTCCTTCGTGTGGTCGTGCTTTTTCTGTGCGGCAGTTGCCTGCCCTGTGGTTCTGGTCGGGGTGACAGGATTTGAACCTGCGACCCTCCGCTCCCAAAGCGGATGCGCTACCAAGCTGCGCTACACCCCGGTCGACGTCGGCTCTCGCCAACCTCGCGAGGACCCGAGGAAGAATCCTACGGCCCCCCGATTATGAAATCCAAAGCGAGGTTGGGTACAGTCACTCATCGCAGACGACATGCATGGCGATCCCAGGTTGTCGTATGCACGGGGATGTAGCTCAATGGTAGAGCCTCAGTCTTCCAAACTGATTACGCGGGTTCGATTCCCGTCATCCCCTCCACACAGGAGCGTTCCCACCCCAGGGAACGCTCCTTTTTTCATGTCCGGGGGCGCCCACGGAGACCACCTCCGCTATGACATGCGTCACATGAATGACGGACGCGGCCCCACTCGCCGTCCATCGGACCACTCCCCCGTTCGCCGAGCGCGTAACCACGATTTCGGTCAGTACTCTGGGAGATGTCCGATTTGTCCCCTACTCGTGGATGCTGGGCCCCCGCAGCCGGCGGTCCGCGAGAACTCCGGAGGCCCACCGTGGAACTGCTACTCATTCTCGTGATCGTGGCGGCGGTCGCCTTCCTGGTGGTGAGGAGCCGCAACAACCGCGCCGGGCAGACCGCGAACCAGCTCGAGGACGCCAAGGCGGACGCTCGACAGGCCATCGAACGGCTCGGCGGACAGGTGTACAGCCTCACCGGATCCGACACCGCCTCGCAGCAGGCACTCGCCGACGCGTCCGAGCGGTACACCGCTGCCGGCTCCCAGATCGATCAGGCCACGACGCCCGTCCAGGCACGCCTCGCCAAGCAGACGGCACTGGAGGGCCTCTACTACATCCGCGCCGCCCGGACGGCCATGGGCATGGACCCCGGCCCGGAGATTCCGTCGATCGACGGCCAGAAGTCCGCGGGAGCGGTCACCGAGGACCGCGAGGTCGAGTTCGAGGGGCGGCAGGTCGCGGCGTCGCCGAACCCGTCGTCGAAGACACCGAACTACTACCCCGGCGGCCGTGTCGCGGGACGCCCGGTTCCCGCCGGCTGGTACTCGGAGCCGTGGTGGAAGCCCGCCCTCGTGGCAGGCGCGTGGGGCCTCGGTTCGATGTTCCTGTTCTCGGCGATGTTCTCCGGGATGTCCGGAGTGGGGTACGACGCGCAGGGCTTCGAGAGCGGAGCGGGCGACGCGTCCCAGGACACCGGTGACGCGGGCGCGGACGGCGGTGGCGACGGCGGTGACGCAGGCGGCGACGGCGGCGGCGACATGGGCGGGGACGCCGGTGGCGACGGCGGCGGATTCGACTTCGGTGGCGGCGGCGACGGCGGCGGGTTCGACTTCGGTGGCGGGTTCGACTTCTAGCCGGCCGTCAGGAGGGCTGGCAGCTCGGGCACCAGAAGAGGTTGCGGCCCTTCATGACCGAGTGGGCCACCGGGGTGCCGCAGATCCGGCACGGTGACCCCGCCCGCCGGTAGACGTACGTCCGCGGGCGGTCCTTCGCATACGCCGGATCACCGTGATCGTCCTCGGGACGGACGACGTGCATCTTGCCGCGGCGGACCCCGACCTTCATCAGGGCGACGAGGTCGGCCCACAGCGAGTCCCATTCGTCACGGGACAGCGAACGGCCCGGCCGGTCGGGGTTGATGGCGTGCCGGAACAGGACCTCCGCCCGGTACACGTTGCCGATGCCGGCGATCACGGCCTGATCCATCAGCAGCGCCCCGATCGGCGTCTTGGACGCCGAGATGCGATTCCACGCCTTGTCGGGGTCGGCGTCCTTGCGGAGCGGGTCCGGACCCAGCCGCGCCTCGATGGCGGCGACCTGCGGTGGATGGAGAACCTCACAGGCCGTCGGACCGCGGAGGTCGGTGCCGAATTCGGAGCCGACCATCCGCATCCTGACCTGCCCGACCGGCGGTTCCATGGGAACGGCCGATTCCGTGAACGCTCCGTACAGCCCCAGGTGGACGTGCACGACCAGTCCGGACTCGTAGTGATGCCACAGGTGTTTGCCCCAGGCCTCGGACTTGACGAGAACGCGGCCGTCGACGAGCGCCGCGTCCTCGGCGAATCTGCCCTGCGGGCTCAGCACCCGCACCGGCGAACCAGCGAACCGGCGTTGGTGTAGCCGGGCCAGCCGGTGCAGAGTGTGACCTTCGGGCAAGGACGATCAGGCCTCGGGCAGGGCCGGGGCCACGCCGGACTTCTCGAACTCGGACAGGATGTCGATGCGGCGCTGGTGGCGCTCCTCGTTCGACCACTCGGCGGCGAGGAACGCGTCCACGATCGCGAGGGACTCCTCGAGGGAGTGCATGCGCCCGCCGAGGCCGATCAGCTGAGCGTTGTTGTGCTGGCGGGCAAGCTGCGCGGTCTCTACGCTCCACGCCAGGGCACATCGCGCACCCTTCACCTTGTTCGCGGCGATCTGCTCGCCGTTGCCGCTGCCGCCCAGCACGATGCCGAGGCTGCCCTCGTCGGCGACGACGCGACGGGCCGTCTCGATGCAGAAGGCGGGGTAGTCGTCGAGGGCGTCGTAGACGTGAGCGCCGCAGTCGACGGTCTCGTGGCCCGCGGCCTTCAGGTGTTCGATGATCTCGTTCTTACGTTCGAATCCGGCATGGTCGGCACCCAGGTATACGCGCATGACTGGTGATTCTGTCAGGCGTCCTCGCGAATCGTGTCAGGGGCCCGGGACGCTTATCGTGATCAGCATGTATCCCGACAACGGACAGAACTGGGGACAGCCGTATCCGGGACATCGGCCGGCCCCCGCGCAGCACCGGTGGGGCGGCGAGACGGGATGGAATCCGCCGGTCCCCGTGCCGGGCCTCATGCCGAACGACAGGCCCGCCCGGCACTCGTGGGAGATCCCACTGCTCGTGGTGGCCGTCGTTCTCACCGTCGTCGCCTACGTGGCGGCGATCGCGGCGCTCTTCCTGGGCGTGGTGTCCACGTGGGTGCTCATCGTGCTGGTCGCGCCGATCCTCATCGCCGTCGGCCGCGGCCAGCTCTACGGCTCGCAGCAGGTGAACGGGATCAAGATGACGCCCACCCAGTTCCCCGACGGGTACCGGATGGTGGCCGAAGCGGCCGCACGGTTCGGGATGACCGAACCGCCCGACGCCTACGTCGTGCTCGGGAACGGCCGGATCAACGCGTTCGCGTCCGGACACGGCTTCCGCCGCTTCGTCGTCGTGTACAGCGATCTGTTCGAGATCGGCGGCGAGGCCCGCGAGCCCGACGCCCTCGCCTTCATCATCGGCCACGAGGTCGGTCACATCGCGGCCGGTCACGCCTCCTACTGGCGGCAACTGGGACAGTTCGCCGCCAACTACATTCCTGTCGTCGGGTCGGCTCTGTTCCGATCGATGGAATACACCGCAGACAACCACGGCTACTGCGTCCGGCCGCAGGGCGCCCGCGGCGCGATGGGCGTTCTCGGTGCCGGCAAGTATCTCGTGAGCATCGTCGGATTCGACGAACTCGCCGACCGGGCCACCACCGAACGCGGATTCTTCCCGTGGTTCGTGAATCTGCTGTCGGGACATCCGGTGCTCACCTGGCGCGCCGCCGCCCTGCGGAACAGGACCCGGCACGGTCACCTGTTCGTGAAACCCGGCCAGATCTACCGCGAGCCGCAGCAACTGCAGTACGCGGCCGACCCGGCCGGGCCCGTCACTCGGTGACGGCACCCGGGACCGGGCTCAGTCGAACTGAGGATCCTCGGTCCGGGTGCGCTTGAGCTCGAAGAAGTGCGGGTAGCCGGCCAGCGCGACCGCACCGTCCCACACCTTGCCCGCGTCCTCGCCTCGGGGGATGCGCGACAGGACCGGGCCGAAGAAGGCGACACCGTTGACGTGGATGGTCGGGGTTCCGACATCGGGTCCCACGGCGTCCATGCCTGCGGCGTGACTCTCACGCAGTGCAGCGTCGTACTCCTCCGATTCGGCGGCCTCGGCCAGTTCGGCCGGCAGCCCGACCTCGGCGAGCGACTTGACGATCACGTCGCCGAAGTCCTTGTTGCCCTCGTTGTGGATGAGCGTCCCCATCGCGGTGTACAGCGGCAGCAGGATCTCGTCGCCGTGCTTCTGCGCGGCCGCGATCAGCACCCGCACCGGACCCCACGCCTTGGTCATGAGCTCGCGGTATTCCTCCGGCAGATCCCGGCCCTCGTTGAGGACGGCCAGGCTCATCACGTGGAAGTTCGCATCCAGGTCCCGCACCTGCGCGGCCTCGAGGATCCATCGCGAGGTGATCCAGCACCACGGGCACAGTGGGTCGAACCAGAAATCAGCGACGTCCTTTGCGGTCCCGGCGTTCGTCCCAGCACTCACGTGTTGCTCCTTCTCGGTGATGTACACATTCCCGTCCAGTCAACACCTCCCTGCCGGGAATCCTTCCCGGAGACCCTGCTCGCGGCAGTAGGGTCGAAAGTGGTCGACCGGAAGGGAGCATCCTCACATGTCCTCCACTCGCACGTTCGTCGTCGTCGGCGGCGGCCTCGCCGGAGCGAAGACGGCAGAAGCATTGCGTGACAAGGATTTCGACGGATCGATCGTCCTGCTGTCGGAAGAGGAACATCTACCCTACGAGCGGCCTCCGCTGTCGAAGGAACACTTCGCCGGGAAGAAGGCGCTCGGCGACTTCACCGTCCACCACGGTGACTGGTACCGCGACCATCACGTGGACCTGCGACTCGGCACCACCGCCACCGCCCTCGATCTCACCGCCCACACCGTGACGCTGCCGGACGGGTCCACGCTGGGATACGACAAGCTCGCACTCGCCACCGGTTCACGCTCACGCCGCCCACCGATCTCCGGTTCCGACGCCGAGGGCGTCCACTACCTCCGCACCATCGACGAATCGGACAAGCTCATCGACGCGGTCGCCGGTGGCCGACGACTGGTGGTGATCGGCGCCGGCTGGATCGGCCTCGAGGTGGGAGCCTCCGCACGGGAGAAGGGCGCCGACGTGACGGTGGTGGAAGCCGCCGAAGTTCCCCTCCTCGGCTCCCTCGGCCCCGAGATCGGCTCGGTCTTCGCCGAACTCCACCGCGAGCACGGCGTGCAACTGCATCTCGGCGCCACGGTCGAGGAGATCGTCGTCGAGGACGGCAAGGCCACCGGGGTTCGGCTGGGCGACGGCACCGTCCTGCCCGCCGACGCCGTCCTCGTCGCCGTCGGTGCGGCACCCAACATCGAGATCGCGGAACGGGCCGGGCTCGACGTCGACGGCGGGATCCTCGTCGACGCCGGGTTGCAGACCAGCGACCCCGACGTCGTCGCGGTGGGCGACATCGCGGCGCAGTGGCATCCGCAACTCGGCACCCGAATCCGGGTCGAGCACTGGGCGAACGCGCTCAACCAGCCGGCCGTGGCCGCCGCCACCATGCTCGGGCACGCGGCCGAATACGGGAATCTGCCCTACTTCTTCACCGACCAGTTCGATCTGGGCATGGAGTACGTGGGGTACGCCCCGCACGATTCGTACGACCGGGTGGTCGTACGTGGCGATTTCGCCGCACGCGAGTTCGTGGCCTTCTGGCTCGACGCCGACAACCACGTCCTCGCGGGCATGAACGTCAACATCTGGGATGTCACCGATCAGATCAAGCAACTGGTGTCCTCGTCCGCCCCGATCGATCCCGACCGCCTGGCCGACCCCGCGGTGCCGTTGACCGACCTGTCCGGTTAACACCCCGGTCCCACTCGTGATGGGATGGCAGCATCGAGTACGAGCACCGCCGCCGATCACGAGGAGACCTCTGTGGCCCCACCGAACCTGACCCGCGAACAGGCAGCCGAACGAGCCGGACTGCTGACCGTCGACAATTATCTGATCGAACTCGACCTCACCGACGGGACAGGTCAGCCCGGAGTCGAGACATTCTCCTCCCGCACCACCGTCACGTTCGGGGCCACCCCTGGCGCATCCACGTTCGTCGACATCGTTGCGGCCCGTGTGCATTCGGCCACGCTGAACGGCTCCCCCGTCGACGTGTCGGATTACGACGAGTCCACCGGCATCACACTCACCGGACTCGCGGACCGCAACGAACTGGTGGTCGAGGCCGACTGCGCGTACTCGCACACCGGTGAAGGGCTACACCGGTTCGTGGACCCGACCGACGGTGCGGTGTATCTGTACTCGCAGTTCGAGACCGCCGACGCCAAGCGCATGTTCGCCTGCTTCGATCAGCCCGACCTGAAGGCGACGTTCGACGTGCACGTCACGTCCCCCGCCGACTGGAAGGTGATCTCCAACTCGGCGACCGTCGAGACGGTGGCGGCGGAACCCGGCCGCCACATCTTCCGCACCACACCGAAGATGAGCACCTACCTCGTCGCGCTCATCGCGGGCCCGTACGCGGAGTGGACCGACAACTACTCCGACGAGCACGGCGACATCCCGCTCGCGATCTACTGCCGCGCCTCCCTCGGGAAGCACATGGACTCCGAGCGCCTGTTCACGGAAACCAAGCAGGGCTTCGAGTTCTACCACCGCAATTTCGGCACCCCCTACGCGTTCGGGAAGTACGACCAGCTGTTCGTCCCCGAATTCAACGCGGGCGCAATGGAGAACGCCGGCGCCGTGACGTTCCTCGAGGACTACGTCTTCCGGTCCAAGGTCACGCGGGCGTCGTACGAGCGGCGCGCGGAGACCGTGCTGCACGAGATGGCGCACATGTGGTTCGGCGACCTCGTCACCATGCGCTGGTGGGACGACCTGTGGCTCAACGAGTCCTTCGCGACGTTCGCCTCAGTGCTCTGCCAGAGCGAGGCCACCGAATACACCAACGCCTGGACCACGTTCGCCAACGTCGAGAAGTCGTGGGCGTACCGGCAGGATCAGCTGCCGTCCACCCACCCCATCGCCGCCGACATCCCGGACCTCGCCGCGGTCGAGGTGAACTTCGACGGCATCACGTACGCGAAGGGCGCCTCCGTCCTCAAGCAGCTCGTCGCGTACGTCGGGCTCGACCCCTTCCTGTCCGGCCTGCGGGACTACTTCCGCGACCACGCCTTCGACAACGCCACGTTCGACGACCTCCTCGGCGCACTCGAGAAGTCCTCGGGCCGCGATCTGTCCGACTGGGGAGCCCAGTGGCTCAAGACCACCGGGCTCAACATCCTGCGCCCCGACTTCGATGTCGACGCGGACGGCAAGTTCACCCGGTTCGCCGTCCTGCAGGCCGGCGCCGCCCCGGGTGCCGGGGAGCGACGGGTACACCGCATCGCCGTCGGCGTGTACGACGACCGGGACGGCAAACTCGTGCGCACGAAGCGGGTGGAACTCGACCTCGACGCCACCGAACGCACCGACGTCACCGAACTCGTCGGCGTCGAGCGCGGACAGCTGATCCTCGTCAACGACGACGACCTCACGTACTGCTCGCTGCGACTCGATCCCGATTCGCTCGCCACCGCCATCGACCGCATCGGCGACATCGACGAGCCGCTCCCCCGCACCCTGGTGTGGTCGGCGGCGTGGGAGATGACGCGTCAGGCCGAACTCAAGGCGCGGGACTTCGTCGCCCTCGTGCAGCGCGGCGTCGGCGCCGAAACGGAGGTCGGCGTCGTCCAGCGGCTGCTGATGCAGGCCCAGACCGCGCTGCACAGCTACGCCGAACCCGCGTGGGCCAAGGAACACGGCTGGCCGGACTTCGCGAACCGGCTCCTCGAACTGGCGCGGGAAGCCGAGCCGGGTTCGGATCATCAGCTGGCGTTCGTCAACGCGCTGGCGGGGGCGCAACTGTCGGCGTGGCACACCGAGGTGCTGCAGGAACTGCTCGACGCCGCACCCGAGACGGTCGGGCTTCCGGGGCTCGTCGTCGACACGGACCTGCGCTGGCGTCTCGTCACCGCACTCGCAGGGGCCGGTGAGATCGACGCCGAGGGCATCGAGACGCCGTTCATCGACGCCGAAGCCGAACGCGACCCCACCGCGGCAGGTGCCCGCAACGCCGCCGCCGCGGCCACCGTCCGCCCGCAGGCCGCGGTGAAGGAACAGGCCTGGAACCGGGTGGTCGGCGACGATTCCGTGCCGAACATCACCGCCCGCTCGATCATCGGCGCCTTCGCCGGTCACGGCCAGTCCGACATCCTCGCACCGTACGTAGCCCGCTACTTCGCGGACATTCCCGCGGTGTGGGAGCGACGTTCGAGCGAGGTCGCGCAGACCGTCGTGGTGGGTCTATACCCGTCGTGGTCGATCAGCGAGGAATCCGTGGCGGCAGCCGACGCATTCCTGGCCGGCGACCACCCGCCGGCCCTGCGCCGCCTGGTGGTCGAGGGCCGCGCCGGGATCGTCCGGTCGCTGGCCGCCCGGAAGTTCGACGCGAGCTGATCGGTGCCGATCCTGCCGGCCTAGTCCGGCAGGATCGGCACGGTCACACCCTGATCGCGGCCCAGCAGCACCGCGCGGGTGACCGCCGAGGAACCGAAGCGGTCGCGGAGGCTGTCGAGCGTGCTGTCGAGGGTGCTGCTCGTGTACGGGTCGAACGGCAGCGCTAGCTGTTGCGGGCAGTCGTCCTCGAGGTTGGCCACCGCGATTCCCACCAGGGTGATGCCCTTGCGTTCGATCATCGGCATCGCGTTGCTCAGCAGGCCGCGGGCCGTGGTCAGGATCGTCTGCGTCTGCGCCGACGGCTGCGCGAGAGTGTGTGACCGCGTGACCCGGGTGAAGTCGTCGAACCGGAGCCGGAGCACCACCGTGCGCCCGACCCGCTTGCCGCGGCGCAGCCGGCCCGCCACCCGGTCGACCAACGTCACCAGGGCGGCGTCCACGTCCTCCCTCGATGTGGGTCTGCGCCCCAGGGCGTGCTGCGCGCCGACGGATCTCCGCCTGCGCCCCACCTGCACGGGACGCGGGTCGCGTGCCCAGGCGAGCGCGTGGAGGTGGTGGCCCGCCGCGGGTCCGACGATGGTCACGAGCAGCTCTTCGGGATAGTGGGCGAGCTGGCCGACGGTCGCGATTCCGGCGTCACGGAGCTTGCCCGACGTCACCGCCCCGACTCCCCACAGCCTTTCGACCGGCAGCGGATGGAGGAACTCGATCTCGCGGTCCGGCGGCACGTGCAACAGTCCGTCGGGCTTGCCCACCGCGCTGGCGACCTTGGCGAGGAACTTCGTTCTCGCGACGCCGACCGTGATCGGCAACCCCACCTGCTCGCGGACGTCGGAGCGCAGGCGCGCCGCGATGTCGACCGGCGCGCCCGCGATCTTGCGGAGACCGGCGACGTCGAGGAAGGCCTCGTCGATCGACAGTCCCTCGACCAGCGGCGTCGTCCGGCCGAAGACCTCGAATACCGCCTTGCTCGCGGCCGCATACGCCGACATTCGGGGGCGCACCACGACGGCGTGCGGGCACAGGCGCAGCGCCTGCGCACCGCTACTGGCCGTGCGCACCCCGTAGGCCTTCGCCTCGTAGCTCGCTGCCAGCACGACGCCGCCGCCGACGATCACCGGACGACCTCGCAGTGAGGGGTCGTCCCGCTGCTCCACCGAGGCGTAGAACGCGTCGAGGTCGGCGTGCAGGATGGTCGCCTCGGCGCCACTCGAGATGCGGGGGCGCGGCGAATCGGACACGAACATATGTTCGCATCGACCACCGACAGAAGTCGAGGGTCGTCAGACCGACAACAGCGTTCGCAGTGCGGTGGGTGTCTCGCCGAGGTGAGCCCGGATGGTCCTGGTCATGTGCGCCTGATCCGAGAATCCCAGGTCGGCGGCGAGACCGGCGAGGTCCCGGTCGCCGGTCTCGATCCGTTCGAGCGCCCGCCCGACCCGAACCCTGTTGCGGTACCTGGTGAGCGAGACGCCCATGACGGCACTGAACGCGCGACTGAGCGCGAACGGTGATACGCCGAACCGTTCGGCGAGCGGTATCAGTCCGTCCGCACCGGGCTCGTCGTCGAGGACCGCCGCGCGGGCGGCGGCGGCCACCGCGTCGTCCGGAAGGCCGCCGCGCCGGTGTGCACACGACCGTCCCCGCGATGCGGCGAGCGCAACGAGCCGGACCACCTGCTCGGCGAGGGCGAAGTGGACGTCGCCGGTCCGGCCGGCACGGAGCAGGCGTCGATGAAGAAGATCGACGCGAGCATCGACGTACACGTCCGAACGGCCGAGCGTCCAGCGCTCACCGGCGACCGCACGCCAGAGCTCGGGCCGGACACTGATCGACGTGCACCGGTCGCCCCCGGCAGGGTGCGCGAATTGTTCCACCTCGCCCGGTGTTCCGACGTACGCGACGGTCGGGTCGGCCATCGACTCGTGTCTGCCGGTCCGGCGCAGGAATCGGCCGCCGCGGACGAGCACGATCCGGTGATCGTCCCGCACCTCCACGCCCGACCAGCCCGGGTGCACGGCGCAGCAGTCCACCGCCCAGACGTTCACGCCCGGCAGACGTGCGACCTCGCTCACCGCCACAACCGGGACGCTACCCGCGGGGCCCGACATCTCCCCGCACATGCGGTGGCCTGCAAGAATCTTCAATCCTCACGGCATTCCCCGCGGCAAGCTGCAGTCATGTCATACATCTACGAGTCCACCCACATCGATGTCACACCCGTTGCCGCGTGGGACGCTCTGCGCGACTGGGGTGCGCTGCACACGCGGCTCGCCGCAGGTTTCGTCACCGCTTCGGTGATCGACCGGGATGACCGGGTCATCACGTTCTTCGACGGTTCCGTCGTCCGAGAGCGCCTCGTCTCGTGCGACGAGGATGCGCGCCGCCTGGCCTGGTCGATCGTCGACGGCCCCTACCTGCATCACCAGGCGTCCGCCCAGGTGAGCGACGACGGCACGGGCGCGACCGTGTTCGTCTGGATCGCGGACATCCTGCCCGCGACTCTCGCGGGCCGGACCGCGCAGATGATGGAACTCGGCATCGACGCCGTCCGGCGGACCCTCGAAAGCGCCGACCGCGTCGTCGACACCCGGTGAGACACCGACGGCCCGATCCGGTTCAGGAGGACTGAGCCGGATCGGGCCGCGCGGACGCTGATCTTCTGCGGAGGTTCTACGGCGAGGCGATTGCCGCGCTCATCACGCGGATGGCACTCACGAGACCGTCGATGAGGTCTCCGTCGCCGAACGACGACACCGCGGCGGTGGCGCCGAGCTGGGCGACCCGGTCGGTGACCCGGTTCGCCACGGCCCGGCCGCTGCGGATCTCGACCGTCCGCTGGTTGGGCGAGACCGCGATGAGCACGGACCGTTCCGCCTCGGGCGTCGTCGGGAACAGCGCGTCGGCGCCGGCCGCGGTGTCGTCGCCGAGGTCGCCGATGTACGCGTTGAAGCGCACCTTCGTCTTGCGGGTACCTTCCGTGAGGGCATCGTCGAGGCGGACGAGTTCGTCCGTCGTGAACGGCAGGTCGTCGGTGAACGGCTCACCGACGCGGTGCACGCCCGAGATGCGACCGCTGGAGGTCACGACGCTGCCGACAGGCAGATTGTCCGCGGATACCGCGGACGCGGGAATCAGGTCACCACTTGCCACTTGCCGAGCCTCCAATCAGGTCTGCCGAACCGGCGTGCGCGCCGTGATGACCGCCGTGATGACCGTGCGTGGTCACCTCGTCGACGGCGCTCCACAGCACCGGCGCGTGCGTCCATTCCTCACCGAGGTGGAACGCGGGCGGCACGGGGCCCGGCGTCTTCTTGCCGACGAACGACATCCCCGCGAAGAAGGCGGTGATCAACGCCGGAATTCCTACGAATATCAGCACTGTCTCGAGAATGCTCACAACGCAAACGGTAGCCCAGAACCGCGCGAGGGGAAGCGTCAGGGCCGAACTTCGCGAAGGGGACGCGCGGAACGCTCAGGCGGCGCCTTCACCGAGGTAGGGCATCCACGACGGGTGCAGGTCCTTGGTGGAAGCCAGCAGTCGCCAATGCGGACCCGACGGAGGCACCAGGGAGGCCCTGAGCGTCCAGCCGAGTTCGCTCAGCAACTTGTCTGCCTTGCGGTGGTTGCAGGGCGCGCAGCAGGCCACGCAGTTCTCCCAGGAATGCCCGCCGCCGCGACTGCGGGGAACCACGTGATCGACGGTCTCGGCCTTGGCGCCGCAGTAGGCGCACCGGAACCGGTCTCGGTGCATGAGGGCCGCGCGGGTCATCGGAACGCGAGCGCGGTACGGCACGCGGACGTAGTTCCGGAGGCGGATCACGGACGGAACCTGCACGGACCACTGCTCGGAGTGGACGACCGGGGCCTGGGGATCCTCGTGGACGGTATCGGCCTTACCGCAGGTCATCAACACCACGGCACGGCGGGCAGGAAGGGCGGTGAGCGGCTCGTAGGTGACATTCAGGAGAAGCACCCGGCGCTTGATCCAGAGCGGAACCGCATTCTCGCCCGGGAAAGAAGGCTCTGCGCTGTGCGCGGAGCCTTCGGTGATCACTTGTAAAGCAAACGCCCCTGAAACCCCGGCACTCCGGGCATCAGTGGGCACGAGTTGTCGGTGCGCGCGGGCGCTGTGTCGATTCTTCATGCGACCTCCGGGAGATTGCCACCAAGTGCACCATGAATTGCCTGCTCGTGCACGTCCATTTCCGACAAAAATGCAGGACATTCGGTGAACAGACGGTGACGAAGACCGTTCGCGCCCGCACGTGCACAATGGAAGGCGCCATGACTGACGTGCAGCAGACCTTCTACGAGGCGGTGGGCGGAGCGGAGACGTTCCGCAAACTCACCGCGCGCTTCTACGAGGAAGTCGCCAAGGACGACATCGTGCGGCCCCTCTACCCCGAGGAAGACCTGGGCCCGGCCGAGCGCCGGATGCGGATGTTCCTCGAGCAGTACTGGGGCGGACCGCACACCTATTCGGACGAGCGCGGCCACCCACGACTGCGGATGCGTCACCAGCCGTTCAAGATCGGCCCGATCGAGCGGGACGCCTGGCTGCGGTGCATGCACACGGCCATCGCGTCGATCGACACCGGCACCCTCGACGACGCCCACCGCAAGGCCCTCTCCGAGTACATGGACATGGCCGCGGCGTCGATGGTGAACTCCGCCTTCTGAAACCGCCCCGCCCCGATTACGCCGGTCGAGTCGTGGTGCGGGCGATCGTTTGGCACGATGGGCGTTTGTGAGCACTCCCGCCGAAACGTCCGCCGACGACACACAGCCGGCACCCTGGTGGTCCGACGCCGTCTTCTACCAGATCTATCCCCGCTCGTTCGCCGACGCGAACGGTGACGGTGTCGGCGACCTCCACGGAGTGCGGGACAAGCTGGGATACCTCGAACTGCTCGGTGTCGACGCCCTCTGGCTGAGTCCGGTCATGCGCTCCCCGATGGCCGATCACGGTTACGACGTGTCCGATCCCCGCGACATCGACCCACTGTTCGGTGACCTCGCGACGATGGACGCACTGATCGAGGCCGCGCACGGGCGCCAGATCAAGGTGACGATGGACCTGGTGCCCAATCACACCAGCGTCGAGCACGAATGGTTCCGCGAAGCCTTGGCGTCGCCGCCGGGCAGTCCCGAACGGAACCGGTACATCTTCCGCGACGGTCGCGGTGAGGACGGCGCGGAGCCGCCCAACAACTGGCCGAGCATCTTCGGCGGTCCTGCGTGGACGCGGATCACCGAGACCGACGGCAAGCCCGGCCAGTGGTACCTGCACATCTTCGCGACGGAGCAGCCCGACCTGAACTGGGACAACCCGGAGGTCGTCGAGGATCTCACGAAGACGCTCCGGTTCTGGCTGGACCGCGGCGTCGACGGATTCCGCATCGATGTCGCGCACGGCATGGCGAAGCCGGAAGGTCTGCCGGACCACGACTGGTCCGCCAACGAACTGCTGCAGAACTCGGACGACGATCCGCGGTTCGACAACCCCGCGGTCCACGACATCCACCGCGGCATCCGCAAGGTCCTCGACGAGTACCCGGGCACGATGGCCGTCGGGGAGATCTGGGTTCGCGACAACGAACGCTTCGGGGAGTACATCCGGCCCGACGAACTGCACCTCGGGTTCAACTTCCGGCTGGCGGAGGCCGAGTTCTCGGCGGAGACGGTGCGGGAGGCGATCGAGAACTCCCTGACCGCAGTCGACCAGGTGGGCGGGACACCCACCTGGACCCTGTCGAACCACGACGTCGAACGGGAAGTCACCCGGTACGGCGGCGGCGAGATCGGCACGGCTCGCGCCCGGGCCATGATCCTCGTCGAATTGGCGCTGCCGGGTGCGGCGTTCCTGTACAACGGCGCCGAACTCGGCCTGCCCAACGTCGACCTCCCCGATTCTGTGTTGCAGGACCCGGTGTGGGAACGGTCCGGTCACACCGAACGCGGCCGCGACGGCTGCCGTGTGCCCGTGCCGTGGGAGGGCACCGAACCACCGTTCGCGTTCAGCACCGGCGAGCCCTGGCTGCCGATGCCCCCCGCGTGGGCGGACCTCACCGTCGAGGCGCAACTCGAGGACGTCACGTCGACGCTCTCGCTGTACCGGGCCGCACTCGAACTGCGCTCGTTCCGCCCGGAGTTCTCCGGTCCGGGAGTCGACTGGTATGGAAGCCCCGCGGGCTGCTTCGCGTTCCGCAGGCGCGGCGGGCTGATCTGCGCTCTCAACGCCACCGACGCGCCGATCTCACTGCCACCCGGTGAGGTGCTGCTCAGCAGCGCGCCGCTCGTCGAGGGGCAGCTCCCACCGAACGCGGCTGCGTGGCTCATCTGACCCGCACTCCCGCAGTCGCGGCGGTCGTCGCAGCATCGATCCTGTTCGCCACGACGGGAACCGCGCAGGCTCTTGCATCCCGCGCCCTCGGATACGACCTCGACCCGCTGGCTGTCGGCTCGGCCCGGGTCGTGGCCGCGGGTGCGCTCCTCGCGGCGTTCGCGGCGCTGCGTGGCGGGCTCGGCTTCGGTGGCGGTGCCGGGATTCGCCGGTACGTGCCCGCCGTGTGGGGCGGGATCGGGGTCGCGGCCTACCAACTCGGATTCTTCAGCGGTGTGCAGAGCGCCGGGGTGGCGGCAGGAACCATGATCGCGCTGGGTTCGGGCCCCGCATTCACCGGCGCACTGCAGTGGGCGGTGCACCGGCACCGTCCCGGTCCGGTGTGGGCCGTGTCCACCGTCATCGCCGTCGCCGGAATGGCGTTGATCGTGGCGGGCACGACCGGCGGCTCCGACTCGTCCGGGATCCTGGCGGGCGCACTGCCTGCACTGATCGCCGGTCTCGGGTACGCCTCCTACACGGTTGCCGGGTCGTCGCTGCTCGCGGCGGGTGCGAGCCCCGAGGCGGCGATGGGACAGATGTTCGGTCTCGGTGGACTGTTCCTGATCCCCGTGCTCGTCGCGACCTGGCCCGGCGGCCTCGATACCGGGGCGGGCGCTGCGGCCGCGGTGTATCTGGCGATCGTCCCGACCGTGCTGGCGTATCTGCTGTTCGCCGCCGGACTGCGGCGGCTCCCACCGGCAACGGTTGCGACGCTCACACTCACCGAACCGGTGGTCGCGGCACTGCTCGGGACCGCGGTGCTCGGCGAGCAGTTGACCCTGGTCGCGGGGCTGGGCATGGCGGCCGTCGTCGCGTCGCTCGCCGTTCTGGCAACCAGCACGCTGCGGTCCGGCTGACGGCGCGCTACCGCGCCACCGACAACGGAATCCCTCCCCCGCGGTGCCGGTAGATCGACCCGAACCGGGCGTCCACCCGCAGCCACGACGCGGTGGCGCGCACCCGGACCAGCTCGGAAGCATCGATCCGCTCGAGGTCGATGTCGGCGGTCAGCCGATCCGAGCCCGCGTGCGGAACGAACCCCATCGCGGTGAGGGCGAACACCACCCGCATCGGGATGCCGACCGCCTGCTCCGCGCCCTCCACCTGCAGCACTTCCTGGTCGAGGAGCGATGCGGGCGGCCCCTGGCTGCTGCCGTGCTCCTGCGCCAGGGCCGCACCGCGCTGCGCGAGGTCGACCAGGACACGCGCCGGGACGTCGTCGACGTGAACGAAGCCCTCCGTCGGAGGCAGAGCGCCCCGCCACGCCGAATCCATCGAGAATCCCGGATCGATGTCGGCTGCGGTCGTCGCTTCGAGCGCGGCGAGCAGTTGGTCGCCGGCGGCCGACGTGTCGTCCGGGGTGATGGTCCCCGCGACCGTGCGCACCGCCAGCGCGTCGAAACCGGTTGCCGCCCAGATCGTCAGGCGGCCGGGTCCGCGTTGACGGAGGCGGACCACCGTCGACTCGTCCAACCGGACCACCCGCGTGAGGAACGTGGCGAGATCACCGCGCTCCGTGGCGTCCGGGATCGACAGGACACGCTCATACACGCTGCCAGCTCTCCAGGTACGCACGCTCGACGTCGGTGATTCTGCGCAGGCGCTGGGTGTCGATGTCGAACGCCGCGATCTGCGTCGAGGCGATGATGGACGGCGCGACCGAGACGTCGACGCCCTTCGGGCGGACCTCGTAGTTGATCGTGAAATCGACCGCACGGACCTTCTCCACCCACATCAGGACGTCGAGCGGTGAATCGCTGTGCCGGAGTTGCCCCCGGTAGCGCACATGGAGGTCGGCGATGACCGCGCCGTCACGCAACGTGACAGTGGGGCGATCGTCCTCGAACAGCCAGGGAATCCGCGCCTCCTCCAGCAACGTCACCATCCGTGCGTGGTTGATGTGCTGGAAGACGTCCATGTCCGACCATCGAACTTCGACCTCCGCGTGAAAGCCCTCGCTCAACGTCATACCTCCGATCGGGTGCCCATACCTCGCACCATGCTGCGTACCTGACGCGCCGCCACCGAGAGCGTCGCGAGGTCAAGGGTCCCAGACTCGAAAATTTCGGTGAGAGCGGACCTCGCCCTGGCCAGCCGGGACGCGTTCGTCGACTCCCAGTCGTCGATCTTCTCCTGCGGCGTCTCGTGAGGTTCACCACCCAGGAGCACTTCCATCGTGAGCTGACGCAGCGAACTGTAGAGGTCGTCACGCAACGCGAGGCGGGCCAGCGAATGCCAGCGGTCGCCCCGCGCGAGGGTGGACACGGCGCTCAGCAGCCAGTCGATGCCGAGGTGCGCGTCGAGTTCGTAGTACAGCTCGGCGACCTCGTCGATGTCGCGTTCGGCGATGTCCGCGATGTCGCTGATGTCGAGCAGACAGAACTTGTCCAGAAGCCGGAACACCTCGAACGCGAGGTCCTCGGGCGCCCCGCGGACGACCAGCGGCCGCGCCCGCGTCTCCACGTCGGCGAGCTGATGTCCCCGCACGAGCTGCGGCACCCTCGGCGAGAGTGCGCGGAAGTCGGACGAGTACCGGGCGATCTCGGCGCCCACGGCGAGGGGCTGAGGCCGGTTGGTCAGGAACCAGCGGGACGCGCGGTCGAGAACCCGGCCGGACTCGAGGATCAGGTCGTCCTCGATGTCGGCCGCGATGTTCGCCGACCGGATCCTCGACCACAGGTCGGGCAGGGCGAAGATCTCGGTGACCGCCGCGTAGGCGCGGATGGCGTCGGTGCTGCTCGCACCCGCCTCGTCCGCCAATCTGTACGCAAAGGTGATGCCGCCGTTGTCGATGGTCTCGTTCGCGAGCATCGTCGCCACGATCTGCCTGCGCAGAGGATGCGCCTTGATCGCGGTGCGGAACCGCTTGCGCAACACTGTCGGGAAGTACCGCGGCAGCCGCGGCGCGAACGTCTCGCTGTCGGGCAGGTCCGTCGCGAGGAGGTCGTCCTTGAGCGAGAGTTTCACATGCGCGGTGAGGGTCGCGAGCTCCGGAGACGTCAGGCCCTGACCGGCCTGCCTGCGTCGGGCGATCTCCTCGTCGGTGGGCAGGGCCTCGAGCTTCCGGTCGAGTCCGCGACGCGACGCCAGGTGCTCGATCTGGCGGCGATGCACGCTCAGCATCGGAACCGCGCTGGTCCGGGAGACACCGAGGAGATCGTTCTGCGCGATGTTGTTCGCGAGTACGAGCTGGGCCACCTCGTCGGTCATCGACGCCAGCAGAGGATTGCGTTCCTCCCGCGGCAGCCCGCCGCTGCTCACCAGCGAGTCCAGCAGGATCTTGATGTTGACCTCGTGATCGGAGCAGTCGACGCCCGCGGAGTTGTCGATCGCGTCAGTGTTGATCCGGCCACCGTTCTGGC
This sequence comes from Rhodococcus wratislaviensis, assembly GCF_041228765.1. Taxonomy (NCBI): domain Bacteria; kingdom Bacillati; phylum Actinomycetota; class Actinomycetes; order Mycobacteriales; family Nocardiaceae; genus Rhodococcus; species Rhodococcus wratislaviensis. The sequence goes on along the minus strand of NZ_CP150488.1, from coordinate 3,506,014 downwards.
TGTACTCGATCCGGCCGAGCGCCGTCACCCCGAGGTTGCCGCCCTCGCCCACCACCTTCGCCCGCACCTCGTTGCCGTCGACGCGCACCGAGTCGTTGCTCTTGTCGCCCACCTGCGCGTTGGTCTCGGTGGACGCCTTCACGTACGTGCCGATGCCACCGTTCCACAGCAGATCAACCGGGGCACGCAGGATTGCCCGGACCAGTTCCGGCGGGGAGAGTTCGGTGACGGCGTCGTCGAGTCCGAGCGCAGCGCGCGCGGCGGCACTGATCGGAACCGATTTGCGGGTCCGGTCCCACACTCCCCCGCCCTCGCTGATGAGGCTGGTGTCGTAGTCGGCCCACGACGACCGGGGCAACGCGAACATCCGGGACCGCTCCGCGAAGGACCTGGCGGCGTCGGGATCGGGGTCGAGGAAGATGTGCCGGTGGTCGAACGCCGCCATCAGCCTGATGTGCCGGCTCAGGAGCATGCCGTTTCCGAACACGTCGCCGCTCATGTCACCGACACCGACCGCCGAGAAGTCCTGGGTCTGGGTGTCGACGCCCATCTCCCGGAAGTGCCGTTTCACGCTCTCCCAGGCACCGCGCGCGGTGATGCCCATCCCCTTGTGGTCGTACCCGGCCGACCCACCGGACGCGAACGCGTCGCCGAGCCAGAATTTGTACTGCTCCGCAACAGAATTGGCGAGGTCGGAGAATTTCGCGGTGCCCTTGTCCGCGGCCACGACGAGATACCGGTCGTCGCCGTCGCGCCGCACCACCCGGGGCGGCGGAACGATCTCCCCCGACGCCTGGTCGACGTTGTCGGTGAGGTCCAGGAGCCCGCAGATGAACGTGCGGTAGCAGTCCTGGCCCGCCTCGAGAGCGGCCGCGCGGTCGGCCGCCGCGTCGCCCGACGGCGTCGGCGGATTCTTGACGACGAAGCCGCCCTTCGCGCCGACCGGGACGATCACCGCGTTCTTCACGGCCTGCGCCTTCGCCAACCCCAGGATCTCGGTTCGGAAATCCTCACGCCGGTCCGACCAGCGCAGCCCGCCGCGGGCGACGGACCCGAACCGCAGGTGCACACCCTCGACGTCCGGTGAGTACACGAAGATCTCGTACTTCGGGCGGGGCTTCGGAAGTTCCTGGATCGACGTCGGATCGAGCTTGATCGACAGGTATGCAGGCGACTCTCCGGTCTCGCCGACGACGAAGTAGTTGGTGCGCAGCGTCGACTTGATCAGCCCGAACAGACCGCGCAGGATGCGGTCCGCGTCGAGGCTGACCACGGCGTCGATGTACTCCCTCAGGCGGGTGTCGAGTTCGGCCACCAGGTCGGGTGAGGGCGTCTCCGGGTCGAACATCGCCTCGAACAACTCGACGAGGGTGTACGCGGAACGCGGATTCGCCAGCGCCACCCCCTCGATGTGGAACTGACTGTAGGGAAACCCCGCCTGGCGCAGGTACTTTGCGTACGCCCGCAGAATCACGGCCTGCCGCCACGACACTCCCGCCCGCAGGATCAGTTCGTTGAACCGGTCGGCCTCCGCCCGCCCGAACCACACCGCGGTGAAGGCATCCGTGAACCGTTCCTGAAGCTTCGGTGCGGCAACGGATGCCTCCTCGGCGGCGAGTTCGGCGTCCAGGTCGTCCTCCACCGAGGAGCGGAGCAGCTCCGCGGGCACCGACAGCCCGAAATCGTAGATCCAGCACGTCAACCCGTCCGGCCGCGGGATCAGGTACGGCCGTTCGTCGAGCACCTCCACACCCAGGCTCTGCAGGACCGGAAGCACCTGGCTCAGCGAGATGCCGTCCCCGCCCACGTACAGGGTGAATCGCCAGTGCCCGACCTCGGCCCCGGGATCGCGGTACAGCAGCAGGTCGATGGAACCGTCTTCGAGCGCTTCCAGCCTCGCGAGATCCGACAACGCGCGTGTGGCGTCGAAATCCTCCTTGTACCCCTCGGGCAGGACGGCGGCATAACGCTGCGCCAGAACGGGATCCACGCCGGTGGTCACCGGGAGAAGGTCACCGAGATGGTCGTCCCAGCTGCGGCTCGCGTCGGCCAGCATGGCCTGGACCCGTTCCCGGTCGGCGTCCGAGAGGTCGAGCCGCGACCCCATCTGTTCGGCGCTCTTGCGGATCGTCACGTGCAGCAACGCCAGGTCGGACTCCGTGACGCGCGCGGTGTATTCCAATGTGCCGCCGCCGAATTCCCGCAGCAGGATGTCCTGCATCGCGAGCCGGACCCGGGTGGTGTACCGATCGCGGGGAAGGTAGATCAGGCAGGAGACGAAGCGACCGAGAAAATCCTCGCGCACGAACAGACGCACCTGACGCCGGAGGCCGATGCTGTGCACGGCGGTCACCGTGTCGAACAGGGTGTCCGCGTCGCTCGAGAACAGTTCGGTGCGCGGGAACGACTGGATGACCTCCAGCATCGCCTGCCCCGAATACGAGTTCAACTGGAACCCGGCCCGGTCGATCACCTTGCGCACCCGGCGGGCGATGACGGGAATGTCGAGGACGTTCTCGTGCAGCGCCGTGACGGTGAAGACGCCGAGGAAACGGTGCTCACCGGTGATGTTGCCGGCCTCGTCGAGGATGCTCACGCCGACGAAGAACGGGTAGACCGAGCGGTGCACGGTCGCGGGGAACGAGCCCTGCGTGAGCACGAGCAGGGGGCGGTCGGGGATCTCGGCGGCCGGGGGCAGGCTCAGCGGGCCTTCTGTGACCGTGTCGGAGCGCAGCAGTCCGAGACCGCTGCCCGGCACCACCTGGAGGCTCCGGGCTCCGGAACCGTCCGGCTCCCCCAGTTCGAAGCGGCGGTACCCCAGCGCCGCGTAATTGCCCTGCGACATCCACCGCAGCAGGTCGGCGCAGTCCTCCAGGTCGTCCTTCGACACACCGGGACAGGGTCTGGACGTCTCGAGTTCGTCGGCGAGCGACCGCTCGAGCTTGCGCATGATGTCGGTGTCCCGGACTACCTGGCGCACGTCGGCGAGGACGGTGCCGACTTCCTTCTCGAGTGTGTCGAGAACCGCGGAGTCGGCACGCGGATCGAGTTGGACGTGGATCCACGACTCGGGGACGCCGTCCGCGTCGGCGTCCTCGGCCTTGTCTCCCATGAGGATTCCGCACAGTGCGCCGATCGGATCGCGCCGGACCGAGACGATGGGGTGCACGAATTCGCTGATCCCGATACCGAGGCGGTTCAGCAGCGCGGTGATCGATTCGACGAGCAGCGGCATGTCGTCCGTCACGATCTGCAGTGCCGCACCGAGTTCGCGCCCGTCGCCCGGGCGGTAGACCCGGGTGACCGCGCGTTCCGGCGGACGATGCAGGGCAAGTGTCAGATGCGCGCCGAGCACGGCGTCGGAGGCGCCGTTGACCGCGCTCTCGCTGTCACCGCGATCGACGTGACGGAAATACACGGCTGCGAGAGTCGGCACCTGAGACCGGAGACCCTCGGGCAGATTCCGCGCCCACTCCGCATCTTTCAGTGCTGCCGATTCCGTCATCGGGGCTCACTTCCTCTTCGTTCCGATCGCCGCGGGCAACTCTCTCGACACTAGCCCGCGGCGACGGGAACAGAGGGTGAACTTCGGGCACCCCGCGTGCCGGATCCGTCAGCCGGTGGTCACCGGCGCGAGGTACCTCTCGAGCCCGTCCCGTTCCGCCTCGGACAGCGGACGCGAGCGTTCGGTCTTCACGTCGAATGCGACCAGCAGGGCGTCACCCGTCGCGCAGTGGACCCCGTCGCGGTTCGTGACCACGTGCCGGATCGTGTACGACGAGTTGCCGACATGGAGCACCGACACGTCGATCGTCAGCGGACCGGAGGCATCGGTGACGGGACGGAGGAATTCCACCTCCATCTTGCGCACCACCATGGCCCCCGGCCGGGCTCCCACCGACTCCAGCTCCGAAGACAGGAAATGCACACGTGCTTCCTGCATGTACTCGACGAACCGGGTGTTGTTGACGTGACCCAGCCGGTCGGAGTCGCCCCACCGGACCTGGATCTCGTACGTGAAGACCTTCGACCCCACCAGGTCAGTCCCTCGTGAGCTTGCGGTGCGTCACCCGGTGCGGCCGTGCCGCGTCGGGTCCGAGCCGCTCGACCTTGTTGGCCTCGTAGCCCTCGAAGTTGCCCTCGTACCAGTACCAGGCGGCTTCGTTGTCGCCGAAGCCACCCTCCCACGCGAGGATGTGCGTGCAGGTGCGGTCGAGGAACCAGCGGTCGTGGGAGATCACAACGGCGCAGCCGGGGAACTGCTCGAGGGCGTTCTCCAGCGAACCGAGGGTTTCGACGTCGAGGTCGTTGGTCGGTTCGTCGAGCAGGATCAGGTTTCCGCCCTGCTTGAGCGTCATCGCGAGGTTCAGGCGGTTGCGCTCACCACCGGAGAGGACTCCCGCCGGCTTCTGCTGATCGTGGCCCTTGAACCCGAACGAGCTGATGTAGGCGCGCGACGGCATCTCCGTCTGGCCGACCACGATGTGATCGAGACCGTCGGACACGACCTCCCACACCGTCTTGTCCGGGTCGATGCCCGTGCGGTTCTGGTCGACGTAGCTGAGCTTGACGGTCTGACCGATCTTCACCTCACCGGCGTCCGGCTCCTCCAGCCCGACGATGGTCTTGAACAGCGTCGTCTTACCGACACCGTTGGGTCCGATCACACCGACGATGCCGTTACGGGGCAGGGTGAACGACAGGTCCTTGATCAGAACCCGTCCGTCGAAGCCCTTGTCGAGGCTCGAGACCTCGACCACGACGTCGCCGAGGCGCGGCGGTGCCGGGATCTGGATCTCGTCGAAGTCCAGCTTGCGGGTCTTCTCGGCTTCGTTGGCCATTTCCTCGTAGCGGTCGAGGCGGGCCTTGTTCTTGGCCTGACGGGCCTTCGCGCCCGAGCGGACCCAGGCCAGCTCCTCCTTGAGGCGCTTCTGCAGCTTCTGGTCCTTCTTGCCCTGGACCTCGAGCCGGGCTGCCTTCTGCTCCAGGTAGGTGGAGTAGTTGCCTTCGTAGGGGTACAGGCGGCCGCGGTCGACCTCACAGATCCACTGGGCGACGTGGTCGAGGAAGTACCGGTCGTGGGTGACGGCCAGGATCGCGCCCGGGTAGGCGGCCAGGTGCTGCTCCAGCCACAGGACGCTCTCTGCGTCGAGGTGGTTGGTCGGCTCGTCGAGCAGCAGCAGGTCGGGCTTGCTGAGCAGGAGCTTGCAGAGGGCCACGCGGCGCTTCTCACCACCGGAGAGGTGCGTGACCATCTCCTCCGGCGGCGGACAGCGCAGAGCGTCCATCGCCTGCTCGAGCTGGGAGTCGATCTCCCACGCGTCCGCATGGTCGAGCTTCTCCTGGAGCTCGCCCATCTCCTCCATCAGCTCGTCGGAGTAGTCGGTGGCCATCAGCTCGGCGATCTCGTTGTACCGCTTGAGCTGGACCATGGTTTCACCCATGCCCTCTTCGACGTTCTCGCGGACGGTCTTGGTCTCGTCCAAGTGCGGTTCCTGCATGAGGATCCCGACGGTGGCACCGGGAGCGATGAACGCTTCACCGTTGCCCGGCTGATCCAGCCCCGCCATGATCTTGAGGATGCTGGACTTACCCGCGCCGTTCGGGCCGACCACACCGATCTTGGCGCCGGGGTAGAAGCTCATCGTGACGTCATCGAGGATGACCTTGTCACCGTGCGCCTTGCGCACCTTCTTCATCGTGTAAATGAACTCAGCCATGGGGCCAGCCTAATGGTGAAGTGCGATGAACCCACATCGCGGAGGGTCGAGGACGTGATCGGGGCTTCGCGGGGAGAAGCCGCGGGCCTCGGCGCCGGGAGCACGGGGTCGGCGCCGATACCCGCTGGTGCGCTATGCGACGAGGGACCGGGTGGCGACCTGTTCCGTCGCCGGGGTCGCCGCGTCCGCGTCCCCGGTTCTGGCCGCGCGCTCGAGCACGACCGTGCACCGGGCGAGATCCGGTCCGATCGCGGTCGCGCTCAGCTCCAGGTCGGAGCGGGCGATACCGTCCCGCGTCGTGTACTCCGTGGTGCGCAACTCACCGGTCACGATGACCGGATCCCCCTTCGCCATCGACTGGACGACGCCGGCCATCAGCCTCCGCCTGCAGGTCACCGTGAGGTAGAGCGTGCTCGCGTCGCGCCACTCGCTCGTCGCGTGATCGCGGCGCCGGACAGTGCTCGCCATCCGGAAACTGAGGAACTCGTCACCGGCCGCATTCGACCGGGTGACCGGGCTGGTGATGACCGTTCCGACGACGGTGCCGTGTGTTTCGTACATTTCGCTCTACCCCCTGTGAGTGCGGCAAGGTGCCGTGACTCACAGCGTGCCGTCTCGCAGCGCGATGGCGGGCCGGCATCCGAAATCTGTGGAGAAACGGAGGGGGTGTGGACAGAGCGGCCGGCACGGGCGCCGAAGCTCCGAACGTGTCGGAACCGCGTGCTAGCGGTCAGTGTCCGGTTTCTCGGTCCCGTCGCGCCAGTTCCGCGAACATCGCATTGTGCGCTGCCAGGTCGGCGTCGTCGTCCCGGTCGGCTGCCCGGTCGACCCGCCGCGCCGTGCGGCCGTCGCTGCGGGACCACTGGATCAGCAGGGCCATCATGACCAGCACCAGCGGGATCTCACCGGTAGCCCAGGCGATGCTGCCGCCCAGTTGCTGGTCTCCCACCAGGTCGGCGTTCCAGCCCAGTCCGAGCGATCGGTAGTACCACTCGCCCATCACAGCGCCCATGCTCATCAACGCCACACCGAAGAACGCGTGGAACGGCAGGGAACCGAACACCATCGCGAGCTTCGTCACCGGCTGCAGTTTGCGGGGCGACGGGTCGATGCCGATCGCGACCCAGTAGAAGAGGTAACCACTCAGCAGGAAGTGCAGGTTCATCAGGACGTGCGCGGAGTGCGAGTCGACGGCGGCCTCGAAGATCCCGCCGAGGTACAGGGCATAGAACCCGCCCACAAACAGCACCGCCGCGACGACGGGGTGCGTGATGAACCGGGAGAACGGGCTGTGCAGCGCAGTCAGGATCCACTCACGCAGACCCGGCACACCGTTCTTGCCCGCCGGATCGAGGCTGCGCAGGGCCAGCGTGATCGGTGCGCCGAGCACCAGCAGGACCGGGGCCAGCATCGACAGCGCCATGTGCGCACCCATGTGCACGCTGAACACGGCCGGTGAGTAGCGCCCGACACCCGAGGACGTCGCGAGGAGGAGAACGACGCATCCGCACATCCACGCGACGGTCCGGCCGACCGGCCAGCTGTCGCCGCGACGACGGAGTTTGCGCAATCCGAGCGCGTAGACCACGGCCAGCACGATCGCGGCGGTGCCGTAGAGGAGGTCGAATCGCCAGTCCAGCATCAGCCGGGCGAACGTCGGCGGCCCCGCCAGGTTGTAGCCGAGTTCCACCTCCGTGAGGGTGGGCGCCGCGGTCGGAGGCGGCGGGGGTGTGCGACCGAGCCCGACGGCGAGACCGATCGTGGCGGCGAAGACCATGGCCTCCGCGCCGGCGAAACGGATCAAATTGCCTCGGCTGGCCGGATCCTTCTGCAGCGCGGGCAGGGCCCGTCGACGCTGTGCCCAGCCGAAGACGCCCAGGATGACGAGCGCCACGATCTTCGCGACCACCAGGCGTCCGTACGTCGTGTCGACGAGGTCACCGATCTGGACGCGAACGAGCGCGTTCACCACACCACTGACCGCCATGACGACGAAGCAGACCGTCGCGACCGCGGAGAACCGGCGCGCCGCCACATCGGTGTAGGCGCCGCGCCTGCGGGCATGGGCGAGGAGTGCGAACAGACCGCCCGCCCACAGCGAGGCCGCGACGAGGTGGAGGATCAGACTGTTCGTCGCCATGTCGTGCGAACCACCCGACGACGAGTGACCCGTCAACGCGAGGGGCATCAGTCCGAGGATGCCTACGACCAGCAGGATCGGCGTCCACCACCAGCGCAGCACGAGCCGGGACGCGATCGCGAGGACGATCGCGATGATCGCGGTCCAGCGCCAGGCGCCGGCGAGTTCGACCTGATCGATCGAGTTGAAGATGTTGGCCGGTTTGACCGCCTCGGCGAAGGGTTGCCCGGACGTGTCCGACAGCGTCAACGGGACCAGGACGAGGGCGGTCGCGGCCCACACGATCGCGGCGTACGACGCCGTCCGCACCGCGCGGTAGCCGTCCACGTCCAGGACACCGGACTTCTGCGGCGGCACGAAGAACGCCGCGAGCAGCAGCGATCCGATGGTGATGACGGCAGCGATCTCCGACACGGCGCGCATCGCAGGCAGTCCGTAGGTGGTGATCGGTCCGGGATCCGGAATTCCCAGCAGCACGAGCGCCTGAGCAGCGGAAAGTCCGACGACGATTGCCGCAACCAGGCCGGCGATGAGTCCGCCGACGACGAACAGGGCGGTCGAATCGGCGCGATGCGGGGGTTTCGATGCCGGGTCGGACGCCGCGAGCTGGGGTGTAGCCATACATCAAGGGTAGGACCTACGACAGGCCGTCGGAGACGCGAGGGTCCGTCGCCGTTCCGGCTACCGTCGACAGGAACCTGTCCCGAGGGAACGAGAGGCTGAGATGTCTGAGGTTCTGATTATCGCGGTGGCGCTGTTCTTCGCGGGCATGGGCGTCTACGGTCTCGCCGCGCCGGCCCGACTGGTCGCCCCGTTCGGCCTGTCAGCGGATTCGGCGACCTCTCGCGCCGAGGTGCGCGCGGTCTACGGCGGCTTCGGTGTCGCGGTGGCGGGCCTGCTGTTCTTCGCGGCTTTCGACATCCACGGCATCCGATCCGTCGCCGCGGTGACGGTGGCCGTCGCCCTGCTGGGGATGGCATTCGGCCGGATCGTGTCGGCCGTCGCCGACCGGCCGACCCGCTTCTACCCCGTGTGGTTCTACTTCGTGGTGGAGCTCGTCCTGGCGGGACTTCTGCTCTCGGCGGCCGTCCTGGGCTCGTGACGCGCACACCACAGCCCCGGTCGGAGCGCTCGAGGCGGCAGGTAATATTTGCTGCGCGCCTCCGTAGCTCAGGGGATAGAGCAAGAGCCTTCTAATCTCTTGGTCGCAGGTTCGAATCCTGCCGGGGGCACTCATTCGACGGAGCGCCGGCCGGAGAAAACCCCCGATCACCTGGACGAACAGGAATCGGGGGCCGGCGTCAGTCCTTCAGGAACGCCAGCAGGTCGGCGTTGATCGTCTCCGCCTGTGTGGTGGGCATGCCGTGCGGGAAGTCCGTGTACGTCTTCAGCGTCCCGTTCGCGAGGAGCTTCGCGGACAGTGGGCCGGCGTCGGCGTAGGGAACGATCTGGTCGTCTTCGCTGTGCATCACCAGCACCGGCACCGTGATCTTCTTCAGATCCTCGGTGAAATCGGTCTGCGAGAAGGCGACGATGCCGTCGTAGTGGGCCTTGGCCCCGCCCATCATCCCTTGGCGCCACCAGTTCTCGATGATCGCCTCCGACGATTCCACGCCCGGTCGGTTGAATCCGTAGAACGGCCCCGACGGCAGATCGCGATAGAACTTCGAGCGATTGGCGGCGAGTTGTGCCTGCAGATCGTCGAAGACGTCCTTGGGAAGGCCGCCCGGGTTCGCCTCCGTCTTCACCATCAGCGGCGGTACTGCGCTGATCAGTGCGGCCTTCGACACCCGGTTCTCCCCGTGCCGCGCGAGATAGTGCACCACCTCGCCGCCGCCCGTCGAATGGCCGACGTGGATGGCGTTCTGGAGGTCGAGATGCGCCGTCAACTCTGCGAGGTCGTCGGCATAGTGGTCCATGTCGTGGCCGTCGCCGGTCTGGGTGGACCGCCCGTGACCGCGGCGATCGTGGGCGATGACCCGATAGCCGTGCTGGAGGAAGAAGAGCATCTGGGTGTCCCAGTCGTCGGCCGACAGCGGCCAGCCGTGGCTGAACACGATGGGTTGACCGGTTCCCCAGTCCTTGTAGAAGATCTCCGTGCCATCCTGGGTGGTGATCGTGCCCATGGGTTGCCTTCCTTGACCGCTGTGGGGATGACGCTGATGAGGACGAAATTCAGTACATCAAATTTCGGTGGGTCGGTGGGCGGGTTCGATCGGCGGCATCCTGCACGACCGTCCGATAGGTATTGCGCCCCTGATCCGTACCCGGAGCCCCGTACTCGCGCGTAACAAACCGACCAATTAGTCTTGTTCGCGCATCGCCCCAACCCGACGGGGCAACGATGCACCGGGACCCGCCACCATCCTCCGCGAGTGGCGGGTTCCCGCGTTCAGCTGCCCCTACTCGCACATCCGGTGTCAGCTCCCCGGCGGAACCTCGAACACCAGCAGGGTGCTGCTCGCGGTGGCGACGAGACGGCCCTGCGAGTCGGTGACCTCCCCTTCCGCGAACGCGATCCGGCGACCCGCCTTCTTCACGACGCCGCTGGCCGTGAGGACCCCGGAGTCCCTGGTCGCCCCGCGGATGTAGTTGACCTTGATCTCGACCGAGGTGTAGCCCCACCCGGCGGGCAACGTGGTGTGCACGGCGCATCCGGCGACCGAATCGAGCAGGGTGCACACGGCGCCGCCGTGGATGGCGCCGATCGGGTTGTACTGCGACTCGTCGGGGTCCAGCGCGAAGACGACCCTTCCGGGTTCGGCCTCGAGGAACCGCAGGTTCATCAGGCTCGCGATCGGGGGTGCGGGAATGTCGCCGCCGAGGATCGCCCGCAGGTAGCCGAGGCCGTCGAGTTCTCGCGCTTTCCGCGCCGGACCTGCCGGGTCGCGCCATTCGACCGTCCTCGATCGCACCTCTCCCCACTCCGCGTCCGCCACGCTCTCGACGGTCGACACCGCGCCGTTTCCGAACTCGCTCACTATGCCGCCCCCTGCCGAACCGACTGCGGATAGAGAATGTCGAGGTCGCCCGACAGTGCCGCCTTGACGGTGCGGGTGGTGTCGTCGGCGAGGACTTCGCGGGCGCCGGACTCGATGCCGTCGAAGGCCAGTCGCGCGACCTCGGCCGCGGAGATTTTCGGCACGTCCAGACCGCTCGTCATGTCGGTGTCCATGTACCCGAGGTGCAGCCCGACCACCTGGATGTTCTGCGCCGCGAGTTCGGCGCGCATCGCGTTGGTGGCGCTCCACAGGGCGGCCTTCGAGACGCTGTACGAGCCGCCGATGGCCAGCCAGGACAGGACGGAGTGCACGTTGAGGATCGCGCCGCCCCCGTTGGCGGCGATGATCGGTGCGAGCGCGCGTGTGACGTTGAGCGGGCCGTAGAGGTTGGTTTCGAGTTCGCGGCGCATCCCGTCGAGATCACCCGTGAGCGGCGACTCGCCGATGAGGATGCCGGCGTTGTTGATCAGGACGCCGAGGTCCCCGACGTGCTCCGCTGCGGCGTAGACCGATTCGGGGTTCGTGACGTCCAGTTCGACGGGCACGACCCGCGGATGCTCCTCGATCGTCGACGTATCACGCGCCGACGCGTAGACCGTTCGCGCTCCTCGCGCGAGCGCCTCGGCGACGAAGGCACGTCCGAGCCCGCGGCCGGCTCCGGTGACCAGCACCGTTCGATCTTGAATCGTGGTCATGACGACCCCTTCGGGTGAGTAAGTCTGCTTTTCCAACTAACTACGTTCACGACAGTAATCCCTATGAGTTGGAAAACACAACCCTCTATGATGGAGTGCATGGACAACGGCGACACCGAGCGAGCGACACCCGAGATCGTCATGGACCGCATGCCACTGACGCCGAGACCCTGCGCGATCGCCGCCACCATGGAACTGATCGGCGACCGCTGGTCCATGCTGGTGATCCGCGAACTGAGCTACGGGGTGCACCGCTTCGACCGGATTGCCGGGTACATCGGCGTCTCGCGCGACATCCTCACCGCGCGACTGCGCAAGCTCGAGGAGGTCGGCGTCATCGAACGCAGGCAGTACTCCGAGCACCCTCCCCGTTTCGAATACCACCTCACCCCGGCGGGCGAGGACCTGCGACCGCTACTGCTCTCGTTGTTCCAATGGGGCAGCAAGTGGGCCGTGCACGAGGCCCCGTCGGTGCTCGTGCACGAATGCGGGCACTCACTGGAGCTGGAACACCGCTGCGCGCACTGCGGCGAGGCGGTCGAGAACACCTCTGTCGCAATGCATTCCCGCACACCACCGCGGAATTCGTGACCTCCCCGCCCGGCCCGATACAGGACGCCTGACACCAGGTCTATAGTTTCCAAAGTAAACGTCAGGTAACGAATTCCTCACACGTCAGGCAGGTGGGTCTGTGTCAACGCGCGACCAGGTAGCAGAGATCTACGAGCAGGTCCGCCTGCGGAACGCCGGCGAACCCGAGTTCCACCAGGCAGCCGCCGAGGTCTTCGAATCGCTCCAGGTCGTGCTCGACCACCATCCCCACTATGCCGACTCCGGATTGATCGAGCGCCTGTGCGAGCCCGAGCGTCAGATCATCTTCCGGGTGCCGTGGGTCGACGACTCCGGCAACGTGCACGTCAACCGCGGTTTCCGCGTGCAGTACAACAGCGTGCTCGGCCCCTACAAGGGCGGCCTGCGGTTTCATCCCAGCGTGAATCTGGGGATCGTGAAGTTCCTCGGCTTCGAGCAGATCTTCAAGAACGCCCTCACCGGACTTCCGATCGGCGGCGGTAAGGGTGGCTCCGACTTCGACCCCAAGGGTCGCTCGGAGGCCGAGATCATGCGGTTCTGCCAGTCGTTCATGACCGAGCTGCATCGCCACATCGGCGAGTACACCGACGTCCCGGCAGGTGACATCGGCGTCGGCGGCCGCGAGATCGGCTACCTGTTCGGCCAGTACAAGCGCCTCACCAACTCCTACGAGTCGGGGGTCCTCACCGGTAAGGGACTCACCTGGGGCGGCTCCCAGGTGCGTCGCGAGGCCACGGGGTACGGCGTCGCCTACTTCGTCGCCGAGATGTTGAAGGCCGCGAACAGCTCGCTCGACGGCAAGACCGTCGTCGTCTCCGGCTCCGGAAACGTCGCGATCTATGCGATCGAGAAGGTGCACCAGCTCGGTGGAATCGCGATCGCGAGCTCCGATTCCTCCGGATACCTCGTCGACGAGAAGGGCATCGACCTCGAGCTCCTGAAGGAGATCAAGGAGGTGCGGCGCGGACGGATCAGCGAATACGCGGACACGGTGCCGCACGCCCGGTTCGTGCCGAACGGCTCCATCTGGGACGTGCCGTGCGACGTCGCGCTCCCCTGCGCCACCCAGAACGAACTCGACGAAGCGGCCGCCAAGACGCTGGTCACGAACGGAGTCCAGGCGGTGGCCGAGGGCGCGAACATGCCCACGACCCCGCAGGGCGTCCAGGTGTTCCGCGATGCCGCGGTGGCGTTCGCCCCGGGCAAGGCGGCCAACGCGGGCGGTGTCGCCACGTCGGCACTGGAGATGCAGCAGAACGCATCCCGCGACTCGTGGGGGTTCGAATACACCGACGAACGGCTGGCCGGGATCATGCGCGGCATCCACGAGCGCACCGTGGCCACCGCCGCCGAGTACGGCATGCCGGGCGACTACGTGCACGGCGCGAACATCGCCGGCTTCGTGAAGGTGGCCGACGCCATGATCTCGCTCGGCGTCATCTAGCCGAACGACGGGTGGGGCACGACCGTCGCCGGACGTACCCCACCGTTCGACGGCGCGAACGCGTCAGCTCACCTGACACTGCGTCTGACCCCACTCGACCCAGCACATCTGCTTGACGTCGGGCCGGGGAGTCTTGGTGGGCAGGGGGGCGGTCTTCGTGCTGCACTCAGCATCGGCCGGAGCCCTGCCCCCAGAAAGGCCGCCGAGGGTGCAATGAACACACCCTCGGCGGCCTGATCTCTACCCTGGGGCGAAATGCCCGGTCGGCTTACTCAGTCGACCGGCTCGGCGTCACCCTCGTCGTCGCGGGCCTTCTTCGCGGCCTCGCGCATCTCGATACCGTCGGACACCCAGTCACCGATCTCCCGGGTGACGTCCCGGACGGCGCCCGCGATGATCGTCGCGATCTGGCCGACGTGCGTGGCCGCGGACTCCGTCAGTTCCTGCACGGTGTCCTTGCGCCGCTCGAACTTCCCCACCATGTGTTTCGCCTCTCAGGCTGCAGTCTTCTGCCGCTCGACGATAACACCGGGAGGGGTGTCGGACGAGACGAGACCGGGCGGCAGTGCGAACGTGAAGATCTTCCCCCACACCGAACCGATCTGCTTGAAGAAGCCACCGGTGTTGTAGGGCAGGCCGTGCTTCTCGCACAGTGCTTTCACGACGGGCGCCATCTCCGGGTACCGGTGGGCGGGCAGGTCCGGGAACAGATGGTGCTCGATCTGGTGCGACAGGTTGCCGGACATGATGTGGAACAGCGGGCTCCCCTCGATGTTCGCGCTGCCGAGCATCTGCCGGACGTACCACTCGCCGCGGGTTTCCTCCGCGGTCTCGTCCTCGGTGAAACTCTGCACGCCGGTGGGGAAATGGCCGCAGAAGATGATGGAGTACGCCCACACGTTGCGGATCAGGTTGGCGGTCACGTTGCCGAGCAGTGTGGGGACGAACAGCGGCCCGGTGAGCGCGGGGAAGATCACGTAGTCCTTGAGCACCTGCCGACCGGCCTTGCGCCACCAGCCCTTCAGCAACGGCTTGACGTCGTGCCACTTGCGCTTGCCCTGGATCACGTTCTCCGCTTCCAGGTCGTGCATCATGACGCCCCACTCGAACAGCATCATCAGGAAGAAGGCGTAGACCGGGTTCCCCAGGTAGTAGGGGTTCCACTTCTGCGCCTCGTCGATCCGCAGGATGCCGTAGCCGATGTCCCGGTCCCGGCCGAGGATGTTGGTGTACGTGTGGTGCATGTAGTTGTGGGAATGCTTCCACTGATCGGCCGGGCAGACGGTGTCCCATTCGAACACGCGGGAGTTCAGGCCCGGTTCACGCATCCAGTCGTACTGGCCGTGCATGACGTTGTGGCCGATCTCCATGTTGTCGAGAATCTTCGACACCCCGAGTGCCCCGACCCCGGCAATCCAGGCCGGTGGGAAGAATCCGAGGTACATCAGCCCGCGGCCGGCGACCTCGAATCCCCTCTGTGCCTTGATGATCTTGTAGATGTATTCGCGGTCCTCGGCGCCGAGGTCCGCAACCGTCCGGTCGCGGAGGGCGTCCAGTTCCCGGCCGATCTCTTCGACCTGGTCGTGACTGAGCACCACCGGGGCGTCGTTGCGGGAACCGTCGGAGCCGTCGACGAACGGGAGGAACGAGAGCGAGAGTCCAAACATGTCGGTCTCCAAACGTTGAATGTCGAGTGAAAGTCAGATGTCGAGGGCGACGTCGCCCACCGGAACCGAGACGCACAGCTGGATCGCCTTGTCCGGATCGGTGTCGGTGTCGCCGGTGCGGACGTTCTTGGTGCACCCCGACTTCTTCACCGTGGTGCAGGAGAAACAGATGCCCATCCGGCAGCCGTACTCGGGATGGAGCCCGGCGGCCTCCGCCTGTTCGAGCAGCGTCTTTCCGGAATTGTCCGCGGTGACGCCGCTGGCGGTGAAGGACACCGCACCACCGGCCTCACCCTCCGCCGGGGCCGCGGCGGGAGCGAATTCCTCGGTGTGGAGACGGTCCTCGATGCCGAGTTCGCGGTACACCTCGCGGACGCCACGCATCAGTCCGGGCGGGCCGCACAGGAAGGTTTCGGCGTCCGCGTACCAGGGCGCCACGGCGTCGAGGTGCTCCTGGCCGAAGAACCCGTGGAGATGGCCGCCGGTCTCCTGATCGGTGTACGCCAACATGAGGGAGACGTTGGCGTTCGCGGCCGCGAGCGCACGCAGCTCGTCGAGGTATCCGACGTCGTTTTCGGTGTACGCGTAGTGCAGAAAAGTGATGCTCCCGAAGTGCTGCTCGTCGACGAGGGTGCGCAGCATCGACAGAACCGGGGTGATTCCGCTGCCTCCGCTCACCAGCAGGACCCGGCGAGGGCGAGGAGACGGAAGGGTGAATTCTCCCGCCGCCTGGGACAGGTCGAGCACGAGACCGGGGCTCGCGTGCGCGTGCAGGTACTGCGAGACCAGACCCTCGGGATGCGCCTTGACCGTCAGCTCGACGAGCCCGTCGGTGGACGCCTGTGCATTGGCCGGTGAGTAGCACCGGGTGTGCCGAACCCCATCGATCACGACGCCCACCTGCACGAACTGCCCCGCACGGAATCCGCGCCACTGCCGGGTGGGGCGCAGCGTGAGGGTGACGGTGTCGGCGGTGGACCGCCGGACCTCGACCACTTCGGCGCGCAGGTCGCGCACGGTGACCATGGGAGTGACGAGTTCGAGGTAGCGGTCGAGCTGGTGCGGAGTGGCCATCGCCTCGAACAACGACAGCAGTGAGAACCTGCGTTCCTCCGCCGGACGACTGGTGTGGGCAACTGACACGTCGGCCTCCTCCATTTGAGTGCACGGTTGTACACTGACAATAGTGTGACAGAGAGGGACAGGAAGTTGTCAATCGGAATGTGACCGCACGCACACTCGAGGCAGGGATCGGATTTGCATGCCGGACGACGAGTACGAGCACCCGGAGATGACGGGTGTCGGCACCGCCACGAATACACTCACAGCCGTGAGTCAGTCGACCGGCGCCGAACCGGAGAGCAGGGCAGCCCGCAAGGAACGCACGAGGAAGGCCCTTCTCGACGGCACGCTCGAACTCATGGCGGATCGCAGTTTCGCCGGCGTGAGCCTGCGCGAGATCGCCCGCACCGCGGGAATCGTGCCCACCGCGTTCTACCGCCACTTCGCGTCCATCGAGGAACTCGGTGTGGTGCTCGTCGAGGAGGGCATGCGAATCCTGCGCCAGATGCTCCGCGACGCCCGGCGCACGCCGAGCACCAAGAGCGCCGGCGCATCACTCGACATCCTCGTGCGACAGGTCCGCACCCACGAGGCGCAGTTCCGGTTCCTCAGCCGCGAACGCTACGGCGGCGTCCCCGAAATTCGCCGTGCGATCGCGACCGAGATGACACTGTTCGTCAGCGAACTCACGGTGGATCTGTCCCGCATCGACGGTCTGCAGTCCTGGGACCACGACGACCTGGAGATGGCGGCCGACCTGATCGTGTCCACCATGTTCGCCGTCGTCGTCGATCTGCTCGAGGCCGATCGTCCCGGAAGCCGAAGCGAGGCCGAGGTGGTCGCGCGCGCCGAACGGCAACTACGCCTGATCATGCTCGGCATGAGCGGGTGGAATCCCGGAAAGTAGTCGCACTCTCGCCGTACGGTGGGGGCATGCTGTCAACCTCGGAACACGCGCACATCACCCTCGGCGACCTGACGTTCGACGTCACGATCAGCGGTCCGGCTGACGGCGCCCCCGTCGTTCTGCTGCACGGGTTTCCGGAGAGCGCCGCGTCGTGGGAACCCGTCAGCGCCCTGCTGAACGAGTCCGGTCTGCGGACGTACGCGCCGAACCAGCGCGGATACTCGCCCGGTGCGCGCCCCGACGGAGTCGACTCCTACCGGATCGACCACCTCGTCGCGGACGTCGTCGGACTCCTCGACGCGCTCGGCCTCGACTCGGCTCATCTCGTCGGCCACGACTGGGGAGCCGCCGTGGCCTGGGTCGTCGCGGCCAGGCACCCCGACCGGATCACCTCGCTCACCGCCGTCTCGGTGCCACATCCCGGCGCGTTCGGCTGGGCGTTGCGCGAGGACGCCGATCAGAAGGAACGCTCCTCCTACATCCGCCTGCTGAGGATGGAAGGCAAGGCCGAGCGGGTCCTCCTCGACGACAACGCGCGCTCGCTGCGTGCGATGTTCGGTGACGTCGTCGCGCCTGCCCTCGTTGATCGGCACGTCGCGCTGCTCAGCGAACCGGGCGCGCTGACCGCCGCGCTGAACTGGTACCGCGCCATGACGAGCGACTTCGCGGAAACACCCGCCGTCACCGTTCCCACGACCTACGTCTGGAGCACCGGCGACCAGGCGCTGGGGCGTGCGGGAGCGGAGCGGTGCGGCGAGTTCGTCGATGCGCCGTACGAATTCGTCGTGCTCGACGATGCCACGCACTGGATCCCGGAGCAGCGTCCCGACGCACTCGCGGACGCGATCCTCACGCGCGCCGGAACCACACCGAACTGAAATCCGCTGTTCCCCTCGACTGGGCGTCCGTTCTGGTTTGATGGCACTACTCGTCTCGTGCACCCTGGGAGGGCACCATGAGTGGCATCGCAATCCTTCTGGTCGGCGCCGTTCTGTGCTTCGCCGGTGTCGGTTCACTCCACGTCGCCGTTCTCGCCTCGGGATTCGGCCTCGGCTGGCTCCTGGCCGACCTGCTGTCGCTGTCGCTCGGGACGACGTTCCTGGTCGCGGCGATCGGCGCGGTCGTGGTGTGGGTGGCCACCACTTTGATCTTCAAATTCGCCGCATTCTTCATCGGAGGCATCGCGGGCGCGGTGGTCGGCGCCAAACTCAGTCGTGTTCTGCAACCTGACGACGCCAGCTGGCTCCTCAGCGGAATCGTGATCGTCGCACTCGCCGTCGCCTGTGGTTTCATCGCCGACCGGTATCGGGCCCGAGCATTGTTGTGGCTCACCGCGCTCGGCGGCGCCAGCTTGGTGCTGACCGGGCTCGGCCTGGCCATCGGGGCACTGAGTTTCCTCGAAGACCCGAACGAGGGCAGCCAGCAGTTCTTCGCCACGCTGATCTGGATCGTCGTGGCGGCGGCGGGCTGGCTGACGCAGCGGCGGCTGTTCCCG
The DNA here is from genome assembly GCF_041228765.1 of Rhodococcus wratislaviensis. Lineage (NCBI taxonomy): Bacteria > Bacillati > Actinomycetota > Actinomycetes > Mycobacteriales > Nocardiaceae > Rhodococcus > Rhodococcus wratislaviensis. The sequence goes on along the minus strand of NZ_CP150488.1, from coordinate 3,487,291 downwards.
GAGAAGCTCCGGATCGACGACAATCGCGCGAGGCGCTAGTCGCGCTCGGGCGCCTTCACCATCGTCAGTGCGGCGAGCCCGATCCCGAGCACGATGACCAGGCCGATGATCCCCGCCCGATCGGCCGCGAACCACCAGGCGAACAATCCGAAGAGGGTGGGCGAGAGGAACGACACCGCGCGACCGGTGGTCGCGTACAGACCGAACATCTGGCCCTCCCGGCCGGGCGGGGTGATCCGGGCCAGGAATGTGCGCGCCGACGACTGCGCGGGACCGACGAACAGGCACAGCAGCAGTCCGAAGATCCAGAACATGGCCGGTCCGGAGACGGCCGTCAGTACGACACCGACGACGATCATCGCGATCAGGGACGTCATGATCACCGTCTTGGGTCCGATCCGGTCGTCGAACCGGCCGGCGGTGAGCGCGCCGAGCGCGGAGACGACGTTGGCCGCGACGCCGAACAGCAGCACGTCACCCGCGCTGATGCCGTAGACGTTGACAGCGAGGACGGCGCCGAACGTGAAGACCCCGGCCAGTCCGTCGCGGAACAAGGCACTCGCCACCAGGAAGTACACGGTGCGCCGGTCGGCGACCCAGAGGTCGTGCAGATCGCGCCACAGCACCCGGTACGACTCGACGAAGCCGGCCTTGTCGGCACCCGGATCCACGTGCGGGCGGGGTAGCTCGGGGACCTTCAGCAGGACGGGGATCGCGAAGATCGCGAACCAGACGGCGGCGAGCAGCGCCACCATCCGGATGTTCAGGCCGCCGTCGGTGGTGAGCCCGAGGAATCCCCGGTTGTCGCCGTCACCGGCGATGAATCCGAAGTAACACAGCAGCAGCAGCGCGATCCCACCGAAATAGCCCATCGCCCAGCCGAACCCGGACACCCTCCCGATGTTCGCCGGCGTCGACACCTGCCTGAGCATCGCGTTGTACGGGACGCCGGCCAGTTCGAAGATCACCGAACCCGCGGCCAGCAGCACCAGCCCGAGCCACAGGTACTGATACGAGTCGCGGACGAAGAACATCGCCGCCATGCACCCGACCGTCGCGAACGTGAGGACGCCGAGCGCCCACTTGCGTCGTCCTGCAGCGTCGAATCGCTGACCGGTGACGGGGGCGAGCACGGCGATGAGGAACCCGGCGATGCCGAGCGACCACCCCAGCCACGTGCTCGCGGAGATCGACCCCGGCAGGTCCTCCCCCACGGCGTCCGTCAGGTAGACGGAGAAGACGAACGTGAGGATCACGGCGTTGAAGGCGGCCGAACCCCAGTCCCACAACCCCCACGCGACAACCTGTCTGCGCGTCGCGGCCTCGCCGATCCCGGCAGGCGGACGAACGTCGGTGCTCATGTCCGCGAGCCTATGCGAGCGAACGGGATGTTCGTGCGGTCTGACGCGACGAGCGTCCCGTTCGGACGGAAGAACTAAGTGTGCACTCAGTTGCATACGCACCTCGTTGCATACATACTTCGATTCGTGGCACTCGAACATGCGCTCCTCGTCTCCCTGACCGAGCACTCCGGCTCGGGGTACGAATTGGCGCGCCGGTTCGACAAATCCATCGGCTTCTTCCAGAGCGCCACCCACCAGCAGATCTACCGCGTCCTCAAACGCATGGACGAGTCCGGATGGGTCGACGCCGAGGTCGTGGCGCAGGACGGCCGGCCCGACAAGAAGGTGTACCGGGTCAGCGCGGCCGGGCGCGCGGAACTCGAGCGCTGGATCGCCGAACCTACCGAGCCCAACCACCTGCGCAACGAGCTGGCAGTGAAGATCCGCGCCGCTCAGCACGGTGACATCGCCGCACTCACCGCAGAGGTCGCTCGCCACCGCGACGGCCACGCCGCCCGGCTCGAGGTCTACCGCATGATCGAGAAACGCGACTTTCCCGCACCGGACAAGCTCTCCGGGGCAGCCCTGCACCAGTACCTCGTCCTGCGCGGCGGAATCCGCGTCGAAGAGGGGTTCGCCGACTGGTGCCAAGAAGTACTCGACGCGCTCGCACAGTAAGGACACGCCGCCAATGACTCAGTTCCCTCAGCTCCTCGCTCCCCTCGACCTCGGTTTCACGACGCTGAAGAACCGGGTGATCATGGGCTCCATCCACACCGGGCTCGAAGATCGCGCCAAGGACGTACCCCGTCTGGCCGAGTACTTCGCCGAGCGTGCCCGCGGAGGTGTCGCGCTGATCGTCACCGGCGGATACGCGCCCAACCGGACGGGCTGGCTGCTGCCGTTCGGCGCCAAGCTCACCAACCGTGTCGAGGCCCGCAGGCACCGCGCGATCACGAAGGCGGTGCACGACGAGGGCGGCAAGATCGCCCTGCAGATCCTGCACGCCGGCCGGTACAGCTACCAGCCGTTCAGCGTCTCCGCCTCGTCGATCAAGGCCCCGATCAACCCGTTCCGGCCCCGCAAACTCACCGGCCGCGGCGTCCGCTGGCAGATCCGCAACTTCGTCCGCTGCGCCCGGCTCGCGCAGCAGGCGAACTACGACGGCGTCGAGATCATGGGCGGCGAAGGCTACTTCATCAACCAGTTCCTGTGCGAGCGCACCAACAAGCGCACCGACACGTGGGGCGGCACTCCCGAGAACCGCAGGCGGATGGCCGTCGAGATCGTCCGCCGCACTCGCAAGGCGGTGGGCCCGAACTTCATCATCATCTTCCGCCTGTCGATGGCCGACCTCGTCGAGGGCGGTCAGACGTGGGACGAGATCGTCGCGCTGGCACAGGAAGTGGAGGCCGCGGGAGCGACCATCATCAACACCGACATCGGCTGGCACGAATCCCGTGTTCCCACGATCGTGACGTCGGTGCCGCGGGCCGCGTTCGCCGACATCACCGGCAAGCTCGAGAAGCACGTGGGCATCCCCGTGGCCGCGTCGAACCGGATCAACATGCCGGAGGTCGCCGAGGAAATCCTGACCCGCGGTGACGCGCAGCTCATCTCGATGGCGCGCCCGATGCTCGCCGATCCCGACTGGGTGCGCAAAGCCGAAGCGGGCACCCCCGACGAGATCAACACGTGCATCGCGTGCAACCAAGCCTGCCTCGACCACGCCTTCGTCCGCAAGCACGTGTCGTGCCTACTGAATCCCCGTGCGGGCCGGGAGACGGAACTGACACTCTCCCCCACCCGGGCCGCGAAGCGCGTCGCCGTCGTCGGCGCCGGACCCGCCGGACTGTCCGCGGCGCTCGGCCTCGCACAGCGCGGCCACTCGGTGACCCTGTTCGAGGCGGATTCGGAGATCGGCGGCCAGTTCGGCATCGCCCGCAAGATTCCCGGCAAGGAGGAGTTCGCGGAGACGATCCGGTACTACAACCGCCAGCTTCCGCTCGCCGGTGTCGACGTCCGGCTCGACCGCCGCGTCACCGCGACGGAACTGGTCGGCGAATACGACGAGGTGATCGTCGCGACCGGGGTGACGCCACGCGTGCCGTCCATTCCGGGCATCGACCATCCGAAGGTGCTCACGTATCCGGAGGTCGTGCGGGGCGGCAAGCCCGTCGGGCAGTCGGTCGCGGTGATCGGAGCCGGCGGGATCGGCGTCGACGTCAGCGAGTTCCTCACCCACGAGCACTCCCCGACGCTCGACCTGAAGGAGTGGAAGCAGGAGTGGGGTGTCACCGAACCCGAGGCGGCGGCGGGCGCCCTCACCACACCCATTCCCGAACCGTCGCCGCGTGAGGTGTACCTGCTGCAGCGCAAGAGCGGCCGGATCGGCGCCGGACTCGCGAAGACCACGGGCTGGGTTCACCGGGCAGCGCTGAAGAACAAGGGTGTGCAGGAACTGTCCGGGGTCAACTACGAGCGCATCGACGACGACGGCCTGCACATCACGTTCGGCGCCAAGCGCGAGAAGCCCCGCACCCTCGCCGTCGACAACGTCGTGATCTGCGCAGGTCAGGAATCGGTGCGTGACCTCGTCGACGAACTGACCGTCGCCGGCGTCACCACCCACGTCATCGGCGGCGCCGACGTCGCAGCCGAGCTCGACGCCAAGCGCGCCATCGAGCAGGGCACCCGGCTCGCGGCTCGCATCTGACGCACTACGCTGCTGACCGTGAGCTTGCCGAACCCCACTCCCAGTGCCCGCGCCGTCGTGACCGGCGCCTCGTCCGGAATCGGCGAGGCGCTGGCCACCGATCTGGCCTCCCGGGGACACTCCCTGATCCTCGTCGCGCGTCGCGGCGAGGTGATGGAGTCACTCGCCGGGACCCTGCGTGACAAGTTCGGCGTCGAGGTCGACGTACGCGCGTGCGACCTGTCGGATCGCGACGCGCGGGCCACCCTCGTCGCCGAACTGGCCGGACGCGAGATCAGCGTCCTGTGCAACAACGCGGGCATCGCCACGTTCGGCCCCGTCGCCGGACTCGATCCCGCGTACGAGCGAGCCCAGGTGGAACTCAACGCCGTTGCCGTGCACGACCTGACCCTCGCGGTGTTGCCCGGGATGCTCGAGCGCAAGTCCGGCGCCATCCTCATGGTCGGCTCCGCGGCAGGCAACATGCCCATCCCCTACAACGCCACCTATGCGGCCAGCAAGGCGTTCGTCAACACGTTCTCCGAGTCGCTGCGCGGCGAACTCAAGGGGACGGGAGTGAACGTCACGCTGCTCGCACCCGGCCCGGTCCGCACCGAGGAGCCCGATCCGGCGGACGCGTCGATCGTGGACAGGCTGGTACCCGACTTCCTGTGGATCTCCAGCGAATACACCGCCAAGGTGTCGCTCGACGGTCTGGCCGACAACAAGATGCGCGTCGTGCCCGGCATCATCAGTAAGGCGATGTCCGTTGCCGGGCAGTACAGCCCGCGTGCGGTGGTCGCCCCGATCGTCGGAACGTTCTACAAGAAGCTGGGCGGATGACCCCCGGGTGAATGTACCGTTCACCCCTGCCGAGGCGCTGAAAGGTACATTCGCCCAGCGTTTCTAGCGCCTGCGACGTTTGCCCGTCCCGAAGATGCTGCGGGAGATCTCGCGTCCGGCGGCCGACGCGGCCGAGCGGAGGAAACTCTTCACCGCGGAGTTCCCGAGAATCTGCTCGGCCATGTTCGGACCCTCCGGTCGTGCGGGCGGGGGTGGCGGCAGGTCGGGCAGCGGGGGCAGGTCGAGGCCCGGTTCCGAGGCCGGCGCTCCGGCGACCTTCGCCGTCAGCTTCTCGTACGCCGATTCCCGGTCGACGGTCTGCCGGTACTTGCCCGACAAGGGGCTCGACGACGACGACGACGTGATCGCGTCGTTGCCGATGGTGTCCATCAGCGAGCGGGGAGGCCGAATCCGCGTCCACGCCACCGGCGTCGGCGCGCCCCGTTCCGACAGGACCGTGACGATCGCCTCACCGATCCCCAGTGAGGTGAGAGCCTTCTCGAGGTCGTAGTTCTCGGTGGTCGGGTACGTCCGTACCGTTTTCGTCAGCGCCTTCTGGTCGTCGGGGGTGAAGGCGCGCAGCGCGTGCTGAATTCGCGCGCCGAGCTGCGACAGCACCGCATTCGGGACGTCCGTCGGCAACTGGGTGCAGAAGAAGACCCCCACGCCCTTGGAGCGGATGAGCTTCACGGTCTGTTCCACCTGCTGCAGGAACGGCTTCGACGCGTCCGCGAAGAGCAGGTGCGCCTCGTCGAAGATGAAGACGAGCTTGGGTTTGTCGAGATCGCCTTCCTCGGGCAACGTCTGGAACAGGTCGGCCAGCACCCACATCAGGAAGGTGGAGAACAACGCCGGACGCGCGGCCTGCGCGCCCAACTCGAACAACGTGATCACGCCCTTGCCGTCGATCACCCGGAGCAGGTCCTCGGTCTCGAGCTCCGGTTCCCCGAAGAACGTGTCGCCGCCGTCGGCTTCGAGATTGACGAGGGCCCTGAGGATCACACCTGCGGTGGCCGGGGACACGCCTCCGATGCCCTTCAGATCGGCCTTGCCCTCGTCGCTGGTGAGATGCGCGATGACCGATCGCAGATCCTTCAGGTCGAGCAGGGCGAGCCCCTGAACGTCCGCCCAGTGGAAGATCAGCCCCAGCGTGGATTCCTGAGTCTCGTTGAGCCCGAGAACCTTGGCGAGCAGGATCGGCCCGAACGCCGTGATGGTCGCGCGGACGGGAATGCCCAGGCCTTCGGTTCCCAGCGAGAGGAATTCGACCGGGGACCCTGCCGGCCGCCACTCGTCGTCACCCGTCTCGGTCGCTCGGGCCGTGATCTTGTCGCCCGCCTCACCCGGCTGTGACAGGCCCGACAGGTCGCCCTTCACGTCGGCCATCACCACGGGAACCCCTGCAGCCGACAACTGCTCGGCAATACCCTGCAGCGTCTTCGTCTTTCCCGTCCCGGTGGCGCCGGCGACGAGTCCGTGCCGGTTGACCGTCGCGAGGGGGATACGCACCCGGGCCGTCCGATCCACGGCGCCGTCGAGAACCACGGTGCCCAGCTCCAGAGCCGCACCCTCCGAGGAGTATCCGGCCGCGATGTCTGCGGCGGCACCAGAGGGGCCGGCGACGCCTGCGGGAGCACGGTTCTCCGCAGCCTCCGCGTCCCGGGCTTCCTGCTCCACCGCCTCTGCCGCTGCCGCGGCCTCCGCCGCGATCCTGGCCGCTTCAGCAGCTGCCGCCCTCGCGGCCGCCGCCCGTTCCGCCGGGGTCGAGGTCGCGCCGCCGTCCTGCGATTGCTGGGTCATCCAAGCCCTCCTCGGACCACGCACGTCGGGAGAAAGTGTCCACCGCAGACCTTATCCCGTGACCCACGTGACTACTGTGTTCCTGGTGCAGGACAAACTTGTGTGGATCGACTGTGAAATGACCGGGCTCCGGCTCGGTACCGACAAGCTGATCGAGATCGCAGCTCTGGTCACGGACAGCGAGCTGAACGTGCTCGGTGAGGGTGTCGACATCGTCATCCACGCCGACGACGACGCGCTCGCGGCCATGCCCGACGTGGTGACCACGATGCACGAGAACTCGGGGCTGACCGACGAGGTCCGGAAGTCCACGGTCACTCTCGCCGAGGCCGAGCAGCAGGTGCTCGCCTACATCCGCGAGCACGTGCCGGTCGCCGGGACGGCGCCGCTCGCAGGCAACTCGATCGCAACCGACCGCGGATTCATCGCCCGCGACATGCCGGACCTCGACACCTATCTGCACTACCGGATGATCGACGTGAGCTCCATCAAGGAGTTGTCCCGGCGCTGGTACCCGCGGATCTACTTCGGTCAGCCCGAAAAAGGTCTCGCCCACCGCGCCCTGGCCGACATCAAGGAGTCGATCCGGGAGCTGAAGTACTACCGGAAGACGGCGTTCGTGCCCGAGCCCGGACCGTCTACCAGCGACATCGCCGCAGTTGTCGAGGAACTCGGGCCCGCCTGAGATACCGATTGGCTTCTCGGGCACCGGACGCGCTAGTATCTTCCTCGCCGAAGTTACTGCCCCCGGGCGGTGCCTGAAGCACATGGTGAGTGTAGTTCAGTTGGTAGAGCACCAGGTTGTGATCCTGGCTGTCGCGGGTTCGAGTCCCGTCACTCACCCCAAACGGAAAGCCCCCGGCCTCGGCCGGGGGCTTTCCTCTTTGCGATTGGTCTGACGCCTGCCGTCAGGCGTTGGCGTTGCCTGCCTTCCAGACATCCCACGGGATGTTCCAGTCCCCGAGGCCGTCCGTGCCCGACAGCGTGCCGCCCAACGTGTTCTTGACGATCACGATGTCGCCGCGCTTCGTGTTGTCGTACACCCACTTCGCGTTGGACGGGCTGAGGTTCAGGCAGCCGTGGCTCGCGTTCGAGTAGCCCTGCTGCCCCACCGACCACGGCGCCGAGTGGAAGAAGATGCCGCTGTAGGACATTCGCGTGGCCCAGTCGACGGGCGTCTTGTATCCCTGTGGGGAGTTGACCGGCACGCCGTAGGTGGACGAGTCCATGACGAGGTTCGCGAACCGGTCGCCGATGATGTAGACGCCGTTGTCGGTGGGTGTGTCGTCCTTACCCATCGATGTGGGCATCGTCATGATCACTTCGCCGTTGCGCTCGAACGTCACCTGCTTGGTGTTGTCGTCCGCCGTCGCGATCACGGCGTCGCCGATGGTGAAGGCCGTGTGGACGTCCTCCTGGCCGAACAGTCCGTCACCGAGATCACGGCCGTACACGGCGACCTTGACGTCCACGGCGGTGCCGGGGGCCCAGTAACTCTGCGGACGCCACCGCACCTCACGGTTGTTCACCCAGTAGAACGCGCCCTCGACGGGCGGATTCGTCGTGACGGTGATGCCGGCCTCCGCGGCCTTGCGGTCCGGGATGTTCTCGTCGAACTGGACCGCGATCGGCTGACCGATGCCCACCACATCGCCCTCCGACGGCATCACGTACGGCTTGGTGACGTTGCCGGGCGCGCTGGTCGTGAACGCCGAAGTCGAGGTGGTGCCGCCACCGAGTCCGTTCGCCTTCACCTCGAGCCGGTACTCCTTGTCGTAACCCAGCGGCTCCGTGTTGACCCAGGACAACCCGTCGGGAGCGATGGCGCCGTCGACCGACTCGCCCTCCGGGTTGAGCATGGTGACCGCCGCGAGCGTGCCGTCGGCCACCGTCACCGTCACCGGCTGTCCGGGTGAGAATCCCACTGCACCATCGACGGCCGACGCCGTCAGCTTCGGCTTGATGAGTTCGGTGACCGGATTGGAATCGATCGGCGCCTCACCTTCCGACGTGACGCTGTCGGCACCGGAGACGGTGCACCCTGCGATCGACAATGCGAATACGAGTGATGCCGCCACAACCGTCGCCGTCTTCGAGACGGATCTCACCGATTGCGCACGCACGCGCCCGCCACGCCCCACACCCATGGATAACCCCACTTCACGTCCTCGCTCCGAATTCACGTTCAAGCCGGCACGTCTCTCGCCTTCGCAAGACGAATCAGCACGTCGAGACCGTGTGGTCTCCAATGATGCCAGCCACTGGAGACCGGTTCCAACCAAGCGCCGAGCCGCTCAATAACGTTCGAATATCAATCGTGACCAGCGGCGCTCTTGTTACGCGCCACCGTGTGGATCGGGTCGCCGCGGGCAGTCGCCACCAGGCGATTTGCATTCCCGAGAAGCGACCCGCTAATGTTCTGTCTCGCAAGAGCGAGCGCCTATAGCTCAGTTGGTAGAGCAAGTGACTCTTAATCACTGGGTCCGGGGTTCGAGTCCCTGTGGGCGCACTTGCACGAAGGCCCCCATCCTCTCACGAGGATGGGGGCCTTTCTCGTGTCACCATCTCAACGCATCGCGCAGGCGGTCAGATGACGAACGGGCCGCCGGAACGTGAAGTCACTACGAACTTCACATCCGACGGCCCGTCGCCAACGAGGGTCGTTCAGCGCAACGCTTTGCGGAGCACCAGGAGCCCTGCCACCGCACCGACGGCGATCAGTCCGTACTTGACCGCCGGCTCGTTCAGCTTCGCGATCAGCGTGCGCTTCGTGTTCTCCACGAGACGCTTCGGGTTGGTGCGGACCGTCAATTCGTCGAGAGTGCTCGCGAGCTGATTGCGCGCGTTCTCGATCTCACGCTCGATGCTCTCGGTGTCCCTGGGCACGTGTCCTCCAACTTGTTCGACTGGTTCGATCAGCGAGAGCGACGCTACCGCGACGATCCCACACTTGCGTCAACCGTAGACGAGAACTCCCGACCTGCGACTCCGTCTCCCCCGATCACGCTTCGGGCCACGTCCACCCCTTCCCGGTAGCCTGACTTCTCGTGACCGACAACAACAGACTCGCCCCCGGAGACACCGCACCCGCCTTCACGCTGCCCGACGCCGACGGCAACGACGTGTCGCTCGCCGACTACCGCGGCCGCAAGGTCGTCGTGTACTTCTACCCGGCGGCGAGCACGCCGGGCTGCACCAAACAGGCCTGCGACTTCCGAGACAACCTCGCCGACCTGAAAGGCGCAGGCCTGGACGTGATCGGCATCTCGCCCGACAAGCCGGCGAAGCTGGCCAAGTTCCGTGACAACGAGGAACTGACGTTCCCCCTCCTGTCCGATCCCGACAAGGCCACACTCGAGGCCTGGGGCGCGTTCGGTGAGAAGAAGATGTACGGCAAGACGGTGCAGGGCGTCATCCGCTCCACGTTCCTCGTCGACGAGGACGGCAAGATCGAAGTCGCCCAGTACAACGTCCGCGCCACCGGCCACGTCGCGAAACTGCGCCGCGACCTGTCCGTCTGATCGACGCCCGGGCGGCTGCGACTCGTCAGCCGCCCGTGAGCCGTTCGATGCCGTCGAGCATCCGGTCGAGGCCGAATCGGAAGTCGTGTTCGAGCCAGTGCGCGTCGTCGGCGTCGCCGGCATCGAACGCACCCCCCGCGATCGCCGCCCGCAGTGCGGGAAACCGCTTCTCGTCGAGCAGTAGCGGGAGCATCCGGGCGTAGTCGACCTGCTCCACCTTCGCCGACCGTTCCAGGTCCAGCGCGAACCGCGCCCGCCCGATCACGAACAGCGAAACATTCAGCACCACTTGCAGCTTCCGGTCCTCGCTCAGGCCGGTGTCGGCCAGCGACTGCAGACCGGCCTCCAGCCACGCGAGATTGTTGGGGCCCGTCGGAGGCGCGGAGATGGTCACCTCCGGCCACCACGCGTGCGCCCGGACCGCCCGGTACTCGCCCAGCGCCCACGATTCGAGTCGGTCCCGCCAGCCCCCCGTCACGACGAGTCCGCGGGGCTCACCGATTGCCCGATCGGCCATCAACTCCACCAGGTCGTCCTTGCTGTCCACGTAGCGGTACAGCGACATGGTGGTGAACCCGAGTTGCTTGGCGACCCGGCTCATGGACAGACCCGCGAGCCCTTCGGCGTCCGCCACCTCGATGGCGGCGTCGACCACCCGCTCGAGACTCAGCCCCTTCCGGGGGCCGCGGGTCCCCGGTTCCTCGATCCCCCAGGCCAGCCGGACGGCCTTGGGCAGGGTCACGGTGGGGTCGTCGGGGGTTTCGTTCGGTCGGGGCATGCACGTGTCCACTTCGTCGGGGTCTTGCGCTCATCCTAAAACTGCGTACTCTGCACACCATGAGTATACGAGATACGCAGTTTTGCGCGTCGGCCCTCTCGGTCACCGGTTTACGCAAGGCATACGGAGACGTCACCGTCCTCGACGGAGTCGACCTCGACGTGCCGCCAGGCAGCGTGTTCGCGCTCCTCGGCGCCAACGGTGCGGGGAAGACGACGATGGTCCGCATCCTGTCGACCCTGACACCGCCTGACGCGGGCACCGTGCACGTCGCCGGGCACGACCTTCGCCGCGACCCCCAGGGAGTGCGGCGGAAGATCAGCCTCACCGGGCAGTACGCGGCGGTCGACGACCTTCTCACCGGCGAGGAGAACCTCCGGCTCATGGCCCGGCTGAGCCACCTCGGCCGCGCGGAGGGCAAGCGGCGCGCCCGCGAGCTACTCGAGCAGTTCGACCTGGTGGACGCGAGAACCCGCCGCGCAGGGACGTACTCGGGTGGGATGACCCGGCGCCTCGATCTGGCGATGAGCCTCATCTCGCGGCCCGACGTCATCTTCCTCGACGAACCGACCACCGGTCTCGACCCGCGCGGCCGGCAGTCCATGTGGGAGATGATCCGAAGACTGGTCGACGGCGGCGTCACCCTCTTCCTGACCACCCAATACCTCGAGGAAGCCGACCGGCTGGCAGACCGGGTCGCCGTCCTCGACGGCGGCAGGGTCGTGGCCGAGGGCACTCCCGACGAGCTGAAACGACTCGTGCCCGGCGGTCACCTCGAGCTCACGTTCACCCGGCCGTCCGAACTGCACGACGTCGCCCAGGCCTTCGACGACGCCGTCCTCGACGCCGACCGCCTGGCCGTTCAGGTCCCGACCGACGGCAGCATCGGCCAGCTGAAGACGCTGCTCGGACGAATCGACGACCAGAGCGTCACCGTCGACAAGCTCTCGCTCCACTCCCCCGATCTCGACGACGTCTTCTTCGCTCTCACCCACAACTCGAACGCTTCCCCGATCCGGAACGAGGCCGCCGCCCGATGATCCCGAACACGCGGCCACGCCCCCTCGACGACTTCGCGGCGATGACCGGCCGCAGCCTGACGCGCCTGCTCCGCAGCCCGGACACGATGATCATGGGCGTCGCCCTTCCGGTGATGCTGCTGCTGTTGTTCGTGTACGTCTTCGGCGGAGCCATGAAGACCGCCACCGGCTACCTCGACTACGTGGTGCCCGGAATCATCCTGCTCTGCGCCGGTTTCGGATCCTCACAGACGGCGGTGAGCGTCACCGGCGACATGGTGCACGGCATCGTCGACCGATTCCGGTCCATGCCCATCGCACGTTCGGCGTTCCTGTTCGGCCATGTCGCGTCCAGTGTCATCCGCAATCTCCTCACGTCCCTCGTCGTGATCGGCGTCGCGATGATCATGGGATTCCGGCCCACCGCAGGCCCGATACAGTGGCTGGCCGCACTCGCGATCGTCGCCCTGTTCATCCTCGCCATCTCCTGGCTGGCGACGGCGCTCGGGCTCCTCGCCGGCACCGAGGAAGCCGCCAACGGGTTCACCTTCTTCCTGCTCTTCCTCCCCTACGTCAGCAGCGCGTTCGTTCCCACCGACACGATGCCGAGCTGGCTACACGCCTTCGCCGAGAACCAGCCCGTCACGCCGGTGATCGAAACGGTCCGTGGCCTGCTGCTCGGCACACCCGTCGACGACACAGCTCTGATCGCGGTGTTGTGGTGTGTCGGAATCGCCTGCGCCGGCTACTTGTGGGCGATCACATTGTTCACGCGGAGAACGGCTCGATGAGTCGTCTCCGCCAGGTGAAACCTGACGCGTCACCGGGAGGGATCTTCGGAATCCGGACGAAAGACGGATAGCCTGGGGCGGTGGAGTCTTCAGTCAGCAAGCAAGCGCCGCGCCGAGTGGACCCGGCGTTGGAGCTGCAGTCGGACCCGCAGGAGCTGCTGCCCCGCAGACGTCCGACCCAGGAACGCAGTCGCCGCAAGTTCGACGCACTGCTCACGGCATCGCGGGAGTTGCTGGTGGACGTGGGATTCGAATCGTTCACGTGCGAGGAGGTCGCCGCACGCGCGGACGTCCCGATCGGCACCCTCTACCAGTTCTTCGCGAACAAGTACGTGATCGTCTGCGAGCTCAACCGGCAGGACCTCGTCGGCGTGCAGCACGAGATCGCCCAGTTCAACGGTGAGGTCCCGTCCCTCGACTGGCTGCGGTTCCTCAATTCCTTCGTCGATCACATGGCGGGCCTGTGGACGTCCGACCCGTCGAGGCGGGAGGTGTGGCTGGCGATGCAGTCAACCCCCTCCACGCGCGCCACCGGGGCCATCCACGAAAAGGCGTTCGCGGAGCAGGTCTCACGGATGCTCGCCCCGCTCACCCCGCAGACGTCGCGGGAGCGGCGCACGATGATGGCCGAGGTGCTCGTCCACGTCGTGTATTCGATGCTCAATTTCTCGGTGCAGGACAACCAGAGCCACGCGGACGCCGTCGCCGAGCTCAAACGGCTGATGGTGGCGTACCTGCTGGTCGCCGAGAAGGAATCGCGCTCCACCTAGCCCGCTACACGCTTGTGCGCCCTTCCGGTTGCCTGAGCTACCAGAAAGGCGCACGAGCGCCGGAGGCGCCTACAGGGACTCGATGACGGCGAACGCGCCCGCCATGTCTCCGTCGTGTGTGAGGGAGATGTGAATCCTCACATCGGTCAGATGCTTGGCGACGTCTCCGCGTAAGCGGATACTCGGTCGCCCCCACGCATCCGTCACCACCTCGATCAGGTGGTGGATCATCTCGGGCAGCACCGGCGGGCTGGCGAAGAGAGACGTGGACCAAGCCTTGATCACTGCCTCCTTCGCAGCCCACCGGGCGGCGAAATGCCTAGCCGGATCGGAGCTCCGGGTCACGGCGTCCCGACGCTCGCCCGGTGTGAAGTTGTCGAGCATTGCCGTCCCTGGCCGGTCCAGCTGCTCGGCGAACTCCGACACCGTCACGAGATCGAAGCCGATCCCCAGAACTCCCATCCGTCGTTCCTACTTGCAGCCGGGCAGACCCGAGCTGTACACGTCGTCCGCTCCCAGGCGCGCGGCCTCGGTGAGCAGGACGTCCGCCTCGAGCTGACGGGACGCTGCGGCCGGGACGCTGTCGCCGCCGAAGCGACGATCCGCCGGACGCTCGTACAGGCTGCCGCCACCGACCATGGCCTTCGCCAGACGACGCTGACCCTCGACGGTGCGCTTGCGTGCCTGCTCGAGGTACGCCTCACGCTTGTCGGCCGGGATGGCCTCGACGAATGCCTGCGAGTGCACGACCGCGACCATGCCCGACACGTGCCCGAAGCCGAGGCTGGTCAGCAGACCGGCCTTCAGCGGGAACTGCTCGCCGAAGCGAAGCGGCTCCCGGGCCCACACGAGGTGTTCGAACTCGGCCATCTTCTCGTCGACGCAGTCGAGGCTGCGGTTCGGCGGCACGATGCCCTGGTCCAGCACCTGGCAGAGACCGATCAGCTGGAATGCTGCGGCACCACCCTTGGCGTGTCCGGTGAGGCTCTTCTGCGAGACCACGAACAGCGGTGCACCTTCGCTGCGGCCCAGGGCCCCGGCGAGACGCTCGTGCAGCTCCGCCTCGTTGGGGTCGTTGGCCGCGGTGGACGTGTCGTGCTTGGAGATCACCGAGATGTCGTCGGCACTGACACCGAGCTTGCCGAGGGACTGGGCGAGCTGCGAATCCGCTCCCCCACGACCCGCGCCGAGCGCACCGATTCCGGGAGCCGGGATCGACGTGTGGACACCGTCCGCGAACGAGCCGGCGTAGGCGACCACACCGAGGACGGGCAGGCCCATCTCGAGTGCCAGGTCACCGCGGGCCAGCAGGATCGTGCCACCACCCTGCGACTCGACGAACCCGCCGCGACGACGGTCGTTGGCCCGGGAGAATCGACGGTCGTCGATGCCCTTGGCCCGCATGTCGTCGGTCTTGGCCGTGGCGGACATGTCACCGAATCCGATGATGCCCTCCGCGCTGAGGTCGTCGAACCCGCCGGCGACCACGAGCTGGGCCTTGCCGAGCTTGATCTTGTCGACGCCCTCCTCGACGGACACCGCGGCCGTGGCGCACGCCGCAACCGGGTGGACCATGGCGCCGTAACCGCCGACGTAGGACTGGACCACGTGCGCCGCAATCACATTCGGCAGGGCTTCCTGCAGGATGTCGTTCGGCCGGTTCTCGCCGAGCAGCGTGTCGATGTACAGCGACCTCATGGAGGTCATGCCGCCCATGCCGGTGCCCTGGGTGTTGGCGACCAGCGAGGGGTGCACCCACCGCAGCAGTTCGCTGGGCGTGAACCCACCGGTGAGGAACGCGTCCACCGTGGCGACGATGTTCCACAGGCCCACGCGGTCGACGGAATCGGCCATGTCGGCGGGGATGCCCCACTTGGTGACGTCGAATCCGGTCGGGATCTGACCACCCACGCTGCGCGTGAGCTTCATCTTGCGGGGGACGCGGATCTCGGTGCCCGCACGGCGGGTGACCTGCCAGTCACCGCTGTCCGGAACCGGGCTCGCGACCGTGTTCTCCGGGTCGGCCTCGACGAAGGCCAGTGCCTCCGCCTCGGTGCTGACGACGAAGCTCAGGTCCTTGTCGAGGAAGACCGACGTGAGCAGCGGTGCGGTGTTCTCGACCATGGAGCCGTCGTCCGCGTAGCGGCGGATGCCGCAGCGCTCGACCACCGTGTCGTGGTACTTGTCCGCGATCTCGGCCTCCGGAACCAGTTCCCCGGTCTCGGCGTCGTACCAGCCTGCGGACGGCGTGGTCTCCCACACGACGAGTCCAGTGTTCCAGGCGAGTTCGAGAACGCCTGCCGCCGAAAGCTCTTCGTCGACCTCCATCTCGAAGCGGGTACGCGAGGAACCGAACGGTCCGAGCTCACCGGCACCGACGATGACGACGAGGTCCTCCGGAGCCGCTGTGACGCCGGACCAGGCCGGTGCCACCGATGCGGAGACCCGCGGCGGGGCGGGCAGAGCCGCGATGGTGTCGAGCTCGTCGACCTCTTCGGCCTCGGCCGCAGCGGTCGCGGCTTCCTGAGCCTGCTTCGCAAGAGCGGGCAGGTCCAGGTTCGCCTGGGCGAGCCCACCGGTCAGATCGGCAGCGAGCGGCTCGGTGGAGGCGAGGCGACGTGCCTCGGGCTCGCACCACTGCAGCAGCTCGGTGGCCATTTCCTGGGTGGACCAGGTACGGACTCCGGCGCCTTCGACAGCCTCGACCAGCGGGTCGTTGCCGCCCATGAGGCCGGTTCCGCGGACCCAGCCGATGAGAGCGTGCACCAGGGTGACGCGCTCGGCCCAGTTGCGCTCGGCCTTCCAGCGGCCGACCACCGCGTCGAGCGCGGCCTTGGCCTCGCCGTACGCACCGTCGCCACCGAACAGGCCACGGTTCGGGGAACCGGGCAGGACCACGTGCAGGTGGGTGTCGACGTCACGGTCGTAACCGATCTTCGACAGTCCGCCGATCAGGCGCTCCACCGACCACAGGAGAACGCGCATCTCCATTTCGGCGCGGGCGCCGGCGTCGGCGAGGTCGCCTGCCACGCGGGGCGCGGCGAACGGGAACAGCAGCGTCGGGGTGACCGCTTCCTTGACGAGCTTCTTCGATCCACCGGCCGTCTCGTACTGGGCCTCACCGATCCACTCGATGAGCGAGTCGATGTCCGTGTAGGACGCCATGTTCGCGGGGACCACCCACAGGGCGGCACCGGCGCGAGCATTGCGGCGGTAGAGGTCGCGGTAGAAGCCGAGACGCTTGTCGTCGAGACGCGAGGTGGTCACGAAGACCGTCGCGCCGCCGGCGAGGAGCTTGCCTGCGACCGAAGCCGCGATGGAGCCCTTGCTGGCACCGGTGACGACGGCGACCTGGTCTGCCCATTCCGGGGTCTCGTCGGTGACGACGACTGCCGCCTCCGCGATACGCCCGTACTTCTCGGCCAGAGCCGTGCGTCCCTCGTCGGTTGCGCGGGCCTGCCACCATGCGGCCTGCGCCGCAACGGACTTGCCTGCACCGGCGAAGCCTTCGATCTCGAGAGACTCCACGCCTGCCGCGTCGATCCACAGACGAGCCAGATCCTCACGTGCACTGGCCCAGCGGTCGTCGAGCAGCACCGCCCGCTTGGCGTCGAACGCGGGAGCGACCAGTCGCGGCCAGTCGGAACCGAGTTCCGCCGACACGAGGTCGACGAGTTCGGTGTCGGTCGGCTGCGCTGCCGTCGCCGTGTCACCTGCGAAGCCGAGCTGCTCGAGCACGAGGCGGGCGGCCGAGGCCAGCACGCCGTCGCGGCCCGTGATGTGCTCGGTGAACTCGCCCAGCGCCGCGGCGTCGACGGTGCCACCGGCTCCGCCACCCGAGGACGGGAGGGAGACGCTGATCCCGCGGCGCGAGGCCACTGCGGCCACTGCGCTGTCGATGACGGCGTCCACTGCGGCGCCGTCGGCGAGACCGCCGCCGGCCAGGCCGCCGAGGTCACCGCCACGAATGCTGGAACCGTCGCGGGTTCCGAGCGCCACCTCGGCGGTGACGTGGTACGCCCAGCCGTCGCCGAGTTCCCAGACCTTCTTCACGCGGTCCGCGATGGCCGCCGGACGACGACCCGAGGGGCCGAAGACCTTGCGGAGGTGATCGTTGATCGAGTCGGACAGCACCGGGCCGAACGGCTTGTACGTGCGGGCCAGGGAGTCGACCGTGCCGGCGAGCGAGCCCATGTCGGCGTCGGCGGCACCGTCGATCGCGCCGAGCGAGAGCTCGGAGCCGAGGTCGACGAGCAGCTGGTTACGCCGCGAGGACACGCCGTCACACAGCGCCTCGATCGTGTCGACGGGGCCGACCTGATCGGGACGGAGCTTGGTCCACAGGCTGATCAGGACCTTGGTGGCGTCGGCGGCCTTGAACGCGATGTCGTCGGGACGCGGTCCACCGGACGGTGCGGCTGCCGGGGCCGGGGCCGCGGCGGGTGCGGCCGATGCGGCGGGCGCCTCGGCTGCGGGTGCTGCGGGCTCGTCGTCCTCGACCGGCGCCGGATCGACGTCGGTGGAGTACACGATGGACGCTTCACGCTCGATGTTGAGGACCTCGACCGGGTAGCCGAAGCGGCCCGGCAGCTTCAGGGTCTGCGACGCGAGGTTCGCGACGGTCGGGACGGAGCCCAGACCGATCTCCACGAACCGCTCGACACCCAGTCCACCTTCGGACTCGTCGGCGAACAGCAGATCCTGCGTCTCGATCCAGCGCACCGGGCTGGCGAACTGCCAGGCCAGGAGCTCGGTGAGGACCACGCGGGTGAGCTCGACCGGCTTCTTCGCCCAGGAGTCGAAGTCCTTCAGCACCTTGTCGAGGGGCTTCGACGGGACCAGGTCGGCGATCTCCTGCACGAACTCCTTCTTCAGGGAGAACGGCTTGGGAACCAGGTTCGGGATGTACCGCCCGATCAGGATGGCCGGGTCGATGTCCTTGGGGAGCAGTTCCTCGAGACGGCCGCGGAAGTCGTCGACACCGCCACGCAGCACCGTGGAGTGGAACGGAACGTCGATGCCCGGAACCATGATGTAGGCGCGCTTGCCACCGAAAGCCTCACGGCGGATGTCGATTTCGACCTCCAGCGCGTTGAGTCCGGCGACCGTACCGGCGATGGCGTACTGCGAGCCACGCAGGTTCAGGTTCACGATCTGCAGGAACTCACCGGTCGCCTCGGCGACACCGGCGACGAAGGCCTCGACGTCGTCGTCGGCCAGACCGATCTGCGACGGGCGGATGGCAGCCATCCGGTAGTCGGAACGGCCGGCCTCGTCGCGGGGAACGAGTGCGTGCATCGCGGAACCACGCTGGAAGACCACCTCGAGAACAGCTTCGAGAGGCAGCACACCGGCGACGGCGGCGAGAGCGTTGTACTCACCGACCGAGTGGCCTGCGAGCAGGGCACCCTCGACGAAGGCACCGGATTCGCGGAGCTCGGCGACCTGAGCCACACCGAGCGTCGCCATCGCGACCTGGGTGAACTGGGTCAGGTGCAGGACACCGTCCGGGTGCTTGTGCTCGACACCACGGGCCTTGACAACCGTCGGGTTGTCGCGGACCACGGCGAGGATCGAGAAGCCGAGGGCCTTGCGGGTGTGCTTGTCGGCGCGATCCCAGATCTCACGGGCGGCCTTCGAGCGGGCGCGGGCGTCGAGGCCCATGCCGGGACGCTGGATGCCCTGTCCGGGGAACGCGTAGACGGTCTTCGGGGCGGCGGTGCGACCCGTTGCGACCATCACCAGTTCACCGTCGATGCGGCAACCGACCTCGACGATCTCGGCGCCACGGTCCACCGCGATGCGGTCGACGCGGACGTCGATCTCGGCGCCCGGGCGAACCATGCCCAGGAAGCGTGCGGTCCAGGCGGTGAGACGACGCGGCGGCGTCTTGGTCTCGGCCGGATCCACGGCGGTGACGACCTGCTGGGCGGCGGCGGAGAGCCACATGCCGTGCACGATCGGGCTGCCGAGGCCGGCGAGCAGTGCCGCGTTGTCGGAGGTGTGGATCGGGTTGTGGTCGCCCGACACCTGGGCGAAGGAGCCCATGTTGCGGGGAGCGACGATCGTGGTGTCGCGGCGACGACGACGCGGGGTGTCGACGGCCTCGTCACTCAGCGAGCCACCGGCGCGGGCCGGGTCGGACAGTTCGCCCTTGCCGGTGCGGCCGCGGATCGCGAAGCGCTCCGACAGGGTGACGACGGCAGGCGCGTCCAGGCCCTCGCCGAGCATGGCGCCGACCTCGACCTTGACCTCGACGACGCGGCCCAGGTCGGTGTCGAGAACCGAGGCGACCTCGGCCTTGACGACGAGAATGCTGGTCTCCGACGGCAGTTCGCCGACGAAATCGACGCTGTGGTCCAGGTGGACCAGGTCGAGCATGCCCTCGATGACGGAGAGCGAGTCTTCGGTCTTGGCACTACCGAGCACGGCGAACACGGCCGGCCAGCAAGCGCCGACGACCACGTCCGGGACGGCCTTGCCGCTGACGCTCAGCGTCGTGGGCAGACCCGAGCCGGTGACACCGGCGTGGTCGGCGACCAGGTCGGGCGTCCAGGCGAGGTTGAGGCGTGCGACACCATTCTTGACGGCGGGCAGTTCCTGACCGGCCGCGACCGCGAGGAGTGCGGTCATCGACTTCTCGGCGTCGGCCTCGGTGACCACCGGAGCTCCACCGTCCGCGACGGACGCGGGAACGGTGATGGTGATCTGGACGGACTTGGCTGCCACCAGCGGGACGGTGAGGAGCACCTGCTGGTCGTCGATGACGGACAGCTCGGCACCGGTGGTCTCGTGCACCGCGAGGGTGTCGGACTCGATCGACCACTTGTCGAGGTCACCGAGCCGGCGAACCGGGTTCAGGGTCAGACGCGAGGCCCACTGGATGTCGGGAGCCGACAGGACGGTGTCGAGGAGGCCGCGGGCGATGTCCGCGTGACGGCGTGCGGGCAGCGACAGCGGCGCGACACCGGCGGTGACCAGCTCGTCGTACGTGGCCTTCTCGAAGCGGTCCAGCAGCTCACCGACAGGCTCGTCGACGCGCGTGATGCCGGCGACGGCGACGGTGCCGGGGATGACGCAGACCTGGTCGGCCGTGTAGCGAGGATCGTGTGCCTGCCACAGCGAGTCGGAACGCCACCAGCGGCGGACGTCACCGTCGACGACGGGCACGAAGTTGACCGGCTTGCCGGGGGTCTTGCACAGCGAGACGAAGAACGAGACGTCCGCGGGGTGCAGAACCGTGGTGGCGTAGTCGGGGTACTGCGCCTGCAAGGCGCAGACGGCCGCCTCGGGACGCTCGAGAATCGCGTCGTCGGCGAACAGGGTGGGGATGGGGCCACGGTCGACCGGGTGCAGACGCGACTCGGTGCGCTGCAGCATCTCACCGAAGCGCGCACGCCAGGTGATGTCGAGCCACGGGCTCGCGGTGGCCTCGGTGATGGCGTCCTGGAGGTCGGTGCCGCAGTCGAATGCCTTCGCCGCGTCGATGCCGACGGCCAGCTCGAGGTAGCGGCGCAGCCACTGCTCGTACGTCATGGTCGCGACGTCGCCGAAGTACGGCTTCGCCGTGATGTTCAGAGCCTCGATGATCTCGTCGCGACGCTCGGCGACGGCGTCGGCGTCACCGGCGACCTCGTCGAGCAGACGGCCCGTGCGGGACGCGGCGTTGTCGATCTCGTGGATGTCGGCGCCGAGCTGGCTACGACCGGAGGCCATGCCGCCCTCGGCGGTGCCTGCTCCGACCCAGTCCGGAGTACCGGGGGTGTCGACGAGGAGCTGCTTCACCTCGGCGGAGGTGGTCGCCTCGAGGGTGGCCATGGCGGCGGTGCCGACCAGGATGCCGTCCAGCGGCATGGCCGGGAAGCCGTGTGCCACGGACCAGCGGCCGGTCAGGTAGTCGGCAGCCTGCTCGGGCGTGCCGATGCCGCCGCCGACGCACAGGACCAGGTTCGGCCGGGTACGCAGCTCGGCGTAGGTATCGAGGAGCAGGTCGTCCAGGTCTTCCCACGAGTGGTGACCACCGGCGCGGCCGCCCTCGATGTGGGCGATGACGGGGAACGAGGGAACCTCGTTGGCGATGCGGATGACCGAACGGATCTGCGCGACCGTGCCCGGCTTGAACGCGACGTAGCTGAAGCCGGCATCGGTGAGGTCGCCGATGATCGAGACGGCGTCCTCGAGCTCGGGGATACCGGCGGTGACGACGACACCGTCGAACGGGGCACCCGCGGCGCGGGCCTTCGGCACGAGGCGCTTGCCACCGACGTGGAGCTTCCACAGGTAGGGGTCGAGGAACATCGAGTTGAACTGCACGGCGCGGCCCGGCTCGAGCAGCCCGGTGAGCTTCTCGACGTTGTCGGCGAAGATCTGCTCGGTGACCTGGCCACCGCCGGCGAGCTCGGCCCAGTGGCCTGCGTTGGCTGCTGCGGCGACGATCTTCGGGTCGACCGTGGTCGGGGTCATGCCGGCGAGCAGGATCGGCGAACGACCGGTCAGCTTCGTGAATGCGGTCTCGACGCCGATGCGGCCGCCCGGCAGCGACACCGGCTTCGGGAGGAACTCGGTCCACGCGGCGGGAACCTCGGGGGTTGCGCCCGGGGTGAGCAGGTTGCGGTGACCGCCACGGGTCGCGGCGGCGACGATGCCGACGCCCTGGCCGCGGACACTGGCCGACGTCATGCGGGTAAGGAGGTCACCGGGTCCGAGGTCGAGGATCCACGCGGCACCGGCTTCGAGGGTGCTGTCGACGGCGGCGACCCAGTCGACGGGATCGACGAGGCAGGCGCTCGTGAGAGCGCGGGCCTTCTCTTCGTCGAGACCGCAGCGCACGGCCCACTGGCCGACGATGTCGATCGTTTCCGCGAGTGCGGGGTGGTGGAAGCCGATCTCGACCGCGAGGGGCTCGAAGACGGGCGCGAAGATGGAGCCGCCACGCTTCTTGGCGTCGCGCTCACGGGCCTCGTCGGCCTCGATCTGCTCGCACCGCTGCTGGACGCGTGCCAGCTGGGCGGGCGGGCCGGACAGCACGACGCGGCGACGGGCGTTACGGATGCCGAGGACGGCAGCGCGCTCGGGCTCGAGGCCCTCCGCGAGCTCCTCGACGATCTGACGGAGTCGTTCCGGGTCGACGTTGGAGACAGCCAGCATCGGGGTGGAGTCGGCGGCGGCGATCACTCCGCGACGACGGCCGACGAGGCCGGCAGCCGCACCGATGAGCTGAGCGAGGGCGAGGAGTTCGCCGTCCTTCTGACCCGAGGTGGCAACGGCCTCCGCGGCGAGGAGTCCCTGGGAGTGGCCGATCACCGACACGGGAGCCGTAACCGCGGGATCGAGGCCCTGAGCTGCCAGCGCACGCAGCGCTGCGATCTGAGTGAGGAAGACGCCGGGGAGAGACACCGCCGCCGAGGTGAGCGCTGCCGCGGAGGGACCGGCCGCCTGGGCGCCGTCCTCTTCGTCGGCGAGTTCCTGCTCGAGGATCCAGGCGATGGGGTCGAATCCGACCGGGCGCACGACGAGGAGTTCCTGTGCCACGGGGGCCAGGTAGTCGGCCGCGTCGTTGACGATCGTGGTGAGTGCCGGCTCGAGTCCGTTGTCGCGGCTCAGTTCCTCCAGCGAGCTCAGCCAGGGCGCGCCCTGACCACCGAAGGCGAGCGCGTACGGCTCACCTCCGAGCAGACGATCCACCAGGGTGCCCTTGCTCGACGACCGAGTGTCGTCCCGGTCTACGCCGATGCGCCGCGAACCCTTCGAGTTTTTTCCGTTTCCTGCGGGTGTCGTGTCGTCAATCGTCACGCGTATGTCCTCTCCTGGTCCCCTCTGGGGGGAGGTGGGGATAGTGTCTGCCGCCCTCGGCATCGTGTGCCAGCTGTATCGGCTCTGATCAGCTCTTCCGGGCTGCTCAAGGTTGACACAGAATCATGAGGATTTCCTCACGTTCACGAGCCGCCGGGGTGTCACAGCCGTGCATCGGAGAAATATCGCGTGATGTCCCTCACAGATCTCCCGCGAAGTAACCGGTGAGTAGATCGCGTCCGTGCTGGACGAGGGCGGTGCGAGGACGTCCAAGAACCTGAGGAAAGCCTCATATTAATCGTTATCAATCTGTTACCACCTTGACGAAGTCCCAGGTTCATGCAGGTCTACGCCCCCGAATCCGGGTCCGCGACCAGCGAAAGCGAACCTGTCGGACCCTCGCACTAATGTTCGAGTCCAGGAACAGCCGACAGCCATTCTCCGGGGGGAAGAAATGAGCACAGCCCACGTCCGCGCCCTACTCGATCACGTCGCCACCGAACTGCCACGAGAGTCGTGGCCGCACTGGACGGAGGGCTGGCCGCACGAGATCGAAGCCGGTCTGCTCGATGCCGCGTTCTCCGCCCGCGCCACGTACGGCACGCCCACCACGGGGGTCCGCGCCGTCATCACCCGCTGGCGCGATCACCGGGCCGCACCCCTCGACGACCTCACAGCGCTCGCCGCGCACGCCGACGAACCCGAAGACCTCCTGGCCGTCCTGAACAACCGGCAGCGAGTACCGGGGAACTACACCACCAAGGCCGAGGCCGTCGCCTCGGCAGCACGCTCGCTCACCGAACTGGGCTGCACCACCTCGGCGGATCTCCGCGACGACGAAGCCCAGCGGAACGCCCTCGTCGCAGTGCCCGGGTTCGGTGGCGCCACCTGGGAGTGCTTCACCATGCAGCTCGGAGTCCGCACCGCTGGATCTCACCAACTGGTGTGCGATTTCCTCGGCGAGGCACTCGATCTCGAAACACCCCCGTCGGCAGCGGAGGCCGAAGACCTCCTCGCCGCAGCAGCAGCGCGGCTCGGGATCACGCCTGCGACCTTCACCCACGCCGTCTGGCGGTACCAGCGCGCGCAGCGGCGGGTGGCGGGTGCGAGATGAAGTACGGGCGAGAGGTGCTCGAGCGGGCGGTCGCAGAATCGACGAGCGTGGCGCGCGTCATCCGCTATCTCGGCCTACGGCCTTCCGGCGGAATGCAAGCTCACCCGAGTCGTCGGATCACGAAGTTCGGGATCGATCCGACCCCTTAACGGAGCGCACACACCAAGGGCAAGCCTGCCCGCAATCGCATGTCGTGGGAGGAGATTCTCGTGAAATTCTCTGCGGCCTCGGTGACGACTGGTGCGGACTCCCACTGATCCTGGATGTCGACCACATACGGGGAGAACCATCGGACTCCCGCTTGCAGGAAGTTCGATTCCTGTGCCCCAACTGCCACAGCCAGACTCCATCGTGGGCCGGGCGAAAGAGCCTCGACCGGGGCCGGCGATCCGATTGACATGTGCTGCGGGGGGGTGCCTTGTTCATGGCGTAGTCTGTGCTTCGCGCGCGAGTGGCGTAATTAGGCAGCCGCGTCAGGTTTAGGTCCTGGTGTCCGAAAGGACGTGGGGGTTCGAGTCCCCCCTCGCGCACTTCTCGGGTTCTTTGCCGATTTTTCGGCGACCCTGTTTCGCTTGGATCGACGGCTCGTCGGGCGCCTGCGGCGGCTGTGACGGCCGCCATAGGCGCAACCTCTCCTAGCAGCGCATTCAGCGATTCAGGTACCGTCGTTACGTGTCCGGTAACCGTAAGCAACGCCGCCCCGCGCTGATCCTGTTGGTGGTCGTCGGGGCCGTCGGGTGCCTCGCACTCGGCTGGTGGCAGTGGACACGTTTCGAAGCGGTGGGCGGGACCGGCCAGAACCTCGGATACGCGTTCCAGTGGCCGCTGTTCGCGGCGTTCCTCGTCTACGCCTATCGGCGATTCGTTCAACTCGAGGACGCCGAACCGGCTGACACCACCGACGTCCCGGATGCTCCCACCGAACTGCGGGAGATCCCGGCCGACGTCTTGCCCCCTCGCCCCTCGGTGGCCGAGGACGACGATCCGGACGACCTCGAGAGCCGGCAGATTTCGCAGTACAACCAGTACCTCGCCGAGCTGTCCGCTCGCGAGACCGATAGGAGCACCACGTGAGCACGGGCCAAGACGAAACGACTGCCGGTTCGGTCGCAGACACCGCGAAGCAGAAGAAGATCGCCCCCGCGCTCCTGCGCTACCGCGTCCTCGCCTACGCCACCGGCGTGTGGCTGCTGGTCCTCACCGCAGAGATGGTGGCCAAGTACATCTTCAAGGTCGACAACCTGCCCAGCTGGATCGCCGTGGTCCACGGCTGGGTGTACTTCGTCTACCTACTGGTGACGCTCGACCTGGCGGTCAAGGTGCGCTGGCCCGCCGGCCGGACGGTCGGAACGCTCCTCGCGGGCACCATTCCGTTCCTGTCGTTCTACGTGGAGCACCAGCGGACCAAGCAGGTCCGCCGCGACTTCGGTCTCTGACCGACGGTCGGCTCCTTCACATGATGACCGGCTGCCCGGTGATCATCGCGATCACGTAGGTCAGCCAGCCCAGCGGTGTCTGCGGCACCATCATCGGCGACATGCGCACCTCCTCCCGTGAAGCGTAGCGAGGATCAGCGCCCGGTGAGCGCCGCCAGGGCGGGGACGAGCTGAACGAGTGCCCGCCCCCGGTGCGAGGACGCGTCCTTCTCCTCGGGTGACAGCTGGGCGGCCGATCGGGTGTCTCCGTCGGGCACGAAGACCGGGTCGTACCCGAATCCGCCGTCACCGACCGGCTCGCGGGCGATGCTCCCCCGCCATTCGCCACGGACCACCGATTCTTCGCCGCCGGGCACCACGAGCGCGCACGCCGAGACGAACGCCGCTCCCCGGCGATCGGCGGGCACGTCGCCGAGCTGTGCCAGGACCAGGGCGGTGTTCGCGGGATCGTTTCCGTGCGTGCCCGACCACCGTGCGGACAGGATTCCGGGCATGCCGTTCAGCGCATCCACCTCGATTCCGGAATCGTCTGCGACACAGGGCAATCCGGTTGCGGCGGCGCCGTCGCGCGCTTTCGCCAGGGCGTTCTCCTCGAACGTCGCACCCGTTTCGGGGGCCTCGGGGTATTCGGGTACGGCATCGAGCCCGACCAGTTCGATCCCGTCGACACCGGCCGCCTCGAGCACCCGATGCAGTTCCCGAAGTTTCTTCGCGTTGCGGCTGGCCACCAGCACCCGTGTGGTTTCCGGCAAGATCTAGCCCCCGAACTTCTTCTTCGACGTCTCCGGGACCTTCGGCTCCGGAAGCGCCCCGGGGTAGGGCAGTTCGAGTGCGGACTTCTGGATCTCGAACAGCTGCTCGCACCCTGCGAGTGCGGAATCCAGCAGTTTGTCGAGTGTGCTCCGCGGGAACGTCGCGCCTTCGCCGGTGCCCTGGATCTCGACGAGGGTGCCGGTGTCGGTGGCCACCACGTTCATGTCGACCTCGGCGCGCGAGTCCTCCTCGTACGGCAGGTCGAGACGTACACGGCCGTCGACGACGCCCACACTCACCGCGGCGATGCCGCAGGAGATCGGCTGGGGGTCGGCGAGACGGCCGGCGGCGCGGAGATAGGTCACCGCGTCGACGAGGGCCACGTAGGCGCCGGTGATGGCGGCGGTGCGGGTTCCGCCGTCGGCCTGCAGCACGTCGCAGTCGAGGGCGATGGTGTTCTCACCGATGGCGGCGAGGTCGATGCAGGCGCGGAGGGAGCGCCCGACCAGCCGGCTGATCTCCTGGGTCCGCCCACCGACCTTGCCCTTGACGGACTCTCGTCCGCTGCGGGTGTGGGTGGCGGCGGGCAGCATGGCGTACTCGGCCGTCAGCCAGCCGAGTCCCGAGCCCTGACGCCAGCGGGGAACACCGTCCTCGACACTGGCCGTGCACATCACCCGGGTGTTTCCGAATTCCACCAGCACCGATCCCGCGGGATGAGTGGTGAAGCCCCGGGTGATCTTGACCTCGCGGAGTTCGTCGTCCGCCCTACCGTCTTCTCGTGTGGTCACGGCAGAGAGCCTAGTCGCCCTCGTGTGGGGCGCGGGCACACGGCTTCAGACGGTGTAGACGCCGCCCGCGGACACTGCGTGCACGGGGCCGGAGAATTCGGCCTTGGCCTCGGCGATGACGTCTTCGCGGGACGTCCACGGCGGTATGTGGGTGAGCAGCAGTTCGGCGACACCGGCGCGGTGTGCCACCTGACCGGCCTCGGTGCCCGAGAGGTGGATCCCTTCCGGCCGATCCGGGCTGTGCGTCCACGACGCCTCGGCGAGCAGTACGTCGGCCCCGCGGGCGAGGTCGATCACTTCTTCGCACATGCCGGTGTCGCCGGTGTAGACGAGGGTGCGCCCGGCGCCGTTGGTCACGCGGAACCCATACGCCTCGGGCGGGTGGTTGACCCGGCGCGCGGTGATGGTGAGGTCGCCGAACGTGACCGGTTCACCGTCGGTCCAGTGGTGCAGGTCGATCGTGTCGGAGATGTCGTCGATGTCGCCGCCGCACTCCGCGGACGCGACGCCGATCCGGCGGGCGGTGTCGGACGGGCCGTAGACGAGTGCGCGACCCTTCGGCGGGTGCGGATGGTAGCGACGCCAGACGAGCAGCCCGGGGAGGTCGAGGCAGTGGTCCGCGTGCAGGTGACTGAGGAGGACGGATACCTCGCCGGGATCGGCGAACCGCTGAAGCGCACCGAGCACACCGGGTCCGAAGTCGAGCACCAGCGGCGGTGTGTCCGGCGCGGTCAACAGATAACCCGATGCAGGTGAGTCTGGTCCGGAGACGCTCCCTGAACACCCCAGGACGGTAATGCGCATACCCGCCATGCTGCCACGACGACCCGTTTCGGAAAAAGCTTCCGACGGAATTGGCGAGTCGACCTCACAACCGATGGGGAACTGTGACCTGACCATGCCGATCTACCGTGAATCCGCCCCCGCTACCGTTCCCATGCCTCTTCGAGGACCTGGACCTGTGGGTCGTAGGTGCCGGTCGAGAGGTACTTCCATCCGGCGTCGGCGACCACGAACGCGATGTCGGCCCGCTGCCCCGTCTCGACGGCGGACCGCGCCACATCGAGTGCAGCATGGAGATTGGCGCCGGTGGAGGTGCCGGCGAAGATTCCCTCGACGTCGATCAGCTCGCGGGTGCGCTCGATCGCCTCGGCGTGACGTACCCGGAATCGCCGGGTGAGTACCGATTCGTCGTACAGCTCGGGCACGAATCCCTCGTCGATGTTGCGGAGGCCGCACACCATTTCCCCGAAGCGTGGTTCCGCGGCCACGATCTCGACGCCGTCGACGTGCTCGCGGAGAAACCGGCCCGTACCCATCAGTGTCCCGGTGGTGCCGAGCCCCGCTACGAAGTGGGTGATCTCGGGAAGATCCCGCAGGATTTCCGGCCCTGTGGTCTCGTAGTGCGCCATCGCGTTGGCCGGGTTGCCGTACTGGTAGAGCAGTACCCAGTCCGGATTCTCGTCCGACAGCCGCATCGCGACGGCGACTGCCTCGTTGGAACCACCCGCGGCCGGAGAGTCGATGATCCGAGCGCCGAACATCGTCAGCAGCTGGCGGCGCTCCATCGACGTGTTCTCGGGCATCACGCAGATCAGCTGGTAGCCCTTGAGTTTGGCGGCCATCGCAAGAGAGATACCGGTGTTGCCACTGGTCGATTCGAGAATCGTCGCCCCTGGAGTGAGACGGCCGTCCCGTTCGGCTTGCTCGATCATTCGTAGCGCCGGGCGATCCTTGATCGAACCGGTGGGATTGTGATCCTCGAGTTTGGCCCACAACCGCACCGGGCTGCTGCCGTTCCAGCGTGGCGACAGCCGGGGCAGGCCGACCAGAGGTGTGTTCCCGAGAGTGTCGATGTACGAATCGAACCTTGCCACGGCAGCGATCAGCCTTCCGTGACTACACAGTGAACGGACGGACACTCGCCGTCGACGTCGGGGGTCGAAACTGTGACAGCCATGATCAACTCCTGAGGGTGCGGTGGGGTGCGGCGACGGAGATCCGCCGCTGGGGACGCCCGGACGTCGGCGACACGGTGTGTGCGCGAACCCGCGAGTTCGAACCACCTCCACCGGCCCTCCGTGACGACACTGTCGACAGCTCTGAACTACGCAGTTCCTGGGTGCCCGGATCTCGCGAGGAGCCTACCAGCAGGCCGCACGCTCAGCGGTCGGATGCGGCGTACACGCCGGGTGAACGCACACTCGCCGCGCGGGGGCCGCTCACCCGAACGACTGCGGTCCCAGCGCTTTCTGTGCCCGCTGTTTCCTGGCGTCCACGGAGAGCACCCAGGCCGCGAGGACACCGCCGACGGCGCCGAACAGATGCCCCTGCCAGGACACACCGGGTGCGCTCGGTAGCACACCCCACAGCAGACTGCCGTAGACGACGAACACCACCACACCGACGAGGACCTGACCGAGGCTGCGGGCGAAGATTCCGCGGACCAGCAGGTAGGCGAGCCAACCGAAGATCAGGACGGAGGCGCCGATGTGGTTGGAATAGGAGCCACCGGTCAACCAGGTGCCCAGACCTCCGACCACCCAGACGATCCCGGTGGCGGCGAGGCCGCGGGCGATGCCCGACAGCAGCACGAGGAACCCGAGGATCAGCAGTGGGACGGTGTTCGCGACGAGGTGTGCCCAGTCGTCGTGCAGGACCGGGGCGAACAGAATCCCCCACAACCCGTCGATCGAGCGCGGTTCGACGCCATTCTGTTCGAGTCGCTCGTCGGACAGCACGTCGACGATCTCGATGACGTACAGCAGCATCGTGAAGGTGCCGACGAGGATCGCGGACTGCAGCCACAACGGCCTCGACTTCGACGAGGGGGTCGGCGATGCGCCACCCCTCGGCACCGGCGAGTCGAATCGCGAGGAATCGAACGACGAAGTCATGATCCACACACCCCTGTCGTCATGCCCACAACTGCCCTTCCAGTGCTTCTTCTGCTTCCTCGACCGTACCGCCGTATGCGCCGGTCGACAGATATTTCCATCCGCCGTCCGCGACGATGAACGCGATGTTCGCCGCGCGTTCGGCCTTGACGGCCTTGCGCGCGACCCCCAGCGCGGCGTGGAGGATCGCGCCGGTGGAGATGCCCGCGAAGATGCCCTCGTTGTCGATCAGTTGCCGGGTGCGGCGGACGGCGTCGGCGGGGCCGACGGAGAACCGCGAGGTGAGGACGGATTCGTCGTACAACTCGGGAACGAAGCCCTCGTCGATGTTGCGGAGGCCGTACACGAGTTCCCCGTAGCGGGGCTCGGCCGCCACGATCTCGATGCCGTCGACGTGTTCGCGCAGGTAGCGTCCCACCCCCATCAGGGTTCCGGTGGTGCCGAGACCCGCGACGAAGTGGGTGATCTCGGGAAGGTCGCGCAGGATCTCGGGGCCCGTGGTCTCGTAGTGGGCCAGCGCATTCGCGGGATTGCCGTACTGGTACAACATCACCCACTCGGGGTGCTCCGCGGACAGCTCCTTCGCTACGGCCACAGCCTGATTCGAGCCACCGCGTGCGGGTGAGTCGATGATCTGCGCACCGAACATCGTCAGCAGTTGCCTGCGTTCCACCGACGTGTTCTCGGGCATCACGCAGATCAGGTGGTAGCCCTTGAGTTTCGCGGCCATCGCAAGCGAGATTCCGGTGTTCCCGCTGGTCGGTTCGAGGATCGTCGCCCCAGGTGTCAGGGTGCCGTCGTTCTCGGCCTGCTCGATCATGCGGAGGGCGGGCCGATCCTTCACCGAACCGGTGGGGTTGCGGTCTTCGAGCTTCGCCCACAGGCGGACCGGCGTAGCGCCGGTCCAACTCGGCGACAGGCGGGGCAGCCCGACGAGGGGTGTGTCGCCGAGGGTGTCGATCAGCGAATCGAACCGCGCCACGACCGCGATCAGCCTCCGGCGACGGCGGGCAGGATCGTCACGGAGTCCCCGTCGGCCACCTCGGTGTCGAGTCCGCCCGAGAATCGGACGTCCTCGTCGTTGACGTAGACGTTGACGAAGCGGTGCAGACGGCCGTCGTTGATCAGGCGGTCCTTGATGCCGCCGTAGTTGCCGTCGAGGTCGTCGATGACGGCGGAAAGTGTGGGACCTGTTGCCTCCACCCGCTTTTCACCGCCGGTGTGGGTACGCAGGATGGTCGGGATCGAAACTGTGACAGCCATGCTCGGCTCCTCGGGATGTGGGTGTCTTACCTGCCGTGGGCCCGTCGCGAGGGACGGCGCCGTCACTTGTCGGGGACGTCTGCAATGGAGGTGTGGGCGAACTTGTAGCTCTGGACCACGTCGACGGGTTCCTCGGTGACGACACCGTCGACGATGCGGTAGCTGCGCAGTTCGTGGGCGTCGGGGTCGCGGGTGGAGATCAGTACGTAGTGGGCGTCCGGTTCGGACGCGAAGGAGATGTCGGTCCGGCTGGGGTACGCCTCGGTGGCGGTGTGCGAGTGGTAGATCACGACGGGCACCTCGTCGGCGTCGTCCATCGCCCGCCACACCGTCAATTGCTCACCCGAGTCGAATCGGTAGAACGTCGGCGAACGCTCGGCGTTGATCATCGGAATGTGCCGTTCGGGGCGGTCGGAGCCGTCCGGCCCGGCGATGACCCCGCACGCCTCGTCCGGGTGGTCGGCGCGCGCGTGCGCCACCATCGCCTCGACGAAGTCCGATCGAATCACCAGCACGTCATCCACCTCCGTGAGCGCCATCCTAGGTGCGCACCGGCGAGTCGGCCACCGACCGGCCGGTACCTCAGGAACGCAGTGCAGAGGGGAACAGTTCGCGGTAGGTGGGAATTCCCGCGACGGGGGTGGCGCTGAGGACGGCGTCGACGATGGCCTTCTCCACCACCTCGGCGGCCGCGGTGCAGACGGCGTCGACGACGGGCAGATCGGGCGGGAACGCGTCGGGCACTCCCGCCGGGTGGTGAACCGGGTGGATACCGGTGGAGAGAGCGAAGATCGTGTCGCCGTCGAGCGGCGAATGCGCCGGCCGGATCGCGCGGGCGAGCCCGTCGTGGCCGGCCACGGCGACGCGGCGTAACGCCGCCTTCCCCAGGACGGCATCGGTCGCGACGACCCCGATGGTCGTGTTGAGGACGGTGCTCTTGGCGATCAGGTCGCGCGCCGCCGACACCTCGGCGGCAACCGGGGGTCTGAGTCCGAACGCGGCTGCGCCCACGGTGGCGACACCCCAGGGCAGTCCGGTCGCCGGGTCGAACACTGTTCCGACGGGATTGGCCACCATCAGGGCGGACACCGTGATGCCCTTCGCCGGACCGTCCGTGACGACGACACTCGCCGTTCCGACACCGCCTTTGAGCGCGCCTGCACGCGCCCCGACCCCGGCGCCCACCGAACCGGAGAGCACGGTGTGCGATGCAGAATCTGCTGCCCGGTAACCGAATTCGGCGGTGGGACGCGTTCGCCAGTCGCCGACCGGCAGATCGAAGATCACGGCGGCGGGGACGATGGGAACCACCTGATCGGGCTCCCCCATGGCGATTCCGTGACCGTGCTCCTCGAGCCATCGCATGACGCCGTCGGCGGCGGCGAGTCCGTAGGCGCTGCCGCCGGTCAGGACGATCGCGTGAACCTTCCGGACGCTGTGACTGGGGTCGAGGAGGTCGGTCTCCCGGGTGCCCGGTCCCCCGCCCCGGACGTCGACCGCACCGGTCGCGCCGTGTGGCGCGAGGACCACCGTGCATCCGGTGGCGGCACCACTTCCGAGCGTGGCGTCCGCGTCGAGTTCGTGGTGGTGCCCGACGCTCAGGCCCACCACATCGACGAGCGAATCGGTGCGGCCCGGCGTCGTGGTCGTCACGGCGCGAGTGCCTGAACGAGCGAGTCCTGCATCCAGGTCAGCCAGTGGTAGATGTCGAGGTGCGGTGCGCGCGGATCGGCGGGATCGAGTTCGTCGGGCGTGTCGGCGTCGATGCCCAGGTTGGTGCCCAGCGCCAGCCGGACGTCGTTGAGAGCGCTGAGCCAGGCGTCGGCCTGCTCCGGCGTGAGCAGCACCTTGCCGCCGTTCTCGGGCACCGTGTGGAGAATGACCGAGCCCGCCGCCAGTTTGGCGTCGATGATCTCCGGTTCGTGGAGTCCACGCAGCGCACCGTTGATGTCGGCCTTCGATTCGGCGCGGATCTCGTCGTCGTCCGGGGCGTCCATGTCGGGACGGTGGAAGTCGGGCAGCAACCGCGCGAGGACCTCCTCGTCGGGTGCCGCCGTGTTGCCCGTCCGCATGCCGGTGAGCGCCGCGAGTTCGTCCTCCGGGGCGGACGCGGCCCGCTCCTCGAGGAGGCCGAGGACGGAGGCGACCAGCGATCGCAGCACCGTGGCCTCGTGCGCGTCCATCTCCGAACGCAGCTTCACACCGCCGAGCGAGTTCTTCCTGCTCCACATCCGCACGTCGTGTACCGAGTTCCTTACTGTCCGAACGGAAAGTTAGCTGCCGTCGCGCTGCATCGTGGCCCACAGGCCCGCCGCGTGCAGCTTGCGTACATCGTTTTCGACCTTGTCCCGGGAGCCGCTCGACACCACGGCCTTCCCCTCGGAATGGACCTGCATCATCAATTCCGTGGCCTTGGCTTTGCTGTACCCGAAGAGCTTCTGGAAAATGTAGGTGACGTAGTGCATCAAATTCACCGGATCGTCCCACACGACGGTGACCCAGGGACGATCATTGGCTTCATCGATCTCGACGACCTCCGACTCTGCAGGAGTGACCTGCGGCGATGCCGGCATGGCATCCACGAATGGAGCTGTCGTCGAGCAATGAGCCATGACACCAGGGTACGACGCTCCTCCACTGGGCGACACCGCGGCTTACAGTGGCCGGGTGTCCAGAGACAGCACCGCCTTGTTCACCGACCAGTACGAGTTGACGATGCTGTCGGCGGCCCTCGCCGACGGTTCCGCCCACCGGCGCTGCAGTTTCGAGGTGTTCGCCCGCCGGCTTCCCGACGGCCGCCGGTACGGAGTCGTCGGTGGCACCGCCCGACTCGTTTCCGCGCTGTCGAACTTCCGCTTCGGTGAGCCGGAACTCGAGATCGTGTCCCGCTTCCTCGACGAGGCGACCGTCGCATGGCTGCGTGACTACCGCTTCAGCGGGGACATCGACGGCTACCGCGAAGGCGACTTCTACTTTCCCGGCTCCCCGATCCTCTCCGTCCGTGGAACGTTCGCCGAATGTGTCCTGCTCGAGACGCTGAGTCTGTCGGTTCTCAACCACGACAGCGCGATCGCGTCCGCCGCCGCACGCATGGTCAGCGCCGCCGACGGACGCCCCATGATCGAGATGGGGTCGCGGCGCACCCACGAAGAATCCGCGGTGGCGGCGTCCCGCGCCGCCTACCTGGCGGGTTTCACGGCCACGTCGAATCTGGAGGCGGTCCGCAGGCACGGAGTGCCCGGCGCGGGTACCAGCGCGCACGCGTTCACCCTGTTGCACACCACCCCGGACGGGCCGGACGAGGCAGCGGCGTTCCGCGCGCAGGTCGCGGCGCTCGGAGTCGGAACCACACTCCTCGTCGACACCTACGACATCACCGAGGGTGTCAAGACTGCCGTCGAGGTCGCGGGACCCGAACTCGGGGGCGTCCGGATCGACTCCGGTGATCTGGGTGTCCTGGCCCGGCAGGTCCGCAGGCAACTCGACGACCTGGGTGCGACCGGGACGAAGATCGTCGTCTCCGGCGACCTCGACGAATACGCGATCGCCGCGTTGCGGGCCGAGCCCGTCGACGTCTACGGCGTCGGCACGTCCGTCGTCGTCGGCTCCGGTGCGCCGACCGCCGGAATGGTCTACAAACTCGTCGAGGTGGACGGCATCCCGGTCGAGAAGAGGAGCAATAACAAGGCGTCTCGGGGCGGCACCAAGCGGGCGTTGCGATTCGCCCGTGACACCGGAACCCTGGTGGAGGAAGTCGTGTACTCGGCGCACTCGGATGCACCCGGCTCGGCGGGCCTCGAGGCGCGGGAACTGCTGGTCCCGCTGGTGCGGGGCGGTGAGACCGTCTGCGACACGACTACCCTGGAGGACAGCAGATCCCTCCTGGCGGCGGGCCTCGTCAGCCTTCCGTGGGAGGGCTTGAAGCTCTCCCACGGCGAGCCCGCGATCCCCGTGCGCTTCGCCGAACCCGAATCCCGGAGGGCACCATGACCGACATCTCTGACACCAACCTCCGGCGGGCGCTGCTCGTGGTCGACGTCCAGAACGACTTCTGCGAGGGCGGCTCCCTCGCCGTCGAGGGCGGTTCCGCGGTCGCGGCCGCGATCAGCCGCTTCCTGGCCGCAACCGAGTACGACGCCATCGCCGCCACGATCGACCACCACATCGACCCGGGCCACCATTTCTCCGAGGAACCGGATTACGTCGACACGTGGCCGGTGCACTGCAAATCGGGAACGTCCGGCGCGGACTTCCACCCCGATCTCGACCTGAGCTGCATCGAATCGGTGTTCTCCAAGGGCGAGTTCTCGGCGGCCTACTCCGGCTTCGAGGGCAGGAACTCCGACGGCCAGAGCCTGGAGAAATGGCTGCGTGCGGCCGGAGTCACCGAGGTCGACGTCGTGGGGATCGCCACCGATCACTGCGTGGTCGCGACGGCACTCGACGCCGTGGCCGCCGGGTTCCCGACGCGCGTCCACCTCCCCCTCACCGCCGGCGTCGCCCCCGCGACCGTCGAGGCCGCGATCATCGCGATGCGGGCCGCCGGTGTGCGCCTCGTGGGCCGCGCCGCGGACACCCCCTCGGACCGCGTGACGATTTCTGACGTAGGTCCCGAGTAACCTGCTCGGGTGCCTGAAAACCTCCCCAACGTCCCCGAGCTGTTGCGCACGGCGGTGCGGTCGCTGGGCGGTGCCGAGCGATCCAACCAGCTGACCATGGCTTCCGCCGTCGCGCATTCGATCGACACCGGGGAGCATCTGGCTGTCCAGGCGGGGACGGGCACCGGCAAGTCCCTCGCCTATCTGGTGCCGAGCGTCCGGCACGCGGTGCAGAGCGGGAAGACGGTCATCGTCTCGACGGCCACCATCGCACTGCAGCGTCAGCTGATCGACCGCGACATGCCGCGGCTCGCGGACGCACTCGAGGGTTCGCTCGGCCGTCGACCGCACTTCGCGATCCTCAAGGGCCGCAACAACTATCTGTGCATGAACAAGATCCACACCGGGTCCGCCGAAGAGCCTCCCACGGACGAGCTGTTCGATCCGTTCGCGGTGTCGCGGCTCGGACGGGAGGTCCAGCGCCTCACCGAGTGGTCCTCGGACACCGAGACCGGTGACCGCGACGACCTGGCCCCCGGAGTCAGCGACAAGGCGTGGCGCCAGGTCAGCGTCACCGCCCGCGAATGTCTCGGCAAGTCCCGGTGCCCGGTCGGCGAGGACTGCTTCGCGGAGCGCGCCCGCGCGGAAGCCTCGCAGGTCGACGTGGTCGTCACCAATCACGCCCTGCTCGCCATCGACGCCATCACCGGAATCGCGATCCTCCCCGAACACGACGTCGTGGTCATCGACGAGGCGCACGAACTGGTCGACCGAGTGACGAACGTCGCCACCGCGGAGCTGGCGGCGTCGACGATCAGTGCCGCGGCGCGGCGCTGCGCGAAGCTCGTCGAGGAGCAGGACGCGGACCGTCTCGAGGCCGCGGGCGAGGGCTGGGCCGCCCTGCTCGAGGAGTTGCGGCCGGAACGGTGGGAGGCGTTGCCGCCCGGCGCGGCCCCCGCACTCGCCGCGGTCCGCGACGCCGCGTGGTCGCTGCGCACGGCCATCGGCCCGTCCCGTCCCGGTATGGCGTTGAGCGACCCGGAGGCCGCCGCGGCGCGCAACACCGCACTCGCTTCGGTCGAGGAGGTTCACGACAGCGCCGTCCGCGTTCTCAGTGCCTTCGACGAGCCGGATCCGGCCAAGCGTCACGACGTGGTGTGGCTGGCCGCCGACGACAACCGCGGGTCGATCCGGCGGGTGGTGCGGATGGCGCCGCTGTCGGTCGGCGGGCTGCTGCGGTCCCGGTTGTTCGCCGAATCGACGGTGGTCCTGACATCCGCCACGCTGACCGTGGGCGGGTCGTTCGACGGACTGGCCGTCAACTGGGGACTTCCCGCCGAATCGTCCGTCGTGATCGATCCGGCGATGGCCACCGGCTCCGAGGCGCCGTCCGATTCGGGCACGCTCAAATGGAACGCCCTCGACGTCGGGTCCCCGTTCGACCACGCCCGCGCCGGCATCATCTACATCGCGAAGCAACTCCCGCCGCCGGGGCGGGACGGCCTCTCCCCCACGTATCTCGACGAGATCGCCGAACTCGTCGAGGCGGCGGGCGGGCGCACGCTGGGATTGTTCTCGTCGATGCGGGCCGCCAAGGCCGCGTCCGAGGCGATGCGCGACCGGCTCGACACCCCGATCCTGTGTCAGGGCGACGACTCGACGGGCGCCCTCGTCCGGGCGTTCGCCGGCGACGAGCCGACGTCACTGTTCGGCACGCTGTCGCTGTGGCAGGGTGTCGACGTGCCGGGCCCGTCACTGAGCCTCGTGATCCTCGATCGCATCCCCTTCCCCCGCCCCGACGATCCGTTGCTGGTCGCCCGGCAGAAGGCCGTCGAGTCGCGCGGGGGAAACGGGTTCCTTTCCGTCGCAGCCAATCACGCGGCGCTGCTGCTCGCCCAGGGTGTGGGGCGTCTGCTGCGCAGCGTCGACGACAAGGGTGTGGTGGCCGTCCTCGATCCACGGCTCGCCACCGCCCGCTACGCCGGGTATCTGCGAGCCTCGCTGCCTCCGTTCTGGGAGACGTCCGATCCGGAAGTCGTGCGTAAGGCGCTGGGGCGGATCCGCGATTCGCGTCCCTGAACCGCTGTCGCGCACTGAGTCGGACAGCGGATCGGTGCGCACCTATGCTCGACCGATGGACCTTGCGATCTCAGTCCGCGGACTCACCAAGAAGTTCGGCGAAGTCCTCGCCCTCGACGGCCTCGATCTGGAGGTGAAGTCGGGTGAGGTGCACGGATTCCTCGGACCCAACGGCTCGGGCAAGTCCACGACCATCCGGGTGCTGCTCGGTCTCCTACGCGCCGACGGCGGTTCGGCGTCCGTTCTCGGTTCCGATCCGTGGCATGATTCCGTACCCTTGCATCGGCGACTCGCCTACGTCCCGGGGGATGTGAACCTGTGGCCGAATCTGTCCGGTGGCGAGGCGATCGACCTTCTCGGGCGGCTGCGCGGCGGACTCGATCCGGTCCGCCGGGCGTCGCTGATCGAGCGGTTCGAACTCGACCCCACCCGCAAGGGCCGCACGTATTCGAAAGGCAACCGGCAGAAGGTCGCTCTCGTGGCTGCGCTCGCCGCCGACACCGAACTCCTCATCCTCGACGAGCCGACGTCGGGCCTGGACCCGTTGATGGAGGCGGTGTTTCAGGACTGCATCACCGAGTTCGCCCGCGGCGGGCGCACAGTGCTGTTGTCCAGCCACATCCTCGCCGAGGTCGACGCGCTATGCCATGCCGTCACCATCATTCGCGCGGGCAAGACCGTGCAGGCGGGAACGCTGTCCGAACTGCGCCATTTCACCCGCACCACGGTGACGGCGACCACCCGGATCAAGCCCACCCCCATCGCGAATGTCCCCGGCGTGCACAACCTGCAGAAGGGTGAGGACGCGAACACGGTGACGTTCGACGTCGATTCCGATCAGATCGACCCGGTCATGACCACGCTGACGGGGCTGGGCATCGTCTCGATCACCGCCAACCCTCCGACGCTCGAA
Source organism: Rhodococcus wratislaviensis (assembly GCF_041228765.1). NCBI lineage: Bacteria > Bacillati > Actinomycetota > Actinomycetes > Mycobacteriales > Nocardiaceae > Rhodococcus > Rhodococcus wratislaviensis. The sequence goes on along the minus strand of NZ_CP150488.1, from coordinate 3,448,095 downwards.
GACCTGTTCCTCCGCGAGTACCGCGACGAGGTCGAGGCGCTCGGGATCGGACGGCCGCAGTGAGTCGGCTGAGTGGAACGGGTGTGCTCACCGAACTGGCGGTGCGCACCGACCGGGTCCGGATTCCGGTGTGGACGGTCGCGGTGGCGGGCCTCACCGTCCTGATCGCGTCGAGTTACTCCACCATCTACCCGACCGCCGAATCCCGGCAGGCCCGTGCCGAACTCATCTCGTCCCCGGCCGCCACCGCACTCGCCGGACCGGGGTACGGCCTGGACGACTACACGCTCGGTGCGATGGTGGCCAACGAGATCGCCGGCATGACGATGGTGGCCGTGGCGATCATGTCGGTGCTCCTGGTGACGCGGCATCTGCGGGCCGAGGAGGAGTCCGGACGCACGGAACTGGTACGCGCCGGTGTCGTCGGCCGGTATGCGGGAATCACGGCAGGGTTGCTCTCGGCGGCGCTCGCCAATGTCTTCGTCGCTCTTCTGCTCGTCATCGGGCTGCTCGGGGTGGGCCTGCCTCCGGCGGGTTCGCTGAACATGTCCGCGGGTGTGCTGGTGGTGGGCCTCGTGTTCACCTCGCTGTCGGCGCTGGCCTCCCAGTTCACCGAACACGCCCGCACTGCGAGCGGTGTCGGGATCTCCGCGATCATCATTGCGTATCTGCTGCGTGCGGTGGGCGACGTGCAACAGGGACACAGCGGGAGCCTGCTGACGTGGGTGTCGCCGATCGGCTGGTCGCAGGCCACCCGCGCCTACGTCGACGAACGCTGGTGGCCGTTGCTGATCGGCATCGTCGCAGCGGCGCTGACCGTCGCGTGCGCGTATGCCGCCATCGGTCGCCGGGACGTCGGGGCGGGGCTGCTTCCGCCGCGGGCCGGGCGCGCCGAGGCGTCGCCCCGCCTGACCGGTGTCACCGCGCTGGCGGCGCGTCAGCAGCGCGGCCAGATCCTCGCCTGGGGTGTCGGTGTGTTCGCGCTGTCGCTGCCCATCGGTTCACTCGGCAGGCAGATCAGCGATTTCATCGACCAGGATCCCGATCTCGCACAGCTGCTGCCGGGTGGCGCCGCGGCGGCGGCCGACGGTGCCTTCGCCCTGTATCTGGTGTTCCTGGTGGTGATGGCGGCGATGTACGCCGTCGGTGCCGTCATATCCATCCGCTCCGAGGAATCGTCCGGTCGCGCCGAGGAGGCATTGGCCACCCCCGTGTCGCGGGCGTCGTGGCTCGGCGGCCAGCTGGCCGTGATCGCGGGTGCGGCCGTCGCGATCGCGGTGGCGGCGGGGGTCGGCATGGGGATCACCGCGGCGTTCACGCTGTCCGATGCGGGCGCGCTCGGCCGGTTGATCGGCGCAGCCCTGAACACCGTGCCGGCGGTGCTCGTGCTCGTCGGTTCCTGCGCGGCCGTCTACGGACTCATCCCCCGCGCGCTGCCGGCGTTGTGGGCCTTCCTGGGCTATGTTCTGGTCGCCGGAATGTTCGGGGAAGTCCTCCCGGACTGGTTCGGGGTGTTCTCCCCCTTCCACTACACGCCGACCCTGCCTGCCGAGAGTTTCTCGGCCACTCCCCTCGTGGTCCTGCTGCTTCTCGCGGCGGCCCTGTTCCTCGCCGCCGTCACCGGATTCCAACGCCGGGACGTCGGCCGGTGACGGCTCGGTAGCGCCGGTCAGGGGTTCGGCACCGTCACCAGACCCAGCTCCGACGGGTCGACGAGCAGTCTGTGGTGCGGCAGGACCCGCACCGTGTATCCGACCGACCCGGACAGCGGCAGGGCCAGGTCGGCGACGAACAGTTCCCCCGACCCGTCCGAGGCGGAGTGGGTCATCGGGACCGTCACGATGTCGGTGAGCTCCTCGTCCGGTCCGGCCTTCCCGATCACCGCCTGCACGGTGACGTCCGAGACGGCCAGTTCGCCGAGACGGATGCGGGCACGGAGCACCAGATTGGCCCCGATCTCAGGGGTGTCGGGCAGCCCGGCGCCGTCGACCTGCAGGACCGTCACCGACGGCCAGGCGGCCTCGACGCGGCGACGGTACGCGGCGAGTTCACGGGCGCCGGCGAAGTTCTCTTCAGCCACCGTCCGGGCCGATTCGGCGGCGGGCGCGTAGTACTGGACGGCGTAGTCGCGCACCATTCGCGACGCGAGCACCTTGGGTCCGAGGTTTTGCAGCGTGTGACGGACCATCTCCACCCAGCGCACCGGCAGGCCGTCCGCGCGGTCGTAGAACCTCGGCAGGACGGCGCGCTCGAGCAGTTCGTACAGTGCGCTGGCCTCGAGATCGTCACGCCGCGTCTCGTCGAGAACGCCGTCCGCGGTCGGGATGGCCCAGCCGTTCTCGCCGTCGAACATCTCGTCCCACCAGCCGTCACGGATCGACAGGTTCAGTCCGCCGTTGAGGGCGGACTTCATGCCCGACGTGCCACACGCCTCGAGCGGGCGCAGCGGATTGTTGAGCCACACATCGCAACCCCAGTAGAGGTACCGCGCCATCGACATGTCGTAGTCGGGGAGGAAGGTGATGCGGTGACGGACGTCGGCGGCGTCGGCGAAACGCACGACCTGCTGGATGAGGGCCTTCCCGCCGTCGTCCGCGGGGTGGCTCTTCCCGGCCACCACCAGCTGCACGGGGCGCTTCTCGTCGAGGAGCAGGGCCCGGAGCCGCTCGGGGTCGCGCAGCATGAGCGTCAATCGCTTGTAGGTGGGCACCCGCCGGGCGAAGCCGACGGTGAGCACGTTCGGGTCGAACACCTCGTCCGTCCAGCCGAGTTCGGCGGACGTGGCACCGCGTTCGATCCAGGATGCGCGTACCCGGCGGCGCACTTCCTCGACCAGTTTCCCGCGCAGCGTGTTGCGGGTGGACCACAGCTCCTCGGCGGACAGGTCCTGCAGCCGCTCCCAGCCGCGAGCCTCCTCCACCAGTTCGGGGCCCAGGATGCGGGTGGCGAGATCGATCCATTCCGGTGCGGCCCAGGTGGGCGCGTGGACACCGTTGGTCACCGAGCCGATCGGCACCTCCTCGGCGTCGAATCCCTGCCACAGCGGCTGGAACATCTCGCGGCTGACGATGCCGTGCAGCTTGGACACACCGTTAGCCCGTTGCCCGAGCCGCAGGCCCATGTGGGCCATGTTGAACACCGACGGATCCGGTTCGCGGCCGAGGCCGAGGATCCGGTCGATCGTCAGCCCCGGCAGCAGCGAGGATTCGTTCGCACCGTTGTCGCCGCCGAAGTAGTGCCGCACGAGGTCGGCCGGGAACCTGTCGATTCCCGCGGGAACCGGGGTGTGGGTCGTGAAGACCGTGCCTGCCCGGACCGTGGCCAGCGCCTCGTCGAAGTCGAGTCCGCCGGTGGTGACCAGTTCACGGATCCGCTCGATGCCGAGGAAACCCGCATGTCCCTCGTTCATGTGGAAGACGGCGGGGTCGGGCAGACCGTAGGCGTGGGTGTAGGCGCGCACGGCACGGACACCGCCGATACCGGCGAGGATCTCCTGTTTGATGCGGTGATCCTGGTCGCCGCCGTACAGACGGTCGGTGACGCCTCGCATCTCGGCGTCGTTCTCCGCGATGTCGGAGTCGAGCAGCAGCAGCGGGACCCGTCCCACTTGGGCGATCCACACGCGGGCGCGCAGAACCCGGCCACCGGGGATGGCGACGTGGACGAGGACGGGCGCCCCATCGGACGACTGCGGCCCGGACTCGGTGAGCAGCCGCAGCGGCAGGCCCTGCGGGTCGTGCGGCGGGTAGTGCTCGGCCTGCCAGCCGTCCGCGGTCAGCGACTGCCGGAAGTAACCCGAGCGGTACAACAGGCCGACACCGATCAGCGGCAGGCCCAGATCGGACGCCGCCTTCAGGTGGTCGCCCGCGAGAATTCCGAGCCCGCCGGAGTAGTTGGGCAGCACCTCGCTGACCCCGAACTCCATTGAGAAATACGCGATCCCACCGTCCAGCGACACACCCTTGGCCTGCTGGTTCTGATACCAGCGGGGCCGGGACAGGTAGTCGTCGAGGTCGGCGGCGGCGGCGTCGAGCCGGGCCAGGAACGCGACGTCCTCGGCCAGTTCGTCCAGGCGCGCCGGATCGACCTCACCGAGCATCCGGACCGGGTCGAACTGCACCTGCCGCCACAGCTCCGCGTCCAGCAATCCGAACAGTTCCTGCGTGGCCGGATGCCACGACCAGCGAAGATTGGTGGACAGCGGACCGAGGGCAGCGAGCCGCTCCGGAAGGTGGGCTCGGACAGTGAACCGACGCAAGGCTTTCACCTCGCGAACGATAACGCACTACGGGCGTCGTTGCGCCGTGTCGGGGCGGGTCGACGTCAGATCTGCAATACGGACAGGAACCGGTCGACTCCATTACGGTTGAACGGGCGGCCCAGCCCACGAGCCGCCGGCAACTTCCGGCTATGGAACGGAGCCCAGCGTGACAGGTCGACTCGGTATCGACGACGTGGAACCGAACATCGGGTGCGGTCGGTATCCCGCCAAGGCCGTTGTGGGTGAGGTGTTTCCCGTCCGGGCAACCGTGTGGCGTGAAGGTCACGACGCCGTGGCCGCCACGCTCGCGGTGCGGGGACCGCGCAGTGCCGCGTCGGGCGGCTCCGCGACCTTCCGCATTCCGATGACCGGCGGTCCGGTGCCCGACACCGTCGACGGTTCCTTCACCCCGACCGGCGAGGGCGTCTGGACGTTCCGGATCGAGGCCTGGAGTGATCCGGTCACGACGTGGAAGCACGCGGTCGAGGCCAAGCTGGCGGTGGGACAGGGGCCGGCCGAACTGGCCAACGACCTCGAGATCGGTGCGCGGTTGTTCGAGCGTGCCGCGAAGGGCGTCCCCCGCGCGGACCGCTCGCGGCTCGCCGGGGTCGCGGCGTCGCTGCGTTCCGACCGTCACCTCTCCGAACGCGTGGCCCCGGCGTTCGGGTCGGACGTCACCGAACTGCTGCGCGCACATCCGCTGCGCGATCTCGTCACGAAGAGCGAACCGCACACCGTGCTCGTCGATCGCACGCGTGCCCTGTTCGGGTCGTGGTACGAGTTCTTCCCGCGATCCACCGGCGGCTGGGACGAGGACGGCAAGCCGCGGCACGGCACGTTCGCCACGTCGGTGGCCGCGCTTCCCCGCATTGCGTCGATGGGATTCGACGTGGTGTACCTGCCGCCCATCCACCCGGTCGGCAAGATCAACCGGAAGGGCCCCAACAACACGCTGACACCGGGCCCCGACGACGTCGGTTCGCCGTGGGCCATCGGCTCGGACGAGGGCGGCCACGACGCGATTCATCCCGAGCTCGGGACGATGCGCGATTTCAAGGCGTTCATCGCTGCCGCCCGGAAGCTGCACATGGAGGTGGCGATCGACCTGGCCCTGCAGGCCGCACCGGACCATCCGTGGGCGAAGAAACACCCCGAATGGTTCACCGTGCTCCCCGACGGCACCATCGCCTACGCCGAGAATCCGCCGAAGAAGTACCAGGACATCTACCCGGTCAACTTCGACGACGACCGCGACGGCATCTACGCGGAGGTCCTGCGGGTCGTCCGGCACTGGGTTGCGGCGGGCGTCAAGATCTTCCGGGTCGACAACCCGCATACCAAGCCGCCGGACTTCTGGGAGTGGCTGATCGCCGAGGTCAAGAAGTCGGATCCGGACGTCCTGTTCCTGTCCGAGGCGTTCACCCGTCCCGCGCGGCTGTACGGTCTCGCCCGCCGCGGTTTCACCCAGTCCTACACGTATTTCACGTGGCGGACGGCCAAGTGGGAGCTGACGGAGTTCGGCAAGGAGATCGCCGCCAAGGCCGACGAGGCACGCCCCAACCTCTTCGTCAACACCCCGGACATCCTGCACGAGAGCCTGCAGACCGGTGGCCCGGGAATGTTCGCCCTGCGCGCCGCGCTGGCGGCGACCCTGTCGCCCACCTGGGGTGTGTACTCGGGATACGAACTGTACGAACATGTTCCGGTGCGACCGGGAAGTGAGGAGTACCTCGACTCGGAGAAGTATCAGTTGCGGCCCCGCGATTTCGAGGGTGCCGCCGCGCGCGGCGAGTCCCTCGAACCGTGGATCACCGCGCTCAACCGGATCCGCAGGCTGCATCCGGCCCTGCAGCAGTTGCGCAACATCCATTTCCACCACGCCGACAACGACGCCCTGATCGCCTACTCCAAGTTCGACGCCACCACCGGGGATGCCGTGCTGACGGTGATCAACCTCAACCCGTACGGCGCCGAGCAGGGCAACGTGTGGCTGGACATGCCGGCGCTGGGCCGCGACTGGCACGACCACCTGACCGTGCTCGACGAGGTCACCGGGGAGCAGTATCACTGGGGGCAGACCAACTTCGTGCGCCTGGAGCCCTGGCGCGCGGTGGCCCATATCCTGGCATTACCGTCGATTCCCTATCCGGCCAGAACGAAACTGGCCTACCGCGGAGGTACATAGTGACCGTCGAACCGCCTGTCGCCATCGCACCGGACGCCGCCGACCTCGACCTTCTGTCAAGGGGCGAGCACCACAACCCGCACTCGATCCTGGGCGCGCATCCGCACCCCGACGGCACGGTGATCCGCGCACTGCGCCCCCACGCCGAGGCCGTCGACGCCGTCATCGGCGGGACGAGCTTCTCTCTGGAACACCTGGCGCACGGTGTGTGGGGTGCACTCGTCCCGTACCGGGATCTGATGGACTACCGGCTGTCGACGACGTGGCCGGGTGGTCACAACGACGTCTCCGCCGACGGGTACCGGTTCCTGCCCACGCTCGGGGAACTCGACCTGCACCTGTTCGGTGAGGGCAGGCACGAGCGGCTGTGGGAGATCCTCGGCGCGCACCGCCGCCGCTACGACACTCCCGACGGCACCGTCACGGGCACCTCGTTCGCCGTGTGGGCTCCCAATGCCCGCGGGGTGAGTGTGATCGGCGATTTCGACGGGTGGGGTGGGCGGCACTACCCGATGAGGGTGCTCGGGTCCACCGGGGTGTGGGAGTTGTTCATTCCCGGCATCGAGGTCGGCGACCTGTACAAGTTCCGGGTCCACGGACCCGACGGCAGTGTGCGCGACAAGGCCGATCCCATGGCGTTCGCGACCGAGGTCCCGCCCGCCACGGCGTCCCGGGTGTCGGTGAGCACGTACGAATGGAACGACGCCGAATGGCTGGCGCAGCGCGCGGCCACCGAGCCGGCGCAGTCCCCGATGAGCGTGTACGAGGTTCATCTCGGTTCGTGGCGGCCCGGGCTGAACTACCGCGAGATGGCCGAACAACTCGCTGCCCACGTCACCGAGACGGGATTCACGCACGTCGAACTGTTGCCGGTCGCCGAGCACCCGTTCGGCGGTTCGTGGGGATACCAGGTCACGTCGTACTACGCACCCACGTCACGGTTCGGCTCCCCCGACGACTTCCGGTGGTTCGTCGACCACCTGCACGCCGCCGGCATCGGGGTCATCGTCGACTGGGTTCCCGCCCACTTCCCGAAGGACGAGTGGGCGCTGGCACGTTTCGACGGCACACCACTCTACGAGCACAGCGATCCCCAGCGCGGCGAGCAGCTCGACTGGGGAACGTATGTGTTCGATTTCGGGCGGCGCGAGGTGCGCAACTTCCTCGTCGCGAACGCGCTGTACTGGCTCGACGAGTTCCACGTGGACGGTCTGCGCGTCGACGCGGTGGCATCGATGCTGTACCTCGACTATTCGCGGCCGGAGGGCGGTTGGACGCCGAACATCCACGGCGGCAGGGAGAACCTCGAGGCCGTCGCCTTCCTGCAGGAGACCAACGCCACGGTCCACAAGCAGCACCGCGGGGTCGTCACCATCGCCGAGGAGTCGACGGCGTGGCCGGGTGTCACCCGTGCGACCAACGTCGGCGGTCTCGGTTTCAACATGAAATGGAACATGGGGTGGATGCACGACACCCTCGGTTTCATGGCACACGATCCTGTCCACCGCAGCTATCACCATCACGAGATCACGTTCTCCCTGATGTACGCGTGGAGCGAGAACTATCTGCTGCCCATCAGCCACGACGAGGTGGTGCACGGCAAGGGCACACTGTGGACGCGGATGCCCGGCGACGACTACGCGAAGGCCGCCGGTGTACGCGCGCTGCTGGCGTACATGTGGTCGCATCCCGGCAAGCAACTGCTGTTCATGGGTCAGGAATTCGGGCAGACCGGGGAGTGGTCCGAGGAGCGCGGACTCGACTGGTACCAGCTCGACGACCCGTACACCGGCGGCTTCCACCGCGGCCTGCTCCGGCTCGTCCACGACCTCAACGCCACGTACCGCGAGCGCCCGGCGCTGTGGACTCTCGACACCTCACCGGGCGGCTTCTCCTGGATCGACGCCAACGACACCGCGAACAACGTCCTGAGCTTCCTGCGCTACGGCACCGACGGGTCGATCCTGGCCTGCCTGTTCAATTTCTCGGGTTCCCCGCATGCGAATTATCGTGTGGGCTTGCCAGAACGGGGCGAATGGCGTGAAATTCTCAACACCGACGCCGAGGTCTACGCGGGATCGGGTTGGGGAAATCTCGGTGCGGTGACGGCAACGTCGCAGCCGTGGCACGGCCGTCCCGCCTCCGCGGAGGTGGCACTGCCCGCGAACGGCGCGATCTGGATGAGTCTGGAGCGTTGATGAAGGCACGGCCTTGCTGACCCGGCGTCGGCAGTGGGCTGCGAGCATGGGCGTTCTGGCCGTGACTGCGGTCGTCCTGTCCGGGTGTACGCGGTCGGTGGACGGCGAGGCCGCGTCCATCTACGACGATCCGTTCAAGGTGGCGGGTCTGGATGCCACGTCGGGTCCGAGCGGTGCCCGCAAGGGCGTGCCCGACGCCGACCTCCCCGTCACCGGCAGCGACGGCGGTGACATCGACACGATGGCCGCCAACGCGGTGAGCGACATCGAGGACTACTGGCGCACCGAGTTCCCGGCGCTGTTCCAGCGCAACTTCGAGCCGGTCGAGGAACTGATCTCCTGGGATCCGCGCGAGTCCGACGGCCCGCGCTTCTGCGGCGACAGCACCGAGGAACTCCTCAACGCCGGCTACTGCAGCACCGACCACACGATCGGCTGGGACCGGGCGCTGCTGCTGCCCGAGGTCGTGGAGAAGTTCGGTGTCGTCGCCGCCGTCTTCGTGCTGGCACACGAGTACGGGCACGCCGTCCAGACGAAGGCGGGTATCGCCGACGAGAACGTGGGCGGCGGCATCGTGCGGGAACAGCAGGCCGACTGCTTCGCGGGGGCGTTCATGCGGTACATCGCGGAAGACAAGGCGACCCACTTCACGCTGAACACGTCGGACGGGCTGAACAAGGTACTCGCGTCCGCGGTGGCCATCGGTGACACCGACCCGAACGATCCCGACAACGTGCACGGCTCGGCGTTCGAACGCGTCACCGCCACCCAGATCGGATTCACGGACGGTCCGGCATCGTGCACGCGCATCGACGAGAAGGAGATCGACTCACGTCGCGCGGATCTGCCTCAGCGGTTCGCCGACGAGACCGACGACGGCGAACTCCCCGTCACCGAGGAGTCCCTCGAGGCGTTCTTCACGTCCTTCCAGCAGATCTTCGATCTCCGCGATCCCCCCACGCTGCAACTCGACGGCGCCGACCTCGACTGCGCGGACGCCGATGCGACCGAACCGGTGTCCTACTGCCCGGCCACCAACACGATCGGGGTCAGTGTCGATGCCCTCGCCGAACGCGGCACACCGGGACGCCAGGGTAGGCGCGAACTCTTCCAGACCAAGCTCACCGGCGACTACAACGCGTACGTCCTGCTCGCCTCGCGGTACACCCTGGCGTTGCAGCGGGACCGGGGCAACGATCTGCACTCACCCCAGACCGCGCTGCGAGCCGCCTGCCTTTCGGGTGTCATCACCAGCGCGTTGAGCCCGGACAGTCCCGCCACCCTGGAGGCGGGCAGCGTGTGGCTGTCGCCCGGCGACCTCGACGAGGCCGTCTCGGGGCTGCTCACCGACGGACTCGCCGCGAGTGACGTCAACGGGGAGACCGTGCCGAGCGGATTCTCCCGGGTGGACGCGTTCCGCACCGGAGTGCTCGGCGGCGAGCAGGCCTGCGAGGGCCGGTACCGCTGACCGTCCCCCCGCGTGACGCCACCCGGCCGCCGTCTCAGATCTCCCGGTAGCCGAGCGCCGCGGAGATCCGCCCGGCGGCCCGGCACACGACCGGCACGAGGCCGCGCATCCGCTCGTCGGGCATGTACGGGCTCGTGGCCGACACGCTGATCGCACCGACGATCGCGCACGACGCGTCCCGCACCGGCGCCGCCACGCAGCGGATTCCGGGTTCGTTGTCCTCGAGGTCCATCGCCGCGCCCCTCCGCGCGTAGTCCTCCATGCGCGCGCGGAAGTCCGCCAAGCCGCGGGGGCTCGGTGGCCGCGCTCCCTGCGCGGCATCGCTCTCGTACAGCGCATCCCAGCGGTCGGCCGAGTCCAGCAGCAGCGCCTTTCCGACACCGGCGCGGGTCAGCGGCATGCGGTGACCGATGCGGGAGCGCATCTCGGCGCCCCGCGACCCCGGCAGTTTGTCGAGATACAGCACCGAGCCGCCGTCCTCGACCGCCAGGTGCACGGTGTCGTGGACGTGCGCCGACAATTCCTCGAGGATCGGGCGCGCGACGACGGGCAGCGGGTTGCCGTGCAGCGCCTTGAAACCCAGTTCGATCAACGTCGGCCCGAGTGTGTAGCCACGGCTTCCGCTCCGGAGATAGCCCTCGTGGACCAGCAACTGCACGAGCCGGTGCGCTGTGCTGCGCCCCAGCCCGGTGCTCTCGACGACCGCGCGGAGATCCTGGGCCCCGTCGGAGACGGCGCGGACGACTGCCAGCCCCCGGGCGAGTGTTTGCGTGCCGGGTGGAATGTCGTACGTCGGATTCGCCACACCCCACTGTCCCACATATAGGGACCGTATTCGTCATTATGGGATTCGCGTCCGATAGTGGTTCGCGTGATCCAGAACACCCCCGCTCCCCCGACACCGCGCCTGATCGCCCTCGACTGGGGCACGTCGTCGCAGCGTGCCTGGCTCCTCGGCGACGGCGGCCGCATTCTGGACGTGCGCCGGCCGGACTTCGGATTGCTCGGCACCGCCGGCGACGACCCCGCATCACGCACCCGTGCCTACGAGGCCGCGTTCGACGAGGCCTGTGGCGACTGGATCGCGGCCGCCCCCGATCTCCCGGCGATCGCCTGCGGCATGGTCGGCAGCGCCCAGGGTTGGCGTGAAGCCGGCTACCTGACCACCCCGACCGATCTCGCGATCGACGCGGACGACCTGACGACGGTCAACCACCCCCGCGGAGTACTGCACCTCGTACCCGGCCTGCGCGTCGCCCCCGCGGCCGACGGCACAGTGGCCGGCGATGTCATGCGGGGCGAGGAGACGCAGATCATCGGGGCTCTGGGCCTGCTCCCGCCGGCCGACCGACCGCTCACGATCGTGCTCCCCGGAACACACAGCAAGTGGGCACGAGTCGAGAACCGCAAGATCGTCTCGTTCGCCACATCGATGTCGGGCGAGTTGTACGGGCTGGTGATCCAGCACGGCATCCTCGGCCGCACCGCGACCACCGCCGTGCGCGACGACGCCGCGTTCGAGCGGGGCCTCACCACCGGAACGTCGACACCGTCACGTGGATTGCCCGCGGAGCTGTTCGGAGCGCGAGCGCTCGTGCTCGACGGACTCCTCGATCCGGCGTCGCTTCCCGACTACGTCTCCGGCGTGATCATCGCCGACGAGATCCGGCATCTCGTGCCCCACTACACCGCCGAAAGCCGAATCCTGTTGTGCGGAAACGCCGACCTCTGCCGGCGCTACGCAGCCGCACTGCGCGTCCACGGCATCGTCTCCGACATCGTCGCCGAGGAGGCCGCAGCACACGGTTTGTGGCGTGTGGCGACCGATGCGGGGCTGCTCGGCCCGGCGCAGTTCACCGATCTCGAGAAGGAGTCTTCATGAGCACCACAGCCACCGCCACCACGACCGGATTGATCGCCATTCTGCGCGGCATCACCCCGGACGAGATCGTCGCCGTCGGTTCGGCCCTCGTCGACGCCGGGTTCACGGCGATCGAGGTTCCACTGAACTCGCCGCGACCCTTCGACTCGATCGAGCGGTTGGCGGCGGCCGTCGGCGACGTCTGCGTCGTCGGGGCCGGAACCGTCCTCAGCGTCGCCGACGTGATCCGATCCGAAGCAGCCGGCTCCCGGATCATCGTCTCCCCCAACACCGACGTCGAGGTCATCGAGGCCGCCGTCGCCCGCAACCTGCACCCTTACCCGGGAGCGGCTACTCCGACCGAGGCATTTCACGCCGTCGGTGCGGGAGCGCGCAGCATCAAACTGTTTCCCTCCGACTCCGTCGGAACAGCCGGGATGCAGGCCTGGCGGGCCGTCCTGCCGACGGAGGTCGAATTGCTCCCAGTCGGCGGAGTCGACCGCACCAACCTCGCCGAGTGGGCCGCCGCGGGCGCGGGCGGCGCGGGACTCGGCACCTGCCTGTACCGGCCCGGGGACGCCGCCGACACCGTCCGCGACCGCGCACTCACCCTGATGGACATCTGGTCCGCCGACGCCGCCTGAACCGACACCTACGACCACCGGGCCACCACCACATCCCCGCACAGGAGGACTCCATGAAGATCACGTCACTCACCACGTACGCCGTTCCCCCCAGGTGGCTGTTCCTGCGGATCGAGACGGACGACGGCGTGGTCGGCTGGGGCGAACCGGTGCTCGAAGGCCGGGCCGCGTCCGTCGCCGCCGCTGTGGAGGAACTGTCCGACTACCTGATCGGCCAGGATCCGACGCAGATCGAAGACCTGTGGACGGTCATGTACCGCTCGGGTTTCTACCGCGGCGGCGGCATCCACATGAGTGCACTGGCCGGCATCGACCAGGCCCTGTGGGACATCAAGGGCAAGGCCCTCGGCGTGCCTGCGTACGAGCTTCTCGGCGGCCGCGTCCGGGACCGGATCAAGGTCAATTCCTGGATCGGCGGCGACCGACCCTCGGACACCGCGAAGGCGGCGCGTGAAGTGGTCGACCGGGGGTTCACCGCCGTGAAGATGAACGGCACGGAGGAACTGCAGTACCTGGACTCCTGGGACAAGGTGGACCAGTGCCTCGCGAATGTCGCCGCGGTGCGGGACGCGGTGGGCCCGAACATCGGTATCGGCGTCGATTTCCACGGCCGGGTGCACAAGCCGATGGCCAAGGTGCTGCTGAAGGAACTCGAACCGTTCCGGCTGATGTTCGTGGAGGAACCGGTCCTGTCCGAGCACGTCGACGGTTTCGTCGACGTGCTGCGACAGTCGCCGATCCCGATCGCGCTGGGTGAGAGATTGTTCTCCCGTTGGGATTTCAAAACCGTCCTCGCGTCCGGGGCGGTGGACATCATCCAGCCCGATCCGTCGCACTGCGGCGGCATCACCGAGGCCCGGAAGATCGCGCACATGGCCGAGGCGTACGACGTGGCACTCGCTCTGCACTGCCCCCTCGGACCGATCGCCCTGGCCACGTGCCTGCAGATCGACGCGGGCTGTTACAACGCGACGATCCAGGAACAGAGCCTCGGCATCCACTACAACACGTCGAACGATCTCCTCGACTATCTCGTCGACCCGTCCGTGTTCACCTATGCGGACGGCCAGGTCCGGATCCCCACCGGTCCAGGACTGGGCATCGAGGTGAACGAGGAGTACGTCATCGAGCGGGCCGCCGAAGGACATCGCTGGCGAAACCCGGTCTGGCGCCACAGCGACGGATCCTTTGCGGAGTGGTGAGGGCAATGGTGCAGACCCAGAAGATCGGCAAGTCCACTTCGGGCGCGGCGCAGGCGTCGAAGGCGCGCGTTCTCATCGCGGTGATGCTGTTCGTGACCGTCGTCATCAACTACATGGACCGGGCAAACCTGTCGATCGCGATGCCCGCGATCGCGGACGAAATGGATCTCTCCAAGGCGCAGCAGGGACTTCTGCTGTCGGCGTTCGGCTGGACGTATGCGGCGCTGCAGATTCCCGGTGGTTGGCTGGTCGACCGGATTCCCCCGAGACTGCTCTACCCCGCGTGCCTCATCCTGTGGTCGGTCGCGACCGCGTTCATGGGAGTCATCGGCGGCTTCGTGGCGCTCATCGCGTTGCGCCTGCTGGTCGGCGTGTTCGAGGCGCCCGCGTATCCGATCAACAACCGGGTCGCGACGGCCTGGTACCCCGAGCGTGAACGTGCGACGGTGATCGGCTTCTACACGTCCGGACAGTTCATCGGACTTGCCCTGCTCACGCCCTTCCTGTCCTGGCTGCAGTCGGTGCTGTCCTGGCACTGGGTCTTCATCGTGACCGGAACGATCGGAGCGATCTGGGGTGCCGTGTGGTACGCGTTCTACCGGGAGCCACGCGACTCGCGAGCGAACGACGCCGAGATCGACCTGATCCGCGACGGCGGCGGACTCGTCGACCTCGTGGACGAGCAGCAACCCGAACGTCCCGCCGTGACCCGGAACGATGTCGCCACCGTCCTCGGTCGGCGCAAGCTGTGGGGAATCTACCTGGGGCAGTTCTGCCTCACGTCGACGCTGTGGTTCTTCCTCACCTGGTTCCCCACGTACCTCGTCGAGTACCGGGACATGGATTACATCAAATCCGGATTTCTCGCCTCGCTGCCGTTCGTCGCGGCACTCGTCGGCGTGCTGTTCTCCGGGGTGTTCTCCGATTTCCTGCTGCGCAAGGGAGTGTCTCTCGGAGTCGCCCGCAAGGGTCCGATCATCGTGGGCCTGTTGCTGACCGTCGCGATGATCGGCGCCAACTTCACCGACTCGACCGCGATGGTGATCGTGTTCCTGTCCATCGCGTTCTTCGGCAACGGACTCGCGTCGATCACGTGGTCGCTGGTGTCGGCACTCGCACCGGAACGCCTGCTGGGGCTCACCGGTGGCATGTTCAACTTCATCGGCAACCTGTCGTCGATCGCGACACCCATCGTGATCGGGTTGCTCGTCACCGACGACAGCTTCGCGCCGGGATTCGTCTACATGACCGTGGTGACCGCGGTCGGGATCGCGTCCTACGTCCTCCTGGTCGGACGGGTGGAGCGCGTTCGGAGCTGACCGCCGGCGAGCGGGGTGACCGGGGTGAGTGCCGACAGCACTCACCCCGGTTCCTCGTCAGTACAGTGCGGCGGCGAGTTTCCGGCGCGCGGTCATGACAACCGGCTCGGCCGGGTCGAACAGTTCGAACAGTTCGAGCAGACGAGTCCGTACCCGCGTCTTGTCGTCGCCGGCGCTGCGGGCGACGACACCGATGAGACGGGCGAACGCCGCGTCGGGGGCCTGGGAGTAGAGCTCGACGTCCGCGGCCTGCAGCTGGGCGTCGATGTCGTTCGGGGCGGCGTCCGCCGCGGCGACGGCACCGGGATCGACGGACTGCACGCGGGCGAGGAAACGCACCTGACGGATCGCGCCCTGCGCCTCGGCGTTGGCCGGTTCCTCGTCGAGGATCTTCTGGAACTCGGCTTCGGCTGCCGACAGGTCGCCTTCGTCGAGCGCCGCCTCGGCCGCGACGAAGCGCGGGTCCTCCGGCTCGGGCTCGTCCTCGGCGCCGTCGCCGGCCGGCGGTCCGGACAGCTTTCCGGCGGTTGCCTGCTGGACGGCGGCGAGCCATTGACGCAGTTGCGGTTCGGGCTGTGCGCCCTGGAAGTCGGCGAGCGGCTGTCCGCCGGCGATGGCGACCACGGTCGGAACGGATTGGACGCCGAAGGCCTGCGCGATGCGCGGGTTGGCGTCGACGTCGACCTTGGCGAGCACCCAGGTGCCGCCGGCCTCGTGTGCCAGCTTCTCGAGCAGGGGTGAGAGTTGTTTGCACGGCTCGCACCAGGTGGCCCACAGGTCGACGACGACCGGGACCTGCTGGGACCGGACGAGTACCTCGGCCTCGAACGTCGCCTCGGTGACGTCGATGACGGGTGTGAGTCCGGTGCCGCCGGGGGCGGCCGGAGCGGCGGCACCGTCCCCGGAGGGTGTGGGTGCCTGCGGGGGCGGAGCGGCCGCACGCTCCTTGAGGGCGGAGAGATCGACTGCTCCGCTCATGGCTGCGGCCACTGCTGAGGAACGCGCTGACAGACGAGAACCTGGTCGAGTCACGTCCACCAGTTTGTCACGATTTGAGCGCGCACCGGAATGCGGGCCGTGCCTACCGCCGAGTGGATCAGACGAGCGACGGTTCGCTCTTCACGGCGCTCGACCGGGACAGCTCGGCCATCCGGCCGGCGCGGGCGGCCCAGACCTCGAACACGACGGTGCCGAACGGCGGGACGCTGGCGACGAGCGCCCAGAAGGTGGTCACCAGATTCCAGCTCAGCTTGCGGGCGGTCCACAGCGAGATGAGCAGGTACAGGACGAAGACGCCGCCGTGGATGGGCCCGAAGATCTTCACGCCGATCTCGTTGCCGTCGGCGGGCAGGTACTTGAAGGCCATGCCGATGAGGAGGCCGAGCCAGGTGAATGCCTCCAGAATTGCGACAAATCGGAAGCGCTTGGCCGTGGTGCTGAGATCGAAGACGTTCGCCATGCCGACCATTGTGCCCGACCATCTACGACAGCCCGTAGTGGTGTGAGATACACCACCACGGACTGTCGTCGTCTCAGGCCTTGGGTACGCGCACGATCAGGGCGTCGCCCTGACCGCCACCACCGCACAGTGCCGCAGCGCCCACACCCCCACCACGACGACGCAACTCCAGCGCCAGATGCAACGCGATCCGCGCGCCGGACATCCCCAGCGGATGCCCCATCGCGATCGCCCCGCCGTTGACGTTCACGATCTCGGGATCCAGCCCCAGCTCCCGCGTCGACGCGATCCCCACCGCCGCGAACGCCTCGTTGATCTCCACCAGATCCAGATCCTTCGGCTCGATTCCTTCCTTCGCGCACGCCTCCGCGATGGCCCGCGCCGGCTGCGACTGCAACGTCGAATCCGGACCCGCCACGACCCCGTGCGCGCCGATCTCCGCAATCCACGACAACCCGAGTTCCTGCGCCTTCGCCTTGCTCATCACCACGACAGCGGCCGCACCGTCGGAGATCTGCGACGCCGACCCGGCCGTCACCGTGCCGTCCTTGCTGAACGCCGGCCGCAGCCTGGCCAGGGATTCCACCGTCGTATCGCCGCGCACGCCCTCGTCGGAGCCGACCAGCACGGGATCACCCTTGCGCTGCGGCACCGGCACCGACACCACCTCGTCGTCGAACACCCCGTCCTTCCAGGCCCGCGCCGCCTTCTGATGCGACGCCGCCGCGAACGTGTCCTGCTCCTCGCGGCTGATCCGCTGCCCGTCCTCCGCGTTCTTCGCCT
Organism: Rhodococcus wratislaviensis; assembly: GCF_041228765.1. Lineage (NCBI taxonomy): Bacteria > Bacillati > Actinomycetota > Actinomycetes > Mycobacteriales > Nocardiaceae > Rhodococcus > Rhodococcus wratislaviensis. The sequence continues at coordinate 3,430,715 of NZ_CP150488.1, read as the reverse complement.
CGGTCAGACTCCCCATCGCCTGATCGGTGAAGATGTCGTACAACCCGTCGAAGGCCATGTGGTCGCGCATCGTGACGTCGCCGTACTTGAAACCCTCCCGCGACTTCTCCAGCAGGTGCGGGGCGCGCGACATCGACTCCTGACCGCCTGCCACCACCACCTCGAACTCGCCGGCCCGGATCAGCTGATCCGCCAGCGCGATCGCGTCGATCCCGGACAGACACACCTTGTTGATGGTCAACGCCGGCACATCCATCCCGATCCCAGCAGCCACCGCGGCCTGCCGCGCCGGGATCTGACCTGCGCCCGCCGTGAGCACCTGACCCATGATCACGTACTCGACCTGCTCGGGAGCGACGCCCGCCTTCTCCAACGCACCCCGGATCGCCACCCCACCCAGATCCGAACCCGACACATCCTTCAACGAACCCAGCAACCGACCCATCGGGGTCCGGGCTCCGGCGACGATCACAGAACTGGTCACGATTTCCTCCGCGTGAGACGAGTAGACAGGTGCGGGGCGACGGAAGTCACATCCCGACGAGAACTACCGAAACGGTAGCGCTAACGTCGGGACCATGACACAGTCCTCCCCCACCCAGACCACGTCACCGCTGTCCTCGGACCTGGTGACCGCCATCGACCACGTCGGCATCGCCGTTCCCGACCTCGACGCCGCCATCGCGTGGTACTCCGAACACCTCGGCATGGTGTCGACGCACGAAGAGGTGAACGAGGAGCAGGGCGTGCGCGAAGCGATGCTGAGCGTCGTCGGCTCCCCCGAGGGCAGCACCGCGCTGCAGCTTCTCGCACCGTTGAACGAGAACTCGACCATCGCCAAGTTCATCGATCGCAGCGGTCCCGGCCTCCAGCAGCTCGCGTACCGCGTCACGGACATCGACGCCATCTCCGCCCAGTTGCGCGAGCGCGGCGTGCGGCTGCTGTACGACGCACCCCGCCGCGGAACCGCCGACTCGCGCATCAACTTCGTTCACCCGAAGGATGCAGGCGGAGTTCTCGTCGAGCTCGTCGAGCCGTCGGCGACCCACTAGAGCTGTGGCCGGCCGCCGGGTACCAGGCGCAGAGACAAGTTCTACTTTGCCCAGGTAGATTGGCGGCCATGGTAAACGAGCAGGACCGTGGTTCGATCCCCCTTCCCTTCTCCACCGTGCGCAAGGGGTTCGACCGGGACGAGGTACGCAACTACTTCGAGCGATTCGACGCCGAGCTCCGCGTCACTGCCGCCGACCGCGACGCCGCGGCGGCGCAGGCGCGGGATCTCGCCAAGCAGCTCGACGATGCGCGGGACGAGATCGACGATCTCCGCAAGGATGTCGACCGCCTGTCCGTTCCGCCGACCACCGCGGAGGGAATGAGCGACCGCATCTCGCGCATGCTCCGGCTCGCGTCGGACGAGGCGTCCGAGGTGCGGGCGAAGGCCGAGGCCGACGCCGCCGAGATGATCTCCGTCGCCGAGCAGGAGGGCGCGCAGCTCCGCGGCCAGTACGAGTCGCTGGTCGCGGAACTCGAAGACCGCCGCAGTGCTCTCGAGATTCAGCACGAGCAGACGATGGCCAAGGCCCGCACGGAGGCGGCGAAGATCGTCGAGGCCGCTCAGGCCGAGCGCGACCGCCTGGCCGCCGAGGCCGAACTGCGTCGGTCGCAGGTGCAGGAAGACTTCGACCTCGCGATGTCCGAGCGCCGTCAGAAGACGATCACGGCCGTCAACGAACTCGAGTCCACCAGCAAGGCCGAGGCGCATCGTCGTCTCGCGGACGCCACGCACGAGGCGGAGCGCAGGTTGCAGGCGGCCACCGACCAGTCGGAGCGCAAGATCGCCCACGCCAAGGAACTCGCGGAAGAACTTCGCGTACTACGCGGACGGATCCTGGCGCAGCTCTTGGGAATTCGGGGACAGCTCGATTCCGTTCCGGCGATGTTGGCGTCAGTTAACCGGGAGAGTGAACTCCTGGACGCGCAGCCCGAGACCGCTGCATCGAACCCCGAGAAGCGCTCGAACGAGAACACGAACAGCAAGTCGGCGTCCGGCGCTGCCGCAGACCGTAAGGCTGCGCAGAACGAGTCCGGAAAGAACTCCGCGGACGAGACGGACAACTCGGACGAGGACACTGCAGTGCTGTCCACCGTCGAGAAGAACCCCGCGAACCGGCAGGCGGATCAGCGGACCGTGAAGACGGGAAGCTAGGACCACCTGCGCGTGAGGCCCCGGGTGCTGCGTCCCGACCAGCACCCGGTGTGCCAGTGCCGCCGGTCCTCGGCGCCGCCGTAGTCGGACGGCCAGGTGACGAGGTGGGCGACGCCCGGCCGGATGTCGTGATCGCAGCCGGGGCACCGGTAGGACTTGGTCGCCCGCGCCCCGGGGATCGTGCGGACGACGAAGCTCTCGTCCGCGTAGCCGGCGGGCCCGGATTCCTGACGCATCAGCGCACTACCGAACAGCGACCCCTCGGAGTTGTCCGGGGGCGCACTGCGGCGTGTGTTCTTCCGCTGCGGTTTACGACGGGGCACGGTTTCAGCCTAGGCCTCAGAAGAGCCGGAACTCGGTGCTCTCGGTGCCGCGCAGCGCTTCGTAGTCGAGCACGAGGCACCGGATTCCGCGGTCGGTGGCAAGGGTTTTGGCCTGCGGCTTGATCTGCTGGGCGGCGAAGACACCACTCACCGGCGCCAGCAGCGGATCCCGGTTGAGCAGTTCGAGGTACCGGGTCAGTTGCTCGACACCGTCGATGTCTCCGCGGCGCTTGATCTCCACGGCGACGGAAGCCCCGTCGGCGTTCCGGCACAGCAGGTCGACGGGACCGATGGCCGTCATGTACTCGCGCCGGACGAGCGTGTAACCGCTGCCGAGCGTTTCGACGTGTTCGGCGAGCAACTCCTGAAGGTGTGCCTCGACACCGTCCTTGACGAGCCCCGGATCGACACCGAGTTCGTGACTGGAGTCGTGCTCGATCTCCTCGATGGTGATCCGCAGTTCCTCACCGGCCTTGTTGGTCACCACCCACAGCGCTTCGGCGTCCTCCACGGTGTCTTCGACGAGCCAGCAGGGCGGGCTCATCCAGTTCAGCGGCTTGTAGGCGCGGTCGTCGGCGTGGATGCTCACGGAACCGTCGGCCTTGATCAACAACAGGCGACGAGCGGTGGGCAGATGTGCCGTCAAGCGGCCTACGTAGTCGACTCGGCATCGGGCAATCACTAGGCGCACCCGCCCACCCTAAGGGATCGTGCCGACTAGTCTCGAATGACTATGCGCAGCCCTCGCCGATCCGTCGCCCCGCTGGGGTCGTGGTTGCTCGGATCACCGGACGAGAGTCCCCGCAGGCGCCGCATTCGTGTCCAGCTGCTGCTGACCGCCCCTCTGGTGTTCACCAATCTGGTCGGCGCGGTGATCACCTGCCTTCTCGTCAGTGTCGTCGTCCCCGGCCCGAGTGTGTGGTCGAGCGAGTTCACGATCGCCAACTTCGTCGCAGTGCCCGTGTTCGTGCTGTGCGCGGTCCTGATCGGCGTGACCTGGGGCACCAAGCGACTGGTGTCGGATCTCCGGTGGGCGACGGAGGACGACGCGCCCACGGACCACGACCGGTCGGCGGCGTTTCGCGCACCGTGGCGTCTGACACGTGTCCAGGCGGCGTTGTGGGGCATCGGGCTGGTGTTCTTCACGACGCTGTACGGCATCATCGATCCCCAGACCATTCCGAAGGTCGCGTTCACGATCGCGCTGGCCGGGATCACCGTCTCCGCGTTCTGCTATCTGCTGACCGAGTTCGCGCTGCGCCCCATCGGCGCCCGGGCACTGGGATCGGACGGACCGCGACCCCGCAGAACCCTCGGCATCACCGGCCGCACCGCACTGGCCTGGATCCTCGGGACGGGTGTTCCCGTGCTCGGTCTGATGCTCATCGCGATCTTCAGTTTCATCCGGCCGGCGAGCCCGACCAGCCTCGCGGTCTCGATCCTCGCGCTGGGCGGTGTGATCCTGCTGTTCGGCCTGCTGCTGGTCGTGATCAGTGTGCGCGCCACCGAAGCACCCATCCGCTCGGTGTCGCTGGGCATGGCGAAGGTGGCGGAGGGCGATCTCGACGCCGAGGTCGTCGTATACGACGGCACCGAACTCGGCGCGCTGCAGACCGGGTTCAACCGGATGGCCGAGGGACTCCGCGAACGTGAGCGGATCCGCGACCTGTTCGGACGTCACGTCGGACAGGACGTGGCGTCCCAGGCTCTCCGGCACAATCCCGAACTCGGCGGGGAGGAACGTGACGTGGCGGTCCTGTTCGTCGACATCATCGGATCCACCACGATCGCGGCCACCCGGTCGCCTGCGGAGGTCGTGGACCTGCTCAACCGGTTTTTCAACGTGGTCGTCGACGAGGTCGACAGGCGAGGCGGGTTCGTCAACAAGTTCGAGGGCGACGCCGCGCTGGCCATCTTCGGGGCACCCGTAGCACTCGACGACCATGCGGGAGCGGCCCTCTCCGCCGCTCGTGCCCTTCGCCAACGGCTCACCGACGAGGTATCGGAGTGCGATGCGGGGATCGGTGTGGCGGCGGGTCGCGCCGTGGCCGGAAACATCGGCGCCCACGAGCGTTTCGAGTACACGGTGATCGGCGATCCGGTGAACGAGGCTGCGCGGTTGTCCGAGCTCGCCAAGAATGTGTCCGGACACGTCGTCGCGTCCGAGCGTGCGATCGACGCGGCATCCGAGGACGAACGCAAGCAATGGCAACTCACCGACACCGTCACCCTGCGCGGACGCCTCGAACCGACCACTCTGGCCGTTCCCGCCGAACTAATCCCCGCCGGTTCCGCCGTCGACGATGAGGGCGCCGACTCCGTCGAGTAGCCGGGCGAGCCCGAACTCGAAAGCGTGGGCGGGGGCGAACGCGGCGTTGTGGTGTTCTCCTGCCGAGGCTCCTACCCGGGCGGCCAGCGGGAACCGGTCGGGGTCGAAGACCTTCTCGAAGTGCGGAGCGATGCTCTGCCACCATTCACTGTCCGCCTCACCCTGGGCGGCGAGCGCGGCCGCGTCCACCGCGGCCCGCGCTGCGCCCGCGACGAAACTGTCGAGGAGCGTGACGACGGAGTCCATGTCGAGGTCCGACAATCCGAGCCCTTCGACCGCGCGCAGTTCCCGTTCGTATTTGGCCATCCCGCCTGGCCCGAGAACCGGCCGGCTCAGCGCGACCACGCCGAGCATCCACGGGTGCGCGCACAGCAGTTGGAAGTAGTCGTGTGCGGCGGCCGCGAGACGCTCCCGCCACCCCGCGCCGGTGTCGTCGGCCGGTTCGAGGGTGGACAACGCGCGATCGAGCATCACCTCGACCAGTTCGGTCTTTCCGGGAACGTGCGTGTACAGCGACATCGCGCCTGCGCCGAGCTCGGCTGCCAGCCGGCGCATCGAGACGGCGTCGAGCCCTTCCGCATCCGCGACCGAGGTGGCCGCCTCGACGATCCGGTCGAGCGTCAGGCCCGGCTTGCCGTTGCGGGGACGCGATATCGGCGTGCTGCCGCCACCCCACAGCAACTCCATGGTGCGAGCGGGGTCGCCGTCCGGTGTCGCGCTTCTACCCATGCCGAGATCTTCCCACGGCGCCCGGGAACAATTCCGCCCGCCGCCTCGTTGACGTACGGCGTACCATAAACCAGGCGAAAGGCGCAGTAGTGACAGCAGAGCCCATCCTCGCCACCTGTGCGGCCACCTTCGCGCCCGCCGATCCTCCCCGCGACTCCCACCTGGTGTTCTGGAGCGATTCCCCGGACGAGCCGCCGCCACCGGGCGCCCGTACCCGCACCTGGATGGCAACCGGGAACACCGTGGAAAGCGTTCCGACGCACAGCGTTTCCCTCGCCGACCTGGTGCCGATGCTGCTGGCTCTGTCACCCGGCGACACGACGCACCGATCGGTCGCGTTCTGGGCTGCCTGCACCCGCACCGCTCTCGGATACGTCGCGGCGGGCAAGGTCCTTCCCGCGGTTGCGCCGAGTGGCCGCGACATCTGGCGGCTCGGAGCCCTCGACACCGAGGACGAGTCGCATCTGCGCTTGCTGGCCGCCGCGCTCCCGCCGGAAGCTCGCGCGATTCCGCTCGGGGATCCGTCCGCCGCCGACGTTCGCCTCCCCGCCGCGGTGGACGTGCTGCGCGACTTCCTCACCTCCGTCGTCGATACGATCCCGCGACTCGAGTCGCCGGCCGCCGACGCCGGCCCCTACCTGGGATGGAACGCCGAGACCTCCCCCGAACTCCGGGCGTGGGCGGACGCCCTGGCACCCGGCGCGATCGCGTTGTCGTTGCGGATCGACCCCGTCGATCCCGGCGCGGTGGACCTCTCGGACAGCGAGTTCGACGCCACGGTCCAGGTGCACGGTGTCGCCCGGCCCGGGGTGGTCTGCGACGCCGTCGACCTGTGGCGGCACCCGACGCTCGCCGAGTCCGCGTTCGCCTCCGACCCGCGGATCGAGGTTCTCGACGCCCTCCGCCGCGCCGCCCAGGACTGGGCTCCACTCGAAGACCTGCTGCGGGCTGAGGCGCCGCACCGCATCCGGCTCGAGGACGACGATCTGGCCTCCCTCGCCGGGGACGCCGGCCGTCGACTGCGCGAACGAGGAGTCGAGATCCATTGGCCGCGCGAACTGGTCGCGCGCACCTCGACCCGAATGATCCTCGGTGAACCCGGGTCCCGCGAGGGCGCAGCCGATTTCGGCGGCGACCGCGCGTTCGACTTCGACTGGCGTGTCGCGATGGGTGACGACGTACTGACGCGGGAGGAGATGGAAGAGCTCGTGTCGGCGGAGCGCGCCGTCGTGAAACTCCGCAACCGATACGTCGTCGCGGACTCGGTGTTGATACGAAAGACCCTCCAGCGACGCACCGGAACGATGACGTCCGTCGAGGCCCTGCGGGCGTCGCTGACCGGCCGGGCCCGGCGCGGCGAGGAGGACGTCCGCGTCGACTCCTACGGGGCGGCCGCGGCAATGGCGCGGGAGCTGTCCGCCCAGGATCCGGAGGCGGTGCCGGTCCCCGCAGCCCTGGGCGCACAGTTGCGGGACTACCAGCTGACCGGATTCCGCTGGCTCGCCGGGCTCACGTCACGGGGCCTGGGCGCCTGCCTCGCCGACGACATGGGCCTGGGAAAAACGTTGACACTCATCGCACTTCACCTGCACCGCCAGCAGGCGCCGGAGACGGCAGGACCCACACTGGTGGTCTGTCCCGCGTCCCTGCTCGGGAACTGGCGACGGGAGATCGAACGCTTCGCACCGGGCACCGCGGTTCTCGTCCACCACGGGCCGAAGCGGTGTCCACCCGCTGAGACCGTAGCGGACGGCAGCGACACCGTCGTCCTCACCACGTACGCGACGATGCGGCTCGACTGCGACGTGCTCGCCCGGACGGCATGGGGTCTGGTCGTCGCGGACGAGGCGCAACACCTGAAAAACCGCTCCGCGTCCGTCACCCGGGCGCTGCGGACGATTCCGGGTCAGGCCCGCGTCGCACTCACGGGAACACCGGTGGAGAACAGGCTCAGCGATCTCTGGTCGATCCTCGACGGTGTCACACCGGGTCTCCTCGGCACATACGCGCAGTTCCGGCGCCGCTACGACGGCTCGGCCGCCGAGGACGGAACCGACCGCGCGGCGGAGTTGGCGGCGTTGATCGCGCCGTTCGTCCTCCGGCGCACGAAGTCGGATCCGGGGATCGCCCCCGAACTTCCGCCGAAGACCGAGATCGACCTGGACGTCACGCTCACTCCGGAACAGGCGGGAATGTACGAGGCCCTGGTGCGCGAGGCCATGGAGCAGATCGAGAAGAGCGACGGCATCGGGCGCCGCGGCAGCATCGTGTCGCTGCTGACCGGGCTCAAGCAGATCTGCAATCACCCCGCCCAGTACCTCGGCCAGGAGCACGCCGCGCTCACCGGCCGCTCCCACAAGATCGGTCTGCTCGACGAGTTGATCGACACCAACCTGTCCGAGGGCGGGCGTTCACTCGTGTTCACCCACTTCACCACGATGGGCCGGCTGCTGCGACGGCACCTGACGGCGCGCGGGGTGGACTGCGAATTCCTGCACGGAGGCACCGCCGTCCCCGCCCGGGAGGGGCTGGTCGAACGCTTCCAGAACGGCGACATCCCCGTCCTGATCCTGTCGCTCAAGGCCGCCGGCACCGGGTTGAACCTCACCCGGGCCGATCACGTCGTCCACTTCGACCGGTGGTGGAACCCGGCGGTCGAGGACCAGGCGACCGACCGCGCCTACCGCATCGGGCAGACCCACCCGGTCGTCGTGCACCGGCTCGTCACCGCGGGAACCATCGAGGAACGCATCGCCGGCATGCTCGCCTCCAAGCGGCAGCTCGCCGACTCGGTTCTGTCGCAGGGCGCCGACGCCTTCACCGAACTGACGGACCGTGAACTCACCCGGCTGGTGGCTCTGAGCCCCGACTACGACTTCGGAGGTGACGTATGACCGACGCCGTCACGCTTCCCCGCTTTGCGGCGCAGAAGGGTCGCCGCACCCGCGGCAGAACCTGGTGGGCGCAGCGGTGGGTCGACGATGTCGAGCAGGCCGCGCTCGACTCGAACACGCTGAAAGGCGGACGCGTCTACGCCCGTGGCGGACTGGTCGGGCCGCTCACGTTCGCGCCGGGGCTCGTCTCCGCGGACGTGCACACAGGCGAGGAGACCCTGCACGTGCGGATCCGGGTGGACCAACTGGACGAGCGCGAATGGGGCCAGGTGCTCGCGACCCTGGCGTCGCGGAGCGGTCACGTCGCCCAGTTGTCGAGTGGGACGCTTCCCCGCGAACTCGACGACGACCTCGCTGCCGTCGACGTGTCCCTCGTGCCGTCGATGTTCGACGCCGACGCGACATGCACCTGCGAGGAGTGGGACGTGCCGTGCCGCCACGCTGCCGCTGTGCTGTATCAGGCCGCGTGGCTGCTCGACGACGACCCGCTGCTCTTCTTCCTGCTGCGCGGACGGGAGGGACAGGAAATTCTGCAAATCAGGCACGATTCGCACGAGGAGACATCCCATGCCTCGTTCGACCGTTCGTGCTCCCCGGTGTCGGCGTCGGACGCCTACGCCGCGATTCCCGGACCGCTTCCGGCGCCGCCGCATACCCGCGGAACCCCGGTACGCCCAGGTTGGCTCGACGACGCTCCCCCCGAGGTTCGGGCGGACGCCGTCTGGTCTGCGATCGTCACTGCGATTTCGCGATACGGAGACCGTGCCTGAGGTCGTCCGACGGTCCGGGCACCAGGCTCGGTGCGACCACCCGGGCCCCGGTCGCCGGATATGGCGTGCAGATCTGGGCGTCGTGCACGAAGCACCAGCGCCAGTTGTCCCCCGCATGGAGCGACTGGACGATCGGATGACCGCTGCGTTCGGCGTGGTGTCGCGCGTGCCGCATCGGTGATCCGTCACTGCATCCGACATATCCACACGTCAGGCACAACATCAGGTGCTCCCAGCGGGTACCGAGTGCGAGACAGCCCTCGCACCCGTCCGACGTGTGCGCGACGACATGGCGAATCATGTTCAGATCGGGATCGTGCCAATTATTGGATTGGGTCATAGTGCCACCCCTCAGTAACCAAGATTGGCGGCTGATCCGTCTCGCCACATGGTCACGGCGGAACGAAAGAATCGCCCGAAATCCGGCCTCAACGGACAGCGTCCCGGTTTCGACGGCGGAAAACGGGGTAGTTCCAAGCCATGGATCTGGAAGCAGCCCCAGACCCGAGGGTGGATCACACGCCGCGGGCGACGAACCTGTCCGCGATCGTGGCCGTCACCGCGCACATGCACGACTGCGGAAATCGGGACGAGATCCTCGCCCTGCTGGTCGAAGCTCTCCCGGAACTGGGTCCCTTCACCGTGGAGCCCGTGTCGGCTCTGACGGGCGAACGCCACGACGACGACGTCTGGCGTCACCGTGTGCTGCTCGACGATTCGTGGTCGAGGCCGGTCTCGCTCACCCTGCGGGCCGACTATCCGCCGACCCCGGTGCAGGCCACGCTGCTCGAGTTGCTGATTCAGCACACCGGGTCGGCCCTGCGCGCCGCGTCGCTTCGCTCGCGGGCGGCCACACAGGAACGCCAACTACGCGAGGCCGCGGGCGAGATCACGGCGCTCGGCGCGCGGGCCGCGCGGCTCGAGGAGGAAGCGAAGATCCACACCACGTTCGGGCGCCTCGCCGCGACCGGTGCCGACGAGACCGCCGTCGCCGAGACACTCCACCAGGTGACCGGACTCGCCGTCGGGATCGAGGACGCCTTCGGCAACCTCCGTGTCTGGGCCGGCCCGGACAAGGCCCCGCGGTACCGCAAGACCGGCGGCGGGAACCGAGTCGACGTCCTGCGCCGTGCCGCAATGGAAGGCCGCCCACTGCGGCACGACAACCGGATCGTGCAGATAGTCCGGCCCGGCCAGACCCTTCTCGGCGTCCTGTATCTGTCGGACCCGGAACATCGGGCCACCGACCTCGACACGGTCGCCCTCGAGTTCGCCACGACGATGCTCGCCGTCGACATGTCGCACCGCAGATCACTCGCCGAGACGGAGGCGCGGCTCAGCCGCGACCTGGGCGCCGACCTGCTCGCCGGCACCGACGACGCCAGCGCCTACTCGCGGGCCGACGCACTCGGCTACGACCTGCACACCCCGCAACGCGTCCTGGTGGTCCAGTGGGGGCCGGACACACCCGTCGAGTCCGTCGCGGAAGCCTTCCGGCGCCACCTGACGTCCACCGATTCGTCGGCCCTCCTCGTCCACGGCAACGAACACCGAACCGGGATCCTCGCCGCCGTCATGGACGCAAAGACAGATGTGAACATCATCTTCACGGCGCTGGAGAAGTCGCTCGGCCCCGCGGTCGGAGTGATCGGTGTCGGATCCGAATGCCCCTCCCCCAGTGGCCTACCCGACTCGTACACCCACGCAATTCGAGCGCTGGAGATCAGGAAGCAGTCGTTGTCGCCCCGCGGCGTGGCGCTGTTCGACGAACTCGGCGTGTACCGGATCCTCGACTCGCACAGCAGCACCGGGGACGTCGAGGCATTCGTGCAGGAATGGCTCGGCCCACTGCTCGACTACGACCGGGAACACCGCAGCACGATGACGGCCACACTGGCCCAATACCTCGAATGCGGTGGCAAGTACGACGAGACCGCGCAGGCACTCAGAATCCATCGCAGCACCCTGCGATACCGGATGTCCCGCATTCACGAACTGACCGGGCGTGATCTCCGCAGCGTCGACACACGCCTGAATCTTCATCTCGCGTCCCGCGCACTGCAGGTCCTGGCCGGCGGTGCGTCGGGGTGAAAGGGTGTGTGCGGCACCTGAGTTGGCTCATTTCGTTAGTGCGTGAGTCCGGGTCCGGTGATCTTGTCGATGAGGTCGCGGGTGTCGGGGTCGAGTTCGGGTGGGAATGTGTGTCGGGTGCCGTTGATCGCGATGGTGGCCGAGCGGAGAGGTCGGAGTCGTTTGAGGACGTTGCCGATCGCTAGTCCGCTGCGGTGTTGGGCCAGGTAGGACACCGCCAGGGCGGCGAACACGATGGTCAGGTGCGCTTCGATCGCGTCGCGGGTGCGGTGGAAGATCGGCCTGGCTCTCAGGTCAGTTTTCGACATGCGGAACGACTGCTCGACGTGCCAGAGGTCGTGATACTTGCCGATCACCTCGCCGGGTTCCATCAGGGTGGCGGGGATGTTGGTGACATAGCCTTTCAACCCGATCAGCGACCGGGCCCGCTCGATCGATGCGGTGTCGAGGCTGCGTCCCTTGCCGGTGGTCTTGACGAACCGGGTCGATTTCGGGGCTTTCGCCCCGTCGACGACCTCGCGGGCTCGGGTTTCCTGGGCGTTCAAGGTCTGGTTGTCGCGGACCGCGCGGCGTTTCGAGTACTGCCAGACCGCCCGCCACGACTTCGGGTGCCTGGCCGGATCCCAGACCGGTTCGGTGCGGTGACGGATGTTGTTGACGGTGCTCTTCGCATGCCGCGGCGTGACGGTGTCGATGACTTGTCCGTCGACGAAAACGTCTCCTTTCCAATGGAAATGGTTCGACAGATCGATGGGTGCTTTGGTGACGCGGGAGCCGACGATGAACTTCAGGCCGGCGTCGTCGAGGTCCTTCAAGTTACCGGCGGAGAGCATCCCGGCGTCGGCGGCGACGACCATCTCGACCCCGGTGATGTCGTGGCGGGTCTGGAACTGCCGGATGATCGGGACGATGGTGTGGGTTTCGGCCTTGTTCCCCTCGAAACATCCGACTTCCAAGGGGAATCCGGTCCGGTCGACGAGCAGACCGACCACGATCTGCGGATCGACGCGGCGTTCTTTCGAGTAGCCGACCTTGCGGAGCTCGTCTTCCTTCTCCGCCTCGAAATACAAGGTCGTGACGTCGTAGAGGATCAGGGACAGGCCACCTGTTTCGGCGGCATGCTCGAAACATTTCGTCGCGATCTGGTCCCGGTAGTCGCGGTCGACGATCCACCGCAGGTGCCGCTTGATCGTGGCGTAGCTCGCCGGGGCCTTCCCGAGGTCACGAACCACCCTGGCGGCGTCGAGTTTCGAGCCGGGCTCGACGATTCGGGCGATCACTAGATCCCGGAACACCTCGTCGCCGAGCACTCCGAAACCGAGCTGGTCGTAGAGACTTTCGAGGATCTGCCGCAGTACCACCGACCCCGTCGACGCGGTCCGCCCCGGCGCATCGACGACCGGCCGGTCATCCGCGGCTGGCAACAACACGCCCTGGCCCGCCGCCAGGACGCTCGCCGCCGGTGTTTGCGGGGTGACGCCCAGGTCGAGGGCCTGTTGATCGGGCTCGATCCACGCTCGGGCCCGCTCGAGAAGCATCCCGAGCTCGACATCGGTGTGCGCTGACCCGATGTGCTTGACGATCTCCTGCCGGCCGTTGACATAGCGGGCGACCTGCACCGCTGTGGCCCCGGACTTCGTCCGGACCCGCCTGATGAACGTCACCCGACGAGGGTAGACCGGCGCCGTTAGTGCGTGAAACCGCCGCCGTAGACACGAGAAGTGCCAGGTCAAGAGATTGGAACGTCATTCCTCACCGAGAAGTGAGCCAAGACAGGTGCGATACCGGATGTCCCGCATTCACGAACTGACCGGGCGTGATCTCCGCAGCGTCGACACACGCCTGAATCTTCATCTCGCGTCCCGCGCACTGCAGGTCCTGGCCGGCGGTGCGTCGGGGTGAAAGGGTGTGTGCGGCACCGGTTGTCGCCGCGGATAGTGTCCGGGAATGCCGAAAGCCCCCCAACAAGGTTGGGGGGCTTTCGGTAACGGATGTTCGGCGGTGTCCTACTCTCCCACACCCTGTCGGGTGCAGTACCATCGGCGCTGGAGGGCTTAGCTTCCGGGTTCGGAATGGGACCGGGCGTTTCCCCTCCGCTATGGCCGCCGTAACTCTATGAAACTGTCACACGGAACATCAGCGAAGAAACATCCCATCACCATCGGTGGTGGGTGTTCTTCTTTCTTCTGTTCTGAAACGTGTGTGTTGTTTCAGATACTGCACAGTGGACGCGTAGCTTCTTTGTGGTAAGTCCTCGGCCTATTAGTACCAGTCACCTGCATCCGTTACCGGACTTCCAGTTCTGGCCTATCAACCCGGTGGTCTGCCGGGGGCCTTACCCCCTCGAGGGGGTGAGAAACCTCATCTTGGAACAGGCTTCCCGCTTAGATGCTTTCAGCGGTTATCCCTTCCGAACGTAGCTAACCAGCGGTGCTCCTGGTGGAACAACTGGCACACCAGAGGTTCGTCCGTCCCGGTCCTCTCGTACTAGGGACAGCCTTCCTCAAGTTTCTAACGCGCGCGGCGGATAGAGACCGAACTGTCTCACGACGTTCTAAACCCAGCTCGCGTGCCGCTTTAATGGGCGAACAGCCCAACCCTTGGGACCTACTCCAGCCCCAGGATGCGACGAGCCGACATCGAGGTGCCAAACCATCCCGTCGATATGGACTCTTGGGGAAGATCAGCCTGTTATCCCCGGGGTACCTTTTATCCGTTGAGCGACACCGCTTCCACTTGCCGGTGCCGGATCACTAGTCCCGACTTTCGTCCCTGCTCGACCTGTCAGTCTCACAGTCAAGCTCCCTTGTGCACTTGCACTCGACACCTGATTGCCAACCAGGCTGAGGGAACCTTTGGGCGCCTCCGTTACATTTTGGGAGGCAACCGCCCCAGTTAAACTACCCACCAGGCACTGTCCCTGAACCAGATCATGGTCCGAGGTTAGAGGTCCAATACGATCAGAGTGGTATTTCAACAACGACTCCACACTCACTGGCGTGAGCGCTTCACAGTCTCCCACCTATCCTACACAAACCGAACCGAACACCAATACCAAGCTGTAGTGAAGGTCCCGGGGTCTTTTCGTCCTGCCGCGCGTAACGAGCATCTTTACTCGTAATGCAATTTCGCCGAGTCTATGGTTGAGACAGCTGAGAAGTCGTTACGCCATTCGTGCAGGTCGGAACTTACCCGACAAGGAATTTCGCTACCTTAGGATGGTTATAGTTACCACCGCCGTTTACTGGGGCTTAAATTCTCAGCTTCGCCACCGAAGTGGCTAACCGGTCCTCTTAACCTTCCAGCACCGGGCAGGCGTCAGTCCGTATACATCGTCTTACGACTTCGCACGGACCTGTGTTTTTAGTAAACAGTCGCTTCTCACTGGTCTCTGCGGCCCCACCCAGCTCACACTGCAAGAGTGATCACCGGACGAGGCCCCCCTTCTCCCGAAGTTACGGGGGCATTTTGCCGAGTTCCTTAACCATAGTTATCTCGATCGCCTTAGTATTCTCTACCTGACCACCTGTGTCGGTTTGGGGTACGGGCCGTGTGAAAGCTCGCTAGAGGCTTTTCTCGGCAGCATAGGATCACTGAATTCGCCTCATTCGGCTATGCGTCACCTCTCAGGCTTAATGAATGGCGGATTTGCCTACCATTCGCCCTACAGGCTTACACCAGTATTACCACTGACTGGCTCAGCTACCTTCCTGCGTCACCCCATCGCTTGGCTACTACCAGATCAGGTCCCATGCATCCACATCCAGGGCCCCCGAAGGGGCGTAAGGACGCTTCAGGATGGTTAGTATCACTGATTCACCAGGGGCGCGTTCACACGGGTACGGGAATATCAACCCGTTGTCCATCGGCTACGCCTGTCGGCCTCGTCTTAGGTCCCGACTCACCCTGGGCGGATTAACCTGGCCCAGGAACCCTTGGTCATTCGGCGGACGAGTTTCTCACTCGTCTTTCGCTACTCATGCCTGCATTCTCACTCGTGTGGCCTCCACGGCTGGGTCACCCCGCCGCTTCCATGGCCACACGACGCTCCCCTACCCATCCACACCACTGCCCAAGACTCCGCAGAATCAAGGGGGTGCATTGTGTGAATGCCGCAGCTTCGGTGGTGTACTTGAGCCCCGCTACATTGTCGGCGCAGGATCACTTGACCAGTGAGCTATTACGCACTCTTTCAAGGGTGGCTGCTTCTAAGCCAACCTCCTGGTTGTCTTCGCGACCCCACATCCTTTTCCACTTAGTACACGCTTAGGGACCTTAGCTGGCGATCTGGGCTGTTTCCCTCTCGACTACGAACCTTATCGCCCGCAGTCTCACTGCCGCGCTCTCACTCACCGGCATTCGGAGTTTGGCTG
>NZ_CP150488.1:7500-3410000 GCF_041228765.1 Rhodococcus wratislaviensis | reverse complement strand
AGAACGACCTGTTCGACGCCGGCGCCGACCTGTCCACCCCGGTGGAGGCCGAACCGAAGTACCCGCCGCTGCGCATCTCCGACGAGTACATCGACCGTCTCGAGCGCTGGTGCGACGAACTGAACGAACGCCTGGCGCCGCTGAATTCCTTCATTCTCCCCGGCGGCACGGCACTCGGTGCTCTACTGCACGTGGCGCGGACCGTGACCCGGCGTGCCGAGCGCTCCGCGTGGGCGGCGGTCGACGCGAACCCGGAGACGACCAACGTCCTTCCGGCGAAATACCTCAACCGGCTGTCGGACCTGCTGTTCATCGTCAGTCGGCTCGCGAACCCTGAGGGCGACGTGCTCTGGAAGCCGGGAGCCGGGAAGTCCTGATCAGAGTCGGCGACCGCGAACCGATCGGCCGGACGGCCGCGATTCGACCCAGGAGAGGAACGCGGTCAACGCTCCCCCGTCCAATGCGATCTCGTACGAGCTACCACGGTCCTTGACCGACAGGATGACGATTTCCTCGGACATGATGTCGAATTCGGAGCCCTCCGGGCTGCGACGACCTGCGACTTCGATGCCCTGGCGTTCGATGCGCGAATCAGGGCCGGGACGCAAACTCGACAATTTGAAGAAGACGAGAGAACCCTCGCCGTAGCGGATGACGCCGTGACGCCACCCGGTGTCCCCCGGGGCAGGCGTCACCCGGAGGATCGCCGCGGTGCCACCGCGGCGCAGTACTGCAAGCCGATACAGAAAAACCGCGACGAAGGCCGCGAGCAGCACAACCAGAATGATCAACACAGTCATTCCGATTGTCACTGTTCGTCGGCTCCGTCGCGGTCTTTCTCGTGCAGCCTAAGCGCGCTCTACAGCGCGGATCCGACCCTTGGCGACAGCAATCGCCTCGAGATCGTCTCCACTCTCCGAGAGCACGGCCTTGGCCGCTTCCACATCGATGTCCTCGGCCAAGTCGGCTGACTCGGCGAGGATCGTGACTGTCTTCGCGGTCACGGACAGGAATCCGCCGTGCACAGCAGCGACGATACGCTCACCGTCGGCCGTCGTGATCGCAACCACTCCGGCCTCGACCAGCTGTCCGAGAACCGGCTCATGCCCAGGCATGACACCGATCTCGCCCTCGGTCGTCTGTGCGCTGACGAGAGTCGCCGAACCAGACCACAACCGTCGCTCCACGGCGACGAGTTCCACGGTCATCTCAGCCATCGTCGACTACTTCCCGGCGATCTTCTTGGCTGCAGCCTCGACGTCGTCGAGTCCACCACAGCTGTTGAACGCCTGCTCGGGCAGGTGATCGAACTCGCCCTTGCAGATGCGGTCGAACGCCTCGATGGTGTCGCGGAGCGGCACCACGGAGCCGGGCTCACCGGTGAACTTCTCGGCGACGATGAAGTTCTGGCCGAGGAACTTCTGCAGACGGCGGGCACGGCCGACGAGCACCTTGTCCTCTTCCTGCAGCTCGTCCATACCGAGGATGGCGATGATGTCCTGCAGTTCCTTGTACTTCTGCAGGATGCGCTTGACCTCGTTGGCAACCCGGAAGTGCTCGGCACCGACGATGCCGGGCTCCAGGATGCGGGAGGTGGAGGTCAGCGGGTCCACAGCGGGGTAGATACCCATCTGCGAGATCGGACGCGACAGCTCGGTGGTGGCATCGAGGTGCGCGAACGTCGTTGCCGGCGCCGGGTCGGTGTAGTCGTCGGCGGGGACGTAGATCGCCTGCAGCGACGTGATGGAGCGGCCTCGCGTCGAGGTGATGCGCTCCTGCAGCTCGCCCATCTCGTCAGCCAGGGTCGGCTGGTAACCCACGGCCGAAGGCATACGACCGAGCAGGGTCGACACCTCGGAACCGGCCTGGGTGAAACGGAAGATGTTGTCGATGAACAGCAGCACGTCCTGGCCCTGGACATCGCGGAAGTACTCCGCCATGGTCAGCGCGGACAGGGCGACGCGCATACGCGTTCCGGGCGGCTCGTCCATCTGGCCGAAGACAAGGGCCGTGTCCTGGAGGACGCCCATCTCTTCCATCTCGAGGTGAAGGTCGGTGCCCTCACGGGTGCGCTCACCGACGCCTGCGAACACCGAGGTTCCGGAGAACTCGCGGGCGATACGGGTGATCATTTCCTGGATCAGAACGGTCTTGCCGACACCGGCACCACCGAACAGACCGATCTTTCCACCCTTGACGTACGGGGTGAGGAGGTCGATGACCTTGATACCGGTCTCGAGGATCTCCGTCTTGCCCTCGAGCTGGTCGAAGGCTGGTGGCTTGCGGTGGATGCCCCACTGCTCGCCGTCGCGACCCGTGCCGGGAGCGTCGAGGCAGTCGCCCAGTGCGTTGAACACGTGGCCCTTGACGACGTCACCGACGGGAACCGAGATCGGCTTGCCCGTGTCGGACACCGAGGTGCCGCGGATCAGGCCGTCGGTGGGCTGCATCGAGACGGTGCGCACCAGGTTGTCGCCGAGGTGCTGTGCGACCTCGAGGGTCAGCGTCTTGGCGACCGAGGGGAGCGTGATCTCGGCGTGCAGGGCGTTGAACAGTTCAGGAATAGCGCCACGCGGGAATTCAACGTCCACGACGGGACCGATGACCCGCACGACGCGGCCGGCGACGGACGAACCCGAGCCTGCCCCGTTGTTTTCGGTTACTGCTGCGGTCATTGCTTAGTCACTTCCTGCGCTCGAGGCAAGCGCATTCGCGCCGCCGACGATCTCGCTGATTTCCTGGGTGATCTGGGCCTGGCGAGCCTGGTTTGCCTGACGGCTCAACGTGTTCACCAGTTCGTTTGCGTTGTCCGTCGCGGCCTTCATCGCCGTACGACGGGCAGCCGACTCCGACGCCGCAGCATCCAGCAGCGAGGAGTAGATGCGGGTGCTGATGTACTTCGGCAGCAGGGCACCGAGCAACTTGTCGGGTTCCGGCTCGAAGTTGTATCCGGCGACCGGTTCCGAGTCGCTGGACCCGTGACCGTTCGACAGCATGTCCTCGCCGAGTTCGACGTGCTCCTCGGAGACCATCACCTCGAGGGGAGCCATGCGGCGAACCTCGGGAGACTGGGTCAGCATCGACACGAAGCGGGTGTAGACGATATGCAGCTCGTCGACGCCTTCGATGGTGCCCTCGCCGTTCGGCGCAGGGACCTCCGAGCCGGATCCGGCCATGAACAGGTCGACCAGGTGCCGGCTCGCCTTGGCAGCGTCGGAGTAGCCCGGATCCTGGGAGAACCCGGTCCACGCACCTCCCAAGTCGCGGCCACGGAACGTGTAGTACCCCAGGCCCTTGGATCCGAGCACGTAGATGACCGGATCCTTGCCCTCGCTGCGCAGCAGCTGGAACAGCTCCTCGGCCTCCTTGAGGACGTTGGAGTTGTATCCGCCGCACATACCGCGGTCGCTGGTGACGACCAGGACGGCGGCACGCTTGGGATCGGTGCGCTCGTTGAGCAACGGGTGATCCAGCGAAGCCGACGCGCTCGCCAGCTCCGACAGAACCTTCGTGATCTCCTCGGCGTACGGCTTTGCCGCGGCGACGCGCGACTGCGCCTTCGTGATGCGCGAGGTCGCGATCAGTTCCTGGGCCTTGGTGATCTTCTTGGTCGAGTTGACCGACTTGATGCGAGACCTCAGTTCGAGAATGCTTGCCATCGATCGATCACTCTCCCTTCATGTTTCGCAGCATCATGGGCAGGCCGCTCACTTGCTGACGGTGGTGCGCTTGACGTTGATCTGCTCGTGGCCGACCTCGCCGGCGTCCAGAGCTTCAGCCTCGGCCTCGTTCACGACCCGGCTTCCGTCGGACGCGATGAAGGTTTCCTTGAACTTGTCGGTGGCCTCGACCAGTGCCTTGGCGTTGTCGGCGTCGAGGGCCTTGCCACCCTTGATGCTCTCGTACACGCCGGAGGCGGTGCGGTGCAGCTCGTCGAGCAGCTCGGCCTCGAAGCGGCGGACGTCACCGACGGGCACGCTGTCGAAGACACCTTCGCCGGCGAGGTAGATCGACACGATCTGGTCCTCGACGGGGATCGGGCTGTACTGATCCTGCTTGAGCAGCTCCACCAGGCGGGCACCACGCTCGAGCTGTGCCTTCGAGGCGGCGTCCAGGTCGGAGGCGAAGGCGGAGAACGCCTCGAGCTCACGGAACTGGGCCAGCTCCAGACGCAGCGAACCGGAGACCTTCTTCATGCCCTTGGTCTGCGCGGCGCCACCGACTCGGGACACCGAGATGCCGACGTTGATGGCGGGGCGGACACCCTTGTTGAACAGGTCCGACTCGAGGAACACCTGACCGTCGGTGATGGAGATGACGTTGGTCGGGATGTAGGCCGAGACGTCGTTGGCCTTGGTCTCGATGATCGGCAGCGCGGTCAGCGAGCCTCCACCCAGGGCGTCGGACAGCTTGGCCGAACGCTCCAGCAGGCGGGAGTGCAGGTAGAAGACGTCACCGGGGTATGCCTCACGTCCCGGCGGGCGGCGCAGCAGCAGCGAGATGGCGCGGTACGCCTCGGCCTGCTTGGTCAGGTCGTCGAACACGACCAGGACGTGCTTGCCCTGGTACATCCAGTGCTGGCCGATGGCGGAGCCGGTGTAGGGCGCGAGCCACTTGAAACCGGCGGAGTCGGAGGCCGGGGCGGCGACGATGGTGGTGTACTCCATCGCGCCCTGCTCCTCGAGGGCAGCCTTGACGCCCGCGATGGTGGAGCCCTTCTGGCCGATCGCGACGTAGATGCAGCGAACCTGCTGCTTCTCGTCGCCGGTCTCCCAATTGGCCTTCTGGTTCAGGATCGCGTCGATGCAGACGGCGGTCTTGCCCGTCTTACGGTCGCCGATGACGAGCTGACGCTGTCCGCGACCGATCGGGGTCATCGCGTCGATGGCCTTGATACCGGTCTGCAGCGGCTCCTCGACGGGCTGACGCTCGAGCACCGAGGCAGCCTGCAGTTCGAGGGCGCGGGTCTCGTTGCTCTCGATCTCGCCCAGGCCGTCGATCGGCTGGCCGAGCGGGTTGATGACGCGGCCGAGGAAGGCGTCGCCGACGGGTACCGACAGCACGTCGCCGGTCCGCTTGACTTCCTGGCCTTCCTGGATGTTCTCGTAATCGCCCAGGATGACGGCACCGATCTCGGTGGCATCCAGGTTGAGCGCGACACCCAGAATTCCGCCGGGGAACTCCAGCAGTTCGTTGGCCATCGCCGAAGGCAGGCCACTGACGTGCGCGATGCCGTCGCTGGTGTCGGTCACAAGGCCGACCTCTTCGCGGGAGGCCTCCGGGGAGTAGCTCGCGGTGTAGTTCTCGATCGCACTACGGATCTCGTCGGAGGAGATCGTCAGCTCCGCCATGTTTTTCCTGCTCTCGGTGTCTGGTCTTCGAAAAGATCTGGGGTATGGGGTTCGGTTGCGGACTACTTGAGGGACTTCCGCAACGCTGCGAGACGTCCCGCGCCGCTGCCGTCGATCACCTCGTCGCCCACCCGGACGACCAAGCCGCTGAGGAGTTCAGGATCGACCTCCACGTGAACCGTCACCGGCTTCCCGTAGGTACGGGTGAGGGTGGCGGTCAGCCGATCCGACTGCTCACTGGACAGCGGAGCAGCGCTGCGCACCTTGGCGACAACTGCTTCCCGCTGTGCTGCTGCCAGATTCGACAGTTCGTCGAAGGCGTCCGCGGGTGCGGAGTTCTTCAACCGGCCCACTGCCTGGTTCGCCAGCGCCTCGGCGACAGCGGTGACCTTGCCGTACAGCAGCTTGGAGAGCAGTTCGCGCTTCCTCTTCGCCGGTACGGAACGGTCGGACAGTGCCTGCTCGAGCTTCGGGTCACCGGCAACGATGCGGCCGAGGCGGAAGAGCTCGTCCTCGACGTCGTCGAGCTGTCCCTGATCGGCCGCTGCCTTCAGCAGCGATTCCCGACCGACGAGCACCAGCGAGTTGAGCAGGTCGGAGGTGACGGACCAGTCCTGGCCCACCGCCGCCTTCAGGACGGCGAGGGTCTCGGCCGAGACCTTGCCACCGAATACCTGCTCGGCCAGACCTTCGCGAACGCTCCCGGGCGTCGAGGTGTCCGACAGGGCACTCCGGAGAGTGCGCTGCTCGTCCAGGATCTCGACGACCGAGAACAGCTCGGCCCCGATCTGGGCCGCGGCCGCTGTGGCTGCTCCGGCAGAGACGGATCCCAAGGCCGAAGACAACGCAGCACGGGTCTGCGTCAAGGCCTCACGGCTCGCTGCGTACATGGTGCTCACTTCCCTGCTGCGGAATTTGCGCCGATGGAGTCGAGCTCGTTCAGGAATCGATCGACCGTGCCGGCCCGCTTGACGTCGTCGGCGAGGGACTCACCGATGACCTTCTCAGCGAGGTCGACCGCGGTGCGGCCGAGGTCGGCGCGCAGTTCGGCAACGATCTGCTGACGCTGGGCAACCAACTGGTTGTGACCGGCGGCCACGATGCGGTCGCTTTCTTCCTGAGCCTGTGCCTTCATTTCGGCGATGATCTGCTGCCCCTGGGTGCGCGCGTCCTCACGGATCTGCGCAGCCTCGGTGCGAGCTTCGGCGAGCTGAGCGCGGTACTGCTCGAGCGCCGCCTTCGCTTCGGCCTGGGCCTCTTCGGCCCGCTTGATGCCGCCGTCGATCTGCTCGGTTCGCTCGGCAAGGACCTTCTGGAACATCGGAAGGACGTACTTCCAGAAGACGAAACCAACGATGACCAGGCAGACGATCGACCAAACGATGTCATACGTCTCGGGCAGGAGAGGGTTGTGACTCTCTTCCTGCGCGAGGACTGCGATGTTGGCTGCCATGACGGTCTTAGAAAATGAAGCCGGCGACGAGGCCGATCAGCGCGAGGGCTTCGGTGAAGGCGATACCGAGGAACATCGTGGTACGAACCTGTCCGGCCATCTCGGGCTGGCGAACCATTCCCTCGATCGCCTTACCGACGACGATGCCCACGCCGATGCCGGGGCCGATCGCGGCGAGGCCGTAGCCGATGGCTCCGAAACCCGTCGAGTTGGTTTCCTGGACAGCTTCCTGAGCGAGGTAGGCGAGGCTCATGGTGTTCCGTTCCCTTTCTGTTGACCTCCGCCGGATTCGGCGGGAGGCTCAGTTCTTGGTGTAGCTGGTCGTGAAACTTGTGGTGCTAGTGCGAATCCGCGTGCAGCGCCAGATCGATGTACACCGACGTGAGCAGCGCGAAGACGTAGGCCTGCAGGAAGATCACCAGCAGTTCGAAGAAGGTGAATGCAATGCCGGCGGCAAGCGAGGCCACACCGAACACGGCCTGGAAGCCACCGGAGATGAAGAAGAAGTACTGGGTGGCGCTGAAGAACAGCACCAGCAGGATGTGGCCGGCCAGCATGTTGGCCATGAGACGAACCATGAGCGTGAACGGCCGGAGGACGAACGTCGAGATGAACTCGATCGGCACGAGCAGGAAGTGCAGCGGAAGCGGAACCCCGGGGACCACGATGCTGCTCTTCACGTACTTGAAGAAGCCGTACTTCTTGATGCCGACGTAGTTGAACACGATGTACGCAAGGGCGGCGAGCACGAGGGGCATGCCGATACGCGCGTTCGGCGAGATGTTGATGAAGGGGATGATGCTGCCGAGGTTGCTGGCGAGCACCAGGAAGAAGATGGTGGTGATGACCGGCAGGAAGCGCTTGCCCTGCTCCTTGCCGAGAATCTCTTCCGCGATGTTGATCCGGACGAAGTCGAGCGCGATCTCACCGATGTTCTGGACACCGCGCGGAATGATCTTCGGGCTGCGCAGCGCGATGACGAAGAAGAGCATCATCAGTCCGGACAGCAGGATGCGAACCAGCATCAGGCGGTCGAGTTCGAACGGAGTCCCTTCGAACAGGACCGCGGGCGGGAAGAAGTCGTTCAGGGAAGGCGCGTGGAATTCTCCAGCGGCCACGTTGATGACGCTCAGCGTTCTCTCCCGTAGTCGGTCCGCAGCCTTCGTTGACTGCGGTTCGATCGGACATTGACGATCAAACAAGTCGACAAGCTCGACTCGCGTATTCGTCAGCTGCTGCGGACTGTTCGAGTCCAGCGTCTGTCGGTGTCGGCGACTCTCGTCGACTCGGCGGCCCTGAAAGTGCGGCCACCTACAAGCATGCAATACCGGCGAGTAACTTACTCGCACTCTCATTGCTCTCGCTTGACCCAGACCTTAGCAAGTCATCTACGACATCGTGTAGACGGGGTCCGGGTCGATTCAATTTTACTACATCTCGTAGTACTACTTATCGTCCGATTCCGGCGATCCGGCGTCGTCCGTGGGCGCAGGTTCGACGTACGGCGCCTTGGTTCCCAGGACTCCGAACGTTTCCGCTCCCAGCACGATCACCAGCGACAGCACCATGACCAGCACCAATGCCGTCTTGTCGTAGAAGTCGAGCGGTTTGAGGATCGCCAGGACCGTGATCGCGAGAATCATCTTCAACAACCACGTACCGAGCAGTACCGCTCCCGCCGTCAAGGCCGGAAGTTTCGCGGTGAACAGCACACCCAGTGCGGTGCACAGGATGAACCCTCCCCCGACTGCCGCACCGAGAAGTGCGCCGTACAGACCGGGCTTGCCCGCGACGAGAAATGCGATGATCGAGCCGACCACTGCCAGCACGATCAGACCGAGAACTCCGTAGCGGACGGCAGCCCGCAACGACGCGGTGTGATCAGGGGCGGAGGCGGGGGTGAACGTCACGGTCGCCAAGGGTAGTGGATCTTCGCCGGTCCGCGGCAACCCTCCGGTCAGCCGCGACGATCGTGCTGCTGTCCGCGAATCGACGGGACGGCCGTGACGACCAGTGCGAAGACAAGGCCTCCCGCGACCAGGAGGACGACGACGCGACGGTCGAACAGGGCAGATCCGACCGCACCGAACGCGAGGACACCGACCCACAAGTAGATGAGCAGCACGACGCGACGGTGCGAGTGCCCGATCTGCAGGAGCCGGTGGTGGAGGTGCATCTTGTCGGGACTGAACGGGCTCACCCCCGCACGGGTACGCCGGACCACGGCGAGCAGCAGGTCGAGGATCGGGATGAACATGACGGCACCGACGAGGAGCAGCGGAGAGAGAAGACCGAGCAGGTCGCGGGTGCCGTAGGCGGTCAGCGGGATGCGACCGGACGCGCTGGTGGAGATGGCCGCGAGCATCAGCCCGATCAGCATGGAGCCGGAGTCGCCCATGAAGATCTTGGCGGGCTGGAAGTTGTGCGGAAGGAATCCGAGACACGCACCTGCCAGCGCCGCGGCGATCAGCGCGGGCGGATACGCGCTGACGTCGCCGCCCTGATCGTGCAGTAGTCCCACGGAGAACACGCAGATCGCGAGGGAGGAGATCAGGCCGAGGCCCGCCGCGAGGCCGTCGAGGCCGTCGACGAAGTTCATGGCGTTCACCATCACGACCGCGACACCCACGGTGACGAGACCGGCCTGGAGCTGGTCGAGGATGACGGTGCTGCCGTCCCCGAACGGCATATAGATGATGAACCAGCTCACCCCCATCACGACGAGGATGCCCGCCGCGGTGACCTGGCCGACGAACTTGGTGAGCGCGTCCAGGCCCCACCGGTCGTCGACGACCCCCACCAGCACGATCACGAACCCCGAGACCAGGGCCGCGGGAATGTCGGAAGTGAACTCGAATCCCCGGGTGAGCGCGGGTAGCTGCTGCGCGAACAACAACGCGACGAGCATGCCGAGATACATGCCGACCCCGCCGAGACGCGGCGTCGGGGTGACGTGGACGTCGCGATCCCGCGGCACGGCCACGGCCCCGAACCGGAGTGCGAACAGCCGCACGGCCCCGGTCGCCAGGTAGGTGACCACCGCAGCGGTGAAGAGGACGAGCAGGAGTTCACGCAGCGGGACACCCGCGCCCCCACCTGCTTGGGCCAGCGCCACGCCGGCCGATTCGGCAGCACTCACTGGGCGGACAGACTCTCCGCCGTCACTCCGAGCACGTCGGCGACATCGCCGGTGGGCACGGCGCCCTCACGCAGGATCCGGGGGGTCGCGCCGGTGAGGTCGACGATCGTCGATGCCTGCCCCTGTTCGGCCCGACCACCGTCGAGGTACACGCTCGCCGATCCGCCGAGCTGCTCGCGCGCTTCCTCGACCGTCGTCGCGGGCGGCCGTCCGGAGACGTTCGCGCTCGACACCGCCAGCGGTCCGACTTCGCGCAACAGTTCGAGGGCGACGGGGTGCAGCGGCATGCGCAGCATGACCGTGCCCCGGGTGTCGCCGAGGTCCCACGCCAGCGAAGGTGCTTGTTCCACAACGAGACTCAGCCCGCCTGGCCAGAACGCCCGGATGAGGTCGCGCGTTTGCGGGCGCACGCTGTACACCAGGCCGTCGATCGTGTTCCACGAGCCGACGAGCACGGGAACCGGCATGTCGCGTCCGCGACCCTTGGCCCGCAGGAGGGCGGCGACAGCCTCGCTGTCGAATGCGTCCGCGCCGATCCCGTACAGCGTGTCCGTGGGGAGCACGACGAGCCGCCCGGCCTTCAGCGCATTCTTGGCCGCACTCAGTCCGGCGGAGCGTGAATCGGGAAGGCCACAGTCGTAAACGGTACTCACCCGCCCATTCTTTCACCCTCGGCGACGGCCCCTGCACGCTGCGCCTCGATATCGGTGGCGACGCGCCGGGCGACCACGAAGCGCGGCTTGCCTGCGAGGTCCGGGTGCTCCGCGACCTCGCCGAACACCCGGCGGGACGCGAACAGTGCCGCCACGTCGGACCCGTTGCTGTCGTCGTGCTCGATGCCGACCGCTCCCCCGATCCGCAACCAGCGGGCGACGTTCGAGATCATCGGCTTGATGACGGACAGACCGTCCGGGCCGGCGAACAGCGCGCTGTGCGGGTCGTGGTCGGCCACCTCGGGTTCGAGCTCGACGCCCTCCGGGATGTACGGCGGGTTCGCCACGATCAGGTCGACGCCGCCTTCCAGCCCGGCCAGCAACGTCCGGTCGGTCACATCGCCCTGATACAGCCGGATCGGTGCGTCACCTGCCTGTTCGCGGGCGTCGGCGTTGCGCCGGGCCCATGCGAGCGCGTGCGGTTCGAGTTCGACGGCGTGCACGACGGCGTCGGGCCGGGCGTTGGCGATCGCGAGCGCGAGCGCGCCCGACCCGGTGCACAGGTCGAGCACCACCGGCGGATGCTGATCGCAGCTTCCGAGGAACGCGAGCGCCCACCCGAGCAGCAGTTCCGTCTCGGGACGCGGCACGAAGACCCCGGGGCCGACCTCGATGTCGATGTCCCCCATCGCGGCGGTACCGAGGATGTACTGCAACGGAATCCGCTTGGCGCGCTGGTCGACCATCTTCTTGTAGGCGTCGATCACCGACTCGTCGACCAGCGGGACGAGGCCGAGCCGGGTCCGTTCCACCCCCAGCAGGTGGGCCGCGAGCAGTTCGGCATCCGCACGGGAGCTACGCACCCCGGCCTCGTCGAGTTGCGCGGTTGCGTCGATCAGGGCCAGGCGAAGAGGAAGGCGACTCACAGGTACAGACTGCCACGCGGCCCGCCGTCCGGTGGCGCGGTCCCGCTTCGCGGTTACTCCGCGGCGAGCCTCGCCTCACGGTCCGACTTGCCCAGGGCGTCGAGGAGGGCGTCGAGTTCGCCGTCCAGGACCGCATCCAGGTTGTGGGACTTGAAGCCGATCCGGTGATCGGTGATGCGATTCTCCGGGAAGTTGTAGGTGCGGATGCGCTCGGAACGGTCGACGGTGCGCACCTGACTCTGCCTGCCTGCCGACGCCTCCGCATCCGCGGCTTCCTCGGCCGCCGCCTGCAGCCGCGCGGCGAGCACCTGCATGGCGCGGGCCTTGTTCTGCAGCTGAGAGCGCTCGTTCTGGCAGGTCACGACGATTCCGGTGGGCAGGTGCGTGATACGGACCGCGGAGTCGGTGGTGTTGACGCCCTGACCACCCTTGCCCGAGGAGCGGTAGACGTCGATGCGCAGATCGGTTTCATCGATCTGCACCTCCTCGACCTCTTCCGGTTCCGGGTAGATGAGGACACCGGCGGCGGACGTGTGGACGCGTCCCTGCGATTCCGTGACGGGTACGCGCTGCACGCGGTGGACACCGCCCTCGAACTTCAGTCGCGCCCAGACCCCGTCACGCACATCGCCCTTCGACTTGATCGACAGCGTCGCGTCCTTGTATCCACCGAGATCGGACACGGTCGCGTCGAGGATCTCGACACGCCAGCCGTGACGCTCGGCGTACCGGACGTACATTCGCGCCAGGTCGGAGGCGAACAGCGCGGATTCCTCGCCGCCCTCCCCCGACTTGACCTCGAGCACCACGTCGTCACCGTCGTGCGGGTCGCGGGGGGCCAGGAGGTCGGTGAGGGTCTTGTCGAGTTCGAGGACCTGCGCCTCGAGGTCGGGCACCTCGGCGGCGAAGCTGGAGTCGTCGGCGGCGAGCTCACGCGCGGCATCCAGATCGTCCTGCGCCGACTTGAGCTTGGTGTACGTCGCCATGATCGGCGCGAGCTCGGCGAATCGCTTGCCCGCCTTGCGGGCCGCGGAAGCGTCGTTGTGCAGGGCCGGGTCCGCCAACTGCTGCTCCAGGCCGGCATGTTCGGCCAGGATGTCGTCGATGGCCGAAGGCTGGGTGGTCCCTGCCATGATTCGCTCCGCTCTGCGTTCTTTCGGGAATAGGCACAAAAAAGCCGACGCCCGGCCTGCAATTATCGCAGGACGGGCGTCGGCGGAACAGCTAGGACTCTGCAGATTCCTTGGCTGCGCCCTTGCCGGCGCGCTTGCCGTAGCGAGCCTCGAAGCGGGCGACACGTCCACCGGTGTCGAGGATCTTCTGCTTGCCGGTGTAGAACGGGTGGCACTGCGAGCAGACCTCGACGTTGATACGTCCGGTCTCCTTGGTGCTGTGGGTCTCGAAGGTGTTTCCGCAACCACAGACCACGGTGGTGGCCACGTAATTGGGGTGAATGCCTGACTTCATGGTGTCCCTTTCAATGGTCGCCGGGTCGCCTTCGCCGTTCGAAGACGTGAACCGGAACCGGACTCAGCCGCTCAGTATGCCAGATCGCAGGTTCGCGATCCCAATCGGCATTTGTGCTTGCGGTGTGGTCAACGCGGGTGGTCCGCGTTTTGTTCCACGGGGGTTCCCGAGGGAAAAACAGCGGGGCCCGGCGACCGAAAAGTCGCCGGGCCCCGCTTCGGGTCGATGATCAGTCGTCGATCGCGCCCGGAGCAGTCTTCGACACCTGCATGAGGAATTCGATGTTGCTCTTGCTCTTCTTGAGGCGGTCGATCAGGAGATCGATGGCCTGGTGCGAGTCGAGACCCGAGAGCACGCGCCGGAGCTTGTGCAGCACCGCGGCCTCGTCCGGGCTGAGCAGCAGCTCGTCCTTACGTGTACCCGAGGGGTTCACGTCCACGGCCGGGAACACACGACGTTCCGCGATCTTGCGGTCGAGCTTCAGCTCGGCGTTACCGGTGCCCTTGAACTCCTCGAAGATCACGGTGTCGCCGGTGGAACCGGTCTCGACCATGGCCGTCGCGATGATCGTGAGCGAACCGCCGTTCTCGATGTTGCGCGCAGCACCGAGGAAACGCTTCGGCGGGTAGAGCGCGGTCGAGTCGACACCACCGGAGAGGATGCGTCCCGAGGCAGGCGACGAGTTGTTGTACGCACGGCCGAGGCGGGTGATCGAGTCGAGGAGGACGACGACGTCCTTGCCCGCCTCCACCAGACGCTTCGCACGCTCGATGGCCAGCTCGGCGACCGAGGTGTGGTCTCCCGGCGGACGGTCGAAGGTCGAGGAGATGACCTCGCCCTTCACCGAACGCTGCATGTCGGTGACCTCTTCGGGACGCTCGTCGACCAGCACGACCATGAGGTAGCACTCGGGGTTGTTGGTCGCGATGGCGTTGGCGATGGCCTGCAGAACGCTGGTCTTACCGGCCTTCGGCGGGCTCACGATCAGCGCACGCTGTCCCTTGCCGATCGGCATCACCAGGTCGATGACACGGGTCGTCAGGATGTTGGGCGTCGTCTCCAGACGCAGCCGCTGATTCGGGTACAGCGGCGTGAGCTTGCCGAACTCGGGGCGCTTCTTGGCCGCTTCCACGTCGCCACCGTTGACGGTGTCGATGCGGACCAGCGGGTTGAATTTCTGGCGCTGGCTGCCCTGCTCGCCCTCACGTCCGACCCGGACGGCGCCGGTGATGGCGTCGCCGCGACGGAGACCGTTCTTGCGGATCAGGTTCATCGACACGTAGACGTCGTTCGGTCCGGCCAGGTAGCCGGAGGTCCGCACGAACGCGTAGTTGTCGAGGACGTCCAGGATGCCGGCGACCGGCTGCAGGACGTCGTCCTCGCGGATCTCGGTCTCGCGGGCGTCACCGCCGCCGCCTTCGCCGCGGTCGCGTCCACGACGACGTTCGCGGAAGCGGCGTCCGCGGCGTCCGCGACCGCCTTCCTCGTCGTCGCCCGGACGGTTGTCGTTGTTGCGCGGGCCGTTGTTGCCCTGGCTGCGGTCGCCCCGGTTGTCCCGATCGCCCCGGTCACCGCGGTCACCACGGGTGTCGCCGCGGTCACCACGGGTGTCGCCGCGGTCACCACGGGTGTCGCCACGGTCACCGCGGTCGCCGCCCCGCTCACGTCGGTTGCGGTCGCCGCCCTGTTCGCCGGAGCCGTCCTGCTTGGCCGGCTTCTCGGCGGAATCCTGACGATCGTCGGCCTGCTTGCGCTCGGCCTGCTGCGTGTCCGCGGCATTCGCCGAGACGGTGTCCTGAGCGTTGCCGCCCTGGTCACCCTGCTCGGGTGCGCCTGCCCGACGCGCGGATCCGCGGCGCTGACGCCCGCGACGGCCGCCTTCGGCGGTGTCGGTGTCGGCGGCTGCGCCGTCGCCCGTCGGGGGTTCGGCCGTCTTGGGCTCGGCGGCCTTCTCGGTGGTCTCCGCCTGGGGAGTCACTTCGAGTTCGGTCTGAGCGGACTGTTCGCGCTTTGCGCGCGTCGCCCGGGTCCGGGGAGCGGCTTCGGTCGCCGCAGCGGCCGGAGCGGAAGAGCCGCCCTGACGCTCCTTGATCGCGGCGATCAGGTCGCCCTTGCGCATCCCCGAGATGCCCTTGATGCCCAGCTCACCTGCGAGAGTGCGGAGCTCGGTGAGCACCATTCCGGACAGCCCGGCACCCCGGCGCGCCTCGGCGCGCTTGGTGGAGGCTGTCACGGCACCGGTGCCGGGTGCGGTCGATGACGCCTGTGAAGAGTCGCCTGCCTGCGCGCCAACGGTATCCACCGAGGAGGCGCGCACAGGAGCGGCGATGAGGTCCGTATCGGTCACGGAGGTCCTTTCCTTCCCTCACTCGCGCTGCGCAGAGTCGAGGGTTCGTCCCGTAATTCGGTTTCGAATACCGAATTCGGATGTGCCGTACGTAGTTGCATGTGAAGAACTGCCGGCTTGCCCGCCATCACATCACCTTTGAAACAGGCGCGTACTCGCAATCCCTACACGACAGATAGTGCGGAGGATCGTGCCAGGAGCCGTCAACCCCGATTGACCTGGAGTAATTGCCCTGGTGAAGCACCGGCGTCTGATGCGCACGATGTACGGACATTGCCCAGGATAGCTGTGAACGACCGTAGGGGCAAGGAGAAGCCCCTACGGCGTGTCAGCTGGTCCGGACGCCGTCCGCCACGTCCAGTTCGAGAACCTGCAACCCCTCGGCCTCGGCCTGCGTTCGAAGATCCACGGGGAAAGGCTCCGTGGTCAATGCGAGGACGGTCGGTCCGGCTCCGGAGACGGTGGCGGCGATACCCGCCTTGCGGAGGACGGCGATCCATCGCGTCGTGAGCGGAAGCGCCGGAGCGCGCTGCGTCTGATGCAGTCGGTCCTCGGTGGCCGCCATCAGGAGGTCGGGACGCTCTGTGAGCGCCACCACAGCGAGGGCTCCGCGACTGACGTTGAAGGCCGCGTCCCGGTGGGGAACCGTCTCGGGCAACAGACCCCGTGTGTGGGCGGTCGACGAGCGCTCCCCCGGCACCAGCGCGACGACGCGGATCGCGGGATGGACCTTCAACGCGACGGCCGAGTAGATGTCGGTGGCCGCGGGAGCTCCGTCGGTCTGCTCGCCCGCGCAACTCCACGACACCACGGCGCCGCCGAGCACGCTCGCCGACGCGTTGTCGGGGTGCCCTTCGAATTCGGACGACAGCTGGACGAGCTGATCGAGCGACAGCCCGAGTTCGGGGTCGAGCTTGATCGCCAGACCGTTGGCGGCCGCCAGTCCCCCGACGACGGCGGAGGCCGACGAACCCAGGCCCCGCGAATGGGGTATCGCGTTGCGGCACACCACATCCAGGCCGTCGGCCCACACACCCGCCGATTCCAGTCCACGTTCGATGGCCCGGACCACGAGATGGGACGGACCCCACGGCACGTCGTCGGCACCCTCGCCCTCGACCCGGATCTTCAGCCCCGAACCCGTGGTGGTCACGGTGATCTCGTCGTACAGTCCGAGCGCGATGCCCAGCGTGTCGAAGCCGGGACCGAGGTTGGCGCTCGACGCAGGCACGCGGGCGGTCACGGTGAGGCCCGTGGGGAGGGTCTGTGTCATGGCAGCGGTGTGGTCCTGCGGCGTGGTGGGCGTGGGCGCCACCACTACGCCAGCTCGAGGGCCGACGCGACAGCGACAGGATCGACCGGGATCGGTTGAACCTCAGGCATACCCGCCAACGCCGTGTCGGGGTCCTTGAGACCGTTTCCGGTGACCGTGCAGACGACGGTCAGCCCCGAGTCCAGCCAGCCCTCCTTGCGGGCGGCGAGCAGACCGGCGACGCTCGCGGCCGAGGCGGGCTCGACGAACACCCCTTCGGTCCTGGCGATCAGCCGGTACGCCTCGAGGATCTCGTCGTCGGTCGCCGCCCGGAAGGCGCCGTGCGACTCTTCCTTGGCGTTGACGGCACCGTTCCAGGACGCGGGCGAGCCGATGCGGATCGCGGTGGCGATCGTCTCCGGGTCCTTCACCGGTGCGCCGTGGACGAGCGGTGCGGCGCCGGCGGCCTGGACGCCGAGCATACGGGGCTTCACGCTGGTGAGTCCGTCGGCGTAGTACTCGGAGTACCCGCGCCAGTACGCGGTGATGTTGCCTGCGTTGCCGACCGGGAGCGCGTGCACGTCGGGGGCCTTGCCCAGCGCGTCGCAGATCTCGAATGCCGCGGTCTTCTGGCCCTCGATGCGGACCGGGTTGACCGAGTTCACGAGCCCGATCGTCGGGAACTCCGCAGTGGTCTTGCGGGCCAGTTCGAGGCAGTCGTCGAAGTTGCCCTGCACCTGGATGATCCGCGCGCCGTGCATGACGGCCTGCGCGAGCTTGCCCATCGCGATCTTGCCCTGCGGAACCAGCACGGCGCAGGTCATCTTCGCCTTGGCGGCGTACGCGGCGGCGGAAGCGGACGTGTTGCCCGTGGACGCGCACAGGACGGCCTGCTGACCGCGGGCCAGCGCGTCGGTGACGGCCATCGTCATGCCGCGGTCCTTGAACGAACCGGTCGGGTTGAGCCCCTCGACCTTCAGGTAGACGTCGCATCCGGTGAGCTCCGAGAGGTGCCCGGCGGGCAGCAGCGGGGTGCCGCCCTCGCGCAAGGTGACCGTCTTCCAGTTCGGTCCGATGGCGAGGCGGTCGCGGTAAGCCTCGATCAGCCCCGGCCAGGGGGTGTGAACGGGGTTACGGGTGCCGGTCATTGTTCGGTGCCTTCCAGTCGCAGCACGCTGGTCACAGCGGTGACGAATTCGAGTTTGCTCAGTGCCTCAACGGTTTCCGACAGAGCAGAATCCGTCGCGACGTGGGTGACGACGACGAGGCGGGCACCGTCGCCGGCGCCTTCCTGCCGCACGGTGGAGATGCTGACGCCGTGCTGCGAGAATTCGGCAGCCACTGCCGACAGGACCCCGGCCTTGTCCGTCACCTGCATGTTGACGTAGTAGCGCGTGGGGATGTCGCCGATCGGCGCGATCTTCAGTTTGGCGTACTTGGACTCGCGGGGTCCGCGGCCACCGTTCACCTTGTTGCGCGCGGCCATCACCAGGTCGCCCATCACGGCCGACGCGGTGGGGGCGCCGCCTGCGCCCTGCCCGTAGAACATCAGGCGTCCGGCGTTCTCCGCCTCGACGACGACGGCGTTGAACGCACCGTTGACCGAGGCCAGCGGATGTTCCAGCGGCACGAGCGCCGGGTAGACCCGCGCGGAGATCCGCTCCTTGCCCTCGGGGGTGGTGATCCGCTCGCAGATGGACAGCAGCTTGATCGTGCAGTCGAGTGCGCGGGCCGACGTCAGGTCGGCGGCGGTGATCTTGGAGATCCCCTCGCGGTACACGTCGGCGGCCGTGACCCGGGTGTGGAACGCGATCGACGCGAGGATGGCCGCCTTGGCCGCGGCGTCGTAGCCCTCCACGTCGGCGGTCGGATCGGCCTCGGCGTATCCCAGGCGTCCGGCCTCGGCGAGGGTCGCGGCGTAGTCCGCGCCGGTCTCGTCCATCGCCGACAGGATGAAGTTGGTGGTTCCGTTCACGATTCCGGCGACCTTGTTCACCCGGTCACCCGCGAGGGACTGGATCAGCGGGCGGATCACGGGGATTGCGCCGGCGACGGCGGCCTCGAAGTAGAGGTCGACGTTGTGCAGTTCCGCGGCCTCGGCCAGTTCACCGGTGTGATCGGCGAGCAGCGCCTTGTTGGCGGTGACGACGGACTTGCCGGAGTTGAGGGCCGAGAGGATCAGCTTGCGGGGCAGGTCCATGCCGCCGATCACCTCGACGACGAGGTCGACGTCGTCGCGGGCCACGAGTGACTCCGCGTCGGTGGTCTGCAACTCCTCGGGAATTCCGCGGTCCTTGCCGGGGCGGCGCACGGCCACTCCACGCAGTTCCAGCGGGGCACCGACGCGAGCCTCGAGGTCTTCGCTGTGCTCCCGCAGGATGCGCACGACCTCGCTCCCGACGTTGCCGAGGCCGAGGACGGCCACACCGATAGCGCGATGCGCCGATTCGCTCGTCACTCCTGTACCTCCAAGCTCAGCAGGTCTTCCACGGTTTCCCTCCGGAGGATCACGCGCGACTGTCCGTCGCGCACCGCCACCACGGCAGGGCGGGCGAGCAGGTTGTACCTGCTCGACATCGAATAGCAGTATGCACCTGTGGCCGCGACGGCGAGCAAATCGCCGGCGTCGATGTCCTCGGGCATCCAGGTGTCGCGGATCACGACGTCGCCGGACTCGCAGTGCTTGCCGACGACGCGGGACACCACCGGCGCCGCGTCGCTGACCCGCGAGACCAGTTTGGCCTCGTACTCCGCCTGGTACAGCGCGGTACGGATGTTGTCGCTCATTCCGCCGTCGACGCTGACGTACCGGCGGGTGAGGTTGCTGCCGACGGTGACGTCCTTGATGGTGCCGACCTCGTACAGCGTCACCGTGCCGGGTCCGGCGATCGCGCGTCCGGGTTCGACGGCCAGCGTCGGCTCCGGCAGACCGGCGAGCGCCGACTCGTTGCGTACGATGTCGCCGAGTTTGGCGGCGAGCTGGTCGACCGGCGGCGGGTCGTCGGTGGGGACGTAGGAGATTCCCATGCCGCCTCCGAGGTCGACGATCGAGATCTGGGCGGTCTTCTCCACACCGAACTCCACGACGACGTCCCGCAGGAGCCCGATCACGCGGTGCGCGGCCAACTCGAAGCCGTCGACGTCGAAGATCTGCGAGCCGATGTGGCTGTGGAGTCCCACCAGCCGCAGGTTGCCGGCGGCGAAGACCCGGCGGACCGCGTCGATAGCCTTTCCGCCCGCGAGCGAGAACCCGAACTTCTGGTCCTCGTGGGCCGTGGAGATGAACTCGTGGGTGTGCGCCTCGACTCCGACCGTCACGCGGATCAGAACGTCCTGCACCACACCGGCTTCGGCGGCAACCTTGTCGAGGCGGTCGATCTCCGTGGCAGAGTCGAGCACGATGTGCCCGACCCCGGCCGACACGGCGGCGTTCAGCTCGGCGACCGATTTGTTGTTGCCGTGCATGGCAATTCGCTCCGCCGGGAATCCGGCGTGCAGGGCGACCGCCAGTTCGCCGCCCGATGCGACGTCCAGGGACAGGCCCTCGTCGGCGACCCAGCGGGCGATCTCGCCGCACAGGAACGCCTTGGACGCGTAGTGCACCTTGGCGGTGGGCCCGAACGCACGAGCCATGTCGCGGCACCGGGACCGGAAATCGTCCTCGTCGACCACGAACAGTGGGGTGCCGTACTTCTCGGCCAGTTCGGTGACCGGGATGCCTGCCAGGCTCACGACTCCGTCCGCGCCGCGGTGGGCGTTGCGGGGCCACACCTCGGGAGAGAGTGCGGCGAACGCGGCCGCGTCGGCGGGACGTTCGGGCAGACCGGGTGCGTGCAGCTGTTCGGCGTGCTTGGGACCTGCGGGGTGCGCGTTCACATCTGCTCCGGTGCGCTGACGCCGAGCAGGACGAGCCCGTTGGACAGGACCTGACGGGACGCGTCGCACAACGCCAGTCGCGCGATGTGCAGCGGGCCGACCTCCTCGTCGCCCTGGGGCAGGATCCGGCAGGCGCCGTAGAACCGGTGGTAGGCACCGGCCAGCTCCTCGAGATACCGCGCAATGCGGTGCGGCTCACGCAGATTCGCGGCACTGGTGACGACGCGCGGGTACTCGCCGAGGGTGCGGATGAGATCGCCCTCCTGCTCCGAGACGAGCAGCGAGAAGTCGGGATCCGTGACGGCGATGCCGAGGTCGGCGGCGTTGCGGGCGATCGCCGACAGTCGGGCGTGCGCGTATTGCACGTAGTACACCGGGTTCTCGTTGCCGGTGCTCGTCCACAGTTCGAGGTCGATGTCGATGCTCGAATCCACCGACGACCGGATCATCGCGTACCGCGACGCGTCGACGCCGATCGCCTCGACCAGGTCGTCGAGGGTGATGACCGTACCGGCGCGCTTGCTCATCTTCACGGCCACACCGTCTCGAACCAGATTCACCATCTGGCCGATCAGCACCTCGACGGTGTCGGGGTCGTCGCCGAATGCGGCCGCGGCCGCCTTGAGCCGGCCGATGTACCCGTGGTGGTCGGCACCGAGCATGTAGATGCACAGGTCGAAGCCGCGGGAACGCTTGTCCTGGAAGTAAGCGATGTCACCGGCGATGTACGCCGCGTTGCCGTCGCTCTTGATGACGACGCGGTCCTTGTCGTCGCCGAAGTCGGTGCTCTTGAGCCACCAGGCGCCGTCTTCCTGGAAGAGGTTGCCGGAATCCTTGAGCGTCTCGACGGCCTTCTCCACCGCACCGGACTCGAACAGCGAGTTCTCGTGGAAGTAGACGTCGAAATCCACGCCGAACTCGTGCAGGGTGCGCTTGATGTGGGCGAACATCAGGTCGACGCCGATGGCGCGGAAGACTTCCTGCTGCTCGCCCGCGGGCAGTTCCAGGACGTCGGGGCGCTGCTGCTGCACCTGGGCCGCGATGTCGGCGATGTAAGCGCCCGCGTAGCCGTCCTCGGGGGCGGGGTCGCCCTTGGCGGCCGCGATCAGCGAGCGGGAGAACCGGTCGATCTGGGCGCCGTGGTCGTTGAAGTAGTACTCGCGGGTGACCGCCGCGCCCTGGGTGGACAGGATCCGGCCCAGTGCGTCGCCCACGGCGGCCCAGCGCGTTCCACCGAGGTGGATGGGTCCGGTCGGGTTGGCGGAGACGAACTCGAGGTTGATCTTCTTGCCGTCGAGCGTGTGGCCGGACCCGAAGGCGGCACCCTCGTCGAGAATCTTCGCGACGATCGCGCCCTGCGCGTCGGCGGCGAGGCGGATGTTGAGGAAGCCCGGGCCCGCGATGTCGGCGCTGTCGATGCCCTCGGCCGCGGTCAGCGCCTCGGCGAGCCAGCCGGCCAGCTCACGCGGGTTGGTACCGACCTTCTTGGCCACCTGCATCGCGACGTTGGTGGCGTAATCGCCGTGCTCGGGATTGCGCGGACGCTCGACCGTGAGAGTTTCGGGAAGCACGGACACGTCGAGTCCGCGTTCGACGAGCACTTTCGCGGCGGTTCCGCGGAGCAGTTCGGCAAGGTCAGCTGGAGTCACAGGTATCTATCCTATGGCCAACGCGTCCCGAGCGGTGATCCGCCTTGCCGCGAGTGCCGCCGCGGGCCCGGCGACCGCCGGCGAGCGTGGCCGCGGCCACTCTCCCAGGTTGCGCTCAGGGTGGGAAAGTACAGTGGTATCGCCCTGAGTCCCGGCCCTCAGCTTCCGGTTTCCGGGGGTCGAGCGCCCGTAACCCACACACCGAAAGATCACAATCGATGCCAAGCGGTTCGGAAAGTCGCGGTCCCGATAAGAACTCGGGCGCGAAGTCGGCGAAGGCCATCAAGGCCGCCAAGAAGAAGAGCGGCGGCGCGAAAGTCAAGGGTGGCGCGTCCGCTCCGCGGAACATCCCCTGGCTGACGATCGGCGCCGGAGCTGTCGTTCTCGCACTCGTGGCGATCCTCGCGATCAACCTGGTCCCCAAGTACCAGGCCAAGGAAGAAGCCGCGAAGTACGCGCCGAGCGCCGAGAATCCCGACCCGTCGGTCAACATCGACGGCGTCGTCAAGGTCGACTACCCGGCCGGCATCCACATCCAGCCGACGCAGCGCGTCGCGTACGACCAGTCGCCCCCGTTCGGCGGCCCGCACGACGCCATCTGGGCGACGTGCACCGGCACGGTCTACCCGAACGCGATCCGCACCGAGAACGCCGTGCATTCGCTCGAGCACGGCGCCGTATGGATCGCCTACAACCCGGACGAGCTGTCCGCCGACCAGGTCGAGACGCTGAAGGACAAGGTGGACGGCGAGACGTACACGCTGCTGTCGCCGTACCCGGGCCTCGACAGCCCGGTCTCGCTGCAGTCGTGGGGCCACCAGCTGAAGCTGGACAGCGTCGACGACGAGCGCATCGACCAGTTCATCACCGCGCTGCGGATCAACAAGAACACCTACCCGGAGGTCGGCGCGAGCTGCTCGTCCATCCCGGGCTCCGGTTTCGACCCGGACAACCCGCCGCCGTTCGACCCGAGCGCGCCGGGCGCGGACGCGGTCCCGATGGACGGCGGCGGCATCAGCCCCGACCAGTCGGAATCCGGTGGCGCGGGAGCGCAGCTGCCCAGCGGCATGCAGCTCCCGAGCGACCTGCAGCTGCCGTCCGATCTGCAGCAGGCTCCGGCCGAGGGCAGCAATGGCTAGTTCTGCCGAACCCGGGTACGGACCCGAGACCGACTCCGCCGACGATCCGGCCCCGTCCCGACCCAGTCAGCGCACAGCGCTCCTGGTCATCGGGTTGATCGGCGCCATCGCCCTCGGATTCGCGCTCGGGTTCCTCGCCCGGCTTCCGCTCGAGGACTCCGGTGCCCCGGTTCCGGAGGCCGGTTCCGTCGATGTCGGATTCGCGCAGGACATGAGCGTGCATCACAGCCAGGCGGTGGAGATGTCGGCGATCGCGCTGGCGGGCGCCACCGACCCGGCGGTGCGCGGGCTCGCGTACGACATCCTCACCACACAGCAGAACCAGCTCGGGCAGATGCAGGGCTGGCTCGCCCTGTGGGATCAGCCGGCGCTGCCGTCCGGCGGCTACATGGGCTGGATGGAATCCGAGCACTCCGACGGTCACGACCACGGAACCGCCGACAGCGGGCACATGGGTTCGATGTCGAAGATGCCGGGCATGGCGTCGTCGGAGGACATGGCCGCGTTGCGTCAGGCCACCGGTCCGGCCGAGGACGTCCTGTACCTCCAGCTGATGCTGCGTCACCACCAGGGCGGACTCCCGATGATGGAATATGCGGCTCAGCACGCGTCGGAAGACGCGGTGCGCTCTCTCGCGCAGACGATGGTGGACACGCAGCAGAGCGAGGCGACGGTGATGACGAACATGCTCACCGCGAAGGGCGCCGCTCCCCTCCCGATGAACTGACCTCCGGCTTCACGACCACGTCCAGTCGCGCACCTCGGGCATGTCCTCGAGGTGCGCGACGACGTATTCGCCGTGCCGTTCGAGTTGCCGGAGGCAGAAGTCGGCCAGTTCGACGGCACCGGCCGGTTCTCTCCGCGTACGTCGCAATGCCTCGAGGACCAGGTGATAGCGGCTCATCCTGTTCAGCACGACCATGTCGAACGGTGTGGTCGTGGTGCCCTGTTCGCTGAAGCCGCGGACATGGAACCGGTCCGGGGCAGGGCGCCCGTGGATCAGCTCGTGGATGGCGCGCGAGTATCCGTGGAACGCGAACACCACGTCCGTGTCCGCGGTGAACAGGTCCAGGAACATCCGTGCGTCGAATCCGTGCGGGTGCTCGGTGGGTGTGAGCAACCCCATCAGGTCGACGACGTTGACCACCCGGGTGACCAGGTCCGGCGTGTGTTCGCGCAGCAACTGCGCCGCGGCGAGGATCTCCTGGGTCGGTACGTCCCCGGCGGCCGCGAGCACGACGTCCGGGTCGGCGCCCGCCGCGGCCTCCGTCCCCGCCCACTCCCACACCGAGGCCCCGGCGGCGCAGTGCGCGTGGGCGTCCTCGAGGGTCAGGTACTGCAGGTGCGGCTGCTTGTCGACGACGATGAGATTGACGTGGTCGGTGCTGCGGAGACAGTGGTCGGAGATGGACAGCAGGGTGTTCGAGTCCGGTGGCAGCCAGATCCGGACGACGTCCGGCGCCAGCGGGATGACGGCGTCGATCATGCCCGGCCCCTGATGACTGAAACCGTTGTGATCGTTGCGCCAGCAGGTGCTGGTCAACAGGACGTTCAGCGACGCCACCGGCGCCCGCCACGGCAGGTCCACCGCATGCTGCAGCCACTTCGTGTGCTGGACGAGCATCGACACGCTCACCATCGCGAACGCCTCGTAGCTGGCGAACAGCCCGTGCCGGCCCGACAGCAGATACCCCTCGAGCCATCCCTCGCAGAGGTGCTCGCTGAGCACTTCCATCACCCGGCCGCGGGCCGACAGCCCGTCGTCGTAGTCGGTGACCGGCAGCTGCCAGCAGCGGTCGGTCACCTCGAACACGGCGCCCAACCGGTTGCTGGACGTTTCGTCCGGGCAGAACAGCCGGAAGTATCCACCGCCGTCGGGTGTGGTGGTGGCGGCGTACAGGTCGCGGAGCAGTTCCCCGAGCACCCGAGTGGTTTCGTGGTGGGTGGTGCCGGGTTTCTCGATGGTGAGCGCGTACTTCTCCAGCGGCGGCACGGGAAGATCCGCACGCAGGCGGCCGCCGTTCGCGTACGGCGACGAACCCATCCGCTTGTCACCCTGCGGCGCCAGTCGCTCGAGGTCCGGGACGAGTGCGCCGGCAGAGTCGAACAGTTCGCCCGGGCCGTACGACCGCATCCACTCCTCCAGCTGAAGCAGGTGCGCCTCGTTGGTCCGCACGCCCGACAGCGGAACCTGATGGGCCCGGTGGGTGCCCTCGACGAGCACGCCGTCGACGGTGCGCGGACCGGTCCAGCCCTTCGGGGTCCGCAGGACGATCGCCGGCCACTTCGCGGCGCCACGCCGGCCGGCCCGTGCCTCCCGCTGTAGGTCGGAGATCGCGGTGTGCGCTTCGGTGAGGGCTCGATGCAGCGCCGGGAAGACCTGCCGCGGGTCGTCGCCGGAGACGACGGTCGGCGCCCACCCCTGACCGCCGAGGAACGCCTCGACGTCCGCGTCGCTGCTGCGGCCGTAGACGGTCGGCCCGGCGATCTTCGCTCCGTTGACGTGCAGGATCGGCAGCACCGCTCCGTCGCGTTCCGGGTTGAGGAAGGCGGGGAGTTTCCACGAACCGGACAGGGGCCCCGTCTCGGCCTCACCATCTCCGATCACGCACGCCACCAACAGATTCGGGTGATCGAACGCCGCCCCGGCGGCATGCGCGAGAGCGTAGCCGAGCTCGCCGCCCTCGTGGATGCTGCCCGGCGTCTGCACACTGACGTGACTCGGGATGCCACCCGGCGTCGAGAACTGCCGGCACAGCCGGTGGATACCCGCGGCATCGCGGGACACGCCCGGATACACCTCCGAGTACGTCCCCTCCAGGTACGTGGCGGCGACGAGCGCGGGACCACCGTGCCCGGGACCCGTCACATAGAGACAGTCGGTGTCGGTCCGGCGGATGAGACGGTTCAGCAGGGCGTAGATCATCGACAGACCCGGGCTCGTTCCCCAGTGCCCGAGCAGCCGGGGTTTGATGTGTTCGGGGCGCAGCGGCTCCCGCAGAAGCGTGTTGTCCTGCAGGTAGATCTGCGCGACCGTCAGATAGTTGGCCGCCGCCCACCACCGCAGGTCCAGCTCGAGGTCGGAATCGGAATAGTGCCCGTCGGGGTCCTTCGACCCCACCTGCCGTCCATCGGTCATCCTCGACCCCTCCCCGAGAGTTCGCGAGCGTCCACGTCCTCCCGACACTAGGCGTGTTCGGGCCGCTACCGGGGCGAGTCCACGAAGAAGGGGGACCGATTTGGTCGATCCCACTACCCATGCGCTACGATTGGCCAGCCCAATCGGCACACCGGTTTTCCGGTGCGCCCCCGTAGCTCAGGGGATAGAGCGTTCGCCTCCGGAGCGAAAGGTCGCAGGTTCGAATCCTGCCGGGGGCACCACGAGAAACTGCGTCGCCTGTCGCGGCGCAGCCTTTCTCTCTGGTGCTACCAGTCTTCCCCGAGTGATCTCCTCGGGCTTTGTCGAGAGCTGCAGCCGCGCCGGCAGATGCCGCGCCCATCGATCGAACGCTGGCCTCCTCCAATGCGGGTTCCGCGGCAACAACTCTCTGCCGAAGACTCTCTCCGGCAGTGTCGACCAAGGGACGCCCCTGTGCAGCAACACCGCTCTCA
This sequence comes from Rhodococcus wratislaviensis, assembly GCF_041228765.1. Lineage (NCBI taxonomy): Bacteria > Bacillati > Actinomycetota > Actinomycetes > Mycobacteriales > Nocardiaceae > Rhodococcus > Rhodococcus wratislaviensis. The sequence continues at coordinate 3,383,136 of NZ_CP150488.1, read as the reverse complement.
TCCACTCACCCTCGGCGTCGTCGCGCGTTCGAGTAAGACCGACGAACGCCGGCTCCCGATCCATCCGCTCCACTTCGACCGGATCGACCCCGATCTCCGTGGCCGCATCCATCTCGAGTACGGCTACGGCGAGCCATTCGGTGTCTCCGACGAGCAGCTGGCCCTGTCGGTGGGCGGTCTGCGCACCCGGGAGCAGCTGATCGAGCAGTCCGACGTCCTGCTGCTGCCCAAACCTCTCGCGAAGGATCTGGCGGATCTGCGTGACGGCCAGATCCTGTGGGGGTGGCCGCACTGCGTCCAGGACACGGAGCTCACCCAGGTGGCCGTCGATCGCCACCTCACGTTGATCGCGTTCGAGGCCATGAACCACTGGAGCGTCGAGGGGTCGTTCCAGCTGCATGTCTTCCACAAGAACAACGAGCTCGCCGGATACAGCTCGGTGCTGCACGCCCTGTCGATCGCGGGTTCGACCGGCGACTACGGCCGCCGCCTCCGCGCCGTGGTCCTCGGCTTCGGTGCCACCGCCCGCGGCGCCGTCACCGCGCTGAACGCCCTGGGCATCCACGACGTCCACGTCGTCACCCAGCGCGGGGTCACCGCGGTGAGCTCCCCGATCCACTCCGCGGAGATCGTGCAGTTCGATCACGACGACGCCGATCCGCGCCGCAGCCACGTCACCACGGACGAGGGCCGGGTGCCGCTGGCCGGGTTCCTCGCCCGGCACGACATCATCGTCAACTGCGTCCTGCAGGACACGGAATCGCCGCTGACATTCCTGATCGACTCGGACGTCGAGACCCTCCTGCCCGGCAGCCTCGTCGTCGACGTGTCCTGCGACGAGGGAATGGGCTTCAGCTGGGCCCGGCCCACGTCGTTCGCCGATCCGACGTTCATGATCGGCGAGAACGTCCGCTACTACGCGGTCGATCACAGCCCGTCCTACCTGTGGAATTCGGCGACCTGGGAGATCAGCGAGGCCCTGCTCCCCCATCTGGGGACGGTCCTGGACGGACCCGCGGCCTGGGACCGCAGCGACACGATCCGGCGGGCCGTGGAGATCCGCGACGGAGTCGTGCAGAACCCCCGGATCCTGTCGTTCCAGCACCGCGCGGCGGACTACCCGCACCCGGTCGTCGCCTGATTGTCGGAACGAACGGGACGCTCGTTCGATCTGACGGAACGAGCGTCCCGTTCGTCCGGGACGGTGGCGGGTTCAGGCCGGGGTGCTGCGGCGCATTTCGCGTCGGAGGATCTTCCCGCTGGCCGTCTTGGGCAGTTCGTCGACGATCACGACCCGCCTCGGGGCCTTGTAGCTGGCCAGCCGCTCCCGGCAGTAGTCGACGAGGTCGTCCGTCTCGACCGTCTGCCCGGGCCGGAGGCTGACGAACGCGGCGACGGTCTCGCCGCGGTAGCTGTCCGGCTCGCCGACGACGGCGGCCTCCCGGACCGCCGGGTGCCGGTAGAGCACGTCCTCGACCTCGCGGGGCCAGACCTTGAACCCGGACGCGTTGATCATGTCCTTCTTGCGATCGACGACGTACACCCAGCCCTGGGCGTCCATGAATCCCACGTCGCCGGTGAGCAACGTGCCGCCGGGCAGCGACTGTGCCGTGGCGTCCGGCTTGTTCCAGTAGGCGGGCACGACCATCGGTCCGTCGACGGCGATCTCCCCGACCTCGAGGGCGTCCAGGTCGTGCCCGTCCTCGCCGACGATCCGGATCACGGCGGAGGGAAGGGGCAGGCCGATCGCCAGCGTGCCCGACGACGGGTCGACCGGCGCTTCCAGGTTCGGCGGGACGACGACGCACGGCGCGCTGGTCTCGGTGAGCCCGTAGCCGTTGCGGATGTACTTTCCGGTCAGCTCCCGGAACCGTTCGACGATGGCGGGGGGCAGCGGGGCGCCACCGGACATCACGGCCTCCAGCGAGGCGAAGCGCTCACCGGAGAAGTCGGGGTGGGCCATCAGCGCCATGTAGGCGGTGGACGGGCCGACCATGAACACCGGCCGCTCCCGTTCGAGGGCGTCGAGCACGACCCCTGCGTCGAAGCGGTACGCGAGGATCAGCGGCGATGCCAGGTCGATCGCGGTGAGCAACTGGCACACCATGCCCGTGATGTGGAACAGCGGTGCGAGCGCGAAGATCGGCGAACCGGCGGGCTTGCTCTCGTACAGGCGCAGGATGGAACTGTTGACGGTGAGATTCCGGTGGGTGTTGGTCGCTCCCTTGGGGACTCCACTCGTTCCGGACGTGTAGGACACGAGCGCGATGTCGTCGGGGACCAGACCGGGATCGGGCACGTCGGCGCCCGCGCGCGCCCGGGCCACCTCGAGCAGGTCCGGCACGCCCTCGGCGCGCACCCGGGTCACTCCCCCGAACACCCGTGCGTCGTCCGACGTCTGGATGTCGAGTTCACTCGCGGTCAGCGCGATCCGCACACCCGCGGCGGATGCCCGCTCCGCCACCCGATCGGCCCACGCGTTCTCGCTGCACACGATCGCGGTGACTCCGGCGTCGGTGAGGATGTGGGAGAGCTCGCCCCGGTACATCGGGTTCAGCGGGACGACGACACCGCCCGCCTTCCACGTGCCGAGCAACGCCAGCACGAACTGCGGGATGTTCTGCAGGTAGATCGCGAGCCGGTCGCCCTTCCTGAATCCGTTCTCCGCGAGGTAGGCGGCCACACCGTCGCTGAGTTCGTCGACCTCGCGGTAGTCGAGGGTGCCGCCGAGGTAGCGGATGGCCGGCCCGTCCGGGGCGGATTCGACCGCGGTCGAGAACATGTCGAGCGCTGTCCGCGCCGGAATCTCCCCTACGGAACGCGTGCTCTCGTCGTACCGGTCCATCCAGGGCCTGTCGTCGTACCAGCTCATCGCCGCCGTACCGCCTCTCGCTCGTTCGGTGTCCCGACTGTCTGACGTGTTGTTCAGCGTGTTCCCGAGATCCCGCCGTCGACGGGAACGACGGTGCCGGTGAGGTAGGCCCCGGCACGCGAGGAGAGGAAGATGGCGGTGCCCGCGACATCTTCCGGTGTGCCGACCCGGCCGAGCGGCACCGATCCCTCGACCGCATCCTTGCGCTCCGGGTCGTCGAGGATGAATGCCATCATCTTGCTCGGAAACGGTCCGGGGGCAATGGCATTGACGGTGATCCGCTCGGCGGCCAGCGTCGCTGCGAGCTTGCGGGTGAGCATGTGGACCGCGGCCTTGCTCGCCCCGTACGAGAAGTTCTCGCTACCCGACACCACGAGTCCGTCGATCGATCCGATGTTGATCACCCGGGCGGGGTCATCGTCCGTCGCCGCGGCCCGCAGACTCGGCAGCAACGCCTGCGTGAGCATGAACACGCCCTTGACGTTGATGTCGAAGATCTTGTCGAAACCGGCTGCGGGGAAATCGTCGACCGGCGCACCCCACGTCGCTCCGGCGTTGTTCACCAGGACGTCCAGCCGGGGCGATACCTCGGCGACCCGCGCCACGAGGCTCTCGATCCCCTCGTCGGTGGACAGGTCGGCGGGGTGTGCGTGACACGTCCCCGGCCCGGTGGCGGACAGTTCGGCCGCGGCCTTCTCGCACGCCTCGGCCTTGCGGGCTGAGATGATCACGGTCGCCCCGGCCTCGACGAATCCCTGCGCGATCATCCGGCCGATTCCCCGCGAACCTCCGGTGACCACCACGGTCTTGCCTGCGACGTCGAACAGTGAACCCATGTCCATGTGCGTTCCCTTCAGGGTTGGAAGACGAGGCGGCCGACGGTGCTGCCGTCACCGAGCCGGCCGATGCCGTCGGCCACGTCCGCGAGCGAGAGCCGCTCGCTGATGAGCGGTTTGATCGCACCGGAGTCGGCGAGGCGGGTCAGCTCCTGGTGGCAGTCGGCGATCGCCTGCTGGTTGTACTGCTTGTACAGACCCCAGTGCAGTCCGATGATCGAGTAGTTCTTGATCAGGGCGTGATTGAGGCCGGGTGTCGGGATGGTGCCGCCTGCGAAGCCGATGATCAGGATCCGGCCTTCGAAAGCGATGCACTTGGTGGACTTCGCGTAGGCGTCGCCGCCGACCGGGTCGTAGACGACGTCCGCGCCGTGTCCGCCGGTGAATTCCTTGACCAGCGGAACGAAATCGTCGGTGTGCCGGTCGATCACCAGATCCGCCCCCAGCCGGCGGCAGTACTCGACCTTGTCGGCGCCTCCGACGACGCCGATCACCTTCGCTCCGGCAGCCTTGCCCAATTGCACTGCGGCGCTGCCCACTCCGCCCGCGGCGGCATGGACGAGCAGCGTCTCCCCCGGCTTCAGCTGGGTGCGCCGGTGCAGTGCGAACCAGCTCGTCTGGTAGCCGATGCTCAACGCCGACGCCTCGGCGTCGTCGAGCGTGGACGGGGCGGCGAACGTGTTGGCCTCGTCCATCACGGCCAGCTGGGCGAATCCGCCGCCGGGCAGGTTGGGGTTGCCGATCACCCGGTCGCCGACGGCGAAGCGGGTCACGCCGTCCCCGGCCGCCACCACTTCGCCGCACAGCTCGACTCCGGGTGTGAACGGCAGCGGCGGCTTGATCTGGTACTCGCCGCGGCACAGCAGCACGTCGGGGAAGTTCGCCGGTGCGGCGAGAACCTTCACCAGCACCTGGCCGGGGCCTGCCGTCGGGTCCGGGACCTCCTCGAGTTGCAGCGCGGTGCGCGGCTCGCCGAGTTCGTGGACACGCCATGCCTTCATGGATTGCTTCCTGACTGTCGGTGATGGAGCTCGGGTTACGCGGGCAGGTCGATCAGGTCGGCCAGGCGCGCACGGTGACGGTAGGCGGTGCCGAACGCGAGCTGATCGCTCTTTGCCCTCTTCAGATACAGGTGTGCGGGGTATTCCCACGTCATACCGATCCCGCCGTGCAATTGGACGCACTCCTCGGCGGCGTGGACGGCGACGTCGCTGCAGTACGCCTGCGCGACGGCAGCCGCGACCTCGGCGTCCGCGTCGCCCCGGGCTGCGGTGTCCGCGGCGTAGCGGGCGGCGGCGGCCGCGGAGGTGACCTCGAGCCACAGGTCGGCGAGGCGGTGCTTGATCGCCTGGAACGAGCCGACGGCGCGGCCGAATTGGGTTCGCTCCTTGACGTACGCCAGGGTCGTCTCGAAGCACCACTGCGCGAGTCCGAGTTGCTCGGAGGCGAGAAGTGCGGCACCGACGACGAGGGCCTCACGGACCGCCGCCGCGGCGTTGCGGTCGTCGATGCGGGTGGACGCGGCGGCGTCGAACACGACATCCGACAGCGGCCGGGTCATGTCGAGCGCGAGCACGGGCGTGACCGTGACGCCCGCGGTGCCGGCGGGCACCGTGTGCAGTTCGAGTCCACCGGGACCCTCCACGGGCACGATCAGGATGTCGGCCTCCGAGACGCCCGCGACACTGGTCACGGTGCCGGTCAGGGTGTCGCGCGCCCGGCGCACGGTCGGGGTGAACCGCCCCGGTGCGGTCGCGAGCCCGACCGTGAGTGCACCGGTGGTCGTCCCGTCGGCGAGTGCTCCGACCGTTCGTGTGTCTCCCGCCTTCAGCAGGGCGACCGTCGCGAGCACGGCGCTGGAAAGGTACGGGACGGGCGCGACGGCACGTCCGATCTCCTCCATGACCACTCCGGCCTCACGTGCGCCGGCGCCGGCGCCGCCCAGGTCCTCGGGGACGAGCAGGCCCGCGAGTCCGAGTTCGACGGCGAGGGATTTCCATACTCCGGAGAAGTCGGCGGGTGCCCGGTCGTACGCCCCGACCACCAGTTCCGGTGGGCAGCGGTCCGCGAGGAGGCGGCGGACGGAGTCGCGCAGGGCGTCTTCCGTGTCGGAATACAGCAGATCTGCGGTGCTCATCGGGGCAGGTCCTTCCAGGCGATGTCCTTGTCGACGCGGTGCTCCGGCGGGAGGCCGAGGACGCGTTCTGCGATGACGTTGCGCAGGATCTCGGACGTGCCGCCCTCGATCGAGTTGCCTTTCGCGCGCAGGTACCGGTAGCCGGGTTCACGGCCGGTGAAGTCGACCTTGTCGGGTCGGCGCATGGTCCAGTCGTCGTACCGCAGCCCGGCCTCGCCGTGGAGTTCGATGTCGAAACCCGAAATGGTCTGCGCGAGCCGGGCGAAGGCCAGCTTCAGGCCGGATCCCTCCGGGCCGGGTTGCCCGGCCTCGAGTTGCTGCCGCAGGCGTTCCCCGGTCAGCCGGGCGACCTCCGCTTCGACCCACAGCCGGAGCAGTTCGTCGTGCATCGCGGGGTCGCGGAGTTCGGGTTGCTCGCGCCAGGCCTGGGCGACCGGTCCGATCATGCCGCTCTCGCGGGCGGCGGCGGAACCGCCGATCGCGACGCGCTCGTTGTTGAGGGTCGCGGTGGCCACCCGCCAGCCCTGCCCCTCGTCACCGAGCCGATCGGCATCGGGAATGTGGACGTCGGTGAGGAACACTTCGTTGAACTCGGCCTCACCGGTGATCTGCCGCAACGGCCGGACGTCGATACCGGGATCGCTCATGTCGCACAGGAAGTAGGTGAGCCCCGCGTGCTTGGGCACCGTCGGATCCGTCCGGGCCACGAGGATCGCCATCTGCGCGTTCTGCGCCCCCGACGTCCACACCTTCTGCCCGTTGACCGTCCAGCCGTCACCCTCACGGACGGCTCGCGTCGCGACCGCGGCCAGGTCGGAGCCCGCCCCCGGTTCGCTGAACAACTGGCAGTAGATGTGCTCGCTGGTGAAGATCGGCCGAAGGTACTTCTGCTGTTGTTCCTCGGTACCGAACGCGGCGATGGTCGGCGCGGCCATGCCCAATCCGATCCCGTTGCGGCCCTTCGCCGGACCGGGCGCTCCGGCGGCCGCGAGTTCGGCGTCGACCTGCGCCTGGAAGCTCTGCGGCAGACCGAGTCCGCCGCGTCCCGGCGGGAAGTGGACCCACGCGAGGCCGGCGTCGAATCGAGCTCCGAGGAACCCGGCCGGATCCGACAGGTCGTTCCGTTCGACGAGGGTCGCGACGCGATCGCTGAGGTCGCGTGCGATCGCCTGTTCGTCAGTGGTCATGTTCCTCAGTCCTTCGGTCCGCCGGCCACGTAGATCACTTGCCCGGACACGAATCCGGCTCCCTCACTCGCCAGGAACGACGCCGTGTTGGCGATGTCCTCGGGCTGTCCGACGCGGTTCACCGGGATCTGCGACGCCGCCGCCTTCTTGAAGTCCTCGAAGCCGACACCCACCCGCTCGGCGGTGGCGGCGGTCATCTCGGTCTCGATGAAGCCGGGTGCGATCGCGTTCGCGGTGACACCGAACTTGCCCAGTTCGATGGCGAGTGTCTTGGTGAAGCCCTGCATGCCGGCCTTGGCGGCCGAGTAGTTGACCTGCCCGCGGTTACCGAGCGCCGAGGTGCTGGACAGGTTCACGATGCGCCCGAACCCGGCGTCGACCATGTGCTGCTGCACGGCCCGCGACATCAGGAACGCACCGCGCAGGTGCACGTTCATGACCGCGTCCCAGTCGTCGACGGTCATCTTGAACAGCAGGTTGTCGCGGGTGATTCCGGCGTTGTTGATCAGGATCGTCGGGGCACCGAGTTCGTTCGCCACCCGCTCGACTGCCGCAGTCACCGATGCCTCGTCGGCGACGTTCGCGCCCACGGCGAGTGCCCGGCCCCCGGTGGACTCGATGGCGTCGACGGTTGCCGCGCAGGCGGACTCGTCGAGGTCGAGCACCGCCACAAAGTACCCGTCGCTCGCCAGTTTTTTCGCCACCGCGGCACCGATGCCCCGTGCCGCGCCGGTGACGATTGCCGTTCTCTTCATGAAGTTCTCCATCGTCGTTCGATCAGATTCCGGCCCGGGCGGCGATGTCGCACGCCTTGGCCACGAGGTCGTCGATGCGCTCGACGGTCGGGGTGCCGGCCGCCGCCTTGTTCTGCGGTTCGTCCCGTGCACGGCGCATGACACCCTCCGCGATGACCGCGACCTTCCACAAGCCGAGGACGTGCCAGAACGCCAGGGCTTGCGGGTCGCGCCCGGTTTCGTCGAGGTACACCCCGGCGATCTCCACCCGGTCCGGGAAACCGTCGAGGGTGGACGCGGGGAAGTCGCCGCCGGTGGTCTCGCCCGGCTCCGGCCAGTACGCAAGCAGGCTGCCGACGTCGGCGAGCGGGTCGCCGAGGGTGCACAACTCCCAGTCCAGGGCCGCGGTCACCTCCCCGGTCTCGTGGGACGTGATGACATTGCGGAGGTGGAAGTCGCCGTGCACCAGTGTCAGTTCCCGCTGCTCCGGGACCGAGGCGGCGAGCCGCCGTGTCAGGTCGTCGAGGGCGGGCAGCTCGCGGGTCTTCGATTTCTCCCATTGACCCGACCACCGTTTGAGCTGACGTTGCGCGTACTGCTTGTGGCTGGCCAGGTCGGTCAACCCGGTCCGGTCGAGGTCCACCGCGTGGATCTTCGCCAGCGTTCGCGGCAGCGACAGACCGATCGCCCGGCGACGTTCCGGGGTCAGGGACTCCGCGATCGACATGCGGTCGACGACCTGGCCGTCGACGAACTCCATCAGGAGCAGCGGTACCTCGGTCACCCCCGGGTCGTCGGTGAGCCCGAAGACCCGAGGGGTGGGCACCGCGGTGTCCTCGAGGGCGGAGAGGATCCGCGCCTCGCGGGCGACGTCGTGGGCCGACGCCAGCAGGTGTCCGAGGGGTGGGCGCCGGAGCACCCATCTGCCACCCGCCCGGTCCTGGACCAGGTAGGTGAGGTTCGACTGGCCGAGGCCGATCCGGTCGAAGGTCAACGGTCCGGCACTGTCGATGCCGAGCGTGCCGAACCAGCGGCCCACGGCCTCGGTGTCGATGCCGACGACGTCCACGCTAGACACCGAGCTGGGCCCCCTGCCGGAACGGGACGGCGTCGCCGAGCAGTTGACCGCCGTCGATCACCATGGTCTCGCCGGTGATCCAGCTCGCGGCGTCGGAGACGAGGAACGCGACCGCGGACGCGATGTCCTCGGGTTCGCCGATCCGCCCCATCGCCGTGGACGCCGACACGGACTGCTCGTGTTCCTTCCAGAGCGCCTCGGCGAGCTTGGTCCGCACCACACCCGGGGCGACGGCGTTGACCCGCACCTTCGGTGAGAGTTCCAGTGCCAGTTGCTTGGTGACGTGGATCAGGGCGGCTTTGGACGCGTTGTACAGGCCGATGTTCGCCTCGAACGCCATGCCGCCGATGGAGGCGGTGTTGACCACGGCTCCGCCGTGCTCACCCATCCACGCCTTCGTGGCGAGTCCCGTCCACAGCACCGGCGCCCACAGGTTCACGTCGAAGGTCTTGGCGAATCGCGCGTGGTCCTGGTCGATGATCGGCCCGAACGAAGGGTTCGTTCCCGCATTGTTGACCAGGATGTCCAGGCTGCCGAAACGCTTGAGGGTGACGTCGACGCAGCGCCGGGCGGCCTCTTCGTCGACGGCGTGGGCGGCGACTCCGATCGCGGTGCCCCCGACCTGGGCCGCGGCGGCGTCGGCCGATTCCTGCGACCGTGAGGTGAGCACCACGTTGCCGCCGGCGGCCGCGATGGCCTGGGCGACGGCCAGGCCGATGCCCCGCGAGGCGCCGGTGACGATCGCGGTGCGTCCGGTGAGGTCGAGTCCGGCCATGTCAGCTCACCGCAACCTTGTGTCCGTTGGTGGAGGCGCTGACGGCGGTGACGGGGTACTGCCGGAGTTCCTGCCGCGCGATGGCGCGCTTGTGGACCTCGTCGGGACCGTCCGCCAGGCGCAGCGTGCGCAGGTGCGCCCAGGCCATGGCGAGGGGGAAGTCGTCGGTGACGCCGGCCCCACCGTGCACCTGAATCGCCCGATCCACAATCTTCAACGCAATATTCGGAGCCGCCACCTTGATCGCCGCGATCTCCGTCCGCGCCTCCTTGTTGCCCACCGTATCCATCAGATACGCCGCCTTCAGCGTCAACAACCGGATCATCTCGATCTCGATCCGCGCCTCCGCAATCCAATCCTGAACATTCGCATTCTCACTGACCGGCTTGCCGAACGTCACCCGCGACGACGCCCGACGACACATCAACTCCAACGCACGCTCCGCCATCCCGATCGCCCGCATGCAGTGGTGAATCCGCCCCGGACCCAACCGCGCCTGCGAAATCGCGAAACCCTCCCCCTCCCCCTTCAGCACATCCGCCACCGGCACCCGCACATCCGCGAAATCGATCTCCGCATGCCCCTCACGATCCTGATACCCGAACACCGGCAACCCCCGCATCACCGTCACCCCCGGCGCATCGATCGGCACCACCATCATCGACTGCTGCCGATGCGGCGCCGCCGACGGATCCGTCTTCCCCATCACGATCAACACCCGACAGTTCCGGTGCAACGCATTCGACGCGAACCACTTCCGGCCGTTGAGCACATACTCCTCACCGTCCCGCACCATCGACAACTCCACATTCGTCGCATCCGAACTCGCCACCGCCGGCTCCGTCATCGCGAACGCCGACGCCATCGTCCCCTCCAGCAACGGCCTCAGATACTTCTCCTTGTGCTCGGCCGTACCGAACAACTCGAGCACCTCCATGTTGCCCGTATCCGGCGCATTGCAATTACACGCCTCCGACGCAATATGACTGCGCCCCATGATCTCCGCCAACGGCGCATACTCGAGATTCGTCAACCCCGCACCCGTCCCCGGATGCGGATGGAACAAATTCCACAACCCCCGGCGCCGCGCCTCCGCCTTCAACTCCTCCAACACCGGCGGCTGGAAATGCGGATCACCCGACTCCCGCATCTGCTCCTCGTACACCGCCTCCGCCGGATACACATGCGAATCCATGAACTCCAGCAGATCGGTCTGCAACTGCTGGGCGCGATCCGAGATGTCAAACAGGGACATAGGAACTCCTGACGGGTAGTGAGGGAAACGTGGGTGTGCGCTTGTCGAGGTGACTCTGTACGCCCTCGACGAGATCGGCCCCGCGGAACGCCTGCAACATCAGGCCTTCCGCCCGGGCCACGGACTCGGCGTAGGTGCCGTCCGCGTCGTTCTGTATTTGGTCCTTGATGACGGCCATCGACGTCGGGGAGCAGTGCGTCGACAACTGCTCCGCATAGGCGACCGCGGCGTCGACGACCGAACCGTCCGGCGCGAGGTGGTCGACGAGTCCGATGCGCAGTGCCTCCTCGGCGTCCACCATGCGGCTCGACAGCAGCAGGTCGGTGGCCCGGCTGCGTCCCACGAGCCGGGGCAGCAGCCAGGAGATGCCGTATTCGGCGATCAGCCCGCGCTTGGCGAAGGCGGTCGTGAACCGGGCGGACGCGGAGGCGAACCGGACGTCGCAGTAGAGGGCCTCCACCATTCCGAGCCCGGCGGCGACCCCGTTGATCGCCCCGATCAGCGGCTTGTGCAGCGTCGCGGGAAGGTCGCGGGGGCGCGGCCAGAGGAGGTCCGCTTCGGAGACGTCACCGACGGCCTGCAGGCGTCCGAGGTCGGCGCCGGCGCAGAATCCGCGCCCGGCTCCGGTCACGACGATCGCGCGTACGCCGGGGTCGTCCTCGGCGTCGTTCAGCAGCGTGAAGTACCGGTCCTCGAGGTCGTCGGTCCAGGCGTTCAGCTTGTCCGGCCGGTTGAAAGTCAGCACCAGGACCGGTCCGCGCCGCTCGGCGAGGACCAGGTCCGCGTGCTCGGGTGTCACGCGTGCTCCAGCAGCGAACTCTGGTAGCGGCGCATCCCGCGCAGCCAGCGGTCGTAGTCGGACCCCTTCTGCCGGTACATGGCGAGGACGCTCTCGTGGGGCAGGATCAGGAACGTCTCCCGGTCCACGGCGTCGAGCACGATGTCGGCGACCTGCTCCGGCTGCAGCACGTCGCCTGCCGAGACGACGGCCCGGGTGGCAGCGACACCGAGTGGATCACCCGAGTTCTCGCCGGAGCGCATCAACTTCGTCTCGACTCCCATCGGACAGAGGCAGCTGACCCGGACTCCGTTGTCCCCGTAGGTGACCGACAGCCACTCGGAGAACGCGACGGCCGCATGCTTGGTGACCGCGTAGGTGGCCGAGCCGATCTGGGTGAGGAGCCCGGCCGCGGACGCGGTCGACACGAAGTATCCCTCGCCCCGCTCGACCCACTTCGGCACGAGTTGCCGGGCGGCGCGGACGTGGGCGCGGACGTTGACGTCGATCGCGAGATCCCAGCCGGCGTCGTCGGCGTCGAGACCGGGTGCTCCCGCGATGCCGGCGTTGGCGAAGTAGAGATCGACCGGGCCGAACTCGGTCTCGGCGCGGTCGATGATGCGCCGGATCTGGTCGGTGTCCGCGACATCGGCGCCTTCGGCGAGGGCAGTTCCGGGGTGGCGTGCGTTGATTCCGTCCGCAACCGCGGCGGCTGCGTTCGGGTCGAGATCGGCGACCAGCACCTTGGCGCCCTCGTCGGCGAGACGGTCCGCGATCGCCCCGCCGATACCGCCTCCACCGCCGGTCACGATGGCGACCTTCTGTGCAACCTTCACGAGGTGTCCTCTCCTTCGCCGTGCGTTGTGACTCGCGTCTCTCTTTTGTATAGTTGAATCCGTCGTCAAGTTCAAGTGTTGGAGTTCGACGAACACCTCGAAGTTCGATGCAGCCAACGTGACACATCCAGGCCCTGCACCACCCGGAATTGAGGGAGACAGATGACCGACACCACCGCACTGCCCGTTCGCCCCGCGAGCTTCGACGAGCTCACGGCGTTGATCGGCAAGGAGCTGGGCCCCACCGACTGGCACGACGTCACCCAGGAACGCGTCAACGCCTTCGCCGATGCGACCGGCGACCACCAGTGGATCCACATCGATCCCGAGCGCGCCGCCGCCAGCCCACTCGGCGGCACCATCGCGCACGGGTTGTACAGCCTGTCCCTCGGACCGGCGCTGTCGTCGACCCTGCTGCGGTTCGACGGGTTCGCCCACAGCCTGAACTACGGCTACAACAAGGTCCGATTCCCCGCGCCGGTGCCGGTGGGTTCACGCATCCGGATGCGTGCCACCGTGCAGTCCGCGGAACAGGTCGGAGGCGGCATCCAGGTGACCATGAGCCAGGTCGTCGAGCGCGAGGGCTCCGACAAGCCGGTGGTCGTGTCCGAATCCGTCGCCCGCGTCGTCGAGGCCGGATAACCGCCCGTGCCGTCGAGGCCGGAAAAACCTGTACCGCGTCGGAGGTTGACGACATGGCAAATGTGATCGATCCGGTGTCCCGCCACGCGGACGCCACTCCCGACAACATCGCATTGCGGGGCGCGGAGAGCACCCTGACGTACGGGCAGTTGCGCGACGCAAGCACCCGGTATGCGGGGGCACTCACCGAAGCGGGCCTGTCCCCCGGCGACAGAATCCTCCTGGCCGCACCCTCCGTGCCCGAGTTCGTGGTGGCGTATCTGGGAATTCAGGCGGCGGGGTGCGTCGTGGTCCCGGTGAACACGATGTCCACCCGGCCCGAGACCGAGTACGTCCTCGCCGACGCCGGCGCCGCGCTCGCCATCGTGTGGCACGAGCTCGGGCCGGCGATCGGCGACGCCGCGTCAGGGTTGGGCATCCCCGTCTGGGCGCTCGCACCCGACGCCGCGGCATCGGACGCCGAGCCGGTCCCCGTCGCCGCACGGGACCGCGACGACACCGCCGCGATCCTCTACACGTCCGGCACCACCGGGCGGCCGAAGGGCGCGGAACTGACGGTCGGGAACCTACTGTCCGGCGGTGAGATCGGCGCCGAATGCAGTCGCGGTTCGAGTGACGACCGGACGGGCACCGGGCTTCCGCTGTTCCACGTCTTCGGTCAGGCCTCGGTCATGATGGCGACGTTCACGGGCGGCGGGTCGTTGTCGCTGCTGGCGAGGTTCGACCCGGCCGCGATGCTCGCACTCCTGCGACGCGACCGGCTCACGATCATGGCCGGCGTGCCGACGATGTGGAACGCGATGCTGCACGCCGCGGACGGCGCCGACTCGCAGGACTTCACGCAGCTCCGCATCGCCATCTCCGGAGGCGCATCGTTGCCGGGCGAAGTGGCCCGCGAATTCGAGTCCCGCTTCGGGTGCACCATCCTCGAGGGATACGGGCTCACCGAGACCACCGCATTCGGGACGTTCAACGACATCGACCGCGGCGGCAAGATCGGCTACACCGGGCGCGCGGTGCCACGGCTGGAGGTCCAGGTGCGGGACCACGACAACGTCGCCTGCCCTCCCGGCACCGTCGGCGAGGTGTTCGTGAAGGGGGCGACCGTGATGAAGGGCTACTGGAACCGGCCGTCCGACACCGCGGCCGTCCTGGACCCGGACGGGTGGCTGCGTACCGGGGATCTGGGCGAGATCGACGCGGACGGGGACCTCCGCATCGTCGATCGGGTGAAGGACCTCATCATCCGCGGCGGCTACAACGTGTACCCGAGTGAAGTCGAGGAGGTGCTGTACACACACCCCGACATCCTCGAGGCCGCCGTCGTGGGTGTTCCCGACGATCACTACGGCGAGGAGGTGGCCGCAGTGGTGGCCACCGTCCCCGGTTCCGGTCTGGACGGCGGCGAGCTGACCAGCTGGGCGCGGGAACGACTGTCCGCATACAAGATTCCCCGGATCGTCGCGATCGTCGACTCCCTCCCGAAGGGGTCGACGGGAAAGATCCTCAAGCGGTCGATCGACCGGACAGCACTGAAGAACGACGCACTGACCGCAGAAGTACCCGAAAGGTGAACACCGTGACATCCGTGAACAGGCAGGTCCGGCTGGCGGAGCGCCCGGTCGGCCGACCCGACGACTCCACCTGGGAGATCACGTCGGAACCGATCCCCGAACCCGCGGACGGCGAATTCACCGTGAAGGTGGGCTACGTGTCCCTCGATCCCGCGATGCGCGGATGGCTCGACGACGTGAAGTCGTACGTGCCGCCGGTGGCGATCGGTGAGGTGATGCGCACCCACGCCGTCGGCCGGGTGGTGGCGTCGAAGAACGCGAAGTTCCCGGAGGGACAGCTCGTCTCCGGGCAGTTCGGCGTGCAGGAGTTCGCGATCTCCGACGGCCGCGGCGCTCTCGCCGTGGACGAGTCGCTCGCCCCGGCGCCGACGTGGCTGGGCGCGCTCGGGTTCCCCGGAATGACTGCCTACTTCGGCCTGACGGACGTCGGCAAGCTGGAGAAGGGCGACACCGTGCTCATCTCGGGAGCGGCGGGGGCGGTCGGGAGCATCGCCGGGCAGATCGCCAAGCTGAAGGGCGCCACGGTGATCGGCATCGCCGGCGGGCCCGAGAAGTGCGCGTGGCTGACCGAGGATCTGGGTTTCGACGCGGCGATCGACTACAAGGCGGGATCGGTCGGTAAGGCCCTGCGCGCCGCCGCACCGGACGGAATCGACATCTACTTCGACAACGTCGGCGGCGAGATCCTCGACGCCGCACTCGGCCGGCTCCGCAAGAACGCCCGGGTCGCGCTGTGCGGCGCGATCTCCGGATACAACGCCACCGACCCGCAGCCCGGCCCGTCCCGGTACCTGTCGCTACTGGTCAACCGGGCGTCGATGACCGGGTTCATCGTGTTCGACTACCTCGACCGGTTCCCCGAGGGCATGGAGGCGATGTCGGAGTGGATCCGCGACGGTGAGATCGTGACCCGCGAACAGGTCGAGACCGGGGGCGTCGAAGCCTTCGGCCGCACACTCAATCTGCTGTTCGACGGCGCCAACACCGGAAAACTCGTGCTGGAGATCGGCAACCACTGACAGCACTCCCGGAGGGCTCGATGCGGCCGTCACCGTACTACGGTGGCGGCCGTACCCGTGCGACGACGAGATGACGAGGTAGGCCATGCGCGCGATCACCATTTCACGCTTCGGCGAGGTTGACGTCCTGGAGACGGCAGACCTCCCTGTCCCCGATCCGGGGCCCGGCCAGGTGAGTATCGACGTCTCGCACGCCGCGGTCGGGTTGGCGGACGTCCTCATGCGTCGTGGTGAGTTCGGCGGGGCACCACCGATCGTGCCGGGCCTCGAGGTGGCGGGAACGGTGCGGGAAGTCGGTGCCGGAGTGCATCATCTGCGGGTCGGCCAGCCCGTGGTGACGCTCTCTCGCCCCACCGCGGGCGGCTATGCGGAGGTGTCGGTGGCCGATGCGGCCATCACGATCCCGCTCGATGCCGTCGACCCTCGCCTCGATGCCGCCGAGGCGGTGGCGGTGGTCCCGAACACCACCACGGCGCTGCTGTCACTGGAACTCGTGGGCAACGTCGGTCCGGGAAGCCAGGTGCTGATCCACGGCGCCGCAGGGGCCCTCTCGGGCATCACCGCACAGGTGGCCCGTCATCTCGGCGCCGCGCAGGTGCTGGGCACGGTTCGGTCCTCCCGGCGTGCGGCGGAGGCCGAGCGGTACGGATACGACCTCGTGGTGTCGAGCAACGGATTTCGCAGCGCGCTGTCGGACGCGGGCATCGATTCGGTGGACATCGTGGTGGACCCGGTCGGCGGCCGGTTGCGTGCCGAGAGCCTCGAGGTGCTCGCGCCGCTGGGCCGGCTTCTCGCCGTGGGCAATGCGAGTGGAGAGGACGACGTGCGGATCGGTGCCAACGAGTTGTGGCTCGCCAACCGCGCCGTCCTGGGTTTCAACGTCGGCGGACTGCTGATGCAGGATCCGACCGCCGCGGAGGCCGCCGCGCGCCGCGCGATCGAATGGGCGGCCGCAGGCACGGTGAGCATGCCGCACACCACGCTGCCGCTGGCGCAGGCCGCCGAGGCGCACCGCCTGCTCGAATCCGGGGACTGCGAGGGCCGGATCGTGCTGACGGTGCCGAACTGACAGCTGTGGGGTGGCTGGATCCCAGCCACCCCACGCCGCCCGGTGGAGTTTGGCTAGTAGAACTGGGCGCCGGGTACGGCGGTGGGATCGCTCCGGACTTCGGCGGTGTTGGTCTCGCGGAGTTTCCACGCGCAGAGGAACGTGACCAGTCCCATCAGTGCGACGAAGACGGCGACGAACGTGGTGGTTCCGGTCTTGGCGATCAGCGCCGTCATGATGAACGGCGTGCCGCCGCTGACCGTGATCGCCGCCAGCTGGTATGCGAGCGACGCGGCCGAGTACCGGACGTTGGGAGCGAACAGTTCACCCATGTACGCGGCGATCGGGCCATAGGTCATCGACTGGAAGACGCTGCCGACCGTCACGGCGATGAAGAACAGCAGCAGGTTCCGGGTGTTGATCAGCCAGAAGTACGGGAACGCCCACACGATGATCATCGCCGCGCCGATCAGGATCATCGGCCTGCGCCCGATCTTGTCGGACATGTGCCCGGACCACAGCACGACACCGACCGTGAGCGCGGCGCTGAGCAGCGAGATCGCGAGCAGGTCGTTCCGCTTCATACCCAGTTCCGCGGTGCCGTAGCTGAGCACGCCGGCAATGGAGATGTAGAACAGGGAGTTGGTGGCCGCCAGCAGGCCGCAGCCGAGCAGGATCTTGCGCCAGTGTTCCTGGATCGCCTGAGTCAGCGGTGCGCGGACGACGGTCTTGTTCTTCTTCTGCGCCTCCTCCTGCAGGTCCCGGAATTCGGGGGTGTCCTCGACCTTGGTCTGGATGTACAGCACGACCGGGAACAGGAGTGCGCTCGCGAAGAACGGGATCCGCCAGCCCCAGTCGAGGAACGCCTCGTTCGAGATCGCCGCGGTGGCGCCGAGGAACACGAGGTTGCCGAGCAGGACGCCGAAGGAGACGCCCATCTGGCCGAAGGTCCCGGAGAATCCCCTGCGCTTCGGGCTCGCCGATTCGGTCAGCAGGAGGACGATCCCACCCCATTGACCACCGCACGCGAGGCCCTGGACGAACCGCAGGGTCACCAGCAGGATCGGGGCCGCGACGCCGATGGTCGCGGCGCCCGGAAGGCAGCCGATGAGGAACGTCGCCAGTCCCATGAACAGCAGACAGGTGACGACGGCCGGCTTGCGGCCGTACTTGTCACCGAAGTGACCGGCGACGAGGCCGCCGAGTGGACGTGCGACGAAGCCCGCCCAGAAGGTGCTGAACGAAAGCAGGGTGCCCATCAACGCCGACGAGTCGGGGAAGAAGACGTGCGGAAAGACCAGTGCCGCAGCGGTTCCGTACAGGAAGAAGTCGTACCACTCGATCGAGCTGCCGACGAGCCCCGCCGCAAGCAGTTTCCGATGCGCACGCGTGCGCGAGACGGCTGTGTCGCCGGCTGCGTCCTTACTCGGCTGCACCGCGGATGTAGTCATCCGATCACTCCTCGAGATAGGTCTTCGTATGGGTGTGGGAATGAGATTTTTCAGAACATGACGCCAACTTCAAGTCAGTGAGCGCTTGCTTAGTGTGTTTGAATAGCTGTGTGATGTCAATCACTCGAGGGGATTGATCTTGCCGAATCCCGCCGGTGCGGACGAAGCTCGAAACGGCGGAGAGGACGACCGATGACTGAACTGCGAGACGACGTGTCCGCGGCCGAGGAGCCGAGCCCGGGTCCGCCGACATCCGAGGAACGCCTACTCCGCGCGGCGACGACACTGTTCTCCGACAAGGGTTTCGAAGCCACCCGCACCAGGGACATCTCCACCATGGCCGGGATGAGCCCCTCCGCGATGTACGTGCACTTCCCCTCCAAGGAGGATCTGCTGTTCCAGCTCGTCCGCCGGTCGAACGAGCGAGCGCTCGAGCTGGTGCTGAACGCCGTGGCGCCGTTCACCGAACCCATCGACCGCGTCCGGGCACTGGTCCGCGAATTCAGCATCATGCACGCCCGGAACTTCCGGCGCGCGCGCATCGCCCAGTACGAGAGCAGGCATCTCGCCCCCGACCACCGCGAGGTGGTCGCCGAGACCCGGCTCCAGATCCGGGTCGCGGCGATCCGAGAGGTGCAGAACGGGATCGATCAGGGGGTGTTCCTGATCCCCGACCCCCGCGTCGCGGTCCTGGCGATCATGTCGCTAGCGGTGGACATCTGCCGGTGGTACAGCCCCGACGGCGAATTCACACCGGAAGAGCTGGGCGACATCAACGCCGACCTCGTTCTGCGCATCCTCCACGCACCCGGCTACTGACAGCTCCTCACACGCGGTCGGGGACGCGCAGCGCGTTCGTCCACATCCGCGCGAGTCCGGCGGTCAACTGCTCGAAGGTGAGCGATCGCCGCTCGCTCGGCGGTCCGACGAAATAGCTGTAGGCCATCCTTCCGACCATGGCGGACAACGCCTTCGACGTCAGCATCGGATCGAGCGACGCGTCGGCGAGACCGCGGTCCTGCAGATCGGCGATCGCCCGCGCGTTGCGGCGGTAGAACGTCTCGTCCCGCGAGCGTTCGAGTTCACGGAAGGCGGGGTCGACGTGCGCGACCTGCTCGAGCAGGGCAAGTAGTCGCGCATTCCGGCGGCACGCGTGCAGGTAGGCCCGAATGCTCGCCTCCACGACCGCGTGCACGTCGCCTTCGTCCGCGACCCGTCCCATGCCGGGATGCAGCAGGTCGTTCTGCGTGACCTCGACGACCGCCGCGAACACCTCCTCCTTGTTCGTGAAGTAGGTGTAGAACGATCCGGTCGAGAGTCCGGCCTCCTTGCTGATGTCGACGAGACGGGCGTCGAGGTACCCCTCGCGCTCGAACACCACCCGGGCCGCGGCGACGAGACGATCGCGGGTGCGGACGCCCCGGGCCGTGACCGGCGGCGTGGGTGCGATTCGCGGGCGCGACATGTCAGTAGGTGTCGACGTTCTCGAAGTATCGCCGAGGCACTTCGACGAGCATCTCGGTGATCATCTTCTCGGTGACACCCCGCTCGCGGACGTACGGCAGCACGTCGTTCTCGATGTGCAGGTAGTGCCACTGCGGGAGTGCGGCCATCAGGTTGGGGTCGATCCAGTCGATGTAGCAGGAGGCGTCCTGCGACAGGACCATCTGCCCCGCGAATCCCCGGCGGCACATCTCGACGAGCGTGTCGGCGCGGGCCTCGAACGTCGTCTCGAGATTGATCCCGAACCGGTCCATCCCGAGGACGAAGCCCGCCTCGGCAAGGCTGGTCAGATGCTCGACATCGGTGCTGTCTCCGCTGTGCCCGAGCACGATCCGGTCCGGCCGCACCCCCTCCTCGTCGCACATCACGCGTCTGACGTGCAATCCGGCCTCGCTGCCGGGGTGGGTGTGCACGGTGATGGGCACGCCGGTGCGGCGATGCGCCTTCGCGACGGCCCGCATCACCCGCTCGACACCGGGCGTGAGCCCCTGGTGGTCGATCGCGCACTTGAGCAGTCCCGCACGGACCCCGGTGTCGGCGATCCCCACTTCGATGTCCTTCACGAACATGTCCACCATCGGGTCGGGGACCTCGGCCCCCACGATCGCATCCAGCGCCGGACCGCGGTAGTGGAAGAAGAACGGCACGTCGTCGTAGGTGTACAGCCCGGTTGCCGCAACGATATTCAGCTCGGGAAGCTGTTCCGCGACCCGCTGGATGCGCGGAATGTACCGGCCGAGGCCGACGACGGTGGGGTCGACGATGGTCCGGACGCCCTGCCCCGCGAGCGCGCGCAGCTTGGTGACGGCGTCGGCGACCCGCTCGTCCTCGCTCCCCCACTCGTCCGGGTAGTTCTGCTGCACGTCGGGCGTCAGCACGAACACGTGCTCGTGCATGTACGTGCGTCCGAGTTCGGCGCTGTCGATCGGTCCGCGGACCGTGTTGATCTGGCTCATGCAGACTCGCCCTCTCCGGGTGTGACCGTCGTCATACTCCCGAGCTCAGCGTAGAGCTAACTTGAACCTGACGTCAATATTTAGTTGGGTGCGAATACCCCGCGGGCGAGGCGAAATCCCACGTCGTCGATGCGATAGGTCGGGTGACTGCGACGCCGCACGGACGCACGACAACTCCAGTGCTCGTCGAACCATCCACCGCCGCGCAGTACCCGGTACGTGCCGTACACCTCGGGGTCGTACAGATCCCAGCACCACTCCCACACATTGCCCAGGGTGTCGTGCAGACCCCATGCGTTCGGCTGCTTGCCGCCCACGTCTCGCGACCGGCCGTCGGAGTTGCCGCGATACCACGCGATCGCGTCGAGCGGGCCGTACCGCGGACCCGTGGTGCCCGCCCGGCAGGCGCGCTCCCATTCGGCCTCGGCCGGAAGCCGGTACCCGTCAGCTGCGGTGTCCCACATGACGTCGTCGCCGGCCACGCGATAGGCGGCGGTAAGCCCGGCGCGCTCGGACAGGGTGTTGCAGAACAAGATCGCGTCCCGCCACGACACTCCGTCGACAGGCAGGCGCGCCCCCCGAATCGTGCCCGGCCACTCGCCGGTGATCTCGGCGTACTCTCCCTGCGTCACCGGGTGGACGGCGACCTCGAAGGCACCCAGATCGACGCTCCAGCTGCGGGTGGTTCGCCGGTCCGACAGCGTCACCTGCCCGGCGGGGACGGCGATCATGGAAGCGCTATCCACCGCCGGCAGCAGCCTGGATCGGCGCCATGTCGAAGTAGTCGCGCCAGGTGGTGATCTTGCCGTCCGTGATCTCGAAGACCCCGACGACGGGCAGTTCGACGACGTTGCCGTTCAGCGTGAACACGTCGATCCGCTCGTTCATCACCACACCGCTCGACTCCTCGGCGTTGGGGCTCTGCCCGCCGTCGGTGACCTGCCGGTGAACCCGGAAGTCGATGCCGCCGAAAGCCGCCGTGAACCCTGCGACGAATTCGCGAATCGCGTCCCGCCCGATGACAGGTTCCATCGGAATGTTGTGGTAGACGGCGTCTTCCGCGAAGTACTCCGCGATCTTCGCCGGATCGGGTTCGATCCACTCGGCGCAGAATTGGGTGACCAGTTGATCCGGGGTCATCGGTTCTCCCTTTCGATCGCGGACGGTTCGATGATGGCCATGACGGACTGGATCGCCCCGGCCGGGATGTCGAAGTGTTCCGTGATCCGGACGGACGTCACCTCGGTGGGCGTGGCCCCGAGATCGAGCACGAACCTGGCCACCACATTGTCGCCCCACTCGTGGAAGGAGAGTTCGCGCACGGCCTGGATGGCCTGATACTGCAGGCCGTTCTCGAGTTCGTCCCGGATGAAGGCCCCCGATTCGCCCGTATGCTGCCCGTTCTCCACCCGCCATGCGTTGTCCGCGAGACGCACCTTGGTGGCGTCGTGGCTGACCAGCGCATCGATGTAGGCCCTGGCCATCGCGACCCGGCCACTGTCGGCCGTGTCGGTGGCGTGTGTCGCGATCGCGGCGAGCAGGGGCCGGGCCAGCTCCGGCCGGCAGATCAGGAGGTCGGGCAGGTACGGGTGAGACTCGTTGTAGTCCAACGGGGTTCCGTCGATCCGCGAGCAGTGCAGGCCCGCTGCCGCGGCGACGCCGACGGGTGCGGCCGAGTCCCATTCCCACTGCCCGCCCGCATGGATGTAGGCGTCCACGTCTCCACGGAGCACGGCCATCGCCTTCGCTCCGGCCGAACCCATGGTGGTGACCTCGGCGCCGATCTCCGTCGCGACGGCGTCGACGAACACGGGGGGCCTGCTGGCGGACACGACGATCCGTGGTCGTGCCGGGAGTTGCTCGGCATGCACGGCGTGACTGTCGTCGTCACTGGCATACACGGCGCCCAGCGCCGGTTGCGCGACTGCTGCCGCCGTGATGCCGCGACCGCGTTCCCACAGCGCGACGTGCACGGCCCAGTCCGAGTGCCCGGGCAGTCCGTACTCCTTGGAACCGTCGAGCGGGTCGATGATCCACACCCGCGAACGCTCCAGCCGCGACCGGTCGTCGGCCGACTCCTCGGAGAGGATCGCGTCGTCGGGTCGCTCCGCCGAGAGCTTGCCGAGAATGAAGGCGTCGGCGGCGACGTCGCCGCGCCTGCCCAGTTCACGACCGTCCGCCGATCCGAGTCCCGCGGTGCGGATGTCCAGCAGCAGGGCACCGGCACCGGAGGCGATGTCGGCCGCGAGTCGTGCGTCAGTGATCACGTCTCAACAATTCCATAATTCTCTCGGCTTGTTCGGTCGGCGTGCCGTCCCCGGGCCGGAGGACGAGTTCGGCGTTCTCCGGGGCCTCGTACGGGTCGTCGACCCCGGTGAATCCGGTGATCTCCCCCGCGCGGGCTTTCGCGTACATGCCCTTGGGGTCCCGCGCCTCGCACTGCTCCACCGGCGTGTCGACGAACACCTCGACGAAGTCGAGCCCGGCAGCCCGATGCTGCTCCCGGACCAGGTCCCGGTCGGCGCGGTACGGGCTGATCAGCGACGCGATCGCGACCACCCCGGAGTCGGCGAGCAGTTGCGCCACGGCGCCGACGCGACGCACGTTCTCGGCGCGGTCCTCCGCACTGAAACCGAGGTCGGCGTTGAGACCGTGACGCAGGTTGTCGCCGTCGAGACGGTAGGCAGGCACCCCGGCCGCGACGAGGCGCCGCTCGAGTTCCACCGCCACCGTCGACTTCCCCGACGCCGACAGTCCGGTCAGCCACACCGTGCGACCCCGGGTCGCCCGCTCCTCCCGCGAGACGGCCGCGGCGTGCCACACCACCTTGGACCGGGACAAAGTCGGCCCGGTGATCATGCCCGCGGCGACGGTGTTCCGGGTCGACTCGTCGACGAGGATGAAACTGCCCGTCACGTGGTTGCGGCGGTACGGGTCGAACATCAGCGGCTGCGACGTCCTCAACTGGATACGGCCGATCTCGTTGAGCGAGAGCGACTGTGCGGACTCGTCGCGGTGCAGGGTGTTCACGTCGAGGCGGTAGTCGAGCCGCACGACGGACGCCCTGGTTGCGCGGGTGGTGTGCAGCAGCGTGTACCGCGCATCCGGCGTCAGCGACGACTGTTCGCTGAACCAGCAGACCATCGCGTCGAGTTCCTGCCCGACCAGCGGACGGTTGTTGGGGCGGCACAGCACGTCTCCGCGGCTCACGTCCAGCTGGTCCGCGAGCTGCACGCACACCGCCGACGGTGCGAACGCCTCGTCGAGGCGGGTTCCGCCGGGACCCCAGATGGCGCTGACGGTGGAGGTGAATCCGGATGGCAGTGCCACCACCTCGTCGCCCGGCTTGAACACCCCGCTGGCGACCGTGCCTGCGTACCCACGGAAATCGTCCAGCGCGGAATCGGTCCGGCGCTGCGGCCGGACTACATACTGCACCGGGAACCGCGCGTCGATGAGGTTGCGGTCGGAGGCCACGTGCACCTGCTCGAGATAGTGCAGCAGCGACCCTCCCTCGTACCAGGGCATGTTGACGGTGCGTTGCGCGATGTTGTCGCCGCGCAGTGCCGACACCGGGATGAACGTGAGGTCGTGGACCTCCAGCTTGATCGCGAACTGCCGGAATTCCTCCTTGATCTCCTCGAACCGGTCCTCGGACCACCCGACGAGATCCATCTTGTTGACGCACAGCACGAGGTGCGGGATTCCGAGGAGGCTGGCGATGAAGGCGTGGCGGCGCGTCTGCTCGAGGATCCCCTTGCGGGCGTCGACGAGGATCAGGGCCAGGTCGGCGGTAGACGCGCCGGTCACCATGTTCCGGGTGTACTGCTCGTGTCCGGGGGTGTCCGCGATGATGAACTTGCGGTGCGGTGTGGCGAAGTAGCGGTGCGCGACGTCGATGGTGATGCCCTGCTCGCGTTCGGCGCGCAGACCGTCGGTGAGCAGTGCCAGGTCGGCGTGCTCGTCGCCCCGTTCGCGGCTGGTGCGTTCGACCGCCTCGAGCTGATCCTCGAAGATCGCCTTCGAGTCGTACAGCAGCCGGCCGATGAGGGTGGACTTGCCGTCGTCGACGCTGCCTGCGGTCGCGACCCGGAGTAGCTGCGGCATCAGAAGTACCCTTCCTTCTTGCGGTCTTCCATGCCGGCCTCGGAGATCCGGTCGTCTGCCCGGGTGGCCCCGCGCTCGGTCAGCCTGCTCGCGGCGACCTCGGTGACCACCGCCTCGGCGGTGGTTGCCGACGACTCGACGCAGCCCGTGCACGTGGCGTCGCCGACGGTCCGGAATCGGACGAGGGCCTCGTATGGCTCGTCACCGGGAAGCAGGGTGAGGAACCGGGTGTGCGCCAACAGCATTCCGTCGCGGGGCACGACCTCCCTGCGGTGCGCGTAATACAGGGGCGGTAGTTCGATCTTCTCCCCGCTGATGTACTGCCAGATGTCGAGTTCGGTCCAGTTGGACAGCGGGAACACCCGGATGTGCTCCCCCTTGCGGTGCCTGCCGTTGTAGAGGCTCCACAGCTCCGGGCGTTGCGCCCGCGGATCCCACTGCCCGAACTCGTCGCGGAAGCTGAACACCCGTTCCTTCGCGCGGGCCTTCTCCTCGTCGCGGCGGGCGCCGCCGAAGATGGCGTCGAAACCGTTGTCCCGGATCCCACGCAGCAGCGCGGTGGTCTGGAGCCGGTTGCGGCTGGCCCGCGGACCCGTCTCCTCGCTGACGCGGCCTGCGTCGATGTCGTCCTGCACGCTGGACACCACCATGCGCAGGTCGAGGCGTTCGACGGTCCGGTCGCGGAACTCGATGACCTCGTCGAAGTTGTGACCGGTGTCGACGTGCATGACGGCGAACGGGAGAGGCGCGGGCCAGAACGCCTTGGCGGCCACGTGGAGCATCACCACCGAGTCCTTGCCGCCGGAGAACAGCAGAACCGGACGCTCGAACGTGGCGGCCACTTCTCGGAAGATGTGCACGGCTTCGGCTTCGAGCGCGCCGAGGTGGGACAACTCGTACACGGGCGGTGCGGTCATGGGCGACTCCTCGTCGCGAGTGCCTTACCGGCCACTGGTCCATATTTGGACCAGCCCGGTCGAAAAGAGAATGCACCTCCGAGAATAGAACGTGTTTCAGATTGCGGTCAATGCCCGTCCGTCACCCCGGCCTGCGGCCGCCCACCTCCGTCGTGATCGCGTCCGCGGCCGCGGCGAGAGCCTTGCCCCGCCGGGCGATGTCGGACGGCGCGAGTTCGGCGCCCACATAGAGCGTCAGGACCATGGCCTGATGCCCCTCGGCGTCGTACGTCGGCGCGGCGATGAGACTGACGGGGTGCGGCGCGGCGGGGTCCGCGTGTTCGGCGTCCAGGTACACCCGCTCCCCCAGGCTGGACACCATCTCACCGAGCACGTCGCGCAACTCCGGCGGCAGGTCGTGTGCGGCGACCCCGGCCATGAGCGTGTGCAGGCGCTGACCGACCGGAGTGAGCGTCTCCACGAGATACCCGGTGCGGGAGCACTCGTCCACCACGGTGCGCAACCGGTCGCGGTCGAGGCGCACCGGCAGGGTCGGCTCCCGCCGCAACCACGACTGCAGCGCGTCGTCGCCGTCCCACAGCACGTACATCAGGCCGACGGGCGGCGCGAACGGGTACATCTCCCCCACCTTGGCGGCCGCTCGCACACCCGGTGGACTGGTCAGCTCCAGGACGGCGATGCGGTCGCCGACCACCGCCGACGCCGTGCACGTGGTCCGGAACTCCTCGCTGAGCACGGCGAGATGCCTGCGCGCCACCGGCCCGGCCGCGAAACCTTGCTGTGCCGCGCGACCGGCCGCGATGAGTGCGGGCCCGAGGCCGTAGGTCTTCGTGGCGGGGTCCCGGACGAGGTAGCCGCCGCGGGCCAGTTCGGTGAGGATTCCCAGACAGGTGGGCTTGCTGATGTCGAGTTGCCGGGCCAGCTCCGACAGCCCGAAGCGGTGCTCCTTGCGCGCCACCAGGAAGTCGAGCACCTGCACCACACGTTCGGTGGGCGGCGACCGCCGGCCCTGCGCCCTGTCCGGCGCCTCGTCCTCGTGTCCCATTGACCACTCCTTAGAACACGTTCTATTGTCGGTTCATCAACGTTCTACCACGCAGGTACATATTTGTACCACCCCCATCGTGAGGAGCACGGTGTGCTGACCGACCCATTCGCCGACGCCATGGCCGAGGCCGAGAAACTGATCGAGAGCGCCCCCCACATCCGCACCGAACAGGATCTGCTGGAGGGCTACCAATACCTCGCCGGCGGCATTCTCGCCACGACGCACGCGGCCTGGGCCACCGAACGGTCGCACCCGACGTTCATCTCGGGCACCGGCCCGTACATGAAGATGGGCCTAGACAACCCCGACACCCTGTACTTCGGCGCGCGGATCGACGACGACGTCGAATACGTGGTCACCGGGCGGCGCGGCACCACCGCGGACCTGAGCTTCCAGGTGCTGAGCGGAAACTACACGGCCGCACACGTTCCCGGCAGCGTCACCGCGTTCGACGACCGGGAGATCGACATCGCCCCCGACGGCTCGTTCGAGGTGCGTTTCGGCCCCGACGACAGCGCCGGCAGGCGCAACTACTTCACCCTCGCACCGGGTTCGTCGCAACTGGTGGTCCGAGAGGTCTACAGCGACTGGAGCCAGCAGCGCGGCACCATCCGCATCGCCAGGGCGGATGCGACGGGTACGGCTCCGGGTCCGCTCACGCGGGAAGCCGTCGAGAAGCGTTACGCCCGTGCGGGCAGAGCCCTGGTCTCCCGGGTCAAGACCTGGCTGCAGTTCCCGGAGTGGTTCTACCTGAACCTGCCGGTGAACACGATGACCGAACCGCGGCTGACACCGGGCGGCCTCGCCACGCAGTACTCGTCCGTCGGGCACTACGAACTCGCCGACGACGAGGCCATCATCATCACCGTCCCGAAAGCCGATGTGCCCTACCAGGGTTTTCAGCTGGGCAGCATGTGGTACATCTCCCTCGACTACGTCAACCACCAGACCTCGCTGAATGTCGCGCAGTCCCAGGTGGATCCCGACGACCACATCAGGCTCGTCGTCAGCGAGCGCAATCCCGGCGTCGCCAACTGGATCGCCACCGTCGGGCACCTCCGCGGGTACCTGCAATTCCGCTGGCAGCGCGTCTCCCGCGAACTGACGCCGGACGACGGTCCCCGCATCGAGGTCGTGAAGTTCGACGAGATCCACCAGAGGCTGCCGCACTACGACTCCAACAAGATCTCGCCCGAGGACTTCGCCGAACGCATCGCCGCACGCCAGGCCGCGGTCGCAGACCGGATGCTGGGGTGACGGCCATGACTACTCCACAACTCCTGCAGGACAAGGTGGTCGTCATCTCCGGCGTCGGACCGGCCCTGGGCCGAACCCTCGCCGTCCGCTGCGCCGACGCCGGCGCGGACGTGGTGCTGGCCGCCCGCACCGCGTCGCGCCTCGACGAAGTGGCCAAGGAGATCATCGCCGTCGGACGCCGCGCGGTGACCGTCCCGACCGACATCACGGATCAGGCATCGGCCGAGAATCTGGTGTCCGCGGCCGTCGACGCGTACGGCACAGTCGACGTGCTGATCAACAACGCGTTCTCGGTTCCGTCGATGAAACCGCTGGCCCGCACGGAATTCGACCACATACGCAGCAGTTTCGAGCTGACCGTGCTCGGGGCACTGCGGCTGACCCAGTTGTTCACCCCCGCGCTCGCCGAGGCGAACGGGGCGGTGGTGAACATCAACTCGATGGTGCTCCGGCACTCCCAGGAGCGGTACGGCAGCTACAAGATGGCCAAATCCGCCCTGCTCGCGACGTCGCAGTCGCTCGCCACGGAACTGGGACCACAGGGAATCCGCGTCAATTCCGTTGCTCCCGGCTATATCTGGGGAGACACGCTGAAGCAGTACTTCACGCACCAGGCCGAGAAGTACGGGACGACCGTCGAGCAGATCTACGAACACACCGCCGCGAACACCGATCTGAAGAGGCTCCCCACGACCGAGGAAGTGGCCGACGCCGTGATCTTCCTGGCCTCACCGTTGGCGAGCGCCGTGACCGGCCAGTGCCTCGACGTCAACTGCGGCGAATTCCATCACTAGCGACGAGAACCGGAGCATCATGAGCGAGCGCACCACCGTCGGCACGGTCGAGGACCTTCACGCCTCGGCCACCCGCCTGACCGGCCTCACCGACTTCGGCGTGGACGACTACACCGAGGCCCTCGGCGTCCTGCTGGACTCGTATCACGTCGACGAGCAGCTGACCCCGCTCGGCAGCAAGGTGTCCCGGGTGTTCCTCCGCGGCGCCCTGGTGGCGCGGCTGCTGAGCGAGGCGGCCTGGAAGCAGAACCCCGAGCACGCGGACGTGCGGATCGAACGGCCGATCTTCGTCACCGGTCTTCCCCGCACGGGGACGACGGCGCTGCACCGGCTGCTCACCGCGGACCCGTCGCATCAGGGCCTCGAGATGTGGCTGACCGAGATGCCTCAGCCCCGGCCGCCGCGCGAGACGTGGGAATCGAATCCCGTGTTCCAGAAGATCGAGGAGGGTTTCAGCCGCCACCACATCGAACGCCCCGAATTCATGGGCGTGCACTACATGTCGGCGAGCGAAGTCGAGGAGTGCTGGCAACTGCTGCGGCAGACGTTCAAATCGATCTCCTACGAGTGCCTGGCGTCCCTCCCGACGTACTCCCACTGGCTCGAAGGCCAGGACTGGACCAACGCCTACCAGCGGCACAAGAAGAACCTGCAGCTGATCGGGCTTCCCGATCGGGACCGCCGCTGGGTGCTGAAGAACCCGAGCCACCTGTTCGCGCTCGACGAGTTGCTCGCCGTCTATCCGGACGCACTGATCGTCCAGACCCACCGGCCGCCGCGCACGATCGTCCCGTCGGTGTGCAGCCTGGCGGAGCAGGCGACGGAAGGGTGGTCGGAGAAGTTCCGGGGCAGCGTCATCGGGGAGAGCCAGCTCGAGCTGTGGGCCCGGGGTCTCGAGCAGTTCACCGCGGCCCGCGCCCGGCACGACCCCGCTCAGTTCATCGACGTCGACTACCAGGATTTCGTGGCCGATCCACTCGGCACCGTCGAAGGGGTCTACACGCACTTCGGGCTCGATCTCGGTTCCACCGCCCAGGCGGCGATGGAGGCGATGCACGCCGAAAGTCGCAGCGGAGACCGCCGCCCCTCGCACAAGTACACGCTCGAGGAATTCGGGCTGACGGCCGAGCAGGTGGACGAGAGATTCGCCAACTACCAGTTCAGCGCGACCAGCTGACGGGATAGTCGAGGATCGACGACGCCGCACGCGCCGCGATCAACGGCCTGGGCGATAGCGGCAGGTGGATGACCGGGGACGGCGGCGGTTCGGGATCGGGCCCGGCCTCGGGTAGGGGTTCGGCCTCGGGTTCGGGTTCCCGTTTCGTGCCGCTGCCGAGGTCGAGCGCGTCGAGCAGCGGCATCAGCTCGGCGGCGATCCGATCCCCCACCTGCGTGAACGCCGCCTCGCCGAGGCCGACGGGGTCGCTGATGTTCGCGTAATCGATCTCCCCGTACTCCCTCCGGGCGACGGCGAGTTCGGCGACGGTGCGGGCACCGGTGTCGGTGGCGATCCGGCGGGCCTCGCGAAGCGTGAACGTGCAGTGGCTCGTCCCGAGGAGCAGTTCCATCGAACGGTCCCGGATCTGCTCGGTCATCGCGAGGACCAGGTCGGCGCGTTTGATCATCTCGGGCCGCAGGCGACGCGCCCGGAAACCGTCAGCGCTCGCGCCGAGGCCTTCGATGACGCGGGCGGCGACGGGCTCGATCGGAAAGCCCACGAGGGCGCGGACACCGGCGCTCTCCGCCGTGAGGTGCGGCAGGTCGTGGGCGTGCGCGTACGCGTGTGTCAGCCGCTCTGCTATCGGTGAGCGGCAGACGTTCCCGCTACAGACGAACAGAACGTGCATGAGGGAACCCTAACCAGCGACTTCGCCCTCGCGCGCGGACAATTCCACTGTCCGAGCGGTCTGTTTCCGACGTTCATCTGCCCGTGGCGAGTCGTTCATCCCCTGGATTCCTCGTGGTCACCTCGAATCACGAACGCCCAGCTCACGCCCGTGAGAATCGCGCACCGCCACGTGTGCGATCTGCGTCACTTTCCAGGAGTCCGGGCCTTCCGGACCCGGGGCGTCTGCCCACAGCAGACAATTGCCGGTACGGTGCCGGCGCGGCGGTAGTAATGGAGGCATGACCACAGCCGCACTACCCGACCTGAACTACCGCGACCTGTTGGCGGACAGACTGTTTCGCCAGCGCACGATTCTCCTCACCGGCGAGGTGGACGACGCCATGGCCGAGCGGGCCTGCTCCGAACTGGTTCTGCTCGCGGCCGCCGACCCCAAACGCGACATCGTGCTGTACATCAATTCACCGGGCGGTTCCGTCTTCGCCGGTCTGGCCATCTACGACACGATGAAGCTCGTTCCCAACGACGTGGTGACCGTCGCCATGGGTTTCGCCGCGAGCATGGGCCAGGTATTGCTGTGCTCGGGCACCCACGGCAAGCGGATCAGCCTGGCGCACAGCCGCATCATGATGCATCAGCCCTCGGCGGGCATCGGCGGCACCGCCGTCGACATCGCCATTCAGGCCGAGAGCCTCGAACGGATGAAACGACAGTCGCAGGAGATCCTCGCCGCCGAGACGGGGCATCCGGTCGAGCAGATCGCCGAGGACAGCGATCGGGACCGGTGGTTCACCGCCGACGAGGCTCGCGACTACGGGATCGTCGACCGCGTCGTGTCCTCGTTCGCCGAGATCGCCCCGCACACCACCGCCCCGAGAATTGGATTGTGAAGCCATGTCCCAATACACCATTCCCCACGTCATCGAACGCACCCCGGCAGGCGAGCGGTCGTTCGACATCTTCAGCCGACTGCTGAACGAGCGGATCGTCTTCCTGGGCACCGAGATCGACGACGGTGTCGCCAATGTCGTGATGGCGCAGCTGCTCCACCTCCAGGCGGACAGTTCCGATCAGGAAATTGGGCTGTACATCAATTCCCCCGGCGGCTCCACGACCGCGATGCTCGCGATCTACGACACGATGCAGTTCCTCCGCCCGACCATCGCCACGTACTGCATGGGGCAGGCCGCGTCCGCCGCCGCCGTGCTCCTGGCGGCGGGAACCAAGGGACACCGCCACGTCCTGGCGCATTCCCGGACACTGCTGCACCAGCCGTCCACGCAGGGCAACGGCACGATCTCCGACCTCGCGCTCCAGGCCGCGGAGATCATGAGGGTCCGTTCGCAGACCGAGGCGATTCTGAGCAAACACACCGGCCAGACCGTCGAGCGCCTGCGGCGGGACACTGACCGGGATCGCATCTTCACAGCCGAGGAGGCCATCGACTACGGCCTGGCCGACACGCTCGTCGCGGCCTGACCGGAGGACGCTAGGCGGCGAGCAGGGTGGGCACCTGCCGGTTCGAGCTCCTGGCCGCCGAGTTCCGGTTCGCCGCGCCGAGCCGGCGCCCGGACCGGAACAGCAGGTGTTCCACCGGCAGACCGAGCGCGCCGCACACTGCGCGCAGCATTTCCGACGAAGGCTCCTTCTTCCCGCGTTCGATCTCGGAGAGGTACTGCTTCGACATGCCGACGGCGGCCGCGACGTCCTCGAGACTCCGATCCTGGTCCCGGCGCGCCTCGCGGAGCACTCGCCCGTACAGCTCACGCACCAGCGGCTCCTCCCGTGATTGCTCGGGAGCGGCCGTCACCAGCGTCAGTCTGCGCTGAGCTTCCATACCTCCGGAGTCTTCCAGACGACGCTCCCGGGCGCCTCGCCGTTCACCGACAGCGGACAGCCGATCAGTACCGCCCGGCGAGGGGCACGGACGGACCGATCGGCGTCACGACTGATCGAGCAGGTGGTTGCCGAGTAGTTCGTCGACGCGCACGGCCGCCTCGTCCGGGATCCAGTGGCTCACGCCGTGGAGCACCTCGTAGGTGTACGGGCCGTCGACGAATCGCGAGGTCAGCGCCGGCCCCACCGGACCGATCGCCGTGTCGCCGTCGCTCCACACGAGGAGCGTGGGCACCCGAACCTTCCGGGAGGCCGATCGGGGTGCGGTGAACGGCATGGCCCGATACCAGTTCAGGGCGCCCCGAGCCCGCGTCCGGTCGCGCATGGACTCCAGGTCGCGCTTCGCCTCGCCCGCGGACTGACCGCTGGCGCGCAGGGCGCGGTAGCCGAAACGGTCCGAGGCGATCACCCGCTCCGGAATCCACGGCAGCTGGAACGCGAACATGTACCAGGACTTCAGGATCTGGCGACTGGTGAACATTGCCCGCACGAATGCCGCAGGGTGCGGAACCGACAGTGCCGTGAGCGTGCGGACCCGGTCGGGCCGTTCCGCCGCGACACCCCAGGCCACCGCCGCGCCCCAGTCGTGCCCGACGACATGCGCCGGGCCGAGACCTGCCTGGTCGATGAGCGCGACGACGTCTGCGACCAGTTCCGACGTGCGGTACGCCCAGCGGGCGCGGGGCCGGGCCCCGGCCGAATAGCCGCGCTGGTCCGGCGCGAGGGTGCGGAAACCCCGCCGGTGCAGCAACGGCGCCAGTGCGTCCCACGACCGCGAGTCCTGCGGAAATCCGTGCAACAGCACTACCGGCGTGCCGTCGATCGGACCCTCGTCGCGGACGTCGAACACGAGCCCGTCACGGGTGAACGTGCCGATCCGCTCCGTGCCGCTCATCGGACGGCCGTCTCACGCTCGCTGCGGTCTGCGGCCGACGCACCGGCACGGAGGAACCGTCCCGTCTTGGTGACGCCGAACCCGCCGGTGAACTCTCCGTCGCGATACACGAGTCTGCCGTTGATCACCGTCGCGACCGCCGCGCCGTCGCTGCGGTTCACCATCCGGCGCAGACCGCCGTATTCGGGGACCTCGGCCTCGAACAATCCGTCCACGGTGGCGTCGAGGCCTGCCGGATCGATGACGACGAGATCGGCGCGGTCCCCTTCACGCAGGTGTCCGGCGTCGAGGCCGTACCAGTCGGCCAGCTCTCCCGTCAGCCGGTGGACGGCACGCTCGACGGACAGGAACGGCTTGCGGTCGGACTGCGCGTCGTTGACCTTCTTCAGCAACCGGATCGGATAGTTGTAGAACGCCATGTTGCGCAGGTGCGCACCCGCGTCGCCGAATCCCATCTGCACGCCGGAGCTGGCCGCGAGCTTCTTCGCGAACTTGGGACGATGGTTGGCGATGGTGGTCCGCCACCGCAGGTCGGTGCCGTACTTCACGACGAGATCGAGGTACGCGTCGACCGGGTGCACGCCACGCAGGTCGCCCACCGCGCCGAACGTCTTGCCGATCAGCGTCTCGTCGGGGCACCCGACGATCACCGCGTCGTAGAAGTTGCGGTGCCAGATGCGGGGGCTGAACTTGTTGTCGTAGTCCTGGCGGAACCGACGTCGGTAGGACTCGTCCTGCAGCAGGGCGTTTCGCTCCACCTGGTCCCTGAGATGCAGTGCCGCCGCGCCGGCACCGAACTCCTCGAACACCACGAGGTCGATTCCATCCGCGTAGACGGTGAACGGCACCGGGAGGTGCTGCCACTTGAAGTCGGTCTTGGCGAAGCGATTCAGCAGCGGCGCAGCGGCGAGCATGAAGTACACGATCGGCGGGTAGGCCTTCGAGTCCGCGG
Source organism: Rhodococcus wratislaviensis (assembly GCF_041228765.1). Lineage (NCBI taxonomy): Bacteria > Bacillati > Actinomycetota > Actinomycetes > Mycobacteriales > Nocardiaceae > Rhodococcus > Rhodococcus wratislaviensis. The sequence goes on along the minus strand of NZ_CP150488.1, from coordinate 3,348,743 downwards.
CCGACAGCAGCGACGTCTTGAGGGGTTTGCGTCGTCCCAGACCCGAACTCTCCGCGAAGAATCCCGCGATGTTGGGGTGCAGGTTGATCGTCGGCGCGCTCTGCAGGATCTTGCCGCGCTCGCGCAGGATGCGGTTGAGGAAGCGGAACTCCTTCCACCGCGCATACGTGGACGGCAATGAGCGCGAACGGTATTGGTCGCCGTCGATCTTGTCGAGCGCATTGGTCATCGAGGACAGTCCGAGGAAGCCGGCGTCCACGGCCTCGGTGAGCAGCGCGCCCATCCGCTCGAGTTCGCGAGCACTCGGCTTGGTCCGCTTGTCGGTGCCCCGGCCGAGGCCGAGCACGTGGGTGCGGATGTCGGAGTGTCCGATGAAACCGGCGATGTTGGGGCCGAGCGGAAGCGACTCGAGTGCCTCGACATACTCCGCCGGGCTCTGCCAGATCTTGTTCTCCTCCAGGATCCTGAGCACGGAGTCGTGTGGCACGGCCTCGACCCGGCTGAACAGGTCGGCGCACTCGCGCGGCGTCGAGTACACAGTGGACAGGGAGCAGTTTCCGAGGACGACGGTGGTCACGCCGTGACGCACCGACTCCGGCAGTCCTGGGCTGACGAGCACCTCGGCGTCGTAGTGGGTGTGCACGTCCACGAACCCGGGGACCACCCATTTGCCTGCCGCATCGATGATCTCGGTGTCGGGTCCGACGGGCAGCGGACGGATCGATGCGCGGACGACGACGCCGTCGCGGATGCCGAGATTGCGCCGCCGGGGCGCGGATCCGGTTCCGTCGAACCACAGCCCACCATTGACGACGACATCGAAATCCGACATTGTTGCGCTCCTCACACTCGGTATGTGTAACCCGAGGTTACGTATCCCGTTGAGTAAAAGTCAATGGACGGTTCGAGGGTTCCTCAATAGAGTGCAGGGGTGGCTGCCGCACCCCGCTCTCCCGAAGATCGGCGCGCGCAGATCCTCGACGTGGCCGTCCATCTGCTCGAAACGGTGCCGTTCGACGACCTGTCGATGGACCAGGTGGCGGCCGAGGCGGGCGTCTCCCCGCCCCTGCTGTTCCACTACTTCAAGAACAAGCAGGGTTTTCGCAACGCCGTCCTCGAGGCCTCGGCGTCCGAACTGCAACGCCGGATGACACCCGACGCGACACTCCCCGTGTCGGGACAGCTCCGAGCCGGCGTCGAGACGTTCGCGGACGCGGTGATCGAGCACCCCACCATCTACCTGGCGGTCATGCGGATGGCCGGTAGCGGCGACGAGCGGATGCGGCAGATCTACCGCGGCATGCGGCGGACGTTCACCCGCTGGATAGGTGCGTCGCTCGCCGAATCCGGGGTGCCGACGACACCCGCACTCGAGGCCGCGATCTCGGGCTGGCAGGCGTTCATGGAAGAGATCGTGCTGTCGTGGCTCGACGAGCCGACCATGGACCGCACGGACATGATCGACCTCTGCGAACGCGCTTTCTATCACCTGCTTCCGGCCGCAGGCGTCGACGTCGACGCACTCGACATGACACCCTGATCCAGACCCGGCAGCGTCGCCTACCTCCACTACCGCGTCGCGAACGAGGAATTCGGCGCTCGTCGGTGCCCCCAGGGCCTACGGGATGTCATTGGCCGGCGCGCTGAGCCTCCAGGAAGCGTCGACCCGGCGTCGGGTCGACGCCGAAGCGCTCGGCGTAGCGCTCGTGGAGTTCCTCCCACCGGTCCCACGACCCGTGCGCCTCCGCCTCGGAGAGGAACCCGCCGGCGAGATGAGGCTCGAGCCGCGCGAAGTAGGTCTCCCAGCCGGCCGCGGTCTGCGCTGCGGTCGCACGGTCGCCGAAGACATGGATGAAGATCAACCGGCACCCGTCTCCCTCAGCGGCCAGATCGAAGCTGTACCGCTCACCGCCGAAGGTCCACGCCAGCCGATGGGGTGCATCGACCTCGGTCACTTCGCCGGTCGCGCCGTAGGCCTCGAAGGTCTCCCCTGTCGCCGGTGTCCACTCGGCGGCGGCGGGAAACCAGCGCTCGAGCTCTGCCGGCACGCTGACCGCCCGCCACACGCGCTCGACCGAGTGGGCGAGCGTGCGCTCGAAGCGCAGCGCCGGGCGACCGTCGATCGTCTCCAGGGTTCCGTCGGTCATGGGTTCTCCTCCAGGTGTCGTTCGAGGGCGTCGAGGCGCCTCGACCAGTACGCGCGATACGGCTCCAGCCACTGGTCGACCTCGGCGAGGGGTTCTGGCCGCAGCGCGTACAGGCGTTGCTTGCCATCCGCGCGTACCACGACGAGCCCGGCCTCGCGCAACACCTTGAGGTGCTTGGACACGCCGGGCTGACTGAGCGCGATGCGCTCCACCAGTTCTCCGGCGGGCCGCTCACCCTCACGCAGCAGGTCGAGAATCTGTCTGCGGTGCGGCTCGGCCAGGGCGGCGTAGGCGCTCATATCTTCATATTGCCAGACGGAAATATGAGCCGCAACCGCCACGCGGTCGCGACGGAAGCAGCAGCCCTCCGGACGCCGGGAGAAGGCACCGACTTGACACACCTCGTGTGACACACAACACTTGCCCACACCGACCGAGCGAGTGATCGGTCGGCCGCTCGAATTCGGACATCCCGTTCCGACCGAGCCGGAGAAAGGACATGCGGTGTCGTCGACGTTCATCAACGACGGAATCCAGGAGCCACCCGTCGCGACCACCCTCGACGCGTGGCGGTCGCGAGTGCAGACGCATCCCGATCACCCCGCCGTGGCCTATTTCGATGGCGCCCTCACGGCACGCGAGCTCGACGACCTGTCGGACGCCCTCGCCGTCGCGCTGGACGACTGGGGTGTCGGGCGCGGTGACCGGGTGGGCATCTACCTGCAGAATGTGCCGCAGTACGCCCTCGCTCTGCTGGCGCTGTGGAAGGTCGGCGCAGCGGCGCTGGTGCTCAATCCGATGTACCGCGGAAACGAACTCCGCCGCCTCGTCGACGATGCCGAACCGATCGGCATCATCTGCGAAGACGTGAGCGCCGCGGCCACGGCCGAGACCCTGCGCGGCAGCAGCGTGCGATTCTCGATCAGCACCAGTGCCCTCGACTTCCAGACCCGCAACGATCCGCGGGTGTTCGAGTCCACCACGCGCGCCGCGCCGGCAGCCGACGGCGACCTCGTCGAACTGCTCACGCGCTTTCGCGGCAGGCGGCCTCCCCTCGTCCAACTCGGCGGCGGCGACCTCGCTCTGCTCACCTACACCTCCGGGACCACCGGCCCACCGAAGGGCGCGCTCAACTCCCACGCGAACGTGCTGGCCACCGCACTCGACTTCGGTGACTGCGCCGGCGTCGTCGACGGGGACGTCGTGTTCGCTGTCGCTCCCCTGTTCCACATCACCGGGGCCGTGCTCAATGCCGGTGTGGCCCTCGTCCGGGACTGTGTGCTCGTCTTCGCGAATCGGTTCAACGCGGCCGTCGCACTGGAGACGTTCGTGGAGCACCGGGTGACCTACACGATCGGTTCGATCACCGTGTTCAACGCCCTGTCCGAGGTGCCGGGTGTGAGCGCGGACCACTTCGCCTCGGTCAAGACCCTCTACTCGGGCGGCGCGCCTATCCCGCCTGCCACGGTGGAGAAGTTCGAAGCCAGGTTCGGCAAGTACATCCACAACGCGTACGGGATGACCGAGACCACGGCCGGAGTGATCGCGGTGCCACCCGGCCTGCGGGCGCCGGTCGACCCGTCGAGCGGCTCACTGTCCATCGGTCTCCCGCTGCCCCGCGTGGACATCCGGGCCGTCGACCCGAATGGCGACCCCGTTCCGCCCCACACCGCAGGCGAACTGGAAATCGCCGGACCGCAGGTTGTTTCGGGTTACTGGCGCAACCCGGACGCCTCCCGGGACACGCTGCCCGGCGGACGGCTGCGCACCGGGGACGTCGCGATCATCGACGAGGCGGGGTGGGTGTACCTCGTCGACCGGCTCAAGGATCAGATCAACGTGTCCGGCTACAAGGTGTGGCCCCGTGAGGTCGAGGACACCCTCTACGAGCACCCGGCCGTGCACGAGGCCGCCGTCGTCGGGCAACCCGACGACTACCAGGGCGAGTCGGTGGTCGCCTACGTCTCGCTCCGCAAGGGTGCGACCGCCACCGAGGACGAACTCGTCGCGTTCGCCCGCGACCGGCTCGCCGCGTACAAGCGGCCGCGGCTGGTGCACATCATCTCCGACCTCCCGAAGACGCAGACGGGCAAGATCCGTCGCAGCGACCTGCGTTGACGGCACCTCCCTCGACATTTCGACTCCGCGACCCCGACGAAAGTGACTGCACGTGAACGTCGACCTCACTCGCCAGGCGCAGCCTGACACAAATTCCGGCACCACCCTCGCCTCCCGCAAGAAATCGCTCCTCGCCAGTTCGGTCGGCAACGTCCTCGAGTGGTACGAGTGGAGCGCGTATGCGGTGTTCGCCCCGTTCATCGCGGCCGCGATGTTCAGCAACTCGGACCCGGTCTCGGCCCTGCTGTCCACGCTCGCCGTGTTCGCGGTGGGCTTCCTGATGCGCCCGCTCGGCGGGATCATCTTCGGCCGGATCGCCGACAAGCGCGGACGCAAGTTCGTCCTCGTCACGACCATGCTGATGATGGCCACCGGCAGCCTGATCATCGGAGTGATGCCCACCTACTCGGCCATCGGCGCGTGGGCGTCCCTGATCCTGCTCGCGGCACGCGTGATGCAGGGCTTCGCGCACGGCGGCGAGTCCGCGACCGCGTATTCCTACGTCGGTGAGATCGCGCCGCCGCACCGGCGCGGCATGTGGGGCAGCGTCGCGTTCATCGCGATCTTCGGCGGTTCGGTGCTGGCCTACACCGTCGGCGGCGTCGTCACCTCCTCGCTGTCCGACACCGCGGTCGGTCAATGGGGTTGGCGTATCCCGTTCCTCATCGGCGCGCTCCTGGCACTGTTCGCCCTGTACCTGCGCCGCAGCATGGAGGAGAGCGACGTCTTCGACGCCGCGCAGAAGGAGGACGATCAGCCGAGCATCCCCCGGCGCGCCGTCGTCCGGGCGATCCTCCTGATGATCGGGATGACCTCGGGCATCACGGCCGCGCACTACACGTGGACCTCGTACATCTCCACGTACGCGATCACCCAGCAGGGTATGAATCCCGACACCGCGTATTGGATGCTGGTGATCGCTCAGCTGATCGCTCTGGTCTCGCTGCCATTCCTCGGGTTGCTCTCCGACAAGATCGGCCGGCGGCCCATGCTGGGGGCCTTCGCGGTTCTGATGTTCGTCCTGCAGTTGCCGCTCACGATGATGATCACGTCCGACGGGTGGACCCTGCTCATCGCCACCACCGCCGCCCTGCTGATCGTCGCGGTCCCGGCGTCGATTCTGTCGTCCACACTGTCGGAGAGCTTCCCGACGCGACTACGCACCCAGGCGATCGGATTCGCGTACTCGTTCTCCGTCGCGGTGTTCGGTGGCACCGCCCCGTATCTGAACCAGCTTCTCCTCGGACTCGACCTCGGCTGGGTATTCGGCGTCTACATCATGGTGCTGGCCGTCCTCACCGGTGTCGCATGCCTGTTCATGAAGGAGACCAAGGGCATTCGCCTCGAAGACGTGTGAACACGCGAAAGAGAACCGGCAGGTGCATCACCTGCCGGTTCTCGTCGAGCGAGTGACGGGATTCGAACCCGTGTGAACGGCTTTGCAGGCCGGTACCTCAACCACTCAGTCACACCCGCATCGATGATTACTGTGCCCCGGCCGGTGCCCCGGGCGCGAGGGTTGCGCTCACGGTGATTCTGAAACCGACACGCCGGGGCGGGAACAAACCACGTGCCCTCGTTGCTGTGTTGCTTCGTGACCGATACCGAAGAACGCACCGCCCCGACCGGCGACCGGACAACCACCCGTCCCAGCCTTCGGGTAATCCTCGTACTCGGCGCGATGGTGGCCCTCGGCCCCTTCACCATCGACATGTACCTGCCCGCGCTTCCGGACATCGGAACCGACCTCGGCGCATCCTCGTCCGCGGTCCAGCTGACCATCACCGGCACTCTGCTCGGCCTCGCGCTGGGCCAGTTGATCGTCGGACCGCTCTCGGACAGCCTCGGACGCAGGCGACCCCTCATCGCCGGCATCGGTGTCCACGTCACCGCTTCGGTGCTCGCGGTGTTCGCGCCGACCGTGGCGGTGCTGGGTGCGCTCCGCGTCTTCCAGGGCATCGGGGCAGCCGCAGCAGCGGTGGTCGCGCTCGCTGTCGTGCGCGACCTGTTCTCGGGGAACACCGTGGCCGTCGTGATGTCGCGACTGATGCTCGTGCTCGGTGTCGCACCCGTCCTCGCCCCGAGTATCGGAGGGGCGCTCCTCATCGCCGTCGACTGGCGCGGGATCTTCGTCGTCCTCGCCGTGATCGGCATACTGACGGCGTTGATCGGCGTGTGGGGTCTGACGGAGACGCTGCCGCCGGAGCGGCGGCGCAAGAGCAATCTGCGCGCCGTGCTGGGCACCTACAAGAGCCTGCTGGGCGACCGCGCGTTCATGGTGCTCGCCCTCGTGTCGAGTGTGGCGATGGGATCGTTGTTCTCGTACGTCTCCGGAGCGTCGTTCGTGTTCCAGGACCAGTACGGCCTGGACGAGCAGCAGTTCGCGCTGCTGTTCAGCTCCGGCGCGATCGCGCTGATCGGCGCCTCGCAACTCAACGTCCGCGCCCTCGCACGCTGGTCACCGCTGCAGATCACGGTGTCGGCCCTCGCCTTCGCGACGGTGGCCGGCCTGGCACTGATCACCACCGCCCACTTCGAGTTCGGCGGGCTCGTCGGGTTCGTCGTTCCGCTGTGGTTCCTCCTCGCCGGCGTGGGCTTCGTCCTGCCCAACGCCCCGGCGCTGGCGCTCGGACGGCACGGGGAGGCGGCAGGCACGGCTGCCGCGCTGCTCGGCGCTCTGCAGTTCGGTGTCGGCGCACTGATCGCTCCCCTGGTCGGCGTGCTCGGCAACACCGCCGTCGCACTCGCGGTCACGATGACGGCATGCGCGGGACTCGGGTTGGTGGCGTTGGCGGCCGCCGCGAAGGCGGAAGCGCACTGACGACACGCTCGGCAGACTTTCGCGGCCCATCACCCGTCATGGGATGATCGACGCATGCCACCACCGTCACCACTTCATCTCGACCCCATCGAAGAGGCCCACCGGCAGTGGACGAAGCACGGCTGGGGTGATGTCGCCGACGGCATGGCCGCGGTGACCTCGGTGATGCGGGCACAGCAGATCATGATGGCCCGGGTGGAAGAGGTGCTCAAGCCGTCAGGTCTCACGTTCGCCCGATACGAATTGCTGACGTTGCTGACGTTCACGCGCACGGGCGCGCTCCCGATGGCGAAGGCCAGCGCGCGCCTTCAGGTTCACCCGACGAGCGTCACCAACGCCGTCGACCGGCTCGAGACGGCGAATCTCGTGCGGCGCGTACCGCATCCGAGCGATCGCCGCGCGACACTGATCGAAATCACCGATGCGGGAAGGAAACTGGCTGTCGAGTCCACCGAGCGACTCAACGCCCAGGTGTTCTCGAGCCCCGGGGTGTCCGGCGACAAGCTGGAACAACTGGTCACGATCCTCGCCGAACTGCGCCGCGAGGCAGGCGATTTCGACACCGGAGACGCCCCCACCAAGTGGTGAGACGGCTGTCGCCCCGCACCGGATCCCGGTGCGGGGCGACAGCCGTTTTCAGTATCTCTAGCGGTGCTTGAAGACGGGCGCACGCTTCTCGACGAACGCCGCCATCCCTTCCTTCTGATCCTCGGTGGCGAACGTCGAATGGAAGACCCGACGCTCGAACCGGACACCCTCGGTGAGCGTGGTCTCGAACGAACGGTTCACGGCTTCCTTCGCCATCATCGCGACGGGAAGGGACATCTCGGCGATGGTGGTCGCCGTCTGCAGCGCCTCGTCCAGGAGATCCGCGGCAGGCACGATCCGCGACACCAGCCCGGCACGCTCGGCCTCCTCGGCGTCCATGTTCCGGCCGGTCAGGCACAGTTCCATGGCCTTGGCCTTGCCCACTGCGCGCGTCAGCCGCTGCGAACCGCCGATGCCGGGGATGACACCGAGCTTGATCTCCGGCTGCCCGAACTTCGCGGTGTCGGCGGCGATGAGGATGTCGCAGAGCATCGCCAGCTCGCATCCGCCGCCGAGTGCGTACCCGGCGACGGCAGCGATTGTCGGCTTGCGGGCCGCGGCGAGCCGGTCCCATGCGGCGAAGAAGTCGTCGAGGTAGACGTCCATGTACGACTTGGGCTGCATCTCCTTGATGTCGGCGCCCGCCGCGAATGCCCGGTCGGAACCGGTGATCAGAATGGCGCCGATCTCCGAATCCTTCTCCAACTCCTCCACCGCCGACACGACCTCGCGCATCAGTTCGGAGTTCAGTGCGTTGAGCGCTTTCGGACGGTTGAGGGTGATGATCCCCACCCGGCCCTTGCGCTCGAGCAGGATGGTCTCGAAGTCGGTCACTGGTCTCCCTCGGTAGAACGTTCGCGGATGTCGTTGATGATGGCCGAGAAGTCCTGGCCACCACCACCGGCGGCGTGGAACCGGCTGTACAGTTCGGCAGCGCGCAAACCGAGGTCCGCCTCGACGCCGTTTGTCTTCAGCGCGTTCGCGGCGAGACCGAGATCCTTGTCCATCAGCGCGGCCGCGAAGCCCGGCTGGTAGTCGTTGTTGGCCGGGCTCGTCGGAACCGGTCCGGGCACAGGACAGTTGGTGGTGAGCGCCCAGCACTGACCCGACGCGTTGGACGCGACGTCGAACAGTGCCTGGTTGCTCAGGCCCAGCTTCTCGCCGAGGACGAACGCCTCGCTGATGGCGATCATCGACACGCCCAGAATCATGTTGTTGCAGATCTTCGCGGCCTGACCGTTGCCCGGGTCGCCGCAGTGGACGACCTTCTTGCCCATCACGTCGAGCAGCGGCTTCGCCGACTCGAAGTCGTCCGCCGTGCCGCCGACCATGAACGCGAGCGTTCCCGCGGTCGCGCCGACGACGCCCCCGGAAACGGGTGCGTCCACCGAACGGTGACCCGCCTCGACGGCCTCGTCGTGCGCCGCCCGGGCGTCCGCGACGTCGATGGTGGATGAATCGATGAACAGGGTTCCCGGCTTCGCGGCGGGCAGGATCTCCGCGTAGAGCCCGAGAACGTGCTTGCCGCTCGGCAGCATCGTGATCACGACGTCCACCTCGCGCACGGCCTCGACGGCCGAATCAGCGACGGTGACACCGTCTTTCACTGCCTGTTCGAGTGCGGCGGGCGCGAGGTCGAAGCCGACCACCGTGTGCCCCGCTTTGACGAGGTTGGCCGCCATGGGGCCACCCATGTGGCCGAGTCCCAGAAATCCGACGGTAGTGCTCATAGCAGTCCCTCCTGGACGCTTGTGGCTGGTGGTCAGTGCTGCTTCTGCGGGGCGGTGAGGCCGAGTTCGAGGTCTCCGAGTGGTGCGAAGAATGCGTCGACCTGCGCGTCGTCGACCTCCTCGATCGTGGCGGGCGACCACTGCGGGTTGCGGTCCTTGTCGACGACCTGCGCCCGAATGCCTTCGACGAGGTCGGGCGAGCTCAGGCAGGCGACGGACACCCGGAACTCGTCGCCCAGGACTTCTTCGAGGCTGCCGGCGTGCCGGGCGCGGCGCAGCGATTTCAGGGTGACCGCGCACGCGGTCGGCGACTTCGAGCGCACCTGCTCGGCCGCCTTCTCCGCCTCGGGGATCCCGCTGCCGCGCAGGTGGGCGACGATGTCGGTGACACGGTCGGCCGAGTACGCGGCGTCGATCCACCCCTGCTGCGCCAGCAACTCCGATGCCGGTGCCGGTTCGGTGAACTGTGCGAGCGCATCCTGAACGGTCGTGGTCGACAGCGTCTCGAGGAACTGCCCGATCCTCTCCGACGGGATGAAGTGGTCGGCGAACCCGCAGGCGATCGCGTCGCCGGCGCTCAGCCGTGCCGTCGTCAGGGCGATGTGGGTGCCCAGCTCGCCCGGGGTGCGGGCGAGCAGGTAGGTGCCCCCGACGTCGGGGACGAACCCGATCCCGGTCTCGGGCATCCCGATCATCGACCGTTCGGTGACGATCCGCACGCTGCCGTGCGCCGACACCCCGACCCCGCCGCCCATCACGATGCCGTCCATGATCGCCACGTACGGCTTGCCGTAGTTCGCGATGGCCGCGTTGAGGATGTACTCCTCGCGCCAGAACTCCCGCGACCCGGTGCCGCCGTCCTTGGCGTCGTGGTAGATCGACACGATGTCGCCGCCGGCGCACAGGCCCCGCTCCCCGGCCCCGGTGATCACCACCGCCCGGACCTCGTCGTCGCCGGACCACACCGCCAGGGCCGCCGCGATCTGCCGGACCATCGCATGGTTGAGGGCGTTGATCGCCTTGGGCCGATTGAGCACGATGCGGCCCAGACCGCCGCTCTTGTCGATCAGAACTTCCGGTTCGGTGGATACCGCGTCAGTCATGCCGCTCCTTGCTTTCCCTGCCGGGCTCCCCCGACGACGCTGCGGGCGATGACCAGGCGCATGATCTCGTTGCTGCCTTCGAGGATCTGGTGCACCCGCAGGTCCCGGACGATCTTCTCTATTCCGTACTCGGCAAGATAGCCGTAACCCCCGTGCAGTTGCAGCGCCCGGTTGGCAACCTCGAAACCGGTGTCGGTGGCGAACCGCTTCGCCATCGCACACAGCTCGACGACGTCGGGGGCGCCCTCCTCCAGCGCGGCCGCCGCCCGCCACAGCAACGTGCGTGCCGCTTCCAGTTCGGTGCGCATGTCGGCGAGCTGGAACTGCAGCGCCTGCGATTCGATCAGCGGCGACCCGAACGCCGTGCGGTCGGCCAGGTACGCGACGGCCTTGTCCAGCGCGGTCTGCGCGCCGCCCACCGAGCACGCCGCGATGTTGAGCCGGCCACCGTTCAGCCCGGCCATCGCGATCCGGAAGCCACCACCCTCGGAGCCGAGCAGGTTCGCCGCCGGCACCCGCACGTCCTCGAAGATCACCTGACGGGTGGGCTGGGCGTTCCACCCCATCTTCACCTCGTTCGGCCCGAACGACAGACCCGGCGAACCCTTCGGGACGATGAACGCCGAGATCCCCCGCGGACCGCTCTCCCCGGTGCGGGCCATCACCACATACACATCGGACGTGCCGGCACCGGAGATGAACTGCTTGACCCCGCTCAGGACGTAGTCGTCGCCGTCGCGGACCGCCCTGGTGCTCAGCGCCGCCGCATCCGAACCGGCGCCCGGCTCGGTGAGGCAGTAGCTGCCGAGCTGATCCATCGAGCACAGCCCCGGCACCCACGCGTGACGCTGCTCGTCGTCGCCGAACCGGTCGATCATCCACGTGACCATGTTGTGGATGGAGATGTAGGCGGCGATCGACGGGCAGCCCTTGGCGAGCTGCTCGAAGATGCGGGCGGCGTCGACGCGAGTCAGCTCGGATCCACCCACGTCCTCGCGGATGTAGATCCCGCCCATCCCCAGCGACGCCGCCTTGCGGAGGACGTCCACGGGGAAATGCTTGGTCTGATCCCATTCCACGGCGTGCGGTGCGAGATGCTCGGCCGCGAAGTCGCGGGCAGTGTCGCTGATCGCCCGCTCGTCATCGGTCAAGGTGAACATGGAGGTCCGTTCAGTTCATGGTGGGGATGACGAAGTGGTTGGTCTCTTCCTTCTTGCCCGAGGGCCAACGCTGCGTCACGGTCTTGGTCTTGGTGTAGAAGCGGAAGGAGTCGGGACCGTGCTGGTTCAGGTCGCCGAAGCCGGAGCGCTTCCAGCCGCCGAACGTGTGATACGCGATCGGCACGGGGATCGGCACGTTGACGCCGACCATGCCGACGTTCACGCGGTTCGTGAAGTCGCGGGCGGTGTCGCCGTCGCGGGTGAAGATCGCGACGCCGTTGCCGTACTCGTGCTCGGTCGGCAGGCGGAGCGCCTCCTCGTAGTCCGCGGCGCGGGCGACCAGCAGGACGGGTCCGAAGATCTCTTCCTTGTAGACGCGCATGTCGGTGGTGACCTTGTCGAACAGGGTCGCGCCGGCGAAGAAGCCGTTCTCGTGGCCTTCGAGGGTGAAGCCGCGGCCGTCGATCACGGCCTCCGCACCCTCGTCGATGCCGATCTGGATGTAGTTGTTCACCCGTTCGAGGGCATCCTTGCTGACCAGCGGACCGAAGTCGGCGGACTCGTCGTCGCTGCGGCCGATGGTGAGCTTGCCGACCCGTTCGGTCAGCTTGGCGATGAGCGCATCCGCCGTCTCCGCGCCCACCGGGACCGCGACGGAGATCGCCATGCAGCGCTCACCCGCGGAGCCGTAACCTGCGCCGATGAGGGCGTCGGCCACCTCGTCGAGGTCGGCGTCGGGCATGATGATCGCGTGGTTCTTCGCGCCACCGAAGCACTGCGCACGCTTGCCGTGGGCCGCGGCGGTCTCGTAGATGTACTGCGCGATGGGCGTGGAACCGACGAACCCGACAGCCTTGACGCGGTCGTCGGTGAGCAGGACGTCCACCACTTCCTTGTCACCGTTGACCACGTTGAACACGCCTGCAGGCAGACCGGCCTCGAGGAACAGCTCGGCCAGCCGCAGCGGCACGGACGGGTCGCGCTCGGACGGCTTGAGGATGAACGCGTTTCCGGCGGCCAGCGCGGGACCGGCCTTCCACAGCGGGATCATGGCCGGGAAGTTGAAGGGCGTGATGCCGGCGACGACGCCGAGCGGCTGACGCATCGAGTACACGTCGATGCCGGTTCCGGCGGATTCCGTGTACTCGCCCTTGAGCAGGTGCGGGGCGCCGAGGGCGAACTCGATGACCTCGAGGCCGCGCTGGATGTCACCCTTCGCGTCGGGGATCGTCTTGCCGTGCTCGGACGACAGGAGGCGTGCCAGCGAATCCATCTCCTCCTGCACGAGCTGGAGGAACTTCATCAGGACGCGGGCCCGCTTCTGCGGGTTGAACAGCGCCCATTCCCGCTGAGCATCCACCGCGTTCGCGATGATCGCCTCGGTCTCGGCCTTGTCGGCGAGAGGCACACGCGCCTGCACCTCACCGGTGTTGGGGTCGTAGACGTCGCCGAACTTGTTGGAGGCACCGGGGACGCGCTTGCCGCCGACGAAGTGGGATAGCTCTTGAACCATTGTGCGAACCCGTTTCTTGCTCGATGATGAGGGAGTTCCGAATATGTAGCCCATCCTATAGTTGGATGTCCATGTATGTCCAGACGCAGACGATCCGGTCATGCTCACGAACCTACGATCGGGTCATGCAGATCCACTCTCCCGAGGAGCTGAACTTCCTCCGCATCCTCCGGACCAACCCATGCATCACCACGATCCTGGACCGTGCACCCCAGCTCGGCCTCTCGGACTGGTACCTCACCGCAGGAGCCGTGTTCCAGACCGTCTGGAACCACCTCGACGGCCGCGACCCGCAGTCGGGAATCAACGACTACGACCTCTTCTACTTCGACGACAGCGACATCGGTTACGAGGCCGAAGACGCCGTCATCCGGAAAGCCGGCACCCTGTTCGACGACCTCGACGTGCGCGTCGAGGTCAGAAACGAAGCACGTGTGCATCTTTGGTACGAAGACCACTTCGGCGTGCCCGCGACACCCTTCACCGACTGCAAGGACGCGATCGACCACTTCGCCTCCACCACCTGCTGCTACGGCATCCGCAGACACACCACCGGAGACGACGAGATCTACGCTCCCCACGGATTCACCGATCTCTTCGACATGATCCTGCGCCCCAACCCCGTCCTCGCCCCGCGCGAAGTGTACGAATCCAAAGCCGCCCGGTGGCAGAAGGAATGGCCCCGATTGACCGTGGTGCCGTGGCCGGAGTGAGCGTTCAGTGCTTCCGCACGACGTGCTCCGGCTCCCCCGGCTTCCAGATCGTGATGTCCATGTGGCCATCGCCGACCTCCACTGCCGAGCCGCCGGTAAGGTCGGCTCGGTAGCAGTGATCGAACTCCTGCCCCCGGATGTCGAACCCGGTCTCGTCGAACAGCGCCTGCGCGAAACGCTGATGCAGGGCCTTGTCCTGGACGTCGTCGACGACACCCCACAGCTTCGCGTCGCCCTCCTTCACATCGGTGTCGACGGTCGCCGTGTGCAGGCAGAAACGCGGATCGCGCGCCAGGTCCCGGAACTTCGTGGTGTTCGGCATTCCGGCGATCCACAACTGATCCTCGAAGAATCTCGGCTCGACCGGGCTGATCCGCGGAAATCCGTCGGAGCGAAGCGTGCCGAGCATGCACAGGTTTCCGGTCGCCGCGTGCCTGCGGGAGAAGATAGCGGCAATCCGCGGAGCAGCTTCGGCGAACTCATTCCAGCTGGCCATGCACACGACCCTACGACGATTCCCATGGCCACCGGGTCAAGACGCACGCAATTGTGCGATCAGTACCGCCTCGACTTCCGACTGTCGTGCGGCCGCCGGGAGCGGCGGCGCCGCCGATCGGTAGTGGTGCCCGGTCGGAGTGCCGACGTCGAGCAGATGGGTGCGGCCGGGTCTGCTCACCGGGCGGGCGGTCCACCCGTCGCCTTCCTTCGCGTAATTGCAGGCCTCACACAGCCCGGACCCGTTGTGCACGCTTGTGGAACCACGCTTTCGGCGAGAGCGGATGTGGTCGTGATGGCGGATCGGCGCATCACACCACGGCGTGCGGCACGTCTGATCGCGGACGTCGATCAGCTTCCGCAGACTCTTCGGAAACGTGCGCGACTGCGATTCCATCGCAGTCAAGGCCCCCGACTGCGGGCACGAATACACCCGCTGCAACGACGTCTCGGTTTCTGAACCGACCGCATCCGCCACCAGGCGCCGGGCGATCCCCGCCGGCACCGGCCCGAACCCCTGCAGCTGCGCGGCCTCGTGCCCGCCGGCAAGCAAGGTCTCGTCGGAGAGCACGAGGTTCACCGCCACCGGAACACCCGATGCCACTGATACTCCGGTGCCGCGCTCGAACAACAGGTCCACCATCAACTGATTGCGGGTGCGGCCGCCGCTGTTGCCGGTCGCAATCAGGCTGTCCGCATCCCGGCCGAGCGTGGCCTGCAAACACACCGCCTGCTCGACCGGCATCAGCACGCTCAGGTAGGCCATGGAATCCGGCGCCGAACGCGTCGTCACCCGACGCTCGGACACTGCCTTCCGATGCCGACGCATCACGGACGCGGCGTCGAGCTCGACCGCCAACGCTTTCGCCTGCGCGATCAGCCCGCGGTCCCCGACGCCGTCGAGAGTGGCCGGGTCCGAGCACAACCGGCGGTCCACGATTGCCCGATCCGCGGCCGACAGGCACGCCGTTTCCCGCACCAACAGGGTGGCGCGCCATTCGTTCAGCCGACCGCAACAGGGCCAGGGTGTGGGGCATCTCGTGCACCAGGGCCTGCGCGAAACCGAGGTGTCGGCCGCCGCGGTTCGGGGATTCTCTGCGCGCCAATGCAATCTGCGAGGCAATCCCGCGGCCCCACTCGGATCGCGGAAGTCTCCGGGCCTCACGATCCTTTCGGATACTGGTCGCGACGTCGTCGGTGATCACCGCCTGCGCCGCGCACCCGACCGACTTCAACGACTCGATCGCATCGAGCCACTCGATCCCCAACCCCGCATCCCCGTCGGCGGACACCACACGCAGCCGTGCCGTGAACGCACGCAACTCGGCCAGATCCGGTGCCATCACTTCCCCCACAACCAACCTCCCCCAAGGCAGTTCGAATGCATGTTCGACTCTAGCAGCCTATCTGCACCACCGGCAATAGCCGATGAAATCAGACCCCCAGCGCCGCCGCCGCGGCCCGGGCGAGGGATTCATCGACGGCGTCGTAGCCGCCGGACCCACCGCCGGGACCACCGCTGTCGGTGACGGTGCGGCGAGCGGAGAGGTGCACGGCGTCGACACCGGTGCCCGCGACCGCGGCGATGTCCTCGACGCGGATCCCGCCACCTGCCATCACTTGGATCCGCCCGTGCGCGTGGGCGACCATGCCGGACAGGGCGTCGAGGCCGTCGATGCACCGCGGCGCTCCTCCCGAGGTGAGGACCCGGATGATCCCCGACCGCGCGAGCGTGTCGATGGCGGTCGCCCTGTCGGCGACGACGTCCATCGCACGATGGAACGTCACCTCGACCGCGTACGGGTCGATGCCGTCGAGTAGGCGACCCAGAGCGTCCCGGTCGACGGACATGTCGGGCGTGAGTGCACCGAGCACGACCCCGGCCGCTCCGGCGCTCGCCGCAGCCCGGACGTCGCGGGCCATGACCGCGATCTCGTCGGCGTCGTAGACGAATCCGCCGGGTCGGCAACGGATCAGCGGGTGCACCGCGATCCCCTGGGCCGCGACCGCTTCGATCATGCCGAGGCTCGGCGTCAACCCGCCGGTCGCGCCGAGCGCGGTGCACAATTCGACGCGCACCGCGCCGGCACGCCGCGCGATCCGGGCACCCGCGACGTCCTGGACCGCCAATTCGAGTACGGGTGTCATCTAGAACGACTGCCAGGAAGGCTTGTGTTCCAGCGCATACCGGTAGTAGTCGGCGAGCTGCAACTTGCTCGCCGCGGCTTCGTCGATCACGACGGTCACGTGCCGGTGCAGCTGCATCACCGACGCCGGGCAGAACGCGGCGAGCGGTCCCTCCGCGGCGGCGGCGATCGCCTCGGCCTTGCCCTTGCCGAACGCGATCATCACCAGGTGCCGGGCTTCGCTGATGGTGCCCAGCCCCTGGGTGAGGACGTGGTGCGGGACGTCGTCGACGCTGTCGAAGAACCGCGCGTTGTCGAGGCGGGTCTGCTCGGTGAGGGTCTTGACGCGGGTGCGGGAGGTCAGCGCGGAGCCCGGCTCGTTGAATCCGATGTGGCCGTCGGTCCCGATGCCGAGAAGCTGCACGTCGACGCCACCCGCCTCGGCGATGGCCGCGTCGTACCGCGCACCTTCCTCGGCGACGTCGGGCGATTCGCCGTTCGGGCTGAGCACACGATCCGGGTCGAGGTTCACGTGGTCGACGAACTCCGAGCGGATCACCGAGAAGTACGACTGATCATGGCTTTTCGGAATTCCGACGTACTCGTCCAGCAGAAATGCCCGAGCTTCCGAGAAGTCCAGTCCGGACTCACGGTGCCTGCGGGCGAGTTCCCGGTAGCTCCCGAGCGGGGACGAGCCGGTCGCGAGGCCCAGCGTCGTCGGACCGCGGCGCACGTACCCCTCGACGATGTCCGCGACGGTCGAGCCGACCTCCGACGGCGTCTGCCGGATTACGATTTCCATGCGAGTCCTTCCGTTTCGGCGGGTATTCCGCCGACGAACACGCCGCGAGGGCGCAGTTGGTGATCGGTCACGACGATATCGGCGCGGCGGCCCGGGGCGAGGCTGCCGCGTTCGGACTCCAGGCCGAGCAGCCGGGCGGGAGTCCTGGTGGCGGAAGCGACGGCGTCGGCGAGTCCGACGCCGCTGTCGACGGCGGTGCGGACCACGTCCAGCAGTCGTGCGGTGCCGCCCGCGATGGCCCCCTCGGACCCGTCGGTGGTCGCGAGCCGGGCCACACCGCGCGAGACGCGCACGTCCAGGGGCCCGAGCTGGTAGTCGCCGTCCGTGACGCCGGCGGCGGCCATGGCGTCACTGACGAGGACGATCTGGTCGGGTCCGACGGTGTCGAACACCATCGACACGGTCTCGGGCGCGAGATGCACTCCGTCCGCGATCAATTCGACGACGATGTCTCCTCGACCGGCCGCGGCCAGGAATGCGGCCACCGGCCCCGGCGCGCGGTGGTGCAGTGGTGGCATCGCGTTGAACAGGTGTGTGGCGGTCAGCGGGCCGCCGGAGGCGTCGGCGATCCTCGCGGACGTGGTCGCCGCGTCGGTGTCGGTATGGCCGAGGCTCGGTAGCACGTCACGCCGGCGCATCGCGGCGAGAAGTTCGCCGAAGTGCGCGGTCTCCGGCGCCAGGGTCATCGACCGGACGGTGCCGCGCGCCGCGTCGCAGATCCGCTCGAACAGGCCGGGATCGCCGGGGATCACGGACGCGGGATCCTGCGCACCGCACCGGGCACCGGAAATGAACGGGCCCTCCAGGTGGATCCCGAGGAGCTCACCGCGTTCCACCAGATCGGCGAGAACCCCGGCCTGCCGGAGCAGGTCCTGCTCCCCCGCCGAGACCAGGCTGCCGAGCAGTCCGGTGGTGCCGTGCTCGCGGTGATGATCCGCGGCCCGTCTGGCGCCGTCGGCGTCGGTATTGGGGAACCCCGCGCCGGCGCCGCCGTGGCAGTGCAGGTCGATCAGGCCCGGCAACAGTATCGACGAACTCGGTTCCGGCAGCGGCACCTGTCCGCGGTACTGCACCGCGGAGCCGACCCAGGAGATGCGGTCGTCGTCGGTGACCACCACACCGTCAGCGATCACGCCGTCCTCCACGACGACCTTGCCACGCAGGATCATCGAAGCGCTCCGGGCGCGAGAGCTGCCACAGCCGATCGTCCGGCCTGCGGGGACCGTGCGCCGCGTGCGGCGGCGGCCATCTCCCGGCACAGGCCGAGGTCGGTGGCGGCCAGACGGGCACGCACAGCGCCCAGCGACGGGGCCACCATGGACAGGCTGGTGACGCCCAACCCGACCAGCACCGGCGCCAGCGCGGGATCGGACGCGGCTTCCCCGCAGACACCGACGGGTGCGCCTGCCTCTGTCCCTGCCGCGCCGACCAGGCCGATCAGGTCCAGGACGGCGGGCTGCCACGGGTCGAGCAGTGGGGCGAGGCTGCCTGCCATCCGGTCCACGGCGCACGTGTACTGGCTCAGGTCGTTGGTCCCGATACTGACGAAATCGAGGTGTTCGAGCAGATCGCGGGCACGCAGCGCCGCCGAGGGGATCTCGATCATCGCCCCGACCTTGGCGATACCCCGCGCGCGGGCGAGCGCGGCGAACCCCTCCGCCTCCTCGGCCGTCGCGACCATCGGCGCCATCACCCACACGTCCGCGCCGGTAGCGGCCGCGGCAGCGCCGAGCGCCTCCAACTGGGTGGCCAGGACGTCCGGGTAGACGGTGCCGACCCGCAGCCCCCGCACGCCGAGAGCCGGGTTCTCCTCCGCGCCGAGGTCCAGGAACGGCAGTGGTTTGTCGGAACCGCTGTCGAGTGTCCGGACCACCACCTTGCGTCCCGCGAACTGCTCGAGCACCGAGGTGTAGGTGGCGATCTGCTCGTCGAGGGCGGGCGCGATCTGCCTACCGAGGTACAGGAATTCGGTCCGGAACAGCCCGACACCCTCCGAATCCGCGGTAGCGGCACGCGCGGCGTCGTCGACCGTCCCGATGTTGACGAGCAACCCGACGGGTGCCCCGTCCCGGGTGCGCCCCGGTCCCCGCGAACCCTCCACCCGCGCTCGCGCCTCCGTGATCTGTTCCGCCACCTCGGCCTGCCGGAGGTCGCTGGGGTCGACGACGATCTCGCCGGTCGTCCCGTCGAGCACCACAGGCCTTCCCTCGACCAACCGGTCGAGTTCGGCGCAGTTCACGATCGCGGGCAGGCCGAGCGATTTCGCCAGGATCGCAGTGTGAGAAGTCGGTCCGCCCTCTGCGGTGAGCAGCCCGACCACGTCGCTGCCGCCGAGCATCGCGGTGTCCGCGGGCGAGAGATCCCGAGCGACGAGAACGAACGGATGCCCGGGATCGGGGATGCCGGGCATCGGCACCCCCAGCAGTACCGCGACCGCACGGTTCCCGAGGTCACGCAGGTCCGCGACACGCTCGGCCAGATACCCACCGAGGGCCTCGAGCTTGGCGCAGTAGCCGGCGAACGCGACGCTCACGGCGTGTGCCGTCGGCATGCCTGCGCGGAGGTTCTCCTCGGCGGCGGACACGATTCCCGGGTCGCGGGCCATGGAAGCCGACACGAGCAGGATCTCGGACGCGACGCCGTCCACCTGCGCGGCGCGGGCTTCGAGATCGCCGGACACGGTCGCGAGGGCGTCCCGCACACGGGCGAGTTCGGCCGTGACCGATTCGCCGACAGGGTCTTCGGCCGACGTCGCGACCGGTGTCCCGAACGCGAGCCAGGGTGCGCTGACCAGCCCCGGACTCACCCCGAGGCCGTGCACGAGAACTTCGGTAGCCGTCGACATCAGGCGGCGTCGAGGTCGGAGGCGAGCAGGTCGGCGAGGCGGTCGAGGGCCTCCTCGCTGCCCTCCCCTTCCGCGGTGATCGTCACCTCGGTGCCGAACTCGGCGCCGAGAGTCATCACCGCGAGCATGCTGCCTGCGTCCACCGGCGCGGACTCGCCGACCGCGATCTGCACTGCGACCGGTACCGCCGCGGCGGCCTGGGTGAACTTCGCAGCGGGACGGGCGTGCAGTCCGACCTTCGAACCGATGAGGACCGTTCGTGTAGCCATGCTCACTGACCTGCCTTTTCCGTGTCGGCGCTCGTTTCCGCGTCGTCCTCCCGACCGGGAGTGCGCAGGTTCCATTTCTTGATGACGAAGCTGAACAGGACGTAATAGATCACCGCGTACCCGAGCCCGATGGGGATCAGCATCCACGCGTTGGTGGCCTTGCCGAAGTTGAGCACGTAGTCGAAGAAGCCCGCGGAGAACGTGAAACCGTCGTGAATGCCGAGCGCGTTGACGAGCGCCATCGACGTGCCGGTGAGGAACGCGTGGATCAGGTACAGCGGCCAGGCGACGAACATGAACGCGAATTCGAGGGGCTCGGTGATCCCGGTGAGGAACGCCGTCAGCGCGGTGGAGAGCATGATGCCACCCACGACCTTCTTCTGCGACGGCCGCGCGTTGCGCCAGATCGCCAGTGCGGCAGCGGGAAGGGCGAACATCATGATCGTGAAGAAGCCGGTCATGAAGATGCCTGCACTGGGGTCGCCGGCGAAGAACCGGTTGAGGTCGCCGCGGACGAGTTCGCCGCTCGCGTTCTGGTAGTCGCCGACGAGGAACCACACGGTGGAGTTCAGGATGTGATGCAGTCCGGTCGGGATGAGCAGGCGGTTGGCCATGCCGTAGACGCCGCCACCGACGACGGAGTTCTCGGCGACGGTCTCGCCCACCCACGTCAGTGCGGAGTTGAACGCCGGGTACAGGAACGCCATGAGGACGCCGACGACGAGACCGGTGAGGGCGGTGAGGATGGGAACGAGCCTGCGCCCGTTGAAGAATCCGAGGTAGTCGGGCAGTTTGGTGCGGTAGAACCGCTGCCACAGAATTGCGGACAGCAGTCCCATCACGATGCCCGCGAGCACACCGTAGTTGATCAGCGCCTGGTCCCCGTTCGGATCGGTCTTGCCTTCGAGGACGACCGGCGACATGGCCTCGAACACACCGTTGATGACCATGTATCCGACCACTGCGGCCAGGGCGGTGGACCCGTCGGCCTTCTTGGCCCATCCGATGGCGATGCCCACCGCGAAGATGAGGGGCAGCCAGGTGAACACTGCCTGGCCGGCTGCGGAGATGACGGACGCGGCGGTGTGCATCGAGTCGAATCGGCCGAGGAGGTCGTCCTGGCCGAGCCGCAGCAAGATGCCGGCCGCGGGAAGTACCGCGATCGGCAGCATGAGGCTGCGCCCGAGGCGCTGTAACCCGGCAAACACCGCTGATTCCTTTTTCGGGCTGTCTACGACAGTCATATCGGCCTTCTCTGTGCGCTTCGGTCGCCGAATCGGCGTCTGGTGAGTCCCGAAACCGCCGGCGGCGAGCGCGTCGTACGGCTTCGGGAAAACTATTGTGGACCAGCACCCCCAACGGGTACTGTCCGGTCATAACCAGTTGCTAGTTTGACCAGGTGAGCACAGGATGTCAACAGGCAAATGTGATCCAGCTAACCCATCCAGCACCATCACCTGCAGCTCGAACGCGAACTACGAGGGAGAACCGATGTCCAAAGCGGACGCAATCATCAGCGGCCTCGGCGGTGCCGACAACATCGTCGAGATCGAGGCCTGCATCACCCGCCTGCGCACCGAGGTCAAGGACGGCGCCAAGGTCGACGAGGCCGCGCTCAAGGCCGCAGGCGCCCACGGCGTGTTGAAGGCGGGCAGCGTCGTCCAGGTCATCGTCGGCCCCGAGGCGGACACGCTGGCCGAGGACATCGAGGACATCCTGTGAGCCTGTCCGTTCAGGCTCCGCTGCCCGGCCGAGTGCTCGCCCTCGCCGACGTGCCCGACCCCGTGTTCGCCGGACAGATGGTGGGTGCCGGAGTCGCGATCGAACCAGCGCGCGACCGTGGCGCTCTCGACGTGCTCGCACCGATCTCGGGCAAGATCCTCAAACTGCACCCGCACGCGTTCGTCATCCTGGGCTCGGCGGGCGGCGGTGTGCTGGTGCACCTGGGAATCGACACCGTGAAGCTGAAGGGCGAGGGGTTCACCCTGCTGGCGGCGGAAGGTGACGAGGTCGACGCGGGTGATCCCGTGGTGCGGTTCGATCCGACCGAGATCGACGGCACGGGATACTCCGCCATCTGCCCGATCGTCGTCATGGATTCCACGCCGGATTCGGTGTCCACCGACACCGTGGGATCCGACGTGAGCACGGGCGACGCCCTGTTCGACTGGACGGCGCCGTAGGGACAGAGGGAACCTGCGTTCGGACACATCGACGTGGTGCGGGTCGGCGAGGGTACGCCGGTCCGCACCATTGTCCGGGTGCCGGCGCAACGCCATGTTGAATGACGAACGTTCCGTGCCGGCCGTCCAGCGTCGCTTGGATGCGTTCCGAAGCTACGTAACCGGCACCTTCGGGACCCTGCGCGGTCGGAACCTCCGCGACCCCGGTTCCCGCCAGAGCGCCTCGGTAGGTCTTGCGGATCACGACCCTGGTCAATTTCAGGCCTTCGGCTGGCTCGTCGTAGGGAACCTCATCCCAGCTGTCGATGTCGAACTCGGCCTTGACTGTTCGTTGCGTTGTGTGTCAGCCATGAGCAGAGAATGCCCGACCGGCCGACAACTTGTAAGCCTGGCTCAGACGCTGCGCTGAGCCCGCTCCCCCTGAACTTCCATCTGCAGTTGATAGCGATCGGACCGGTACCAGCTGCGGGTGTGCTCGACCGGTGTGGGGCCGCTGAAGGACACCCGGTCGAAGTACATCACCGGGGCGCCCTTCTTGATGCCGAGCAGGGTCGCGATCTCCTGGCTCGCCCCGTCGGCGCTCACGGTCTGCTCCGCCCGGTCGATCGGCATGCCGTACTTGTCGGCGGTGGCCCGGTAGATCGAGCCCGTGAGGTCGAGGTCCAGCAGGCCGGGAAGCAGCGCGGCGTTGAACCACCCGTCGTCCACGCTGACCGGTTCGCCGTCCGCCAGCCGCAGCCGTTTGACGTGATAGGCGCGGGTGTCCGGCGCGATGCGCAGCGCCTTCGCGGTGGCCTCCGGCGCCGCGTCCTCCTCGCTCTCGAGCACCACCGTCGTCGGCTTGTGCCCCTGCGCCCGCATCTCCTCCGTGAACGAGGCCAGGTGGAGTTTCGACTGCACCGGACGATGCGCCACGAACGTGCCCTTGCCACGCACCCGCACCAGGTGGCCCTCGTTGACGAGCTGCCCGATCGCCTCACGAACCGTGATCCGACTGACGCCGTAGTCCTGCATCAGTTTTCGTTCACTCGTCATCAGGTCGCCGGGCTGAAGTTCCTTGGTGCACTTGTGCAGCAGGATGGCACGGAGTTGCTCGTGCT
The DNA here is from genome assembly GCF_041228765.1 of Rhodococcus wratislaviensis. Taxonomy (NCBI): domain Bacteria; kingdom Bacillati; phylum Actinomycetota; class Actinomycetes; order Mycobacteriales; family Nocardiaceae; genus Rhodococcus; species Rhodococcus wratislaviensis. The sequence continues at coordinate 3,325,030 of NZ_CP150488.1, read as the reverse complement.
TCGGAATCACGCTGTCGCGTAGATGTACGGGCATCATTCCGGCGGCTCCAGCTCTGTCAGGGGTCGGACACATCGGATCAGACAGTGGGACTGCAAAGGTCCCGTCCGGTCCGGTCCAACCACGAGAATACGTGATCCGGACGCTCCGGCCTACCGTGCGGCCTCGGCCAACACCTCCAGATACTTGCGTGTCATCACCCGCTGCACGACCCGGCCCGCGGGTCCGCCGAGCCGGGTGAACCACCGACCCGGTTTCGAGAACGCCGAGATGGTCGCGAGCACGGTGCCGTCCGGCCGCTGTTCGACGACGAAGCTCTCCTCTCCGCTCTCGGGGTGACCCGGCAGCGTCCCGTAGGCGAATCCCCTGCGATGCGGTTCGTCGACCACGTAGACGACCCGGCAGGAGAACGTCAGCCGAAGCGGACCGATGCCCCATCGCAGTTCCACCGATGTGCCGGGTGCGGCCGTCGGAGCGTCGGCCCGCACGTCCAGCCCGGCGCCGCGGTGCATACCCCAGGCACAGAGGTGGGTGGCGGCCGCGTCGAATGCGTCTGCCCCGTAACCGATCACCTTCTGCTCGGTCAGATGGTGATATCCCGCGGGGAAGGGAACGTCGCGGCTCGCACCCACCTCCGGGTACGTGAACGCGGGCAGATCGTCTCGGGAGCTACTGATGGCGGGATCCTCTCGGTCCGGACGTCACGAGCAGGTGGAAAGGCACGTTACCCGGCGCACGGCCTCGAGGCCTTCCGGGGTGCCCGGCCAGTGCCGGGCCACGACCTGCGGGCCTGCGCGGCGAACCACCGAACGAAGCGTGAGACCGATGATGATCACGTCGTCGGCGTATCCGATGACGGGGACGAAATCGGGTATCAGATCGATCGGAACCGCGAGGTAGACCAGCAGCAGGACGAGCCGGACGCGCACACCGCGGGGCAGGTCCGGATCGGCTGCGAGTCGGCGCAGGAGACGGAGCAGATCCGGCAGCAGCCGGATCGCCTCCCCGATCCCGGTGCTGTCGGGTCTCGATCGCCACAGCACCAGCGCCAACACCACCCAGACGACCAGCAGGCCCACTGCCGCGCCGATCAGGACGGGCCATGCCGCCGCCCACACCTGCCCCGGATCCATACGGCTGCGCCTATTGCTCCGACCGGACCGCGGGACGGATGTTCTGGTTCACATGGAAGAGGTTGTCCGGATCGCACTTCGCCTTCACCTGCGCGAGCCGATCGTAGTTGCCGAGATAGGAGGCACGCACGCGGTCCTCGCCCTCGGACATCATGAAATTGACGTACGCCCCGCCCGCCGTCGTCGGGTGGAGGGCCTCCCAGTACCGCTTGGCCCAGTCCGTGATGACCTCGGCGTTGGCCGGATCCGGGTCGACACCGACGATCACCCCGGCCCAGCCGCCGTCCCGGTACGCGAACGCGGTGGCATCCTCGGCGACCCGCGTCGCCGCGCCGTCGATGGGATACATGTGCATGGTCGAATGACCGGTGGGCAGCTGACGGCCGAAGTCCAGATGGATGTCGATGGCGTCGTCGGAGATCTCCCGGACGAAGTCCGCGCGCCAGTACCACTGCAACCCCGCCGGGTACAGTCCGTCGAAGGCGGATTGCAATGCGGTGAAGGGCATTTCGTGGAGTCCGACCAGCAGCGGGTTTCCGAAGGCGCGGATCGGTTCGAGTACCGCGTCGGCCTTGTCCGGGTCGCCGGTGTAGCACCAGACGATGCCGCACGCCTTGCGTCCCCACAGTTCCTCGGGGAACGGGGGCGCCGGCGGAATGGTCAGCAGGCCGATCCAGCCGTTGAGTTCCTCGGGCAGCGACGGCAGGAGTTCGCGGTACCACCGCATCACGTCGGGGGTGTCTTCCAGGTCGTACAGCACCGGCCCGCCGACGACGGTGCCGTGGTCGCCGATGTCGTGACACGCGAACTGGAACGACGTGACCACACCGAAGTTTCCGCCGCCTCCCTTCAGCGCCCAGAACAGGTCCGGGTGGGACCGTTCGCTCGCCGTCACCAGAGTGCCGTCGGCGAGGACGACATCGGCGCTGAGCAGGTTGTCCACGGTGAGACCGAAACGGCGCGTCAGGTAGCCGATTCCGCCGCCGAGCGTCAGCCCGCCGACACCGGTGGAGGCGATGAACCCGGACGGGGTGGCCATGCCGAACGGCACGGTGGCATGGTCGACGTCGCTCCAGGTGCACCCGCCGTCCACCCGGACGGTCCGGTCGGCCGGCGACACCGTGGTTGCGCGCATCCCCGACAGATCGATCACGAGGGCGTCGTCCCACACGCCGAGACCTCCCGCGTTGTGGCCCCCGCCGCGAACCGCGAGTTCGACGTGATGCTCCCGCGCGAACCGCACGCACGCGACGACATCCGCGGCGTTGGCGCACCGTGCGATGGCCGCGGGTCGACGGTCGATCATCGCGTTGTACACCGCACGCGCGTCGTCGTAGCCGTCGTCGTCGGGGGTGATCAACTCTCCGCGCAACGATGCGGCCAGTTCTGCGTAGGGGGGCGGCGTCGTCGTCGACGGTGTCGAATTCGTGGTGGTGGTGCTCATGACCTTCTCCTCGGATCGGCGGGCCCCGGAAGGGCCTTACCTGGTAATTCACACCGTAGGAATCCGGCGTTCGCGCACCGTTCGCGCCGACGTCCCGCCCGCGAACGGCCCGGCGCCCGCACGCAGACGCAGCACCTGCGGCAACCACCAGCGGTCGTCGTACTGCTCGGCGGCGATCAGGGCGGCATCGAGCGTGGCGCGGGCCGCGCGGGTGTGACCGACGTCGATCTGGACCTCCGCCAGCAGCGAGAGCCAGTAGGCCATGCGCGCGAACGCCCGCTGCCGCCGCAACTCGGCGAGCCCCTGGCGGATCTTCGCGATACCGGGTTCGCCGCCGACGAGCCTGCCTTCGAGGATCTGCGACCACTGGCTGTAGTAGGCGAAGTGGTAGCGCTCGCACAGCTCCCGCAACTCGGTGAGTGAGGCGAGGAGCGCGGTGTCGTCGCCTCGCATCTGATTCAGCACCGACGCGTATCCCAACGCCACCGCAAGACTGTAGGGGTGGCCGCAGGTCCTGCCCAATGCGAGGGCATTCGCGCACGACCGCGCCGCCTTCTGCTCGTCACCGATCATCCAGTACGCGTGCGACTCCCAGGCGTGGGCATGCACTTCGAGCCTGGTCCCGAGGATGAAGGAATAGTCGTCGGAGAACGATCCCAGCGCGACGTCGAAATGTTCGATCGCATCCCTCGGCCGGCCGAGAGCCAGGGCAGCCCCCGCCACGGAGAACTGCGCCTGACCCTCGAATTCGGGATCGGCCGCGGACAGTTCGAGGGCACGCGCGCCGATGCCGTGGGCCTGCGCGGTGTGCCCCTGCACGAAATGTGCCGCGAACAATCCGATCAGGGCGCCGAGCACGATTTTCGGCCGCCGGAGACGCTGCCCCAGCTCCACGGTGCGGTCCAGCGTCTGCTCGAGCTCGGCAGAGGAGTACCCGTACAGGGTGGTCAGCGGCGCCGACATGCCCTGCCGCACGTCCACCTCGTGAGCGTCCCGGTTGCGGCCCACCGGCATCGCCTCGAGAAGGTCGAGGCAGTCCCGGAAGTGCCGCAGAGCCTCCGCGTTCGCGAACATGCTGGCTGCCACCTCGGCGGCGCGCTGCAGGTAGTGGAGGGCGCGGTCGGGGCGGCCGCCGCGCCGATACTGCTCGGCGAGCTGCGCTGCCACGTCGTCGGTGCTGCCCGCGTGGAGAAGTTCGAGTCCCTGCGCGAGGCGCCGATGCAGGAGCCAGCGGCGCGGCGGGCTGACCGAGCGGTACGCGGCCTCCCGGACCAGGTCGTGCACGAAATCGTAGCCGGTGCCCGCCGGCCGGACGATCCTCCGCCGCCACAGTTCGTCCACCGCCTGGACGAGAGAATCCGTGTCCAGGTCGCTCGCCTCGCTGAGCAGGTCCAGATCGAAATCCGTGCCGAGCGCAGCGGCAAGGCCGGCGACGTCCCGCGCGGGTTCCGAGCACTGTTCGAGCCGCCGCTGCAGCACCTCCCCCAGGTCGTCGGCGCCCCCGGTCGCATCCGTGCCGGGCACCATCCTGGCGGCCTCGACGACGTACAGCGGGTAGCCCCCGGTCGCGGCGTACAGGACCGCCTCCTCCGCGGGGTCCAGCGCCCGGCCGCCGAGGGACCGCGCCAGTTCCGCGGTCCCCTCCGAGGTCAACGGGTCCACCTCGACGTCCGTGACCAGCCGTGCCGACCGGAGGGCTCGCAGCGCTTCCCGCACATCGTGGCGGGACCGCGCCTCGTCCGTGCGGGCGGTCGCCGCCACCAGGACGCACATGTGGGTGTCGAGTGAGAGCAGGAACGCCAGCCAGGCCGCCGTCTCCGCGTCGCACCACTGCAGATCGTCGAGGACGAGCAGGACCGGCCGGCCGGACGACAGCACCGCCCGCGTCGTGCCCTCGAAGAACCGGTGACGCTGCCATGCGTCCACCATCGCCCGGGACGTCGACGGTCGCGGCCCGGCCTCGGCGCTCGGGACCAGCCGTTCGACCTCGGCCCGCCACATCGGGTTCAGCGACCCGATCGCGGACCGAAATCCCGGGCTGCGCAGCCACTCGGCGACGGGCGCCAGCGCGACGCGGCCCGGCAGTCCGAAACACCGCGTCGTCGCCACCACCGCCCCGTCGGCGCGGGCGATCTCCGCGAGTTCGGTGGTCAACCGGGTCTTGCCGACACCCGCGTCCCCCGAGACGAGCAGCAGTCCCTGCCTGCCGTCGAGCGACTGCCGCCAGCGCCGTTGTAGCTCCCCGCGTTCACGCTCCCGTCCGATCAGAGCGGGCACCGCGGCCCGGACGCGTTCGGGCCTGCGAGATGCGGCGGCACCGGCCCTCGGGTACTCCCCCAGCAGGTTGTCGAACAGTCTGCTGGTCGCCGCGCTCGGTGCGACCGCGAGTTCGGTTTCCAGAACGGCCGCGCACCGGTGGTAGGTGGTCATCGCCGCCGCCCGGTCGCCCGACGCGGCCTGCAGTTCCATGAGCGTCCGGTACCCGACCTCCTCCAGTGGGTCGAGCTGGATACGCCGGCGTGCGCACGCCGTGGCCGTCTCCACGTCACCCGACTCCCGCAACACCCGCACCGTCGCCTCACAGAGTTCGACGCACTGCCTGCGCAGCACCTCGCGGTGCTCGAGGACCCAGTCTTCGTACGTGCCGGGCATGAGCTCGCCGCGATAGGTGTCGATCGCGCGGTCCGCGTGATCGAGAAATGCCCGCGCGTCGGAATCGGCGAGGGCGGCGACGGCGGACGACCGCTCGTTGCGGAAAGTGTCGACGTCCACCCGGCACGACGGCGAGTCCGTCCAGGTGAGCGTCGGCCCGTCCGCCGCGAGCGCACCGTCCGATCCGAGGAGACCGCGAAGGTTGTGCAGTTCCCGCCGGAGGTTGGTGCGGGCCTGCTGCTCGCTCGACTCCGGCCAGAACAGCCCTGCGAGACGGTTCCTCGACTGGGCGAGACCGGCGTGCAGCACCAGATAGGCCAGCAGCGCGATCGCCCGTGACGAGATGGGGCCGACCCGGGCATCCTCCGGGTTCGATACACGCTGTTCGCCGAGCAGGTAGACCGTCAACATGACTGACCAGCTCCCGGTCGCGGAACGAGGCGAGCTTCCGCGTCCTCATCATCGCACGGTCAGCGGAAGTGCTGGTACAGCGCTTTCAGCTCCCGGATCGCGGCGTCCACCGCACGCTCGTCCTCACTGACCGATCGGACCGCTTTCCGCAGCAGCAGGGGGTCGAGGTCGTCGATCGCCGCCCGGAAGTCGGCGTCGGGCAGGGCGGGCAGCGAGGAGTCGTCGCCGAACCAGTCGTCGACGTCCGCGTCGGAGGAGTCGCCGCCGACACCGTCGATCAGCATGTCCAGATCGACGCCGCGCAGCGTCAGGATCTCGAGCGGGTTCTCGTCGATGCGTTCGGTGGTGAGGTACGCGACCGCGGCCGCATGCTTGCACGGCCAGCCGTCGTCCGGGCAGGTGCAGTCGTAGTTCAGCGCCGACGCCCCGGCGGGCAGCAGCAGGGGCCCCAGAACCTCCGGAACTCCGCCGCCCGCCAGCATCGCGAGACTGCCGGGTTGCCGACGCACCAGCGCGACGAGTTCCGCGACTTCCGCCTCGTCGAGGCGGTCGATCGAGACGGTCGCGACGAACGGCTGGAGCTGACTGCCCTGGACCTCCCCCGTGACCATCCCACCGGCGATCTCGAGCGAGATCACCTGACCGCTGCGCGCGTAGTTCCGTCCGCGGCTCATCCGGCCCTTGTCGGCGACGAACTCGATGATGTCCACGAACTCGCGGCCCCACCACGTGCGCCCGAACGATCCCCGCCGGGACCGTGCCTCCAGCCCGCCCGTCACCGGTCGTCGCTTGCCGTACTGGCCGAAGTACGGCCCGGGTCGCCGGTTCGTCATTCGCCCACCGCCTCGTCACCGAGTCGCAGCAGTTCACCCAGTTGCTCGGTGCTCATCTCCGTCACCCAGTTCTCACCCGTCCCGACGGCGAGATCGGCCAGCTCCTGCTTGGTGGCGATCATCGCATCGATCCGTTCCTCCAGGGTTCCGACGCACACGAGCTTGCGCACCTGCACGTCCCGCCGCTGGCCGATCCGGAACGCCCGGTCGGTGGCCTGGTTCTCGACCGCCGGGTTCCACCACCGGTCGAGGTGGACGACGTGATTGGCCGCGGTGAGGTTCAGGCCCGTCCCGCCCGCCTTCAGCGAGAGCATCATGATCGGCGGCCCGTCGTCGCCCTGGAACGAGGCCACCATGTCGTCGCGCTTCTGCTTGGAGACACCCCCGTGCAAAAAAGGCACGGTAGTACCGAAACGCTCCGCGAGGTACGGGGTGACGAGGTCACCGAATTCCCGGAACTGGGTGAACAGCAACGCCTTCTCGCCGTCCGCGACCACGGAGTCCAGAATGTCCTCGACGAGCCCCAGCTTGCCGGAGCGGTGCTGTCCGCGCCGCATCACCGCCGACCCGTCGCGCAGGAAATGCGCCGGGTGGTTGCACACCTGCTTGAGTTTCGTCAGGGCAGCGAGGACGGCGCCCTTGCGCTTCATCCCCTTCTTGTCCTTGATCTGCGCCATCATGTCGTCGACCACCGCCCGGTACAGCGCGGCCTGCTCCGCGGTGAGGTTGGCGCGGACCGTCATCTCGAACTTGTCGGGGAGGTCGGCGATGACCGCGGGATCGGTCTTGACGCGGCGCAGCACGAACGGGGACGTGACCGCGCGGAGCCGGGCGACGGCCGTCTCGTCCTGCTCCCGCTCGATCGGCACCACGAACCGCTTGCGGAACATCGCCTCCGAACCCAGAATGCCCGAATTCGCGAAGTCCAGGATCGAGCGCAATTCGTCCAGTCGGTTCTCGACCGGAGTGCCCGTCAGCGCGACGCGGTGCGCCGCCGGAATGCTCCGCGCCGCCCGCGCCTGCGACGTCTTCGCATTCTTGATGTGCTGCGCCTCGTCCAGCACGACGCGCCGCCAGTCCTGCTCCTTCAGCTCTGCGACGTCGCGGGCCAGCAGCGCATACGTGGTGATCACCAGATCGCTCTGCGTCACGGCGGCCGTGAAGTCGTCACCGCTCAGCCGCTGCGGACCGTGGTGGACGAGCACCCGCAGCGAGGGAACGAAGCGTGCCGCCTCGCGCTGCCAGTTGCCGACCACCGACATCGGGCACACCAGCAGGGTGGGGGTGGGCGCGTTTTCATGGGCCAGGAGCGCGAGCAACTGCAGCGTCTTGCCGAGACCCATGTCGTCGGCGAGGACGGCGCCGAGACCGAGGCGGCTCATGAACACCAGCCAGTCGAGCCCCCGCTTCTGGTACGGGCGCAGCGTGGCGTCCAACCCGTCCGGCGTCGGCACGTCCTGCGGCTTCGTGTCGCCGTCCAGCAACGCGGCCGCCCAGCCGGTGGCCGTGACCTCCTCGACGGGAAGGTCGGAGAGATCGTCCGCGATCAGGTCTTTCAGCAGGTCCACGATGGCCCGGTCGCCGCTGGCGTGCCGCTCCGCCACGTAACGCGCGGCGCGGGAGAGCACCTCCTGGTCCGCCCGGACCCACTCGCCGCGCAGTCGCACGAGATCACTCTTCGAGTTGACCAGTCGATTCATTTCCGCGGCGGTGAGAACCGTGTCGCCGAGTGCCAGTTCCCAGTTGTACTGCACCAGCTGGTCTTTGCCGACCGCCCGGTTCTCCGCGCTCGCCGGGGCGCTCGGCGAGCTCACCCTCAGCCGCATCGACGGCGACGCCACACTCCACGCCCGCGGCAGCAGCAGGCTGATGCCCTTCTCCTTCAACGCCACCGCCCCGTGCCCGACGAGGTCGATGACCACGGCGGTGGGCAACATCAGGTCCAGGCTGTCGGGGTCACTGGGGACGTCCTGCAGTCGCGGGTAGGCGGAGACGGCCTCCGTCAGTTTGCGCACCCCGATCTGCAGGCGACTCGCCTCCGTGCGGTGCAGCGGGATCGGCACCGGCGCTTCGCCTTCCGGACGAAGACAGACCTCCAGTCGCCACAACACCGTGTCCGGATCCCAGTCCCCCTCCACGTCCACGTCTTCCGGCTCGAGGAGCCGCAGCACCAGTTCGGGCTCGTCCACCTTGAGGCTGTCGCGCCACCCGTCCAGCGAACCCGACAGCTGGGCGGTGCCCTCGGCGAACTGGTCGCCGCGCACGAGCGCCGCGATCAGCGGGTGATCCGCATCGGTGCCGGAATCGTCCGGGTGCCGTCGTTCGAGGACCCGGCGGGCGACGGGATCGGTCAGCTCGGTGACCATGTCGTCGAGCACGGCTCGGGGGGTCGTGCCGTGACGCTGGACCGGCGGCATCGCGACGGCCAGCTCCGTGAGCCACGCACGCTGGCGCTCACCGCCGAGCAGCCGCCAGCGCGGCCACCAGCCGCCCTCCGCCCGGTGTGCCTCGGGCACCACCCGGCCGGCCCGTGCCCACCGCTCGACACCGCGGGCGACGTGGGCGAGGTAGCGCAGATCCCCGGAGATCCGGGGGTCGCGGGCAGACACCGACAGCAGGAACTCCGTCGCATCCGGCGGTGCCAGCGCGACCGCGGCCCACTCGAGCATCTCCGGCCCCGACGGCGTCGGCATCGGCACCTTCACGTGGTGCCGGAACTTCCGTGCCAGCACCCGTCCGACCGCATCCGTCGGCTCCTCGGCGGCCGGATTCCGGTCCTCGACCCACAGCATGAGGCCCGAACCGGGTGTCCAGAGGCCGTGCAGCATGCACCCATCCAATCAGGCGCGACCGACAGCGGGAGAAGTCCCTGCTCGAGACATGTAACCCTCGACGATATTCCACCGATGAACGAGTTGGCGGCTGTCCACGCCGGTAACTCACCGGGATCGCTGCCGAACGTGATCGCAGTGATCGGAGGAAGACAAAATGGACATGGAACAGATCTTGGAAGTTCTCGTTCAACTCATCCAGGTCCTCGGACCCTTGATGGGTGGCGGTGGCGGAGGCGGAGGCACAGGCTCCCTAGGCAGCCTGTTCGGCTCCTGAGTTCTCATGAGAAGGCTCGCCGACTCCAATTCGGCGGGCCTTCTTCGTGCCCGAATTCTGGCCCCGGTTCGTGATAGGACTGTGGGCGTGAGCATGGCATACGGCTTCAGCGAGTACGGCGGCCCCGAGACACAGCAGTTCTTCGACGTCCCCGTTCCCTCCCCCGGTCCCGGACAGCTGCTGGTCGCCGTCCATGCGGCCGGCGTGAATCCCGCCGATTGGAAGGTGCGGGCGGGAACGCGCAAGGACACCGTCCCCGTCACTCTTCCCGCCGTTCTCGGCCGGGAGGTCGCCGGTGTGGTCGCCGAGACCGGTCCCCGGGTGACCGGCTTCGCGGTCGGCGATCCCGTGTTCGGCGCGACCGCCACCGGGTTCGGCGGATACACCGAGTACACGCTGGTCAACACGGCCTCGGCAGCACACAAGCCCGACTCGGTCTCGTTCACCGACGCGGCCACGCTTCCCGTCGCAGCGGGAACCGCGTACGACGCGCTGGCCACCCTGGACCTGGCGCCCGGCAGTCGGTTGCTCGTCGTCGGCGCGGGCGGTGGCGTGGGGGTGGCGGCGCTGCAGTTGGCCGCGGCGCGGGACGTCAGCGTGATCGGAGTCGCGAGCGAGAGCAAGCGGGAGGTCGTCGAATCGCTCGGCGCCAGCTGGGTGGCGTCCGGAGAGAGACTGGCCGCACGCGTGCCCGGCCCGGTGGACGCCATCTTCGACCTCGTCGGCGGTGACGCGCTCGCCGAGGCGGCGCGGGTGGTCGCGGATCCGGCGGCGATCATCAGCACCGGCGACCCGCTCGCCGCGCGGGACCTCGGCGGCTCGGGAGTGGAACGGCGCCGAACGTCCGCGGTGTTCGCGGAGCTGGCCGCGCTGGTGGCCGACGGAACCCTCGACCCGCGGGTCGCGCACCGATTCCCGTTCGCACACGCCGGTGACGCTCTCGCGATGGTGGAGTCCGGTCACACGAGCGGCAAGGTCGTGATCGAGTTCGGTTAGCAGGTCTGGATTTCACCCGTTCCGAGGTAGATGCTGGAGAGACGTAACTGCCGGACACTCGGGAGTCGGTCATGAGCATCCTGATCCAGGTTCTCGAACAGGGGTACGCGCTCACCACTCCGTGGGAGCAACGGAAGTACGCCTTCGTCGATGCCACGCACATCGTCACGATTCGACTGGACGGGCAGTCGGGCGTGTGGCTCGACGGGATGAAACACGGTGAAGCACACAGGCTTGCGGTCACCCCCACCCCCAGCGAAGCGATCTTCTTCCTCCTCCGCACCCTCGATCTGCTCGCGGAATGCCGGCAGAGCGGCGGTTCCTGGGTGATCGGCCACGACGGCATGCACCTGTCGTCGATCGCCGCGGTACGCCTCCCCTTCACTTGACCTGTCGGGGGCCCGGTGCATACTCCGGGCGGTAGGGGGAAAGTCGTCGAGCGCCGGGGGGACGCATGAGACTTCTGTGGGCGGCCGCGTGGATGGCCACGATCCTGTCGGTCTCCGGTTGCGGGGTGTCGCTTCTCGACCTGGGCGACGAGCCCGCGCCGGGCAGTCCGCCCCGCGCGCACATCGAGGAGTTGCTCGGCCGGGTCGCGACGGTCGTATCCCGTCCGCACCCCGGCGGATACCAGCGCGGGTGTTCGGGCAAGGAGTTGTGCGTCTTCGGCCCGGCCTGGACCGACGACCAGGACGCCGCCGGCGGCCACGACGGGTGCGACACCCGCAACAACGTTCTCGCGATCGACCTCCGCTCGGTGGCGTTCCGCGACGGCACCCGCGACTGTGTGGTGCTGAGCGGGGTCCTGGCCGATCCGTACTCCGGCGACGTGCTTCCGTTCGACCGAGCCGACGCGAAAGCCGTTCAGATCGACCACGTCTACCCGCTGGCGGCGGCGTGGGACATGGGCGCGTCGACGTGGTCGCCCGAGCGTCGGCTCCGGTTCGCCAACGACGTCATGTTCAATCTGCTGGCCGTCAACGGAGCGGACAATCAGGACAAGGGCGACCAGACCCCGCAGGATTGGCTACCGCCGAACCCGGCGTACCACTGCTTCTACGCGGGCAAGTACCTCTCCGTGGCGGTGGAGTACGGGCTTCCCGTGACGCTGGCGGACCGCGACGCGCTCGCCGAGGTGGCGCAGCGGTGCCCGTGAGCGCCTCAACTCACCGTGAAGGAACGCGTGTGCCAGCCGGTGGCGCCACCCGGGATCGGCGGGGTCCGCTCCTCCACCTGAACGTTGCCGTCCAGATCGGTGGCACGCACCTGGAGGGTGTGCAGCCCGGACGTGGCCTGCCACTCCCAGGTCCACTGCCGCCAGGTGTCGATGGTGTACTGCGGGGCGAGAGTCGCGGTCTGCCACTCGCCGTTGTCGACCCGCACCTCCACTTTCTCGATGCCGCGGTGCTGCGCCCAAGCGGTTCCGGCGACGAGCACCGGCCCGGGCGCGGTGGGCGCGAACGGGGCGGGCACGTCGATCCGGGACGCGGTCTTGATCGGACCTTCCGCGGACCAGCCGCGCTTCGTCCAGTAGGCCTCCGCCTTGTCGAATCGCGTGAGTTCCCAGTCCACCACCCATTTGGTGGCCGACACGTAGCCGTAGAGACCGGGGACCACCTGCCGCACCGGGTAACCGTGTTCGAACGGCAACGGCTGGCCGTTCATCGCCACCGCGAGGATCGCGTCGCGTCCGTCCCGCAGGGCCTCGACCGGGGTGCCCACCGTGAAGTCGTCGCTACTCGTGGACAACAGCATGTCGGCGTCGGGGTGCACACCGGCGTCGTCGAGGATGTCCTTGATCGGGTAGCCGATCCACGTGGCATTGCCCGCGAGATTTCCGCCGACCTCGTTGGACACGCACGTCAACGTGACCACCCGTTCCACGGGCGTCCTCGAGACCAGGTCGTCCCACGTCAGCGTGAGCTCGCGGTCGACCATGCCGTGGATGCGCAGTTGCCAGTCGTCCGTCGTCAACCGCGGGACCCGCAGTGCGGTGTCGATCCGGTAGAACTCGTCGTTCGACGTGACGAACGGGGTGGCGCCCGGCACGTCGATGTCGGTGCCCGGAGCGATCGGGGCGGCCCGGTCCGTCACCTCGGGAACGGCGAAGGCACGGCGGTTGTCCACGGCGCCCGCGACCTGCTGCCCGAGGTACCGGCCGGCGGCTCCCGCGGCCGCGGCAGTCGCTGCGGCGGCCGCGGCCAACAGAAGAAATGTCCGGCGCGGCAACCACGAATCCTCGACGTCGGAGTCCTCGGGCGCCCGCGCGGCGGTCGTCAGCACCCGCAGAACCGCGATGCCGGCAACGACCCCCACCAAGGTAGGCAGCGCAAACATCCACGTGGCGCTGGAGCGCTGGGTCGAGGCATAGATTCCCACCAGCCCGAGAACCGCCAGGATCGCGCTGCCGAACGGGGCCCGAGGGCGCTCGACGATGCCCGCGGTCGCGGCGAGGAGCACGATGAGGATCGTCATGCCGACGAAGAGTGCGGGTTTGTCGTTGGTGCCGAACGTGTCGATCGCGAACTCGCGAGCCCAGGCGGGACTGCGGTCCACCGTCGTCGACCCGACCGCATAGAACGGTGACGAGTTCGGGTCGATCAGCGCCGACAGCAGTTCGCCCACCCCGAGCACCATGCCGGCGGCGATCACTCCGGCGAGCGCGCGGGAGACCAGGTGCCGCCGCCTCCGGGGCGTCCGCGCCGCCTCGTGCCGGTCACCGATCGTCGTTGTCATCGCAGCCCTGCTCCTTTGCCGTCGTCACCGTGTATTCGGAGCTGAGAACGCGCACGGATGGGAGCCCACTACTAGTATTTACCGGATGAACCAGCTCGACAAAGACACTCTTCTCTGCATCTCGCTCTCCGGCCGACCGAGCAACATCGGCACCCGGTTTCACAATTATCTGTACGGCGAGCTGGGCCTCAATTTCGTCTACAAAGCGTTCACCACCAACGACCTCCAGGCCGCGGTCGGCGGCATCCGCGCGCTGGGCATTCGCGGCGCCGGCGTCTCCATGCCGTTCAAGGAGCAGATCATCGAGTACGTCGACGTGATGCACGAATCGGCGTCGGTCATCGAGTCCGTCAACACGGTGGTCAACGAGGACGGGGTGTTGCACGCCCACAACACCGACTATCAGGCCATCGCGAACCTGTTGCGCGACAACGCGTTGCCCCACTCGCTGTCCGTGGCGGTGGCCGGCAGCGGCGGAATGGCCAAAGCTGTGGTCGCCGCCGTGCGCGACTACGGCTTCACGGACGTGACCGTGGTCGCCCGCAACGAGACGACGGGCGGCGCCGTCGCGAAGCTGTACGGATTCGAGTGGCGACCCGAACTCGGCGCGGCACGGCCAGGGCTCCTGATCAATGCCACCCCCGTCGGCATGGCGGGCGGTCCCGAAGCCGACGATCTGGCGTTCGAACTCGACGCGATCGACGCGGCGGAGGCCGTGTTCGACGTGGTCGCCATGCCTGCCGCGACACCGCTGATCCGGGCCGCCGCCGAACGCCACAAGACCGTCATCACCGGCGCCGAGGTGATCGCGCTGCAGGCGGCGGAGCAGTTCGTCCTCTACACCGGTGTGCGTCCGTCCCCCGAAGAGATCCGCAGGGCATCCGAGTATTCACGGTCGTGAGGTGAGCACAGCGCCGCCCGACCAGGGCCCCGCGATTCAGCGCACCCTTTTGTGAACTGTTGTTCCACAACAGCTTTCATTCTTCGTGATTCCAGCACGCCACGGATCGCACTCGCGTCCGAATCTGGATCAATTCAATTTTGGGTCTTGACATGAATTGTGACCCCTGTCACGCTTCTCTATACGGAATCATTATTTCGCATTGTGGAAGAAGGGTCGCATGGATCTCGATGCAGGACTCCAACGATTCAACGAGGCTTCACAGTCCGAGGCAACGGAACTGGTGCGGATCTGCCTGGATATTCCCCGGTGGGCAGACGAACTCGTGTCCGCCCGGCCGTACCCCGATCGCGCCTCACTTCTCACCGCGGCCAGAACGGGCGCCGGCCCACTCTCCGCGGACGAGATCGAACAAGCCCTCGCGCACCATCCCCGAATCGGTGAACCCCCGGGAGGCGACGACGCCGAGGCGCACCTGGCACGCTCGGAGCAGTCGAACGTCGATTCGTCCGACGCGGCAGCGCACAAACGGCTCACCGACGGCAACCGTGCCTACGAGGACAAGTTCGGACGGGTCTTCCTCGTCCGCGCCGCCGGCCGCAGCACGTCCGACATCCTCACCGCACTCGACCGCCGGCTGCTCAACGACGAGGCCAGCGAATTAGCCGTTGTCGCAGAGGAACTACGCGACATCGCCGCACGTCGACTCGCCGGAATGCTGGACGCATGAGCGACGTCAGCCAGGTCACCACCCATGTGCTGGATGCGGCCGAAGGCATACCCGCGCGGGAGGTGCCTGTCACGCTGACGGTCCAGCGGCAGTCCGACTGGATCACCGTGGCCGACGCCGTCACCGACGACGACGGACGCGTCACAACCCTGGGCCCCGCCCGACTCGAGCCGGGCATCTACCGGATCGTCTTCGACACCGGACGCTACTTCGCAGCGAAGGGTCGTCCGGCGTTCTACCCCGACGTCACCATCACGTTCACCCTGACCGACAGCGAACAGCACTACCACGTACCTGTCCTTCTCAGCCCGTTCGCATACTCGACCTACCGAGGGAGCTAATCATGAGCAAGATCGTGCTCGGCCAGAACCAGTACGGCAAGGCAGAAGTCCGGTTGGTCAAGATCACCCGGGACACGAAGCGACACGAGATCGAAGACGTCACCGTGACTTCGCAATTGCGCGGCGACCTCGACGCGGTGCACACCGAAGGCGACAACGCGCACGTCGTGGCCACGGACACCCAGAAGAACACGGTGTACGCGTTCGCCCGCGACGGCGTCGGCTCGATCGAGACGTTCGCCATGCGACTCGGACGGCACTTCACGTCGGGATTCGAGTGGATCACCGGCGGCCGATGGGAGATCGAGCAGTACTCGTGGGCGCGGATCCCGGTCGACGGCGAAGGCCACGACCATTCCTTCGTCCGATCGAGCGACGAACGGCGGAACACCGTGGTCACCATCGACGGCGACCGGACGTGGATCGTGTCCGGCCTGAGCAACATGGTGGTGCTGAAGTCGACGGGCTCGGAGTTCCGGGGCTACCCGAAGGACAAGTACACCACCCTGCAGGAGACGTCCGACCGGATCCTCGCGACGTCGGTGAGCGCCCGGTGGCGGTACCTCACCACCGACGTCGACTTCGACAAGACCTTCGAGAACGTGCGGGCAGTCATGCTGGAGGCGTTCGCCACGACGCATTCGCTCGCGCTGCAGCAGTCCCTGTTCCAGATGGGTTCGGCGGTACTCGAGGCGCATCCCGAGATCGCGGAGGTGAAGTTCTCGATGCCGAACAAACACCACTTCCTCGTCGACCTGGAACCGTTCGGACTCGACAACCCCGGCGAGGTGTTCTTCGCGGCCGACCGCCCCTACGGGCTGATCGAGGCGACCGTCGAGCGCGAGGACGCTCCCGACGCCGGCCGCGCCTGGGATTCCGTTCCCGGATTCTGCTAGGAACGCGGCGATGAAGCGGATCGGACACCGGGTTGCCGGAACAACCGGACCCGAGGACGAGCGTTTGCCGCTCGGAAAGTCGTACGTCTACGGGTTGCAGCACATCCTGACGATGTACGGCGGCGTGATCGCGCCTCCCCTGATCGTCGGCGGCGCCGCCGGCTTGACCGGCGTCGAGATCGGACTGCTCGTGTCGGCGGCATTGTTCGTCAGCGGTGCGGCCACACTGCTGCAGACCCTCGGCGTTCCCTACTTCGGGGCAAAACTTCCCCTGGTGCAGGGCATTTCCTTTGCCTCGGTGTCCACCATGGTGGCGGTGGCCAGTGGTCCGGGCGGACTGCGATCGGTCTTCGGGGCCATCATGGTCGCCGGCGCGATCGGACTGTTGATCAGCCCGTTCTTCTGCAGGATCGTGCGCTACTTCCCGCCCGTCGTCACCGGGTCGATCATCACGGTCATCGGCATCTCCCTCCTGCCGGTCGCGGTGCGCTGGGCGATGGGTGGCAACGCCAAGGCCCCGGACTGGGGGTCGATGTCCAACATCGGGCTCGCCGGGTTCAGCCTGTTCATCGTGTTGCTGGTGAGCAGGCTGGTCCAGGGAACCCTGTCGCGGTTGTCGATCCTGATCGGCATCGTCGTGGGAACCCTGTTCGCCGCGCTGATTGGCAAGGCCGACTTCGGCGCCGTCGGGAAGGGCGCGATCTTCGAACTGCCGCAGGTGTTCTCGTTCGGAACTCCCCTGTTCCAGATCGGTGCGATCATCTCGATGACCGTGGTGATCCTCGTGATCATGACCGAGACGACGGCGGACATCCTCGCGGTCGGCGAGATCGTGGGAACGAAGGTCGATGCTCGCCGGGTAGGCGACGGTCTCCGCGCCGACATGCTCGCCACCACCGTGGCACCGGTGTTCGGCACGTTCCCGGCCAGCGCGTTCGCTCAGAACGTCGGGCTCGTCGCGATCACGGGGATCAAGAGCAGGTACGTCGTCGCGGCCGGAGGTTCGGTCCTGTTCGCTCTCGGGCTGTTCCCCATCCTGGGGCGGCTGGTCGCCTCCGTGCCGCTGCCCGTCCTCGGCGGTGCGGGGATCGTCCTCTTCGGTTCCGTGGCGGCGAGCGGAATCCGGACCCTGTCCAAGGTGTCGTACGACGGCAATCTCAACCTGGTGATCGTCGCGGTGGCACTCGGTTTCGGTGTCATACCGATCGCGGTGCCCGAGTTCTACGCAGCCTTCCCGGAATGGGTGCACATCGTCTTCGACTCGGGAATCAGCGCGGCGAGCATCGTCGCGGTGCTGCTGAACATCCTGTTCAACGAGATCAAGGCCGGCAACCGGCCCACTCCCTCGGTGGTCTCGGCGGCGCCGCCCGTCCTCGTCCACCGAGCCGAGGACTCGGAGCACCCGGCAGGCACGGCGCGCACCTCCGCCGTGCGCAAGGAGTGAAGACCCGCTCCACGCCACCCCGCGCAACTCGCTGGTCGAGCGGTGCAGTCGCGACATTATCGGTCCGTGACTGCACCGCCTTCCCGACGAAGATCGAGCAGGCGCATCACCCGCGTCGCACTCACCCCGTGAACGAGGACGGAGAGGACGACGGTGAAGGCCACCGTCGACCACAACCATTTCTCGTCGTCCACGCCGGCTTCCGCAGCGGCGTACGCGAGATAGTAGATCGACCCGATTCCGCGAACCCCGAAGAACGCGGTGACCCGGCGCTCGGGGCCGGACATCTCCTGGCAGCCCAGCAGCGAAACCCATCCGACCAGCGGCCGGATGACGAACACGAGGGCTGCCGCGACGAGAACCCCACCCCACGTCAGTCCGGTCAGCAGACCGGAGGTGAGTGCCACCCCCAGCAGGAGCAGGACGGCGAGGGTGAGCACGTGTTCGAGTTGCTCGATCAGGCTGTGCATCTCGGCGTGGTAGTCGTGGGCCCGCTCCGTCCGGCGGATGGCGACCGCGCAGGCGAAGACGGCAAGGAAGCCGTATCCCCCGGCGAGTTCGGTGAGTCCGTAGACGGCGAACGTGGCGGCGAGCGCGAAGATGGGTTCGCTGCGTTCGGCGAGGCGCATGTGTGTGATCGGGAAGCGGAAGACCGCGCGGCCGAACAGATCACCGGCAATCCATCCCAAGGCCGCGCCGATGACCACCTTGCCGATCAGCTCCCAGGCCACCCACTGCACGATCCACTGCTCGATCGGCCCCTTGCCGATCATGAACAGCGCCAGATACACGAACGGGAAGGCGAGAGCGTCGTTGAGCCCGGCCTCCGAGGTGAGCGCGAACCGTACCTCGTCGTCCTCCCGATGGGACTCGCCGCCCGACGTGGGACCTTCCACCTGTACGTCGGACGCCAGCACCGGGTCGGTGGGTGCGAGGACGGCCCCGAGCAGGATCGCGACGGCGGGGGTCAGTGCCGCCACCCACCAGCCGAGTAACGCGACCGCGGCGATACCGAACGGCATCGCGATCAGCAGCAGACGCCACGTCGAATTCCACGTCCGCCAGCCCAGAGGCCGGTCGATCGCCAGTCCCACACCCATCAGGGCGACGATGACGCACGTTTCACTCAGGTGTTCCGTCACGGCCGGATGCAGCGCCGGCGACAGGGTGTCGGTGCCCGACTCGCCGAGAAACAGGCCGCCCCCCGCCCCGACCGCCAGGACGATCAGCGGCGCCGAGACGGCACGGTCCTGGAACAGGCGCGGAACGGTGGCGGCGAGCAGAAGTGCCAGTCCTGCGGTCAGGAAGGCGAGATCGGTGTTCAGTGCGATTCACCCACCTCGCCACGCAGCAGGGTCGCCATCCGTGCGTCGAACGCCACGAACAGAACCCGGGGAATTCCCGCGTCCGACTCACGGACGGCACCGACCGCCTGCCGGACGGCGTCGTCCGCCGGCCAGCCGTACACCCCGGACGAGATCAGCGGGAACGCAACGGACTGCGCGCCGAGATCCGAGGCCACCGCCAGGCTGCTGGTGTAGGCGCTGCGCAGGGTGGCCGACCGATCGTCCGAAGCGGAATACACGGGGCCGACCGTATGGATCACCCATCGAGCCGGCAACCGGCCCGCCGTCGTCGCGACCGCCTGTCCCGCCGGGAGCCCGTCCGGCAGCGTGGTGGCCCGCAATTGCCTGCATTCGGCGAGGATCTCCGGACCACCGGCCCGGTGGATGGCGCCGTCCACGCCCCCACCCCCGAGCAGTCCGGAGTTGGCGGCGTTGACGATCGCATCGACCTCGACCGTCGTGATGTCACCCTGAACTACCTCGATGGTGGTCATCACCCCATTATCGTCGCGAGGTCACCGCGACCCGCACGATCAGCCCGGCGACCAGCGCCCAGAACGCGGACCCGATGCCGAGGATGCTCACGCCGGACGCGGCGATCAGGAAGGTGACGACGGCGCCCTCCCGTTCGCGGACGTCGTCGAGGGCGGAGGCCAGTGCCCCGCCGAGAGTCCCGAGGAGCGCGAGACCGGCCACCGCCTCCACGACGCCCTCGGGGGCTGCGGCGATGAGGGTGGCCACGGCAGCCGAGCACGCCGCGAGGACCAGGTACGCCCAGCCTGCCGTGAAGGCCGCGACCCACCGCCTCCTGGGGTCGGGATGCGCGGACGGCGCGGCGGCGAGGGCGGCGCTGATGGCGGCGAGGTTGATGGCGTGTCCACCCGCGGGCGCGCCCACCAGGGTCCCGACACCGGTCACGAGCATGGCCGGCCGCCACGGCACCCGGTAGCCGAAGGAGTTCATCACGGCGGTTCCGGGGATGTTCTGGGACGCCATCGTCACGATGTACAGCGGGATCGCGATCCCGATCATCGCCTGCCACGTCCACGCCGGCGCGGTGACATCGAGTCTCGGCAGGAGCGCGCTGGTGTCCAGTCCGTCGCTGCCGGAGGCGAGACCGACCGCGATCACCACTGCGGCGGCCGCGAACGCGGCCGGCACCGCCCACCGGGGCGAGTACCGCTGCAGAACCAGCCACACGAGAACGACGGGCGCGACGGCCAGCGGAGCGTCACGCAGCGCCAGCACCGGCGCCAGGCACAGCGGCAGCAGCACCCCTGCGAGCATCGCCTGCGCCAACGCCGGGGGGATGGCCGCGATGAGCCGTCCCAGCCGCGGCCACAGTCCCGTGAGGGTCACCGCCGCCCCCACGACGACGAATGCCCCGACCGCGGCGGGCCAGCCCCCGCTGACCGTCCCCGCACCGGCGAGGAGAGCGGCGCCCGGCGTCGACCACGCCAGCGTGATCGGCATGCGATAGTGCCGCGACATCCACAGCATGCCCAGCGCCTGAGTGACACACAGCGCCAGCAGTCCCGACGCGGCCTGGGCGGAATTCGCGCCCACCGCGGTCAATCCGGTGAGTACGACCGCGAACGAACTGGTGAAGCCCACCAGGGCGGTGACGATTCCGGCGCTGATCGGCTGGGCGGCGGAATCGGGTGTACGCACATCACTGTCGGGCACAGACATAGGACGCGATTCTGCCCGACGCGTGGTCCGGGTGATCCGTGGCATTAGGGTCGGCACGGTGAAACACGACGACGCCCCCGCCCTGCCGACCGCCGCCGACTTCCCCGCCCTGTGGCCGGTGCCGACCCGCTGGGCGGACAACGACCACTACGGGCACGTCAACAACGTCACGTACTACTCGTACTTCGACACGGCCGTCAACGGCTGGCTGATCGCGACGACGGGCACCGACATCCGTGATCTGCCCGCCATCGGCGTGGTCGCCGAGACGTCCTGCAAGTACGTCAGCGAATTGACGTTCCCGGACCGCCTGCAGGTGGGGTTGTCCGTCGAGAAGCTGGGCACCCGGAGCATCGTGTATGCGCTCGCGATCTTCCGCGAGAACGACGACACGCTCGAACTCGCGGCTCTCGGCCGGTTCGTTCACGTGTACGTGGACGCGAAGACCCGGAAGCCGGTGCCGATCCCGTCCGAAATCCGGAGCGCTGCAACCCTTCTGGTGGTGCCGGACGCCGTCTGAACATCCGGCGCCACCAGGGGGTTCAGCGCAGGCCCTCGGCCTCCGCCGTTGCCACCGCCCGGGCGACGATGCCGTCGATCAGCGCGACCGTGGGCGCACCGGTCTCGGCCTTGTTGCGGGGGTCGTCGATCACCCGGCGCAGGACGCCTTCGGCGATGATCGCCAGCTTCCACAACGCCAGAACGTGCCAGTACCCCACATGCGTGACATCGCGTTTCGTGTGGTGGACGTAGGCCTCCACGAGTTCGGCCCGGGTGGGGAACCCCTCGAGCGTGGAGGCGGGGAACGGTCCCGCGTCCTCGTCGCCCGCCTCGGGCCAGTAGGCCAGCAACGCGCCGACGTCGGCGAGGGGGTCGCCCAGCGTGCACAGTTCCCAGTCGACCACCGCGACCACCTCACCCTCCTCGGGCGAGGTGATGACGTTGCTCAGGTGAAAATCACCGTGCACCAACGACAGTTCGGCCTGCTCCGGCATGTTGCGCTCGAGGATGCCCGCCAGGTCCTCGATCGCCGGTACGTCGCGGGTACGGGACTTCTCCCACTGATCCGTCCACCGCTTCAACTGCCTTGCCGCGTAAGGCTTGTGACTGGCCAGGTCCTCCAGCCCGGCGTCCCCGAGATCGACCGCATGGATCTTCGCGAGAGCCTTCGGCATCGCCAGACCGACGGCATTCCTCTGTTCGGGTGTCAGCTTCTTCGCCACGCCGATGCTGTCGATCACCACCCCCGCGACGTAACTCATCAGCACGAGCGGCGCGTCCGTGACCTCCGGATCATCGGTGAGCCCGAGGATCTTCGGCACCGGAACGTCGGATCCCTGCAGCGAGGACAGAATCCGATGTTCGCGGACCACGTCGTGCGCCGACGCGAGCAGATGTCCGAGCGGTGGCCGCCGCAGCACCCACCGTCCACCACCCGCGTCGCTGACCGCGTACGTGAGATTCGACTGACCGTTCCCGATCCTCTCGAAGCTCAGCGGCGCGATCGCTCCCACACCGAGTCCGGCAATCCACGCAGAAACGGCATCTTCGTTCAGCCCCACAGCATTCACGCGCTCGATGCTAACCGCTCCGAAGCCCGATGCGGAGGGAACCGGTCCGCACCGCAGGTCGCGGCCCTAGGGTGGCAACAGTGAGGCCGATTCGGCCGGAACTGGAGGGACCGACGTGGAAGTTTTCCTCATCGTGTGCGGCGTGCTCCTCGCCGTGAGTGCCGTCGCCGTGAGCATTCCCAAGCTGAGACTGAAGGGAACCGCGTGGACGGGGTTGCAATCCCGGGGCCTGAGCAGGCAACAGGTCCGGCTGATCGGCGTGGCGGAACTCGCCGGCGGTGTCGGCGTTCTCGTCGGCCTCTACTGGACTCCGCTGGGAGTGATCGCGACGGTGGCGCTGCTGATTCTCCTCTTGTGCGCAATCGCCTTCCATGTCCGGCGCGGCGACTACGGCAATCCCGACACCAGGGCCGTCGCGATGCCCGCGGTCTACCTCGCGTTGCTGGCCGTCCTCGCCTCGATCGGGTTCGTGTTCGCGGGGTGATCCGGGGTTCTCCGGCAATTGCAGCAACAACCTGGTGTCGGTTGTGTCCGAATTGGTCATTAGACGCAGCATGACACCCTTGCAACCCCCAAAACTGGGCATTCTGCTCGAAGCCGGCGGTGCCACTTGCGCACTTCGCGTTCTCGTGGATGCTGTGAAGTAGGACACACACCTGCCCTACCGCAGTACCCGTCTCCAACGAACCCACAAGGTTCACGGACTCGACAACGCGAGGTGACCCCGATGGTCGACAAGATTGCCTATCCGGTCCAGCTCATCCAGCCGGACGGCCGACGGGTCTTCAGACCCGACTACACCAGCCTGGTCCGCGACATCGGACCCGACCAACTGCGCGGCCTCTACGAGGACCTCGTGGTCGCGCGTCGGATGGATGTCGAAGCGGTCGCGCTGCAACGCCAGGGCGAACTCGGACTCTGGGCTCCGATGCTCGGGCAGGAAGCCGCACAGGTCGGCTCCGCCCGCGCCCTCCGTCCCGACGACTACGCGTTCATCAGCTACCGCGAACACGCCGTCGCCTACTGCCGGGGCGTGGACCCGGGGGTGATGACCCGCATGTGGCGCGGATGCGCCCATTGCGCGTGGGATCCGAGTTCCGTGAACGTGACGAATCCCGCGATCGTCGTCGGCTCCCAGGGATTGCACGCCACCGGATACGCCATGGGCGCCCATCTGGACGGTGCTGAGATCGCGACGATCGCCTACTTCGGCGACGGCGCCACCAGTCAGGGCGACCTCGCCGAGGCCCTCGGCTTCTCGATGAGCTTCAACGCGCCGGTCGTATTCTTCTGCCAGAACAACCAGTTCGCGATCAGCGAACCGGTCCGCCTGCAGAGTCCCGTCCCCATCGCCCAGCGTGCCGCCGGGTACGGCATGCCCGCCCTCCGGGTGGACGGCAACGACGTTCTCGCGGTCCTCGCGGTCACCCGTCAGGCCACCCAACGGGCCCGCGAAGGCAGTGGGCCGACATTCATCGAGGCCATCACGTACCGGATGGGCCCCCACACCACGTCGGACGATCCCACCCGGTATCGGGCGGCAGCCGAGACCGAGATCTGGAAAGCCCGCGACCCGATCGACCGGATGAGGCGCCTCCTCGACCGGGAGGGCCTGCTCGACGACACGTTCCTCGCCGGAGTGCAGGCCACCGCCGACGACGTCGCGGCGCGACTGCGGTCCGGGACCATCGGTGCGCCCGATCCCGAGCCGCTCGACCTGTTCGAGCACGTGTATTCCACCGACCACCCACTCATCGACGAGGAACGCGAACAGTACGCCGCGTACCTCGCGGGCTTCGCAGGCATCGAGGAGGCACTGTCATGACCACCACCACGCTGTCGCTCGGCGCCGCACTCAACGCAGGCCTCCGGCGCGCTCTCGAACACGACCGCAAGGTCGTGATCATGGGTGAGGACGTCGGACGCCTCGGCGGGGTCTTCCGCGTCACCGACACCCTGCAGAAGGATTTCGGCGACAACCGGGTCATCGACACTCCGCTCGCCGAGTCCGGAATCATCGGCGCCGCGTTCGGCATGGCCCTGCGCGGTTACCGGCCGGTCTGCGAGATCCAGTTCGACGGGTTCGTCTATCCCGCGTTCGACCAGATCGTGTCGCAGGTGGCCAAGATTCACTACCGCACCCAGGGCAGGGTCACCGCGCCCCTCACGATCCGGATCCCGTACGGCGGCGGCATCGGTGCGGTCGAGCACCATTCGGAGTCGCCGGAGGCGTACTTCGCGCACACCGCCGGACTGCGCGTCGTCACACCCAGCAACCCGGCGGACGCGTTTCACATGATCCAGCAGTCCGTCGCGGCGGACGACCCGGTCGTGTTCTTCGAACCGAAGCGGCGGTACTGGGACAGGGCCGAGTTCGACGTGGACGCCGAACCGGACCTGCCGCTGCATCGCGCCCGGGTGGCCCGGGCGGGCACGGACGCCACCATCGTCGCGTACGGCTCCGTCGTGCCGACGGCACTGTCGGCCGCGGCCATCGCCGCCGACGAGGGGCACTCCCTCGAGGTGATCGACCTGCGCTCCCTGTCGCCGATCGACTTCGACACCATCGAGGAGTCGGTTCGCAAGACCGGAAGGCTCGTCGTCGCACACGAGGCGTCGACGTTCCTCGGCCTCGGTGCGGAGATCGCCGCCCGCATCTCCGAGCGGTGCTTCTACCAGCTGGACGCGCCCGTCCTGAGGGTCGGCGGATTCGACGTCCCGTATCCCCCGGCGAAGCTGGAACTGCACCACCTGCCGGACGCCGACCGCCTGCTCGACGCGGTCGATCGCAGCCTCGCGGCCTGATCGCACTCGTCGGAGGAGAGGAGCCGTCCGTTGGCGCAGGAATTCCGCCTACCCGATCTCGGTGAGGGGCTGACGGAGGCCGAGCTGGTCTCCTGGGCCGTCGAGGTGGGCCAGACGATCGAACTCAATCAGGTGATCGGAGAAGTCGAGACAGCGAAGGCGCTCGTCGAGTTGCCTTCGCCGTACGCGGGTGTCGTGGAGGAATTGCTGGTTCCGGCGGGCGCGACGGTGCCGGTCGGGACGCCGATCATCCGGATCGCGACGGATGCGGCCACCGAGGAACCACCCGCGCGCACGCCCGTTCTGGTGGGGTACGGGCCGGAGGCCGCCGCCGAGAGCAAACGCGCTCGGCGGAAGCTGGTGACCGCTCCGGAGACCGGCACGTCCGGCCCGGACCGTCGGTGCCCCGACGCGTCGCCTGCAGCCCGGGCGGCTGCACGGGAACTCGGGGTGGACCTCGCGGTCATCGCGGGGACGGGGCCGTCCGGTGCCGTCACCCGGAGCGACGTGGAATCCCATGCGGATTCGGCCCGGCAGGCCCTGCCGTCGGCATCCGGCCCGGCGCCGTCGGAGCGCGAGACCCGCACCCCGATCCGCAGCGTCCGGAAGCAGACTGCGGCGGCGATGGTCCGCAGCGCGTTCACCGCCCCGCACGTCACCGAATTCCTGACCGTCGACGTCACCCGGTCGGTCGAACTGCTCGAACGCCTGCGGGAGAACCCCGCCTTCGAGGGACTGTCGGTGACACCGCTGAGCCTGGTGGCGAAGGCGATGATCGTCGCGCTGCGCGAGAACCCGAGCCTCAACGCCTCATGGGACGAGGAGAACCAGGAGATCGTCACCAAGCACTACGTCAATCTCGGCATCGCCGCCGCCACGCCCCGCGGTCTGGTCGTCCCCAACATCAAGGAGGCGCAGTCGCTGAGCCTGCTCGAACTGTGCCGCGCGATCACCGAGCTGACCGCGACTGCGCGCACCGGCAGAGCCGAGCCCGCGCAGCTGACCGGCGGCACGGTGTCGATCACCAACGTCGGGGTGTTCGGTGTCGACGCGGGCACACCCATCCTCAACCCCGGCGAATCGGCCATCCTGTGCCTGGGCAGCGTCACCAGGAGACCGTGGGTCCACGAGGATGAACTCGCGGTGCGGTGGGTCACCACCCTGAGCGTGTCGTTCGATCACCGGGTGGTCGACGGCGAGCAGGGGTCGAGGTTCGTGTCGTCCGTCGCGGCGATGCTGCACGATCCCGCCTCACTGCTCGCGCACCTCTGATCCTCGGTACGTTTGGTCGGTGAGCACTTCCCGAGCGTCCGCGGTCGACACGCGGACACGAGTGGCCGAGCCGCTCCGCCGGGCCCGTGCGGGAACGTTCGGGATCTTCGGGATCAACGGGTTCCTCCTCGGCATGTGGGTCGTGCACATTCCGGCGATCGAGGACCGGACCGGCATCAGCCACTCCACACTGGGTTCGCTGCTGCTCCTGCTGGCGGTCGGCGCGATCGGCGGCATGCAGGTCAGCGGTCCGCTGGCCGACCGATTCGGCAGCAGGCGGATGGTGATCATCGCCGGACTCGTGTTGTCGGCCGCCACCGTGGGTCCGGGGCTGGCCTCCGCGGCCTGGCAGCTCGGTCTCGCCCTGCTCGTGTTCGGCTTCGCGAACGGCGCACTGGACGTGTCGATGAACTCGCAGGCCGTCGAAGTCGAGCAGCGGTACGGACGGCCGATAATGTCGGCGTTCCACGCCCTGTTCTCTGTGGGCGGGGTGGCGGGATCGCTGCTCGGAGCGGCGACGCTCGCCGCCGGATGGGCACCGCTGACCGCGCTACTGACCGCAGCCGTCGTCGGGGTCGTCGCCGTCGCCGCGGGCTCGCGGTGGCTGATGGCGGACCGTCCCCGCTCTCGGCACGAGATCGCTCCCGCCGAGAAGGCACAGGGCAGGCTGTCCACGCGGGTCCTCGCACTCGGTGGCATCGCCTTCATGCTCATGCTGTCGGAGGGTGTCGCGAACGACTGGAGCACCCTGCAGGTCAAGGAACACCTCGGAACGTCGGATTCCGTCGCCGCCCTCGCGTTCGGAGCGTTCTCGGTGATGATGACGGTGGGCCGGTTCACCGCGGACCGAGTGAGCGGCGCGCTCGGTCCCGTCGCCGTCGTCCGCTACGGCACCCTGATCGCCGCCCTCGGAATGCTGCTCGTCGTCGTCTCGGGGCTTCTCCCGCTCACCGTCCTGGGCTGGGCGCTGTTCGGCCTCGGGTTGTCGGGCTGTGTCCCGCAGATCTTCACCGCCGCGGGCAACCTCGGCGCCGGTTCCGCGGGCACCAACATGTCCCGGGTGGTCGGGCTGGGATACGTGGGATTCCTCGCCGGCCCGGCCACCATCGGCTGGATCACCCAGGTGGTTCCGCTCACCGTCGCGATGGTGGTGCCCCTGGTCTGCGTGCTGGTGGCCGCCACGTTCGCGGGGGCCGTCCGGCGCACCTGACACTCGGCACCCGACCGATATCGGGACACACGCTCGCCGCACGAACAGGACCGTTCACCGACCTCACAGCGGCCTCTCATCGATCGTTCAGCGTCGGTTGGCACACTGTGTGTCGTGACCGAATCGACTAGCAGGCTGCGTCGCAGTGTTCGTCGCCTCGCCTTCGCCGCGGCGGGTGTGGTGGCACTGTGCGCGCTGTACCTCATCCGCCCACAATCGTCGGGTCTCGTCCTCCCGGAGGCACTCCGACCCGTCGCCGATCCCGTGATCCAGGCGATCGACGTCACCACGGTGCTCGCAGCGACCGTGGTCCTCGCCATCGTCGCGGCGATGCGAAAACTTTCGTACGGCATGGGTGCGGTACTGCTGCTGTGTATCGGCGCGAATCTCACCAGCGCCGCTGTCCGGGCGTGGGAATCGGATGCACCGTCGGTGCTCCTGCCGAGCGGGCACGTCGTCGCCGTCACCGCGCTGTACGGTTCGGCTCTGCTGGTGTCGGCGCCGCGGTTCCGGCCCGTCATCGCGGGCCTCGGTTTCGCCGTCGTCCTCGGTGTCGCAGGGGCCGCTGCGCTGGTCGAGCCAATCGGCATCTTCGGCCTCGCGGCCAGCGTCGTCATCTTGGCGATCTGGTGGGCGCTGGCGTCCACCCTGATGCTGTACTCCCCCGTCGCCGCCGAGCGTGAAGAGCGCAGGCCCGACACCGCGGCCATCGCCTTCTCCCGGCACCGCGGCAGTCTGCGCCTCTGAGGCGCTTCGCGCCCGTGCGTGGTTGACGAGTCTCTGGACTCGTCAACCACGCACGGGCGGCGGAGCCGCCTACAGGGCCTTGAGTTCCTCGGTGACCTCGGCGACCGACTTCTTCGCGTCCCCGAACAGCATGGAGGTGGTGTCGGCGAAGAACAGCGGGTTGTCGATGCCGGCGAACCCGGAGTTCATCGACCGCTTGAGCACGATCACCGACTTCGACTGATCCACGTTCAGGATCGGCATCCCGTGGATCGGCGACGACGGGTCGTTGCGGGCGGCGGGGTTGGTGACATCGTTCGCACCGATCACCAGGGTGACGTCGGTGCGGGCGAACTCGTCGTTGATGTCGTCCATTTCCTTCATCGCGTCGTACTCGACGTCGGCCTCGGCCAGCAGCACGTTCATGTGCCCGGGCATCCGGCCGGCGACCGGGTGGATGGCGTACTTGACCTCCACCCCCTTCGACTCGAGCAGCTTGGCCATGTCCTTGACCGCGTGCTGGGCCTGCGCGACGGCCAACCCGTACCCGGGGACCACGATCACCTGGTTGGCGTACGCCATCTGGATCGCCGCGTCCGCCGCCGAGGTGGACTTCGCCGTCTTGGCGGCGCCGTCCCCGACCGCCGCCGCGACGCCGCCGCCACCGAACCCGCCGGCCACGATCGCCGGGATGGACCGGTTCATCGCCTTCGCCATCAGGTTGGTCAGGATCGAACCCGACGCACCGACGATCATGCCGGCCACGATCATCGCCTGATTGTTCAAAGCCAGACCGGCGGCCGCCGCGGACAGACCGGTGAGCGCGTTGAGCAGGGAGATCACCACGGGCATGTCGGCGCCGCCGATCGGCAGCACCACCATCAACCCGAGCACCGCCGCCAGCACCAGCACCCCCACGATCCACCACTGGCTGGTGGGTCCGGTCGGGTCGATCGCCTTGATCCCGATGATCACCGCGAGCGCGACGGCCCCGATCAGCAGCACCGCATTGAGCGGCTGCTGCAACCGGCCGATGCCGATCGGCCGGCCGGGCAGGGTTTCCTGCAGCTTCAAGAACGCGATCACCGAACCCCAGAACGAGATCGACCCGATGATCGCCGCGAACAGCGACGCGATGACGATGTGCACCGTCGGCGACTCACCGTGCGCGAAGGCGGTGAACCCGTCCGAGTCGAGGAACTCGGCGTACGCGATCAGGGCGACGGTGCCGCCACCGACCCCGTTGAACAGGGCCACCAGCTGCGGCATCGCGGTCATCTTCGTCCGCAACGCCGGCGGCACCCCCAGCACCACACCGATCACCAGACCGGCGACGATCAGCACCCAGTTGGAGGTGTCCCGGATCGCGATCAAAGTCGCGACCACCGCGACACCCATCCCGACCGCGGCGATCTGGTTGCCGCGGACCGCGGTCTTCGGGCCGGTCAGGCCCATCAGACCGTAGATGAACATCGCGAACGCCACGATGTACAAAACGTTGACCAAATACTCCATTACTTGTCCCCACCCTTCTCAACAGCAACAGCGGCGGGGGCGGCGGGCTTGGACTTGAACATCGCCAGCATCCGGTCGGTGACCACGAAACCACCGACCACGTTGATCGTTCCGAACACCAGGGCCACGAACAGGATCACCTGCAGACCCCACGGCGGGTTCTCGACCTTGCCGAGCACCACCAGCGCGCCGAGCACGACGATGCCGTGGATGGCGTTCGTGCCCGACATCAGCGGGGTGTGCAACGTGTTCGGGACCTTGGAGATCACCGCGAACCCCACGAACCCGGACAACACCAGGATCGCGATGTTCGCCAACAATTCGGTATACATCTAGGACACACCCTCCTCACGGGTGACGCAGGACGCGGCGAGGACCTCGTCCGAGAAATCGGGGGCCAGCGCCCCGTCGACGAGCATCAGCTCGAGCAGCGCGGAGATGTTCTTCGAGTACAGCTCCGAGGCGTGCTCGGGCATGCTCGCGGGCAGGTTCAGCGGCGAGCAGATCGTCACCCCGTGCTTGACCACGGTCCGGCCGGGCTCGGTGAGCTCACAGTTACCGCCGGTCTCCCCGGCCAGGTCGACCACCACCGATCCCGGCTTCATACCCTCCACCGCGGCCGCGGTCACCAACCGCGGTGCCGGACGGCCCGGCACCAGGGCGGTGGTAATGACCACGTCGAAGCCCTTGATCGCATCCTCGAGCGCCTGCTGCTGCTGCGCGCGTTCGGCCTCGGTCAGTTCGCGGGCGTAGCCGCCCTCACCGGCGGCGTCGATCCCCAGATCGAGCCACTGCGCACCGACCGAGCGGACCTGGTCGGCGACCTCCGGGCGCACGTCGTAGCCGGTGGCCCGGCCGCCGAGACGCTTCGCCGTCGCCAGGGCCTGCAGGCCGGCGACACCGACCCCGAGCACCAGCACCGTCGCCGGCTTGACGGTGCCCGCGGCGGTAGTGAGCATCGGGAAGAACCGGGTCGACTCCGACGCCGCCAATAGCACCGACTTGTACCCGGACACGTTCGCCTGCGACGACAACGCGTCCATCACCTGGGCGCGGGAGATCCGCGGGATCGCCTCCACCGCGAACGCCGCCACGCCGGCCGCCTTCAGCGCGGCGACCTGATTGTCCTGATTGCGGGGGGCGAGGAACCCGATCAGGGTCTGCCCGGCATGCAACCGGCCCACTTCCTCGTCCGACGGCGGCGCGACCTTGACGATCACGTCCGCCGACCACGGGTCGGCGATCTTCGCCCCCGCCTCGGTGTACAACTCGTCCGGGATCAGCGCGCCCAACCCGGCACCCGACTCGACCACCACGTCGACGCCCTTGGCGATCAACAACGCCACGATCTTCGGCACCAACGCCACCCGACGCTCACCGTCGTTCGACTCCCGAACGACGCCGACCGTCGGGCGCGCAGTGGACGCGCTCTGCGATGTATCCATGTATCGACTTCCTGCGGTAGATGGTGTGTGTGCCGCGACGAGCGGCGATCAACCGATGATGAGCGGAAATATTTCCCCCGACTCGACTGAGTTAGCTGATAGTAGCCAGAGAACGCGTGACGTAGGGAACAGAGAAGTCCGTGGGTAGGCGTCTGAATCGAGTCCGAACAGTCGTTCTCACAGATGTTTCTGCTCGTTTGTGAACCCGGTCACAGGGTGTTTGGTCGTAGTCTGACGGTAGACAGCCGCAAGGAAGCGGAGGTTCGGCCATGAGCACACCGAAGGAACGGAGCGCGGAGGACGTCACCGCGGATCCGCCGGTCGTCGTCGAGCGGGTCTACGACCATCCGACCGAGGGCGACGGGCTGCGCCTGTTCGTGGACCGGCTCTGGCCGCGGGGGCTCCGCAAGGACGCGTTCCATTTCGACGACTGGGCCAAGGACCTCGCTCCGTCGACGGAGTTGCGTCACTGGTACTCGCACGACGTCGCCGCGTTCAGCGAGTTCCGCGAGCGGTACGTTCACGAGCTCGATTCGCCGACCGGCCGCAAGGCGGTCGCGCGGGTGCAGGAACTCGCGCGGGGGCGGCCGATCGTTCTCCTCACCGCGACGAAGGATGTCAGTCACAGTCACGCCGAGGTGCTTGCCGAGTACATGCTGGATCGGTTGTGACCACCCACCGCGACGACGCCGCGCCCCTCACCGGACCGGGCGACGACCTCGGCGGCGACCCCGTGTGCTGGCTCGACCGCGTGTGCCCCGACTGCGGGTCGTTCCTCACCGACCGCACCGCGGGCACCTGCCCGCGCTGCGGGGCGGCGCGGGACAGGTGACGTGCGGGAATTCAGCCGGCGTTCAGGTACCGGGCACGGAGTTTGTGCTTGACGAGTTTGCCCGTGGGTGTGCGCGGCAGGTCGTCGGAGAAGTCGATGCTGCGCGGCGCCTTGAAGTGACTGACCCGGTCGCGCACGTAGTCGAGTAGTTCGCGGGCGACGGCATCGGACGGCTCCACGCCGTCGACGAGTTGCACGACGGCTTTGACCTGTTCACCCATCTCCTCGTCGGGCACGCCGATCACCGCGACGTCGAACACCTTGGGATGCATGGTGAGAACGTTCTCCGACTCCTGCGGGTAGATGTTCACCCCACCCGAGATGATCATGAACGCGGCGCGGTCGGTGAGGTAGAGGAAGCGGTCGGCGTCGATGTATCCGATGTCGCCGCTCGTGGTCCACGTCGGATGGTCGGGGTGCGTCGCGGATTCGGTCTTGGCCGGGTCGTTGTGATATTCGAACGGCCGTTCCTCCCTCTCCCAGTAGACGGTTCCGATGTCACCGGTGGGTACGTCCACACCGTCGTCGTCGCAGATGTGCACGATGCCCATGACCCCGTCGTGACCGACCGATCCCGGCTTCGCGAGCGCCTGGGCGCTGTCGATGAACGTGGCGCCGGCGCCCTCCGTGGACGCGTAGTACTCGTGGATCACCGGGCCCCACCATTCGATCATCGAACGCTTCACGTCGGGCGGGCACGGCGCCGCCGCGTGGATGGCCACCTTCAGACTCGACACGTCGAACTTGTCGCGAACGTCCTTCGGCAGCTTGAGCATCCGGACGAACATCGTCGGAACCCACTGGCTGTGGGTCACCCGGTACTCCTCGATGAGCCGCAGCGATTCCTCGGCGTCGAAGCGGTCCATCAGGACGATCGTGCCGCCGACGGAGGTGATGGTGCCGCAGAAGCGCAGCGGCGCTGCGTGATACAGGGGTGCGGGGCACAGATAGACGGTGTCGGAATCGAATCCGTACATCGGGGCGAACACGGCGGTGTACGGATCCATCGTGGTGTCCACCTCGCCCTCGGGAAGCGAGGGTTTGATCCCCTTGGGTCTGCCGGTGGTGCCCGACGAGTACAGCATGTCCTGCCCGCGGGGCTGCGAATCGAGCGGTTCGGCGGACTGCGCCGCCACGGCGTCCTCGTAGCTGTCGAATCCGTCGAGTTCGCCGCCGTACACCAGACGGTGGCGGACGTGGGGAAGCTGATTCGGGTCGCGCGGCACGGCGCCGCCGGCGTCGGCGGACACGATCAGCACCTCGGCCCCGCAGTCGTCCACGACGTAGCCGGCTTCCTCCGGGGTGAGGTGCCAGTTCACCACGGTGATGTACAGCCCGGATCGCAGGGCCGCCCAGTACACCTCGAGGACCCGGAGGTCGTTGCTCGACACGAGCGCCAGGTGGTCGCCGACGGTCAGGCCGAGCGAGCGCAGGTGCCGTGCGAGGCGGGTGGACCGCTCGTCCAGCTCCCGGTAGGTCAGCCGCTCCCCCGTCGCGGGACGAATGACAGCGGGCTTGTCCGGGGTGGTCGCCACGAAGTTTCCAGGGAACATCCGCACTCCTTTTGTTAATGGAGATTCTCACCATCGGTCTACCACACCGAACCCGGGACGGGGAGGCCTTCGACGCCGTCACCGGCGCATTCGTCCGCCCGCGGCGAAAACGCTCGGACGCCCCGGCGGGAGGTCCTAGAGTTGAGGCAAAAGGAGGCGTACGACCGGTGAATGCCCTGCAGAAGGAACCGATCCTCGACGCACTGTTCGAGGAATGGGACGTACTCGACGAGGTGCTGTCCTCGTTGTCCGGCGACACATGGTTCACACCCACCGCACTGCCCGGGTGGACCGTCCACGACGTGACCGCGCATCTCATCGGCACCGAGTCACTCCTTGCCGGAATCTCCGCACCACACACCAGCATCGACGTCCGCGGCCTCGCACACGTGCGCAACGAGATCGGTGCATTCAACGAGGAGTGGGTCGAGGGACTGCGCGGGTGCTCCGGCCCCGAGATGCTCGAACGTTTCCGGGCGATCGTCGCCCGGAGGCGGTCGGAGCTGACCGAGATGACCGACGAGGCATTCGAGGCCGAGACCACCACGCCGGTCGGGCCGGCGCCCTATCTTCGGTTCATGCGCATCCGCGTGTTCGACTGCTGGATGCACGAGCTCGACCTGCGCGACGCACTCGCATTGCCCGGCGACGAGGGCGGCCTGCGTGGGGAGACGGCGTTCGAGGAGATCGCGGGCGCTGTCGCGTTCCTCGTCGGCAAGCGCGGCAAGGCCCCGGACGGGTCCAGGATCACCCTGGCGCTGACGGGTCCGCTCGCGCGGAACATTCACATCGCCGTCGACGGCAGGGCCGCGGTGGTCGACGAACTGCCGTCCGAGGCCACCACGACCGTGACTCTCGACTCCCGGCTGTTCACCCGGTTGGCGGGCGGCCGGACGACGGCGGCGGATCACCGCGACGAGATCTCGCTGAGCGGGGACGCCGCCGTGGGCAAGAGGATCGTCGACAACCTCGCGTTCACGATCTGACCGCGGTGCGCCTGTTCCTGTCCTCGTATCGGTTCGGTGCGGATCCCGCGCGGCTGCTGTCACTCGTCGGCAGGCCGGGGCGCGTCGGGGTGATCGCCGCGGCCGCGGACGCGTGGCCGCGGACGGCGCGGACATCCGCGGTCGTGAGTGACGTGATGCCGCTGACGCGGCTGGGCTTCACCCCGGAGGAGGTGGATCTGCGCGACTACATCGGCAGCGACGGGCACGCGCGGTCCGCCGCGCTGAAGGAGCGGCTGGACGGCTTCGGCATGCTGTGGGTGCGCGGCGGGAACACGTTCGTGTTGCGCGCGCAGATGGCCCGGAGTGGGGCGGACCGGGTGATCCCGGAACTACTGCGGAGCGATTCGCTGGTGTACGCCGGTTACAGCGCGGGCGCGTGTGTGATGACTCCGACGCTGCACGGTCTCGACTCCTCCGATGACCCGGCGGAGGTGGTCGCAACCTGCGGCATGGAGCCGCTCTGGGACGGCCTGGGCGTGGTGGGCTTCGCGATCGTGCCGCATCACCCGCCTGCGGAGCTTCCAGGGGCCGAAGACGCCGCGCCCTTGGAGGACGCGGCCGCCGTTCGGCGCACTGTCAACGCTTTGAGGCTCGCCGGCGTCGAGTACCGCACCTTGACGGACGATCAGGCGATCGTCGTGAACGGAGATCGAACCGAACTCGTGTGACGACGGCGAGCCCTGCGGCGGGAAGGCCTTCAGCCGAAGACGGCGACCGGCACGGACGGAGCGAACGGGGCGACGCGGTCGAGTGCGGCCCAGGTGACCTCGCAGCGCTTGGCGGTGACTTCGTCCGCGTCGGCGAGGAGCGTGTTCAGGAGGGTCTTCGGGTTCAGGCGCCATTCCTGCACCATGGACCGAACTTCCTCGTTGGTGAACAACCCCGAACCGGCCAGTGCGAAGATCCATTCGTCGAACTCGCCACGGTGGATCTGTTCGATGGAATCGTAGTCGATGCCACCGTCGAGGAACTCGTACGAGAACATCGCGGAGATGTAGCTGCTGGGATCTCGGTGGAGTGCATTCATCGGTGCGGGTCCTTCCAGGGTCGGTGCGGCAAAACCCGGCCCCAACCGTGTTCTAGCTCACTTTTCGTGAGAATCTCCGTTTGGGTGTAACGCCTCGCCGGTGTTTGACGATGCAAGACGCTAACCCGTAGAAGTGAGTTTTTGCATTGCCTGGTCGATACGATCCGGTAACGGAGTGACGAATGTGACCTGTGTTACACCCGATTCGTCCGGTTCCATGCGGTCAACGGGACGCCCCTACCTGCATTTTCTCCTCCGGACCCGGTTGCATACCCCATCGCCGGGACCCCGGAAAAAATTCACCCCCCTGATCCCACATCGTGAGACTCCTACGCGTAAGTAACTAACAGATGGACTATTGGGGTGTCACTTCCAGGCCGAACGTCCAGGTTGGAGCGATATCCGAGCAATCGGGTCGGAATCGGTTCAGTTGGACGTATGACCAATTCGAGGACACCCGCGGCCCGCTGGGTTACCGTCGGGGCCTCCGACACCCGCATTTCAGGAGTCACGATGACGGTCACCGACGACGCACTCGCGACGCTCGCCGCCGCGCTCCCCCAGGGATGCCTCGTCACCGATCCGGACATCCTGGCCTCCTACCGCCAGGACTGGGCGCGCGATCCCGACGCCGTCCTCCCCCTCGCCGTCGCCCGCCCCACGACCACCGAGGAAGTCCAGGTGGTGATGCGCTGGGCGACCGAGCACCGCGTCCCGGTGATCCCGCGCGGTGCGGGATCCGGGCTCAGCGGCGGCGCCACCGCCGTGGCGGGCTGCGTGGTGGTCAGCACCGAGCGAATGCGCCGGATCGAGGTGGACCCGGTGACGCGGATCGCCGTCGTCGAACCTGGACTGCTCAACGCCGAGGTCAAGGCCGCGGCCGCCGAGCACGGGCTCTGGTATCCACCGGATCCGTCGTCGTTCGAGATGTGCTCGATCGGCGGCAACGTCGCGACCAACGCCGGTGGCCTGTGCTGCGTCAAGTACGGCGTCACCACCGACTACGTCCTCGCACTGCGCGTCGTCCTCGCGGACGGGACGGACGTCCGCCTGGGCGGGCCGCGCCTGAAGGACGTGGCAGGCCTGTCGCTGACCAAGTTGTTCGTCGGGAGCGAGGGAACCCTCGGCATCGTCACCGAGGCGACGCTGAGACTGATCCCGGCCCAGCCGCCGTCGAGCACCCTCGTCGCGTCGTTCGCCTCCGTCCAGGCCGCCGCCGACACCGTCCTGGCCATCACCCGCACGCTGCGGCCGTCGATGCTCGAATTCATGGACCGCGCCTCGATCGGCGCCGTCGAGGACGCGCTGAAGATGGGCCTGGACCGGACGGCGGAGGCGATGCTCATCGCCCGCTCGGACGCGCCCGGTGCGATTGCGGCCGAAGAGATTTCCGTGATGGCGGACGCCTGCACGGCGAACGGCGCGTCCGACGTCTTCACCACCGACGACCCCGAGGAGGGCGAAGCCTTCGCCGCGGCAAGACGATTCGCGATCCCCGCCGTCGAGCGGCTCGGGAGCCTGCTCCTCGAGGACGTCGGGGTCCCGCTCCCGAAACTGCCTGCGCTGGTGGAGGGAATCGCGGCCATCTCCCGCGAGCGTGACGTGATGGTCGCGGTGATCGCGCACGCCGGCGACGGAAACACGCACCCGCTCATCGTGTTCGACCCCGAGGACGCCGCGATGGCCGAGCGCGCCCACGTTGCCTTCGGCGAGATCATGGACCTCGCAATCTCTCTCGGCGGCACGATCACCGGCGAGCACGGCGTGGGCCGGCTGAAGAAGGCCTGGCTGCCCGACCAGTTGGGCGAGGACGTCATGGAATTGACGCAGCGGATCAAGAACGCCCTGGACCCGCTGGGGATCCTCAACCCCGGAGCGATTCTGTAGCTACGCGGTTCGGGTGCGAGACCCAATGGTTACCCTAGGGGCTGGTGTGACAGGTGAGGTATTGCTAGCGTGACCGGACCCGACTCGATTCGTCGCAGAGAGGTGCGCTCGTGACCAGACTCCGCCGTGTCGCCTCCCTGGCGATGCCCGCCTTACTCGCTTCTACCTGCACGTTGTTCACGATGACGCCACCTGTTGCGACGGCGGCGCCGTGCCTCGGGACCGGCAGCCTCGGGTCGAGCGGATCGAATCAGGGCATCAACCCCATTCCCTGGCTGAACGGAAGCGACGGTCGCCTTCCCGAGCTCCGTGGCAAAACTCAGGCTATCGCGCACATCACCGGGCCGCGCAGCTCCAACGACACGATCGGCAGGTTCCGGGTGCTCGGCACCGACCTCGGCATCATGTGGGACAACGGCGGAGGTGAGATCCTCACCGCGTTCGGTGACACCGTCGGACTGAGCGACAACCCGCTGTGTGGTCTGGTCGGCGACTGGCGCAGCAACATCCTGTTGCGCAGCTCCGACAAGGACCTCACCGACGGGATGGGCATCGACAATTCCCCGATCGATGCCCCGAACCATTCCAAGGAGATCATCCAGAGCCAGAAGGTCCCGGGTGTGGAGCAGACCGTCATCCCCACCACCGGCATCTCGGTCGGCGAGGGTCCCGGCGCGACGCAGTACATCAACTACATGTCCGTGCGGAGCTGGGGCGCCCCCGGCGAGTGGGACACCAATGCGTCCGGCATCGCGTACTCCGTGGACAACGGCGAGAACTGGGTCACCGACCCCCTGACGCTGCGGCCCAACGTGCCGGGCACGGGCGCCGAGAACTTCCAGATGGGCTCGTACGTCAAGCACGACGGATTCGTCTACGCGTTCGGCACGCCGTCGGGTCGCTCCGGCGACGCCCGGTTGTCGCGGGTGAAGGAAGCGGACATCCGGAACCTCACTCTGTACGAGTACTGGGACGGCAAGGCGTGGGTGAAGGCCAACGCGACCGTCGCCGCACCGGTCATCCCCGGACCGGTCAGCGAGTTGTCGGTGCAGTTCAACCAGTACCTCGGTCAGTTCGTGGCGATGTACACCGATGCCGGCAATTCGGTGGTCATGCGCCGGTCCGACCACCTCGAATCCGGCTGGAGCGAACCCGAGGTGCTGGTGAGCAGCCGGGACGTGCCCGAGCTGTACGGCGCGTACATGCACCCGTGGTCGCAGGGATCCGATCTGTATTTCCTGGCCACCACCTGGTCGGACTACAACGTCATGCTGCTGCGCACCGACCTCGCGGACTGACGGTAATCTGCGAGTGACAGCGTGCGCGGGTCAGCGCACGCCACACGAGCAGAGGAGCGGTCTGTGGCGGCCACGGTGGAGCACGACGTGTCGGAATCCCGGTTCGAGATCTACCTCGACGGCCAGCTGGCCGGATACGCCGACTACTTCGAGCGGAACGGTGCCCGCGACTTCCACCACACCGTGACGTACCCGCAGTTCCGCGGGCAGGGTCTGGCCGCGGAGGTGGTGAAGGCCGCCCTCGACGACACGAAGTCCCGCGGGCTCACCGTGATTCCGTCGTGCTCGTACGTCGAGAAGTACATCGCCGAGAATCCGAGCTATGCGGAGCTCGTCTGATCCGGTCCGCCTGACCGTTCGCGCGACGTGCCTGGTCGCCGCGGCGGTCGTGCTGGCCGGCTGCGGTTCCGGCGACGGTTCCGAGACCGGTCCGGCGTCCGCGCCGACCACGTCGGTGTCCGCTCAGCCCGGCGCGTTCGTGGGTGAATGCGGCTCGCTGACCGACGCCGAGGTGTACGAGCGGGCCGGGATCACCGGGCTCACCCCGGTGTCGCGCAACGGGATCAAGTGCCGGTGGGAAGCGGACGGCGGCGAACGGTACGTGATGTTCACCTGGTACCGGGGCAGCCCCATCGACCGGGAACGGTCGGTGGCCAAGGGCATCGGTCACGAGGTCCACGACCTCGAGATCGCCGGGCATCGCGGATTCTCCTCGCAGAACGTCGGGTTCTGCGAGGTCGCGCTCGGCACGGGTGCCGACTTCGTGCACTGGCTGGTCCGCTACGGCACGGGCACCGCACCCTCCGACCCGTGCGCGGCCCCGACCGCGCTCGGCCGGCTGACGTTGGAGAAGGTCAAATGAGCGGCGGCCGCCGGCTCGCCGCGGCGGTGGCGGCGGCGGCGATGATGCTGGCCGGGTGCGGCACCTCCGTCACCGGCCACCCCCTACCCGAAGGCGCGGCCGCCGCCGAAGAAGGCGGCTCGCCGCAGTTCGACAAGCTCCTCCGCGAGTGCGACGCGGTCCCGAACGACAAGATCGCGGAGACCCTCCACGGCGCCGGCATCGACCAGTACTTCTTCGGCGCGGTGTGCATGTGGACGGTGTCGTCCGCCGCCGGATCGATCGACGTGACGTTCGGCTGGTTCGAGAACAACTCGCTGCAACGGGAGCGGAGTGTGGCGGACCAGCTGGGCTACCAGGTGGAAACCACGTCGATCGCGGGCACGTCGGCGTTCAGCGCCCGGCGCCCGGGTGATTCGGCGACGTGCGGGATCACCGCCGCCTATTCCGGCGTCATCACCTGGTGGGTGCAGCAGCGCTCGGGCACCGGCGACCCGTGCGACGGAGCGCGCACTCTCGCCGAACTGACCCTGCAACGCAACCAGTAGCGGCCGAAATTCGGTCGCGGTTGCCTCGACCTCGCTGTTAGCGTCGAAGGACCACCGATCGAGCCGACCAGAGGACCCTTGCCGTGACCGCCACCGAGACGGCTGTGACTCGCCGGTTCGGGCCCCTGATCCTCCTGAACCTCGCGACGCTGTTCTCGTCCACGGGCAACGGCATCGCGATCGTCGTGCTGCCCTGGCTCGTGCTCGAGAGGACCGGTCGCGCGTCCGACGCCGCGATCGTCGCGGGCGCGGCCACGCTGCCGCTGCTGTTGTCGAGCCTGTTCGCGGGCACGTTCGTCGACCTGTTCGGGCGTCGCCGTACGTCGATGATCTCCGACTGCCTGTCCGCCCTGTCGGTGGCGGCCATCCCGGTGATCGCGAACACCACCGGCCTCACCGTCACGGTGATCGCCGTCCTCGCCGCGATCGGCGCGGCGTTCGATCCGGCCGGGATCGCGGCGCGGGAGTCGATGCTGCCCGCCGCCACCAAGTCCGCCGGATGGTCCCTCGACCGGATGAACAGCCTCTACGAGGCCAACTACAACGTGGCGTATCTCGTCGGACCGGGCATCGGCGGCGTCCTCATCGCCACAGTGGGTGCGGTGAACACGTTGTGGGTCACCGCCGTCGGCTTCGTGCTGTCCGTGGTGACCATCGCGTTCCTGCGACTCGAGAACGCAGGCAGACCCGACACGGCCACGCGCCCGACGTCCATCTGGCACGGCACGCTCGAGGGCCTGAAGTTCGTGTGGCACAACCGGCTCCTGCGGACGATCGCTCTCGTGGACATGGCGGTGGTCGCGCTGTACATGCCCGTCGAATCGGTGGTGTTCCCGGTGTACTTCACCGAACTCGACAAGCCCGCGCAACTGGGTTCGGTCCTGATGGCGCTCAGCATCGGCGGCGTGGTGGGCGCCCTCGCGTACGGACCGCTCGCGCCGTTCGTGTCGCGCAGGATGCTGATGGTGGTGGCGGTGACGGTGCTGGGCGCGGCCATGGTCGCGATGGCGTTCCTGCCGCCGCTGTGGGCGATTCTGGCGCTGGCCCTCCTGCAGGGTCTCGTGTTCGGTCCGGTCGGCCCGATCGCCAACTACGCCATGCAGACTCGTAGTCCGGAGCACATGCGCGGACGGGTCACCGGAGTCATGACGTCCACCGCGTACGCCGCGGGCCCGTTGGGCTACCTGCTGGCCGGCCCCCTCCTCGACAAGTGGGGCATCCAGCCGACGTTCTTCGTGCTCGCGATCCCGGTCCTGATCATCGGGCTGGCGTGCTTCGCGCTGCCCGTGCTGAAGGAACTGGACGACAAGGTGCCCGTCAGTTGAAGCCCATGACGTCGTTTCCCCAGGCGATCCGCATCTCGTGGTCGGGATCCTTCACGAGACTGTCCGCGCCGTCGATCAGTAGCGTCGAGCGGTTCTCCTCGTCGTAGGGCGCCCAGTGCTTGGACCCGTCCAGCGCGGCGGGGACACCGTGCCGCGCGAACGCGAGCCACCGGCGCTGGATCCGGCCCGACACCTCGAGCGCCGTCTTCCGGCCGCCGAGCCAGAACGTCGGGTCGATGTTGAGGGTGTCGAAATTGCCGAAGACGTACGGGAGTTCGGTGGCATGCCCCGCTCCGATGCGCGCGGCCTTGAGCATCGGCGTTGCCTGATCGAACCGGTACATCCACGTCGGTGAGTGCCTGCTGTGGGCGTCGGCCACCCACAGCGCGGGCATCCGGAACGCGGCGTCCCGCGACATCGCGAGCGCGCCCTTCGGCTTGCCGCGGTCCGGGTACGCCGACAGGATGTCCGCGAGGCGGGCGGCGGGCAGTTCGGGGTGATCGGCCGCGATCGCCCTCAGCATCTCCTGCACCGAATCCGACGTAACCGGTAGCAGAGGCGATTTCATGAACTTGAAGATCGACGACTCGTCCTTGTTGGAACCGATGATGAGGGGGATGCGGTGCGAGTAGCCCTTCTGGAACGCGGCCACCGGGTAGCGGGGCAGGAAGTCGCGGTCCACTACGGGCGCCATCGCGAGGGTGCCCGGAATCCTGGTCGGCACCTCGTTGACGAGGGTGTCGCTGGCCTCGATGACCGTGCGATACGGAAGGTGCAGCAGCGTGTCGATCTGCGCGGGTTCCACCTCGAGGATGTCGAGGAACTGCTTCGCGACGGTGGCCGCCCGCTCGCTCCCGTAGACCGACGTGGCGGGTGGGCTCTGGGCGATCGCGCGGTGGAACAGTCCCTCCGCGCTCGGACACGTCATCAGCGTGGTGATCGACCCGGCGCCGGACGACTCCCCGAACACCGTCACCTCGTCCGGGTCACCGCCGAACGACGCGATGTTGTCGCGCACCCATTCGAGGGCCGCGACCTGGTCACGCAGCCCGCAGTTGGTCTCGAACACCCGCCCGGCCGTCGAGAACGACGACAGGTCGAGGAAGCCGAGCGCCCCCACCCGGTAGTTGAACGAGACCAGCACGACGTCGCCGAGGGTGGACAGGATGCGCCCGTTGTAGATGCCCTGAGCTGCGGTTCCCAGGCAGTACGCACCGCCGTGGATCCACACCATCACCGGCCGGGGGTTGCCGTCGGGTCTCGGGGCCCAGACGTTGACGGACAGGCAGTCCTCGTCCATCTCGAGTCCCGCGTCGATCGGGACGGCGGTGCCGTGTCCCTGCGGCGCCATCGGGCCGAAGTCGACGCAGTCGCGCACACCGTCCCACGGCGCGGGCGGGACCGGCGCGCGAAACCGCAGATCGCCGATGGGGGCCGCGGCGAACGGGATGCCCTTCCACGCGTAGACGTCACCCTCGGGGTAGCCACGCACCTCGCCGTCCCGGGCACGGACGACGAGCGTGTCGCCGGACTTGTCGACCTCCACGGACGGACCTCCTCACGCAGCTCGTGCCGGGAATCTCTCGTCAAACTACCAACGATGAGCAGGCAGGACCGATCGAACAGATATAGATCAACCGTGCGCTAACATTCCTGCGTGGCCGCATGGACCGATTCCGAGGGCAAGAGCCTCCTCGACTATCCGCGCCCGTCGGTGGCGGTCGACGTCGCCGTCCTCACCGTCGACGGCACGGAATTGAAAGTCCTTGTGGTTCCGCGCCGTACGGGCGAGCTCGCACTCCCCGGCACCTTCCTCCACGAGGGTGAACGACTGCAGGACGCCGCCGAGCGGTGCCTGCGCATCAAGGCCGGCCTGAGTGGCACCGAATTCCATCAGCTGGCGATGCTCGACGATCCCGGCCGCGACGACCGCGGGTGGGTGCTGTCGATGACGCACGGGGCCGCGCTGCCCCGCACGGCGCTCCCCCGCGACACCCTGTTGATCACCGTCGACGACGACCGGGTGACGCAGGAGCTGGCGTTCGACCACGCGGACGTCGTCGCCCTCGCCGTCGCCGACCTGCGAGAGCGGTACGCGCGGTCCGTCGACCCGTCCGGCCTGGCCGGCGACACGTTCACGGTGCTCGAACTCCGCCGGGTCTACGAGGTGGTGTTCGGACGTCCCCTGCCGAAGGACTCGTTCCGGCGGCACATGATGCCTGCCCTCGACAACACCGGCGACATGGCCGTCGTCGGGACCGGCCGGCCCGCGGAGATCTACACGCGCGGCCCTGCACCTCTCCCGCCGAGCGCGGCCGCTTTTCTCGCCGGCTGAGCCCGTCCACCGACCCGGGGCCTTTCCGCCCGCGGCACGGCCGGTGCTAGGGTCGGCTTGTTCTGACACGGGGTG
Organism: Rhodococcus wratislaviensis; assembly: GCF_041228765.1. NCBI lineage: Bacteria > Bacillati > Actinomycetota > Actinomycetes > Mycobacteriales > Nocardiaceae > Rhodococcus > Rhodococcus wratislaviensis. Next base: position 3,281,097 of record NZ_CP150488.1, on the reverse strand, counting down.
CTCCGCACGGGCGGGGCTGAGAACACACCCGGGAACCTGCTCAGGTAATGCTGACGAAGGGATGTCAACGTTGTGAATAGCTCTGTCCAAGACGCTGCCGGCGCAGGCCAGCACGCCCGATTCACGGACCACTTGTGGGACCGGACCAAGGTGCTGCGCGAGGCGATCGACGAACTCGAGTTCCTGCGCCGCCTCGGCGACGGAACCCTGCCGCTGGACGTGTTCCGCACGTACATCGAGCAGGATTTCCTGTACCTGACCGGGTACGCGAAGGCGCTCTCCCTGGTGGCCGCGCACGCGCCGGGCCCCGTGGAGGCCGGCTTCTGGGCGGGCTCGGCGGCCGAGGCCGCCACGGTCGAGGCGACGCTGCACCAGAATCTGCTGACGAGCGGGCGACTTCCCGCGTCGGACGTGGAGCCGCTGCATTCGCCTGCCTGCCTCGGGTACATCTCCTACCTGACGGCCGTCGCCGCCACCGAGCCGTACGCGGTGGCCGCGGCCGCGGTGCTGCCCTGCTTCTGGATCTACGCCGACGTCGGGCACCGGCTCGCGGCGAGCGCCCGTGAGGTGCTCTCCGCCGACCCGTCGCACCCCTACGCGCAGTGGGTGACCACCTACGACGCGGAGGAATTCCACGCTGCCGTCGCGACGGCCCGCGAACTCGTGGACGCCGCGGCCGAGGCCTCGACCGACGCCCAGCGCGAGGCGATGGCGGAGGCGTTCGTGATCGCCAGCCGCTACGAACTCATGTTCTGGGACACCGCCCTCAACAAGCAGGAATGGCCGGCGTCGTGACACTCTTCTCTCGTACCAAACGCGCCGCCACCGCAGCCGTCGTCCTGGTCTCCGCTCTCTCGCTGCTCACCGGTTGCGCCGGTGACTCGCAGTCCGGCGACACCATCCGGTTCGCACTCGACTGGACACCGAACACCAACCACACCGGTCTGTTCGTCGCCCAGCAGGAAGGGTGGTTCGCGGACGCCGGACTCGACGTGCAGGTGCTGCCCTACAACGACACCTCGCCCGACACCCTGGTCGACGCCGGTAACGCGGAGTTCGGGGTGAGCTTCCAGAGTTCCGCGACGTTCTCGAAGGCCGCGGGCGCACAGACCACGTCGGTGATGGCTCCGCTGCAGCACTGGGCGACGGGCATCGCGGTGAAGGCCGATCGCGCCGACATCACCCGCCCCCGGGATCTGGACGGCAAGATCTACGCAGGCTTCGCGGACCCGGACGGCGAGGAGACGCTGAAGCAGATCATCCGGAACGACGGCGGCAAGGGCGAATTCACCACGGTCACGCTCGGCACCTCGGCCTACGAGGCCGTGTACTCCGGCACCGCCGACTTCACCGTGTCGTTCTTCGGCTGGGAGGGCATCGAGGCCGAGCACCAGGGCACCCCGATGCGCTACTTCCACTACACCGACTACGGCTTCCCGGATGCGTACGCGCTCGTCATCGAGGGCAACGAGCAGTGGATGGCCGACCATCCCGAGCAGGCCCGCAAGTTCGTCCAGGCGCTGCAGCGTGGATACCAGTTCGCCGCCGACCGGCCGGACGAGGCCGCGCAGATACTGATCGACGCCAACCCCGGCGCCTTCACGGACGAGTCCCTCGTGCGGGAGAGCCAGCAGATGCTGTCCTCCGAGTACATGAAGGACGGTTCCGGCAAGGTCGGGACACAGACGGCCGAGCAGTGGGCGGGGTACTCCGGTTTCCTGTTCAAGCACGGCCTGCTCACCGGCCCCGACGGGGCACCGCTGACCACGGAACCCGACTGGTCGACGTATTTCACCAATGAGTACCTCGCTCAGCCCTGACCCCAGTCTCCGTACCACGGCCCCGGGCACGTCCCCGCTGCTGCGGCGGGTGCTGCCCGCGGTCGTGGTCGTGGCACTGCTGGTCGTCGCATGGCAGGTGTACGTGACGGTCAGCGGTATCCGGCCGCAGGTGCTGCCGTCGCCGCTGCGGGTGGTCCAGCAGGGCTGGCGGGCGCGGGACGCCATCTCCGGTCACGCCTCCGCGACACTGCAGGTGACGCTGATCGGGTTCGCTGTGTCCCTGCTCTTCGCGTGGGCCCTCGCGGTGCTCGTGGACTTCTCGCCGTGGCTGCGCCGCGCGTTCGTTCCGCTGTTCGTCGTGTCGCAGACACTGCCGATCATCGCGATCGCGCCGCTGATGATCATCTGGTTCGGATTCGGTCTGCTGCCGAAGATTCTCGTGATCGCCCTCGCCACGTTCTTCCCGATGACGATCGGTCTGATCGAGGGTTTCGCCGCGGCCGACCGGGAGGCGGGCGCGTTGTTGCGCAGCATGGGCGCCTCACGGTGGCAGGAATTCCGCTACGTGCGGCTTCCGTCGGCGATCCCCCGGTTCTTCACCGCCCTGCGCATCGGCATCACGTACGCCGTGGTGGGTGCCGTGTTCGCCGAATACGTCGGGGCCACGTCCGGTCTCGGCATCTACATGGCGACGCAGAAGAACTCCTTCCGCACCGACCTCGTGCTGGCGGCGGTGCTCGTGACCGCCGTGATCAGCGTCAGCCTCTACCTGCTCACCTTCGCGGTCGAGCGCGTCGTCGCCCCGTGGATCAAGAACGAAAGGGCTCGGCATGAGTGACACCGCGCGCGTCGCACTGTCCGGTCTGAGCAAGGGATTCCCGGTCCGCGGCGGCATCCGGCCGGTCCTCGACGACGTCTCGTTCACCGTCGAACCGGGTGAGTTCGTGTCGGTGATCGGCCCCAGCGGGTGTGGGAAGAGCACCGCGTTCTCCATGCTCGCCGGTCTCGACCGACCCGACTCCGGCACCGTCACGATCGGCGGCGAACCGGTGCGTCCCGCGGGGAGTGGCGCGGCGAAGTGCGCGTACATGCCGCAGAAGGACCTGCTGTTCCCGTGGCGCACCGTCCTCGACAACACCACCCTCGGACTCGAGGTGCAGGGTGTGCCCCGGAAGCAGGCGCGGGACAAGGCCCGGGAATTGTTCTCCGTGTTCGGTCTCGGCGGGTTCGAGGACGCCCGCCCGAGCCAGCTGTCCGGCGGGATGCGACAGCGTGCGGCGATGCTGCGGACCGTCGTCCAGGACCGTCCGGTGCTGCTGCTCGACGAGCCGTTCGGCGCCCTGGATTCGTTGACCCGCACCGAGATGCAGACCTGGTTGCAGGACGTGTGGCAGCGCTACCGCTGGACCGTCCTGATGATCACCCACGACATCCGGGAGGCCGTCTACCTGTCGGATCGGGTGGTCGTGCTGTCTGCGCGGCCCGCCACCGTGCGGCGCGAGGTGACGGTGGGCCTGCCGCGTCCCCGCGAATTGTCGATGATGACGTCGCCCGAGTTCGCGGACGTCGAACACGAATTGCTCGGGGTGCTCCACGAGGAGTCGCGGCGGGCACTCGTCGAGCAGGAGTCGGCCCGGCGCTGAAACAGGCGGCGTCTCAGAGCAGTGCCGCCTCGAGTTCACCCAGAGCCGTCTCGAGATAGAAGAGGATGCGCTGCAGGCTCGGCACCGAGCGGCGGCACCCGATGACTCCGAAATCGAGGTTGCCGCCGTTGGTGGTGAGTGTGATGTTGAGCGCCTGCCCGTCCAGCACCACGGACGTCGGGTAGATGCCGTCCAGCCGGGACCCGTTCCAGTACATGGTCTTCCGCGGTCCCGGGACGTTGGAGATGATCACGTTGAACGGTGGCGGTGTGAAGCGGACGAACCCCGGCACCGGTGTCAGCGCGATCGGCGACATGTTGACCGCCGACCACGCCAGCGCCTGCATCGAGGTGAGGCTGCCGAACAGTTCCTTCCCCTGGGACATGGAGGCGGAGATCGCCGTCAGGCGTTCGGCCGGGTCGTCGACGTCCGTCGCCAGGTTGCACAGCGTGACCCCCACCGCGTTGCCGCCGGCGTCGGCCTTCTGCTCGTCGCGCAGCGACACCGGAACCATCGCGATCAGCGGCTCGTCCGGCAGCGCGTTCTGTTCCTCGAGGTACCCCCGCAACGCCCCGGCGCACATGGCCATCACGACGTCGTTGACACTGACCCCGGCCGCCTTCCGCACGGCGTGGACGCGTTCGAGCGGCCACGACTGCGCGGCGAACCGGCGCGCGCCACCGATCGGGACGTTCAGCATGGTGCGGGGCGCCTCGTACGGAAACCTCATGTCGTGCTGCCCCATCGCGGTCCGGGCGATGCGCAGCGACGCAGGCGCGAGACCGGCCACCTCACCGACCGTGCGACGGACCCCGTTCACCACCGACCAGAGGTCGGGGGCGGGGGCGGCACCGTTGGCCGACGCCCTGCGCGGCAGGTTCCACGGTGGCGGCGCGTCGCGCACGTCCGGGTCGGTCGACAGCGTCCGCATCAGCAGCCGCAGCCCGGAGACCCCGTCCATCAGCGAGTGGTGCAGCTTGGTGTAGATCGCGAACCGGCCGTCGCTGAGACCCTCGATCAGATACATCTCCCACAGAGGGCGATGACGGTCCAGGAGCGTGCCGTGCAACCGGGACGTGAGCGTCAGCAGTTCCCGGACCCGGTACGGGGCAGGCAGGGCCGAATGACGCACGTGGTATTCGAGATCGACGTCCGCCTCGTCGGCCCACCACAGGTTCCCGAGACTGCCGACGGGGCCCGCCGGTTTCTTCCGGAAGGTGGGGTCGACGTCCGTGTGTTTCAGCAGCGTCTCGTGCATCGACTTCACGTAGTCGGGGCCGGCATCCTCCGGCGGTGTGAACAATTCGAGCGATCCCACATGCATCGGATGCTCTCGCGATTCGCCGAGAAGGAATATCGAATCGGTAACCGGCATGATCCCCACCTGGACGTTCACCCCCGCTCGGTCACTATCCCATTACGACTTCCGCCTGGATGCTACGTCGGGCGTAGCGTCCGTGCGACCAACTTCGATGTAGACCGTACGGCGCAAAGAGGTGGAAAACCTAAAGGCAGCAAGTCGACGGGCACCGAGGCCGGAACGGAGGCAGGCAATGAGCACTGCGACTTACGAATTCTGCCCGTCACCCCTCCCGGTGACGCGGCGGGAGTTCGCCGGAACCAGCCTCCAGTCGACGGCCCTCGCCCACACACTCCGTCGCACGGTCCGGCCGTTCCTCGACGGGTGGGCGCGCTACCCCGAACTGCCGTGGCCCACGGGAGTCGTCGACCTGTTCGGGTACTCGCTCGGCCCCATCCGCGGAACCGTGCGCCGGCCCATCCGGCTGCCGCACTGCCGCGCCGAATGGATCAGGCCTCCGGGTGCGCTCGGCGACCGGGCCATCCTCTACCTCCACGGCGGGGCGTTTCTGTGCTGCGGGATCAACTCCCACCGCCAGATGGTGTCCCGGATCTCGGCGGAGTCGCAGGCGTCGACGCTGAACGTCGCGTACCGGATGATCCCGCGGAACCCCATCCGGGCGGCCGTCGAGGACGGTGTCGACGGGTACCGGTGGCTGCTCTCGCACGGGTACACCGCCGACCGCATCGTCATCGCCGGCGACTCGGCAGGCGGATTCCTGACGTTCATGGTGACGCTCGAAGCCCTGCGCCAGGGGCTGCCGCGGCCCGCCGCCGACGTCGCGCTGTCGCCGCTGACCGACCTCGACCCGGTGAACAAGCTGGCCCATCCCAACGCCGACCTCTGCGCTGTCTTCCCCAAACGCGCAGTCGGCGCCCTGTCCAGGCTGATCGAAAGACTGGACACCAGGGGCGGGCACGAGCCGTCCACGTCACCCGTGGACGGCTCCCTCGCCTCCATGCCGCCGGCGCTGATCCAGACCGGCTCGCAGGAAATGGTGTACGTCGACGCGGAACTGATGTCCGAGCGACTGTCCCAGGCGGGTGTGCCGTGCGAACTGCAGGTGTGGGAACGGCAGGTGCACGTCTTCCAGGCCGCGGCCGGACTGCTCCCCGAGGGCACCCGCGCCATCCGCGAGATCGGCCGGTTCATCCGCAAGGCCACACCCGTGAGTACTTCTTGACCGCCCGCGGTTGACAAGTACTCACGGGGTGAAGAGGTGATTCCGGTCGAGCGTGGACCCCGGTGTGCGACGGCCACCCCAGCCGATCGCGGCCCGGTAGGCGCCGAGGGCCCCCGACTCCGCCAAACCCTCGGCGTCGGTGTGCGTCGAGTCCTCGGGAACCGGGGTGTCGAACGGCGCGACGTACAGCGCGTCGGTGGGACAGTTCGCCTCACACATGAAGCACGTCTGACAGTCCTCCTGATGCGCGACGACGGGAACCCCGTCCGTGCCGCGGCGGAAGACGTCCGTCGGGCAGACCTTGATGCAGATGTCGCACTGCACGCAGCGGTCGGCGACGACGACCTCGATCACGACGCGACCGTCCGGGCCTCGGCGGTGCCGTGTTCCGGTCGCACCCACACCTCGCCGAGTCCGCCCGACAGCAGCCGGCGGGTCTGCGCCGGGTCGGTGTCGGGCAGGTCGGTGCGCACGTGCATCCCCCGGGTCTCGGTCCGCGCCAGCGCGGAGTGCGTCGCCCACCGCGCGACGGCGAGCATCGCGGCGGCCGAACGTGCCTGCAGCAGTTCCCGTTCGGTGCCGCCGAGCAGATCGGCGGCACCCGACCAGGCCTCGTCGAGGGCGGTCACGCTGTCCTGCAGGCTCGTCGCGCTGCGCCGGTAGCTGCGTCGCAGCGGCAGGGTGTGCTCCTGCACCAGTCCCACGATCGAGCGCGACGCCTGCCTGCGGGCGGACGGTCCGCGCAGTCCCGCCGCGCCCGCGCCGCGCACACCATCGGGGACGGGACGCCCCCGTGCGAACCGGGCCGCACCCGCGCCGGCCCACGTCCCGGAGGAGATGGCCCACGCCCCGTTGTGGCTGCCGCCGCCGCTGCGACCGCCGGTGATGAGTTCCCGGGTGGCCGCATCACCCGCCACGAACAGGCCGGGAACGTCACTGGCGCAGTCGGTGCCGTCGACCCGGATGCCACCGGTTCCGCGCACCGTTCCCTCCAGCACTGCCCGCACGGGATACTTCTGCGTGAACGGGTCGATGCCCGCCTTGTCCAGCGGCAGAAAATAATTCGGTTGCGACGTGCGCATGGCCGCGCGGATGTCGGGTCTGGCCCGGTCCAGTCGCGCGTACACGGGGCGGCCGGCGGCGAGGTGCGCCATCGCGGCCCCGCGTGCGGAGAACCCGCCGTCCCCGAGAGTCCGGCCGTCCGCGTCGTAGTAGGTGGCGAACTGCATCATCAAACCCTTGGTGTGGCCACTCCACGCCGGTGCCAGCGCGTAGGCCGTCGAGAATTCCATGCCCGAGAACGACGCCCCGACCTCGGCGGCCATCAGCAGTCCGTCGCCGGTGTCGACGTTCGTTCCGAAGCTTCCGGACAGGAATGCGCAGCCGCCGGTCGCCACGACCACTGCCCCGGCGCGCACCGACCACGGCGAGTATCCGTTCTGCCGTTGCAGACCCGCGGCACCGGACACGATGCCGTCCCCGGTGGTGAGCAGTTCCAGGGCGGGGCTGTGGTCGAGGATGGTGACCCCGGCGCGGTGCACGCGCCTGCGCATCCGGCGCATGTACTCCGGCCCCTGCAGGCTGGTGCGCACCTCCCGGCCGTCGTCGCCGGACGGAAACCGGTAGCCGGCGCCCGCCAGTTCGTCCACCCGGCGGTGGGTCTCCTCGAGCACCCGGTACATCCAGGCCGGCTCGGACAGCCTGCCGCCGTCCTCGAAGCGGGCCTGGACCGACCCTTCGCGTGCAGGACCGGGCGGGACGTTCCACAGGTTGTTGCCGCCCGACGCGGTGGGGCCGCTGGTGCCGCAGTACCCCTTGTCGGCGAGGACGACCCGCGCGCCCTCCCGGGCCGCCGCCAGTGCCGCCCACGTTCCGGCGGGTCCGCCGCCGAGGACGAGGACGTCGGCGGCGATCTCGAGGTGGCTCACGAAGCGAGCAGCATCGCCGACGCAGCGACGGCCGCCCGGGTTCGTTCGGACAGCGGGCGGCGGAACAACCAGTCGAGCAGAGACATCGTTACCCCCGGTCGGAGCGGTATGGACACCGCTCGATCGTCGACGGACCGGCTCGCCCGAACAAGGGTTCTCGTCAGCGTGCGCCGAACCCGGGCAACCATCGAGCGAACCAGCCCGGACGACTCACCTTCCGGACACATGCGGCAGCAGGCGGCAGCGCCCTCTATGGTGGACGCATTTGCACGCCGACGACGGGTAGCGCATGGACGACAGGACTGTAGCGATCGGGGCACTCGCGATTGCCACCGTGTCGGCGGTCTCCGGCCTGATGATCGGTGCCGCGGGCGGCGCGTTCGGCAACCGCGGGCCGGCAGTGGTGCCGCCACCACTGACGTCGGAGGGCCTGCAGGCCGCCGGACCCTACAGCGCCGCGCCGGCCACCTTCCAGGTGTTCGTCCCGCCGACCCCGACCTGGCAGATGGCCGACCTCACCACCCCGCGGGCCGTCACGCTCACCACCGAACCGGCGCCGGTGACCACGGCGCCGCCGCCCGCGCCCTCGACGACCCCCGCCCCGCCTCCGCCGCCACCGGTCCGGACCACGGTCGCGCCGCCGCCCCCGACGATCAGCCTCGCCCCGGTCACCACACCCGTCACCCGGCCTCCCGTCGTCACGACGCCCGAGCAGACCGTGCCCCGGATCGCGGCCCCGCCGACGGCGGCACCCGCGGAGCCGACGCTACCGCCGGTCACCACCACCACGACGACGCGTCCGGTGATCACCATCCCGCCCCTCACCACCAGACCGCGGGGCTGACGCTCGGGAGCGCCGACAAGCCCCGTGCAGGAGTCGGTAAGGTGGCTTCCCGCCGGATTGGGGGGTCCACTCCGGGACCGTGAGTGTCCAGCATCGGAGGTCGGGGATGAATGGCGGGGAGAATTTTCGGTCGGGCGAGTGGGATCACCGCGCCATTCGGAGCGCGGTCGACGCGCTGAGGCCCGCCGAGTCCGGTGCGGTCGCCGCGGCCTGGGACGACCTCGGACGGCGATTCCAGGAGTCGGTCACGGCATTCCACGACACGACCCGCGCCGCCGTCGACACCGGCTGGCGTGGGCCGACCGCGACCGCGGTGGCGTCGGCGCTCGACGACTACGCCGCCTGCGCCGGGCAGGTCGGGAGCCGGTTCACCGATGTGGGTGATGCGTTGCGGCACGCGACCGCCGGCGCCGAAGCGGTGCGCGGCGCGGTGGCCCTTCCCGGCGACCACCCGACCGACTGGACCCGGGTGCTGCCGGGCAACTGGACCGCGGAAGCCGACGCCGATGCCGCGGAACAGGACGCGAAGGCCGCCATGGACACCCTTTACGCGTCGGCGTATCGCGATCCGGACGAACACCTCCCCACTGCCGGCCTCGCCGCGACCCACGCCGCGGCAACGGCCCACGGTCAGCCGGTGGGCTTCGACATCGGACCGAACGGAGTGCACGGCATACCCAGCGATCAGCAGGTGGCCGAGCCCGAGTCCGAATCCGTCCCGCGCAATGAGCACCGCAGGAGCGGCCAGGTGCTGCTCGAGGACCCGCCGGCGACCGCACCGGTTGCGCCGGGTTCGATCGCGGGTGCGGCGCTGGCCGGGGCCGTCGGCGGCGAGGTGGCGCAGTACGCGCGCAGCATCGTGTCCTCTCACCGGACGCCCGGCCCCGGGCGGTCCAGCGGTCCGGCCGTGCCCGCCGCGCGGAAAGTCGAGGAGGAACCCCCGACGTACCTCGAGAGCATCGACGAGGGAAGCGAACTCGTCGGGAAACTGCCCCTCGTCACACCCGCGGTGATCGGCGAATAGTCGTGGCGCACTGGGTGTTGCGCGGTCCGCAGTTCTCGGCGCTGTGGGCGCGGACCGGCCAGGACCGCATTCCGTATCCGTTCGAGGTCACGAGCACGCTGGCCACCGCCGACGAGTACGAGGCGGAGCAGCGCCGGATCCGCGCCGACTTCTCCGGACCCGAACACGACCCGCTCGATTCGGCGCTGCTGGTGCTCGCCGAACCCGACCTCCGGATCGAGATCTCGGGTTCGGCGGATGCGGACGACGGTAGTACCCCGATCCGCATGACGGGAGCACTCGCTCGGGGACACGGGGTCGCGGCGGTGCAGCATCCGGGCGCCGACGTGGTGATCCGGAACTGCGAACCATACGACGTCGGCAGGCAGCTGATCGCTCAGCTCCCCGACGCCGACGCGGGCACGGCGGCGGGCGTCGTGATCCCGTCGACACCGGCCGGGAGCGCCCGGGCGGCCCGGATCCTCGACCGGCCGTCGACGAGCCAGGGGGTCGTCACCGTCATCCGCGGCCCGCGGCACTCACCACGCCCCGTCGGCGGTCTGGCGTGGCGGGACATCGAGGGCGACGGCCGGTACCTCGTGTGGGGCGACAGCTCCGTGGCGGTGGAACCCGGGACGTCGTGGGACCTTCTCGACGCCGTCACCCGGCTGACCGGACGGATCGCGGCCGGTCACCCCGTCTGAGCCCACCGCACCCTCCCGCGCTGCGGTGTCGGCGATCGCCGCTACCGTATAGAGCGGAAGTAGGTGATTCGTGGCCGACCCGGACGGAGCAGACATGCAGGACTTCGATCTGGATTCGAGCGTGAACCGCGACTGGGCCGAGTTCCAGCGGCGCCTCGCGGACTATCTGGCAGCGATGCAGGACGAGGACCTTCTGGTCCTCGAATCGGGATTCGAGGAGCTCGACGAATCCCAGGGGCTGATGCCGTGCATCCAGTTCGTCGTGTGGGACGGTGACACGGTGCGCTGCGAGGTGCCGTCGAACCATTACCTGCACCCCGACCGCGCGCTGACCGAGGCCGAGCAGACGTACCTCACCGAGCTGGGCTGGAACCGGCCGACCCGCGGTCCGGACGACGAACCCGACGACGGCTCTCCCGCGTTCTACGTCGACAAGAAACTGTCGTGGTCGGATCAGCTGGCCGCGATGGCCGTGGCCGCGTTCCGCGACGTCTGGGGAATCACGCATCCCGCGTTCCTGAGCACCGAGACGTCGAGCACGGATCCCGAGGCCACGTTCGACCCGGTTGCGGTGCGGCCGCCGCTGGTCGCGCAGCTCGACCCCGCGGCCGCCGTGGTCCCGCGCGACGTCGAGCATCTGCACGAACTGATCACGCTCGCGCTGGTACCGATGCTCGGGTTGCTGCCCGAACGCGACCCGGACGGGGACGTCCCGATCCGGATGGGCAACACCATCCTGTTCGTCGGCCCGCTCGCCGACACCGTCGACGTGCAACTGTTCGCGCCGCTGGTGCACGACATCAGCGACCGCACCCGGGCCGCCGAGGTCACCGCCGACCTCAACCGCACGTGGTCGCGGATCAAGTTCGTACTGGTCGACGACCGGTTGTCGGCATTCCTGGAAGTGTCGGGCAACCCGTTCGTCCCGCAGCACCTCACGGACAGCTGCAAGGCGTTCTCCGATTTCCTGCGCACAGTCGACAACGAGTTCGCGTCCCGGTTCGGTGGCGAACTGTTCTTCAACCGGGACTCCGGCCCCGACGAGGAACCCGAACCGGAAGTGGACGCGGCACCCCGCGCCGAGAGCCGGATGTCGTCGACCGACCTGCCGAAGGAACTCCAGACACTGTTCCATCTCGATTCCGGGCCCGGGGAGGACGCCGATCCGGCTGTCGTCGCCGACGTCTGCGGTCACGACCGCGACCGGATCCTCGTGCTCCTGGACACCGGCACCGCCTGGGTATCCCGGTTGCGTGAGACCGACGACGCGTCGGCGGACCACTGGGAGCGCATCGTCGGCGCCCTGCGCCACGCCCTCCGGACCGTCGTGCTGCCACCGACGACGAGTGCTCCCGACAGCAAGCCGCGGCCCGAGCAGATGGGACTGTTCACCAACCCCGAGGAGCAGACCCTGTTCGACGATCCGTCGTCCTAGGAGCCGCCCTTTCGACGATCGGTCCGGGTTTCCCGGGATGTGGCGTACTGTCAGCACTATCGGAGCCGTCCAGGTTCCGCATTCAGGGATGGTCCATGGCTGACAAATCGCCCCGCAATTCCATGTCGAAGAAATCCGGTAAGTCGCTGAAGGAGAAGCGCGCCGAGAAGAAGATGAAGACGACCGGACAGAGCGATCCGGAAATCGTCTCGCACGTCAAGAAGCGCTAGCGCCCGTGCGCCTTTCTGGTAGCAGCAGCAACCACAAAGGCGCACAAGCCGTCAGGCGACGACGGACCGCTGGGGGACGCCCGAATACTCGCTGAGCGGGCGGATCAGACTGTTCGACGCGCCCTGCTCGATGATGTGGGCGGTCCACCCGGTGATCCGGCTCATCACGAACATCGGCGTGAACATTTCCACGTCGAATCCCATCAGGTAGTACGCCGGACCGGTCGGGAAGTCGAGATTCGGCGCGATCCCGGTGGCGCCGGCCATCGTCTTCTCCAGGATGTCGTACATCCGCACCCACTTCTCGCCGCCGGTGGCGGCGGCGACGTCGTGCAGCGCCGCCTTCATGGTCGGCACCCGCGAGTCACCGTTCTTGTAGACCCGGTGACCGAAACCCATCACCTTGTCCTTGGCGGCGAGTTTGCCCAGCAGCCACTCCTCGGCGCGGTCCGGATCGCCGATCTCGAGCATGTCGTGCATGACGGCCTCGTTGGCGCCGCCGTGCAGCGGACCCTTCAACGCCCCGATCGCCGCGGTGACCGCACTGTAGATGTCGGACAGTGTCGACGTCACCACGCGGGCCGCGAACGTGGACGCGTTGAAACTGTGCTCCGCATACAGGATCAGCGACACCTCGAATGCCGTGACGACGGCCGGATCGGGCACTTCCCCGAAGCACATGTTCAGGAAGTTCTCCGCGAACCCCAGGTGCGAGTGCGGTGCGATCGGGTCCTGTCCGCGCCTGCGCCGGAAGTCGGCGGCCACGATCGTGGGCAGCACCGCCGTCATGCGCAGCGCCTTCGCGAGGTTCTCGGACGGTGAATTGTCGTCCTCCGCCGGGTCTTCCGCACCGAGGTAACTGATCGCCGTGCGCACCACGTCCATGGGGTGGCAGTTGTCGGGCATCTTCGCCAGCAGCGACAGCAGGGAGCGGTCCGCGCGGCGTGCCGCCCGCTCACGCTGGCAGAGCAGTTCCAGTTGCGCGGGGGTCGGGAGTTCGCCGTACCAGAGCAGATACGCCACCTCCTCGAAGCTGCAGTGCGCCGCCAGGTCCTGCACCGCGTAACCGCGGTAGGTCAGCGAATTGGTCTCCGGCACCACCTTGGAGATGGCGGTGGTGTCGACGACGACACCGGCCAGCCCCTTGTAGATGGTGGGAATTGCTTCGGTCATGACCCACTCCCCTCGATCCGGAAATTGAAGATGCCGCAGTCGAATTCGTTGTAACGCTCGTAGTCGAGCAGTTCGTAGAGCCGGCTGCGGTGCTGCATCCGATCGAGCAGACCGGCCTGCGTTCCCTCCTCGGCGATCTGCCACAGTCCGGCCTCGGCCGCGTACATCGCGAGCCGCAGCGTGGTCACCGGGTAGATCACCGCGTTGTACCCGATGTCCTGCAGCGTCGTCGCCGAAATCAGCTCGGATTTACCGAATTCCGTCATGTTCGCGAGCAACGGGACGGCGATGCCCGCGCGGAACTTCTCGAACTCCGACTCTTCGGCGAGGGCCTCGGTGAACACGAGGTCCGCGCCGGCGTCGACGTACGCCTTGGCCCGGTCGATCGCCGCGTCGAGCCCCTCGATTCCGCGGGCGTCGGTGCGGGCGCAGATCACGAAGTTCGGATCGCGGCGCGCCGAGGCCGCCGCCCGAATCCGCCGCACCATCTCGTCCGTCGGCACCACCGCCTTGCCGTCGAGATGGCCGCAGCGTTTCGGGTTCACCTGGTCCTCGAGGTGGCAGCCGGCGATCCCGGCGTCCTCGAGGACCGTGACAGTGCGCGCCGCGCTCATCGGTTCCCCGAACCCGGTGTCGGCGTCGATCAGGACCGGCAGGTCGGTGACGCGGGCGATCTGCTGCCCCCGTCCCGCGACCTCGGTCAGGGTGGTCAGTCCGATGTCGGGCAGGGCGAGGTCCGCGGAGACGACGGCGCCCGAGACGTAGACGCCCTCGAAGCCGATCTCCTGGATCAGCTTGGCCACCAACGGGTTGAAGGCTCCGGGCAGGCGCTGCAGCGTGCCCGAGCCGAGCCCGGCCCGGAACGCCTTCCGCTTGTCGGCCGCCGACGTGGCCGCGGCGATCAGCCCGGTCATCAGAACAGTCCCTTCGGCAGCTTCGGTGCGCGGGCGAGCACGTCCTCCGTCACGGTGAACGTCAACTGGTCCAGCTCACCGGGCAACAGGTCGGCAGCGCGGTACGCGGCGTCGAGGAAGCGGTCCTGCTCGGCAGGCGCGACCACACCGTCGGCGAGGGTGCGGAACTTGGCGACGTACTGGTCGCGGGCGAACGGCCGGGCACCGAGCGGATGCGCGTCCGCGACGGCGAGTTCGTCGACGAGAACCTCCCCGCTCTTCAGCGTGATCTCGGCACGGGCGCCGAACGCCTTCTCGTCCGGGTCGGTCGAGTGGTAGCGGCGCGTCCACTCCGGGTCCTCTGCGGTGGAGATCTTGCGCCACAACTCCACCGTGTCGGGGCGCTGCGCCCGCTCGGGGGCGTAGGAGCGCTCGTGGTGCCACGTTCCGTCCTGCAACGCGACGGCGAAGATGTACATCACCGAGTGGTCGAGCGTCTCGCGGGAGGCGGTGGGGTCGAACTTCTGCGGGTCGTTCGAACCGGTGCCGATCACGACGTGCGTGTGGTGGCTGGTGTGCAGCACGATCGACGCGATCTGCGACAGATCCCCGATCCGCTCCCGCATCCGGCGCGCGAGGTCGATGGGCGCCTGACTCTGGTACTCGGCCGAGTGTTCCTTGGTGTAGCTGTCGAGGATCGCACGCTTGTCCTCACCCGGGCCGGGCAACGCAACGTGGTACTCCTTGTCCGGTCCGCCGAGCAGCCACGCGATGACACCGTCCTCCCCCTCCCAGATCGGCGACGGAGACCCCTCGCCCCGCATCGCCCGATCCACGGACTCGACGGCCACCTTGCCGGCGAGCGCCGGGGCGTACGCCTTCCAACTGGAGATCTCGCCCTTGCGCGACTGCCGCGTCGCCGTCGTCAGGTGCAGGGCCTGACCGATCGCCTGGTACACCGTGTCCGTGTCGAGGCCAAGTGCGGTGCCGATCCCGGCCGCCGCCGACGGGCCGAGATGCGCGACGTGGTCGATCTTGTGCTCGTGCAGGGAGATTGCTCGCACCAGGTCGATCTGAACCTCGTAGCCGGTGGCGAGGCCGCGGATCAGGTCGCGTCCGCCGAGGCCGGCGTGCTGGGCGACCGCGAGGATCGGCGGAATGTTGTCACCGGGGTGCGAGTACTCGGCGGCGAGGAACGTGTCGTGGAAGTCCAACTCCCGCACCGCCACACCGTTGGCCCAGGCCGCCCATTCGGGCGAGTAGGTTCCGCCGACACCGAACACAGTCGACCCTGGGCTGTAGGGATGCGACTGCGCCTGCGCCCGGGCATTCGACACGGGGCGGCGGGTCAGTGAGGCCGCGGCGACGGCGGCGTTGTCGATGATCCGGTTGACGATCATCTCCGCCGTCGCTCCGGACACCTCGACGGGGTCGGTGACCACTTCCGCGATCTTCCAGGCCAGGTGTTCGTTTCTGGGGAACTCCTCCGCCGAGCGTCGCGTGCGTACGAGATGTGTCTTCATCGTTTCCTCCCGTGGTCCTCGTCCTTCCTTTCGCACGCTACGCAGAGGTCTCGGGGGCAAGAAAGACCTCGCAAAGGCCTATTCGTGCGTATCGAACCCGGCAAACTTGCGAATGCTGCGAATTCTCGTTGGGTACTGTCTGTGGCGCGGGGAGCAAGGAGTGGGACGCATGAAGAAGATGTACGCCGGACCCCGGCTGCGGCGGCTCCGGGAGGAACGCCGGCTGTCGCAACTGGCTCTCGCGAAGAGCCTCGGGCTGTCGCCGAGCTACGTCAATCAGCTCGAGAACGACCAGCGGCCGCTCACGGTGCCGGTACTGCTCAAGCTGAACGAGGTGTTCGATCTCGACGTCCAGTTCTTCGCCTCCGACACCGATGCCCGGCTGGTCGCGGACGTGCACGAGGCGCTGGTGGACACGTCCGAGTCCGGCGAGGTGTCGCTGGCGGAGATCGACGAACTCGTCGCCCGGATGCCCGCCGTGGGGCGAACACTCGTGATGCTGCACCGCCGGTTGCGGGCGACCACCGACCAACTCGACCAGTTCTCCGCCCAGATATCCGGGGACGCGGCGCCGGATCCGGCGCACGTGCCGATGCCCTACGAGGAGGTGCGGGACTTCTTCTACGATCGGCGCAACCACATCGGTCGCCTCGACGACGCCGCCGAGGAGATGTTCAGGGGCAACGGACTGACGATCGGCGCGCTCGACCTCCAGTTGGCCCGCATCCTCCGCGACCGGCACGGGGTGACCGTGCGCATCCGCACCGACGAACCGGATCAGCTGGGCCCCAAGCGACTGTACGACGCCGAGGCAGGCACGCTGACGCTGGCCCGACGGCTCACCGCCGGTCAGCGCGCGTTCCAGATCGCGATGCAGGTGGCGTTCTTCACGCAGTCGGAGACGATCGACGCGATCGTCGCGGAGGACGAGTCGTTGACCGCCGAATCCGCGGCGCTCGCGCGAATCGGGCTGGCTCACTACTTCGCCGGGGCACTGATCCTTCCGTACACGCTGTTCCTGGGCGCCGCCGAGTCGCTCCGCTACGACATCGACCTGCTGAGCCTGAAGTTCGAGGTGGGGTTCGAGACGATCTGTCACCGGCTGTCCACGCTGCAACGACCGGGTCAGCGCGGCGTGCCGTTCTTCTTCGTCCGCACCGACCGCGCCGGGAACATCTCGAAGCGTCAGTCCGCCACCGCGTTTCACTTCTCCCGGGTGGGCGGCAGCTGCCCGCTGTGGGTGGTCCACGAGGCGTTCGCGAATCCGGGGAGGATCCTCACGCAGGTGTCGAAGATGCCGGACGGGCGCGCCTACCTGTGGATCGCGCGGACCACCCACAGCGGCGGTCTCGGTTACCTCGCTCCGGAACGGAATTTCGCGATCGGTCTCGGCTGCGACCTCGGGTACGCCGATCGGCTGGTCTATTCGCGTGGAATCCAGACGGACGACCCGAGCACGGTCGTCCCGATCGGCGCGGGCTGCAAGGTGTGCGACCGGCCCGCGTGCGCGCAACGCGCCTTCCCGCAACTGGGCCGGGCCGTACTCGTCAACGAGGACAGCAGCGCCCATCTCCCCTATCCGCAGGGGCGGTAGGCGCTCCGCGCCCGTGCGTGGTTAAGGAGTCCGGAGTCTCGTCAACCGCTCACGGGCGGTAACGCTGTTCGCAATCGTGACGAATAGGACTTCGGATGCTCCTTCGTTCGGGGTGAGCGCCTGCGACACGGGTGGGGGCACATGAGCGACGGGGCGGACAGGCGCAAAGACCGCTGGACGACGGCACTCGTCGTAGTGTCGATCATGGCGTGCGGGGTGATCGTCGCGGGATTGCTCGATTCCGGATCCGGCACGGCCACTGTCGAGGACGCAGCTGGGCTTCCGTCGTACGTCACCCCGACGGTCGAGTATCCCGTCGACATCCCCGGTTGCGCGACGGTGGAACCGCCGTCGGAAGGGGAAGCCTTCGCCATGTGGGTCGGAGGCGAGCAGAGTTACGACAACCCGCGTTACCCGTGGTTCTCGGCACTCAAGGCCTCGGCCATGACTGCCGCCGTCCAGGGCGCCCTGCCGGAGGCGGTGGAGATCCCCCTCGTCAGCCCCACGGAGTCGTTGCTGTTCGAGCCGATTCCGGAGTACGAGCAGCCACCGGACGTCGAGGACGACTTCGGCGGCGTCACCAGCGCTCGGGGACCACTGCTCCGGGACTCTTCCCCCGGGTCGCTGTGGTTGTCGGTCAGCAAGGCGGACAGGCCGATTCCGCCGTGTGTGGCCGGGGAACTCGACCGTCGCACGACGCTGCCCGACGGCACGGTGCTGGATGCGGACGACACGTGGTCCGAGTACGAGGGCCACCGCACACTGTCCCGGAGTGTCGCCGGCTACTTCCCGGACGGCACCTGGATCCACGCCAACGCCACCGACGAGAACTTCGCCGAGGCCGACCCGGGCAACAAGTACAGCGGCACCATCCCACTGACCCTCGACGAACTCACCGCCATCGTGCTGCGCCCCGAACTGCGGGTGAGCACACCCGTTCCATCGGGTACTCCACCTCCCCCGACATCATGCGGGTCCGGGATCGGCTCCGAGGACGACGGGCCGGCGCTGACCCACGCCGATCTGGACAGGCTGAATGCCGTGCTCGACGACGCCTGGCGCGACCGGAATATCGCGCTGTCGAAACCGCTCGGATCGCTGCAATTGGCCGAGTACAGCGACAACGCGGTGTGTGAGAGTGTCGACGTCACCACACCCGGATCCGAGGGGACCCTGCGGATCTCGATCGAGGGCGGCTACACCGTTCCGCCCGAGCCGGACAGGTACGACCCGTCCTACGACCCGCAGGCCGCGAAGGCCACCCGACTGCCGGACGGCTCCGTACTGGAGCGACGGGAGGGGTACACCTCCGCGGCGTCCGACCCCGGTGGACCCGCCGTCGACGAGGCCGGCCGTTACGTGACGCTGACACGGCCGTCGGGCATCCGGGTGTCGGTCAGCTCGACCTCCACGCTGCCGGCCAGCCCGCTCCCCTACGAGCTTCTCGAATCCCTGGCCACGACCCCCGGACTGGAGTTGTAGCCGACATGGGCCTCGACACGAGTACCCGAAATCTTTGGGCCGCAGCGCTCGTGGCGGCCGTGACCGTCGCCGGCGCCGTCGCCACCGTGATCGTGCACGAACCGGAATATCAGGAGGTGCACATCCCCGTGGTCACCGGCTTTGTGGGTCCCGACGCCCCGGAGGCGTCGCCCGGGGCACCGGGCCCCGAGTGGTCGCTGGATGCGGCAGCCACCTTCGATCGACAGTTCGCCGTCTTCCGCAACCCTGTGTACGGCAGCGGATTCGACTCGGGCGAGCCGGGATTCGTCGACGCCGGACAGGTGCTGGTCACCATGATCGGGTTGGTGAACCAGCAGACGTCCGGGCTGGACGAGACGCGGTTGGCCGGGGTGGACGCCGACACCGGATCGGTGCGCTGGGAGACGCCGGTCGAGTCGCTGGGCGGGTGCGCCGACACCCTCGCTGCCGGGCGGATGGTCTGTTACACGACTCCCTTCGAGGACGCACCCGTCATCCTGGCGGTCGACACCGAGAACGGCTCCGTGACCCGCACTCCCACCGATTGGACGATCCTCGCGATGACGGCTGCCGACGACTGGCTGTACGTGATGGAAGGCGACCCGGAATCCGACGATATCCGGGTCCACAGCGGTGTGCCCACCGACCCCGATGCCCGCTGGTCGCAGCGGTTCGACCTCGGCTCGGCGTGGGAGGACGCGTTCGGCAACCTCATGAGCACCGAGCACGGTCAGGGTGTGCTCGAACTCGGCGGGGAGGTGGCGGGGTTCGACCTCGCGACCGGGACACCGACGTTCACCCGCACTCTGCCCGACTGCACGCAGTCCGCCCGGGCCACCGAGGGCGGGGTGGTTGTCCGCGTCCACAGCGACTGCACCCTGAGCACGGTGCTGGGCTCCGAGGCCGTCGATCGCACCGGTCGCGTCCTCGCGGCATCGGACGTGGAGGCGGTGCACACCCTCGCAGCCGATCGCCCCGCCGACACCACGATTCCGGTGCTGCTCGGTGACGGCGCCTACGACCGGGCGACGGGCGAACTGCTGTGGACGAGCTCGGATCTCGTGTCGACGCCGCGAGTCAACACTCCGGAGTCGTACGGCCCGAACACCACGCAGGGCACCGCCGTCGCCGTCCTGGGGGATGTCGCGTTGCTGCGCGACTACGAGGGCAAGACGGAAGCCGCACTCGACCTGAGGTCCGGGAAACGGCTGTGGCAACGAAACTCCGACTCGTACGGCACCGTCGTCGCCGCAGAGGGCGACACCGCAGTGTTGCTCGAATCCGATGTCCTGCGGGCCGAGAACGTCCGGTCCGGCGAGGAACTGTGGGTACTCCCCCTGCGGACCGTGATCGACGACGACTCGTGGGGCAGCACACCCGTCGTCGCGGCGTCGGACACCCGCCTGGTCTACCTGACGTCGGGGACGATGGTCGGGTTGGGCGCGGCGAAGTGAGTCGCTACGCGGCGGGCCGGACGAAGTGGACGACCTGGCTGACGTTGAGCTGCCACCGCTCCTGAACGGCGAAACCGTAGGACCGCACGACGCGGAAGTTGGCGCCGAGCGCCACCGGATCACGGGAATCGACGGCGGACCCGGTGTGGCTGTCGACACCCGCGGAGCGGTCGGTCAGCAGCCAGATCGCCGGACAGCTCCTGATCTGGTCCGCGATGCGATCGGGCGCCAGCGTCTCGTCCCACAATCCGCCCAGTTCCGCGGCCGTCGATCCCCGCGAGATGTCGCGGAGGGCCGCGACGCACGGCCACGCCGAACACGACGGTCACCCACACCGCCAGCGCCGCGGACAGCGCATACGAGCGCGCCTCGATGCCGGCGGACGTCACCCGCGGCAGGATCGCGAACACGAGCGCCGCGACCAGCGCCACCCGTCGCGTCGACACCAGCTTTCCGAGCACGACGAGCCCGGCGGCGCCGATCCCCACGGCCACCACGCTGGGCAGTCGCACCCAGAACTCGGTCAGGGGGACGAGGCGCAGCCACGCATGCATTCCCAGGTAGTACGCGCCGTGGACGGCGTCGACGTCGAACAGCAACCGCACCATGTCGGGGATGTCGCGCCCCGCGACCGAGACGGTGGCCGCCTCGTCGTGCCAGAACGACGGCGACCAGGACCGGAAGCCCGAGATCGCGACCGCCACGAGTCCGAGGAGGAGCGGGTCGCACCATCTCGTGAACGCCCGAGTTCCCCGCTCCGCACCGGTGGGCCGCGACTCACTGGCCAGCACGGGCGGGGGCGACGTCATCTCGCGGTTCCTCGAGGTAGGTGAAATCAATGACCTACATGGAGACCGTTCCGGAGTGCGTCCCCGTTACCACCCGGCGGGCGAGTCCTGCGCACCGAGCCGCCACAGCGACGTCACTTCCCGCCTGCGCGCGGCGTGCAGCGCATCCGAACGGTCGGCGACCTTGCCATGCCGGGGCGCCACGTCGCGGCGCCCGAGGACGGTCAGTCCGGCGTCGGCGATCAGGGTCAGCAATTCCTCGCGGGTCCGCAGTCCGAGGTGCTCGGCGATGTCGGACAGGATGAGCCAGCCCTCTCCCCCGGGCTCGAGGTGCTCGGCCAAGCCGCCCAGGAAACCGCGGAGCATCCGGCTGTCCGGGTCGTAGATCGCGTACTCGATCGGCGACGTGGGGCGGGCGGGAATCCACGGCGGGTTGCACACGACCAGCGGTGCCCGGCCCGCGGGGAACAGATCCGTTTCCACCACCTGCACCTGACCGGCGTAGCCGAGCCGGTCCAGATTCGCCCGGGCGCAGGCGAGCGCGTTCGCGTCGAGTTCGGTCGCGATCACCTTCTCGACGCCGCGGTGCGCGAGGACGGCGGCCAGCACACCGGTGCCGGTGCCGATGTCGAACGCCGTTACGAGGGACGGGAGCGGGGTGTCGGCGACGAGGTCGACGTATTCGCCGCGAATCGGTGAGAACACGCCGTAACCGGGGTGGATGCGAGCCCCGAGGGCGGGGATCTCGACGCCCTTCTTCTGCCACTCGTGAGCGCCGATCGCCCCGAGCAGGTCGCGCAGTGTGGTGACCGTCGGCTGGTCTGTGGGTCCGTACGCCTCGAGCACCGCCTGCCGGACGTCGGGGGCGCGTCGCAGCGGGACGGTCTGGTCGGCGTCGAACGGCACCAGCAGCATCCCCAGGATCCCCGCCCGCCGCGACTGCGTCTGCCGGTGCAGATGGAACGCGGTAGCGGGGTCGGTGGACGTTTTGCGGGTCTTGCGGTCGGTGCGGGCGGCGACGGCGGTGCCGAGTTGGCGGGCGTTGTGGAAGTCGCCGCGCCACAGCAGCGCCGTCCCCTCACACGCCAGGCGGTAGGCCTCGTCGGCGGTCATCGAGTCGTCGGCCACCCGGATCTTCTTCGGGGGCGTCGCCCCGCTGGTGGACCGCCACACCGCCGAATGCTCGGTGCCGTCCTCGGTCCAGCGGACGAACTCGGTTTCCATGAGGGAGAGCCTAGGCCTACGGCCCGTGAGTGGTTAACGAGTGCAGGCACTCGTTAACCACTCACGGGCGGCGGAGCCGCCTCACCGGAGGGTGAGAACACTTTTCCCGACGGTTCGGCGGTGTTCGAGATCGAGCAGGGCCTCGGCTGCCGCATCGAACGGGTACCGCGTCGGCTCCGGAATCATCAACGCGCCCGACGACAGAAGTGGGAACAATTCGCTCCACTGCGCGGACAATCGTCCGGGGTCCTCGGCCCACCACGAGCCCCACGCGACTCCCACTGCGGACGCGTTCTTCAGGAGCAGTCGGTTCACCTTCACCGTGGGGATGCCCCGGCCGGTGAAACCCATCACGAGAATCCTCCCGCTCGTCGCCAGGGATCGGACGCTGTCGGTGAAGCGATCGCCCCCGACCGGGTCGACCACGACATCCACACCGCGGCCGTCGGTGATCGCGAGGACCTCGTCCCGCCAATTCCCGGTGGCCACGACATCGGAGGCGCCGAGACCCCGCACGTATTCCGCCTTCTCCTCACTACTGACGACCGCGATGGTCCGCGACGCACCGAGGTGAGGTGCCAGTGTGATCGCGGCGGTGCCGATGCCTCCCGCCGCGCCCTGGACGAGTACCGACTCACCCTCCTCGAGGCGTCCACGACGAACCAGCGCGAAATGCACGGTGAGGTAGTTGAACAGCAGTGCGGCGCCCGCGGACATCGAAATCAAGTCGGGAAGTGGAAAAGTCGTCTCCGGCGGCAGTGCGACGACGTCGGCCATCGCGCCCCCCACACCGGTCAATCCGACGACCCGGTCCCCGGGGGAATATCCGCTGCCGTCCGGCGCTGACCGCACGATCCCGGCGACCTCGCCGCCGGGGACGAAGGGAAGTTCCGGCTTGTACTGGTACAGGCCCTGGGTGAGGAGAAGATCCGGGAACGACACCCCTACCGCGTGAACCTCGACCAGGATCGCGAATTCGTCCGCGACGGGCTCGTCGACCTCGACCGGGGCGAGCGCCCGGGGACCGTCGAGCGCGGTGACCCTCATTGCGCGCATGCGGTTGCCCCTGTTGATGTGGTCGGGAGTTCGCGGACGGCCGCCCGGCGCAACTTGCCGACTTCGGTACGCGGGAGTTCGGGACGGAAGTCGACGACTTTGGGTGCCGCATAGGGTCCGACCCGCTGCGCGACAAGGTGTTTCAGTTGCGTGACGAGGTCGCTGTCGTCGGCCCGGGTGTCCGCGCGGACGACGACAACCCGGACCACTCCGCCGCGGATCGGATCGTCGTACGCGACTGCCGCGGCGTCGGCGACCGCCGGGTGCTGCAACAGCGCGTTCTCGACCTCGACCGGACTGATGTTGTGGCCCGACGCGATGATCATGTCGTCGTCCCGGCCGAGTATCTGCCACCGTCCGTCAGGGTCCGTGACAGCCCGGTCCTCGGTGAGGAACACGTCGCCGCGCCAGCGGTCGGCCCACAGATCGGGGGCGTTCTCGTACCCGCTGGACATCTGGTGCCGGGGCCGCCGTACCGCGATCAGGCCCGGTTGGCCCTCGGCCACCGGTTGACCGTCTCGGTCCGCGAGGAAGGTGTCGAAACCCGGAATCGTGGCGGACATCCAGCCCGGACCGGACCGCGTTTCGGTGCCCTGGGTGTCGCCCAGCAGCATGCCGACCTCGGACAGTCCGTACCCGTTGCGCACGGCGGGCGCACCGGTGCCGGCCCAGGCCGCCGCGACCGCGGCGGTCAGTGGTTCGCCGGCAGCGGCAACGGTCCGGAGCGTCGGCGGCACCCCGTCCTGCGCGAAGGTCGCCGTGAGTCGCCGCAACGCGGCCGGCGCGGTGGTGAGGATCGTGGCCTTCTCTTCCCGGATGACGCGATGCCAGGCCTCGGGGACGAACTTCCCGGAGTACATGACGCGCGGCACGCCCAGTGCCATGACGGCGGCACCGGTGCTGTACAGCCCGAATGCCCACGCCGGATCCGACGTCGAGAAGACGACGCTGTCGCGGGTCGCCCCGAGAACACTCTTCGCGTAGGGCAGGACGGAGACGAAAGTGGCGTGGGTCATGGTGCACGCCTTCGGTGTTCCGGATGTTCCGCTGGTGAACAGCAGGGTGGCGGTGTCCCCGAGTGCCGTGGTCGCGAGCGGGCCGTCGGCGTCGGCCCGCTCGACCTCCGTCCAGAAGGACCGGTCGCCCGTGCCGGCCGCGACGTCGCCGACGACGAACACGGCCGGATCGAGTCCGTGGGTCGCCTGCGCCTCCGCGAGCGACGGTCGGTACCGCTGATCGACCACGATCGCGCGGACTCCCGCCGCGTCGAGGCGCAGGCCGATCGCGTCCGGGGCGAACCCGCCGAACAAGGGCACGTACACCAGCCCGGAGCGCCACACCGCCAGTGCGGTGATCCAACTCTCGACCTGCCGCGAGAGCAGTCCGCCGACGCGATCTCCCCGCTTCAGCCCCGCGCAGGCGAACACCCGTGCCGCCTTGGCCGCGAGCCTGTCGAGTTCGCGGTACGTCCAGCGGTCGGCCGAGCCGTCCTCGTGCCGGACGGTGAGCGCCACCCGGTTCGGGTCGGTCGCATAGCGGGTGCAGATTTCGTGGGCGGTGTTGAAGTCGCCACCGAACGGGTCTCGGTCCAGCAGGGATTCGATGTCCTGCCAGGCGCCGGCGAGTGCGGACGTGGCGAGTCTGTCGAGAGGCATCAGTGATTCACCTTTGCAGTTTTCGTCAGGGTCAGGACCAGCACGGTGATGGCGCACGCCGCGGCGATGTACGCGGCCAGGGCCCACGACCCGTCCGTCTCGGCAGCGATCGCCACCGCGATGAACGGTGCGGGAGCGCTGAAGACGACACCACCGAACTGATAGGCGACGGACGCGCCGGTGTACCGGACTTCGGCCGGGAACAGACCGGTGACGTATCCGGCCACCGCGGAATAGGTGACGGCGTGACCGATGGTGATGATCAGAATCATCGCCAGCAGGACGGCGACACCCGCGCCGGTCGACAGCAACCAGAAGAACGGGTACGCGATCGCCGCCATGTAGAGGGACCCGTAGATCAACATCTTCCGTGCTCCGATCCGGTCCGCGATCATCGACGCGTAGGGCACGGACAGGATGTCGAGGACACACGCGACGAGGATGCTCAACAGAATCGTCTGCCGCGAGATTCCGAGTTCCTTCGGACCGTACGACAGGACGAAGACGGTGACAAGGTAGAACGGCACGAGGGAGGCGGCCTGGGTGAGAATCCCGACGCCCAGCGCGCGCTTCTCGCCCCGCAGGACCGCGAGGATCGGGAAGTCGGCAATCTTCTTGTTGCGCTTGACGTTCTCGAACTCCGGCGATTCGACGACCTTCAGTCGCACGTACATTCCGACCGCGACCAGCCCGGCGCTGGCCAGGAACGGCAGCCGCCATCCCCATGCCTGCACCTGATCCTCCGGAAGCTGCTCGACCAGGAGGAACGCGAGCGTCGCGAGTACGAGTCCGGCAGGAACGCCGGCCTGCGGCCAGCTGCCGTAGAACGCCCGCTTCTCGCGCGGTGCGTGTTCGACGGCCATCAGTACCGCGCCGCCCCATTCTCCGCCGACCGCGAAGCCCTGTGCCAGGCGCGCGAGGACGAGCAGCACGGGCGCCGCGAGACCGATCGCTCCGTAGGTGGGGATGAGTCCGATCGCGACCGTCGACGAACCCATCAGCACCAGGGAGAACACCAGCATCTTCTTGCGGCCGATCCGGTCTCCGAAGTGCCCGAAGACGATCGCGCCTGCGGGACGCGACACGAACGCGACACCGAATGTCGCGAACGCTGCCAGCGTTCCCGACAGCGGACTCAACGACGGGAAGAACGCCTTGCCGAATACCAGGGCGGCCGCGGTCCCGAAGATGAAGAAGTCGTACCACTCGATCGCCGTTCCGACGAAGGACGCGAAGGCAACCTTCCGGGGTTTGACCCGCGTGACCTCCAGGTCGTCGATGACTCTCATATCGAATCTCCCATCGCTGCTGATGTGGGGCGGTGCGGTTGCCGTGTGTCGATCCGGTGCCACCGCGGTTGTGAGCGGGCCGTCGGGCCTCGTCCGGGATTCGCCGATCGGACATCGTCCGCGCCGTCACCCCGTGTGGCCACGGTCACAGGTCTAGCACATCCCGGACGTCGAACGCAAGACGTCTTGTACCGATCGATCCATGTTCGGACCTCGCTTAATAAACGAGCATATTCACAGTTCAACGAGATATTCGCGAAGATCCTGGACTATTATTGGATCGATCAGTACATTTTCCGTTCATGAACGAGAACGATCACGACGACACCCGCGTCGCGCTGGTCTCCGGCGGCTCCCGCGGCATCGGGGCCGCCGTCACCACAGCCCTGACGCAGCGCGGCTGCCGAGTGGGATGCACGTACCGAACCGGACGTGACGACGCCGAGAAACTCGCCGCAGACGCCCCCGAACAGGTGCTCCCGATCCGCTTCGACCTGCACGACGACACCACGGCGCCCACCGCGGTGGAACGCGTCGTCACCCACTGGGGACACCTCGATTCGCTCGTCCTGAACGCGGGCCAGTGGTCGGGCGGGCGGCTCGTCGAGACGGATCCGGACGCCTGGTGGAGCGTGATAGAGACGAACCTCCGAGGCACCGTCGCCCTCGCCCGGGCCGCCCTGCCCCACCTCGCGCACGGCAGGTCACCCAGCATCGTGCTGGTGTCGTCGGTCGTCGGCCTGATCGGTCACCCCGGCGACACCGCGTACGCGGGTGCGAAGTCCGCGATGATCGGCTTCGGTCGGTCGCTCGCCAAGGAGGTCGCGCGTGACGGCATCCGGGTCAACGTGCTGGCCCCCGGCTTCGTCACCACCGACATGACCGACGCGGTGCCCGACTCCGCACGCAGGCGCATCGAACGAGAAACCGTCCTCGGCCGATTCGGCACCGTCGACGAAATCGCGAAGGCCGCAGTCTTTCTCAGCGAAGACGCCACATTCTGCACAGGCTCCGTCCTCACTGTCGACGGTGGCTGGGCGCTGTGACACACCACGACCGCAACGACCAACAACGAAGGGAATCAACACCATGACCGCGACACTCACGCATTCGGTCGGACTTCCGGAGTCGGAGTACCTGACGCTCCGGGACCGCATTTTCGAGGCGATCTGGTCCGAACTCGATCCGCTCGAACAACGGATCGAGGACGACGAGCAGGTTCCACACGACATCGTCATGCCCATCCTCGAGCGGATCGGCGCACTCGGTCTGCTCGTCCCCCGCGAGTACGGCGGCAGCGGCCTCTCGATCGCCCAGTACCTACCGATCATCGCCGAGTTCGCGAAGGTCCAGGGCGGGCTCCGGGTCATCGTCCACGTGCACAACTCCTTCGCCCACGCGCTCTCCGAGATCGGCAGCGACCGGCAGAAGGCGGACGTGCTGCCGGGCACGGCCACGGGCCGGAACTCGGTCGCGTTCGCGTTGACGGAGCCGGGTTTCGGGACGGGCGCGGACCTCGGGTCGACCGCCGTGCGCGACGGCGACGACTACGTTCTGAACGGCGAGAAGTGGTTGATCACCAACTCGGACATCGCCTCTCACTTCATCGTCTTCGCGAAGACGACCGCCACGGACGTCTCCGCGTTCCTCGTCCCCCGCGAGACCGCGGGTCTCTCGATCGCAGCGCTTCCCGAGACGATGGGGTGCAAGGGCACCGAGCACGGACGCGTCACCCTCGATTCCGTCCGCGTTCCCGCCACCGCCCTCGTCGGCGCCGAAGGACAGGGAAACGAGCACCTCGAACGCGCACTGGAGATCAGCCGCGTGTTCATCGCCGCGAGTTCGCTCGGCACGTCCGAGCGCGCCCTCGAACTGTCGATCGCCCACGCGAAGAGCCGTGTCACGTTCGGCAAGCCGATCGGCACACGGCAGGCCATCCAGCGCTACCTGGCAGAGATGGCTACCGACGTCTATGCCCTGCGCGGGATCCTGGCCGACGCTGCACAGAAGTGGGATGCGGGCGAACGGATTCCAGCCGAGGCCAGCATGTGCAAGCTGTTCGGTCTCGAGGCCGTCGGCCGGGTGACCGACCGGGCACTGCTCATTCACGGCGGAATCGGATACACGCGCGCGCACCCGATCGAGCGCCTCTACCGCGACGCCCGCCTCAATTGGCTCGAGGAGGGGACACCGACGATCCAGTACCTGGTCACCGCGGGACGTCTGCTCGACGGGTACGCGTTCTCCGACGCCTTCGAGACGTCGCGCAACAACTGACATCAGCCGCCCTGCGGCCGGGAACGGGCGCAGGGCGGCACCACGCTCTCGAAGGAGACGAACAATGACGGACCACGACCCCACCGTCCTCGTCGCGGGGGCACGAACCCCGTTCGGACGCTTCATGGGATCGCTGTCGAGCCTGAGCGCCCAGGAACTGGGTAGCCACGCGATCGGTGGTGCGCTGCAATCCGCCGGCGTCGACGCACACGCCGTCGACCACGTCGTCATGGGCCAGGTGCTCACGGCAGGCAGCGGCCAACTGCCGGCGCGTGTCGCGGCGGCGGCCGCCGGAATCCCCATGACGACACCGGCACTGAACATCAACCGGATGTGCCTCTCCGGAATCGACGCGATAACGCTGGCGCACCAGATGATCGTCGCCGGCGACGCCGACATCGTGGTCGCCGGCGGTCAGGAATCGATGAGCGCTGCGCCGCACCTCCTGAGGAACAGTCGTCGCGGGCACAAGTACGGCGACACGGTTCTGATCGACCACCTCGCGTTCGACGGGCTCCAGGACGCGTTCACCGGGTCGTCGATGGGGGCGCTGACCGAGTCGAGGAATCCCGAGTACGGGATCACCCGGCAGGCCCAGGACGAGTGGGCCGCACGCTCGCACCGTGCGGCCGCACGCGCGCGCAAGGACGGTGTCTTCGCGGCCGAGATCGTTCCCGTTCCGGTCACGTCCGGTCGGGGTGAGTCGACCGACGTGAGCCACGACGAGGGCATCCGGGCCGACACCTCGGCAGTGGACCTCGCCGGTCTGCCTCCGGCTTTCGCCGCCGGCGGCTCGCTGACGGCGGGCAACTCGTCACCGATCTCCGACGGGGCCTGTGCCGTCGTGGTCACGCGGAAGTCGACGGCCGTCCGGCTCGGACTGTCGTGGCTGGCCGAGATCGGATCGCCCGCCGTGGTCGCGGGGCCCGATTCGGGTCTGCACGAGCAGCCGTCGAACGCCATCCAGGCCGCGTGCCGACGCGAGGGGATCGCGCCGCGCGACCTCGATCTCGTCGAGATCAACGAGGCGTTCGCCGCGGTCACACTCGTCTCGTCCGAACGCCTCGGTCTCGACGCTGACCGGGTGAACGTCAACGGCGGCGCGATCGCGCTCGGCCACCCGATCGGCGTCTCGGGGGCACGGATCGTCCTGCACCTCGCGCTCGAACTGCGACGCCGCGGCGGTGGCGTCGGCGCAGCGGCGCTGTGCGGTGGCGGCGGCCAGGGGCAGGCCCTGATCGTGCACGTCGAACGGTGATTCGATGAGCACCAAATACGAGCTCAACCGCGCCGAAATTCTGCGCGTGTCCGCCGAGCTGTTCGCGCGGTCGGGCTACCACGGCACCGGGATCGCCGACCTGGGCACGGCGGTGGGGCTCGGCCGCGGGGCGCTCTACCACTACATCGGCAGCAAGGAGGAGGTCCTGTTCGCGATCAGCAGCCGGCAACTCGCGCAGATGAACGACGTGGCCGACGAGCTCGCCCTCACCGAACCGGATCCGGAGCGCCGCCTCCGCGGTCTCGCTCGGGCCCTGCTCCGCAACGTCGCCGAACACCGCGCGGAGTGGACGGTGTTCTTCCGCGAGTACCACGCCCTGACCGGCGATCGGCGTGCGAGGGTCGTCGCGGCACGCGAACGGTACGAATCGCATTGGCGGCACGCGTTCGACCAGGGTGTCCGGGAGGGGGTGTTCACACTGTTGCCGCCGTTGATGATCAAGGGTGTGCTGGGCATGTTCAACTACAGCTACCTCTGGCTCACCGCCGACGGGTCCCGCACCCCCGAGGAGATCGCCGACGGGTTTCTCGACGCCCTGATCACCGGGCTGGCCGCGCCGAACCCGTGATCCCGGCCGTCTAGACTCACATCTTCGACCGCCGGGAGACAAAGGGGCCCTTCGATGAGCGACAAGTACGACGCCAACCGGGACCGAGTCCTGCAGGTGGCCGCCGAATTGTTCGCGAAGTCGGGCTACCACGGCACCGGGGTCGCCGAGATCGGTGAGGCCACCGGGCTGGGCCGGGGCGCGCTGTACCACTACATCGGCAGCAAGGAGGCGATTCTCTACGAGATCAGCAGCCGGCAACTCGCGCAGATGAACACGGTCGCCGACGAACTCGCGCTGTCCGAGGCGGATCCGGAGAAGCGGCTGCGCGGCCTCGCACGGGCGCTCATGCGGAACATCGCCGAACACCGTGCGGAGTGGACGGTCTTCTTCCGCGAGTACCACGCCCTGACGGACGAGCGTCGGGATCGCATCATCGCCGAACGTGAACGCTACGAGTCCCATTGGCGGAACGCGCTGGAGCAGGGCATCCGCGACGGACAGTTCCGTACCCTCCCGCGGCTGATGGTCAAGGGCCTGCTGGGCATGTTCAACTACAGCTACCTTTGGATCACCCCCGCGGGCGCCGAGACACCCGAGGAGATCGCGGACGAGTTCCTCGACGCGGTCGTCACGGGGATGCGGGCGTGAGGCGCTTCGCGCCCGTGCGCGGTTAGCGAGTCTCTGCACTCGTTCGCCGCGCACGGGCGGCGGAGCCGCTGGCTTGGACGCACCAAGCCAGTGAGGACTATCCTCGTCGCATGAGCCCGTTGCCGGCAACCCCTGCCCGTTGCTCCATCGCGCGCACCCTCGAACTCCTGGGCGACAAGTGGACGCTGCTCATCATCCGCGACGCCTTCTGGGGCCACAGCCGATTCTCCGAGTTCACCCGCAGTCTCGGGGTGGCGTCCGACGTGCTCACCGCACGGTTGGCGATGCTCGTCGACGAAGGAATCCTCGAACGCCGCGCCTACCGCCAGGAAGGGTCGCGGGAACGTCTGGAGTATGTGCTGACCGAGAAGGGCAAGCAGCTGCATGTCGTGATCGGTGCACTGGGCCAGTTCGGTCGCGACCATCTGCCGCGTCCAGGTAGCACCTCCCCCGAGTACACCGACGAGACCACCGGCGAGGCCGTGTCCCTCGCTTTCGTCACCGACGACGGTCGACGTGTTCCGGCATCGGCCGTGCATGTGCAACGGGGAACGCCGGCGGGCGAGTCGCAGGGTTAGCCGCACCGCCCACCGCACACTCATGAAAACGAGCGCGCGACCTCGCCATATCCGTGCTAACTTGGAAATACCAAGTTAGCGAGAGGCAAGGAAACCATGTCTGTACAACACGGAGTTCACGCAGTCGAGAATTTCTGGGCCCGGGTGTGGCAGTCACCCCAGGAGCCTCACGCGATCGACGAACTCGTCGTCGACGATTTCGTCATCGTCACCGGTGGAGAGGCGATCCGCGGCCGTGACGCCTTCAGGGAATGGGTGCTGAAGTTTCAGTCGACCGTAGAGGATCTGGAGTTCATCCCCGTCGAAACGTTCCAGAACGAGGACGGTTCCCGCGTCGCGTCGCTGTGGGAAATGACCGGCCGCAATCGCGGATTCATGGGCACCGAACCCGACGGGCAACCCATTCATCTGACGGGCACCGCGGTGTGGAACGTCCGGGCCGACGGGATGCTCGAATCCAACCGCGTCGAGCGCAACGCCTGGGAGCTGCACCGGCGGCTGACGGCCTAGGCGCTTCGCGCCCGTGAGTGGTTAACGAGTGCAGAGACTCGTCAACCACTCACGGGCGGCGGAGCCGCCTACCTGGCTGCTGCGATGCGGGCCTCGGCGACAGCGTCGGCCGCGGCGCCGGCGAGGATGCCGTCCCGCTTCGCGACGTCGAGGATCTGCACGACGGTGGCGAAGATCTTCTCGACCTGCGCGCGGACGTCGTCGGCGGACGTGCCGAGCCGCTCACCGGCGACCTGGATGAGTCCGCCGCCGTTGGCGACGTAGTCGGGAACCCAGGTGATGCCGCGTTCGCCGAGGTCGTGCTCGACCGCGGGGTGGGCGAGCTGGTTGTTCGCGGCCCCGCAGATCACCTGGGCGGTGATCGCGGCGACGGACTCGTCGGTGAGCGTGGCGCCCATCGCGCAGGGTGCGTAGACGTCGAGTTCCTGGTCGATGACGCTGGACGCGATCTTGACCTCGGGGAAGTCGCGGGCCACCCGGTCGAGTGCGGCGGCGTTGACGTCGGTGGCGACCACCGATGCGCCGTCGGCGAGCAGCAGCTTGATCAGCTGGTACCCGACCTTGCCTGTGCCCTCGACGCCGACGGTGCGGCCGGCGAGGCTCGCGGTGCCCCAGTTGGCCTGGGCGGCGGCGCGCATGCCCTGGAATACGCCGAGCGCGGTCATCGGGGCGCTGTCGCCGGACCCGCCGGCGGACGTGTTGCGTCCGACGACGAAGTCGGTGGCGCGGCCCATCACGTCGAGGTCGTCGGAGTTGGTGCCCACGTCACCGGCGGTGATGTACCGGCCGCCGAGCGTCTGGACGAACCGGGCGTACGCCTCGAGCAGCGCCTCCGACTTTCCGGTGGCCGGGTCGCCGATGATGACGGCCTTGCCGCCGCCGAGGTCGACTCCGGCGATCGCCGACTTGTAGGTCATGCCCCGCGACAGGCGCAGCACGTCCTTGAGGGCGGCGGCCTCGTCGGCGTACGGGTAGAAGCGGGTGCCGCCGAGGGCCGGTCCGAGGGTCGTGTCGTGGATCGCGACGATCGCCTTGAGTCCGGTGGCGGGGTCCTGGAAGAACGTCACCTGCTCGTGGGCGGTGTCGGTGGGGAAATCGGTGCGCTCGAACACTCCAGCGTTGTCGGGCAGTGCGGTGTCGTGACGTTCCGCGGTGAGAGTCATGTCTTCTCAGGACCTTTCCGGAGTGGTGGCAATCGTGATGGTGGAGGTGTCGACGCCGAGTTCGGCGAGACGCTGGAGGTAGACGGTGACGTTGCGCA
Source organism: Rhodococcus wratislaviensis (assembly GCF_041228765.1). Classification (NCBI taxonomy): domain Bacteria; kingdom Bacillati; phylum Actinomycetota; class Actinomycetes; order Mycobacteriales; family Nocardiaceae; genus Rhodococcus; species Rhodococcus wratislaviensis. The sequence goes on along the minus strand of NZ_CP150488.1, from coordinate 3,247,752 downwards.
GCTTCACGTCCTCGTAGCCCCGGACGAGGTCGGGAGTCGCGGCGATCAGCGTTGCGGTGTCGTAGGTGTCGGCGGAGAGGTCCGCGAGGAGCCCGGCCACCGTGGTCTCGTAGTGCGCGAGCAGCTGACGCTCGAGACGCCGGACCTTGGCGTAGCCGAACGGGTCGAACGCGGTGCCGCGCAGGAACTTCGCCTTGGCGAGAGTCTTGAGCGCCACGTGCGAGCGGGGTCCGAATCCGATCTTGGTCTTGCGGCCCATGGCCTTGAGGACGGGCGGGTGCAGCTTGTAGGTGAGCTTGCCCGCGCCGGGGACCTCGCCGGCGGCGGCGTCGAGGAACGCCTGGTCGGTGAGCATCCGGGCCACTTCGTACTCGTCCTTGTAGGCGGTGAGCTTGTGCAGGCCGGCGGCGACGGCCTCGCTGAACTCGGTCCGGCTGCCCAGCTCACGCTCCGCGTCCCATGCCTGCTGCACCAGGGCGATGTAGCGGGCGGCGACGCGGTCGCCCTGGAAGGCAACGAGGTTCGCGGCGCGGCGTTCGGTGAGCTCGAGCGTCGTACCGTCCAGGGTGGATCCGGCGAACAGGTGCGCCGGGACGACGGTGTCGCTGCGCTGCGGCACGGCGGCCGAGCTGGTGGCGGCGAGGAAGGCCGCCCGGTCGGCGACGGCGACGCGTCCCCAGTGGAACGCGGCCTTGTTGGACTCGACGGCCACGCCGTTGATCTCGAGGGCTTCCTCGATGAACCGGGCGGGGACGGGCAGTCCACCGGCCTGGTAGGCGGCGCCGACCAGCAGGAAGTTGGCGGCGGCGGTGCTGCCGAACAGTGCGGTGGCGGCGGCGAGCCCGTCGATCGCGGTCAGTTCGCGGGCCGAGACGTCGAGACGCTCGAGCAGCTTGTCCTCGTCCGGGTAGCGGACGGCGGGGTCGTAGACCATGTCGCCCGTCGGGGTCTGGCTGGTCGACGCGACGGTGATGGTGCGCTCGGAGCTGCCGAAGCCGGCGTACTTGGCGTCGGCCGCCGTCAGCAGGTCGAATGCGAGGACGCAGTCGGCGGTCGCGGGGCTGATCCGGTTGGACGGCGCCGAGCTCCCCGAACGCGTCTTCTGATCGCTGAGCCGCAGGTGCGACGTGACGGGTCCGGCCTTCTGACTGAGACCGGTCTGGTCGAGTCCCTCGACGTGCAGCCCGGCGCGCAGGGCGGCCATGCCGAGCACCTGGTTGACGGTGACGATGCCGGTACCACCGACACCGGCCATGAACAGGTTGTGCGTTCCCGTCCACACGGCCGGATCGGGGTCGCCGACCTCCGGCGGAGCCGGGATCTCGCGCAACGTCTTCGGTGCGCCTTCCTCGGGCAGCTCGACCGTCACGAACGACGGGCAGTCGCCCTCGAGGCAGGAGTAGTCGGTGTTGCAGCTGGTCTGGTCGATCTTGGTCTTGCGGCCGAATTCGGTGTCGACGGGCTGCACGGACAGGCAGTTGGACTTGACGCCGCAGTCGCCGCAGCCTTCGCAGACGGCCTCGTTGATGACGACGCGGGTGCGGCGAGCGGGCAGCTTGCCGCGCTTGCGCTTGCGGCGGGCCTCGGCGGCGCACTGCTGGTCGAAGATCAGCACGGTGACGCCCTCGATGTCGCGGAGGACGCGCTGCGCCTCGTCGAGCCGGGTCCGGTCCCACAGCAGCGTGTTGGCGGCGAAGTGGGCGCCCTTGTGCCGCTTGGGGTCCTCGGCGCAGACGATGATCTGCTTGACGCCCTCGGACGCCAGCTTGTGGGTCAGCTGCGGCACGGTCAGCCCGGCCTCGGCGTCCTGCGCGCCGGTCATCGCGACGGCGGAGTTGTAGAGCACCTTGTACGTGATGTTGACGCCGGCGGCGACGCACGCCTGGACGGCGAGCTGGCCGGAGTGGAAGTAGGTGCCGTCTCCGACGTTCTGGAACATGTGCTTGACGTCGCTGAACGGGGCCTGCCCGATCCACTGCGCGCCCTCGCCGCCCATCTGGGTGAGCATGGTGACGGCGCTGTCGGTGCGGCCGGACATCGTGACCAGGGTGTGGCAGCCGATGCCGCCGCCCGCGATCGATCCCTCGGGCACCGCAGTGGAGCGGTTGTGCGGGCAGCCGGAGCAGAAGTACGGGGTGCGCGACGTCGGGAGGACGGTCAGCTCGAGGCGCGGCGGCGGGGCCGGCGTCAGCGCGACCCGGTCCTTGAGGACGCGGCGCAGCGGTCCGGTGAGCCGGGCGGCGGTCAGTTCACCGTCGACGGGGATCAGGTTCTTGCCCTGCGCGTTCTTCTTCCCCAGCACGGCGGGTGCGCTGGCGCCGCCGTAGAGGATGTCCTTGAGCTGCGACTCGACGAACGGCATCTTCTCCTCGACGACGAGGACCTGTTCGACGCCGTCGGCGAGTTCGCGAACCTTGTCGGCGCCCAGCGGGTAGGGCATACCGACGCGGAGGATGCGGATGCCGGCGTCCTCGAGCTGGGAGTCGCCGAGCCCGAGGTCGAGCAGGGCCTGGCGCAGCGAGTCGTAGGCGGTGCCGACGGCGGCGATGCCCAGCCACGCGCTGCGCGGGTTCACCTCGATCTTGTCGATCTCGTTGGCGGCGTTGAACGCCTCGACCATCGCCCAGCGCGGCCCGTACAGGTCGGCCTCGGCGTAGACGCTGTCGGGCGGGGACGCGAGCACACGCTGCCGGTACGACCACGGCTTGCCGTTCCACTCGATCTCGGGGAGCACGATGTCGAGGTCCGCGAAGTCGCGGTCGAGGGTCCAGAGGCCGTCGGCCACGTCGGCGACGATCTTCATGCCCGACCAGCATCCGGAGATCCGCGACAGCGCCACACCGTAGAGGCCGAACGTGATGACCTCCTCGGCGTTGCGCGGGAAGAACACGGGCATGCCCATCGCGGCCATGGACCGCTCACTGGCGCAGGGGATGGTGGAGGACTTGGCGTTGGGGTCGTCGCCCACGAGGACGAGGACGCCGCCGCGGGCATTGGCGCCGTACATGGCGGCGTGCCGGATGGAGTCGCTGGCGCGGTCGAGACCGGGGCCCTTGCCGTACCAGACGCCGACGACGCCGTCGTGGGTGCGCTCGCCCTGCGGGAGGTCGACCTGGCTGCCCCAGACGGACGTCGCGGCGAGTTCCTCGTTCATGCCGGGCACGAACTTCACGTCGTGGTCGGTGCTCAACGTGGGGATGGCGGCGATGGTGCGGTCGAGGCCGGCGAGGGGGCTGCCCTGGTAGCCGGAGACGAACGTCGCGACGTTCAGCCCCGCGCGGCGGTCGCGTTCGTGCTGCTCCACCAGCTGGCGGGCGATGGCCTGGACACCGGTCATCAACACCGGGCCCGAGTCGGCCCGGTATCGGTCGGCGAGATCAAAGGATGCTGCACTGGTGCGAGCGTCGTCTAGCTGAGTCATCTGCGATTCCCGATCCGTCGCGTTGAGCATTTCGTGAGCTTGATCCTGTATCTGGTCTAAGATTTGGTCAACGCAAATCGCATCAACTGATCAGTTCACGCAACAGGTGACGGTCGTCACTTCCCGGAGGTACCCAAAGTGCTCAGCATCGACAAGCTCGACGTGCAGTTGCTCGGACTGCTCGGCAAGGACTCACGCATGAGCGTGGCCGAACTCGCCAACTCGCTGGGCGTCGCCCGCAACACCGTCCAGTCCCGGATGAAGCGCATGGAGACCAGCGGACTGCTCACCGGTTTCCGCCCCAACCTCGACCTCGCCGAGGTCGGGATTCCCATCCAGGCGTTCGTCGGGCTCGAACTCGAACAGGGCAAGCTCACCGCCGTCGGCAATCGCCTCGTCGACCTGCCGGAGGTCATCGAGATCCACGCGACCACCGGCCGCGAAGATCTGCTGGTGCGGGTGGCCACGTCCACGCACGCGGAGCTGCAGAAGTTGCTCGAGAAGATCGCGAACCTGCCCGGAATCACGCACTCGACCACCACCATCGCGCTGACCAGCCCGCTGCCGTACCGGATTCAGCCGCTGCTCGAGCACCTCACCGACGACTCCGGGTGGGGCCGGTCCACGGCACTGCCCCGTTCACAGCGGTAGCACCGGTGCAGTAGTTTCAGACCATGAGTGAGAGTCAGGGACGGATCGCGTTCATCCAGGCCACGTGGCACCGCAACATCGTCGACCGCGCACGCGAGGGTTTCACCGACGAGGTGAACACGCTGGGGTATTCGAAGGACGAACTGGACTTCTTCGAGGTGCCGGGCGCGTTCGAGATCCCGCTGCACGCACGCCGCCTCGCCCTCACCGGGCGTTACGACGCCGTCGTCGCCGCCGCACTCGTCGTGGACGGTGGCATCTACCGGCACGAGTTCGTCGCGACCGCGGTGATCGACGGCCTCATGCGCGTGCAACTCGACACGGACGTGCCGGTGTTCTCGGTTGTGCTGACGCCGCACCACTTCCACGAGCACGACGAGCACCTGAACTACTTCCACGACCACTTCGTGAAGAAGGGCGCCGAGGCCGCTCGCGCCTGCGTCGCCACCGTCACGTCGCTGAAGTCGCTGCCGACTGCGAACTGAGATTCGCCCACTCCGAACCGCAACGAGGAAACCACCGTCAGTACGTACCGACGGTGGTTTCTCGTATCGGAGGCTTGCTGCCGCTACACGGCGACGAAATGCGACAAGATCGCCTGCACCTCATAAATGTCCACGGACTTCGAGAACTGCTTCTGCAGCGGCACCGGATTGCTGGAGATCCAGATCTTCAATTCGGCGTCGAGATCGAAGTTTCCGGCGGTCTCCACCGCGAAATGGGTGATCGATTTGTAGAGCACGCTGTGGTATTCGATCTTCTTGCCGGTGAATCCCTGCTTGTCGACGAGGATGAGTCGTCGGTTGGTGAACAGGAAAGCGTCGCGAACCAGCAGATACGCAGCGTGGATCTGCTCACCGTTTCCGAGGAGTCGCGAGTACTCCGCGTGCGCAGCCGCCGGGTCGATCTTTCCCGCATTCCCATGAGGCCGTTCATCAAGCCCATTTTCATCTCCGCGATTCCACTCGAATGTCGACAGTCACGCTGGCTGTCGTCGGGACGAGCGAGATCGTTACGGGGCCGAACTATCGGTCCTTCGCGTGCCGGTGCTGGACGTAGAGGAGCCAGAACACCGGCGCGCCGACGACGGCGAGGATCGTCGCGAACACGCGCAGCCCGACGTTCCCTTCGCCGAAGGGGGCGATCATGAGGACAATCGTGCAGACGACGGCGCCGAGGAGTCGCCAGTGGGCGCCGAAGAAGCCTGCGACCATCGCCCATGCGTTGCGGGCGACGATGCGCGCCGGCGATTCGGGCTCGGGTGGCGGCGGCGGGGACGGGGCCACCGCAACCGTCGAGTTACGCGCGGCGGCCACCAGTTTCGGGGCATGGGCGCCGACCGGCGGGGTTTCGCCGTCGGGCTCGCACCGGAACAGGGCGATACCCACCGCGTCCGCGTAGTCGACGGCCTCGTCGGTGTATCCGGGGCCGGAGAAATACAGGAGTTTCCGGGCGTGGCTGGTTCCGCGGGTGCCGTATAGGTTCGCGAGGTCCGACTTGCCTGCACTGCCGCCACGCCACTTCACCTGCGCGTACGCGCGTGACGAGTAGACGTCGATGCCGCCGTCCGCGCCCCCGAGCAGCGCTGTGGCGTCGCCGTAACCGAGCTTCTGCATCTGCTCGGCGGCATTGATTTCAGCTTCAGCCGCCGTGCGTATGCGTGCCATGCCTCACTCCCCCAGATCGAACCAGTCTTTCCCTTCGAAGGTACCCGCAGATCCGGCCAAACCAGCTATCCGCCGGTGAACGTCACACCGGCGCCATCGAATTGCAACACACTGCAACTCTTCCCGCCCCCGGCCGCGCGACCGTACCGTTCCCCGAATCAGCACGTTCACAACGTAGTGAGGGCGGATTCATGAGGGCAGCACGCTTCCACGGCCGACGCGACATCCGGATCGACGACATCCCGGAGCCGGAATTGCGGCCGGGCGCGGTGAAACTCCGGGTCGCGTGGTGCGGCATCTGCGGCACCGATCTGCACGAGTACCTGGAAGGCCCGATTTTCATCTCCCCGCCGGGACATCCGCATCCGCTGTCGCACGAGAACGCGCCGGTGACGATGGGCCACGAGTTCTCCGGCACGGTGGAGGAGGTCGGCGAGGGCGTCACCGATGTCGCCGTCGGCGACAACGTGGTGGTGGAGCCGTACTTCGTGTGCAACGAGTGCGCGTCCTGCAAGGCAGGCAACTATCACCTGTGTACGAAGATGGGTTTCATCGGATTGGCCGGTGGCGGAGGCGGACTCAGCGAGAAGGTGGTGGTCGACCGCCGCTGGGTGCACAAGATCGGCGACATCCCGCTCGACGAGGCGGCCCTGATCGAACCGCTCAGCGTCGCGCATCATGCGGTCGTCCGCAGCGGGGCGAAGGCCGGCGACGTCGCGCTGGTCGGCGGTGCGGGGCCGATCGGACTCCTGGTGGCCGCGGTCCTGAAGGGTCTGGGTGTCACCACGATCGTCACGGAACTCAGTGACGCCCGCAAGCAGAAGGCGCTGTCCAGTGGGGTCGCGCATCACGTCATCGACCCGTCGTCGGAAGACGTGAAGGCCCGGGTGCTCGAGCTGACCGGCGGTGTCGGCGCCGATCTCGGGTTCGAGTGCGCCGGGGTCGACGCCGTCCTGGACACGATCCTCGACGCCGTCCGTCCCGCAGCCGTGGTGGTGAACGTGTCGATCTGGGGCAAGCCCGCGACGGTGGACATGCAGAAGCTCGTCCTCAAGGAGATCGACCTGCGCGGCACCATCGCTTACGTCCGTGATCACGAGGCGGTGATCGAGATGGTGCGCACCGGCGTGATCGACCTGGCCCCGTTCATCACCGGCCGGATCGAACTCGACAACCTGGTGTCCGAGGGCCTCACGACATTGATCGAGCACAACGACACGGCGGTGAAGATCCTGGTCCGGGCGTGACCGTCAGTCGGGTTCGTCCGTCGACGGTGTCACTGCCCTGGCCTTGAGCGCCAGCCACAACTCCATGCGGTCGTCGGCCTGGTCGAGGTTCCGCCCGGTCAGTGCCGCGATCTTGTCGATCCGGTTCCGGACGGTGTTGCGGTGCACGGAGAGGGCGGCCGCCGCGGGGTCCCATGCCCCGTTGGCTCGCAGCCATTCCTCGAGCGTTCGCTGGAGTTCGACGCGTTCGCGCGGCTCGAGCTGATCGAGGGGTGCGAGGACGGCGGTCGAGAAGCCGCTGAGCACGTCGGCCGAGCCGAGGCGCAGCAGCAACTGGACCGTCTCCCCTTCCTTGGCGTCGACGGCGCGGCCGAGTCGGGCACTGACGGCGACGAGGGATCGCGCCTGCATCGCCGACACGGCCAGCGCGTCCACGGGAACCAGCGCGCCGATCCCGATCGCGCATCCCTCCGCGACACCCGACAGCAGGTCGGCGAGCCCGGCGGATTCGGGGTGCGCGATCTCGATGTCCGAGTTGCGCTGTCTCAGGACGGAATCCGGAAGGGCCGACCCGATCCGGGCGGTCAGGTCGGCCACCGAATCGGGGGTGGAGCGCACCACGGCGATCTGCAGGGGGTCGCGGGGCAGCCCGATGCCGGCGGCGATCTGATGGGCGCGCTCCCTCCGAAGTCCGGGCCTGAGCAGCTGTGCCAGCGCCGCCGCCCGCCGCTGCCGCTCGGGTTCGCCTGCCACGTGACGGCGTTCGAGTTCGAGCGACAGCAGCGAGACGAGCACATTGGACGCATGCCGCAGCGCGCTGTCCGCCGACCGCTCGAGCACGACGAACGCGAGCGGGTTCTCGATTCGGACGGGGTGCAGTTCGAGTTCCCGCCGACCGGCGCCGCCGAACGCCGTCCAGCCCTTCGCGCGGGTGGTGTAGCGACCCACCTGGTCCTGGGCGTCCTGCAGGAACGCTTCATCGACGCCGTCGGAGAGCTGGACGACCCCACCCGACGCGTCCAGCACCGCGCACAGTGAGCCGCTGACGGAACGCCACGTGTCGAGCAGTCCGCTCAGCGGCGACGGTCCGGCCGCGACCGCGGTGAGCTGATAGCTGAGCTCGATCGCGTCCTCGAGGGCACGCTTCTCCTCCTCGGCTATCCGGGAGAAGATCCACTTGGTGATGGCGATGAACGGCACCGAGTCGGGGGCGATGAGCAGCGGGACGCCGAATTCACGCGCGGCCGCGACGAGCGGCTCCGGGGGTGCCTGGTAGGGCAGCCCGTGCCCCAGACCGAGGCACAGTGCGGCGACCCCGCCCGCGACACAGTCCCGCACGTAGTCGCGGCACCCGGCTTCGGTGGTGGGAAGCATGAGGCCGACGGTCATCAGCAACTCCCCGCCCTGGAGCCAGTCCCGCGGACGCGTCAGTTCGGACACGTGCGCTGCGGTGATGGGGTTGTCCACCCCCGCCGTCCCGCTCATCGATGTGAGCCGCAGCGTGGGGGCGGACAGGACGTCCTGAACGGTGATCACCGGTGACCTCTTGTACTAATTGCCCAACCGTAATAGACGAACTGTACATCTCGCCTCTGGTGCCGGAGCGGCGCAGTGCGCAGAGTAGTGATCAGAGCCACAGCACCTTCTAGGAGTTTCAGTGACAGATCACTCCGGCGACACCGCCGCGACCCTCGGTGGCACCATCGAGACCCGGTCGATCGACTACGTCCCCGAGGACGAACGTCACGGGAAGGTCCGCGACCAGGGCCCCTTCTGGTTCGTCGGAAACTTCCAGCCCTTCACGGTGGCCATCGGTTTCGTCGGCCCCGCCCTCGGCCTGTCGTTGGGCTGGACAGTCGTGGCGGGCATTCTCGGCATCTTCTTCGGAACGTTGTTCATGGCGTTCCACGCGTCGCAGGGACCGGTGCTCGGACTCCCGCAGATGGTGCAGTCCCGTGCGCAGTTCGGCTATCGCGGTGTCGTCCTCGCACTCATCGGGACGTTGTTCACGTACGTCGGGTTCAACGTCGTGGACGTCGTCATCATCAAGGCGGGTCTGCACAGCATCTTCGGGTGGAACGCGGCAATCATCGCCGTCGTCATCACCGCGGTCGCGACGCTGCTCGCGATCTACGGCCACGATCTGCTGCACCTGTCGTTCCGTGTGCTGTTCTGGCTGTCGCTGCCGCTGTGGGCGATCCTCACGTGGGGTGTCGTGTTCGGGCACGCCGGCGGCAGCGACGCGGGCGCCGCGACGGGCGGGTTCACCCTGCTGGCGTTCATCGCCCAGTTCAGTGTCGCGGCCTCCTACAACATCACCTACGCGCCGTACGTGTCGGACTACTCGCGGTACCTGCCGCGCAACACGCGGACGTCGGCCATCGTGTCGGCCGTGTTCCTCGGCGCCTCCGCGTCGCCGGTGTGGCTGATCCCGGTGGGCGCGTGGATGGCCACCCGGCTGGGAGCCACGGATGCGCTCGCCGGCATCCACGACGCCGGGAACTCGGTGGTCCCGTTCCTCGGCAGCGTGCTCGCACTCGTCGCGACGCTCGTGCTGGTGGCGACCATGGGCCTGAACGCGTACAGCGGCATGCTGACCGTGATCACCGGCATCGACTCCTTCCGGAAGGTCACCCCGTCCCGCCGGATCCGGGTGGTGACCGTGCTCGCGCTGGCCGCGGTCTGGCTGGTGCTGAGTCTGCTGTTCACCGATTCGACGACCGTCCTGAACACGACACTGCTGATCATGCTGTACCTCCTCGTGCCCTGGACCGCCGTCAATCTCACCGACTTCTACTTCGTGCGGCGCGGGCACTACGCCATCACCGACCTGTTCACACCGGACGGGCTGTACGGAATGTGGTCGTGGCGGGGTATGACGGCCTTCTTCGCCGGCATCGTCGCGTCCGTGCCGTTCATGGTGCTGCCGTTCTACGTCGGACCGATCGCCGCGGCCCTCGGTGAGGTCGACGTCGCGTTCGCGGTCGGACTCGCCGTGTCCGGGATCGTGTACTGGGTGCTGTCCCGGTCGCTGGACCTGGACACCGAGGAACGGTTCATCGAGGACAGCGAAGCCGCCCTGGCAGGCGAGGAGACCCCCGCTCATGGCTGACGCGACGACGGCTGACGTCCAGCACGCGATCGACGCGCTGATCCGGGCATTCGGCGAGCACGACACGGCCGCCTACTTCGAGGCGTTCAGCCCGGACGCGACGTTCGTCTTCTACACCCACCCGGTGCCGCTGCCGAGCCGCGAGGCCTACCGCGACCTGTGGACCGAGTGGGAGTCGGACGGGTTCCGCGTCCTGGCGTGCCGTTCCAGCGAGCAGTGCGTCACGTTCCCGGCCCCGGATGTCGCGGTGCTGACGCACCGGGTCGGCACCACTGTGCGGGATTCGACGGGGACCGTCGAGCTCGACGAGCGGGAGACGATCCTGTTCCGGCGTCGCGACGATTCGGGCTGGATCGCCGTCCACGAGCACCTGTCGCCGCAGTCCGGTCCAGCGGTGTAACTGACAGATAGCTGGCTCGACGTGGACCGCGTCACATCAGGACCCCGTCGAGTTGCGGAGGCAGACGCCCGACGGTGTACTGGTCAGTAAACCTGCCCGGCTCGGCATATCGCGAAGGTGCACAGATGACGGACGAACGGCCCGGCAAGAAGCAGACCCCACCGGAGAAGGCGACGCGACCGACGCCGAAGGAGGCGACCCCGGACGTCTCCAAGACCGATCTCGCGGCCGTCGTCGACGCGCTCACCGCGACGAACGAGAAGAATTTCGACTTCTGACCTCGCCTCAGCCCCGCTCCCGGTGCGGCACGAACTCGAACGTCAGGCACGCGAACGCGGCGGGCAGCAGGTAGCGGAAACGCAGGAGCACGAATCGCCGGTTCCCCGTGGAATGGAACTTACCGAGGTAGCGGTACAGCGACTCGAGCGAGATCAGGACGTCGCCGAGGTGGAGGACACGGCGGAAGAGCCGGGCGCCCGCACCGGGTGCGCCGGGGTCGAGGAGTTCGGGGAACGCCGCGAACGACAGCGAGACGTATCGCGCACCGGTCTGCTCGGCGTGGCGGATGACGTCGACGGTCATGCGTTCGTCGGTGCCGTTCGGTGCATCCTCGGCGCGCCACGGAACGTCGAGGCTCAGTTCGCGGGCGGCATCGGCGGTGCCGTAACGCTGAAAGGCCACGGCGCGTCCGGCGGAGTCGCGGGCGACGACGAGGAGAACACCGGGGAGCGTGCCGTCCAGCAGGTGGTCGAGGATCATCGCGAATCCGCGGCGCTGATGCCCCGCGCGGGCGTCGTCGACGATGTCCGTCAGTTCCCGCCGCGTCGGTTCGTCGAGCGCGGCTTCGGGGACGATCTCGGTAATGATCCCGGCATTGTGGGTGCGCTGCACGGCCTGTCGGAGGTTGCGGAATTTCCTGCCGTGCAGGGTGAAGTGTCCGACGTCGATCACCACGTCGCGGCCGATGGGGACCGCCTTCAACGGCTTTCGGGTGTCGCCGCCGATCTCCCACAGCCGGGCGACGCGTTCCCCTGCGCCGAGCACGGCGACGCGCCAACCGCGTTCGGCCGCGAACTCGGAGAACTCGTCGAGGAGCGCGCCGAATTCGAATGAGTTGCCGATGGGATCGCCGGAGACGACCGCTATTCCGGACCGCGCCCGGTAGGCGATCGCCGCGGTGCCCGACGCGGTGAAGTAGTACGACTTCGCCGAATTGAGGGCGAACGGCGACAACGGGTCGTCCGTGGTCTGCTGGATCAGGGCGGACACGCGGGCACGGTCCTCGGGCTGCGGCGCACTGCGCACCGGCAGCATCAGGACGGGTCCGGTGGCCACCAGCAGGAGGAACCCCGGAGTCGAATGTGCGCTCGTGTACGCGACATCCGCGGCCGCCACGATCAGTACCGCCGCCACCGAATGCGTCACGGTGACGGGCCGCCGCAGGTGCAGTCCACGGGCCACCAGCAGGACGGCGATTCCGATCGCCACCATCCACGTGCGGACGGGACCCGACCGCCCGGCCATCCATATGAGCACGAGACCGACCACGACAGTCGCGCCGACGAGCGCCATCCGCGCGGCGGGCGATTCGGGCCGGTACACCCGCAGCCCGGGCACGGTCATCGGTGTCGACTTCGAGTTCTGCATCCGCACCCCTGCACCAGGTGACGACTGTTCCGGTACCTCCAATCTAGCGGCTCCGCCGCCCGTGAGTGCTTGACGAGTCCCTGGACTCGCTACGCACTCACGGGCGGAGCCTGGGCGGCGGCGCACCGTGCGGCAGGGACGGCCCGACAGCCGTGAGTGAGCCTGCGGCACGCCCCTTCCCCCAGCCGAGCTTCTCGCGGTACCGGCCGATGTGGTCCGCCGGGATGTCCTGCCCGTCGGCGAGCGGCGTGGACTGCGGGTCCACGTAGAGCGCGTCGACCGGGCAGTACGCCTCGCACATAAAGCACGTCTGGCAGTCCGATTGCCGGGCGATCACGGGGATCCCGGTGTCGGTGCGGTCGAAGACGTTGGTGGGGCACGCGTCGACGCACTTGTCGCAGCCGATGCACGCCTCGGCCAGCAGCACCTCGATCACGAGGCCACCCGCAACAGCCCGCTGTGCGTCGCAGCGGTCGCAGTCCACACGTCGTCCAGCCCACCGGTGAGCACATGGTGGTGCTGCGCGGGGTCGAGGTCGGGGTAGTCGGCGCGCTTGCTCATTCCGCGGGTTTCCGTCCGCGCTAGCGTCGAGTGGTACATCCACCGGCCCACCGCGGTGATCGCCGCGGCCTGACGGGCACGGACCCGCTCGTCGCCGGAGTCGCCGCCGAGGCCCAGCGACAACGCCGTCCACAACGACTCCAACTCGTCGAGCGCACCCTGCACCCGCACACCGTCGCGCAGGTAGTTCTTCTCGTACGGGATGAGTTCCGCCTGCGCGGCCGCGACGACAGCGGACGCCTCCAGCCCCGACCGTTGCGCCGGACGCAGCCCGGCCCGCCCGGCGGGACGCAGTTCGCCCGCCCGCACCCGACGTTCGGCTCGCGCGAACCGCGCGGCCCCGGTGCCGGCCCAGGTGCCGGACGACATCGCCCACGCCGAGTTGTGGCTGCCGCCGCCGGTGAAGCCGCCGCAGATGCGTTCGCGGGTGGCGGCGTCGCCGGCGGCGAACAGGCCGGGGACGGACGTGGCGCAGGTGTCGTCGACCACCTCGATGCCGCCGGTCCCGCGCACCGTCCCCTCGGCGAGCATGCTGACCTCGAAGCGGTCGGTGAACGGGTTGATGCCGCGACGGTCGAACTGCAGGAAGAAGTTGGGCTGACCGAGCCGCATCTGGCGCTGCACGTCGTCGTCGGCGCGATCCAGTTGGGCGAACACCGGCTCGGACAGCAACGTTTTCGCGATCACCGAACGCCCCTTGGTGGAGCCGGCGCCCTCGAGGACGCGTCCGTCGGCGTGGAAGAACGTGGCGTAGCCGTAGTAGGCGGTCTTGGTGATGGTGGAGTTGGCGGGGACGATCGCGTACGCGTTGGAGAATTCCATGCCGGAGAACGTGGCGCCCACCTCGGCGGCCATCAGCGCGCCGTCGCCGGTGTCGACGTTGGTGCCCAGTGCGCGGGACAGGAACGCGCAACCGCCGCTCGCGATCACGACGGCGCCCGCGGTGATCCGGTAGTCGCGGTCGTCCTGGCGCTGGTAGCCCGCCGCACCGCGCACCTGGCCGTCGGTGTCGACGAGCAGTTCGAGGGCCGGCGAGTGGTCGAGAATCCGGACACCCGCCTTCTTGACCCACGCCCGCATCCGTCGCATGTATTCGGGCCCTTGGAGTCCGGAGCGGATCTGCCTGCCGGTGTCGGGGTCGACGGGGAACGGGTACCGGCCCTCCTCGGCGAGGAGATCCATGTTCGCGTACGTCTGGTCGAGGACGCGGTCCATCCAGTGGTGGTCGGCGAGATGGCCGCCGAGCGTTTCGCGGCTGGCCTTGGCCTTCGCCCGCGCGGACGGGTCGGGGTCGACGTACCAGACGCCGGTGCCCGAAGGCGCGGTGGCGCCGCTGGTTCCGCAGTACCCCTTGTCGACGAGGACGACGTCCGCCCCGGATTGCCGTGCGCGCAGCGCGGCCCACGTTCCGGCGGGGCCGCCGCCGATGACGAGGACGTCGGTGCTCAGGTCGAGAAGTTCGGTCATGAAGGGCGCTCCTGTCGAGGCGGAACAACTGCCCTTCAACGCTTCCGCACATCGGCCCACGCCGCCATCGTCAGAATCAGCGTGAACCGAATCGCCCGTGCGCGGTTAACGAGTCCAGGGACTCGCTAACCGCGCACGGGCGCTACGCGCCTTTGCCGTAGTCGACGCTCAGCCAGTGCTCCGGCCGCATGCGGATGACGATCGCGCTCTCGTCGTACGCCTCCTCCACGAAACTGTCGACCTCCTCGGCGGGGAGGTAGCGGGCGGCGAGTCCGCGGACGACGTCGGCGGTGGGTGATTCGTCGAACTCCGCCGGACCTTCGACGCTGACATACCGGTACGGCGGCTTCTCGTCCTGGGCGACGAGGCTGAAGCGGCCGGCGGCGCGGATCAGCCGCTCTTTCATCGACCCGCGACCGGTCCAGACGTACACGTGGCCGCCGGGTTCGTAGCCGTACCAGATGGGCACGGCGAGCGGTGCCCGCCCGTCGCGGTCGACGGCGATCACCCCCACGTGCACGTCGGCGAGGAACTTCTCGCGCTGTTCACTGGTCATCGACAACTGCGACATGTCAGTCTCCGCTCTGGTGTTCGGGTTTCGACGGTGGTGCGGGGTCGAGCAGCTGGGCGAGGTGTTGCGACGATCGGGACGGGTCGAGCTGCCGCACCTGCATGTGGCAGCTGAATCCGTCGGTCAGCACGACTGCGTCTTCGGGACTGTCGCGCAGTGCGGGGGCGAGTGCCTGTTCCGCCACCTGCATGCTGAGGTCGTAGTGGTCGGCCTCGAACCCGAAGTTTCCTGCGACGCCGCAGCATCCGGTGGCCTCGCGGACGCGTTCGACGCCGACCGCCTGCAGGGCCTTCCGCTGACCGGCCGCGCCGAACACGGCGTATTCGTGGCAGTGGGTTTGCACGGTGACGTCCTCGGGCAGCGCCACGCTCGGGGTCCAGCCTGCCTGGGTCCGTTCGAGGACGGCGCCCGCGAAGCTCTGGACGCGGGCGGCGACGCGTCGTGCGGCGTCGGTGTGGACGAGTTCGGGCAGGTCCTTGCGGAACGCAGCGGCGCAGCTCGGTTCGAGGACGACGATGGGGCGGTCGGTGCCGTCGTCGAGGAGTTCGGCCGCCCTGGCGAGGGTCTTCTTGGCCTGCTTCAGCTGTCCGGTGGAGATCCAGGTGAGCCCGCAGCAGACGTCGCTGCGGCACTGGGAGCTCAGGCCCGCCTCGGCGAGTACCCGCGACGCGGCGCCGACCACCTCGGGGCGGAACCCGCGGGTGAACGTGTCGGCGAGCATCACGACATCCGCCGTGCCGTTCTGCGACGTCTCCCCGACCTCGCGGCGGATCTGCTTGCGGGACGCGAACTCCGGCATCGACCGGTGCGGGGTGAGACCACCCAGTTTGGCCGCGACCTTCGCCAGCCGGCCTGCGGTCAGCCGATTCACCACGGGGGCGGACCGTTCGGCGATCTTCAGCCACACCGGCAGCCAGCCGAGGGAGTAGTGCGACAGCGGACGCACCCGGCCGCGGTAGTGGTGGTCGAGGAATTCGGACTTGTACGTGGCCATGTCGACGCCCACCGGGCAGTCGGTGGAGCACGCCTTGCAGGACAGGCAGAGGTCGAGGGATTCCTTGACGTCCTCGGAGCGCCATCCGTCGGCGACGGTCGGCGAATTCCGGACCATCTCCTGCAGGGCGCGGGCCCGGCCGCGGGTGGAGTCCTTCTCGTCGCCGGTCGCGCGGAAGCTGGGGCACATCACCCCTCCCGTCGACGCGCGGCAGCGGCCCACCCCGATGCACCCCTGGACGGCGTGGACGAACGGCGCGACGGGGACGTCGCTGGTGGGGGTGAGATCGAATGTGGTCTGCCACGCCCGCGGGTTCACGCCGTCGAGGGCGAGGCTGCCCAGCAGCGGTTCGGGGGCGACGATGCTGCCCGGGTTCAGCACGGCCGCCGGATCCCAGAGTCGTTTGAACGTCGCGAATGCCGCCATCATGGTGGGGGTGTACATGATCGGCAGCAGCGCCGACCGCGCGCGACCGTCGCCGTGCTCCCCCGACATCGATCCCCCGAATCGCACGCACAGTTCGGCGGCGCGGTGGATGAACCGCGACATCACGTCCCGGCCCGCCTCGGTGCGCTGGTCGAAGTTGATGCGGATGTGCATGCAGCCGGCGCCGAAGTGTCCGTACATGACGCCGGTGAGGCCGAATTCGGCGAGCAGGGCCTTGATGTCGACGAGGTAGTCGGCGAGCTGGTCGGGTGCGACGGCGGAATCCTCCCAGCCCGTCCAGGATTCGCCGCCCTCGACGAGTCGGGCGGACAGTCC
Organism: Rhodococcus wratislaviensis; assembly: GCF_041228765.1. Taxonomy (NCBI): domain Bacteria; kingdom Bacillati; phylum Actinomycetota; class Actinomycetes; order Mycobacteriales; family Nocardiaceae; genus Rhodococcus; species Rhodococcus wratislaviensis. Next base: position 3,231,273 of record NZ_CP150488.1, on the reverse strand, counting down.
GGCGCCGTCCTCGCGGACCCGCCACAGCGACGCGCGTTCCGCCGGGTCCCCGACCACCCGCGAGTCGACGAGCCGTCCGGCGGCCCGCAGTTTCGAGACCAGTTCTGCCCCGCGCAGTTTCACTTCGGCGAGATCCTCGCCGTCGAGGTCGACGTACAGCCAGGCCTCGCCGTCGGGCAGGCCGACCACGGAGTCGGCGCCGCGCAGGTGCCGCATGGTGTCGACGATCGCCGAGTCGATGCCCTCGATCGCGGCGGGCGAGTACTCGAGGATCAGTGCGTTGTCGCGGGCCGCGTCCACCAGGTCGCGGTATCCGAGGCACAGCAGCATCGCGGCGGGCGGCACCGGCACCAGCGCGACGGTCGCGGCCACGATCACCGCGCACGTCCCCTCACTTCCCACCAGGGCGCGGGCAACGTCGAAGCCGTTCTCGGGCAACAGGTTCGCCAGGTGGAAGCCGGACACCTGCCGCGGGATCCGGCCGAGCTCGAGACGGAAGTCGCCGAGATGGTCCTGCGTCAGCGCGTCGAGTCCGGCGGCGATCCGCTCGGCCTCGCTCACCGCAGAGGAGTCTTCCGGATCGGTGGCCCGCAGCGCGTCGCGGGTCGCGGTCAGCCGGTGCCCGTCCGCCGTCACCAGATCGAGCGCGACGACGTGATCGGACGTGCGGCCGTACCGGACGGAGTGGTTGCCGCAGGCGTCGTTGCCGATCGCACCGCCGACGGTCGCGCGGGACTTGCTGGACGGGTCGGGCGCGAACGTGAACGCGCCGTCCGTCGCCAGTTGCACGTCTTTCTGCAGGTCCGTGAGGACGATCCCGGGTTCGACGACGGCGGTTCGAGCGGACGCGTCCACGGCCCGCACCTGATTCATGTGCCGGGAGAAGTCGAGTACCACTCCCCTGCCGATCGCGTTGCCGGCGAGTGACGTGCCGCCGCCGCGGCTGGTGATGGGGATGCCGCGGTCGGTGCAGGCCCGGACGATCGCCACCACGTCGCCGGCGCTGCGGGGAAACGCGACGGCCAGCGGCGGCACCCGATAATTGGAGGCGTCGAAGGAGTATTCGGCGCGCCGTCGCGATCCGGTGTCGAGGTCGATGCCCAGCTCGGCGAGCTCGGCGTGCAGGTCGGCCGCGGGGTGTGTCAGCTCAGCCACGCGTCGATCTGTCCCGTCTCGTCGGAGTCAGCTACCGGAATTCTCGTCAGCGGGGCCATGGCTACATGGTCGAGCCGCTCCCGAAGATTGTCAACAATCCTCTCGGTGAGCCGGGTACGGTTCGGAGGGGTGAGCGTCGTGCGAACGCCGTCACCCGCGCAGCGACTGTTGGCTGTGCGGGTCGGAGCCACGGCCTGGGTGCTCATCGCCCTGTATTTCCTCGCGGAGGTCGTGACCGCGCGCGCCTGGCCGCGGCCGTACGAGGTGCGGACCAATTCGGTCAGCAATCTGGGTGTCACGGGCTGCGGCGGCTCCGCTGCCCAGATCGCGGCCGCCCGGCTCTGCTCACCGCTGCATGCGGTGATCAACAGCGCATTCGTGATGACCGGGGTGCTCATTCTCGCCGGAGCGGTGGGCCTGCGCGAGTTCCTGCCACCGGGCCGCCTGCGCCGGGCCGCGTTGACGCTGCTCTGTCTGGCGGCCGTGAGTGCGGCGCTGACAGGCGTCGTTCCGATCAACGTGGACGCACACCTGCACCAGCTGGTCGCGGCCCCGACGTTCGTCGCCCGCAACGCCGCCATGATCGTCATCGCGATCGGGCTTTACGAACGATGGCGCATCTTCGCGCTCTGGACCGGTCTGTGCTGCCTCGTCGGGGTCGTCGGAATGGCGGCGATCCTCCTCCCCGGCGAACCGTTCGGCGTCACCGAACGCCTGGCCCTGTACCCGTTCACGGTGTGGGTCGTGGCCGCCGGTGTCGCGGCGCTCCGCACCCGTGCGTGGTTAACGAGTCCAGAGCCTCCTTAACCCCGCACGGGCCGCCGAAGGCGCACCATGGAGTGATGTCCACAGCTCTCACGCATGCCGCCGCTTCCCAGCAGTTCGCGGAGAACGGCCGCATCTCGATCGAACCCAACCACAAGCGCATCCGGGTGGTCTTCGGCGGTCAGGTGGTCGCCGACACCACCCGTTCGGTGTACCTGTTCGAAAAGGGGCACCTGCCCGTCTACTACCTTCCCCGCGACGACGTGAACTTCGACCTCCTCGAGCCCGTCGACGCCACCACGACGTGCCCGTGGAAGGGCAAGGCGCGGTACTGGGATCTCGTCGTCGGCGACCGTCGCGCCGAGCAGTCCGTGTGGGGCTACGACGCCAGGCTGGAGGACTCCCTCGACCTCAGCCCGTACGTCGCGTTCTACTGGCACAGAATGGACGCCTGGTACGAGGAGGACCAGCAGGTGTTCGTCCACGCCCGCGACCCGTATGTGCGCGTCGACGTGCTGCCGTCGTCCCGGCACGTCGAGGTGTTCATCGGTGACACGCTCGTCGCCGACACCGTCCGCCCGCGACTGCTGTTCGAGACGTCACTGCCGGTGCGCTACTACGTTCCCCGCATCGACGTGCGGTCCGAGTTCTTCACCGCCTCCGACACACGGACGTCCTGCCCGTACAAGGGGACGGCGTCGTATCTGTCGTTCACCGGGGCGGACGGATCCGAGCCCGTCGACGACGCCGCCTGGTTCTACCCGTTCACCACCGCGGAGGCGTCGGGCATCGACGACCACGTGTCGTTCTACCCCGACCGCGTGCGGATCGTGGTGGACGGCACGACGGTGGAGAACTGAGGTCAGTCCCGAGGGGGCAGCGGGGGTAGTTCCAGATTGTCGCGGAACGTGCCGCCCACGTAGTCGTCGCCGACGATCCCGCGACGCCGCAGTTCGGGGAGCAACCCGTTGACGACGAAGTCCCGGGTCCGCGCCTCGGCGAGCCCGCCGAGGGAGATGACGTCGAGGACACCCGCGTCGTAGCGTTCCTGGACGGCGTCGGCGAGTTGTTCGGGTGTTCCCGCGACCGCCCAGTGGCCGGTGTCCTTGGACGCGATGATCAGCTCCCGCAGGGTCCGCCCGGACGCGGCGAGCCGGCTGAAGATTTCGACCCGGCCGCGACGGCGGTTCACCGACCGGACGTCGGGCAGGACGTCGGCCGGGATCGGCTTGTCGAGCGTCAGCCCGGACAGGTCGATGCCGCCACCGAGCATGTCTTCCAACCTGATCCGGCCGGCGTCGAGGTCCGTCGCCTCCTCCTGTTCCCGCACCAGCCGTCGCACTTCGTCCTCGGACGCACCGTAGGTGGCGTGGAACGAACTCATGATCAGCGGCAGCCCGTCGGCGCGGCCCAGTTCGGCGGCCCGCGCCCGGATGCTCTTGGTGTAGGTGACGGCGTCTTCGAGGGTGGGCAGTGATGTGAACACGACCTCCGCGAAGCGGGCGCCGAGTTCGACGCCGGCCGCGGATTGGCCGGCCTGGAACTGCACGGGACGACGCTGAGGCAGCGGCGGGATGTTCAACGGTCCCTTCACCGTGAAGTAGGTGCCCGCGTGGTCGATCGGCCGCACTCGATCGGCGTCGAGCGTGGTCCCTCCGGCCCCGTCGGACGTCAGTGCGCCGGGCTGCCAGCTGTCGAACAGCGCATTGATCACTTCGAGCGATTCGGTGGCGCGGGCGTAGCGTTCCTCGGGGCTCGGCAGGTCCCGGTCACTGTAGTTCTCCTCGCCGAGTGACGACGTGACGGCGTTCCAGGCGGCGCGACCGTTGCTGACGTGGTCGAGGGTGCCGAACAGCCGCGCGAGGTTGTACGGATGGTGGAATGTGGTGGTCACCGTCGCGATCAGCCCGACATGCGAGGTCACGGCGCTGAGTGCCGACAGGAAGATCAGCGGTTCCTGCGCGCCGATCGCGCCCTGCGCCCCGAAACTGAGCAGGTCGGCGGCGAACAGCGCGTCGAACTTGTTCGCCTCGGCGATCTTCGCGATCTCGATCGACGATTCGACGGTCGACTGCTGCGGATCGATGGCGGCGGCATAGGTGCTCACGGCGCCGCTGACTCCCGTGACCGTCTTCAGCGGCCGGCGACGTGGGGTGCTCATCGTCGAAGCCTAGGAACGACGGCGCGGTCGGCCCACGGTTTCGATCAGGCGGATTCTGACCGCCCACGGGATGTTCCGGTTACCGTCGGGTGTGCTGTTCTCGCAGATCGTCGCGACGTCCCGGGACGTGGGGGCCACGCGGTCGCGCAAGGTGAAGGTCGGGGCGCTGCGTGAGGTGCTCACCCAGCTGGAGCCGGCCGAGGTGGAACCGGTGGTGGCGTGGCTGTCCGGGGAGCTTCGGCAGGGCCGGATCGGGATCGGCTGGCGGACGATCGCCGACATCCCTGCCACCCCGGCCGATGTCCCGTCCGTGACGGTGTCGGAACTCGACGGGACCGTCACCGCCGTCGCCGGGATCTCCGGCTCCGGATCCGCCGCCCGCCGCCGTGAACTGCTCGCCGACCTCTTCGCCCGCACCACCGCCGACGAGCGGGACTTCCTGCTGCGACTGCTCACCGGCGACCTGCGCCAGGGTGCGCTCGAGGGGGTGATGACGGACGCGATCGCGGCGGCCGCCGACCTTCCCGTCGAACCGGTGCGCCGGGCGTTCATGCTGTCGGGACGCCTGCCCGCGACCGCGGTCGCCGCGTTCGACGGCGGGGTCGATGCCCTCACCGCGTTCCGGCTGGAGGTGGGTCGTCCGGTCCGGCCCATGCTGGCCTCTCCCGCCGAATCACTCACCGACGCGTGGACCGAACTGGGCGGCGACGTCAGCGTCGAATACAAACTCGACGGCGCGCGGATCCAGGTGCACCGCAACGGCGACGAGGTGCGCATCTTCACCCGCACCCTGCGTGAGATCACCGGCAGCGTGCCGGAACTCGTCGAACTCGTCGCCGGCCTGCCCTGCACGTCGGCGGTGTTCGACGGGGAGACGCTGGCGCTCACCGACAGCGGCCGGCCCCGGCCCTTCCAGGAGACGATGAGCCGCTTCGGCGCCGAGTCCGCCCGCGACCTGCTGCTGCACCCCTACTTCTTCGACTGCCTGCACCTCGACGGCGTCGACCTTCTCGACGCGCCGCTGGAGCAGCGGCTGGAGGCTCTGGAACGCGTTGCCCCGCAACACCGCATCCCCGGACTCATCCGACCCGACAGCGACGGTGCCGCAACCCATTTCGACGACGCCCTAGCCGCCGGCCACGAAGGGGTGATGGTCAAGTCGCTCACCGCGCCGTATGCGGCGGGACGACGCGGCCGCGCCTGGCAGAAGGTGAAACCGGAGCACACCCTCGACCTGGTGGTGCTCGGCGCCGAATGGGGTTACGGGCGGCGCACCGGCTACCTGTCCAACCTGCACCTCGGCGCGCGCGACCCGGACGGCGGCGAACCGATCATGGTGGGCAAGACGTTCAAGGGCCTCACCGACGCGCTACTGCAGTGGCAGACGGACGAATTCCCGCGCCACGAACGCAGCCGCGACGATCACACCGTGTACCTGCACCCCGACCTGGTCGTGGAGATCGAACTCGACGGCGTCCAGGTCAGCACGCGTTACCCCGGCGGCCTCGCGCTGCGGTTCGCGCGGGTCCTGCGCTACCGCCCCGACAAGACGGCCGCCGACGCCGACACCATCGACGCCGTGCGGGCGCTGCTGCCGGGCTGACGACGCCTGCTCGACCTGCGGGGCGAACGTGTGCACGGTAACCTCCCCGGCACAAGTAGGACGCCGCGCTGTGAGGGGGTCGGCTGATGACGTTCGTTTCCCGCTTCGTGCCCTCGTGCGCCGCCCCGGCGGTGACGTTCGTCGAGGGCACGTTCAGCACGGTTGCCTCGGCCGTCGAGGGACCGGTCCGCGTCGCGGTGTGCGCCGTGACCGTGCCGATCGAGGTCGCGAAGACGTCGTTCCACATCCTGCGGCTCACCGAGGAACTGCTCGAGGAGGTCGTCTTCCTGCTGCGGACGATGCACCCGGTGGTCGAGGCGGTGAGCACCACCCAGCAGTCGGATAATTTCGACACGGTCTTCCGGACCCTCGAACAGATCCAGCAGTCGGCCGACGCGATTGCCCGCACCCCGATCGGTGTCGTCCGGAGCGTGTTCGCGCCGGCCCGTCCGTCGCCCGAGCAGGTCGACCATCACCCCACCATCATCGACGCCGAGCCGCCGCCCTCGGGTCTGGTGGTCCGGATCGCGTCCGTCACGGTGACGGCGCCGAGCATCACGTTCGGCAGGCCGAATCGCTGACAGCGCTCAACGTCCGGGGAAGAAGTCCGCGCTCTGCACGTAGTCCATTGCGGCGGTGAAGGCCGGGTCGCTCAGGCGCCTGGTCATCTCGGCCTCGTCGACGTCCTCGATGTGGGTCTGGACCCACCAGAGATTGCCGAAGGGGTCGCGGACGCGGCCCACGACGTCGCCCCAGAACAGGTGCGTCGCCTGTGTGACCAGGGTGCCGCCGGCGGCGACGGCCTGCGCGAGCACGGCCTCCGCGTCCTCGACGTACAGGCGGAGGAACCCGGGCGTCGGCGGCCAGTCGCGTCGCGCGTCGAACATCATCACCACGGCGTTCCCGATCCTCACCTCCGCGTGCCCGATGGTGCCGTCCTCGCCCACCATCCGGCCGAGTTCCTCGCCGTCGAACGCCGCCTTCACGTAGTCGATCAGCGCGGCGGTGTCGCGGGAGATGATCCACGGCGTGACGGTGGTGTAGCCCTCGGGAATCGGATCGACGGTCATGCGGTCCTCCTGCATCGGCGAATCGGATGCACTCACCGTAAAACCGATAGCGGTCAGCTTTGGTCCGCATTTGATTACCCGGATACGCTCGTATCGTGTCCGAACACATCCTCGTCACCGGCGGATCCCGCGGCATCGGCGCCGCGGTGGTGCGACTCGCCGTCCATCGCGGCTATGAGGTGACGTTCACCTTCCAGAACGGCGACGAGGCCGCCGAGCAACTCGTCCACCACTGCGGCGTCCGCGCCACCGCGGTGCGGGCAGACGTGCGCGACGCGGATGAGGCCGTCGCCGTCGTCGATGCGGCCGACCAACGCGGTCAGCTGGTCGCCTTGGTCAACAACGCGGGGACCACCGGCCCGCTCGGCACGTTCCTCACCACCCCGGACGCCACGGTGCGGGAGGTGTTCGACGTCAACGTCTTCGGGGCGATGGCCTACGCCCGCGCGGCGGCCGAGCACTGGATCCGGCAGGGACGCCCCGGCGTCATCGTCAATCTCAGCTCGATCGCGGCCCGCACCGGCGCCCCGGGCGAATACGTCGGGTACGCGGCCTCCAAGGCGGCCGTGGACAGTTTCACGACGGGACTCGGACGGGAACTGGCGGGCTCGCACATCCGCGTCGTCGGCGTCGCGCCCGGTACGACGGACACCGACATCCACGCCGCTGCCGGCGATCCCGGACGAGTGGCCGGGAAGGTGCCACTCGGCCGGGTCGCGGAACCCGAGGAGATCGCCGAAGCGGTGCTGTGGGCCCTGTCGCACCAGGCGTCCTACGTCACCGCCACGACCATCGACGTCGCCGGGGGTCTGTGACTACCGCGGCTTTACGCCGCACCTCGGGACGAGCATCGGCACCCGCCTGCGGTAGCTGCGGTAGTCGTCGCCGAACGTGTCGATCAGGTCGTGCTCCTCGAAACGCACCGCGACCAGGATGAACCCGGTGGTCCCGACGGCGAACAACAGTCGACCCCAGGTCATCGTCGGCGCCACCCAGAACGCGATGATGAAACCGGCGTACAGCGGGTGACGGATCACCCGGTACAGCACAGGGGTCCGAAAGTGACTGGGCAGAGCCGACTTCCCACTCTGATTGCGCAGCACCTGGCGCACCCCGAACAGATCGAAGTGGTCGATGGCGAACGTCGCTGCCAGCACGAGGGCCCATCCGCCGAGCGACACGGCGTAGATCACGACGCGGACCCAGTCGGTCTCCACGTCCCAGATCTGCTCGGGTAACGGACGCCATTGCCACATCAGCAGCGCCAGCGCGGCCGTCGCGAACAAGACGTACGTCGAGCGCTCCATCGGCTGGGGGACGATCCTGGTCCAGCGTTTCTTGAACCAGGGCCTGGCCATCACGGAGTGCTGCATGGCGAAGACCGTCAGCAGCGCCACGTCGATGATCACGGCGACCGCCACGGGGGCGTCGGGTCCGTCGTTGATCGTGTGGGGCACCACGAGGCCCTCGACCCATCCGATCGCGTACAGGAACACGATCAGGAACGTGACGTACACGAGCGTTCCGTACACGGTGATCAGTGTTCGGGCGACACCACCTGTGCGGTGCGCCTGCGGTGATTCGACCATCTCGGCCATGCTGTTCTCTCCGATCGCTGGGATTCCCCCGCTGCACCGAAGTCTCCGATCGGGTGGGCAGCGCAACAAGGAACCCTGGGGTGGGACTCGCGGCACCCCGCGACTGTGTCGGATCGGTTGACTAACCTGTGGGCATGCTGCCTGGGGAGTTCCGCCATCTCGACGTGACGTCGATCAAGGCGGTCCTCGGCACCACCACGTACAGCCGCGGCGAGCAGTACGCCCGCGACAACGCGGTCATCCAGATGTCGTGGGATCCGGCGGCCAAGGAGCTGTGGGGCGAGGTGGCGGGAACGGCGAGGGAGCCGTACTCCGCGTCTGCGTTCGTCGTCTCCAGCATTGGCCGCACCGTGTACCGGTACGGGATCTGCACGTGTCCGGTCGGCATGAACTGCAAGCACGTCGCCGCCCTGCTGATCACCGCGATGAAACAGGCGCGGACCGAGGCCCAGGCGCCGGTCGCGCCCACCTGGGAGCGCTCGCTCGGTTCCTTGCTCACCGCCGAACCCTTCGGCGACTCCGGCGGGCGTTCGCCGCTCGCCATCCAGTTCCGGGTCCAGGCGTCGGCCGCCGACGCGGCACCTCAACTGCTGGTGCGGCCCGTCCAGCCGGGCAGCAAGGGCTGGATCGTCGGCGGGCTGGCGTGGAACAAGCTGGGCAGCCAGTTCCAGCATCCCGCCGAGCAGATCCGGGTACTGCACGAGATCCACCTGCTGTCCGTCGGGGGTCTGACCTACCGCCGCCAGAACCACACCGATCTCGACCTCGGCGTCTTTCCCAGCCGCCAGCTGTGGTCGCTACTCGACGAGGCGGCCCGGGTGGGTGTGGAGCTCATCCACTCCTCCAAGCGTCTGGGCGCACTCGCCCCCTACCGCTCGGCCGAGGTCTGCCTCGACGCCACCCGCGACGACACCACCGGCGCACTCGTCATGCGGCCGGTGGTCCGCGTCGACGGCGAGCCCGTGGACGCAGTGACCGTCGGTTTCATCGGCGTCCGCGCTCACGGCCTGTTCTACGTCGACGCGGACGAGCGCATTCACCTCGCGCGCCTCGACTCCGTCGTGCCCGGCCCGTTGCAGGATCTGGTGCGCCGCCGCACGCCCATCGAGGTTCCCGCCGCCGAGGAGTCCCGTTTCCTGACGGACTTCCTGCCGAAGCTGCGCAACCTGGCCACGGTGATCTCCTCGGACGGCTCGTTCGTCCCACCCGAGATCTCGGCTCCGACCCTGGTGATGCGGGCGTCGTATCTCCCCGATCACGAGGTCACCGTCGACTGGGAATGGTTGTACACCGTCGGCGACGACGAGCACCGTGCGCCGCTGACGGCCCGGACCCGCGGCGACGAGTACCGGGACGACGCCCGCGAACGCGCACTGCTCTACGAACTCGACATCGCCTGGGACAGATATGGGTTGGGGTCGGCCGGTCCGGAGGCGTCGGCGTTGCGCGGACTCGACACGATGCGGTTCACCACCGAGGTCCTGCCGCTGCTCCACGGCAAGTCGGACGTGTCGGTCGACGTCCTGGGCGAGCCGGCCGACTATCGGGAGGCCGGCGATTCCCTGGCCATCGGGGTGTCGGTCACCGCATCCGAGGGCGGCACCGACTGGTTCGATCTCGGTGTCACCCTCACCGTGGAGGGCCGGGACGTTCCGTTCGACCAGGTCTTTTCGGCGCTGGCCGCGGGGAAGACCGAGTTGCTGCTGCCCGACGGCGCCTACTTCTCCCTCGACAAACCCGAACTCCACACGCTGCGCAAGCTCATCGACGAGGCGCGGGCCCTCCGCGACCGCGCCGACGGGACGTTGCGCCTGAGCCGTTTCCAGGCGAGCCTGTGGGAGGAGTTCGCCGCGCTCGGCACCGTCGAACGTCAGGCGACGCAGTGGCGGCAGCAGGTGGACGGCCTGATGTCGCCGACCACCGTCGGGCCCGTGGACGTCCCCAGCACGCTCGACGCCCGGCTGCGCCCGTACCAGCTGGAGGGGTTCCGCTGGCTGGCCTTCCTGTGGGAGCACGGGCTCGGCGGCATCCTCGCCGACGACATGGGGCTCGGCAAGACGCTGCAGGCGCTGGCACTGATCTGTCATGCGCGGCAGTCGAATCCGGACGCGCCGCCGTTCCTCATCATCGCCCCCACCAGTGTCGTATCGAACTGGGAGTCCGAATCTGCCCGCTTCGCCCCGGGCGCGAACGTCGTCGCGATCTCCGACACCCGCTCGCGCAGGCGCGTCCCCCTGGGCGAACTGGTCGAGGGCGCCGACATCGTCGTCACGTCGTACACCCTGTTCCGCCTGGAGTTCGAGGCCTATGCGGAGGCCGCGTGGTCGGGGTTGATCCTCGACGAGGCGCAGTTCACCAAGAATCATCAGTCCAAGATCTACCAGTGCGTCCGCCGGCTCGAGACGCCGTTCAAGCTGGCGATCACCGGCACGCCGATGGAGAACAACCTGATGGAGCTGTGGTCGCTGCTGTCGATCACCGCCCCCGGACTGTTCCCGAACCCGGCCCGGTTCACCGACTACTACCGCAAGCCGATCGAGAAGCAGGGCGACACCGAGCTTCTGGCGCAGCTGCGCCGCCGGGTGAAACCGCTGATGCTGCGGCGCACCAAAGAACAAGTGGTGAAGGATCTTCCGGCCAAGCAGGAGCAGGTACTCGACGTCGAACTGCACCCGCGGCACCGCAAGGTCTACGACACCCATCTGCAGCGTGAGCGGCAGAAGATCCTCGGCCTGCTCGCCGACGTCGACAAGAACCGCTTCACGATCCTGCAGTCGCTGACCCTGCTGCGGCAGCTGAGCCTCGACGCCGGTCTGGTGGACGCCGAGTACCACGACGTCCCGTCCGCGAAGGTGGATGCCCTGCTCGAGCAGCTCGCCGACGTCGTCGCGGGCGGTCACCGGGCGCTGGTGTTCAGCCAGTTCACCGGGTTCCTCGGCAAGATCCGCGACCGGCTCGCGGACGCCGGCATCGCGCACAGCTATCTCGACGGCAGCACCCGTCGTCGCGGCGACGTGCTCCGCGAGTTCAAGGAGGGCGCCGCCCCGGTGTTCCTGATCAGCCTCAAGGCGGGCGGCTTCGGGCTGAACCTCACGGAGGCCGACTACTGTTTCATCCTCGACCCGTGGTGGAACCCGGCGACGGAGGCTCAGGCCGTGGACCGGGCGCATCGCATCGGGCAGACGCGGAACGTGATGGTGTATCGGCTGATCGCAAAGGACACGATCGAAGACAAGGTGATGGCGCTGAAGGTGAAGAAGTCGGCGCTGTTCGCGAGCGTGATGGACGCCGACTCCCTGCTCAGCTCCAGCCTCGACGCCGACGACCTCCGCGGGTTGTTCGAGTAGTCCCCTGAGAATGCCGGCCCACCGGCGTCTGGGTAATGTCCGAGCCATGCCTCGTTACACGATTGCCCTGCGGAACAACGCCACGCCGGACGCGCCGGCGTCCGTGAGCCGCCATGTGCCGTTCTACTGCGCGCACGAGGCGGCGGGTGCGGCGTGGAAGCGGGCGCTCGACGAGGCGTGCGGCGACCTGCTCGACCCGGTCACGCAGACCGCCGTGGTGAATGTCGTCAGCAACTTCGGACGCGAACTGTTCACCGGCGACGCGGACGTCGTCGTTACCCTGGACCGGATCGGCAGCACCTCGCTGACCTTCCTGATCACCCTCCACCAGGACGGTGTGCAGGCCGCGGAGCTGACCGTCGTACTCGTGCATCTCGATTCGAGCCGGGTGAACTCGGCGCCGTGGTCGCCGGGGCAGATCGCGGCGCTCGAGGCGTTGCGGAGCGCTCCGGCCGTCGCCTGACCTCGATCGATCGAAGTTTCAACGACGCCTGATCTGGGCATTTGATGGACATGAGTATCGAAGACGGGCCCGGTGACACGCTGAGCCCCAGCGAGAGCCTGGACTCCGACGACGTGCGCAACAACGACGGCGACGACGTCGTCGATCCGCCCGACGGGTGGAGTGAGGCCGACAAGTTCGGCACCACGGCGCGCGAGGAGCGGGAGGGTGAATCCCTGGACGAGAAGTTGTCCGAGGAAGAGCCCGACGTGATGCTCGAGGAGCAGAGCGAGGTGTCGTTGGCGGACCTCCCCGACGACCAGCTGACCGAGGACGTCGACCGTGTCATCGACGACGAGGACATCGACATTCCGGTGTTCGGGAACAAGCACGCCGACGTGGTCGAGGGCGTCATCGTGCAGGACTCGCGCACCGACCGGGGGCAGATCGACGGGTCCGCGGAGGACGGCGACTCGTTCTTCACCGTCCTGGACTGACAGGGCCCCCGAAACGGGGCCTACACTGGCACTGATCGCACTCGCGACAGCCACCGAAAGGCCCGACATTACGCAATCCTCCGCTCCGCATGACGTCTACTTCGTACCCCCGGAGCAGGAGACCGCGGACGCCGTCGCCCACGCCTCCGCCGCCGCGGCGTCGAGACTGCGCGACCGCGCCGACGTGGTCCGGTTCAAGGGCCGCTTCGCGCTGCCCATCACGCACACCACCCCGCACGAGGCGATGGTCGAGGACCTGCTGTTCGTCCGCGACGTCCTCGACGGCGCCGGGATCGAGTACCTGCTGGTGCGGGGCAACGACGAACGCCCGGTCATCGCGGTCAACTGGGCGCAGCGGAAGGCGTTGCGGGCGGCCCTGGTCGCCGCGTGTGAGGACCGTCCGTTCTACTCCAAGACCGTCGACGCCAAGGGTCCCGCGGTCCTGGTCTCCGACGGCAGCCTGTCCGCGACGTCGAAGGCCCGCATCTTCCGGCTGTTCCGTCCGCGCGTGCACCTGGCGAGCGGCCTGAATTACGGGGCGTCGACGGGGGTGCAGATCGAGTTGTGGTCGATCAGCGACGACGAGATCGTGCTGCCGATGGAGAACTCCCTGACCCGGCGCGTGGTGCGCTCGGAGGAGGCTGTCCGCGGCACCGTCGAGCGGTTCGGGCGGGTGTGGCCGACCATCGAGAACATGTTCGCAGACCATGCGTCGGACATCAATTTCGACGTCGACCTGGTGTTCTCCTGGGTGGACGGCTCGTCGGCGGAGTTCCAGGCGCAGCGCGCCAAGCGGATGCAGAACTACGTGGTCGGTGAGGGCGACGATTCCGCCGCCCGGTTCCGGCAGATCGACGAGCTCAAGTACGCGCTGCGCTCGGTCCACATGTACGCCCCGTGGATTCGCCGCATCTTCGTCGCCACCGACTCCGACCGTCCCGCGTGGCTCGCCGACGACCCGCGCGTCACGTTCATGCCGAGCGAGGAGTTCTTCGCCGACCCGTCGGTGCTGCCCACCCACAACTCGCAGGCCGTCGAGAGCCAGCTGCACCACATCCCCGGCCTCGCCGAGCATTTCCTGTACTCCAACGACGACATGTTCTTCGGCCGCTCGGTGGGTCCGCAGATGTTCTTCTCCCCCGGCGGCATCACGATGTTCATCGAGGCGACCACCCGAATCGGGCTGGGCCACAACGACGACGAGCGCAGCGGCTTCGAGAACGCGGCCCGCGTGAATCGCCGGCTGCTGCAGGACCGCTTCGGTCTGATGACCACCCGGCACCTCGAACATGCCGCCACCCCGCTCCGCAAGAGCGTGATGGAGGAGATGGAGAAGGAGTTCCCCGACGAGTTCGCCGCTACGGCCGCAAGCACTTTCCGCGCCAGCACCAACATTTCGGTGACGAACTCGCTGTATCACTACTACGCGTTGATGAGTGGTCGCGCGGTGGTGCAGACGGCGGCTCGGGTGAAGTACGTCGACACCACGATGAAGTCGGGGCTCCGCGACATGGACTCGCTGCTCGCGAAGCGGTCGATGGACTTCTTCTGTCTCAACGACGGCAGCGCACCCGAGATCGACCTGGAGTTGCGCACCAAAAAGGTGACGCAGTTCCTGGAGAACTACTTCCCCATCCCGGCACCGTGGGAGACCGGGATCTGATCAGACGGCGGGAAACGCGTCTTCCGGGCGCTCGCCCTCGTCGTAGACCGTTGCGGGAGAACCGATGAGGAGCGGGTCGGGGGTGCCGACCACCCGCGGGTCCTTGCCGGTGTAGTCGAATTTGTGGAGCACCCAGCGGATCGCCTCGATCCGGGCCCGCTTCTTGTCGTTCGATTTCACGACCGTCCACGGCGCCTGCGGGGTGTCGGTGTAGAAGAGCATCGCCTCTTTGGCCTCGGTGTAGGCGTCCCACTTGTCGAGGCTCGCGAGGTCGGTGGGCGACAGCTTCCACTGCTTGACGGGGTCGGTGCTGCGGGACACGAACCGGGCGTGCTGTTCCTCCCGGCCCACCGAGAACCAGAACTTGATGATGTGGATGCCCGACTGCACGAGCATCCGCTCGAACTCCGGCGCAGACCGGGTGAACTCCAGGTACTCGTTGGGGGTGCAGTAGCCCATGACGCGTTCGACGCCGGCCCGGTTGTACCAGGAGCGGTCCATCATCACGATCTCCCCGCCCGCGGGCAGGTGCTGCACGTACCGCTGGAAGTACCACTGGGTGCGTTCGCGTTCGGTGGGCTTCTCCAGCGCCACCACCCGCGCACCACGAGGGTTGAGGTGTTCGGTGAACCGCTTGATCGCGCCACCCTTGCCGGCCGCGTCCCGGCCCTCGAAGATGATGACGACCTTCTCGCCGTTCTCCTTCACCCACGCCTGGAACTTCAGCAACTCGATCTGCAGTTTGCGCTTGCGGTTCTCGTACTGCCGTCGCGTCATCTTCTCGTCGTACGGGTACCCGTGCCGCCACGGCTCGTCCGTGTCGTCGATGGCGTGTTTGCGGCCCGACTTGCGCAGCAACTCCCCGATCTCGTCTATCTCCGGTGTCACGTCGATCTGACCGGCACGTGCGAGTTCGAAGGCGTCGGGATCGTGCAATTCGTCCACACAGCAAGACTACCGCCGCGGGGCCTCGCCGTCCGGGCTCATGAGATCGTAAACCCATGAGCATCGACCACATCGTTTCCGCGCTCGACCCGACCGTCGCGGCCGAGCTCCGGACCGCCCTCGACGCGTCGCCGATCGTCACCCTCGACGGAATGGTGCTGCCCGACCCCGCGCGCGACGCGGTCCTCGAACTGCTCACCCTGCTCGCCGACGGGCAGAGTGTGGCACTCGGCGCGGTCGCGGACCTGCTCACCACGTCCCAGGCCGCGGAGATCCTCGGCGTCTCCGACACCTACGTGCGCCGGCTCGCCGACTCCGGCGCCCTGCCCATCGAGATGCGCGGCACCCACCGCCGGTTCCGGCTCTCCGACGTCATGGCGTACCGGGAGAAGTTCCCGCGCAGGGGCTGACTACACCCGCACCCGCGTGACGGCCTGCTCCCCGATGTCCGGGATCCGCACGCCCTCGGCCGCGAGCCGCTGCTCGGTTTCCTCGGCGGTGACGTATTCGCCGACGGTGTCGTAGCTGCCCATCGGGACCACCGAATGCACGATCGTCTCCGGGTACACGTGTACGAGGTTGTAGCCCTGGGCGCCGTCGCGTCCGCGCAGCGCCCCGGCCGGGACGTTGAGGTCCTGGGTGTAGCAGGTGGCCGACGCGACGGAGACGGGGATGCCCGCGAACGTCGCCGTCGTCGAGTAGTGCAGATGTCCCGCGAGGATCGACCGGACGTCGCTGCCGCGCAGCACGTCGGCGAGGCGGGGCTGGTCTCGCAGTTCCACCAGCACCGCCAGGTCGAGCACGCACGGCACCGGCGGGTGGTGCAACGCCAGGATGGTCCCGTGCGGCGCCGGAACCGCGAGCTGCTGTGCCAGCCAGAGCAATTGGCTCTCGGAGATCTCCCCGTGGTGATGTCCGGGCACCGTCGTGTCGAGGGTGACGATGCGCAGTCCGTCGACGTCGTAGACGTGGTCGATCGGCTCGTACGACGGTTCCTGCCCGAGCAGTTCCGTCCGGAAGTGGCCGCGGTCGTCGTGGTTGCCCATCGCCCAGATCACCTGCGCACCGAGCGACGCCGCGACCGGTTCGACGATCGCCCGCAGCTTCTCGTAGGCGCCCGGCTGGCCGCGGTCGGTGAGGTCGCCGGTGAACACCAGGGCGTCCGGGCGGGCGTGCGACGACTCGATCTCGGTGAAGATCTGCCGCAGGGTGGCCTCGCTGTCGACGGCCCCGTACAGCAGGTCGTCGTCGACGAGATGGGTGTCGCTGAGGTGCAGCACGAAATGTGACGGTCGCGGATACTCGGCCGTCCGTATGTCGGCTGCCTCGGTGCCGCTCATCGGTCTCTCGCTTCCGCTCGCCCCGACGGGGCAGGTGCCCGGGTGGACGCCACTGTGTGTCCACCCTAGCCAAGCGCACTCCGGTCACCTCCCGGGGCACGCGCGGTGGCCGGAGGGTGAACGGTAGGGCACGACGTCAGTTTCGTGCGTGGTGCGGTGCGCGCGCCTCCGGGCCGGCGGGCGGGATCATCGCGGCGAGGTTGGCCTGGGCCTCGAACCGGGCGCGCTCGTCGCCGTCGTCCGCCGCTGCCGCGTCCTTGGCCGCGGTGAGGAACGGTCGGACCAGGTCGAGGGGCATCGGGAAGACGACGGTCGAGTTGTTCTCGCCGCCCATCGCGCTCAGGGTCTGCAGGTAGCGCAGTTGCAGGGTGGTCGGGTTGCGGCTGATGACGTCGGCGGCCTCGACGAGTTTCGCGGAGGCTTGGAACTCGGCTTCGGCGTTGATGATCTTGGCGCGGCGTTCGCGTTCCGCCTCGGCCTGCCGGGCGATGGCCCGTTGCATGTTGGCGGGGATCTCGACGTCCTTGATCTCGACGGTGGTGACCTTCACACCCCACGGCTCGGTCTGCTGATCGATGACCTTCTGCAGGTCTTCGTTGAGGCGCTCCCGCTCGCCCAGCAGCGCGTCGAGGTCGGCCTTGCCGAGGATCGAGCGCAGGGTGGTCTGGGCGATCTGCAGGGTGGCGGCCAGGAAGTCCTCGACCTCGACGATCGCGCGGTCGGCGTCGACCACCCGGAAGTAGGCGACGGCGGTGACCTTGGCAGGCACGTTGTCGTGGGTGATCACTTCCTGGACGGGGATCTTCAGGGTCACGGTCCGCAGGCTGACCCGTTCCATCCGGTCGATCGCCGGGATCAGCAGCACGAGGCCCGGGCCCTTCAGGTCGACCAGCCGGCCCAGCCGGAACACGACTGCCCGCTCGTACTCGCGGAGCACCCGGATCGAGCTGCTCGCGAGGACCGCGAGGAGGGTGATGACGACGCACAGGATGACGATGATGGTGGTCATAGCGGCAGCTCCCAAGGTTCGCGGCGGCGCACGGTGAGGGTGAGTCCGCGGATCTGCTCGACGATGACGGAGTCGCCGGCGGTCGGTGTCTCGTCGTCCCCGAACAGTGTTTGCGCCTTCCACAGGCTTCCGGCGGCCTCGACCTGACCTTGCCGTCCCTTCCAGTTGCGGACGGTGGCGTCGGATCCGATGAGGGATTGCATTCCGGTGCGCACGGGCGCGTGTCCGGCGGCGAGCGCCTTCCGGCCGCCGACCACGGCGAGCCCCACACCGACCACCGCGACTCCGGCGGCCGCCGGGATGGCGATCATCTGCGCGGTGTCGCTGGACGTGAACAGCAGCCACACCCCGGCGCCGACGAACAGTGCCCCGAGCCCGCCGAGCACACCCGCGGTCGGTGCGTGTGCCTCGACGACGATCAACAGCACACCCAGCACCAGCGCCAGCACGCCCAACGCGGTCATCTCGCATCACCCACGATCACGCTTCACGAGGACCCGGTCGCACTCGCATAGCCACTCGGCGATCGAGCCCTCAGTTCAACGGTAAGCGCAGGTCGACGGCAATGCCACCGGCAATTTGCGGCGGGGTACCGTTCAACGAATGACCAACCTTGATCACGGAGATCCCGGCGACGCCCCGACCGTGCCACCGCCGTTGGAGGAGGTCGCCAACCCGGCCCGCCCGTCCGCTGCCGAGGAGGCCCGGACGGTCGCGGCCACGACGAACGTGGGCACCCTCGCGAGCCTGACCAGGGACGGCGACCCATGGGCGTCGTTCGTCACCTACGGTCTGCTCGACGGCTCGCCCGTGCTGTGTGTGTCGCAGATGGCCGAGCACGGACGCAACCTCGCGCACGATCCCCGCGCCAGCATCGCGATCGTCGCGCCGAACCCGCCCGCCGATCCGCTGGCCAGCACCCGCATCACCCTCGCCGGGTACGTCTATCGCCCGGAAGGCGACGAGCTCGCCGCCGCCCGGGAGGCGCACCTGGCGGCTGTCCCGGCAGCGCACGTCTACATCGACTTCAGCGACTTCTCGCTCTGGGTGCTGCGCGTTCAGCGTGTGCGGTGGGTCGGCGGCTACGGGCGGATGGATTCGGCGACCGAAGAGTCCTACGCCGCCGCGACAGCAGACCCCGTCACCCCGCATTCCGGCCGGGCGATCGAGCACCTCAACGCCGACCACGCGGACGCCCTGCGCGCGATGGCCCAGGCGCTCGGCGGCTTCCCCGATGCGAAGTCGGCCATCTGTGAGGGCGCCGACCGCTACGGACTGGACCTGCGCGTCACCACCCCCCGCGGCGTGGCCGTGACCCGCGTCGGATACGCGGAACCACTCGACTCCGCCGACCAGTTGCGCGCGGCGACAGTCGCTTTGACAGAACAGGCCCGGGCGCTCACCGGTCGGTAAGCTCGTGACGCCTGGGGTAACTCCCTCCCCGACCGACCAGCCCGAGTGAGAGCGGCGAGCTTCGTGCTCGCCGCTCTCGCGGACCGAAAATGTGCGTGGTCGGTCCCTAGAATCCCCAATAGGCGCAACCATCTCCACTGACCAGACCGTCGCGGCACGCGCGATATGCCTCGAGGCAGCCTCCGGTCGCACAGCCACTCGCCTCGGCATCCGCTCGGCTTCGCTCTTCCACGTCCGAGGCAATTGCTGCCGGGTCAGGGTATGAACCGCCGGTGTACGGATTGCGGCAAGTGACGCCGTCACATTCGAACGCGTTCGCCTGGCGTTCACTTTCGAGGTAACGCTCGCCGCCGAGTTGATCGAAACACCACTGCGAGTAGGACGTCGTCCCGTCGCTCCACAGAGCCGGCCCAGGCGTGCCCTCGTAGCACTCGACGACGAAGGGCTCCGCCTCCACCGGTTCCGGGGTCGCAACTACCTCGCTCGCTTCTGTGACGACGGGGGCCCGCCGCACGACATCCGTCGTGCTTGGCGGAAGCACTGCTGCAGTCGTCGTTGCCACAGGGGCCGCTGACGTTGCCGTAACCGCGGGCGGTGGCTCGGACGCGCCGTCACCGCAGGCGGTCAGTACGACCGCGAGCGCGGCGATTGCGAGGCAGTGTCTCAGCATGATTGCTACCTCAGTGGGAGTCCGTTCTTGTCCTTCGGTTCGCCCGCGAGAAGCACGATGCCGTCGATGAGGGGCCAGATCCACGCGACGAAGAGCCACATTCCGAGGGACACGACGGTAAGCACAATGTTCACGATCAGCATCGCGAATCCGAGTCCGGTGTGGCCGGCGTAGAAGCGTCCCGCGCCGAAGTACCCGAAGAAGAGACTGAGCAGGCCGGCGGCGAGCTTCGTCTTGTGCGAGTAGGGCAATCCCGTCACCGGGTGGTAGCCGTACGCCGCGGGCTGTTGCATTCCCGATCCCTGGCCGGAGTTCTGGGCTGGATGCGCGAAGTGCTGCTGCCCGTATGGCTGCACTCCAGACAGCTGTTGCGGTTGTTCACCGTAGGGAGGCTGGGGATGGGTCATCGGCAAAGTCCTTCGGAAGACGTGTGGAGAAGCATGAACATGACTACGGACGGCGTCGACCAGGCCGATCCGCGCCGCTGGCGTATACATCACTACTACTGCGGCGCTTTGCAATCCACTCAACGCTCACTTCATAACACGGACCCGACGTCGTCCGGTATCAGTCGCATGACTGTATCTGTCGCACACAGACACGCACACGGATCCCGCGCTCCTCGCGGGCGGTCAATTGTCATCGCGAAACACAGTGCCGGCGCGGCCAACCCCTGGCGCTTACCGGGAAATTGGATCGGGCGACCGACAGAAGACGTCCGCCGTTGGCTCTAATGTGTTCGCATGAGCAACACGGATGCGGCAGCGGCCTGGGCAGACAAGCGCGGGTTCCTTCCCGAGGTTCCCTTCGGCGATGTCCGGTCGACGGCATTACCTGCGAACGGTCCCCGTCAGAGCGGCTACTACCTCCTCCGATTCGACAACGACACGTACTACGTCGGCGAGTCCGTCGACCTTCGCTCACGCATGGGAGGCCATGCAGCAAAGTGGGGGTCGGAGATCACCTCGGTACGCATCCTTCCGGAGACGGCGTCCAAGCAGGAGCTCAAGAAGTACGAGCGATTCCTCACGCACGAACTCGAGAGCAAGGAGGTCCGGCTGCGCAACGTTCTCAACGCCAGCATCACAGCGGGACGCGATGCGCTCGATGAGTTGCTGTCCGACGAGGAACAAGCCCGCTGGATTCTGAACCCCCGTGAGTACAACGGTGGGGATCAGACGCCGTTGAAGGCAATCCCCGATCAAGAGGTTTGTTACTCGACTGCTGCTCGGCGCTACACGGACGCACCACATTCGACGGCGGTTACCAAGGTATTGCGAACCTACCTGGAGTCGTGCGTGCCGGTGCCTCGCGCAACCGAATTCCAGTATTGGGGTGTCAGCGCGGGAACGTTCTCGGGCACGCACTCGCCTCGTCGGTTCTGCGTCAATGTCGGGAAAATGGAAACCTTCGTCGTCCATGAAGACAGGCGGGTTCCCGGCGAACTCTTCGGGTTCGTCAATGTTCGTGAAAGCGTGCTGTTCCCGAACACGCGAGCCAAGTGGGGGCTCCGGCGGCGTCACCCCAAAGTACGCATCAGAACGGTCCACTTGACGATGCGGGAAGCGACATGGTGCGACTGCAGGTCCGCGGACTCACGGAACTAGAACGACTCCTCGCGGATCCACAGGTCACTGCCGCCGCGGCGAGGTTGGTGTTGGACGTGATGCGCAAGCACTTCTGCGTGTATACCAGGTATCACTGCCCGCAGGTCGTACAACTCGTCTATCCCGAGTACCCCCGCCCTGCCACTCCCGCAGCGTCCGCCGCGGCGTCAGCTGACAACTCACCCAAACCGTCCACCAATGACGAGGCCGAAATCAACGGAAAGATCATGCCGCACACGGAATCCGACGACGTTGCCCAGCTCGACGAAGACGAGTGCTACTGGATCGTCGGATGCGGCACCAAGCGATCAGGCCGCAACCAGGTGGAGGACTTCCAGGCGTCCGGCGAGTGGCGAATGGATCCCGATCCCAGTTACGAGCCCAAGGTACTCGACATGCGGGTGGGCGAGCAGATCGTCGTACGAACACGGAAGAACGTGACGGACGACGTGCCGTTCGACCGGCGAGACAACTCGGTGTCCGTGATGGAGTTCCATCTTCGCGGTGCCATCACCGACAACCCCGGCGATGGTTGCTCGGTCAAGGTGGAGTGGGAGAAGGCCGCCCCCACGCCGAGACGGTACTACCTGTACACCAGCCAGGACACGGTGTGGCCGGTCGGCCGCAACATGCGCCCTGAGTGGGACGACCTCATCGCTTTCGCGTTCGACGATCAAGACCAGGACATCGACTACTTCCGCAACCTGCGATTCTGGGCGCCGCGCTTCGGGGACAGGTGACGCCCTCGCGTCCGTTGTGGGGACAGGTGATGCGGTACAAGATCGCATACTCCCCGGGCGAATGCTGCGAGACCGACGGATGGATGCAGGTCGGGGCGACACACATCGAACGGCACCGGGAACGGCGGCTGGTGTGTGAGCTGTACCCGGGCGTCCTCGTCGTCGAAGGGGGCCGCGTCCAGACGATGCTGTCATTCGGCGACGAGGTCGAGACGCTACCGGATGACCTGCGTGAGGCATTCACCATTCCCGGCAGACAGGCTCAGACTGCCGCCGACCGATTCGGCGACCTGGTCGATTTCGCTGCCCTCAGCCGCTACTTCGACGGGCCGCACAGGATCCGAACCGCACTGCCTCCCGGTGCCTGGGCACGGCCGGCCTGGACCGCACGTGCTGTCGCGGGACTGCCCATGCTCGAGGTGAGGGTCACACACTTCACCACCATTCCCGGTTCGCGGACCTTGGTCTGCGAACCGGGAATTCTGGTCGTCGCAAAGTACGGTCTGTACGGTACTGACCTACGGAAATGCGGTCGAGCTGCTACCGCCACGCAGCGACGAGCGCCTGGCAATGACCATTGGACAAGCCGTTTTCGCCGCCGTGCAGCTCGGCAGGCAGATGTCGAGTCAAACGAGGAAGTGGCCACCACCGCAGTGGGTGCGCGGGCGAGACCTGAGAAACAGATGACCCGTCGTCCACAGGGCGCTTCTCACGCGGAGTGACCGCGGCAATTAACGACAGTTGAGCGGGCGAGCTTCACACTCACCGCATTACCCGACTGGGTGACCACGTAGTGGACCACGTGGTCACCCGCCTGTGTGCAACGCGCGAACCGACCATTGTGATTCAGGTCATACCGCGATCTCGTCCCCGCCGACACGTGCGGTGGACGACGAGCCGAGTTGCATACCAGGAAGGTCATTTCCATGACGCAAACCGTTGATCGATCAGTGTCCGCCCTCGCCGATCGGGAGCCTGTCGACTATCTCGCCCGGGCGAAGGCGGTCGCTCGCATCGTCGAGCAGGAGGCGGATGCGATCGAGCGTGACGCGACGATCACCAGGCCGGTGTACGAGGCCCTCGCCGAGGCGGAGCTGTTCTGGACCCTCGTCCCGACGGAGTTCGGTGGCGGCGGGCTGGGCATCGTGCAGGCACTCGAAGTGATCGAGGAGATTTCGCGGGCCGACGCGTCGACGGGTTGGGCGCTGATGGCCAACTCCTTCAGCACCGGCATCGCCGCCGGATTCATGAACGACGAGGGCGCCCGCGAGATGTTCGGCGGTCCGGACCGCGGCATCACTGCGGGCATGATCATGCCGACCGGCAAGGCCGTCCGCGTCGACGGCGGTTACCGCGTCACCGGCCGTTACCAGTTCGCGAGCGGATCGGCGCACGCCACGTGGATCGGCGCGGGATTCGTCGTCCACGACGACAACGGGAACCCCATCGTGGACGAGGCCGGCACCCCCGACTGCCGCGTCGGTTTCCTCCCGCGGGCCGACGTCGAGTTCCTCGGCAACTGGAACGTGATGGGTCTGGTCGGCACGGGCAGCTACGACTACGCCGTCCACGACCGCTTCATTCCCGACAAGTTCACGATGGAGACGTTCTCGACCACCCCCGTCCGCTCCGAGCCCGTATACCAACTGGGACTGCTCGGCATCGGCGTCGGCGGGCACGCCCCCGTGGCACTCGGACTGGCGAAGAGGGCGCTCGAGGAGATCGTCCGGATCGTCGCGAACAAGGCACGTCCCGGCTACGCCACGGTGGTCGGCGAGTCGGAACTGTTCCGCCGCGAGTTCAGCAAGTACGAGGCTCTCTACCAGGCGACTCGCCTGTACGTGTACGCCGCCCACGAGGACGCCGAGGCCAGTGCGCGCGCCGGTGTGGAGATCACCGAGGAGCAGCGCGCCCGGTTGCGTCAGGTCATCACCTGGTCGCAGGAAGTGGCCGGTGAGATCGTCGGCTTCGCGCACCGCTGGGCCGGCAGCCAGTCGATCCGCAACCCCAGTGCCCTCGGCCGGTGCGTGCGCGACGCCGCCGTCGCGACGCAGCACATGCTGGTCGATCAGATCACCCTCGTCGACGCCGCAACACCGATCATGCGCGCATACGCCGTCTGAAGACCCCAGTTCATTCACAACGGAAGGACCCCTGATGGGAAAGCTTGAAGGCAAGGTCGCGCTGGTAACGGGAGCTGCACGCGGGCAGGGGCGCTCGCATGCGATCCGGCTCGCGGAAGAAGGTGCCGACGTCATCATCGTCGACATCTGCGCCAAGCCGGCAACGACGAAGTACCGCGGCGCGACGGAGGACGAACTCCAGGAAACAGCCCGGCACATCGAGAAGTTCGGGCAGCGGGCCCACGTCGCAGTCGCCGACGTACGGTCGCTGAGTCAGCTCCAGGACGTGGTCGCAGAGGGTGTCGCGAAGCTCGGACGGCTCGACACCGTGGTGGCGAACGCCGGCATCTTCTCGTCCGCCCCGCTGCACGAGCTCACAGAAGAGCAGTGGGACGAAATGGTGGACATCAACCTGTCGGGCGTATGGAAGACGATGCGGGCCACCGTCCCCCACCTGATCGAGCAGGGCGAGGGCGGGTCGATCGTCCTGATCAGCTCCACCGGCGGTTTGCAGGGTTTCCCCAACTTCGCGCACTACGTCGCCGCGAAGCACGGGGTCACCGGACTCGCCCGCACCGCCGCCAATGAGCTGGGCGCCCATCGGATTCGGTGCAACTCCGTCCATCCCACGTCGGTGCTGACGGACATGATCGACAACGAGGACATGTACCGCTTGTTCCGTCCCGATCTGGAGACGCCCACACACGAGGATTTCCGTGAGGCGTGCGAAACGGCGATGAACGTGCTGCCGACTCCGTGGATCGAGCCGGTGGATGTCAGCAACGCCGTGGTGTGGCTGGCGTCGGATGCGGCACGCTATGTCACCGGCATCGCGATGCCCGTCGACGCGGGTGCCCTCAACAAGGTCTGACCAGCACCTCCCTGCGGGTGCGGGGCACGCGGAACTACCTCGGCGTGCCCCGCTCCGCGTGCGCGAACGCTGCGGCGATCTCGTGACGTCTGCTCACTCCCAGCTTTTCCAGAATGTGTTCGACGTGCCCTTCCACCGTGCGCGGCGACAGAACGAGCTTGACGGCGATCTCCTTGTTGGTCATGCCGACGGCGACATGCGTCGCCACCTCCTGCTCCCTCGGGGAGAGAACGTCTTCCGGGCGCGTGCCACCCGCGGGAGCCGGATCCCCGGACGGCACCGACTCCCCCAGGACGAATCCGGTGATCTCGGAGACCGACATCGCGGCTCCGCTGGCGTGACACTTCTCGAACTGATCTTCCCCCAGTGCCTTTCGTGCCTGCTTCTCGAAGCGTGCGCGCTGCTCGACCCAGTGACTCGAGCCGTACAGCTGCATGCCGAACGACTCCCACATCGAGGACGCGGCGCCGAGGAGCACGGCCGACCGTTCCGCCGAACCCGCCTCGGCTTCGGCCCATCCCAGAAGGTCGGTGACCAGGGTGGTTCCGACGACGTCGTCGAAGTCGCGCCTCAGGCGCAGGCTTTCGGAGCCGAGTCGGAGTGCGTCCTCGAATTCCTCGTTCATCAACGCCACCAGCCCGAGCCCGTAGACGGCGTAGGAACGCAGCCACGACTCCCCGACCGCGAGGGCACGCTCGTTCACCGTCTCGAAGAGTTCCGTGGCACGAGCCGTCTCGTCGGTGAAGCAGTAGAGCATCCCGAGGTGGACGCGGAGCGTGTGGGCGAGATCCTCCCGGTCCGGGATCTCCTCGTACATCTTCAGCGCGGCCGTGAGCCGACGTTCCGCCTCGTCGAAATCGCCGGCGAAGAAGGCCTTCAACCCCATGACGTCCGCCGTGAACGCGCCGGTGGTGGCGTCATCCGCCGTCAGGTTGACGGCGCCGGCCTCGGTCAGTGCCGAGTCGGCGGACTCGCGGTCACCCTGCAGGGTCTGGACGAGGCCCAGATTGACGAGCATCCGCCCCCTGGTGGCCGTCGGCGCCGTCGCCCGTTGGAGGATGCGGTTCAGCCACATCCGGTGCTCGCGCACCGAGAACCCGCACGACCAGAGGAACCAGGCGCGCGAGACCATGTCCGCGGCCATCCGCACTTCGTCGTCGTCGGACGAATCCAGCAGTGCCGCGTGCAGCGCCGAACGAATATTGGCATGGTTGCGACGCAGCTTCTCGCTTCCGGCGCGTTGATCGGCACTGAACCAGTTGTCCGCCGTCGTGGTCACCAGCCGCGCACACCACCGCAGGTGCCGCAGCGTCAGGGTGTCCATCTCCGAGGCGGTCAGCCTGCTGTTCCCGTACTCGCGGATCGACTCGAGCATCCTGAAGCGCACGTGAGTGCCTCCCTCTTCGCGGTGCAGGATCGATTTGCCGACCAGAGCCGAGATGCCGTCGAGCACGGTGTCCGCCGGGACGTCGTCGTCGCTGCACACCTCTTCGGCCATGCCGAGGTCGAATCCGCCCGCGAACACCGAGGCGCGCGACCAGAGGAGTTGCTGTTCGCGAGTGCAGAGTTCGTAGCTCCAGTCCATCGTCGCCTGGAGGCTGCGATGCCGCTGCGGTCCGGTGCGGTTGCCGGTGGTGAGGAGATTGAGCCGGTGATCGAGCCGATCCGCCAGTTCATACACCGACAGCACCGGCAATCGCGCGCAGGCCAATTCGATGGCGAGAGGGAGGCCGTCGAGGCGATCGCAAACGCGCATCACCGCGTCGCGGTTGTCCTCTGTCAGCTCGAATTTCGACAGCACGGCGGCGGCCCGGTTCACGAACAGCTCCACCGCGCTTCCCGTTCCACGACTTGGGGAGGCCGACTCCGTTCCGTTGACCGTGGGCAGCGGGGAGAGCGGGAAGACGAATTCGTCCGGAACCGAGAGTATCTCGCGACTGGTGGTGATGATGCGCAGTTCCGTCGTGGAGCGCAGCAGCACCGACACCAGTTGCGCGCATTCGTCGAGGAGGTGCTCGCAATTGTCGAGGATCAGGAGCATCCGCCGAGTCCGGAGATACTCGATGATGGTGTTCTCCGTCGGGCTGGCATGCATGTCGCGGTTGGCGAGGGCGAGCCCGTCCGCAATGGTCTGGGTCAGGAGGTCGGGGCTGCGCAGCGCGGCGAGTTCGATCACGCGCACACCGTCCGGAAACGCGCGGCGGTACTCGCCGGCTGCATGGATCGCGAAGCGTGTCTTGCCCATTCCGCCCGGGCCGGTGATCGTCACGAGCCGGTGGTCACCGAGCAGTCTCCGCAGTTCGAGCAGTTCGGTTCGACGGCCCACGAAACTCGATCCGTAGACCGGAACCGACGGAGCCGCGGACACCGTGTCGGCGGGGCTGTCGTGGGGTTCGCCGGTCGACCGTTCTTCACGGATGCTCGTAACCCTGCGGGCCAGCGTGGTCCGCGACTTGGTCCATTGGATCCTGCGCGCGATCTCCGCGATCGCGATGTCGGGGTCGTCGGCGATCAGCTCTCGGATCGCCGAATCGACGGGGTCGGCGACGGAGCCGCGTCGGCTTCGGTGGTCGGTGGGAGGCTGGTCGAGAGTGAGCGCCCGGCGCACCGTGTTGCGCGACATTCCGAGCTGCACCGCGATGTGCTTGATGGGAGATCCTTGCCGGTGGAGTCGGCGAATCTCATCCCACTCGTCAGCGTTCACAAGGCCCCTTCTGGACTCGAGACCGGTCGGTCGACCTCCCGGTAATTGAGATCTGGATCACTTTGGTCGCCGGTCGCACCTCCTGTCAACTTGCGGGGGTCAAGATGTGTCATCGCAACCGTGCGCCTCAAGCACTCGCACCCGGACCCGGGCCGAGAAAGTGGCGTTTACCTGCGCAGATTCTGAGCACCGGGTTCGGATTGGTGTGACCGTAGCGAACCACGTAGCTGGACGGTTCCGCCGCGCTCCCCACACGGGCAGGGTGATGCACACCACAGGAACGACTCGTGGTGCCGACATATCCGAAGCGACGATGGAGTCCGCATGACCAACAGCAATGCCGCCGCCCTGAAGGCAGCTTTCGCCGCCGCCGACGAGGGGAACCCGGTTCCGCTCGTGGAGCTGTACTCGGACGAGATGACGTGGGCCGGTTTCACCCTCGAGGGGACCCTGCGCCTCTACAGCAAGGCCGAGTTCCTCGAGGCGTTCGGCGTCCTGGCGAAGCTCGACGAGTCCCGCAACGAGGTGGTCTCCGTCGACGTGGTCGGTAACGACCTGGTGACCGCCAACGTCCGGGCGTACCGCCGACTCGGGGAGCTCGAACTCGACACCACGATCGTGATGACGCACCGCTTCGAGGACGGCAAGGTCACCCGCGGCACCGACATGTGCTCGGCGACTTTCGAGGAGTTCTGGGCCAAGACGGGGCTGTCTGTGTAGCTCTTGCGTTCCAGCCGCCGCGGCAGCGCGGCGGCTGGCAGCTCGGCCCGCCGCCCCATTCAGCACGACCGCCCGCCGGGCGTATCTCCACCCTCAAAGAAGGTACCGATGCGAACCACCACCGAACCGCACATCACCGCCACCACCCCCGAAGACATCGCGGACGCCTATCGCACCGTCCTCGGAAAGTTCTGCACCGGCGTCGTCGCCGTCACCGCACTCGACGACACCGGAAACCCCATCGGACTGACCGTCGGCTCCTTCAGCTCCGTCTCCCTCGACCCCGCCCTCGTCGCCTTCTTCGTCGCCCACACCTCCACCACCTTCCCCAAGGTCTCCGCCTCCGGCCGCTTCTGCGCCAACATCCTCGCCGCCGACCAACACGAACTCGGCCGCACCTTCGCCCGCAGCGGCAGCGACAAGTTCCACGGAATCGACTGGACCCCCGCCACCACCGGATCACCCCGCCTCAGCGGCGCCCACGCCTGGATCGACTGCCACATCGACCTCGTCCAACCCGTCGGCGACCACGACCTCGTCGTCGGCCGCGTCGTCGAACTCGGCGCCACCGACACCCCCGACCCGCTGCTGTTCTACACCTCCACGTTCCACCAGCTCACCCCCGCGAGCCCGGCATGAACGCCGTCGACCAGTGCCTCGAACAGCTGCGCGCCGGGAAACCGATCCTCGTCCTCGACGACGAAAACCGGCAGAACGAAGCCGATCTCGTGATGGCCGCACAATTCGTCACAACCCAGGACGCCGCCTACTTCCTCCGGCACACCTCCGGCTTCTTCGGCGTCGCGATGCCCGCCGAACGAACGCGCGCTCTCGGTCTCCCTCTGATGGTCGGGGATCCCACGAACCCGCTGGGCACCGCGTTCACCATCAGCGTCGACGCCGCCACCGGCACCTCCACTGGCATCAGCGCCGCCGACCGGGCCCGTACCATCCGCCTCCTCGCCGGCCGCGAGACCGTCGACACCGACCTCACCAGGCCCGGGCACGTCCTACCGCTTCGAGCCCGCGACGGCGGAGTCCTCACTCGGCCCGGCCACACCGAAGCAGCCGTCGACCTGTGCACCCTCGCCGGCCTGTCCCCCGTCGGGCTGATCTGCGCGGTCACCACCGCAGACAAACGCGACATGCTCCGCGGCGACAACGTACGGGCCTTCGCCGCACAGCAGAACCTGCCCGTCGTCACCATCGAAGAACTGGTGAACTATCGGCGCCGCACCACGGCGCAGAACCTGCATTTCGCGGTGAGCATTCTGTCCGGGGCCGAGTATAAGGACCTCGAGCAAGGCGAGGAATCGACCTCCGAGGACCGATCCGCACGGTTGGGTCCCAATCCGACACTGCTCGAATGCGATGACGCTGCAGATGAACTCGACAAGGTGGCCGACAAGGTCCGAGAATGGCTCAGCGCGAAGGTTGACCCCGCCACGATTGCCGTGCTGACCCGCGGACAAACCGACCGCACGCAGTTCGTCCGTGCACTCGGCGAACGCGGGGTCGATGCACGCGCTCTCGACAACAATCCGGCTACCGCCGGACACGTCCAGGTGCTCACCATGCACCGATCCAAGGGAATGGAATTCTCACGCGTCATCCTCGCCGGCATCGACGACACGCACGTACCACCCGCAGCGACGTTGCGGGCCGTGCCCGAAGAGGAACGGGCAGAGGCGCTTCTGCGCGAACGGTCGCTGCTCTACGTCGCAGCGAGCCGTGCGCGAGATGAACTGGTCGTAACGTGGAGCGGGAAGCGGTCGGGATTGTTGGGGGCCTGAGCCGCGATTTTGAGCCGCCTCGCTTCAGATCCGCACGATCCGGCTCGACAGCTCAGCGATATCGGACTATACGGTGCCGGGTCGCGACGTCGGGGTGCTCGGGCGACTAATCTCTACCCAAGTCATCATGCCGCACGGAAACTTAGAATCTTCAGGAACTTCGGGCGTCATCGAATCGGCGATATCCGCATACTTCTTCGATAACCCTTCAAAACGCGCCGCGGATCGCTCGAAGAACCACCCCAATAGCGCCAACCCAAGCAGGGCGACCGGGAGCATCACGACAAACGGCGGTCGATCTTCACGAACCACCCAGATGAATGCTGTCAATGAAATCGGGCCGAACAGCCACGCGAGTACCCGCCCTGTGAAGTACAAGGTTTGCGACCGCGAGAGTGCCGCCTTCGCGAACTTGCGGGCGGCGTCGGGATCGACGAGAAGCGGCGGGTACACCCACTCACTCCCGAAGTCAGCCCGAAATCTGATCGCCTCCTCGCTCTCTACGTATCCTCCCGGCTGCAGAAAGAGGGGCGTCGTTGCATTAAGACGTGCGACACGTCGAACCTCGCGGTCAGCCGAGCGCGCGAACCGGGACGCGACTATTAGGGCGACAGCCAGTGCAACAAGCACGACGCCCTGGCCGAGAAGACCACCGTCGAGGTATCTCGCGCAGAGGATCGCAACGAATGCACTCCCGTAGTACACGGTTGTCGAGGTTGTCCAGCGGGCCCGAATAAGGAGCTTCCACGTCGCGCTAACCGAGCAGTCCTCCATGTCGATGATGTGCGGAAAGAAGGCAATAATTATGCCGATCGTCGTCCAAGACAACGTTAGGAACACAACGGCGAGGAGATAGGACCATCCGAGGACATGGCCGGCGATCGATGCCCCCAAGCCCGCGAACTCTGCGATTGCAAATACAAGGAAGACACCCACACCAACAACGGTGAGCCAATTCAAAATTGAAGCCACCACTAGCCACCCGAAAAAAGCCCGTGGAGCGGCGAGAGTTAGACCCGTCCGAGTCTTGTACATGCAATCCCCCTCTGTCGAGTACGAGTCAGACGCAGATCCTGACCGTCCATACTGTGACACCACCCACTGACAACCCCATTTTCGAGCGTGTCCTTGACCACAACGGCACCCCTTTGTCGAGGCGGCCTCGGACTGAACCTAGTTCTTGAATCCACAAGGTCCGACGAAGGCTAATGCCGGCCTACTACTCACGCGCGCCTGAATTGCGCCATAGCGACCACTTCGATAGACGCCCGTCTTGCACTCCCCTTGGAACACCGAAGGCGGTACTTTGCGATTGTGGACACTTCTTGGCAGGACCCCCAAGCCGTGTCGTCGATGCTCGACGACTGGGAGACGTGGGCGATCGTCGGGCTCTCCGGCAATCCCGACCGAACGGCGTTTCGGATCGCGGAGCTGTTGCAGCGCCGAGGAAAGCGCATCGTCCCGATTCATCCTGACGCCCCGACGGTGCTCGGCGAGCAGGGTTACCCCACTCTCGCGGATGTGCCGTTCCCGATCGACGTCGTCGACGTCTTCCGCCAGTCGGAGGCTGCCGGAGAGTTCGCGGACCAGGCCCTCGAGGTGGGGGCGAAAGGCGTCTGGTTCCAACTGGGAGTCATCGACGAGGCCGCCTTCCAGCGAACGACCGCGAAGGGCGTCGCCATGGTGATGGACACGTGCCCGGCGATCGAGTGGAGTGCACGGGATTCAGCGTGAGCATGGTCGGGCCGACTGCGTCCCGGACGACTACCGCTACCCTGGACCGAAATCGTGCAAATCGGACAACGGTCTGACGCGCGCCGCTCAGTCAATCGGAAGGTTCCCACCTGTGGCCATCGACTACACCCGACGCCCCTCCACTCCTGCCGCACCGCAGGGCGGAGTCAATCTGAGCAAAGTGACCTTGTCGAAGGCCGCGCCTTCCGTCAGCCTCACGAAGTCGGGTGAGCGGCAGGGCGCGATGCGGGTCAACCTCAACTGGTCGACGGGTGCGACGCCGCAGCAGAAGAAGACCGGCTTCTTCGCGAAGCTCGCGGCCGCCGCGGGCGGCAACAACGGCATCGACCTGGACCTCGGCTGCCTCTACGAACTGGCCGACGGGTCGAAGGGTGTGGTCCAGGCACTTGGCAACAGTTTCGGATCGCTGCAGGCCCCGCCGTTCATCAAACTCGACGCCGACGACCGCACCGGCACCGTGACCGGTGGCGAGAACATGCATATCAATCTCGACCGACCGGAGATGTTCAAGCGGATCCTCATCTTCGCGATGATCTACGACGGCGCACCTAACTGGGCGGCCGTGGACGGTGTCGTCACCCTCTACCCCACCAGCGGACCCGAGGTGGAGGTGCGACTGGACTCGTCGAACAGCTCCGCTCGCATCTGCGCCATCGCGATGCTGCAGAACACCGGACAGGGCATCACCGTCACCCGCGAGGTGAAGTACGTCGAGGGCAGCCAGGCCGATCTCGACAAGACCTACAGCTGGGGCATGAAGTGGGCGGCCGGCCGCAAGTAGTAGAGACGGCGGTCGCGGAACCACATCCGCGACAGTGACGGCGGCGGAGCGGTCTCCGGTATACCCGGTCCCCCTCCGCCAAGGGAATACTGGGACCGGGCATTGCACCGAAAGGAACCTCCATGCGCACACAGAATAACCTGTTGCCCCACGCATGATTTCCATCCCGAGGGCGCAAGCGCTGCGCGGTAGGGTCCGCCGCTCGAGCCGCCCGCAAATCCGTCAACTGATTCGAGTACCTGAGCATGGTCGCTTAACTAGTTGGGCTCGTCATCAAGATTGCATCCTTGGTTGTCGACGCCGCTCGATGCGTTGTTGACGATTCCGATCGTGGCAGGGCTTGGTCACATAGCGCGTGCGCTGTCACGCACCCGCGGGCTAACGTCAGAACTATGTTCAGTACCGAGATCGAGGTCCGCACCGGCGCCGAGCCGGTGGTGCACGACCTGACCCGTGAGATCGAGAAGTTCCTCGCCTCAGCCGGCGCCGGTGACGGTCTGTTGCATGTGTGGGTGCCGCACGCCACTGCGGGACTCGTCGTCATCGAGACCGGTGCGGGAAGCGACGACGACCTTCTGCGGGCGATCGACGAAGTGCTTCCGCGCGACGACCGGTGGATCCATCGCCACGGCAGCCATGGGCACGGCCGCGACCACGTGCTGCCGGCGTTCCTGCCGCCCTACGCGTCCGTGCCCGTCTTCGACGGCGCACTCGCGACGGGTACTTGGCAATCCGTGTGCCTCGTCGACACCAATGTCGACAACCCGGTGCGGCACGTCCGGTTCAGCTTCCTGGAGGGCTGAGCCGACGCCTGCGGACCGTCTCCGATCACGCCTGCGCGAGTCCCCTTGCCAAGGAATAGATTTCGGGCAGGCTCGCCGTCTCGTCGGTGGACGATTGGTCCACCCACGTTTCCAACGCCGCACGGAGCACGGCAATCGACACATCGACTGCCAGTCGAACCTGCAAGTCGGCGCAGTCGAACCTCGTCGACACCACATCGACAAGCGCCGCGGTTCGCCGCACACTCTCGCGCGCCAGCTCCGCCCGCAGGGCCGGCTCCTTCTTGATGAGTCGGTTCACCCGCAGCAATCGTCGGCAGGCGATCGACGAACTGTCCGAGTACATCGTCAGAGCAGCAGCGAAGGCCGTTTCCAGCGCGAGCCTCGGTGAAACTTCCGAGTCGAGCTGGTCGAGCCCTCCGGCCAAGACCGCCTCGAAGGCCCAGTGATCGCGGAGCGCGGCCTCTTCCTTGGTAGCGAAATATCGGAAGAAGGTTCGCTGCGACACTCCCGCAGTCTGCGCGATCTCGCCGACGGTCGTGCCCTCGACACCCTTGTGCTCGAACAGTGTGAGTGCGGTCTCACTGATCTCGACATTCGTCTGCTCGCGTCGCCGCTCCCGCAGCCCCAGCGGGCCTGCGGGCAGGTCAGGCGACACGGAGAACGCTTCGAGTCTGGTCATCAACGGCCTTCGCAATCGGTAGGAGCACCCACCAGAGATCGTTCATATCTGGTCAGCAGTTGTCAAGATGGCAGCGTGTGCCATAATGTATGTGAAGGGTAGGTAATCTATGAATCTCAATATCGGTGATATCTTTCTGTACCCGCACCATGGGTCCGTGACAGTCACAAAGCTCACGACCCGGATGTTCAACGATTTGCCCACCGAATACGTACAGTTCGAAGTCGCCCAGAACGGGCTGTCCATCGAGATCCCGGTAGCGAAAGCCGAATCCATCGGCGTCCGGAATGCGATCAACAACGACGAAGTCGGTCGCGTCTTCGACATCCTGCGTGGTCCGACGGTCGACGACCCGTCGAACTGGTCCAGGCGGTTCAAGGCCAACCAGGAAAAGCTGACCGTGGGCGGAATCTTCACGGTGAGTGAGGTCATCCGCGATCTGATGACGCGTGCGCAGGTCAAGCCGCTGTCGGCCGGCGAGAAGCGGCAGCTCGAGCACGCAATGCAGCTCGTCATTTCCGAACTCGTCCTCGCGATGAAGTCCGACCCTGACGAGACTCGGCGCCGCATCGAGGCGATCTACGAACCCGCGTCCGCCTCTACGGCGGCGGTTGTCGCAGTCTGAAAACACAATCGGCAGCGGCCCCGAACCAAAGTTCGGGGCCGCTGCCGATTTCGTGCGCGGGAGTCGAGATCAGCTGCTGCCGAAGAGGTTTCCGAGTGACCCTGTTCCGGATCCGGCACCGTACGTGATGACTACCGACGAAACAGCATCCGCCCCAGCTGCGCTGAAGGTTCCGCCGGGCGCGTAGGACGATCCCCCACCGCCTCCGCCACCACCGTAGTTCTCGGCGCCACCTCCGCCGCCGAACCAGCCTCCGCCGCCACCGCCGCCCGTGCCTGCACCGGCACCACCGACACCGGCCTCACCCGGCGAACCATGCGGGTCGGTGCCACCGTTGCCTCCGAGGCCACCAGCGACGTCCGTGGCGCCGCCTCCGCCGCCTCCCCCGCCGCCGGCTTGGCCGGCGGGTCCGGTCGGGGCCAGATTGCCTGCGCCGCCGATGTAGGTGTCACCGGCACCGCCTCCGCCCGCGGCGACGATCTGACGATCCGCCAGCTCACCCGTCCCGGTGCGAACGTCGGAGGCACCGCCACCGCCACTTGCGCCGGTGCCGCCGGCCCCGCCGCCGTTGTATCCGGCTTGGCCGTCGCCGTCGCCACCGTTGCCGCCGACCTGGATGTACAGCGCGTCACCCGCGGCGACCGTCAGCTGTCCGGTTGCGACGGCCGCGGCGCCGCCGAGGACAGTTTCACTGTTTCCACCACGTCCGCCCGTTGCCGTCACGGCCAAGCTGGTGATGCCCTCGGGAACCGTGAACGACTGCGCACTGCCGGTGAACGTGAACGTGCAGGCCACCTGGGTGCCGACGCCTTGCACACAGCCGGCAGGCAACGCCGCCGGCGCTGCAACCGCCACGCTGGGGGCAAGCAGTCCCGAGGCACCCACTACGGCGAGGCCACACATTCCGGTCGTGTACCACCGGCGGCGTGATCGAACGAGGTTCGTGGTCAAAGCAGTCTCCTGTCGCAACGCGAGCATGTTGAAAGCTGGTCCGAGTGGAGCATTCCATAGCGCCGGGCATCCAGTAGGTCTTCCGGTCTCCCGGTCGGATTTCGCACGAAAGCACCTGGTCACGGGCCATGTCGTTCCGCTAATCGGGACCCGCGGTATCGCAAACCGCGGCGAAAGGTCAGTATGAAGGTAAGTAGAACTAATTTGTTCATCTAGGCAACGAGGTAGGCACATGAGCGACGCAGCGCCCATCGGTGACGGGATCTTCCAGATTCCGGTCCCGATCACCGACAATCCCCTCGGTCACACGCTGGTGTACGCGATGGAATCCCCCGGCGGTCTGATCCTCGTCGACGCCGGCTGGGACGACGACAACGCCTGGAACGGCCTCACCTCCGGTCTCGAGGCCATCGGGCACTCGGTCAAGGATGTGGAAGGCGTCGTACTCACCCACTTCCATCCCGACCACACCGGTCTGTGCGGTCGCGTCCGGGAGGCCTCCGGAGCGTGGATCGCGATGCACGAATCCGATCACGGAATGTTCGAGCACATGTCGACCGGTCACGGCCCCGAGTGGTTGGACTTCCAGAAGGAGAACATGACGCGGGCCGGCGCCGCACCGGCAGACCTGGAGGCATTCGAGAAGTCCGCGTCCGGGAAGCCGCCTGCGGGTCCCGACTCGGCCCCCGACCGCGTACTCGTCGACGACGAGCTCATTGCGCTCGCCGGTCGCAACCTGCGCGCCGTCTACACCCCGGGCCACACCCCCGGCCACGTCTGCTTCTACCTGGAAGACGCCGACGTGATGTTCACCGGCGACCACGTCCTGCAGAAGACGACGCCGCACGTCGGCAACTTCGTCTACCCGCTCGAGGAACGCGACGCCCTGGCGGAGTTCATGGACTCGCTGCGCCGCGTCCAGACCATGAACATCACCCGGGGCCTCGGTGCCCACGGCATCCCCATCGACGACGTCGCGGGCCGCGCCGGCGAACTCATCGAGCACCACGAAGAGCGACTCGACCACCTCTACAAGGCTTTCGGCGACGACCAGATCACCGTATGGCAGGTGGCCGAGCGCATGAAGTGGTACAAGCCGTGGGCCGACATCTCCCCCATGGGCAAGGGCATGGCCCTGTCCGAGGCGGCGGCTCACCTTCGACACCTCGTCGCCCGCGACCTCGTCGCCCAGGTCCCCGACAGCGAACCCGCCGTCTTCGCCCGCCGCTGACACGTGAGTGGCAAAGCGTGCCCGAGCACACTTTGCCGCTCACGTGGGCGGGGTCATCTCCAACCGCACGCCGAGGAGTCGCACTTCCCGCGCGTGGTCGAGCCTGTCGACCAATGCTGCTGCCGCATCGGAGATCACGTCCGGATCGAACGTCGGTTCCGGGAGCGGCTTGCTCGTCGTGTGGGTGTCGAACGGGGCGTAGCGCACTTTCAACGCCACTCGCACCGCCATGCGGTTCTCCGCGAGGATGTCCTCCCTGACCCGGTCGGCGAGACGTCGGATCTCCTCGGTGACGGCCTCCTTGCCGGCGAGGTTCTGCTGGAAGGTCGTCTCCCGGCTGTGCGAGCGCGCCACCCAGGGTTCGGCGGAGACCGGAGAAAGATCGATGCCGCGGCCGATCCGCGCGTACCACGGACCCATGTTCGGACCGAGGGTCGCGGCCAACTCCTGATCCGACGCGTCGGCCAACTCTCGCACGGTGCTGATGCCCAGTGCGGCAAGCTTCTTCGCTGTCTTCTTGCCGATCCCCCACAGCGCGTCGGTAGGACGCTCTCCCATTACGGCGAACCAGTTCTCCTCCGTCAGCCGGTAGATGCCCTGCGGTTTGCCGAAGTCCGTCGCGATCTTCGCTCGTAACTTGTTGTCGCCGATGCCGACTGAGCAGTGCAGCCCGGTCGCGTCGAGGACGGCATCGTGGATGGTTCGCGCGAAGGCCTCCGGGTCGTCGGTCTCGACACCGAGAAACGCCTCGTCCCAGCCCATCACCTCGACCACGACGTCCAATTTGCGCAAGGTGTCCATCACGACCGCCGACACCTCGGTGTAGGCCTCGGCGTCGACGGGCAGGAACACCGCGTCGGGAATCTTCCGTGCGGCGATCCGCATCGGCATCCCGGAGCCGACACCGAACTCCCGCGCCTCGTACGACGCCGTCGACACCACCGCACGCTCGGTGGGATCGCCGCGACCGCCCACGACGACGGGACGTCCCCGCAGCTCAGGGTGCCGCAGCACCTCGACGGCGGCGATGAACTGGTCGAGATCGACATGCAGCACCCACCGGCGACGCGAAGGAGTGCTCATGCAACCAGTGTGCCGGAATCGTCGTACCGGGACCGTCGAATCCTCGAGTTCCGCCGCGGGACAAATCAGAACATATCGTCGGCGTTTTCAGTCGGTATCAACTCGTCGGGGAACCGATACGAGCATCCGAGTTCACTGGTGGACCGCGTGCCCCAATTGTCCCGGAACCAGGCCACGCAGGTGTTCGCGATGAGGTTCACATCTCGGCTGAAGAGATAGCCGTCCGTGCAGTCTTCGAAATGGCCGTCGAAATGCCACCTGTCGAGGGTCAGGTGCTCGGCGGAATAGTCGGCGAGCAGCAGGTGCCCGAGCTCGACGCGTGATCGACGGAGCATCAACACACCGTCGGCCAGTACCTGAATCTGCGCGCAGACGACTTCCTCGTCGTCGTCCTCGCTGACATAGTTGTTCGGACCGATCTCGACGATGAGCGCGACCGGTTGCTCGACCAGCGAACCCGTCAACCACTCGACCATTCCCGCCCACGAAACCTCGGGCAACTCGGTGGAATCGACCATCATCATCACCTTCCCTTGCTCGCGACCGACCATGCCTGGGGAGCGGCGGGCAACTCCCCGTGAGTCGTATCAAAGCAGAAGGATCCGACCTATGTGGGCCGAAATCGTTCTACGCCGATAGGTGTCGTTCACACGAATGACGTCAATGAAGCCTATTGCGTTGCCTTCTCCCACCACCACGTGACATAGACCGGATACGTCTGCAGCGGATAGAGGAACGGCACGGCGTCGGCGAGGCTCCCGACCGGGTGGACTACGCCGTCCGGCCCCGCCTGGAGGCATCCGAAGGTGTGCCCGTGAAACGAACTGCACGTGATCGGCTCGGCGGTCCCCCACGGGCTCAGGAGCAGCGCGTGATTGTCGTTCGGGTCGAATGCGCCTGCGTCCGTGGGAGTTCGGAAGTAGTCGGTGACATCCCCCGTCGTTACGGGGCTCGGCGACGGCTCGGCCGACGCTCCCGGTGCGACGATGACCATCCCCGCCACAGCCACCGCCGCCGCACCCAATGCTGTCTTCCACCAACTCATACGCCCCTCCTCGCCACACGTTCGATGTGTGGTGAGCATCGGGCGCCGGGTCGGCGACGTTACCGGCCTACATCGACAGCACCATCTGCGCGAAGAGTCGACCCCATTCGGGATCCATGGGCTGGTCGCGCTGCACCCAGCCCTCGACCATTGCGCCGATCAGTTCGAGGAACGTGATCGTGGGACGGCCCATCCAGAAGACTTCTTCCCGGCCGACGATCGTCCCGTCGCTGGTCTGCCAGCCGAGGGCGGCGAGTCCCTCGGCGATCACGTCCCTGCGTTCGTCCGACGACGTGCCTGCGGCGAGCGTGAGAAGCACGAGGTATCCGGCCTCCCGCTCGATCTGCTCGGTGCCCAGCGGCAGGCGATCGAGCAGATGACGCCACATCTGTGTCGCGTTGTCCGCCATCGCCGTTCCGAGATTGGTTCGGACGAGTTTTCCCTTGTACTTGCGCACCAGTCCGAGTGTCTTGGCGTATTCCCGGAGCAGGTGGACCGGCCGTTGGTCCGTCTCGCGGTTGCTGGTGGCGGGCCAGTCGTCGAAGCCCGGTAGCTCCTGCCGCATCTCCGCCACCACCGCCGGGGGCAGGTAGCCCGCCTGGGTCAGCGTGATGCCGTCGGATCCGATGCGCTGCAGAAACCATCGCAGATGCAGCGTCGCCAGTTCCTGGGCCGCGGGTATGTCACCCCTCCGCTCGGTGAGCCGGGCGTGCTCGAGCAGCGAAAAGACGTGCGGGGCAGCCTGATGGGGGATCCGGCGCAGCAGTTCGGCGAGCTTCGAATCCGTCACCGGCCCGTGGTCACGGATCACGATCTCGATCCGCAGGTTACGGTTCACGGCGTCGACGCCGAACGATTCGGGCGCGAACCCCGGCCCGACCCACGCCCCGGCGTCGTGATGACCGGGGTGCGACGGCGTGGCCAGGACCGTCAGCAGGTCGGCGTATCCGCCCGGTCCGCCGCAATCCTCGGGTGGGCAGGCGCGAGCGCCGGCGAGGCAGGACACCGTCGGTGCCGGCTCGTCGGAGTCGATCCGTTCGAGGACGATCGTATGGTCCCAGCCGTCGCCGAAGTCGTATTGATACGACAGCAGCTCGCCGGGTTCGGCCAGAACCTGATCGAGCCGGACCGCGTCCTCGCACAGCTCGTCGTCCTCGTCGGCGAAGCCCTCGTCGATGCTCTCGCGCATCTCGTACCGCTCCGAGGCGGGCGGCTCGCCGCCGACCCACGAATGCAGGTGGCTGTCCTGCCAGCCCATGACCGTCTGCACGATCGGGTGCAGCTCGTGCAGCCGAAGGTTCGACGGCACGACGAACTGCCGCCAGATGGCCGGCGACACGTCGTCGAGCTCGATCCGCAGGTGGTAGCTCGCGACGTCACGGCGACGCGGCCGTTCCGACGGCCGGACGATCACCGGCACGTCGGGGACGACGGACAGATGTCGGCGTTTACCCGAAGCGGTCATGGCGTCATGGTAGGTGGGAGGCAGCGGTGTCCGGCACAAGTGCTGACGATAGCGTGAGCGCATGTCGGTGTCCGCAGTTCTCGCAGGTCGGTACGAGTTGCGGGGAGTGCTGGGGCGCGGCGGAATGGCCGATGTGCACGACGGATGGGACCTGCGCCTGCAGCGACCGGTCGCGATCAAGGTGCTGCGCCCGGAACTGGCGTCCGTCCCCGACACGCGCCGGCGGTTCGAGGCGGAGGCCCGGCTGGCCGCCACGTTGAATCACCCGAACGTGGTCGCGGTGCACGACTGCGGCGAGGACGCCGGAGTGGCGTTCATCGTGATGGAGCGCCTGCCCGGGCGCACCCTCGCCGACGAGATCGCCACCGGTCCGCTACCCGACGCGCGGGTGCGGTCGGTCCTCGCCGACGTGCTCGCCGCTGTCGCCGCAGCTCACGGGGCCGGGATCCTGCACCGCGACATCAAACCGGGAAACGTGTTGTTCACCGCCGAGGGCACGGTGAAGGTCACCGACTTCGGCATTGCGAAGAGCGCCGCCTCCGACCACACCGCGACCGGACAGGTGCTGGGCACCGTCGCCTACCTCAGTCCGGATCGCATCCTGGGTACCCCCGCCACGACCGCTGACGACCTCTACGCCGTCGGCATCGTCGGCTACGAAGCCGTCGCCGGGCACCGGCCGTTCACCGGCGACAACATCCTGTCGCTCGCCCGGGCCATCACCGACGGGGCGCCCCGGCCGCTGCGCGAAACGCGTCCGGACGCCGATCCGCACCTCGTGTACACGATCGAGCGGGCGATGGCTCGCGACCCGCAGCAGCGGTACGCCGACGCCCGGGTCATGCGGGACGCCGTCCTCGGAGCACCCGGCGCGCATCCGCCGCCGACGAGAACATTCACACCGACGACGGTCCATGAGCTGCCGCCCGAGTCCCCGCAACCACGGCGGATCGGCCTGATCGTTGCTCTCGTCGCCGCGGTGCTGGTGGCGCTGGTCGTGGCAGCGCTGGCCATCGTTTCGCAGGACCAGGACGGCACGGTCGGTCCCGGTGCGAGCACCACCGCCGTCGTTCCCGCCCCGGCGCCCGTCTCCGCCCCGAGCAGTGCCGTCGAGGTCAACCCGGTTGCGCCTCCCCCACCGACCGGCGCCCCGGCACCGAAGACCGGACCTGGAAACAACAACGGCAACAACGGCAACGGAAACAACAAGCCCAAGGACAAGGAGAAGGACGGCAACTGACCTAGTCGGACTGCGCGTCTTCGTCGCCTGCCGCTGCGTGAACCTTGAACAGCACGATCTGTTCGTTGGCGAACGGGATGACCGACGCCGGGCTCGCTCCGGCCGTGCGGGGCAGCAGGTGCACGGGGACGTCCGGCTGGACGCCGAGCACGAAGTCCCGCATGGCATCCCGGGCGGGATCGTCGAGGCCGCCGCCGATCACGACGAGGTCGACGTTTCCGTCCAGGAGTGCCCGCCGGATCAGTTCGCGGTCGTTGGATGCCACGACGTCCCGCCCGAACCGGGTCAGTTCTTCCTTCAACACGTCCAGCGTGGACTGGCGCCTGCCGATGAGGAGGAGCCGGGGTTCGCTCATGCCCGCGCACCCGTTCCGCGGTGCTGATCCACGGCGGCCCGAACGGCGGGCGCGACGTCGGCCGCGAACCTGCGGATCTGGGTGAGGTCGTCGCCGTCGGTGCCGAACACGAACGTGTCCATGCCCGTCTCCACCGCGAGTTCCGTCAGCTGGCTCACCCACTGCTCGGTGGTTCCGTTAAACAATTTGTCCGACGGTGTGTCGCTCACCTGACCGAACACGTTGTAGGCGCGGACGATCGAGCTCGGGTCCCGGCCCGCATCCGCCGCACCCGCGTCGATCCTCGCGTGCATGCCGGGCAGGACCTCGGGCGGAAAGTACGAGCTCGACGGGACCCACCCGTCCGCAGACCGTCCCAGCGCACGCAGCAACCGGGGGCCGCCGACGCCCAGCCAGATCCCGATCCGGTGCGCCGGGACCGGTCCGGGATGCACGCCCGCGAGGCGATAGTGCTCACCCTCGGAATACACGGCACGCTCACCGGACCACATCAGGCGGAGCACCTCGACCGCCTCCTCCAATGCCGTCGCGGCCTGCCCGGGCGTGCGCACGTCACCGCCCATCGCCCCGATCGCCTCCCAGAACGCACCCGCACCCAACGCCAGTTCGAATCGCCCTCCCGACATCACATCGAGGCTGGCCGCAGCCTTCGCCATCACGGCCGGCGGGCGAAGCGGCAGGCACGCGACGTCGGGAAACACGCGCACCCGCTCGGTCCTGGCCAGCAACGTACCCATCAGCGACCAGCAGTCGAGGAATTTCGCCTGGTAGGGGTGGTCTTGGACGCCGATCAGGTCGAGGCCCGTCTCGTCGGCGAGCGCGGCGACTTCGAACGTGTTGGCCAGCAACTCCACCGACGGAGTGACGAACACCCCGAACTGCAGGACCCTGCCGTAGTCGGTCATGGCGGTCGCGTCCCCTCTCGGATCGCGGAACTCCTTCGATCATCCACCACCTCGACGTCCGGGAACACCCGGCGCGCACTCGGAACGGAGCCGGGCGGCATAGTGGGTTCATGACAGACGACACGAAGAACGGTCCCGCACCCGAGGTCCGGAACGCCCCCGAACTCCACCGATTCGAGGTCCACGTCGACGGTGAACTGGCCGGGTTCACCGAGTACCTCGACGACGAGAATCAACGGATCTTCTTCCACACCGAGATCGGCGAGCAGTTCGGGGGGCGTGGCCTCGCCACCACCCTGATCCGGAGCGCGCTCACCGAGACCGTCGGGGGCGGCAAGCGGATCGTGCCGATCTGCCCGTTCGTCGCCGGTTACCTGAAGAAGCACGACGACTTCGCCGACGACACCGACCCGGTCACCCCGGCCGCGATCCAGGCGGTGCAGCGCTCGCAGGGCTGATCAGGGCGCGCCGTCGACGCCGCGCGCCTCCTCGAGCTGCCGGATGAGGGTGGCGGCGTCGTAGGGGCCGCTGTGCCGGGCGAGGTCCGTGCCCGTCGCGCCGAGGTAGAACGTGGGGGTCACCCGGAAATCGCTCGACTCGGCGTCGAGTTCGTCGTCGTCGATGCGGTGAACGTAGGTGCCCCGGCGGATGTCTTCCTCGAACCGGTCCATGTCGAGCCCCAACTCGGCGGCGTAACCGAAGATCTCGTCCTCGGCGAGGGCGTCGCTGTTGGCGAACAGGTGGTCGTGCATCTCCCAGAACCGGCCCTGCGCGGCGGCCGCTTCGCTCGCCTGGGCGGCGAAACGCGCGTGCGGATGCACGGCGTCGAGTGGGAGATGCCGGAAGACGTAGCGGAGCTCGTCCCCGAAATGCGCCCGCACGTCCCGGATGCTGCCGGTGGCCTTGCTGCAGAACGGGCACTCGAAGTCGCCGTACTCGACGAGGGTGAGCGGCGCATCCACCGGTCCGCGCAGGTGATCGCGGCCGAGGTGGACGGGCCGGAGCAGGGTGAGTCCGGCGACCTCGGTCGGAGGGTGCACCCAGTCCGACAGCCGGAACAGTGCCCACCCGAGGACGGTGGCGATGACGGCCGCTGTCAGGACGCCCACCCGAGCGTCGTTGGCCAGCTCGGGTGAGTCGATGGCCAGGTCCACGATGAACAGCGAGATCGTGAAGCCGATGCCGGCCAGCGCGCTGCCACCGGCGATCTGCGACAGTGTCAGCCCGGGTGGCAGGCTACCGGGCCGCAGTTTCGAGAACAGGGCCGTGGCCGCGGTGATGCCGACGAGCTTGCCGACTACCAGGCCGAGCACGATGCCCCACGCCAGCGGAGACCGTGCCGCGTCCGCGAGCGTCTGCCCGGTGATGACGACGCCGGCGTTGGCGAGCGCGAAGATCGGGACGACGAGGAACGCCGTGTACGGCTGGTAGAAGCGCAGGAGCCGCTCGTTGACGGACACCGCGCGCAGCACACCGAGCTGGGCGGCGCGGGCGTAGTCGGAGTTCGGTGACTGCCGGAATGCGCGCGTGAGTTCACCGGCCCGCTCCACCTCGCTGCGCCGCGGCGGATACACGGGCAGGATCAGCGCAATCAGCACGCCGACGAGGGTGGGGTGGACGCCGGACTCGTAGAACGCGACCCACGTGCCCGCCGCGACGATGAAGTACGCGACGCCACGCCACACCTCGAGCTTGCGCAACTGGAT
Source organism: Rhodococcus wratislaviensis (assembly GCF_041228765.1). Classification (NCBI taxonomy): domain Bacteria; kingdom Bacillati; phylum Actinomycetota; class Actinomycetes; order Mycobacteriales; family Nocardiaceae; genus Rhodococcus; species Rhodococcus wratislaviensis. Next base: position 3,186,431 of record NZ_CP150488.1, on the reverse strand, counting down.
GATCAGAAGCAGTCCGACACACCCGAGGAGCAGCGGTCCGAGCCGGAGGTTGTCGGTGTAGAAGAAGGCGATGATGGCCAGGGCGCCGATGTCGTCGGCGACGGCCAGGGTCAGGATGAACACGCGCAACCGGGCGGGGCATCGGGGTCCGACGAGCGCGAGTGCGCCCAGCACGAACGCCGTGTCCGTGGAGACGACGACGCCCCACGCAGTGGCCTCGTCCCCGGTGGGATTGAGGATCAGGAACAGCACGGCGGGCAGGGCCAGACCCGCGATCGCGGCGAGGAGGGGGACGGCGGCGCGGGCGCGGTCGGTGAGTTCGCCGATCGTCAGCTCACGCTTCACCTCGAGCCCCACGACGAAGAAGAACAGCGTCATCAACCCGTCGTTGACCCAGTGCTTCAGGTCGAGGCTGATGCTGTAGTCGCTGATCTGGATCGTCACCGGGGTGTGCCAGAACGACTCGTACGAATCACCGATGTTGGCCCACACCAACGCCAGGATCGTGGCGACGAGGAGGAAACCGGCCGACAGCTTGTCGTCGTCGGTGTCGTCGCGGATCAGGGCCAACCGCGCCGACAGTCGCCGAAGTGTGGTGGGGCTGCTCTGCTCGACCGTCATCTGGTCCTCGTCAGACGTAGTTCTCGAGTACGAACTTGGTGAATCCCTTGCGGATCAGGCGCACGGCCTGCTTCTGCCCCTGACGCAGCACGGACTTCGGCACCCACACCTTCGGCTCGACCGACATCGTGAGGTGCACCGACGTCCCGCGCGCAGTGGGGGTCAGCCGGTACTCCCCCTCCTGGCACTTCTGTTTCTCGCTCTCGAGGAGCGTCCACGACATCTGCTCGTCCCCGAGCCACTTGTGCTCGGCCAGCTGCGTGTCCGCGACGCCGAGGACGGCGAGCGTCATCCGCACGGTGCGGGGGCGTCCGTCGTCGAATCGGGACTCGACGACCACCTTCTTGTGCACCGCCGACCACTCCGGGATCCGTTCGACGTCCGCCAGCGCCGCCATCACCTGGTCCTGGGGCGCCTCGATCTCGAACTCGCCCGATACCGACAACGCCATCGATTGCTCTCCTTCTCGTCGGATCTACATGCCCTACAGTTCGGACGCGTAGCGCTCCAGCATGGCAGCAAGTTCGCCGGGGCGCGCGAGTGCCGCCAGATGGCCCGTGTCGATGACCTCCGGTGCGATGCCCAGCCGCTCCCGGACGATCCGCTGCATGAAGTCGAGCGGGAAGAGCCGATCGCGCCTCCCGGCGACGACCCGCGTCTTCACGTGCGGCCACGCGTCCGCCTGCCACACCGTCTCGAACGGGGTGTTCGACACGACGGGCTCCTCCTGGCTGAACGCCTCTTCGGTGACGTCGTCGGGCACGTCGTGGAAGAACAACGCCCGCAGGTCGTCGGGCGCGTCGGGGTCGCGGCCCTCCAGCACGGCGAACGCCCGTTTCGCCTCCGGCTGTCCGGTGGTCTCCCACCACTGCCCGGGCGTCTCCCCCGGCGCGGGCAGCATGGGTGCCAGGAGAACCAGCAGGTCGACGTCGACCTCGCCGCGCTGACAGACGATCGCCGCGGTGAACGCGGACATGGACTGCGCGACCAGCACGATCGACCCCTCGACGTCCTCGACCGCGTCCACGACGACGTCGGCGAACTCGTACTGCCCCGCCGCGTCGTCGCCGTACGGAAGGTCGACGGCGATCACCGAGTGCCCGCTGCCCTCCAGGATCGGTGCGACGCGGTGCCAGTACCACGAGTCCGAGCCGGCGCCGGGCAGCAGAACGAAGGTTGCGGGCATCTCGACTCATCTCCTGTTTCCGGGACACGAACGGTCGAGTCGAGCCTAAGCGCTACGTGTGCGGCAATGCGCGCCCGAACACTTTGCCACTCACCTGCGGGTCCTGAAACGGAACAGCTCCGGCCGCCGATACACCCAGTAGATCGGACAAGAAAGTCCGACCGTGCCGGGATCAATCACAATTTTCGAGAACTGAGCTGACATGTTCACCAACCATCTCTTCGGCGGAATGACCGAACAGGAAATCGACATCGAGATCGCCGACGAGTTGGCGGCCTGACGCAGCTCCCCGCACGTGAGTGGCGATGTGCACCCCGGCACGCTGCGCCACTCACGTACGAATGACCTTCATGCTCAGCACCGGTCGGCCGGTGCACCCTTCCGGACAGCGCCCACCGCCAGCCGCTCCAGGTCCTCGGCGGAATATCCGGGCCAGCCGTGCAACATCCGCCGCCACCGGTCCGGGACCGCCGAGGCACCCCATCGGGCACCGAGCAGTCCACCCGCGATCGCCGCAGTGGTGTCGGTGTCATTGCCCGCGCGGACGGCTCGTTCGAGGGCGAACCGAAGCTGCTGCGGTCCCGAATCGTCGGCACCCGTGATCGCCCACCACGCCGTCTGCAGGGCGTGGACCACCCAGCCGTTCTTCGGGAACTCGGCGGGTGTGCCGCGCTCCGCCTGGTCGAGCAAGGGTCCCCAGTATTCGCCGACACCGGCCGGCGCGACCTGCAGGTATTCCCGCACCCCGTCGAACGTCCCGAACAGCACCGCGTGCCGGATCGCGTAGGACCACAGCTGACACGCCTCGCCGGCGCGCCGGTCGTCGTGGGTGAGGGCGCCGATCTGGTACGCGGCCTCGACGCACGCCTCGGCGTCGTCGAGATATGCCAGCGCGACGGGTGCCGTGCGCATCAGCGAACCGTTGCCACCCTTTCTCCCCGTGATACTTCGTGCCCGCCCCTGCATGGCCGCCGCCGAGCCGTCGCGGACCGACAGCACGGCGCGCGTCTGGTTGCCGACATCCGGCGGATTCGAATCGATCCACCGAACGAACTGTGCAGCAACGGCATCCAGTCCGGCGCCCTGACCGATGTCGACACCGGTCGCGGCCACCTCCGCGATGGCGACGGCCATCGACGTGTCGTCGGTCCACTCCCCCGGCGCCCAGTCGAACATCCCACCCCCGACCATGTCGATCACCGTTTCGGCAGCCGGGGTGGTGAATTCGTACCCTGCCCCGAGAGCATCGCCCGCAGCGGCGGCGATCAATACTCCTGCGGCCCGGTCGGTCTGGCGTTCGGTCAATTCCACAAAGCCCCCTTGGATCGAATTTGCTCAAAGGTTAGAGCATGATTGATCTAACGCGCAAGCCTTATGTGTGACAGCATCTCGGCGTAGCGTCACGGGGACACTGTCGACGGAGGAGTGCTCATGTCGGGCGAACTGTCGTTCTTCGAATTGGGTGTGGCCAACACGGAGCAGGGCCGAAAGTTCTACTCGGCGTTGTTCGGCTGGGAATTCGAGTCCGGACCCGGCGGCTCGGGTTACTCGATCACCACGCCGAACGTCCCGGGCGGGATCCATGGCGGCGACGAGGGCGCCGGCCCCTACATCTTCTTCCGGGTACCGGACCTCGACACCGCCGTCGAGCACGTACTGGCACTGGGGGGCACCGTCGACGCCGTCGACCTTGGCGACGACACGGAGTCGGTGGCGAAATTCGGGCGATTCAAGCTGTGCCACGACGACCAGGGTTCCGCCTTCGGACTGCACGAACCGCCCGCCGGCAACTGAATCAGCGCGCCCCGGAACGGAGACTCCCGGGGCGCGCTGATTCGGATCGGTCGGTTACGGCTCGTTCGGCGAGTCGCCTCCGCCCTCGTCACCGCTGTACGTGGCCGGTTGCGGCAGACCGTCCTCGGGTCCGTCGCACCAATTGTCGTACTGGTTGTACGGTTCAGCGCCCCACGCCGGGACGTTGTTCTCGTACGGTTCCGCCCAGTCGTCGCAGCCGGCCGGACCGGTCGGCGGAACACCAGGAGGCAGTGGTGCAACCGTGTCCGGTGCGCGCACCGGTACGACTGCCGAGTCGAGCGCGTCACCCCAGGCGACACCGGATGTTCCCAAACCGATCGAGGCCGCGAACACAGCGACCGCAGCCAATCTCAAGCCGACCTTCATCGTTGCCTCCCATAGGTGAATAACGCTGCCTAAGGGCAATACCCAAAGACAACGTAAACAATCCTCGACGGACGAATTTCGTGAATGAAATTTGACGGGCGGTCGGTTTCAGCTCACGACCGGGCTACACGACGGCCCCGTGCCTCGTGCAGACACTCACCGTCGAATCAGGGATTGACCGTCCGGCCCTGCTGGTCATTGACCGGCGGCTGCGTTTGAATGCCGTCCTCGGGACCGTCGCACCAGTTGTCGAACTGGTTGTACGGATCGGTGCCCCACTGCGGCACATTGTTCTCGTAGGGTTCCGCCCAGTCGTCGCATCCGATCGGACCGTTCTGCGGGAACCCGGGTGGCATCGGTTGAATGACGTCCGGCCGACGCACCGGCACCGCCGAGTCGAGACTGCCGCCCCAGGCGACACCGGATGCTCCCAAACCGATCGAAGCCGCGAATACTGGCACCGCGGCCACTCTCCTGCCCATTCTCATGACTGCCTCCGTTGGTTACATGGCCTCTCGGGGCGGTACCCGGAAACCCGGAAAACAATCCTCGAAGAGAGTTTTTCGTCCAAGAATTTCGACGATCAGTCGGTTTCCGGGCGGCAGCGCATGTACATCTCCGTCACCGAGGTGAGGACCTGCCGACCCGACCCGTTGCGAATCTCCGCCGCGACGGTCACCAAAGCCCGGCCACGATCGTCCGGCACCACATCCTCGACAACCAGCTTTCCGGTGAGCACGTCACCCGGCTTCACCGGCCGGAGGAAGTTGACGTCGCGCATCCGAGCCCCGGCAATGACGCTCCACCCTGCATAAAGAGTCGTCGCCGACAGCCGCTGACATATCGCGATCGTGTGCACACCACTCGCGATGAGCCCACCGAAATAGCCACTATCTGCAGATTCACGGTCGATGTGGAACGACTGCGGATCCCACTGCCCCGCGAACTCGACCAGCTCCTCCTCGGTCACCGTGTACGAGCCCAGCTCGAACTTCTCGCCCACCCGGAGGTCGTCCGCATAAACGACGTCACATTTGCTGTCCATACCAAACCGTCCGATCATTCGCTCGAGCCTCCACCGAACACGGAGGCTGCAGTCGAGGATATGACCGCGCGAGGGCGGCGGTGACAGCGCCCTTCCGCCGACGGTGGGAAGGTGCTCCTCAGTTCTCGTCGTAGCGCGGCCAGCCCGGATACGGAGCAAGCGTCGGGTAGGGGGTCTCGTGTGGGAGGTCGCGTTTCCTCGGGCGATTCTCCGGAGGATCGGGCACCCGCGAACGACACTGAAGGAACGCATCCTGACTGCGAGCCGACTTCACGTGGTCGATGAGTTTCCAACCCCTGAACACATCTACCTCTGGAGCCCGCTCGGGCCCCTCCGCGGGAAGTGAGGCGTCCGCACTCGAACCTGTGAAGTCGGGAGCCATCATCTCGACCGTTTCTGCATGCACGTTGGTCGAGCCAACGTTGTAATACTTTCCGTCCTCATCGATTCTCATTACGGAGTAGTCGCCCGTACATACCGTCGCAAGCCAACCACGCTCCGTTGGACTCATCCACAACAAATGCTGAAATTGCGTCCCAACGAACTCGCTCTTCTTCAGCTGATCGGGATAGCCATAGTCCACTCGAAGACGCTCGTCGACGGCTTCCGTGAATCCTGGATAGCCCGCCGACGTCGCGAGTGCCCTGACTGTCAAGTAATACGACTCCACATAGGCCCTGACAGCTGTTGCCTCTGGCGTGAGCAAGTTGATGCCTGGATCCGCCGACCAACGGTAGTTGTAATCGGTGTTGCCGGGGACCGCGTACTGCATGCCGACCGTTGTCGACGGCCCCGGCGGTTCGCTTGGATGCTCCGGTCCGCAGGCCGATACAGCCAGCACAACGGCGACCCACAGCCCGAGCAGCCCCTTCACTGCCCGTACCTCATGTCCTTCACCTGATCGCGCCCGGCATTCAATGCATCGATGAAATTGCCGAGGCCGCGCACACCGGTGTCGGTCATGTAACCCGCCAATCCTGATTGCAGCTGGGGGAGGCTTTGATGCGGGTTATCGTCTGCGAGCTGTTCGTATGAAAGCAGTGGTCCGTCCGATCCGTCGCGGAAGTCATCAAGTGCTGAGTACGGATCCAGTGCTCCGCCATTTGCGGCCTGAAGGCCTAATCCAATCTGGTAATACTGATTCGCCAACAACGCACTGTCTGCGAGATCATCGTTCGCCTGCAGTGTGCTGTCAGGTATGGATCCCATGACCGCGCTCTTGAACGACGGGTCGGCGAGATCGATACCACTCGAAATCAGAGGGCCGGCTACGGGAATGAACTCGACGCCTTTGCTGATCACTGTTCTGATGGTGTCGTATGCAACGCCCTTGCTCTCGAAACCAGCAGCGTTCTGGGATGTTTCGTCGCCGAGCCGGTCGGCGAACTCGAGGTCGAGCCCCTTGTCCACTACGCCTTGAAGATTGCCCGCCCACGTCCCGTACTGGTAGTGGGGATCCTGCGGCGTCTGGCCGTCGACCGCCCAAGCCTGCTCCAACTGGGCTGACAACCCCAAGGCTTGCGCATTGAAATACGAGGCGCCTTCGGCATTGGAGTCGATCACCGAGAATATCCTCGGCGCATCCTCCAGTCGGAGGTACTCATGGCCTGTTTGGCCGGTGAACGCATTGGTTCCGGTGAACTCGCCGGGCACCCCCACCATGTTGCCGATGTAGGGTGCGAGCGTTGTGCCCAACGCCTGCGTGATTTCGGGGTTCACCTCACCAATTGCCTGGCCGTTCATCCCGGGGATGTCGAGTAGCTCGGCGTCTTTCGCGGCGAGGATTTGTGCGAGTCCGAATGCGGATTCGCCGGCTTGTGTCGACCGGAATACTTCTCCGGGATCGGACGGGTCGGAGGGCTTGGCGTCGTCGGCGATCCAGTCGAACATCCCGGCGACGTTCTGTTCGCCGCCGTCGGCCCAATCACGTTGGAGCAGGGGCATGATGACGTCGTCGCGGTTGTAGTCGGCCGGCATGCCCTCACCGGACAGGATGTTGTGGACGGCGACGTGGTCGCGGCCACCGACCCCGACCATGTCCTGCAGGAGGGTGTCGACACCGTCGCGGCCCAGAGCGTTGTGGTCGAACGAGTCCCCGATCAGGAGACTCTTGTCGTTGGTGGCCGAGGCGATCTCGCCGGCACGGGTGAGGAGGCTCTCGCTCAGCTCACTGCCCTGCTGGACGCCCGGGTCCGCGAGACCGAACGCCTTGGTGAAGCGTGCCAGGTCGTCGCCGTTGTTGACGACCAATGACGGTTGCGGGGCGTCGTGTGCGCCCTTCGTGAGGTTGCCGGTGGACGTCACCGGTCCCTCGAACAGTCCCCGAATGCTTTCCGGGATGTGGCTCTGGCCGCCGACGTCACCGCTGGCACTGCCGACGTTGTAGTTCGACACCGCGGCGAGGCCGTTGGACAGTGCGCTCGCAGCCTCGGTGCGTCCGTTCTCGCTGTACTGCTCGGACAGTGCGAGGAAGCCGTCCTTGCCGGCCGCCGTATAGAACTGCTGCAGGAAGTCGATCGTTCCCTGTGGCAGATCGGTGACCTTGCCGCCGTCGGCCAGTGTCTTCACCTGTTCGGGGGTGAGGCCCGCGGCCGCGATCTCCCGGGCAACACGGTCACGCACGTCCTGCGGAATGTCGGAACCGCCGCGCGCGACCTGCTCGCCCAGCGCGGTGCCCTCGTGTCCGGACAGGCCCGCGGAGGCCGGGGCACTCGCCGCCACGGCCCCGAGCGCGTCCCGAATCGTCGTCGCCATGTCCCGATCGGCATTGTCGAGTTCCGTCAGCGCTCCACCGAGTTGGCTGCGCCAGTACTCCATCAGCTCGGCATGCTCAGCGGCTTCGGCCTCGCTCATCGTCGTGGGCGGGCTGACGATCTGCCAGTCGTCGGACACGGTGAATCCGTCGGTTGCCGCCTTGTCGATCACGGTGGCGACGTAGTCCCGCGCATGGCCGAGGCGATCGGCCCCACTCACGAGCGCGTTCGACAGATCCTCCAGATCATCTGCGAGCCGGCGGATTTCCGCCCTCTCACTGTTCGCTCGGTGCTCGGCGGCGGCCTGCGCCGGACCGCGCCAGTCGTCGTGCCGACCCAGATCCGCGACAGCACGCTGGACGTCGTCCGCCCGGGTCCGCGTGTCCTCTGCGGTCCGTCCGATTTCCTCGCCCGCCAGTGTCAGGTCCCGCGGGTTCCAGACATGCAGTTGCGACCTCCGCGGAATCACAGCTCCCCCATCGCCGACAGCTGAGACGCGAACGACGTGTCGGTGACCTCGTAGTTCTCGGCCCCGTCACCCGCGATGAACGCCATCTCGTCGATGCGACTGGCAACGACGCCGAGCGCGGACGCGAGGATGTCGCCGGCGTCCTGGCAGGCCGCCGCGGTGTCGGACCCCTCGACGGCCCGGACCGCATGCTCGAAGCTTCGCCGGCCACCCAACGCCTCGACCTCACGCGCGATGGCGCCGAGCGCGCTGGACATTGCACGCAGCATGTCGGGGTTCACCTTGACGACCGCGACGTCCGTTCCACCGAGCACCGGCGGCAGCCCGGGGACGGCAGCCAGCTGCGGCTGCGTCGCAGCGGTCCCGTCCAGCGACGCAATGGCACTTTCCGGCCACGTCATATTGCCCTCTGACATCGACATCTCCCCCTGATATCCGCATCGAGATCCACCCCCGGACCCGGGTCACCGACACGCTCGGCGGCCGTGGAGAGAATAGCGGACGCCCTCACACGGACGTGTGACCACAACACGGTTGCGCAACGGTTGGGTGGATTCGCAGATTGAGAATCGGGTGAACCGGGTATCGAGACCAGATGGCCATCACCGATATCAAGGAATACAGCCACCTCACCGAGGCGGATGTGGAGGCGCTGGGCGCGGAACTCGATGCGATCCGGGCCGACATCGAGGAGTCCCGCGGCGCCCGCGACGCCCGGTACATCGACCGGACGATCAAACTGCAGCGGTCGCTGGCGATCGCGGGCAGGGTCGTCCTGTTCGGCAGCCGGAAGAGACCGGCGTGGATCCTGGGTACCGCCTTGATGGGTGCGGCGAAGATCATCGAGAACATGGAACTCGGCCACAATGTCATTCACGGCCAATGGGATTGGATGAATGATCCCGAGATCCACTCGTCGAACTGGGAGTGGGACAACACGTGCCCGTCCTCGGGGTGGAAGCACTCGCACAACTACGTCCACCACAAGTTCACCAACATCGTGGGTCTCGACAGCGACGTCGGGTACGGGATCCTGCGCATGACCCGCGACCAGAAGTGGTCGCCGGTGTACCTGGCGCAGCCGTTCTACAACGTGCTGCTGGCGTTGCTGTTCGAATGGGGTGTCGCGCTGCACCACCTGGACGTGGAGAGCATCCGGCGCGGCGATTACGACCGCGCGGAAACCCTCCGCAACGCGAAGGAGGTGGGACGCAAGATCGCACGGCAGGTCGGCAAGGACTACGTGGTGTTCCCGGCACTGACAGGTCCCGCATGGAAGAGCACGCTGACGGCGAACATCACCGCCAACGTGATCCGCAACCTGTGGGCCTACGGCGTGATCTTCTGCGGCCACTTCCCGGACGGCGCGGAGAAGTTCACGAAGGAGGAGTTCGAGAAGGAGACCAAGGCCGAGTGGTATCTGCGGCAGATGCTGGGCTCTGCCAACTTCAACGCCGGCCCGGTGCTGGCGTTCATGAGCGGCAACCTCTGCTACCAGATCGAGCACCATGCGTTCCCGGACCTGCCCAGTAACCGTTACGCCGAGATCGGTGTGAAGATGCGGGAACTGTGCGACAAGTACGACCTCCCGTATACGACGGGTTCGCTCCCCCACCAGTACGGACTCACCCTGCGCACCATCTTCAAGCTCGCGCTGCCCAACCGCTTCCTGTCGGCGTCCGCGGACGACGCACCGGAGACGGCGTCGGAACTGCGATTCCGCATCCGCGGCGGGATGAAGGAAGTGTTCGGGGTCGACCCCGCGACCGGGAAGCGGCGCGGGCTGCGCACGGCGCTGGCGATGATCCGTAACTGACTAGGACGTCCACGCGTACCGGAAGCGTTGCGCGACCTCGTCGACGGGTTTGTCCCGGTATTCGGCGTGCTCGTACCCTTTGACCGCCGCCAGGGCTTCCATGATCAGCGGACCGAACAGGTCCCGCGCGAGCGCCGACGATCGGAACGCTCCGAGCACGTCGGACGGCAGGGTCGGGAGGAGATCGACGGCGTGGCCTTCGGTCAGTTCGGCGGGGTCGACCGACACCTCGTCCGGGAGGGGAAGCGCGGCGGCGATGCCGTCGTGGGCGGCGCCGAGAATGGCGGCGCTGCTCAGATACGGGTTCGCGGACGGGTCGATGGGTTTGATCTCGAGGTTCGCGCCGTGCGGGTTCCCGGCGGTGGCCGCGCAGAGGCGGACGGCTGCCTCGCGGTTTTCCAGGCCCCAGCAGCGGAACACCCCCGCCCACATTCCCGGGCGCAACCGCAGGTGCGACAGCGCCGACCCGGCGAGTACGGCGGTGAACTCGGGCAGGGCCCGCAGAATCCCGGCGACCGCGGCGCCACCGGCGGGAGTCAGCCCGTGCGGGCCCGGGCCTCCCGACAGCATCGGCAGGTCACCCTCGAACATCGACACGTGCTGATGGGCACCGTTTCCCGCTCCGCCCGCGACGGGCATGGGTGAGAACGACGCCCGCAGCCCCTGGGCGCGCGCGACCCGGCTGATCAGGGCGCGGGCCAGCACCGAGTTGTCGGCCGCCGTGACGGGATCCGCGGGGGCGAGCGACACCTCGAACTGGTCGAGCCCGGCCTCGGCGTGGACCTGTTCGATAGGCAGTTCCGCCGTCGACGCCGCCGCGAGCAGTCGCTCGAGGAATTCTTCTTGTGTGAGAACGGCATTCAGGCCGTACGCGGACCATTCTTCGACTGTCGCCGCATCGAAGAGGGTGAACTCGATCTCGTGGCCGATTCGTGCGGTCAGCCCGGATTCCGCCAACCGCGTCGCCGCCCGCCGCAGCGCACCCCGGGCGCAGGCGAGCGACGGCGTCCCGTCCTGCTCGGTCAGGCACGCCGGCGCCCAGTACGTGCCGTTGCCCAGGTCTCGCACGTCGTCGCCGTCGATACGCAGGCGGAGGTCGCCCACGACGGAGAAGGACGGTGTGAACGCGAGGTGGCCGTCGACGCAGAACACAGTCCAGCTCGGCGATGCGCCGGCACCGGAGTCGACGAAGGTGGACAGTCTCGAGATCGGCAGCACCTTCGCCCGCGAGACTCCGGCCATGTCGACGATCGAGCCGACGATGCGGTCCGAGTGGCCGAAGCCGTCCTCTGCGCCGCGCATCAGGCCCTCGCCACTGCGGCGGTCCGCGCGAGGAAGCCGAGCACGCTGTGCACCGCTTCGCGCTGGGCCCGGCCCTGACCTGCGCCCCCGCCACCGAATGCAATGCCGCCGGTCCACTGCGCGTCGGCGGGGAACATTCCGAGACGAAGGAGGTGGCCGGCGCCGTCGAACGTCCGGTGTTCGTCGCGCTCGTCGGACCGGAGACCGAGAAGTGCCGTGGCCATCTCGCCCGACGGCCACAATTGGTCGTCGGCGCCGGTCAGACACAGCACCGACGCGGTCGCCTGTTCGGACCGCAGCGTCGCGTCGACCGGTGCCGCCGCGAGCCCGGACCGGTAGGCGGCGGCAAGACGCAGCAGGCTCGGCCGGTGCGCGGCGAGGTCGTGGTGCGCCCGCCACGCGTTGCGGATCAGCTGCGGCATCAGCACCCCACCCGGCAGCGGCGCCCACGGCACGGGCCCGCCGTTGCACGTCCACGACGCGGTGCCGGCGATCTCGCCGTCGGGGCCGATCGCCTGCCACGACACCGAACTCGGACTGATCAGGATCAGCCCGGCAACGGGAAGTTCGCCGACGCAGGCGGACGCCAGCAGGCCCTCCGCACCGCGCGAGATGGCCATCCCGGTCAGGCGGTTCGCGTCCACCGTCGGCTGCGCACCCAGCGCCCCGACCGCGGACGCGAACCGCTCGAGCGGAACGTTGACCAGCGTCGCGTCGGTGTCCGATTCGTCCACCCACGAATAGGCCAGTGCGGCATACCCGTTGGCGGCGAGCATCCCGATGGTGGGACGTTGGGAGTCGACGCCGCCCTCGGAGCCGCCGAAGCAGGCGACGCCCGGCCACCCGCCGCTGGGGGCGTCGCCGGCGGGCAGTGCGAGCAGGGCGGGCCGACCGCCGACATCCAATGGGCGAACGGACACTCCAGGGGCGCTCACGTGACGCGTCACCGTCCGCCGCGACGTTCCGTCCGGAGTGCTCGCCTCGACGGTGACCAGCCAGGCGTCGGGTGGCGGTACGAAGAGGTCGGGGACCCGGTCTTCGGACACGAAACGCATGGCCCACAGCGGGGCGTCGGCGTCCACGACATTCCAGTCACCGTGGTCCGGAACCTGTTCGGCGACGTCGACGATCCCGTCGGCGGGAACGGTGAACGTGGCCTCCGATAGCCACTGCCCACCGAACAGGTCGGTCCCGGTGGTGCGGACGGTCACGGACGATCCGGGCCGGACGCCGCGGACGATCAGGGAGAATGCCTCGTCGTGACGCGACGACGCCGGAACGTCGAGTTCGAGGGACCCCGCCGACACGTCCGCGGCCGGCGCGGGCTGCTCGGTGACCGCGGGCTCCGCCGAAGATTGCGTCTCCAGAAGCTGCGACCGCTTCTCGAACCATCCGGGGAACACCGCGGACACCAGGCCCGCGACGCCCATGAGGGTGAACGGCAGCACCCAGTAACAGACGGCGGACAGGGTGTCGCCGGCGTCGCGCATGGTGGCGTCGCCGTCGACGATCGGCGGGATCAGCGAGAACACGGTCATCAGCCCGAACGCGGCCACCCACATCCACGTCATCGCCGTGGTGATGTACCGGAATCCGCCGCTCGCCGCCGTCCGGGCGTCCACGGTGGCCGCCGCGTACTCGCGCACGAACGGCCTCCCGATCAGGACGCCCACCGCGGCGATCGCGAACAACCCGAAGTTGCCGACCGGCTGCAGCCAGCGTTCGAGGACGGCGTCGTCCAGGGTGAGTGCCGCGATCAGCAGTAGCGCGAAGACGGCGACAGTGCCGACCTCGAGGGTCCGCCAGGGCTCGCCCCGTAACCGTTGCAGCACCTGACCCGCCGCCGCGATGCCGAATGCGATCGCGACGGCAGCGACGAATCCGGTGTTGCCCACCAGAATCCAGTAGACGATCCACGGTGCGAATCCGATGATGAATCCCATTGCACTGCCCCACTGCTCGGCACACCCGAGCGGACGACGGCCGACCCACACATATTGTCGGCCCTCGGGCGGGCGCGGGGGCCGGATTCACCGAGCCGAGGGTGCGCCGCTCAGGTCACGCACCGAGCAGCTGATGCGCCCGCAGACCGACGTACAGTTCGGCGGCGTCGATGGGGTCGGAGAAATCGCGTCCCGTGAGGGTGTGGATTCTGCGCAACCGGTACAGGACGGTGTTGCGGTGGTAGTGCAGTTGGGTAGCCGCCGCGGTGGTGGAGCCACGACAGGAGAACCAGGCGTCGAGCGTGGCCAGCAGGCTCTCCTGCTCCTCCGCGGGCAGGGCCAGCACCGGTCCGAGGATCTGGCTCGACGCGAGCTTGCCGGCGTCGGGAACGCTGACGAGTAGCAGCGACACCGGCACCGACTCGTAGCGGGTGAGGGTGCATCCACCGTGTCCCGCGCAGCGACGGGCGATCCGCGCCTGCTCGACGGCCCGGCTCGTCCCACCGGGACGCCCGAACACCGAGCTGACCCCGATCCGTCCGTGACCGGTGCGGCCGAGGAGGTCCAGTGCGGAATCGAGTACCTCGGCGGTGGCGGCCCACAGCAGTCCGATCCGGCCGTCGACCTCCGTGTCCCACACCGAGTCGACACCCACACCGCGAAGGTCCGACTGCACGACGTCCGCGGCGGACGGGGAGGCCGCCGCTTCGACGGACACGACGAGGAAGGTGCTGTTCTCCGGAATCCGGAACGTGCGGAGCGCGTCGGCGGCGCCGGCCGGGTTGGCGGCGTGGTCACCGAACAGGGTTCTGATCAGCCGGCCCCGCGACTCGGCGTCCTCGCGGGCCCGCAGGTCGGCGGTTTCCCGGTATGCCTCCGCGGCGCTGTCCGAGTAGACGTCCACGAGCGCCCAGACCTGGGCGGCCATGTCGAGCAGGGCGTTGGTGGCCCGGCCCTCCGAGCGGTCCATCAGTTCGTCCCAGATCAGGCGGCCGCCGAGCCGGAACGCGTGGAGCAGCGCCGCGAGCGGCACACCCTGTTCGGCCTTCAACTGTCCGGCTGCCCGCGCCGCCTCGAGCCGGATCGGCGCACTGCCCGCGAGGTTGCCCAGCATCGCCGTCAGGTTGTCGACGCATGCCGCGTACAACTGTTCGGGAGTGAGGAGGGTCGCCTCCACGTAGCCGTGCTCGGCCGACAGGATGCGCGAGACGAGTTGCTCGGACAACTGATCCACGGACTCCAGCATCGATCCCAGAACTTCGGTGGGCGACGGCGCGACATCCGAGCTGACAGTCATCCGGCAAGACTATCCACCGGACGTGGTCCGCGCCATCCCCTTTTTGTGCGACGGCATAGCCCGTATGTTCACATTGACAGCCGCTGCCTATGGCGCGGCGCCCGGAACTGGGACGAGAATCAGTGTTCTACGCCACAGTAGTGTTTCGTTTCTGCGGCGCGGTCCTTCATGTACTCGACCCGAGCGGAGCTGTCCACAGTGAGCACTTCAGAACCCGAGGCCACCTCCAACACCCCCGACGCGGCCTCCCCGCATCCGGAGGTCGATGCCGCCCTCGCCGACCTCGCCGAGGGCGAGAAGACCTGGGCCGACCTCACCCTCGCCGATCGCCGGACACTCCTCGACAAGGTGCACGACCTCACCGTGCAGTACGCCGCCGACTGGGTGGACGCCGCGGTCGCGATCAAGGGGCTCGACCCGAAGTCGCCGCTGGTCGGCGAGGAATGGATGTCCGGGCCGTACCCGCTGGCCACCGGCACCGCGGCGCTGTCCGCGAGCCTGGCGAAACTCGAAGCCGGGACCAGCCCGCTCGATGGCGCCACGTTCGGCACCGCCCCCGGCGGCCGCACCACCGTCAAGGTGCTGCCCCTGAACATCTTCGACAAGCTGCTGCTCAGCGGATTCAGCGCCGACGTGTGGCTGCAGCCGGGAATCGATCGTGCGACGGCACAGCGCGACGCCGGCCTCGCCCAGCGCGACCCGTCGCGGACGCAGGGCATCGGCGTGGTCCTGGGCGCCGGCAACATCACCTCGATCGCCCCGCTCGACACCCTGTACGAACTGATCGCACACAATCGCGTCGTCGCACTCAAGCTCAACCCCATCACCGACCGCCTGCTGCCCGTGCTGACGCGTGTCCTGGAACCGCTCATCTCCATCGGCGCGGTCCGATTGCTGACCGGCGGCGCGGAGGTCGGGACGTATCTGGTGCACCACGACCTCGTCGACCACGTGCACATGACGGGCAGCGCGCTCACCCACGACGCGATCGTGTTCGGGACCGGCGAGGAGGGCGCGCGGCGCAAGGCTGCGAACGAGCCCATGCTCGGCAAGGCCATCTCCAGTGAGCTCGGCGGCGTGTCGCCCACCATCGTGCTGCCCGGCGAGTGGAGCCGCGCCGACATCAAGTTCCAGGCCGAACACATTGCGACGCAACGACTCCACAACGGCGGCTACAACTGCGTCGCGGCGCAGGCGGTGGTCGTGTCGTCCGAGTGGAAGCAGCGCGACGAGTTCGTGGCAGCCCTCAAGGATGCCCTCGACACGGCACCGGACCGCCCCGCGTACTACCCCGGCAGCGACTCCCGGGTCGCCGGCGCCACCGCGTCGTTCCCCACCGCCGCGCGTCTGGGCGAGAACGGCGGACGCGTCCTGGTCACCGATCTCGAGCCCGGCGCCTACGCCCCGCTCCTGCAGACCGAGTACTTCGCTCCGGTACTCGGCGTGATCGACCTCCCCCACGCGGGCGCCGCGTTCGCGCAACGGGCCGCCGACCTCGTGAACGAGGACTTCATCGGAACGCTGGGGGTCAACATCGTCGCTGCCCCGCAGACCATCCGCGAGATGGGCGCGGAGTTCGACTCGCTGCTCGAGAGCCTGCAGTACGGGACCATCGCCGTGAACGCGTGGACCGGCGTCGGGTACCTCACCGCCACCGCGACCTGGGGGGCCTTCCCCGGCCACACGTTGAACGACGTTCAGAGCGGCATCGGCGTGGTGCACAACGCCCTCCTCATCGACCGTCCGGAGCGCACCGTCGTCCGGGGCCCGTTCCGTCCGTCGCCGCGGTCGATCCTGAACCGTGAGATGTCCATCTCGCCCAAGCCCCCGTGGTTCGTCACCAACCGAACCGCCGCCACGACGGGCCGATTGCTGACAGGATTTGCCGGTGCACCCTCATGGACCCGGCTGCCGGCGATCTTCGCGTCCGCGCTGCGTGGATGAGGGTTGCGTGTCCTCGATCCCGCACCCCCGTCGAACTGGAGATGAACGATGAATCAGGAACTGTCTGTGGCCGACTACGTGATCGTGGGGTCGGGTTCGGCAGGTGCCGTGCTGGCCGACCGGCTCAGCGCCGACTCCGGCAGCGCGGTCGTGGTCCTCGAGGCCGGTGGTGAGGACAAGGACAAGTTCGCGCACATCCCCGCCGCGTTCTCGAAACTGTTTCGCAGTGAGATGGATTGGGACTACCTGACCGAGCCGCAACCCGGGCTCGGCGGGAGGACGATCTACTGGCCGCGTGGCAAGATGCTCGGCGGCTCGTCCTCGATGAACGCGATGATGTGGGTGCGTGGATTCGCCGCCGACTACGACGAGTGGGCCGAACTCACCGACGACTCCTGGTCGTTCAAGGAAGTGGTCAAGTACTTCCGCCGCATCGAGGACGTGCAGGACGCGTCGGACGCCGACAGCGGAACCGGCGGACCGATCGTCGTCGCGCACCAGCGGAGCCCCCGCGCGCTCACCGGGTCGTTCCTCGCGGCGGCCGAGGAGACCGGCTACCCCGTCGAGCGGGCGAACACCACTCGCCCCGAGGGCTTCTCACAGACCATGGTCACCCAGAAGCGGGGCGCGCGGTGGAGCACCGCCGACGCCTACCTCCGGCCGGCGCTGAAACGGAAGAATCTGACCGTCCTCACCGGCGCCCACGCCACCCGGGTTCTGTTCGAGGGTTCCGCGGCCGTCGGCGTCGAGTACGAGAAGGACGGGGTGCGACGCACCATCCGCGCCGCGAAGGAAGTGATCCTCGCCGGCGGGGCGATCAACTCCCCGCAACTCCTCATGCTGTCGGGGATCGGCGACGAGACACAACTGCGTGAGCACGGAATCGCAGTGCAGCAGCACCTGCCGGAGGTCGGGAAGAATCTGCTCGATCACCTGGTGTCGTTCCTCGGCTACAGCGTCGACTCGGATTCGCTGTTCGCCGCGGAGAAGGTCCCCGAGCTGCTCAACTACCTGACCCGTCGCCGGGGCATGCTCACGTCGAATGTCGCCGAGGCGTACGGTTTCACGCGCAGTCGCGACGATCTGGCACTGCCCGACCTCGAGATGATCTTCGGGCCGGCGCCGTTCTTCGACGAGGGCCTCATCCCGGCGACCGGTCACGCCGCGGTCATCGGCACCATCCTCCTGAAACCCGAGAGTCGAGGCGAGATCTCACTGCAGTCGGCGGACCCCCTCGCCAAGCCGATCATCGATCCCCGCTACCTCAGCGACAGCGGCGGAGTCGACCGGCGGGCGATGCTCGAAGGACTGCGCCTGTGCGACGCCCTCGCATCGGCGCCGGCGCTGAAGTCGCGGCTCGGCAACATGATTCGCCCGGCGGTCACGCCGAGCACGCCACTCGACGAGATCCTCGACCGGGCGCTGCAGGAGAACGCCCACACGCTCTACCACCCGGTCGGGACGTGCCGGATGGGCAACGACGACGCGAGTGTCGTCACGCCCGACCTGCGGGTCCGAGGGGTCGACAAACTGCGCGTCGCCGACGCGTCGATCATGCCCGCCATCATCCGCGGGCACACCCACGCACCCTCCGTCCTCATCGGTGAGCGGGCGTCGGATCTGATCCGCAACTCGTAGGGCGCTTCGCGCCCCGTGCGTGGTTTGCGAGTGCAGAGACTCGTTAACCACGCACGGGCGGCGGAGCCGCCTAGTACCGGCGCGCCGCGTAGAACGGCATCGAATCGAGGGGCGCCTGCTTCACGGGCTGCCCGGAGGTGGGCGCGTGGACGACCGTGCCGTTCCCGGCGTAGAGCCCGACGTGCTGCGCCCCGTTGAACAGGACGAGGTCACCCGGCTGCAGGCTGCCCTTGTCGACGGGTGTTCCCCCGTTCACCTGGTCGTAGGTGGTGCGGGGCACCGAGATGCCCGCCTGCTTGTACGCCCACTGGACCAGACCCGAGCAATCGAAGGCGTTCGGCCCGGTGGCACCCCAGACGTACGGCGATCCGATCTTCGATTCGGCGGCCGCGAGAGCCTGCGTGCCGTGCGTGGACGGCAACGCCGGCGGGGCAGGCAGGGGTCCCGGGAGGGGCCCTGGGTTCGGAGCCGGAGCCGGAGCCGGAGGCACTGGTGGTATGCCTGGTACCTCGAACGTCCCAATACCTGGGATCGTGATCGGCTCCGCTGCAGCGGGAGCAACGGGAAGCAGAAACGCTCCCACTCCCACACCGGCGGCGATCAGAAGACCGCCGGTCGAAAACTGCAGACGATTGCCCCGACGCAATCTATGCTTGGCCATTGAGCTGAGTCCTTCGATTCATGAGAATCCGGCGACATCGGTGCCGCTCGGACGAGACGTTAGATAACATCCCGGTCACGGACTCAGCGGACAACGGCCGAATGGCCCATACACATACCTGTTTTCGCAATCCAGGTATATAACAATCCGATCTCGAACCGACCGGTCCGTCACGAAACGTCAAAAACAGGTATGCCTTCAGGCAATTCGGCCCGTTACCGGAGGCATGCGCGTCGTCCACGCTGTTGTGCGTGTCACTGACCCAGAACTCAGAACCCGAGATCTTCGGGGAACCCGCAGGTGCGGACGCCGCGACCCTCACAGTCGTGCGGCGTGGCTCGCCCGTCGTCTTCCTGCACGGCTGGGGGCTCACCCCGCGGGTGTACGGCCGCAGCCTGTCGATGCTCGCCCAGCAGGGGCATCGCGTCGTCACTCCGACGCTGCCCGGATTCGGCGGAACTCCTGACCATCCGCCCGAGGCCCGGACCTTCGCCGGTTACGCGGCCTGGCTGGGACGGTTCCTCGACGACGCGGGAATCAGCGAGCCGGTGACACTGGTCGGCCACTCCTTCGGTGGGGGCGTCGCCATTCAGACCGCCCACGACCTCCCGGAGCGGGTCGCGCGCCTGGTGCTCGTCAACTCGGTCGGCGGTGGCGCCTGGTCGTCCGACGGCTGGGGAATCCGGCCCATCGGCGAGCGGCCACTGTGGGACTGGGGCGCGTCGGCGCTGGGTGAGGCGCTGTCGATCCGGACCATCGCGCACACGACGGCGTCGCTCGTCAACGGTTTCCTGCCCAACACGCTGCGGGATCCGGGGGCGGTGTGGCGTACGGCACACCTGGCGAGACGGGCGGACCTGCGCCACGAACTGGGCGTCCTCGCCGACCGGGGCCTACCGGTGTCCCTCGTCTGGGGTCGCGGGGACCGGACGATTCCTCTCGCCAGTTTCGAGTCGATGCGGAAGGCACTCCGCAATCCGCCCGTCCTCACCGTGACGGGCGGTCACGGCTGGCTGATCCACGACCCGACGTCCTTCGCCGACGCCGTCCGCCGGTCACTCCGCAGCCCGTGAGTGGTTGACGAGTCCAGAGACTCACAAACCACGCACGGGCGGCGGAGCCGCCTCCCACCGCTTCTAGTGACGGGAGAACCGGATCTGGGCCGCATGGTCGAGAGGCTGGTCGCGGAGGAACAGCACCTTGTGGTCGAGCAACGCCTGCCGCAGTCGTGCGGCGGTGGCCTCGTCCAGGTCACCCGCGAGATCCACACCGCTGACCTCCGCGCCGATGTAGCCGGCGATGGGGGCGATGCGGAGCTCGGTGGCGACACCGGGACGGTCGTCGATAACTGTCATTTCTGTTGTCTCCTTGGTTCTGTGCGCGGCCGACGAGTCCAGAGACTCGCCAACCGCGCACGGGCGCGTAGCGCCTACTTCTCGCCGCGGAAGGCCGCACCGGCGATGGAGGTGGACTCCTTGCCGTCGGGGCCGACGGGAACGTCGCCCTCGAGGGTGGTGCGGTAGAGGACGCGGGTGACGTCGAGGTGGTCGAGGTCGGTGGGCGCGAGGTGGGCGGTGGCACGGTTGTCCCAGAACGCGAGGCTGCCCGGCGCCCAGCGGAACCGCACCGTGTACGCGGGATTCGTCACCTCGGCGAACAGCAGGTCCAGCAGGCGGTCGCTCTGCGACGGCGAGACCCCGACAATGCGGCTGGTGAAACCGGGCGTCACGAACAGTGCCCGCTCCCCCGTCACCGGGTGCACGCGGACCACCGGGTGTTCGGTGACGAGCGGGTTCTCCCGCGTCTTCTGGGCGTAGCTGCTGTCCTCGGCCCACTGCGGGTGCCGTCCACCGAACCGGTGCTCGGCACGGAGCCCGTCGACGAGGCCCTTCAGCGAGTCCGGCAGACCCTCGTATGCGGCGACGAGGTTCGTCCACTGGGTGTCGCCGCCCTGTTCCGGGACGATGTGTGCGCGCAGGATCGTGCCGGCAGGCGGGTTGATCAGCGCGGTGACATCGGTGTGCCACTTGTTGTCGTAGCTGTACTTCTTGCGCCCGAAGCGCTTCTCGTACTTGCGGCTGTCGACGGCGAGGATCTGCGGGAAACCTTCGGGGGCTTCGTCGTCGTACGGATGCGACGGCGTCACGTCACCGAACTTCCGCGAGAACGCGATCTGTTCGGCGTGCCCGATCTCCTGGTCGCGGAAGAACACGACCTTGTAGCGGTGCAGGGCGTCGCGTACCTGCGCTACCTCGTTGTCGGCCAGTTCTTTCCGGAGGTCGATTCCGGAGATCTCGGCGCCGATGTGCCCGGCGACGGGACGGACCTCGAGCGCGGTGTCGGCGGTCTGATCCGAGTTCGCGGGCGCGGCGGTGGTGAGTGTCATGAGTACTCCTGGTTTCGGGCTGAATCGATACGTCGCGATCATCATCGAATCCCGAACCACGGTGCTACAACGGTATTTTCACAATGCGAAAAAGGTTCACCCTGAGTTTTTCCCTACCGGAACGCGGGAAACGCAGATCCGGCGCCCGCACCGATCCGCGCCGCGACGCCGCGCATCGGCGGCACGATCTCCCGCACCAGATCGTCGGTGAGTCGCCGGCGCAGCGCCTGCACCCCCAACGCGCCACGGGGCCGACCCTCGGCGTCGAGAACGGGAACCGCGACGGCGAGCACGTCCCGGTTCTCCGAGGAGAAGGCCGCGGCGTAACCCAGCCGCCGGACCCGTTCGAGATCCGAGGACGCCGCCACCGAACTGCTTCGCCGTGCCGACGGCGTTCCGAACGCCAGAATCGCCATCCCCATCGCGCTGCTCTGCAGCGGTTGACGTGCCCCGGGCAGCTGATGCGTGCAGAACCGTTCGGGTGGGCGCGCCGAGAAGACGGTGACCGCGACATCGTCCTTCGCGACCCCGAGGCTGGCCGTCAGCTTCACATGCGCGGCGAGCGAATACAGGTGCGGGGCGAACGATTCGGCGTCGAGACGCCCCAGCGACGGTACGGCGAGGGAGATCAGGCTGGGCCCCACCCGGTAGCAGTCGGTCCGCTCGTCGCGCTCGAGCAGTCCGCCGCGGACGAGGGCCTGCACGATGCGATACGCGGTGCTGACGGCCAACCCGGTGCGGGCGGCGAGAGCACTGACGGTCAGGTCGGTGGCCCCCTCGAAGCAGGCGAGTACCGCGATCGCCCGTTCCACCGCCTGCGAGCCCGAACGCGGTGACGTCACGAGCCCCTCCTTACCGTCTGAACGAACTCAGGCCGACCGCGCGGTGCCGTACTCGGGAAGCGGCACCGCGAAGCGCTCACGCAGGGTCTTCTCCGCGTATTCGTGGCGGAAGAGCCCCCGCTTGCGGAGCAGGGGCACCACTTCGTCGACGAAGGTGTCGAGTCCGGACGGGAACGCGTCGGGCATCAGGTTGAATCCGTCGGCAGCCTCGGCGCGGAACCACGCCTCGATGGTGTCGGCCACCTGTCCCGGTGTGCCGATCACGGCGCGGTGCCCGCCACCGCCGTCCAACTCGCGGAGAAGCTGGGCCACGGTCAGATTCCGCTCACGCGCCAGCCCGACCACTGATTCGCGGAACCCGAGGGAACCCGCGAACGTCGCCGGGTCGGGTGGCCCGGCCAGCAGCGACGCCGGGATCGGCTTGTGGAGGTCGAGTTCCGCGAGCGGGACGCCGAGGGTCAGGCTCAGCCGGTCCCAGCCGAACTGCGCGGGGACGTGGGCACGGAGTTGCTCGTGTCGAGCGACAGCCTCCGCTTCGGTCGAGCCGATCACCGTGATCAGCCCGGGCAGGATCTTCACGTCGTCGGGATTGCGGCCGGCCGCACGCGCCACGTCCTTGACGTGCTTGTAGTGCCTGCGCCCGGCGTCGAGCGTCAGCTCCGCGGAGAAGACGCCGTGTGCGGTACGTCCGGCGAGGTCACGCCCGGCCGGTGACCCGCCCGCCTGGATGAGGGGCGGCTGCCCCTGCCCCGACGGCGGCACCCGCAGCACTCCGTCGACGTCGAAGAACTCGCTGTGGTGCGACACCGGGACACCGCTCCGGGCGCTCTCCCACAGCGCGGTCACCACGCCGACGAACGCCTCGGCACGGCGATAGCGGTAGTCGCGGTCCGGGATCTGGTCGAATCCGAAATTGGCTGCCGCCGTCGGCGAATACGTGGTGACCACGTTCCACGCCACCCGGCCGCCGCTGAGGTAGTCGAGGGAGAGGAAGCGTTCGGCGAGATCACGCGGGTCGTTGAACGTGGTGGAGGCGGTCCCGATCAGGCCCAGGTTCTCGGTGGCCGTCGCCACGGCCGCCAGGATCACCGACGGTTCCAGCGCCCGGGTCGGCTTCACCCGGGGGTTCTCCCAGAACCCGGGACCGTCGGCGAGGAAGAACGCGTCGAGGGTGCCACGCTCGGCGGTCTGGGCGACCCTGGTGAAGTGGTCGAGATCGACGAAGGAGTGCGCGTGCACGTCGTCGAGCGTCCACGCTCCGGGGGCGATCCCCACGTCGAGCACGTTCACATTGAGCACCAGTTGGCGTCGGGAGCTACTCACGGCAGTGCCTTCCGAATCAGAAGTAACCGGTGTCGGGCAGCGGTGTCTCGTTGACCACGAGGTCGCCGATCACCCGCGCCTTGTACACCGTCGGGTTGTGGGAGAACAGGGTTCGCAGGTTGCGCCAGTGCCGGTCCAGGTGCGCCGACTCCCGGGTGGCGGAGGCGCCGCCGACCTCGAACAACCGGGTGGCTGCCCGGAGCGCGATGTCCTCGATGGACACCTTCACCTTGGCAGCCAGTACCGCGGCGTCCTGCTCGAGCCTCGTGTCGACGCCGGACGTGCGCGCGACGTCCGCGGCCACATCCTGTGCTGCCGCGGCGGCCCGGACAACGGACTCCGCCGCGAAGGCCGCCGCGGAGAGCGTGCCGACGATCTCGAGCAACTGTGGGTCGTGCCGTGGTTCCTCGGCGACAGCGAACACGAAGCTGCGCCGCCGGCCGCGGATCAGCTCGGCGGACTCGGTCGTGACGGTGCGGAGGATGCCCGCGGCGATCGCGTGCAGGTACAACTGGGGAAGGGCCTGCCGCGGCCGGGCCTCCTCGTCGCCGCCTCGGAACGGCAGCGTCTCGGACTTGTCGACGGCGACGTTCTCGAACACCGTCGTCCCGCTGCCGGTGTGGCGCTGGCCGATCCCGTCCCAGTCGTCCTTGTGGGCGATCCCCGCCCGGTCGGCGGGAACGATGGCGCTGAGCGCCTTGCCGTCCGGGAGGTTGGCGGAGACCCGGATGAAATCGGAGTACAGCGAACCCGTGCTGTAGAACTTGACCCCGTCGAGGCGATACCCGCCGGGATGCGGTGTCAGTGTGGATTCGAAGCTGTAGGAGCCGACGGCGCGGGTGCTCAGCTCCGAGGATGCGCCACCGAACAGTTTGCCCGACAGGATCTCCGGCAACCATGCGTCCTTGCGTTCGGTGCGCGGGACCCGCAGCACTTCCTCGACGAAGGCATAGTGGACCCGGATGACGTGTGGCACATCGGGATCGGCCTCGGCGAGGTCGATCACCAGATCGAAGAGATCCTGCAACGTATAGCCACCGCCGCCGTGTTCCCGTGGCACACGCACGGCCCCGAGCCGGTGTTCGCGGATCAACTCGACGGCCCGCCGCGGTCCTTCGGTCCCGCCACGGGCCCGCCGCCGCGCGGCGTCCTCGGCAATCTCGGCGATCACGGCCGCCAGTTCGGCGGAGCCGCGGGCAGGTGGACGCACCGCCTCCGGTGCGGGGGCCTCGGATACCGCTGTCATGGTGAATCTCCTGTCTTCGGTGGAATGCTCAGCTGACCGGGAACGCGCTGCGGCCGCCGGACAGTACGGTCTCCGCCGTCTGCAGGCCCAGACGGTCACGCAGGGTGCGCCGCGGGTCCCGGAGGATCGGCTCCCGCCGTACCGCGTCGAGCAGGGCGGGCACGGTGGTCGTGGTGGCTCCCCGGAAGACCACCCCGTCGGCTTCCGTCGCCAGAGAGGAAACGCCGCCGGGCGTCCATTGCCGGTCGACCAGCAACACCTGGTCACGGGCGGCATCGGGGTCGAAGTGCGCCCGATAGCGTCGCGCCGCATCCTCGTCCGCGAGGATCACGGCGTCGGCCGTGCGCCGCGCCGCCACCAATTCGGCCGCGGTCGAGGGGCGCCAGAAGACGGGCGGCTTGCGTTGCGGTGGTTCGGGGACGTTGAGCGGGCCCGACACGGAGAACGTACCCGCGTGATCGATGTAGACGATCCGGTCGGATTCCGCGAAGATGCCGCGCTCGGCATCGTCGACGATGCTGTCGGCCGGCCAGCTCTCCCACAACTTCCGGACGACCGACACGGCGTCGACCGCGGCGTCCACCGGGCCTGACCCGATGAGCCATCCGACCCTGCCGTGGGATCCGTGGTCGAGCGACCCGAGCCGTCGCGCGAGATTGAAGGGATGATCGCGGACGGGAGCACCGGCGACCACCAGTCCGACCGACGTCGTGTGACGAGCCAGGACGGTGGCGGCCACGGTCGCATCGATCGTCGCGTCACTCGATTCCCCCGCGTCCAGGCGGTCACCGCCGAGAACGACGAAGTCGATTCCCGACTCGTCGATGCTGCGCCCGAACTCCTCTCGTCGCGCCGGCCACCTCGGGTCGAGAAGTTCGGTGACGACGGCGGCGTCGACGTGCAGTCCGACGACGGAATGACGGCTCATGACGGTTCCCCTTTCCGCGATAGTCGTAACCCTCCCAGAGCATCGCTCACGGGACGAGCGTTGCGCTCACTCTGATTCTGGACGCATGTTGTCCCACAACAGCACTCACTTGAGTTCCGTCCACGTGTCGTAGAACCAGGGCACGGAGTTGGCCGCATTGCGGAAGTCGTGGATGTGCGGGGCGACGGCGAAGATCTGGGTATCCAGCAGCAGGGGGATCGTGTAGGCGTTGTCGATCACGTGATCCTGGATCTGTTCGATCAACGCGATCCGCTTGGTCCGGTCGGTCTCGGTGACCTGCGAACGGAGCAGGCCGTCGAGATACGGGTCGTTGCCTTCGAGCTGGAACAGATCACCCTGGTCGCTGTCGTAGTTCTGGGTCAGCCGGAAGGTGTCGGCCGTGGGCCACCCGTTCCGGCGCAGGCTCAGTTTCGGATCCGCGGTCGCTTTCGGATAGTTCGCGAAGTCGGTCTGCCTCAGCTGCAGCGAGATTCCGACCGCACGGAGCTGACGCTGCACGAGTTCGTACAACGGTTTCGACGTGTGGTCGTAGACGTCGATGTACAGGCTGAGTTCGAGTTGCCTTCCGTCCTTCTCCCGGATCCCGTCCGCGTTCCGCGTGGTCCACCCCGACGCGTCGAGCCGGCGATTCGCCTCGTCCGGGTCGAATCGCACCTCGTCGGAACGGTCCTTCCACCCCAGCGCGCCCTCGGTGATGATGCTGTTCGCGGGCTTCCAGTTGTCCGAGTACAGCGTGGACACGATCTGGTCCCGGTCGATCCCGTACATCACGGCCTTGCGAACGTTGACGTCGTCGACGAAATCGGCGGTCTGACGCACGTCCAGGACGTTGGCCAGACCCGGAGTGCGCAGGCCTAGAACGGTGAAACCCTCCTTCTGCAACAGGGCTTCGTCCGGCGGCTGGGTGTAGCGGAGGGCGTCGCCCTCCCCGGAGCGCAACGCGCCCACGCGGATGCTGTCCTCCTCGATGGGCACCACCGTGACCGAATCGAGGTACGCCTCACCCTGGTGATTCGCGGTGGCGGGCGCCCAGTCGTATCCGCGGCGTTTGACGAGTCGGATCTCCTTGTTCGGAATCTCCGACTCCGCGACGAAGGGGCCGCTGCCGATCAGATTGGTCACCACCGATTGATCTTCCTTGCTCGCGTCGATCGTTGCGTCCGCGACGAGGCCTGCCGTGTTCATCGACAACGCTGCCAGGAACGGGGCGTTCGGTTCCGCGAGGTGCACGGTGACGGTGCGGGCGGCCGCATCGGTGTCGACCGCCGTCACCTTCGGGAACCAGGCGTTGCGGGGAATCCCCTTCGGCTTGTCGCCCTCGGCCAGCCATTCGATGTTGCGTTTCACGCTGGCCGCGTCGAGCGGAGTGCCGTCGCTGTAGGTGACGCCGTCCCGGATGACGAACTGGTAGGTGGTTCCGGGTTCGTCGACGGTCCAGCTCCGCGCGATCCACGGCACGAACTCGAAGGTCTCCGGATCCTGGTACACCAGCCTGTCGAGAAGCTGATCCTTGACCAGGCTGTTCTGCCAGTACGACACCTGGATCTGCATCGACGCCGTCACCTCGGCGTCGAGATACACCAGGTCTCCCCCCTGCTTGACCTGCGATCCCGTTTCGGTGGCGCCGTGCGCCTGACTGCAGGACGCCACCACCACCGCCGTCGCCGCGATGCACGCCGCGAGGCGGAAGCGTCCGAACCTGCGTGCCATGAGCCGTGAACCTCCGGGTTGTGTGAAGTGGCATCGAATTCTCTGGGCGGCAGCAGTCACACCGTGAGCGGAATCCTGCCGGGGACCGCGTCGATCAGTCGCGCCGTGTACGGGTCGGCCGGGTTGCCGAAAACCTCGGTGATCGAACCGGACTCGACGAGGCGGCCGTGTTCGAGCACGGTCACCGTGTCGGAGATCTGGCGGACCAGGCTGAGGTCGTGCGAGATGAACAGGTACGTCAAACCGAGTTGCGTCTGCAGGTCCACCAGAAGGTCGACGATCTGCGCCTGTACCGTGACGTCCAGCGCGGACGTCGGCTCGTCGAGCACCAGGATCTGCGGTGCCAGGACGAGTGCGCGCGCCAGCACCACCCGTTGACGTTGACCTCCCGAGATCTCCAGCGGCCTCCGCCCGAGCACGTCGGACGGCAGCGCGACCCGATCGAGGACGTCACGCACCGCGGAGTGCCGGCTCGCCCGATCACCCGATCCGACGATGCGCAGGGGCTCCTCGATCACGTCGGCAATGGTGTAGCGGGGGTCCATCGCGGCCAGAGGATTCTGTTGCACCGTCTGCAGCAGTCGGGCGTTCTGGCGGTACGACCGCGGGTCGGTCTTCAGGGGCCGCCCGTCGACGAACACCTCACCGGAGTCGAACGTGCTGAGTCCTGCGATGATTCGCGCGGTCGTGGTCTTCCCGGAGCCCGACTCACCGACCAGCGCGTGCGTGCTGCCGCGGGCGACGGAGAACGACACCGAGTCGAGTGCGGCCACCGTGGACGCCTGCCCCTTGCCCCGTCTGCCTGTCGCGAACGTCTTCGTCAGATTCCGCACTTCGAGCAACGGTGTCGCGGACAGGTCCGCAACGGCGCGCCGGTGGGCGTACTTGCCGGGTGAGAGCGCGGGCGCATCACTCATCAGTGTGACGGTGTAGGGGTCCGTCGGGTGGTCGAGGACCTCACTCGCGGGTCCGGCCTCACGGACGCGGCCCTCGTTGAGGACCAGAACCGAATCACTGTGCTCACGCACCAGCGCCAGGTCGTGGGTGATGAACAGGATGCCGAGGCCCAGTTCGTCCTGCAGGTCGGCCAGGAGATCGAGAATGCGTTTCTGCACGGTGACGTCGAGCGCCGACGTCGGTTCGTCCGCGACCAGGACCGCGGGCTCGACGGCGATCGCGATCGCGATGAGGACGCGTTGCAGCTGGCCGCCGGACAGTTGGTGGGGGTAGGACCGCGCGCGTTCGGCGGGATTGCGGATACCCACGCGGTCGAGCAGGCGGGTCACCTTCGACCGCACGTCCCGGCGGGTGGCCCGCCCGTGCACGAGGAGCGTCTCCGCCACCTGGTCGCCGACGCGTTGCAGTGGGTCGAGCGAACCGAGCGGATCCTGCGGCACGTATCCGATGGTGCCGCCGCGCAGGTCGCGCCACTGCTTCTGTTCGTACCGGGTCACGTCCCGTCCGAGGATGTGCACGCTCCCGGACGAGATCCGGCCGTGTGACGGGAGGAGTCCGATGGCCGCCCGCGCGATGGTGGTCTTCCCCGAACCCGACTGGCCGACGACGGCGAGCGTCTGCCCGCGCTCGAGTTGGAAGCTCACGTCGTCCACCACCTGTACGGCGGGGAGGTGCGACGCTTCGGACGCGTATTCGATGTGCAGCGACCTCGCAACGATCAAGGGACCGTTGCCGCGCCGCCCGGCAGAACTCGTGGCCGCTGCTTCCGCGACCGCTGTCATCAACCCACCTGCTTCCGGACGATGTGACTCAATTTGCCGACACTGAGCACGGTCAGAATGATGACCACGCTCGGGAACGCCACCAACCACGGCGCGGTGGCGATGTAATTGCGGCCTTCCGCGATGAGAAGGCCCCATTCCGGATTCGGCGGCTGCGCGCCGTATCCGAGGAAACTCAGTGCCGCGATGGAGAGGATCGCGGAGCCGAACTGCAGCGCCGCCAGGGACAGCACCGAGGAGTAGGCGTTGGGGAGAATGTGGCGTCCCAGCAGCCAGATCTTGTTGGCGCCGAGATGCTCACTTGCCTCGACGAATGGCTGGTGTTTGATCGTGAGGACCTCCGAGCGCATCAATCGGCAGAAGATCGCGACGGAGGAGACGCCGACGGCGATGGCGGCGTTGACCGTTCCGAAGCCCAGCGCGACGATGATGGTGATCGCCAGCAGCAGAGCCGGAATGGACAGCAGGACGTCGACGACACGGCTGACGGCTGTGTCGTAGGCACGGCCGAAGTACGCCGAGGTCAGGCCGAGCACACTCCCGACGACCAGTCCGAGGATCACCGCGATGACGGAACCGCTGATCGTGGTGGCCGACCCGTGGATGACCCGGCTGAGCACGTCGCGGCCGATGTAGTCGGTTCCGAACGGATGTCCGAGACTCGGCGCCTCCAGCGGATGCTCCGGGGACTCCGCCAGCGGATCGAAGGGTGCCAGCACTCCCGGCAGGAGAATGCATGCCAGCACCAGGAGCAGGAACGCCACGGACAGGACGTCGCCGACGGTCAATCCGTGCCGACGTACCCACGCCGGCCGCGGCGCAGGAACGACCGGTGCGCTCGGGACCGTCGCCTGAACACTCATGCTGTGACCACCTTCTTGTCCGGTGTGAGGGAGATCCGGGGGTCGATCAGCGGGTACGCGAGATCAGCGAGCAGGTTCGCGACCACGAAGATGACCGACACCAGGATCACCACCGCCTGAATGACAGGGGTGTCCTGATTGCGGACCGCCTGCTCGGTGAGGTACCCGATTCCGATGCGGGAGAACACCGTTTCGGTGATGACCGACCCTGCGAGGAGTTCCCCGACCGTGATGGCGACGATCGTGATCGTCGGGATCGAGCCGTTCCCGAGGACGTGCCGGAAGATGATCCGGTTCTCCGTCAGCCCCTTCGACCGCAGTACGTCGACATACGGTTGACCGGACGCATTC
Organism: Rhodococcus wratislaviensis; assembly: GCF_041228765.1. Taxonomy (NCBI): domain Bacteria; kingdom Bacillati; phylum Actinomycetota; class Actinomycetes; order Mycobacteriales; family Nocardiaceae; genus Rhodococcus; species Rhodococcus wratislaviensis. The sequence goes on along the minus strand of NZ_CP150488.1, from coordinate 3,156,166 downwards.
TGCAGTCCCTGGATGAGCACCTGCGCGATGGGCGCGGACACGGGGATGGCCAGCGCGATTGCCGGCAGAATCACCGAGCGCACGCCCTCGTCCCTGATGGCGGAGACCAGGCCGAGCTCGAACGCGAAGAACTGGAGCAGCAGCAGCCCGACGATGAACGACGGTGTCGACAGAAACGCCGCCGGTATGGCGCGGGCGGCCTCACGGATGCGCGCCGCCTTGGCGAACACCGCGGTCAGTGCGATGCCGAACGCGAACACGATGGCGAGCAGCAACGCCGTGGACGCCAGCTTCAGAGTCGAGGGAAGGGCGGAGAACAGCAGGTGTTCCACAGATTTGCCGGAGGTCAGCGAGTAACCGAGGTCACCGTGCACGACCAGGCGCTGCACGGACAGCGCGAACTGTTCGAACGCCGATTTGTCGAGGTTGTAATAGGCGATGAGCACTTCGGCGTCCTCCGCCGAGATCGGGTTCTCGGGACTGTTGATCTGCGATTCGATCGGATTGCCCGGAAGAACGTTGAGTACGAAGAACACGAGCGTGTAGGCCAGCGCGATCACGACGAACGCCTGCCCCACCCGTCGCGCCAGGTACCAGTAATTCGGTCTCATTGCGCGCACCTTCGGAAAATGCTGCCGGATGTGGAGGTTCTGCGAAGTTTTCCTGCCCGGCAACCGTAGGCCGTCGACCCTCCGTTATCCGAGTCTTCCGCTCGTCCTGATTTCAACGAACTTCCTAACCGGCTGCCGGCCAATGCCATTCGAGCCCCTGCGGCCTGCCAGGAACACGCAGGTTCGCGTTCCGCTCACGCTGCGGAGAAGGCTGTACGACACACCGACCGGGCCGTAACGTCGCCCGTGTGATCACCGTCTGGGTCATCGCGGGTGCGTTCCTCCTGTTCCGTGGGGTTCCGGGCGTCCTCGCGCTGTGGAGGTCCCGGTCGTGGACCGGATCCGAGTGCTCGATCGTCGGCATACGGCCGTCGATCACCTACTCGTATCGGGTCGGAAGCGACGAGTTCGTCGGTCAGCGCAGGACATTCGATCCCGGTCCGGCACTCGGCGCCTCGCTGTCCGACGCGGGTAGGGGCGAATTCGTTGTCGGACAGTCCCTCTGGCTGTGGTACGACCCGCGGAATCCGCAGTCCAGTGTCCTCCGGCGCAGTGCGTTCGTATCGATGTTGCTGGTCGTCCTGGGGCTGACTTCCCTCGCCCTCGCGACATCCACCCTCTTCTCAGGAGATGCCCCTTGACATCACGACAGCAGACCCTCGAACCGACAACGGGAGACCTCCGATGAGTGTGATCCAGCGCAGCAGGACCTTCTACGGGCTCGCACTCGGTGAGCATCTGCTCGTCGACGCCATTCGCCGCGGCCGGGTCGACGAACTCGCCGCATTCATCACCCGCACCGGCGCGGACTTCGTCCTGCTCGGCGTCGAGCGGGTGTCGCGGACCGCTCCCCGGCCCACCGCCGCCCTGTCCCCCAGCGTGTCCGCCGCAGCCCTGATCGCTGCCACCGACGACGTCGGTGTGTTCGTCACTGCGGTCCCCCACCTCGACCATCCGTACAACCTGGCTCGCCGGCTCGCATCGCTCGATCACACCAGCCGCGGCCGGGTCGGCTGGCTCACCGGTGGGGAAGACCGATCGGCGCCGGGCAACCTGGCTTCGGCGGGGGTCTGGATCGATGCCGGGCCGAGTCCCGCAGCCACGACCGATGCGATCCGCGCCTCCCGGACTCTGTGGGAGAGCTGGCCTGCCGACACGATCCGTGGACGTCCGGACGACGTGCGTTTCGCGGACTCCGACCGGATCGTCTACGCCGACCACCGCGGGGTCTTCGACATCGCCGGCCCCCTCAACGTCCCCACCCCGCCGCAGCAGAAGATTCCCGTCGCGTGGTGGGCGCAGGAGGGTGACGACATCGTTTCTGCTGCCGAGGTTTCCGACATCGTCGTGCTGGAAGGCAGTCAGGTCGACCGTCACGGGCCGGCGGTGCGTGAGCGCGCATTGCTGTTCGTCGTCGACGATCCCGACGCCACCGGGGTGGATGGTCACATCGCCACCGTCACCGACCTCGACGCCGGCTTCGCCGCGTGGACGAGGCCGAGTCGGCCCCGCGGGTACCGGCAGCGATCGCTCCGGGCGACGCTGCGGCTGCCCGATCCGGCGCCGGCACCGGCGCACCGCCGTCCGGTCTATCCGGGCGCGCAGAACTAGCAGTCCTTCTGATCAAGTCGATTCTTAGGCATGACTTTCCGTTTACTCACGCCTAACGTTTCGGGAATCCACCGGCCCTTCCGCGGGCCGGCATTCCGCCCCGACGGCCGACCCGAGGCGCCGTCATCCGACACAGGTGGTACAGCATGATCGAAGTCCGTTCCGTCACGAAGCGATTCGGGAAGAGGTCCCGTTCCGTAGAAGTTCTCCACGACATCGACTTCTCCGTCGGCACCGGCCAGATCGCGGCCGTGATCGGCCAGAGCGGTGCGGGCAAGACCACGCTGTCGCGCATCATCAGCCTGCTGGAGCGCCCGTCCGAGGGTCGCATACTGCTCGACGGCACGGACGTCTCGGGGCTGTCCGAACGCCGGCTCCGGGATCAGCGTCGCGCGATCGGCACGATCTTCCAGGCGTCGAGCCTCCTCGCCCGTCGCACGGCGGCCGAGAATGTGTCGCTGCCGCTCGAATTCGCCGGTGTGGGCCGCTCCGAGCGGCGGGCACGGGTGGAGGAACTGCTCGAGCGGGTGGGCCTGTCCGACAAGGCCGACCTCTACCCCCGGCAACTGTCCGGCGGGCAGCGGCAACGGGTGGGGATTGCCCGCTCGCTGGCACTCGCTCCGAAGGTCCTGGTGTCGGACGAGGCAACGTCGGGGCTCGATCCCAATACCACGCGCTCCATCCTCGCGTTGCTGCGCGAACTGCGCGACGACCTGGGGCTGACGATCGTGCTGATCACCCACGAAATGGATGTCGTCCGGCAGGTCGCGGACGTGGTCACCGTCCTCGACGCGGGGCGGGTGGTGGAATCGGGCCCGGTGATCGAACTCCTCCGGGATCCGCACTCCGAACTCGGCGTCGGCCTCCTCCCCGACCGTTCGCACATCACTGCGGAGAACCGGGACGTGCTCTGGCACGTCACCTACGGCTCCGACACCGTTCCCACCAACTGGATCGAGCTTCTCGGCAAGGCCACCGGCCGGTCGATCGGTGTGCTGTCCGGGACCGTGGAGTCGGTCGGCGGACGCCCGGCGGGGCGGGTCACCATCTCGGTGGCCGGTGAGCATCCATCCGTCGGCGAGCTGCTGTCGTCGTGGGGTCTGCACGGAACCCGGGTCGACGACGCCGCATCCGCCCGGGCCACGGAGGAGGCCGCGGCATGAGCGCCCCGGGCAGTGTCGTCCTGGCCATCTCGACTCCGGTCGAGGAACTTCCCGAGCTGTTCCTCCCCGCCCTGCAGCAGACCGTGCAGATGGTCGGGATCACGGTGATCCTGGCCATCCTGCTGGGCACCCCGCTGGCGGTCGTCCTGCACAACACCGCTCCCCGCGGGCTGTTCCCCAACCCGGCGGTCAACGCGGTGGCGGGCTGGGTGGTCAACCTCGGTCGATCACTCCCCTTCCTGGTGCTGATGGCCGCCATCATTCCGTTCACCCGGTTCGTCGTCGGCACCTCGCTCGGGGTGCAGGCCGCGGCGGTTCCGATGACCCTGGCCGCGACACCGTACGTCGCGCGGTTGATCGAGAATTCGCTGCGGGACGTTCCCCCCGAAGTGGTCGAAGTGGGCCGGGCCTCGGCCGGGTCGAACTTTCAGATCATCCGCAAAGTGCAACTCCACGAAGCGGTCCCGACGATCATCGGCGCCCTGACCATCGCACTGATCGGCATCCTCGACATGTCGGCGATCGCGGGAGCGGTGGGCGCAGGCGGCATCGGCAACCTCGCCATCGCCTACGGCTACAACCGTTTCGACAACACCGTGATGATCACGACGGTCATCGCGCTCGTGGTACTGGTCCAGGTCATCCAACTCGTCGGTGATCTGGCCGCCCGCCTCACCAACCGGCGCTGAGCCTTCCTTCACATTCACCCAGATCAGAGGACAACACCCATGACGACTCGACCCCGCTCGGTGACGCGCGCCCGTACTGTGGCGGCAGGCGGACTGACGGCCACACTGCTTCTCCTCCTCACCGCATGCGGCGCGGGCGGGGGCAACGACCGAACCGAGGGCGACGGCCCGCAGACCACGTTCAAGATCGGCTACACCGCCGGATCGATCCTGGACGAGAAGCTCGCCAAGGAAGTCGCGAAACTCGCCCCCGACCACGGCATCACCGTCGAACCGGTCCAGATCGAGGATTCGAAGCTCAAGAACCTGGCGGTTTCCCAGGGCGACATCGATGCCAACCACAGCCAGCATCAGGAATGGATGCGCGTGCAGAACGAGGACGGCAACCTCGGACTGTATGCGGCCGGAGACTGGTACGTCCTCAAGTTCTCGGGCTATTCCGAGAAGTACGGCAAGCTCGAGGACCTCCCGAAGGGCGCGAAGGTCGCCATCCCCGACGATCCGTCGAATCAGGCGCAGGCACTGCAGACCCTGCAGGACCTCGGCCAGCTGACCCTGAAGGACGGTGTCGACCCGTCGCGGGTGACCATCCGCGACGTGAAGGACAACCCGAAGTCGTTCGAGTTCACCGAGGCCGCGCTGGCGCAGTTGCCGCGCACGCTCCCCGACGTCGACCTGGCGCTGGGCTGGCGGTCCAACTTCGACCTCGCCGACGTCCCCGACGACAAGATCGTCTTCAACGCCCCCGCCTACGAGTTGTACTGGATCGAGGTCGTCATCAACGAGAAGAACAAGGACAACCCCGACTTCGCGCCGCTGCTCGACACCTACCACGACCCGCGGATCGGCCAGCTCATCGACAGCGACCCGTTCTTCTCCCGGGTGGCGCAGAGCATCGAATCGGCGCGGGCCACCGACCGCAGCCAGACCAACGTCGACGGCGCGGCCGCGAAGCCTGCCGGCTGATGCCCGCGCAACGAGAGGTCATCCTCAACGTCAACGTGCTGGACGTGGGATTTCACCCGTCCGCGTGGCGGGCGCCCGACCTGCACCCGACGTCGTTCATCGACCCGGACTACTACTCCGAGGTCGCGAAGATCGCCGAGCGCGGCACCCTCGACGCGCTGTTCCTCGCGGACGGACCTGCGCTCCGCGAGGATCCCGCCGTCAAGCCGACGCGGGCCCTCGAACCCACCACCGTGCTCGGTGTGGTCGCGAGCGCGACGGACCATCTCGGGCTGATCGGCACGGCGTCGACGACGTTCAACGACCCGTTCGACCTGGCGGAGCGGTTCCTCTCCCTCGACGTCGTGTCCGGCGGACGCGTGGCGTGGAATGTGGTGACCACGTTCCACGCCGGGACCGCCCACAACTTCGGGCTCTCCCGGATTCCCGACCGTGAGTCGCGGTATCGCCGGGCGACGGAGTTCGTGGACGTCGTCACGGCGCTGTGGGAATCGGCGACCACCAGGGTCCCGATTCAGCACGACGGGGAGTACTTCCACGTTCACGGCGTACTGCCCGTGCCGCCGTCACCGCAGGGCCATCCGCTGCTCGTGCAGGCCGGCGGTTCCCCGCAGGGACGCGCACTGGCCGGACGCAGCGCCGACGCGGTGTTCTCGGCGGAGCTCACGCTCGACGCCGGGCGGCAGCACTACCGGGAAGTGAAGGACGTCGCCCGCGCAGCCGGTCGCGATCCCCGGGCGGTGAAGATCCTTCCCGGTCTCGTCACGGTGGTGGGCAGCACGGAGGCCGAGGCGATCGCCCGGTACGAAGACTGGGAATCCAAAGCTGCCGACGGCTTCTCGGCCGAACGGCTCGGCGGCATGCTCGGCGTCGACCTGAGCTCGCTCGACCCGGACCGGCCGATCCCGGAGGAGTTGCTCCTCGCTCCCGTCGATCCGTCGTTCTCCGGTTCACTGGGGTTCCGGGAAGCCGTCGTGCGACTGGCACTCGAAAGCCGGTACTCGGTGTCCGAACTGCTCCGCAAGGCCGGCGGCTTCGGCCACCGGCTCGTCGTCGGCTCACCCGAACAGATCGCCGACACCATCGAGGAATGGTTCCTAGCGGATGCGGCGGACGGCTTCAACCTGATGCCGGACGGATTCCCCTCCGGGCTCACCGATTTCGTCGATCACGTCGTGCCGCTGCTGCGCAAGAAGGGGATCTTCCGGTACGAGTACGCCGAATCCACCCTCCGCGAACGCTTCGAGGGCGCCCCGCTCCCCGTGAGTGGTTGACGAGTGCAGATACTCGTCAACCACTCACGGGCGGCGGAGCCGCCTCCAGTTCGCCGTCGACCCGAAACCCGAGATACGTCCCCATCTCGATGGTGCGCGGAAGATACCTCGGCATCCGGGTCCGGTGCGACGTCCAGCGCGGTGCCGTCCATCTGCATCAGACCGAAGCAGTCCACGACCTCCCAGCCCGGCGGCGGGGTGTGGCCGAATCCGCGCAGCGCTGCCGTCGCCGGCGGCCCGAGCAGCGTCGCGAGATCCGCCCAATCCCCGTCCCCCAGCGTCGCCGGGTGGCCCACGTGCGGCGCGACGTCCGGGTGGTACCGCGCAACCCGGCCCGACCACCTGGCGAAATGCGCGTGCGCACCGCGCAGGGATTCCCGGATGGCGTCGTCCAGAGGATGAACACCCGTCCTCGACGGCGTCGTCAGTTCAGTCGCCACCGGGTTTACGACGCGACGGTGCGCAACCAGCGGAACCGGCTGCGGTGGAACACGATCGGCTCGATCTCGGACTGCACCCTGAGCTCGTTGATCCGCAGGACCACGATCGCGTGATCCCCCGCGGGCACCTGCTGGGTGACGGTGGTGTCCAACCACACCGACGCCCCGTCGATGAACAATGCGCCGCCGTCGGTGGTTTCGGTGTCCAGGCCCGCGAACCGGTCGCCGGTCTTCGCGGCCAGCACACGGGCGGCGGCGTCGTGCGCCTCCCCGAGCACGCTGATCCCGACGTGGGCGAGGTCCTCGAGTTTCGGCCACGTCGTGGATGTGTTCTGCACGCAGAACGCGACCAGCGGCGGCTCCAGCGACACGGGCACGAACGTGCTCGCCGCCATCCCGACGCGCTCACCGTCGACTTCGGCGCAGACGGCGACGACGCCGCTCGGGAAATGTCCGAACGCCTCCCGGAGCGAAGTCGTGTCCAGTGTGCCGTCTGCCTGCGTCATGAGAGTTCCGTCCGGGTCCGGGCCGCCGCGGTGAGGATCGGACCCCACCGCTCGGCGTAGTCGGCGATGCGTGCGTCGGTCGTGTACGTGGTGTCGATGAGGTAGAGGCCGGGAGCGGGGGACGTCGCGCCGAGTTCGACGAGCACCGGCTTGAGCAGCAGGTCCGGCGCCATGGCGTGTGCGGGCCCGGCCCCGAGCATCAGCGGCACCACCACGACGTCCTTCAGGCCGTCTCCGGTCGCGAACTGGTCGAGGAACAGCTTCAGCACGCCCGTATACGACGCCTTGAACGTCGGGCTGGCGAACACGACGAGGTCCGACGACGCCACCGTCTCCACGGCCGCCGCGACCTTCTCGTCACCCCACCCGAGCAGTCCCGCACCGAGCTCGATCACATCGACCGTCGAATCCGCGGCGGCACCCGTCACCGCGGCGGCCACCAGACCGGCCGCGTCCAGCGTCCGTGAACCGGGCTTGGGATTGCCCGCAACTACCGTTACCTTCATTGCTTCATCACCTCTCGCATGCCTACCCCGCCACCCTAGAGCACTCGCGGGTTCCGGTCGAATAGTCCAGTGCAGGAAGGGAAGTCGCGACACATTCCTTCGAATCACGGCGATCCAAACCATTCCGCGCGGCGCCCGGACGCGCTACCGTGCCAGCGGCCACACTCCGTGGTCATCCGATCGATCGTGGGGATTTTCCGTGAAGTTCAGCCGTTCTCTCGCCCTTGCCGCCGTTCCACTCCTGGCGGCACTGACAGCGTGCTCCGGTGGATCCGGCGGCGCCGACGGCGACACGGTCCGGATCGGAACCACCGAGGCCAGTGACCGCTCGTGGGAGATCTTCGAGGACAAGGCGAAGGACGCGGGCATCACGCTCGACGTCGTGAACTTCTCCGACTACTCGCAGCCGAACATCGCCCTGTCGCAGGGGCAGATCGACGCCAATCTCTTCCAGCACCTGCAGTTCCTCGGTGAGTACAACACCGGCGCGGACGACGATCTCACCCCGATCGGTGCCACCCAGATCGTGCCGCTCGGCCTGTACTCGCAGAAGCACCAGAGCCTGGCCGCCATTCCGCAGGGCGGCGAGATCGCGATCCCCAACGACCCCAGCAACCAGGCTCGTGCCCTGTTCGTGCTGAAGGGCGCCGGCCTGCTCACGCTGACCGGTGACAACCCGTCCCCGACACCCGCCGACATCGACACGGCTGCGTCCAAGGTGAAGGTGACCCCGGTCGACGCCGCCCAGACGGCGCTGTCGCTCGCATCCGTCGACGGTGCGATCGTCAACAACACGTTCCTGGAGCGTTCGGGCATAGACCCCCAATCGGCTCTCTACAAGGACGACCCGTCCAGCCCTGCCGCCGAGCCGTACATCAACACGTTCGTCACCCGCGCGGAGGACAAGGACAACGCCACCTACCTCGAACTCGTGAAGATCTGGCACGACCCCGAGATCCAGGCCGCCGTGCGCGAGGAGTCGAAGGGAACGTCGGTCGAGGTCGAACGCGACGGTGCCCAACTGCAGCAGATCCTGTCGCGGGTCGAAGAGGGAATTCGTTCGGCCAAGTAGATGACACCGATCGTCCGATTCGAATCCGTCACGAAAACCTTCCAGTCGGGAAGGAAGACTCTCACCGCCGTCGACGCCGTCGATCTCACCATCGAGAGGGGTGAGATCTTCGGGGTCATCGGGTACTCCGGGGCCGGGAAGAGCACGCTGGTTCGGCTGATCAACGGTCTGGAACGCCCGACCAGTGGGCGCGTCGTCGTCGACGACGTCGACATCACCGCGCTGTCGGAATCGAGACTCCGGCACGTGCGCGCGAAGATCGGGATGATCTTCCAGCAGTTCAACCTGTTCCGCTCCCGGACCGTCGCCGGGAACGTGGCCTACCCCCTCGTCGTGGCGGGGTGGCCGCGGCAGAAGCGCCGCGAACGCGTCGCCGAACTCCTCGAGTTCGTGGGTCTCTCCGACAAGGCGCGGGCTTACCCCGACCAGCTGTCCGGCGGGCAGAAGCAGCGCGTCGGGATCGCCCGCGCGCTGGCGACGTCGCCGGACCTGCTGCTCGCCGACGAGTCCACCAGTGCCCTGGACCCGGAGACCACGCAGGACGTACTCCGCCTGCTCCGCAAGGTGAACCGGGAGCTCGGGGTCACGATCGTGGTGATCACGCACGAGATGGACGTCGTCCGGGCCGTCGCGGATCGTGTCGCCGTGCTGGCGGAGGGTCGTGTCGTGGAACTCGGCACGGTGTTCGACGTCTTCTCCGAACCCCAGGCGCCGGCGTCGAAGAGCTTCGTGAGCACGATCCTGCGCAACCGCCCGGAGCCCGCCGACCTGGAACGGCTGCGGTCGCGATTCGGTGGCCGGATCGTCACCGCCGACGTGCGGGACGGCAGCCGGATCGGCGACGTCCTCTCCGACGCGGGCGGGCACGGCGTCCGGTTCGAGATCGTCTACGGCGGCATCACCACCCTGCAGGACCGCTCGTTCGGCAGTCTCACGCTCGAACTCGTCGGTCCCGACGACGGCGTCGACGACGTGATCCGCCGGTTGCGGACCGTCACCGACGTCGAGGAAGTACAGGCATGACCACGAACTGGGACAAGCTGCGCCCCGTACTGTTCGAATCCATCGGCACCACCATCTACATGGTGGTGATCACCCTGGTGGTCGGTGGACTGATCGGGCTCGTTGTGGGCACGCTGTTGTACGCCACGAGGAAGGGCGGGATTCTCCAGAACACGGCCGCCTACACGGTGCTGAACATTCTGGTGAACATCGTCCGGCCGATTCCGTTCATCATTCTGCTCGCCGCGCTGGGGCCCGTGACCCTTGCCGTGGTGGGCCGAACCATCGGAACCGAGGCCGCGATCTTCGTGATGATCATCGCGTCGTCGTTCGCCATCGCACGCATCGTGGAACAGAATCTGGTGACCGTCGACCCCGGCGTGATCGAGGCTGCCCGCGCGATGGGTGCGGGACCCCTGCGGATCATCGTCACCCTGCTCATCCCGGAAGCCCTGGGCCCGTTGATCCTCGGCTACACGTTCGTCCTCATCGGCATCGTCGACATGTCCGCGATGGCGGGGACGATCGGCGGCGGCGGGCTCGGCGACTTCGCCATCGTCTACGGCTACCAGCGATTCAACTGGCAGGTGACCCTCGTCGCCACCCTCGTCATCATCCTGCTCGTCCAGGCCTCCCAGTTCTTCGGCAACTGGCTGGCACGAAAGGCACTGCGCCGCTGACCCGTGAGTACTTGTTAACCGCCCGCGGTTAACAAGTACTCACGGGAGGCGGAGCCTCAGTTCGCGGCGACGTTCCCGCGTCACCGCGCCGCCGCTCAACGTGGGAGCCGAACCGACAAGGAGCGCGGTGTACGGGTGCTGGGGATCGGAGATCACCTGACGGGTCGGTCCGTCCTCGACGATGTTGCCGCGGTACAGCACGACGATCCGGTCGACGAGCGCCGCGACCGCCCCCAGGTCGTGTGAGATGAACAGCTGAGCGAGTTGCCGCGAGTGCCCGAGTTCGGTGAGCAGTTTCAGGATCTGGATGCGGTTGACCGAGTCGAGGGCGCTGACCGGTTCGTCGAGCAGCAGCAGCGCCGGGTCGAGGACGAGGGCCCTCGCGATCGCGATCCGCTGACGCTGCCCACCCGACAGGTCGGCGGGAATCCGCGCCGCGATGCCGGCGTCGAGTCCGACACTGCTCAGTACCGCTGCCACCCGCGACCGCACGACGCCGCGGTCGAGTCCGCCCCGCACGAGCAGTCCCTCGGCGATCGACTCGCCCACCGGAATGTCCGGATCGAGGCTCAGCAGCGGATCCTGGAACACGTATTGGACGGTCCCCGTGCGGCGGTGCGCCCTGCGGTGCGCCGTGGACAGGTCGTCGACGCGCTGCCCGCGGATCTCGATCGACCCGGACGTCGGAGTGATCAGACCGAGAATCGTGCGGGCCAGTGTCGTTTTCCCGGAGCCGCTTTCACCGATGAGTCCCACCTTCTCACCGGCATCGATGGTCAGGTCGACGCCGTGCAGGATCTGCTTGCGGGCCCCCCGGGGCCCACGCTCCACCCGGACGCCGGTCATGCGCAGCAACGACTCAGACACGAGCCGCCTCCTTCCCGGTGAACGACTCGAGCCCGTACTCCCGATGGTTCTCGACGAGTTGGCGGGTGTACTCGTGTCGGGGCGCGGTGAGCAGGTCCTCCGCACGCCCCGACTCGACGACGGCGCCGTCCCGCATCACGATCACGCTGTCGCAGACCTGAGCGACCACGGCGAGGTCGTGCGAGACGAGGACGAGGGCGAGGCCCAGTTCGTCGCGCAGGTCCTCGAGGAGGTCGAGCACCTCGGCCTGAACGGTGACGTCCAGGGCTGTGGTCGCCTCGTCCGCGATCAGGAGTTCCGGTTCCGCGGACACCGCGATCGCGATGAGCACGCGCTGAAGCATTCCCCCGGACAGTTCGTGCGGGTACTGGCGGTACACGGTGTCGGCGTCGTTCAGCCCCATCTTCCGGAACAGTTCGACGCCGCGCCGCCGGGCGTCCGCGCGGGACAGGCCGAGGGTCGACCGGAGCGCCTCGGCCAGTTGTTCACCGACCCGGATGGACGGGTTCAGATAGGACGCCGGGTCCTGGAACACCGCGGAGATGCGGGTTCCGCGCAGTGGCCGCCAGTCTTTGCGACCGAGGTCGGTGAGTTCGATGCCGTCGAAGTCGATCGAGCCTGCGGTGACGTCGATTCCGCCGGGCAGGATTCCGAGGATGGCGCGGCAGGTCAGCGACTTGCCGCTGCCCGATTCGCCGACGATCCCGAGGGCTTCGCCGCGCGCGAGGGAGAAGTCGACGCCGTGGACCAGTTCGGTTCCGTCGTCGAGTGCGATGCGCAGATCGCTCACGGTGAGCACCCGCCTGTCGGGGCGCGTAATTGCGGGTGCCGACGTGGCATCCAATGTGTCAGTGGACATCCGAGGTGACCTCCTGTTTCCCGCGGGCGCGGCGTTGGGGTTGCCCCGTTACATCCCGCAGCGCGTCGGCGATGGCGTTGAGCGCCCACACGGTCGCCACGATCAACAGGGCGGGGACGACGGGGCCGAACGGAACCTGGTAGAGGTACTGCAATCCGCTGGCGAGGAGTCCGCCCCACGTCGGGTCCGGCGGAACGACGCCGATCCCGAGGAACGTCAGCGAAGACACGATGACGAGGCTGGCTCCGGTCATCGCCGCGAACGTCACCCCCACCGCAGGCAGCACCTTGCGCACCGCGTGACGACGGATGATCCAGGACGTGTCGGCGCCCATCAGTTCGGCGGCCTCGACGTACTGGGAGTTGGCCACGGTCAGTGCCGCGGCACGCGTGACCCGGTAGAACGCGGGTGCGATGAGGATGCCGACCGCGAACATCGCCTGCGCGAGCCCGTTTCCGAGCAGCGCGGTCATCGCGACGGCGAACACGAGGAACGGCAGCGTGATGAGCGCATCCATCAACCGGAGGGTGAACCATTCCACGCCGCGCCCGAGGTACACCGACAGGAAGCCCGGGATCACGCCGAGGAGGAATCCGACCACGACGCATTGCAGTGCGGACAGCACCGACACGGTCGAACCCGCCAGAAGCCGGCTGGACACGTCCCGTCCGACGTTGTCCGTCCCGAGCCAGTGAGTTCCACTCGGGCCCTGCAGGATCGCCGACGTGTCCTGCTCGAGCGGGTCGAACGGCGCGAGGGCGGGCCCGAACACCGCGAGGACCACGATCAGCCCGAGGACGACCACCGCGGCGCGAGCGGAGTGGTAGCGCAGGATTGCTGTGAGCATGGGATTTTCAGTCTCTCCGCTTGGTTGCCGGCTGCAAGACGCTCTGGGCGACGTTGACGACGATGTTGCAGAACAGCACGAACACGATCGCCACGACGAGCGTTCCCTGGACGATGGGAACGTCTCCGCGCAGCGCGGAGTCGGCGGCGAGGCGACCGAAGCCAGGCATGGAGAACATGGTCTCCATCACGACGGCGCCGCCGATGAGCGTGGGGATCTTCATACCCAGGATGGACAGCGCGGGACCGCTGCCGTTGCGCAGTGTGTGCACGAACAGGATCCGGGACGGACCGATACCCCGGACCACCGCGCCGGTGACGTAGTTCTGGTCCAGCTCCGCGACCAATCCGGTGCGGAGTTGTCGCGCGATGTCGGCGACGACGTCCATGCTCAACGCGATCGCGGGCATGATGATCAGCGACAGCCAGCGGCCGAAGTCCTCGTCCGGCGGGACGTACCCGGCCGACGGCAGCCAGTGCAACCCGACGCTGAGGACGAGGATCAGTCCGATCGAGATGACGAACGGCGGCAGCGTCGAGGCCACCGACGTGTAGGCGGTGATCAGCCGGTCGATCAGGCTGCCCTTGTAGACGGCGGCGAGCACACCGAGTCCGACACCGAGGACGAGTCCGATGACCAGAGCCACACCCGCAATCGAGGCGCTGACGGCCAGCCGCTCGCCGATCAACTCGCTGACCGGGATCTTGCTGAACCACGAGACCCCGAGGTCGCCGCTCAGCATGCTCGACATCCAGTCGACGTACTGCTGCCAGACCAGCTTGTCCAGCCCGAATTCGGCGTTGATGCGGGCGATCGTCTCCGGCGTCGCGGCGTCGCCGGCGATCCCGGCGGCCGGATTCAGCCCGCTGGCCGCGCCGAGCAGGAAGGTGATCAGGGTGGAGAACAGGAAGACCGGGACCACGATCAGCACGGTACTCAGCACGACCCGCAGCGCCGTGCCGAGCGCGCCCGCAGGCACCGGGAGAGCGAATGTCCTCCCGGTGCCTGCGGCCTGGACGTCGGCGGTGGTCACGAGACCGTGACGCCTTCCCACCGCACCTGGGACGGCAGGATGTTCAGGTTCTTCAGGTCCGGGTTGGACACGATGATCCACGGATTGCTGAAGATGTAATTCGTCGGCGACTGCTCGACACCGACCTTGACGGCCTGCCACAGCCGCGGCTTGTACTCCGGGTCCTCGAGGGGCGTGCGACGCACGGCGTCGAGCGCGGCAGTGAACTCCGGCGACGCGTGCGGGCCGCTGAGGTTCATGATGCCTTCCGGACCGTAGACGGCGAGCAGATTCTGCACCGGGGATTCACGCCCGATGGTGCCGTCCGTCGCCAGCTGCGGGTTCTTCGCGATGTAGACCTCGCTCTGCCACGTCGACGATCCCGGCGGCACCACCTTGATGGTGGACTCGACGCCGATCTTCTTCAGCTGCGACTGCACCAGCTCCGCCCGGTTGGTGGCCGCCGACTGCGCGGTGATCTCGATCGACAACTGTCCGGGACCGAAGCCCGCCTCGGTGAGGAGACGAGATGCCTTGTCGGGATCGTAGTTCCAGAGCTTCTCGATCTCCGGGTTGAACGCGAGGTATCCCTCCGGGAACGGCTGGCTCGTCGTGCTGCCCAACCCGTTCGTGATGACGTCGACGAACGCCTGGCGGTCGAATGCGTAACGGAACGCCTCGACGACCTTCGGATTGTCGAACGGGGCCTTGTTCAGGTTGATGGACACGTCGTTCGCGGCCAGCGACGGCTTCACGGTGACATCGAGACCCGCGGCCTCGGCTTCCTTGGACTGCAGGGCCGGCAGCGTCGCGAAATCGATGGAGCCGGACTGGACCCCGGCGACGAGTGTGGCCGGGTCCGGGGCGACGCTGAGTTCGAAGTGGTCGATGTGGATGTTCTCGGCGTCCCAGTAGTTCGGGTTCTTCTCGAAGTACGCGTGATCCTCGGCGACGAAATCGGTGATCCGGAAGGGACCGGCGCCGACCGGCCACACACTGAGCTTCTGCGGGTCGGCGGCCGCGGTCGGGCTGGCGATCGCACCGGTGCGCCCGGCGACCAGGTACGGGATCTGGTAGTCGGCGTCGGCCAGGTGCAGTGTGACGTCGGTGGCGCTGTCGGCCGTGGTCTCGGTGACACCGGCGAGTTGATCGCGCAGGAACGAGTCGTCCTGGGTCTTGCCGCGGTCGAAGAACGCCTTGACCGCCGGGGCGTCGAGGGTGGTCCCGTCGGAGAAGGTGAGACCGTCACGCAGGGTGAACGTCACGGCGGTGCCGTCGGCGTTGTACTTCCAGCTCTCGGCGAGTGACGGTTCGACGTTGCCCTCGGCGTCGAGCCGGGTCAGCGACGCGTACGCGAGGCTGATCGTGTTGATGTCGTTTCCTGTCCGGCTCGTCACCGGATCCCAGGAGGTGGGGAGGTTGAACGCCCACTTGACCTCGGCGCCGTCCGAGCTGCTGCCGCCACCGCACGCGGTGGCAACGAGCCCGACGATCACTCCGAGTACTACGGCGCCGACGATCCGCCGGCTCTTCTTGCTCACTGGGTGCTCCTGACCATGCAGAGGGGGGTGGTGATTCAGACGCTCGCGGGCAGCGATGCGGCGGTGCCGGGCAGCGGGGCGGGGTCGATTCCCGCACGCCGCGCCCGGGTGTAGCGGTTCTCCGCGAACGGCAGGCCGAGGTTGCCGCGCAACGTGTTCTGCTCGTAGTCCTCCCGGACGACCCCGCGCTCACGCAGGATCGGCAGCACCTCGTCGACGAAGCGCTGAAACTGTGCCGGGTGGCCGATGTGGATGTTGATGCCGTCGAGGGCGTGGCCGTCCAGCCAGCGCTGCAGTTCGTTCGCGACGGTCTCGGCGCTGCCCGTGAACGGTGACGTCTTCGGCGCGCTGAGCGCCTCGACCGTCTGCCGCAGCGTCAGCCCGCGGTCGGCGGCGAGGTCGGCGATCTTCTTCGCCTGCGTGTAGAAGCTGCGCTCGGCGTGCTGCAGTGCCTCGGCGGGGAACGGCGCGTCGAGGTCGTACTGCCGGAAGTCGTGCCAGCCGAAGGGCCGGCCGAGTTCCCGGAGGGACTTTCCGAAGTCGTTGTCCGCCAGCTGGGTTGCGCGTTCGATCTCGCGTGCGTCGGTGTCGGTGTCGCCCACGGTGACGCTGACTCCCGGCAGGATCACGATGTCCTCGGGAGCGCGCCCGTAGGCCGCGGCGCGGGTCTTGATGTCGGCGTAGAACGCGGCGCCCGCCTCGAAACTCGGCGCGTGCGTGAAGATCCCGTCGGCGATGCGCGCTCCGAGGTCGCGGCCCTGGTCGGAGTCGCCGGCCTGGAAGATCACCGGCTGCCCCTGCCGCGAGCGTTCGATGTTGAGCGGGCCCACCACCGAGAAGTGCTCACCCCGGTGATCGAGGGTGTGCAGCTTGTCCGGGTCGAGGAAGCGGCGGGCCTCCCGGTCGCGCGGAAACGCGTCGTCCTCGTAGGAGTCCCACAGAGCCTTGACGACCTCGACGTGTTCGAGGGCCCGGCCGTAGCGGGTGGCGTAGTCGTAATGCTCCTCGAGGCCGTAGTTTCCGGCGGTACCCGAGTCGCCACTGGTGACCACGTTCCAGCCGGCACGGCCGCGGCTGATCAGGTCGAGGGACGCGAACCGTCGCGCGAGGTTGAACGGTTGGTTGAACGACGTGGTCAGTGTTCCGACGAGCCCGATGTGTTCGGTGGCCACCGCGAGCGCGGACAGCAGCGTCAGCGGCTCGAGCCGGTTCAGGTAGTGCGGGGGCGAGTCCGGGGTGATGAACTGGCTGTCGACGATGAACACGAGGTCGAACCGCGCCTGCTCGGCCAGCCGCGCGTACCGGATGTACCAGTCGATGTCGACGCTCGCGTCGGCGGGAATCTCCGGGTCCAGCCAGGTGTACGGGTGCCCGGGCCCACCCGTGGGGGTGAGGACAGCGCCCAATTTCAGTTGCCGTCTCGTCATGTTCTCGCTCCTTCGTCGTCCGCCGTCAGGCACCTGCCTCGGCACGCCGCGTTGAAGTGTATGGAGCAAACAGACGCGTGCAGAGTATTAAATTCTCGATGTTTCAAAACATACTTCGTATGTCCCGCAGGGCTGTCGAACAAAGTCCGATCAGTCGAAGAACTCGCGTGACGACTCCGCGACGGCCACCGCGACGACGTCGGCGAGTTGCCCGATCAGGTCCGGGTCGTCGGGCAGTTGGGTGGCCGACAGGCGCAGGAGTTGACGCGCGGGCGCCTGCACGAACGAGCGGGAGCCGCCCCCCACGGAGATGCCCTGCCGCGCCAACGCGACGAGGGCGGCGGTCTCGTCCGACACCGTGACCCACACGACCAGACTGTGCGGGCCCGCGAAAGCCTCGATACCACGGTCGATCAGCGCCTCCAGCAGCGACGTGCGTCTGGACGCGTAGCGCTCGTGCGCCGCCGTGACCGCGTGCTCGGCGTCGGCGCTGCCGATCAGATGGGCGAGGGTGTTCTGCAGGATCCGGCTGTTCGAGCCGACTCCGTGACTGCGCACCTTCATCGCCTTCTCGATCAGTTCGCGGGACCCGCCGAGAACGGAGGTCCGCACATCGATCCCATATGCCTTGCAGTAGCTGCGGATCCGGACGACACGCTGCGGCAGTACCGATCCCAGAGAGGGAGGTTGCTGCGGTTCGAGCGGTCCGATCGAGTCGTCCTCCACGACCCACACCGCCGGATGCCGCCGCAGCACCTCGGCGAGTTCACTCGTGCGCCTCGCACTGACCGCATGATCGACGGCGAACGGCGCACCGGGTTGGAACACGAACGCCACCGCGCCGGCGGTCAGGGCCGCGTCGAGAGCGTCCGGCCGGGGGCCGTCGCGGTCCGCGCCGACACCGACCGCATCCAGGCCCAGGTCGCGGAGGGTGTCGAGAACACCCGGGCCCAGGGGCTCGTCGACGGCCACCATCGAACCGGGTGGCGCTGCCGCCTCCACGGCCAGCAACAGGGCCTCGGTGCCACCGCCCGCCGTGGCCCAGGCCTCGGGTTCGAACGGCCAACCCGGGGCGACGGCATTCCTCAACCGCTCGGTCATCAGTTCGCGGCCGAAAACATTCAGCGTCTCGGCGTCCAGACTGGACAACAAAGCGTCGGACAGGGACGGCTGCAGAGCCAGGTCGGGCGCATTCTGCGCCAGGTCGACGCCACGCCAGTCGGGTATGCCGCGCTCGGGCACGCTGTCGAGCGGCGGAAGAACGACGGTGCCGCCGCGGCGGCGGGTCTGCACGAACCCCTGTTCCTGCAGCCGGCCCCAGGCGCTGATAATCGCGCCGACACTGAGATCGGTCGACTTCGCGAGTGCGCGGACGGTCGGCAGGCGATCGCCGGGGCTGAGCTCACCCGACCTGATGAGGTCGGCGACGGCATCGGCCAGTTCCGTGGTGCGGCCGTCGATCCGCTCGAGCAACCACTCCGGAGCAATCGTCTCCGACTCCAGCACCGCTGACATCCACACCCCTTCGATCGACAACCACTACCGGCCCCGCGCCCCGCGAGTCCGGGTCACTGCGCGAGTGCCCCGGCCGGTTCGCGGAGGATGATGTCGGGAATGCCGGGCAGGCGCAGGCGCTCGAGGAACTGCACGATCTCCGCGGCGACCGACCGGTGGGACACGTCGTTGAGGATGTCGTGCCGCCCCTCGTGGACGACGACGACCCGGGCGTCGGGCAACGCGGACGTGACGGCGAGAACATCCGCCGACGGGCTCAGGGCGTCGGCGCCTCCGTGCACGACGAGGACGGGAACCTGCACGTGGTTCAGCGAATCCGCCGTGGCCACCGGCGCCTCCGCACCGAGCGTTCCCCGCTCGAGAGCGTCGGCCGAGGACAGGACCCCCCGATGCACGGGACACGCGGAACGGATCTCGAGTTCGCCGTCCCACTCTCCGGTGAAGGCGTCGGCGCTCGCCACGAGAAGACCGGCTGCCACCACCCCGGACACGGCCGGATGCGTCGCGGCGAGGTCGAGGGCGGTCAGGGCGCCACTGTCCGACCCGACGACGGTGAGCGGGAGATCGGTGGCGGCATCGTCGATCACCCGGGCAGTCGCAGCGGGATCGTTCTCCACTACCGCGACACGGTAACCATCGAAGGCGATCCGGCGGGCGAACCGGCGGTACACGTGAGCATGCTCACCGCGGCCGGCGACGACGATCACCGAGCCACGCACAGTCGCTTCGGGTTCCAGCCAGTCGATGTCCACTGATTACCTCATTCGGGGGGTTGTTCGCAGGATTGACTGCGTCACCCTGACCCACACGCGCGAGGTCGAACAAGACTAAAGCTCGAGCAGAACAAAACGCGTGCCTTCTCGCCGCGCTTCGTGTTTTGTTCCGAACATATTCGTTTTGCTCTGCCACTCCCCCGCTTTCTCATTCACTCAGACCCCATCAGACGTATCGACGAAGGGACAGGCACACCGATGCCCGAGACCACAGGGTTCGCGACCCGGCAGGTCCGCACCGGCTATCAACCCGGAACGCCGCAGAACACCGCGATCCCCCCGATCTACCAATCGGTTGCCTACGACTTCGGCAGCTTCGAACAGGCCCGGGACATCTTCTCTCTCCGCCGGAGAGGGAACCTGTACAGCCGCACCGGGAATCCCACCCAGGCCGTGTTCGAGCAGCGCCTCGCCGATCTCGACGGTGGCGTCGCCGCCCTGGCCACGGGATCCGGGCAGTCCGCCGTCGCGGTCGCACTTCTCACGCTCGCCAAGTCCGGGCAGCACATCGTCGCGGCTCGGCAGTTGTACGGGGGAACCGTCGATCTCCTCACCGACACGTTCGCGGACTTCGGGATCGAGGTCACGCTCGTCGATCAGGACGACCTCGACGCCTGGCGTGCGGCCGCGCGTCCCGAGACCAGGGCCTTCTTCGCCGAGACGATCGGCAACCCCGTCGCCTCCGTGCTCGACGTCCGGGCCGTGGCCGACATCGCGCACCAGGCGGGGGTCCCGCTGATCGTCGACAACACGATCGCCACCCCGTACCTGCTGCGCCCGAAGGATTTCGGAGCCGACATCACCGTCTACTCGGCCACCAAGTTCATCGGTGGGCACGGCAGTTCGCTGGGCGGTGTGATCGTGGACCTCGGCACGTTCGACTTCGGCGCGGAACCGCAGCGGTGGACCCAGTTCACCGAGCCCTACCCCCGCATCGGCGACCTCGTGCTGTGGGAGGAGTTCGGCCGCGAGCGAAGCGCCTACCTGGTCTACGCGAAGACGAAGATCGTCCACGATCTCGGTCCCGCACTGTCCCCGTTCAATTCGTTCCAGCTGCTGCAGGGGCTGGAGACGCTGGACCTGCGGCTGGAACGGCAGGTCGGTTCGGCGCTGGCGATCGCCCACTTTCTCGACGGTCATCCCGCGGTCGCGAAGGTGAACTACCCCGGACTGCCGGACAACCGGTGGCACGACGCCGCCCAGCGGTACCTGCCGCGCGGCGCCGGCTCGGTCTTCTCCTTCGATCTCGCCGTCGACGACTCGAAGGTGGCGAAGTTCATCGACTCGCTGCAACTGTTCGCCATCGTCGCCAACATCGGCGACGCCCGTTCGCTGGTAGTGCACCCCGCCACCACCACGCACAGCCACCTCGGCGACACACAACTCCGGGACGCCGGATTCGGCTACCGCACCGTCCGATTGTCGATCGGACTGGAAAACCTGGAAGACCTCGTCGACGATCTGCGTGCTTCGCTCGACGCCATCACGGAGGAATGACATGCACTTCGGCTACTGGACGCCCATCTACGGCGGCTTCCTGCGCAACCTCGGCGACGAAGGGATGCCCGCCACCTGGGACTACGTCAAGAAGCTCTCCCAGCTCGCCGACCGGCTCGGATACCACACCACCCTCGTGCCCGAGCTCTATCTCAACGACCGCAAGGGCGTCGACGCGCCCAGCCTCGAGGCGTGGTCGCTGTCGTCGGCGATCCTCGCGGTCACCGAACAGCTCCGGGTGATGACCGCAGTGCGACCCGGATTCCACCTGCCTGCGGTCACCGCGAAGGAATCGGCGACGATCACCGACATCGCCGGAACAACCGAGGCCGGTGCGGCACGGTTCGCGCTCAACGTCGTCGCCGCCTGGTGGGAGGAGGAAGCCCGGCAATACGGCGGCGCCTTCACCCGGCACGACGACCGATACCGGCAAGCCACCGAATTCGTCGACGTTCTCCGTGGGCTCTGGGAGCACACCCCGTTCACCTACCAGGGCGAGCATTTCAGCGTGCGCGACGCGATCCTGTCTCCGAAACCCGGCATCCATCCCCCGGTCTTCGCCGGCGGGGAGAGCGAGAGCGGCCGCGAATCGATCGCGACGTTCGCCGACTCGTACGTGCTGCACGGCGGCACCGTCGACGAGGTGCGGACGAAGATCGCGGACATGAACGCCCGGTCGCAGCGAATCCACCAGCGGGACATGGCCGAATTCGGCATGTCCACGTACATCATCGTGCGCGACACCGAAGCCGAAGCCCGCGCCGAACTCGAACGCATCACCACCGTCGACCCGCACTCGCCCGGATACGCCTCGTTCGAAGAGTTCGTGAAGAACTCCGAACTCGACGTCGAGTTGTCGAAGCGCGAGTACTCCGTCGGCACGCGCGGACTGCGCCCCGATCTCGTCGGCACACCGGAACAGGTCGCCGAGAAGATCCGCGCCTACCAGGGCGCCGGTCTCACCCTGCTGCTCATCCAGTGCTCCCCCGCACACGAGGAACTCGAGCGCATCGCCGAGCAGGTGTTCCCGCTCGTCCCCGCCCGTGAGTACTTGTTAACCACGGGCGGTTAACAAGTACTCACGAGCGCAGCACTTGACCGCACGACTCGCCGCGAGTAAGGATGAAGATGTTCTGTGCGCGGCGATTTCATTCCCGGAGAGAGGAATTCACACCCCCAGGACCAATGGCGGCGCACCCATTACATACGGCCGCACGAGGGCCGCGCGCGGAGCGCGAGGGGATTTGCCATGGCAGACATCGAGGTCGACTATTGCGTCGTCGGCGCCGGATTCGCCGGATTGACGGCGGCACTGCGCCTGAAACAGGCCGGACGATCGGTCGCGCTCCTGGAGGCGCGTGACCGGATCGGCGGGCGAACCTTCACCGAAGTCCGCGAGGACGGTTCGTGGATCGATCGGGGCGGTGCGTGGATCGGGCCGGGACAGGACCGGATCTACGCCCTGATGGACGAATTCGGCGTCAAGAGTTACAAGCAGTACACCGACGGCGAGGCGATGATGGTCGTCGACGGCAAGCAGTACCGGTACAAGGGCACGATTCCCCTGACGATGAGCCCCTGGGCCGCCGCCAATCTCGGCGCCGTGTTCGTCGAACTCGGTGAGATGTGCAAGTCGATCCCGCTGGACGCGCCGTGGGAGGCGAAGAAGGCGGCCAAGTGGGACGCGATCAGCCTCGCCAAGTGGCTCGGCGACAACACGCTGTCCAGGCCCGCCCACGACCTTCTCGAGACCGCCATCGCCGGTTGCTACACGTCCGCGGCGTCCGAGGTGTCGATGCTGTTCGTCCTGTACCAGATGGCGTCCGGCGGCGGTCCGAGTTTCGTTCTCGGTGTGAAGGACGCTGCCGAGGATGCGCGGCCGGTCGGCGGGATGGGTGCCGTCTACCGTCCGATGGCAGCGGAGATCGGTGACGCCCTCCATCTGTCGCAACCCGTGCGGGACATCGCGCAGGACGGCGACGGCGTGACCGTCCGATCCGCGGACATGGCCGTGCGGGCACAGCGGGCGATCGTCGCGGTGCCCCTCGCGATCGCGAGCCAGATCCTCTACGAGCCGCTGCTTCCGATGGATCGGGCCTTCCTCCATCAGAGAATGCCGAGTGGCGCGGTCATGAAGATCGCCGTCCTCTACGACGAACCCTTCTGGCGCGCCGACGGTTTGTCCGGGCAGTCGGCGGCACCCGACTCCCCCGCGACGATCACCATCGACGCCAGCACGGACACGGGACGTCCCGGTGTTCTGTGCGTCATCGTCGAGGGACCGATCGCCCGCAAGCTGGGGACGCTGCCGCAATCGGAACGCAAGAACCAGGTGCTCGGCGAGTTGACCTCGAGGTTCGGAAAAAAGGCAGCCTCCCCCGTCGACTACATCGAGCAGAACTGGAGCGTCGAGCGCTACTCCGGCGGCGGCATGCTCAGTCATGCGCCGACGGGTGTGCTCACCCAATTCGGGCACGCCCTCCGCAAGCCCTGCGGTCGCATTCACTGGGCAGGCACGGAGAGTTCGTCCGTGATGTGCGGCTGGGTCGACGGGGCCGTCCGATCCGGGGAGCGCGCCGCCCGGGAGGTCACCGCTCAGTAATAGACAGCGCCCGGAGCGCCCCCGCCGACGGCCACCGCGTCGCCGGTGATCCCGACACTGCGCGGTGACGCCAGGAACGTGACGACGTCCGCGACCTCGCTCGCGTCGATCAGCCGGTGGATCGAGTTGGTGGCCAGCCGCGACTCCAACTCGGCGACCGGCACCCCTTCTTCCTCGGACTGTGCCGCGAGCCGGTCGACGAGGCGTTCCGTCCGCGTCAGTCCCGGATGGACCACGGTGACGTTGACGCCGTGGGGCCCGAGTTCGTCGGCGAGATTCTTCGTCAGCGCCGACACACCGACGTTCCGCACGGTCTGCGCGATGGAGTTGGCCTGGCGGGCACCGAGCCCGCTGATATTGATGATCCGTCCCCACCCCTGCTCCACGAGGTGCGGTGCCACGGCACGGGCGGTCCGCAGGTAGCCGAGCACCTTGATCTCGAGTTCGGCGCGCACCACGTCGTCGGTGGTGGAGGCGAAATCGCTCGGCTTGCCGGCGCTCCACGGTGTGGCCGCGGCGTTCACCAGAATGTCGACGCCGCCGAGTTCGTCCACCGTCCGCTGCACGAGGGCGCGCACCGAATTCTCGTCGCCGGTGTCGGTGGGTACCCCGATCACCCGCCGCCCGGTCTCCTGCGACAGCGTCTTCGCCGCCAATTCCAGCGCCTCGACACCCCTGGCCGCGAGCACGACGTCGACCCCCTCCGACGCGAGGCTGCGGGCGATCGCGAGACCGATTCCGCGGCTGCCGCCGGTGACGACGGCCCGCTTGCCGCCCAGACCGAGATCCATGTAGTTCTCCTCTATTCCGCTGTCCACCCCTCGGTTCGAGGGTAGGGCGGCGACGGTCGGGAGTCACGGATTCGGTTCAGCGTGAGGCCAATTGCGCTCCGCCGCCTACCGTTGAATCGACTTGATCTCGAGGAACTCCTCGAAGCCGAGGACGCCGGCCTCGCGGCCGATGCCCGACTGCTTGTACCCGCCGAACGGGGCGTTGGTGTTGAACGCCCCGCCGTTCACCTCGACCTGACCGGCACGTAGCTGACGTGCGACGCGGTCGGCACGATCCTGGTCATCGGACCAGACGCCGGCGGCGAGTCCGTACTCCGTCGCGTTGGCGATACGCACCGCGTCGTCCTCGTCCCGGTACCCGATGATCGACAGGACGGGGCCGAAGATCTCCTCCTTGGCGATGGTCATGTCCTCGGTGACACCGGCGAACACGGTGGGTCCGACGAAGTAGCCGGATTCCTGGCCGGTCTCCCGGCCGTCGACGACGGCGCGGGCGCCTTCCGCGATGCCCTGTTCGATGTAGCCGCGCACCCGCTTCAGCTGGTTCGAGTTCACCAGCGGCCCCAGCACCGACGTGGCGGCCGTGGGATCGCCGACGGAGTAGTTCTGCGCGACCTGCGCCGCGATGGCGGCGGCCTCGTCCACCTTGTCCGCGGGGACCAGCATCCGAGTCAGTGCCGAGCAGGTCTGACCGGAGTTGAGGAAACACTTGGCGACGCCGTCGGTGACTGCCTTCGTCAGGTCGGCGTCGTCGAGGATGACGTTGGCCGACTTACCGCCCAGCTCGAGTGCCACCTTCTTCACCGTCTCGGCCGCAACCACCGCGACCCTCTTGCCCGCGCGGGTGGAGCCGGTGAACGAGACCATGTCCACCTCGGGGTGGCCGGCAATCGCCTCGCCCACGACCGGCCCGAATCCGCTGACGAGGTTGAACACGCCTGCCGGCAGACCGATTTCGTCGAAGACGTCTGCGAGCGCGTAGGTGGCGAGCGGCGCCACCTCGGTCGGCTTGAGCACCACGGTGCATCCCGCGGCCAGAGCACCGCCGACCTTGAGCACCACCTGGTGGAGCGGGAAGTTCCACGGGGTGATCGCACCGACGACACCGATCGGCTCGCGCACGATCAGGGAGTTGCCCACCTCATGAGCGTCGAAGTCGTAGGTGGCGGCGAGTTCGGCGAAGGCGGCGAGGTTCGCGAGCGGCATTCCGATCTGGATGGGCTTCGCGAATCCCAGCGGCATGCCCATGTCCTCGGATACGAGGGCGGTGAAGTCGTCGAGGCGCTCCTGGATCAGGGCAGCAGCCTTCCGGAGGTACTCGCCACGTTCCTTGCCGCTGAGCGCGGACCATGCGGGAAAGGCCGCTCGCGCAGCTGTCGCGGCGCGATCGACGTCGTCGGCAGTGCCCTCGGCGACCACCGCGATGACCTCCTCGGTAGCCGGATTCACCACGTCGATCCGGCCCGTTCCCTGCGAATCGACCCAGGACCCGTCGATGTAGATCTTGGTCCGATCCAGAACTTCGCTCATCGGTCAACCTCCAGTGAAAGTGTCGCGGATCCCCTGCGCCCCGCAGCCTACGACCGGAACCCTCCGGCAAGGGGCGAATGCGATCTCCCCGAACCACCCACCGGGACGGCACCGATCGCGGACCATCGACGTACCGCAGCACATCAGCGAAGAGGAGCGATCGGATGCGCACGCAGTCACCGGCACGCACCCTTCTCGGCGTGGTCGGAATCGCCGCCGTGCTCACCGCCTCGGCGTGCGGCTCGACGGACGAGACCGGGACCGCCGAACCCTCACGTGACATCACCTCCACGAGATCCGCGCCCACCGAGACGACCGCACCGCACCCCGACCGCTGCCTGATCGGCGAACTGCAGGTGACGCTCGGACAGGCGAGTGGGGCCGCCGGATCTCAGGAGATCCCGCTCGTCTTCACCAACACCGGCACCCGCGACTGCGTCCTCCACGGTTACCCGGGGGTGTCCTACGTCGCGGCCCCGGACGGTCCGCAGGTGGGTGCCGCAGCCGATCGAGACGGGGGAGCCGAGACTCCGGTGACGGTTGCTCCGGGCGCACGGGCCACCGCAGCGGTGCGTGCCACGGTGGTGCAGAACTATCCGGCCGAGACGTGTGGACCCACCCCCGTGGCCGGGTTCAGGGTGTACCCACCGAACGACACGGGGTCGGTGTTCCTTCCCTACCCCACCACCGGATGTGCGCAGACCGGGGTGAAACAGCTGTCGGTGCAGCCCGTGACCGGGTGACCTGGTTCACCCGCGTCGGGTGAATCGGCTCACCCCGGCCCCGACCTACCGTCGGGCTACCGACTCGCGTAGCAGGAAGGCGGAGGCATGTTCGAGATCATCCGCGAAGTGCATTCCGAAGTTCAGCACCGCCGTGGTCCGCGGCACCACCACCATCTCCTCACTCGAGCGGAGCGCCGATCGCGGATCCTGAAACACTTTCACATGTGATCGGCCGGGACCGCGGGCCGCCGACCAGGTCCGTTCCTTGCCTTCGCTAACCATTGGCGCGGATGGGTACTATCCGACGTCGTGACTGACAGCAGGCTGGAATCGGCGAATGTGTCCAGAGACGACTCGGACGAGTCGCCGATCGGGACCCCGCCCCAGTCCTCTCCCCTCGGTCAGTCGGTCCGCTCCGCCCGCCTTCTCGCGATCATCGCCTCCGTCTTCGGAGTGCTGCTCACGCTGTCGCTCCCGTTCCTTCCGGTCGAGCAGGACAGCGCGACCCTCACCTGGCCGCAGAACGGCAGCACCGGAAGCGTCGAGGCGCCGCTCGTCTCCTACGCGCCGCTGAGCCTCGACGTGCAGATCCCCTGTTCGGCGGTCGGTGCACTCGCCGACCGCGGCGGGGTCCTGACGTCCACCGCGCCCGCGGGCGCCGCCGACGCCGGGAAGTACGGACTCGTCGCCAGAGTGAATCCCGCGACCCCGGACGGTCCCGCCGGCGTCGAGGTGCAGTTGCGGAACAAGGTGCTGCTGTCGTCGCCGCTGGACCAGCTGCCCGCCGACTGCGCGCTCGTGGTGTCGTCGGATTCCACACGGACCACCGCCGGTTTCGTCGGGGTGGGCGAGGACGCGCCGACCGTCGTCGACGGCGACCTCCGACCGCAGATGGTGGGCATCTTCAGCGACCTCGACGGTGCGGTGCCCGACGGCTTGCGGGTGACGGCCCAGATCGACAGCCGATTCTCGTCGACGCCGTCGACGATCAAGTTCGTGGCCATGGTGGTGGGTGCGCTCGCGACGATTCTGGCGCTGGTGGCGCTGCACCGTCTCGACAACGTGGACGGGCGCCGGGCACGACGATTCCTGCCCACCCGCTGGTGGTCGTTCGGGGCGGTCGACGCCGTCGTCCTCGGCACGCTGGTGCTGTGGCATTTCATCGGCGCCTCCACCTCCGACGACGGCTATCAGTTCAACATGGCCCGCACCTCCGAGGCCGCGGGCTATATGGCCAACTACTTCCGCTGGTACGGCGTCCCGGAGGCGCCGTTCGGTTCTCCGTACTACGACGTCCTCGCGGTGCTGGCGAACATCACCCCGGCGAGCCCGTTCGTGCGACTGCCCGCGCTGCTCGCCGGCATCGTCGCGTGGCTGGTGATCAGCCGTGAAGTCGCACCGCGACTCGGCGCCGCGGTCCGGGGCAACCGGCTCGCGCTGTGGACCGGCGGCCTGGTGTTCCTCGCGTTCTGGCTCCCGTACAACAACGGTCTGCGGCCCGAGCCGATCGTCGCGGTGGGCGTGCTGCTCACGTGGTGCTCGGTGGAACGTGCCGTCGCGACCCGGCGACTGCTGCCCGCCGCGGTGGCGATCCTGGTCGGTGCGGCGACCCTGACCGCGGGCCCGTCCGGGTTGATCTGCTTCGGCGCCCTGGTCGCGGGCGCCCGGCCGATCTTGCAGATCGTGATCGCGCGGGCCAAGACCGTGGGATACGTCGCATTACTCGCGCCGCTCGTCGCGTCGGGGACCGTGATCCTGGTGGCAGTGTTCGCCGATCAGACCCTCGCCGCCGTCATGGAGATGCAGCACGTTCATGCGATCGGTCCCAACGTTCCCTGGTTCGACGAGTACCTCCGCTACCAGTACCTGCTGAACATCTCCGTCGACGGTTCCCTGTCCCGCCGGTTCGGCGTGTTCGCGATGGTGCTGAGCATCGCCGTGACGGTCCTCGTGATGTTGCGCAAGGGCGGCCGGATTCCCGGGACCGCGGCCGGCCCGTCGCGACGGCTCATCGGTATCACGCTCGCCGCGATGGGGCTGATGATGTTCACGCCCACCAAGTGGACGCACCACTTCGGCATCTACGCGGGCCTCGCGGGGTCGCTCGCCGTCCTGGCGTCCGTGGCGGTGAGCACCGCCGTGGTGCGCTCGCCGCGCAACCGCGCCCTGTTCGCGGCCGCCGTGCTGTTCCTGCTCGCGATGTGTTTCACCAGCACCAACGGGTGGTGGTACGTGTCCAGCTACAGCGTCCCGTGGTGGGACAAGCCGGTGTCGATCGCCGGCCTGGGCGCCGGCACGATTCTGCTCGGCGCCACGCTGGTGATGCTGCTGATCGCGGCGTGGTGCTACTTCCGCGAGCCCTACACCCGGGCCGACTCCGTGCGGCGACGCCGGTTGTGGGCGATCCCGCCGTTGACGGTGGCGGCCGCCGCGATGGTGCTGTTCGAGGTGCTGTCGATGGCGAAGGGCGCGGTCGCGCAATACCCCGCCTTCTCCCTCGCCCGTTCCAACGTCGACGCCGTCACCGGTGCACCGTGCGGTCTCGCCAACGACGTCCTGCTCGAAACCGATCCGAACGCGTCGCTGCTGCAACCACTGTCCGGTGACGCCGCCACCGCCCTCGCGGGCACCGGCACCGTGGGCTTCACACCGAACGGCGTCGCCGGCGACCTCAGTGCCGACGAGGAATCGTCGGATGCGGGCGTCGCCAACTCCGTCAAGACCGACAACACCGATCAGACGGCGTCGAGCAACGCCGCGGGCACCGGCGGCGGCGCAGGCGCGGTGGGTGTCAACGGCAGCGCGGTGGCCCTGCCGTTCGGCCTCGACCCCGACCGCACGCCCGTCCTCGGCAGCGACGGCAGCGACGGCAGCGACGGCGACGCGTCACTGACCACCGGCTGGTACCGGTTGCCGAACCCCGACGCGGACGCCGGGGCGGGCGACATCGTCTCCATCGCCGCGGCGGGCCGCATCCACTCCGTCGACGCGGACGGCGTCGTCACCTACGGCCAGAACCTCGAGGTGGAGTACGGCACCACGCAACCGGACGGCGCGGTCGGGGTGTCGGGACGCGTGACGCCGATCGACATCGGCCCGGCACCGTCGTGGCGCAATCTGCGCGTTCCGCTGGACTCCCTGCCGGACGATACGGATGTCATCCGTCTGGTGGCGTCGGATTCGGACAGCGACCCGCAGCAGTGGCTGGCGGTGACGCCGCCGCGTGTTCCGCGGACGCAGACACTGAACGATGTGATCGGATCCGATGCGCCCGTCATGATCGACTGGGCTGTGGGACTTGCCTTTCCGTGCCAGCGACCGTTCGACCACCGCGCGGGTGTCGCGGAGGCGCCCGAATACCGGATCCTCCCCGACCGTCCCGGCGCGATCATGACCAGCCTGTGGCAGGACCGGTACGGCGGAGGACCGCTGGGCTGGATCGAGATGACCCGGGCCAGCCGCACCATACCGTCGTATCTGCGCGACGACTGGGACCGCGACTGGGGCGGAGTGGAGCAGTACTCGCCGCTCGACCCCGGCGCGAAGACCGCGGAGATCGACACCACCCGGATTCAGCGTTCGGGCTTGTGGAACCCGGCGCCGATCATCACGGCCTACTGAGCGTCGGTGACGCGCCCGCCGCCGGGCGCGTCACCGATCACGTCAGAGTTCGAATTCCGCCGGGGCGATGCCGACGGCGAAACACGCGTCGCGCACCACGTTTCGCTCGTGCTGGTCGAAGTTTCCGTCGGCGCCACCGATGACGATGCCGATCTGGATGACGGCACGTGCCTGATCCTGCTTGGACTTCAGCTTCGCGACGGTGGCGGTGGCCTCGATCTTGCCGAACTCGAAATCCGACTGCAGCTTGCTGCAGTACCAGTCGAACTTCTGACTCAGCTCGTCCGACGGGAACACACTCAGCGCCTCGTTGCTGGTGATCAGCGCCGCGGTCTTCTGCCGCTCGGACGGGTCGATGGTCCCGTCCGCCGCGGCGATGAGGGCGCACATGGCCATGCTGGCGTTGGCGAACTCCTTGTTCTGGAACTGTGCCGTCTTGGTCTTGAGCTGGCCGTTCATCTCGAACGCCTTTGCCTTCAGCTGATCCCAGAAAGCCATTGGACTCCTTCTTCGTGTGCCCACGCACGGTGCGTGTGGTGTCCAATTTGCCAGGTTTCACCCGAGGGCGTCACCGCGGTCGGTCTACCAGCACAGTCGCAGAAATCCGCCGCTACGGCCGCAACGACTGCAGGTCTCCCGTCGGCACGTGAATCCAGCCTTCCCGTTCGGCGACGGCGCGGTCGTCGCCCTCGGGTAGTGCCGTGCAGCCGACGGCCGCGGCCCGCGCGATGACGGCGGCCAGCACGGCGTCGAGGGCGTCGTCCGACTCGCGGCAGATCGTCTGAAATGCACCGAGATCCAACCAGTCCGCGGCCGCCAGGAGCGCGTCGACCAACTCCCCCAGCGTCACCCGGTTCTGGGCGCTCTTGTATCCGCGCGACACCAGGCCCCAGGTGCGCAGCGCGGCCGCCGGATACGCCTCCACCACGCGGCCGTCGACGCGGCCGACGTCGACGCCGAGCCGGCCCAGGTCGGCGAGGATTCCGGCGCAACGCAACGCGACGTGCGCGATGAGATCCGCCGACACACTGAGCGGGGATATCCCCGTCGCCGCCTGCACCACGAGGTCGGTGCGCCGCTTGGTCAGCGGACGACGCCCCTCTCGGTTCGCGAGACCGCTGGTCGCGGACAGTCGGCCGGCGTGGTGCTCGGACACCATGCGGACGAACGCGTCGGGCCAGCCGAAAGGTGCATCGATACCGGCCCTGTCGCACGCGAGCACGGCCTCGGTGACGGCGTCGTTCCCGGCTCCCAGCCGGACGGACTCGACGCGGGCCACACCGCCGGACCAGTCGACGATCGCCAGGGCCGTCTTCTTCGGTTCGGCCGCCAGGTCGACTCCCACGGTGCGCATCGACCCAGGCTAGCCCGACCTGCTGAATCAGGAGAAGTGATGCAACGCATCAGTTAGTTGTTCTGTACAGATTCACTGCCTCCGACCATTGTGGTCTGCACTACTCGACCTAGAAGTGGCGCACTTGCGCGCCGTTCGGAGGATTGATGCCCGACACCCACGTCGCCCCGATGCTGGAGAAGCACACGATCGGGTTCGTCCCGGAATCCGATCGCCACGGCAAGGTTCGCGATCTGTTCACGCTGTGGTTCGGCGGCAACCTCGCCCCGCTACCGATCGTGACCGGCGCCCTCGGCCCCAGCCTGTTCGGACTCTCGCTGTGGTGGAGCCTCGTCGCGTTCGTCGTCGGACATCTCGCCGGCGGAGCTCTGATGGCGTTGCATTCGGCGCAGGGACCGCAGATGGGGATCCCCCAGATGATCCAGAGCCGCGGACAGTTCGGCACGTTCGGGGCGCTCATCATCGTGGTGATCGCCGCCGTCATGTATCTCGGGTTCTTCTCGTCGAACATCGTCCTGGCCGGTCAGTCGATGCACGGGATCGTGAACGGCATACCCGTGGACGTGGGGATCGTGGTCGGTGCCCTCGGCTCCGCCGTCATCTGCATCATCGGCTACCGGTTGATCCACATCCTCAACCGCATCGGAACCTGGGTTCTCGGAATCGGAATCCTCGTGGGCTTCTTCGCCATCCTCACCGGCGACCTGCCGTTGGACTTCCTCACCCGGGGCGACTTCAACTTCGCCGGCTGGCTGGCCACCGTGTCACTCGGCGCACTCTGGCAGATCGCGTTCGCGCCCTACGTCTCCGACTACTCGCGGTACCTCCCCAAGGACGTGGGTGTGCCGTCGACGTTCTGGGCGACCTACCTCGGCTGCACCCTCGGCTCGTTCCTCGCCTTCGCGTTCGGCGCGGTCGTCACGCTCGCCGCACCGGTCGGCATGGGCACCATGGACGGCGTCAAGGCGACGACGGGAAGCCTCGGCAGCATCATGCTGGTGCTGTTCCTGCTCAGCGTCATCAGCCACAATGCGCTGAACCTCTACGGCGCCGTCCTCGCAATCATCACGTCGGTCCAGACCTTCCGTGCCCGCTGGATTCCGACCGCCCGCGCCCGGGTGATCCTCTCGACGATCATCCTCGTCGCGGCGTCCGTCGTCGCCATCGCGCTGTCGGCCGACTTCGTCTCGCACTTCGTCGATCTGGTAGTCGTGCTGCTCGTGGTCCTGGTGCCGTGGACGGCGATCAACCTGATCGACTTCTACATCATCCACAAGGGCGTGTACGACCTCGACTCGATCTTCCGCTTCGACGGCGGCATCTACGGCCGCTTCAACTGGACGGCCATCACCGCCTACCTGTTCGGCATCGTCGTCCAGATTCCGTTCATGGCCACGTCGCTCTACACGGGCCCGGTGTCCGCGTTCCTCGGCGGCGCCGACCTGTCCTGGGTGGCCGGACTGGTGGTGACCGGACCCATCTACCTGCTCCTGGCGCGGCGCGGCTCGACCGGGGCGAAGACCACCTCCGGTGCCACGCGTGAGCCCGCGCGGCTCTAGACCCCGAACAGCGCACCGCCCGAGCCTGTTACAGGTTCGGGCGGTGCGCTCTGTGCGTAATGCCCCACCCCTGTCCGCTCGGGCAGGGTTTCGCCGTTGCCACCACGCGGCGGGGTCTGCTCGCTAGGGTCGAAAGAAGAGACCGATTCACCGGAGAAGAGAGTTGTCGCAGATGTCCAGTTTCCCGGGCCTCACCCACGTCGCGATCACCGTGTCGGACCTACCGGCCAGCACCGCCTGGTACACCGCATTGTTCGGATCAGCCCCCGTGCTCGACGAGGACGAGGAATCGGGAACCTTCCATCACACGGTGTTTGCGCTCGACGGCGGCATGCTCTTCGGCCTGCACACGCACCCCGGCAGCGGCGCTCCCGCACGGTTCGACGAACGGCGGGTCGGACTCGACCACATCGCGTTCCAGTGTTCTCCCGACGCACTGCCCGGGTGGGTGGAGCGGCTCGATGCCCTCGGCATCGAGCACGGGGGCATCAAGAATGCGCACTACGGATCCGGCATCTCGTTCCGCGACCCGGACAACATCGCGCTCGAATTCTTTGCTCCGCCCGTGAGTACTTCCTAACGTCGGGCGGTTAACAAGTACTCACGGGTGGCGGAGCCGCAGGCGTCGAGCAGGGTGAGGGCGAGGGCCAGCGCGCCGTCGACGGCCGCCCGGTCTGCAGCGGGCGCGGCGCTGGCCGCGGCGAACTCGGCCTGATGGTTGACGGCGGGCGCGGAGTCGATTCCGATGTAGGGGTGGATCGCGGGAATCACCTGCGAGACGTTGCCCATGTCGGTGGACGCCCGGTTCATCAGCGAGTCCGCGCCGGTGCGGAACACGCGGCCCAGCCCCTCGGCGTGCCGGACGTACGACGCGAGCAGCACTTCGTCGGTGCGGAACTCCGAGTACGGTTCGCTTTCCGGGGCGATGGTCAGTTCACAGCCGGTTGCGACGGCGCCGGCCTCGAAGCAACGGGCCACCCGGGGCTCGATGCGGGCCAGTTCCTCCAGCGTCTCCGCGCGTACGTACCAGCGACCTTCGGTGCGCTGGGGAATGGCGTTGGGCGCCTCTCCCCCACGGGTCATCATCCCGTGTACTCGCGTGCTCGACGGAAGCTGTTGGCGGAGCAGCCCGATGGCGACCTGCGCCACGGTGAACGCGTCAGCCGCGTTGACGCCACGTTCCGGGTACGCGGCGGCGTGTGCCGCCTTGCCGTCGTACCGGATGTGGCTGTGAGACACCGCGTACGGTTCGGCCCGGGCGACGTCGACCGGGCCGGGGTGGGTCATGACGGCGGCGTGGACGCCCTCGAACGCTCCACGTTTCAGCATGTCGATCTTGCCGCCCCCGCCTTCCTCGGCGGGGGTGCCGAGCACCGACAGCGTGATGCCGAGTTCGTCCACGAGTGGGGCGAGGGCCAGCGCCGTCCCCACCGAGATGGCGGAGATGACGTTGTGCCCGCACGCGTGCCCGAGGCCGGGGAGCGCGTCGTATTCCGCGCAGACCGCGAGGTGCAGCGGTCCGGAGCCGACGTGCGCGCGGAATGCGGTGGGCAGTCCCACGTACTGCTGCTCCACCGTGAAACCGGCGTCCGACAGCACCCCGGCCACCCGGACGCACGAGCGTTCCTCCTCCCACGCGACCTCGGGGTGGGCGTGAAGGTCGTGCGACAGAGCCAGGATCCGGCCTTCCGCCCTCCTGGCTCCGTCGCGAACCGCGGCGTCGGCGCTCACAGGTCCCCCGGCACGCCGTAGGACGGGGCGGCCGTCGGGTCGACACCCCGCACCCGGTAGTCCCGTTTCTGCGGTTCCCACACCGTCCACAGCCGGCGCAGTTCGCCGACCGGGTCGTCGTGCCAGTCGATGCGCAGATCGGTGACGGGCCAGGGCACGTCCTCGACCACCTGGATTCCCGCCGAGTGCACGGGCCCCGCCTCGCCGCCGGCGGTGACGGCCGCGGTGAGTCCGTCGAGCAGTCTGCCCTCGAACGTCGGGGCCGTGCTGGACACGTAGCCGAACAGCAGCGACCGGATGACGCCTTCGTCGCGGAGCATGTTGCCGGCGACGGCGGCGCCGCTGCCCTGCGCACTGCTGTGGACGCCCAGCGTCTGCGCGCCCGAGTGCACCGCGGTGCCGCCGTCCGCATCGACGACGACGACCTGGCGGTACTCCGGGAACTTCTCGTGCGCGAGTGCGGTTTTCAGTGCGGTCTCGGCATTCGCACCCGACGCGAGCGCGTCGAGTCCGATTGGGCCCAGCTGCGGATTGGTCACGTTCTGGGAGGCGACGACACCGACCCCGGACCGCACGTGCAGGCAGCGTGCGGCCACGGCGGGGCTGGAGGAGCAGACGACCATCCCGAACGCGCCCCCGGAATCACGGGCGACGAGTGAGAACGTCATGAGCTGATCACTGCCGTCGCGTCGATCTCGACGAGCCATTCGGGCCGGGCGAGGGCGTCGACGACGATGCCGGTGGACACCGGGTGCACACCCTTCAGCCAGCGTCCGACCACCCGGTAGACGGTCTCCCGGTATCGGACGTCCACCAGGTAGACGGTGACCTTGACGACGTCCTCGAGGCGACTGCCCGATTCCTTCAGCAGCATCGCGATGTTCGCCATCGCCTTCTCGGCCTGGGCCTCGACGTCGCCGATTCCCACCGACTCCCGGGTGTCGAGGTCCTGCCCGATCTGTCCGCGGAGATACACGACTCCGCCGGCGACGACGGCCTGCGCGAGGTCGTTGTCGAGGTTCTGTTCCGGGTACGTGTCGCGGGTGTTGAACGGGCGGATGCGGGTGTGGGTGGTCATGCCGCACCTCCGTCGACGTTGTCCGACAGCCCCGCTGCGGCCTTGACCAGCCCGAGCGGACCGTCGAAGTCGAAGTTGCGGTACACGGCGGCGAGCTGCGCGAAGGGCGGCGACTGGGCGAAGAGCTGAAACGTCAGGCGATGTCCCGCGTAGTCGCTGTTGAGGAGGTCGCGGGCGAACGCGAGGAGCTTGCGACGGTCGTCGGCCACCCAGTTGTCGTTGATGGAGTAGAACTTCTCCAGCCACGGTGCGACGTCGGGGTCGGCGAACGTGGCGGCGTCCGGGGTGATGCAGATCTGGCCGCCGCACAGCTCGCGGGCGATGTGCATCATCGCGGGCAGCTGGCTGAGCGCCATCACCCGGCCGGTGTAGAGCAGGGACTGGTTGGGCATGAGCAGGCCGCCGGGGCTGGGTTCGGCGAGCGAGATGGCCGCGGTGAGGTGGGCGTTGATCGTCTCCCGGTAGCAGGCGAGCTGGGCGAGCTTCTCCTGCACCGCCTGCTGCTTCTCGAGGCCGCTCTGCTTGACGTTCCACAGTGCGGATCCGATCATCAGATCGGCGAGGTGCAGCGTGCGCTGCACGAACGGGAACGCGCTGTAGCGGTGCAGGGTGGAGCGGATGAACGTGGCGGCCCGGGTGTGCCGGTAGAACAGGACGTCTTCCCAGGGAATCTCGACGTTGTCGAACACGACGAGGGACTCGACCTCGTCGACGCGGTTGGCGAGCGGGTAGTCGGCGGACGGCGCGCGGCCGGCGAACCCGTTGCGGGAGATGTACTTCAGGCCCGGCGCACCCATGTCGAGCACGAATCCGACGGCGTAGTCGGACAGTTCACTGTTGCCCCAGTTGGCGATGGTGGGTTTGGTGAACGCCTGGTTGGAGTAGGCGGCGGCGGTCTCGTATTTCGCGCCGCGCACGACGATGCCGTTGTCGGTCTCCTTCACGACGTGCAGGAGCATGTCGGGGTCCTGATCCTGCGGCGCCTTGGACCGGTCGCCCTTGGGGTCGGTGTTCGCCGACACGTGGAACGGGTCCTCCCGGACAGAACGCTCCAGGTGGCGGCGGATGTTCTCCGAGAAGCGCGGGTCCACCTCGTTGAGGACGTCCTGACCGTCGAACAGCGACCACATCTCGCCGATGGTCTCGTCACCGACACGGGTGACCACTCCGCGGGTGTCCTCGAGCACCAGGTCGACGGCGGCACGCTTGTCGAGCCAGTCCTGCTGCGTGCGGGGAAGCTTGTTGGCGATGGCGTTGCGTTCGCCGGATTCGGGATCTACGTAGGTCATCGCGTCCTGGGTGGCCTCGTCGTGCGCGAGGTCGTAGATGCGGGCCCGCACGTCGACGATCGGCTTGAACATGGGGTGGTCGGCCACGTCCTTGACGCGTTCCCCGTCGACCCAGACCTCACGGCCGTCCCTGATGGACTCCCTGTATTCGTCTCCGGTGCGGATCATTTCGTGCTCCTGGTCCTCGGCGCGGGGTGTGCGTCCGGGTAGTCGGGAAAGGTGGAAGGTTCGAATGCTGCGGGCTTGCTGTAGGTGTGGGAGGCGTACACGAGCGGTTCGCCGGGGTGTGCCTCCACGGCGGCGACGCGCCCGATGTAGACGCGGTGGGTGCCGGCCTCGATGACGTCGTGGACGGTGCAGTCGAACGACGCGATCGCGTCGTGGACGCGGGGCGAGCCGGATTCGCCCACGGTCCAGTGCCCGCAGGTGAAGTCCCACCGCTGCTTGCCGGGCCAAGGGCGGCCGGCGAAGGTGTCTGCGACGTGATCATGCTGGGTGGCAAGCACACTGACGCAGAAGACGCCGTTCTCGGAGATCGCGTCGTTGACCGGGCTTCGTCCGTGCAGGCAGACCAGCACCAGCGCCGGGTCGGCCGAGACGGAGCACATCGCGCTCACGGTCTGTGCGGCGCGCCCGCCGGGGCCGTCGGTCGCGACGACGGTGACTCCGGTTGCGACGGTGCCCATGGCCGCGATGAAGTTCACGGTCGAGCTGTCCGGAATCGGTGGGGCCACCGATGTTCGGGCCGTCGTTTCGACGGCTGCGTGACGGTCAGCGATCGGCATGACGGGCTCCTTTCTATGTGCGGTGAGCGAGGAGTTCGTGCCGTTGCACCAATCTTGAGGTCCCCGGCGAAATCTGTACAACACAGATAAGTGGCGCACTGCATAAGGAAAAGTGATGAATCGGGAACCGATGCCGACCACGGCTTCGACCAGGGATAATTCCCTACATCAGCCGATGCGGACGGGGACGATCATGACGCCACTGCAACGCTATATCGCCGAAGAGATCGCGATCGACCATGCTGACGGGCTGCTGTCCCGCCGCGAGGCGTTGCGAAGACTCGGCCTCATCGGTCTCGGCGTGGCGGCGGCGTCCTCGTTGCTCGCCGCATGTTCCACCGACAGCGACGAGTCGCCGACCTCGGCGCCGGTGACACCCGGCGGAGCGACGCCCCCGCCACCGGGAGCGGCCGACGCCGTCGGGACCGAAGCCGTGACGTTCCCCGGCCCGGACGGCCGGGTCCTGCAGGGTGCGTGGGCCGCCGCGGCCTCGCCCCGCGGATCGGTCCTCGTCATCCACGAGAACAAGGGCCTGACCGACCACATCCGTTCGGTGGCGGGCCGATTCGCGGGTGCCGGCTACTCCGCGCTCGCCCTCGACCTCCTCTCGGAAGAGGGCGGGACCGCGACGTTCACCGATCAGGCGCAGGCGACCGCCGCGCTGGCCACCGTGCCGCCTGCGCGCTTCGTCGCCGACATGAAGGCCGGTATCGACGAACTCGGGCGTCGGGTGCCGGACGAGAAGATCGCGGCGGTCGGGTTCTGTTTCGGCGGCGGGATGGTGTGGCAACTCCTCGCGTCCGGCGAGCCGCGGCTGGCGGCGGCGGTCCCCTTCTACGGTCCCCTCCCCGAGGGCGCCGACTTCTCCGGGTCGAAGGCCGCGGTCCTCGCCATCTACGCGGAATTGGACGCCCGGGTGAACGCGTCCCGCGACGCCGCGGCCGCCGCACTCGCGAAGGCGGGGCTACCGCACGAGATCGTGACGGTTCCGGGTGCCGATCACGCGTTCTTCAACGACACCGGGCCCCGCTACAACGCGACCGCGGCAGCCGAGGCCTACGAACGTGTCCTCGCCTGGTTCGGCGAATACCTGGGGTGAGGCGGGCGCATCAGCAGTGCGGCTACGAGGAAGCAGACCGCGCCCACGAACGTGCCCAGATCGGCGATCGTCGGGTTCTTCAGCGCGTCGGTGCCGGGCACGATGTACGCGCCGACCGCGGACACCCCGAACGCCACCGACCCGATCATGTTCAGCCAGGTGCTGCGCCAGTTGCGGGCATGCGGATCCCACAGCTTGTCGGTTTCGGTGGTGGCCACCACCGCCAGGCCACTGGCGACGAGGAACGCCGTCGACCCGAAGAGGTCGGGACGCCACCCCCACACCCGGTCCTGTTCGACGGTAAGGCTCTGGATCAGCACGACCCCGGTACTCACGTTGAACAGCAGGGTGCCGACGAACTGGATCAGCGCCGCCCACCAGTCGTAGCGTTCGACCGTCGCGGATTCCTCCCCGGGCACCGGCCTCCCACTGAGCCGCAATTGGATGAATCCGGCGGTGGTGAAGAACAGCGACCCGACGAAGTAGGTGATGTTGTCGACCTCGGGGCCCACCGCCTGCCCGTACACCCGCGTGGCCGCCAGCCCGAACAGGAAGGAGCCGATCACGAATCCCCAGGACTCGCGGCGCAGCCGGAGCGTTCGGCGCGGCGCGGACGAGGTGTGGTCGCTCGACACCGTGACGTCACCCCCTCACGGGTCGGCAAGGTTTCAGACTCTCCGAAAGCGCGCACCGGGTCAAGGTCGGACGCCGAAATTCGGCTGCGAGTCGACGTGGGGTGTGCCAGTGTCGGGGAATGACGACGACCACCGCCGGCATCACGATCAGAACGGCGACCGAACAGGACTGGCCGAAGATCACCCTGCTCAACGAGATCTGCTTCGTGACACCGCAGAACGAGGAGTTCACCGCCCACTGGCGGCAGCTCGTCAGCGGCGCGCCGCCGATCATCGCGGTCGACGAGGACGCGGTGGTCGGCGCCACCATGGACATCCCCATGACCGTCACCGTTCCCGGTGGCGAGGGCGTTCCCGCGGCGGGCGTCACCGCGGTGACGGTCGCCCCCACCCATCGACGCCGTGGCCTCCTGCGCGCGCTCTACACCGAACATCACGCCCGCATCCGGACGTCGGGTGTCCCGCTGTCGCTGCTCACGGCCAGTGAGGGCGGGATCTACGGGCGCTTCGGGTACGGACCCGCGACCGTCGAGACCACGTCGAGCATCGACCGCCGGTTCGCCGTGCCGCACCCGAGGGCACCGGACCCGGGTGGTGTGCGGATGGTCCATCCCGCGGAGGCCCGGGTCGCGTTCACCGACGTCTACGACCGCTGGCAGCGGGTGACCCCGGGGGCGCAGGTCCGGCCCGGGATCGTGTGGAATCGGATCTTCGCCGACCGTGAGAGCGAACGTGGCGGCGGCACAAGCCTGTTCGGGCTGGTGCACGACGACGGCTACGTGCTCTACCGTCGCGTGTCCGGCGACAACGGAACCGTCGCCCGGGTGGAGGAGATCCGCACGGTCACGCGCGACGCGCATGCCGCGCTGTGGCGGGCGCTGCTCGGCCTGGACCTCGTGCGCCGCATCGAAGCGCACCTCACCCCCGAGGACCCACTGCCGTATCTGCTGACCGACGGCCGGCTGGTGCGGACCACCTCGCGCCACGACGAGCTGTGGGTCCGGATCATGGACGTGCCCGCCGCACTCGAGGCCCGCAGGTACCGAACAGACCTCGACGTCGTGATCCAGGTCGACGACGGGTTCCTGGACGCCGGCGGGCGGTTCGCGCTGACCGTGCGGGACGGCACCGCGATGTGCATCCCGACCGACTCGACCCCTCAGGTGGTGCTCGACCTGGACGTGCTGGGCAGCCTGTACCTCGGCGCCCACCGGGCACGCACGTTCGCGGCCGCGAACCGGCTGCAGGCTGCGGACCCCGACGTCCTCGACCGTGTCGACCACGCCTTCGGCGCCGACCGCGACGCCCAGATGGGGTGGCCGTTCTAGCGGCCCGAACCCGCCTGTTTCGCGAACACGGCGCGCGCCCGTTCGGCGACGGCCCGGGCCCGCGCCGTGCTCCGCACACCCTTCAGCCGGGCGAGCACCACGGGCAGGCCGGGAACGTCGTCGGCGATGGGCAGCGTCGCGACCCGTCCGCCGTCATACGTCCGGCCCTCGGCGGGCCGCTGATTGAGGATCGAGAAGCCGTGGCCCCGGGCGACGAGTCCGCGCACCGTTTCGTAGCTCGCCGACCGGTACCGGACCACCGGCGTGACCCCCGCCGCCGTCAGCATCGCCAGGAAGTAGTCGCGGCTGCTCGGCAGGTCCAGCAACACCATGGGTTCGCCCTCGAGGTCGGCGAGGGTGATCGCAACGTGGCCGGCCAGCCGGTGGTCCGGCGGAAGGATGACGTGCGGTCGGGCCACCCCGAGCGTCTCCGTCTCCATGTCTTCGCCCAGCGCGAGGTCGTAGGTGAGGGCCAGTTCCGCGGTGCCGTTCCGCAGCGCCGCCCGCACCGCCTCCGCCTGCGTCTCGACGACCTCGACCTCCAGATCGGGATGCTGATCGCGCAGGTCCGATATCAGTGTCGGGAGGATGAACGGGGTGAGGGTGACGAAGCAGGCCAGGCGCACCGTTCCCCGGACGTTGTCCTCGTGGCCGCGCGCCGCGTCGAGAACCTCACCGAGGTGGGCGAGGACGCTGCGGGTGTCGCGGAGCATTTCCTCCCCCGCCGCGGTGAGGACCAGCCCGCGGGATCGTTGCCGGATGAACAGCTGGGTGCCGATCTGGTGCTCGAGCTGGGAGATCGCGGACGAGACCGCCGACTGCGCGACCATCAGTTCGTCGGCGGCCTTCGTCATGCTGGAGAAGTTCGCGGCCTCGACGAAGTACCTGAGTTGGGTGAACGTCACGTCGGGTCGTCGTTGCATGCGCTCTCCTCGGGATCTGAGGCCACCAGGATTGCAGGTCTCCGACCGGGGAGCCACCCACGACACACGCGGTGGCCGCGGCACCATCAGCGGGCGTCGGCCTTCATGAGGCCGGGGTCCGGCTCCGAGCCGGGGCCGTCCTCCCGCGCGATGCTGGGGCCACTCGCGGACCGCACGGACCTGCCGCGCACGTATCCGACGGCGCCGAGGAGCGCGAGCACGGCCAGCGTCCCGAGGGTGAACAGTTCGAACGTCCCCTGGCTCACTCCCCAGATCTCGTCGAAGTCGTACTCCAGGCCGAACACCGACTCCAGAGTTCCGGGGAAGACCGCCACCCAGGAACCGAGCAGCACCCACGCGAAGCAGAGGATGCCGAGGACGCGGAAGCCCGCGTTTCCGGTGGGAACCCGGAAGGGCCGCACGACGTCCGGGAAACGCGTGCGCAGGCGAATCGCCGACGGGATGACGATCAGGTAGCTGAGCAGGAACGTCGAGATCGAGATGGTGAGCACGACCGCGAAGATGGAACCGCCGGAGCCGGTGATCTGCATGGCCGCGATCATGAAGACGGTGGCGACGAGCCCCGACAGGAAGTTGACGCGCACCGGCGTGCCGAGGCGGGGATGGAATCGGCCGAAGAATCCGCCGAAGAACGCGCCGTCGGCGGCCGCCATCGCCTGCATGCGGTCGCTGATGATCATCCACGCCGCACCCTGGGTCATGAGGATGACCGCGAAGATCACGCCGGTCACCGTCAGCATGGCGGGTGCGGCGGGACCGTAGACGCTGTAGACGGTCGCGACCGCCTCGAGAAGTCCGCCGACACCGGTGATGTCGTCCGCGGGCACGACGAGCAGGATGGCGAAGATCGGCAGCAGGTAGGACGCGGCGGCGATGGCGCAGGCGCGGGCGATCGAGATCGGGACGTCGCGGGCCGGGTTCTTCATCTCCCCGGCGGCGCTGTTTCCGGATTCGAACCCGAGGTAGGAGAACAGCAGCAGCGGCGTCACGCCGAGTAGCCCGGTCAGGGTGGGGCTGAAGTCGCCCGCCGAGATGCCGGCAAAACCGTTCTTCGCGGCGTAGATGCCGGTGGTGACGAGGAAGAACAGCAGGAAGACGATCTTGAGGAACGCGCCGACCGTCGGAATCCATTTGCCGCGAGCCAGACTCACGACGGCCGCGAGCACCGTGAGCCAGATGAAGACCAGTTTGAACAGGTAGTCCGTCACCGACCCCTCCTCGAATGCAGAGACGTAGTGGTTCCAGGTCTCCGCGGCGATGAACGCCATGGACCCACCGACCCACACGGGCTGCGTCACCCACGTCAGCAGCGACGCGAGGGCGGCGAGGGGCCGGCCGAACGCTCTCCGGACCCACACGTACACACCGCCTTCGCCGGTGAACGTGCTGCCGATCTCGGCGAAGATCAGGCCGTACGGCAGCAGGAAGAACACCGCGAGAACCAGTGCCCAGGTGAACGTCTCCGCGCCGAAGGTGGAGACCTGACCGAGAACCTCGACCGACACCACCGCCGCGACGATGAGGAAGACGATGTCGAAACGGCCGAGTGACTTCTTCAGGTGTTGTGTCTGTTCGTCCGCCAGGGCGGTGGGGGTGTTGTCGCTCATCGATCATGCCTCTCACGTCGCAGTGATGCCGGTCACTACTCTCGTCCGCACTCGGCAAATCTGTACAGCACAAAGATCAGGGGTACTGCATCAGTTCTCCAGATGGGAAGGCCGCCGAATTGGCATCTGAATAACTGATGCAGTGGCACGAAAAGATCCTGTTGACTGTTGTGGCCGCGCGGACCGACGATTCTGGCACTGCACGAACCGACAGCGTGAGGAACCCACCGTGCGTGATCCGCGATACGACATCCTTTTCGAACCGGTCAAGATCGGACCGGTCACCGCCCGCAACAGATTCTTCCAAGTCCCGCACTGCAACGGCATGGGCTACCGCGACCCGTCCGGGGAGGCCTACATGCGACGCGTCAAGGCCGAGGGCGGCTGGGCCGTCGTCTGCACCGAGC
This sequence comes from Rhodococcus wratislaviensis, assembly GCF_041228765.1. Lineage (NCBI taxonomy): Bacteria > Bacillati > Actinomycetota > Actinomycetes > Mycobacteriales > Nocardiaceae > Rhodococcus > Rhodococcus wratislaviensis. The sequence goes on along the minus strand of NZ_CP150488.1, from coordinate 3,112,223 downwards.
AGGTCGAGATCCACCCCACCTCCGACATCGGCCCGTTCATCGAACTGCGCCTGTGGGACGACCAGGACCTGCCCGCCCTGACCAGGATCTCCGAGAAGATTCACGAGGGCGGCTCCCTCGCCGGCATCGAACTCGCCCACAACGGCCTGAACAGTCCCAACCTGATCAGCCGCGAGACCCCGCTCGGCCCGCAGAATCTGCCCGTCGTCTCCTGGAACTACGACCCCGTCCAGGCCAGGGCGATGACCAAGTCGGACATCACCGACCTCCGGCACTGGCACAAGGAGGCGGTGCGCCGGTCGCTGAAGGCCGAATACGACATCGTCTACGTGTACGCCGGGCACGCGATCGGCGGCCTGCACCACTTCCTGTCCCGCCGCTACAACAACCGGACGGACGAGTACGGCGGCAGCCTGACCAACCGGGTTCGTCTGCTCCGCGAGATCCTCGAGGATTCGCGTGAGGTCGCCGACGGGAAGGCCGCTGTCGCGTGCCGCATCTCGGTCGACGAACTCCTCGGCGACGAGGGGATCACCCGCAGCGAGATCGAGGACGTGATCGGCCTGCTCGGCGAGACGCCCGATCTGTGGGACTTCGTGCTCGGCAGCTGGGAGGACGACTCCGTCACCTCACGGTTCGGCCCGGAGGCGGAGCAGGAACCGTACGTCCGCGGACTGAAGCAGCTCACCACGAAACCCGTCGTCGGTGTCGGCCGCTTCACCTCACCCGACACGATGCTGCATCAGGTCAAGAGCGGCATCCTCGACTTCATCGGGGCCGCCCGCCCCTCGATCGCCGACCCGTACCTTCCGCGCAAGATCGAGGAGGGGAACCTCGAGGACATCCGGGAGTGCATCGGCTGCAACATCTGCGTGTCCGGTGACTTCACGATGTCCCCGATCCGCTGCACCCAGAACCCGACGATGGGCGAGGAGTTCCGGCGCGGGTGGCACCCGGAGCGAATCAAGGTCCGCTCGACCGATTCGAATGTCCTCGTGGTCGGTGCCGGCCCCGCCGGACTCGAGGCGGCGCGTGCGCTCGGGCAACGCGGCTACAACGTCAGCCTCGCCGAGGCGAGCAGGCAACTCGGTGGTCGCGTGACCCGCGAGTCCAGACTGCCCGGCCTGTCCGCGTGGATCCGCGTGGTCGACTACCGCGAACAGCAACTTCGCAAGCTCGCCAACGTGGACGTGTTCATGGAGAGCGAGATGACCGCCGACGACGTCATCGAGAACGACTTCCACCACGTGGTCGTCGCCACGGGCTCGCACTGGCGCCGCGACGGCGTCGGCCGCTGGCACACCCACGCCGTCCCCGTCGACGAGCACGCCGACGTCCTGACCCCCGACGACGTGATGGCCGGGCTCCGCCCCCAGGGAAACAAGGTCGTGCTCTTCGACGACGACCACTACTACCTCGGTGCGGTCGTCGCCGAACTCCTCGCCGAGGAGGGATTCGACGTCACCCTGATCACGCCGGCCGCGCACGTGTCGCAGTGGACGACGAACACCATGGAAGTGGTCCGCATCCGCAAGCGAATCATCAAGGCCGGTGTGCACGTTCAGGTGAACCGTGCCGTCACCGCGGTCACCCCGCAGGGCGTGCGCACCGTGTGCGCGTTCACCGGCGACGAGCAGTTCGTCGACGCGGACAGCGTCGTCCTCGTCACCGCGCGGCTTCCGAAGGACGGGCTGTTCCACGAACTGCGGTCGCGCGAATCCGAATGGGCCGACGCCGACCTGCGCAGTGTCCGCGGCATCGGTGACGCCTGGGCCCCGTCCACGATCGCGGCAGCGGTCTGGTCCGGCCACCGGTACGCCGAGGAACTGGACGAACCACCCGCCCCGGGCCCGGTCGCCTTCCGACGAGAAGTCACCGGACTGTCCATCGAACCCGTCGAAACATCCTCCGTCCCCCCACTCGCCAACGCACAGAACTGAGGAACACCATGACCGCAGTGCACCCGATCCCGACCGACGCCCGGAACATCGCGGCGATGACACCCAGTGCGTACGTCACCGCGGACACGCTCCAGGCGGGCGATCCGAAGGAACACGAGATGGTCCACCTGAGCAGCGGGGACGAGAAGTTCACCATCGGCTCGTGGCGCGCGGAGCCGTATCGCGAGTACATCGAGTGCTACCCGGGCGACGAATACACCCGGGTGCTGGAGGGTTCGGTGACGTTGACAGCGGACGACGGCACCTCACACACCTTCGGTCCCGGCGACGCGTTCACCCTGACCAAGGGGTGGCGCGGCGAGTACCGCGTCGACGAGCCCCTGCTCAAACAGTTCGCCATCTATGTTCCCTGATCGCACACCACCACTTTCGAGCCCGAGGGATGACGATGCCTGACCCGACCACACTCGACGACTGGACCCGGCTCGCCGCGGCGATCACGCCGCGCCGGGAGCTCTTCATCGACGGCGCGTTCCGTCCCGCCAAGTCGGACGAGACGTTCGACTCGATCAACCCGGCCACCGGTGAGCTGCTGGCACGGGTCGCGGCCGCGGACGCCCCGGACGTCGACGCCGCGGTGCGGTCTGCGCGGGAGGCGTTCGACTCGGGCGTCTGGTCGCGGAGCCCGGCGTCCCACCGCAAGCGGGTCCTGCTCCGGCTCGCCGAGCTGATCCTCGAGCACCGTCACGAGCTCGCCCTGCTCGACTCCCTCGACATGGGCAAGCTCGTGGTGGAGGCGCTGACCGTCGACGTCCCCTCGGCCGCTGAGCTTTTCAGGTTCTACGGCGAGGCCCTCGACAAGATCGGCGGGGAGATCGCGCCCACCGAACCCGGGAGTCTCGCCCTCGTCTCCCGCGAACCTCTCGGGGTCGTCGGGGTGGTGGTCCCGTGGAACTTCCCACTCGACCTCGCCGTGTGGAAGCTGGCGCCTGCCCTCGCAGCGGGCAACAGCGTCGTCCTCAAACCCGCCGAGCAGGCCCCGCTGTCGGTGCTGCGACTGGCCGAACTCGCCACCGAGGCGGGGCTGCCCGACGGCGTACTGAGCGTCGTCCCGGGGCTCGGCGCCACCGCCGGGGCGGCGCTGGGCCTGCATCCGGACGTCGACGTCGTCGCCTTCACCGGCTCGACCGCGACCGGGAAGCGGTTCCTCCGGTACGCGGCGGACTCGAATCTGAAGCAGGTCTGGCTCGAATGCGGAGGCAAGAGCCCCAACCTGGTCTTCGCGGACGCCGATCTCGGCGAAGCGGTGGAGAAGGCGGTCTTCGGCGCGTTCTACAACCAGGGCGCGGTGTGCTCGGCCAACTCCCGGTTGCTGGTCGAGGCGTCGGTGGCCGAACAGGTGACCGAGGCCCTCGTCCGCAGGGCGTCGTCGATCCGCCCCGGCAATCCGCTCGATCCCGCGTCGACGCTGGGCGCGATCGTCGACGAGAACCACGCTCGCACCGTCGCGGGGTTCATCGACCGGGCCCGGCCCGACGGCCGTGTGCTGCTGGGCGGCAACAGGACCACCGTCGACGGCCGGGGATCCTTCGTCGAACCGACGATCTTCGCGGACGTCGCACCGACGGCCGAGGTGGTGACCCAGGAGGTGTTCGGACCGGTCCTCACCGTCCAGACGTTCACCGACGAGGCCGAGGCCGTCCGGGTGGGCAACGACAGCATCTACGGTCTGGCCGCCTCGGTGTGGACCGAGAACCTGAACCGGGCCCACCGCGTCTCGTCGGCGCTGCGAGCGGGAACCGTCTCCGTCAACACCGTCGACGCCATCAGCGCGCAGACCCCGTTCGGCGGATTCAAACAGTCCGGGTTCGGCCGCGACCTCTCCCTGCACGCGATGGACAAGTACACCGGGCTCAAGACAACCTGGATCCGGCTGCGGCAGTGAGGGTCACGACACCGAGCTCAGCCCCCGACCTCGGTGGGCGAATGTACCCCTCGGCGCTGCCGAGGCGCCCGCGGGTACATTCGCCCCGAAACGTGGCACCCCACGTCAGCCCGTCGAGACGTTAAGCTGGCGCCATGTTTGCCCTCGTCCCCTCGGAACCCGATCCTCGATTGCGTTGTCTCCCAGCACTTCACGGCCACACGTCCACGATGCCCTCGATCACCGTACGCAGGCTCGACACGAGTGACTGGGGGTCGGTGCTCCGGATCTATGCGGAGGGCATCGCGACACGACGGGCGACGTTCGACACGCAGACCCCGACGCGGCCGGAACTGGACGCACGCTGGCTGGACGAACACCGGTGGGTGGCCGAGGTGGACGGGACGATCGCCGGATGGGCGGCCCTGTCCCCCGTGTCCTCCCGGCGCTGCTTCCGCGGGGTGGCCGAGAACTCCGTGTACACGGCCAGAGAGTTCCGCGGGGCGGGCGTCGGGACCGCGCTGATGCAGCGGCTCATCGACGAGGCCGACTTCTCGGGCATCTGGACACTCCAGGCGTCGGTGCTGGCGGTGAACACCGGGTCCATCGCCCTGCACCACGCAGTCGGCTACCGGACCGTCGGGGTGCGGGAGCGGCTCGCACAGATCGACGGCGTCTGGCACGACAGCGTCCTGCTCGAGCGGCGCCGGGAGACCTGACACCGCGACCACCCGGGGATACCGTGGAGGAATGCTCCCCGTGATCGATCTCGCCGAACTGGACACCCCGGCCGGTCGGGAACGACTGCGGGAGATCACCCATCACGTCGGGTTCTTCTACCTCGACGGTCACGGCGTGGACCGGGAGCTGCTCGATCGGGTGTTCACCGTCGCGCGGGAGTTCTTCGCCCTGTCCGACGACGCCAAACAGTCGATCGCGATGCTGAACAGCCCCCATTTCCGTGGCTACAACCGGGTGGGCGGCGAACTGACCAACGGCGAGACCGACTGGCGGGAACAGATCGACATCGGCCCCGAACGGCAGCCGATCCCCGGCGCCGCCGACTACCTGCGACTGCAGGGTCCCAATCAATGGCCCGCCGATCTCCCCGACCTCGAGAAGACGATCGAGGCCCTCGACGCCGCACTCGCCGACGTCGGGATGCGACTGCTGCGGCACTGGGCCGCGTCACTCGACGCCGATCCGGCGATCTTCGACGACGCATTCGCGCACGCCCCCGCCACGCTGATCAAGGTCGTCCGCTATCCGGAACGGCCGAGCGCCGACCACACCGGAGAGCAGGGCGTCGGCGCCCACAAGGATTCCGGCGTGCTGACGATGCTGCTCCTCGAACCCGGGTCGTCGGGACTCCAGGTGGAAACCGAGACCGGCGACTGGATCGACGCGCCCGCCCGCGCCGGCTCGTTCGTCGTCAACATCGGCGAACTGCTCGAGGTCGCGACCGGCGGGTACCTGAGGGCCACCCGGCACCGCGTGCTCACCCCGGCCGGTGCGCCCGAGCGACTGTCCGTGCCGTACTTCCTCAATCCTGCCCTCGACGCCACCGTCCCGACCATCGGGCTGCCGCCGCACCTGGCCGAACGTGCCCGCGGCATCGAACTCGATCCGGCGAATCCGCTCTATCGCACGTACGGCGAGAACGCGTGGAAGAGCCGCACCCGCGCGCACCCCGACGTCTACGCCCGCTGGTATCCGGGCGAGGCCGAACCGGAGTAAACGCGCGCCGCCACCGGGAGTATTGTTCCCGCAGTGTTGTTCCTGACCTCTCGGCGCTACGTCGACCTCCGCCTGCAGGCGAGCGCAATCTGTCCGCGCTCGCGCTGACGCACCTCTCCACTCAGGACTCTCTCTCGCCGTATCCGCCCCACCGGGCGACGTTCCACGGCCCCATGCGAAAGGCACACCCATGCCCAGTCCCGCGCTGTCCACGCGCGCCGAGACCACCTCTCGACGCCGTCTACCCCAGTGGGCCACATCCTTCGGCCCCCAGATCGTCACCGGGCTCGTCGTCGGCGTCATCCTCGGACTCGTCGCCCGCGCCATGCCCGTCGCCGCCGACGGCAACGAGAACTGGCTCGTCGGAACCGTCCACACCATCGGCTCCAGTTACGTGAAACTCCTTACCGTCGCGGTGATCCCGCTGGTGTTCACGGCCATCGTCAGTTCGATCGCCAACCTGCGCGAGGTGGCGAACGCCGCGCGCCTCGCGGTCCAGACACTGCTGTGGTTCGCGATCACCGCGTTCATCGCCGTCGTCATCGGGATCGTCATCGGACTCGTCACCCAGCCCGGATCCCACACGACCGTCACCGGCGCCGGCAAGGAACCGGCCACCACCGGCTCGTGGTGGGCGTTCGTCACGGGCCTCGTGCCCAGCAACTTCCTCGGCCTGAACGCGAAGACCACCCTCACCGAGGGCGCCGCCAGCACGTCGCTGAGTTTCAACGTGCTGCAGTTGCTCGTCGTCGCGGCCGCGATCGGCATCGCCGCACTGAAGGTCGGCGCCAAGGCCGAACCGTTCCTGCAGTTCAACGCGTCACTCCTCGCGATCGTGCAGAAGGTGCTGTGGTGGATCATCCGCCTCGCACCGATCGGGACCGCCGCGCTGATCGCGAACGCCGTCGCCACCTACGGCTGGGACGCCATCGGCTCGCTCGGCTGGTTCACCGCCGCCGTCTACATCGGCCTGGCCATCGTGTTCCTCGTCGTCTACCCCGTCCTGATCCGCGCGCACGGACTGTCGGTGCGCGCCTTCTACTCCGGCGTCTGGCCTGCCACGCAGCTCGGCTTCGTCTCCCGTTCGTCGATCGGCACCCTGCCCCTCACCGAGCGGGTCACCGAACGCAATCTCGGTGTCCCCCGCGAGTACGCGTCGTTCGCGGTGCCGCTCGGGTCGACCACCAAGATGGACGGCTGCGCTGCCATCTATCCCGCGATCGCCGCGATCTTCGTCGCCGAGTTCTACGGTGTGCCTTTGTCGTTCACCGACTACCTGCTGATCATCGTGGTCTCCGTGATCGGATCCGCGGCCACCGCGGGCACCACCGGCGCCACCGTCATGCTGACGCTCACGTTGTCGACGCTGGGACTGCCCCTCGCCGGTGTGGGCCTGCTACTCGCCGTCGAACCGATCGTCGACATGGGCCGCACCGCGGTCAACGTCACCGGCCAGGCCCTCGTCCCGACGATCGTCGCGAAGCGGGAAGGCATCCTCGACGAGTCCCGCTACAACGCCGAGCGGACCGGCGACCCGTTCGAGGACGACGAGGCGGTCGCAGCGGCGTAGCGAAATGCTCGACGAGAGCCTTCCCCGCGTGGAAGGCTCTCGTCATGGCCGACATCGACGCGATCAAACGACGGATCGTCATGCAATTCCAGCGGCACGTCGCCAACCCGCTCTCCCGGCGACTGTCGAGCCAGACGCTCCTCGAGACCACCGGCCGCGTGAGCGGACAGCCCCGCGTCACACCCATCGGGGGCCGGCGAACGGGCACCGAGTTCTGGCTGGTGTCCGAGTTCGGTGAGCGGTCGAACTACATCCGCAACATCCGTGCGAACAACGCCGTTCGCCTGCGGATCCACGGCAGGTGGCACGCGGGAACCGCCACGCTGCTCCCCGACGACGACGCCCGCGCCCGGCTGGCGGAGCTTCCCCGGATGAACAGCCTCGCCGTCCGGGCCGTCGGCACCGACCTGCTGACCGTCCGCATCGATCTCACCGACTGAGATCCGCCCCGCAGACGCCCACCGAAAAGTCGTCCGCACCCCGCATCAGCGTCGGCATCTGACCAATGCCCGTGCATCTGCATACCCGCACCAGCGGCCTGGCCAGGTGTGATGTTCGCAACTCGGCGTTCGCCTGCACGCCCGGCGCGGATTTGCTACCGCTCGTCGGCTGCGAATCGAGCAGCTTGCAGTAAAGACTTAGCCTCGGCTAATCTGCGATTTCGCGCGGACCTGCGAAGGTTCCGCACCTCAGACAACGACGTCTGCCTCACCGGCGTATCGGTTCGGGGCCGGTTCTCTGCCGTGATCCTCTCGCCGACGCCACCCGTGCGCCCAGCACGGCCCCACATTCGGCGAGTATCGCGAGGAGACAGTCGGTTGAACACGAGTGCCACCGAGTCCGGCCTGTACGACAGGACGCTCGACAAGAGCAGCTGCGGCGTGGGCTTCATCACCCGCAAGGACGGCATTCAGACCCATGACGTCCTCACCCGGGGCCATGAGGCCCTGTGTGCTGTTCCTCACCGCGGTGGCATGTCGGCCGAGGGTGTCGGCGACGGCGCCGGTGTCTGCGTCGACCTGTCGGTGCCGTTCTTCCGTGCCCTGACCGGTCAGGACGATCTCGAGGCCGGCCGCTTCGGTGTCGGCAACTTCTTCCTCCCCACCGACGTGGCGTTCCACGGCGACGCGGAGGCCGTCATCGAGCGGGCTCTCGCCGACCAGGGTTTCCGGGTGCTGCTCGAACGTGACGTGCCCGTCGACGCGACCGTGCTCCGGCCCGCCGCCATCCGGCACCAGCTGCCGATCCGGCAGTGGGTGTTCACCGCGCCCGACGCGTGCGCCGACGCGACCGAGTTCGACCGTCGCATCCACGAGGCCCTGCTCGCGATCGAGGCCGTCGCGTACACCCGGCCCGATCTGGCCGGGCTGTACCCGCTGTCGCTCAGCGCCCGCACCCAGGTGCTCAAGGGCCGCCTCAACTCGAACGAGGTGATGCCCTACTTCCGCGACCTGGTGGACCCGGCCCACGCCGTCCACACCCTGTATTTCCACACCCGGTTCTCGACGAACACCGATCCGCATCCGACGATGGCGCAGCCGTTCCGTCTGATGGCGCACAACGGTGAGCTCAACACGGACAAGAAGAACCGCCTGTCCGAGACGGCGCTCGCCCGTGCCCGTAACCGGGAGATCGTCCGCCCGCACGGCCAGTCCGACAGTTGCCGCCTCGACCAGACGCTGCAGAGCCGGGTCGTGGAGGACGGTCTCGACCTGGTGACCGCGGTGGTGTCGATGATGCCGCCGGCGTGGGAGAACGACTCCGCCCTGTCGCCCGAGGTCCGGGCGATGCTCGAGTACTTCTCGCTGTACGAGGAGAAGAACGACGGCCCGGCCGCGCTGATCTTCGGCGACGGCACCGTCGTCGGCGCCCGCCTCGACCGGCTCGGACTGCGTCCGCTGCGCTCGGTGGAGACGGACGAGTACCTGTGCGTCACGTCGGAGGCCGGGCAGATCGACTTCGACCCCGCGACCGTCCTGCACCGCGGACGCATCGAGGCCGGCGGCATGCTGTACTTCGACCACCGCGAGGGCCGCTCGTACTCCACCGACGAGGCACTCGAGCTGCTCGCCTCCCGGAACGACTACCCGACGCTCGTCGCGGAGGCCCGGCGGACCATCGAGGCGCTACCCGAGGTCGAGGCCGAGCCGGGACCGTTGCGGTACAACGGCGACCTCGAGCGCACCCAGCGCTACGTCGCGTACTCGCACAACCAGGAAAGCTTCAAGTTCATGATGGACCCGATGCTCGCGTCGGGTCAGGAGAAGATCTCCGCGATGGGCTACGGCAACGCCATCAACGCGCTCTCCGATCAGGAAGGCGGGGTGGCCAAGTACTTCTCGCAGCGTTTCGCCCAGGTCACCAACCCGTCGCTCGACAGCATCCGTGAGGCCGACGGCATGACGCTGCGCGTCGCGCTGGGCGCCAAGCCGAACAGTGGGGCGCAGTCGGCGCCGCAGATCGTGGTGCCGTCGCCGATCCTCACCCACATGGACATGCTGCGGATCCGCAAGCAGTCCGAGACGCCGGTGCAGCGTTTCCCGATGCTGTACACCCCCGTCCACGGTGACTCCGCCGCCAACGCGGCCGCGCTCGAGGCAGCGGTGGACGGGCTGTGCGACGAGGTGGAGGCGTTCGCCCGCGAACAGGGCGGCATCGCGATCCTCACCGACCGTCACGTGGCCACCGACCGCGCCGCGCTGCCGATGATCGTGGCGATCTCCGCTGTCAACCAGCGGCTGATCGAGGAGGGCCTGCGCCTGCGGGTGTCCGTCGTCGCCGAGAGCGGTCAGATCTCGTCGTCGCACCACGTGGCTGCCGCCCTCGGTTTCGGCGCCGCCGCGATCTACCCGCTCGCCGTCCGTCTGCGCGCCGAGGAGAAGTTCGCCGACGAGGCGGATGTGGCGTTCAAGCGGTTCGCGAAGGCCGCCGAGAAGTCGCTGATGAAGACGATGGGCCGGGTCGGCCTGTGTACCGCCGAGAGCTACATCGGCGGCGAGTTCTTCGAACCCAACTACCTCGACACCGACGACCGGGTTCTGCGCCGCTACTTCGCGAACGTGAAGACGCCGGTGGGTGGTGTCGGGTTCGCCGTCATCGCGCAGGCCGTCGCCGACTGGCATCAGCGCGCCCTGACCGTCACCGGGGAGAAGGACGTTCCGCTGCTCGGCCTGTTCAAGGAGCGCGCGGAGGGCGCCGGTCACTCGTACGGCACGGCGGCCGTGCGCGGCTTCGTCGACCTCACCGAGGAGCCCATCTCGTTCGACACTGCGGGCACGCAGGACCACACGGAGTCGCTGCGACTGCTGCCGCTGAACCGGCTCGAGGACGCGTTCGGTCTCGACGACGACGCCTACCGCAACGCCGGCTTCCAGAAGCTGACACCCGAGGCGATCGACCGCTTCGAGATCACCCCCGGCTACCGCGCGTTCGCGCGGACGATGGCCGAGGAGCGCACCCGTCGCCCCGCAGCGCTGCGCGACGTGCTGGATCTGCCTGCCGACGTCACGTTCCTCACCACGGCAGCCGAGTTCCGCAAGCAGATGGGCCGCTTCTCCCGCAAGGGCAACAACAGCTTCGCCGTGCGCGGACTCGAATCCGAGGCCATCGGCGAGGACCGGTTCCGGCTCCGGCTCACCGGTCCCCACGCGGGCGAGGCCCGGGTGCTGGCAGCGCTCGGCGAATCGCTGGCGATGCGGTTCGGCGACGACCTCCGCGAGCACGGCGTGGACGGCGACGCTCTTGTCGTGCGCACGTCCGGTGAGGCACTGCGATGTCTGTCGCTGCTGCGCACCGCTCCGGCGAGCCTGCCGATCGAGCAGGTGCAGAAGGCCAGCGACATCACCCCGTTCCTCACGTCCGGGGCGATGAGCCACGGTGCGTTGAACTCCAACGCGCACGAGGCCGTCGCGCACGGCACCAACATGGCCGGCGGCATGTCGAACAGCGGTGAGGGCGGCGAGCACATCTCCCGCTACGGCACCATCCGCGGTTCCAAGATCAAGCAGTTCGCGTCCGGCCGCTTCGGTGTGTGGGCCGGCTACCTCGCCGACCCGATGCTCGAGGAACTCGAGATCAAGATCGCGCAGGGCGCCAAGCCCGGCGAGGGCGGGCAGCTGCCCGCACCCAAGGTGACCGTCGAGATCGCGGCCGCTCGCGGCGGCACCCCCGGCGTCGAACTCGTCTCTCCCCCACCGCATCACGACACGTATTCCATCGAGGACCTCGCGCAGCTGATCCACGACTGCAAGGCGGCGCGGGTCCGCGTCATCGTCAAGCTCGTGTCCTCGGAGGGCATCGGCACCATCGCGGTCGGTGTCGCGAAGGCCGGCGCCGACGTCATCAACGTCGCGGGCAACACCGGCGGCACCGGTGCCGCCGCGGTGACGAGCCTCAAGTACGCCGGACGTTCGGCGGAGATCGGCGTCGCCGAGGTCCATCAGGCGTTGTGCGCCAACGGGTTGCGGCAGAAGGTGCTGCTCCGGTGTTCCGGCGCGCACCAGACGGCGAGCGACGTGGTGAAGTCGGCGCTGCTCGGCGCCGACAGTTTCGAGTTCGGCACCACCGCGCTGATGATGCTCAAGTGCGTCATGGCCAAGAACTGCAACATCAAGTGCCCCGCCGGTCTGACCACCAATCCCGAACTGTTCGACGGTGATCCGCGGGCGATGGCGCAGTACCTGCTGAACATCGCGCACGAGACCCGCGAGGTGCTGGCCGAGCTGGGGATGTCCTCGCTGCGCGAGGCCCGGGGCCGGTCGGATCTGCTGCAGCTCCTCGACCACCCGTCGAGCGTCGGCCAGCTCGACCTGCGCGCGATGCTCGCCGTGGTCGAGGAAGTGACCATCGGCGATCCGGTGTACCTGGAGAAGGACTACACCCTCGACGACGGCTGGCTCGTGCAGCTGCGTGCCGCGCTGGTCGAGCAGGGCGAGACCACGGTCCAGCTCGGCGACGGGGTACACCTGAGCAACCGCAACAAGAGCGTCGGCGCCCAGCTGGCGGTCGACATCGAGCGGATGCTGAACCACGAGCTCACCGATGTCGAGCTGCCCGCCGTGCTCCGCGACGAGCGCGGCCGCGGCTACCTGCGCGAGGGCAGCGTCCGGATCGCCACGTCCGGGTCCGCGGGCCTGTCGTACGGTGCGTTCTGCAACGACGGCATGACCCTCGTCCACACCGGCACCGCGAACGACGGCGTCGGCAAGGGCGCCAACGGCGGCAGCATCGTCGTGCGCTCGCCCGGTGGCGGCTCCGACCTTCACGGCGGCAACGTGCTGATCGGCAACTTCGCGCTGTTCGGCGCCACCGGTGGGCGCACGTTCGTCGAAGGCCAGGCCGGTGACCGCTTCGCCGTGCGCAATTCGGGTGCCACCGCGGTGGTCGAGGGTGTCGGCGACTTCGCCTGCGAGTACATGACCAACGGTGCCGTCCTCAACCTCGGCGGCTTCGGCAAGGGCGTCGGCAACGGCATGAGCGGCGGCTTCGTCTACCAGTACGACCCCGAGGGCAAGCTGCCCGGCAAGGCCAGCGCCGACTCGATCCTGCTCGGCGCCATCACCGGCGACGACGAGCACGCGGCTCTGCACCGTCAGGCCGTGCACGTGCTGCTCGGGTGGCACCTCGAGGCCACCGGCTCCGCCAAGGCGGCATGGTTGCTCGAGAACTGGGAGACCGAACAGCACCACTTCGTGTACGGCATGCCGCGTGCGCTGCTGCAGTACCAGGACAGCGACGAGATCCTGAAGGCCAAGCCCCGCAAGGACCTGGCCGACGAACTCGCCGCCGCGCTGGTCGCGCACCAGGTGCGCAAGTTCAAGCTGGACTACCGGGACGGGAACGCGGTGCTCGACGGCGCCGTGCCCGGCTACGGCGAGGCCGACACCGAGGCCATGTTCGCCCTGCTGAACAACTACACCGTGCTCAACGCGGCGCAGGAGATGGCGCTGTCCAAGCTGCCGGGTGTCGCGGATCCGTCCGATCCGGCGGTCGACAAGGCCGTCCGCAACCTGCTGCTCACCGAGGACTTCTTCCTCATGCAGCGGTTGCAGCGGTACGCGCGGGAAGCGTTGAAGGACTACAGCGACGAGGACCTGGCCGTGATGGTGGCGGCCAAGCGTCTCGCCGACTACAAGGATGCGCTGCGCCGCCGCAACGTGCGGTCCATCGACGCCCCCGGCACGTACGGCTGGATCCTGCACCAGGACGCCAAGAACGTCGACAAGATCGGCCGGCTGCCCGGTTTCGAGGAGCTGTTCGCGCAGCACGCTCTCCCCGATCTGATCCCCACGAGAGACGTGGTCCCCTCATGAAACTGCCCTACATCCCCCAGGACGCCCCGTTCAGCGAGGACCAGCGCGTGTGGCTCACCGGCTTCCTCGCCGGTATGAGCTCGCGTCTGGTCGTCGGTGGCGCCGACGCGCCCACCGCGGCGGGCGGTGGGCAGTTGCCCGCCATGCACGTGCTGTACGGAAGCCAGACCGGGAACGCCGAGGGTGTCGCGGAAGACGCTGCGGCCGCGGCACGTTCGCAGGGCTTCGCGCCGGTGGTGAGCGCCCTCGACGACGTCGACACGGACGCCCTCGCCGCCATGCAACGCGTCCTCGTCGTCACCTCCACCTACGGTGAGGGTGAGATGCCGGACAACGCCGAACTGTTCTGGCAGGCGCTGTCCGCGGAGACCGCGCCACGGCTGGAGAACACCGACTTCGCCGTGCTCGCGCTCGGCGACACCGGGTACGACGGGTACTGCCAGGCCGGCAAGATGATCGACACCAGGCTCGAACAGCTCGGTGCCCGCCGCGTCACTCCGCGCGTCGACTGCGACGTCGACTACGAGGACACCGCGGCCGCGTGGGTCGCCGACACCCTCCCGCTGTTCGCGGCCGTCGAGGGCATTCGCGGCGAGTCCCCCGTCGCCGATGTCGCCGAGCCCGAGACGAAGCCGGCCCGCAAGCGGTCGCAGTGGAACCGCAAGAACCCCTACGGGTCCACGCTGTCCGTGAACCGGCGGCTGTCGAGCGACACGTCCGCGAAGGAGATCCGGCACTACGAGTTCGCGCTCGCCGACAGTGGTCTCGAGTACGAGGCCGGTGACGCGCTCGGGGTGATGCCGATCAACGATCCCGCCCTCGTCGACGCCCTGGTGTCCCGGCTGGGCATCCCGGCGGATGCCGCCGTCACCGGACAGGAGCGGCCGTTCAGCGACCTCCTCCTGCACGCGTACGAGATCTCCACGCCGAGCCACGAATTCATCGACGAGATCGAGAAGCGGGCGGGCGACGAGGAACTGAGTCACGTGCTGCGGCACGGCGACAAGGAAGCCCTCGACGCCTGGCTGTGGGGCAAGGACGTGCTCGACCTGCTGCTCCTCGAGCCGTCGGTGACCCTGACCGCGGACGAGTTCGTCGGGCTGCTGAAGCCGTTGCAGCACAGGGCGTATTCCATCTCGTCCAGCCCGCTCGCCAACCCCGGCAGCGTGCACCTGACCGTCGCCAGCGTCCGGCACAGCTCGGCCGGACGCGACCGCGGCGGCGTGTGCTCCACGTTCCTCGCCGATCGGATCGCCGACGGCGGCAGCGGCGGGATCTTCGTGTCGAAGAACAAGTCGTTCCGCGTCCCCGCGAACGACGACGCACCGATGATCATGGTCGGCCCCGGCACCGGCATCGCACCGTTCCGCGCGTTCCTGCAGGAACGGCAGGCGCGGGGCGCGTCCGGACGCAACTGGCTGTTCTTCGGCGACCAGCACCGCGCGTCGGACTACATCTACGAGGACGAGATCGGCGCGATGAGCGACAGCGGTCTCCTCACCCGCCTCGACCTCGCCTTCTCCCGCGACCAGGCGGAGAAGATCTACGTACAGAACCGGATGGTCGAGAACGGCGCGGAGTTGTTCGCCTGGCTCGAGGACGGCGGCCACTTCTACGTCTGCGGTGACGCCACCCGCATGGCGAAGGACGTCGACCGGGCCCTGCACCAAGTCATCGCCACTCAT
This sequence comes from Rhodococcus wratislaviensis, assembly GCF_041228765.1. Classification (NCBI taxonomy): domain Bacteria; kingdom Bacillati; phylum Actinomycetota; class Actinomycetes; order Mycobacteriales; family Nocardiaceae; genus Rhodococcus; species Rhodococcus wratislaviensis. The sequence continues at coordinate 3,097,095 of NZ_CP150488.1, read as the reverse complement.
GGCACCCTTTCCACCGAGCAGGCCGCCGACTACGTGACCAAGCTCAAGAAGGAAAAGCGCTACCTGCGCGACGTGTACTGATCACGTCGGCAGCAACTCACGAGGAGCAAGAACAATGGCAGTGGTGATTCTGTACGGCAGCGAGGGCGGAACCTCCGAACTGGTGGCCGACAACATCGCCGACGTGCTCGGCGACTACGGCGACACGTCCCTGTACGACATGATGGAATTCGACGCGGGCGATCTCGACCCCGAGAACTTCCACGTCATCGTGTGCTCCACCTACGGTGAGGGCGAGCTGCCCACCGGCGCGGAACCCTTCTTCGAGGGCCTCGAGGAGGACGAACCCGACCTCACCGGGATGCAGTTCGCGCTGTTCGGCCTCGGCGACAAGGTGTACGAGGAAACCTACAACCGCGGCGGCGAGATCATCGCCGAGAAGCTCGTCTCCCTCGGCGCGGTCCAGGTCGGCGAACACGGCAGGCACGACGGGTCCAGCTCGATCCGCCCCAAGGATCAGGCCGAGGAGTGGGCCAAGAACATCGGCGAGGAATTCCTCGGATAGCACCTCACACCGGGAGCCGCGACTGCACGCTCCGCACCCAGTCGCGGCTCCCGGTCAGGTAGCGGTCCCGCGCCGACGCGAACAGCCGGACGCTGTCGGCGCCCGGCCACTCCGCCGGCAGCATGCCTTCCGGCAGGCCTGGGTCGATGTACGGGATGATCCGCCATTCGTCGAGCAGCGGGACGAAACGGACGAACGCTTCTCGTGGCGAGACCTCCTCTGCAGCAGACAGAGCGACCCGGTGGCGGTCGAGGAAGTCGCGGTGCCGCGCGGCGATGCCATCGAGGTCCCACCACCGCGTCGCCGCGTCCCCCATCGAATCGGGCACGAACACCGCCGTGGACACAAAGGTCGTCACGTACTCGGACAGCCCCAGCGCGTCGACGATGTCGTCGACCTCGCGGGCGAGATACTCGGGGGCGATCCACAAGCCGGGCGACACGGTTCCACAGCCGATCCAGCCGAGCCGTCGGCGCAACTGGTGCCGCACCGCCCGTTGCGATTCGGGGATGGTGAACGAGATCAACCGCCAGGGATCGGTGTCCGCCATCTGACGGAAGCCGAAGATCCGCGGATCGCCGCGCGTGAACATCGCCTCGGCCTGCTCGGTCACCTCGTACCCGCTCCGACCGTCGCGGGTCAGCGGCCGCAGCACCCCCTTCTTCTTGAGGCGGGCCACGGCGATGCGCGTCGATTCTGGCGGGATGCCGACGGCGTGCATCAATTCCACGAAGTCGGCGATCGCCACCCACCCGCCGACGTCGCGCACGTACGCACCGAGGACGGTCCGGATCAGCGACGTCGCGCTGCCGGGCCTCGAATCGAAGTCGTCGAGGATCGCGCTCGCCGGCTCAGTCGGTGAGTTCATCACGGATCGCGAGTATCCCGGCGCACACCTCACCGAAGCTCGTACTCAGCGGGCTCAGGCCGAGCCGCAGTCCCTGCGGCGCCCGGAAGTCGGGGATGACGCCCTTCGTCCACAGTCGCTCGACGACGGTCTCGAACCGCGGGTGGTCGATGATGACGTGACCACCCCGCTCGGCCGAATCCTCCGGCGATCCGATCTCCACACCTAAGGGAATCAGCACCTCGCGCACGAGGTCGAGCGCGTACTCGGTGAGCGCGATCGACTTGGCCCGCACCGCATCCATGCCGACCTCGTCGAGGAGTTCGAGGGTGTCCTGCAGCGCGATCATGCCGAGGACCGACGGCGTTCCGCTGATCACGCGCCGGATGCCGGGCGCCGGTTGGTAGCCCTGTGCCATCGCGAACGGGTTGTCGCGGCCCATCCAGCCCCAGATCGGCTGCACGAAATGCTGCTGATGATCGGCCCGAACGTAGGCGAACGCCGGTGAGCCCGGACCGCCGTTCAGATACTTGTACGTGCACCCGACCGCCAGATCGACACCCCACGCGTCGAGTTCGAGGGGAACCGAGCCGACGGAGTGACACAGGTCGAGCAGCAGGAGCGCACCGGCGTCGTGCGTCACGCGGGCGGCGCCGGCGGCGTCCACCAGGTAGCCCGAGCGGTAGGCGACGTGGCTGAGCACGACGAGCGCGGTGTGTTCGGAGACCACGGACTTCAGGTCGTCGACGGTGACCCCGCCCCGGGTGTCCGAATCGATCCATCGAAGCGTGAGCCCGAGTTCCCCGGCGATACCCTCGAGCACGTACCGGTCCGTCGGAAAGTTGTCGCGATCCACCACGATCTCGGTACGGTTCGGGCGCAATGCGAGCGCACCGCGTGCCAGCTTGTACAGCAGGACCGTCGTCGAGTCACCGATGGTGGCCTGCCCGGCGGCCGCGCCGAGCACGACCCTCGCGAGGGTGTCGCCGATCGTGATCGGCAGGTCGTACCACTCCTCGTCCCACCCGCGGATGAGCCGCCCGCCCCACGACTCGGTGACGAACGCGCTGATCCGCTCGGCGCTCGCTTTGGTGGGCCGTCCGAGTGAGTTTCCGTCGAGGTAGGCGGGCACCGACGGGTCGTCGGAGCCGATGAACAGGTCGCGATACGCGCGCAGCGGGTCCGCGGCGTCGAGTTGGGCGGCGCGGGCGGCCGGCACATCGGTCGACGTGGTCATCATCGTCCGATCTCGGTGCGCACGGCCAGCAGTTCCGGGAAGAACGTCAGGTCAAGCGCCTTCTGCAGGAATCCGACCCCACTGGATCCGCCCGTACCGGACTTCATGCCGATGGTCCGCAGCACCGTGCGCATGTGGCGGAAGCGCCACAGCTGAAAGTTCTCCTCGAGGTCGACGAACTCCTCGAAGGCTTCGTAGACCGCCCAGTGCTCGTCGTGGTTCTCGTAGACGAACTTGATCAGGGGCAGCAGGTCCTCGTTCAGCGTGTAGGCGGTGGTCACGTCGCGGTCGAGCGCGGAGGCAGGCACGTCGTACCCGAGCCGCGACAGGCACCGCCAGAACGCGTCGTACAGACTCGGCTCGGCGAGGAGCCGCTCGAGCAGATCATGGGCGGCGGGATCGGATTCGAACACCGTCAGCATTCCGGCGTTCTTGTTGCCGAGCACGAACTCGACGGCGCGGTACTGGTAGGACTGGAACCCGGACGAATTACCGAGGAACTGGCGGAACTCCGAGTACTCGGTGGGGGTCAGGGTGGCCAGGACCGACCACTGTTCGGTCAGCGTCTTCTGGATGTGCTTCACGCGCGCCACGCACTTGAGCGCCCGGCCGATCTCGTCCTCGTCGAAAGCGGCCCGGGCCGCGAGTGTTTCGTGCAGGACGAGCTTCAGCCAGAGTTCGGTGGTCTGGTGCTGGATGATGAACAGCAGTTCGTCGTGATGCTCCGGCCGGCTCACCGGTTTCTGCGCACTCAGCAGCGTGTCGAGGTCCAGGTACGAGCCATAGCTCATCCGCTCGCTGAAGTCGGTGACGATGTCCTTCTCGATGGCTCTGGTGTTGGCATGCACGCCCATGACCGTCCTCACTGCTGGTGTTCGAGTACCGGGCTCCGAACTCCATATTACATAATCGTGGCGGCCGCTAGAGTTTTCGAATACGCGCCGGCATCGTGAGTCCTCTCATGACCGGACGTCAAGCCCGCGGCTCCATCGTGGACGTGCTCGCCGGCGCATACTCACACGTCGGCGACTCGTCGTCACCTCGGGCTGCCATCCGACCGTGGGGCCGGACCGCCTCGGGCATTTCGTATGTACTGGCCGGGAGTGGGACCGTATCCGGCTCCTGCTCGATCTGGTCTCGCACGAGTTCGGGGTCTTTGAGCGCCGCACGGAAGCGTGTCTCGTCACGCTCGCCCAGCCAGCGCGCAATGACCATCACCGCGACCGCATTGCCTATCGCATTGGTCAACGAGCGCCCCTCACTCATGATCCGATCGATGCCGACGAGCAGAGCGAGGCCGATGGTGAGTACTGACGGAGGAAAGAAGTCCGGACCGAATGCCTGGAGGGACGCGGCGAGCGTGACAAGGCCTGCGCCGGTCACCCCGGCCGCGCCCTTCGACGTGAGGATCATCAGCGCCACAAGGGCGAGTTGCGCTCCGATGGGAAGATCCACACCGCCGGCCTGCGCGATGAAGAGCGCTCCCATCGTCAAGTAGATGCAGCTGCCGTCCAGATTGAACGCGTAACCTGTCGGCAGAACCATGCTGACAACCGACCGACTTGCACCCGCCGCCTCGAGCTTCCCCAAGAGGCGCGGCAGGACAGTCTCGGATGTCGATGTTCCGACGATAATGAGCAGCTCATCCTTGATCATGCGAAGAAACTTGAAGATGCTGAATCCACTCCACGCGCAGACCGCACCAAGTACGACAAAGACGAAAAAGAAGCATGTCAGCCAGAAGGCGACCATCAGCAGACCTAGGTTGGCCAGCGTCTTACCCCCGAATTGAGACACGGTATAGGCCATCCCGCCGAATGCCGCAATCGGCGCCAGCAGCATCAGTATTCGGATAACTCCGAAAACAACCTTCGACATCAGTTCGACTGCGGCTACGACCCGCATGCGTAGCGGAGTAGCAAGCATCGATGCGGCGAGGGCGAACAAGATTGCCAACACGATCACACGAAGCATGTCATTTTCTACGAATGGACCGAAAAGACTCTTCGGCAGTAGCTCGTCCTGAATGAAGCCGAGAATTCCGGTCTTCCCGGTCGCTTCGGTGACATCCATGTGGGCAGTCTGGAGTGCGCTGGGATCAGCTACCTGCGTGGGGAAGTCGGCGCCGGGACGAATGACGTTGACCACGACAAGCCCCAGCGAGAGCGCGACGATCGTCATGGCCAGGAAGTAGCCGAGAGCGGTTGCAGCGAGCCTTCCAGCCTTGAGCATGTTGCCGATCGAGGCCACTCCAATCACGATGGTGCAAAATACGATAGGCGGCGCGACCACCTTGATGAGCTGGATGAAGCTGTCCGCCAGAAAGCGGAGATTCTCCCCGAATCCCGGAGCGACGAGTCCGACGATGATACCGGCGACCAAGGCGACCAGAACCCAGAACCACAGCTGGGCGTAGTACCGACGTCGACGGACAGTAGTGGGCGGCGCCAAGGCCGCCGGTGGAGGCGTGGAGGTGGACATCGATGCCCTTTCTTTCGTTGCTCTGCAAGAACTCGCAGGCAAAGCTGGACTCGGGTTCAGCTGCGACGCGCGGGTCCACATGGGAATTCGCGTTGAAGGAAAACCAGGTATTGTGGGCGTCCTGCCAATTGCGACTTCGGAAATAGACCCGGCGGTTCACAATTGGGTGGTAACTTCCGGAACGGGAGCACCACCTGCTGCAGTGACAGGGACCACATTACCTCTGGCGGGCTTCGAAAATAACCCTTGAACAGGTATTCGAAATTGAATGTCGGCATTCATGAATAAATGGCTCGAGCGTGCGGAGAAGCAACCGTCCGATACATCGGGCAGAATTGATCCACCAGCGGCATCGCGCGTCAGAGTGTTGATGCGAAGGGGCGGAACAGGGCTGCGGTCCCTTTTCGGGAACACTCTGTGCGGGAATGCTATTCACCACTCGGACGCAGGTACTCCTGGGACCGGGCGGTTCGGGGAGACACGGCGAGGTCGAGAAGGCACCCTCACATCGAGTTGGCGGTGTCTTCGTTCACGGAAAGGGCGGCGCCGATGTCTTTCAGCAATGTGGCCTTGTCCTTGGCGCCCGTAATTCTGCCGACGACTTCGCCGTCGCGGAAGACGACCATGGTCGGAAGGGACATGACGCGGTAGCTTTTGGCGGAGTTCGGGTTTGCGTCGACGTCCAGCTTCGCGATTGCGATTGTGCCGCTGCTCTCTGCCGCGATTTCGTCGAGGATCGGCGACAGTTTCTTGCACGGCCCGCACCATGGTGCCCAGAAGTCGACGAGGATCGGCCGGGCGCTCTTCAGAACGAGTTCGTCGAAGGAATCATCGGTGACAGTGAGTGCGTGATCGGACATGTTCAGTTCCCTTGCCTGTGTGGTCGGACCGGAATCGGTTGATTCGGGTTTGGTGGGCGCTGCTGGTCAGCGACGGCGCCACCTGCGGCAGTGTCGGCGAGGTAGCGTTCGACGTCGAGTGCGGCGGTACAGCCGCTGCCGGCGGCGGTGATGGCTTGCCGGTATGTGTGGTCGACGAGGTCGCCGCATGCGAACACTCCGCTCACCGTGGTGCGTGAGGAGCGGCCTTCGGTCAAGACGTAGCCTTCGTCGTCGAGTGGGATCTGACCGTGCACGAGTTCGTGTCGTGGGTCGTGACCGATCGCGATGAACACACCCGTGACCGGTACCGTCGACTGTTCGCCGGTACCGGTGTCGCGCACGAGCAGGCCGGTCACTTCTTGATCGCCGACAACGTCTTCGGGGACGCTGTTCCAGAGGAACCGGATCTTGGGGTTCGCGAACGCGCGTTCCTGCATGATCTTCGATGCCCTCAGTGTGTCGCGCCGGTGCACCACGGTGACACTGGAAGCGAAGCGGGTCAGGAACATCGCTTCCTCGAGGGCGGAGTCGCCGCCGCCGACAATCGCGATGTGCTGGTCGCGGAAGAAGAACCCGTCACAGGTCGCACACCAGGAGACGCCGTGTCCGGACAGGCGTTGTTCGTTGGGCAGGCCTAGGTTGCGGTAGGCCGACCCCATTGCCAGGATCACCGTCCGTGCTTCGAAGGTGTTGTCGCCGATGGTGACTGTCTTGATGTCACCGGTCAGGTCGACAGCGGAGACGTCGGTGGTGAGTAGGTCCGCTCCGTAGCGTGCGGCCTGTTTGCGCAGGGTGTCCATGAGTTCGGGGCCCTGGATTCCTTCGACGAATCCGGGAAAGTTCTCGACCTCGGTGGTCTGCATGAGTGCGCCGCCGTACTGGGTGCCCTCGACGACCAGGGGGTTCAGGTCGGCGCGGCCGGTGTAGATGGCGGCGGTGTACCCGGCCGGGCCGCCGCCGATGATGATGACGTTGCGTGGGGAATCCATGGATGCTCCGATGTCGGTGAAACGCGGGCAGACCGGTAATGGCCTGACCGACGATGAGGGTGTGGATCTCGCCGGTGCCTTCGTAGGTGAGGACGGATTCGAGAGTGGTCATGTGCCGCATCACCGGACACTCGAGGGTGATGCCATTGGCGCCGAGGATGGTGCGGGCGCTGGAATCCGCGAACCCGTCAGTGGACTTCGCCCACCCCACGGCGACGGCCGCCATGCTCGAGGACCCATCGGCCGTCTGCGACATCGCCAACGAGCGGTCGGTGTCATCGGTTTCCCGGTCGGGTCGTTTCGATGCAGGGGTGAGGGTCAGGGCGTCGGTGGCCGGGTGAGATGCCTGCGCGACGGGTCGCGGGGGGCGGACCCGTGCTTGCTCGGACAGGCTCTCGCGGAATCCCGGCCACCGATCGCTCATTGGTCGCTGCGTGGGTCGATCACCTCGACCGAGGGTTGCGAGCCGATGCTGTCGTGCAGCACCGAACCCACCACGTCACGCAGCTGGGCGGGGGCCACGATGCATTCCCAGCAGGTCTCGTCGCTGCCCACCAGCCGCAGCGTCACCTGGGACTCCGTCGCCTCTTCGACGGTCAGGTCCGCACCGTCGGCCTGGAAACCCTGCCGCAGCCCACCGAGGGCATTTTCAACGTCTTCGCGAATGCTGCTCATGCCTTGCGCCCAATCAGAATCGTCGCGACATCGTCCACCAGCGCGATGGCGCGCCGCTCGAGCTCGGCGTCGCTGACCGCGGCGATGGGGTGCTCAACCGGCACGAACTGCAGGTCGGGACGACCGAACGCACCACGGTGGGCGATCGCAGAATTCATGAAGACCGTCGTGTGGATCGCGACGGTCGGAATGCCGCGGGCCTCGAGGTCGACAGCGTCGCGCACACAGCCGGAGGTGCACGAGCCGCACGCACCGACACCGGTCACGACGAACTCGTAGTCACGGGCGAGCTCGTCGAGCTGTGCTGGGTCGGCCGGGCGGGAATAGACGATCTTGCGCTCCATCGTCAGCGGCCGGACACCGTACTTCGTTTCGAGCAGATCGCCCACGTGGCGCAGTAGCGGTCCGGCGTTGCCCTTGGTGTTGTCCAACAGCACGCCGCGAGCGCCGGTCAGCGCGGCCAGGCGCGGTGCGGCAGCACCGTTGGGCTTGGACCTGGCAGCGTCGGCGGCGTTCACCGTCGGATCGACCAGGCCGAGCTTCTCGACCAAATACTTTGTTGCCCAGTCTTTTTTGTTGTCATCGATCGTAATAGACATGTGCTGCTGACCTTTCATGCTTCGATCTTGCGGGTAACCGACCGGGTGCCCCAGCCGGGCAGGTATGCCGAGTGTCGGCCGGGGCCGCCGGTGACGATGATGGTGATGTCATCGACGCGGCGGGTGACCGGAACGCGGGCGTCGAGATCGTCGGCATCGACGAAGCGCGGCCAGGTCGGGTAGTTGCGCACCTTGCGGCCGTGGATACCGCCGGCGCCGATCTCGCGAACGCTGCGTGTGGCGTTCTGGAATAGGAAGTGCTTGATGTCGGCCTTCGTCCAACCGGCGTCGGCAATGATCTGGGCGTGCTCGGGGCACAGCACCACGAAGCTCTCACCCTGGATGAAGAGGTGATTCGACCCGAGGTTCGTCATCATGCCCGCGACAGTGGTGAGGATGTCGAATGGGTTGTCGGCGGCCTGGTTGTTGATGTTCTGCGGGCCCTCGGCACCGTAGAGAGTGACCGCGCTGTCGGTCTTGGACAACCCCCGGTCGACGTGCAGCGCCGGCCAGGGCGAGTCCTCCTCGTTCTCGCCGATGCAGAACGTGAACTTGCCGGGCTGGCCCAGGGTGGCCTTGTCCGCCTCGCCGGGGTGCGATCCGCCGATATTGACCAGCGCGAGTTTCAGGGCGCGCCCCAGGGTCGCGTTGGCCCGCACACCCTGCCCGAAGCTGTTGGCACCGGAGTTGATACCCAGCTCGTCGCGAATCGGCCCGTGCACGATCAGCAACGGCGATGCCATGTGCGTCGAGCACTGCATGCCGCCGATGTTCATCGCCGGATCGGTGGCGGCCTGCAGGGCGGCAATCAACACCGGCATGTGGTCCGGCGCGCACCCTGCCATGATGGCGTTGGCAGCAATCTTTTCGGTCGTCGCCGCGCCGCCGAGAGGAGCGACCTCGGCGACGACCTCATCGGCGCCGCGCCCGGCGCGTTCGACGAATTCCGCGACCCGGCGTGCGGTCGGCGGAATGACGGGCAGACCGTCGGTCCACCCCGCGCTGACAAATGTCTCGAACATATCCAGCGCGTCGGCGGCTATTTCTTCGGTTATCATCCCTTTTCCCTTCGCATGAACCATCAATTCTTGGAATTGAATGGCCTCCGGCAAGCCGCATTCGGCTGCCTCTGTTGATTATTCGAAATCGGAGCCCGTCGGATGCGGGTCGGCAGTAATTGCTCGGCGAGGAGGTATTGCCCTGTCGCACGTCGGTGCTCTAAATTCGACGTTAGCAGGTGTTCGAAACAGGGGTCAACGATGATTCGACACTTGGAGAAAAGTCAATTTTGAATTGAGGATATACGGAAATGAATGAGCCGAATAAATCATTTTCGCATGACGTTCTGAATACGTTGTGTCCGATGTTGGTGCAATTTGCCGCGGTCGCCCAGGAAGGGCAGATAACCAAGGCCGCTACGGCACTGGGTGTGCCGCAGCCAACGCTTACCCGGCACCTGGCCCGGTTCGAAAATGTCCTCGAGACCCGGTTGTGCGCCCGCGTGCCCAGCGGCATCACACTCACGACGGAGGGCGAGAAGCTGGTGGAACCCGTGCGGCAGGCACTGGCGATCTTGGTGGCCGCCATCGACGAGTTGCAGGTCGGCGCGGCTCGTCGACAGGTCACACTGGGCTTTCTGCACACTCTGGGAGAGCAAGCCGTACCTTCATTGTTGCGCCGGTTCAACGAGCAATCGCCAGACATCAATTTCTCGCTGATGCAAGACAGTGCCGATCAACTGTTGCGCCTGTTGCAGGAAGGCCAGGTCGAGCTGTGCGTGACATCGCCGCTGCCGACACGGCCCGATATCGGGGTCGCCCGGCTCGGCGTGCAGCGACTGGTGCTGGCGGTCCCGGGGCAGCACTACCTCGCCAGTGAAGCCGACACGCCGTTGGCCGCGGCGGCCAGCGACGACTTCGTGACCCTGAAGTCGGGCAACTACATGCGTCACATGGCCGACGAACTTTGCCACGCAGCCGGATTCGAACCGCGAGTCGCGTTCGAGGCAGCCGGCGTCAGCACCCTGCGGGGATTGGTCGCAGCCGGACTCGGGGTCGCCATCGTTCCCGCCGCCCCGGCACCGGTTGCAGGCCTGATCGAGGTGCCGCTCACCGACACCGGCGCCTACCGAGAGATCGGGTTGGCCTGGCGCGCGGGTGTCGATCTGGCCGAGCCTGCACAGACATTCCGGCAGTTCGCCATCGACCAGTTCAGCACCGTCGTCGAGGACGAGGACCACGGCACCAACCCCGGCATATGGAACATCATCACCACCAGAGGAGATCAGGATGAATAAGGTTCTCGACACACCCGAAACCGCGGTGGCCGCGGTCACCGACGGGCAAACCATCGCTGTCGGCGGGTTCGGATTGTGCGGCATGCCTGCAGCACTGCTCGAGGCGCTGCTCGACTCGGGGGCTACCGATCTGCACATCATCACCAACAACTGCGGTCCTGCCAATTCCGCCGTCACCGCGTTGCTGCGCGCCAGGCGTGTCGCCCGAGTGACCGCATCGTATATCGGGGACAACCCGGTGTTCCTGACGCAGTACCTGCAGGGATCGTTGCGCGTGGACCTTGTCCCCCAGGGCACCCTCGCCGAGAAGCTACGTGCCGGCGGGGCGGGGATTCCCGCGTTCTACACCCCAACCGGGGTCGGCACCGCGGTAGCCAACGGTGGGATTCCGGTGCGATACACCCGCGAGGGGGACGTGGCCGAGTATTCGGCTGCACGTCAGGTCGCCACCGTCGACGGGCGCCCGTGCCTGCTCGAGCACAGTCTCACCGCCGACATCGCGCTGATCCGCGCCGAGATCGCGGACACGTTGGGCAATCTCCGGTTTCACGCCTCGGCGCGCAACTTCAACCCGCTGTGCGCCATGGCAGCTCGCGTCGCCGTCGCCGAGGTCGTGCACGTCGTGGACGCGGGCCTGATCGCCGCCGACGATATTCACTTGCCGGGGGTGTTCGTCTCCGGTGTCGTGGAACTGAAAGGCGAGATGCACAAGCCGATCGAACGTCTGCGCACAGTGTGCCCACCGGTTTCCCGGGCGGTCGTGAAGAGCGGTGTGGCGTGAGTTGGTCGCGAGAGCAGATCGCCGCCCGAGCAGCTGCAGAACTGCGTGACGGGGAGCATGTCAATCTGGGCATTGGCATCCCCACTCTGATTGCCAATCATCTGCGTGATCGACCGATCATGCTGCATTCGGAGAACGGGATCATGGGATTGGGCGGCTACCCGGCCCCCGGACAGGTGGATCCCGACCTCATCAATGCGGGTAAGGAGACAGTGACGACCATCGCCGGCTCGTCGTTCTTCGACTCCGCGGACTCCTTCGGGATGATCCGCGGCGGCCATATCGATGTCGCCGTGCTGGGCGCGATGCAGGTCTCGGTCACCGGCGATCTGGCCAACTGGTCCGACGGCGGATCGGTTGTCAAAGGCATTGGGGGGGCGATGGATTTGGCCAACGGTGCCAGGAAGGTCATCGTAGTAATGACCCACCGCGCCCGCGACGGCAGCCTGAAACTGGTCCGCCGCTGCAGTCTCCCCCTCACCGCAGAAGGCTGCATCAGCACCGTCATCACCGACATCGGCGTGCTGGACGTCCGCGGCGACCACTTCAGCGTGCGCGAGTGGGCGCCGGGCGTGTCGATCGACCACGGACAACTGGCAAGCCTGCTGCATCCAGCCTGACGTTCTGCCGCTCGGGGGGATCGGAAACGGCGCGCGTCTTACCTCAGACAATCGCTACCCGTCGGCGGTCCTCGCACAGATCTCGCGTGCCCTCGCCAGATGTCATCACGGGTACGTACGGTGACCCGGTGAGCGAACCAACGTGCAGAGTCGACATCGTCTTCGCCCCCGGCGTGGTGGCACACCGCGGAACCGCGGAGGAACTCGTGGGCCGGGCACTGGATGCGCGCGGTCTGACCGGTGATGTGAGGTTCGCCGCGGACACCGCCGGGCTCGAGCGGGCCGTGCAGTCGGCGGCCGGGCGAGGCGAGGTCATCGTCGTGCCCGGCACCGGGGCCTCCTTCACCGCCCCGGCCGGCGGGGCGATTCGCGTCGATTTCGGGGAGTGCGAGGCCGACCGCTCGCCGGGCACCCGGGTCCACATCCGGGGGCGCGGGCTCGACGGGCTGCGCTACGCCGTCGACAGTTGGTTCCACCACCGCTTCCACCCCGGACGGATCGTCCGCTACGGCGACCACCCCGATCAGCGAGTGGAAGTGCGGATCCCGGGCGGTGACGGCCCCTTCCCCGTCGCCGTGTTGGTCCACGGCGGGTTCTGGCGTCCGCGTTGGGAGTCCGACTTGATGGACGCGACGGCGGTCGACCTGACGGCCCGCGGGTACGTCACCTGGAATGTCGAGTACCGGCGGGGCACGGAGAACCGATGGGCAGCAATGGCGTCCGATGTCGCCGACGCCGTGCAGGCTGTCGCGACGGTGCCGGAGGCGGACCCGGAGCGGGTCGTGATTCTCGGCCACTCGGCCGGTGCTCAGCTCGCGCTCCGCGCCGCCGCCGACGCCGCGACCGAGGACGCAGCGGTTCATCCGGCACTGGCCGTCAGCCTCGCTGGGGTGCTGAATCTGCGACTCGCCGGCGAACGCCACCTCGGCGAGGGCGCGGTGGCGGACGCCGTCGGCGGCGACCGGGCCGGCGACCGTGCGACGTACGAACGGTCGTCGCCGATCGAGCGACTGCCGCTGGGCACCGCTCAGCTGGTGGTGTGCGCCGTCGACGACGAGCCGGACATGCTCGAGATGAGCAGGCAGTACCACGACGCCGCCGCGGCGACCCCCGACGACGTCGTCCGGATCGAGGGCCCCGGCGATCACTTCACCGTCATCGATCCGGGGAGCGAGATCTGGCGAAGGATCGCCGAGGCGATCGACGCCCGGATCAGACCTCGGACAACGTCGACTCCGCCGCCCGCAACCCGGCCCCTGCCCGGCCCCGGAGCAGATCCGCGCACCTCTCGGCCATCGTCATGACCGTGATGTTCGGGTTGACGTGCGGCAGCTTCGGCATCGCCGACGCGTCGACCACCCTCAGTCCTCGTACCCCCTTGACCCGCAGTTCCGGGTCGAGCACGGCCATCGGATCGTCGACACCGCCCATGCGGGCCGTGCCCGCGGGGTGATACACCGTGTTGTGGGTCTTGTGGATGTAGTCGAGGATCTCGGCGTCCGTCACCGCATCGGGTCCCGGCGCCAGTTCGCGGGCGATCCACCCGCGGAGCGCCTTCTGCTCGGCGATCTTGCGGGCCAGCTTCACCCCGGACAGCATCACCCGGTCGTCGTGGCCCTCGCTGTCGGTGAAATAGCGAGGGTCGACCTTCGCGCGGTCACGGAAGTCCCGCGACCGCAACCGGACCGTTCCGCGGGAGCGGCCCTGAGTGACGTTGGGTGTCAAGCAGAATCCGTTGTCGGTGGTCGGGTAACCCCACCGCAGTGTGTTCATGTCGAACGGGACGCTGCCGTAGTGCATCATCAGGTCGGGATGGTTCAGGCCGTCACGGGTGGTCGCGAAGAGGCCGATCTCCCACCACTGCGTCGATTCGGTGACCATCGGCTGGGACGCCTCCCAGAACACGAGTCCCTCGACGTGATCGTCGAGGTTCGATCCGACACCGGGCGAGTCGACGCGGACGGGGATCCCGAACTCCGCGAGATGCTCCGCCGGGCCGATACCCGACAGCATCAGCAACTTCGGGGTGTCGATGGCCCCGGCCGTCACCACCACCTCGCGTCGCGCCGACACCGTGTCGTAGCCGGTGAGGTCGGGGCGCTGGTACCGGACGCCCGTCGCCGTCTGCTGTTCGTCGAACAGGATTTCGCTCACCCAGCAGCCGGTCCGGACCTCCAGGTTGGGCCGGGTCCCGAGGATCGGGTGCAGGTAGGCGTGCGACGACGACATGCGGGTGCCGTCCTCGGACGCGTTGATCTGGAACCATCCGGCGCCGTTGAGCACCGTTCCGCCGCGGTTGAATGCGACGGTCGGCAGCCCCACCGCGGCGGCGGCGTCGAGAACCGCGTGGCCGCACGGGTCGTTCGGCGGGACGTCCCGCAACCGCACGGGCCCGCTGCGGCCGTGGCCGTCGCCGGGGGCGTCGTTGCTCTCCAGCCGGCTGACGTACGGGAGGATGTCCCGCGCACCCCATCCCGACGCCCCCATCGCCTCCCAGTCGTCGAGTGCCTCGGCCGGCGGCCAGAAGGCGATACACGAGTTGTGGGACGAGCAGCCGCCGAGGACCTTGGCCCGGGCGTGCCGCATGAAGCTGTTGCCCTTCTCCTGCGGCTCCACCGGGTAGTCCCAGTCGTACCCGGAGTCCAGCAGATGCATCCACTGGGACAGTTCGAGGATCGCCCGGTCCCCGACGTCGGACGGGCCCGCCTCGAGCAGGCACACCGTCACCGACGGGTCTTCGCTCAGGCGCGCCGCGAGTGCGCATCCCGCGCTTCCACCGCCCGCGATCACGTAGTCGAATTCCCCTGCAGTGCTCTGCGATTCGCCATCGGTCATCGGGCGAGCTCCTTGTCGTTCGGTTCGGATTCCGGCGCGGGCGTTACCACCGCCGCGCAGTGTGACGTCAACGTTCCGATGTGGTGCCGGCCGGTGGTGAGGTACCACAACAGTCCGAACCCGAGGATGACGCCGATGTAGACGAAGGCGCCCCAGGTGTTGTACCACGGTTCGCCGTACACGGCCTCCCGTGGCCAGGCGAGGTTGAGGGCCATGCCGATTCCCCACACGAGTGCGACGATGTTGACGGGCAGTCCCCACTTGCCCATCGTGAAGTAGCCGCCCTCCTTCAGGTCCCGCGGCGGCCACTCACCGCGCAACCTCTTCTTCAGCATCGGGCCGGTGACCATCAGGTAGGCCAGGTAGATCATGATGATCGCGATCGACGTCAGCACGGTGAAGATGTGCGGTTGGCCGATGTTGACCACCAGGATCAGCGCGGCCACCACTCCGATCGTCACGGCGGGCACGACGGGTGTCCGCGTTCTCGGGTGGACGCGGGCCAGCCGCTCACCGAACGGGAGTGCGTTGTCGCGGGCCATGGCGAAGGTCAGCCGGATGGCGGCGGTGTGCACCGCCAGCGAGCAGACGGTCACCGCGATCACGATGCACACCAGGAAGATCGTGCCCAGCGGGCCCCACATCACCTGCTCCACGATGTACTGCAGGCTGCCGTCCGACGCGCCGATCTTCGGATCGTCGAGGTCGGGTGCCGCCATCACGGCGAACACGAGGATCGCGCCGCCGATCACGAACGAAGCGAGGATCGCACGGAAGATCGCCTTGGGCGCGGTCCGACGGGGTTCCACCGTCTCCTCGCCCAGCGAACTCGCGGTGTCGAAGCCGTACATCACGTAGCCCGACGCGAGCGTGGCCACCAGGAACGCGCCGAGGTATCCACCGCTTTCGCCTGCGCCGTACCCGTGGGTGGAGAAGAACACCTGCGGGCCGCGGGTCATGTTGGCGGCGAGGATGATCGCGATCAGCACCGCCGCGATGATCTCGATGAACACCCCGGCGCTGTTGATCATCGCCATGAGACGGACACCGAGCGCGTTGACGACGGTGGTGAAGCCGATCATCACCGTCCCGAGAATGACGGCGTTGGTGGCGAAGTCGTGTTCTCCGGTGCCGTCACCGACGAGCTGGAAGCCGCTCCACAGCCGCGGCAGGTTGAGCTGCAGCGCCAGCACAACGGCCGACAGGGTGACGATCGACGCGGTGAGCATCAGCCAGCCCGCGGACCACCCCACTATTCTGCTGCCGAGCGTCTTCGCCCAGTTGTACACGGAGCCGGCGATCGGATACTTGGCGGCCAGCTCCATGAAGCACAGTGCCACGGCGAGCTGGCCGACGAACACCAGCGGCCACGACCACAGGTAGGCGGGGCCTGCGGTGCCGAATCCGAAGTAGAACAACTGGAAAGTGCCGGTTAGAATGGAAATGTAGCTGACGCCCGCGGCGAAGCTCGCGAACTTGCCGATACTGCGATCGAGGGACTCCTTGTAGCCGAAATCCTCGAGTCCACTGTCGTGATCGCCGGTCGTATTGTCGGTACTGGTCATTCGATCACTTCCTGAGAAGTTGAGGTAGGCCTGTCAGGTGGCGGTGAACCAACCCGCGAGAGGCGAGGTCGTGTTGTTCCAGATGTGTTTGACTTCCTGGTATTCCGAGAGTCCCGCGGGTCCGAGTTCGCGCCCGTTGCCGGACTTCTTGAATCCGCCCCATTCCGCCGCCGCGGTGTAGTAGCCGAAGTCGTTGAGCCACACGGTCCCGTGGCGCAGGCGGCGTACCACCCGTTCACCGCGGGCGGCATCCGACGTCCGGACGCCGGCGGCGAGGCCGTACTCGGTGTCGTTGCCGAGCCGGACCGCGTCTTCCTCGGTGGTGAATCTCTCGACCGTGAGGATGGGCCCGAACGTCTCCTCCTGCACGATCCGCATGGAGCGGTCGCAGTGGTCGAAGATGGTGGGCAGGTAGTAGCTGCCGCCGTCGAGTGCGGGATCGGCGGGCCGGGAGCCACCCGTCCGGAGCGTCGCTCCTTCGGAGACACCCAGTGTCACATAGGCTTCGATCTTGTCGCGCTGCGCCGCCGACACGAGCGGCCCGGTCTCGCTGCCGGGATCGAGCCCCGGGCCGACGCGGATGGCCTCGGCGCGCGAGACGAGGGCGGCAACGAAGTCGTCGGCGATCGACTCCTCGACGATCAGCCGCGTCCCGGCCGAGCACACCTGCCCCGAATGCAGGAAAACACCGGTGAGTACCTGGTCGACCGACGACTCCCAGTCGGCGTCGGCGAACACGAGGTGCGGGTTCTTCCCGCCCAGTTCCACGGCGACCTTCGTGACGTGTTTCGCGGCCGTCGCCAGGATGGTGGTGCCGGTCGCGAATCCACCGGTGAACGAGATGAAGTCGACGTCGCCGGTGTCGGTCAGCGCAGGGCCGAGGTCGGCGCCGCTGCCCTGCACCAGGTTGACGACTCCGGCGGGCACACCCGCCTCCTCGATCAGCCGGGCGAACGCGATCGTGCTCAGCGGCGTGACCTCACTGGGCTTGAGCACCATCGTGCAACCGGCGGCCAGCGCGGGTGCCACCTTCCAGGAGATCTGGAGCAGCGGGTAGTTCCAGGGTGCGATGAGGACGCACACCCCGATCGGTTCGCGAACGACCCGGGAGACGACCGCGGGGTCACCCACGTCGACCACTCGGTCGCTGGAGACGAGGGCGAGCCGGGCGTAGTACCGGAATACCGACACGACGTCGTCGATGTCGATTCGACTCTCCACCAGAGTTTTACCGGTGTCCAGCGTCTCGATACGCGCCAGTTCCTCCTTGTCGCGCTCGAGGAGATCCGCGATGCGCGACAGGAGCGACGATCGCACGGCGACCGCCGTCTCCGGCCAGTCCCCGGCATCGAAAGTCGCCCGGGCCGCCAGCACGGCTCGTCTCGCGTCTTCGGGCGACGCCTCGTCGACCGTGGCGATCACGTTCCCGGTTGCCGGGTCGATGCAGTCGCGGGTGCGCCCCGACGTCGCCGCGACCCACTCCCCCGCGATGAAATTCACCTTCCCGAACAACCTCTGGACGTCGAGATCCGCGGATAGTGCCGACATCTTCATACTGTGTCCGAAACCCTCTCGTGTGCAGACTTTTTCGATGAACCGACGATGAGCGGATCGCGGGAGACGTCCCGATACAGCGAGAAGCACAACCCGATCATCACCAGAAGGAACGGCGCGGCCGCGATGATCGTCATCGTCTGCAGCCCCTGAAGGGCGTCCGAGCCGCCGGTCCAGAGGATGAGTGCCGCGGTGCCACCGGTGAGGGTTCCCCAGAAGATGACGACCCACGTGCTCGGTTCTCGTGCACCCCGCTGCGACAGCGTGCCCATCACCAGCGACGCGGCGTCCGCGCCGGACACGAAGAAGATCGCGACCAGCACCATGACCAGCACGGTGGCGAATCCGGTCAACGGCAGATGGTCGAGCATCCCGAACAACTGGCCTTCGGTCGACGAGCGGGCCGCCAGGTCGACTCCGTCCTGCTGCTGTCCGATGCCGGCGCCGCCGAACACCGCGAACCACACCAGGCTGACCGAGGTGGGAATGACGATCACGCCGACCACGAACTGCCGGATCGTGCGGCCGCGGCTGATCCGGGCGAGGAACATTCCGACGAACGGAGTCCACGACACCCACCATGCCCAGTAGAAGATCGTCCACGACGACAGCCAGGACGCCGTGCCGTCGCCGGAACTCGCGGCCGTCCGTCCCGACATGGTGGCGAGCTGCGCCGCATAGTCCGCGATCGCGGTGGGGAGCAGATTGAGGATGAGGACGGTCGGACCGAGCACGAACACGAACAGCGCGAGAATCACCGCCAGCACCATGTTGATGTTGGACAGCCAGTGGATGCCCCGGGCGACTCCCGACACCGCCGAACCGACGAACGCGAACGTCAGCAGCCCGACGAGGGCAACGAGCGCGAACGTGCCGACGTTGTCCATCCAGCCGATGATCTCGAGCCCGGAACCGATCTGCAGTGCACCGAGCCCGAGCGACGCGGCGGTGCCGAACATCGTCGCGATGATCGCGAGGATGTCGATGACCTTCCCCACGGCGCCTTCCGAGCGGCGGCCGAGGAGAGGGAAGAAGGCGGCGCTGATGAGCTGCTTGCGGCCGCGCCGGTAGGAGCCGTATGCGATCGACAGCCCGACGACCGCGTAGATCGCCCACGGATGCAGCCCCCAGTGGAACATAGTCGTGGCCATCGCCGACCCGACGGAGCCGTCCGTTCCCGGCGGCGGGCTCACCAGATGGGCGAGCGGTTCGGCGACGCCGTAGAACATCAATCCGATTCCCATGCCGGCGCTGAACATCATCGCGATCCAGCTCACCGTGCGGAACTCCGGTTTCTCGCCGTCGCGGCCGAGCGGAATCCGGCCGTACCGGGAGAACGCGAGGAAGAGCGAGAAGACGACGAACGCCGACGACGCCGCGATGAACAGCCAACCGAGGTCGGCCACCAGCCAGTCCAGCGCCGCGGTCGACACGACCGACAGGTTTTCCGGCGCCAGCAGTCCCCACAGGATGAGTCCCACACCGAGCGCCGCGGCCGTGCCGAACACCACCTTGTCGACGCTCCGCCGACCCTCGCCGCCGGACGGCGCGGCCGGCTCCTGCTCCTGCGCCTGGTGTCGAGGTTGCGGATCGACACCGTTCACCCTGGGAGGGTCGGTCACCCTCGGTTGTTCGCCGGCGTAGGTCATCGGGGATCCCCGCTCAGCCTTTCCAGTAGCCATTCGTGGAATTCGCCGATGTGGTGTTCCGCGGGCACCAGCACACCCCCGTTCCGGTACGCCTTCGACGCCATCGTGGGCTGGGTCCGCTCACAGGCGTCGAAATCCTGCTGGTTGACTCGGTGGAACAGCTCCACCGAACGGGAGACGTCGCGACCCGATGCGGTGACCTCCGGGGAGTACAGCCAGTCGCATTCGACGATGGTGCGATCCGCGGACACGGGGAACATGCGGTGGAAGATGACGTGGTCGGGCACGAGGTTGACGAAGACCTGCGGCCGGATCGTGATGGCGTAGTACTTGCGGTCCTGGTCGGGACTGATGCCGGACAGCGACTCGAATCCGCCGCTTCCGTCGATGGTGAATCCCTCGACCTCGTCACCGAAAGCGGCACCGTGCCCCACGAAGTACTGTGCGGCAAGACCGTCCGCGAACTCGGGAAGTACCTCGGTGAGCTCGGGGTGGATGGTCGCGCAGTGGTAGCACTCCATGAAGTTCTCGATGATCAGCTTCCAGTTGGCCGCGACGTCGTAGACGATCCGGCGGCCGAGTTCCAGGGTCCCGATCTGGTACCGATCGATGGCGGCCGGATCACCGAGTCGTTCGGTGACGGCGCCGACGACCTCGTCCTCGAACGACGGCGGCTCGTCGGCCAGGCACACCCATGCGTAGCCGAGCCATTCACGAAGCGCGACCGGCACCAGTCCGTACCGCACCCGGTCGATGTCGGCTCCGGTCTCGTCCCGCAGGGCGGCCATGTTGGGGGCGGCCACCAGTTTGCCGTCGAGTCCGTACGTCCACGCGTGGTAGGGGCACTGAAGGTTTCTGCGGATCTGTCCTTCGTCCTCGGTACACAGCATGGCGCCGCGGTGACGGCAGATGTTGAGGAAGGCGCGCAGTTCCCCGTCGCGGCCGCGGACGAGGAGCACGCTCTCCCTGCCCACCGTGATCTTCCGGAAGGCTCCGGGGTCGGCGAGATCGGCGGCGCGGACGGCGCAGAACCACATCGCCTCGAACAGGTTCTCCTGTTCGTCCGTGAAGATGTCGGCGTCGGTGTAGTACCGGCCACCCAGGGTGGGGATCAGTGCCGGTGCGGGCGCGGAGGCGGGGGCGGGGGCTTGGACGTCCGGAGCGGACATAGATGTCACCGTTTCTTTCGTTGCCGGGAAAGATGCGTGTCGGTCGAGCTGTGACCTGATGTCTGTGTGTGTAGGGAGCGCAGATCGCAAGGGGCGTCGTTGCCGAGAGTGACGACATGCGTGCCCGATCCGCGGCGACCGTTCGAACAGCGGACAGCTGTTCCCGCCGAGTCATCGCGGCGTCAGCATTGTTGCGTCATCGGCAACGCTATGCGATTTACACAACTTAGACTGCGGCCGCCGGACGTGTCAAACATCACATTCGACACTTCTTTCGCGGACGCGACACGACCGAAACACCGCGTTAACCGCGGACGGCCGAAACCCGGGCAAACGGGACTATCCGTTCGTCCCGCCTTGAGGGAGAAGCACTTCCGGGCGTTCAGTCACCCGCGCCGACGGATTGCTGCGCTTCGATCCGCACAACCGCGTCGGCGAGTTCGAGCGCCACCGCCTCGAACCGTTCGGGCGCCAGCCGGTACTCCGGACCGGACACACAGATCGACGCGACGATCCGGTTGGTGACCTTGCTTCGCACCGGCACGGCGATGGAATTGAGCCCCGCTTCGAGCTCCTCGGCCGTGGACGCCCACCCGCGCGACCGCACGTGCTCGAGTTCGACGTCGAACGCCCGGAAGTCGGTAATCGTGTTGGGCGTGAGCGCGCTCAACTGCGGCCCCAACCGGCTTCGGAGCTGGCCGGACGTCAGTTCCGAGACCAGAACCTTGCCGGTCGCGGTCGCGTGCGCAGGCGTCACCTGACCCACCCACGTACGCAGCGCGACGTGGCGATCGCTGCGGGCTTCCAGCACGTTGAGGGTCGCCGCTCCGTCCAGCACGGCGAGATTGACCGTCTCCCCGAAGGCATCGGCCAGGCGATCGCACTCCGGCTGCGCAACCTCGACGAGCCCGCTCTGCGCGACCGTGGCCTCGGCCAAGCGCACGACCGCGAATCCGAGCTGATACTTGCCGCGGACGCCCGCTTCCTCTACGAATCCGCGTTGCTGCAGCGATGCGATCAGGCGTGACACGGTCGATTTGTGCACGCCGAGACGCACGGCGATCTCCGAGGCGCCGACACGGCCTTCTGCCGCGACTATCTCGAGCACGTCGATGGCACGTTCCACCGCGTGCACTGTCTTCGCCTTTCCTTCTGCGCCCTGGGCCGCGGGCGCCGTCGCCTCGGATTCACTCATGCCCCGAGGTTATGCCCACCGACTTGCGGAACGCAGTTTTTACACGCGAATACTTGACACCGCGGGGCAGCACCGGAGAGCATTGTGTTGCACAGCTTGCAAGTCGTCGCGCATAGCGCAACAAATGCTCCACAACTTGTCCCTCCACCCCGACGCTTTCGGAGGTATCGAGTGATTCTCGATAACGATTCCCCAGTTGTGACCCACCCCGGCGCCACGGCCTTCCCCGTGTGCGAACTCGCGACACTGCCCGTCGGCGAGGTCGTCACGGTGACCCCGCCGGGCATGGCTCCCGTCTCCGTCTTCCACACCTCCGACGGTCTGTATGCCATCGACGACACCTGCACCCACCAGGACGCCTCCCTCGCCGACGGCTGGGTCGAAGGCTGCACCGTCGAGTGCCCGCTCCACGAGGCGTGCTTCGACCTCCGCACCGGAGTTCCTTCGGGCCCGCCGGCCAAGATCGCTGTCCGCACACACGACGTGTCGATCGTCGACGGCACCGTGCTGCTTCATCTCGACCAGAAGGGCGACGCCCGATGAACACTGTCCCGAATTCCATTGTGGTACTGGGCGCTTCCCTCGCCGGACTGTCGGCGGTCCGCGCACTGCGGGAGAAGGGATACACCGGCCGCCTCGTCGTGGCCGGCAGCGAGCAGTCCCTGCCCTACGACCGGCCGCCCCTGTCCAAGGAATTCCTCACCGGCCACCTGACCGACGAGGATCTGCTGTTGATGAACAGCGACGACGACACACTCGACGTCGAATGGCACATGAACAGAACGGCCACCGGCCTGGTTCGCTCCCCGGACGGGCTCCACCGCGTCACGTTCGACGACGGGTCCCACTTCGACGCCGATGCCGTCGTCGTCGCGACGGGCGCGCGCGCCCGGACCCTCCCCGGACACTCCGGTCTCGCCGGAGTTCACACACTCAGGTCGGTCGACGACGCACGCGCACTGCGTGATTCGCTGTCACGGGCGCAGAACCTCGTGATCGTGGGAGCCGGTTTCATCGGCGCGGAGGTGGCGTCCAGCGCGGCCGGCATGAGCCTGCACGTCACCGTCGTCGAGGCGTCACCGACACCCCTGGCAGGCCCGCTCGGCATCGAACTCGGGGCGATCTGTGCAGGACAGCACGCCGCGCACGGTGTCCGGCTGCTCACCGGGGCAGTCGTCGCCGCACTACTCGGCGACGACGCGGTCGAAGCTGTCCAGCTCAGCGACGGAACGATCCTCCCCGCGGACGCCGTGGTGGTCGGAATCGGGGCCGTCCCCAATGTCGAATGGGCAAGCGATTCGGAACTGATGGTCGAAGACGGTTTCCTCACCGACTCGTCGTGCCGCACGAATGTGCCCGGCGTGTACGCGATCGGCGACTGCGCACGGACTTTCGACGACACCCACCAGGTGCACCACAGAAGCGAGCACTGGAGCAACGCCGTCGCCCAGGCCGCCACCGTCGCCGACACGATCATGGCCACACCGTCCGGACCCGTCGCGATCCCGTACTTCTGGTCCCACCAGTACGGCAAGATGCTGCAGTTCGCCGGGACGAGACACAGCACCGACGAGGTCCGGTTCGTCGACGGCGATCCCGGAACCGGCACGTTCGTGGCCACCTACGACCGGGACGGCGACACCGTGGGCGTCTTCGCGATGAACAGTCCCCGGCTGTTCACCCGGTACAAGAAGCAACTCGCCAGGTCGCGGGCCTGATGCCGGCGCTACGTGACGGCATAGCCCAATCGGCTGCTGATCTGCTGGGACGTGTCGAGTGCGGCGCGGGCGACGTCCTCGAACCGTTCCGGCAGCAGCCGGTAGGCGGGGCCGGACACGCTCAGAGCGGCAATCATTTTCGACGTGTAGTCGCGGATCGGGACGGACACCGCGTTCAACCCGAGTTCGAGTTCCTCCTCGGACTCCGCCCAGCCGCGCTCGCGAATGGTCTTCAGCGATTCCACGAGCGCAGGCACATCGGTGATTGTTTTCTCCGTGAGAGCAATCGGAGTTTCTCCCACGCGCTCCGCGAGTTCGCTGTCGGACAATTCCGTCAGCAACAATTTTCCACTCGCCGTCGCATGCGCCGGGCTGCTTTGACCCACCCAGGTATTGGTACCGACGCCGGACGGACCGTCCGCTTTGACGATGCTCACCGATCGATTGCCGTCGAGTATCGACACATTGACGCTCTCACCGACAGTTTCCGCCAGTTCGGCGCACAATTCCTGACTCTGCCGCACCAGATCGCCGTCCGGCGACGCGGTGCGGGCCAGCCGGACGATGGAATTGCCGAGCTGGAATTTTCCCCGGTTCTTCAATTGCGCGACGTAGCCTCGCGAATCCAGAACGGCAACGAGGCGCGACGCGGTCGACTTGTGGACACCCAACTCCTCGGCGATTTCCGTGACGCCGGCGGTACCGAGCCTCGCCAGGATTTCGAGTACCGCCAGAGCGCGGTCCACTGACTGCACAGCGCCGGACGGCCGGCTCCGATCTCCATTCGAATTATCGTCCAATTCAGTCATCGCGACTTCAGGATAGGCGACATCACCGTGCGACGGTTACCTCCATCCACACCCGGTTCCGCGTCATCACCGTCGCGCACGGTGCACATTTCCACGGTCGATCGCGGAATTGGTGCTTTTTCCGGAGCCAATCGTCATGGAATTACGCGCAATTCGGGGTTGACCCCCTCACTCTTCCGGACCTAATGTGTTGATATATCAGTTGTCGACATTGGTTCGGATCAGTCCGATCCGTTTCGCAATTCACAGTCTTTTCCGGCGCCGTTCGAGCCCACACCGAACACCGAATCTCCCGCAACTTCGCCACACACAGGCACCCACCCAACCAGGAGGACCATCATGGGGTCACCGCGCGTAGTGATCATCGGAGCCGGCATCGTCGGCGCGAATCTGGCCGACGAGCTCACCGCTCGCGGCTGGGATCGGATCACGGTGCTCGACCAGGGACCGTTGCCGCTCACCGGAGGCTCCACGTCACACGCACCGGGCCTGGTGTTCCAGACCAACGCGTCCAAGACGATGACCGAGTTCGCCCGGTACACGGTCGAGAAGTTCGTCGGACTCGACGTGGACGGCGAATGGTGCTTCAACCAGCTCGGCGGGCTCGAGGTGGCCACCACCCCCGAGCGACTCGCCGATCTGCACCGCAAGCAGGGCTGGGCCACGTCCTGGGGCATCGAGGGCGCAGTCCTCGACCCGGCCGAGTGCGCGAAGCTGCACCCGTTGCTGGACGAGAAGCGGGTTCTCGGCGGGCTGTACGTGGAGACGGACGGCCTCGCGAAGGCGTCCCGCGTCGTCGTCGCGCTGGCCCGGCGCGCCGAAGCCCGCGGTGCCGTGTTCCAGGGTTCGACGAAGGTGATCGGGATCGAGCAGAGCGGCGGCAAGGTGACCGGCGTCGCCACCCCGGACGGTGTGATCCCCGCCGACATCGTGGTGTCCTGCGCAGGCTTCTGGGGTCCCGACATCGGCGCGATGGTGGGCATGGACGTTCCGCTGCTCCCCCTGGCGCACCAGTACGCGAAGACCGAGCAGATTCCCGAACTCGTCGGGCGGAACACCGAACTCGCCGAGGCCGGCTTCCCGATCCTGCGCCACCAGGACCAGGATCTGTACTTCCGTGAGCACGTCGACCGTCTCGGCATCGGCACGTACGCCCACCGCCCGATGCCGGTGAACCTCCGCGACCTGGACGAGAGCGACGACGTCTCCGCCTCCGACATGCCGTCGATGCTGCCGTTCACGGAAGAGGACTTCGCGCCGTCGTGGGAGCAGAGCAAGTTGCTGCTGCCGTGCCTCGAATCCGCCAAACTGGACGCCGGTTTCAACGGGGTCTTCTCGTTCACCCCGGACGGTGGACCGCTCATCGGCGAGTCCCCGGACGTCGCCGGGTTCTGGATCGCCGAGGCAGTGTGGGTGACGCACTCCGCCGGTGTCGGCCGGGCCGTCGCGCAACTGCTCGTCGACGGCCGCTCCGAGGTCGAACTGCACGGCTGCGACGTGCACCGCTTCGAGGAGATCCAGCTCGCACCCGACTACGTCAGCGAGACGTCGCAGCAGAACTTCGTCGAAATCTACGACGTGCTGCACCCGCTGCAGCCCAAGGAGTCTCCCCGCGACCTGCGGGTCAGCCCCTTCCACGCTCGCCAGAAGGAACTCGGCGCCGTGTTCCTGGAGAGCTCCGGCTGGGAACGCCCGCACTGGTTCGAGTCCAACGCCCATCTGGTGCAGGACCTTCCGGCCGAATGGCAGCCGCCGGCCCGGGAACCGTGGGCGGCGATGTTCCACTCCCCCATCGCCGCGGCGGAGGCCTGGCGCACCCGCACGTCCGTGGCGATGTACGACATGACACCGCTGAAGCGCCTCGAGATCAGCGGCCCCGGCGCGCTGGCCCTGCTCGACCGGCTGACGACCGGCAAGATGGACAAGTCCGTCGGGTCGGTCACCTACACGCTCGCGCTCGACGACGCCGGTGGCGTCCGCAGCGACCTCACCGTCACGCGACTGTCCGACACCGTCTTCCAAGTCGGTGCCAACGGCAACCTCGACCTCGACTACTTCCGCCGGCAGTCCCCCGACGACGGCAGTGTGCAGATCCGGGACATCACCGGCGGCACGTGCGGGATCGGGCTGTGGGGTCCGCGCGCCCGGGATCTGGTGCAGGCACTGAGCTCCGACGACTTCACGAACGAGAACTTCAAGTACTTCCGTGCGAAGCAGGTCCGCATCGGCAGGGTGCCCGTCACGGCGATGCGCCTGTCGTACGTCGGCGAACTCGGCTGGGAGCTGTACACGTCCGCCGACAACGGTCTGCGCCTGTGGGATCTGCTGTGGGCGGAGGGGCAGAAGTACGACGTCATCGCCGCCGGCCGCGCCGCGTTCAACAGCCTGCGGATGGAGAAGGGCTACCGCTCGTGGGGCAGCGACATGACCACCGAGCACAACCCCTACGAGGCCGGTCTCGGGTTCGCGGTGCGACTGCAGAAGGGCGACTTCCGTGGGCGCGACGCGCTCGACGGCGTCTCCGACGAGACGGTGGAGCGGCGCCTGGCGTGCCTCATGATCGACGACCGCACGTCGGTGGTCCTCGGCCACGAGCCGGTGTTCGTCGACGGACAGCCCGCCGGATACGTCACGAGCGCCGCGTTCGGTCACACGGTCGGGGCGCCCATCGCCTACGCCTGGCTTCCCGCGAACGCAACCGTCGACACCCCGGTGGAGATCGAGTACTTCGGACGCCGCATCCCGGCCACCGTCGTGGCCGAGCCGCTCGTCGACCCCGAGATGAAGAAGATCCGGTCATGACCCTCCGAGACGACACGATCGCCGGATTCCTGGATTCGCTCGCCGATCGGACTCCCGCACCCGGCGGCGGCGCGACCGGCGCGCTCCACCTCGGCCAGGCCGCCGCGCTGGTCTCGATGGTCGCCCGCTACACCACCGGCAAGAGGTACGCCGACCACGGGATGCTCGTCGAACGCATCTGCGCGGCCGCGGATGCGTTCCGCGAGAAGGCACTGCAGTTCGCCGAGGACGACATGGCAGCATTCACGGCCGTCATCGACGCCTACCGGCTCCCCCAGGACACGGACGACGAATCCGGAACGCGCACGTCGGCGATCGCGACCGCCCTCGCCGGCGCGGCCGCGGTCCCCGCCGAGGTGGTGGTCGCGGCAGGCGACGTCGTCGCGCTCGCCGACGTCCTGCTGCCGGTGGCGAACCGCACCGTCGTCAGCGACGTCGCGGCCGCCGCCGAGGCCGCCCGCGCAGCCGCCACCACCGCCCGGGTCAACATCGAGGTGAACCTGCCGGGTATCACCGATGCGGACACCCGCCGGGCCCTCACCGAGTGCCTGTCCGGCGTCGACGCGATCGTCGAGCGTGCCGACGCCGTCACGACACGAGTACGAAAGCAGCTGACTTCATGACCAGAAGCCTCGGTGGCGCCGAACTCGCCACCTCCATCCGCAACGACGCATCCGTCGCCGCCGCGGCCCTCGCCG
The DNA here is from genome assembly GCF_041228765.1 of Rhodococcus wratislaviensis. Classification (NCBI taxonomy): domain Bacteria; kingdom Bacillati; phylum Actinomycetota; class Actinomycetes; order Mycobacteriales; family Nocardiaceae; genus Rhodococcus; species Rhodococcus wratislaviensis. Next base: position 3,069,130 of record NZ_CP150488.1, on the reverse strand, counting down.
AAATCGGTGTCCGGCCCAAGCTGGCGGTCGTGCAGGCCACCGACGACGAATCGACCGCCTGGTACGTGCGTTCCATCGCGTCGGCCGCCAAGCGCACCGGAATCCTCTGCGACATCGTCGATCTCGGCGCCGTGGCGTCGACCGAGCAGATCCGCAGCACGCTCGTCGAACTCGGCCACGACCCGGACGTCCACGGAATCATCCTGCAGACACCCCTGCCGGACGGCACCGACCTCGACGCACTGCGGGAGGCGATCAACCCCGCGAAGGACGTCGACGGCGCGAATCCGGTCAGCCTCGGCCGTCTCGTCGCGCGTCTGCCCGCGTTCGCGCCCGCCACCGCACAGGCCGTCATCGCGCTCCTCGATCACCACGGAATCTCCCCGCACGGCAGGACGGCCGCGGTGGTCGGCAGATCGACTGTCGTCGGAAGTCCCGTCGCGCATCTGCTCGTGCAACGCAACGCGACGGTGACCGTCTGCCACCGGCACACCACCGACCTGGCCGCGGGCACCCGTGACGCCGACATCCTTGTCGTCGCGGTCGGCATTCCCGGACTGATCACGGCCGACCACGTCGCCGACGGCGCCGTCGTCATCGATGTCGGGACCACGGCGACCGCGGACGGGCAACTGCTCGGTGACGTCGACGCCGCAGCCGTCGACGGTCGGGCCGGCGCGCTGACCCCGGTCCCCGGAGGGGTGGGACCGGTGACCACGGCGTTGCTGCTCAACCACACGGTCGACGCCGCCGCGACCCAGTACGCCCAGACTCGATCGGACTCCCTGCTCGCCGGAGCCCGAAGCGGCGCCTGACTCCGTCTCCACCCCTTGACCCGCTCGTCCCGCCTGAAATAGCATGGGCCCATTCTGATATATCAGTTCGCTCGGACTGACACCTCAATTGGTCCGGCATCGAGGAGACCCACATGACCCAGACCTTCACCCTGACGCTCAGCTGCGCTCAGCGTCCCGGGATCGTTCACGCAGTCAGCTCCTTTCTCTTCGAGCAGAACTGCGATATCGCCGAGCACCAGCAGTTCGACGACACCCGGAGCGACGCGTTCTTCCTCCGCACGTCGTTCGTGTCGGCAGAAGACGTCGACATCGAGCGCCTCACAGCCGAATTCGGGAGCGTCGCCGCGAAATTCGGCATGACGTTCAACTTCAACGGCAGCGACCTGCCCCGGGTGATCGTCATGGTCTCCAAGATGGGCCACTGCCTCAACGACCTCATCTTCCGCTGGCGCGCAGGCAACCTCGGCGCCGAACTCGTCGCCGTCGTCTCCAATCACGAGGTGCTGCGCCCGATGGCCGAAGCCGCCGGGCTGCCGTTCGTCCACGTCCCGGTCACGCCGGCCACCAAGCCGCAGGCGGAGGCCAGGCTCCTCGAACTCGTCGACGAGTTCGATGCGGATCTCGTGGTCCTCGCCCGGTACATGCAGGTCCTGTCGGACGACGCGTGCCGGGCACTGCGCGGACGGGCCATCAACATCCACCACTCGTTCCTGCCCGGTTTCAAGGGCGCCAAGCCCTACCACCAGGCATTCGATCGCGGCGTCAAGCAGGTCGGGGCAACCGCCCACTACGTGACACCCGATCTGGACGAGGGTCCCATCATCGAGCAGGAAGTCATCCGCATCGACCACTCCTTCGACCCGGCGCGACTCGCCACGGTCGGGCAGGACGCCGAGGCCCTCGCGCTGTCGCGGGCCGTGCGCTGGCACTGCGAGAACCGCGTCCTGCTGCACGGTCATCGGACGGTGGTGTTCAGCTGAGGCGGCTCCGCCGCCCGTGAGTGGTTAACGAGTCCCTGGACTCGTTAACCACTCACGGGCGCGAAGCGCCTACAGCAGGTCGCGGATGGCCTTCTCGAAGCCGGCGACGTGGGCGAGGGTCAGCGACGAGGCGGTGTCCTCGTCGCCGTCGACGATGGCCCGCAGCAGGGCCACGTGCTCGCGGACGTGGCTCGCGACGTCGGGCAGCCGGTCGAGGAAGAGGCACCAGATGCGGGTGGCGTGCGCGTCGAGGCTGACGAGGATGTCCTCGAGGTGAGGGTTCCCGGACGCGCGGTAGATCTCGCGGTGCACGCGCACGTCCTTGCGCAGGACGTCGCGCGGGTCTTCACTGTCGGCGATCTCGGCGATCTCGTCGGCCAGCGCGGTCAGCCGGGCCCGCGCGTCCTGGGACGCCGTCCGCGCCGCCCTGGCCGCCGCGGTCGGTTCGAGTTGCTTGCGGATCTCGGAGATGTCGGCGAGGTCGGTCATGTCGACGGCTGTGGCGAACGTGCCGCGACGTGGGTAGGCGACGACGAGACGTTCCCGCTCGAGGCGCTTGAGCGCTTCCCGCACGGGTGTCCGGCCGAATCCGAGTTCCTCGGCGAGACGGTCGTCGTTGATCGGCTCGCCGGGCCGGATGTCCAGCATGACCAGGCGTTCGCGCACGATCTCGTACGCGCGGTCGGCGTTGGTGCCGCCGTTCGATGCCGTGTCCGCGACCGAAGAATGCGCCAGGCTCATGTTCCGTCTCCCTGATTTGCCGGAGCTATTGACCTTTGTCCGGTGCTGACCTTACTCTACTTTCCAGTTGATATATCAGTTCCAAGTCAACTGACCTTCCAGAAAGGCGAACCATGACCGTGGACACCGCACACCTCACCGAGGTGGCAGCAGCGAACCCGACGCTGACTCATTCGCTCGCCGATCTCGACCCCGCCGTGCACCGGGCGATCGCGGCCGAGCTCGAGCGACAGCAGGGCACCCTGGAAATGATTGCCAGCGAGAACTTCGCCCCGCTCGCGGTGATGCAGGCGCAGGGGTCGGTGCTGACGAACAAGTACGCCGAGGGCTACCCCGGACGCCGCTACTACGGCGGGTGCGAGCACGTCGACGTCATCGAGCAGCTCGCCATCGACCGCCTCACCGAGCTGTTCGGCGCGAAGTTCGCCAACGTGCAACCGCACTCCGGGGCGCAGGCCAACGCCGCCGCGATGTCGGCACTGCTGAAGCCCGGCGACGGCATCCTCGGCCTGGACCTCGCGCACGGCGGTCACCTCACCCACGGGATGAAGCTGAACTTCTCCGGCAAGCTCTACGACGTCGCCGCGTACCACGTCCGCGAGGACGATCATCTCGTGGACATGGACGAGGTGGAGCGTCTCGCGCGTGAGCACCGCCCGAAGCTGATCCTGGCCGGCTGGTCCGCCTATCCCCGGCAGCTCGACTTCGCCGCGTTCCGGCGCATCGCCGACGAGGTCGGCGCGTACCTCATGGTCGACATGGCGCATTTCGCCGGACTCGTCGCCGCCGGACTGCACCCCTCCCCCGTCCCGCACGCCCACGTGGTCACGTCGACGACGCACAAGACGCTCGGCGGTCCGCGCGGCGGCGTCATCCTCACCAACGACGAGGCACTGGCCAAGAAGTTCAACTCCTCGGTGTTCCCCGGACAGCAGGGCGGCCCGCTCGAGCACGTCATCGCCGGCAAGGCCGTGTCATTCAAGCTCGCCGCCGAGCCCGAGTTCCGGGAGCGCCAGGAACGCACGCTCGCCGGCGCGAAGATTCTCGCCGACCGGCTGCTGCAGCCCGACTCCCGCGCGGCGGGGATCAGCGTCGTGTCCGGCGGCACCGACGTGCACCTGGTGCTGGTGGATCTGCGCGAATCCGAGCTCGACGGCAAGCAGGCCGAGGACCGGTTGCACCGCGTGGGTATCACGGTGAACCGCAACGCCGTACCGTTCGACCCGCGTCCGCCGATGGTCAGCTCCGGGGTGCGGATCGGCACCCCCGCGCTCGCCACCCGCGGTTTCGACCTGGACGCGTTCACCGAGGTCGCCGACATCATCAGCTACGCGCTGCGACCGGCCACCGACGAGGCCGGACTCGACGAACTCCGCGGCCGCGTCGACGCCCTCGCGCTGCGCTTCCCGCTGTACCCCGACCTCACGGAGGCAAACTGATGAGTGCCACCCAGCCACCCGGCGCCCACCTGCCCGACCACCCCGACTTCCTGTGGCGCAAACCGGAACCGAAGAAGTCGTACGACGTCGTGATCGTCGGCGGCGGCGGGCACGGCCTCGCCACCGCGCACTATCTCGCCAAGAACCACGGCATCACCAACGTCGCGGTTCTGGAGAAGGGCTGGCTCGCGGGGGGCAACATGGCCCGCAACACCACGCTGATCCGGTCGAACTACCTGTGGGACGAGAGCGCCAAGATCTACGAGCACGCCCTGAAGCTGTGGGAGGGTCTCGAGGACGACCTCGACTACCCGATCCTGTTCAGCCAGCGCGGCGTCCTCAACCTCGCGCACAGCCTGCAGGACGTCCGCGACAGCGTCCGCCGTGTCGAGGCCAACAAGCTCAACGGCATCGACGCCGAGTGGGTCGGACCCGACGAGGTCAAGAAGCTGTGCCCGCTGGTGAACATCTCGAGCGACATCCGCTACCCGGTGATGGGCGCGACGTATCAGCCGCGCGCCGGCATCGCCAAGCACGACTACGTGGCCTGGGGATTCGCGCGCCGCGCCGACGAGGCGGGCATCGACATCATCCAGAACTGTGAGGTCACCGGGTTCGTCACCGACGGCAACAAGGTCACCGGGGTGCGCACCACCCGCGGCGACATCGCGACCGGTCAGGTCGCGCTGTGCGCGGCCGGGCACACCTCGACGCTCACCGACATGCTCGGCATCCGCACCCCCGTGCAGAGCCACCCGCTGCAGGCGCTGGTCTCGGAACTGCTCGAGCCCGTGCACCCGACCATCGTGATGTCCAACGCCATCCACGTGTACGTCTCGCAGGCGCACAAGGGTGAACTGGTGATGGGCGCCGGTGTCGACTCCTACAACGGGTACGGCCAGCGCGGCGCGTTCCACATCATCGAGCGCCAGATGGCGGCCGCGGTGGAGTTGTTCCCCGTCTTCGCCCGCGCGCATCTGCTGCGCACCTGGGGCGGCATCGTCGACGTGTGCCCCGACGCCTCCCCGATCGTCGGACGCACCCCCTACGACAACGTGTACCTCAACTGTGGTTGGGGCACCGGCGGATTCAAGGCCACCCCCGGGTTGGGCTGGTGTCTGGCGGACACCATCGCGAACGACGAACCGCACGAGTTCATCGCGCCGTTCAGCCTCGACCGGTTCGTCACCGGCGCCCTCGTCGACGAGCACGGCGCCGCCGCCGTCGCGCACTGAAGGTCAGGAGCCACAATGCAACTCATCGAATGCCCGTGGTGCGGATCCCGTGAGGAAACCGAGTTCCACTACGGCGGCGAAGCCCACGTCGTCTATCCGGAAGACCCCGAATCGCTGACCGACGAGCAGTGGGCGCACTTCGTGTTCTTCCGCGCGAACCCGAAAGGTCTCTTCGCGGAACGGTGGAACCACAGCGCCGGCTGCCGGCGCTGGTTCAACGCCGTACGCGACACCGCCACCTACCGATTCCACAGCGTCTACCGCTTGGACGAGCAGAAGCCGACGATATCGTGAACGCACCCTTCCGCACCCGCCAGGGCGGTCGCCTCGACCGCGACACCTCCTACACCTTCACGTTCGACGGCCGGGAACTGACCGGTCACCCCGGTGACACGCTGGGCTCGGCCCTGCTCGCGAACGGCGTCCACCAGATCACCACCAGCATCAAACTCGGCCGGGCCCGCGGCATCACCGCGGCGTGGGCGGAGGACACCGGCGGTCTCGTGCAGATCGAGGAGCCGTTCCCCGAGCCGATGCTGCTCGCCACCACCATCGAGTTGTTCGACGGCCTCGTCGCCCGCGGCATCCCCGGTCAGGGACGGCTCGCCGAGATCCCCGATTCGGCGAAGTACGACGCCAAGCACGTCCACACCGACCTCCTCGTCGCCGGCGCCGGACCGGCCGGTCTCGCCGCCGCGCTCACGGCGGCCCGGGCGGGTGCGCGGGTGGTGCTCGTCGACGAGCAGAGCGAAGCCGGCGGCGACCTCCTCGGCAGCACCGACCTCATCGACGGCGCACCCGCCCTCGAGTGGGTCGCGGCCGCGGTCGCCGAACTGGACACGTACCCGGACGTGCTGCATCTGCAGCGCACCACCGCATTCGGCAACTACGACGACGGCTTCGTCCTCGCCCTGCAGCGCCGCACCGACCATCTCGGTGTCGAGGCCCCCGCGGCGCTGAGCCGCCAGCGCGTCTGGCGTATCCGCGCCCGGCACATCCTCGTCGCCGCCGGAGCGCACGAGCGGCCCGTCGTCTTCACCGACAACGACCGACCAGGCATCATGCTCGCGCACGGCGCCCGCACCTTCCTGCACCGCTACGGCGTCAAGGTGGGTGAGCAGGCCGTCGTGTTCACCACCAACGACAGTGCCTACGAAGCCGCGATCGACCTGCACGACGCCGGCGTCCGCATCAACGCGATCGTCGAGGCCCGCGACGAGGCACCCGCCCGCTGGCAGCGTGAATGCGACACGCGCGGCATCACCATCCGTACCGGCTCGGTGGTATCCGGCACCCGCGGCAACGGCCGGATCAGCCACGCCGTCGTGTCGCACCGCACGGACACCGATCACCGGTTCCGCGTCCCCCTCGCCTGCGACGTCCTGCTCGTCAGCGGCGGCTGGAATCCGGCCGTGCACCTGTTCTCCCAGGCCCGCGGCAAGCTCCGCTACGACGAGAACCTCGGTGCCTTCGTGCCCGGCGAGGACCTCGACGGAGTCTCCGTCGCCGGGTCCGCGAACGGTGTGTTCGACCTGGACGGGTGCCTGCGCGACGGCCAGACCGCCGGTCAGTCGATCATGCGCGACCTCGGCTTCACCGTTCCCGAGCGCACGATCGACCCCGAACCTGCACCCGCGATCGAACAGTCCACTCCGCTGGTCCTCTGGCGGGTGCGGGACGTCGCCGGCGAGGACACCCAGTTCGTCGACGTGCAGCGCGACGCGACGGTCGCCGACCTCGCCCGCGCCGTCGGTGCCGGGATGACGTCGATGGAGCACATCAAGCGTTACACCACCATCGGCACCGCACACGACCAGGGCAAGACGTCCGGGGTGATCTCCTCCGGCATCACGGCCGAACTGCTGGGCAGGCCGATCGAGACGCTGGGCACCACCACGTTCCGGCCGCCCTACACCCCGGTCGCGTTCGCCGCCCTCGCCGGCCGCAGCCGCGGCGCCCTCTTCGACCCCGAACGGGTGACGGCGCTGCACGATTGGCACGTCGGCCGCGGCGCGGTGTTCGAGGACGTCGGCCAGTGGAAGCGTCCCCGCTACTACCCCCTGCCCGGGGAGGACATGGACGCCGCGGTGCTGCGCGAATGCGCTGCCGTGCGCCGCAGCATCGGCATCCTCGACGGCTCCACTCTCGGCAAGATCGACGTCCAGGGTCCCGACGCCGGTGTGCTGCTCGACATGATCTACACGAACATGATGAGCACCCTGAAGGTCGGCATGGTCCGCTACGGCGTCATGTGCGGCGTCGACGGCATGGTCATCGACGACGGCACCGTGATGCGCCTGGCCGACGACCGCTTCCAGGTCTTCACGACCACCGGTGGCGCCGCGAAGATCCTCGACTGGATGGAGGAGTGGCTGCAGACCGAATGGCCGCACCTGTCGGTACGGCTCACCTCGGTCACCGAACAGTGGGCCACGTTCCCCGTCGTCGGACCGCGCTCGCGCGACGTCATCGGTGAGGTCTTCCCCGACCTCGACGTCACCAACGACGCGTTCCCGTTCATGGCGTGGCGCGATACCACCCTCGGCGGCGTCCACGTCCGGGTCGCCCGGATCAGCTTCTCCGGCGAACTCGCGTTCGAGGTCAACGTCGACGGCTGGCACGCACCCGCGGTCTGGGCGCGCCTGATCGCCGCGGGCGAGAAGTTCGACATCACCCCGTACGGCACCGAGACCATGCACGTCCTGCGCGCCGAGAAGGGTTACCCGATCATCGGTCAGGACACCGACGGCACGGTCACCCCGCAGGACCTCGGGATGAGCTGGGCCGTGTCGAAGAAGAAGCGCGACTTCATCGGGAAACGCTCCTTCACCCGGGAGGAGAACCAGAACCCGCTGCGCAAGCAGTTCGTCGGACTGCTCCCGCTCGACAAGCAGACCGTGCTGCCCGAGGGCGCGCAGATCATCGAAGAGATCGCCGACGGGATCCTGCCGCCTCCGCCGGTGCCGATGCTCGGGCACGTCACCTCGAGCTACCTCAGCGCCGAACTGGGCCGCCCGTTCGGGCTCGCCCTCGTCAAGGGCGGCCGCGCCCGGCTCGGCGACACCCTGCACGTCCCGGTGGACGGAAACCTGGTCGCCGTCGAGGTCACCAGTTCCGTCCTCGTCGATCCCGAAGGAGCACGTCGCGATGGCTGACACCCTCGTCCCCCTCAGCCCCCTGCACGGCTGGGACCAGAAATTCTCTGCACTCCCCGAGTCGGTGAGCGTCGCCGAGGAACCGTTCGTCGCGATGGTCGACCTGTGGGTCGACCCGGCCGGACCGGGAGCCGGCGCCGCCGCGACGGTCCTCGGGTTCGATCTCCCCACCGCGGCGTCGACGTCGGCGGGCACCGACGCGATGACCGCCGTCTGGCTCGGTCCCGAGGAGTGGCTGATCACCACTAGGGCACAGTCGGCGCCCGCTCTCGAGTCGGACCTGCGGGCGGCGGTGACACCCCACGGCGGAGCCGCGATCGACGTCTCCGGACAGCGAACCACCCTGCGGCTGCGCGGCACTCACGCCCGCGACGTCCTCGAGAAGGGTTGCTCACTGGATCTGCATCCGAGGGTGTTCGTCCGCGGCACTGCGGTGCAGACCATGCTCGGCCTCGCGGGCGTGATCCTGATCGCGCTCGACGACGAGGGAACCGATTACCGGATCCTCGTGCGGTCGTCGTTCGCCCGGTACCTCGCGGAGTGGCTGATCGACGCCGCCGAGGAGTTCGGCGTCGACCCCGTGTAAAGCGACAGCGTCGGTCCGGGTGGACGGCATGGTGCCGTCCTCCGGACCGACTCCCCTTCCGAAAGGAGGTGCGCCGGATGGTTCCCTTCCCGACGCTCATCGCGACCGGCCACGGCCGACTGCTCGACGCTCTGTCACGCGACGTTCCCCTAATCTGCGGAATCGTCAACGTGACCCCGGATTCGTTCTCCGACGGTGGTCGATACCTCGACACCGCCGCCGCGGTCGAGCACGCCCTGTCCCTGGTCGCGGAGGGCGCCGACCTCCTCGATGTCGGAGGCGAATCGACCCGTCCCGGATCCCGACCGCCCTCCGTAACGGACGAGATCGCGCGCGTGATTCCTGTCGTCCAGCAACTCGCCGAGCTCACCTCGGTCCCGATCTCGGTCGACACCTCGAGACCGGACGTCATGCGCGCGGCGGTCGCCGCCGGCGCGTCGATGATCAACGACGTTCGTGCCCTCCGGCTTCCGGGTGCGCTGCGCGCCGCCGCCGACCTGAACGTGCCCGTGTGCCTGATGCACATGCGCGGCGAGCCCGAGACGATGCAGAAATCGCCGGAGTACGGCGACGTCGTGTCCGAGGTGCGCGGGTTCCTCGTCGACCGTGTCGGTGCCTGCCGGGGCGCGGGAATTCCCCTCGAGCACATCATGGTCGACCCGGGCTTCGGATTCGGCAAGACCCTCGCCCACAACCTCACCCTGTTGTCCGAGCTCCGGCAGATCACGGATCTCGGTGTTCCCGTGATGGCCGGACTGTCCCGGAAGGGCATGCTCGGCACGATCACCGGCCGCGGCGTCGACCACCGTCAGGCCGCCTCGGTGGCCGCAGCCCTGATTGCCGCGCAGAACGGGGCCGCCCTCCTCCGGGTGCACGACGTGTCCGCGACCGTGGACGCGGTGTCCGTGCTCCGTTCACTCGTATATCGTGGTGCCGCCAGCCCCAGCCACGCGTCGAATCGAGCCTCCGCCCCGTGAACGCCTCCGTGTCCGCCGCCGGTGTCGCGACGATCGATGCCGCTGGGGTCCAGCCGATCGATACAGCTGAGGCGCAGCTGCTCGGTACGGTTGCTCAGCTGATGGAGACGATGTATCACGATCCGCGGACCGGTCTGCGGCACGCGGAGCGTCATCTCCGACGCCTGGCCCGTTCCGCAGCCGTGCTCGGGTACGAGTTCCGGGAACGGGACCTCCGGCGCCACCTCGCGCAGCGGCTGGCGGGTGTCGGCGAGGCCCGGGTCCGCGTGCGCCTGCACCGTGCCGGCGGTGTGGACGTCGATGTCTTCGGGCCGCCGGTCGCGCCGGCCTCGGTGTCTCTCGTGCTCGACGACGAGCCCGTCGACTCCCGGGACGTCCTCCTCGGACACAAGACGACGTTGCGCGAGCGGTACGACCGCAGGCGACACCGCCATCCCGGGGCCGACGACGTCGTGCTGGTCAACGAACTCGGGCACGTCACCGAGACCACGATCGCGAATCTCGCCGCCCGGATCGACGGCGTCTGGTGGACGCCACCGTTGTCGTCGGGGTGCCTGCCGGGTGTCGAGCGGTCCTGGCAGCTCGACCGTGGGCTGATGCGCGAACGCATTCTCACGCCGGCCGATCTCCTGGCCGCCGAGGCGCTCGCCGTGACGAGCTCACTCAAAGGTGTGCTGCCCGCGACCCTCCGGCCGTAGCCCCCTAGTTTCCGGACGTTTCCAGACCACCTCTTGACCCACCCCCGCACCTGACCTACTGTTATGACTCATACTGATATATCAATGTCAGACCTGTTGGATCACACGCGCGACTCCGCGACCACAACGCCCGACTGTCAAAGGACAAGGCATGAGAGCTGGAAAGATTCCCTCGGATCGACGGTTCACGGCCACGCACAGCTGGCTGGCCCTCGCACCGGGACAGAGCTTCTCCGACTACCCGCTCCGGGCCGGGGTCACGGACTCGGCACTCGACGAAATCGAGGTGGTCGGGCTGGAACTTCCGGCAGTGCGCAGCACGATCGAGGCCGGCGCCCCCTGCGCGCTCGTGTGGACTTCCGCGCGGACCGTCGTCACCGTGTACGCGCCGATCAGCGGACTCGTCACGATGACGAATACCGACGCCCTCGCGGATCCGCGACTCGTCGCCGACGACCCGTTCCACCGCGGCTGGCTGTTCGCCGTCCTCCCGTCGCCGACGTCGTCCGCCTACGGACTCCTCACCCCCGCGCAATACGCCAACGAACTCAGTGAGGCGGTGTAATCCCATGACCATCAGCGTGTTCGACCTGTTCTCCGTCGGCGTCGGCCCCTCGAGTTCGCACACCGTCGGACCGATGCGCGCCGCCGCGCGGTTCGTCTCCGACCTCCGCGCCCTCGACGCCCTGCCCGAGGTAGCGGACATCCGTGTCGACCTGTACGGCTCGCTCGCCGCCACGGGGGCGGGCCACGGAACGATGTCCGCGGTGCTGCTCGGACTCGAGGGGTACTTTCCCGAGAAGATCGAGACCGAGGAGATGGAACGACGCCTCGAGGAGATGCGCAGTACCCGGCACATCAGGGTCGGCGGATCGCACGAGGTCGCGCTCGCCGAAGACGAGTTCGTCCTCCATCCGCTGACCATCCTGCCGCTGCACCCGAACGGGATGAGGATCACCGCATCCACGGCCGCCGGCGTCGAGATCCACAGCGAAACCTACTTTTCCATCGGCGGCGGCTTCGTCGTCACCGAAGCGGAGAGTGCACAGCCGCCGCGCACCGCCACCGGCGGACTGTCGTTCGGGTCCGCCAAGGAACTCCTCGACGTCGCGGCCCGCCACGGCTACACCATCAGTGACGTGATGCTCCAGTTCGAACGCGAAACGCGGTCGACCGTGGAAATCTACGAACGGCTCCTCCATATCCGCGACGTCATGGTGGAATGCGAGAAGCGCGGGATCGCGCGCGACGGGATCCTTCCCGGCGCTCTGCGCGTGCGCCGCCGCGCACGGGACTGGTACCTCCGCCTGGATCAGGAAGACCCGCACCGTGATCCCGCATTCGCCGAGGACTGGGTCAACCTCGTCGCGCTGGCCGTCAACGAAGAGAACGCATCCGGCGGCCGGATCGTCACCGCCCCGACCAACGGGGCCGCGGGCATCATCCCCGCGGTGCTGCACTACGCCGTTCACTACACCCCGGCCGGGAAGTCGGATCCCGACGACACCGCGATCCGCTTCCTCCTCGCCGCCGGCGCCGTCGGCTCGCTGTACAAGGAACGCGCGTCGATCTCCGGAGCCGAGGTCGGCTGCCAAGGTGAGGTGGGTTCCGCGGCGTCCATGGCCGCTGCCGGGCTCGCCGAGATCCTCGGCGGCACAACGGAACAGGTGGAGAATGCCGGGGAGATCGCGATGGAGCACAGCCTCGGCCTCACGTGCGATCCCATCGAAGGGCTGGTGCAGATTCCGTGCATCGAACGGAACGCGATCTCGGCGGGCAAGGCCATCAACGCTGCTCGCATGGCCCTGCGCGGCGACGGCACCCACCGCGTCAGCCTCGACCAGGTGATCGAGACGATGCGCTCGACCGGCGCCGACATGCTGTCGAAGTACAAGGAAACGTCGACCGGCGGTCTGGCCGTCAACGTCCCGGTCAACTACGTCGAGTGCTGACATGATCACCGACGAACTCCGCCTTCTCCCCGCCCGCGCCGCGCACTTCATCCGCCGGCACCCGGTGCGGAAGCGCGACGACTACGCGCCCGAGACCCGGCTGTCGGTGCTCGACGTGCTCGTGCACTGTGCACCGGTCCGCGGCGACGCGTTCGTGGCCTTCCAGTTGCTGAGCCGACGCGAGCTGCCGGGCTCGTACCTTCTCCACGCCGACGTCGTGGACGACGCGCTGTCCGTCCTCGACAGGTTCGCCGTCACGGAGTACGAATGCGAGCAGAGCTTCGGCCCGAACTGGCAGGACGTGGTGCGACACGCCGTGGAAGCGGCGGCCCTCCTGCACGGGCACTTCGGAGCACTGACGCGGACGACAAGCGTCGTCGACAGCCGCCGGCGGCTCGGCGCCTGGGCCTGCGCACGTGATGCGGCCTGGGAAGCGGGCCGGATCAAATCCTGGTACCGCGCCCAGGACGCCGCGTGGGAACGGCACTTCATGGACGAGGCGACAGTGCGCGAGGACGAGCAACTGTGCGCGGACATCGCGACCGCGGTGCGCGACGCGGCGGCAGCGCACGCCGTGTCGGATCTCGTCGGGCGGCACGATTTCACCAGCGCGCACTTCGAGACCCTGCTCGCCCCGTGGCGGACGGCCGCCGCGCACCTGCTCCCGCGAGGCGATTACTGCGCGGCATCGAGCACGGTGTCGACGAACGTCCGCGGCAGGTCGGGGTGACCGTTCTCCCGCAGCGCCGACAGCGCCGCGACGACGTTCGAGCCGCCGTCGGGTAGGAACCGGATCAGCCCGTGCCGGGCGCACTCCACCGCCGCCGGCAGCAGCATCGCCTGCGCCTCGTCGCGACGTCCGGCAGCCCACAGGCACGACACGAGCAACCGGCCCGCCTGCAGGCGGGCCCGGTGCCGCCCGGTCCCGTCGAGTTGCCGAACCCAGTCGTTCGCCCATTCGCACGCGAGATCCGCGGCCGCCGGATCGCCCTGCGCCGCGAGCAACGTGATGGCCGCCTCTTCCTCGAGTTGCGCCGTCGCCTGGTCGAGCCCGTTCGCCGGGGTGCGCCGGGTCTCGCGTGTGACGGCCACGAACCCGGGTGCCGGGGGCAGCCCGATCCGCACCCGCTCGTTGTCGACGGCGGCCCGCAGCCGGGGCAGCGAGAACGTCTCGGCGGTCCGCACCCCCTCGTCGAGTTGTCGTGCCGCGGCGTCGCGATCGCCGCGCACCGCCATGATCCGCGCCCTGAGGCAGTAGTGCCGGATCATGAAATCCGGTGCGCCACCGAGCGCGGCGGCGTCGAACGTCTCGTTGAGCAGCTCGTCCGCTTCGTCGACCCGGCCCTGCTCGTAGTGGACCTCGGCGAGAAGCGTACGGGTGAGCCGCGCATGCTGCGACTGCGTGTTCTCCGCCTCCCGGACCAGCTGGAACGCCTTGCGGTACAGCTCCATCGCACCGCCGACGTCGAGCTGCTCGAACTTCGCGAGTCCGGCGAAACAGTACCCGTACGCGACGGAGTACGGTCCGGTGTTCTGCCGGTGATACGGGGCCGCCCAGCTCTGCCTGCGGTAGGCGTCCTCGAACCGGAATTCGCACGTGTCCACGAACGTTTCGATGAGAGCGGCCATCGACACCACGAAGGGGTGGTACTCCGTGGGATGGTCGAGGCATTCGGTGACGAGCTCCCGCACACCCTCGATGCGGTCGGCGGTCGCCTCGATGTCGCCCTGCAGGACATCCGCTTCCACCCGGAGCTGGGCGGCGCGACGCTCGGGCATCTCGCCGCTGTCGATCTGCTCGAGCGCGCGGGTTCGGGCGGCTTGCGCGAGTTCGAGTCGCTGGAGTTCGCAGTTCGCCCATCCGATGGTGAGCTGCAGCCGTGGGCTGGCGGCCACCAGGTCGGCGGGCAGTTTCCCGATCAGGCAGAGCAGCGTCGACATCTGCGACCGATCGAGGAGGTAGAGGTCGTCCTCCTCGAGCAGTTCCACCGCTTTCTGCGGTTCACCGGCAGCGAGGATGTGGTCGACGGCCTCGCCCAGCAGGTGCCGCTCCCGGAACCAGTCGTACGCCCGGCGGTGCAGGTCGGTGATGCGCCCGGGGTGGTCCCGTTCGAGACGCTGATGGAGGATCTGCGCGAACAGGTGGTGATAGCGATACCACTGTCGGTCGTCCCCCGTCCTCCCGAGGAACAGGTCGCGGGCGGCGACCTGTTCGAGTTTCGCTTGCCCGTCCTGCACGCCGCCCAGCGCCGACGCCAGGTCGCCGCACACCTTGTCGGGCACCGACGTGGCGAGCATGAAGTCGAGCATGTCGGGTTCGAGGGCGTCGAGCACGTTCTCGGCGAGGTACTCGCCGATCGCGTCGGTCCCCGTCCGGAGCTGTTCGATCAGGTTCTCCGGACTTCCCGCTTCGCGCAACGACAACGAGGCCAGCTGCAGTGCAGCGATCCACCCGTCGGTCGATTCCCGGAGTTGTTCGATCTCGGTGTCCTTCAACGGAACCTGCACCCGGTCCGACAGGAAGTTCTGCGATTCGCCGAAATCGAAACACAGGTCTTCGGACGCTATTTCGTTGAGTTCGTCGAGCACCCGCATCCGGCTCAGCGGCAACCCGGACCGGCTCCTGCTCGCCACGACGATCTTCAGGTGGTGGCAGCCGTTGTCCAGCAGGAACTTCATGGCGTCGATCGGCCCGGAGCCGGTGATGCGATGCCAGTCGTCGATCACGACGACGAGGGCGTCCTCGCTGTCGTGAAGCCGGTTGATCAGCGACGTCAGGACGAACCGTTCGACCGCGTCCCCGTGCTCCTCCAGGGACTGCCCCAGATCGGTGACGACCTCCGGGCGTACCCGCCTGATCGCCTCGACGAGGTGGGCGAGGAACCACACCACGTTGTTGTCGTCGCGGTCCACGGTCAACCACGCGACCGCGGTCCCGGCGTCGACCAGGTCGTCGCGCCACTGGGCGACCAGACTGCTCTTGCCGAACCCGGCCGGCGCGTGGACGAGCGTCAGCCTGCGGTCCCGGCCCGCGCGCAGTACGGCGAGGAGCCGGCGTCGCGGCACGAGCTGCCGGGTGGTGGTGGGTGGGCGGAACTTCGTCACCGGCGCGGGCGGGGTCGGCGGCGTCCGCACGTTGTACGGGAGCCCGGGGCCGCGGGACCGGGGGGACTCGCCGGCATGATCGTGCGGCTGCTCGGGTGCCCGCTGAATCGGGATGTACATGTCGTCGACGGCCACACCGTTGCGTCGCTCGACCGCCCGGAGCTCGTTGCCGAAGTCGGCGGCGCCGCCCGGCCTGTCCTCGACCGCGCGGGCCATGGCATGTTCGACGGCACTGCACACGTCGTCGGGGATTCCGGCGTCCCGCAGGTCGGGGACCGCCTGTGTGGAGATCCGCAGGAACTGACCGACCACCTGTTCACCGCTCCGGCGCTCGTACGCGGCATGACCGGTCAACGCGCAGAACAGGGTGGACCCGAGACTGTAGACGTCCGACTCGACCGTCGGTGGCCGGCCTTCGAGCACCTCGGGCGCGGTGAACGCCGGGGAGCCGGTGATCGAGCCGGCCGTCGTCTCGAATCCGCCGGAGACGCGGGCGATGCCGAAGTCGGTCAATTGCGGTTCGTCGTATTCGGTGAGCAGGATGTTCGCGGGTTTGACGTCACGGTGGAGCATCCCACCGCGATGCGCGGTCTCGAGGGCCCCGGAGATCTTGATCCCGAGCCGCAACACCTCCTGCCACCCGAGAGGACCCGACCGACGGATCTGCGCCTCGAGGGAACCGAACGAGTGGTACGGCATGACGAGGAACGGCCGCCTGCTCCGGGTGACACCGACCTGGTAGACGGCCACGATGTTCGGGTGCCCGGACGTCCGGCCCATCGCCCGTTGCTCCCGCACGAACCTCGTCACGTTGTCGGGATCGAGGTTCGACGTCAGGACTTTGACGGCCACCGTGCGGTCGAGGTCTTCCTGCAGGCAGCGGTACACGACCCCGAACCCGCCGCGGCCGATCTCCACGGCATCGTCGAACCCCGCCGCGGCCAGCTCGGTCGTGATCTCCGGCTGGCGCTGGGTTGCCCACGGATCGTCGTTCGCCATCGGCCTGCACCACCTCTGACACGCTCAACCCAGAATAGTCCGCGGGGTCCACCCGACGAGCGGATGCGCTGCGGTCAGTCGCGGGTCGCGGCGGGTGCCCCCAGCCGTGCCGACACCCGCCTGCCGGATTCGGCGACCGTCCGCCCGAGCGACTCGAGCATGGACTCCGGGACCCGGAACCGTGGCGCGGACAGCATCACGGCCGCGACGAGGACGCCGCGGTGATCGCGGACCGGCGCCGAGATGCCGACCTCCTCGATCGACGTCCGGCCGTCGTTGACGGCGTATCCGCGGTCGTGGGTGTCGCTCAACTCGTCGAAGTACTCACCCCGCGAGTCCTGCTCCTCGGGTCCGACGAGCAGGCGGCGGTCGAAGAGCCGCTCGATCTCCGCCCGCGGCATCTCGGACAGGAACACCTGGACGGACGAACTCGCATACGTGTCGTAGCGGGTGCCCACAGCGGCGGTGTGCTTGACCTGTTTGGGACTGGGAATCTGTTCGACGACGACGGATTCGTGTCCGTTCCACACCATGAGCGCGCTGGTCTCGCCGGTGCGGCGGGTGAGTTCCTCCAGTTCCGGCTGCGCGACGCGGCGCACGTCGAGGTTGGCCAGCAGCGGCCCGGCGAGCGCGATGAGACCGAGACCGAGCCGGTAGCGTCCGGTGCCCTCGTCACGCTCGACGTAGCCGGCCTTCTCGAGGGTGGCGAGCATCCGGGAAACGCTGCTCTTGTGCAGGTCGACCTTGCGCGCGATCTCGGTGACACCGAGCACCGGTTCGGCGATCGAGAAGGATTCGAGCACCCGCAGTCCGTTGAGGAGGACCGACGGGGACGGCTTCGCGTCACCGTCGTGCTCGCCCGGTCCGTTGTCCGCGAGTCGATCGACGTCGTCCACACTCATGATCGTTGCGCTCCTTCGGTTTCTGCCTACACCACCGCCGACCCTGCCACACCCGAGGCAGGGTCGGCGTACCGGTCAGACGCCGAGGATGTTGTGCTCGGGTCCGAACGGGAACCGGGTGATGTTCTCCGCGCTGTCGTCGCCGACGACCAGGATGTCGTGTTCGCGGTAGCCACCGGCGCCCGGCATTCCCTCGGGAACCATGATCATCGGCTCCATCGACACCACCATGCCGGGTTCGAGGACCGTGTCGATGTCTTCGCGCAGTTCGAGGCCCGCCTCGCGTCCGTAGTAGTGCGAGAGCACGCCGAAGGAATGTCCGTACCCGAATGTGCGGTTCGGCAGCAGCCCCTCGGCCTCGTAGATCTCGTTCAGCTCGGCCGCGATGTCCTTGCAGACCGCGCCCGGCTTGATCAGCTCGAGCCCGCGGCGATGCACCGTGACGTTGATCTCCCACAGCCGCAGGTGCTCGGCCGACGGCTCGCCGTAGAACAGGGTGCGTTCGAGGGCCGTGTAGTAGCCGGCGATCATCGGGAAACAGTTCAGCGACAGGATGTCTCCGCGTTCGACGCGGCGGCTGGTGGCCCAGTTGTGGGCACCGTCGGTGTTGATGCCCGATTGGAACCACACCCACGTGTCGCGCAGTTCGGCGTGCGGGAAGGTGGCCGCGATCTCCCGGATCATCGCGTTCGAGCCGGCGATCGCCACCTCGAATTCGGGGACGCCCTCGGTGATCGCCGCACGGATGGCCTCGCCGCCGAGGTCACCGATCCGCGCGCCGTGCTTGATCAGTTCGATCTCCTCGGGAGACTTGATCATGCGCTGGCGCATCGTGGCCTTCGCGACGTCGGTGAACGTCATCCCGGGCAGGACCGCGGCGATCCGGGCCCGCACGTCGGGGGTCAGGTGGTCGTCCTCGACACCGAGGGTGCCGCGTGAGATGCCCTGCTTCGCCAGGACCTGCTGCACGGCGAACTCGAAGTTGTCGCGGCGCCAGTCCGTGTAGACGACGTTCTCGCCGAACGACCGCCGCCAGGGCATCCCGGCATCGATGTTGGCGGACACGGTGGTCGAGCCGTCCTGGGTGACGACCAGTGCGTACGGCCGCCCGAACGCCGTGTACAGGAAGTCGGAGTAGTAGTTGATGTTGTGGTAGCTGGTGAAGAGCACGGCATCGAACCCGTTGTCCGCCATGTGCTTACGCAGGGCGACGAGCCTGCGGTCCATTTCCACCGGGGAGAACGTGGGAACGACCTTCTCGCCGTTCGGGATGCTCTTGATGCGCTCCAAGTTCATGATGTTCCTTTCGAGTTGCCGGCGGCATCGTGTGATGCCGCATTTCTGTGGGAGGTACGGGTGGTCAGGTATCGGCCAGCGGGCGACGGGAGGTTTCCCGGGCCATGAGCATCGCGCCCATTGCGACGAGGGCCGCGGCGACGAGATACCAGGCGGGCGCGAGCTTGCTGCCGGTGAGCTCGATCAAGAGCGTGGCGACGAACGGTGCGGTGCCGCCGAACAGTGCATTGGCGGTGTTGAAGCTGAACGCGAAGCCGCTGTAGCGGACCTGGGTCGGGAAGATCTCGGCCAGGAAGGTCGGGAGCGTGCCGTCGTTCATGGTGAGGAACGCGCACAGCACGATCTGGATGAGGACGATACCGACGATTCCGACGGCGCCGAGCACGCTGAACAGCGGGACGGTGAACACCGCGAAGCAGATGGACGCGGCGATGAGAACTCGTTTGCGGCCGAAGCGGTCCGAGAGCGCACCCATCCCGAAGATGAACACGATGTAGCAGGCGAGAGCGATCGACGCGGCGATGAACGAGGCCGTGTGGCCGACGTTCAACACCTCCGACAGGTACGTCGGCATGTAGCTGAGGATCAGGTAGAAGCCGACCGCGTTGAGGCAGGTGACCCCGAACGCGATGACGATCGCACGCCGATGGTGGGTGAACAGGATGGACAGCGGCGCGTTGGACTCCACCTTCCGTTCCATTTCCTGGAACTTCGGGGTGTCCTCGAGCTTCAGCCGAATGTAGCGGCCGATCAAACCCATCGGCGCCGCGAGCAGGAACGGCAACCGCCATCCCCAGCCCTCGAGCTGGTCCGTCGACAGCACCGCGGTCAGCAGTGCCGCGATCAACGATCCGAACAGCAGTCCGGCGGCCGTGGATGCGGGCACGACGCTCGTGAACAGTCCGCGCCTGCGGTCCGGGGCGTACTCGGCGAGGAACGCCGAGGCGCCCGCGTACTCGCCGGCGGCGGAGAATCCCTGCACCATGCGGACGAGCAGCAGCAGGACCGGTGCGAGGTATCCGATCTGATCGAAGCCGGGGATCAGTCCGATGCAGAACGTCGACGCCGACATGATGAGGATCGACAGTGACAACGCCGTGCGACGTCCGATCTTGTCGCCGAAGTGCCCCCAGACGAGTCCGCCGATCGGGCGGATGACGAACGAGATGGCGAAGACGGCGAACGTGGCCAGCAGGCCCGTCGTCGGCTCGGTCTCGGGGAAGAAGACCACCGCGATAACCGTTGCGAGATAACCGTATACGGCGTAGTCGAACCATTCGACGAAGTTGCCGACGAAGCTCGCCGTGATGACCCGCCGGAGAACTCGGGGCGAGGGGTTCACCGCGCCGTCCTCGTCCGATTGCGGCGGGGCTGAGGGGGAATTGAGGTTTTGGGCCATGCCCACTCCTTCTCGGGGCGTCGACTCTTGCCGACTGCGACGAATAGCGTGCGTTGCGTTCATTGCAACTGCGATTCGTTCAACGACCATATTGTGCCCGGCGTCACATGTCAACGGTCGTCGGGGTCTTGCGCGTGAACCGCGGTTGCAACGAATGAACCAGAACTGAGACCGCAGTAAACACGGACAGCCGCAGGTCGCGCTACCCCGATCTACCATTCCCGACGATGTTCACGGGAATGCAACACCGTTGCAACAGTCGAGGCCCGAAGTGGATTGCGTTATCACCCGCGCACGTCAGAGCGCGGTCGTGTCGACCACACCGCCGAGGTAGAGGCGGGTCGCGAGGTGCACGGCAGCGAGCCGCGGCGAACCCGTCGGATCCTCGCCGAGCAGCGCGAAGATCTGATCGAGCCGCTGATACAGCGTCTGGCGCTGCACGTGCAGTCGGGCCGCCGCCTCGGTCTTGCTGCACCCGCACTGCAGGTAGACGTCCAGCGTGTCGATCAGACGGCGAGCACGTTCCGGACCGACCGCGAGAAGCGGTCCGAGAAGTTCCCGGACGAACGACGTCAGCAGGGCCGGATCGCCGATCCGCCGGCCGAGACGCTCGAGAGCCAGTTCCGCCGCGTCCACCACGGTGCCGGCGATGCCCAGATCGGCCGCGAGATCGAGCGCGAACCGCGCCTCCGCCAGCGTGCCGGGGAGTCCGAGCAGACCGATGACAACCGGCCCCACCGCCACCCGGGCCAACTCCGCCCGAGCGGTCGCGCGCAGCGACTCGACCAGGGCCGCGCAGGAACCGACCCGGTCGTCGGACCGGAGCACGACGATCGCGTGCAACTCGTCGCCGGCGACAGACGACACCGTTCCGGCCGCGTACCGGTGCAGTGCCGCATCGATGGCGGCGAGCGAAACGGGACCGTCGACCGCACGCCCGACGACCCCGACGTACGACGCCCCGCCGACCATCCCCGCCGCACGCGCAGCCGCCACGAGACGCTCCGGGGCAGGATTCGGCTGGCAGACGATCCGCAGCAAGGCCTGCGCCGCCCGGACCGCGGCCGAGGGAGGAAAGGATCGCAGAAGCGAGATCGCGAGCGCTGCCGGCGCCCGCTCGACGATCGCCTCCGCGGTGACGTGATCCGCCGGGTCGTCCGGAGACACCAGGAGCGTCGCCACACCGACACCCTGGACGGACACCGGCACGGCGAACACGCCCGAACCGGCGGCAGGGGCGGTCATCTCGTCCCCGAGGGCCGCGATCACGTCGCCGGTCGCGTCGAGCAGGGTCACGTCGCCGGGCAGGAGTCGCGCGAGCACCTCGAGCAACTCGTCGGGACCGCCACCGCGGGCCAACTCCTCGGACAACGCGTGAGCGACCGCGTCACCACGACGCAGTCGCTGCACCGATTCGTTGACCAGCAGGCCGTTGATCGCCTCGGCGACCTCGACGAACGGAACGACACCACGCAGTTCGACGACCGGCAGACCTACCTCCGTCGCCTCCTCGACCAGTTCCGCCGGAATCTGCGGCAATTGCGGACCGGTCTCGACGGCCACTCCGGCGACACGGCGGGCCGACAATTCCCGCACGTACCGTCGCAGTCCGGCCGGGTCGGCAGGCGCGAGCGCGAAACCTCCGGTCAGCAGCAACTCGCCGCCGCGAAGGAGATGCGCGATGTCGATGACCTCACTCGAATGCACCCAGCGCACCGGCTGGGTCAGCAGGTCGGCTCCGGCTCGAACGACCGGGCGTCCGGCGGCGAAGCTCGGGTGGGCGAGAACGTCGGCTAACGACAGCGACATGACATTCCGTTCGTTGACGGCCCGAATTTATTGGCAAAGTGTAAATGGTGTGATGCGGGTCACGCACCGCATGATGGGAACTCCACCTGACATGGCCTCACAAAGGAGTCCGATGGTCACCGACACTCCCACAGACAGTCCCCACGTCCACGACTTCGAAGAAGTACTGCAACCCATCCCCGAGGAAGCACGCACGACGCGCGTGTCCGGCCAGTTCTGGATCTGGGCGGGCGCCAATATCGCTCCCATCAACTGGGTTCTCGGCGCCCTCGGCATCGGCCTCGGGCTCGGCCTCCGCGACACCCTCATCGTTCTGGTCGCCGGAAACGTCGTCGGCATGGCACTTTTCGGCGTATTCGTTCTCATCGGCCAGCGCACCGGGGTCACCGGCATGGTGTTGTCGCGGGCCGCGTTCGGCCGGCGCGGCGCCTACCTCCCGGCCGCGATCCAGGCCTGCCTCGCGGTCGGGTGGTGCGCGGTGAACACCTGGATCGTCCTGGACCTGGTCATGGCGCTGCTCGGCAAACTCGACCTCGTCGACCCGCACGAACGGAACCTGGCAGCGAAGATTCTCGTCGGAGCAGTCATCATGACGATCCAGGTCACCATTGCATGGTTCGGCTACCGCGTCATCGCCGCGTTCGAGCGCTGGACGGTTCCGCCGACGCTGGCGGTGCTCGTGCTGATGTCCGTCGTCGCCTGGTTCCACCTCGACATCGACTGGTCCTACGCCGGGCCCCCCGGTGAAGTCCTGCACGGCGGCGCCCGGATCGCGGCGATGTCCACGGTGATGACCGTGATCGGAATCGGCTGGGGAATCACGTGGTTCACCTACGCCTGCGACTACTCACGGTTCGTGAGCACAACCGTGCCCCGGCGCAAACTGTACCTGGCGAGCACTCTCGGTCAATTCGTCCCGGTGGTGTGGCTCGGCGTGCTCGGCGCCAGCCTCGCCACGACCAACGGTGCCGTGGACCCTGGCGAGTTGATCGTGTCGAACTTCGGCGCACTGGCCCTGCCGGTGCTCTTCCTGGTGATTCACGGGCCGATCGCCACCAACATCCTCAACATCTACACGTTCTCGGTCGCCGCACAGGCCCTCGACATCAAGGTGCACCGTCGGAGGCTCAACCTGCTGGTCGGCATGTTCGCCCTGGTCGTGGTCATCTTCTTCATCTTCCAATCGAGTCTGGCCACCGTGCTCGAGACCTGGCTGGCGGCAATCGTGGCCTGGATCGCGAGCTGGGCAGGCATCATGCTCGTCCACTACTTCCGGGTCGAGAAACGACACATCGACGCTCGACGACTGTTCGAGCCGATCGGATCTCGCCGACTGCCCGACGTCAACTGGACCACGATGGGATGCTTCGTCGCCGGAATCGCGGCGACGTGGCTGTTCATGTACGGCGCCACCAGCCTCACTCAGGGTTTCGCGGCACGAGCGCTCGGCGGGCTCGACCTGTCCTGGCTGGCCGGCGGCGGAGTTGCCGCCGCCCTCTACGCAGTCCTCGGACCCCGCGCGCACCGCCCGTACCGGATCACCGGCCAACCGCCGACACCATCTGCCGCGACCACCGACTCCCCCGACGTCCTCACCGGCAACTGATCCCTCCCGACACCCCCAGGAGCACACCGTGAACAACGACTTCACCTGGCCGCAGGGCCGCACCGCAGCCGCCGCCTTCACCTTCGATGTCGACGCCGAATCCTGCGTCCTCGCCCACGATCCCACGTCGGTGAACCGTATGTCGCTGATGAGCCACCAGTCGTACGGGCCCCGGGTCGGCGTCCCCCGCATTCTGCGACTACTCGAACGCCAGGGCGTCCGCGCGACATTCTTCGTGCCCGGATTCACTGCCGAGTGCTACCCCGACACCGTCCGCGCCATCATCGACGGCGGGCACGAGGTGGGGCACCACGGCTATCTGCACGAACCCATGAAAGGCCTCGACGCAGCGACCGAGGCCCGCTACCTCGACCGGGGGCTCGACGCGCTCGAGGAGGTCGCGGGAATCCGCCCCGTCGGATATCGCGCACCCTGGTGGGAAATGAACTGGCACACACCCGAGCTGCTCGCCGAACGCGGGTTCGTCTACGACTCGAGCCTGCTCGACGGCGACAAGCCCTACCTGATGGCGACGAGCCCGGAGGCGGAACGCACGCTGATCGAGATCCCCGTCGACTGGGCACTCGACGACTGGGAGCAATACGCGTTCTACCCCGGTGTCACCGGCAGCGGCGTCATCGAAAGCCCCGCCAAGGTGCTGGAGATGTGGACCCTCGAAGCGGAGGCCCACCACGCCGAAGGCGGGTGCTTCGTCCTCACCAACCACCCTTTCATCTCCGGAAGACCCTCCAAGGCAGCCGCATTGGAACGACTCATCGAAAACGTCAAGGCAATGGACGGGATGTGGGTGACCACCCTCGGCGACATCGCGGCACACGCCCAGCGCGTCTGCACCGAGCCCTTCGTGCACACCCGATTCGAGATCCCCACCTTCCCCGACGTGCAGATCCGGCGGACTGCGCCCGCCCCTGCCACGGTCGGTTCCGAACGGTGAGGGATCCTCAGTCGTCGACCGTCACCCCGTACTCGGTGGCGAGCGTCGCGAGATCGTATTCGTACCCCTGACCCACCGCCCGGAGACGCCACCGCCCGGCGCGTCGATAGATCTCGGCGAAATGCATCGTCCGTTCCGTCGTGCCGGCGTCCAGTACGAACGATGCGATTGTGTGGTCCGGAGCGTCCACGGTCACCGAGATCGGACCGAGTTCACCGAAGGTCCGATCGCCGCCGATCGCCGCCGATACGGACACGCACTGGTAGTCGGAGTGCAGGGCAGCCAATTCGATCCGCACTCCCTGCTCGCTGCTGCCGTCGCAGGACAATTCCACGGTGCCGTCCGAACTCGTCGGCGAGTTGTAGAAGAGAAAGTCCTCGTCGCAGCCGACCCGGCCGTCTTCGCCGAGAAGAAGAGCAACCACATCCACGTCGAACGCATCGTCCGCGGTGTGGGCGCGCCAAGACGCGTTGACCGTCAGCGATGCCGTCTGTGGTGGCAGGTCGATCACCTCTCCGCGAGCGAGCAACGGCGCAACCCATTGGGACGGCGGCCGGATCGGCTCGAGGGGCGCCCCCCGCTCGGGTGGTGCCGCCGGTTCGAGTGCGGAGTTCACATCGGCGGCGGTGAGCAGCGGCAGCTGTCGAGCCGACACTCGGTCCATGCGGGGATCGAGTTCGCCACCGTCGAGAACGAGGACATCGGTGACTCCCGCGGAGAGGTTGACCGACGGCTTGGCGCCCAGTTGCACGATGCGGGAGCGCATCAGAACGGAGTCCGAATGCGAGCCACCGACGATCAGCACTCTTCTGCCGTGCCAAGGCTTCGTGGGAGCGATCGTTGTCGCAGGTCGAGGCTGCTGAACTTCGGAGGGTGCCGCGGCCGCCTTCGGCTCACCCGGTGTCACGTGCAGCAACAACTTGCCGAGCTGCCGCTCGGTCAGGACAGGAATTCCGTCAGCCACCGCGCGGCGCACCTTCGCACTCGACGAGTGCGGGTCGTTGCAGACGACGACACTCGTCTGACGGCTGACCGAATTCATGACGTCCAGGCCGGCGTCGGTCAGACGTTCGGCGAGTGCAAGACGGGGAACATCCGTGCTGCCGCTGATGACCAGTTTCATGCCCTGGACCAGTCCTACCCCCGGATCCAGCCGCCCCGGATTCCGCCACGGAGACTCCACGCGCGGAACCCGATCGGGGTACACCGCTCGCCGATCGGCGCAGCCGACGACCGGCAGAGGAAGTCTGAGTGACTCGGCCAGCGAGGCGCTGTGCGCGAAGACCTCCGTCAGCACGAGGGCGTCGTCGTAGGCGTCGTGAGCCCGGTTCTGACGAACCTTCCAGTGAGCGGCCAGAGTGGACAACTTGTGGTTGGGGACGTCGATCTCGAGGCGGCGGGACAGGGCAAGGGTGCAGAGCCTCTGCCGTGTCGGCATCGTCATCCCTGCCCGTCGCACCTCGGCGTCGAGGAAGCCGTAATCGAATGACGCGTTGTGCGCGACCAGGGTCCGACCGTCGAGAAGCTCGAGCAGATCTTTCGCAACCTCTTCGAAACGAGGAGCCCCCGCCAGACGCTGCGCCGTGAGATTGTGGATATGGACCGGTCCCGGGTCGCAGCCCGGGTTGAGTAGCGTCACCAATTCGCGCTCCACCGAACCGTCTTCACGCAACGCCAACGCCGCGACGCTGAGCACTCTGTGCGTGGACGAACGCAGACCGGAGGTCTCGACGTCCACGACTACCCAGCGGTGTCCCGTCGGCAATCGCACCGGCCGGGTCATGGTCGAGGAGGCAGATGACAGCACAGAGCGACTATAGAGCCCGTTTCTCGTCGTTCTGATCGACGACACGGAAATCTTCGGCACATATCGTGCCCGATCTGAATTCCTCGGTAGTTTTTTGTTCAAGTACAGGTCGAGGGTTGTGTCATTCGAGTGAATGACACAGAGGATCATTGCGCCTCAACAGCTTTCGAATTGGCTACTATTCTCGTCACACCGAATGGATCACCCGTCGTGGCATTTCCCGACCATTCCGTGGAAGCCCTACCCCACCCCTGAACGAGGTAAGCATGAACGCTCGACGGTTAATTCTCGGCGTCCTCGGATGTGCCGCCATTTCTATGGCGGCCGCGCCCTCCGCGCAGGCGGCGACGATCTTCGATTTCCTTCCCCCGGAGATTGCGTCCCTGATTCCCAGCGGTTCGGCCGACGCCGTGAACCCCCTCCTGCCGCCCGCGCCCGCCGCCCCGGCAGCACCGGCACCCGCACCGCAGGCGGCTCCGGCACCCCAGGCAGCCCCCGCACCGCAGGCGGCTCCGGCACCCCCGGCACCCGCACCGCGGGCGGGGTACAAGAACTGCACCGAGGCCCGCAATGCCGGCGTGACGCCGATCTACCGCGGCCAGGACGGTTACGCCCCGCACCTCGACCGCGACAACGACGGCATCGCCTGCGAGTAATCGGTCACCGGCGCGCCGCGCCCGCACACGCACCCCTTCTGCGCCCACGCACCCCGTTTCGGGCCCGAGAACGGGTGCGTCCGCGGAGAAGGGGTGCGACCGTGTTTCTGCCCGCGCCCGCCGCGCCCGCACACGCACCCCTTCTGCGCCCACGCACCCCATTTCGGGCCCGAGAACGGGTGCGCCTGCCGAGAAGGGGTGCGTGTGCGTCCCGCGACGCCTCACCTGACGTGCAGGTGTCGCCATTTCCCGCGCGGCGCAGGGCGCTCGGCACTAAGTTCGGCGATGACGGTTGAGGTTCTACGCGAGGGGGCAGTCCCGCATGAGCAGGACACATTTCAGGGCTCTGACACTGGGCGCGGTCGCGCTGGCCGGGGGTGCCGCGCTCACCGCGGGCGCCGGAACAGCCGCGGCGGACGTCCTCACCGAGATCAACGGCTGCAGAATTGTGGCGAATCCGAATCCCGACGATCGCACGACCTGCCCCGGCGCCGATCTGAGTGCCGCGAATCTGGCCGGCCTGAACCTGAGCTTCGCCGACCTGTCGGGGGCGAACATGAAACGGGCGAATCTCACCGGCACCAACTTCGCTGCCGCGAATCTGTCGTACGCCGATCTGAGCGACGCGAACATCACCGGCACGAACTTCACGGATTCGCAGCGCAACGCGGTGATCTTGTACAGCACGGACATCGACATCTTCGGCACGATCGTCGGGGACATGAACATCACGACCGAGCCCGAATGGTCCACCGAGGCCCACGAGCGCGCACTCGCGTCGGTCGTCCCGGTGACACCGACACCGGCACCGCCCGCTCCGGCGCCGTAGCCCACTCCTGACCCATTCACCCGGGCCGCGCACTGCGCGGCCCGGGTTTTTCATGCCCACACCCCTTGACATTGGATACCGATACTATCCATTATTAGATAGTATCGGTATCCAACATTGGGAGGCATCCGATGACGACGATCGAACCCGCCCGTTCGACGCACCACTACGACGGAGAACTGGTGGTCTTCCTGATCGGGATGACCATCAACCGACCCTGGCGACCGGACCTCTGGCTGCCCACCTTCCTCGACGTGCCGAGGATGCTGCGCGAACTGTCCGAGGACCCGGATTCAGGTCTGATGGGCTACCGCCTGACGTTCGAGGGGCGCGGCCCGACAGTGATCCAGTACTGGAACTCCGTCGACAAGCTGTACGCCTACGCCAGTGACAGCCGAGCGACGCATCGTCCGGCCTGGGCCGCATTCAACCGGCGGGCCCGCAAGGCACCCGGCGCGGTCGGCGTCTGGCACGAGACCTATCCGGTGGACCGCGCCGAGTCGATCTACGTCGGCACGCCGGCGATGGGCCTGGCTCGTGCCACCGCACGTGTGCCCGTCGCGCAAAAGTTCAACCGCGCCCGAGACCGGCTGTCCCGCAGCACCACCACCCACGATCAGTGATCGATTCAGGAGAAGGACCATGGAACCCTTGATCGCCCTCGTTGCCGTCACTCTGGCACTCCTCGTCGCGGGCGCGGCGGGTGTGCGCCGGCTGCGGCCGTGGCCCGTCGCCCTGCGGGGCGGCCTCGCGGCCATGTTCACCCTGACCGGCATGGCCCACTTCGTCGGGATGCGTGCGGAACTCGTCGACATGGTCCCGCCGTCGCTGCCGAATCCCGAGCTGCTGGTGACCGTGACCGGTCTACTCGAACTGGCCGGCGCCGCGGGGCTGCTGATACGGCGCACTGCGCCGTGGGCGGCGGGCTGCCTCACCGCCCTGCTCATCGTGATGTTCCCGGCGAACGTGTACGCCGCCGTGGAGGGACTCTCGACGGGACCGTTCGAAGCCCTGATCCCCCGGACACTCCTGCAGGTCGTCTTCGTGTCGGCAACGCTGGCGGTCGTGATCGCTTACCGGCGGAGCCGGGCTACGGAATCGCCCTCCGGAGCCCACTCGCCCGCAACACCCGGCGTTGCACTCCCGCCCGCACTGCATCCTCGGACCCGATGATCCGCACGTGCTGCCGTGCCCGGGTGATCGCGGTGTACAGCAATTCGCGAGTCAGCAGCGACGACGCCTCGCCGGGAAGTACCACGGACACCGTGTCGTACTGGCTGCCCTGACTGCGGTGAATCGTCATCGCGTACACCGTCTGCACCGCGGACAGATGCGTCGGGTGCAACAGGAACGGTTCGCTGCCGCGCACGAAGGCGGCGACGAGTTCGTCGTCGTCGCGGCGCACGATCACCCCGGTGTCGCCGTTGTAGATCTTCGTTTCGTGATCATTGGCAGTCACCATCAGCGGCTGGCCCGGATACCAGCGATCCGGGTTCAGCCGCTGCCCCGTCGCCTCCCCTATCCACTCCATCGCCTGCCGCGCCCACCGCTGCACGCCGTACGGACCTTCCCGGTGCGCGCACAACAGCCGGTGCTCCTCCGAATGCCGAAGGGCAGCAAAGGCATCGCCGGATTCCGCGGACCCGGTGACCGCGGCAGCCGTCCCCACCACGTCCGCCCGCAGTGCGTCCAGGTCTTCCGGACCGTGGAACGACACCTCGGGGGCACCGCTCGACAGGATCTTCAGGACCTCGTCCGGCTCGCCGTTCCGCACCGCGACGGCCAGCTGAGCGATGCCGCCGCCGAACCGACGCCCGCGGCTGAGCCGGACCACACCGCCACGCACTCTGTCCCGTTCTCCCGCACTCAAGGCGGCCTCGAGCGGGTCGTCGGCGGCCTCGAGGTCGTCGCCGACGATCCTGGTGAGCACCGGATTCTCGGTTCCCGTCACCGGCCGGGCCACGAGATCGGCCAGGACCGCGCCCGCGTCGACGGACGTCAGCTGATCGGGGTCGCCGACGAGCACCAGCCGAGTGTCCGGGCGGACCGCTTCGAGGAGCCGGCACATCATCGTCAGCGACACCATCGACGTCTCGTCGACCACGATCGCGTCGTAGGGCAGGTGATTGTTCGCGTTGTAGCGGAACCGGCTGCCGCGTCCGCGCTGCCAGCCCAGCAGCCGATGCAGCGTCATCGCAGTCAGGTCGGACGGCAACCCGAGTGCGTCGGACTGCTCGCGCACCGACTCCTGCAACCGCGCCGCGGCCTTCCCGGTGGGTGCGGCGAGCGCGATACGCAGCCCCGGCCCGGGCTGTCTGATCAGCAGCGCCAGCACCCGGGCGACGGTGTGCGTCTTACCTGTTCCGGGTCCGCCGACCACCACCGACGTCCACTGTGTGGCGGCGACCGCGGCGGCGATCCGCTGCCGATCCGGCGACGGAGAGGGTGCCCCGTGGTCGTGCTGGTCGCGGAACAACACGTCCAGCCCCTCCCGCAGCGACTGCTCGTCGACGAGGGGATACCCGACGGCGCGCTGGTCGAGTACCCGCCGGATCGTCGCTTCCTGCCGGAAGTACCGGTCGAGGTAGAGCAGCCCGCCCTCGGCGGTGTCGACGAGCCGCAGCGGTCGCAGCGGTCCGGCCGAACCGCCCGTGACCAGCGGACTCCGCCGCAGTGCCTCGACGACGGTGCCGTCGTCCGGCCAGGGCAGCGCGTCGAGATCGACTTCGGACTCCTCGTCGACGGTCACTTCGCGGATCCGCGTGAGGTCGAGGCACACCGAACCGGACCGCACCGCGCGCACCGCCAGCGCGGTCGCCAGGACGACGTCTTCCGAGGATTCGCCGCCGAGCGCCGACAACCGCAACGCGACGTGCACGTCCGCGGCGGCCAACACACCGGCCTCGTTGAAGACCCGCAGCATCCCCTTGCCGCGCTGCGCCACCTGCACCTCGGTCATCGGGTCCCCCCGTGCTCGGAGGCCGACCCGGACAGCAGATCGGACAGCTCGGCGATCAATGCGGCGGGCGGGGCCCAGTCGAAGATTCCACAGCCCGGTGGGGTGTCGGGGCCGACCATTCCGCGAACGAACAGATACTGGACACCACCGAGGTGCACCGCGGGATCGTAGTCCGACTGCCGCCAGCGCAGGTAGCGGTGCAACGCAACGGAATACAGCAACGCCTGCAGCGGATAGTGCGCCCGCAGCATTTCGGCGGCCATCCTCTCGCGGGTGTAGTGCGCGGTGGTCAGGTCGCCCTGCGCGAGGCGATTGGTCTTGTAGTCGACCACGACGTACCGCGGTCCGGGCAGTCGCAGCACGGCGTCGATGCTGCCGGTGAGGTATCCGCGCAGCGGGGTCGGTTCGAGTGTCTGCACGGCATCGGCGTACGACCGCAACGAATCGTCGACGGGAAGGTGAGTGCGCAGCAGCCTGCCGATTCCGTCGAGCATCACGGTGAGCGACGGTGTGTCGCCGCCGGCGAGCGGCAGTTCGAAGTCGAGTTCCGCCAGCAGGTCTGCGGGTGCGATGTCGGCGAGCGTCGTTTCGGCTCCCGCGCCGAGGGGAGTCCGCAGCACGGGCAGCAGCGCCGTCGCCAGCTGGGCGGAGTCGATGTCCGACAGGGTCGACGCGATCACGTCGCGGCAGCACCGCAGGACTTCTGCGTCCAGGTCGGGTGCCGCGGTGTCGACGATTTCGAAGACGGCGTGCACGAGCGTGCCGAACGTCGCGCCGCCAGGCAGCTCGTTCATCGTCGACGGCACCCCCGCAGTGAGGTCGGCCGGCGCCTGCAATGGAGGTTCGGCCGGTTCGTCCGTCTTCTCCTCGACCTCGGCCTCGCTGCCCACCGCGGGCGCGTCGTGCGCGGACGCGGTCAACGCCGAATACGACGTGCGACGCCAGCGCGTGTCGAGCAGCCGCCGGAAGCGAGCGGCTTCGAGGTCTCCGCTGGGCTCACGCTGCGGTGTCCATCCGACCCGAACGATCGGGTCGGAACCCACCGCCTCGACGGTCACCGTCTCGGGCGCCGCCGTACCCCACGCGGACAACCGTTCCGCGACAACCGGATCCTCGGGAACGGTGACCTTCTGCGGGACCTCCCGCTGCCCGGGCTGCCGCCCCAGGATCATCCGGTGCAGCGGTGCGCCCGCCGTCGTGAACGCCGGCGCCCACCACACCACGAGCCCGCACATCGCCCGGGTCAGCGCGACGTACAGCAGCCGCAACTCCTCCCCCGCCTCTTCGGCGTCGTGCCGGTTCCGGCGGTCCGCGTAGCCGGGGCTGCCGGGACCACCGACGTCGAGGATGCGTCGCCCGTCGTCGTCGTGCAGCAGCAGTTTGCTCGGTTTCGAGATCTTGGCGGCGTCCCAGGCGTACGGCAGGTAGACGAGCGGGAATTCGAGGCCCTTGCTGGCGTGAACGGTCGCGATCTGCACCGCCGCGGCGTCACTGTCGAGGCGTCGACTGCGATCCACCCCACCCGAGGACGGATCCTTCATCCGCTCTGTGAGCCAGCGGGTGACGGCCGTCAGACCGAGCGACTGCTCGACGGCGGCACTGTTGAGCAACTGCGCCACGTGCCGGAGATCGGTCAGCGCCCGCTCGCCCGCCGCCACCCGAAGCAGTCGCGCCTCCAGCGCGCCGACCGCGGACAGTCGTTCGAACAGCGCCGCGAAACCGGACTGCGCGAACACCGCGCCGAGTTCCCGGAGTTGCCCGCCCACCTCGGCGACGATGTCGTCACCTCGGGCGTCGAGTTCCTCGGCCGTATGTCCGAGCAGCGGGGTGAGCGCGGCCAGCCGCACCCGGTCGGAACGGTGCGGTTGCTCGATGGCCTGCAGGATCCACAGCCAGTGCTGCGCCGCCGGAGTCGTGAAGACGCTGGCGCCGCCGGCGAGCACGGACGGCACACCCGTCCGGTCGAGGGCGTCGTGGACCAGCGTGATCTGCGCGTTGGTGCGGACCAGGACGGCGATGTCGCCGGGTTCGACGAGTCGGACGCTTCCCCCGACGTCGAGTGTCGCGCCGCCGTCGAGGAGGGCGACGATGTCGGCGGCGAGATCTGCCGCGATCCGCTTCCGGAGCGGCCCCACCGCGGGGTATCCCGACTTGTTGATCGGCCCGGCGCCGGTCCTCGGCAGATACCGCAGCCGCAGCGGCGCGGCCCCCGTCAGACGCGACTTCGGTCTCGCACCGTCGACGCGGTGCACCACGATCTCGGGATGCCCGAGCGCCGCGCCGCCGTGCAGATATTCGAGGCCGTCGAGGAGTTCCTGATCGCTGCGCCAGTTGGTGGTCAACTCCTGGTGACGGTCGGCGGACCGCACCGCGTCCAGATAGCTGAGCACCTCCGCGCCGCGGAACGCGTAGATGGCCTGCTTCGGATCGCCGACGAGCACCAGCGTTCCGCTGCCGTGGAACGTTCGGCGCAGAATGTCCCATTGCAGCGGGTCGGTGTCCTGGAACTCGTCGACGAGCACGACGCCGTAGCGGTCGCGGACCCGCCGGCAGGCCGCCGCACCGTGCGCGGGATCGCTGAGGACACGATGGAGGAGCATCGGGAGATCGTCGAAGTCACGCAGACCCACCGCGCGTTTGCGCCGCTCGACTTCGGCGCGCACCGCCTCGGCGAACGCCACCCGATCCCCGGCAGGGGTGCCCCGCGCATCTTCCGGGGCGAGCACGGCCTGCGGGTCGAAGATGGCGGCCCGGGCGGCCGCGGTGGCCTCCGCCGGAGTGAACGGCGCGACCTCGACGCGACTGTAGGCCCGCAGGTACAGGTCGGCGATCACCTCCGTCGTGAGGTCGTCGGCGGCCTCGACCAGCACCGCGTCGGGGTCGCGCTCGCCCGCGATGCCGAGCCCGTCGAGCATGCGCTGACAGAAGCTGTGGGTGGTCACGATGGTGGCGGCGTCGAAGTCCGACAGGGCTTGCAGCAGGCGCCGGCGCCGCAACGTCACCTCCTCGGGGTCGGCCTCCGCGAGATGCCGGATCACGTGATCCGCGCTCAGTCGCGCCGCCGCGGGGTCGGCCAATGCGGCTGCGGCGGAACCGAATCGCTCACGGGTGCGCTCACGCAGCTCCTGCGTCGCCGCCCGGCTGAACGTCACCAGCAACAGCTGCGACAGGTCCACGCCCCCCTCGGCGACGAATCGGGCGGCAAGGCCGACGATCGCGTACGTCTTGCCGGTACCGGCGCTCGCCTCGAGCACCGTCGTACCCTCCGGCAGCGGACCGAGGAGGTCGAAGCCGCGTGCGCCGGTCACGGCTGCGCCAACGTCTCGGCGGCGAGCAGCGGCGCCCACAGTTGCCGGGCGTAATTCTCGATGGTCACCGTGTCGCCGAGTACGTCGATGCCCGGTGAGGACCCGTACACGTACGTGATGTGCCGGTCGCGTGAGTCACCGAAATCACTGCTCCATTCCTTCCGGGCCGCCTCGATCGCGTCCTCCATGCTGCTGCCGCCGTGGCGTCGTTCGGCATACGCCGCCGACGCGCCCGTGGCGATCGGCAACGGCGCGTGCAACCCCAGATCGCGCAGTTCGACGAGCCGCACCAACTCCTCCGCTGCGTTCTCGGGTGCGGTGAGGGTCGAGCGCCACGCCGGACGGCTGTACGCGCCGCGGCCGGTCGTGACGGCAGTCCACTCGGTCTCGTTGTCGGACGCCGCGACGGCCAGCAACTGCACCCAGGCGGTGAGGCGGTGTTTCGGCCCCAACTTCGAATACGTGGTGCTCGCGATCACCGATCCGTGCACACCGCCGACGGTCCCGGTGAGGCGCCGTCCGGAGCCGAGATCGACATCGACGTCCACGGTCTCCGCCCGGCCGACGTGCACGGACCCGCTGACGGCGACGAGCGACTCGACCGCGTGCTCGATTCCACCGAGCACCGACTCCCCCAACTTGAACGGCGGCAACGTCCCTCGGCGCCACTCCGCGGCGCGGAAGTCGGCCAGTTCGACTCCCGCCAGCCTCGCGACGAGCATCCTCTGGCCGAGATCCCACCGGGCCAGCGGATCGGGCGACACCTCCAGTGCGTCGGCGAGGTCCTCGTCCACGTCGGGGACCCGCAACCCGAGCCGTTGCCGCAGAAACGCCTGCGTCGGGTGCACCAGGAACGCGATGAGGTCGGCGAGATCGACGTCCTCGCGCTTCGGCGGCACCAACGGCGCCGGCAGGAATGCGGGCTCGGGTTCGGGCGGGTGCTGCGCCGCGCGGGCACCGGCCAGCGCCGCCCGGTCGAAACTGAACGGGTGCTCGGGCCGGAAGTTGCGTGCATCGAACGGCTGCAACGGATGCCGGGTCACGATGCCGGGGAGGGCATCGCTCCCGACGGTGGCCGCCACCGCGTCGAGCAGCTCGGACAGCGGGATCGCCGGCGGTCGCGCCATACCGGTGACGGGGTCGGCGCCCGTGTAGAACAGCAGGAGTTTCTCACTCGCCGACATCACGGCGTCGAGCAGCAACTGCCGATCCTCGCTGCGCGGATCACGTTCACCGAGAAGGGGATTACGGGCCAGAACATCGTCGCCGTCCACGCTCACCCCGCGTGGGAACACCTCGTCGTCGAGACCGAGGAGAACGACAACGCGGTGCGGCACCGACCGCATCGGCACCATGGTGCACACCGTCAGCTCGCCCGTGCGGAAGTTCGCGCGGGTGGGACGGCCCGCGAGCCGGGTGGCCAGCATGGCGCGCACGTCCGACAGTCGCAGGAGCGCGTCGCCGCCGTGTTCCATCGCCGCCCCGAGTTCTCTTCGCGCCTGCGCGAGTTGCCACGTGTCGGCGGCGCTGACGTCGACGAGGAGGTCGAGCGCCCGGGTCAGCGCGCTCGACCACTCTGCGACCGACTGCGGCCCGCCGAGCCCGCGCAGCGCGACGTCGAGCCGGTCGACGAATTCGGCCAGCCGCCCGGTGAGGTCGATGTCGTTGCTGTCGACGTCGTCGAGCGGAAGCGCCAAGGCGAGCCATTCGCCCTCCGACTCGTCGGCCGCGGCGCCGAGCAGGATGCGGTCGAGCGCGGTGGTGAACGTGTTCTGCGGGAAGTCGCCGAGACCGAACGACGCGCGCTGCCGCGGCCCGATTCCCCAGCGGGCGCCCGTCGCGGTCGCCCACTCCCGGATCCGTTCGAGGTCGTCGTCGCCGAACCGGAACCGCCTGCGCACCGGCGCGGCCGCCGACAGGTCCAGGACCTGACTCGCCGTCACCCTCGCGTCGGCGAGTTCGAGGAGAGTCGACACCACGGCGAGAACCGGATTGGTCTGGTGCAGGGCACGATCGGCGAGCCGGACCCGCAGACGATGGCCGGGATGCCCGAGCACGTCCTGCCCGAACGCGGCCCGGATCAGCGGGGCGTACGACTCGACGTCGGGGCACATGACGAGCACGTCGCGCGGCTCGAGAGTCGGATCGTCCTCGAAGAGATGCAGGAGGCATTCGCGCAGCACCTCCACCTGGCGGGCCGGTCCGTGGCACGCGTGGACCTGGACGGACGCGTCGGCAGTGCACTCGGCGAGCGCGGGCGCCCGGTCGTCCCGGACATCCGCCTGCAGGCACCCCAGCAGCGAGTCGCGGGGTGCGGGTCCCTCGTGGTGGATGTCGTCGACGTCGAGACGGGTCAGCCTCGACTCGAGTTCGCGAACGTCCCGCGCCAGGCTCGACAGCAGCGGGTGCGCGACGGACAGTGCGGTGTGGTCGTCCGCCCGTGCGAGGACGCCCTCCGTCGTCGACAGCGACGACCACATGGCGGGACTCGGATGCGGAAGCCACAGGTGCACATCACGATTGACGGCGAGGGCGGCGAGGACGGCGATCTGATCGGTCGCGAGGCGCGTCGGGCCGAACAGCGACAGTCGGGCGGGGAGTTCGACGAGGTGAGGTTCTGCGCGCAGCCGGGCGCAGGCGGAGTCGAGGCGCTCGGCGGGAGCGGGACTGCCGACCCGCTCCCGCAGCCGTCGCCACAGTTCGGCCTGCCAGAGAAGGTCGTCGTCGAGGGGACCGCCCGCACCGTCGGTGTCGCGACCGCCGGCCCAGTCGACCAGCATCGCCGGCCGCTGTGCGGCGTAACTCCGGAACAGATCGGTGAGGTGTGACGCGGTGGCGTAGCGCCGGCCCGGCCGGTGATCGTCCGGGTCGCGGTCCGGGAGGCCGTGCCCGAGATGTTTCGCGAGGACGGCACACCAGGGCTCACCGAGGCAGTCGTCGACGACGCCGAGCAACGCCCACAGCACCCGGGACGGATTCCACGGGTCGTCGTCGGCGGACACTCCGGTGGCGGCGGCGAGGCACTCGTCGACGAGCCGGGCCGGTGACGGGAAGTCGATGTTCGCGGCGACGCCGTCGCCGACGCCGGGCCGGGAACCGAGCGCGGTCGAGAGTCGCTGCGTGAGCCAGCGCTCCACCCCCTTCGCCGGGACAGCCACGACCTCCCGGCCGAACGGATCGGACAGCGGGGTCGCGAGCACGTCGCCGAGAGCCGACGCGAGAGTGGTGGAACGCTCGGCGCGATGCAGTACGAGCACGTGGCCTCCCTTCGCTCCCCAACTCCGGTCGGCTCAGACTTACCACAACCCACCGACTCGGGACGCCCACTCCGCAGGTGAGTGGCAAAGTGTGCCGGGGCACGCTTTGCCACTCACGTCAGCGGCCGGGGCGCGCCTGGGTGAGATGCGGGACCCAGCCGTGGGTGGGCCACTTCTTCAGACCGACCTTGGCGGGGACGATCCGCTTGTTCACGAACCGGCTCTCCAGTTCGGTGTCGGGCTCGCCCGTGAACCGCCACAGCGCCGCGTCGCCCGGTCGTGCGACCGACGACCAGGACTTGGCACGGTAGGCGGCACGAACGATGTTGTCCGCGAACACGATCACCGGGATGTCGTCGGTATTGCGGACGGCCGCGCCTGCCGCCCACGCGCCACGGGACAGTTCGTACACCTCATCCGGCGTCACGCCGCGCCGGGACGCGGCGGGCACCTCGAGGACGACGCAGGGGGTCGGCAGGTTCGGGACGGGTTCTGCTGCGTACTGCAACACGAGGTCGTCGACGGGCACCGCACGATGCTCGCTCGCGCCGCCGGCGAGATTGCTGAGCACCGCACCCTCGTTCAGCCCCAGTGCTCCCACGACTCCACTGCGCACCGCGTCGGCGACGCCGCCGCTGTCGGCGATCCGATGCGCGACGACGTAGTGCTCGACCTCGTGCCCGGAGTCGTAGATCTCGCGGATGCGCGCAATCGTCGCGGCCTTCACCTCCGCGCTGTCGGTCTCCGGATCCTCGAGCGTCTTCCGGTGCTCGTTTTCCGCCAACGCCTCCCACACGTAGCCGTACACCCGGGTGCCGCGTCCGGCTCCGACGTAGAACACCGACCGGTTGCGGGGGTCGAGAAGGGCATAGACGTAGGTGCCGAGTTCCTCGCCCACCCGCTTCGGGAACGGCTGCGGCGCGTGGCGGGTCTGATACACCTCTTTCAGAATCAGGCGCAGCGCCGCCAATTTCAGCGCGACGGGGACACCGCCGTCGATGCCGTCGAAGAGTGCGGTGGCCGCGCCCTGCACCGAGGAGAAGGTATGCCCGATGTGCCGTTCCAGCGACTTCGTGACGTCCGCGAACTGCGCGAACCGCACCCGGGGGTCGGGTGCGGCGTTGTCCAGGTCGTTGGACGCGAGGAAAGTCTGGACCTCGGAATTGTCGAGCCAGCGAGAAGTGATGTCGATCGGGATCGTCCAGACGGTAGCCATGCCCCTACCGTAAGGGAAAACCTCGGTGAAGAACTCGCACGACGAAGGCTCGAGGAGATTCGAACCCTTTCGACGTCCTACCGAGTGCGGGAGGATGGAGTGGTACCCATTCCGACGCAGGTTGGGAGAACATTCATGACAGCGCCCAGCTACTCCACCCGCACGGCCGTCGACATCGCTGTCGGCATCCTCATCGCCTACCGCGGATGCTCCGAGAACGACGCGTTCACCGAACTCGCGGAGACGTCCCGGCGACACAAGGTCGCCCTCGCGCGCACCGCCCGCGCACTGATCGCGTTCATCCAGACCCATCACCACGACCTTCCCGCGTCCGACGTCACCGCTGCCGCACTGGAGTGGAGCCATGCCACTCCGTACCGTGGCGCGTTCGGTACGGCGGCCTGAATTCGGTCGAAGTCTGAGAATTCTCTGGCTTCGACGGCGCGACGCTGCCCAAACCTTCAGACTCGATGTGAGACCGAACGACCAGCGCACCGAGATACGAAGAGGTAACTGAGTTGACGATCCGCAAAATCACGGTTGCTGCGGTAGCGATCGCCGCAGCCCTCACGATGTCCGCTTGTGGTTCCGACGAGCCGTCCGGGCCGAGCGCGACCACCACGTCCACGACCACCGCGGCGGCCGAGACCACCGCCGAACTCGAATTGCCGACCGCGGCCGACCTCAACGCCCTGCTGGCGAAGGGCCTCGACCCGGCCACTCCTCTCGAGGAGAAGATCGCCATGGTGGAGGGTTCGGAGCAGGATCCGAACCTGTTCAATCAGGTCGCTGCCGCCGCCCAGCAGGCGGGTGCGCAGGTTCAGGTGCTGGACCCGGTGATCGACAACGGCGACGGCAGCGCCAGCGCGCAGCTGCAGCTGACGATCAACGGCCAGGTGCAGCAGAACACCCTGCCCGCCATCTTCGTGCCCGGCGAGAACGGGACATGGAAATTGTCGAAGGCCACGGCGTGTTCCATCGTGGCGATCGCGCAGCTGACGTCACCGGCCTGCCCGCCCGCCTGATCCGGGCTTCCGCGTCACGCGCCTTCCAGGGCCTCCCCGATCTCCTGGACGGCGCGGTTGTGCTGATCGGTGATAAGGATGTGTCCTGCCGCAATGGTCAGGGCGACCGGCCATTCGATGATCTCGACGGCGGCGAGCAAGCCGATCGCCGCGAAGAAAGCCAGTTGCTCGGGACGCGGCAGCGGCACCCTGCCGAGGACAGGTAGCTGCACCGCGAAGCTGCGGGCCTCCCGCACCCGCTGGACGGCGTCGCTCTGCGACTCCGCCTCCGACGTTCGTTGGGCCATCGTTCGTCTCCCTTGTCCGTGCCGTTTCCCGGTCAGCCACCTTGACCGGGGACCGTGTCAGGCGTGCTGAGTTCCGTCGCCCAGACCGCTGCCGGTGTCTTCTCCGCCGCCGGGGACCCGGTGACCGGGGTGGTCACCCGCGTACTCACCCCACCGCTGCGGGAGGTGTACGCGGTGCTGCTGAGGGCGGGCGTCATCGAGATCGTCGACTGATCGCCCGCAATCTTTTCGAGCAGCCCCGGTGCGAATGCCGCCGCCGCGGTCGCCGCACCCGCGCAGCCCAGCGCCTGGGCCCACCCGACCGGTCCGAGCGGGGTGCAGCCGAGGAGCTGACTGACACCGGGAGTACTGACCATCACGGTGAGTGCGGCCAGTGAACCGCCCGCGGTGAGCACCACGAGCGGGCTCCGCGAATCGATCAGTGTCTGACCCAGCTGGGTGCCGACCAGC
The DNA here is from genome assembly GCF_041228765.1 of Rhodococcus wratislaviensis. Lineage (NCBI taxonomy): Bacteria > Bacillati > Actinomycetota > Actinomycetes > Mycobacteriales > Nocardiaceae > Rhodococcus > Rhodococcus wratislaviensis. The sequence continues at coordinate 3,028,705 of NZ_CP150488.1, read as the reverse complement.
GCCACCAGCCCCACCGTCGACGCCCGGCGTTGCCGACCCGTCACGCTGGCCAGCGCCCACGCCGTCGTCGCGCCTGCCGCGGTGGCGGCGCCGCGGATCGCGACGGTCCGCCACAGCGCAGCACTGTCCGGGCCGCGGCCCTCTCCCCGGGCCTGTTCGTTGGGCGGACTCACCGCGAGCGCGGCCGCGGGCAGGGCGTCGGTGAGCACGTTCACCAGCAGCAGCTGACGCGCCGTGAGCGGCGACCGTCCGGCGATCGCGCTGCCGATCAGGGCGAACGCCACCTCCCCGGCGTTCCCGCCGAGCAGCACCGACACTCCCGCCTGTACCCGCCGCCACAACTGACGGCCCTCGTCGAGGGCGTCGAGCAACGCGTCGACGCGGCCGTCGAGGAGCACCACGTCCGCGGCGCTGCGGGCGGGGTCGCTGCCACGCGAGCTGACACCGATCCCCACGCTGGCCGCCCGGATCGCGGCGGCATCGTTGGCGCCGTCGCCGACCATCGCGCAGACGTGACCGACCCGTTCGAGGGTCTGCACGATCTGCACCTTGTTCTCGGGCGACATCCGGGCGAAGACGACGCACTTCTCGACGGCGTTCTCCTGCCCCCGATGCGAGAGGGTGTCCCAGTCGGTCCCGCTGATCACCTGCTCGGACGACACGGCCAGTCCCAGCTCGCGCGTGATGGCGGTGGCCGTGACGGGATGGTCGCCGGTGATCAGCCGGACCCCGACCTGTCGCCGTTCCAGCTCCGGCAGCAGCCCGGCCGCTTCGGGGCGCGGGGTGTCGGCCAGCCCGAGGAGTCCGACGAGGTGCAGCCCGCTGCCGCACAGATCGTCGAGTACCGCGGTGTCGTCGGCTGCGCGCCGCGCCTGGAATGACGTGACGGTCCGGCGGGCGACGGCGATGACGCGCAACCCGTCGGCAGCCATACCGAGAACGGTGTCGTGCACGGCGTTCGCGTCGATTCCGGTGCACGCCGAAACCACGACTTCCGGTGCACCCTTCAACGACAGGTGCGTCCCCGACAGCGCGGCCGAGTAGGGCCGGCCGGAGCGGAACGGAAGAAAGCTGCTCCGGTCGTCCTCCTGCGGAAGCAGGTCCACTGCCGCGTCGGCGATCGCGACGTCGGTGGCGTGCGCGGCCGGGCTGCCGTCGGGGGTCACGGCACTCCGGCCGGCGCACGCGAGGACGTCCTCGCGTGCGAACCCCGGTTCGGGGACGGTGGTGACGACCCGCAGGCGGTTCTCGCTCAGGGTGCCCGTCTTGTCGAAGCACACCACGTCGACGCGGCCGAGCGCCTCGACGGAGCGGGGCGCTCGCACCAGCGCATCGGACCTCGTCAGTCTGCGTGCGGCGGCCTGCTGCGCGAGTGTCGCGACGAGCGGCAGACCCTCGGGAACGGCCGCCACCGCGACCGCGACACCGCTCGTGACCGCCTGCCGCAGTCCGGTGCCGCGCAGGAACCCCACGGCAGTGACCAGGGCGCCACCACCCACGCTGACGGGCAGCACCCGGTCGGTGAGGCTTCTGAGCTGCGCCTGCAGACCCACGTGCGACGCAGTCGCGGGAGTGAGCGCGCCCGCGCGTCCCGCTTCCGTTGCGTCGCCCACCGCGGTGACGATCGCCGCGGCCGTGCCGGTGAGGATCGTGGTCCCCGCGAACACCATGCAGGCGCGTTCGCCGAGCGGTGCGCCCGGCGTCGGCGACGTCTGCTTGCTCACCGGCAGCGATTCCCCGGTGAGCGAGGACTCGTCGACCTCGACGCCCGATGCGTCGACCAGCCGACCGTCGGCGGGCACCACCTCGCCGGGGCCGATCTCGATCACGTCGCCCGGCCGCAACCGCGACGCCTCCACCCGTTCGGTCACCCGGCGCTCCGGGGGCCCGGCGACGCGGTGCGCGGGCGGGTCGCCCGCCGCCAGCAACCGGTTCAGCAGACGTTCCGCGTGCAGGCGCTGCACGGCCGACAGCGCGGCGTTGCCCGCCAGCACCGACCCCACGAGCACCGCGTCGATCGGCGACCCCAGCAGGGCGCTCGCCGCCGATCCGGTGGCGAGGACGGGGGTCAGCGGATCCGACAGTTCCGTGCGCATCGCCCGGCCGAAATCCCAGGCCAGCCCGACCGGCCACGCGGTGAGCCGCCCGATCGCCTCGACCGGGGTCAGCACCAGATTCACCGCGCGACGACGGGACACCGCGGCATCGTCGTCGCGCGCGGGCAGCAGACGGCGCACGTCCGTCACCGGCATCTCGTGCCAGGCGTGAACCGGGGCGGCGGGTGGAACCTCGGCCCGCAGCACACCGCGGGCGAGGGAATGCCCCGCCCACAATCCTGCCGCCGCGCCGACCGTGACGGGTCCGGGTCCGCGGCCACGCACTCCCGGCAGCATGACGAGCGCACCCAGCATCGACGCCGCCGTCGCGATCTCGACGCCGCGCCGGCTCGCCGTCCGCGCGTCCGGTAAGGACCGCAGCACCCGCCAGACTCCGACGAGGTCGTCGACCAGCAGGTCCGCACACCACGGCGGCGGGGCGTCGTCGACGAGGACACCGATACCGACGTCGGCGGACGACAGGGCGTGCGGCGCGCGGCCGGCGATCACCGCGACCGTCGCGCCGTTCGCCTGCAACTGCGCGACGGCGTCGCGAAGGTCCGCATCCAGCGATCCGCTCGAGGGGAGCAGATCGTCGAAAGCCGAGCGGAGTCCGCCGAGCGTGTCCACGTTCACCGACACCACCGGGACGCCCGACGCGCGCGCCTGCGCGAGCACGGCCACCGCGCTCGGATGGTGGGCAGGCGTCACGAGGACGGCGGAATCTTCGTCCACGGTCGCCGCGGCGACATCGCCGGGAAGGTCGGCGAGCTCGTGCCAGCCCACCCCGAGAGCGCCGGCCTCCACGGCAGATCGAGCGGCCTCCCACACTCTCGTCCGGTCGGTGTCCCGCACCGCACGGATACCGCTCACCCGGAGCTCGGTCGTGTGCAGCACCGACGGGTCCACGACTACCGCGTCGACCCGGTCCAGGTAGCGGAGGGCGCCGGGACGCAGGGCCAGCACGGCGTGCCGATCGGCCAGTCCACGGCCGAGCGTCGCGGCGAAGGCCTCGCGTGCGGTGCGCGCCGCCTTCGGCGCGGCGACCAGGGCCGCGTCCGCGGCGCCTGCCACGCTCCGGGTCGCCGCCCCCACCGCGGTCGCCCCCACCCACTGCGCGATCGCCGCCCGGTCGACGTCCCGCTCCACCGGTCCCGCTGCGCCGCGCTCGCGGGCGGGGCGGCCGGTGTCGTCCGCGGGGTCCCGGGCCAGTTCGGGTTCGCGGCGGTGCCACACCCGCCGACCCGACCACGCCTCCGCCGTGATCGCCGACCGCAGTGCCACGTCCACGGCGAGTGACGCAGGCGCCCGCCGCAGCACGTCACCGACGGCCTGAGCGGTGGCGAGCAGCAGTTCCGCGGCGTCCGGCCCGAGCCGCTCCTCGACCATGCTGCGCAGTCGCGGTTGATAGTTGACGAAGGTGACTGCCGCGGCAGGCACCGCCGCCGGCAGGGTGGGCATCGGAAGCAGGCGAACGCCGGCGGCCGCGACCAGGCCCGTCGTGACGGCGGCCAGTGCGAGGGCACGTTCGGCAAGTGCGACGTCGTCGCCGGGAAGTTCTGCGGGCCGGTCACGGACGGCACCGCGAGAAACCGGTCGCGCGACATCCTCCGCGCCCGCGACCACCGTGCACAGCTCGGCCACCGACGGTCCGTGCTCGTCGACCGTCACGACCAGCCGGGACAGCGCGCGGTTGAGTTCCGCTCCCTCCACACCGGTGGTCTCCCGGACCGCGCGGAGAACGGTCGCGGCCACGTCGTCCCCGCGAGGTCCGGCAAGTCCGCGGACCTCGATCCAGGCACGGCCGTGTCCTGAACTGGCACGGCGGGCCGGGGTTCCCCCGAGCACCTCGGTGACGATCTGTGTCGCGGTCCGTGCGGTGGTCGCCATCAGATCGGCGGCGACCGTGCCCCCGTAGGAGGCCACCCCGAGTCCGACACCGGCGCCGCGCACCGGCAGGGACGCAGCGGCGAAGAGGTATCGACCGAGCCCCACAGCAGCTACTGCCTGGAACCCGCGCCGAACTGCCGCAGCACGAGTGCCGCCCCGCCCACGGTGACCAGCACCGGCCACTCGACCAGTCCCGCTGCCCCGACAGCCGCCAATGTCAGCGCGGCGGCCGGTGTCGAATGACTTCCGCTCGCCATGCCTGACCGGACCCCGCCCGCCGCCCCGCGCACTCCGCCGACCACACCGCCGATCGCGGCGCCGCCGACCGCACCGGCCGCACTGGTCGTCGCGTTCGCAGCACCTGACACGGCGTGCACTGCGCCGTCGACGATTCGCATGATGAGCTCCCATCGGCCGTGGCCACTACCGCCGTGCACGGCGGATCATGTCTGCGGTACCCACCTCAGGGTATTCTCAACCGTCGCGCGCCGGAACAGTTTCAGGGAACTCTCAGCGATTAGCGGATACTGTTCTGCCCCATGGGAATTCGATCACCCTGTTCGGTTCGCCAGAATTCCCAGCCGTCGTGGGATTCGATGTCTCCGCTGATATGACTGGCCACGGCGGTCGCCGCTGTCGTGGGGTCGGGAAACCGGCGGCCCTGCATCGGACCGCGCATGATCTCCAGCGTCTGCGTGTCGGGGTCGAACCGTCCGACCAGCCGATAACCCTCGAAGTCGGCCACGACCTCGAGGCGGGTATCGATCAGTTCCTCCAACGCCGCGGCCGCTTTGGCCGGCTTCTTCCGGGCGGATGCGCGGGCTGCGGCGTCTGCACGCAACGTTGCCGCCGTCGTGGCGCGTTGCGCATCGCTGTAACGGCTGGGGTCCTTCTCCCCCGCCAGCCCGAGCAGGTCCCAGCGGCCGCGACCGTGCGCGACCCGGCTCAGCGGAATCGCGTGATGTCCGGTCCGCGTGCGGCCGGGGGTGTCCATCATCCACAGATCCACCTCGGCGCGGATGTCGTCCGCGACCTCGGACGAGGGCACGACGAAGAACTCCTCCGGGGAACTCGCGAGATCCACGAACACCCAGAACTGCGAGCCGGTGTCGTCGTCATCGAGCGATTCGTCCTGTTTGCGGGCCTGCCAGTCACCGCTGAGCTTGGAGCGCACCCGCACGATGCAGCTCGTGCCGTCGTCGCCCCAGACCTGGACGGGGTTGCGTCGCGAGTGGGTGAGCCGGACCGCCTTGCCACCCCGTTCCACGACATCGGCGATGAAAGCCTGGATTCCCCGGCTGGCGGTGTCTTCCACTGTCTACGTGTCCGTCCCTGATTCTGCGTCCCGTACGCAGGTGGAGAGAGGTGTGGCGACGGGTTTGCGCAGCACGACTCGGCGTTCTTCCCCTCACCTTACGTGCCGAGCACGGCGCACGGTGACTACCCGACCGCGCGGGCCGCTTCCGCTGCCTCGGCGAAGAACCACGACAGCACCAGGGCACCGGGGTCCACGACACCGCGCGCCGCCTCACCGATATAGCTGGCCCGGCCGCGCCGCGCGGTGATGTCCGCGGTCGCCTCGGCACCGCGGGCGGCGGCGTCCGCGGCGTCGGCCAGACCGTCGGCCGGACCCTTCCCGGCCGAGGCGGCCGATTCGAGGGCGGCGACGGCGGGGGCGATGGCGTCGATCATCGTCTTGTCGCCGGGTTGCGCGCCGCCGAGTTCCTGGATCGTGTCGAGGCCGGCCCGCGCCGCGGCGGTGATCGCCTTCAGGTCCAGACCGTGCGGTGCGTCGGCGGCCACGCGGTAGAACTGGCGGAACCAGACGCCGAACAGCGCACCCGACGTGCCACCCGCATGACCGAGGTAGGCGTCGGACAGTGACTCGAACACCGTCGCCGGGGAGTAGCCGTCCCGGATCCGGGGAACATCGACGTGGTCGAGTGCGGCCACCATGTTGGTGCCGAAGTCCCCGTCGCCTGAACGGCGGTCGAGGTCGGTGAGGTTCGGCTCCTCGGCGAGCACCTTCTCGACGAACGCGCCGATCCACGCGCCCACAGCCACCCGGCCCAGCGCGTCGGCGGTGCCGGGCACCTCCGGCTCGTCCTCGCGGGAAGCGACGTTCGACCGGAACCCCACCTCGGATTCGTCTGCGATGCCGCGGAATTCCCCGGCCGGCGCATTGGGCCATCCCGGTGCGGCCGTCGGTGCGTCCCACAGGTCGAGGAGCTGGTCGTCGCAGCGCACCAGTGTGATGGACGCACCGTCCATGTCGAGGGCGGTGACGAAGCTGCCGACCAGCGAGCGCCGGATCACCACACCCCGCTCCACGAGGTGGTCGGCGAGCTCACCGAACAGCAGCTGCAGCTCCAGCGGATGAGCCGCGCCGAGCCCGTTGACGATGGCGATCACCGGATCCCCCCGCTCCACGCCGAGCGAGGCGAGCACGGGGTCGGTGAGCCGGCGGACCAGTTCGGCCGCCGCCATCGCGTCGACCCGTTCGGTTCCGCGTTCGCCGTGGATGCCGATCCCGAGTTCGATCTGACCCTCCGGGAGGTCGAACGAGGGCGAGTCCGCCCCCGGAACGGTGCACGCTCTCAACGCGACCGCCATGCTGCGGGAATTCCGGGCCGTGCGTCGCCCGAACTCCGCGACGGTGGCGAGGTCGTCGCCGCGTTCGGCCGAAGCGCCGCAGATCTTCTCGACCGCGATCGTGGCCGCGGTGCCGCGACGTCCGGGCCCGTCCTCCCGTTCGGAGGCGACGTCGTCGTCGACGAGCACGTGCTCGACCGCGATGCCGTCCTCTGCCGCCAGTTCGCCGGCGATGCGGAAGTTGAGGACGTCGCCGGTGTAGTTCTTCACGATGTGCACGACGCCGCCGCCCGCGTCCACGGCCTCGGTAGCGGCCCGCACCTGCAGCGCGTTGGGCGAGGTGAAGATCAGGCCGGGGCAGGCTCCGGTGAGCATGCCCCGGCCGACGAACCCGGCGTGCAGCGGTTCGTGCCCGGACCCGCCGCCCGACAGCAACGCGACCTGCCCGGCCGGCAACGGTTCCCGCCGTGTGAGATATCCCGGTTCCGGATGCCATTCGAGGTCGTCGGTGGTGGCGACGGCCCCGCGGAGCGCGTCGACGACGAAAGACTTGGGCGAGTTCAGGAACTGTGGGTGCGCCATGCTCCCAGGCTAAGCGTCCACATGTGAGTGCCGCGGAGTGCCGGAGCACACTTTGCCACTCACGTGGGCGGCGGCGGCCAGCGCTTCCTCGAACTCCCGCAGGCCCGACCGCGATCCGAGCAGCAGCGCGAGCCGGGTCAGGAATCCCTCGCGGTCCGACTCGTCCGCCTGGTCGAGCGCCTCCGACAGTCCCATCCACACGTTCTCGCGCAGCAGGTCGTCCGGCGTCGCCGTCGTCTCCGTGTGCGCGGGGACGACGCCCAGTGTGGGGGCGGTGGCCGTTTTCAGGTGGTCGTGGACGTCGCCGAGCAGCGACAGGTCGCGGACCCGGCACAGGACGAGTCCGTCCGGGCGGATCACGAAGCACTCACCCGCGGACGCGCCGAGAGCCGTCGGCAGCACACCGTCGGGGTCGTCGAGGACCGTCAGGTCGGCCGCCGCGTCCACCACCGCACCCGGCGCCGGGACGACGACCGCCCGCACCGATTCGGGCGACAGCGCCATCGCGAGCGCCGACGCGTGCGCGGCGATCATCCGAGCACCGGCCGCGTCGACTCCGACACCGAGCACCGCGAAACCCGTTCCCCGGACACGGTTCAGCGAAGACTCCACCGATCCGTCGGCGGTGACGACGCGAACGCGCCTGTCCTCTACCGGATCCCCAGGGAGCAGCCCGGTCGTCCCCTCGGCTACCGGCCATGTGAGCGGCGACAGGTGCGCGTGCGTCGCACTCGACTGCCGCGGATTGACGAGGTGACCGAACTCCGGACGGGTCGTGGCCAGCGCGAGGACGGCGTCGCGGGTGGTGCGGTAGCCGTGGCTGCCGGGCGACATGATGAGCGTCGACTTGCCCGCGTTGTCGACGTTCTGTTGCCAGGCGGCGCGCCGTTCGGCCGAATATGCCTGCAGGAGGCTCTCGTCCGCGGTCCCGTGGACGACGGCCGCCAGTGTCCAGGCGAGGGTCTCGGCGTCCTCCATGCCGGAGTTCAGCCCGCGGACACCGAAGATCGGCACCAGGTGGGCGGCGTCCCCGGCGAACAGGATGCGATCGTGCGTGAAGTCGTCCAGCGCGAGCGCGTGCGCGCGGTAGAAGCCGTGCCATTCGAGGGTCCACGGCACGTCGTTCTCGAGCCAGTCGAGGTGCCGGGTGATCCGGTCGCGGATGCGGTCTTCCTGCGTCTCGAGTTCGGCGTCGTCGGAACGGTCGAGTTGGTAGTCGATGCGCCAGATGTCGCGGGGCTGCTGATGCATGATGATCGTCGAGCCGGGGTTGCTCGGCGGGTCGAACCACACCATCCGCTCGGCGGGCAGCGTCGATTCCCAGTGGATGTCGGCGATGACGTAATTGCCCTGATAGCTGTTTCCCTGCAACCGGATTCCCGCGAGTTCACGCATCCGGCTGCGGCCGCCGTCGGCGGCCACCACCCAGCGTGCGCGGAGCCGGCGCGCACCGAACGCGGTGTCGACGTCGAGTGTCACGTCCTCGTCCGACCGCAGGATCCCGGCGACGCTCGACGACCAGTGGAACGTGATCAGCGGGTGCGCGAGCAGCGTGTCCGTCATGATCTGCTCGATCTCGGACTGCGACACGTTGACCATGGGCCCGCGGACGTCGTGTTCGCCGTGTGCCATCTCGAAGTGCAGCACCTGCTCGTCGCGGTAGAAGCTGCGCCCACCCACCCAGGGGAGCACGATCTTCTCGAGTTCGGGGCCGAAACCGAGCCGGGCGGCCACCTCCAGGCTATGCCGGGAGATACAAATGGCGCGGCTGCCGAACGACACCTGGTCGGCGGCCTCGAGCACGGTGACGGGGATGCCGCGCTGTGCGAGGCCGAGCGCGACGCCCATGCCGACCGGGCCCGCGCCCACGACGACGACGGGCAGGACCTCGCCGGTTGCACCGGTCGACGCGAATTCCGCCGCCGGGTACTTCTGTGGCTGAAAGTAAGTGGACATGTCAGACGGCCTCCGCTTCCCGGCGCGTGGTGTTGGTTTCCGGCAACAGCAGGATGGAGACGAGACTGACCACGGCGATCACCACGAAATAGGCGGTGATTGCCGTCGAACTGCCGAAGGCCCCGAACAGCCACGTCGCCATGAACGGTGCGAGTCCGCCGCCGAGGATGGCGCCGATCTGGTAGCCGAGAGACGCACCGCTGTACCGGATGTGGGCGGGGAAGAGTTCCGCGAACAGTGCCGACTGCGGCCCCGCGGTGGTGCCGAGCACCGCCGCCATCACGATCATTGCGAGCAGCATGACGGGGATCGACGCCGTGTCGATCAGGGGGAAGAACACCGCGGCCACGATCACGAGCGCGATCGAACTCCACGTGTAGACGCGGCGCCTGCCGAGCACGTCCGACTTCCAGGCCGACACAGCCATGCCCGCCATCCAGACCGGGCACGCGACGATCAGCAGTGTGAGCATGGTGGCGCGGCTGTAGCCGAGTTCCTTGGTGCCGTACGTCAGGACGTACACCATGAACACGTAGGCGATGCCGTTGGTGGCGATGAACGTGCCGGCCGCGAGCAGCACGGTCCGCCAGTTGCGGGTCAGCACCTCGACGATCGGCATTTTCACGATCGTGTCGCTCTCCTTGGCCTCCGCGAAGGCCGGGGACTCGAAGACGCCGAGGCGAATCCACATCGCGACGCCGACGAGCACGGCGCTCATCAGGAACGGCACCCGCCAGCCCCACGTCTGGAACGCGTCGTCCGACAGCAGTTGGGTGACGGCGAGGAACACGACGTTCGCCATGATCACTCCGGCCGGGACGCCCATCTGCGGCGCCGCGCCGTACAGTCCGCGCTTGCCTTCCGGGGCGTGTTCGGTGGCCATGAGCACCGCACCGCCCCATTCGCCGCCGACGCCGATGCCCTGGACGAACCGCAACGCCACCAGCAGGATGGGTGCGGCCACCCCGATGGCCTCGAAGTTCGGGAGCAGGCCGATGCCGACGGTCGCGACGCCCATCATGGTCAGCGACAGCACCAGCATCGACTTGCGCCCGATGCGGTCACCGAAGTGGCCCATGACGACACCGCCGATCGGGCGGGCGATGAAGCCGACCGCGAACGTGGCGAATGCGGCCAGGGTTCCGGCGAACGTCGACGCGCCGGGGAAGAACTGCGGTCCGATCACCAGGGCTGCGGCGGTGCCGTAGATGAAGAAGTCGTACCACTCGATCGCGGTACCGACGAAGCTCGACAGGACTGCCCTGCGCGCTTCCTTGTGAGACACCGGCGGTGTCGCCTCGGTGATTGCCGTCATCGTCTGCCTTCCCGGTTCTGCTGCGCGCACACTCATCGCGCTACCGGAAAACAATGACCCGACTCACACACATCTGAAAAGCGGGACTATCCCCACATAAATTGCGGAAAAACTGTGGAAGGCACGAATACGCAGTTCAGGCCGTGACGAACCGGATGAATGCTCGCGCGACCCGGCTCAGCGTCGCCTCCTGATGCCACGCCACCACCACGGCCACCGACGCCGGTTTCGGGTCGGCGATCGGTTTCACGACGACGGGCAGACCCTCGTACGTGACGTCCACCCGGGGTCGTTGCAGCAGCAGCGTCCACCCCAGACCGCGCCCGACGAAGGCCCGCGCCGTCTCGAAGTTCGCGGTCCGATACGCCACCCGGGGCGCGAAACCGGCCTCGCGGCAGACGTCCATCGCGTGGGTGGTGCTGGGCGGCGCGTCCAGCAGCACCATCGGGTGCTCGGCCAGATCCACGAGGCGCACCGGCCCGTCGATTCCCGCCAGCGGATGCTCCGCCCCGAGGACGATCATCGGCTCGCGGGTCATCAGCGGGACGGTCTGCCAGTCCGGGGGCAGGTCGAGGTCGTAGACGATGGCGACGTCCAGTTCGCCGCCCTCGAGCTGTGTCCGCAACCGGTTCTGGGTGTCCTCCCGGAACTCCACGGACGCCCGCGGGTACTCGGCGGTGAACGCGTACAACATCGACGGCAGGATCGTCGGGCCGAGCGCCGGGTAGCAGCCGACGGCGATCGGCCCCGCGACGACACCGCCCTCCCCGGACGCGTCGGACTGCAACTCCCCCGCCTGCTGCAGCAGGGCCCGCGCCCGCGACAGCACCGCCTCCCCGGTCGGGGTCAGCTGCACACCGCGGGCGCGCCGGCGCACACACAGCTGCGCCTTCAGTGCCTTCTCCAGATCCGTCACCGCCGCGGACAACGCCGACTGCGACAGGTGCATCCGCTCGGCCGCACCGCTGATCGTCCCGGTCTCCGCCACCGCCACGAACGCCGCCAGCTGGCGCATCGTGTATACGGGGACGTTGTCGGGGCGGGGCATGCAAGAACGGTAGCGCGGACAAGTCAGTGTCCGGTGGCCGCCGGAACCTGCGCGAGCACCTCCCGGGTGGCGGCGACCAGCTGCGCGAGCCACGCGTCCGTGCCGACGGCACGCCGGAGCGGCTCGTTGGGGAGTTCGATGCTCACCGGGAGACCCGCCGGCAACGTGGACCAGATGTCGGCGAGCGGGATGCCGCCCGACCCCGGAACGAGGCGCTCCTCGCGGGCCTGGCGGATCAGTTCGGCGTCGTCCGCAGGCGCAGGCACCGAGCCGTCGCACATCTGGGCGTAGTGCAGCCAGTCCCGCGGGATCGCCGCCAGGTCGTCGAGCGTGGTGCTCGACCGTCCGACGTGCAGCCCGTCGACCAGCACGCTGCGGGCAGGCCCGTCGGCCTGCGACACGATCTCGACCGCGGTGGCCGCGTCGGGCACGGCCGTCCACGGCATGAACTCGAGGCCGGCGACGATGCCGTACTGCGCGCACAGTTCCGCGAGACGGGCATAGGAGTCGGTGAGCCGGGAGCGGTCGCGGTCGTCGCCGCCGACGAGCACGGCCTTCGCGCCGAGCCGTGCGCCCGCCTCGAGCAGCGGAACGTACGATTTCGGATCGAAATCGGCTCCCAGCCGGATGATTTCGAGGTCGAACACCTCGATCGGCGAATCGTCGAGACGACGGATCAGCGCGTCGAGGGCGCCCTCGTCCTCGTGCAGCGGGTAGGCGGTGGTGCCGGGCGCGGCGGGCAGCAGCCGGATCCCGATGGTGTCGAAGCCGTGCTTCTCGGCGAGGTCCACCTGCTGCAGCGGCGCGGTGTCGAGCACGGTGAGCGCGGCGAGGCCGAGGGGGGCGGTCATCGCAGATCTCCTGTCGTCGAGGCGAGGCGGCGACCGGTGAGGTAGCCGAAGGTCATGGCCGGGCCGAGGTTGATGCCGCCGGACGGGTAGTGGCCGCCCATGACGCTGGACTGGTCGACCCCGACGGCGAACAGCCCGTCGATCGGCTGGTCGTCGTCGTTCAGCACCTGCGACGCCGAGTCGGTGACCAGACCGGCGAACGTGCCGAAGCTGCCGGGCACGACCTTGACCGCGTAGAACGGGCCCTCCTCGAGCGGTGCGAGGGAGGCATTGGGCCACGGGTTGTCGGCGTCCCCCGACCCGATGGTGAACGGTGTGGTGCCACGACCGAATTCGGGGTCGACGCCGTCGCGGGCGCCCTCGTTGAACGCTGCGACCGTCTTCTCCAGGCCGTCCGGGTCGACGCCGATCTTCTCGGCCAGCTCGCGCACCGTGCGGCCGCGGGTGAGGTACCCCGACGTCAGGTACGGCCACGTGGGGATCGGCAGCGGCTTGGCCATGCCCAGCGGGAAATACCGCAGGTACCGCTGGTCGGCGATCAGCCAGGAGCAGACCTCTTCGCCGTCGGGGACCTGGTCGACCATCGCGAGGGTGTAGTCGTGGTAGCCGAGGGCCTCGTTGACGAAGCGGCGGCCGTCGGCGAGTACGCCGATGGCGCCGGGCTTTCCGCGGTCGAGGATGTGCGGGAACACGCCCTCCTTGCCGTTGCGGTACCGGATGATCGACACCGGGCAGTACGCCACGGGCGACGCGACCGAGCGGTCGAGGCGCCCGCCGACCGATTCGCCGAGGGTGATGCCGTCGCCGGTGGTCGTGGACGGGGTGAGGGTCCAGTGTTCACGGCCCGTGGGTGTGCGGGGAAAGAGTTCGCGGCGCCGGTCGACGTCGCGACTGAAGCCGCCCGTGGCGAGGACGACTCCGCGGCGGGCGGACACGGAGTAGGCCCCGTCCGGGCCCTCGAGCCGGACACCGGTGACGGCGCCCGCGGAGTCGGTGGTCAGCGTGGTGGCCGCCGTGCTCACGCGGATCTCGACGCCGGCGTCGAGCGCCGACCGCAGCAGCCGGCCGACGAGCGCGGTGCCGTTGACGAGTTGCTGGCCGCGCCGCTTGGTGGCGAGGTCGAGCAGGTGCGTGGACACCCTGCGTGCGCAGTGCACGAACGCCTTCGCCGAACGCGTCGAGTGCAGGAAGGCCTGCAGGTCCGGGCCGGCCATGATGCCCATCCCGAGGAACGACGTCTCGTAGAGCTGCCGCCGGAGCAGCGCCGCGACGTCGGGGCCGAGCTTGCGGAGGCTCACCGGCTTCGGCCCGACGGAGCGGTGCCCCGTGCCCGCACCCGGTGTGTCGCCGTGGATGTCGGCGATCTTCGCGCCCGGAACGAACTGCAGGGCCGTCTTCTTTTCGAAGAACTCGACCATCTCGGGTGCGCCGTCGAGCAGGGCGTCGACCTTGGCGGCGTCGAAGTTCTCCCCGAGTCGGTGCTCGAGGTAGGTGCGCGGCAGCGAGCGGTCCTCGTTCACGCCGTCCGCCTGCGCGAACAGGTTCCGCGGCGCCCACATCCAGCCGCCGGACCATGCCGTCGCGCCGCCGCAGGTGTCCGCCTTCTCGACGACGAGGACGGAGGCGCCCCCGTCGGCTGCGGCGACGGCGGCGGACAGGCCGCCCGCTCCGGAGCCGATGACGACGACGTCATAGGTGGCGGTGGTGTGTGCGGGGGTCATGGCGTCTCCTGAGCGGATGTTGTTGCGAAAGTCTGTGCGGGCGTGAGGTCGACGACCCGGCCGGTGCGCGAGGACTCGTAGATCGCCGCGACGATCGCCAGCGAGGCGCGCGCGTCGCGTCCGGTGACGGCGGGGTCGCGACAGGTCAGGACGGCGTCCGCGAAGTCCTGTACCTGGAGTGTGTGGAAGTCGGCGAGTCCGGCGTTGACTTCGGTGACGTCGAGATTGGCGCGGACGTCGGGTGTGAACGGGGCACGGAACTCCACTTCGCCGGGGACTGTCCAGATCTCGTTGACGCCCTCCCTGCCCTCCTGGAATTCGAGGACGCTCGCGATCGCACCGGTCTGCCCGATGACGGTGACCCGGTTGCCGAGGTTGTGGTTGGCGCCGGTGGTCGCGGTGACGGTGGCAGTGCCGCCCGACGCGAACGAGACGACGGCCGACGCACTGTCTTCGGTCTCGATGTGCTCGCCGTGCGTGTGGGTGCGGATGAAGCCGCTCACCGAGACGGCCTCACCCATGAACCACTGGAGCATGTCGATCTGGTGCACGGCCTGTGTCATGAGGACACCGCCGCCGTCGGTGTCCCACCGTCCACGCCACTCGTCGGCGGAGTAGTAGGACGACGGGCGGTGCAGAAGGACCGACGCCTCACCGAGCACCGGAACGCCGATCCGGCCGTCGTCGATGGCCGCCCTGATGCGCTGCGCGGCCGGCCAGAATCGACGCTGGAACAGCACACCGAACGTGATGCCGGCGCGGTCGGCGGCCGCGATCATCCGGTCGGCTGCGGCGACGTCGACGGCGATCGGCTTCTCGCACAGCACGTGGATCCCGGCCTCCGCCGCCGCGACGACCACCTGCTCGTGCACCGGATGCGGGGTGCAGACGGTGCACGCATCGAGGCCGAGGGCGATCAACTCCTCCACCGAACCGACGGCGCGGGCGATGCCGTGTGCGGCGGCGAACTCGCGGGCGCGGTCGACGTCGGGGTCGCAGCAGCCGACCACCTCGACGCCGGGCACCTGCTGCAGGGCCCGGGCGTGGTTGCCGGCGATCTTTCCGCAACCGACGATGCCGATACGTAGTGCCATCAGTAGTGCTCCTCCGTTTCGACGTCCCGGGCCGCGGACTCGCCGCGGTCGAGACGGTTCAGGGCGTCGATGTCCGCGGCGGTGAGACGCACGTCGAGGGCGGCCAGGTTCTCGGCCTGGCGGGCGGGATTCGCGGATCTCGCGACCGGCACGACACTGTGCGCGAAGTGCCAGGCCAGGACCACCTGTGCGGGGGTGTGGTCGAGGCGCCGGGCGATGTCGGTGACCACGGAGGCACCGAGCACGTCGCCGCGGCCCAGCGGGCTCCACGACTGCGTGAGCACGCCGAGTTCGTCGTTCGCGCGCCGGACGGGCAGCCGGGCGAGCGACGGGTCCATCTGGATCTGGTTGACCGCGGGCGCTTCTCCGGTTTCGGTGACGACGCGACGCAGGTGCGTCTCCAGGAAATTGGAGACGCCGACGTAGCGGACGAGGCCGGCGTCGCGGCACGCGAGCATCGCCTCGAACGCCGCCACGTACCTGTCGTGGCGTGGCAGCGGCCAGTGGATGAGGAACAGGTCGAGCCGATCGAGTCCCAGATTCTTCAGGCTGCGCTCGACCGCGCCGCGGATGTCACCCGACACGTGATCGCTCCCACGCAGTTTCGTGGTGACGAACAGCTCCTCGCGGGGCAATCCGCACTCCGCGAGCGCCACACCCACGGCGTCCTCGTTGTCGTAGATCGTGGCGGTGTCCACGAGTCGGTAGCCGGCTTCGATGCCGGACAGCACGGCCCGGGTGGCGTCCGGGCCGGTCAGTGGCCAGGTCCCGAGACCGAGGGGCGGGATGTCCATCATGCGTTGACCTCCTCGCGAGCATCGGCGGCCGCGGTGATCGTCGCGGCGACGTCGGCTGCGGTGACGAGAGCGGCGTGGATGGAGCCGCCGTCACCGCTCGCGTCACCGACCGTGTGGACGCCGAGTCGCGGTGCCGGCGACCGCAGTGCGGCGAGCAGGTCGGTGCGCGGTTCGACGCCGTGCGAGACCAGCAGCTCGCCGGGGGCGTCGACGATCCGTTCTGCACCTCCCGTGGAGATCACTACCCGGTCTTCCTCGACCCGTGTCACGATCGACGACAGGTGGGTGGTGAGGTTCGCACTCGCCGCGAGCCGCGGCAGCAGCACGATCTTGCCGCGTCGGCCGACGTCGTGGGCAATCGTCTCCTGCGGGCCGATCATGACCACCTTCGTGCCGTGCTGGAGCAGGTCGTCGGCGACCGCGGCCGCTTCCCGGTCGGCGCCGAAGATCGTGATCGCCTCGGGTGCCGGGTCCCCGGATTCCAGGAACTCGCGAACGTCGCGAACCCTCCGGGTGTCGGCCCCGGGGAGGTCGACCGCGGGTCCGCGGCCGCCCGTCGCGAGCACGACGGCGTCGAAATCCAGGCCGGCCAGTGCGGCGGCGTCGACCCGGGTGCCGGTGTGGCAGGTGATGTCGAGGTCGGCGATCTCGGCGAGGTACCAGTCGACGATCCTCGCGTACTCGGGATATTCGTGCAGCCGGGAGGCCAATGCGAAATCACCACCGAGGCTGTCACGTTCGTCGTACAGGTCGACGCGGTGCCCGGCGAGCGCGAGGTCGCGGGCGGCCGCCATGCCCGACGGCCCGCCGCCGACGACAGCGACGCGCACCGCCACGTCCGCCGGCTTCGACGGCTGCTCGAGTTCGCGGCCCACCCACGGATTGACCGAGCACGGAACGGGTCCGGCGGCGAGGCTGTCGATGCAGTAGTTGCAGGCGATGCACGGCCGGTACCGGCCGCCTTCCAGCGCGCGGTTCGGGAAGTCCGGGTCCGCGTGCAGGGTGCGGGCCATGCTCACGAAGTCGGCCTGCCCGGATTCGATGATCTGCGCCGCGACCTCGGGTGAGCTGATCCGGCCTGCGACTCCGACGGGGAGGTCGAAGTCCCTCGTGTACTGCTCGGAGAACGGGGCGAGGAGTCCGCGCGGCCACTCGCCGGGCTGGATGATCCACTGCCCGGATTCGTAGTTGCCGGCGGAGACGTCGAGGAAGTCGAGCCGGTCGGTGTCGATCGCGTCGATGCGGGCGCGGGTCGTCTCGGCGTCGAGACCGCCGTCGACGGCTTCGAACGCCGAGAACCGCAGTCCGAGAGCGATACCCGGTGCCATTGTGCGCACGGCGTCGATCACCGAGTTGACGAACAGCGCCGGATCGGCCCACTCGTCGTCGCGGTGGTTGTACGCCGGCGAGAGGAACTGGTGGATGAGATAGCCGTGACCGCCGTGCAGCGAGATCACGTCGACCCCGGCCTGCTGACAGCGCGCGGCGGCCTCGCCGAAGCATTCGATGATGTGCTCGATGTCGTCGCCGTCGAGTTGCTCGGGCATTTCGCCGCCGACCACCGCGCACGGGATCGGTGACGGTGCGACGGGGACGAATCCGCTGACGGAACCCTGCGCGGTGCGGCCGCCGTGATTGAGTTCGACGCCGACGAGCGCACCGTGCGCGTGGATCGCCTCGGCCATCTTCGCGATGCCCGGGATGCGTTCGTCGACGTCCACACCCATCTGCCGGATACGGCCCTTGCCGTCGGCCCGCACGTAGCTGGCCTCGGTGAAGACGAGTGCTGCGCCGCCCGCCGCACGGCGCTCGAGGTACGCGATGTACTCGTCGGTCATCGTGCCGTCGACCTCGCAGTAGTTGCGCTCCATCGGCGCCGACACGAAGCGGTTGCGCAGTCGCACGTTACCCAGGTCGAGTGGTGCGGCGAACGGACGCGCGGTCATCGGGACTCCTCGAGTACGGTCGGGGCGCACTGATCGGCGAGCAGTTCGCCGAGGTGACGTCGCATGCGGTCGGGGTCGGGCGTGACCCCGGTGAGGAGGGCGAACGTGTCGGCCGCCTGAGCGACGAGCATCTGACCGCCGTCGAGCACGTCGCAGCCGAGAGCGGTTGCTGCCGCGACGAGTTCGGTCCGCAGGGGGCGGTAGACGATGTCGGCGACCCACAGGCCGGGATGGAGCGCGTCGGTGTCGAACGGCGTTCCAGGATGTCCGACCATGCCGATCGGAGAGGCGTTGACGACACCGTCGCAGTGCTCCAGGTTCGCTTCGATCGTGTCGAGGGGGATGGCCGTGACCCGCGTCTGCGGGAAGGCCGCCGCGAGGCGCGTGCAGACGTCCGCTGCTCGGGCCGGGTCGAGGTCGGCGACCCGCAGGTCCGTCACTCCTGCGGCGGCGAGCGCGTAGGCGACGGCCGAACCGGCACCGCCCGCACCGGCGAGGACGACGCGGCCGAGCGCGGCATCGGGCAGTCCCCGGCGCAGCGCCGCGAGGAATCCGCTGTGGTCGGTGTTGTGACCGATCAGCCGTCCGTCACGGACGACGACGGTGTTGACGGCGCCGAGAAGTCGTGCGTTGTCGGATAATTCGTCGAGGGAGTCGACGACCACCTGCTTGCACGGGTGGGTGACGTTGAGTCCGGTGCAGCCCGCTGCGACGGCCTGCCGCAGCGTGTCGCCGGAACTGTCGACGGGGATGCCCTCCGCCGCGACGTCGATCAGGTCGTAGCGGTAGTCGGTCAGGCCGAGGGCGGCGGCCTCGTGTTCGTGCAGCGCCGGCGACAGGGACGTGGCGATCCCTGCCCCGACGAGGCGGATCCGGTGCCGGGTGGATACGGGGTGCATGAAAATCTCCTGCAGTGGTGAAGGTCCGGTCCGGTCAGGCGTCGTTGCGGACGAGCGCCTGGTGCCGGGTGCCGACCGTCGTCGCGCCGGGTTCGCCGAGCTGTTCGGTGGGGGTGCGGTACGTCTCGGGACCGGTGAGCGCGGCGACCGACGACAGCAGCGCAAAGCCCAGGCACATCCAGGCGACCGGGGTCCAGTTCGCGGTGTCGCCCGCCGACAGCCACTGCGCGATGGCCGGGGTGAAACCGGCCACCAACAGTCCCAGCATGAGACTCACGGCCATTCCGGTGTACCGGACCTTGGCGGGGAACTGCTCGGGGAAGTACGCCGGGTACACGCCGTTGGGCATCGCGTAGAACAGGCCGATCAGGACGATGCCGGCCGCGAACACCATCGGCGCGCTACCCGTTCCGATGGCGTGGAAGAACACGAACACCATGCCCGCGGAACCGACGGCGCCCGTCACGAACACCGGTTTGCGGCCGATCCGGTCGGCGAGCATTCCGAACAGCGGCTGGGTGAGAACGGCGACGAAGTTCGCGGTGGCGATCGCCCACAGCATCGTGGAGCGTTCGAGCCCGGCGACCTGCACGGCGTACGCCAGCGCGAAGACGTTGACGATCGTGTTGATCATCGCGAATGTCGCGCTGAGGCTGATGCGGATCACGGTGCGCCAGTGTGAGCGGAACATCTCCACGACGGGGATGCCCGCCGTGTCGTCGTGTTCCTTCAGCTCTTCGAAGACCTCCGGCTCGTCGAGCTTGCGACGCAGCCAGACCGCAACACCCGTCACGACGATGCTGAGCAGGAAGGGCACACGCCAGCCCCACGAGTAGAGCGCGTCGTCCGGCAGCGCGGCCACGGGAATGAACACCAGGCTCGAGATGACGATGCCGAACATGATGCCGCTCATGGTGAACGAGGTGTAGAACGAGCGACGGTTGTCCGGTGCGTGTTCGAGCGTCAGCGCGGACGATCCTGGTGATTCGCCGCCGGCGGACAGGCCCTGCAGCAATCGCAGGAGCACCAGGATGATGGGCGCGGCGATACCGATCTGGTCGTACGTGGGCAGGCAGCCGACGACCACCGTCGCGATACCCATGAGCAGGAGACACGCCAGCAGCGAATTCTTGCGCCCGTACCGATCCCCGAGATGTCCCCACAGCACTGCGCCGAGTGGACGCGCGATGTACGCCACGCCGAGCGTGCCGATCGACAGCAGGGTCGCCGTGGCTCCTCCGCCGGGGAAGAAGATCCGCGGGAAGACCAGCGCTGCCGCGGACCCGTAGATGAAGAAGTCGTAGTACTCGAGCGTGCTGCCGAGGAATCCCGAGACGGCGGCCCGGCGGGCGTTCTCGTTCGGTTGTCCCCCGGTGTCGCGAGTAGACGTGCTTGCCATGGTGTTCCTTTCGTCCCAGGGATCCGGTGCGCCGCGAGGCTTCTTCGGAGGTGATCCACCTCACACGAAGTTCCGGACCGTGACGAGCGTGTCATGGCGGACTATGCGCAGTCCAGCGCAAAAAAAGTCTTAGATATAGATCGAAAACATCCTAATCTGGAGTCGGGAGAATGTCCTCCGACACCGCGAGGGCCACCCGGAGCGCGTCGGAGACCCGGCGCGGCGACCAGGCGAGTCCGTGGTTCATGTAGATCGGCTCGCCGGTGAGCGGCACGAACACCGTGCCCGGGGGCGTGAGCGCGGCAATGCCCGACGTCATGAGCGCCACGCCGACACCCGTCGCCACCAGCATCAGGATCATGTACGGGTCGGTGATCTCCTGCACCACGCGGGGACGGAAGCCCGCATCGACGCACGCCCGCATCGCGACCTCCTGCAATGCCGAGCCGGCCGACAGCGGTGTCGTGACGAACCCGTCCTCGGCCAGGTCGCGCAGGTCGATCTCCGGCTCCGACGCGAGCGGGTGGTCCGCCGGGAGCACGGCCCCGAACGGCTCGCGGCGGATCAACCGGGTGGACACCGAGGCCGTCTCGACGGGAAGACCGACGAACGCGAGATCGAGTGCGCCACTGTCCAGTTGAGTGATGGCGTCACGGGTCATGATGCGGCCGACGAGGGTGAGTTCGATGTCGGGGTAGCGCTGCCGGAGCGCGCGGGTGAGCGGGGGCAGGGACAGATGATTGAGCACGCCCGTGAAGCCGATCTTGATGCGGCCGTACACGCCCCCGGCGGACGCACGGGTGGCCTGCCGCGCGATGTCGACGCTCTCGAGAATCCGGTAGGCGTGCGGCAGGAACGTGTGGCCGGCCGACGTCAGGGCGACACTGCGGGTGCTCCGCTCGAACAGCGGCACGCCGATGTCCTTCTCGAGTTTGCGCACCGTCTGGCTCAGCGGCGACTGGGCCATCTGAAGTCGCGCGGCGGCCCTGCCGAAATGCAGTTCTTCGGCGACGGCGACGAACGCTTGCAGCCAGCGAATCTCCATCGGATTCCCTTCGGCGAGTTTGACGAGTGTGGCTCAGCCCATATATTCCAATTCGTACACAGTGCGAAACCAATCATTCTGATTTCGCACATAGACCAAGACTAATACGCACACAGTCGCGAGGAGAAACCACCATGGCTACGTATCCCGAGGGCGCCACCGCGCTCGTCACCGGCGGAGCGAGCGGAATCGGTGCGGCGTGCGCGAAGCGCCTCGCCGACGCCGGGGTCCGCGTCGTCACCGCCGACGTCGCCACCGGGGCCGACGAGCACCTCGACGTCACCGACGCCGACGCCGTCGAGAACCTCGCCGCCAGGCTCGGCCGCGTCGACATCCTCGTCAACAGCGCCGGCGTCGTGGGACCGTCCGCTCCTCTGGTCGACGTCGACCTCGAAGACTGGCGCCGCACGTTCCGGATCAACGTCGACGGGACGTTCCTCCTCTGCCGCGCGTTCGTGCCGGCCATGGCCGACGCCGGCTGGGGGCGGGTGGTGAATCTGGCGAGCATCGCGGCGAAGGACGGGAATCCCAACCAGAGCGCGTACTCGGCGTCGAAGGCGGCCGTCATCGCGCTGACGAAATCGCTCGGCAAAGAGGTCGCGAAGACCGGTGTCCTGGCCAACGTGGTGGCACCCGCCGCCGTGGAGAGCCCGATGAATGCCGGCACCGACCCGGCGATCCTCGCGCGGTCGCAGAGCCTGACCCCGATGGCCCGGATGGGACGGCCCGAAGAAATCGCGGAACTCGTCGCATGGCTGTGCTCGGAGGCGCTCAGCTTCTCGACCGGCGCCGTCTACGACGCGAGCGGTGGCCGGGCGTCGTACTAGCGGGGCACTCGCTCCGGCCAGTTCGGCAATAAACCGCCATGTTCACCAACGACGGCGGCGCCGCCCGACAGTTCCAGAACGAAGTCGAGCTCGGCATGGTCGGCATCAACGTCCCCATCCCCGTCCACACCGCGTACTCCCCCTTCGGTGGCGGGAAGAACTCCCTCTTCGGCGACACCCACGCCCACGGCACCGAAGGCGTCCACTTCTTCACCCGCGGCAAGGTCGTCACCAGCCGCTGGCCCGACCCCGAGACCGCTACCAGATCATCTCCGAGCGCAAGCCGGGTCAGATCATCGCCGAGGACACCGGGCTCGACATCACGGTCGGGCAGGTGGCAGCCCGACAGGGCCGCAGCGCGGCGCAGCAGAAGGCCATGTATCGGGTACTCGCTGATCGCTTGCACACCGAGACCGATTTGGCGCCAACCGATGTGATCGGGGCAGCCCCGTTCACCGCACCGCTGAACGTATCCGCGTCCCCGCCGCCGATGCTCACGACGACGAACTCCTCAGTGGCGCCCGCATCCACCTCGGCGTGATGACCCACTATTCACAGGCGCGCGGGTTCCCGGATTTTCCGGTCCTCCCCTGCCACTCCGCGCGCGAATTCCCGGTCAGCCTCGATTCCCGTGCGCCGGCTGCAAATCCTCGTTGCTCTACGAATCGCGAACCCACTCGACGGTAGATACGAACCTGCACGTCAGCACGCCGAATAGCGCGGGGTCCTGCGCTGTCCCCGCGTGCGGTGGTCACTTTCGCGCTCAATCCCTCTCAACTCTCGATGCCTTGACAACGGCGATGCAGTGTGACCACCATTACCGCATCATGTGATAGAGGTTATCACAGTATGAGAGGAAATTATGAAGGTTGCGATCCTCGGCTTGGGCGAAGCCGGAAGTCTCTACTCGTCGGGATTCCTCGCGAAGGGCTGGGAGGTGACCGGGTTCGACCCGGCCGACACCGCCACCCCCGCGGGAGTGCTGCGCTTCGACGACGTCGCCGAGACCGTGCGGGGTGCGGATCTGGTGCTGAGCCTGACCAGCGCGAAGGTGGCGGTGCGGGCGGCGACCGACGCCGCACCGCATCTGTCGGACGGCATTTGCTACGCGGACATGAATGCCGCGCCGGCCGAGATCAAGGCGCAGGTCGCCGACGTGGTCGGCGCGGCCGGCGCTGCGTTCGCCGATGTCGCGGTGGTCGGGTCCGTCCCCGCCCACGGGGCGCGTACCGCCCTGGTGGTCAGCGGCGACGGATCGACCGCGGCGGCCACGTATTTCGAGGCGCTCGGCGCCGCGGTCGAGGACATCTCCGGTGCGCCCGGGGACGCGTCGAACCGCAAGCTGCTGCGCAGCACGTTCATGAAGGGCCTCGGCGCGTTGATCGTCGAATCGGTCGATGCCGGGATCGCTGCCGACGCCGAGCAGTGGGTGCGTGCGCAGATTGCCGGTGAGCTGTCCGGCAGCTTCTCGGCCCTGGACCGGCTGCGGGACGGCACCCGCAAGCACGCCGCCCGACGCTCGGTGGAGGCGGCCGCCTCGGTCGAGCTCCTCGACACCCTGGGGGTCCGTCCGGTCCTCGCGTCCGCCACGGCCGAGGCGCACCGCACCCTGGCCGATGCGAATGGACGCGCCACCGACGAGTTGCTCGAGGCCTACGCCGGGCTCCCGGTCGCCAACATCGGCGACGCCCGCCAGCGCATGGGCATGGTCGATTCGGGTATCCATGCCATGTGGAAGGGTGCACGGATCGTCGGCCGTGCCCGCACGGTGTGGACCCGGGCCGGCGACAACAAGGCGCTGCACGAGGCGCTGGCGAAGGTGCAGCCTGGTGAGGTGATTGTCATCAACGGACAGGGCGACCAGAATCGGGCCTTGATGGGTGAGTTGATCGCCGAACGCGCCCGCTCCCGCGGCTGCGTCGGCATGATCATCGACGGCGCCGCCCGCGACATCGATGTCCTGCAGGAGATTGGTTTCGGTGTGTGGGCTCGCGCGGTGAACCCGTCCGGCCCCTACAAGGACGGTCCCGGCAAGATCGACGTCCCGGTCGCGGTCGGCGGTGTCGTCTGCGCCCCCGGCGATCTGGTCGTCGCGGACGACGACGGCGTCATCATCATCCCGGCGGCCGAAGCGTTCACCAGCCTGGCGGGTGGCCGGGCGGTCGAAGCCGACGAGGCGCAGCGTCGCGCCGCGATCATCGCCGCCCGGAAGGTCGCGGCATGATTGCCATCTGGGCGTTGCTGGCGTTCATCGCGTCCATCGTCTTCTGGAATGCGGTGCTCAAACGCAACATCGGTGAGGCGATGATCGTCGGGTTCGTCGTCGTCGGGGCCTTCGCGGGCCGTGACGCCCCCAAGTACATGTGGGAGGGCTTCGTCAATTCGATGCAGGAGGAAGTGACGTTCGCCGGGCTGGCGTTCATCTTCATGAGCTTCATCCTCGCGAAGACCCCGGTGCTGGACCGGCTCATCGACATCCTCAACTCGTTCCTCGGCCGCCTGCGCGGCGGCCCGATCTACACGTCCACCGTCGCCGGCGGCATGTTCGGTGCCATCGCGCACGTCGGTGCCTCGGTCACCGCCGCGGTCGGCTCGGTCACCGTGCCGTGGATGAAACGCTCCGGCGTGAGCGGCGAACTGTCCGCGACGGTGGTGGCCGGCTGCGCGGGCATGGGCGTGACGTTCCCGTTCAGTGCGACCATGTTCATCCTGGTCGGGTCGAGCACCGTCACCGGGATGATGGCCGCCGACGACATCATCGTTCCGCTCGCCATCGCCGGCCTCTGGTGCCTCGGCTACCGGCTGGTGCTGAGCTACTACCTGGTCCGCAAGAACGGCCTGCAGCCGATCGCCCCGGAGGACCGGATCCCGGTCAAGCGGAGCCTGCGGGTCGGGTGGACCTCGCTGTTGCTGTTCGTCCCGATCCTGATCCCGTTGCTGCTCACCCGCGGTCCGATCGCCGCACCCATCGCGCACTACACCGACCTGGTGATGTCGAGCGCTCTGAGCCTGATCACCTGGATTCCCGTCCTGATGATCCTGCTGGTGCTCTTCCTCGGGCGCCGGCATCTGCCCAAAACCAGCACGGGCTGGTGGAAAGTCCTCGGCGACGCCGCCCCCCAGTTCGGCGTCATCGGTATCACCATCGTGGCCGCGTTCTCCGCCTCGGCGGTGCTCGCCAAGCTGAAACTGCCTCAGCAGCTGACCGCGATGCTCGAAAGCCTCAGCGCACCGTCCTGGCTGATGGCGATCCTCGTCGGGATCATCATCGTCATCATCGCGATCCCGCTGACCGCCTCTGCCACCATGGCCTCGGTCGGCCCCGTCGCCGTCGCCGCCCTGGTCGGCACGGGTATCGCCGCCCCCGTCGCCGCGGCCGCCGTCTTGGTCTTCGCGTCCACCGAGGGCGCCTCCCCGCCCTCGGGCGCTCCCATCTACGTCGCCTCCGGTATCGCCCGGATCGACCCGTCGAAGATCTTCATGCCGCTCCTGAAGTACTACTGCATTCCCATCCTCGGCATCGGGGTATTGATCGCCCTCGGCCTCCTCCCCGTCTAATCCCGCGACAGGACACGTCATGTTCCAGAAAAGCTTCTCTACCCTCTTCCGCATCAGCGTCGTCGCGTTCCTGCTCGGCGGACTGGCGATCGTGCTCGGCCAATCCGTCGGACTGATCCTCGGCGACGGCGTCGTCGTCACCCACGTCGAGGAATTGCTCGCCCCTTACGCCTACGGTGCCGCAGGCATCGCCGGACTGCTCGCCTTCGTCTTGTCGTACTTCCACCACGGCGGAGAGGAGGACGCCCTCGGAAACGAGGACTCTCCCGCCCGCACCGCCGAACACGTCGGATGACCGGGCCGATGAGCACGATCGGTGCCGACTCCACCTACGCCGACCTGTGCGCCCGCACCGACGGCGCCCCGGCCGGGTCGAGCTGGGGAGTCTTCGACAACGGGGACCGGGGGACGGCGAACTTCGCCGGCCCCGAGCAGGTCCGCGACGCCGCCACCCTGGTCACCCGGGGTGCGGTGTTCGCCCTCGACTATCCGCTCGGGGCGTTCGACCCACCGATGGCCCGGACGCGCACGGCGCCGAAGCACACCATCGTCTCCGCGCACGCCGAATCCCGCGACGACCTACTCGACGGTTTCTACCTGCAAGCCAGCAGTCACCTCGACGGATTGCGCCACCGACGGGTGTCCGGGCACGGCTTCTATGGCGGTATTCCCGACGACCAGGTCACAGAAGGATCCCCGGCGCTCGGGATCCAGGCCTGGTCGCAGGATCCGATCGTCGGCCGCGGCTTGCTCCTCGACCTCGAAGCGCTTCACGCCGAACGCGGGCATCCCCTCGACCACACCCAGGGTCCGGCGCTCGACCCTGCCGACCTGGACGCCGCCGCGCAGCGCCAAGGCTGCGAGATCCGCGGCGGTGACCTGATTCTCGTCCACACCGGCTGGGCGCACTGGTACCTCACCGCCACCGACGACCAACGAAACGAGGTCCGCTCCGGTCGCCGCTCCACCGGCTTCGCACAGAGCCACTACCTCGCACAGTGGTTGTGGAACAACAAGATCGCGCTCTTCGGCACCGACACCTTCGCCGTCGAAGTTCTCCCCGTCCTCCCCGACAGCCCGTTCATGGAGTCAGCCCCCGAGGATGCCGGCATGATGCACCAGGAACTGATCGGCAAACTCGGCGTCCCCCTCGGCGAGCTGTGGAACCTCACTGCACTCGCCGAGGACAGCCGCCGCACCGACACCTGGGACGCCCTGGTCACCGTCAAACCGCTCAACTTCCTCGGCGGGGTCGGTTCGCCCTGCAACGCGACCGCCATCCGCTGACAGGTTTATCGCACAATGATAAGTTTCATCGAAAGTAGGTGAATCGAGGAGGAAAAATGGCGGCGCCGACCAACAACATGCGATCACTGGACCGCGCGTTCGACGTGCTCGGGGTCCTCCAGGAGGCCAAGCAGCCCCTCCGGCTCAGCGAAGTCGCCCGCCACGCCTCACTGCACGTCGCCACCGTGCAACGGATCCTCGGCGTGCTCCTCGAACGCGGGTACGCCGCCCGCATCGGCGACACCTACACCGCCGGCCCCGCTGCGCTCGCGGTCGCGCACGCGTTCATGGTCACCAACCCGCTCAGCGTCCTTGCCCAGCCCACGCTGCAGCAGCTCGCCGCGAGTACGGGGTTCACCGCGTCGATGTACGTGAAGGTCGAGTCCTCCCGAGTGCTCATCGCCCGAGTGGAAAGCGACAACCCGCTCAACTACATCCTCCCCGTCGGTGAGCGCCTGCCGCTCTACCTGGGCGGCGCCGGGAAGACGATCCTCGCTCATCTCGACACCGCGGAGGTCGACGAGATCCTCGGCGGTGTCGGCGACATGGCATTGGCCAGCGGTGCGACCATGTCGAAAGCGGAACTGTTCGCCCAACTCGACAAGATCCGCAGCGACGGCTTCGCCGTGTCCGTCAGCGAACGCCTCTACGGCATCGCCTCCGTCACCGCCCCCGTCCGGGCCTCCGACGGCACCCTCGTCGCCGTCCTCGGCGTCACCGGACCCACCGACACACTCACCGACACCCAGATCGACCACCTGATCCCCGAAGTCCGTCGCGCCGCCACCACTCTCGGCACACGGGTACCCGTCGCCGGCTAGCAGGACAGTTCGCTTCCGGCCGACGATTCCTGTTCCGAGCGCTTCCCCAACAGGCAAACCAGCAATCGGGGCAATGGCCAAACCTGCACGTAGTCAAGACATCATCGCCTTCGCCCAAACCTGGGCACCGTTCGGCGGTGTTCGCCGCACCGGGTTATGCCCGGGCGCCGAGTGTTTCGAGGAAATCCGCAATGGTCGCTTCTGACCGTTCCGTGCGGTTGCGTCGCGTGGTGGCGAGTCGGGATCGTGCCATCGCCGGTCTGCTTCGGAGGTGCCACCCCAGACGCCGTAGGGTTCGCCCACGGTGATCGCGTGGGTGTGGCACTCGCGTTGCACGGGACAGGCGGCGCAGACGGCTTTCGCCTGCCGTTCGCGGCGGATGCGCGCGCCCCGGCCTTCGCCGTCGTGGGCGAAGAACAGCTCCTCGCCGGTGTCCCGGCACCGAGCCTCCCTCTGCCAGTCCCAGACCTCGGTGCGGGGTGACGGTAGGCGCGGGGTCAGGCTGAGTGAAGACATCGTCTCGCCTCCAGTTCGGTCAGTCGGCGTCAGTTCGGGAAGTAACTGCTCAGGGTCCCGGTCAGACCGAGGAGTTCGACGGTGGAGGCGCCCTCGGCGATCCGTTCGCGGAACCTGGTTTCCTTGTCCTCGCGGGCCTGGGCGCGTTCGAGGGCGGATTCGACCTCATCAGCGCGGACGACGACCAGGCCGTCACGGTCCCCGACGATGATGTCGCCGTTGTGAACAGTGGTGCCCGCGATATCGACGGGCTGGCCGATGCTGCCCTTGTAGGCCTTGGTCGTGCCCCGGATCGACAGGCCCTGGGCGAAGAGCGGGAACTTCATGTCGATGATCTCCTCCGCGTCGCGGACCGCGCCGTGGATGACCAGGCCGGCGATCCCGACCTTCTGCGCTGCCGCGGTGAGCACGTCACCCCAGGCTCCGGCGTCGGGGAATCCACGCGCATCGGCGACGAGGATGTCGCCGGGGCGGGCGTGCTGCAGGGCGGCGTGCAGCATCAGGTTGTCGGCGGGACCGGCATCGACCGTGAGCGCGGGTCCGGCGAGCTTCATCGACGGATCGATCGGCTTGATCACGGCATCGATGGAACCGCGCTGCCCCTGCGCCTCGTAGATGGTGGCGGCGCCGAGCTCGCGGAGCCGGGCAAGTTGTCCGTCGGTGGGTCGAGTGCTCATGATGTTCTCCATTTTTCTGCGCGGTTGTGTCGCCGCGCCCTGCGGTTGCTCTGCCGAATCGGTTGCGGCTCAGCAGATATGAGGCGTGACCGGCAGGCTGCTGCCGGGCGGTCAGGGGTGGAGCGTCGGATTCATGGAGGCGGTCCGGTGCTGCGCGGTCGGCGCGGGTCACCGGCGCCGGAGCGCGAGGGCTTCCACCGTTGCCGGGTGCGGTGGCACCTGGTAACCGATCCGACAAAAAAGTACATTATCAGAACAATCTCTGTCATCATAGGGATTCGATCAGGTAGTTGACGGGCCGTTGCCGGACTATCGCTCATATTTTGTACTCACTCTGAGGTAGGAGAAGACCATGAAGTTGGCGATCATCGGATGTGGTGAAGTGGGCCGCCTGTATGCCCGGGCCGCGGCGGAGTCTTTTGAGGTGGTGCTCTGCGATGCGTATCCGTCCCCGGCGGCGCGTGAGCTGGCGG
Organism: Rhodococcus wratislaviensis; assembly: GCF_041228765.1. Lineage (NCBI taxonomy): Bacteria > Bacillati > Actinomycetota > Actinomycetes > Mycobacteriales > Nocardiaceae > Rhodococcus > Rhodococcus wratislaviensis. The sequence continues at coordinate 2,999,315 of NZ_CP150488.1, read as the reverse complement.
TCGAGATGGGCATGTCGTTGCACGAGCGCGCCGGCGACTGGCTCGCCGGTGTGGACCGGGTCTGGTCGTGCGTGACCGGCGACGTCGCCGCGGCGGTGGCCGAGCAAGCCGGGAGCTTCCTGGCACCGCGTGCGTTGTTCGTCGACCTGAGTACCGCCACCCCCGCCGACAAGCGCTTCTCGGCGGACTTCCTGCGCGGCAGAGGGATCGAGTATGCGGATGCGGTGATCATGGGCGCCATCGGCATGACGGGCCTGCGCACGTCCCTGCTGGTCTCCGGGGACGCCGCCGAGGCGGCGGTCGCCGACTTCACCACGATCGGGGCACCGTCACGGGCGCTGGAGAACGCCCGCCCCGGGGATGCGGCGGCATTGAAGTTGTTGCGCACCGTGCTGACTAAGGGAGTCGAGGCGCTGGCGGTCGAGTGCCTGGTGTCGGCGGAGAAGCAGGGCGTGCGCGAGGAGCTCTACCGAGTGCTCGGTGACATCGACACCCAGGGATTCACCGCCTTTCTCGATGCGGTGGTGCGCAGTCACCTCCTGCACGCCGAGCGCCGCTCGCACGAGGTCGAACGTGCCGTCGCCCAGCTCGACCAGGCTCATCTGCCCTCATCGGTGCTTGCGGGCACGCGCACGCTCTATGAGCGCACGGTGCATTCACTGGCCGCCCACCCGCCCGGACCGGATGCCGCGGCGTCCATCGATTCCGCGCTCGCGTGGCTGCTCAGCGTGTCCGAGGCCGACGCCTCCGCCGTCGCCTGACCCTCGTCTCTTCCCTCTGGCCGACCCGCAACAGCTCAGGGTCGGCCAGAGGTCGTGCCGCGTCCGGAGGCAGCTCTGGACTCAACAATATGGGGGACAAAATTGGAATTGTGGCACCAGTCACGTGGGGGTATTGCCAAGATTGTTCTCAGATTGTATGTTCTTAACAGATCGAGTGTGGCGCGCAACACAGCCTGATGCGGTCCGCCACGATGGCGGAGTCCAATCCCACGGGATGAACGCACGCTCTCGACTTCCCAGCAGCTTGTACGAAGGAGTCCACCGATGTCCCGTGACCTGGACGCGCCCGAGGTCGGCGCCTACCGCAGTGCGGTGATCCGCAAGATCAAGATGCGGGTCCTGCCATTCCTGGTGGTGCTCTACATCATGGCGTTCATCGACCGCGCCAACGTCGGATACGCCGCGCTGGAGATGAACGCCGACCTCGGGATCACCAAGGCGCAGTTCGGGCTCGCCGCGGGATTGTACTCCATCGGGTACTTCCTGTTCGAGGTGCCGAGCAACATGCTGATGCGCAGGGTCGGCGCCCGCAAGTGGATCGCCCGCATCCTCTTCAGCTGGGGCGCCGTAGCCGTCCTGACCGGGTTCGTGCACGACTTCACCCAATTAGCAATCGCACGAACGGTTCTCGGTATCGCGGAGGCCGGCTTCTTCCCCTGCGTGCTGCTGTACCTGACGTTGTGGTTCCCCGAACGTGAACGCGCCCGCGTCGTCGCCCAGTTCATGATCGCCCTGCCGGTGGCCACCCTCATCGCGGGCCCACTGTCCGGGATGATCCTCGATCACGTGCACTGGTTCGGCGTCGAGAGCTGGCGCTGGGTGTTCATCCTCGAGGGCATCCCCGCTGTCATGCTCGGCTTCGTCACCCTGTTCGTCCTGGTCGACGGCCCGCACAAGGCCAAGTGGCTCACCCGCGACGAAGCGGACTGGCTGACCGAGACCATCGACGCCGAGAACCGGGCCAAGGCCGCCGCCCACGGCCAGGTGTCGTTCCTACGCAGCCTCGCCGGGATCCGCACCCTGTCCCTGTCGTTCATCTACTACAGCAAGTCCGTCGCGATCTACGTCCTCGCCTTCTTCACCCCCAGCATCGTCGCCGGCCTCGGTGACAAGCTCAGCAACACCTCCGTCGGGTTCATCACCGCACTCCCGTACGCCGCCGCCGCGATCTTCATGGTCTGGTGGGCCCGGCACTCGGACCGAGGCGGTGAACGCCGCTGGCACGTCGGAATTCCGCTGCTCGTCGCCGCCGCCGGCCTGGTATCGATGGTCTTCGTCCAGGACAGCCTGTGGTTCTCTGTGATCCTGCTCGTCGTCATCACCGTCGCCGTCTACGCCACCTACGGACCGTTCTGGGCGCTGCCCTCGTTGTTCCTGACAGGACCCGCCGCCGCCGTCGGCCTGGCCTCGATCAACTCGCTCGCCAACCTCGGCGGCTTCGTCGGACCCTTCGGCTTCGGTGCCCTCGAAACCGCCACCGGCGGCATCTACTGGGGCCTGTCCATCGTCGCAGCCATGCTCATCATCGCTTCGGGCCTGGTCACCCGCCTCCGGTTCGTCCGCGAGGCCGAGGCCAAGGCCCGCGAACTCGCGGCCACCGACGCCGCCCGGGAGTTATCCGACAAGGACGACGTCCGCGTCTCCTGACCCACCCTCACCCATCCGCACTGGGCGGGCTCGCCTCGGCGAGCCCGCCCAGACCCATCAGAAAACAGTACGATCGAAGTACAATCTGACTAATCGCAGCGGTCTACAAGCCCCGCCACCGTCTGCGCTCCGGCCAACCCCGGTACGGACGCCCGCCGCACCGGGGGATAACGCAGACAGAGGAGACACCCGATGGCTCAATCGAGTTCGATGGTCTACGAACTGGTCCGGAGCCGAATCATGGCCGGACACTACGCGCCGGGCGCGCACCTCACCGAGGGGCAACTCTGCGACGAATTCGATGTCAGCCGCACCCCGGTCAGGGCCGCACTCCGCCGCCTCACCGAGGAAGGACTGATCCAGACCGAACCACATCGCGGTGCCTTCGTCGCGCAATGGACCCGCTCCGACGTCGACGAAGTCTTCGAACTGCGCTGCATCCTCGAATCGCGAGGCGCGGGCCTGGCCGCGGCACGCCGATCCGCGGACGAGTGCGCGGAGCTGCGCAAGTCCGTCGACGAAATGACGAAGATCGCCGAAGCGAAGAAGTCCACCTACAAAGACGATCTGCACCACAACAACCGAGAGTTCCACCTGCTCGTCCTCTCGGCCGCACGCTCACCTCGCCTGTACAAGATCGCCGAACAACTCGCCTACACCTCGGTCACCCTCGGAACCTACTTCTACTACTCCGACACCGACATCGCCCGCAGCATCCAATTCCACCGCGACATCACCGACGCCATCGCCGCACAGAATCGCACCGTCGCAGAATCCCTCATGTCCGCCCACATCGGCGTCGGACACGTCGCCTTCGACGCCGGACGTTTCGGACAATCACAGCCGGACGACTGAGACACAGTTGTAAATCAGAGCCAACGGGGCGGTTCCCCGACTCCGCCGTCGATGCTCACGCCGACGGTGCCGCGTCCGGCGGCCCACCGCACGACCGCGGCGAGGGGACCGGACACCTTGCCGGCCGGTGGTGTATCCGGCTGCACCGCAACCGGTTCACCCCCGTCGACCGCGAGTATCAGGCCGGCGCCGAGGTCCTTGCGCCGCCACATTCCGACGATGTCGGTGAGCAACGACTCGAGGACGATGTCGGGGAAGTCGCCGAACCGGCCGCCGTTGCCGAGGTCGACCGCATGAATCCAGACCTCCCGGGTGCGCATCCACGCCGTCTCCGACACCGGCACCGTCCGGCCCTGCGCGGTCCGCACCTGCGCATCCCACGCCGAGGCGGGCAGGGTGCGCCACTTCTCGTCGAGCCGGGCGACGGTGTGATCGAACAGGTTCCGCAACGCCGCCGCCGACAGGGTGGCACCCTCGGCGATCTCCCGGCCCCGCTGCTCCGCCGACGCATACATCGGGGTCTGCACCCCCGACGCCGCCCAGTCCAGCAACCGGCACAACGCGGCCGCGTTGTACCCGACGTGCGCCACCAGATGTCGCCGCGACCACCCCGCCAACCCGGTCGGCTCGGACAGTTGCTCGTCGGACAGTTCGGCGAGGCGTTGCGCGAAGTAGGCGGTGCCGCGGCGCGCGATCAGCAGCCGCTCGGACACATCGAGATCGTGAAAGCCCACCGGGTGCACCCCTATTTGACGATCGTCGTGTTGCGGACGGTGCCCAGGCCCTCGATGGTGACCTCGACGGTCTGCCCGTCCTGAATGTAGAGCCCGGGCTTGCGGGCGTGCCCGACCCCGCCCGGGGTGCCGGTGATCACCACGTCCCCGGGCTGCAACGTCACGATGTGCGAGATGTACTCCACCAGCCTGGCCGGGGTGAACACCAGATCGTCGGTGGTGGTGGACTGCACCACCTGCCCCTCCAGTGTCGTCTCCAGTGTCCCGCCGAACGTGTAGGAGTCGGTGGTCGTCAGGAACGGCCCGAAGCCGCTGGTCTTCTCGAACGTCTTGCCCTGATCCCACTGCAGCGTCCGGTACTGGTAGTCGCGCATCGTGTAATCGTTCATCACCGAATACCCGGCAATGTAGGACTCGGCGTCGGCCTCGGACACCTGGTACGCCTGCCGGCCGACGACGAACGCCAACTCCCCCTCCCAGTCCAGCTGGGCGGCGGCATACGCCGGGACGATCACGTCGTCGTACGGGCCGGTCAACGCTTCCTTGAACTTCGCGAACAGGGTCGGATACTGCGGCAGATCGCGGCCCATCTCCTGGATGTGGTTGGCGTAGTTGAGGCCGACGCAGATGATCTTCCCCGGGTGCGGGACCACCGGGGCGTAGTCGGCGCCGTCGAGGTCGACGGTGGCACCGGACGCGTTGTCCGCGATCGACCTCCAGTCCGGGTCGGTCAGCAGGGCGGACAGGTCCGGATACCCGTCGATGATCGTGCCGGTGGTGTCGGAATCGACGCGGACGGCGACAGTACTACCGCCGCGGCGCAGGGTGGCAAGCTTCATGGGATTGTCAGGCTCCTTCGGAAATGAATGTGCGGTCAAAGTGCAGGCGCTCGACGATCGGGGCGTCGGAGAACGCGAACAGGTCGAACTCGGTGTCGGCCTCGATCGACCACTCCGTCCAGGACGGGACGACGATCATGTCCCCCTTGGACACGGTGCGGGCCTCGCCGCCGAGGACGAACCGCCCCGTCCCGTCGAACACCTGGTAGACGGTCGACCCCACGTCGCGGCGGGGCCGGGTGCGGGCGCCCGCGCGGAGGCGGTGGAACTCGGCGCGGATGGTGGGCATCACGTCGCCGCCGGTGGTCGGGTTGGTGTAGCGGACCGCGGCGTGACCGGGTTCGGTGGTCGCCGCAAACCCCTCGTCCTCCAATGCCAACTGCTCGCGCAGTGCGGCGTCGGTGTGCTCCCACCGGTACGCCGCGATCGGCGAGGACGTTTTCGCGTCCAACCCGACCAACGGTCGCAGCCCCGGATGCGCCCACAACCGCTCCGACCGGGACACGTCCGGGGTGGAATCGTCGGTGACGTTCTCCGACCCGAATTCGAAGAACCCGGTGTCGGTGTAGTGCACGAACGGGATGTCGAGGCCGTCGATCCAGGCCATCGGCTGATCGGTTTCGTTGTGGTGGCCGTGGAAATGCCAGCCCGGGGTCAGCAGGAAGTCGCCGCGCCGCATCGCGACCGGGTCCCCGTTGACGACCGTCCACACCCCCTGCCCCTCGACGACGAACCGGAACGCGTTCTGCGCGTGCCGGTGCTCGGGCGCCACCTCCTTCGGGCCCAGATACTGGATCGCCGCCCACAACGTCGGCGTCACATACGGCACCCCACCCAACCCGGGGTTCGCCAGGGCGATCGCCCGCCGTTCCCCACCCCGGCCGACCGGCACCAGATCCCCGGCCCGCTGCGCCAACGGATACAACGTCGACCACTTCCACACGAACGGCACCGCCCGCGACGTCGGCGTCATCGGCATCAGATCACCGAGCTGCGTCCACAACGGATTCAGGTGCTCGGCCTCGAAATCGGTATAGAGCTGTTTCAGCTCCGGAGCGTCGTCGACGTGCGGTTCGGTAGCGGTCATGGCGTCGACGCTAGGAGGGTCGGCGTCCCGGCGGATAGAGAATTCTTCTGTGCAGAAACTCGGTCAGGGTTCGAGGTCGGCGATGTCCACCTCGAGTTCGCGGATCGCGTTCTTGATCTGCGACACCAGCGGCCCCTGCGAGTGCTGGCGGAAACGGGTGATCGGCACGGCCACCGTCAGCGCCCCGACCGCCGTGCGAGCCCGGTTCCGGATCGCGACACCGAACGCCGCGACCCCTTCCTCGGTCTGCTGCACGTTGAGGGCGAATCCGACGGCGCGGGCGGCGGACAGTTCTCGCCGGAACCGCTCGAAGTCGTCGGGCGACAGGCGGCGGTCACCCCACTCACGGTCGTCGTCGGCCAGATCCGCGGGCCGCAGGTACAGCTGCTCGAGGGTCTCCCTCGGCAACTCCGCCAGCAGAATGCGCCCTCCCGCAGTCAATTCCGCGTCGAGCACCTGCCCCTGACGGTCGCCGACGCGCAACATTCCCGTCGACTCGGCGGACGACAGGAAGCGCGCCTGAGTGCCGACGCGGATCACGAGGTTGACGGTCTCGCCGCACAGGATCGCGAGGGCTTCCATGTGAGGCCGGCACAGGTCGTTGAACTCGCGCGTCCACCCGCGCTGGGCCGGGCCGGCGCCCATCGCCGACCCGGGGTGGTACATGCGTTTCTCGTCCTGAACGGCGAACCCTCGGTACACCAGCATCGCCAGCAACCGGTGCGCGGTGGACGGCGCGATGCCGAGTTCCTCGGCAGCGTCCTTGAGTCGCAGCCCGCCGACGTCGCGCAGCATCTGCAGCAGGCGCAACGCGTTGTCGACGGACTCCAGCATGTACGTCGGCTTTTCGATCGTTCGCTTCTTCTGCACAGCAGAACTTTATTGCACGGGAGCTGTGCGCCGCATCACCCTCGATTCATGCCCCTCACTGCCACCTCCGCGGCGCCATCGGCGAACCGCGTCGGATTGGACCGCAACGCCGCCATCGCCGTCGTCGTCTGCTGGCTCTTCGTGGTCTTCGACGGCTACGACCTCATCGTCTACGGCAACGTCATCCCGAGCCTGCAGAAGGAGTGGGGCATCAGCGCCGCGACCGCGGGCACGCTCGGCAGCCTCGCATTCCTCGGGATGATGATCGGCGCGGTGCTCGCGGGACGCCTCTCCGACGTGGTGGGACGCAAGCGCGCGGTGATCGGATGCGCGATCATCCTGTCCGTGTTCACCGCGCTGTGTGCGCTGGCGACCGGACCCGTCATGTTCGGCGCATTGCGTCTGATCGCCGGACTCGGCCTGGGCGGCCTCGTTCCCACCTCCAATGCACTTGCCGCAGAACTGATTCCTGCGAAGTGGCGCGCCGCGGTAGCCACGATGATGATGTCCGGTGTTCCCATCGGCGGTTCGATCGCGGCACTGATCGGCATCCCCGTCATCCCGAACTGGGGTTGGCAGCCGATGTTCGCCTTCGCCCTCGTCCCGCTGATCCTGCTGGTGCCGATCGCGTGGAAGACGCTGCCCGACCACACTGCCGCGGTGACCTCGACGGAGGTGCGGCCGGCAACCGGCTTCAGCGCACTGCTCGGTACCCGGTTCCGGTCCGTCAGCATCATGTTCGCGCTCGCCACGGTGGTCACCCTGCTCGCCTGGTACGGCCTTGGCACGTGGCTGCCCAAACTCATGCAGGGCGAGGGCACCGATCTCGGCAGCGCGCTCACGTTCGCCCTCGCACTCAACCTCGGCGCCGTGGCGGGCTCGTTCGTCACCGCGTGGGGCGGTGTCCGGTTCGGCACGATCCCGACGAGCATCGTCGCCGCACTCCTCGCGGGTATCGCGTTGCTGACGTTGCTCACCGCCCCACCGGTCGCGCTGGTTTACGTCATTTTCGTGCTCGCCGGCGTCGGGACACACGGAACTCAGTGCCTCATCATCGCGGCGGTCGCGTCCTACTACCCCGACTACCTCCGGGGCACGGCCCTCGGCTGGGCGCTCGGCGTCGGCCGCGTCGGAGCCGTCGCCGCACCGCAGATCGGTGGCTGGCTCCTGGCCGCCGGACTCGGCGCGGATTCCAACTTCATCCTCTTCGGCGTCAGCGCCCTCGTCGCCGCGCTGCTGCTCACCGTGATCTGGCGCCGCTTCCCCTCCCCCACGTGAGTGCCACCGTGTGCCCCGGCACGCATTGCCACTCACCTGCCCCGAACGCTCGAAACGAAGGAACTGTCATGTCGAACCTGCAGGACGCGCACATCATCATCGCCGGGGGCGGGATCGGCGGCGCGGCCAACGCCCTCGCCCTCGCCCGGAAGGGCGCGAACGTCACGTTGTTCGAACGGGCCACCGAATTCGGCGAGGTCGGCGCCGGACTGCAGGTCGGACCGCACGGCGCCCGCATCCTCGACTCATGGGGCGTGCTCGACGACGTTCTCTCCCGGGCCTTCCTGCCGAAGAACATCGTGTTCCGCGATGCGATCACCGCCGAGGTACTCACCAAGATCGACCTCGGCGCCGAGTTCCGCGCCCGCTACGGCGGACCGTATTTCGTGACCCATCGCAGCGACCTGCACGCGACACTCGTCGACGCCGCGCGGGCTGCGGGCGCCGAACTGCACACGGGCGTCACCGTCACCGACGTGATCACCGACGGCGACAAGGTGATCGTCAGCACCGACGACGGCCGCACCCACGAGGCGGACATCGCGCTCGGCATGGACGGCCTCAAATCCCGTTTGCGGGCGAAGATCTCGGACGACGAGCCCGTGTCCTCCGGCTACGCCGCCTACCGGGGCACCACCCCGTACCAGGACGTGGAACTCGACGAGGACATCGAGGACGTGGTCGGCTACATCGGACCGCAGTGCCATTTCATCCAGTACCCGTTGCGCGGCGGTGAGATGCTCAACCAGGTCGCGGTGTTCGAATCGCCCGGTTTCAAGGATGGAATCGAGAACTGGGGTGGCCCCGAGGAACTCGAACAGGCCTACGCGCACTGCCACGAGAACGTCCGCCGCGGCATCGACTACCTGTGGAAGGACCGCTGGTGGCCGATGTACGACCGCGAGCCCATCGAGAACTGGGTGGACGGGCGGATGATCCTGCTCGGCGACGCCGCGCACCCGCCGCTGCAGTACCTGGCCTCGGGAGCCGTGATGGCGATCGAGGACGCGAAGTGCCTCGCCGACTATGCCGCCGAAGACTTCTCCGCAGGCGGGAATTCCGCGTGGCCGCAGATCCTGAAGGAGGTCAACACCGAACGCGCACCGCGCTGCAACCGCATCCTCACCACCGGACGCATGTGGGGCGAGCTGTGGCACCTCGACGGCACTGCCCGCATCGCCCGCAACGAATTGTTCCGGACCCGCGACACGTCGAGTTACCAGTACACCGACTGGCTGTGGGGCTATTCGTCCGAGCGCGCGTCATAACCGCTTCCCTGCCGGGCTGGTTCGGCAGACTGGACGCGTGACCCTCAACCTGGTGCAGACCCGTGTGTGGCGCGGTGGCGAGTGCGTGGGCAAGGATTTTCCGCTTGCCGACGTGTCCGAACAAGTGAAGGACGAGAACGCGCTCGTCTGGGTCGATCTGTGCGATCCCGACCACGAGTGCCTGACCGAGCTTGCGGCCGAGTGGTCGCTCGATCCGAATGCCATCGAGGATGCCGTCGCCCGAGGTGAGCGGCCGAAGGCGACACGCTATGCGGGCCATGCGTTCGTGACCGCGTATGCCACCTGGTTCGATACCGGCGACGTCAGCACACTCGGCGTCCTCGATTCTCGGCTTCGGCTCAGCCGTATCTCCGCGTTCGTGGTGTCGAACGGGATCATCACGGTGCGGCGGGACGATCGATTCGACATGTCGCAGGTGGTGGAGCGCTGGGAGGAGGACCCCGCACTGCTCACACCGGGTTCCGGCGCACTCGCGCTCCTGCACGGTCTGCTCGACGCCATCGTGGACGGGCAGTTCGAGACGATCGAGACGATCGACGACGCGATCGAAGCGCTCGAGGAGGGTTTGTTCGACGAGTCCGCGCGGACCCGGGAGATTCAGCAGCGTACGTACCGGCTGCGGAAGGAACTGGTGCAACTGCGTCGCGTCGTGCTGCCGATGCGGGAGGTGGTGGGCGCCGTCATGCGCGGGCGGGCCGAGTCCGACCGCGACAAGTCGCCGGTTCTCGACGGCTTGTACACCGATCTCTACGACCACGTGACGCGCGCCGCGGAGTGGACGGAGTCGTTGCGCGACATGGTGGTGACCGTCTTCGAGACGAATCTGTCGCTCCAGGATGCCCGGCTCAACACCGTCATGAAGAAGCTCACCGGTTGGGCGGCCATCATCGCGGTTCCCACCGCGGTGACCGGGTGGTTCGGTCAGAACGTCTTGTTCCCCGGAGTCGGGCAGCTGTCGGGAATGATCGCCAGCACCATCGTGATCGTGACGTCGGCCAGCCTGCTCTACATTCTGTTCCGCCGACGCGACTGGCTCTGACGGATCTAGAGTTCACTCGGCTGCGATACCGCAAGCAGCACCCGCAGATTGTCGGTGACCACCCGAGCGGAGATGGTGGGGTCGATGGCGCGCTGAATACCCAGTCCGACACCGAGACTGAGGATGCTGCCGGCCGCGTCCTCCGCGGGCACCGGCAGGACGACCCTGAGTGAGTCGGTGAACGACTTCAGCAGCGTCACCGTGATCTCCCGCGCGACCCCGAGAGTGGCGGTCAGTGCGTCGCGGAGTTCGGGATCGTGGCGGGACAACACGATGAGCTCGAACTCCAACATGGTCCACCCGACGTCGCCGAGCGTCTTCTCGGCCCAGGCCTGGAACGCCTCGAGCCGCTCCTCCATCGTGTCGCCGCCGCCGAGCGCTTCCGCGATCTCCTGCCCCTTGGTGGCGTGGATGAGCCCGAGCACCTCGAGGCACAGTTCCTTCTTGTTCTTGAAGTTGGAGTACACCGCGCCCTTCGAATAGCCGGCCTCGTCGGCCACTTTTTCGAGCGACGTTGCCGCGTACCCGTCGGCCAGGAAGAGGTCGCGCGCGGTCGCGACGAGATGCGCCCGCGTGCGCGCCTGACTCTCCGACCTGGTCAATCGCGCCATGCTCACCCTTTCTTCGAAGCCCCTGCGAGAATATTCCATTTTTCATATACCGCCGGTATCTGGTTTCTGCTAGCTTCTAGATATGACTTCGAGTGACATACAACTCAGCCGCGGACTGGTGATCGGTTGCGGCGGCACGCTCGGCGCAGCCTGGACCGTGGCGGCGCTGGTCGCCGTGAGCGACGCGCTGGGCTGGGACCCACGCGACGCCGACGTACTCGTGGGAACGTCCGCGGGCGCCGAACTCGTCACCATGCTGGGCGGCGGGGCCGGCGTCGACGAACTGCTCGCCATGCAACTCGGTGGGCCCACCCATCCGGCGCTCGACGGGCACCTCGCCGCCACACCGGGACGGTTCCCGCCGCTCCCCAGGCCGGGCCTCGGTTCGCCCGGCTTGTTGCGCCGCGGACTCCCACCCGTGACCGCCGCGAGCGGACTCCTCCCCCGCGGCCGCGGCGATGCCGCCTGGCTCGACCGGCTCGCACAGCGGTTCGCCTGCGACTCCGGCTGGGTGCGCCACCCGGCGACGTGGCTGGTGAGCATGGACTACGACACGGGAGAGCGCGTCGCGTTCGGCTCACCCGGCGCACCGACCGCCACCCTGCCCGAAGCCCTGCGGGCGTCGTGGGCGATTCCCGGCTGGTATCCCCCGGTCCCCATCGGCGGCCGCCGGTTCGTCGACGGCGGCGCGGTGTCCACGGCATCCGCCGACCTGGTGCTACCCCTCGCACTCGACGAGGTGGTCGTGCTGGCACCGATGGCGTCGACGGGCCGCATCACCGGCCGTGGGGCGGCGCGCATCGAACGCCTGATGTTGCGGAACTGGATGAGTTCCGGACTGGACGCCGAGATCGCGACGCTGGAGGCGGCAGGCACCCGGGTGATACGGCTCGACGCGACCGCCGAGGACCTCGCCGTCATGGGCCCGAACTTCATGGACGGCCGGCGCCGACTCGCCACACTCGAACATTCCCTCGTCACCACCCGCGCTCAGCTTGCGAACGGAGTACGCGCATGAAGCATTACGACATCCTCATCGTCGGTGCCGGGATCTCCGGCATCGGAGCCGCAATTCGTCTGAAACAGAGCGGAATCGACAACTTCGCCGTCCTCGAGAAGGGGGACGCGCTGGGCGGGACCTGGCGTGACAACACCTACCCGGGCTGCGCGTGCGACGTCCCCTCGGCTCTGTACTCCTACTCGTTCGCACCCAACCGGGAGTGGTCGCGGTTGTTCGCCGGACAGGAGGAGATCCGCCAATACATCGAGCGCACCGCCGCCGAACACGGGGTGCCCGCACACGTGAAGTTCGGCACCGAGATGCAGCGCGCCCAGTGGAGCGAGCAGAGCAGGCGGTGGACGGTGGACACGTCCGCGGGCACGTTCACCGCGAACGCCGTCATCGCCGCGGCCGGACCGTGGAACGAACCGCTCGTTCCCGCCATCCCCGGACTGGACACCTTCACCGGCGAGGTGTTCCATTCCTCCCGCTGGAATCACACCTACGACCTCCCCGGCAAACGCGTCGCCGTCGTCGGAACCGGTGCATCCGCTGTGCAATTCGTCCCCGCGATTCAGCCGACGGTCGAGTCGCTGCATCTCTACCAGCGCACCGCGCAGTGGGTGCTACCGAAACCCGATCACACTCTGCCCGGTGTCGAACGCGCGATCCTGCGCCGTGTGCCGGGTGCCATCCGTGCGCTGCGACGCATCGAGTACGCGATCATGGAATCGCTCGGACTCGGTTTCCGGCATCCGTGGATCCTCCGGGTGATCCAGCAGGTCGGCAAGGCGCAACTCCGGGCACAGGTACGGGATCCGAAGCTCCGCAAGGCTTTGACCCCCGACTACACGCTCGGCTGCAAGCGACTGCTTCTGTCCAACACCTACTACCCCGCGCTCACCCGCCCCAACGTCGAGGTGCACGCCAACGCCGTGCAGTCGGTGCGCGGAAACGTCGTCGTCGGCAGTGACGGCGCCGAACGGGAAGTGGACGCCATCATCTTCGGCACCGGCTTCCACATCCTCGACATGCCGATCGGTTCCAGGGTGTTCGACGGCGAGGGCCGCAGCCTCGACGATCACTGGAAGGGCAGCCCGCAGGCCTATCTCGGCACCACCGTCGCGGGATTCCCCAACGCGTTCGTCCTCCTCGGACCGGCGCTGGGCACCGGCCACACGTCGGCGTTCATGATCCTCGAGGCGCAGCTCGAATACCTGATTCAGGCCGTCACCCAGGCCCGGAGCAACGGGTGGACCAGAATGGAACCGCGCCGGGAAGTGCAGGAAGCGTTCAACGCTCGAGTCCAGGAGGCCCTGGCCACCACCGTCTACAACGCCGGTGGCTGCCAGAGTTACTTCCTCGACGTCAACGGCCGCAACAGCTTCAACTGGCCGTGGTCGACCGACCGCATGCGGCAGCGACTCGGCCGGTTCGACGAATCGGCGTACGACGTGTCGCGTGAGCCGGCGTCGGCTACAGCGACTTCGCGATGATTCCCTTCATCACCTCGTTGGCGCCCGCGTAGATCTTCTGGACGCGGGCGTCCTCGTACATCCGGGCGATCAGGTACTCGCGCATGTACCCGTACCCGCCGTGCAACTGCACGCACCGGTCGATCACCGCGCACTGCTGCTCGGTGAGCCAGTACTTGACCATCGCCGCCTCGGACGGGTCCAGTTCCCCGCGCAGGTGCGCCTCGATGCAATGGTCCAGGAAGACCGCACACGTGCGGGCGATGGTCTGGCACTCGGCGAGCTCGAACGCTGTGTTCTGGAACTCGAACAGACTGTGCCCGAACGCCTGCCGCGACTTCGTGTACGCGACGGTGTCCTCGACCGCACGAGTCATCGCCCCGGACGCCTGCGCCCCGATGATCAACCGTTCCTGCACCAATTGCGCCATCAACTGCCCGAAACCCTGCCCCTCCTCGCCGAGCAGGTTCGCCACCGGCACCCGCACGTCGGTGAACGACAACTCCGACGTGTCGGCGCCGTGCTGACCGACCTTGTCCAGCACGCGCCCGACGGCGAACCCGGGACAGTCCCGCAGATCGACGATCAGCAGCGCCACCCCCTTGGCGCCGGCCTTCGGGTCGGTCTTGACCGCCAGCACGATCAGATCGGCGGACGCGCCGTTGGTGATGAACGTCTTCGACCCGTTGACGATGTAGTCGTCGCCGTCCCGGATGGCGGTGGTCTTGATCGCCTTGAGGTCCGAGCCGGCGCCGGGCTCGGTCATGCCGATGGCGCCGAGGATCTCCCCGGTCGCCATCCCCGGCAGCCAGGTCTTCTTCTGTTCCTCGGTGCCGTACTCGTTGAGGTAGTGGGCGACGATGCCCGAATGCACGGAGATGCCGAGCGCGAGGTCACCGGCGTAGCCCTGGGCCTCGAAGACGGCGAGGTCGTGGGCGAACGTGCCCCCGCCGCCGCCGTACTCCTCCGGGATCGAGCAGCACAGCAACCCGAGCTTGCCTGCCTCGAGCCACACCTGACGGTCGATGCGGTGCTGGGCGTCCCACTTCTCGTTGTGCGCGACCACCTCGCGTTCGAAGAACCCGACCGCGAGCTCGGACAGGGCCTTCACCTCGTCGTCGTGCCAGGACGGTGTGTGCTTCTTCATCGTCTGCCCTGTTTCTAGATGCGCCGGAAGAGCGCGGCGAGGGCCTGTCCGCCGCCGATGCACATGGTGACGATGCCGAGTTCGAGGTCGCGGCGCACGAGGTCCTTCGCCACGCGCAGGCTCAGGATCGCGCCGGTCGCCCCGACCGGGTGACCCAGAGCGATGGCACCGCCGTACGGGTTGGTCTTCTCCGGGTTCAGCTTCGCGTCCCGGATCACCGCGACCGCCTGCGATGCGAACGCCTCGTTCAGCTCGATCACGTCGATGTCGCCGGGGGTGGTGCCGGTCTGCTCGAACAGGTTCGCCAGCGCCAGCACGGGGGCGTACCCCATCAGGGCCGGGTCCATCGCCGCGGTCGCGACGGCCTCGAGCGTCACCAGCCCGGTCAGACCCTTCTCCTGCGCCGCGGACGCCGTGGCCAGCACCAGCGCCGCGGCGCCGTCGTTGATACCGGACGCGTTGCCCGCGGTCACCGAGCCGCCCTCCTCGAACGCCGGCCGCAGCTTCGCGAGGGTCTCGAGGGTGGTGTCGGGCTTGGGGTGCTCGTCGACCTCGATCGTCTTCGGGCGGCGGCCCCCGATCTCGACCGGGGTGATCTCCTCGGCGAACGCGGCCCGCGCCGCCTCGGAGGCGGCGCGGCGCTGGGATTCGACGGCGAACTCGTCCTGCTGCTGCCGGCTCACGTCGTACTTGCGGGCGACGGCCTCGGCGGTGCGGCCCATGTGCACGCCACCGAACGGGTCGGTCAGGATCGCGACCGTGCCGTCCACGAGTGTGCGGTCACCGAGCTTGTAGCCCGAGCGGGCGGAGAAGTCGTAGAACGGCATCCGCGACATGCTCTCGTCGCCGCCGGCGAGGGCGAAGTCCACCCCACCCCAGCGCATCTGCTGCGCCGCCGACCAGACCGCCTGCAGCCCGGACCCGCACAGCCGGTTGACGGTGTACGCCGGCGTCTTCTCCGGAAGTCCCGCGGCCAGGGCCACGCGGCGGGCGTTGTAGGCGTCCGGCCCGACCTGACCGATGCAGCCCATCACCACCTCGTCGATGTCCTCACCCGGCACCCCGGCACGGTCGAGCGCGGCCTTCGCGGCGGTGGCACCCAGTTCGTGGGCGGGCACGTCCTTGAACGCGCCACCGAAGCTGCCGATCGGGGTCCTCGCGCCGTCGACTACCACGATCGGTTCAGGAGAATTCATGACGTGCCCTTCCGTCTCTCTACCAGTATTGGGAGATAGTAGGACTTCAAAGTACCCAGCGGTTCACGCAGGGCATAGATGCGGACCGTCCGTCACATCCGCGGTGCGGCCGGCCACAGGTCGCAGATGCAGGGACCCGAGCGATCGACGCTCACCGCGGCGGAGTCGCTGGGTGTGCTTTCGTCGGTCCGCTTCCGTCATGCCACCCCAGACTCCGTAGGGTTCACCCGCGCCGAGCGCGTGATCGCGACATTGCACGAGCACGGGGCAGGATTGGCAAATCTGCCGGGCCTGCGCTTCGCGCCGGTCACGGGCGTGGCCGCGCTCATTGTCAGGCGAGAAGAACACCGCCAGGTCGGTACCCCGGCACGCGGCACTCGCCTGCCAGCCAGTGGAATCACCGTCGGCATGTAGCTGTATTCCCGCTGACTCCGAAGGGCCTCGTCCGGATACTGCAGTGGTGTCGGTCGGCACGAGAGTCCCTTTCACTACGTCGGCGGCAGACGAAATAGTCAGCACGCGGACGTTGTTCCGCGCTTTACCGCCGACGCCGCCCGGTCGTCACTTCAGCCTTCTCGACGAGCTGGTAAGAGAACACAGACATTCGCCTAGTCACACCTAGTCACGAGCTAGCCGTTCGTGGCGAAATGATTCGCGACGCGACCCGTAGGACCGATCACCCCGTGCGTACCGTCCTCGAACCACGCGGCCTCACGAGGGGCTGCAATTTCAGGTCCCGCGGATCAGATCGGCGCACTTCTCGGCCATCGTCATAACCGTGATGTTGGGATTGACGTAGGGCAATTTCGGCATGGCGGACGCATCCACCACCCGCAGATTGTGGACGCCCTTCACCCGCAGTTCCGGATCGAGGACGGCCATCGGGTCGGTGGCCGCACCCATCCTGGCGGTCCCGGCGGGGTGGTACACCGTGTTGTGCGTCCGGTGCGCGTAGTCGATCAGTTCGTCGTCGGTGACCGCCTCCGGCCCGGGGGCCAGTTCCCTCGTGATCCAGCCGCGGAGAGGCTCCTGCTCGGCGATGCGGCGCGCCAGCCGGATCCCGGCGACCATCACGGCCTCGTCGTGACCGTCCGGGTCGGTGAAATACCGGGGATCCACTCTGGGACGATCCCGGAAGTCGCGGGAGCGGAGTCGCACCGTTCCGCGGGAGAGTCCCTGCGTGACGTTCGGGGTGAGGCAGAAACCGTTGTCCGTGGTGGGGTATCCCCACCGGAGGGTGTTCATGTCGAACGGCACGCTGCCGTAGTGCATCATCAGGTCCGGGTGGTTCAGCCCCTCCTCGGTGGTGGCGAACAGTCCGATCTCCCACCACTGCGTGGACGTCTCGACCATCGGCCGGGACGCATCCCAGAACACCAGCCCCTCGACGTGATCGTCGAGGTTCTGCCCGACGCCGGGAGCGTCGACCCGAACCTGCACACCCATCTCGCGCAGGTGCACCGTCGGCCCGATACCCGAGAGCATCAACAGCTTCGGCGTGTCGATGGCCCCGGCCGTGACGATCACCTCGCGGCGCGCGGAGACGGTGTCGTACCCGGTGAGATCGGGGCGCTGGTACCGCACGCCGGTGGCCGTCAGCGCATCGTCGATGACGATCTCGCTGACCCAGCAGTCGGTGCGCACGTCGAGATTGGGGCGGGACCCGAGAATCGGATGCAGATAGGCGTGCGACGTCGACATGCGCGTGCCGTCCTCGGACGCGTTGATCTGGAACCACCCCGCCCCGTCGAGCACTGTCGTGCCCCGGTTGAACTGCACGGTGGGCAACCCGACCTTCGCCGCGGCCTCGAGCAGGGCGACGCCGCAGGGGTCGTGCGGCGGGACGTCGCGCAACCGCACCGGACCGCTGCGGCCGTGCTGCTCGCCGGGGGCGTCGTTGTTCTCGACCCGCGCCACGAGCGGCAAGACGTCCTTCGCGGCCCAGCCGGTGGCGCCGGCCGCCGCCCAGTCGTCGAGTGTCTCGACAGGTGGCCAGAACGCGATGCACGAGTTGTGGGAGGAGCATCCGCCGAGCACCTTGGCGCGGGCGTGACGCATGAAGCTGTTGCCCTTCTCCTGCGGCTCCACCGGGTAGTCCCAGTCGTATCCGGAGTCCAGCAAGTGCATCCACTGCGACAGCTCGAGGACGTTGCGGTCATCGACGTCGGACGGCCCGGCTTCCACGAGGCAGACGGTCACCGAAGGGTCCTCGCTGAGCCGCGCGGCGAGCACACATCCGGCCGTTCCGCCGCCGGCGATCACATAGTCGAACACGGTGTCCGTCACGGCAGTTCACTCTCCGCCTCGTCCTTCGACGACGCCGCGTGCGAGGCGAGGCATCCGATGTGGTTGCGGCCCTTCACCGCATACCAGAGGAGGCCGAGCCCGAGAATGATGCCGATGTAGACGAACGCACCCCACGTGTTGTACCAGGGAGTGCCGTACACCTCGGGGCGCGGCCACGCCAGATTGAGCGCCATCCCCACTCCCCACAGCACGGCGAAGATGTTCACCGGAAGCCCCCACCGGCCCATCGTGAAATAGCCGCTCTCCGCGAGTTCCTTCGGCGGCCAGTGCCCCTGCAGTCGCTTCTTCAGCAGCGGACCGGTGACCATGAGGTACGCCAGGTAGATCATGATGATCGCGATCGACGTCAGCACCGTGAAGATCTGGGGCTGGCCGATGTTGATCACGAGGATGAACGCCGCGAGCACACCGATCACGATGGCGGGGACCACGGGCGTCTGATGCTTCGGGTTGACGTGGGCCAGACGTTCCCCGAAGGGCAGCGCGTTGTCGCGGGCCATCGCGAACGTGAGCCGGATGGCCGCGGCGTGCACGGCGAGCGAGCACACCGTGACCGCGACGACGATGCAGACCAGGAAGATCTTCCCGAGCGGTCCCCACATCACCTGCTCGACGATGTACTGCAGGCCGCCCTCACTGCTGCCGATCAGCGGATCCTCGAGGTCGGGGGCCGACATGACGGCGAACACCAGGATCGCCCCGCCGATCACGAACGAGGCGAGGATCGCCCGCAGGATCGCCTTGGGCGCCGTCCGTCGTGGGTCGACGGTCTCCTCGCCGAGCGAACTCGCGGTGTCGAATCCGTACATCACATACCCGGACGCGAGTGACGCCACGAGGAAGACGGTCAGATAGCCGCCGCTCTCCCCGGCGCCGTAACCGTGGGTGGAGAAGAACACGTCCGGACCGCGAGTGATGTTGGCAGCGAGGATGATGGCGATGAGGACGGCCGCGATCAGTTCGACGAACACACCCGAACTGTTGATGAGAGCCATCAGTTTGACGCCGAACGCGTTGACCGCAGTGGTGAACGCGATCATGACGGTGCCGAGAATGACGGCGTTCGTGGCGAAGTCGTACTCACCGCTGCCGTCACCGACGATCTGGAACCCGCTCCACAGCCTCGGCAGGTTGAGTTGCAGCGCGAGCACGACGGCGGAGAGGGTCACGATCGACGCGGTGAGCATCAGCCAGCCCGACGACCAACCCACGATCCTGCTGCCGAGCAGCTTGGCCCAGTTGTAGACCGAGCCGGCCACGGGGTACTTGGCGGCGAGTTCCATGAAACACAGGGCGACCGCCATCTGCCCGACGAACACCATCGGCCAGGACCACAGATACGCCGGCCCCGCGGTGCCGAACCCGAAGTAGAACAACTGGAACGTGCCGGTGAGAATCGAGATGTAGCTGACTCCCGCCGCGAAACTGGCGAATTTGCCGAGGCTGCGGTCCAATTCCTGTTTGTACCCCAGTTCGCCGAGTCCACTGTCCCCCGGCGCACCTCCGTCACCCACTGCTCCGTGCCGAGTAGCCATGGTTCTCTCGCCTCTCCGTGCGCCGACCTAGCCGTTGTCGAACCACCCCGCCGCCGTGGGCGAGGTGTTGTGCCAGATATGTTTGGTCTCCTGGTATTCCGCCAGACCGGTGGGGCCGAGTTCGCGCCCGTTCCCCGACATCTTGAAGCCGCCCCACTCGGCGGCCGCGGTGTAGTAGCCGAAGTCGTTGAGCCACACCGTGCCGTGACGCAGACCCCGCACCATCCGCTCACCCCGCGCGCTGTCGGCGGTCCGGACGCCCGCGGCGAGGCCGTACTCGGTGTCGTTGCCCAGTCGCAGCGCCTCCTCCTCCGTGGTGAAACGCTCGACGGTGAGGATCGGTCCGAACGTCTCCTCCTGCACGAGCCGCATGGTGCGGTCGCAGTGGTCGAAGATGGTGGGGAGGTAGTAGCTCCCGTCCGCCAACGCGGGATCGGAGGGGCGGGCTCCCCCGGTCACCAACCGGGCACCCTCGGAGAGGCCGAGCGCCACGTACCTTTCGACCTTCTCCCGGTGGGCCTCCGATACCAGCGGGCCGGTTCGGCTCGCCGGATCGAGACCGTTGCCCATCCGGATCTTCTCCGCCCGTGCGGCGAGCGCGGCGACGAACCGGTCGGCGATGGACTCCTCGATGATCAGGCGGGTTCCCGCCGAACACACCTGACCGGAATGCAGGAACACTCCCGTGAGCACCTGGTCCACCGAGTCGTCTCCGTCCGCGTCCGCGAAGACGATGTGCGGATTCTTGCCACCGAGTTCCACCGCCACCTTGGTGACGTTCTTCGCCGCGGTCTCGAGGATGACGCGTCCGGTGGCCAGCCCGCCGGTGAACGAGATGAAGTCGACGTCGGGGGTGCCTGTGAGTGCGGCACCCAGGACCGCGCCGCTGCCCTGCACGAGGTTCACCACCCCTGCGGGGACACCTGCCTCGGCGATCAGCGCGGTGAACGCGATGGTGCTGAGCGGGGTCACCTCGCTCGGTTTGAGAACCATGGTGCATCCGGCGGCCAGCGCGGGCGCCACCTTCCACGAGATCTGCAGCAGCGGGTAGTTCCACGGCGCGATGAGCACGCACACGCCGATCGGCTCGCGCACCACCCGGCTGATCACCTCGGGGCGACCGACATCGACCAGATTGTCGGCTTCGACCGCGGCGAGTTGCGCGTAGTACCGGAACACCGACACCACGTCGTCGATGTCGATCCTGCTCTCCTCCAGAGTCTTTCCGGTGTCGAGCGTCTCGATCCGTGCGAGGGCCTCCTTGTCGCGCTCGAGGAGATCGGCGATCCTCGCGACCAACGCCGTGCGCTCGGCGACGGGTGTGCGGGGCCAGGTTCCCTCGTCGAAGGCCGTGCGGGCCGCGGCGACTGCGCGGGCCGCGTCCTCCGGGGAGGCCTCGTCGACGGTGGCGACCACCGAACCGTCGGCCGGATTGATGCAGTCCCGGGTCTCCCCGGAGCTGGAGCGGATCCACTGCCCGTCGACGAACAGGCCCGTGTTCAAGAGGTCATCGATCGACTGGTCCTGCATCACTCAACTCCGTGTCTCGCCGGAACGAACGCACCCCCTTTACGGTATGCCGTCGGAGTCGCGGTGGGCGGAGATCGCGCACACATGTCCGATTCGCGGCGGTATCCGTCGCCGAGGAGACTGTGTCCGGTAGCCGGACGCGCGTGCGCCTAGCGGCTGCGATAGCGTCGTCAGGCGAACTCTTCGCACATTCCCGGACAGGACACACCTAGAAACGGAGCACCCGTGGTCGCGATCGGCAACTCGGATCTGGACATCTTTCCCCTGGCCCTCGGTGGTAACACCTTCGGCTGGACCAGTGACGAACCGACGTCGTTCGAGATCCTCGACGCCTTCGCCGCAGGCGGCGGCAACTTCGTCGACACGGCGGACTCGTACTCCGCGTTCGCCGAGGGCAACTCCGGCGGCGAGTCCGAGACCGTCCTCGGCAACTGGATGGCGTCCCGCGGCAACCGCGACCACATGGTGATCGCCACCAAGGTCAGCCAGCACCCGGAGTTCAAGGGCCTGGCGCCCGCCAACGTCCGCGCGGCGGCGGAGGCATCCCTGAAGCGGCTGCAGACCGACCACATCGACGTCTACTACGCCCACTTCGACGACGCCGACACACCCCTCGTCGACACACTCGGCGCGTTCGACGAACTGGTCCGCGACGGGCTCGTCCGCCACGTCGCCATCTCCAACTACTCACCCGAGCGCATCCGCGAGTGGCTGTCCCTGACGGCCGAGAACGGCTTCGCGGCCCCGATCGCGCTGCAGCCCCACTACAACGTGGTGCACCGCCACGACTACGAGCCCGAGGTGGCCGCGATCGCCACCGAGAACGGCCTGGGCGTCTTCCCTTACTACTCGCTCGCCGCCGGCTTCCTGGCGGGCAAGTACCGCACCCAGGCAGACCTGGACGGTCAGCCCCGCCAGCGGATGGCAACCCGCTACTTCTCCGAGACCGGCCTCGCCGTCGTCGACGCCCTGGCCGAGATCGCCGAGACACACTCGGCGGAGATCTCCACCATCGCGCTGGCGTGGCTCCTCACCCGGCCCGGCATCACCGCGCCGATCGCGAGCGCGAGCCGCCTCGAACAACTTCCCGCCCTGCTCGACGCCCCCACCGTGACCCTGACCGCATCCGAGATCAGCCGGCTCACGACTCTCTCGG
Organism: Rhodococcus wratislaviensis; assembly: GCF_041228765.1. Lineage (NCBI taxonomy): Bacteria > Bacillati > Actinomycetota > Actinomycetes > Mycobacteriales > Nocardiaceae > Rhodococcus > Rhodococcus wratislaviensis. Next base: position 2,976,938 of record NZ_CP150488.1, on the reverse strand, counting down.
ACGCGATCGGCGCCTGACCTCAGCTCAGCAGCTTGCCCCGGAGCCGGTCGACGGTCGCCGCGCTCAGACCGAGCCCCTCGGTGAGATAGCGGTCGACCGTGCCGTACTGCTCGGTGAGCCGGCCGAGCCCGGCCTCGAGGTAGCTCCGGTCGACGCCGAGCAGCGGCTGGTAGATCTGCGCCACCGCCTCGCCGCGGCTGGCGGCGATCTGGTCGTACGTGACCTTCATCGACGCGGCGGTGTACTCGTTGGTGAGCAGATAGTCGTCGAAGATGGTGTCCTGCGGGACGCCCGCGATGGAGAGCAGCAGCGCGGACGCCCAGCCGGTGCGGTCCTTGCCCGCCGTGCAGTGGAAGACCTGCGGTCCGTCGGTGTCGGCCAATGACGTCAAGAGCTGCGCGAACCCGGCCCGGGTCGCCGCGTCGTCGACGAAGCTGCGGTTCATCTGCTGCATGAACGCGACTGCGTCGGCGGGCGACTTCAATTGCGCGACTGCGGCACCCAGGTCTCCCGACAGGATGGGGATGCCGAGGTACCGCGGCCCCGCCGGGAGCCGGTCGGGCTTCGCCGCCACCTCTTCGACGGTCCGCACGTCGTACACCGCGGTCAGTCCGAGCCCGGTCAGGACGGCGAGATCCTGATCGTTCGGAACCAGCGCGTTCGAACGGTAGAACAGCCCCCTCGTGACGTGTCCGCCGCGGGCCGTGGCGTACCCCCGGCCCGATCCCCCGACGTCGCGGAAGTTGTCGACCGACGCCAGTCGCGGTGTCTCGACGACCAGGCCCGCGCTCCCGAAGTCGGACGAACCGAATCCCGGAAGACTGATTCCGGGCAGCGACAGTGGGTCCGCCGAAGCGAGCGCAGGCGTGCCGAAACCCGCGAACAGGACGCTGCCGGTGATCAGCACCGCGGCGGTGGAGGTGACGCGTCGAGACATTGGGGAAGCCTTTCGATGGGCTGTCGGGGAGATCCGCTCGTCCGGCATGTCCGGAACGTCAGCGGGTAATCCACATCACAGTGGCCGGACGTTTCCCGTGGCTACGAGTTGTTCCGATCACCGGGAGAACCCGTTTCCCGCCGGCGGCGCCCACAGCAGACTCGGGCCGTCGGCAGCCGACGTGCCCGACGAACGTGACTCTTTGACGACGAGGATGTGAGCTGAGATGACCGAGACCGCACAGCAACTGGCGGGGAAGGTTGTGATCGTGACCGGGGCGGCGCGGGGGCTCGGCGCAGCCTTCGCCCAGCGCATCGTCGACGAGGGCGGCCGCGTCGTGGTCGGCGACGTTCTCGACGACGACGGCCGCGCGACCGTCGACAAGCTCGGCGACCGGGCGCGGTACAGCCACCTCGACGTCACCGACCCGCAGCAGTGGCAGGCCGCGGTCGACATGGCGACGAGCGAATTCGGACGCGTCGACGGCCTCGTCAACAACGCCGGCATCTCCACCGGCCAATACATCGAGCACGAACCGCTCGAGCACTTCCGGACGGTCCTCGACATCAACCTGACCGGCGTCTTCAACGGCCTGCAGGCCGTGATCGGCCCGATGCGCGCCGCCGGCGGCGGATCGATCGTCAACATCTCCTCGGCCGCCGGGCTGATGGGACTCGCGCTCACCGCCGGCTACGGCGCGTCCAAGTGGGGCGTACGCGGGCTCACGAAGATCGCCGCCGTGGAACTGGGCACCGACCGGATCCGCGTCAATTCCGTCCACCCCGGGATGACGTACACCCCGATGACCGCGGGCCTCGGGATCCAGCAGGGCGAGGGCAACTACCCGAACACCCCCATGGCCCGGGTCGGGGTGCCCGAGGAGATCGCCGGTGCCGTCGGGTTCCTGCTGTCGGATGCGTCCACGTACGTCACCGGAGCGGAACTGGCCGTCGACGGCGGATGGACCGCCGGGCCGACCGTCAAATACGTCATGGGCCAATGAGATCGAATTCGGAAACACACGAGGAGCACACACGATGAATCGATTCGACAACCGGCGGATCCTGGTGACCGGAGCCGCGTCGGGTATCGGACAGGCCACCGCCCTCCGACTGCTGGAGGAAGGCGGCACCGTCGTGGCCGCCGACGTGTCCGAGGACGGCCTCGCGCGGACGGCGGAACTGGCCGAAGCGGCAGGCACGGCGGGACGCCTCAGCGTCGCCGCAATCGACATCGGCGACGAGAAGTCCGTCATCGACGGTGTGAGCCGCAGCGTCGAGAAACTCGGCGGACTGGACGTACTCGTGAACGCCGCGGGCATCCTCCGCGCCTCGCACACCCACGAGACGCCGCTGGACCTGTGGAATCAGGTGATCGGAATCAACCTCACCGGCACGTTCCTCATGGTCCGCGAATGCCTGCCCGCGCTGCTACGCAACGAACGCAGCGTGGTTGTGAACTTCAGTTCCACGTCCGCCGCATTCGCCCACCCCTACATGGCCGCGTACGCCGCGAGCAAGGGCGGCATCCAGTCGTTCACCCACGCGCTGGCTCTCGAATACGGCAAGCAGGGTCTGCGCGCCGTCGGTGTCGCCCCCGGCAGCATCAAGACCGGCATCACCGACGCCACATCCGGATACGTTCCGTCCGATGCCGATTGGAGCCTGTTCGCCAAACTCTCACCCATCCTGCCCACCACCCTGGAATCCGGTGGCGCGGCCATGGGCGGACCCGAGCAGGTCGCCGGAGTCGTCGCCATGCTCGCCTCCGACGACGGCGCGTTCGTCACCGGAACCGAGATCCGCATCGACGGCGGAACCCACGCCTGACCGGTGAACCTTGCGCCTGCGACGGCGGCACGTAGGTTGGACACATGAGTCTGCCCACCCCTGCCGCCGATCGCACCGCGCTCGTCACCGGAGCGTCGTCCGGGATCGGCGCGGCCCTCAGCCGTGAACTCAGCCGCCGCGGTCACCAGGTGGTGCTCGTCGCCCGCCGGGCCGAGAAGTTGGAGGAACTGGCCACCGAACTGCGGGCCGCAGGTGGTCGGGCGCATGTGCTGGGTGCCGATCTCTCCGACCGCTCGGCCCGCGCGACACTGCTCGACCGGGTGGGCGCACTCGGACTCACCCTCGACATCCTCGTCAACAACGCCGGCCTGTCCACGCTCGGCCCGGTGGCCGCGTCCGATCCGGACGCCGAGATGAACATGATCGAGGTCGACGTGACGGCCGTCGCCGACCTCTGCAGCCGCGCCCTGCCCGGCATGGTGCAACGGCGCCGGGGAGCCGTCCTCAACGTCGCGTCCACGGCCGCGTTCCAGCCGCTGCCCGGGCAAGCCGCCTACGCCGCAGGCAAGGCCTTCGTCCTCTCCTACACCGAGAGCCTCACCGGCGAGCTGAAGGGCACCGGCGTCACGGCGACCGCCCTCTGCCCCGGGCCCGTCGACACCGGATTCGGTGAGACAGCCGGCTTCGCGAAGGAAGACGCCGAAGCCGCACTGCCCAGCTTCATGTGGGAAAGCCCCGAATCCGTGGCCAAGACCGGAATCGACGGCCTCGACAAGGGGCACATGATCGCCATCCCCGGCCTCGCGAATCGCGCCGCTTCCGTGTTCGCCCACCTCGCGCCGAACAAACTCCTCGTCCCCGTCCTGGCCAGCCGCCATCCCGGTTTGCGGACGTAAGTATCGGCCACCGGTTTACTGTGGCCTGGTGGAGATGACTACCGCTACTCGCCGATTCGCACAGATCACCGCGACCGTGGCCGTCGCCGCCGCCGCCCTTCTCGGGAGCGCCGGTGTGGCCGCCGCCGACGAATGGCCGCCGGTACCCACCGAGCCCAGCCCGGTCGCGCCGTTCGACAACCAGAACTTCCTCACCCCCGCCGACCTCGACTATTGGAATCCGCTCGTCAGCGCAAATCGGCTCACCTCGCCGTTCGGAACCGCCAACCGCATCGTCTGCACCGGATTCCACGGCGTGCTGCTCGACTGCTGGCAAGCCGATCAGAACGGTCAACCACACAAACTCGTCAAGCTGTCCATGGACTTCCCCGGATCGCTCGGCGCCACCCTCCCCGGCGGAGGTCCCGGACACTTCGTCTACCCGGGCTTCATTCCGGGTATCTGAACCGGACTACAAAGGTTCGCCCTCGACCCGTCCTGCGGGCAGCGTGCGGCCGCAGATCATCAGTGCGAGATCCTCGCCCGTTCCCCGTAATTCGGCGCCCGACCCGTACGACCACTCGAGGTCCGTCGCCCGCAGGCCGCGTCCCTCGATGTCGATGCCGAAATTCGAGTGCCCACCGCCCGCCGTGAGATCGTTGAGGACGACGCGCATCGTCTCCTCCGGCACTCGTCCCGACACGCCGAGCGGCACGGTGGCGTCGAGACCGTGGATCACCACATGGTTGAGCGCGCCGTGATAGCCGCCGCCCGGCGGAGTCCACCGGCGCATGATGTCCGAGCGCAGGTTGGCGACGAGTTCCGCCGGCGCCAATTCGGCGTCGCTACGGGCGATCTCGTTGGAGAGCCGGGTGAAATCGAACTCGCACTCACGCAGGCGCACCATGAACTGCTCCTCGGAGTATCGCGCCGCCATGGTGAGATGCGCGACCACTTCTCGAATCCGCCAGCCCTCGCACAGCGACGGCGTGTTCCATTCCGCATCCGAGATTCCGTCGAGCAGATCGGCCAGTGCCGAGAACTCGTTCGCAACCGCCCACTGCAGATCGCCGTCACCGGTCATCGCACCCAGCCCCCACATCTTTCTCGACGAGAGTTCCCACGCCCACCGTAGACCGAATCCCCCGAGTATTGCCTTGGTCGAACAAGATTGATATGGTCGAACATACATTCGAATGGCCTTGGGGGAGGTTGTTGTGGGGGAAGTGATGGCGGCGGATCTGGACGAGTTGCGTGCGTTCACGGCGCGGCTGCGATGCGTCGAGGCGGGCGGGGACGCCGGGTTGGGGATCGAGTGGCTCGATGCGATCGAGTCGTTGAAGTCGGTCGGGTGTGCGGTGCAGGCGGTGATCACCGACGGCGTCGCGACGAATATTCGTGCCGATCGGAGGGCTCGAGGGCTGCCGCGGGCGGACTGGGGCCGCGGGATTGCGTCGCAGATTGCGTTGGCGCGCAGAGAATCCCCGAATCGTGGCGGTCGGCATCTCGATTTCGCGCAGGCCCTGGTGCACGAGATGCCCCACACCCTGGCCCTGTTGCGGTCGGGCCGGTTGAACGAATGGCGCGCCACGTTGCTGGTGCGGGAGACGGCGTGCCTGTCGGCGCAGGATCGGGGAAACGTGGACCGCCGGTTGTGCTCGGACCCGGCCACTCTCGACGGGGTCGGCGACCGCGGGCTGATCGCGCAGGCGAAAGCGTTGGCGGTCGAACTCGACGCCGCGGCGGTCGTGCGCCGGCACCGTAAGGCGGTGTCCGAGCGTCGGGTCACGACCCGCCCGGCGCCGGATTCGATGGCGTATCTGAGCGTGCTGATGCCGGTCGAGCAAGCGGTGTGCCTGCAGGACACGCTCGGCCGGGATGCGGACAGCCTGATCGCCACCGGCAACAGCGGCGGCCGCACCCGCAATCAGCTGATGGTGGACCTGTTGTTCGAACGCGGCACCGGAGCATCAGTGGCGTCGGGTGTGCCGGTGGCGGTGAACCTCGTGCTCTCGGACGAGACACTCCTGGCCGGCGGGCACGAGGCCGCGCAGCTGCAGGGGTTCGGACCGGTACCGGCCGGGATCGCCCGGCAACTCGTGGCGGACGCCGTTGATGGTGACGTGGAGACGTCGTTGCGGCGGGTGTATTCGTGCCCGCAGTCGGGGGCGTTGACGGCGATGGAATCGCCGTCGCGCACGTTCCCGAAGAGCCTGAGACAGCTGATCGACCTGCGGGACCGCACGTGCCGCACCCCGTGGTGTGATGCGCCGATCCGGCACCACGACCACATTCGCTCCCGCCGAGAATCCGGTGCCACGACGGTGGACAACGGGTCCGGGCTGTGCGAGGCGTGCAACTACGCGAAGGAAGGCGACGGATGGACCGCCCGCCCAGTGCACAACCCCGGCGGCACCCACCTCATCGACGTGGGCACCCCGACCGGGCACCACTACCGCTCGGCCGCGCCGCCGCTCCCGGACCCGGCGCATCTGCGCGCGTCATGAGGTGGTGGGGGTTACCCTCTCGGTCACCGGGGTGATCCGCAACAGCACACGTGGCTTCTGCCGACGCGCGAGGACGCGTTCGACGAACATGACGATCCGGTATTCCAGTCCGTACGCGTCCCGGATCGTGTCGGCCATCCTTCGGCTGATGGACTCGTCGGTGACGATCTCGGCCACTGCGGCAACCGGATCGACCCCAGCGTCCACCCTTCCTCGCCGAGAGCACGGGCGAAGTTCGACGCTCCCGTTGTTGCGTAGCCGCTTCACCTTTCCACTTTCCTCCGGAGTGGTGACGATGAGAGCGTCGCCGTCACGCGCGATCCAGACCGGCGTCGACACGGGCTCCCCGGACCGGCGGAACGTGGTGAGGGAGACGAACGATTCGTCTCCCAGCGCGGTGAATGTCACTTGTTCCCACCCGACCAGGCTGTGAGTTCGGCGATGTCTCCGTACAGCGCCGACTGGTAGGTGAGCATCAGCTCCTCCACCCCGCCGAACTGATCGCCGACGTGATGGGTGTTCTCCGCCGACAGCTCGCGGTCGCCGGAACGTGAGATGAGTTCGTCGATGCGGCTGTCGAGGCTCATCGCCCGGTTGACCGCCAGCACGGACCGCAGCTGCACCTCGGCTCGGGACAGCAGGTCGCCGATTCGTGCGAGTGCGGCGACGCGGTCGACCAGTTGATCCCACACCGGCTTCAGCGCGTTCTGCCGGGCCTCGATCTGTTGACGGGCCGTGTCGGAATGGGTGGCGTGCAGCGCTTCGTCGAGTTCGGTCCGGATTCCGCGCAGCGCCACGGTGTCGACGGCGATCTGTGTCAGTTCTTCGGCGAGGTCGAGTTGGTACCGCTGGATCGCGAAGTGCTCCGAATGCCAGACCGCGGAACCGTCGATCCTGTCGAAGAGCATCCCCGCCAGGTAGAGCAGGGTGTCGTACGAGTCGGCGAATCTGTCGTTGTCGAGATCGACGCCCCTGCCGATGGCGTCGGCGACGCGTCGGCCCACCGCGGCCATCGGGGTGTTTTCGGCCGCCTGCCCGAGGCGTTCCGCCGCGGTGCCGCGGGCATAGTTGCCTGCACGTTCGAGCGCGGTGCCGGCGATCGGCGCCGGTGTGCGTTGCAGCGCCCGGAACAGCGCCTCACGCTGGTCGAGGTCGAGATGGACACCCTCACGCCGATCCCGGCGCATCGCCCGGACACCGTTGCCGTAGTGCGCCGGCGACATCACGACCGCGGACCGAGACGACTGCAGCTTGCGGCCCAGTTCGGTGGCACGGTATTTGAACAGTAGTTGCGTAGGTCCGGGACGCAGGCTGTCGGCGCGGCGCGCCACCTGGTGGTACTCGTCCGTCAGCAGACGCAGTGCCCCGAAGCCGCCGATCGACGGGACTGTGCGGCCCGCGCGACGCCGGTGGGTGAGTACCTGCCGGGTGGGCGAATCGAGGTGTCCGGCGGCGATCAGCACGGCAGCGGCGTCCGACAACGGGGCGTGCGTGCCCGTGATCGCGGATCGTTCACACCATTGGCGGACCTGCAGGGAGATGCGTGCACGCCGCTCCTCGTACTGGGTGCTTTCCGACATCGGACCTCCTGGCCGTTCACTGGTCACCACTGTCCCAGAATTTCGTCCGACGCGCCGCGACCGCTCGAGGCGGGGTCCGGTTCTAGGCTCACCCTCATGACCTTCACGGTGCGTGCGGTGCTTCTGTTCGCGACGGCGTTGGTGGTGGCTGGTTGCGGTCGCTCGGTCGACGGATCCCCCGAGACCGGTGCCGTCGCGGGGCCCGCGACCACCTCGGCGGTGACGACCGCACCGAAGACGACCACCACAACGACGCGCACTACAACCACCACGACCACGAGCCCCACCACCACGACGACCACGACCACCACGACCACCCCGGCCCAGGCAAACCCGCAGACGTTTGCGGGCACCGCGGCGGGGAGCTACTACTTCACGACACCGAGCACCAAGTTCCATTGCGCGATCCTCACCGGCGGCGACGTCCCGACCGCCGGCTGTCACGGGCCGATGCCGGCGTCGGCGCCGAAGGTGCCGGGCGCGGGCGCGTCCGGCACCCCGGTGACGCCCAACGCGATCGAGGTCGCCGGTAGCCGCCCCGGTCAGTTCGCCAGCGCCGGCGACCCCCGGTACTACCCGCTCGATCGATCTGCCGCCCCCGCACTGTCGTACGGCACCGCGTTGGAGGTGAACGACTTGACATGCCTCGTCGACGAGACGTCCGGGGTCACGTGCCGCAGCGATGCGGGCCACGGATTCACGCTCTCGGACAGCGCGTTTCGGGTGTGGTGAGCCGGCTCAGCCCAGTTCGTCCGAGCGCCGCTCCATCAGCGTGCGCAGCTGGGCATTCTCCTTGGCGGTGAAGCCGATCGTCTCGATCTCCTCGATGCCACGGCGGATGCCCTTGCGGACGCCGTCGAGCATTCTGGTGACCGCGCGTTCGGGGACACCGAGCCGGCCACCGGATTCGACGAAGTGCCTGCGGTTCAGCTTGTTCGCCTTGCCGTAGAAGTCGAGCGCCATCGGGTCGCGCCACCCGAGGTATGGCTGGGTGCACAGCAGGTCGTAGGCGGGTGTGACACTCCACAACCCCGATTCGGCGAGCTGCACCGAGAAGTTCTTGCCGTGCAGGTCACCGTTGCCGATCGCGTACGAGTAGGCCACCAGCCGAAGTAGTTCCAGGGTGGCCACCCGCGCCGAGCCGCCGCCGCGCTCACACACGCCGGCGAGTGCGGTGATCACGTTCTCGGTCTTCAGCCGGTACTTGGCGGCGGGGAACATCCCCATCACCTGGCACGCATCCTCCTGGGGTGTGCGGATGACGCGGCCGGACGAATCGACTCGCCGGTCGAAACGGGCGACGAGGAGACCGGCATTGCCTTTCCCGTCGCGCACCAGCTGGTGGTCGGCGACGGGCAGCCCGCACTGCGCGGCGAGTCCCATGAAGAAATGCTCGTTCTCGACCAGCTGCGGATACCCCTGCGGTGGCGAGAGTTTGAGGATGGCGGGACCCTTCTCGGTCGCGATCGGCGTCGAGTACATCTGAGCCGACACCTTTGCCTGCACCCCGGGCAGCGAGGTGGGGTCCAGCTTCACCGCCTCGTGCCCCGACATGTGCTCGAACAGCGCGCGCAGGTCCTGGCGTTCGACCGCGTCGGGGTCGAACACCGGTGCGGTCTCGGGCGGCGGTACCCCCGCGGGCAGCACGCGCACGTCGCCGATCGTGTCGGCCCCGACCGCCATCAGGATCGTGAGGTGATCGTCCTCGGACGTCTTGGTGGCTGCCACCGCGCCCCGCAGCCGGATTCCTTCGGGAAGGAGACCCGCGAAGAACGGCGGGACGCTGCCCCCGCTCGCGCGCACGTCGGTCGACGATGTGGGAATCGTCCACGCGACTTGCGGGGCGCCGGGGTCCTGCAGGTACGCGGCGTCGTAGCGGAAAACGACGTCACCGCCCTCCCGCACGAGACTGCCCGCAAGGCGCTCACCCTTGTAGACGTCGGCCCGGTCGACGTTGCTGAGGTTCTCGACCATCAGGACGCCACCTCGACACCCGAGCGGGTGACGAGCGCCAGACGGCACCCCATTGCGTCCGCGACGGCGTCGACGAGATCCAGTTGAACGGTCCCCCGACCCGATTCGATCGACTGCACGCTCGACCTCGACACCCCGGCCAGGTCGGCCAGCTCTGCCTGCGTCAGCCCGAGCTGGTGTCGCCGCGCCACGAAACCGTCGGCGATCCCGCCGGTCTCCGTTCGCTCGCGGCGGCGTGGGGTAGCCATGGAAGCCTCCTTGATCGGTGACAATGCTTGTCGACGGATGCTTAACGCCAGTGTGCGCCGATTCTGTCCCGAAGTCCATGCCTATGACTGCCGAAGCAAGCTTAACGTGCGAGAAAGGCAGAAAGAGGATCATCTCCAGCTTTAAGCCTGCGATGACAAGCACAAGCTGCGTCGACGCACCCACCCCCTACCCTGAGTACATGCGCATAGGAGCACACGTCCGCCAGGACGAAGATCCGATCGGATACGGCGAACGGCTCGGCGCCGACGTCATTCAGATGTTCCTCACGGACCCGCAGAAGTGGGAGAAACCGCCGACGCATCCGCGGACCGACGAGATCCGGAACAGCCCGATCGACGTCGTCGTGCACTCGTCGTACGTGATCAACGTGGCCAGCCTCAACAACAGGCTCCGGATGCCCTCCCGTAACGCCGTCGCGCAGCAGGCCCAGGCCGCCGCCGACATCGGCGCGGTCGGGCTGGTGGTCCACGGCGGGCACGTGCGCGACGGTGAGGACGTGAACGCGGGGATCGTCAACTGGCGCAAACTCTTCGAACGCCAGGCCGACAAGGGTGGATTCCCGGTCCCCATCCTCATCGAGAACACGGCAGGCGGCGACTTCGCGATGGCACGGCACTTCGACGCCATCGACCGGCTGTGGCAGGAGGTCGGCGATTTCGGTGCCGGATTCTGCCTCGACACCTGTCACGCATGGGCGGGCGGTGAGGAGCTGGTGGGTGTCGTCGAACGCATCAAGGCCATCACCGGACGCATCGACCTGGTGCACCTCAACAACTCCCGTGACGAGTTCAACTCGGCCCGCGACCGGCACGCCAACCTCGCCGACGGAACCATCGACCCCGAACTGCTCGCCGAGGTCGTGCGTACCGCCGATGCGCCGGTCGTCCTCGAGACGCCGGCGGAGGGACTCGCCGAGGACCTCGCGTACCTGCGGGAAACCGCAGGTTAGTCGCCCAGGCGGCCGGTCAGCCTGCGGTACCGCTCCTCGCTGACCGGATTCAGGCCCTCCACCGTGACGTCGGTGCCGCGACTCGCGTACTTGGTGGTGATGCCGTCGAGGGCGGCCACGGTGGACGCGTCCCAGATGGTGGCGCCCGACAGATCGATCACGACGCGGCCGGGGTCGTCGGCGTAGTCGAACGAGAACACGAGGTCGTTGGACGAGGCGAAGAAGAGCTGACCGCTCACCCGGTACGTCTTGACGTCGCCGTCGAGTTCGCCGCGCACATCCACCATGTGGGCCACCCGGCGCGCGAACAGAACCATCGCCACCAGCACGCCGACTCCCACACCGACCGCGAGATTGTCGGTGGCCAGGGTGCCCGCCACAGTGCTGAGCATCACCATCGTCTCGCTCAGCGGCATCCGCCGGAGCGTGCGGACGCTGTGCCAGTCGAAGGTCGTGGCGGCCACCAGCACCATCACGGCGACGAGCGCGGCCATCGGAATGGTCCCCACCACGTCGCCGAGCCCGACCACGAGAATCAGCAGAAACGCACCCGACAGGAACGTCGACAAGCGGGTTCGCGCCCCACCGGTCTTGACGTTGATGATGGTCTGCCCGATCAGTGCGCACCCGCCCATGCCGCCGAAGAGTCCGGTCACGATGTTCGCGACGCCCTGGCCCCACGACTCCCGCGTCTTGTCCGAATGTGTGTCGGTGACGGAGTCCACGAGTTTGGCGCTCATCAAGGATTCGAGCAGTCCGACGACGGCCATCGCCAGCGCGAACGGGGCGATGATCTTCAGGGTGTCGACCGTGAGCGGAACGTCCGGCAGCCCGATCAGGGTCGGCAGTCCGTCGGGCAGTTCACCCTGGTCCCCGACGGTGGGCACCGCGACACCGGCGAGGACGGTGAACGCGGTGAGACCGACGATCACCAGCAGCGGGGCGGGCACCGCCGTGGTCAGCTTCGGGATCCACACGAGCAGCGCCAGACCGGCGGCGAGGAGCGCGTACACCGCCCATGGAACGTTCGTCAGATACGGGAACTGGTGAACGAAGATGAGGATTCCCAGCGCGTTGCAGAACCCGACCATCACGCTGCGAGGCAGGAACCGCATGAGCCGCGCGACCCCGAGGACGGCGAGGAGGATCTGCATCGCACCGCCGAGGAAGACGGCAGCAATGAGGTACTGCAATCCGTGTGATGCCATGAGCGGGGCCAGCACCAGCGACACCGAACCGGTGGCCGCGGAGATCATCGCGGGACGGCCACCGGTGAACGCGATGGTCATCGCCATGATCGCGGCGGTGAACAGTCCCACCCGCGGATCGACACCCACGATGATGGAGAACGACAACGCCTCCGGGATGAGCGCCATCGCCACGACGAGCGCGGACAACGACTCGATACGAAACACCGTCGGATGCAGCCACACCGGCCGTCGGAGAGCGAGAGAGGGCACGGTGCGACAAACCTACTTCCTGAGGGGACCCGGAAGATCCTATCCGGGTAGCGTTCGACCAGTACGGTTAGCTGATCCGCCGACAGAGGAGGAACCCCGTGCGACGCACACTTCCGGCCGTCCTGATCACCGTCCTGACCGCGCTGTCGCTGGCGGGGTGTGGGAACTCCGACTCGGGGCCGGTCATCGACCAGGTTCGCGAGGCCGGGGTCCTGAAGGTCGGCACCGAGGGCACGTACACACCGTTCAGCTACCAGGGTCCCGACGGTCAGCTCACCGGGTACGACGTGGATGTCATCCGCGCGGTCGGTGACAAGCTCGGTGTCTCCGTCGAGTTCACGCAGACACCGTGGGACTCGATCTTCGCGGGCCTCGAAGCGAAACGCTACGACCTCGTCGCCAACCAGGTGACCGTCAACGACGAACGCACCCAGAAGTACGACCTGTCGACGCCGTACACCTACTCCGAGGGTGTGATCGTCACCCGCGCCGACGACAACTCGATCACCTCGCTCGCCGACCTGAACGGCAAGACGACGGCGCAGTCGGCGACCAGTAACTGGGCGCAGGTCGCCAGGGACGCGGGTGCGAACGTCGAATCCGTCGAGGGCTTCGTGCAGGCCATCACGCTGCTCAAGGACGGCCGCGTCGATGCCACCGTCAACGACAATCTGGCCGTCGCCGAATACCAGAAGCAGACGAGCGACACCGGTGTGAAGGTAGCCGCCGAGACCGGTGATACGAGCGAGCAGGCGTTCGCCGCCCGCAAGGACAGCGGTCTGATGCCCGACATCGACAAGGCCCTGGACGAACTGCGCGCCGACGGAACCCTCGCCCAGATCTCGCAGAAGTACTTCGGCACCGACGTCTCGGCACCGACCAACTGAGAGCCTGCCTGTGGACGACGCAACAGTCCAGCTGATTCTGGACAACCTGTGGCCGATGCTGAAGGCCACCGTCACCATGACGATTCCGTTGACGATCATCAGCTTCAGCATCGGGCTCGTCATCGCGTTGCTGGTGGCGCTCGCGCGGATCTCGTCGATCAGACCGCTGTCGGTGATCGCCCGGTTCTACGTCTCCATCATCCGCGGCACGCCGCTCCTGGTGCAGTTGTTCATCGTGTTCTACGCGCTGCCTCAGTTCGGCGTGGTTCTCGACCCCTTCCCGGCGGCCGTGATCGCGTTCAGCCTCAATGTCGGCGGGTACGCCGCCGAGGTGATCCGGTCGGCGATCCTGTCGATCCCCAAGGGGCAGTGGGAAGCAGCGCAGACCATCGGGATGGGGTACACCACCACACTGCAGCGGATCGTCCTGCCGCAGGCCGCACGGGTCGCGGTGCCGCCGCTGTCGAACACACTGATCTCGCTGGTGAAGGACACCTCGCTGGCATCGACGATCCTGGTGACCGAACTGCTGCGCGTCGCCCAGCTCGCCGCCGCACCGACGTTCGACTTCTTCGCGCTCTACAGCGTCGCCGCGTTGTACTACTGGGTGATCTGCATCTTCCTGTCGGCCGTCCAGGGCCGGCTCGAAACCCGACTCGACAGGTATGTGGCCAAATGACCGACACCCCTCCCCTGCTTCAGGTATCCGGCGTCGAGAAGTCGTTCGGCGACCATCACGTCCTGCACGACATCAGCTTCGACGTCGGGGCAGGAACGGTGACCGTCATCATCGGGCCGTCGGGCTCCGGCAAGACGACGGTGTTGCGCACCCTCAACGCCCTGGACGTGGCGGACCGCGGGACGATCTCCATCGGTGACGTGTCCGTGGACTTCGGCGCCAAGGTGGACCGGTCGACGCTGGCCACGTTCCGCGGGCAGAGCGGCATGGTGTTTCAGGCCCACAACCTGTTTCCGCACAAGACGGTGATCCAGAACGTCACCGAGGGCCCGATCGTGGTGCAGAAACGCCCCAAGGCTGAGGCGCACGCGGACGCGATGCGGTTGCTCACCCAGGTCGGCCTGGCGGAGAAGGCCGACCAGTACCCGTACCAGTTGTCGGGCGGTCAGCAGCAGAGGGTCGGTATCGCCCGGGCGCTCGCCCTGAAGCCGAAACTGATGTTGTTCGACGAGCCCACGTCCGCACTCGACCCCGAACTGGTCGGCGAGGTGTTGCGGGTGATCCGGGATCTCGCGACCGAGGGCTGGACGATGGTGATCGTCACCCATGAGATCCGGTTCGCGCACCAGGTGGCGGACCAGGTGCTGTTCGTCGACAACGGTGTCGTTCTCGAGCGCGGCACACCGAAAGACGTGCTCGCCAATCCGACCGGGCCGAGGCTGCGCCAGTTCCTGCACCGGATCCTCGACCCGCTGTGAACGGTCAGTGCAGGGATTTCTCCATGAGCACGACGCTCGGCCATTCCACCTCGAAGTCCCTGCGACCCACCAGGAAGAAACCCTGCTCCTCGTAGTAGTCGCGTAGCCGGGCGTTGGTTTCGACGCACTCGAGCCGGACGACGGACGCGTCCTCGGAGCGGGCGTGCTCGTCGACCCACCGGAGCAATTGGGCACCGAGTCCCGCGCTGGCGTGCCGGCGATCGGTCATGACCCGGGCCACGTACGCGGCCGGGATGTCGTCCTCGATCCACACGTCCGGATCGGATCGCAGCACCCGCAGCGCCCCCACCACGATCCCCGCGAACAACGCGACACGCCATTCCCCGAACTCGATCTGTTCACGAACGTCGGCGAGCGACACCTCACCCCGGGCGGGTGCGTCGAGTTCCCTGGCCAGGATCCAATCCTCAGCGTCCCAGTGCATCTGAACGATGTCTTCAGCCTGCTCGAGTACTGCCCGCTCCACGGTGACCGCCATGCACACACAGTAACCACCCCGCAGCGAAAACAAACCACCGCTGTACCCGTGTCGATCTGCGATGATGTGACTGGAGTTACAGTTACATTCTGGGACAGTTACCTCAGGCGGTGGTAGCGATGAAGCTGTTTCGTGCAGTGGTCCTGATGACACTCTCCACCTGCGCAGCCGCGTTCGTCTGCGCCCACCCTCCGCGTGCCTCCGCCCAGCCCCTGGGGACCGAATCCATTCTCCCGTCCCCCATTCTGGACGACGACTTCTTCGCGTGGCCACCGAACGTCGCGGAGTTCGGTGCCGGCGAGATCATCCGCTCACGGCAAGTGACGCTCCGTGCATTCCCGAACACGCTGGTGCCGCACCGGGCCCACCAGATCATGGTGCGTTCCAACGACTCCAAGGACCGTCCCGTGCCGGTGACCGCGACGGTCCTGGTGCCGACCGCGGCGTGGACGGCACCGGGACCGCGACCGGTGGTCGACTACAACATGCCCATCGACTCCCTCGGCGCCCGGTGCACCCCGTCCTACAAGATGGTGCACGACTGGCAGACCCTCGACCTGGACATCCCACCGGTGCTGTCGCTGTTCCTCGCGAAGAACTACGCGGTGCTCGTGCCCGACCACCAGGGACCGCGGATGGCGTACAGCGCGGGACGAATGGCCGGTCATGCCGTGCTCGACAGCATCCGCGGCATGAAGCGTCTACCCGGCCTCGGGCTCTCGGACAGTCCGGTCGTCGCGACGGGATACAGCGGTGGTGCGATCGCCACCGGCTGGGCAGCGCAACTGCAACCGTCGTACGCGCCGGACGTCGAGCTCGCCGGCGCCGCTGCAGGCGGGATACCCGCCGATTTCGGTTTGCTGCGCAGGACGATGAACGCCCAGCTCGGTTCGGGTCTGTACCTGTCCGCCGTCCTCGGGCTCGCCCGCGAGTACCCGGAAATGCTGACACTGGCGAATCCGCTCGGTGTGCTGCTGGCGACGTCCCCGTTGAAGGACCAGTGCATCCTGGCGCTCGCACCGGCGGGGATCGCCTCGCTGCCCGCCGAACTGTTCGCGGCCGCGCCCGATCCGTTCGGCAGTCCCACGGCCCGAACGGTGGTCGCAGAGAACAGGATGGGCGCGCTCACCCCGGCCACACCGGTGCTGCTGTATCACGGGTCGTCGCGAGTGTTCCTCGGCGACGAGTGGATTCCGGAGGACGGGGTGATCGCGCTGCAGCAGGAGTGGTGCCGCGGCGGCGGCGACGTCACCTACGCCCCGCAGTTCGGCGAGCACCTCACCGCGGCCGTGTTCGCGCTACCCGAGGTGGTGCGCTGGATCGACGAGCGACTTGCCGGGGTGCCTGCGGCCGCGGGGTGCCGCTGACGGTTATCCGTGCACGTGCGGCAGCAGCAGATCGGCCTGACCGACCTCGACGACCCGCGCCTCGTCGAGCCACTTCGCGGTCTGCTCCCGAGCCCGCGTGATCAGCTCGTCGGCGTCGCCGAAGTCGGCGGGACTCGTGTCCAGCGGGCACAGCGGGGGCACCACCCGGATGTCGGCGGCGCTCTCGTACCGCTCGATGTCGAGGGCGAGCCGCTGATTGATCGCGAGGGTCACACCGAGTAACCCCATGCCCAGGGCACTTCCGGGGACCTTCGACAGGGTGCAGGCATATCCGGTGGGGAGCACCCACACGGTTGTGGCCCCCAGCTCGATCGCATGGGAGATGGGGGTGTTGTTGACGACCCCACCGTCCATCAGCGCCCGGCCGTCGATCACCACGGGTGGGAGGATGCCGGGCAGCGCCGCGCTGGCGGTGACGGCGTCGACGGCCGGCCCCGTCGACAGCCGGACGTCCTTGCCGGTCAGGACGTCGGCGGCGATGACGTGCAGCGGGATGGGCGCGTCCTCCATCCGTTCGAACCGGAGATTCTGCTCCAGCAGCCTCCGGATGGCGCGGTTGGACACCAGATGGTTCCGGAGGCCGACGAAACCGGTGAATCCGGTGAGCAATCCGGTGGGGAACACCGCACTGCGGGTGAGACCGCGCCACAGATCTGCGAGTTCACGCAGGTCCGAGTCGGAGGAGCCGCCGGCGAGCCAGGCGCCGTTGAGCGCGCCGACGGACGTGCCGACGATGAGGTCCGGCCGAATTCCCCTGCCGATCAGGGTCTGCAACATGCCGACCTCGATGGCACCGAGGCTCGCCCCACCCGACAGAACGAAAGCTGTTGTCATGCCGCCACCGTAACGGGTCAGCCCCGCCGGTACAGGCTCGCGATGTCGTCGGCGAAGCGCTCGGTCACCACGGGACGCTTGATCTTCAGCGTGGCGGTCAGCTCCCCGTCGGCCTCCGTGAGGTCGCGGCCGAGGACGACGAACCGTTTGATCGACTCCGTGTGCGAGACGGTGGTGTTCGCGTCGTCCACCGCGTCCTGCAGATCCCCGCGCAGCTCCTCGTCGTCGCGCAGGTCCGCCACGGTGGCGTCGGACGGCTTGCCGTGCGCGGACTTCCACTTGTCGAACTCCTGAGGATCGACGGTCAGCAGGGCACCGATGAACGGGCGGCCGTCCCCCACCACCACGGCCTGCGAGACGAGGGTGTGCGAGCGCAGCCGGTCCTCGAGGGGGCCCGGCGACACATTCTTGCCGCCTGCGGTGACCAGCAGATCCTTCTTGCGGCCGGTGATGGTCAGGTAACCCTCGTCGTCCAGGTCGCCGAGATCGCCGGTGCGGAACCAGCCGTCGTCGAGCACTTCCCGGGTGGCGTGTTCGTTGCGCCAGTAACCGCCGAATACGACGCCGCCGCGCAGTTCGATCTCACCGTCTTCGGCGATGCGCACACTGCTACCACCCAGGGGCCGACCGACCGTCCCGATCTTCTGCGCACCGGGGACGTTGACACACTGCGCGGCAGTCGATTCGGTGAGGCCGTAGCCCTCGTAGACCGGAACTCCCATGCCCCGGAAGAAGTGACCGAGGCTCGGCATCAGGGCTCCGCCACCCGAGATCGCCCACCAGCAGTCGCCACCCAGGGCGGCACGGAGTTTCGCGTAGACGAGCTTGTCGGCGAGGGCACGCTCGAGCCGGAGCCGCAGCGACGGGCCACCCGTGTCCTGGGCCTCGCTGTACGCCACCGCCGTGGCCTCGGCGAAGTCGAAGATCCGCTTCTGCAGCCCGCCCGCCGACGCCGCCTTGCGCGCCGCACCGTCCCGCACCTTCTCGAAGACGCGGGGAACACCGAGAATGGTGTTGGGCCGGAAACGTTCGAATTCCCCGGTGACCGTGCCGAAGTCGGACCAGTGCGCCTGGGTCGCGCCGGCCTCGAACATCGCCAGGGACACCGCGCGCGCCAGCACGTGTGCCAGCGGAAGGAACGTCAGGACGCGGTTGCCCGGCCGGGCGACGTCGCCGATCGGTGCCGCGAGCAACGCCCGCACCTCCGACAGGAAGTTCCGGTGGGTGAGGATGCAGCCCTTGGGGCGACCGGTGGTCCCGGACGTGTACACGAGCGAGGCGAGATCGTTGGCGGTCAGTGCCACCACCCGTTTGAACACCTCGGAATCGTCGATCGACAATCCGTCCTTGATGAGCGTGCCCACCGCGTCCTCGTCGATGGTGAGGATGCGCTTCAGCGTGTAGGGGATGCCGTCGCCCTCGAAACTCGACGCGTGGGCGGGAGTCTCCACGAGCGCCGCGACGGCCCCCGAATCCTCGATGATCCACCGGATCTGGTCGTGCGAGGACGAGTCGTAGATCGGAACGGACGCGGCGCCCGCCGCCCAGATCGCGTAGTCGAGCAGCGACCATTCGAATCTCGTCGACGACAGCAGTGCCACGCGGTCGCCGGGCCGGACACCGTTGGCGATCAACCCCTTCGCGACCCCGATGACGAGCGCGCCGAAGTCCTTGGCCGTCACGTCGACCCACCCGCCGGCCTCCGGACGCGTGTACATCACCCGATCCGGGTGGCTCTCGGCGTGCGCGAATACCCTCAGCACGGCGTTCTCGTGGTCGGAGACGGTGAACGTCGGGCCGCTGGTGTACTCACGCACGGGTGTCGTCTCCGATGCTGTCGTCGTCGGTGTCGCCGCCCTGGCGGAACTTCCGGAGGTGCCGGGCGAACGCGGCGATTTCGCTGTCCGACCACGAGGCCACCCGGTCGCGGACTTCCTCCACCCGGCGTGCGTCGGCGCCGGCCAGCACCGCGACGCCGCCGTCGGTGAGGCTCAACGGGTGTCCGCTGCGGAGCGGTCCCGGCTCGGCGTGCACCCAACCCTCGTCGATGCAGCCCCGGAGTTGACGCGACACCGTGGAGCGGTGCACACCGAATGCGTCCGAGATCTGGGTGGCCCGGCATCCCGGATTGCGGGCGACGAAGGAGAGCAGCGAATGTTGAGCGAACGTCGGGGATCCGACGGGAGGGCGGTCTCCGGCGACCAGTTGACGGACGAGGCGGACGAGTTCGTCATGGACGGCCACCACGCCCGATGCGGGCGTTTCCTCCGGCTCGACCTCGTTGTGTTGCACACCGCAACTATATCCGACCACTCTGGCCTCGACCACCCGCACCCCGATTCCCGTTGTCCTTTGCTCGACTCACGTTCTGCCCATATTGCTATTGATGCCTCGGAAATTCAGTCGGCCGGAAATGTCACACGGTCACAATTGGAGAACGCTTTCAGCGCACCGCTACCGGCCGGACAACGGGCGCCGTGAGAAATCCGTTGCGACCGCGTGCCCGTCGATGCACTCTGTGCGCATGCTGATCAGACGCGAGAATCCGGGTGACATCGATGCGGTGGCGGAGGTGCACCGGCAGGCCTTCGACGGCGACGCTCCCCTCGAGGTCGGCCTCGTGGCCCGGTTGAGGTCGAGCGACGCGTGGATTCCACAACTGTCCCTCGTCGCCGAACTGGCGGGGTCGGTCGCCGGCCACGTGTGCCTGACCCGCGCGACCGTCGACTCCACGGACGTACTCGCGCTCGGTCCGATCGGTGTACTCCCCGGCCTCCAGCGCGACGGGGTGGGTTCGGCACTGATGCACGCCGCGCTCGGCGGCGCCGACGCCAGGGACGAACCCCTGGTGGCACTGCTCGGTCACCTCGACTACTACCCGCGGTTCGGCTTCGTCTCGGGAACGTCGGTCGGGATCGAACCGGACCAGCCCTCGTGGTCGTCCCACTTCCAGGTCCGCCGGCTCGCACGCTGGGATCCGAGCATCACCGGCACGTTCAGGTACGCCGCGCCCTTCTACGACCTGTGACGTCGTATCCGCTGGTAGTTTGAGGTGGCACGTGTCGCGGGGGTGAGCAGAACCGAGGTAGGAAACGATGGAGCACGCGGCCGAGGGCGCCGGAACAGCCGGGCCCGTGGATGCGTCCGTCACGACGACCATCGTCCGCCGGGTCCTCCCCGGCTGCGACGAGGAGTTCGCGGACTGGATCCAGACCGGACTCGGGCTCGCCCGGCTGTTCCCCGGATTCCTCGGCGGAGGATGGCTCAAGGAGAGCAGCACCTCCGATGTCTGCGTGATCGTACTGAAGTTCGAAACCCAAGCCGCGCTGGACAACTGGTTGACGTCCTCGCTGCGGAACGGATGGCTGAGGACCGGCGGGAACATCGCGGTCGAGGAGCCGGACGAGCCGGCGTCGGACGTGGAGAGCCTGTTCGAACGCCCTCGCCGCCGGACCGCCGCCGGCCACGGTCAGGCGGACTCCCCGGGGATCTGCGCACCGGACGGCATCCCCTCCCCCAAATAGGTCTGATAGAACGGGCGCCAATCCGCCGACGCATCTCCACGGTGACCGGGCGCGTCGGAGCCGTCGAGGTGCCGGTCGAGGTCGGCGAGGCAGACAGTCCACCCGGCGGCGTTCCTGGCCGCCGTGTTGCGGACCTCGAGGACGTTCACGAGCGTCAGGGCGCACCCATCCGCGGTCGGTTCGACCTCGAAGTGGATCTCGTCCCCGCCCCACGTGAACGCGAGCGTGTACGGGGCGCCGTAGACGAGGACCGTCCCCGTCTCGGGGTCGCTGTGCGGTTCGGGGAAGAACTCGATGTCACCACCGGCGTAGGTGTCGATGCGGACCCGCGACGGAAACCAGTGCGCGAGCTCGGCCGGCTCGGACACCGCCTCCCACAGCCTCTGGACGGAGAACGGGTACGTGCACCGGAACCGCACGGCGGGACGACCCTTGAACTCGAAATACCTTCCGTGGATCACCGGCCCACTCCCTCGCTGTCGTACCTGACGACAGCTTGACACGGGAGGCCGACGTCCACACCGAAGTTGGCCGACAATTCCGCGCACCCTCCTCCCTTCCTGTCGGACAACTCCCCTACGGTGGCGGAGTGACGTCGCCTTGGTCGGAGGGACAGGTCGCATCGGTCGCCCCCGATGCCGGCTCGCTCGCTGCCGCCGGAAAGCTGTCGGCCGCGTGGTCGCAGACGGGCAGCAACGGCAACGCACTGTGGGGACTGTGCCAGGGCAGCGGCAAGAGCCCCTATCGATCGGTCGTCGACCTCTCCGGCCCTGCGTACAACTGCTCGTGCCCGAGCCGGAAGTTTCCCTGCAAACACACGCTCGGCCTGCTGCTGATCTGGTCGCAGGGCCGGGTCCCGGAGCAGTCCGAACCGCCCCCGTTCGCGGCGGACTGGCTGAGCCGCAGGGCCGGGCGGGCAGCCGTGCCTGCGGCTGCGGCCACCAAAACGGCCGGTGTGAAGGCCACCGAACGCCGGGCCGAGCGGGTGACGGCGGGCCTCGACGAACTCGACCTGTGGCTCACCGACCAGATCCGCGGCGGGCTCGGCGCCGCCGACATCTCGCCAGCCGCGTTCGACGCCATCGCGGCCCGCATGGTCGACGCGCAGGCGCCCGGCGTCGCGTCCGCCTTGCGTCGCCTGCCGATCGTCGTGGCCACCCAGGCCGACTGGCCGGACCGGCTACTCCGCGAGTACGCCAGACTGCACCTTCTCGTCGTCGCCCACCGCCGTCTGAGCGAACTACCGGAACCCCTGCAGGCGTCGGTGCGCTCGCACGTGGGATACCCGGTGGCCACCGACAGCGTGCGCAGCGAGCCGGGAGTCCGCGACCGGTGGATGGTCCTGGGGATGCAGACCACCGAAGAGAAACGCCTCTTCACCCGCAAGGTGTGGTTGATCGGCCGCGACCACGGTCGCCGCGCGATCCTCCTGGACTTCGCGCACGGCTCCGCGAACTTCTCGACAGAGGTCCCGCCGCTCGGATCGCTCGTCGACGCCACCCTGCACTTCTACCCCGGCGCCGCGCCGCTGCGCGCCCGGTTCGGCGACGCCCACGACACCGCCGAACCGTTCACCACCGTCGCTCCGAGCGACATCGACACCGCTCTCGACCACTTCGCCGCCGCGGTCGGAGCGGACCCGTGGGTCCGGTCGTGGCCGGCGCTGCTCACCGGCGTCACCCCGGCAATCGACGACGGGCACTGGTTTCTCGTCGACGCGCAGGGGCGCGCATTGCCGCTGTCCGGCGACGACCCGGTCCTGTGGCGGCTCCTCGGAATGTCCGGCGGCCGTCCCGTCACCGTGTTCGGGGAGTGGACCAGCGAGTCACTTGTTCCCGTGTCGGTGTTCGATCGCGGCGACGTGTACCCGCTCGGGGCAGGCACGCCCTCGGCCGTGGCGGCGGGGAGCCGGCGATGAGCGAACTCCTCTCCGCCGCCCTTCTCGGCACGGCACGGTCCGCCCCGACGTTCCAGGATCTGGCCACCGGCGAACTGGCACAGTCGGTCATCGGTGATCCGGCCGAGACTCTGCTGGGCGCCGCCGCGCTCGAGAACGCGTACCGCGACGGCGGAGTCGCCGCCTCCGCGCACGTGCTGCCCGCACCCGCCGAGGACGATCCGAGGCTGCAGTTGCCGCCCGCGTCCGCGTCGCATCTGATGAAGTTGCTCGCCGCCAAGTCGTGGACGCTCACCGAGTGGTTCGCGGTCGTGGCCGAGCGGAACTACCGCGCGCCGGATCATCTCGTCGCCGACTTGATGGCCGTGGCCCGCAGCAACGACACCCACCGCGAAAGCATCCTCCGGCTGGTGGGCCCCCGCGGCCAGTGGCTCGCCGCGCAGAACCCGGACTGGTCGACGCTGGTCCGCCGGCCCGACCGCACCGACGTGTGGACGCACGGCGCACACCAGGAACGACTGCAATGGCTCACGACGATGCGGGCAGTGGACCCGGCGATCGCGATGGCCGAACTGAGCCGCACCTGGGATTCCGAACGGGGCGAGCACCGGGCGGCGTTCATCGCCGTCCTCGGCACGGGGCTCGGCGACGCCGACTCCGCATTGCTCGAGCACGCGCTCGACGACCGGCGGAAAGAGGTGCGCCAGCAAGCGGTCCAGTTGCTGCGGCAGCTGCCGAACTCCGCATACGCCGAGCGGATGGCCGCTCGCGCCCGGGCATGGGTGCGGGTGGAGAAGAAGCCGCTGCGCACCCGCCTCGTGGTGAACATGCCCGGCTCCCTGGACGATTCGGCCCGGCGCGACGGCATCGAGGACGTCCACTTCAAGAACAAGGGAATCCGCAGCTGGTGGTTGCGGATGGTGGTGACCGCCGCCCCCTTGTCGGTGTGGGAAGGCATGATCGGCTCCGCCTCCACCGCGTTGGAGATCCGGATCGAAGACCAGTGGCGGGAGGTGATGATGGAGGCGTGGACCACGGCCACCGTGCTGCAGCGCAATCCGCGCTGGGCGTCGGCTCTGCTACACCGCGAAGGTCGGAAAACCGAACGTCGCGTCGTACCGATCGTTCCCGCCCGCGAACGCCTCGCATACATCCTGTCGGGTCGCGCCGACTCCTACCTGCTGGGCGTCGACGGCGCCGCCCTGTTCGACGGTCTGCCCCACCCCTGGCCGCTCGACCTGGCCGAGCGGGTGATCGCTCGCCTCGAGGACGTCGCCGGGCGGCACGCCGAGACCGGCAAGGACCTCGGGCAGTTCTCCCGGCACAGCCACTACTCGACCCTCCGCAGCGCCGAGACGCACTTCCCGTTCGCGGCGGCGCCGCTGCTCCGAGCGGCCGCCGAACGCACCCGTGACCCCGGCTGGCACCAGGCGTTCGCCGCTGTCGCCACCAACATCGACCATCGCAGAACAGTCCTGAAGGAGCTCGAGTGACCGAGATCGCGGCCGCCCAGGCCCACCTGCTACGACCCCACGCCGAGCAGGCCTACGCCGACGAACTCGCCGCCCTCGCCGCGCACGACACCCGGCCCCGGCCACCGTCGTGGAAATTGTCTCCGTGGGCGGTCGTCACGTACCTGCTCGGCGGCGAACTCGACGACGGCACCGTCATCTCCCCCAAGTACGTCGGTCCGCGCCGGCTCATCGAAGTGGCAGTCGCGACGCTCGCGACCGATCGCGCGTTGCTTCTGCTCGGCGTCCCCGGGACCGCCAAGACGTGGGTGTCCGAACACCTGTCGGCGGCGGTCTCCGGCGAGTCGACCCTGCTCGTCCAGGGAACGTCGGGGACACCGGAGGAGGCCATCCGGTACGGCTGGAACTATGCGAGGCTTCTCGCCGAAGGCCCGACAGCGGGCGCACTCGTTCCGTCCCCCGTCATGACGGCAATGCAGGGCGGGCGGATCGCACGGGTCGAGGAACTCACCCGCATTCCCGCCGATGTGCAGGACGCACTCATCACCGTGCTGTCGGAGAAGACGCTCCCCATCCCCGAACTGGGCACCGAGGTGCAGGCCGCCAAGGGTTTCAACCTGATCGCCACCGCGAACGACCGCGACCGCGGCGTCAACGAACTGTCCTCCGCGCTGCGCAGGCGCTTCAACACGGTGGTCCTGCCCCTGCCCGCCAACGAGGAGGACGAAGTCGCCATCGTCGCGCGGCGCGTCGAGCAACTGGGGTCCTCGCTGGAACTGCCGGAGGTCCCGGCGACCGTCGACGAGATCCGGCGCGTGGTCACCGTCTTCCGCGAACTCCGATCGGGCGTCACCAGCGACGGTCGCACCACACTGAAGTCGCCGTCCGGAACGCTGTCGACGGCGGAGGCGATCTCCGTCGTCACCAACGGACTCGCCCTCGCCGCGCACTTCGGTGACGGGGTGCTCCGTCCGTCCGACGTCGCCGCCGGCATCCTCGGGTCCGTGCTGAAGGACCCGGTGGCCGACAAAGTGGTGTGGACGGAATACCTCGAGGCCGTGGTCCGCGAACGGGAGGACTGGGCCGACTTCTACCGGGCGTGCCGCGAGGTCACGGGGTGAACTCCGACGTCCGTGTCTTCGGCATCCGCCACCACGGGCCCGGTTCGGCACGATCGGTGCGTCGCGCGCTCGACGAGTTCGTCCCCGACGCCGTCCTGATCGAAGGGCCCGCGGACGCCGATCCGCTGGTCGCGCTGACCGCCTCCGACACGATGGAGCCTCCGGTGGCCCTGCTCGCGTATGCCACCGGCGAACCCAGGACCGCGGCGTTCTGGCCGTTCGCCGTGTTCTCCCCGGAGTGGCAGGCGCTGTCGTGGGCGGCTGGGCGCGGTGTCGACGTCCGCTTCTGCGACCTTCCTGCCGCCAACACCCTCGCCGCCGACGACTCCGAGCCCCGTTCCGAGGATCCGCTGACCCAGTTGGCCGCCGCGGCGGGCTACGACGACACCGAACGCTGGTGGGACGCCGTCGTCGAATCGGGTTCGGGGCCCGACTCGTTCGACGCGATCACCGACGCCATGACCGCCCTGCGGGACACCGTCGAACTCGACGAACCCACCAGCAGGCGCGAGGCGTACATGCGCCAGACGCTGCGGAAGGTGATCAAGGGCGGCGCGCAGCGGATCGCGGTGGTGTGCGGCGCGTGGCACGCCCCGGCACTCACCGGACCTCTCGGACCGGCCACCGCCGACGCGCGAATCCTCAAGGGAATCCCCAAGATCAAGACCTCGCTCACGTGGGTGCCGTGGACCCACTCGCGGCTGTCCGCGGCATCGGGATACGGCGCCGGGATCACCTCTCCCGGCTGGTATCACCACCTGTTCACCGCCCCGGACCGGACGATCACCCGATGGCTCACGAAGGTCGCGCGCGTGCTGCGGGACGAGGACCTTCCGGTGTCGAGTGCACACGTCATCGAATCCGTCCGTCTCGCAGAGACGTTGGCTGCGATGCGCGCGCGGCCGCTGGCCGGTCTCTCCGAGGTCACCGAGGCCACCCGCGCCGTGATGTGCGACGGCGACGACGTCCTGCTCGACCTGATCACGCGGCGACTCGTCGTCGGTGAGGCACTCGGCGCCGTCCCGGCCGACACCCCGACGGTCCCCCTCGACGCCGACCTGCGGGCGCGGGCGAAGACTCTGCGGCTCAAGCAGCAGGCCACCGAGAAGACCATCGACCTCGACCTGCGCAGAGACAACGACGTCGCACGATCCCGGCTCCTGCACCGGTTGCAGATCCTCGGTGTCGGCTGGGGCACGCCTGCCGACAGCGACGTCCGTGGCACCGGCACGTTCCGTGAGACGTGGTCCCTCACCTGGAAACCCGAACTGGCGGTGTCGATCATCGAGGCGTCGCTGTGGGGCACCACCGTCGAGGCCGCGGCGACAGCGAAGGTGCGCGAGGAGGCGTCGTCCCGTGACGTCTCCCTCGCCCGGCTCACCGGGCTGCTCGAGCAGGCACTGCTGTCGGATCTCGGGGATGCGCTGGCCGAGTTGTTGCGTGCGCTGGAGACGGCGGCCACGCTCGACCACGATGTGATGCACCTGATGGAGGCCCTGCCCGCGCTCACCCGCACACTGCGTTACGGCGACGTCCGCGGCACCGACGTCTCGTCCCTCACCCGCGTCACCGACAGCCTGCTCGTCCGCGTCTGCGCGGGACTGCCCTCGGCGCT
Source organism: Rhodococcus wratislaviensis (assembly GCF_041228765.1). Lineage (NCBI taxonomy): Bacteria > Bacillati > Actinomycetota > Actinomycetes > Mycobacteriales > Nocardiaceae > Rhodococcus > Rhodococcus wratislaviensis. Next base: position 2,949,922 of record NZ_CP150488.1, on the reverse strand, counting down.
GTCGGGTCTGGACGACGACAGCGCACTCGACCTGCGCCGCGCCGTCGACGACGTCCACGCGGCGGTGATGCTGCGCGACGACGATCGCGCGTCGGCGCGGTGGCTCGGCACACTCGCCGGCCTCGTCGACCGCAGCGACGTGAACGGCCTCGTGATCGGACGCATGGTCCGATTGCTCCGCGACGCAGGTGCCGTCAGCGAAACCGAGTCCACCACCCGACTGTCGCGGGCGCTGTCCGTCGGCGCCGATCCGTCCGCCAAGGCGGGGTGGGTCGACGGCTTCCTCGGCGGCGGGGGGCTGCTGCTGGTCCACGACCGGCAACTGCTGCGACTCCTCGACGGATGGGTGTCGGGACTGCGCGAGCAGGACTTCGTCGACGTGCTGCCACTGCTGCGGCGCACGTTCGGCGGGTTCGAAACCGGGGAACGCCGGGCGATCGGGCAGTCCGTGGAGGGCGGGTCCACGGCAGATGCCCGCGCCGAGGTCGACGCTCGGCGGGGCACGATCGCGATCCGGACCGTCGCGGACATTCTGGGGGTGACGTCGTGACCGACGACGCGGAGAGGCTACGGCGGTGGCGACTGCTGCTCGGCAACGCCGCCGAGGAATCCACCGGCGGTCTCGCGTCCAAGACGGACGCGGCGATGGACGGCGCTCTGGCAGCCCTGTACGACACCAGCAGCGAAGGGTCGAAGAGCCGCCGTCGCGGCGCGGGTCTCGGCGGATCGGCGCCGAAGGTCGCGCGCTGGCTCGGCGACATCCGCACCTATTTCCCGAGCAGCGTCGTGCAGGTGATGCAGAAGGACGCCATCGACCGGCTCGGCCTCACCCAGCTGCTCCTCGAACCCGAGCTGCTCGACGCCGTCGAACCGGACGTCCACCTCGTCGGCACGCTGCTGAGCCTGAACCGGGTGATGCCCGAGACCAGCAAGGCCACCGCCCGGATGGTCGTCGAGAAAGTCGTCCGGGAGGTGGAGGAACGGATCGCGCAGAAGACCAGGACCGCCGTCACCGGTGCCCTGAACCGGTCGGCCCGCATCACCAACCCCAAGTACCGCGACATCGACTGGAATCGCACCATCCGCGCCAACCTCGCGCACTACCTCCCCGAGTACAAGACGGTGGTACCGCAGCGACTGCTCGGGTACGGCCGCCGATCGCAGGCCGTGCACCGCGACGTCGTCCTCGCCATCGACCAGTCCGGGTCGATGGCGTCGAGCGTCGTGTATGCGTCCGTGTTCGGCGCGGTGCTCGCCTCGATGCGCGCACTGAAGACGTCGCTGGTCGTGTTCGACACGGCAGTCGTCGACCTCACCGACAAGCTGTCCGATCCCGTCGACGTGCTGTTCGGCACGCAACTCGGAGGCGGCACCGACATCAACCGGGCCATCGCCTACAGCCAGTCACTGATCGACAGGCCGACCGAATCGCTGTTCGTGCTGATCTCGGACCTGTACGAGGGCGGGATCCGCGCGGAGATGCTGCGGCGGATGGCGGCGATGAAGAACGCGGGCGTCCAGGTGGTGGTTCTGCTGGCGCTGTCCGACGACGGCGCCCCGTCGTTCGACCACGACAACGCGGCGGCCCTGGGTGGGCTCGGCATTCCGGCGTTCGCGTGCACCCCGGACAGGTTCCCGGCACTGCTGGCGCTCGCACTGGAACGCGGCGACATCGGCAGGTGGGCGGACAGTCTCCAGACGGAATGACCGGTGGTCAGCCGGCAGCCATCCGGCGGTCGCTGTGCAGTTCGGGGTGCGCGTCGGCGCGGATCCTGAGCAGGACCAGGCCGGAGACCGACGCGACGATCAGCGATGCGACCGTCCACGGGACGTGCAGTTCGGAGATCCCGACTCCCGCACCGACGAGTCCCACGAAAAGCAGGCTCCACATGATCGCTTTGACTGGACCGGACCCCATGGCAATGCTCCTTCACCGAGATTACGTACATCCCCCGTGAGTTCTGGTGTGCGCGCAGAACGTTAGCCGCGTCACACTGGGGTCCCTGTGCGACACGTCGAAAACGCGTGTTCCGATACCAATCCGAGACCTGGACCCGTGAGTACTTCTCAACCGCGGGCGGTTGAGAAGTACTCACGGGCGCGGCTAGATGATGCTGATGGTGCCCTGGGTTGTCGCCGACGCGAGCACCCGCAGGTGGTCGTCGGACCCGCCGAGGGTGTGCTCGATGGCGGTCAGCCGGCTCAAATAGTGCCCGACCGGATACTCGGCCGTCATGCCGATGCCGCCGTGCATCTGAATCGCTTCCTGCCCGATCGTGCGGGCGGAGCGGCCGATCTGCAGCTTGGCACGGGACGCGACCACCGGATCGACGGTTCCGTCGGCCAGCGACATCGTCGCGTAGAGACTCATGCTGCGAGCCAGTTCCAGCAGCACATACATGTCGGCCGCACGGTGCGTGAGCGTCTGGAACTTCGCGATCGGAACACCGAACTGCTTGCGGGTCTTCAGGTACTCGGTGGTCAGTCGCAGAGCTTCCTCCATCGCGCCGACGGCCTCCGCACACAGTGCCGCCTGCGCCCGGATCTGCGCGCCCTCGATCGCCGACGACGCGTCACCGCCCTCACCGAGAGGCTCAGCCGGGGTGTCCGACAATTCGACCTGCGCGGCCCGCAGACCGTCGTGGGTCGCGTAGGCGGTGCGGGTCAGTCCGCTGGCGTCGGCGTCGACGAGGAACAGTCCGACCCCACCGTCCGGGACTGCCGCCGTCACGACCAGGGTGTTCGCGCTGCCGCCGTGCGGAACGGGGTTCTTGGTACCGGTGAGGGTCCACGCGTCGCCGTCCTTCTTCGCGGTCGTCGACACCTGGGTGGACGGCCAGCGCACACCCGGTTCCCGATCGGCGAAGGCCAGCAGGACGTTGCCCTCCGACACGTCCGGCAGAATCCGGCGCCGCTGCTCCGCGCTGCCGGCCGCGGCGATCAGGCCGCCGGGAACGAGCACGGCGTCGAGGACGGGTTCGGGCGCGAGACGGCGGCCGATCTCCGTCATCACCGACGCGACCTCGACAGGTCCGGCGCCCATTCCGCCGTCTTCCTCGTCGAAGCTCAGACCCAGCAGTCCGACCTCGGCGAGTTGCTTCCACACCTGCGGGCTCCACCCCTGCTCGGTGTCGGTGACGGCGTTACGCTTCTCCGCGTCGTAGCTGCGGCCGAGCAGTTCGCGGGTGGTGTCGCGCAGCAGTTTCTGTTCGTCGGTCAGTTCGAAGTCCATGTCACGCCCTCACAATCCGAGGATCGAGGAGGCGATGATGCTGCGCTGCACTTCGCTCGATCCGCTGTAGATGGAAACCTTGCGGCAGTTCAGGTAGGTCGGAGCCGTCCGCTGCGCCCAGAGCGGCGAGGAGATGCCGTCACCGGCGGCGAAGGGCAGGGAGTCGGGTCCCGCGACGTCGGTCAGCAGTTCGAGTGTGGCCTGCTGCAGTTCGGACCCGCGGAGCTTCAGCAGCGACGACGCCGGGTTGGGCTTGCCGTCTGCCGAGCTCGCGACCACCCGCAATTGGGTGAGTTCGAGCGCGATGATCTCGTTCTCCAGTTCCGCGATCCGGGCGGCGAACAGCGGGTCGTCGAGCAGCGTCCCCTCGCCGACCGAGATGTCGGCGGCGCGTTCCTTCGCCTGCGCGAGGCGGACTTTGGAGAATCCCAGCCGGGTCACGCCGGTGCGCTCGTTGCCGAGCAGGAACTTGGCGTAGCTCCAGCCCTGGTTCTCCTCGCCCACGAGGTTCTCGGCCGGCACGCGCACGTCCTCGAAGAAGATCTCGTTGACCTCGTAGCCTCCGTCGATCAGCTTGATCGGACGCACCGTGACGCCGGGCGTCTTCATGTCGACGAGGATGAACGAGATGCCGGCCTGCTTCTTGGGGGCGTCCGGGTTGGTGCGGGCGAGGACGAAGATCCAGTCGGCGTGCTGCGCGAGGGTGGTCCACGTCTTCTGGCCGTTGATCACGTAGTCGTCGCCGTCACGGATGGCGCGGGTCTTCAGCGACGCAAGGTCGGAGCCGGCCTCGGGTTCGGAGAATCCCTGGCACCACCAGATGTCGAGGTTGGCGGTCGCGGGAAGGAACTTCTCCTTCTGCTCCTGCGAACCGAATGCCGCGATGACGGGGCCGACCATGCTGGTGTTGAACGCGAGCGGCTCGGGCACGGACGCGAGTTGCAACTCGTCGAGCCAGATGTGCTTCTGCACCGGCGTCCAGTCGCGGCCGCCCCACTCGACCGGCCAGTGCGGCGTCGCGAGCCCGTTGGCGTTCAGAATCCGCTGGGACTCGATGAACCCTTCCTTCCCCACTTCTTCACCACGCGCATACCGCTCGCGGATCTCCGCCGGAATCTGCGTGGTGAAGAACGTTCGCATCTCGTCGCGGAACGCCAGCTCCTCGTCGGTCAAGGCCAGATTCATCGGAATTCCTTCGCACTTGAGGTCGGATTCATGTTCTGGTCCCGACGGTACTCCACAGTGCGGCTCCGCCGCCCGTGAGTACTTGTTAACCGCCCGCGGTTTGTTGAGTCTGGGGACATGTGAGACAGATGATGTCTACCCAGATGTGAGACACGCTGCCGTCGACGAGGTGTGAGGCACCTGACTGGTCGTGAACTTGGTTCATGACCGGAACGGATGCCGTCATGGACCTGCTACACGCCCTGCTGGTGCTCGCCCACGCCACCGGCGCCGACATGTTCGACGGGAACTTCGCCCGCTGGTGCGCCGACCACGGGATCTCCCGCGCCACCGCCTACCGACACAAGAAACGGATCGAGGAGGAGGGCCGGTGGACCACCCGGTCCCGCCGCCCACCTCCTGCCCACACGCCACCCCACTACCGGTCGAGATCGAAATCGTCCGGCTTCGCCTGAACCTGCCCCACCACGAGCGCGGCGCCGACACCATCGCCTACCACCTGCAGGCCGTCGCCGACAAACACCACTGGGCCGCCGAGGGCTGGACCATCCCGTCCCGGGCCACGATCAACACGATCCTCTCCCGCTACGACCTGGTGATCCCGGAACCGAAGAAACGCCCGAAATCGTCGTACCGCCGGTTCTGCTACCGCAACCCCCGCGACTGCTACCAGATCGACGCCACCCAGGTCCGGTTGGCCACCGGCGAGAAGGTCGTCGTCTTCGAGGTCCTCGACGACTGCACCCGCACCCTGGTCGCCACCCGGGTCGCGGACGCCGAAACCGCCGCCGGGGCGATCGCGGCGATCACCGCCGCGTTCACCGGCTTCGGGATCCCGGCGTTGGTGCTCGCCGACAACGGCAGCGCGTTCACCTCCCGCCGCACCAAGGGCGGCATCTCCGGCTTCACCCGGGTCGTGGAGCAGGCCGGGGCCCGGCTGATCCACTCCACCCCGTATCACCCGCAGACCTGCGGGAAGGTCGAACGCCACCACCGCACCTTCAAGCAATGGTTGGCCGCACGGCCCACCACCGCGGCCACCACCACCGAACTGCAGCAACTGTGCGAGACCTACCAGCGGTTCTACAACACCGAACGCCCGCACAGCGCCGTCAAGATGCCACCGCTGCAGGCCTGGCGGAATGCGGCGATCCACGGTGGGCCACAGCACCTTCCGATCCAACACGACGCCACCGTGCACGCCCTCGTCGTCTCCTCCACCGGCACCGTGTGCGTCGACTCCCGCGCCCGCCTGAGCGTCGGCCGAAAGATGGCCGGACAGACCGTCACCCTGCTGCGCGACGACGACCACGTCACCGCCTACACCACCGACGGCGACGTGATCGGCCACCTACACCTCGACCACACCAAGCGCTACCAAGGCAAACTCCGCCCCGCCTAAAATCTGTCTCACATCTACGTAGACACCCGTGTCTCACATCTACGTAGACAGCACAAACCGCCCGCGGTTAACAAGTACTCACGGGTCAGGCGGTGCGAAGGACGAGCAGATACGCACCACCGGCGGCGTCGATCTGCGTCTCGACGTTCAGTTCCGGTGCGAGGCGGGACAACCTGTCGAGCAACCACTCCGCCGCGTCCTCGGCGTCCGATTTGCCCGGGCACCGTGCCACCGCCACCCGTCCGCCCTTGCGGCCGAGTTGTTCGACCACACCGATGATCGGGGCGGGGTCGACGACGAACAATCGGTCGGGCCACGGCACGACCGGCTTGACGGCACCCTTCTTGGTGTTGCACGCGCGGTGAGCGAGCCGTTCGACGCCACCCTTCGCCTTGGCCTTCTTCGCGGTGACGATGCTGTCGATACTGGGGCCGCGCGGATCGTTGACCGACATGTCGGGGTCCACCGGTTCGTCACACAGCCAGCAACGCCACGACTCGCGGTCGCCGACCTCTCGAAGAGTACTCATGGGCGACAACGCTACCCGCGCGCCTGCACCGGATCGAAGCCGGAAATCAGCCAGTTGTCGCCGGACTTGGTGAGCTCGACGGTGATGCTCGTCGCCGTCACCGCCGGTTCCGGTTTCGCGGCGCTGGTGGTGGTCTGGTTGACGAACAGCAGCACCGTCGCCGTGTCGGCCGCGACCTCGACCGGACCGGACGCGGCCACCGTCGCCTGGGTGGCCACCTGGCTCTCCTTGGCCGCCGGGACGACGACGTCCGTCGTGAACTGTGTGTAGTAGTCGAGGAACTCACCCGTCAGGCGTTCCTTCGCGGCGCCGACGTCGCTCTCGACCGTGTCCGGCGTGTACGACAGCAGGGCGATCGCGCCCTGCGAGGCGGTGTCGGTCACGGTGGCGCGGACGGTGTCGTCGACGCGCTGGTCGGGCCGGTAGAGCGTGACGTACAGAACCCCCGCCAGCACGGCCGCGACCACGGTGAGCGCGCCCAGGATGAGGAGGAGTCTGCGCGATTTCGGCGATGCGTCGGTACTCACTGCACGAACCCTGCCTTCACGATCTTGTACGTGCCGTCCTCGAGTTGCATCGTCACCCGCATCCGCTGCCCGCGCGGTTCCTCGGCGGCGCCGCCCGCGTTGGACACCTTCTGCGCGACCGCGACGAGCACGTCCGCGGAATCGCCGTTCTGCGCCTCGATCGCGGCCTGGCGCACCTCCCCCTGGGACTTGACCTTGGCCTCCTGCATGACCGCGATGAGGTCGTGGGACCGGGCTTCGAATTCGTCGCGGAATTCTCCGGCCGAGCCGTCGAGCACCTTCTGCACGTCTTCGTCGGCCCGCTCGAAGTCCATCGTCGTCAGATTCACGACGCCCTGGCGCGCCGCATCGAGGATCTCGGATCTCTCCTGCGCCTCCTGCTCCGCCTGCCGGTGCGTGTAGCCGAAATAGCCGGCGACCGCGAGGAACGCGAGCGCGAGGACGGCGAGAACCACCACACCCGCGGTGACGGCCGGCGTCCGGGCCTGGGGGACGGCATCCTCACCGGTGGGCTCTTCCGCCATGGGGTTCCTTCCGTCGTGCCGTACCTGTGTTACCTGCATCACGTCAGATGCTACCGGGCAGTCATATCAAATATTTTTCGGTGCCTCCCGTCGCCAGATCCGCGGGCGGAAAGGCGCGTGGGAGACCCCGCGTACGGTCGGTGATCATTACTGTTGGAGAGAAGGCAGGCGACTCGAAGGGGATCCACGATGACCAGCGATTCAGGCGCACGCAGCCGCGTGCAGTTCGGTGCCGGGGCGACGCCCGAACTCGTCAGTTCCGAGGGACGGACCATCATCGCGGACGCCGTGGTCGCCAAGATCGCCGGTATCGCCACCCGTGAGATCAACGGCGTCTACGACGTGGGCGGCGGCACCGCACGCGCTGTCGGCGCTCTCCGCGATCGAATCCCCGGCGCCCGCGTCAACCACGCCCAGGGCGTCGCCGTCGAAGTCGGCGAGAAGCAGGCCGCCATCGACATCGGCATCGTCGCGGAATACGGCGTCGCACTGCACGAACTCGCGGTCGGTATCCGGCGCAACGTCATCGCGGCCGTCGAGCGCATGACCGGGCTCGAAGTGACCGAAGTGAACATCACCGTCTTCGACGTCATGTTGTTCGACGAATCCGAGGCAGCGTCCGAGCTCGACGGCAAACCGAGGGTGCAGTGACCGGACCACTTCCACCGGACACCCACGCCGAGGACATCTCCGAACGCATCGTCGCCGCCGTCCTCGCGACCCCCGGAGTGGCAGCGATGCACGGCGGCGCGTTCGGTGAAGTCGCGACCTACCTGCCCGGACGCCGGGTGACCGGGGTGACCGTCGGCCCCACGTCCTGTGCCGTCCACCTCGCGGCTCGCTACCCCGCCAATGTCGTCGACACCGCCGAAAGAGTGCGGGCCGCAGTGGAATCGCTGGTGGACGTCCCCGTCGACGTGACCATCGAAGATCTCCTGACAGAGACAGGACAAGCTCAATGAACAGCACAATCACAGGCCTGATCGTCGGGTTACTTCTCGCCATCGCCGGCATCCTCGGTGGTTTCAGCGGGTTCGTCTTCGCCGTCCTCCTCGGAGCGCTGGGCATGGCCGTCGGCGCGCACCGCGACGGCCACCTCGATCTCGGCGCCATCCTCCGAAGCCGCGGCCGTGGCTGAACCCTTCACCGCACCCCCCGCCGGTCCTCACGACGACGCGGCGCTCGACGACACCGCCCTGCGCGGCGAACTGGTCATCAAGGAGCGCGCTGTCGTCAAGATCGCCGTCGCCGCAGCGCTCCAGGTACCCGGCGTCGTCAAGCAGTCCGGCGGGCTGTCCCGCCTGACGGGCCGGGAACTCCCCCGCGCCGACGTCTCCACGGGAGCGGGTGCCGTCGCGATCAACCTGTACATCGCGGTGCAGTGGCCGTGCCACCTCGACCTCGTCAACCGCCGGCTCCGCGCGCAGGTGCACCGTCAGGTCGAGCAGATGACGGGCATGCCGGTCATCGAACTCAACATCGTGGTCGTCGGAACGGAATCGGCAGCACCCGAAGACAGTTCGACCGAAAGCCGCTATTCCGAACAAGGCGACCCGGCCGCACCGCCCGCCCCGGTGGCGCCCATCCGGCCACGCACGCCGCGCGCGACCCCGGCCGCTGTGCCCGCCGCAATCATCGTCGCAGTCGGAGCCCTCGGTCTCGCGGTCGTCGCGGCGCGTGAGCTGCTCATCATGCGCGGCACCTTCGCGAACGCACCCTGGATCCGCAACACCGTGCAATGGCTGGGCCGGCTGCACTGGTCCGAGTGGATCGTCCCCGTCGCGGCAGGCGCGATCGTCCTGGGGGTCGTGTTCATCGTCGCGGCTCTCAAACCGCGGCCGCGCACCCACCTGCCGCTCGCGGTGGGTGACACCCCGATCGTCTGGTTGCGCCCCACCGACCTCGCCCGCAACTCCAGCAGCCACGCCAAGACCGTCCCCGGGGTGCTGTCGGCGCACACGACGGTCGACCGCAAACACGTCACCGTCCGCGTGGTGCGCACCGAGTCGACACCCGCCGGGGACGTGGCCATCTCCGTCCGCGAGGCGGTGGAACCGACGCTGTCGCTGCTCGGCACGTCACCCGAACTCCGAGTACAGGTGAAGCCGTGAGACATCGGACCGCCGCCGTCAACCGGGTGATCGTCCTGCTCGTCGGGCTCGCGCTTCTCGGATTCGGCACCTATGCCATGGCCTGGGACCTGCAGGTCCCGATCGTCCGCGAATGGGTGTCGCGGTACGACCGCGCGCGCGTCACCGCACTCCCCGACCAGGACTGGTGGGGCTGGGCACTCGCCGCGACGGTCGTCGTCGGTCTGGTCTTCGGGATCGTGCTCCTCGCCCTGGACCTCACCCGGCGCCGGACGTCCCCCGTCGCCGTACCGGATCGCGAATCGGGCACCTACGTCACCGTCGACCTCGGCTCCCTCGCCAACGGGGTCGCCAGCGAACTCGCCCAGTACCCCGGGGTCCGGCAGACACGCGCTCGCGCCGTCATCGAACGTGGACTCCCCACCCTGTCGATCGTCGTGACCGCCGACCCCACCCTCGACATCTACGACTTCACCCGAAAATCCGAGGACGTCGCATCCTGGGTCGCATCGACCCTCGGCGGTGAAGAGGTCGCCACCCAGGTCCTGCTCCACCTCGACCGCGCCGACCACCCGGTGCACGTCGAAAACTGACACGGGGCGCTCCGGGTCTCGGTAGGTTCGTGGCCATGGAGTACGTGGTGTTCTACGCGACCGACCCGACCACCGCCGCCCGGATTCCGGAGATCTATCCACGGCATCGGGAGTACCTGGACGCGTTCGCCGCGGAAGGTGGGCTCCTCGGTATCGGACCGTTCGACGACCCGGCGAGCAACGGTTCCATGGCGGTCTTCAGCAGCCGCGAGCGGGCGGAGCAATTCATCGCCCGCGACCCGTTCGTCCTCGAAGGCATCGCGCATCCCAGCGACATCCGAGAATGGGATGCGTTGAACTACCGCTGAGTGACACCCCGAAGACGCCAATGGCGCCCACCCCGCAGGGTGAGCGCCATTGACGTTGGTGGAGTTAGATCACTTGTTGATCTTCGTGACCTTGCCGGCGCCGACGGTACGGCCGCCTTCGCGGATCGCGAAGCGCAGGCCCTCGTCCATGGCGACGGGCTGGATCAGCTTGACGGACATCTCGGTGTTGTCACCGGGCATGACCATCTCGGTGCCCTCGGGCAGCGTCACAACGCCCGTCACGTCCGTGGTACGGAAGTAGAACTGCGGACGGTAGTTGTTGAAGAACGGCGTGTGGCGGCCGCCCTCGTCCTTGGACAGGATGTACGCCTGGCCCTCGAACTCGGTGTGCGGGGTGGTGGTGCCGGGCTTGACGACAACCTGTCCACGCTCGACATCTTCGCGCTTGATACCACGAACCAGCAGACCGACGTTGTCACCGGCCTGGCCCGAGTCGAGGAGCTTGCGGAACATCTCGATACCCGTGACCGTGGTCTTGGTCTTGGTTTCCTTGATGCCGACGATCTCGACGTCCTCGTTGACGTTGATCACGCCACGCTCGATACGACCGGTGACGACGGTGCCACGACCGGTGATCGTGAAGACGTCCTCGACGGGCATGAGGAAGGGCTTCTCGGTCTCGCGGACCGGGTCCGGGATGGACTCGTCGACCGCAGCCATGAGCTCGAGGATGTTCTTGGTCCACTCCGGGTCGCCCTCGAGCGCCTTGAGTGCGGAGACCTTGACAACCGGAGCGTCCTCGTCGAACTCCTGCGCAGCGAGGAGCTCACGGACCTCCATCTCGACGAGCTCGATGATCTCGTCGTCGTCCACCATGTCGGCCTTGTTCAGGGCGACGAGGATGTACGGCACGCCGACCTGGCGGGCGAGCAGCACGTGCTCACGCGTCTGGGGCATCGGGCCGTCGGTGGCCGCGACCACGAGGATGGCGCCGTCCATCTGCGCCGCACCGGTGATCATGTTCTTGATGTAGTCGGCGTGACCGGGAGCATCGACGTGCGCGTAGTGGCGCTTCTCGGTCTGGTACTCAACATGCGAGATGTTGATCGTGATACCGCGAGCCTTCTCCTCAGGAGCCTTGTCGATCTCGTCGAAGGCCGAGGCCTCGTTGAGATCCGGGTACGCGTCGTGCAGAACCTTGGTGATGGCCGCGGTCAGCGTGGTCTTGCCGTGGTCGACGTGACCGATGGTGCCGATGTTCACGTGCGGCTTCGTCCGCTCGAACTTCGCCTTCGCCACTGTGTGTCCTCCTGGACTGATTGATGCTTGCGGTATGCAGCAGTGCGGTTGTTATTACTGGGTCGTGCTTCGGCCGGCTGGAACCGAGGTTACTCGCCGGTCGCCTTGGCGATGATTTCCTTCGAGACGTTCGCGGGAACCTCTGCGTAGGAATCGAACACCATGGAGAAGTTCGCCCGGCCCTGGGTCTTCGACCGCAGATCACCGATGTAACCAAACATCTCCGAGAGCGGAACCAGCGCCTTCACGACACGGGCACCACTGCGTTCCTCCATGGCCTGGATCTGGCCACGGCGGGAGTTCAGGTCGCCGATCACATCACCCATGTACTCCTCGGGTGTGGTGACCTCGACAGCCATGAGCGGCTCGAGAATGACCGGGCCGGCCTTGCGGGCGGCTTCCTTCAGCGCCTGCGAACCGGCAACCTTGAAGGCCATTTCCGACGAGTCGACGTCGTGGTATGCACCGTCGAGCAGCGACAGCTTCAGGTTCACCAGCGGGTAGCCGGCGAGAACGCCGTACTGCATCGCGTCCTGCGCGCCTGCATCCACGGACGGGATGTACTCGCGCGGGATGCGACCGCCGGAGACCTTGTTCTCGAACTCGTAGGTGGCACCGTCTTCGCCGACGAACGGCTCCAGCGCGATGATCACCTTGGCGAACTGGCCCGATCCACCCGTCTGCTTCTTGTGGGTGTAGTCGTGCTTCTCGACCTTCTTGGTGATGGTCTCGCGGTAGGCAACCTGCGGCTTGCCGACGTTGGCCTCGACCTTGAACTCGCGACGCATACGGTCGACGAGGATGTCGAGGTGGAGCTCGCCCATGCCGCCGATGACGGTCTGGCCGGTCTCCTCGTCGAGCTCGACGGAGAACGTCGGGTCCTCTTCGGCGAGCTTCTGGATCGCGGTGCCCAGCTTCTCCTGGTCGGACTTGGTCTTGGGCTCGATCGAGACCTGGATGACCGGGTCCGGGAAGCTCATGGACTCGAGCACGATCGGCGCGTCCTGTGCACACAGGGTGTCACCGGTCGTGGTGTCCTTCAGACCGATCATCGCGTAGATGTGGCCGGCCACGGCCTCGTCGACCGGGTTCTCCTTGTTGGCGTGCATCTGGAAGAGCTTTCCGATGCGCTCCTTCTTGCCCTTGGTCGCGTTCATGACCTGGGCGCCCGGATCGATCCGGCCGGAGTACACGCGGACGAACGTCAGCTTGCCGAAGAACGGGTGCGAAGCGATCTTGAAGGCCAGAGCCGAGAACGGCTCTTCCTTGCTCGGCTTACGCGTGAGGATCTCTTCTTCGTTGCCCAGGGCGTGACCCTGGACCTCGCCGATGTCCAGCGGGTTCGGCAGGTAGTCGATGACCGCGTCGAGCATGGGCTGAACGCCCTTGTTCTTGAACGCGGAACCACACAGCACCGGGTACAGCTCGGAGTTGACCGTCATCTTGCGGATGGCGCCCTTGATCTCCTCGACGGAGAGCTCCTCGCCGGCGAAGTACTTCTCCATGAGCTTCTCGTCGGACTCGGCGACCGTCTCGAGCAGCTTCTCGCGGTACTCGGCAGCCTTGTCGGCGAGATCGGCCGGGATCTCCTCGATGGTGGGCTCGGCGCCGATGGCGACCGTGCCACGCCAGGTGACAGCCTTCATCTCGACCAGGTCGACGACGCCGTCGAAGTCGTCCTCGGCGCCGATCGGCAGCTGGAGAACGAGCGGCTTCGCGCCGAGGCGGTCGATGATGGTCTGGACCGTGAAGTAGAAGTCCGCGCCCATCTTGTCCATCTTGTTGACGAAACAGATGCGCGGAACGTCGTACTTGGCGGCCTGACGCCACACCTGCTCCGACTGGGGCTCGACGCCCTCTTTGCCGTCGAACACTGCGACGGCGCCGTCGAGCACGCGGAGCGAACGCTCCACCTCGACGGTGAAGTCGACGTGGCCCGGCGTGTCGATGATGTTGATCTGGTTGTTGTTCCAGAAGCAGGTCACCGCGGCAGAGGTGATCGTGATGCCGCGTTCCTTCTCCTGTTCCATCCAGTCCGTGGTCGAGGCACCGTCGTGCGTCTCACCGATCTTGTAGTTGACACCGGTGTAGAACAGGATGCGCTCGGTGGTCGTGGTCTTGCCGGCATCGATGTGCGCCATGATGCCGATGTTGCGGACCTTGTTCAGGTCGGTCAGCACTTCCTGTGCCACAGGATTCTTCCCCGCTCGTAGCTCGTGTATCGGGTGTCGGCCTCCCCGGTGTTCCACCAGCGGGGCCATTGTCTCGAGTTGTAGATCAGCCGGTCCCCGGTAGGGGCCCGACGTGCGACGACGCCGGAGCAGTCACGGTGGGTGACTGCTCCGACGTGACGTCACCAGCGGTAGTGGGCGAATGCCTTGTTGGCTTCGGCCATCTTGTGAGTGTCCTCACGGCGCTTCACAGCGGCACCCAAGCCGTTGCTGGCATCGAGGAGCTCGTTGGCGAGACGCTCGACCATGGTCTTTTCGCGGCGCTGCCGGGAGAAGGTCACGAGCCAGCGGAGCGCGAGGGTGGTGGAGCGGCCCGGACGGACCTCGACCGGCACCTGGTAGGTGGCGCCACCGACACGGCGGCTGCGGACCTCGAGGGCGGGCTTGACGTTGTCCAGTGCGCGCTTGAGGGTGACGACCGGATCGGTGCCGGTCTTCTCGCGCGCCTGCTCGAGTGCTTCGTAGACGATGCGCTCGGCGGTGGACTTCTTGCCGTCCAGGAGAATCTTGTTGACGAGCTGCGTCACCAGGGGCGAACCGTAGACCGGGTCGTTGATGAGCGGACGCTTCGGAGCGGGGCCCTTACGTGGCATTAGCTCTTCTCCTTCTTGGCGCCGTAGCGGCTGCGGGCCTGCTTGCGGCCCTTGACACCCTGGGTGTCGAGCGAGCCGCGGATGATCTTGTAGCGCACACCGGGGAGGTCCTTCACACGACCACCGCGGACGAGCACCATCGAGTGCTCCTGCAGGTTGTGACCCTCGCCCGGGATGTAAGCGGTGACCTCGACGGAGCTGGTCAAGCGCACACGCGCGACCTTACGGAGCGCCGAGTTCGGCTTCTTCGGGGTGGTGGTGTACACGCGGGTGCACACGCCACGACGCTGCGGGCTGCCCTTGAGGGCTGCCGTCTTGACCTTCGCGGTCTTGTCGCGGCGGCCCTTGCGGACCAGCTGGTTGATGGTTGGCATTTACCGGCTTTCTTCGTGTTGAACAGACTGCTCTGGACAAGCAACCTTGGCTGTTCTGAAATTAGGGATCTAGCAGTTGGGGCAAGAGAGCTGCTGCCCCTCACCCGCACCTCGAGCTGCACCCGAGGTCGGGTGTGTCGCATACCCCCACACAGGCAGCCGGATGCTCGTTCCATGCAGAAATCTGCACGAACGCGCGCACGGCAATACCTCGCTAGGCACACAGATCGGCCCGGGCATGCCGGACACGACCCACAACGATACCCGGCGGCGCGCCGGAAGGTCAAAGTGGGCTGGCAATGGTAAGGGCTGACCTGCGATGTGGGGTACTGCTCGGACCTGTCGGTACGGGCACGGGCACATCAACTACTCAGATTGAGCGTCAGATCCGCAAGCGTCGATGCCGCCTCGCACGGGTCTGCCGCCCCCGTCTGGAACTGTACCCACCAGCCGACGACGCCCGCGGAGGGCGATCCGACCGTCACTCCGCACGCCCCCGGATCACCGGGGGGACGCATCACGACGGCCTTGCGACCCTGGATCGTGGAGGACTCGACGGTGTATCCGAGTTTCTCGCCGGTCGACCTCTCCGTGTCGAGCGAACCCGTCTCGAACCAGTTGAACGTCACCTTCACGGGACCGTTGGCGCCGACCGCGTCCCAGCGGCAGATCGCGCCGAAGAAGCCCCGTTCGATGGCGTCGGCGCCGACGGTCTGGGCGATCTGTTCGTCGGCGACGGCGTTGCACTCCTCGAGCAGGGCCGTGAACTGTTCGGTGTCACCGGACGAGGACGCCCCTTCGGCGCGGGGCGAGCCCTCGATCGCCGACCCGCACCCCGCGATCAGCCCGACCGCGGTGGCCGCGGCCAGCACCCGCACTGCACGCCACGTCCCGCCGCTCATCACTCCCCCGCTCACTTGGCCCTCGACACGCTGAGTTCGGCGAGATCACGCGCCACCTTGCACGGGTCCGCCGCGGGTTGCGCGTCCGCGTACATCACCGACCAGTGGACGAAGTCGCCGCCGAACTCCACACCGAGTTCGCACAGAATTCCTTCGGACGATGCAATGAATCCAGGATGCCCCTGGATGTCGATGTCGGTGGCCGGCCTGCCGATCAGCTCGGAACCCGCCCGCTCGCGGCCGATGGGACTGCCGCGGTACCAGGAGAACGTCACGCTGGGACCGCCTATTCCCGCGGTTTCCCATTCGCAGCCGACGGAATTACGCGTCACCCCGGTGAAGGGTGGCATCCCGAACGCCTTCGCCACCTCGTCGTCGGTGACCGAACCGCACTGACCGAAGAACGGGCCCGGATCGGTCACCTGCGGGAGTTGCTGCGCGGCGGGTTCGGTACCGGAATCGTCTCCGTCTCCCCCACAGCCGGCCAGACCGGCCGCGACGGTGATCAGGACGAGCGCTCCCCATTTCCGGCCCATGGTCGGTGACTCTACCGATCCCCGCGCTCTTTGCCCGGTCAGTCGAGAACGGCCACGTCGAGGCTCCGCGGCTCCGCCAACTCACCGTTCCGCGGTAGTGCCGCATCCAGCTGCGCCGCCCACTGCCGCACGATCTCCGCCCGTCGTTTGGAGTCGTCCGTGAGCACGTCGGCCAGGCCTAGTCCGCGGGCGAGATCGAGGGTGGCCTGGACGAGCCGGTGCGCCACCGGATCGGCGTCGTCGAACCCGAAGTGTTCGACGGCGGTGCGATGCGCGATCCGCCCGAACCGTTCCTCGAGCGGCACGATCCGGGCCCGGAGTTCGGGGTCGGCGGCGGCGGCCGTCCACACCTGCAGCGCCGCCTTGAACAGGGTGCCCGTGTAGTAGTCGACGAGCCGCGACACCACGGCCTCGGTGCGTCCCTCCCCGGTCGGCAGGTCGGTGGCCTCACGGCGGGCCTGCTCCATCCGGGCGTCGAACATGACCTCGAGCGCCGCGGTGATGAGGTCCTCGCGGGTGGGGAAATGGTGCTGGGTCGCGCCGCGGGACACGCCGGCCCGCTGGGCGACGAGGCTCACCGTGGTGGCACCCCAGCCCAGCTCGGCGAGGCAGTCGATGGTGACCTCGAGGAGGTGCCCGCGCGTGACCCGGCTACGGTCCTGCTTCGGTTCGCGGGTCATGTGTCACTTCCTCTCGTCGCGCTGCGCACCCGTGAGCGGGTGACGAGTCCTGGGACTCGTCAACCACGCACGGGGCCGGAGGCCCATCTGGGCGGCCGCTTCTGCAGAAACGCCATCATGCCTTCCCGCGCCTCCTCGGATTCGAACAGCCTCGCCGACTGGGCGGTCAGCTCGTCGGTGTAGCGGTCGAAATCGGCGAGCACGCTCCGGGTCGTGAGGGTCTTCGACTCGGCCAGACCCTGCGGCGACGCCTGCCGCAACTGGTCGAGCAATTCCTCGACGGTGTCCTCGGGATCCTCGGCGGACTCACTGATCAGCCCGATGGCCTCCGCCTCGTGGGCGCCGAACTTCTCACCCGTGAGGAGGTAGCGGCTCGCGGCGCGCGAATCGATCCGGGGCAGCACCGTCAACGAGATGATCGACGCGGCGAGTCCGAGCCGGACCTCGGTGAGCGCGAACGTGCTGCGCGGGCCGGCGACGGCGATGTCGCAGGCGCCGACCAATCCCATGCCCCCGGCCCTGACGTGACCGTCGATCCGGGCGATCACCGGCTTGGGCAGTTCGACGATGGCCCGCAGCAGTGCGGCCATCTGCCGGGTACGCGACCCCACGTCGCCGGACGTCTCACTCAGATCCGCCCCGGCGCAGAACGTGCTGCCGGTGTGGGTGAGGACGACGCCGCGGACGTCGTTGTCCGCGGCGGCGTCCCGCAATCCCTGCAGCAGTTCGTGCACGAGCCTGCCGGAGATCGCGTTCCTGTTGTGAGGCGAATCGAGGGTGAGGGTGGCGAACCCCCGATTCGCGTCGTACCGGACGTACCGGTCGGCTTCCACGTCGGTCATGTGCTGTCCGTTCGACATCAGTACGATTTCGGCAGCCCGAGCGAGTGCTGGGAGACGAAGTTGAGGATCATTTCGCGGCTCACCGGCGCCACGCGGGCGATGCGTGCCGCACCGAGCATCGCCGCGAGACCGTATTCCTTGGTCAGGCCTGCGCCGCCGTGCGTCTGGACGGCCTGGTCGAGTGCCTTGATGCTGGCCTCGGCGGCGGCGTACTTGGCCATGTTGGCTGCCTCGGCGGCGCCGAAGTCGTCGCCGCTGTCGTAGAGGACGGCCGCCTTCTGCATCATCAGCTTGGCGAGTTCGAGTTCGATCTTGATCTGCGCCAGCGGATGCGAGATGCCCTGGTGCGCGCCGATCGGTTCCTTCCACACCGTGCGTTCCTTCGCAAACCGCACCGCGGCGTCCAGCGCGTAGCGGCCCATGCCGATCGCCATGGCGGCGCCGAGGATGCGTTCGGGGTTGAGACCCGCGAACAGCTGCATCAACGCCGCGTCGGCCTCGCCGACGAGCGCGTCGGCGGGCAACCGGACGTCGTCGAGGAACAGCATGAACTGGTGGTCGGGCTCGACGATGTCCATCTCCATCGGCGTCTTCACGAAGTTCTCGGCGTCGGTGGGGACGATGAACAGCGCAGGCTTCAGCTTGCCGGTCTTCGAGTCCTCGGTCCGCGCGACGATGAGGACGGCATCGGCCTGGTCCACCCCGGAGATGTAGATCTTGTTCCCCGTCAGCAGCCACTCCTCGCCGTCTCGACGAGCGGTGGTCGTGATCTGGTGCGAGTTCGAACCCGCGTCGGCCTCGGTGATGCCGAACGCCATGATCTTCGAACCGTCGGCGAGGCCGGGGAGCCAGGTCTGCTTCTGCTCCTCGGTGCCGTACTTGCCGATGATCGTGCCGCAGATGGCCGGTGACACGACCACCAGCAGGAGGCCGGCGCCGTGGGCCGCGAGTTCTTCCTGCACGAGGGCGAGTTCGTAGATGCCCGCGCCGCCGCCCCCGTATTCCTCGGGGAGATTGACTCCGAGGAAGCCGAGTTTGCCCGCCTCGTTCCACAATTCGGTCAGCGGTTCGCTGCGCCGAGCCCGGGGCAGCACGTAGTCGACGTAGTTGAACCGCTCGCCGAGCCTCGACACGGAGGCACGGAGTTCCTTCTGTTCTTCGGTCTCGATGAAGCTCATGATTCTCCTTCGGGCTGCGCTGCTTCGACTACTGCCAGGACCGTTCCCACGTCGACCTGCTGACCGGCGGTCACGGACAGTTCGGTGAGGACACCGGAGGCCGGTGCCTTGATCGTGTGTTCCATCTTCATCGCCTCGAGCCACACGATCGGCTGACCGGCGGTCACGGTGTCGCCGACCTCGGCGCCGAGGCGGATGACAGCACCCGGCATCGGCGCGAGCAGCGACCCCTCGGCGACGACGGCGCTCGGATCGGTGAATCGCGGTGCGGCGTGCAGACCCACCGGGCCCAGGGCAGAGTCGACGAACACGTCGTCCCCGTACCGGGACACCTCGAACGAGCGACGCAGCCCCGCGACGTCGAGTACGACGTGGCGCGCCCTGGCCGACACGAGCGCGACGTCGTCGAAGCCGTCGGCCTTCAGCCCGTACCGGGTGAGCAGGTACCGGATCTCGATGTCACCGCCTCCGCCCGTGAACGTCTTGCTCTGCGGCGCGGACGCCAGGTTCCGCCATCCGCTGGGGAGCGTCGAGTCGACCGTCGCGACGTCACGGTTGTGCGCGGCGTCCGCGAGTGCGGCGGCCAGCGCCGACAGTCGCTCGGTGTCGGCCGAGGCCAGCGGCCGCGCCAGCACGTCCAGCCCGTGGGTGTCGAAGAAGGCGGTGTCCGTGTCGCCGGCGAGGAATGCCGGGTGGCGGAGCACGTTGACCAGGAGGTCGCGGTTGGTGCGCAGTCCGTGGACCTGCGCGCGGCTCAGGGCCGCGGCCAGCCGGGTGGCCGCCTGCGTGCGGGTGGGCGCGAACGAGATGACCTTCGCGAGCATCGGGTCGTAGTGCACGCCGACGGTGGATCCGTCGACCACGCCGGAGTCCAGGCGAATCCCCGGGGAGCGCAGGACGTCGAATTCGACCGCGTTCCCGGGCAGGTCCAGACGGTGGACCGGTCCGCTCTGCGGCTGCCAGTTCTGCGCCGGATCCTCCGCGTACAGCCGGACCTCGATGGAATGACCGGACACGGCGGGCGATTCGGCATCGAGCGCCTGCCCGGACGCCACCTGCAGTTGCAGGTCCACGAGGTCGAGGCCGGTGGTGCATTCGGTGACCGGGTGTTCCACCTGCAGCCGGGTGTTCATCTCGAGGAAGAAGAAGTTCCCGTCGTCCAGGTCGTCTCCCCCTCGCTCCGCTCGACCGGAAGCCAGGAACTCGACCGTCCCCGCGCCCTCGTAGTCGATGGCCTTCGCCGCGAGCCGGGCGGCCTCGAACAGTCGCTCGCGCATCCCGGGGACGGCCTCGACCAACGGTGACGGCGCCTCTTCCACCACCTTCTGGTGCCGCCGCTGGATGGAGCATTCACGCTCCCCCACCGCCCAGACGGTTCCGTGCCGGTCGGCCATCACCTGGACCTCGATGTGCCTGCCCGTTTCCAGGTAGCGCTCGCAGAACACGGTCGGGTCGCCGAAGGCCGATTGCGCTTCGCGGCGGGCGCCTTCCAGCTGTTCCGGGAGGTCCGCGAGCTCACGCACGACGCGCATGCCGCGTCCGCCGCCGCCTGCGGACGCCTTGACGAGCACCGGCAGGTCCGCTTCGGTGACGGCGCCCGGGTCGAGTTCGGCCAGCACCGGAACTCCGGCGGCGGCCATCAACTTCTTGGACTCCACCTTCGAACCCATCATCTCGATGGCGGGCGCGGGCGGCCCGATCCACGTGAGCCCCGCGTCGTGGACGGCGCGCGCGAAGTCCGCGTTCTCGGAGAGGAACCCGTAGCCGGGGTGGATGGCATCGGCGCCGGCGAGCAGTGCCGCCTCGATGACGAGGTCACCGCGCAGGTAGGTGTCGGCGGGACTGTTGCCCGGCAACCGGACCGCGGTGTCGGCCTCGGTGACGTGCGGGCTGAGAGCGTCGGCGTCCGAGTACACGGCGACGGTCCCGATGCCTGCGCGGCGGCAGGTGGCGAAGACGCGGCAGGCGATCTCACCGCGATTGGCAACCAGTACGGACTGGATCATGTCGGGCCTCACATCCGGAAGACGCCGAAGTTCTCGGCGCCTTCGATCGGGGCGTTGGCAATGGCCGACAGGCACATTCCCACCACGGTTCGGGTGTCGCGCGGGTCGATCACGCCGTCGTCGTAGAGGCGACCGGACAGGAACATCGGCACGGATTCCGCCTCGATCTGGTTCTCGATCATGGCGCGCATGCCCGCGTCGGCCTCTTCGTCGAACGCCTGCCCGCGGGCCTCGGCAGAGGCGCGGCTGACGATGGAGATGACACCGGCCAGCTGTGCTCCGCCCATGACGGCGGATTTGGAGCTGGGCCAGGCGAACAGGAAACGCGGGTCGAACGCGCGTCCGCACATGCCGTAGTGGCCGGCGCCGTAGGACGCGCCGAGCAGGATCGAGATGTGCGGGACGGTGGAGTTGGAGACGGCGTTGATCATCATCGACCCGTGCTTGATCATCCCGCCCTCCTCGTACTCCTTGCCCACCATGTAGCCGGTCGTGTTGTGCAGGAACAACAGTGGCGTGTTCGAGCGGTTCGCCAGCTGGATGAACTGGGTGGCCTTCTGCGATTCCTCGCTGAACAGCACACCGCGCGCGTTGGCGAGGATGCCCACCGGATATCCGTGTAGCTCGGCCCAGCCCGTGACGAGTGACGACCCGTACATCGGCTTGAACTCGTCGAAATCGGAGCCGTCGACGATGCGGGCGATCACCTCGCGCGGATCGAACGGGATCTTGAGGTCGGCGGGGACGATGCCGAGCAGTTCCTCGGGGTCCTCGAGCGGTTCGATGACCTCGGCCCGCGGCGCGGGACCCTGCTTCTTCCAGTTCAGGCGCTTGACGATGCTGCGGCCGATCCGGATGGCGTCCTGCTCGTCGACCGCGAAGTAGTCGGCGAGACCGGACTTCCGGGCATGCATCTCGGCGCCGCCCAGGGTTTCGTCGTCGGATTCCTCACCGGTGGCCATCTTGACGAGCGGCGGTCCGGCGAGGAACACCTTGGACCGTTCCTTGATCATGACGACGTGATCGGACATGCCGGGGATGTACGCGCCGCCCGCCGTCGAGTTGCCGAAGACGAGGGCGATGGTCGGGATACCCGCCGCGGAGAGCTGGGTGAGGTCGCGGAACATGCGGCCACCGGGAATGAACACTTCCTTCTGCGTGGGAAGGTCCGCGCCGCCGGATTCCACGAGGGAGATGACGGGCAGCCGGTTCTGCCGGGCGATGTCGTTGGCGCGGAATCCCTTCCGCAACGTCCACGGATTGCTGGTGCCGCCGCGGACCGTCGGGTCGTTGGCGACGATCAGGCACTCGACGCCTTCCACCACACCGATGCCCACGACGGTGCTGGCACCGACCGGGAAGTCGCTGCCCCACGCCGCGAGCGGGCACAGTTCGAGGAACGGCGAGTCGGGGTCGAGGAGCAGTTCGATGCGCTCCCGGGCGAGGAGCTTGCCGCGCTTCTTGTGCCGCTCGGTGTACTTCTCGCCGCCGCCCGCGAGCGCCTTGGCGTGCTCGGTGTCGATCTCGGCGAGCTTCTCCGTCATGGCCGTCGCCGCCGCGGCGTACTCTTCGGAACCCGTGTCCAGGGTGGACTTCAACGTGGTCATGACTGATACCCCAATCGCTTGGCCGCGAGCCCCGTCAGGATCTCGGTGGTACCGCCACCGATTCCGAGGATGCGCATGTCGCGGTACTGCCGTTCCACTTCGCTCTCCCGCATGTAGCCCAGGCCACCGAACAGCTGGACGGCCTGGTTGGCCACCCACTCGCCCGACTCGACGGCGGTGTTCTTCGCGAAGCAGACCTCCGCGATGAAGTCCTCGTCCGACACGAGCGAACGCTCCACCAGCGCTCTGGTGTAGACGCGGGCCACGTCGGTCTTGCGCGCCATCTCGGTGACCGTGTTCTGCACCGACTGCCTGCTGATCAGCGGACGGCCGAACGTCTCGCGGTCCCGCACCCACTGCAGCGTGAGGTCGAGGCACCGTTGCGCGCTCGAATATGCCTGCGCGGCGAGGGCGATGCGCTCGGTGAGGAACGCCTGAGCGATCTGCGCGAACCCGCTGTTCTCCTCGCCGACGAGGTTGGCGGCGGGCACCCGTGCGTCCACGAACGACAACTCGGCCGTGTCCGAAGCACGCCAGCCCATCTTGTCGAGTTTGCGTGCCACCTCGAAACCCGGTGTGCCCTTCTCGATCACGAGCAGCGAGACCCCGGATGCGCCGGGACCGCCGGTGCGGACGGCGGTGACCACGAAGTCGGCCCGGACGGCGGACGTGATGAACGTCTTGGACCCGTTGACGACGAAGTGGTCGCCGTCGCGGACCGCGGTGGTCCGCAGATGCCCGACGTCGGAACCGCCGCCGGGTTCGGTGATGGCGAGCGAGCCGACGAGCTCGCCACGCAGGGTGGGGCGGACCCACTTCTCGATCTGCTCCGGGTCACCGGCCGCGGCGAGGTGCGGTAGCGCGATTCCCGACGTGAACAGGGAAGCGAACGCGCCACCCGATGCCCCCGCCTGGTGGAACTCCTCGCAGATCAGCACGGCGTCGACGAGGTCTCCGCCCTCGCCCCCGACGGATTCGGGGAAACCGGCGCCGAGCAGTCCCAGCTCGGCGGCCTCCCGGTGCAGCGCGCGGGGCAGTTCGCCGTCGCGCTCCCACTGGTCCAGGTGCGGCAGTATCTGTCGTTCGACGAAGCTGCGCACCGTCTTGCGCAGTTCCTGCCGCTCGGGTGTATCCCACACGCTCACAACGTTGTCCCTTCGGGGAGGAGTGCTTCCGGTATGTCGAGGTGCCGGGATCTCAGCCATTCGCCGAGACCCTTGGCCTGCGGGTCGAACCGGGCCTGGGACGCGACGCCCTGTCCGAGGATTCCCTCGATCACGAAGTTGACGGCGCGCAGCTTCGGCAGCACATACCTCGTGACGGTGAGGTCGGCGGCCTCCGGGAGAAGGCGCTTCACTTCGTCGACGGTCAGCGCGTGGGCCAGCCACCGCCACTGCTCGTCGGTGCGCACCCACACACCGACATTCGCGTTCCCGCCCTTGTCACCGCTGCGCGCTCCGGCGACGGTCCCGAGCGCCACCCGCACCGTGGGTTCGCCGCCCCGAGGCTCCGGGAGCGCGGGCTCGTCGACGTCCTCGAGTTCCCGGACGTCGGTGACGGGTTCGATGTCGACGCGCGTTCCGTCCGGCAGCACCGCGACGTGCGGCACCTCCTTGGCGTACACGTATCCCGGGGTGAACACGCCGTAGGGCTGCCCCTGCCCGGGCGGCGCCGTCAGCGTGAAGCCGGGGTAGCTCGCGAGTGCCATTTCGACTGCGACGGAGGAGAATCCACGTCCGACGGCATTGGCGTCGGAATCCCGGACCACGCAGCGCAACAGCGCGCTCGCGGCCTCCTCGGTGTCGGCGTCCGGATGATCGGTGCGGGCGAGCGACCAGTCGAGTTCGGTCGGCCGGGTGGAAAGCCACCCTTCGAGCTGCCGCTTCACCAGGGCCGCCTTGGCCTCGATGTCGAGGCCGGTGAGGACGAATACAGCCTCGTTGCGGAATCCCGCGAGCGTGTTCAGCGACACCTTGAGCTGCGGCGGCGGCGGCTCCCCGATGACGCCACTGATGCGCACGCGGTCGGGGCCGTCCTGCGACAGTGCGGCGGAGTCGATTCGCGCGGTCACGTCGGGACCGGCGTAGCGGCCACCCGTGATCTCGTACAGCAACTGCGCGGTGACGGTGCCGACGTTCACGGCGCCGCCCGTCCCGGGGTGCTTGGTGATGACGGACGATCCGTCCGAGTCGATCTCGGCGATCGGAAATCCGGGACGATCGAGGTCGTCGATCTCGGTGAAGAACGCGTAGTTGCCACCCGTCGCCTGGGTGCCGCACTCGATGACGTGCCCCGCCACCACAGCACCGGCGAGCTGGTCGAAAGCGTCTCGCTGCCAGCCGAAGTGCGCGGCGGCCGGGCCCACGATCACCGACGCGTCGGTGACCCGCCCGGTCACGACCACGTCGGCGCCGGCGTTCAGGCAGTCGACGATGCCCCACGCGCCGAGGTAGGCATTGGCGGTCAGCGGGCTGCCCAGCCCCAGTTCGGCGGCCCGGCCGATCAGGTCGTCGCCTTCGACGTGGGCGATCGTCGCCTGCAACCCCAGCTTGTCGTTGACCTCCCGCAACGCGCCCGCGAGACCGGCCGGGTTGAGCCCGCCGGCGTTGGCGACGATGCGGACCCCCTTGTCCAGGGCCAGCCCGAGGCAGTCTTCCGCCTGACGGAGGAACGTCTTCGCGTAGCCGCGGTTCGGGTCCTTCATGCGGTCGCGGCCGAGGATCAGCATGGTGAGTTCGGCGAGGTAGTCGCCGGTCAGATAGTCGAGCTCGCCGCCTTCGAGCATCTCGCGCATCGCCGACAGGCGGTCGCCGTAGAAGCCGGAGCAGTTGCCGATCCGCACGGTCATCGGGTTCCCGCCTCACGGCCGCCGCCCGCGGGGCCCGCGAAGGCCTGAGCGATGTTCAGCCACGCGTCCGCGTCGGCGCCGGTGGCCTCGAGGGCGAGATCCGCCCGGTTCGCGCGCTGGGTGACGAGCAGGCAGAAGTCCTCGGCGGGGCCGGTGACCTTCTGCGCGGCGTCCTCGGGGCCCCACGTCCAGACGGACACTCCGTCGGGGGCGGTGAGCTCGACGCGGAACTCCTCGGCGGGTGGGGCGAGTTCGTTGACGGCGTAGGCGAAGTCGCGGGTGCGGACACCGAGGTGGGCGATGCTCTTCAACCGCTCGGTGGGTGCGCGCGCCGCCGAGAGCGCGTCGGCGACATCCTGGCCGTGCGCCCACGTCTCCATCAACCGGGCGGTGGCCATCGACGCCGCCTTCATCGGCGGGCCGTACCAGAGGATCTTCTGTCCCGGCGGCACCGCCAGGAGAGCCTCCGCGAGCCGAGCCCGGGCCGAGCGCCAAGCGGCGAGCAGTTCCGCGGGTTCCCGCCGGGCGTGCTCGGCGGCGCCGGCATCGACGAAGCCGCCCGGGTTCGAGGCGGCCACCGCCAGTTGCTCGGTGAAGCCGTCGGGGTCGGTGATCGCCAGGAGGGCGGCCTCGTCGGTCCACAGCAGATGCCCGATCTGGTGGGCGATGGTCCAGCCCTCGGCCGGTGTCGGATCGGCCCAGCGGGAGTCGGGGAGGTCGGCGACCAGGGCGTCCAGTGAATCGCTCTCGGCGCACAAGTCGTCGATGAACCTCTGCAGTTCAGCCATGCGACCAGCATCACACCGACCCAATAAAAAAGCAAGCACGATTGATTGTTATTTGGCTGCGGATCGTCCGGAGAGCTGCCACGCTGGTCACGTGATACGACAGTTGCTCACCCATGCCGCGCTCAACCCCCTTCCCTCCCCGCGCGCACTGGCCGCCCGAGTCGCACCGGGAACCGGCCACCGCATCGCCGGGAAGCGGATCCTCGTCACCGGCGGATCCTCGGGGGTCGGAGAAGCGGCCGCCCGCCGGCTCGCCGCCCTCGGCGCGGAGGTCGTCCTCGTGGCCCGCGGCTCCGACGCCCTCGAGTCCGTGCGCGACGACATCCTGCGGTCCGGCTGCGACGCACACGCCGTCCCCTGCGACCTCACGGACCCGGAGTCCGTCGACGCCCTCGTCGCTCACGTGCTCGGCGAGATCGGCCCCGTCGACGTACTCGTCAACAACGCCGGGCGGTCGATCCGGCGGACGGTCGAGGACTCGCTGGATCGCTTCCACGACTTCGAACGCACCATGGCCGTCAACTACTTCGGCTCGACGCGGCTCACCCTCGCCTTGCTCCCCTCCATGATCGAGCGCCGCAAGGGCCACATCATCAACGTCGCGACGTGGGGCGTGCCTGCCGGCGTGATGCCCAAGTTCTCCGCCTACCACGCGTCCAAGGCGGCCGTCGGCGCGTTCGGCCGGAGCCTCGGCGCCGAACTGCGCGACCGCGGAATCTCCGTGACCACCCTCGACTTTCCCTTGGTCCGGACGCCGATGATCGCGCCCACCACGGACTACGACGCGATGGCCGCCCTGACTCCCGAGCAGGCGGCGGAATGGTTCGTCACCGCCGTGCGCACCCGGCCGATCGAACTTCTCCCCAGTTACGCCGAACTGTTCCGGCTGCTCGGCACGTTCGCACCGTCCGCCACCGACGCACTGGTACGGCGCACCGGCATCTGAGCGCAATGACAGACTGGGACGGTCTCGAATCCGCGCTCACACCCGAGGGAGTCGTCCATGACCGACGCCGTGCTCACCACCCGCGATGGCGACATCGTCACCTGGACGCTCAACCGCCCGGAGGCGCGCAACCCGATCTCCGAGCCGGACGTGATCGAGGCGCTCGAGGATGCGGTGGCCGACGTCAACGGTGATCCCAGCGTGCGCGTCGCGATCGTCACGGGTGCGGGTTCGGCCTTCTCCTCCGGCGGCAACGTCAAGCACATGCGCGACCGCGCCGGAATGTTCGGCGGCTCCCCCGCCGACCTGCGGCAGGGCTACCGGCACGGCATCCAGCGCATCCCACTCGCCCTCTACCACTGCGAGGTGCCGACCATCGCGGCCGTCAACGGACCCGCCATCGGTGCCGGATGCGACCTGTCGCTGATGTGCGACATGCGGATCGCCTCCACGGCCGCCGTGTTCGCGGAGAGCTTCGTCAAGGTCGGGCTCGTCCCCGGCGACGGCGGCGCCTGGTTCCTGCCGCAGGCCGTCGGGATGGCGCGGGCCAGCGAGATGGCGTTCACCGGCGACGCGATCGACGCCGCGAAGGCCCTGGAGTGGGGGCTCGTCTCGCAGGTCACCGAACCCGGGGAACTCCTCGGCGCGGCGCGTGCGCTCGCCGACCGCGTGGCGGTCAACCCGCCGCAGGTGCTGCGGATGACCAAGAAACTGCTGCGCGAGGGCCGTCACCAGAGCCTCGAGAGCCTCCTCGAACTGTCGGCGGCCATGCAGTCGCTCGCCCATCACACCGCGGACCATCACGAGGCGGTCGGCGCGATGCTCGATCGCCGCAGCCCGAACTTCACCGGCCGGTGAACCCGGGCATCGCACGCCGGTGACAGCCGAGCCGCGCAGTCAGCTTCTTCCCGTCGTCTCGGTCCTCGGATCGGTGCTGTCCGTCCAGTTCGGCGCCGCCTTCGCGAGCACCCTGTTCGAGGCGGTGGGCGCCAGTGGCGCGGTGTCGCTGCGGCTGACGATCGCGGCGATCATCCTCGGGGTGATCGTGCGGCCGCGCTGGCGACGGTGGACGCGAACGCAACGGGAGGGCATCCTCGCCCTCGGAGTGGCGCTGGCCGTGATGAATTCGGCGTTCTACGAGGCCCTCGCGCGGCTACCGCTCGGCACCGCCGTCACCATCGAGTTCCTGGGTCCGCTCACCCTCGCCGCCGTGCTGTCGCGAAGACTGCGGGACGGCGTGTGGGTGCTGGCGGCACTGACCGGGGTGGTCATGCTCGGCCTGCGCGAGAACTCGGGCGCCGAGTCCCTCGACCTGGTGGGGGTGTGTTTCGCGCTCACCGCCGGGGCGGCGTGGGCCGGTTACATCGTCGCCGGCTCGAACCTCGCGGCGACGGTTCCCAGTGCGGACGGCCTGGCCGGCGCAAGCATCGTCGCGGCGGCCCTGACGCTTCCGCTCGGCGCGGTGTCCGGCGGCACCGCACTGTTCGACCCCCGGATCCTGGCCGTGGGCGCGGCGGTGGCCCTGCTGTCGTCGGTAATTCCGTATTCGCTCGAGCTACGGGCGCTGCAGGTGATGAGCAAGAAGGTGTTCGCCGTGCTCATTGCGCTCGAGCCTGCCGCCGCGACCCTCGCCGGGGTGATCGTGCTCGGGCAGGTACTCGGACTGCAGTCGCTGGCCGCGATCTCGCTCGTCGTCGCGGCCGGCGTCGGCTCCGTCCTGAGCAACCGGTAGCGCCGCGGCCTGCGGGCGGGGCTGGCAGGATCGACGCGTGAGCACAGCGAACCTGACCCGAGCCGAAACCGCCGAACGTTCCCGCGCGATCGACGTTCTCGGCTATCGGGTGGAACTGGACGTACTCGGCGCCGTCGACCGGGAGGTCGGGACGTTCGCGACCACCACGACCGTCGAGTTCACCGCCCGCACGTCCACGACCTGGCTCGACTACCTCGGCGCCGGAGTGGAGTCGGTGACGGTCAACGGCTCCGACGTCCCCGTCGACTACGACGGCGCCCGTATCGCGTTGACCGGGCTGCGGGAATCCAACGTCGTGACCATCGCCGCCCGTGGCGAGTACAGCCGTTCCGGTGAGGGTCTGCACCGGTTCCTCGACCCGGCCGACGGGCAGACGTACCTCTACACGCAGTACGAGCCGGCGGACGCGCGGCGGGTATTCGCGTGTTTCGAACAGCCGGACCTGAAGGCGCCGTTCACGTTCGTCGTCACCGCGCCGCGGGAGTGGGAGGTGGTCTCTAACCAACAGGTCGTCGAGCGGGAAGACACCACCGGCGGGCAGGTGGTCACGTTCGCGCCGACACTGCCGATCTCCACCTACATCACCGCGGTCGTGGCCGGGCCCTACCATCGGGTCGACTCGGAATGGAGTGGCGGCGACGTCACGATCCCGCTGGGCGTCCTCTGCCGCGCCTCACTTGCGCAGTACCTCGACGCCGACACGATCTTCGAGATCACCCGGCAGGGGCTGGGGTTCTTCACGGAGAATTTCGACTACCCCTATCCGTTCGGCAAGTACGACCAGGTGTTCGTCCCCGAGTACAACCTCGGCGCCATGGAGAACCCCGGCTGTGTGACGTTCACCGAGGCGTACGTGTTCCGCGGCGCCGCCACCGACTCCCAGTACGAGGGCCGGGCGAACACGATCCTGCACGAGATGGCCCACATGTGGTTCGGCGACCTCGTCACGATGGTGTGGTGGGACGACCTGTGGCTCAAGGAATCGTTCGCCGACTACATGGGCGCACTGGCCAACGCAGAGGCCACCCGGTGGACCGACGCGTGGGTGGCCTTCGCCAACCGCCGCAAGGCGTGGGCGTACCTGCAGGACCAGTTGCCGACGACGCATCCGATCGTCGCGGACATCGTCGACCTCGAAGCCGCGAAACTGAACTTCGACGGGATCACGTACGCGAAGGGCGCCAGCGTCCTCAAGCAACTCGTCGCGTACGCCGGGCGTGACGCGTTCTTCGAGGGGGCGCGCCGCTACTTCCGCGCCCACGCGTTCGGGAACACCACCCTCACGGATCTGCTGACCGAACTGTCGGCCACGTCGGGCCGGGATCTGACGAGCTGGGCGCGCGCCTGGTTGCAGACAACCGGAGTGTCCGCTCTGAGCCTGCAGCGCGGCGCCGACGAACGCGCCTCGATCGTGCAGACCGATCCGCGTCCACACCGCCTCGGTGTCGGGCGCTACGACTTCGACGACACCGGCGACCTCGTGTGCGTGCAGCGGATCGAGGTCGACCTCGCCGACGCCCACACCCCGATCGATCTCGCCGACGCGCCGCTCGTGTTGCTCAACGACGCCGACCTGACGTACGCGAAGGTGCGGCTGGACGACCGATCGCTGACCACCGTCGAAACCTCCCTCGACCGGGTGCGCGACCCGCTGGCGCGCGGCCTGATCTGGTCGTCGCTGTGGAACGCGACCCGCGACAGCGAACTGGGCGCCACGCGGTATCTGTCGATGGCCCAGAGGTTCTCACCGGCGGAGTCGCACCTCACGCTCCTCACCTCTGTGCTGGCCAACGCCCCGTACGCGATCGAGCACTTCTTCCCCGAGCCCTCGCGCGACGCCGCCCGTCTCGACTGGCTCGAGCTCACCTGGCGCGCGTTGTGGGACGCCCCGCCGGCTTCGGGAAGCCAACTCGCCTGGGCACGGGCGGTGGCGTCCGCTGCGGCGATGGACGGCAGTCGCGCGGCCGACATCCGGTCGATTCTCGAGGCCGGCGGGCCGGCGCCGAGCGGACTGGCCCTCGACCCGGATCTGCGCTGGGGGTTCTGGGGCGCGCTCGCCGCAACCGGGCACGCCGACGACGCGGACCTCGACGGCGAACTGCGCCGCGACGACACCGGTTCCGGCCGCACCGCGTACCTGCGGGCGAAGTTCTCGCGGCCGGACCCGGACGTGAAAGCGAAGGCCTGGGAATCGATCCTCCACGACCGCACACTGTCCAACGAACATCTCGGCGCGATCATCGCCGGGTTCCGCGCAGGCGCCCGGCACGATCTCGTCGAGGGATACGGCGCCGGCTACTTCGCCTCGATCGGCTCGGTGTGGGAGGAGCGCAGTATCGAAATCGCGCGGCGGATCGTGGTCGGGTTGTTCCCGTCCGAGACGACACTCGACGCGGCGGACGGATGGCTCGCCACCCATGCCGATGCGCCCGCCGCGCTACGGCGGCTGGTGCTCGAGCAACGGGATCATCTCGCCCGGGACCTGCGAGCGCAGGCGTTCAACAGCCTGCCGGACGTCACCGGCTGACCGGCCGGGCACCGTTCGACGTGCGGGCCGTCCACCGTTCCAGTGCGTCCCGCCACCGGCCGGACGCACTGTCGCCCGCCCAGGCGATGTAGCCGTCGGGACGCACGAGCAGTCCGGGGCCCTCGTCCGTCCGGGCCACCGCGTGGACATCGCCCGGAGCAGGAGTCCCGGGCTCGGTGACCAGGACGAAACCGCCCGAACGCATCACCTCGTACAGCCGTCCGGCGTCGGTGGGCAGATCCTCGGCACGTCGGCCGACCACGGTGCTCTCGCCGGCGTGGTGGCCGTACCCGATTCCGATACCCGAGAACATCCTGGCGATCGCATCGCCGATCGGCGGGAAGCCGAGAAGCGCCGCCACTACCCCGTTCCGGATTTTCCGCAGGATCCACGGCCGGACGATCATCATGCGCATGGTGGCACCGCTCGACCGCAGAACCAGCCGGCCCACCGGGTGCCGCTCGGAGTGGTACGTGTCGAGCACCGCGTCGTCCGCGCCGTCCAGGACGGCCGCGAGTTTCCAGCCGAGATTGACGGCGTCCTGAATACCCGTGTTCATGCCCTGCCCACCTGCAGGCGAATGCACGTGGGCTGCGTCGCCGGCGAGAAACACCCGGCCGGTCCGGTAGTGCGGGACCTGCCGTTCGTCGCTGTGGAAACGCGACTGCCAGCGCACGTCGCCGAGTCCGTAGTCGGTGCCCATCGCGACCTCGATGGTGCTGCGCAGTTCCTCCCGGTCCACCGGGGCGGTGTCGTCCACCTGATGCCGGCGGTTCCAGGCGATCACCCGAAACAGGTTGTCGCCGTATGGCGCGATGAACGCGAATCCGTCGCGGACGGCGTTGACGGTCACGAGATTGTCCGGTGGATTCTCGAGTTCGACGTCGGCGAGCATGATCGACCGCAGCACAGCCTTGCCGGGGAACGGTTGCCCGATCATCGTCCGCACCGCGCTGTGCGCGCCGTCCGCACCGACCGCATATGTCGCGTGGAAGGTGCGGCCGCGTCCCGAACTGTCGTGGCCGTGAACGCGGACGCCGTCCCCGTCCTGCTCAACTCCGGTCACGGTGAAACCACGGATGATGTCGGCGCCGCGGTCCCGGGCGTGCTCCTCCAGCAGGGCGTCGACGTTCCGTTGCGGGGTGACGAGGACGAACGGGAACCGGGTCCGCAGGCGTCCGAGGTTCAGCGCTGCACCGCGCCACAGCTTCAGACCGGGTGCGGCGGCGCCGGTAGCCACGAGCCGGTCGGCGAGTCCGCGGGCATCGAGCAGTTCGAGGGTGCGGGCATGGACGCCGAATGCCCGGCTGAGGGTGGACGGCGCGGCGCGCTTGTCCAGCACCGTCACCGATCGGCCCGCCGTCGCCAACTCGCCCGCGAGCATGCATCCGGTGGGTCCCGCGCCGATCACCACCACGTCGATGTGCTTCATGACGTTGCCTCCGATCGAAAGGTGTCCCACTAAGTCAACAACTGTTGACTTCGACGGTAGGCGCATCGCCGCGTCAGGTCAACAGCTGTTGACTTAGACTGCGGAAATGTCCGAACGCCGCGCCCGCTCCGCCGTCACCACCCGCGCCGCGATACTCGACGCCGCCCGCGCCCGGTTCGGCACCGACGGCTACGAACGCACGACGATGCGGGCCGTCGCGTCGGATGTGGGCGTCGACGCCGCACTGGTCGTCCGGTACTTCACCAACAAGGAATCGCTGTTCGCCGAGGCCGCCGAATTCGATCTGCACCTGCCCGACCTCCACGACGTTCCCGCGGCGGACCTCGCGAGCGTGCTGATGCCGCGCTTCTTCGCGGTGTGGGAGAACGACGGCGCGTTCCTCCCCCTCCTCCGCGCGGCGGCGAGCAGCCCCCGAGCCGCCGAGGCGATGCTGCAGGTCTTCGCCCGCCAGGTGGCGCCCGCCCTCGCCGTGGTCACCGCGGACCGCGCGGACGAACGCGCGGCCCTCGTCGGGTCGCAAATCCTCGGACTCGCCTTCTCCCGCTACGTACTCCGGGTACCGCCCGTAGCCGACATGACGCACGAACAGTTGATGCGCTGGGTCGGGCCCGTGCTCGAGTACTACCTCACCACCGAACCGCGGTAGCCCTACCGGTGGTGCCTGCCGCCGTTCAGCATCCAGCGGGCGTCGAGTTCGCTCGTGCTGCGGCGGTGCCGCCTGATGGTGAACGACGTGATCGGCAACCGCTCGACGACGCTCGCCTCGGCACGCGGATCTCCCGCGATCCCCTGTTCGAGAACCGAATACGCGGTGTGGTTGACCGAATGCACGGCCAGCCGGAGCGCGTCGAGCGCCGTCGGTCGCGGCCCGAACGCGGCCAGCGTGTGACCACCGTCCACCGCAGTTTCGACCACCGCGTAGAAATGCCAGTCTGCGCCCGAATCGCCAGTCATGATGCGCCTCACTCGATGTGCTTCTGTGAGCTGTGCCATGACCGTATCGCGAGGGTACGACACGTTTTCGGAGCCGCGCCGGTCAGGCGACGGACCGGCGGCCGATCCCGAAGAGGTCCTGAGGGGCGTCGATTCCCTTGAGCCGGTGACTGCCCGCCGGCTCGCCCCAGAACGCGTCCGTGTCGAGTTCGTCGTAGAACTCGCCGGTCACGACGACCTCGTGGGACGGCGCGACAGCGACGACGCGACTGGCCATGTTGACGGGCCTGCCGAACCAGTCGCCCGCGCTCGGCACCGCCGTGCCCCAGGCGATCCCGGCCCGCAACGGCGGAAGCCCCTCGGCGCGCGCGGCCTGCACGAGGTCGAGCGCGGTGTAGGCCAGCGCGTTGGGATCGGGCGAGACAATCATGACGGCGTCCCCGATCGTCTTCACCAGACGCACCGGCGGCAGCGCCAGATCGGTGGCCAGCCCGTCGAGGCGCTCGGCCACCCGCCCCAGATCGGCGGGCGCCACCTGCTCACCGAGCAGCGTGAATCCGACGAGGTCGGCGAAACAGACGCCGATCTCCTGCGCCCCCCGAACCTGGAGGTTCGAGTCCCTGGCGATACCCACCGCATCGGAGCGCAGTTGGTGGCGCAGGGTGGTGGCGATGAGATGAGCCAGGATCTGCGCCTCGAAATCCGCGATGCGCCGCACCTCCACCGCGTACCGCAGGGCCACCTCGGGGTGTTCGCGTGTCGCCTCGAGTCGCTCCTGCAGCAGCGCGTCCGCGGCGTCGGCGACCGTCCAGAGGTTGCGGCCGAGGACCCGGGCGGCCGCGAAGATTCCGCTCTCGTCGAGCCCCAGGTCCCGGTACTGCTTGAGTCCGCGCGCGAGGTCGAGGTCGCCGTCGTCGTAGAACGTCCCGTCCTCCGACGCACCCCGGCCGATTGCCCGGAACCACCGCCGGGCGTCCTCCACGGTGACACCGGTCTTCTGAGAGATCTCGTCGATGCCGTACCGGCCCTTCGGCGACAGCGCGTGCTCGAGCAGCAGGTGCGCGAGTCGATTGTCCCGGGAGGCGACGCGGAGCTCGTCGATCGACACCCCGTCCTCGATCAGGGTGTTCAGGACTCCCATGCGCGCGGAGCGATCCGCCCCGCTGAGTCCGTCGAGGAGGCCTGCGGCCTCGAACTCGTGGAGTTGCGTGGGTGGCGGACCGGGGCGTCGGAGCGGGCGAGGCGGCGGGGACACCAGACGTCCCGTTCGGGGCGTGATCCGTCGGGGCTGTCGCGGGATGCGCACGTCCTCATCGTCCCAGGAACGACGTCGCCCTTCGCCGTAATCCTGCGAACTCGCCTTCCCCCGCGACTGTGACCGAACTATATTCGGTGTGTGCCGATTCAAAGTCTGTTGCTGGACGCCGCGGAGGACCATTTCGCCCGCCGGGGCGTCCTCGCGACCCGGCTCGCCGACATCCGGCAGGAGGCCGGCGTCAGTGTGGGAGCCGTCTACCACCACTTCCCCAACAAGGAAGAGCTGTACCTCCAGGTCTGGCTGCGGGCGCTCGCCGACTACCAGGACGGATTCCGGGCCGCACTCGCGGAATGCGCCGACGCGCGGTCCGGGGTGGAAGGCGCCGTCGTCCGCCACCTGCAGTGGGTGTCCGGCAACCCGCAGCGGGCCACCATCCTCGCCGCGCCCCGGCCCCCGGGCGTGGACGAGCGGGCCGATTCCACCAATGCGGTGTTCTTCCGCGACGTCACCCAGTGGTGGCGGGTCCACGAACACTACGGAACGGTCCGCCGGTTCGACTTCGACGTGCTCTACGCGTTGTGGCTCGGTCCGGCTCAGGAGTACTCCCGCCAATGGCTGGCGGGCGCCATGACCACCGACCCCACCGCGGTGGCGCCCGAATTGGCGCGCGCCGCGTGGAACTCGCTACGGAACCAGGAGTAGAGGATGACGGTCGACGTCGCACTCACCGCCGACACCGCGCAGGCCGTGCTGGAGGCCCAGCCGTTCAGCGTGCTCGTCGGCGCACGCATGACGCAGTTCGGGGAGGGCGGCGCGACCCTCGAGATCCCCGTCCGCGACGAACTGCGGCAACAGAACGGCTTCGTGCACGGCGGTGTCCTGTCATACGCCGCCGACAACGCCCTGACATTCGCCGCGGGAACCGTGCTCGGCGCGAACATCATGACCGCGGGCTTCACGATCACCTACCTCCGCCCCGCCCAGGGCGTGCTGCTCCGGGCGGACGCCCGCGCCGACGCGTCGACGCGGCGGCAGGCGTTGTGCCGGTGCGACATCTACGCGGTGCAGGACGACGGCTCGGAGGTGCTGTGCGCCGCAGCCCAGGGTACGGCGACGGTCAAGGAGCCGCGGTAGTCGCGGCTGCACGGGATGGAACGATGGGACCATGGCTCACTCCGTCGATCACGCATCCGTGGACAGGGCGCGTGAGCGCATCACCGGCCTGATCCGCAGGACACCCACGTTCCGTGCCACCGTCCCCACCGTGCGCGGTGCCGTGCCGGTGATCTTCAAACTCGAGTTCCTGCAGTACGGCGGCTCGTTCAAGGTGCGGGGCAGCCTCAACGCATTGCTCCACGCCGAGGAGGAGGGGCGGCTCGACGACGCGGGCGTCGTCATCGCGTCCGGTGGGAACGCCGCCATCGGGGCGGCCTGGGCATCGCGGCTCAGGGGTGTGAAGTGCACGGTGGTCGTCCCCGTCACGGCACCCGACGTCAAGGTCGACACGCTGATCGCGCTCGGCGCGGACGTGCGCAAGGTGGGTGCTCGATACGCCGAGGCGGCCGAGTATGCCCAGGAACTCGCGGCGTCCTCGAACACCCTCGCCCTGCACGCCTACGATCTCCCCGACATCGTCGCCGGGGCGGGGACCATCGCTCTCGAGGTCCAGGACGACGTCGCCGAGCCGTTGTCCTACGTGATCGCCGTGGGCGGCGGCGGATTGCTCTCCGGCGTCGTCGTCGGCAGCCGCGACGACGACAGCATCTACGGCGTGGAACCGAGCGGTGCGGCGACGCTGCACTCCGCGGTCGCCGCCCGGCAACCCGTGGACATCGACATCGACAGCATCGCCGGCGATTCCCTCGGCGCCACCAAGATCGGTTCCATCGCCTGGGACACCATCCGGTCGCGGCCCGTGTCCAGCCTGATCGTCGACGACGACGCCCTCATCGACGCGCGGACGCTGCTGTGGGAGGAGTTCCGGATCGTCGTCGAGCACGGCACCGCCGCGGCGCTCGCCGCGATCGTCACCGGACAGCTCGCACCCGACGACGACAAGCCGCTCTGCGTGGTGCTCTGCGGCGCCAACACGTCGCTCACCAGCTACTGATCCGCGGTCTCAGCCGCGGGGTTTCAGCCTGCTGTTCGGCAGTTCGGGTGCGGGCAGTGGATCGCCGTCGTAGCCCTCGACCGTGCCGAATCGGGGGTCGGCGGGCGCCGCGCCCCGGAGCTCGGACTGCCACTCACGGCGGTACCCCACGATGTCCTCGTGGGTGCGGCCGAGGAAGTTCCACCACATGATCACCTGCTCACCCAGCGGTGCGCCGCCGAGCAGCAGCAGCCGGGCCCGGGTTCCGCCCGTGTTGCGCAGCACCACCAGCGACTCCCCCGGCGGCTGATAGCCGAGTTCCGCCCACCGCAGTGTGGTTCCGCGCAGTTGCACCTCGCCCTCGTCGACGAGCACCCCGACCTCGAAGCCGCGTTCGATGTCGAGGGTGACGTCCGCACCCGGCTCCAGGAGGATCTCGGCGCCGAGTAACGGCGTGAACGTGCGGACCGGCGAGGTGGAGCCCACCGTGTTCCCGAGGAACACCCGCACGGTCGCGCCGTCCAGTTCGACCGGGTCGGGTGCGTACGTCTCGAACGCCGGCTCCGCGTCCTGCGCCGACGCCGGCAACGCCACCCACAGCTGCGCCCCGTGCAGGATGCGTGTCTGCGGTGTCGAGACCTCCGAGTGCGCGATCCCCCGCCCGGCGGTCATCAGGTTGAGCTCACCGGGACGCACCATCGCGTGCGAACCGATGCTGTCGCGGTGCTCGATCTCGCCGGTGAACAGCCAGCTCACCGTCTGCAGTCCCGTGTGCGGATGCGGCGGCACGTTCATCCCGCCCGTCTTCCCGACATCGTCCGGACCGTAGTGGTCGGCGAAGCACCAGGCGCCGATCAGCGACCGGTCCCGCTGCGGGAGGGTGCGCCGGACCGGCATCGCGCGGGGACCGCCGAGCGGGACCTCGCGCGCGCCGAGCACCTGGATGCCCCCGCCGTCGGGGTGCGACTCGCACCGCTCTTCCACCGAATTCGTCTCCAGATTGCTCACTGCTCCATCGTGCCTTCCGTCAGTCGTGTGCGCCGCGCAGTTTCGCGCAGAGTTCGGTGAGCGTGTCGAGTTCGTCGTCGGACAGTGCCGGGCCGACGTGCCGCCGGATGCTCGCCGCGTGCCTGCGTCCGACCGACGTCTGCACACGAGCACCCTCGTCCGTCAGGGCGACGACGGTCCCCCGGCGGTCGCCGGGATCGCATTCCCGCGTGACGAATCCGGAGCCGGACAGCCGCTCGACCAGCCGGCTCAGCGACGGTTGGCTGAGCAGGATCTCCCGGTTGAGATCATGCAGGCGCAGTCTGTGTCCGGGTGCCCGGGCGAGAGTGAACAGCACGTCGTATTCGCGCATGCTCAGCTCGTCCCACACGTCGTCGGCGGCGAGGTTGCGCATCACCGCGACCTGGGCGCGGAAGAGAGCCTCCCACGCCTCGGCCGCTCGTTCGGTCCTACTGACGGGCGGCATCGACCGGCTCGCGATCGGCCTTCATCGACGCGTGCGTCGGCGGATTGTCCGGCACGCCCGCAGGTCGCCGGGCGGCGAACTCCTTGCGCAGCACGGGCACGACCTCGCCGCCGAGCAGATCCAGCTGCTCGAGCACCGTCTTCAGGGGAAGCCCCGCATGGTCGACGAGGAACAACTGCCGCTGGTAGTCGCCGAAGAAGTCGGCGAACGTCAAGGTCTTCTCGATCACCTGCTCCGGTGTGCCGACGGTCAGCGGGGTCTGATCGGTGAAGTCCTCGAGACTCGGCCCGTGGCCGTAGACCGGGGCGTTGTCGAAATAGGGCCGGAACTCGTCGACGGCGTCCTTGGCGTTCCTGCGCATGAACACCTGCCCGCCCAGTCCGACGATCGCCTGGTCCGCGCGGCCGTGACCGTAGTGCTCGTATCGCTCGCGGTAGAGGTTGATCAGGGCGATGTAGTGCTCCTTCGGCCAGAAGATGTTGTTGGCGAAGAAGCCGTCACCGTGGAACGCGGCGATCTCGGCGATCTCCGGGCTGCGGATCGATCCGTGCCACACGAACGGCGGGATGCCGTCGAGCGGACGCGGCGTCGAGGTGAACCCCTGCAGCGGGGTGCGGAACTGGCCCTGCCAGTCCACGACGTCCTCGTCCCACAGGCGGCGCAGCAGCCGGTAGTGCTCCAGCGCCAGCGGAATCCCCTGGCGGATGTCCTGACCGAACCACGGGTAGACGGGGGCCGTGTTTCCGCGACCCATCATGAGATCCACCCGGCCGTCCGCGAGATGCTGCAGCATCGCGTAGTCCTCGGCGATCTTCACCGGGTCGTTGGTGGTGATCAGCGTGGTGGACGTCGACAGGACGATCTTCTCGGTCTGCGCTGCGAGGTAGCCGAGCATGGTGGTCGGGGACGACGGCACGAACGGCGGGTTGTGGTGCTCGCCGGTGGCGAACACGTCGAGTCCGACGTCCTCGGCATGCTTGGCGATGGTCGTCATCGCCTTGATGCGCTCGTGCTCGGTGGGAGTGCGGCCGGTGGTGGGATCGGGGGTCACGTCGCCGACGGTGAAGATTCCGAACTGCATAGCTGTTCCTCTCGCGCCAGAACTCCATGCGTTTGCATGAACCTATTGCAACATTCAACCACTTCGACCTATTCCGGAAACAGCTGCGGGCGGCAAGCGCAGTGCGCTTGCCGCCCTCGGCGACGTTCGAACGAACCCGATCAGTGCATCATGACCGTCGGGGCATCTTCGGCCTCGAGACGCGGGTTGACCGACTTCTTCCGCGGCAGCATGAACGCCGGGATGAGCGTCAATGCGATCAGCACGGTGGCGACCAGGAACGTGTTGCCGAACGCATCGGCGGCCTGGCTCAGGACCTGGTCCACCATCCCGGGAGGCTCCTGCGCGGCGACCTCGGGCACGTGCTGCATCGCGACGGTCTGGCTGTCGAGACCGCGATCGAGCAGCTGGTTGGTGAGGACCACCGACATGACGGCGGTACCGATCGAACCGGCGGTCTGCTGGACGATGTTCATCAGCGTGGAACCGCGCGCAACCTGCTCGTTGGACAGCGTGACGATCGCTGCGGTCATCAGCGGCATCATCGTGCAGCCCATGCCCATGCCCATCACGAACAGCGCACCCATCAGCAGCCAGGTCGGCGAGTCCGACGCCACCTGGGTGAAGACACCGAGACCGATCAGGATCAGCGGCAGACCCGTCAGCACGATCTTGCCGGGGCCGATCTTGTCGACGAGACGTCCGGCCACCGGCATGGTCAGCATCGCGCCGATACCCTGCGGAGCCATCAGCAGACCGGCTGCGAGCGTGGTGTGCCCGCCGACCTGGATGAAGTAGCTGGGGAACAGCAGACCGGCACCCATGAACGCGACGATGAACAGCGAGGTCGTGATGACCGCGACCGACAGCTGCCGGTTCTTGAACAGGTGCAGATCGATCAGCGGGTGATCCTTGCGGAGTGCGTGGAACACGAACGCGACGATCAGCGCCAGGCCGATCGCACCGGACACGAGCACACGAGCCGAAGCGACCGTGCCCACCTCCGGGATGGACGACACACCGAACAGGAACAGTGCCAGACCCGGCGAGAGCAGCAGCATGCCGAGGAAGTCGAACGACTCCGAGGGCGACGCGTTGTCGGACGGCAGGATGATGAACGCAGCAGCCAGAGCGATGATGCCGATGGGCAGGTTGATCAGGAAGATCCAGTGCCAGCTCGCCGCCTCGATCAGCCAGCCGCCGAGGATCGGACCACCGATCGGGCCGAGCAGCATGGGGATTCCGAGAACCGCCATGACCCGGCCGACGCGGTCGGGGCCGGCCGCCTTCGTCATGATCGTCATACCCAGCGGCATCAACATGCCGCCGCCGAGGCCCTGCAGGACGCGGAAGCCGATGAGCGACGTGATGTCCCACGCGAAGCTACAGAGCACCGAGCCGAGGACGAACAGCACGAGCGCCGTCATGTAGAGACGCTTGGTGCCGAATCGGTCGGCCGCCCACCCGGTGACGGGAATGACGGTG
This sequence comes from Rhodococcus wratislaviensis, assembly GCF_041228765.1. Taxonomy (NCBI): domain Bacteria; kingdom Bacillati; phylum Actinomycetota; class Actinomycetes; order Mycobacteriales; family Nocardiaceae; genus Rhodococcus; species Rhodococcus wratislaviensis. The sequence goes on along the minus strand of NZ_CP150488.1, from coordinate 2,908,709 downwards.
GCCAGGGCGAGCGTGTACGCGGTCATCGTCCATGCGACGGTGGCGTACGTGGTGTCGAATTCCGTGGCGAACGTCGGCAACGCGACGCTGACGACGGTCACGTCGAGGATCGACATGATGGCACCGAGCACCACCACGGACGCGATCTTGAGGACCGTGCCGTCGAGCTTGTCGGGCGCCGCGTTCGCGGCGGTCGGCGATGTCATCCGAGTATCTCCTGGTTGAGTTCTCGCAGGGACTCCCCCGCGAGGATCGGTTGTAGTGCCTCGATCAGCCGGGTCCGCTCGATCTCCGGAACCCGCCATGCGAACCGTCGCAACTGATCACGCTTGCATTCGATGTGCTGGGTAGCGACCTTATGTCCGGCCTCCGACAAGGAGACCCGCTTGACCCGCCGATCGCGTTCGTCCTCCCGGCGAACGACCAGACCCAGTTTCACGAGTTGATCGACATTCCGGCCCGCCGCGGCCACCGAGAGCCGCAACCGTTCGGCCACCTCGTTGATCGGAAGTGGTTCACCGTGCTGAACCAGCGCGAAGAGCATGCGCACCTGCGAAAACGTGAGGTCCAGCTCGATGAGGTTGTCCATCGACTCCGACTCCCCCGCACTCAACACCTGGGTGAAGAAATCGTTGAGTAGTTCGAAGAGAAGATCAGGAGATTTGTCGGGCACCCTCGAATGCTAGCGCTCATGCAACTATTGCCCAAGGACAACTATGGCGCAACCGAATAAATGGTGTCAGGTATCACATTCCCCGGCGGCACGCTCGACCTGCGGGTTCAGTCCTGGACGAGCACTGCTTTGCCCAGCACGAGGCCGGCCTCGAGATCGCGCAGCGCATCCGCAGCCTGCTCGAGCGGATACCGGGACGTGACCACGGGACGCAATCCGCGCTCCACGTGCCGGACCAACGCGGCATGCACCTCTTCCAGCGCATTCGGTTCGGTCCGGATGAACTCACCCCACGCCGCACCCACGATGCTGATGTTGCGGAACAGCACCCGGTTCACCTTGACCTCGGAGATCGCCCCTCCCGCGAAACCGATCACGACGAGCCGGCCTTCCGGGGCCAGTACCCGGACGGCCTCGTCGAATGCGTCGCCGCCGACCGGGTCGACCACGATCTGCGCGCCCCGGCCGCCGGTCAGTTCACGGACCCGGGCGCCCCAGCCGTCTTCGAGGCGGACGACGTCGTCGGCCCCCAGTTCGCGCAGGAAGTCGTCGGCCCCGTCCCGGCGCACCACCGCGATCACGCGGGCGCCGTGCGCCTTCGCCAGCTGGATGGTGGACGTCCCCACCCCACCCGCCGCGCCGAGGACGACGACGGTTTCGCCTGCCCGCAGCCGAGCCCGGCGCTCCAGCGCGAATTCCATCGTCTGGTAGTTGACGATCAGCGACGCCGCTTCGTCGAAATCCAGGATCGACGGAATGGGCAGCACCTGCGCCGGCAGCACCGCGACCCGTTCGGCGTAACCGCCGACCTGCGACGCCGCGAGCACCCGGTGACCGGGCTCGAATCCGCTGTCGGCCGGTGCCGACACCACCACACCCGCGACTTCGGCGCCGGGAACGAAAGGCAGCTCGGGGCCGAGCTGATATTTGCCGTAGCTGATCAGCAGGTCGGGGAAGCACACGCCGCTGGCCTTGACGTCGATCAGGACCAGCCCCTCGGCCGCCGGTTCGGGTATGTCCTGCAGCGTCATGCCGCCCGGCCCCGACAGCTCCGTCACCACCACTGCGCGCATGCTCGAAACACTAGACGCGCAGGGGTGGCGGGAGGCGTCAACGAGCGAAGAGCCGCTTCCGCCTACGGGCGACGGACACCAGCTCGACCTTGTCGGTCATCTTCACGCGGGGCCGGCCGGACCCCTCGGCGCGGCCGGTCTCCGCCTTGTCGATCGCCCGCCACCCGGGGAAGCCGATCTGTTCCGGCTGGCGCCGCTCGATCAGCTTCTTCACGTCCTTGCGGGTGCCGACCGTGCCGAGGAGTTCTCCTGCCTCGAAATCCGCGAGCAGCGACGACACCGTCTCCTTGGCGCACGCCTTGTTGGTGCCGATCACACCGCTGGGACCGCGCTTGATCCATCCGGTCACGTACACCCGGTCGGTGACCCGGCCGTGCTCGTTGGGGATCACGCCGCGCTTCTCGTCGAACGCGACACCGCCGACGGGATTGCCGCGGTATCCGATGGATCGCAGGACGAGCGAGGTGTCCAGCGAGCCTTCCTCGCCCCGAGCCCGGGCGGACAACGTGCCGGACTCGTCGACCACCAGTTCGTTACGTCCGTAGCGCAGGGCCTCGGCCTTGCCGGATCCGGCGACCTCGAGCGGCGACGTCAGGTAGCGGAACACGATGCGCTTGCGACCGGGCCGCGGGGCACGCTGCGCGAACTCCCGCGCCAGCCGGACCTTCATCGCGGTGGCGGGATCGTCGAGCAACGCCTCGCTGGCCGGGTCGAGGTCGAGGTCGGCGTCGTCGATGACGACGTCCACGTTCTCGAGGTCGCCCAGCGCCAGGAACTCGGGGTTGCTGTAGGCGGCCTGCGCGGGCCCGCGGCGGCCGAGGAGCACGACCTCCTCGATGTTGCTGCGCCGCAGCGCGGCCAGGGCGTGATCGGCGATGTCCGTCCGTTCCAGCTCCTCGACGTTCATCGTGAGGATGCGGGCCACGTCGAGCGCGACGTTGCCGTTGCCGACGATCACCGCGCGCTTCGCGGACAGGTCGAACGTGCGCTCCGCGTAGTCCGGGTGGCCGTTGTACCAGGCCACGAACTCGGTGGCGGCGTGCACGCCGGGAAGATCCTCGCCCGCGATTCCCAGACGCCGGTCGCTCGACGCCCCGACGGCGTAGATCACGGCGTGGTGGTTCTCCAGCAGCTCGTCGTGGGTGACGTGTTTGCCGACCTCGACGTTGAGGTGGAACTCGAAGTTCGGCCGGTCGAGGCTCCACTCGAACATCCGGGTCACCTCCTTGGTGCCCGGGTGGTCGGGCGCGACACCGGCGCGGACGAGTCCCCACGGCGTCGGGAGCTTCTCGAACATCTCGACCTCGACGTCCGAACGTTCGAGCAGTTCACCGGCGGCGTAGCAGGCCGCGGGCCCGGCGCCGACGACGGCGACCCGGAGCTTCCCGAGGTCGCGGCGCGGCGGAGTCGCGGGCGTGAGAGGGATCCACCCGGTCGGCATGGGGTTGGTCGTGTAGTACTCGGCGTTGATGTCCTTGTAGCGGGCGAGCGAGCCGACGAGCTTGTCTTCCGGGAAGATCGCGTCGACCGGACAGGCATCGACGCAGGCCCCGCAGTCGATGCAGGTTTCCGGGTCGATGTGCAGCATCTCGGTCTGCGCGAATTCCCGCTCCTCCGGTGTCGGATGGATGCAGTTCACGGGGCATGCGGAGACGCAGCTCGCGTCGTTGCAGCACGCCTGGGTGATGACATATGCCATTGCGGTTTCCTCACACCTGTCCGGACCATCGAACTCGTTTGTGTTACACGTAGTAACAGTTATATGAACTGTACTGAGAATCGCGTCCGCAAACAAGCACCGGTGCCGGATGGAAGAATCAGGGCTCCGTCCACAAGCGAAGGAACCGCATCTTGGCACTCGACCGACCCCTCGCCGCTCGACCCTCACGTGGCCGCGTCTTCGAGACGTCCTGGCCGGTCCGCACCGGCGACATCGATGCGGCCAAGCGTCTGCGCCTCGACGGGATCGCGCGTTATCTGCAGGACGCGGGTCTGGACAACCTCGACGCGGTCGACGCCGCCGACAGCCACCCGCTGTGGATCGTCCGGCGCACCGTCATCGACGTCGTCCGGCCCGCGGTGTGGCCCGAGCGGGTGCACCTCCGGCGCTGGTGCTCGGCGCTGTCGACCCGCTGGACGAACATGCGGGTCCAGATCGAGGGTGAGGCGGGCGCCCTCATCGAGACCGAAGGTTTCTGGATCCACATCAGCGGCGAAACGGGAATGCCCACCCGCATCGACGACGGGTTCATCGAACGCCTCGGGGAGTCGGCGGAGGAACACCGGCTCAAGTGGAAGCGGTGGCTCGTCGAGAATGCTCCGGCCGCCGACGAGGACGGCATCGTGGATACCGAGTTCGTCCTGCGCCGCACCGACATCGACCCATTCGACCACGTCAACAACGCCGTCTACTGGCAAGCCGTCGAAGAACTGATCGCCGACCACGAGCATCCGGGCGGCGGCCGCCTCGTCGACAACCCCCATCGCGCCGTGCTCGAGTACCTCTCGCCCATCGTGTCGACCGACGAGATCGTCCTGCGTTCGCGGCGGGACGAGACGTCGCTGACCGTATGGTTCCTGGTCGACGACGCCCTGCGCGCCGTGGCCCGGGTCGGGCCCCTCGCCACCTGATCAGACCATTTGCTGGGTGCCGATCACCCGCAGCAGGTCGAGCCTGGCCCGCGCGTCGGAGCCCGGCTGCGGCATGTACACGAGCAGATGCTGGTAGGCGCTCGGGGTCAGCAGCGTCTCGCAGACGAGGTCGATGCGTCCGACCTCGGCGTGGAGGACGGTCTTGGTGTCGGACCGCCGGACGGCCACATCGTGTCGGTCCCAGAGCGCCGCGAACTCCGCGCTGCTCTCGTAGAGGCGGTCCACCAGTTCCGACACGTCGGCGTCACCGGCCCGCCGGGCGGCCGTCGCCCGCAGATCCGCGACGTGGTTTCCGGCGAGCCGCTCGTGATCGTCCTCGGGAAACATCCCGCGCTCGCCGGGATGCGCGAACCACCGCCACGGCACGTACCGATCGAGACCTGAATACCGGGACGCGTCGCCGAACAGGATCACGTGCATGCGGTTCTGGACCAGAACTTCCCCGAGATCCGAGATGACGCAGCCCGGGGTGTCGTCGAGCTTGTCGAGCAGGTGCAGCAGTCCCGGTCCGACGTGCTTGTTTCCCGCGGCCCGCATCGGCGGCACCTGTCCCGACAACAGGTAGAGGTGGTCTCGCTGATCGTCGGTCAGCCGCAGCGCCCGCGCGATCGACGCCAGGACCTGCGTCGACGGATGCGGGCCGCGTGCCTGCTCGAGTCGCGTGTAGTAATCCGTCGACATACCCGCGAGCATCGCCACCTCGTCGCGCCGGAGCCCCGGCGTCCGCCGACGCAGTCCCGGTGGCAATCCGACGTCGGCCGGGACGAGCTGTTCCCTGCGACGGCGGAGGAAATCGGCCAACTCGGAGCGGTTCATGCATCAACTGTGCCGGACCCGCCGGAGCGCTGCCAGGGATCGCCGGTCCCCCGATGAACGGTCTCTGGTTGCCGCTCCCGGCGACGGCGACGCTGGTGTCAGTCCGGAACAGACACCGACCATCGGAGCAGAACATGATCAGCACCACCGCACTCGGAACCACCGGTCCCACCGTCAGCCGGCTCGGCCTCGGCGCCATGGGCATGTCCGGGATGTACGGCAGGACGGACGACGTGGAGTCCGTCGCCACCATCCACGCGGCGCTCGACGCCGGGATCGACCTCGTCGACACCGGGGACTTCTATGGATCGGGCCACAACGAGTCCCTGATCGGCAAGGCCCTCGCCGGCCGCCGACGCGAGGACGTGACCCTCAGCGTCAAGTTCGGCGGTCTGCGCGGACCCGGCGGCTCGTGGGCCGGAGTCGACACGCGACCCGAGTCGATCCGCAACTTCCTCGCATACTCGCTGCAGCGTCTCGGCGTCGACTACATCGACGTCTACCGCCCCGCCCGTCTCGACCCCGCCGTGCCGATCGAGGACACCGTGGGAACGATCGGTGAACTCGTCGAGGCCGGCTACGTGCGCCACATCGGCCTGTCCGAGGTGGGTCCCGAGACCCTTCGCCGAGCGGCGGCGGTGCACCCGATCGTGGATCTGCAGATCGAGTACTCGCTCATCTCCCGGGGGATCGAGACCGAGATCCTGCCGCTCTGCCGGGAACTCGGGATCGGCGTGACAGCCTACGGCGTGCTCTCCCGAGGCCTGCTCAGCGACTCGCTGCGCACCGACCAGACTCTCGCGGCCGACGACTTCCGCGCGCACAGCCCCCGGTTCCAGGGCGAGAACCTCCGGCAGAACCTCACCCTCGTCGACTCGCTCGCCGCAGTGGCCGCGCAGCACGGGGTGAGCGTCGCGCAGCTGGCGATCGCGTGGGTTCTCGCCCAGGGCGACGACATCGTGCCCGTCGTCGGAGCGCGTACCGTCGCCCGGCTCGCGGAGACGCTCGGCGCACTCGACGTCCACCTCGGTGCCGGTGACCTCGCGGCCATCGCCGCAGCGGTTCCCGACACCGCAGTCGCCGGGGAACGCTACGCGCCCGCGCAGATGGCCCAGCTCGACAGTGAACGTGCCGGCGTGGGGAGCTAGCGTCTAGCCATGGCCTCGCACAGCTCGTCGCGGAATCGCACCCTGATCCTGATGCGCCACGGCAAGTCGGCGTACCCGGAGGGGGTCGCGGATCACGAGCGGCCGTTGGCGCCGCGCGGACGCAAGCAGGCAGGACTGGCCGGTGAGTGGCTGCGGTCGACTCAGCCGCCGATCGACGCCGTGCTGTGTTCGACCGCTCGCCGCACCCGGGAAACGCTGGAGGCGACCCGGGTCGGCGCTCCGGCCCGGTTCGCCGAGGAGTTGTACGGCGCGTACCCGTCCGAGGTGCTTATGGAGATCGTGCGGGTCGAACCGTCGGTACGCACGCTGCTCGTGGTCGGGCATGTTCCCGGCATGCCGTCGACGGCACTGGATCTGGCGGGCAACCCCGATACCGGGGATGCCGACCTGATGCGGGAGAAGTTCCCGACGTCTGCGCTCGCCGTCCTCACGGTGCCGTGCGAATGGGACGAACTGACGTCGAGCGCGGCGTCACTCGCCGCGTTCCACGTTCCGCGGTAGCGGCGTCAGAACAGCTTCCGGCCGACGACGGCGACGACACCCAGAATCAGGACCAGCACGAGGGCCGACCAGAATCCGAACAGCCACCACACCACCCCGAAGACGACCAGCGCCGGTGCCACGGTGATGAGTGCGATCGTGGGGCTTTCCCGCAGCACTTCGAGTGCCGACTCGGTCTTGACGCGGTCGATCTTCTTCTCGGACATCTCGTCTCCGTTCAGCGAACCACGCATATCGGACAGGTGTGGTCGAGGATAGTCTTCACGGGACGAGAACCGGCTCGAGCGAGGGCACGCGAGCGGCGAGGAGATGGGGAAAGCGCAGTGACCACCCGACAGGAGAAGGCCGCTCAGACACGCCAGGACCTGCTCGACGCAGCCAGAGTGGTCTTCGAACGCAAGGGTTACCTGAACGCCACCATCACCGACATCACCACCGAGGCCGGCAAGGCCGCGGGTTCGTTCTACAACCATTTCGACGGCAAGGAAGCGTTGCTCCTCGCGCTCGCGGACGACATCGGCGACGACGCGGACGCACTCATCACCACGTCCCCCGGCGATCTGCGGGACCTCGGCCCTCATCTCGCCGTGTTCTGGCAACTACAGGCGCGGCATCGCACCGTGATGGCCGCGCTCCGCGACGCAGCCCTCGTCGATCCCGACTTCGCGCAGCGGATGCACGACTTCGGGATCGAGCAGATGAAGCCGTGGGCCGAACTCCTCAGGACCCTCGCCGCGGACGGGGCGCACCTCCCCGGCGGCCCCGAGGTCAGTGCCCGGCTGATCGCCGCGGTGGCGACCGCCTTCGTGGGCCTGTGGGACGGCGGCGACGACGAGGGCATCGCCGCGCTCACCCGGTTCGTCGAGCGCGGGCTCCTCGGCTAGCTGCCCGGGAACGTCACGACGTCGAGGTACAGCGGCATCTCGTCGGTGCGCGATCCGGTCTGCGTCCCCGCCTCGTCGACCACCGCGGCGCCGGCGGTCGCGGCGGCCTCGAGACTCTCCCCCGTCACCCGTCCGTCGAGGTCGAAGTTCTCGAATTCGAACGGAATGCCGTTCGCCGCCAGAAAGTCCGGCCCGTCCATCAGATGGAAGTGCAGATGCGGCGCGTCGGTGTTTCCGCTGTTGCCCAGCAGCCCGATCTGGTCTCCCGCCCGCAGGTCCTGGCCGACGCTGATGTCGTCGACGCTGCCGGGCTGCAGGTGCGCGTAGAACGCGTACCGTCCGTTCCCGATGTCCTGGACGACGTGGTTTCCGCCGTACTGGTCGAGGGGCAGTCCCTGCGGAGTGGCACCCGGAACCTGTTCGGACAGATCGCCCACGACGGCGATCACCTTGCCGTCCGACACCGCGCGGACCGGTGCGCCGTAGTACTCGTAGCTGGACAGCTGGGTCTGGTCACCGACGTAGATGCGTCCCTGTTCGTCGAGCTGGACGAAATCGATCGCGAAGCGCTCGGCGGCGAGCATCCGGCCGTTGATGGGCAGGACGGCCGCGCGGTGGGACGTGACCGTGCAGCAGCCGGTGCCGTCGAGCCAGCGTGGACCGTCGAGGGGCGCGCGGATACGGACGGCGTCGCGGGTGTCGACTTCGGTGTCCGCTACGTTCTCGGCGAGCTGCGACGGCACGAGTGACGTCGCCTGCGGGAAGTCGACGTTCACGACGTGGCCGAGACTGCCGGGCACGTCGTCGGGACTGTTCAGCGTCGCATCGATCCACACCAGCCCCTGCTGTCCGGGGGCGAGGACGGTGCCGGTCTTCGGGCCTCCGCCGAGGGCCTGGAACCACGGCGTCAGCGCCTCGCCACTCAGGTCCACCAGCGTGCGGCCGTCACCCTTCACCTGCAGCGACGTAATCGTCGCCGGCTGCGACCCGGTGTTCGTCAACCGCAGTTCGTAGGCCAGGTGCACGCGACCGTCGCTGCCCGTCACCGGGATCGGTGGGGCCACCACATCCGCGACCACCGGAGTGAGCACCGCGGGACCGGCGGACGTGGCAGGCGCCGCCGACGACGTCGCCTCGCTCTGCTGGTCGTCCGACGCCGTGCAGGAGGTCGCGGCCCCCACGACGACGGCGATCAGGAGTGCGATGGCGAACCTCGACCGGGCCATCATCCGACGCTAGCAACGGCGAACATCCGGCGACAAGGCATGGAGGGCGACAAGGCATGGAAACAGATGAAGGCCCCACCCCCGAAGAGAGAGGGGTGGGGCCTTCGTCCTTGGTGAGTGCTCGGCGAGTCCGAGGACTCGTCAACCGCTCACGGGCGCGGAGCGCCTACCGGTAATCGTTGCTGAAACCGTAATCGTCCAGCGGCACCGCGGCACCGGTGTTCTGGCCGAAGCCGTCCGGGCTGTAGTACTGGTCGTCGTAGGACGGAACCGCGTACGCAGCAGCGCGGGCCTCTTCGGTCGGCTGAACCTGAATGTTGCGGTAACGGTTGATACCGGTACCGGCAGGGATCAGCTTTCCGATGATCACGTTTTCCTTCAGACCGATCAGCTTGTCCGAGCGGCAGTTGATCGCCGCATCGGTCAAGACGCGAGTGGTCTCCTGGAACGACGCCGCGGACAGCCACGAGTCGGTCGCCAGCGATGCCTTGGTGATACCCATCAGCACCGGACGTCCGGCTGCCGGCTCGCCCCCCTCGGCGACGACACGGCGGTTGGCCGCTTCGAAGTCCGCACGCTCGGTCAGCGAACCGGGCAGGAACTCCGTGGCGCCCGAGTCGATGATCGTCACGCGACGCAGCATCTGGCGCACGATGACCTCGATGTGCTTGTCGTGGATCGACACACCCTGGCTCCGGTACACCTCCTGGACCTCGTTGACGAGGTGGATCTGCACCTGACGGGGGCCCATGACACGCAGCACCTCGTGCGGATCGGCAGCACCTTCCATGAGCTGCTGACCGACCTCGACGTGGTCACCGTCGGCCAGAAGGCGTTCGGTGCCGTCGTCGTGCTTGAAGACACGCAGACGCTGGCGCTTCGAGAGCTTGTCGTAGACAACCTCTTCGCCACCGTCGTCCGGGACGATGGTGATCTTGTAGAAGCGGTCGCCGTCCTCGAGCTGCACGCGGCCACTGACGTCGGCGATCGGGGCCTTGCCCTTGGGGACGCGGGCCTCGAACAGCTCCTGAACACGCGGCAGACCACCGGTGATGTCGTCTCCGGCGACACCACCCTGGTGGAACGTACGCATGGTCAGCTGGGTACCGGGCTCACCGATGGACTGCGCGGCGACGATACCGACGGCCTCACCGATGTCGACGAGCTTGCCGGTGGCCATGGAGCGGCCGTAGCAGGTGGCGCAGACGCCGGTGCCGGTGGTGCAGGTGAGCACCGAACGGACCTTGACCTGCGTGATGCCTGCCTCGAGCAGCGCGTCGATAGCCGGGTCACCCAGGTCGTGTCCACGCTCGACGATGACGTTGCCGTTCTCGTCGACCGCGTCGGCGGCCAGGGTGCGGGCGTACGTGCTCGTCTCCACGTGAGCGTCGCGGATCAGCGTGCCGTCGGCCTGCTTCTCGGCGATCGTGGTGACGATGCCGCGCTCGGTTCCACAGTCGACCTCGCGGACGATGACGTCCTGCGAGACGTCCACCAGACGACGGGTCAGGTAACCCGAGTCGGCGGTGCGGAGCGCGGTATCGGCCAGACCCTTACGGGCACCGTGCGTGTTGATGAAGTACTCGAGAACGGTCAGGCCTTCCTTGAAGGAAGACTTGATCGGACGCGGGATGAACTCACCCTTCGGGTTGGTCACCAGACCCTTCATACCGGCGAGCGAACGAACCTGAGTCATGTTGCCGGCGGCGCCGGACTTCACGATCATCGGGATCGGGTTGTCGTCGGGGAAGTGGGCCTCCATGGCCTTACCGACCTCGTCGGTGGCCTCGGACCAGATCTTGACCAGGGCGCTGTTGCGCTCGGTCTTGTTCAGGGCACCACGCTGGTACTTCTTCTCGATCTGATCGGCCTGAGCCTCGAAGGACTCCATGATCTGAGCCTTCTCCGGCGGCACGAGGACGTCGGAGATCGAGACCGTGACACCCGAACGCGTGGCCCAGTAGAAACCGGCGTCCTTCAGCTTGTCGACGGTCTGCGCGACCACGATCATGGGGTAACGCTCGGCGAGATCGTTGATGATCGTCGCCTGACGCTTCTTCGGCATCTGCTCGTTGACGAACGGGTAGTCCGCGGGCAGCAGCTCGTTGAAGAGCACGCGACCCAGCGTCGTCTCCGCGGTCCAGCCGTCACCGTAGTTCCAGCCCTCGGGGAACAGCTCCGACTCGATGTCGCGGGGCGGGCGCTGCTGCGTGAGCCGCACCTTGATCTTCGCCTGCACGACGAGCGCGCCACGATCGACGGCCATCTGAGCCTCGGCAGGCGAGGAGTACACGCCCTGCTCCGCCTCGTCACTGGTCGACGCTGCGAGCTCGCCGATCGCACCCTCGTCCAACCGGGTCAGGTGGTACAGACCGGTGACCATGTCCAGACGGGGCATGGCGAGCGGTCGACCCGACGCGGGCGACAGGATGTTGTTCGACGACAGCATCAGGATGCGAGCCTCGGCCTGCGCCTCCGCGGACAGCGGAAGGTGCACGGCCATCTGGTCACCGTCGAAGTCGGCGTTGAAGGCCTCACACACCAGCGGGTGGAGCTGAATGGCCTTACCCTCGACCAGCTGCGGCTCGAATGCCTGGATGCCCAGGCGGTGCAGCGTCGGTGCACGGTTCAGCAGCACGGGGTGCTCGGCGATGACCTCTTCGAGGACGTCCCACACCTGTGCGCGCTGACGTTCCACCATGCGCTTGGCGGACTTGATGTTCTGCGCGTGGTTCAGGTCGACCAGGCGCTTCATCACGAAGGGCTTGAACAGCTCGAGAGCCATCAGCTTCGGCAGACCGCACTGGTGCAGCTTGAGCTGCGGGCCGACGACGATGACGGAACGACCCGAGTAGTCGACGCGCTTACCGAGCAGGTTCTGGCGGAAACGACCCTGCTTGCCCTTGAGCAGGTCGCTCAGGGACTTCAGCGGACGGTTACCGGGACCGGTGACGGGACGGCCACGACGGCCGTTGTCGAACAGCGCGTCCACGGACTCCTGCAGCATCCGCTTCTCGTTGTTGACGATGATCTCGGGGGCACCGAGGTCGATCAGTCGCTTGAGGCGGTTGTTGCGGTTGATCACGCGGCGGTACAGGTCGTTCAGGTCGGAGGTGGCGAAGCGGCCACCGTCGAGCTGAACCATCGGACGCAGCTCCGGTGGGATCACCGGGACGGCGTTCAGAACCATGCCCATGGGCGAGTTCTGGTTGACCTGGAAGGCTGCGACGACCTTGAGACGCTTCAGTGCGCGGAGCTTCTTCTGCCCCTTGCCGCTGCGGATGGTCTCGCGGAGGTTCTCGGCCTCGGCGTCGATGTCGAAGCTCTCCATGAGCTTCTGGATCGACTCGGCACCCATGGCGCCCGTGAAGTACTCGCCGTAGCGGTCGACGAGTTCGCGGTACAGCAGTTCGTCGACGATGAGCTGCTTGACGCTGAGCTTGGTGAACGTGGTCCAGATCTCGTCGAGACGGTCCAGCTCACGCTGCGCGCGGTCGCGGAGCTGACGCATCTCGCGCTCGCCGCCGTCCTTGACCTTGCGGCGGACGTCGGACTTGGCGCCCTCCGCCTCCAGCTCGGCGATGTCGGCTTCGAGCTTCTGAGCGCGGGCCTCGAGGTCGGCGTCACGCTGATCCGCGACGGACTTCTTCTCGACCTGCATCTCGGCTTCGAGAGTGGACAGCTCGTTGTGACGCAGTTCCTCGTCGACACCGACGATGACGTACGCGGCGAAGTAGATGATCTTTTCGAGATCCTTCGGCGCCAGGTCGAGCAGGTAGCCGAGACGGCTGGGCACGCCCTTGAAGTACCAGATGTGCGTGACCGGGGCAGCCAGTTCGATGTGTCCCATGCGCTCACGCCGAACCTTGGCGCGGGTCACCTCGACACCGCAGCGCTCACAGATGATGCCCTTGAAGCGGACACGCTTGTACTTACCGCAGTAGCACTCCCAGTCCCGGGTGGGGCCGAAGATCTTCTCGCAGAAGAGGCCGTCCTTCTCGGGCTTGAGCGTGCGGTAGTTGATGGTCTCCGGCTTCTTGACCTCGCCGTAGGACCAATTGCGGATGTCCTCTGCACTGGCGAGGCCAATGCGGAGTTCATCGAAGAAGTTGACGTCGAGCACGTAACTTCCTTTCCCCAGAGGGATTGTGGATCAGCGGTGGCCGCCGATACCTGACTGCCAATTCAAATGTGAACTACGCCCCCGGACCCTGATTTCTCAGGACCCGGGGACCGAAAACCTAGTTCGCGAGGTCGTCGACCGTCGCCGCTTCGTTCCGGGACAAGTTGATGCCCAGGTTCGCTGCGGCCCGCTCCAGGTCCTCGTCGTCACCGTCGGCCATCGCGATGGCCGCGCCGTCCGAGGACAGCACCTCCACGTTGAGGCAGAGCGACTGGAGCTCCTTCAGGAGCACCTTGAACGACTCGGGGATGCCCGGCTCGGGGATGTTCTCGCCCTTGACGATGGCCTCGTACACCTTGACTCGACCCACCACGTCGTCCGACTTGATGGTGAGCAGCTCCTGCAGCGTGTATGCCGCGCCGTAGGCCTGCATCGCCCAGCACTCCATCTCACCGAAGCGCTGGCCACCGAACTGGGCCTTACCGCCGAGCGGCTGCTGGGTGATCATCGAGTACGGACCGGTCGAACGAGCGTGAATCTTGTCGTCGACCAGGTGGTGCAGCTTGATGATGTACATGTAGCCGACCGAGACCGGGTACGGGAACGGCTCGCCGGAACGGCCGTCGAACAACGTGGCCTTTCCGTCGGACGCGACCATGACCTCGCCGTCGCGGTTCGGCAGCGTCGAACCGAGGAGTCCGGTGAGCTCGTCTTCCTTGGCGCCGTCGAACACCGGGGTGGCGATGTTGGAGTCGGCAGGTGCGGACAGCATCTCCTCCGGCAGCTGCTCCGCCCAATCGGGACGGGAGCCGTCGCCGGCGATCTGAACGTTCCAGCCGGTCTTGCCGATCCACCCGAGGTGGGTCTCCAAGATCTGACCGATGTTCATACGACGCGGAACACCGTGGGTGTTCAGAATGATGTCGACCGGAGTGCCGTCGGGCAGGAACGGCATGTCCTCCTGAGGGAGGATCTTGCCGATGACGCCCTTGTTGCCGTGGCGGCCGGCGAGCTTGTCGCCGTCCTGGATCTTGCGCTTCTGTGCCACGTAGACGCGGACCAGCTCGTTGACACCGGGGGGCAGATCGTCGTCGTCGTCGCGCGAGAACACGCGGATGCCGATGACCTTGCCGGTCTCACCGTGGGGGACCTTCAGCGACGTGTCGCGAACCTCGCGAGCCTTCTCACCGAAGATGGCGCGCAGCAGGCGCTCCTCGGGGGTCAGCTCGGTCTCGCCCTTCGGCGTGACCTTTCCGACCAGCACGTCGCCGTCACGAACCTCGGCACCGATACGGATGATGCCGCGCTCGTCGAGGTCGGCGAGGACCTCGTCGGAGACGTTCGGGATGTCGCGAGTGATCTCCTCGGCACCGAGCTTGGTGTCGCGGGCATCGATCTCGTGCTCCTCGATGTGGATCGAGGTCAGGACGTCCTCTTCCACGAGGCGCTGCGACAGGATGATCGCGTCCTCGTAGTTGTGGCCTTCCCACGGCATGATCGCGACGAGCAGGTTCTTGCCGAGCGCCATCTCACCGTTCTCGGTGCAGGGGCCGTCGGCGAGGACCTGTCCGGTCTCGACACGCTGTCCCTCGTCCACGATGGGACGCTGGTTGGCGCAGGTGCCCTGGTTCGAACGCGCGAACTTGCGCATCCGGTACGTCTTGCGGCTTCCGTCGTCGGCCATGACCGTGACGTAGTCGGCGGAGACCTCTTCGACGACACCGGTCTTCTCGGTGACGATGACGTCGCCCGCGTCGACGGCGGCACGCAGTTCCATGCCGGTACCGACCAGCGGAGCCTCGCTGCGAACGAGGGGCACCGCCTGACGCTGCATGTTCGCGCCCATCAGGGCACGGTTGGCGTCGTCGTGCTCGAGGAACGGAATCATCGCGGTCGCGACGGACACCATCTGTCGCGGCGAGACGTCCATGTAGTCGATCTCGGCGGACGAGACGAACTCGACCTCGCCACCCTTACGACGGACCAGAATGCGATCGTCCGTGAAGTGACCGTTGGCGTCGAGGGCCGAGTTGGCCTGTGCGACGACGTGGCGGTCCTCTTCGTCCGCGGTCAGGTAGTCGACCTGGTCGGTGACCTGGCCGTTCTCGACCTTGCGGTACGGCGTCTCGATGAAGCCGAACGGGTTGACCCGTGCGTACACCGACAGCGAACCGATCAGACCGATGTTCGGACCCTCAGGGGTCTCGATCGGGCACATGCGGCCGTAGTGCGACGGGTGAACGTCTCGCACCTCCAGGCCGGCGCGCTCACGGGACAGACCACCCGGGCCGAGGGCGGACAGACGACGCTTGTGCGTCAGCCCCGACAGCGGGTTGTTCTGGTCCATGAACTGCGACAGCTGGGAGGTTCCGAAGAACTCCTTGATCGCAGCCACGACGGGCCGGATGTTGATCAGCGTCTGCGGCGTGATCGCCTCGACGTCCTGGGTCGTCATGCGCTCACGAACCACGCGCTCCATGCGGGACAGGCCCACGCGGATCTGGTTCTGGATGAGCTCACCGACCGTGCGCAGACGACGGTTACCGAAGTGGTCGATGTCGTCGACCTCGACGGGCACCGCACTGCCGCCGGGGGCGGTCATCTCGGTGTCACCGGCGTGCAGGCGAACCAGGTACTCGATGGTGGCGACGATGTCTTCCTCGGTGAGGGTCGACGCGACGATCGGCTGTCCGAGGTTCAGGCCCAGCTTCTTGTTGATCTTGTAGCGACCCACGCGAGCCAGGTCGTAGCGCTTGTCCTTGAAGAACAGGTTCTCCAGGAGCGTCTGCGCACTCTCCTTGGTCGGCGGCTCGCCCGGACGCAGCTTGCGGTAGATGTCGAGCAGCGCCTCGTCGGTGCCTGCGGTGTTGTCCTTCTCGAGCGTCGCCATGAGGATCTCCGAGAAGCCGAAGCGCTCGGTGATCTGCTCGGTGGTCCAGCCGAGGGCCTTCAGCAGCACGGTGACGGGCTGGCGGCGCTTGCGGTCGATACGGACGCCGACCGTGTCGCGCTTGTCCACGTCGAACTCGAGCCATGCACCACGGCCCGGGATGACCTTGACGCTGTGCAGGTCCTTCTCGGTGCCCTTGTCGACGGAGTGGTCGAAGTAGACGCCGGGGGAACGCACCAGCTGCGAGACCACGACACGCTCGGTGCCGTTGATGATGAACGTGCCCTTATCGGTCATCATCGGGAAGTCGCCCATGAAGACCGTCTGGCTCTTGATCTCACCGGTGTTGTTGTTGATGAACTCCGCGGTGACGAACAACGGCGCCGCGTAGGTCATGTCTTTGTCTTTGCACTCGTCCGTCGAGGCCTTCACCTCGTCGAAGCGCGGGTCCGAGAAGGACAGAGACATCGAGCCCGAGAAATCCTCGATCGGGGAAAGCTCCGCGAGAATGTCCTCGAGACCGCCGGAGATTGCGCTGTCGCCACGAGCGGCGGCGCGTTCGCGCCAGCTCTGCGCACCGATCAACCACTCGAACGAATCGGTTTGTACATCAAGAAGCCCGGGAACTTCGAGGGGTTCGCGAATCTTTGCGAACGAAACCCTCTTCGGGGCTCCGGGGATTCCGGAAACTGCCTTGGTCTGGCTAGAGACTGCCAAGATGCGTCCTTCCAGCACCTCACGCGGGCCGCTCTTGCTGTTGCGACCGCCGCTGTATCTGCTTCGAATTTCGCTGGTCACAACCCGAACGAAACTCGTCACAGTTGCTGAAGAGTGAATCACTTCGCAGCGGTGCGGACGAGGGGTGGACAGGAGGCAGCCAGCGCAACGTCCAAAAGTACACCCAAACTCAGTAGATGTCGAGTCGGGCACCCGAAACAGCACCCAGCCGGGCGCTTGGCCACGCGTCACTGCGCATGTTCACGCATCAGAGTGACGCGTGATCATCGCGGCGTCAAGAGTTAGGGGGCGTGTCGCGTCGTTTCGCGAGGCCCAGGGCTGTTCCCGCCGCCCCTTCCCAGCCGCCGACGGGCGGTGAACAATATGCGCACGCGATCGGAAGTCGATTTCTCGAGGGAAGCAGAGCCGTGACGCGCTGGAGTTCGTTCGTCGTCGCCCGTCCGAAGCTGGTTCTCGCCGCCACGGTGCTGCTGGTGCTGCTCGGCGGGGCGTGGGGATCGGGCGTGTTCGACCGGCTGAGCCTCGGCGGGTACACCGATCCGGGCAGCGAGTCCGCGGGCGTCGAGCGCCTGATCGAGGGGACGTTCGGACGGCAGACCCCCGACCTGGCGGTCACCTACCACGCACGTCCGGGTGCGACCATCGACGATCTCGGTCCCGAGGTGACCGCCCACCTCGCGCAGATCGACCCCGGAATGCTCGCCAACACCCCCCTGTCGTACTGGTCGGCGCCGCCGCAGGCGAAGGAGTTCCTGCGGTCCACCGACGGCACCGAGGGACTGGTGGTGCTGTCGCTGAGCGGCGACGAGAACACTCGCATCGCGGCGTACCACGATCTCGAACCCCTGCTGGTCATCGACGGCACGGACGCGGAGTTCAGCGGCTTCAGCGCGGCAGCCAACGCCTTCAACGAGGCGTCCGAGAGGGATCTGCTGCGAGCGGAGGCGGTGTCGTTCCCGCTTCTGCTGCTCCTTCTGCTCGTCATCTTCGGCGGTCTCGTCGGCGCGGCCGTCCCGCTGTGCGTCGGCGGTCTCGCGATCCTCGGCGCCCTCGGCGCTCTGCGCGTGATCTCGTACTTCACCGAGGTCAGCGCATTCTCGGTGAACATCGCGAGCCTCGTCGGGCTCGGCATGTCCATCGACTACGGATTGTTCGTCGTGACCCGGTTCCGTGAGGAGCTGCGGTCCGGCTCCCGCTCGGACGACGCCGTCCGCCGAACGCTCGCCACGGCCGGCCGCACCGTGGGGTTCTCGGCCCTCCTCCTCGTGTGCGGCTTCGTGGGCATGCTCGTGTTTCCCCAGGCCATCGTCCGGTCGTTCGCCTACGGCGGGATGGCAGCCATCGGGATCGCCGCCGTGCTGTCGCTGTCGGCGCTACCCGCTGCACTCGCGCTGCTCGGGCCGCGCATCAACTCGCTGACATGGCGACCGGGTGTGGTCGAACGCGGCGAAGACCGGGCGCACCGGTTCTGGGGCGGCGTCGCCGCCCGCGTCATGCGGCGGCCCGTCCCGATCGCGACGGCCATCGTCGCGGGGTTGCTCGTGCTCGCCGCACCCCTCACCGGCGCGTCACTGGGTGATCTGGACCACACCGGGCTGCCTGCGGCTCACCCGCTCCGGCTCGCCGTCGAGGATCTCGCCACCGACTTTCCGCTCGCCAACAACGGGGCGACGCTGGTCCTGCAGGGCAGCGACGGCAGGGCACCGCCGCCGGCCGCCACTGCGGAGCTCTTCCGGACGACGGCCGCGGTCGACGGCGTCCAGCGGGTGGTCCCGGTCGGTGCCACCGACACGTTCGTCGCCATCCGGGCCGTCTTCGACGACGCCGACCGCACCACGGGGGCCATGGCGACGGCCGCCGCACTGCGCGACCTCCCGCCCCCGGAAGGCACCGAGAAGATGCTGGGCGGGTTAAATGCCCTGACCGCCGACGGACTCGACGCGATGGCCGCGGGACTGCCGTGGATGATCGGGATCATGGTGGGCGTCACCTTCGTGCTGATGTTGCCGGCGTTCCGGTCCGTGGTGCTACCCCTGAAGGCGATCGCGATGGCCACCCTGAGCCTCGCCGCCTCGTTCGGCGTGCTCACGTGGATCTTCGAGGACGGCCACGGTGCTGATCTCCTCGGTGTGACGCCGGGGCCGCTGCCCGCGACGATGGTCGTCCTCATCATCGCGGTGGTGTTCGGGCTCTCCACCGACTACGAGATCTTCCTGATGTCACGAATGGTCGAGGCCCACGACAAGGGCGCGTCGACCGAGGAGGCCGTACGGATCGGTACGGCACATACGGGGCGCATCGTGACTGCGGCCGCGGCGCTGCTGATCGTGGTCACCGGCGCGTTCACGCTGTCGGAATTGACGATGATGCGTTTCATCGGGCTCGGCATGATCGTCGCGCTGCTCATCGACGCCACCGTCATCCGCATGATGCTGGTGCCCGCCCTGGTGAAGCTGATGGGTGAGGCCAATTGGTGGGCGCCGGGATTCCTGGCGCGGAAGTCACCGACTCCCGGTTCCCCCGAGGATCCGAAACCGACACCGCAGCAACAGATTCCCATCCAATCGTGACGAAGACCGGATGGGAATCGGTTCACGTTGCCGGGGAGGGCAATTCAGCGCTCACCCGTCCAGGTATCACGGATCCCGTTCCTGCCCAATTCTTTCCCGGCAGGAGGATCAGCCCTCACTGTCGGAGATGTCGGTCAGCACCCACTTGCCGTCGATCTTCTCCATCTTGATCGACAACGGCGTCGCGGCACTGCCCTGAGCGACGGCATCACCGGTGGCGCTGACGTTCATGTGCGCGAGCAGTTCGGCGCGGTCGCCGTCGAGCATCGTGACCCCGATGTCGGTCACGGAGGCCTGGGTGGCCGTCTTGGTCTGGATGGCGGCCTGCTTGGTGGTGTCGGCGGTCGAGTCGAATTCGTCACGCTTGGCGTCGTCGAGGTAGCCGCGCGCCTTGTCGAAGTCCTGATCGATGGTTTCGTAGCTGTAGGTGTACAGCGTCTCGATCGCCTCGGTTCCCGCCTTGGTCACCTCCGCGGTGGCACCTTCGTCGACCCAGGCGGTGTTCGTGATGTCTGCGCCAGGCTTGAATGCCGCGACGACCGCGAACACCCCGAGTACCACCGCCACGGCTCCGAGGATCCCGACGAGCTTCCAGGTGATCCTGCTGGACCCGCTGTCGGCGGCGGCGGTCTCGGCGGCGGCAGGGGCCTGCTGCGTGCTGATGCGCGGTTGAAGGTTGGGGACCTTCGTCTTTCCCGCGGACGCGGCCTTCGCCGTCGACACCGGCTTGGCCAACGACACAGTCGCGTCCGTGTCGGAGGTCTTCGCCGTCTCGGCGGACGTGGTCGAGGAGGCGACTGCTGCTGCGGTCGTAGCGGCCTCGGGCTTCGCCACCGGTTCCGGCTTCTTCGCCGGTTCCGGCTTCGCCACCGGTTCCGTCTGGGTGACCGGGGTTTCCGATCGGGGCGGCTTCGGCGTCGCCTGACGGGTCCCCGCCACGCGCGGACGCCTGCCCTTTGCAGCGCTGTCCGGCACGTTGTTTCGGCGCTTGGGGGGCATAGTTCACCACTTTCTCATTGCACGACGAGCTGTCGTCGACGTGGACACCGCAGCGACACCCCGCCGCGGCACATCAGGACTACTGACCGCCGCTGTCGCCTTCAGGCGCCTGTTCGGCCGGCGCCTGCTCGGCGGGAGCCGGTTCGGTCGGGGCAGGGGCCGGGGCCGCGCCGTCGGCGGGCACCGGACCGCTCTCGAGCGGAATACGACCGCCCACCGGTTCGACCGACGAGGCCTTCCAGACCCCGTCCACGTCCTGGACGTCCATCCGCATCGTCACCTTGGCCTTGTCGAAGCGGTCGGGCCACGTCGTGGTGACTGCCACGACGACCAGCGCTTTCGCGGTGCCGTCGTCGGTGTTCAGTTCCGTGAGTGTGCCCTGGATCAGCTCGGCCTTGCTCGCCGCACCTGATTGACGCATCTGGTCGGTGAACCCATCCATCGTCGCCTGGAGGTCCTGGTTCATCTTGTCGCCCGTGATCGACGACTTCATGTTCTCGAAGGATCCGTCGAGGTCCTGTGAATCGACCGAGTTGAGGTTGATCGCGGCCTGCTGGGCGCCTGTCAACGCGGAATCGCGTGCGTCGGCGATCGGCTTGTCCACGAAGAGAGCGCGCGCCCACCCGAAGCCAAACCATCCGGCTGCGACAACCGCGATCACCACCAGTGCGGTCACCGCAGCAAACGAGGCCTTCAGAGTTCTGTCCTTCCCCGGAGCCGGTTGTCCCGACTCCGGGGGCGTGGTAATTCGCGTCACACCAATACCCTACTGATTGTTTTCTTCTACTCGCCCTCGGCCGGGACCGAATGCTACTTGGGAGTAACCCCGAGGAGCGGCGCGAGCTGCGTTGCGATGGGATTCAAGTTGAGAGTGTCAGGCATGACCTTCGGCTTGAAATCCCACGGCTGGATCGTGTCCGGATCGGCGAACACGATGCGGTCTGCACTTCGCACACCCGTCACGCTTCCCTGAGGAGCGTCGCAGTTGGCCTTCGTGTTGTACGGGAAGTCCTGCTGGGTGTCGTCGAAGTTCGGGTCCTGCCGCTTCATCTCGGCCAGGATCTCCTGCGTCCCTTCGTAACCGAGTGTGCACGACGGCGGATTGTTGGTCTCCAGGACGATGCCCTGGTGCACCGTGCCGTCGCCGGGGGCCACGGTCGACGCGGACGCCGCGATGGCAGGCAGGAACATCAGGATCGGCCGCAGCGCGATCGCCTGCGGAGCCAGCTTGTCGCCGACCGCGGCGAGGTTCGTCAGGTCGGTGGTGAGACTCGGACCGATCTGGTTCACCAGCAGACCGACCTCGTCGCTCGCCGGAATTCCCTTGTCGATGATCGCGCGGAGATCGGGGTCGCTGGTCCGCAGTTGCGCCGCAACCGCGTCGAGATCCGAACTGAACTGGACGATCGCGGAGGACTGATCGGACTGCGTCGCCAGCACCGTCTGGCTGTCCCGGATGAGGGCCAGCGTCTGCGGGAGGACGTCGAGTCCGTCCTTCGTCAGCGTCGACAGAGAATCCGCGAGTGTCTGCAGATCCTCGCCCTTGCCGTTGAATGCCGTTCCCAGCTGGGTGACGACCGTGCGCAACGAGTCGACCGGAACCGACCGGACCAGACCGTCGGTGGCCATCAGCACCTGCTCGACCGGAACGGGTGTCGACGTGTCGGCCTCGGTGATCACCGAGCCCTGTTCGAGGAACGGCCCCTGGTCGCTGTCGGGCTGAAGGTCCACGTACTGCTCACCGATCGCCGATCGGTTGGCGACGACCGCCTTGGCCGACGCAGGGATGTCGGGCCCACCCGAGGAGATCTTCAACTCGACGTTGATTCCGTCCGCGGTCAGTGACAGGTCGCCGACGCGGCCGACGGGGACACCGCGGTACGTGACCTCGGCGTTGGTGAAGATGCCGCCGGAGTCCTTGAACTGCGCGTTCACGTCGTACTCACCGAACCCGAGCAGGTTGTCGAGGCGGACGTACTTGGCGCCGACGTAGACCAGCCCGAGCATCGCCACGATGGCGAACGCGACGAGCTGGATCCTGACCAGTCGTGACCTCACTGTCCACCCCCGATTCCGAACTGCTCCAGCAGTCCCCCGAGTGGGTTCTGTGGCGACGGCGCTGCGCCGTCCGTCGTGCCGTTCTCTGCGCCACCGTTGCCGGCCGCTGGCGCGGTTCCGGGGAGCCCCGGGATCCGCAGACCCGTCGGGGCGGGGATGATCGGCGGAATCGGCAGCAGCGACACCGTCGGCCACCCCGGCTTCGGTCCGTTGCCGTTGTAGTACGGGTTCGAGGGATCGACGATCGGCTTGGGCTCACCGAACTTCGGCGGCACGTACACCGGGTCGCCCTGACCGACGCCGAGTGCGCTGAGCGCATCGCCGATCTGCAGGTCGACCGTGAGGAACAGGTTGACCGATCCGCCGAGCGCGATCTTCTCGACGCCGTCCGGGAACGGAACGGTCGGGATGAACGCGAGCGAATTGGGCAGGTCGTCGCCCGACTCGGCGAGCGCCTTCAGGGTCGGCCGCAGCGCGAGGAGATCCGCGATCAGATCGTTCTTCGACCTGTTGATCACGTCCGTGCCGACGGTACCGAGCCGGTCCAGTTGCGTGAGCATCTGGGTGAGCTGCGGACGCTGCTCGTTGAGCACTTCGGCGGCGATCGGGAGCTGGTCGAGGATCAGCCCGATCTTCTCGTTCTGTTCGTTCACTCGCGTGGTCAAGGCGTCGAGACCGTCCAGGGCGCGGGTGATGTCGTCGCGCTGCTGATTGAGACCGTCGATGAGCGTGTTCGCCTGCTCGAGAAGTCCCCGGACCCGATCCTCACGCCCGTCGAGTGCGGTGGTCAATTCGTGGACGATCGGCTGCAACTGGCCGACGCCGCCACCGTTGAGCAGCAGCGACAAGGCGCCGAGAACCTGCTCGATCTCCGTGGCGTGCCGGGTGCGATCGAGAGAGATCGTGTCGCCGTCCTCGAGCCGCGCGGGATCCTTGTCCTCCGGCGGTTCGGACAGCTGGACGAACTTCTCGCCGAGCAGGTTGGTCTGCTCGATCGCGGCGACCGCGTTGGCCGCGAGATCGACGGACGAGTCGAGGACGACCTCCACATCCGCCGTCCAGCCGTCCGGCGCCACCTTGATCGATTCGACCCGGCCCACCGGAACACCGTCGACCTTGACCGCGGACTGCGGGACGAGATCGAGGACGTCGTCGAACTGGATCGTCAGGTGCATCGGGTGGTCACCGACATCCGGACCGCCCGGCAGCGGAACTCCGTAAATCCCCTCCGACGAGCAGGATGTCACTGCGATGGCGACGGCGCACGCACCGGCGCCGAGGATTACCGACCGCTTCATTCGCCCTCACCACCCGTTGCACCTTCGAATCGCGGCGACACGACACCCGGCACCGTGCCGGGCGTGACCGTCCGCTGAATGTTGTCGGCACTCATGATCCCGAAGGGAAGCACGAGCGACGGCGTCTTCGCCGATTGCGTGATCTGCGACGTGATGTTGGCGCAGTTGTCGATCAGCGGCTGCATCTGACGTCCGAGTTGCTCGAAGCGCGGATCGCCGGGAACCAGCTTGCCGAGGTCGATCAACTTGCACGCGACACCGGCCGGATCCTGCAGATCCGGGAACGCCAGGCGCGAGGCCAGGTTGCCGGACTCCGCATCGTAGGAGTTGGCCAGGTTGCTGATCGCCAGCGGAAGCAGGGTCAGCGAGTTGACCAGCGACTCGCGGTTGTCCGCGAGGGTCTGCGTCACCGGAACCAGATCGTCCACGTTCTCGGCGAGGATCTCCCGGTTGTCGGCCACGAACTTCGAGACGTCGCCGAGGGCGATCGCCAGCTGGTTCAGGGCGGCACCGAGGTTCTCCCGCTCCCCCGCAAGGAATCCGGACAGGTCGGAGAGCTGCGAGTTGAAGTCGCGGACCTGCTGATCGTTGGCCGCCAGCGCACCCACGAACACCTGGAGGTTCTTCACGGTGTCGAACAGGTCGCCGCGACTCTCGTTGAGTGTGCGGGCGGCGTCGGACAGCTGATTGATGCTCTGCCCCAGCGCCTCTCCGTTTCCGTCGAGGTTGGCCGCGCCGGTCTCGACGAACTGTGACAGCGCGCCTTCCTTGTTCGCCCCGTCCGGGCCGAGAGCGGTGGAGAGCTTCTCGATGCTCGCGTACAGCTCATCCACCTCGACGGGGGTGGCCGTGCGGTCACGCGAAATCACGGCGCCACTCTGCATCTTGTCGCCGCCCGTGTAGGCAGGCGCGAGCTGGATGTAGCGGTCGGACACCACGGACGGCGTGACCTGGGCGGCCTTCGCGTCGGCGGGAATGTCGACGCCACGATCGACGCGCATGTCGACCTTCACCTGGTCGCCCTGCGGTTCGACACCGTCCACGGATCCGACCTTCACACCGAGGATCCGCACGTCGGAACCCTCGTAGATGCCCACCGACTTGTCGAAGTACGCGGTGATCTGCGTGGTGCCTGCGCGGGTGAACACCCACCACAGGGCGCCGGCGATCACCAGCGCGACGATGACGATGCCCGCGATGAGGGCGACCCCGCCGCGACCGCCGCGCTCGGCTCCGTTCTCGACGTCTGCCATCAGTTACCCCCCAACGTGCGGACGGGATCGCGCGGACCGGGAATGTCGGGCAGACCCGGCGGCAGGAGGTTCACCACGACCTGGTCGAACCAGCGACCGTTACCGACCACGTTCGTGTACAGGCGGACGAACGGCTCGTACAGTTTCATCGCCTTGTCCAGGTTCTCGTTGTTGGCCTTGAGGATCTCGACGACACCGTCGAGTTGTTCGAGCGCGGGACCGATGGCGGCCTCGTTGTCGCGCACGAGTCCGGTCAACTGCTGCGACAGCCGCTGAGTTCCGGTGAGCAGCTGGGAAATCGACTGCTGACGGCTGTTGAGCTCACCGAGCAGCAGACCGGCGTCGCTGATCAACCGGTTGAATTCGGCGTTGCGGTCGGCGAGGACCTTGGTGGTCTTGCCGGTCGCGTCGAACAATTTCTGCAGTTCCTGATCGCGGCTGGCGATGGTCTGCGACAGCCTGCTGACACCGTCCAGAGAGGCGCGGATTTCCGTGGGAGTTCCCTCGAACGCCTGCGACAGCGTCACCATGCTCTGCGCGAGCTGATCGGAGTCGATGTCACCCACCGTCTGTGCGGCGGCCGAGAACGCCTCGATCACGTCGTACGGAGACGTGGTGCGATCCAACGGGATCACGTCGCTCGGATTCAGCGTGTCCGAGCCACGGGGGTCGAGGGCGAGATACTTCTGGCCCAGGATCGTCTTGATCTGGATGGACGCCGACGTCTCGTTGCCGACCCACGCATCCGACACCTTGAAGGCGACGTCCACGTGGTCGCCGTCGAGTTCGACGGACGTGACCTTGCCGACCTTGACGCCTGCGATCCGGACCTCGTTGGAGGGCTTGAGCCCCGCCGCCTCGGTGAATTCGGCGTGATAGGTCGATCCGGCGCCGATGAACGGAAGCGAATCGAGGAAGAAAGCCGACAGGGTGGCCAACAGCACCACGAGAATGCCGAGGGCACCCGCCACTGCCGGGCTGCGACGTCTGCTCATCGTGTCTGCAACTCCTGTAGGCCGTCCTGCGTGCACCGTTTCGCCGAGTTCGTATAGAGCGGCTGGTTGACGGTGGGCAGGCCCGTGGGCAGGTTCAGTTGGGGCGCGGTACCTGGTCCTGCGACGATGTCGACTCCACAGAGGTAGAACTGGAACCAGGATCCGTAACTGGCTGCCCGGCCGAGCTTCTCGAGCTTCACCGGAAGCGTCTGGAGAACGCTGTTGACCGTGTCGGAGTTACGGTTCAACGTCGTCGCCAGTGTGTTCAGCGACGTGATGGATTCCTGGATGGACGGTCGGGTGGGTTCGAGCAGGTCGGCCGTCGCGTCGGTGAGTCCCGCGAGGGACGTCACCGCCGAACCGACGGTTCCCCGCTCGTTCGCCAGGCCCGTGACGAGCTGCTGGGTGTTGACGATCAGCGAATCGAGTTGATCGTCACGCTGATTCACCGTGGCCAGCACGTCGTTGAGGTTGTTGATCACCGCACCGATCACCCGATCCTTGTCGGCGACGGTGTTGGTGAGGCTTGCCGTGTTCTTGACGAGCTCGGTGATGGTTCCCGATTCACCCTGGAACACCTGGATGATCTGGTACGACAGCTTGTTCACGTCATCGGCGCTGAGGGTCTGGAACAGCGGACGGAACCCGTCGAACAGCGTGGTGAGGTTGACGGCAGGCTTGGTCCGCTCCATCGGAATGGTGTCGCCGCCGCTCATCTTCATTCCCTGCTGGCCCTCGCCCTGTTCGAGCGCGATGTAGCGCTGCCCCACGAGGTTCCGGAAGCGGATGGTCGCGGTGGTGCCGGCGGGCAGCCAGTCCCGTTCCGCCACGGTGAACTGGACCTCTGCTTCGCGGTCGTCGTGGATCGCGATCTTCTCGACCTGACCCACGCGCACACCGGCGATGCGGACCTCGTCGCCCTCGTTGAGCGAGGTGACGTCCGAGAAGATCGCGTTGAACTTGGTGCCGCCGCCACCACCGAGGTTGGCGATGGTGGCGGCCAGCAGACCGGTCGCCAGGATGGTGACCACGGCGAACACGATCAGCTTGACCAATGGTGCGGTCAGGCCCCTCACTTGAAGCTCACCTCAGTCCCCCTCATGGTCGGCGCGCCGACGAGTGTCGTCCAGCTCGGCACGTCCTCCGGTGCCATGCCCCCGGCCTCGCCGTAGACGACGTCCAACGTGTCCTGCTCCATCTTCGAACCCGCGTAACTTGCGGGCGTGACCTCGGCTCCGTACCCCGGGACCTGATCGGGGACCCCGGCGGGCGCCGGGAGGAAGTCGATGGTCGAGGGGCCGGGATTCCGCGAGGGCACCTGGTAGGCACCGTCGTTGTAGGACGACCCGCCCGGGTACTGCGGGAACTTTCCACCCGGAGCGGTGACGTTGTCGTAGCAAGCCGGTCCACGGTTGTCGAGCAGCCGCGGCTCGTCCTGGTTGGGCACGTAGCGACCCTTCGGATTGACGAACTGCACGCTGGCACGCACACCCGGGTACGGATCGTCCGGTGCCAGCAGTTCTCGGGCGACGGGAGCGGATTTCGCGAAGCCCGCGAACGTGCAGCCGAAGCTCGGCGAGTAACGGCCGAGGATCTGCAGCGCCTCACGCGAATCGGCGGCGATACTGACGATCGATTCGGCGTTGGTCTGCAGGAGATCCGCGGTGCTCGACGCGGTTCCGGTCAGCGACGCGAGCAACGTGGAGATCTCGCCCTGCTTCTCCACCACGGTATTTCCGGTGGTGCGCAGGTTGTCGAGGGCGTTGACCAGGTCGGGTGCCGCCTCGGAATACGTCTGCGAGAAGTCGGCCAGGCCGCGCAGATCCTCCTGGATGGCAGGAAGTTCGGTGTTCAGACCGCCGAAGATTTCCTCGAGACGGTCGAGTGTCAGGCCGAGTTCGGCGCCGCGGCCGCTCAGTCCCTGGGACAACGCGCCGAGCGTGTTCGCCAGGTCCTGCGGCGGAATCGCCTGCAGCAGCGGCAGCAGACCGTCCAGAACCTCGCCGACCTCGACGGCGTTGCCGCTCTTGTCCTGACGCAGCGTGTCGCCGGCCTGGATCGGCGGAGCGGTGTCGCCCTCGGGAACGATCAGCGACACATAGCGCTCACCGAACAGCGTCTTGGGCAGCAGCCGCGCCGTCGCGTTGGACGGAATCAGCTCCGCCTTGTCCGGCTGGATCGCGAGGGCGAGGGTGACCTCGCCCTCCTGGGAGGATGCCGAGCGCACCTCGCCGACGATGAGGCCACGGACCTTCACGTCGGCATTGGGCGGCAGCGCATTTCCGGCGGTATCGGTGAGGAGGTCGATCTTGACGACCTTGGTGAAGGTCTTGTTGAACATGCCGATGGTGAAGGCCAGGAACAACGCGAGGACGAGGAAGAACACCAGCCCCAGCACCCGTCGGCCCACAACAGATGTCGTGTTGCTCATCCGGCCACCCTCACTGTGGTCGTCGTGCCCCAGATGGCGAGGCTCAGGAAGAAGTCGAGAACGGCGATGGTGACGATCGCGGTACGGACCGCCCGGCCCACCGCCACACCCACACCGGCGGGGCCACCCGACGCGTGATAGCCGTAGTAGCAATGGATCAGGATCAGCACGAACGCGAAGATCAGCACTTTCGCGAAGGAATACAGGACGTCCTGCGGTGGCAGGAACAAGTTGAAGTAATGGTCGTACGACCCGGTCGACTGGCCGTTGAATACGGTGCTGATGATGCGGGAAGCGAGATAGGCCGCGAGCAGACCGACGATGTACAGCGGGATGACGGCGACGAATCCCGCAATCATGCGAGTGGTGACCAGGAACGGCACACTCGGCACCGCCATGACCTCCAGCGCGTCGATCTCCTCCGAGATCCGCATGGCGCCGAGCTGCGCGGTGAAACCACAACCGACGGTGGCCGAGAGCGCGAGCGCCGCAACGATCGGCGCGATCTCACGGGTGTTGACGTAGGCCGACAGGAAGCCGGTGAGGACCGAGCTGCCCAGCTGTTCGAGCGCGGCGAAACCCTGCAGTCCGACGACGACGCCGGTGAAGCCGGACATCATCGCGATGACGCCGATGGTGCCGCCGATGACGGCGAGCGCGCCGCTGCCGAACGTGACCTCGGCAAGTAGCCGGAGCACTTCCTTGCGGTAGTGCACGAGAGTGTGGGGCGACCAGGCGATTGCCCTGGCGTAGAACGACATCTGCTCACCGGCCCGGTCGAGCACGTTGAGCGGCGCACGACCGACTCGGCGTGCCGCCATCAGCGTCCGGTCACCGCGTCCCTTGGCGATTGTCATCGGGTCACGATCCCTTCGCCGGAACGATCTGGAGGTACACCATGGTCAGGATCAGGTTCGCGAAGAACAACAACAGGAACGTGATCACCACCGACTGGTTCACGGCGTCACCGACGCCCTTGGGTCCGCCCTTCGGATGGAGGCCCTTGTACGCGGCGATGACACCGGCGATGACACCGAAAACGGCCGCCTTGAGCTCGCCGACCCAGATGTCGGGAAGCTGCGCGAAGGCCGAGAACGATGCCAGGTACGCACCGGGATTACCCCCTTGGAGGATGACGTTGAAGAAGTACCCGCCGGCGATACCGACCACGGACACGAGGCCGTTGAGCAGGATCGCGACGAGAACCATGGCAAGCACCCGAGGCACGACGAGTCGCTGAATCGGGTTGATACCGAGGACTTCCATGGCGTCGATCTCTTCGCGGATCGTTCGCGCACCGAGATCCGCCGTGACGGCCGAGCCCGCAGCCCCGGCCACCAGTAGTGCCGTCACCAGCGGGGAACCCTGCTGGATGACGGCGAGCACGCTGGCCGCTCCCGTGAACGACTCTGCACCGAGCTGCTTGATGAGCGATCCGGTCTGCAGTGACACCACTGCGCCGAACGGAATCGCGACCATTGCCGTCGGCAGGATCGTGACGCTGGCGATGAACCAGGCCTGTTCGATGAACTCGCGGAACTGGAACGGCCGCTTGAACGTGTTTCGTGCGACGTCGACGAAGAGCTCGACGATGTTTCCGGCCTGCGTCAGCGCACCGTTGACCGGCCGCAAGACCGAGCTGCGGGTAACCCCCATCCGATATGCCTACCCTTGCCCGTGAGTGGTGTTTTCGTATCCTTCACCCCGGTATGCGGGGATGACCTGGGTGTCTTCCTGGCTGTATGCGTAGTCGTAGCCCCCGCCGCCGTTTCCGCCGGACGTCTCGTCGAGGCTGTCCTGGATGGCGATCTGGGCGTTCTCCGGCAACGTGTGCATGATGTGCCGGACGCGTTCCTGACGGCGGGCGACGGCCTGCCGGAACGGCATCCCCGGCGTCGCCTTCATCTGCGGGACGATGCCCTCGACGTCGTCGACACCACCGGCGTGGTGACCGGCATCGACCATCGCCTGCTCCTGCGCCATGGTGGCCTCGTCCTTCTCCTCCGACATGCCGATCGGACCGATCATCGTGCCGTTCAGGAACTGCTTGACCACCGGCTCCTCACTGGTGAGCAGCACCTCCCGCGGACCGAACATCACCAGATGCCGGCGGAACAGCATCCCGATGTTGTCCGGCACCGTCCGTGCCAGGTTGATGTTGTGCGAGACGATCAGGATCGTCGCGTCGATCTCGGCGTTGATGTCGATCAACGTCTGCGAGATGTACGTGGTGCGCACCGGGTCCAGACCGGAGTCCGGCTCGTCGACGAGAATGATCTGCGGGTCCAGCACCAGGGCGCGGGCCAGGCCGGCACGCTTGCGCATACCGCCGGAGATCTCGCCGGGCAGCTTGTCCTCGGCCCCGAGCAGGCCGACGAGCTCCATCTTCTCCATGACGATCTTGCGGATCTCGGACTCGGACTTCTTGGTGTGCTCACGCAGCGGGAACGCCACGTTGTCGAACAGGTTCATCGAGCCGAACAGGGCGCCGTCCTGGAACAGCACGCCGAACAGCTTGCGGATCTCGTAGAGCTCCTTGCTGGAGCACTCGAGAATGTTGGTGCCGTCGATCACGATCGAACCCTGCTCCGGGCGGAGCAGACCGATCAGTGACTTCAGAAACACCGATTTACCCGTACCCGACGGCCCGAGCAACGCACTGACCTCACCGGCGGGAAGGGTCAATGTGACGTCCTGCCAGATCCTCTGCGAGCCGAACGACTTGGTCAGTCCCTCGACGGATACCTCGACTCCCACCATTACCTCCGCGACCGTTCGATGCACTCACCCCGTGTGGGTTGGGTCACTCTATCGCATCGACGTGTTACCTGTGACAAGGGATGCTACTCATGAGTAAGGAAGCATGCCAACACCGGGTCCCACTATGCAAAACAACGCGTCTGAACTGGGATAACGGTAGCGAAAATTCTGGTCGCGCGTCCAGCTTTCGGCCAGGAATCTCGACACTCCGAAGCCGTCTGCGGACGCAAAAAGAGGGCCACTCCCCACGGATGGGGAGTGGCCCTCTTCGTCTGCTCGGTGAGCAGCGCGGGAGACCGTCTTACTTGACGGTGATCTTCGCGCCGGCAGCCTCGAGCTTCTCCTTGGCGGCGTCGGCCGCGTCCTTGGCAACCTTCTCCAGGATGGCCTTCGGAGCACCCTCGACGAGGTCCTTGGCTTCCTTCAGGCCGAGGCCGGAAACGACCTCACGGACGACCTTGATGACCTGGATCTTCTTGTCGCCGGCCGACTCGAGGACGACGTCGAACTCGTCCTGCTCCTCAGCAGCCTCGGCGGCAGCCGGTGCTCCGCCTGCAGCGGCAACGGCGACCGGGGCAGCGGCGGTGACCTCGAAGGTCTCCTCGAATGCCTTCACGAACTCCGAGAGCTCGAGGAGGGTGAGCTCCTTGAACTGGTCCAACAACTCTTCGGTGCTGAGCTTCGCCATTGTGGCGGTCCTTCCTGTAAGTCCCATGTCGCTGATCCGCGACCGGGCGGGGTTATAGCAGTGATGCGCGGGTGCGGATCAGCTTTCGGCTGCAGCCTCGGCGGGAGCTTCGGCAGCTCCGCCTTCTGCGGCCTTCTTTTCCTGCAGTGCAGCAGCCAGTCGGGCCACCTGCGAAGCAGGAGCGTTGAACAGGCCTGCGGCCTTTGCCAAGTTGCCCTTCATCGCGCCGGCAAGCTTGGCCAACAGGATCTCGCGGGACTCGAGGTCCGCGATCTTGTTGACCTCGTCCACGGACAGCGCAGCGCCGTCCATGTAGCCGCCCTTGATGATGAGCGCCTTGTTGTCCTTAGCGAAGTTCTTCAGAGCCTTCGCAGCATCGACGGGCTCGCCCTTGATGAATGCAATGGCGGTCGGACCGACGAAAAGGTCATCAAGGCCCTCGACGCCCGCCTCAGCAGCGGCACGCTTGACCAGGGTGTTCTTGGCGACGGAGTAGGTGGCACCTTCTCCGAGAGCGCGTCGCAGTGTCGTGATGTTGCCCACCGTCAGACCACGGTATTCCGTGATCACAGCAGCGGTCGAACCCTTGAACTGCTCGGTGATCTCCGCAACCGCGGAAACCTTCTCAGGCTTTGCCATACTTCGCCTCCTCTCATGACAGTCGTTATCCCACTTCGGAACCGCTGCGCACCGCCGGAATCCCGGAGCACACAATCCACGACATGCAAAACGCCCCGGTGCAGGGCACACGGGGCGTGAAAGGAAACGATACGGTCAGGGCGCGAAGCCACAACCGATACGCATCCCCCTACCTCGTCCTCCTGCGTGGGCCGCCGGACATTCCCGGACTTTCAATCGCACCCTTGCGGGAGCGATCACCAACGGTCTTGGGCAGAACATGATTTGGGGTGAAGTTCAAATACTGCATTGAACTCCGCAGGACAGATTACGGCATGGCCTGCACAACCGCCAAATCGCGGCCGGACCGAGGCTCGCCGAAGTGATCGCCGTCACTGGGCGTGTGGTGGTGTGTCTCAACAGACTAAAGGCGCATCCAATTACCTGTTACGCGGCGTTACATATATAGGCTAGCTTTTTCTCATGACAATCCTCGAAGCCCGGGCCGTCGTGACCGGGTCCCGGACACGCCGCTTCCTCGCGCTCGCCGTGATCTG
Organism: Rhodococcus wratislaviensis; assembly: GCF_041228765.1. Taxonomy (NCBI): domain Bacteria; kingdom Bacillati; phylum Actinomycetota; class Actinomycetes; order Mycobacteriales; family Nocardiaceae; genus Rhodococcus; species Rhodococcus wratislaviensis. The sequence continues at coordinate 2,875,737 of NZ_CP150488.1, read as the reverse complement.
CCTTGCCGAACTGCTGGTCGTGCTCGACAACACCATCGTCAACGTCGCTCTCCCGTCGATCGGTGTCGAACTCCGCACCAGTGTCAGCGGCCTGCAGTGGGTCGTCGACGCCTACACGCTGACATTCGCCGGCCTGCTCCTGGCGTTCGGCAACCTCGGCGACCGCTACGGTCGCCGCCGCGTCATGGTCATCGGTCTGGTCGGCGTCGCGGTCATGTCGATCGCCGGCGCCAACGCCGAGAGTCTGGGGCAGGTCATCGCGGCCCGCGCGGCGATGGGTGTCTTCGCGGCTGCAGTCTTCCCCGCGACCCTCGCCCTCGTCATCAACATCTTCACCGACGTGCGCGAACGTGCCCTGGCCATCGCCGCCTGGACTGCGATGGCCGGATTCGCGATCGCCATCGGGCCGATGGCAGGCGGGTGGCTGCTCGAGCATTTCAGCTGGCACTCCGTCTTCTGGATCAACGTGCCGATCGCCGTGGTCGCGGCAGCAGCGACGCTGCTCCTGGTGCCGGAATCGCGCGCCTCCGTCATCGGCCGGATGGACCTCGTCGGAATCGCAGCCTCGATCACCGGAATCACCGTCCTCGTGTGGGCGATCATCGAAGCCCCTCACCACGGGTGGACGTCGTCCGTCACCGTCGGCGCCGTCGCCCTCTCGATCGCGGTCCTGATCGGATTCGTCTTCTGGGAGCTGCGCACCGAGCACCCGATCCTCGACCTGCGGCTGTTCCGCAACCGCAGGTTCTCCCTGCCCGCCCTCGCGATCGCCATCGGGTACTTCTCGATGTTCGGCTTCCTGTTCCTCATCACGCAGTACTTTCAGGGCGTCCGCGAGTACACGCCGTTCGAGTTCGGTGTCGCGTCGCTGCCGTTCGCGGTATCCGTGGCGGTCGGCGCCCCTGTCGCAACACTCCTGGCGCAGCGAATCGGGACGACCCCGGTCATCGTGTTCGGCCTCCTCCTCACCGGTGTCGGCCTGTACCTCGGCGGTCAGGTGGCCGTCGACAGCAGCTACTTGACGGACGTCCTCCCGTCGATGGTGTCGATGGCACTCGGCTTGGCCATCGTGCAGGGACCTTCGACCGAGTCGATCATGGCGTCTCTGCCCCTCGACGAGGCCGGAGCAGGCTCCGCCGTGAACGACACGACCAGGGAAATCGGAGGAACGCTCGGTGTCGCCGTGCTCGGATCGATCGTCGCGTCGTACTACGCGACGACGATGAGTCCGCTGCTCGACCGGATTCCGGCCGCATTGATGAACGACGACGAGAAGGGCTTCGCGCGCGCGACGGTCCTGAGTGTGCTCGAGATCCGCAAGCGGGAGATCCCGCCGTTCCTCGAACAGCAGCGTGAGAATCTCATCCTCACCATGAAGACGACGGTCCTGCAGGGGTCGCACACTGCGTCGCTCGTCGCGGCGGGCGCCGTGGTGGTCTGCGCGCTCGTCGTTGCGATCTTCATGCCCTGGGCGCCGGCTCGCACGGACTCCGTGATGCTGGCGTGGCGGAAGAACTCCGAATCGGGAACCGTCGACGAAGACTGATCCCGGAGAAAGCAGTTCGGCCGGTACGGAAGAATTCCGTACCGGCCGAACTGTGTGAAGCGTGACTTACGCGTCGGCATCCTCGAGAAGGTTGCGGGTGCGGTTCGGGTCCACCGGGATGCCCGGGCCGGTGGTGGTCGAAACGGTGACCTTCTTGACGTAGCGGCCCTTCGCGGAGGACGGCTTCGCACGCAGGATCTCGTCCAGCGCGGCGCCGTAGTTCTCCACCAGCTTGGCGTCGTCGAACGATGCCTTGCCGATCACGAAGTGCAGGTTGGCCTGCTTGTCGACGCGGAAGTTGATCTTTCCGCCCTTGATGTCCGCGACAGCCTTCGTGACGTCAGCCGTCACGGTGCCGGTCTTCGGGTTCGGCATCAGGCCACGCGGTCCGAGGACGCGGGCGATGCGGCCGACCTTGGCCATCTGATCGGGAGTCGCGATGGCGGCGTCGAAATCGAGCCATCCACCCTGGATCCGCTCGATGAGGTCCTCGGCGCCGACGGCGTCGGCTCCAGCTGCCTCGGCCTCGGCGGCCTTCTCTCCGACTGCGAACACGATGACGCGGGCGGTCTTACCGGTGCCGTGCGGCAGGTTGACGGTGCCGCGGACCATCTGGTCCGCCTTGCGGGGGTCGACGCCCAGACGGACTGCAACCTCGACGGTCGCGTCCATCTTGCTCGACGACGTCTCCTTCGCCAGCTTCGCAGCCTGCAGCGGGCTGTACAGCTTGTCGAAGTCGATCTTCTCAGCGGCGGCGAGATACGCCTTGCTGCGCTTTGCCATTTCTTCTGTCCTAACTTCTCACCGCAGTGTGTGTCTTGTCTGCGATGGTGAATGGTTCAGTAGTGGTCTGGGCCTGGCCGGCCCTCCCACGCTTTCTTCGACGGCGGTGCCGTCGATCGATCAGGGCTGACTCAGCCGTCGACCGTGATACCCATCGAGCGTGCGGTGCCGGCGATGATCTTCGCGGCCTGCTCGATGTCGTTCGCGTTGAGGTCTTCCTGCTTGGTCTTCGCGATTTCGCGCACCTGATCCATGGTCACGGAAGCAACCTTGGTCTTGTGCGGCTCGCCGGAGCCCTTCTGCACGCCTGCAGCCTTGAGCAGCAGCTTGGCAGCCGGAGGGGTCTTCAGCTTGAAATCGAAGGTCCGGTCTTCGTAGACCGAGATCTCGACCGGCACCACGTTGCCGCGCTGGGACTCAGTCGCCGCGTTGTAGGCCTTGCAGAACTCCATGATGTTCACGCCGTGCTGACCAAGCGCGGGACCCACGGGCGGTGCAGGGTTAGCCTGACCGGCCTGGATCTGAAGCTTGATGAGCCCTGCGAGCTTCTTCTTCTTGGGGGGCATCTCGATTTCCTAATTCTTGCTGGGTGTGTTTCTTGCTACTGCAGTGCAAGTATGTGGCGCTAGATCTTCGCGACCTGCGTGAAGGACAACTCGACCGGGGTCTCACGACCGAAGATCGAGACCAGGACCTTGAGCTTCTGCTGCTCGGCGTTGACCTCACTGATGCTGGCGGGCAGCGTGGCGAACGGGCCGTCCATGACGGTGACCGACTCGCCGACCTCGAAGTCGACCTCGATGAGCGGCTTCGCGAAGCTCTCTCCGCCGGTCTCCCCCGCCGAGACGGTCGCCGCGGCAGCCTGCTTCTTCTGCTCCTGCTGCGGAAGCAGGAACTTGATGACCTCGTTGAGGGTCAGCGGGGACGGACGCGACGTCGCACCGACGAATCCGGTGACGCCGGGCGTGTTGCGCACCGCTCCCCAGGACTCGTCGTTCAGATCCATACGGACCAGGATGTAGCCGGGCAGAACCTTGCGGTTGACCTGCTTGCGCTGTCCGTTCTTGATCTCGGTGACCTCTTCGGTGGGAACTTCCACCTGGAAGATGTAGTCGCCGACGTCGAGGTTCTGAACACGGGTCTCGAGGTTGGCCTTGACCTTGTTCTCGTAGCCCGCGTAGGAGTGAATGACGTACCAGTCACCGGGTGCGCGACGCAGAGCGGCCTTGAGTTCCGCAACGGGATCCTCGGGCTCTTCGGCAGCTACAGCCTCGTCGGCAGCTACAGCCTCGTCGGCAGTCACAGCCTCGTCAGCGGGCGCCTCGTCCGCGACGATCTCGTCGGCCGGGGCGTCCTCGGCAACGTCGTCACCGACGATTTCCGCGGCTTCGGTGCCCTCGTCGGCAGCCTCGACATCCACTTCGGCTGCCGCCTCGGCAGAAACACGCTCTTCGGCCAAAGCCTCATTCGTGTCGTTCTCGGGGGTGCTCACTGGGGCACTCGCTTCCTCTCGTCACTCACATACTTCGGATCCACCGGGGCGGATTCCGTCAACCGAACAACCAGGTGACGCCCTTGATGACCACCAGATCCAACACGCCGATGAACGTCACCATGAACACCACGAAGACCAGGACGACGCTGGTGTAGGTGATCATCTGCTTGCGATTGGGCCAGATGACCTTGCGCAGCTCGGCGATGACCTCGCGGAGGAACCGGCGCAGGCGCTTGAAGATGTTTTCCTTGCGCGGCTTGTCGGCGCGATCCTTCTTCGCCGGCTTGACCTTGGTGGTCGTGTCCGACTTCGACAGTTCCGGTGACTTCACGGAACTCGCGGCGACCTCGGTACCTGCCGGAGAACGACGGCCCTGGCGCTTACCGCTGGGCTTTCCCGAGGGAGTGGCGGAACGCGTGGTGGTGGCGTCGGCCGCGGTGTCGTCGGCACCGTCCGGGCGCGTCGACCCTGAAGTGTCGCCGTCGCGCTTGGCGCGCTCCTCGCTCACGTCGTTCCTCTCAGTCGCTGGCATCCGGGGGCAGGGGCGACAGGACTTGAACCTGCAACCTGCGGTTTTGGAGACCGCTGCTCTGCCAGTTGAGCTACGCCCCTTTGGTCGGGAGAGCTGATCCGAAACTAGCCTCGGACCAATTCTTGACCGACCTCTCTGTGATTACATGACACGCGCGCCACCCTTGCCGGCCATACAGCACCGTAGGGCAGCGCGCAGCGCTGAGTAATCCCAGAAATCTCAGTGTACTTCAAAGCCCCGGAACAAACCCAATCCACCCGGCTGTCAGGCCAGACGGACCGTTGCGGTGGCGCGACCGAAGATCTTCTTTCCCTCGGAGCGCGCCACGATCGCGACTACTGCTGTCTTGCTTTCCTCGTCGAGCGACTTCACCTTACCGGTGTACTCGACCTGCGCGGCCTCGTCCTCCCGGACGTAGACCGAGCTCGTAAAACGAACGTTGTATTCCTTGACGGCACCCGGATCGCCGAGCCACGACGTGACGAAACCGCCGCCTAGACCCATGGTGAGCATTCCGTGCGCGATCACGTTGTCCAGACCGGCGAGCTTGACGACCTCGTCGCTCCAGTGGATCGGGTTGGGATCGCCGGACACGCCCGCGTAGTTGACCAGGTCGCCACGCGTGAGCTTCACGATGCGCTCGGGGAGTTCTTCACCCACCGAGACGTCCTCGAACTTACGAAGCGCCATGCATGATCACGTCCTTGACTGCGTGAGCGATGTTCTCGTCGACCTCGCCACCGGTGCGCGCGACGAGCGTCGTCCACGTGGTCTGGACCAGTTCGTCGTACTGATCGGTGACGATGTTCTTGGTGACGATGATGTCGCTGCCGCCCATCTGACGGAACGACTCCAGGTAGACGTCACAGACCAGACGGTCGCCGACCTTGATCGGCTTGTGGAACTCGAGCCGCTGGTCGGTCTGGAGAATCTGGCTCGGGTCGTAACCCGTGACGATCTCCTTGAAGAGACGCCCCTGGGCGATGATGCCGACGAGCGAGATGAACGTCAGAGGAGCGAGGAGACCGTCGTAGCCGAGGCCCTTCGCGGCTTCCTCGTCGTGGTGAGCGGGGTGCCAGTCCTGCACGGCACGCGCGTACTCGCGCACCTTCTCGCGTCCGACCTCGTAGAAGTCGTCGACGCGGTAGTGGTGCCCGACCATTGCCAGTGCGTGCGCGGCAGGATCAGCAGGAACAGCCTCGGGCACGTATGCCTCTGTCTCTGTCACAGTGTCAGTCACGCGAAAGAACCTCTTCTACCCTTGACGTCAGCGCGTGAGGGCAGCCTAGAGGACTCCCTTCGCGAACGCAGTCCTAGTTCCGGACCGTGTTACTTGGACTCGCGATGCGACTGGTGAGTTCCGCAGTTCGGGCAGAACTTCTTGATCTCCAGGCGATCGGGGTCGTTGCGCCGATTCTTCTTGGTGATGTAGTTGCGGTGCTTGCATACCTCGCAGGCCAAAGTGATCTTGGGCCGAACGTCAGTCGAGGAGGCCACGGGATGCCTTCTTTCGGGTGAATCTGATTACGAACAATCAGGGTGGATCATGCATATTGTGTAGCGGTGACCGGACTTGAACCGGCGACGCAACGATTATGAGTCGTTTGCTCTACCAACTGAGCTACACCGCCTCGGTGTCGAGTGTCGCGCACTGGGCGCTCCACTTCAATCCAGCGAGCCCCCTAACGGAATCGAACCGTTGACCTTTTCCTTACCATGGAAACGCTCTGCCGACTGAGCTAAGGGGGCGTGCTTCGCTCGCACATCGCTGCGCGCTGAAGCCTTGACGAGATTACACAGAGTTCGCGTCCAGAACCAAATTGCCTGGTCAGCGGCTTTCGTATGTCGCTGCGCCCGACAGTTCGGGTGCGCAAGCCAGGCTAGAGACCTGCGATCGACCTCGGGGAGCCCGCCGACATCCACCCAGCCTGTCGCGACGAAGGCCATCCAGGACATCCGGACGCGAAATTCGATGGACTCGACGATCCCCGCGACCGTACCTTCGGCCGGTCCAAGGGTTCGCGTCCGGCACCGGGGTCGACATCAGCGCGGCCTTCATCGGCGCCGCCCGCGCGCGGGCCGTCGAGCTGGGCGTGGCCGACCGGGCCTGATTCGTGCACGGGGACGCGTCAGGCCACGTCGCCGACGATCGCAAGGACGACCTTCTCCCGCTGCCGGAATTGCTCGAGCAGTTCCGCGACCTGCGCTGCGACGTCGTGGACATGGTTCTGGCCGACCAGGACAGCTGGGATCGGTACGTCGCTGCGCAGTGGCTCGACATCCGCCGTTGGCTCGACGCCAACCCCGACGACGAGCCGGCCGACGACATGCGCGCGGAACTTGACGCGGCTCCCGCCCAGCACGCCAGGTACCAGCGCGAATACCTCGGGTGGGGAGTGTTCGTCCTGATGAACCGCTGACACACCACTCCACGCGGGCAGACCGGGATGCCGGCCGGGCACCCGGTCTCGTCCACGAACGACAGAACCCCGGTGAGCTGTCGCTCACCGGGGTTCTGTGTGTGGCAGATGTAGGATTCGAACCTACGTAGGCATAAGCCGACGGATTTACAGTCCGCTCCCATTGGCCGCTCGGGCAATCTGCCGGGGTTGCACGAGGAGCGCGAAATCTGTGCGAAATCGCTCTCCGCTGCGGAAAGAAGAATACAACGAACGGCCCCCCGTTTTGCAAACCGGGTGGATACGGGCGGTTGCGAACCGATAGCGTCGAATCTGCTCGCCGGCATTCGGCGAGCCCCCGGCCGGGTCGCGGCGGGGAGAACTAGACGAAACCGGGAGTGTGAAGTGGCTGATTCGTCCTTCGATGTGGTGAGCAAGGTGGAGCGTCAAGAGGTGGACAACGCCCTGCATCAGGCCGGCAAGGAGCTGTCGACCCGGTTCGACTTCCGGAACACGGGAGCCTCGATCGAATGGTCCGGCGAGGAAACCATCACCCTGACCGCCGACACCGAGGAGCGACTGCTCGCCGCCCTGGACGTCTTCAAGGAGAAACTGATCCGGCGTGACATCTCCCTGAAGGCGTTCGACGCGGGTGAGCCGGCGCAGTCCGGGAAGATCTACAAGCTGTCGGGCAGCCTCGTTCAGGGCATCACCACGGAGAACGCCAAGAAGATCACCAAGAAGATCCGCGACGAGGGCCCCAAGGGCGTCAAGGCGCAGATCCAGGGTGACGAACTGCGGGTGAGCAGCAAGAAGCGCGACGACCTGCAGGCCGTCATCTCGCTGCTGAAGGGCGAGGACTTCGGGATCGCGCTGCAGTTCGTGAACTACCGGTAGGCGCTCCGCGCCCGTGCGCGGTTCACGAGTCCCTGCACTCGTCAACCGCGCACGGGCGGCGAAGCCGCCTACATGCCCGCCATCCGCTCGAGCCGCTCGATCCGGTCGGCCATCGGCGGGTGGGTGGAGAACATCCGGCTCATCTTCTCGCCGGTGCGGAACGGGTTGGCGATCATCAGGTGCGACTGCGCGGCCAGCTGAGGCTCCGGCGGCAGCGGCGCGGCCTGAGTGCCCTGCTCCAGCTTCCGCAGCGCGGACGCCAGCGCCAGGGGGTCGCCCGTGAGCTCTGCGCCCGACTGGTCGGCCTGGTACTCCCGGGACCGCGACACCGCGAGTTTGACGACGGTCGCGGCAATCGGCCCGAGCAGCGACACCAGGAGCAGCGCGATCGGGTTGGCGCCCTGTCCCCCGCCGCGTCCGCCGAACATGTTGGCGAACATGGCGAAGTTCGCGAGTCCCGACACGACGGCGGCCATGGCGCCGGCGACGGAGGAAATCAGGATGTCGCGGTTGTAGACGTGCGACAGCTCGTGTCCGAGCACGGCCCGCAACTCTCGTTCGTTGAGAATCTGCAGAATGCCGCTCGTGACGCACACGGCGGCGTGCCGCGGACTGCGCCCGGTGGCGAACGCGTTGGGCGCGGCGGTGGGGCTGATGTAGAGCCGCGGCATCGGCTGGTGCGCGGTGGTGGCCAGTTCCCGGACGATGCGGTAGATGACCGGTGCCTGCACCTCGGTGATCGGCTGGGCGTGCATGGCCTTGAGGGCCATCTTGTCGCTGTTGAAATACACGTACGCGTTCATTCCGACCGCGAACACGATCGCCAGCAGCAGGATGGTGGGGTTGCGGAACAACGCACCGATGAACACGATCAGCGCCGACATGCCGACCAACAGAACCAGAGTCTTCGCCCCGTTTGCGTAGCGCACGTCACGCCTTCCTTGTCGTTGTCACCCGATCACGTCGCCCGAATTTCGGGATCTTGATCATTCAACGAAACACGGCGGCGGGACGGTTCCCGCTCGGACGACGAGAATCGGGTGAAGACGAGTTCAGGTACTGACGATACGGCTCAGCCGACGCGCTCGATCGTGTAATCGACGAGCTTCACGAGGGCGTCGTTGGCGGGGCCCTGCGGCAGTTCGGCGAGCTGCGCGCGTGCCTGGACCGCGAACTCCTCCAGCTTCGCCTTGGCGGCGGCCATGCCGGGTGACCGTTCGAGGAGCGCGAGCGCCTCCGCGACGTCGTCGTCGTTGGTGACGGGACCGTCGAGGAGAACCCGGAGACGATCGGCGTCGGGTCCCTCGTCGCGCAGCGCGTACAGGACGGGCAGCGTGTGGACGCCTTCACGCAGGTCGGTTCCGGGTGTCTTGCCGGACTGGGCGGACACCGAGGAGATGTCGATGATGTCGTCGGAGATCTGGAATGCGGTGCCCACGGCGTCGCCGAGGCGTTCGAGCCGCTTCACGTGGTCGGCGTCCGCACCGGAGAAGGTGCCGCCGAAGCGTCCGCACGCCGCGATGAGCGAGCCCGTCTTCTCCCACACGACCTTGAGGTAGTGCTCGACCGGATCCTGCTCGCCGCGAAGCCCGATCGTCTCGCGCATCTGGCCCGTGACGAGTTCGGCGAACGTCTCGGCGATGATGCGCACCGCCTCGGGTCCCAGCGTCGAGACGAGACGGGACGCGTGCGCGAACAGATAGTCGCCGGCGAGGATCGCAACACTGTTGCCCCACCGCGAGTTCGCGCTGGGTGCACCGCGGCGCATCGACGCCTCGTCCATCACGTCGTCGTGGTAGAGCGTGGCGAGGTGGACCAGCTCGACGACGGTGGCCGCAGTGACCACCGACGGGTCGGAGGCCTTCGGTCCGAGCTGGGCGGTGAGCACCGTGAACAGCGGGCGGAAACGCTTGCCTCCCGCCTTCGCGAGATGCAACGCCGCCTCCGTGAGGAAGTCCTCCCCGTCGGAGAGCTCACTGACCAGCAGTTCCTCGACTTGCTTCAGTCCTTCACGGACCGTGGCAGCGAGCTGCGGGTCGCCGAGATCGATCCCGGCGACCGTAGTGCCCACTACAGCGTCGGCAGCGGTGTGTGCTGCGCCCTCGGTGCTCACGTTCTCAGTACCCATTCCTGTCGTCAGTGACGGCTCGGTTCCCGCGCCGTCGGTGGCGGCTCGGCTACCACGGTAGTGAACCTAGCGGTTCCGCTGCCCGTCGGCCTCGCCGCGGTCGCATAGCGAAGCCTGACAGGATGTAGGTGTGGTCGCAGCAGAACAGTCGCCCGCGGGATCCCCGCTTCCCACCGCCACCGATGTCCTGGTCATCGGTGCTGGTCCGGCCGGTTCCTCGGCTGCCGCGTGGGCGGCACGCGCGGGACGTGATGTCGTCCTCGCCGACGCGGCGGTGTTTCCCCGCGACAAGACGTGTGGCGACGGACTCACCCCGCGTGCCGTCGCCGAGCTCGACCATCTCGGTCTCGGCGACTGGGTGCGGTCGAAGGGGACCAACCGCGGGCTGAGGCTCAGTGGGTTCGGTCACGAGCTCGAGCTCGAGTGGCCGGGCAGGTCGTTCCCGGCCGTCGGCAGCGCGGTGGCCCGCACCGAGCTGGACGACAGGATCCGTGCCACCGCCGTCGACGCGGGGGCCGTCATGGTGCAGGGCGCCAAGGCGATCGGCGTGGAACGGGACGGCGATCGGGTGACGGCGGTGACGCTGAAGACGTCCGACGGAACCCACACCATCGGCTGCCGGACGCTGATCGTCGCCGACGGCGTCCGGTCCACGCTGGGCAAGCAACTGGGTCGGGAATGGCACCGGGACACGGCCTACGGTGTGGCCGCCCGCGCCTACATCGCCACCGACCGCAGCGCCGACCCGTGGATCACCTCGCACCTCGAACTGCGGGACGAAGCGGGGACGCTGCAGTCGGGCTACGGCTGGGTGTTCCCCCTCGGCACCGGAGAGGTGAACATCGGCGTCGGCACCCTCGCCACCGCCAAACGTCCGGCCCCGGGTGCGCTGCGACCGCTGCTCGACCTGTACACGGCGCAACGCCGCGACGAATGGAACTGGGACGGCGAGCTGCGCGCGGTCGCGTCGGCGCTGCTGCCGATGGGCGGTGCGGTGTCGCACATCGCGGGCCGGAACTGGGCGATCATCGGCGACGCGGCGGCATGCGTGAATCCGCTGAACGGCGAGGGCATCGATTACGGGCTCGAAGGCGGGCGCCTGGTTGCGGAGATCCTCGACGCCGACGACCTGACGGAGCTGTGGCCCTCGATTCTCCGGGAGCGGTACGGCCGGGCGTTCTCCGTGGCGCGGCGACTCGCCGGGCTGCTGACCGTCCCCCGGGTTCTGCCCGCGTCCGGTCCGGTGGCGATGCGGTCCCGGGCACTGATGACCGTCGCGGTCCGGGTCATGGGCAACCTCGTCACCGAGGAGGACAGCGACCTCACCGCCCGCGCGTGGCGGGCGTCCGGTCTGCTGTCGCAGAAGGTCGACTCGCGACCGCTGTTCGGCTGACGTTCAGCGGGTGGCGCGGTGCAGGGCAACCACGCCGCCGGTGAGGTTGCGCCACTGCACGTTCCGCCACCCGGCCGCCTCGATGCGCAGCGCGAGTTCCTGCTGAGTCGGCCAGGCGCGGATGGACTCCGCGAGGTACACGTAGGCGTCGGGGTTGCTGCTGACGGCGCGCGCGACCCGCGGCAGCGCCTTCATCAGGTACTCCATGTAGACGGTGCGGAACGGCCCGAACACCGGGGTCGAGAACTCGCTCACGACGAGACGCCCGCCGGGCTTGGTGACGCGGGCGATCTCGCGGAGACCGGCGTCGAAGTCGGAGACGTTGCGCAGCCCGAAGGAGATCGTCGCGGCGTCGAACACGGCGTCGGCGTACGGCAGGTGCATCGCGTCGCCCGCGACCATCGGGACGTCGCGTCCGCTGCCGGCCTGCAGCATCCCCTTGGAGAAATCGGTGGCCACACACCACGCACCCGACCGTCCGAGCTCGACGGTCGACACTCCGGTCCCCGCCGCGAGGTCGAGAACGCGCTCGCCCGGCTTCAGGGCCAGGGCCGAGCGCGTCGCCTTGCGCCAACTGCGATCCTGACCGAACGACAGGATCGTGTTGGTGAGGTCGTAGCGCTTCGCGACGCCGTCGAACATCGACGCGACCTCGTGCGGATCCTTTTCGAGCGACGCCCGCGAACCGTGTGTAGTTGCCACGCCCGAAACGCTACCAACCGCGCCCGGCGCCGATGTCGGCGCCGGGCGTGGTGGCGAGGCGGTCACTTCTTGGAGACCCGCACCAGCTTCTTGTTGACGAATTCGTCCATCCCCCACGGACCGAGTTCGCGGCCGACGCCGGAGCGCTTGACGCCGCCGAACGGCAACCCGGGGAGCGTCGTGCCGTGTTCGTTGACGAAGGCCATGCCGACGTCGAGCCGGTCGGCGACCTCACGTGCCCCGTCGAGGTCGGTGCTCCACACCGAACCGCTGAGACCGTAGGAGGAGGAGTTGGCGAGTTCCACGGCTTCGTCGGCGGTGGCGACCTTGTAGACGACGCCGACCGGCCCGAACAGTTCCTCGCTGTACGCCCGCATCTCGGGGGTCACGTCGACGAGGAGCGTCGGTTCGACGTATGAGCCGGGACCGTCGATCTTCTTCCCGCCAGCGAGGAGCGTCGCGCCCTTGGCGATGGCGTCCTCGATCTGCTCGATCAGCGAATCCGCGGCACTCTGCGAGGACAGCGGCCCGAGGACGGTCTTCGCGTCGAGCGGATCGCCGGTCGGTGTGGCCTTGAACGACTCGGCGAGCTTCGAGACGAACTCGTCGTAGTTCGGCTCGGTCACGATGAAACGTTTGGGCGAGTTGCAGGCCTGGCCCGCGTTGGACAGGCGGGCACGGGTCGCGGTCTTGACCGTGGCGTCCATGTCGTTGGTGTCGAGGACGACGAACACGTCGGACCCGCCGAGTTCGAGCACCACCTTCTTGAGGTTGCGGCCCGCCGTCTCGGCGACACTGGTCCCGGCCCGCTCACTGCCGGTGAGAGAGACACCCTGAACACGCGGATCCGCGATCATGTCGGCGATCTGCTCGTTGGTGGCGAACACGTTGATGTACGCGTCCTCGGGGAGACCGGCCTGCCGGAAGATCTCCTCCATCAGCAGCGCCGACTGCGGACAGTTCGGGGCGTGCTTGAGCAGCACGGTGTTGCCGAGCATGAGGTTCGGCGCCGCGAAACGGGCCACCTGGTAGTACGGGTAGTTCCACGGCATCACGCCGACGAGCGCACCGATCGGCCTGCGGTAGACCACGGATTCGTCCGCGCCCGGCACGTCGAGCCGTTCCGCCTCGAGCAGCGCGGGACCGTTGTCCGCGTAGTAGCGGTAGATCGCCGAGGAGAGCTTGACTTCGCCTTTGGCCTCCCGGACGGGTTTGCCCATCTCGAGGGCGATCATCCGCGCCAGTTCGTCCTCGCGCTCCGCGTAGAGATCGGCGGTCCGGCCCAGAATCCGGGCACGTTCCTCGGCGGGGGTCGTCCGCCAGTCGAGATATCCGCTGTGGGCGCGGGAGAGCGCCGCCTCCACTCCTGCATCGTCCAAGGTCGTGAATTCCCGGACGGTTTCACCGGTCGCGGGATTGACAGTCTTGTACTTGGCCATACCTGGGCAACGACGAGACGCCCCCTGCAAGTTCCCGCGGCTACCGATCCGGTGGTCAGGCCGCTCGCGATTCGCGGGCGCCGTGCCCGCCGGTGACCGCCGCGTAGTGGCCCAGCAGTTCGTCGCAGATCGCGGGCCACGTGCGGTGCAGTACCGACTGCCGGGCGGCCTCCCCGAAGCGGGCCCGCATGCGGCGGTCGCTCAGTGCCTCGACTGCGCTCGGCAACAGTTCGCCGAACCGGTCGACGGGAAGCAGGTAGCCGTTGCGGCAGTGCGCGACCAGATCGCGCGGTCCACCGGCATCCGGTCCGATCACCGGCACCCCACTGGACAGCGCCTCCTGCACCGCCTGGCAGAACGTCTCGTGCTCGCCCGGGTGGACGAAGACGTCCAGGCTCGCGTAGGCCTCGGCGAGCTCCATACCGCCGAGCTGGCCGGTGAACACCGCATCGGGCATCAGGCGGCGCAGACGGGCTCGCTCCGGGCCGTCGCCGACGATCACCAGCTGGACCCGCTGGTCGCCGGAGAGTGCGGCCAGCCGCTCCACGTGCTTCTCGGGCGCGAGCCTGCCCACGAATCCGACGACCAGCCGGTCCGAGCCGTCCAGCCAGGAGTCCCGCAGACCGGTGCTGCGTCGGGACGGCGCGAATCGAGCGGTCTCCACGCCGCGCGACCAGCGGTGGACCCGCGGAATCCTCTGCTCGGCGAGTGCCTCGACCGCCGACGTGGACGGCGCGAGGGTGCGGGTGCAGCCCCGGTGGATGCGACGCGTCCAGGCCCACGCCGCGCGGCTGGTGATGCCGAGGCCGTAGCTCTCGGCGAAACCCGCCACATCGGTCTGGTACACGGCCACCGTGGGGACGTCGAGCCGGTGCGCCGCGCCGAGCCCGCCGGCCCCGAGCAGGAAGGGCGACGCCAGGTGCACGACGTCGGGGTCGAACGCCCGCAGCGCGGCGGTGAGTCCGGGCTGCGGCAGACCCACCGGGAGCGAACTGACCTTCGGAACCATCACCGCGGGGACCCGGTGGACGGGCACACCGCCGTGTTCGGTCGGCGCGGACGTCTGCGATCCGACCGTGTCCGGGGCGACGACCATCGCCTGGTGTCCGGTGCGCTGGAGGTGGTCGAGGACCCGCAGCACCGAGTTGGTCACACCGTTCATGTTGGGAAGGAACGATTCCGCGACGATGGCTACTCTCACGCGTTCAGCGTGGCAGTGCTCGTGGTCACAGCAGCGAGATCGACGTGACCGTCGCGCGAAGTTCCGGGAAACTCAGGATGACACGGCCGGCTGGGCCTCCGCCGGGCTCTCCCGCCGCCGCAGGTACCAGATCACCGGTCCCGCGATCAGCCACGTCACGACGATCAGCGAACCGGCGGGGACGACGGCCACGCTGGCGTCGCGTCCGGACACCCGCACGAGGTCGGGTTCGCTGCGCGCGTACTCGACGTCGATGCGCTGCCCCACCGTGAGCTTCGTCGGGTACAGCACGCCGAGTTCAGGGTTGTGCGTCACCCCGTCGGGCGTGACGAAGCTGATGGCCGACCGCAGCGAGCCCGCCGACAGCACCTCCGCCGTGGCCACGCCCCGGTCGGATTGGATGGTGTGGTCGTTGCGCCAGGCGGCCAGCACGAGGAGCACGGCCAGGACCGAGATGCCGATCGCCGCCACCAGCACCCCGCGCCGGACGCGCCGCGTCACTCGCGCATTCACAGTTGTGCCCGCACCGCGGCGTGCAGTTCGCGCAGCCCGGAACGTTCGGTGGTCACCTCGAGCACCCGGATGCCGCGGTCGCCGGGCGCCTCCGGGGCGCTCAGCCGCGTCGACAGCTCACCCAGACCCACCAGGTGATGCTCCACCCGGTACGCGGCGCAGAGTGCGGCGAGATCCATCCCGTGCGGAGTACCGAAGACCCGCTCGAACACCCCGGCGTACTGCGGATCGCCCTGCTCGAGCAGTTCGAAGATGCCGCCACCGTCGTCGTTCGCGACCACGATCGTCAGGTCCCGGGGACGCGGTTCGCCCGAGCCGATGAGCAGCCCGGACGCGTCGTGCAGGAACGTGAGGTCGCCGAGCAGGGCCACCGTGCGCCCCTCCTCGTAGGCCAGCGCCGCCCCGACGGCCGCGGACACGGTGCCGTCGATGCCGGCGACACCCCGGTTGGACAGCACCCGGATCTTCGGCGCCGGATAGCTGACGAGCGCGGCGTCGCGCACGGGGTTGGACGCCCCGAGCAGCAACTGGTCGCCGTCGGTCAGGGCGTCCATGACGGCCGCCGCCACGTGCAGTCCCGTCGCCTTCGGGTGGGCGGCGAGTTGCGCGCGCACCGCCTTGTCGGTGTGTTCGGACAGCGTGCGGCACCGGTTGATCCAGGCCCGGTCGGGTTCACCGGACACGACCGCGCGGGTTCCGGTGGCCAGCACGTTGCCGGACACGTCGGGCCAGCGGGGGCCGGTGGTGAGCGCATAGACGGCCACCGCCGGATCGGCCAGAACCTTCGACACGGACCGGTGGAGTGTGGGGCGTCCAGTGATGACGGCCTGCCGCGGCTTGAGCTGCGGCAGCGCCATCGGATGCACCGGGATGCCGTGCAGAGGCGCGGTCGGCTCGGCGACCGTCGGAAGTCCGGCAAGTTCCGGCCGCAGCGCGGACCCGTGCCCGGAGACCACGATGGTGTCGGGGGTGAGGTCGAGGTCCATCGGCACGTCGAGCGTCGCGTGCTGGGTGGTGGTCCACGCCGCGCCACCCGGTCGTCCCTGCGGGACCGGGCCTTGCGCGTGGACGTCGGGAACGAGCGGTTCCCGGAGCGGGATGTCGAAGTGCACGGGACCGGCGTTGCCGGACCTCGTGCCGCGCGCGGCGGCGAGGACCCGGCACACGGCCGAACGCCACTGGCTGTTCTGCCCGGCGTCGTCCTCGGCCAGGCCCAGGCTGATGGTCGCGCGCACCTGGCTGCCGAACAGTCCGAGTTGCTCGATGGTCTGGTTGGCGCCCGTGCCGAGCATCTCGTACGGGCGGTTGGCGCTGAGCACCACGAGCGGCACCCGGGCGTAGTTCGCCTCGAGGACCGCGGGTCCGAGATTGGCGACCGCGGTGCCGGACGTCATGACGATCGGGACGGGGCGCTTGCCGGCCACGGCCAGGCCGAGCGCGAGGAATCCGGCGGTGCGTTCGTCGATGCGCATGTGCAGACGCAGCCGGCCCTCGAGATCGGCGGCCTGCAGGGCGAACGCCAGCGGCGCGTTGCGCGAACCCGGGCAGAGCACGACCTCGCGTACTCCCCCGCGGACCAGTTCGTCGACGACCGCGGTGGCTTGTGCAGTGGACGGGTTCACGACATCAAGAGTGTCAGATACTCCGGCAAGTCCGTCCGGCGACCTCGCCGGGTGAGTTCACGGCCACATCGCGGGCGCTGACACCATGAACGCATGCGCACTGTCTTCGATCCCGCCGAGCTTCCCCCGCACCGCATGTACCAGGTGCTGACCGCTTCGATCGTGCCCCGGCCGATCGCATGGGTGTCCACGGTCTCGGCGGACGGGGTGGCCAACCTGGCCCCGTACAGCTTCTTCTCGGTGTCCAGCACCCGCCCGCCGGTGGTGCAGTTCACCTCGGTCACCCGCAAGGACAGCCTCCGCAACATCGAGGCGACGGGAGAGTTCGTGATCAACCTGGCGACGGAGCCGCTGATGTCGACGGTCAACGCCAGTTCCGCCACGTACGACAGCAATGTCGACGAGTTCGCTGCGCTGGGCATCGACACCGAGCCCAGCGAGCGGGTTCGTCCCGTCCGGGTCGCGGGTTCGCCAGTCGCCATCGAATGCACCCTGCACCAGGTGATACCTGTCGGTGATTCGTTCGTGGTGATGGGCGACGTCGTCACGGTCGCGGTGCGGTCCGAGGCGCTCGCCGACGACGGACTCCCGGACTTCGCGGCTCTCGCCCCGCTCAGCCGCCTCGGCCGCAACGAGTGGGGCCTGCCGCCGAAGGTCGTGATGCTCGACCGCCCGCATCGCCCCGAATAACCGATCAATTGGTTAGGCTTACCTGACAAATCGCACCGCTATTCCTCGGGGGAGCACCCAACGCCATGGCTCAACGCAGCAAGTTCGTCAAACCTCAGAGTCGCCGGATCGCGTCCGCACGAGTCGTCGCCGGCAAGCAGATCAGCCCGAACTTCGTCCGCGTCACCATCGCGGGCGAGGAACTCGACTCCGTCGCCCCGATGGGGTTCGACCAGTGGTTCCGGATGTTCATCCCCCAACGGGGACAGAGCACGCTGCGGCTTCCGACCAGTGCGAGCAACCTCTGGTACGCCCAGTACAAGCTGATGTCCAAGGACACCCGGCCGGTCGTGCGCAACTACACGATCCGCGAGATCCGCGTGGCGGGGTCGGGAACGTTCGGCGACACCACCGAGATCGACATCGACTTCGCGTCGCACGGTGACCTCGGTCCCGCGTCGGCGTGGGCCAACTCGGCCGCCGCCGGTGACGAGGTGGCGATCCTCGACGAGGGCCTGATCTACAACCCGACGCCGGACGCCGAGTGGCAATTGCTGGTCGGTGACGAGAGCGCGCTTCCCGCAATCGTGGGGATCCTGCGTTCGGCACCGCGGGACCTGCGGGCCGAGGTGTTCGTCGAGATTCCCGATGCCGAAGACGCTCAGGAGGTTTCGGTGGGCGACGGCGTGAACGTGCACTGGCTGGTGCGCGAGGACGCCGATGCCCGTCCGGGAGTACTCGCGCTGAACACGGTGAAACAGGCGGAACTGCCTGCCGGGCCGTCCTACACGTTCATCGCAGGCGAGAGCGAACTGACGACGGCGTTGCGACGCCACCTCGTCAACGAGCGCCGCATCCCGAAGGCCGACATCTCGTTCACGGGGTACTGGCGCCACGGTCACGCTGCCAACTGACCGCAGGTGAGTGGCAAAGCGTGCCGGGGCACACTTTGCCACTCACCTGGGTTCTCAGTTGGCGTGCTTCTGAACGAGGGCGCCCAGACGCGGAAGTGCCTCGATCACATTCTTCTTCGCCGACGGACGCAGCGACGAGTACACCTTCTTGACAGCACCGCGGTCGCTGCCCTCGATGCGCTCGTCGGTCACCCCGAGGAGCGAGTCCGCGACCTCGTCGCCACGCGCGACCAGGTACTCGGAGAATCCGGCCTCACCACTGGCGGTGAAGGCCTGCCAGTACGGCTCGAGCTTGGTGACGAATGCCGGCAGCAGGCCCTCGATGGCGTCCGGCACGATCGACGGTCCCACCTTCTTGACGGCGCCGTATCCACCCTTGAGTGCCAGTCCCGAGGCCCCCGACTTGTCCGAAACCTCCGCGTCGATGAGAGCCTGGACGTCTGCGATGACCGCAGGAACGCGCGACTCGTCGAGCAGGGTTTCGTTCAGAGCTGCAACCACTTTCAATGCCTCCGTATTGACTGAGCGATCAGGTCCGGCCAGACACTATACGAAAAACCGGACTCCGCGTTGTTCGAGCAGGCCATGGCACCGGCGCGCCCGCTCGACCCACCAGCGTGAACGCTCCGCGGACGCGGCGAGCGCCGTGACGCGTTCGACGTCGGGTACCACCGCTTCGACGGTGAGCTCGCCGTCCACCGGTTCGCGGGGACGGGCCACGTCCGCCTCGAAGAGGCCCCCGGTGCCCAGACCGCACGCGAACTGCAATTCGGGGAGCGCGGCGGCAGCGGCGACACCAGCGGCGATGCCGACAGCGGTGTCCAAGGCGCTCGACACGACCACCGGCACACCGTACGAAGACAACTCGTCCGCGAGCGACAGCAGACGTCGCATCCCCCCGAGCGGGGCGACCTTCACGACGGCCACGTCGGCACCGCCGGCCCGCACGACCTTCAGCGGATCCTCGGCGCGCCGGATGCTCTCGTCGGCGGCCACCCGCACGTCGGGCATCCGCCTGCGGACCTCCACCAATTCGGGCACACTCGCGCACGGTTGCTCTACGTATTCGAGCGGACCGTCGACGGTCAGTGCCCGCAGTGCGGTCTCGGCCTCGTCGACCGACCATCCCCCGTTCGCGTCGACGCGCACGTTCGGAACGAGTGCGCGGACCGCCCGCACCCGCGCGACGTCGTCGTCGAGGGTCTGTCCACGTTCGGCCACTTTCACTTTCGCGGTCCGTGCGCCGGGGTAGCGCTCGAGGACCGCGGGCACCCGGGCGGCGTCGACGGCGGGGACGGTGGCGTTGATCGGCACCCGCTCCCGGAGCGCGGGTGGCGGCCCGAGCCACGCGTCCTCGATCGCCGACTGCAACCAGTGCGCCGCCTCGTCGTCCGCGTACTCGGGGAACGGCGCGAACTCGCCCCACCCCGCGGGACCGCGCAGCAGCAACGCTTCTCGCGTCGTGATGCCGCGGAACCGCACGCGCATGGGCAGACTCACCACGACGGCGTCGGCCAGGACCTCCTCCACGGAGGGCAGGGACGTCACGGGGTCAGGGCTGCCCGGGCAGCAACTGGAGCATGAGGGCCTCGCAGTCGGCGAGCAACGTGTCGTCCTGCATCAACCGGGCGGTGATGAACGTCTTGCGCCCCTCCACCCGGTCGACGCTGCCCTCGACGGTCAGATGCGTGTCGAGCGGTGTGATCGCGCGGTAGTTCACATGCAGGTAGGCGGTACGGCTGATGGGCCGCCCGTATGCGTGGACGATCATGCCCATCAAGTCATCGAACAGCAGGGGCAGTGTGCCGCCGTGCGCGGCGCCGTTGCCACCGAGGTGGTAGCGCCGGAACATGCCCGCGCTGCGCACCCCCTCGGGCCCGAACTTCTCGATGTTCCACGGCGGCATGAGGAGACTCCCCCGGCCCGGCAATTCGATGGTGCGGCCCGCAGGCGACCGCCCCTCGGGAACGACGTGTGGGCCGAGCAGTTCGGCCAGCTTCTCCACCTGGTCCGCGGCCTGCGTGAGCACGTCGTCCGGGGCGTCGACCGACACCGCGAGGTCCTGCAACGTGCGCATTCCCTCGACGAACCGCGCCCAGTCCGGACCGGGTGTCACCGGCTCGTATTTGGGGAACCCGCCGTGGTGCTCGTACTCGTCGTCGCCCTTGCCGTCGAGACGGGTGACGTCGGCAGCCTGTTCGCTCATACCTGCACGGTAAACCCGGGCAAAGTCCTGCGCGCGCGGACACCCGCCAACGCCACCCGATAACCTCGGAGCCGTGACTTTCAACCCGCAGCACTGGCGACCGGTTCCCGGTTTCGAGAACCTGACCGACATCACCTACCACCGGCATGTCACCCAGGGAATCGTCCGGGTGGCGTTCGACCGTCCCGAAGTGCGCAACGCCTTCCGACCGCACACCGTCGACGAGTTGTACCAGGCGCTCGACCACGCCCGGATGACGTCCGACGTGGGCGCCGTGCTGCTCACCGGCAACGGTCCGAGCCCCAAGGACGAGGGCTGGGCGTTCTGCTCCGGCGGCGACCAGCGCATCCGCGGCCGCAGCGGATACCAGTACGCGGAAGGCGAAACCGCGGACACCGTCGACAAGGCCCGCGCCGGACGCCTCCACATCCTCGAGGTCCAGCGGCTGATCCGGTTCATGCCGAAGGTCGTCATCTGCCTCGTCAACGGCTGGGCCGCGGGCGGCGGTCACAGCCTGCACGTGGTCTGCGACCTGACGCTCGCCAGCCGTGAACACGCCCGCTTCAAGCAGACCGACGCCGACGTCGGCAGTTTCGACGGCGGGTACGGCAGTGCCTACCTCGCCAAGATGGTCGGCCAGAAGTTCGCCCGCGAGATCTTCTTCCTCGGTGAGACGTACACCGCGGAGGAGATGCACCGGATGGGCGCCGTCAACAAGGTCGTCGACCACGCCGAACTCGAGGACGTCGCAATCGACTGGGCCACCAAGATCAACGGCAAGTCCCCGCAGGCCCAGCGCATGCTCAAGTACGCGTTCAACTTGCAGGACGACGGTCTCGTCGGGCAGCAGCTGTTCGCAGGCGAGGCCACCCGCATGGCGTACATGACGGACGAAGCCGTGGAGGGCCGCGATTCCTTCCTCGAGAAGCGCGAACCCGATTGGAAGCCGTACCCCTGGTATTTCTGAGCCTTCCCTACGTGTACTCGACCGCCATGCGGTCGATGGTGCCGTTGAACGGGAACGGCGCCCGGTCGTAGTAGTCCAGCGACACCGGGGAACCGAGGCAGGTGCCGACGTCGAGACAGTCGTTGGCTGTGAACAGCAACGGCACGCTCACCGGCACCTGCCCCTCCCCGACGACGGTGCCGTCGGCACAGAGCTTCACGTTCAGCGGTCCACCGGGCCGCGCCTCGACGAACTCCGTCACGACCTGCACGGTGCGGGTGCCCGGCGGGATCGGCACGGTCGCACGAATCTTGGTGCGCATCAGGATGAACAGGTTGTACTCGTAACAGAGGTAGCCGTCGTCGACGAAGCACGTGAGTCCGCCGGCATTGCTTCCCAGTGCGTAGAGCACGCCGCTCGGATTCTCCGGCGCGGAGAGGTCGAGGGTGACCCGGTTGTTCTTGTTGCCCAGCGCGGGAGCACAGAACTCGGGCATGCGGATCGTGTCGCCGGAGAACTCCCAGCTCGTGTACGGCGTCGTGATCCGCTGCTCGGGATGCAATGCGATGACCCACAGCCCGCCGCCGATGGGAAGCGCATTGTTCTTCGCGGCCTCGATCACGAACAGTTCCCGCAGTTGCGCCAGCTTGTGCGGATGCTGCTCGGCGAGATCCCGGTTCTGGGTCCAGTCCTCGTCCAGGTTGTAGAGCTCCCACACGTCGTCGTCCGGGCTCCAGTCGCGGATGCCACCGGGCACACCGGCCGCCCAGGGTGCGCGCGGCCCGAACGCGGACGCCATCCAGCCGTCGTGGTAGATCGCCCGGCTGCCCATGATCTCGAAGTACTGGGTGAGCTTTCCCCCGGCCGCGCCGCGTTCGACGAGCGTCTGCGCGAAGCTGGCGCCGTCCACCGGGTCCTGCGGAACACCGTTCACCGTCCGCGGCGGGGTGATCCCGACGATGTCGTACAGCGTCGGCACCACGTCGTTGCAGTGCAGGAAATGCGTGCGGGGTGCCGGGTCCGGTGCCACCTTCGCCGGCCACCGGACGACCATCGGGTTGCGGGTGCCACCGAGATGGGAGGCCAGCAGCTTCATCCCCTTGTACGGTGCGCTGCCCGCCCACGCCCAGCCCGCGTGATACATGTTGTCGGTCTTCGGCGACCCCAGGACGTCGAGGCCACCGAGTTGTTCGAGTGCCGCGATGTGCTGCGCCGGTGTCGTCGGAATGCCGTTCTGCGCCAACAGTTCACTGATCGTGCCGTTCTGGCCCTCACCGGACGAGCCGTTGTCGCCCCAGATGTACAGGATCAGGGTGTCGTCCCGGTACCCGAGACGGTCCAGCTCGTCGAACAGCCTGCCCACCTGGACGTCACAGTGCTCCGCGTACCCGGCCGCCACCTCCATCAGCCGGCGCTGGAACGGTTTCTCGTCCTCGGGAATGTCGTCCCACGCGGCCATCGTCGGGTCGCGGTCGGTCAACTCGGCTTCGGGCGGGATCCAGCCCTTCTCCTTCGCCCTCGCGAAGACCCGCTCCCGGTAGGCATCCCATCCGTCGTCGAACTTCCCGGCGTACTTGTCGGCCCACGGCTTCATGATGTGGTGCGGTCCGTGCAGACAGCCGCTTGCCCAGTACATGAAGAACGGCTTGTCGGCATCGAATGCCTTGTGCCTGCGCAGCCAGCCGATGGCGTCGTCCGCGAGATCCTCACTGAGGTGGTAACCCTGCTCCGGTGTCTTCGGGGGCAGCACCACCGTCGTGTTCCGCACCAGGTTCGGTTCGTACTGCGACGCCTCGCCGGCGAGGAAGCCGTAGAAGTACTCGAACCCGAGACCTGTCGGCCAGTTGTCGAACGGACCGGCGGCGGTGGTCTCCTCGGCCGGTGTGTTGTGCCATTTCCCGAATGCGGCAGTGCTGTACCCGTACTGGCGCAGCACCTCCGGCCCCGTCGCACTCGACCGGGGGATGTGGCCGGAGTAGCCGTCCCAGTCGTTGGCCAGCTCGGCGATCTGCCCGTTCCCGACGCGATGGTGGTTGCGGCCGGTCAACAGCGACGCCCGGGTCGGCGAACACATTGCGGTCGTATGGAATCGGTTGTAGCCGACACCGTCCTGCAACATCGCATCGAGCGTCGGGGTGTTCACCTCACCGCCGAGACCGCTCGGCAGGCCCGGCCCGGCGTCGTCGATGAGAACGATCAGAATGTTCGGGGCGTCGTCGTGGAGCCGCCGCTCCTTCGGATGGGGGCTGTACACCGACTCCTGCATGGTCCGGCCGGCGATGCTTCCCGACGGCGTCGGCGGGAACGGTAACGATTCGCCACCCGGAATCGGCACGCCTGTCACGCTCGAACTCATGGCCCAGTCCCCTCGTCGTCCGACGCTGCCTGTCCAGTCCAGCACCGGCCGGTCGCGCGCGAGTAGACCCTCGGGGGGTGAAATCCGCGAGCGGATTCGTCGCCTCGGCAGGAGAGGGCGCGCGGCGACCCCGATTCGGGCACACTGACCCACATGAGCATCGACCGCGAGCTCCCCGCACCGGAACATCGTCGTCCGCCCGGAGTCAGTGACGACACCGTCGCCGCGCTCGGGAAGTTGTCCGAGGCCCTCGAAACGGTCGAGCGTGCCCGCGGGCACCTCTACTCGTTCCATCAGCTGATCGGACACGCCGATCTTCAGCTCGGTGAAGCCGTCGACGCGCTGCGGGACGCGGGACACGCGGCCGTCGCGGACCGGGTGCAGTCCGAGCTGGTGGGGCGCAACGTCGTCGAGGGCCGGTGGACGTTCCAGCTCGTCGAGGAGTTCGACGACCACTACTGGTCGCCGCTGCGCGAGCACGAACGTGGCGCTCGTCACGAACTCGCCGACGGACGGCGGCACCTGTTCGAGGCGGAGATGAAGGAAGATCGACGCACACACGGCCGGACGGGACACGAAGCCCGGCCCGGCGAAGGAGGGTGACGGGTGGAGATCCTCAGCAGCAGGACGATTCTACGGCCGCGCGACTACACGACGACGCTGAGCTTCTACCGCGACATCCTCGGTCTCGCCACTGCCCGCGAATACCCCGGGGGCACGGTGTTCTTCGCCGGTCAGGGCCTGATCGAGGTTGCCGCGCACGGTGGAACCGGTGAGTCGTCCTCCTTCGACGGCGCCCTGTGGCTGCAGGTTCGCGATCTCACCGCGGTCCAGACCGAGCTGGTTCTCGCCGGGGTGAAGATCGACCGCGAGGCCCGGCAGGAACCGTGGGGACTGTACGAGATGTGGATCGCGGACCCCGACGGAATCCCGATCGTTCTGGTGCAGATCCCGGAGGATCACCCCATCCGCCGCGACTCCCGTCCGAAGGGTGAGAACTGACCGGAGGCCATACGCAGGAGTGATCCTGTGCACCGGACGTCAGCTGTACTTTTTCGGTTGAAATCCGCACAATCTGGGTGTGACCGCAGAGCTCGTAGTTCTCCTGGTGGTGGTCGTCACCGCCCTCGCTTTCGATTTCACAAACGGCTTTCACGACACCGGCAATGCAATGGCCACCTCGATCGCGACGGGAGCTCTGCGCCCCAAGGCCGCTGTCGCGCTCTCCGCATCGTTGAATCTGGTCGGCGCGTTCCTGTCCGTGGAGGTGGCGGCGACAGTCGCCAAGGGCGTGGTGAACCTGGGCGAAGTGGGGGGCGAGGATCTGCTGCTCATCGTGTTCGCGGGCCTGGTCGGCGGCATCATCTGGAATCTGGCGACGTGGCTGCTCGGCCTGCCGTCGAGCTCTTCCCACGCACTGTTCGGCGGACTGATCGGTGCGGCCATCGCGTCCATCGGCATGAGCGGTGTGGAGTGGGGCGGCGTGCTCAGCAAGGTCGTCGTTCCCGCCGTCCTCGCCCCTGTGGTCGCAGCACTGGTCGCCACTGCGGGCACCAAGCTGGTCTACCGGATCACCTCGGGCGTGCCGGAGGACACCAAGGAGCACGGGTTCCGCATCGGTCAGATCGGTTCCGCGTCCCTGGTGTCGCTGGCCCACGGAACCAACGACGCCCAGAAGACGATGGGCGTGATCTTCCTCGCACTGGTCGCGCACGGATCCCTGTCCGCCGACGACGAGATGCCGTTCTGGGTGAAGCTCAGTTGTGCGATCGCCATCGCGCTCGGCACCTACCTCGGCGGCTGGCGCATCATCCGCACACTCGGCAAGGGACTCGTCGAGATCGCCGCTCCCCAGGGCATGGCCGCGGAGTCTTCCTCCGCCGCCATCATCCTGACGTCCAGCCACCTGGGACTGCCGCTGTCCACCACACACGTCGCGACCGGCTCCATCCTCGGCACCGGGCTCGGACGCAAGGGCGCCGAGGTCCGCTGGGGCATCGCCGGACGTATGGCCGTCGCGTGGCTGGTCACGCTGCCGTCCGCGGCGATCGTCGGAGCCGTGTGCTGGGTCATCGCCCACATGATCGGTGGTCTGCCCGGTGTTCTCGTCGTGTTCGCCGCCCTGATCGTGCTCGCCGGGTTCATGTACCTGCGCTCCCGCCTGCAGCCGGTGACGTCCGGCAACGTCAACGCCGAGTGGGAGTCGGACGACGCCCACGTTCCCGCCGAACCCGCAGAGCCGGGCGTGGCCGAGACCGCGGACTCCGCCGGTCCCGCCACGAACCGCTGAGGGGGCGCGCCATGACATTGCTGACCACCACCATCCACTCGCTCTGGCAGGTCATCCTCGTCGGTCTGCTGTTCGGTGCCGGCCTCCCCGCGATCTTCGCGCTCGGACTCCGTTCTCTCGGCGGCGCGGACACCGGTGAGGGAGTCTCGCAGCCGACCGTCGCAGGCCGGATCGGCGCCTGGGCCTGCTTCGCCGTGGTGCTGATCGCGATCATCACTGGGATACTGCTATTGATGCAGGGCTTCCTGGCCAGCAGCTTCGGTATCCACATCTTCTGAGCGGCGACCACGAGTCCCGTTCCATCGACGAAAGAAGCCGAACGCGTGCCCAAGAATTCACTTCGCTCCGTGCTCGACTGGCTACGCGCCGGGTACCCCGAGGGAATCCCGGCGAAGGACCATTTCGCGTTGCTGGCCGTGCTGCGTCGCCGTCTCACCGACGAGGAAATCGAACAGGTCGTCGCGCTGTCCATCGAGACGGCCCACGAGACACCCGAACGCCACGTCGACTACGACAACATCCGCCGCCTCATCAGCGAGATCACCCACGAGGAACCGTCCGAGGAGGACGTCGCCCGGGTGACGGAGAACCTCGAGGCCGGAGGGTGGCCGGTCGGACCCGACGCCGAATGCGGCGACGATTCCGGCGACACGGAAGAAACCCGCGACGCAGGCTAACCATGAGCCTTCCACCGTTTCTCTCCTCCATCATCGGCTGGCTGCGAGCCGGCTACCCGAACGGCGTGCCCGAGCAGGACTACATTCCGCTGTTCGCGCTGCTCACCCGCCGTCTGTCGGAAGACGAGGTGGACGCCGTCGCCGACGCCCTCGTCGAGGAGGGCGATCTGCCCATCGAGAAGACCGACATCCAGGTACTCATCACCAAGGTCACCGACGAGTTGCCGTTGGAGTCGGACGTCGACCGGGTGCGCAGCAACCTCGCAGCGGGCGGTTGGCCGCTCGCCGGGCCTGCACAGTGAGCGAACTGCAGGTCCTGCCCGTCCCGTCGGGTGCCGGGGTTCTCGGCATCCTGCCGCAGCTGTCGGCGATCCTCGACGGCACCGCCCCGGCCGCGCTCCCCGTCCCCGCCGCGGACGAGCGGGAGACCCGGCGACTGACGGATGCGCTGCGCCCCGGGGATCCGATCGACGACGGCGTCGCCCTCGTGGTCGCGACGTCGGGCACGACCGGAGTGCCGAAGGGGGCCATGCTGTCCGCGGCCGCTCTCCGCGCCAGCGGTGAGGCGACACACGCGCGGCTCGGCGGTCCGGGCTCCTGGCTGCTGACTCTTCCCGCCCACCACATCGCGGGCATGCAGGTGCTGCTGCGCAGCGTCCTCGCGGGCACCGAGCCGGTGGTGATCGACGTGACCGACGGCTTCGACCCCGGTGCGCTGCCTGCCGCACTCGCGTCGATGAACGGCCCCCGCCGCTACACCTCGCTCGTTCCGACCCAGCTGGTCAAGGCCCTCGACCACCCCGACGCCGTGGCGTCGCTGGCCGCACTCGACGCCGTCCTCCTCGGCGGAGCCGCGACCCCCGCCCCGGTCCTGCGGCGCGCCGTCGACGCCGGCATCACCGTCGTCCGTACGTATGGAATGAGCGAGACGTGCGGTGGATGCGTGTACGACGGGGTGCCCCTCGACGGCGCCCGGATGCGGATCGACGGTGACGGCCGCGTCCTCCTCGGCGGGCACATGCTCGCGTCCGGTTACCGCGGACTCCCCGACCACCCGGCGTTCGCCGAACCAGGCTGGTTCCGCACCGACGACGCCGGCGCCGTCACCGACGGCGTCCTCAGCATCTCCGGCAGGCTCGACGAGGCCATCTCCACCGGCGGTCTCACCGTCGTCCCGCAGGTGGTCGAGGCGGCCCTCGTCACGCACCCCGCGGTCCGGGAATGCGCGGTGATCGGCCTCCCCGACGAGCGACTGGGGCGCCGTGTCACCGCCGTCGTCGTCGCCGAGCCCGGCACCGAACCGACACTCGCCGAACTCCGCTCCGTCGTCGAACGCACCCTCGACCCCACCGCCGCCCCACGCGAACTGCACCTCGTCGACGCCCTCCCCCTCAGAGGTCCGGGGAAGATCGACCGGCGCGCGCTGGAATCGCGGTTCGGCTAGCGGGTCGCCGATCTGCGTAGACATTGGCCAGATGCGCCCGCAATTTCCGCGCGTCTGGCCAGAATCCACGCGGATGCTGTTATCCACAAGCCGACCTCTATCCACAGGCTCCGCGAAAGCCCAGGTGAGCGAACCGATCACCACCGCGGGGGTGGGGCACGATGTCGCCATGAGCGACGACGTGATCTTTCGACGCAGAGCCTTGGCCGACGGTTTCACCGACTCCGAGATCCGGCATGCACGCGATTCCGGACGTCTCGTGCGAATCGCGGCGGGTGCGTACGTTTCCGACGAGCACTTCGCCGCACTCGATGCGCCTGCGCTACACCGGGCCCGCATTGCGGCGGCCCTGCAGTCGCGACCACCCGGCGTCGTGGTGAGCCACACCTCTGCGGCACTGCTGCACGGCATGGACCTCGGCGACCTGCCATTGGAACGGGTGCATCTGACGAGGAGCCAGGCCTCCGGCGGTGGCCGAACCACGGGAGTCCACGTCCACGCCACGCCGTTGGACGCGTCCGACGTCGTCACCCTGGGCGGGCTGGCGGTCACCTCCCCCGCCCGGACAGTGGTCGACACCGCACGCATCTCGACGTTCGACCAAGCCGTCGTCGTCGGCGATTCGGCGCTGCACCGTCGACTCGTCACGCTCGACGAGATTCTGGACGAGGTCGGCAGGGCAGGACCTCGCAAAGGTATCGCGACAGCGCGGCGGGCAGCGAGCTTCCTGGACGGTCGCAGCGAGAGCCCTGGGGAGTCGCTGAGCCGCATCCAGATCCGTCGGCACAACCTGCCGTCTCCCGAACTCCAGCACGTGCTCCACGACGGCACCGGTGACTTCCTTGGCCGAGTCGATTTCTTCTGGAAAGAATTCGGCGTGGTCGGGGAGTTCGATGGCCTGGGGAAATACGGCGTCGACGGTGGCCAGGCGGCAGTAGCGGTCCACCGCGAGAAGCTCCGAGAGGACGCGATCCGCGACGCCGGGTACGAGGTCGTCCGGTGGACGTGGCGGGACCTGTTCGACTTCGCTGCCGTCAAGGCGCGCTTCGGCAGGGCTTGCGCGCGTGCCGAGCACCGGCGCTGACGGACGTTTGCCGTGACATTCGCCGGATTCCGGCGCAATTGCCCCTGATTCCGACCAATGTCTGTGAATCCGCAGGACAGCAGCGTCCGCAAGCCCGTGCAAGAGGCGTGCAAGCCCGCTGCAAGGGGTGGGCTGCATCGTCTACGGCATGAACCTCACTGCAACTCCCCCAGCCATCGAGGCCGACGGGCTCGTGAAGCTCTTCGGCCGTCAGCGTGCCGTCGACGGCGTGAGCCTGTCCGTTCCGACCGGGTCGGTGTACGGAGTGCTCGGCCCGAACGGCGCCGGCAAGACCACGACGGTGCGGATGCTTGCGACGCTGTTGCGTCCGGACGGCGGCGAGGCCCGCATCTTCGGCCACGACGTGGTGCGCGAACCGAACGCGGTTCGCTCGCTGGTCGGTGTCACGGGCCAGTACGCGTCCGTCGACGAGGACCTGTCGGCGGTCGAGAATCTGGTGATCTTCGCCCGGTTGCTGGGCCTGAGCCGGGGTGACGCCCGCCGCAAGTGCACGGAACTGCTCGAGGAGTTCGACCTCACCGAGGCGGCGACGAAGCCGCTGAAGAATTTCTCGGGCGGCATGCGACGACGTCTGGACCTGGCGGCCAGCCTGATCGCCCATCCCCCGCTGCTGTTCCTCGACGAGCCGACGACGGGTCTGGACCCTCGGACGCGCGCCCAGATGTGGGACACGATCCGCAGGCTGGTCGCGGACGGGTCGACGGTGCTGCTCACCACGCAGTACCTCGACGAGGCGGATCAGCTGGCCGATCGGATCGCCGTCATCGACCGCGGAAAGGTGATCGCGGACGGCACCGCCGACGAGCTGAAGGCGTCCGTGGGCGTCTCCTCTCTGCAGTTGACCCTGGTCGATCGCGGGCAGACCGACGATGCGCGTTCGGTGATCGCCCACACCCTCGGTGTGGAGGTGGCGATCACCCCGGAGATCGGCCGCCTCACCGCGCCGATGACCGATCCGTCGCTCACCGTGGAACTGCTGATCCGACTGCGCGACCACGGGATCGCCGTCGACGAGATCACCGTCCAGAAGCCGAGTCTCGACGAGGTCTTCCTCACCATCACCGGCCACGGCGCAGACGCCACCGAGGCCGACACCGAACGGAGCGTCGCATGACCACCACCCTCGAATCCCGCACTCACGCGGGCCCCCAACCGATTCCGGAGGCCCGGAACCGGATCAGCCTCGAGCAGTCCGTCGCGAACACGCTGACCATGGCGTACCGGGGACTGCTCAAGATCAAGCACAACCCGGAGCAACTGTTCGACGTCGTCGTCCAGCCGATCATCTTCACGTTGATGTTCACGTACATCTTCGGTGGCGCCATCTCCGGCGACGTGGCGTCGTATCTGCCGATCATCATCCCGGGCATCCTGGTCCAGACGGTGATCACCACCTCGATCGTGACGGGCACCCAGTTGCGGGAAGACATGGACAAGGGCGTCTTCGACCGCTTCAAGTCCCTGCCGATCGCCCGGATCGCGCCGCTGTCCGGTGCACTCCTCGCCGACGTCGTGCGGTACGGCATCGCCACGACCATCACGTTCGCCGTCGGTATCGCGATGGGTTACCGGCCAGGCGGCGGTGTCGTCGGGGTGGTGTCGGCAGGCGCGCTCGTCATCGTCTGCGCGTTCTCGATCAGCTGGATCTTCGCCCTGATGGGCGTCCTCATGAGCAAAGCGTCCTCGGTGCAGGGCATTTCGATGCTCATCCTGTTCCCGCTGACGTTCATGTCCAACGCGTTCGTGCCCGCCGACACGATGCCGGGCTGGATGCAGGCGTTCGTGAACGTCAACCCTGTGTCGCACGTCGT
The DNA here is from genome assembly GCF_041228765.1 of Rhodococcus wratislaviensis. Lineage (NCBI taxonomy): Bacteria > Bacillati > Actinomycetota > Actinomycetes > Mycobacteriales > Nocardiaceae > Rhodococcus > Rhodococcus wratislaviensis. The sequence continues at coordinate 2,844,669 of NZ_CP150488.1, read as the reverse complement.
GACCGCGGTGCGGGAACTGGTCAACGACGGCCACTTCGGTGTCCATGTCGTGTGGTCGCTGCTCGGCGCCGCCGTGATCGTCGCGATCATGGCTCCGCTGACGGTGCGGACGTACATGCGTAAGGCCTGACACCCGAAGAACGAAGCGAGCCGGTGGACGCGGGGTCCACCGGCTCGCTTCGCCTATTTCTCCAGTTCGGGGGCGTCCGCCTGCAATTCCCCCACCTCGGTCTTGAGGATCCGCATGGAGCGGCCCAGGCCGCGGGCGGCGTCCGGGAGTTTCTTCGACCCGAACAGCACCACGAGCACCACCGCGATGATCGCCCAGTGGCTCGGGCTCAGCGCCCCCACTACTGGGGCTCCTCACCGTCGGGGTACACGGCGTCCACCTCGACCTCGACGAGCCAGCCCGCGGCGGGCAGGCTTGCGACCTCGAGCGCGAACCGGCTGGGACGCGCGGAGTTCCGTTCCATCGGGGCGGCCGGTTCCGCGGTGCCGAGGGGGACCAGTTCGGTGTCGCCGGTGTCGAGGTTGGTGTTCGCGAAGAACTGCCGGTAGGCGCGGTTCCAGCCGGCGTAGTCGGCGCGGTCGGTGCCGGGGGCGTTGTCGAGGAACACCCGCATGGTCACGACGTCCTCGAGTGTCAGGCCCTGTGCCTCGAGATTGTCGCGAATCCGCTTCAGCGCGTTGATGCCCTGCGCTTCGGTGATCGTGACTCCGGCCGGGAGTGCGCCGCCCGCGAACACGTCGGTGTCGATGTACGACTCGGGGGTGCCTTCGGGTGCGGCCTTGTTGGACGCGCCCGGGCCGATGCCACTCGACTTGTAGACGGCGGTGCCGCCACCGATCGCGACACCCTGCGCGATCATCGGATTCGCTTCCCCGGCTTCGAGAACGGACTTCGAGACGAAGGTGCTGCCGGGCGCCTCCGCTGCCGCCTCGTCGGAGGAGCACGACGTCGCCCCGGCGATCAGAGCGGATGCGGCGAGCGCGGCGGTCATGGCCTTGGTACGAAAAGACTTCACTGTTCGGGCTCCTTGTTCTTCGGGTGTGTCAGGCTTCCTGGGCCACGCGCTCGTGGATGTGAGTGACGACGTCGCGGGCGGACGTCAGGGCGCCGTGCTGCCAGGCGATGGCGTTGGACAGGTGGTCGCCGGCGAAGTAGATCTTGTCGACGGGTTCGAGGAGCTTCTCGTACTCGGGAGTGGCCGCCCCACCGTGCGAGCCGCCGCTGCCCGCCCAGTTCGCCCAGGCACTCTCGGAGTATTTGGTGCGACGCCAGCTACCCGAGAACGACGACGAGATGTCGCGGGTGTACTTCTCGCCGTGGATCTCCGAGCCCTCCGCGATCGCCTTGGCGAGCCGCTGGCGGTGGGTGAGGGACTCGAACGCCTCCTGCCGCTTGCCGCTGCTGTAGTAGGCGACGACCACGCCCCGATCGGAGTTGTAGTGGTCGTACGGGAACATGATCTGCGAGATATCCCTGTCGGTGTTGGATGCGCCGCCGTAGATGCGGTCCTCCGTCTCCCACCACCGGCGCGAGTACTCGATGCCGAGCTTCCCGGACGACGACGGCTTGGCCCCCTTCAGCGCGGTGAGCACGTCGGCGGGCAGATTGTGCTGCAGTCGCCCGACGAGGTGCGGCGGGATCGTGCAGATCGCGTAGTCGGCGGTGATCGACTTCTTCGAGCCGCCTGCGGTGTACTCGACGGTGACGCCCTCGGACACGTTCTTCATCGACGTGACCTCGGCGCCGAAGACGATGTTGTCGGTGCCGATCCTGTCCTGGAACGCGTAGTAGATCCGGTCCATGCCGCCGACCGGGGTGAACATCATCATCGCCTGGTCGTAACCGAAGTCGAAACTGAAGTTTCGGCCGATGCCGCTGCGGATCACTTCCTGCATCGCGAACGGCTTCTTCTCGGTGCCGAAGTTCAGGCCGGCCCCGGGCTCGGAATCGTAACCGCGACGCGAGGATCCCAGGTAGCGGCCGTCGTCGGACAGGTCACCGAAGTCGCTGAGGAACTCCGACAGCGCGTCCTTGTCCTCCCGGGTCAGCACCTGGTCCAGGGCGCCCTGATCGGTGGCCTTCTTCAGCAGTTCCGACATGTAGCCGAACGTGTCGGCCTTCGCGGCCCGGTAGGTGACGGACTGGCCGGACAGCGACGTGTCGCTCGCGTAGTTCACGAACGTGTTCGCGTTCTGGTTCCCGAAGCCCTGGATCTCGACGCCGAGTTCGCGGCAGTAGTCGAGCGTGATGTGGCTCTGCGGGATGCGGGTGGCGCCGACGTTGTAGAAGTGGCCCTCCGAGAAGGTGCACTTCTGCGTCTCACCGTTCAGGTCCGTCTCCTCGGTGCCGGCCCGGGCGGTCCAGACTCGGCCACCGGGCCGGGTGCGGGCCTCGAGGACCGTCACCTTGTACCCGGCCTTCTGCAGTTCGAACGCCGAACACAGACCGGCTGGGCCGCCGCCGAGCACGACCACGGAGTGGCTGCCCTTCACCTTGCCGATCAGGTCTCCGGCCGCGAGTGGCTGGAAGGCGCGGGCGGGCGCGGCGGTCGACGGTGCGAGCCCGAGCGTCGACATCGCACCGTACGCGAGTCCTGCGCCTCCGGTGGCCCCGAGGCCCTTCATGAAAGATCTACGTGTGAATGCCAATTCGCGCTCCCATTCTTGCGCCCGGCGACCCGGGTAACTTGTCCGGATTCATCCTGGGAGGGACGCGAGTCGGGAAGTTGTCGGCGGCGAAACAGTCTGAGGCCGGCGAGCGAGAACGGGCGCGTGCCGTTCTCACTCCCGAGTCGGAGTTCGACCCGAAACCGAAACTTTTCGGCAACACGACCCGGCTAGTTTCACGCGCATGTCAGCCCTTTCCGACGCCATCGCGCGTTCGTTCGCCACCGGCGAGCCCGAACGTCAGGCCCTGTCGCCGTTGCGCGCGCTGGGCCGGCGGCAGTTGTCGGGCTTCGAGGTTCTCGCCCAGTCGGTGGCCACGACGGCTCCGGCGGTGTCGATGGTGGTCCTGCCCGTCACCATGTTCACCCACCAGATGCTGCTGAGCGGTCTGATCACGATCGTCGTCGCGACGGTGGTGGTCTCCCTGATCGCGGTGTGCGTCTCGCAGTTCACGCGACGTATGGCGGCCGCGGGCGGGCTCTACAGTTTCGTGTTCCAGGGCCTCGGCACGCGTGCCGCGCTGACCGCCGGGGTCGCCATGCTGACCAAGTACGTGGGCAGTGCGGTGATGACGCTGTACCACGGTGGCCAGGCCGTGATCGCGACGCTCGGCTTCTTCGGGCTGGAATTGCGCGAACCCGCCGAACGTCTCCTCGTGTACGCCGGGATCGCGATCGTGATCCTCGGCTGCCTGGTCCGCGGAGTGCGGTTCGCGGCCCTCGCCATCCTCGCCGTCGAATCGTGCTCGTTGCTGTTCATCGTCGGTCTGATGATCGTGACCGGCGCCGGCGGCCAGCACGCCGCGGTGCCACCGTCCGATTCCGCGTACGGGCCGCTGCTCATGACGCTGGCCGCGGTGTTCGCCCTTGCCGGCTTCGAGAGCGCCACGTTCTTCGGGCCGGAGGCCAAGCGCCCGCTCGCCACCGTCACCCGCACCGTGATGCTCACGCCGATGATCTGCGGCGCTCTGTTCATCTTCTCGGCGTGGGCCGCCTGGTCCGGTCGCACGGACACCCTGGTCAACGCGTACCTGCACGGCACCTCCACCGGGGTCGACCCGGCCGTGGTGATCGCCCTGAACCTCGGGTTGGGCACGTCGTGGCTGGCGTCGGCGATGGCGTCGTCGAATGCCGCGTCGCGCCTGCTGTATTCGATGGGGATCGAACGAGTCGTGCCGTATCTGTTCGCCCGGGTGCACCGCAGCTACCGCACCCCGTACGCGGCGCTGGCGGTCATCGTGTGCGCCGTGTGCGCCGGTGCCGCGACGTTCGGCATCGTCGGCAAGTCGACCGGATTCGGTCACGTGCAGTTGATCGCCAGGACCGCGGTGGTCGCGGCGTACGTGCTGGTGGCCGTGGCGTCGGTGCGGTTCCTCAGCCGGATCGGGGAGCACACCCCGCTCGTACTGGTGGCGGGAGTCGCGGGCAGCGCCGCCGGCGGAATCGTTTTGGCCTACATGCTGTTCGTGAACATGGCCCACGGCTTCGCGATGGTCCCCACCGTGGTGCTGACCCTGTTGCTGTCGGGTTCGGCGTGGCAGCTGTACCTGCGATGGCGCCACCCGGCGAGCCTGCGGTCGATGGGTGTGTTCGACACCGCGGAAACGGACGACGTGCTGCCGGGAGCCGGGGTGTTCGCCACGGACGCCGCCGGAAACCTCGCGTTGACGGCGGCTGGACGTACATCCGGGTCCCGGTGATGGGCGCCCGAGCCGGGGAGATCGCGGGCCACGAACCACGCGCCGTGCAGAAGGCACTCGCTTTACTCGAGGCCGTGGCTCAACTCGGGTCCGGGGCGACCGCGCGAGACATCGCCGCGCACGCGGGGATCCCCCAGGCCACGGCGTACCGGCTGCTCAATCTCCTGACCGCCGACGGCTATCTGGTGCGGATCGCCGATCTGTCCGGGTTCGCGCTGGGCCGCAGGACAAGGCAGCTCGCGGGGGCGGATGCGGCGCCGGACCCGGTCGACCACCACGCCGTGCTCGAGGAACTGCGCGAGCAGGTCCGGTTCGGGATCCACCTGGCGTCGTTCGCGGGCGGCCGGGTGCGACTGATCGACCGGGACCCCGACCACGAACTCAGCGGCGAGAACACCATCGCCGCGCAGCTGCACGCGTCCGCCATCGGCAAGATCCTCCTCGCGTCCCGTCCGGACCTCGTGCCGCCGATTCTGCGCCAAGTCACGTCGCGGACCATCACCGACATCGCCGCGCTGCAGGGCGAACTCGACGCCGTCCGTCACGCGGGCTCGGCCCGAGAGGTCGACGAGGTGCGGGTGGGCCGCAGCGCCGTCGCCGTCCCGGTGCACGATGCGCAGAACGCGGTGGTCGGTTGTCTTGCGGCGATCGGCAAGACCGGACGCCTGGCGGTCGACGATCCGGAACTCACCGACCTTCTGCGCTCGTGCGCGGCCCGGGTGAGCGGCCGGGTCCCCGCCTGAGGCCGACGCTCACCTCGAACTGGCGAGCAGGTCCAGGATTTCGGCGCGCACCGCGCGGCGCGACCAGTTGCCGAACCGTTTCTGCGCCGACTCCCAGTGGTCCTCGCCCACCCGGTCGAGCGCGAACGCGACGTGCCCGGGGTGTCGCAGCGAGGCGATGTCCTGCCGGGCGCGCGCTTTCACCGACAACGCCAGCAGGGCGAGGCCCCGCTCCTGATCGCCGTGCGCGAGCTCGAAGCACCCCACACCGGCCGCGACGGCCCCGGTGACCGGCAGATCCTGATAGGCACCCTGCCCCAGCCTCGACAGCGCTGCCTCCGCGAGCTTCGGCACGAACTCCACCATCATCTCGGACCGGCCGTGCAGCACGTGAGCGCACACCACCGACGCCGCCAGCATCATTCCGAACGGATCGGCGTACGGCTCGGACAGCATCCGGGGATACACCATGTCCAGCGCCTCACGGTAGCGGGCGAGCCCGCGTTCGACGTCGCCGTCCGCGAGATCGATTTCCGCGAGACTGCCGGTGGCGGCGGCCCGCCATTCGTCCGGCTGGTGGTCGTCCGTCCCGGTGCCCGCACCGCGATGCTCGAGTACCGTCTCGGCCAGCACTTTCCGGCCGGCATCCACGTCACCGTCGGCGATCAGCGCGGAGGCCTGGAAGCTCCACAGCTGATCCGCCTCCTCCTGCGCACCCAGCTTCCGCATGCCCTCGACGGCATCCTGATAGTGCCGCACCGCGTCCCGGTACTCGCCGGACTGGCTCTGCAGTGAGCCGAGGAACTGCGACGCCATCGCTGTGCCCCACACGTCACCGATCGCCCCGCACAGTTCGGACACGGTCGCGGCATCCTTCATCGCGCCGCGGAAGTCGCCGAGGTTCTCCCGCATGCTGGCCCGCGCGGAGAGGGCGGCCGCGCGGGTCTCCGGATCCTCCGAGCGCACGCCTTCCGCGACGATCCTGGCCAGGCGCCGTCCCGAACCCAGCGACAGGATGAGCCGGACCGCGAACCCGGTGACCGACGGAAGGTCGGGGCGTTCCCGGAGCAGGTGACGCAGCCGGATCCGCGCACGGGCGAGCGTGCGTGTCTGGCCACCGAAGACCAGGTGCATCGCCGCGAGCAGGAACGTGTACGCCACCAGTTCCGAACCGACGTCCGTCAGGTCCGCGTCCGCCGTCGACCCGAGAATCCGCGGGGTCCAGTTCATCACCTCCGAGTGCGCGCCCCGAATGGCCCACAGGCCGCCCAGCACCGGGAACACGGTCGCCACCGTCTCGGCGTCGTCGCGCTCGACCGCCCACCGGAGGACCGCGAGCAGGTTGTCGTGGTCGGCGTCGATGTCGTCCGCGAGCGCGACCTGGTCGGCGCGGCACCGGCGGAGCGCCTCGGACGCGAACCGACTTGCCCAGACCCCTTGGCGAGCAAACACTTCCGATCCCTCGCCGGCCGCCGCGAGCTGTTCCTCGCCGTATTCGCGCACCGTCTCGAGCATGTAGTAGCGCAGCGTGTCCGAAGTCTCCGACACGGACAGCAGGGATTGGTTGACGAGACCCTCGACAGCGTCCACGACGTCGTCGACGCCGTCCCACTCCGCGATCGTCCGGGCGGCGTCGAGGGTGAACCCCGCCGGGAACCGGCAGAGTCTGCGCAGCGCGATCTGCTGTTGCTCGCCCAGAAGCTGCCAGCTCCAGTCGATGACGGCGTGCAGCGTGCGGTGCCGCTCGGGCGATGTCGGGTCGTGCGACCGCAGCAGCGCGAACCGGTGCTCGAGCCGTCGGCCGATGTCCTCGACGCTCATGCTGCGTACCCGGGCGGCGGCCAGTTCGATCGCGAGCGGGAGACCGTCGAGGGTGCGGCAGACGCTGCGTACCGTCTCCGGGTCGAGGCGCGCGGTGGGCCGCACGGCGCGGGCCCGCGCCGTGAACAGTCGGACGGCGGGCGCGTCGTCGTCGTCGATCGCGAGCGGCGGCAGCGGGTACACGGCCTCGGACGCGAGCATGAGAGGTGACCGGCTGGTGGCGAGGACGGTCAGCTGGTCGCCTGCGGCCACCAGGTCGGCCACGACCTCGGAGCAGGCGCCGATGACGTGCTCACAGTTGTCGAGGATCAGGAGCATCGGCCCTGCCGACAACGCTTCCCGGAGCCGTTCCCGCGCCGAATGGACGCGGCTGACGGTGAGCCGGCCCGGCGCGATGTCGACCTCGCTGAGCCCGAGCGTGCTGCTGATCGCCGCCACGACGTCCTCACTGCTGCGCAGCGACGCGAGTTCCACCAGAGCCACGGATGTCCCTGCGGCGGCGCGCGCACCCAGTTCGTGTGCGATTCGCGTCTTGCCGGCACCGCCGGGCCCGAGGACGGTTACCACCCGCGAGGACGTGAGCAACCTCTCGATCTCCGTGATGTCCGAGTCGCGTCCCAGGAGGGCGTTGGGTGCCGCGCGGAGCCCGATCGCCGCCCGATCCGGCGACGCGAGGTGCCGAGCCGCTACCCCGTCGGAACGTCCGCCCCGCAGGATCTCGGTGTGCAGGGCGACGAGCGCCTGCGACGGATCGGCCCCCAGCCGGGACACCATCCGCTTGCGGAAGGTCGCGAACACGTCCAGCGCCTCGTTGTCCCGCCCGAGCCCGGCGAGAGCCCGCATCAGGTGCGCGTGCGCTTGCTCGTCCAGAGGTTCGGCGGCGACGTGGGCCAGCGCCTTCGGGAGGGCGGCGTCCCAGTCTTCGACCGCAACCAGCGCCGCCAGTTCCGCGGCCTCGAGCTTCCCCCGGATCACTGCGGCATCGGCGGCGAGTTCCGTTGCGGCGGCACCGCCGGGAAGGTCGGCACCGGGGTCGCCGCGCCACAGCGCGAGGGCGTCGCGGATCTCGTCCGGCCCGACGCTGCGACCGTTCCCCCGGCCCCTCAGCCGGCGTGCCACGTCCTCCGCGCGCGTCAGATCGACGGCATCCCTGGGTACCGCCAGCCGGTAACCGGCCGGGCCGATCTCCAGCGCCCCGTCCGGCAACGCCGCGCGCAGGCGGGAGACCTGCGTGTGCAGCGCGTTCATCGGGGACCGCGGGGGATCCTCGCCCCACACCTCGTCGATGAGGGCCTGCGCCGACCGGCTCCGGCCGGGATCGCGGGCGAGAGCAACCAGCAGGCTGCGCGCGCGGGTGCCGGGCAGCGGTGCGAGCACGCCCGACCGCCACGTCGATACCTCACCCAGCAAGGCGACCTGGATCGGTGTGCTTGCGGGTGCCACCCTCTCGTCCACGCTCATGTGCTGGTCCACCGCGTTCGATGGTATTGCACGGCGTGGGTGCGGGCGTCTTCTCGCTCGGTGCAAAGATCGGTACATGGCAACGGCTGCTCAATGGATCGAAGGCGCTCGTCCGCGCACCCTCCCGAACGCGATCGCCCCGGTGCTCGTGGGCACCGGCGCCGCGGCGTCGCTCGGCGGCGCGGTGTGGTGGAAGGCAGTGTTGGCACTGGTGGTCTCTCTCGCGTTGATCGTGGGCGTCAATTTCGCCAACGACTACTCGGACGGGATCCGGGGCACCGACGACGAGCGGGTGGGGCCGCTGCGGCTCGTCGGGTCGAAGCTGGTGAAACCGTCGGCGGTGAAGGCTGCGGCCATCGCCTGCTTCGGCGTCGCCGCGGTGGCCGGTCTGGTCCTCGCCGTCACCACCGCCTGGTGGCTCGTGCTGATCGGCGCCCTGTGCATCGTGGGCGCCTGGTTCTACACGGGCGGCAAGAAGCCGTACGGGTACAGCGGCTTCGGCGAGGTCGCCGTCTTCGTGTTCTTCGGTCTCGTCGCCGTGCTGGGCACCCAGTACGTGCAGGCCGAGACGGTGGATTGGGCCGGCCTCGTGTCCGCGATCGCCGTCGGTTCGTTCTCGAGCGCGGTTCTCGTCGCCAACAATCTGCGGGACATTCCGACCGACACCGAATCCGGCAAGCGGACGCTCGCCGTCCGGCTCGGCGACTCGCGTACCCGCATCCTGCATCTCGTCACGCTGACGGTCCCGTTCGTGGTGACGCTCGTCCTGGTGCTGCGCACTCCCTGGTCGCTCGTCGGACTGCTCGCCCTGCCTCTCGCGGTCCGGGCGAACGCGCCGGTCCGCTCCGGCGGCCTGGGCCTCGCACTGATTCCCGCGCTACGGGATTCGGGGCTGGCGATGCTGATCTGGGGCGCCGCCACCGCCGTGGCCCTGTCGGCCGCCTGAGCGCCCCGCCGGGTCAGTTGCCGTCCGGGAGAAGGATGCCGAGGACGAAGTTGACGATCGAGATGATCAGGCCTCCCCACAGGGCCGTCCAGAAGCCGTCGACGGTCAGTCCGTAATCGGTCTGGGAGCTCAACCATGCGGTGAGCAGCAACATCAGGGCGTTGATCACCAGGGTGAACAGGCCGAGCGTCAGGATCAACAAGGGCAGCGACAACAACTTCACGAGTGGTTTGACGAAGATGTTGACGACGGTGAACACCAGCGCGATGCCGAGCAGCACCACGATGTCCCATCCGGTTCCGTTGCCCGAACTGGAGATGTCGATGCCCGACACCCAGGCTGCCGCCAGCCAGATCGCGAACGCGTTGATGACGAGGCGTACCAAGAAGGTCATGGGTGCATGCTGGCACATCGTTCGGACAAACGGGAACCGGATGACGCGGGACCGGGATGGTCAGGCCGCGCGGTCGTCGAGTGCCGCGTGCACGCGACGGCGGAGTTCGCCGACACCGACCTGGACCTCGAGGATCTCCCGCGTCGTGCCGTCGGCCACTCGCAGCACTCCGAGGAAGATGTGCTCGGCGCCGATGTGATCGTCCTTGCGCGCCAGCGCCTCCCGCAGTGACAGTTCGATCGCCTTCTTCGCGTCGCGGGTGAACCCGATGTGCCCCGACTTCCGGCCGAACCAGCCGCGCTTCTCCGACGGCTCTTCGGGGTCGAGGACGCCCTTGCCGAAATTCTGCTCGAGGCTCTGCCGCACCGCGTCGAGGTCGATCCCGATCGATTCGAGCGCTTCGGCGTCGGCGTCGCTCAAGGCCGTGCCGCGCGTCGCGACGGTCGATCGCGACTTCTCCTCCTCGATGCCGGCGTCGGCGAGGATGCCGTGGACGGGTTCGGTTTCCACGGACAGCAGCGCGAGTACGAGGTGTTCGGGCCCGATCTGTGGCGACTTCAGTGCGCGCGCTTCCTGTTGCGCGCCGATCACCACGGCCCGGGCGTCCGTCGAGAATCGTTCGAACATGCGCCGTCACCTCCCTCTCCGATTGTGCTTCTGATGGACGGCCTGCCTGCTCACCTCGAGGGAGTCGGCGATCGCCTGCCAGGACCAGCCCTGGGCGCGGGCGTTGGCGACCTGGATGGCCTCGAGCCGTTCGAGGAGACGCCGCAGCGCACGCACGGCCCGCAACCCCTCGGCGGGGTCGGGGCTGCCCGCCGCTGCGGCGAGCGTGGTTGCTTCGGTCATGCATGTCAATTTAGGTTGACACCCATCAGGTGTCAACCCTTCTTGACAGATTTCCGGGGCGGCCGTCAGTACGCCGCGACCGCCCCGTCGACGGCGATCTGCAGGTCCTTCTGCACGACGTGGGCGATGTCCATCGGTTTCGCCGGGAGGTCGAACAGTGGCTCTCCGACGAAGACGCTGGCCGACTTCACGTTCTCCGTATCGGGCCCGTGGGCGTCCGGCCCGTAGCTGATGCCGATGGACAGCAGCACGGGTGAGACTCCGCGATCCGCCGCACGTTTCGCGATGTGACCGATGCCGCTGTTGATGTGCTGCAGGCGGGTCGGGTCGTCCTCGTTGCACGTGCCCTCGGGGAAGATCGCCAGGTTGTCACCGCGGCACACCCGTTCGGCGGAGATATCCATCATGAGTCGGCCCGCGTCGGCGACCGCCCGGAGACCGTAGTTCTTACTGCGGAACACCGGGATACCGCCCATCATGTCGACCTTCTTGTGCAGGTCGGGATCGACGAACAGTTCGTCCTTCGCGAGCACCCGGGTGCGTCCGATAGCGCGGCGCAGCGGCGTCTTCCAGGCCGTGGCCGCGAGCGTGTACTGATCGCTGTGGGTGATGTGATTGGCGGCGACGATCAGCACCCTGCCGGACTTCACCAGCCCGGCCAGCTGCGCCTTCGCATCGTCCGCGTACGTGATCCGCGGCCGGTACTTCGCATACAGCGACGCGTACGCCAGCATGGCGAGCATCCGATTCTGCTGATGGTCGCGGTAGTACGCGTACACCGCTTCGAAGTTCTCGAGAGTCACCTCGGGCTTGTCCATGCTCGTCCCCGCTCCGTCGTCCTATCGCCAGGCTACCAACCTACGGTTGCGTAGCCTACGGTGGAGTAAGTTTTCGGAAAGTGCAGGGAAACTGTGCGAACAGCACGATTTCGGGTACAAAAGACCTGTGATCCGCCCGGCCATTTCCACCGACCTGCCCGTTCTGCAAGACATCGAAATCGCGGCGGGTGCGCCGTTTCGTGACATCGGAATGGACGCCGTCGCCGACGATCCCCCGTTCACACTCGACGAGCTGACCGAATACCTCCAGCTGGAATGCATTTGGGTCGCGGTCGACGCAGACGACGTCCCGGTCGCATACGCACTCGTCGCCGTGGTCGACGGGGCCGCCCACATCGAGCAGGTGTCGGTCCACCCCGGCCACGCCCGCCAGGGGCTCGGCGCCCTGCTCCTCGACGAGATCTCGTCGTGGGCGGCCGTCCGCGGACTGCCCGCCCTCACCCTCACCACGTTCGTCGACGTCCCGTGGAACGCCCCCTATTACGAGCGGCTGGGTTTCCGCCCGCTGCCGGAGGACGCCCTGACCCCGGGCCTGTCACGCATCCGCGCCGACGAGGCCCGGCACGGCCTCGCCGCGTGGCCGCGGGTCACGATGTCCCGCCCGGTGACGGCGCCGGCGCGGACCGCCGCGACCGCGCCTCAGCCGGGCTGACCGGGCCACTCCCCGGTCGCCGCGAAGCGGTCGAGCACCGCGGCCGGACCGGTGAGGTCGATGCCCTCCCCGGCCACCCAGTCGTCGTCGAAGTAGGTGTCCGCGTAGCGTTCGCCGCCGTCGCACAGGATCGTGACCACACTGCCGGACCGTCCGGCCGCGAGCATCTCCGCGACGACGGTGAACGCACCCCACAGGTTCGTGCCCGTGGAACCGCCGACCCGGCGGCCCAGCACCGCACTGGCGTGCCGAGCCGTCGCGATGGACGCGGCGTCGGGCACCCGCATCATCCGGTCGATGACCTGCCCGACGAACGACGGCTCCACCCGCGGCCTGCCGATGCCCTCGATGCGCGAGGGCATCCCCGTCGCGTAGTCGCAGGAATTGGTGTCGTAGCCGCCGAAGAACGCCGAGTTCTCCGGATCCACCACGAGCAGACGGGTGGCGTGCCTGCGGTAGCGGATGTACCGGCCCAGCGTCGCGCTCGTGCCGCCGGTCCCGGCGCTCATGACGAGCCACTCCGGCACCGGATGCTCTTCACGAATCATCTGGTGGTAGATCGACTCGGCGATGTTGTTGTTGCCCCGCCAGTCGGTGGCCCGCTCCGCGTGCGTGAACTGGTCCATGAAGTGACCGCCCGTTTCCGCGGCGAGCCGTCGGGCCTCGCTGTAGATCTCCGGCGGCCGGTCGATGAAGTGGCAGCGACCGCCCTGCGCCTCGATGAGGGCGATCTTCGCGCCGCTCGTGCTGCGCGGCATGACGGCGACGAAGTCGAGGCCGAGCATCTTCGCGAAGTACGCCTCGCTGACGGCGGTGGACCCCGAGGACGCCTCGATGACCGTCGTCCCCTCGGTGATCCATCCGTTGCAGATCGCGTAGAGGAACAGTGACCGGGCCAGCCGATGCTTGAGGCTGCCCGTGATGTGGGTCGACTCGTCCTTCAGGTAGAGCTGCACACCCCATTCGACGGGCAGCGGGTACCGCAGCAGGTGCGTGTCGGCGCTGCGCTGCGCGTCGGCGTCGATGAGGCGGACTGCGTTGTCCACCCAGTCACGCGGAAAGCTCCGGTCGATGACGACGCATTCGCCGTCCGTCACCGGGCCGTGCCCTCACCGCGGAGCCGGGCACGCAGGTCCGCCTGGTCGGCGCGGCGCTGCGCGTCGAACGCGGCGATCCCCTCGTTGACCCGGCGGCGGAGTTTCGCGAACAGCAGCAGCGACAGCGGGAGTGCGATGAGGACCGCGAAGATGGCCGCGACGAGCAGCGGCACGGCGACTCCGACGAGTGCGGCCACCCCGAGGATGATGGCGCCGATGACGACGACCAGCAGCAGCCGGGCGATCGAATAGATCGCGACGTCGCGCGCCAGCTGCCCCTTGGTCACCCGCCCGTCCTGCTTGGCCGGTGCGCTCGAATCGGCAGCACCGGGGCGCTCGACCTGGTCTTCTGGCTTCTCGGATGACTCACTCACGCCCCCAGGTTACCCATCGCCGAGGCCGCTCCTCACACGTCCGACTTATCCGATTTGTCTATTACCTCCCCTTTACCAACATTAGATCGTTCGAGTACCCGGGGTGCCGGATGCCACGATGACCGAGATCAGTCGCAACAGCGGCCGGCTTCAGCACAGACCAGTCGAAAGCAGTGGAGGACCGTCGATGAGCGCACCCACCTACAACGGATCCGGATTCAGCGGATCCAACGAAGCCCTCATGACCCCGGGCCAGGTGGCTGCCCTGTTCCATGTCGACCCGAAGACAGTGACGCGATGGGCGCACGCGGGCCGGCTCGGATCGCTGCGCACCCCGGGCGGACACCGCCGCTTCCGCGAGGCCGAGGTCATGCAACTGCTCCGCTCCCTCACGACAGAAGCAGGCCGACCGTAAGGCTGACCGCGACAACACTGCCCGGACGCCACCCAGCCGGGTAGGTGCCCTCTGCCGCCGACGCGGCTACGCTCAGGGATACCGGCTACCCTCGAGCGGTGTAAGGAGGTGCGCGGTGATCTATCTGTTGGCACTCATCGGGCTCGTGACAGTGGCGGTCCTGCTCTGGAAGGCGTTCGGCCCGAACACCAGGCCCGTGCTCAGCAATCGGGTGCAGGGACCCGACGACGATCCGGATTTCCTCTGGAAGGTCGACCGGGAGACCCGTCGGAAGAAGTCCGACGAACCCGATACCGGTCCGGCGGACCCCGCCGGATGAGCCGAGACCGGGGTGCCGGTCGATCCGGCGCCCGCGGTGTCATCGCCTCAGCGACGATCCTGTAGCGCGAAACTGGACGCTGGGAAGTCCGACGCCACCGCGGCAGCCAGTTCGAGAAGAGCGTTGCGCGTCTTCGGACGCAGCCGCTCCAGTTCGATCTCGGCGCCCTCCTCGAGGTGCGGATCGAACGGAATCAGCCGGACCAGGCGGCACCGCTGCTCGAAATGCTCGACGACCTTCGGCAGATCCACCTTGCCCGACCGTGGTCGCACCGCGTTGACGACGGCCACCGACCGGGACACCAGTTCGCGGTATCCGTGGGCGTCGAGCCAGTCGAGGGTCGCGGAGGCGCTGCGGGCGCCGTCGACGGACCCCGAACTGACCACCACGAGCGCGTCGGCCTCTTCGAGGATGGTCTGCATGGCGGAATGCATCAGTCCGGTGCCGCAGTCGGTGAGGACGATGCTGTAGAACTTCTCGAGCATCGTGACGGTCCGCGAGTAGTCGTCCGCGCTGAACGCCTCCGACACCGCCGGGTCGCTGTCGGACGCGAGCACCTCGAGCCGGTGCCGGCTCTGCGACGTGTAACTGCGGACGTCGCTGTACTTTTCGATACTCTGCTCGTCGCGCAGCAGGTTGCGCACCGTGGCGGGGGTCTCGAGGGGAATCTTCTGACTCAGCGTGCCCCGGTCGGGGTTGGCGTCGACGGCGATCACGCGGTCGCCGCGCAGTGACGCGAACGTGGAGCCGAGCGTCGCGGTGGTGGTGGTCTTGCCCACTCCGCCCTTGAGGCTCAGCAGCGCGATCTTGTAGCAACCCTGCAGCGGCTGGTTGACCTGCTTGGTCAGCTCGATCCGACGCTGTTCCTTCGCACTGTTGCCGACGTTGATGTACCGGCCGGACAGTTGGTACAGCGCCTTGCGCCACCCCGTGGTGGGGGCCGGCTTGACCTGCTTGAGGAGCAGCGACGTCGACAGGTCACGCGCCGACACCGCGTACTGCTGGTCGGCATTCGTGTTGTGCGGGCGGGGATGCTGGGGTGCGTGCTGGACCGGCGCCTGCTGCGGCGGAGTGAACGCTCCCGGCGCGGGAGTCTGCTGCGGGGCCGGGGCCTGCTGGGAGACGGGCGCCTGTTGCGGGACGGGCGCGGCGGCCGGGGCCTGGGTCTGCGGCCGCGCGGGTGCGGCGGAGGGGGCCTGGACCCCGTGCTGCGCGAACGGGTTGGGACCCTGCGGCTGAACGTACGGGGCCTGCCGCGCGGCGTTCCACGCGGCAGCCGAGGCGTGGTCGTCCGCGGGCGGATTCGATGCAGGCCGTACCGGCTCCCACATGCCGGCGTCGTTTTCGGACATGGCTGAACATCCCCCTCGTGAAGTCTCCATCGTCCCCACCGGATCACACCGGTCGGAGACGTCGCGGCGGAAGGATATCAGTCGGCAACTACCGTCAGTTGAGGCCCGCGTACGAGTGCAATCCCGACACCACCATGTTGATGATGAACAGGTTGAACAGCATCGCGACGAAGCCCGCCACGTTGATCCATGCGGCCTTGGTGTCACGCCAGCCCGACGTCGCGCGGGCATGGAGGTAGGCGGCGTAGATCACCCAGGCGATGAACGACACCGTCTCCTTGGGGTCCCAACCCCAGAATCGGCCCCAGGCGGCCTCGGCCCAGATGGCGCCGAGGATGACGCCCGCGCCGAACAGCGGGAACCCGATGATGGTGGTCTTGTACGCCAGCCGGTCCAGGGTCTGCGCGTCGGGCAGCCGCTCCGCGATCCGCGCGAACACGCCCGTTCCCTCCTCGCCGCGCGGGTACCGCATGCGCAGCAGGAACAGCAGGCTCGCGATGCCCGACACCAGGAACACACCGGAACCGACGCTCACGATGGTGACGTGGATGGGCAGCCAGTACGACCGCAGCGCGGGCACCACGGGCGCCGCGTCCGCGTACAGCACGGTGGCGGCGAGGAACATCAGGATCAGGACGGGGACGAGCAGGAACACCCACATCGACCGGTACGCCGGCTTCGACAGAAGCGCGAGACCGACGACGAGTGCGGCCGCGCAGGCCATGGTCACGAACTCGTACATGTTGCCGAGCGGGAACCGCTCGGTGGCGAATCCGCGCAGCACGATCGACGCGAAGATCAGTACCGTGCCGACGACGAGCACGGCGGCGCCCATGCCGCCGAAGCGCTCGGACATGGGCTTCTTCGGCTGTTCGACCAGTCGGCCGGGAGCCGACGGCGCCTCGGCCGGACGGGCGCCGGAGCCTGCCGAGACGAGTTCCCGGTCCTGCACGGCCTGCGCCCGGGTGGACGCGTACTGCACGATGAGCAGCACGAGTGCCAGCACCAGCACGGTGAAGGCTGATCGGAAGGCCCAGTCGCTGTACTGCGCCAGTGTCTCGTTGGTCGTCATCGTTGGCTCTCCTGCGCGTCAGGCTTCGTGTCGTCCGTGAGCAGACGGGTGCAGAGTCGGCCGAACTCGTCGCCCCAGCCGGCCTGATCGGTCCGGGCGAGTCCACCAAGCTCTACTACAGTACGTCGTGGGTCAAGATCGGAAGCGTCCGCGGGGTAGATGCGGGCCCAGACGCGGCGACGCTTGACCAGCAGCGAGACGAGCAGTCCGGCCATCATCGTCAGCGCCGACACCAGCACCCACTGCTGCGCCGGGTCGTGCG
This sequence comes from Rhodococcus wratislaviensis, assembly GCF_041228765.1. NCBI lineage: Bacteria > Bacillati > Actinomycetota > Actinomycetes > Mycobacteriales > Nocardiaceae > Rhodococcus > Rhodococcus wratislaviensis. The sequence continues at coordinate 2,827,719 of NZ_CP150488.1, read as the reverse complement.
ACACCTGCAGGTTCACGAAGTCCACGGCACCGTCGAACCGCACCTGGGTGCCATCGGCCAGCGTCGAGCTCTCCCCCGGCTTCAGATTCACCCGGTCCTGCTTCACGAGCCGGCCCTGGTTGATCAATTCGGTGTTGAGCGAGAACAGCGACTGCGGATTGCCCGTGTCGAGGCCGGTGTCGCCCTTGTAGATGTCGATGGCAACGGCCGGGTCGTTCATGGCCGGGTAGCTCGACGCCAGCAGATTGCCGTGCAACAGCGCGGTCGGCGCGAACAGTCCCTCGATCGCGATCTGGTTCTTCCGGCGCTCGTCGGTGTCGGTGTACATGCCGCCGGGCGGGTCGAACCGCATCGCGCCGCTGCTGAGGAACGTCGTCGCGTCGTCGGGCCGCCACTGCAGCGTCTCGGTGCGGGTTTCCCCGTTCGGGAACGTGACGGTGAACGTCGGTGCGTACCCGTGCCCCTGCAGGTAGACGCGGTCACCCTCGACGCGCAGCGGGTGGTTGACCTGCAACTGCCCGTCCCGCCACGTGTTCGTCTCGAGGTCGTCGCCGGCCTGGTAGGCGATGTTGGACGTGAACATCTCGGCCTGACCGCTGTCGAGGTAGTCGGCCGCGAAGTCCTTGACCTTGACGCACAGCGGTGTCATGCCGGTGCCGTCCTGCGTGTTGCCCGCCTTGAACGAGTCGAAGACCGCGGGCGACGTGGTGCAGAAGCCGGGACCGTTGTTGGCCACCACGATGACGTTGCCCTCGTAGCCGAACAGCTTGCCGACGGCGATCGCGACGAGCAACGCGACGAGCGACAGGTGGAAGACCAGGTTGCCGAGTTCGCGGAAGTAGCCCTTCTCCGCGGAGATGGTGATCTCGCGGTCGTGCGCGGCGCGCTCCCCGCCCTCGCGCGTCTCGACCCGCCACCCCTTCAGGTGGGCGCGGATGCGGGCGGCGAGTTCCTCCGGCGTCTCGTCGACGCGGTCCTCGTGATGGTGCGGCAGTCGCGCGAGATTCCGCGGGGCAGGCACCGGACGGGTGCGCAGCGCCTTCGCGTGGTCGACGCAGCGCGGCAGGATGCAGCCGACGAGGGAGATGAACAGCAGGACGTAGATCGCGGTGAACCAGAAGCTGCCGAACACGTCGAACAGCTCGAGTTTGTCCATCCACGGACCGAGGGTCGGCCGGTTCGAGATGTACTCGTCGACCTTGCCCGCGTTGAGGCTGCGCTGCGGGAGCAGGGCGCCGGGAATGGCCGCGAGGGCCAGCAGGAACAGCAGCACCAGCGCCGTGCGCATCGACGTCAGGCCGCGCCAGGTGTTGCGGACGACCGCGAACGCGCGACCCGGCAGCGATTGGCGGGGCACCGACGCGGCTTCCGGGGCCTCGGGGGTCTGGGTGTCGCTCATATCGGCAGAGTCACTTCCGAGATAAAGGCGTCGCGAACCCAGCCGACGAACTGGTCCCACGCGCCGGTGACGAGGGCGATGCCCACGGCCACCAGCATGATTCCGCCGAAGATTTGAATGGTGCGCGCGTTGCGGCGCAGCCAGCCGACACCGCGCAGCGCGCGGGACGAGCCGAGCGCCAGGATCACGAACGGCAAGCCGAGGCCGAGGCAGTACGCGACGATCAGGGCCACTCCGCGGGCGGCGGTGGCACCGTCGGTGCCTGCGGCCAGGGAGATGACACCCGCCAGGGTCGGGCCGAGGCACGGGGTCCAGCCCAGTGCGAACACGGCACCGAGCAGCGGGGCCCCGGCCAGGCTGGAGATGCGGCGCGGCTCGAGCCTCGTGTCCCGCTGCAGGGCCGGGATCAGGCCGATGAACACCAGGCCCATGGCGATGGTCACCACCCCGCCGACCCGCATCAGGATGTCGCGGTTGATCGCGAGGGCCGAGATGGCGCCGAACACCGACGCGGTGGCCAGCACGAACACCACGGTGAAACCGGCGACGAACAGGGCCGCGGCGCCCGCTACCCGCAGCCGTCCGTCGGCGACCGTCTTCGTGCGGGTGGCCGCCTCCTCCGCGGTGACGGCCGGGGCGTCCGCACCGACCACACCCGCGAGGTAGGACAGGTATCCGGGAACGAGGGGCACGACGCACGGCGATGCGAACGACACCAGACCGGCGAGGACGCACGCGCCGAGCGCGAGCAGCAGCGGCCCGGATGCCGCGGTGGACTGGAAGGCGTCGCCGACGCCGCCGGCGAGAAGGGTGGTGCTGGTGCTCACGATTCCTGCGCCACCCGTTCGACCACCGGCTTCAGGTCCTCGGCGAGCAGTTCCTTGAGGAACACGGCGGCCACGCGGTGTTCCCGGTCGAGCACGATCGTGGTGGGGATGACGCTCGTGGGGTAGTTCTGCCCCAGCGCGATCATCGTCCGCATGGCGGGGTCGTAGATCGACGGATACGACACCTTGTTGTCGATCACGAAGTCCTGCGCCTTGTCCTGCTGATTGTCCCGCACGTTGATCCCGAGGAACGACACTCCCTGATCCTTGGTTTCCTCGTACACCTGCTCGAGGTCGTTCGCCTCACCCCGGCACGGGCCGCACCACTGCCCCCACACGTTGAGGACCACCACCTGCCCCGCGAAATCGTCGAGCGAGGTGGTCTTGCCCTCGGTCATCAGGTCGGGTCCGGACACCGTGCCGATGGTGCCGCGGTCGGCAGGCGGGTCGTAGAAGATCTCCGTCTGCCCGCCCGGCGACACGAAGTCGAACGTGCCGCCCTGAGCCACGGCGTCGTCGCCGGACGCACACGCCGACAGCGACACCGCGGCCGTACAGATCACCGCGAGAAGCCCGGCGAAGCGCCCCCGACTCATGCCCCGGTCACCCTCGGATCCGACGCGCCCGCGGGCTCCGAGTACACAATGTCGATGAGGGTGTCGCCCTCGTAGACGAGGGAGGTCAGCGACGCGAGACCGCACTGACGGTGCCGCGGGTCGTGCCACAGCCGCTCCCCCTGCAGGAACCGGCGGAGGGTCCAGACGGGGAGTTGGTGGCTGACGACGACGGCCTCGTGGCCCACCGCCGACACGCGGGCGCTGTTGACGGCGGCCAGCATGCGGTGCGCGATCTGCAGGTACGGCTCGCCCCAGGACGGTGTGAACGGGTCGCGCAGTTTCCACCAGTGCCGGGGCCGGGACAGCGCGCCGTCGCCGACGGACACCTTGAGGCCCTCGAATTCGTTGCCCGCCTCGATGAGGTTCTCGTCGGTCGCGATCTCGACGCCGTGCGCGTCGGCGATCGGAACCGCCGTCTCCTGCGCCCGCTGCAGCGGCGAGGACACCACGTGCGTGATGTCGTGCTTGGCCAGCACCGACGCCACCGCGCGGGCCTGCGCCTCACCCGTCACCGACAGCCGGAACCCGGGGAGCCTGCCGTAGAGGATTCCGCGCGGGTTGTGCACCTCGCCGTGCCGGAGCACGTGCACGATGGTGCGGGTCTGTGTGTGGTCGGGATGATCGGCTTCGGTCACGTTGGGGTTCCTCGGGTCGGGACGGGAGGTCAGGTGGGTGTCGGCGGCGGGGCTACCGGCCGCGAGGGGGGACGACACGTCAGGGCTGGACGGCCGCGGCGGCGGCCTTCGCGGCGTGCGGCAGGGCGTCGGCGATGATCGAGAACGCTCTGTCGTCCATGGCGGCGGAGACGAACCACGCCTCGAACGCGCTCGGCGGCGGGTACACCCCGCGCGAGAGCAGTCCGTGGAAGAACGCCGGGAAACGCCAGGTCTGGGCGGCCTTGGCCTCGGCGTAGTCGGTCACCGGGTCCTCGCTGAAGAACACGCTGAGCATCGTGCCTGCGGTCTGCACCCGGTGCGGCACGCTCTCGGCGGTCAGCGCGTCGGACAGCAGGGTCCGCAGGGTGGCGCTGTTGCGCTCGAGTGCGTCGTACACGCCCTGGTCCGCGGCGCGCAGGCTGGCGAGCCCGGCTGCGACGGCGACAGGGTTCCCGGACAGGGTGCCTGCCTGGTAGACGGGTCCGGCCGGGGCGAGGTGTGCCATGACGTCGGCGCGGCCACCGAATGCGGCGGCGGGCAGACCACCGCTCATCACCTTGCCGAACGTGTAGAGGTCACCGGCGACGCGGTCGAGTCCGAACCAGCCGGCGGAGCTGACGCGGAATCCGGTCATCACCTCGTCCATGATGAGCAGCGCGCCGTTGTCGCTGGTCAGCTTCCGCAGGCCCTCGTTGAATCCGGGCAGCGGCGCCACGGCGCCCATGTTGCCCGCGGCGGCCTCGGTGATGACGCACGCGATCTGACCCTCGTTCGCGGCGAAGGCCTGGGCGACGGCGTCGAGGTCGTTGTACGGGACGACGATGGTGTCCTCGGCCTGCGCGCCCGTCACGCCGGGCGATGTCGGGAGGCCGAACGTGGCGAGTCCCGAGCCGGCGTCGGCCAGCAGCGCGTCGACGTGTCCGTGGTAGCAGCCGGAGAACTTGAGGACCTTGGTTCGGCCGGTGAATCCGCGGGCGAGGCGGACGGCGCTCATGGTGGCTTCGGTGCCGGAGTTGACCAGGCGCACCTTCTCCACCGGCGCGACCCGGCCGACGATCTCCTCGGCCAGTTCGATCTCGCCTTCGGTGGGCGCGCCGAACGACAGGCCGGTGGCGGCCGCCTTCTGCACGGCCTCGACGACGGCGGGGTGCGCGTGCCCGAGGATCATCGGCCCCCAGGAGCAGATGAGGTCGACGTAGTCGTTGCCGTCGACGTCGGTGAGCGTGTAACCGGACGCTTCCCTGATGAACCGCGGGGTGCCGCCGACCGAGTGGAAGGCCCGCACCGGGGAGTTGACGCCGCCGGGAATGACCAGATCAGCCCTTTCGAAGAGCTGGGCGGAGCGGGATGCGTGCACGTCGGGGTCACCGGAGGAAACAGTCACGGCCTCCAGTGTCCCAGTTCTGTCGAATTTGCCAACGACAGGGTGTAGTGGGTGGCCAGGATCACTCTGCCCGATCGGTCGCGCCGGGCGATTCGGGGACGAGCGAGGCGAACATCGCCCGCATCTCCTCGGACAGTTTCATCAGTTCCACGTATCCGCCGAGCGGGCCGCCCTCGAGGTACGCGAACTCCATCCCGACGCCCTCGAACCGGCCCCGCTGCACCACCGGCAGTCCCCGGCGCCCGGCCTCGGCGAGGGTGGCCTCGAAGTCTTCGGGAACCCAGGCCACGTGATGGACGCCGGGACCGCTCGTCTCCAGCTGTTCCGTATAGAGGTTGCGTCCCGACACCGGTTGGATCAGTTCCAACTGCTGTCCGCCGGCATATCCGAGCGACACGTGGACCACGTAGTCGGCGGGCTGCCCGCGGTACGTGCAGTGCTCGGGTCCGAAGTGCACGCCCGGGAGCCGCAACCATCGCGCGACGCCCAGCTGTTCCGTGAAGTACCGCTCCGCCGACTCGATGTCGTCGACGACCCAGCAGATCTGGAAGATCGGGCCTTCGACGAGACTCATGCCATCTTCCCGTTGTCCACCGAGTACACGGCTCCGTGGATGGCGGAGGCGTCGTCGGATGCGAGGAAGGCCACCGTCTTCGCCACGTCCTCGGGTTCCATCAGCCCTCGCGGGGAGGCCGACTGCATGACCAGATCGAAATCGACACCGTCGGGGAACGCGAAATTCGTGACCTGCGGCGTCATCATCCCGCCCGGGCAGACGGCGTTGACCCGGAGCGGTGTGCCGGTGAACTCGAGCGCCATCGCGCGGGTGAGGCCGACCAGTCCGTGCTTGGCGGCGCAGTAGCCGGCCGAGTACGCCTGCCCCTCCAGCCCGGCAACCGACGCGACGTTGACGATGTTACCTCCGCGTTCGAGCAGATGCGGCAGTGCTGCCCGCGACAGGTAGAACGGCCCGTTCAGGTTCACGGCGAGGTCCCGTGCCCAGTCGTCGTCCGTGACGTCCGCGGTGTGCCGGAGGGTGTGCGAACCGGCGACGTTGATCAGGACGTCGAGACCGCCGAGCCCGGAGACGCAGGCTGCCACGGCCGCGCTGCACGCGTCCGGCGACGCGACGTCCGCCGGCGCACAGTGTGTCGCCGCCTCCGGTCCGGCGATGTCGATCATGGCCTGCCGCAGCACATCCCCGTCCCGAGCGACCCCGAAGACGCGAGCTCCCCGGTCGGTGAGGAGCCGAGCTACGGCCCGTCCGAGCCCCGAGGATGCTCCGGTGACGAGAGCGACTTTCCCTGCGAACGTTCCCCGACCCGTGTCATCCATCAGTCGATGATGCACTGCGTGCCGGTCGGAGGTTCACAGATTGCCGCGGGCCGCCTGCTCGCGCTCGATGGATTCGAACAGAGCCTGGAAGTTGCCCGCCCCGAACCCGAGCGAACCGTGCCGTTCGATCAGCTCGAAGAACACGGTCGGCCGGTCACCGAGCGGCTTGGTGAAGACCTGCAGGAGGTATCCGTCCTCGTCGCGGTCGACGAGGATTCCGCGCTTCTGCAGTTCCTCCACCGGCACCCGGACCGTGCCGATGCGGGCCCGCAGCTGCGCATCCTGGTAGTACGCGTCGGGTGTGTTCAGGAATTCGACGCCCTCGGCCCGCAGCGCGTCCACCGTCGCGAGAATGTCTCCGGTCGCGAGGGCCAGATGCTGGCAGCCCGGCCCACCGTAGAATTCGAGATACTCGTCGATCTGCGATTTCTTCTTTCCCACCGCGGGTTCGTTGAGCGGGAACTTCACCCGGTGGTTGCCGTTCGCCACGACCTTCGACATGAGCGCCGAGTACTCCGTGGCGATGTCGTCGCCGACGAATTCGGCCATGTTCGTGAATCCCATGACCCGGTTGTAGAACCGGACCCAGTGGTCCATCCGGCCCATCTCGACGTTGCCGACGGCGTGGTCGAGCGCCTGGAACAGCCGAGCGGGTTTACCCGGTCGTGCCGCGAAACCGCTGGAGCGCGCGACGAATCCGGGGAGATAGGGGCCGTCGTACCGGCTGCGGTCGACGATGGTGTGCCGGGTGCTGCCGTACGTGGCAATGGCCGCGAGCCGCACGGTGCCGAACTGATCCGTGACATCGCGAGGCTCGTCGAGAATGGTGGCCCCCTGCGAGCGTGCGTGCGCGATGCAGCGATCCACGTCGAGCACTTCCATGGCCAGGTCCACCACGCCGTCGCCGTGGGCCCGGTGATGGTCCGCGAGCGGGCTCTTGGGATCCACGGCTCCGTGCAGCACGAACCGCGCCGACCCGGACTCGAGGACGAACGACTTGTGCGAGCGCTGACCGGTCTCCGGCCCGGCGTAGGCGACGAAGGTCATGCCCCAGGTGGAGACGAAGTACTGCATGCTCTGCGTCGCATTGCCGCACGCGAACACCACGGCATCCAACGCGACCACCGGAAACGGGTCCGACGCGTCGTCGTGTTCGACGAGCCCGACCAACTGCCGGAGTTCGTCGGTCTCCAGATGTGCGGCCACCTCGCGGGGCGTCAGGCGAATGTCGACGGTAGTCATACCTCACTGTGATCCAGCTCACACCACTGCGCAACGGCGCCTCTTGACGCTGTTCAACCTGTACAGAATGCTGGATGAAAATACGGATCGACCCTACATATTGACCAGGGACGCCATGAGCATCGATCAACTCGACGCCGCACTGCTCGACCTACTGCATACCGAGCCGAAGGTTGGCGTGCTCGAGGCGTCGCGACGCCTGGGAGTGGCGCGCGGCACCGTTCAGGCGCGACTCGACCGCCTCGAACGCACCGGCGTGATCACCAGTTCGGCACCGACTCTCGACCCGGACGCACTGGGGTTTCCGGTGGTCGCGTTCGCCACCCTCGAGATCGCCCAGGGCAACGGGCACGCCGCGGTCGTCGAGCACCTGACCGCCATCCCCGAAGTCCTCGAGGCACACACGATCACCGGAGCCGGCGACGTCCTGGTCCGCGTGGTGGCGCGCACCCACGCCGACCTGCAGCGGGTGATCAACTCGATCGTGGACGGGCACAACGTCCTTCGCTCGTCGACTGTCATCGCGACACAGACCCAGATCGCCCTGCGTCACGATCAGCTCGTCCGCGCCGCGGTCCCGCCGCCCCCTGTCAGCGATCCTCGGGACTCAGCTCGTCCAGCAGAGAACTGAGCAGATAGCAGGCGTCGTCGAACCGGTCGTGCCCGACGATGCCGCCCCAGCGCTGCTCGATCTCGGCGACCCGCACGGCGGCGTCCTGCAGCGCCTGCCGTCCCCGCGCGGTCGGGACAACCAGTTTCGCCCGCCGGTCCGTTGCGTCCGGAATCCGTTCGACGTACCCGAGATCCTCGAGATCGTTGATCAGTTCGGACGCGGCGGACAGACTCAATTCGGCACGGGAGGCGATCTCCGTCAACCGCCGCCCGTCCCAGCCGATGTTGCCGAAGATCTGCAGATGCGGTGGGCGGATGTCGCCGTAACCGCGCTCTGCCATGGGCTCGCTCAACTCCCGGCGGAACTCGTGCAGCAATCGGACCAGTAACTGTCCCACCGCCGGCCGATCGGACGGCAGACCTCTTGACCGTTCCATGACACAGGAGAATACTACGGTTACCGAAGTTTCGGTTTCCGAAGCAAACTCGAACCCACGCATTTGGGACCTCCCATGGACACACACTCGATCACCCGGACCATCCCGACGAGCGTCGGGAACCTCGCCGTCCACGTCACCGGCAACGGACCGCCGACCGTGCTGTGGCACAGCCTTTTCGTCGACTCGACGACGTGGGCGCCCCTGCGCAGCCATCTGGTCGCAGACCGGCAGTTGATCTCGATCGACGGACCCGGCCACGGAGCCGGCACCGCCGTGCAGCGGCGGTTCACGATGGAGGAGTGTGCGGAGGCGGCAATTGCCGTCCTCGACGCACTCGACGTCACCGAGCCCGTCGACTGGGTGGGCAACGCCTGGGGTGGACACGTCGGACTCGTCGCGGCCGCCCACACTCCCGACCGGTGCCGCACCGTGATCACCATCGGGACACCGACCCAGGCCCTCACCCGCAGAGAACGCGCCAGGATCGTGCCGATGGTATGGGCCTACCGCATCGCCGGGCCGATTCCACCGCTCACGAATGCGGTGATGAACGTCCTTCTCGGCAAGGAACTCTCACGAACGCACCCGCAACAGTTCCGGGCCGTCTCCCGCACTCTCCGGCAGGCACCACGACGTGGCATGCACCAGGCGATGCAATCGATCATGCTGCACCGCAAGGGGCTGGACCCCCTCCTGCCCCGGATCGGGGCGCCGACGCTGATGGTCGTACCCCGCGCAGACACGATGATCTCCATCGAGCAGGCACGGGCCGCCGCGGCGACGATGCCGCACGCCGCGGCCACCACGGTGGACGGCGCCGGCCACATCACACCACTGATCGCCGACCCCGCCGGACTCGCCGACCTGATCACCGCCTTCTGGCGCGATCCGGTCGGATACCTCGCGACGATCAGCACCTCGGCCTGACTCGGCTGGTCCGCGCATGTTTCAGGCAGCGAAGGCCGCCCGGCTGACGAATCGGCCCTCGTCGGCGGACCTCCCGTGACGAGCGGCCGCCCGATCCCGGACCCCGTCGGTCCGGGACAGGAATCGGTGTGGGACTACCCGCGGCCACCCGTGGTCCAGCAGAGCGGCGAGTTGGTGGAGGTGCGGTTCGGCGGGCACCTCGTCGCACGCACACGCAACCCGCTGCGCCTGCTCGAGACGAGCCACCCGCCGACGTACTACCTGCCGCGCACGTGTTTCGCCGAGGGGGTCTTGCGTCCGGTTGCCGGGAGCACGGTGTGCGAGTGGAAGGGGCGGGCGGATTATTTCGACGTCGTCGCGGGCGGACACGTCGCCGAGCGTGCGGCGTGGCACTATCCCCGGCCGGTCGCCGGGTACGAATCTCTCGTCGGGCACGTTGCGGTCATGCCGGGATCGATGGACGGCTGTTTCGTCGACGGCGAGCGGGTTCGGCCCCAGACGGGGGGCTTCTACGGCGGGTGGATCACCGATCGGGTGGTGGGCCCGTTCAAGGGTGGGCCCGGGAGTCGCTTCTGGTGATCGTTCCGGTCAGACGCCTCACCCGGTACCGTGGAACTCGTCCTTCTCCCACGGTGGCAGGTCGTCGACGATGAGGGCAACGATCCACGGCAGGGGAAGCGACACACCGATGATCGCCACAGCCGCCCACGGGTTGCCGGACAGACCGTAGACCACCGCCGACAGCACGAACGCGAGAATCCTGAACGACGTCACGATCACGTATCTGCGCACCCGTACCCGATGCTGTTGTTCGAGGGACACCGACGCCGTGGTGATGCTGATCGGGTGGCGGGCGGTGCCACTCGGTGCGGAGGTCCACCGAAAGGTCGGGCCCGTGACGGCGGAGCGCAGTACGCGGGAAAAGTTCACCACACCGGAATACCCAGGACATCACAGAGTGCAACCCCCATCGCCGATCTCACGGCCGGCCGAAGGGGGGTGATCGCAGATGCGTAGAGCACGCGGCCACGATCCCCATCCGTTCCTCGACCGACATCGCGCCCCTCACGGCGACGGCTACTGTCGAGTCATGGCCACCACAGCTGACCACCTGAGAAGCACACTCGACGGACGCTGGCGGGAGGTACGCGAGCGCGTCAGGGCGGAATTGTCCGGCTCCCCCGACTTCGCACCGCACTACACCCCCGACCTCGACGAGGCCCGCGCCAAGACGCTGGCGCAGTTGCGTCTGCTCGCGAGCAACGGGTACGCCGCCGACGGTTTCGCGAAGGACCACGGCGGTACCGGTGACGCCGGCGCCGCAGTCACGAGCATCGAGATGCTCGCAATGTCCGATCTGTCCCTGATGGTCAAGGCAGGCGTGCAGTGGGGACTGTTCGGCGGCGCGATCGAGAACCTCGGCACCGCGCGCCATCACGAGGCGTACGTGAAGCGTCTCGTCGACCTCGATCTGCTGGGGTGTTTCGCGATGACCGAGACGGGTCACGGCAGCGACGTGCAGGCGCTCGAGACCACCGCCACGTACGACGCGGACGCGGGCGAATTCGTCATCCACTCCCCCACGCCGTCCTCGCGCAAGGACTACATCGGCGGGGCGGCGCAGCACGCGACGATGGCAGCCGTGTTCGCGCAGTTGATCACGGGCGGCGAGTCGCAGGGCGTGCACTGTTTCGTGGTGCCGATCCGGGACGAGGACGGCAACGACCTTCCCGGCGTCCACACGTCGGACTGCGGCTACAAGGGCGGGCTTCCCGGGGTCGACAACGGCCGAATCACGTTCGACCAGGTCAGAATTCCGCGGGAGAACCTTCTCAACAAGTACGCCGACGTGGAACCCGACGGCACGTATACGTCGCCGATCGACAACGCGAACCGCCGGTTCTTCACCATGGTGGGCACTCTCGTGCGGGGACGCGTCACGGTGGGCGGGTCCGCCGGCGCCGCCGCTCGCGTCGCATTGTCGATCGCCACCCGATATGCGTTGCAGCGCAGGCAGTTCAACGCCCCGCAGGACGAGGACGAGGTGCTGCTCATGGACTACCTCGTCCACCAGCGCAGGCTGTTCCCGCTGATCGCGCGCTCCTACGCTCTGCAGTTCGCCCAGAACGAGCTCGTCGCCAAGATGCACGAGATCCAGAGCAGCGCCGACGCCGACCCCCAGGAACAGCGTGAGCTCGAGGGCCGCGCCGCCGGGCTCAAGGTTGCGAACACCTGGCACGCCACCCGTGCGATCCAGGAGGCCCGTGAAGCGTGTGGCGGCGCCGGGTACATGGCCGAGAACCGCCTCACGGCGCTCAAGGCGGACACCGATGTGTTCACCACGTTCGAAGGCGACAACCACGTCCTGACGCAGCTGGTGGCGAAGGAACTGCTCACGTCCTACGCGGACGAGGTGCGCGGCATGAGCCCCGTCGAATGGATGCGCTTCGCGGCCACCACGGTCTCCGACGTCGTCAAGAAGCGCACCGCCGCGCAGCAGATCATCCAGACGATCCTCGACACGAGGCAGGACAACGAGGAAGACGGCAGCCTCTTCAACCGCGGCACCCAGCTGACCATGTTCGAGGACCGCGAGCAGTACCTGCTCTCGACCGCCGCCCGTCGCCTCCAGGGTGCGCAGAAGCGCGAGGAGAACCCGTTCGACGCCTTCAATTTCGTGCAGGATCATGTGCTGCACGCCGCGCAGGCCCACATCGACCGGGTCGTGCTCGAGGCGTTCGTCGCCGGCATCGACGAGTGCGAGGACGACGACGCCCGCGACCTGTTGAGCGATGTCTGCGACCTCTACGCGCTGAGCGTCATCGAGGAAGACAAGGCCTGGTTCATGGAGCACCGGCAGCTGTCGGTGGAGCGGTCGAAGGCGGTGCAGCGGGGAATCAACGAACGATGCCGGTCGCTACGGCCCCACGCGCGGACGCTGATCGAGGGACTCGGGGTTCCCGAGGCGCTACTCGGCTCCGCGATGCTCGACGGTCCCGGGACCGACACCGTCCGCAAGACCCAGATCTTCCGGTGACGAGGACGGCTCGGCGGGTTCGCCCGCCGGGCCGGACCGGAGCCGGCGCACCGAGTCGATCACCAGCAACCCCGCGACCGTCACCAGGCCGGCGGCGACGGCGATCCACGACCCCGAATACGCGGTTCCCTCGAAGGAGGGTGCACCCGGCGCCACGGGACCGAACGCCGATGTGACCTGGGAGCGGTTCCAACACCACACCGCGGCGACGACGCCGGCCACGGCGCCGATCCACTCCGCTGCCGCCACCGCGGTCCGGCGGTTCATTCCGCCGACCCTCCCGCCGACTTCGCGAGCAGCGATTCGAGTTGCTCGCGCAATGCCACGTCGTCCTTCGCCCACGCCTGCACCAGGGCACCGCCCCGCAGTCGCAGTCCGATGCCCGTCCGCCGGCGGGGAACCGCCGACAGCTCGCCCAGACTCCGCGCGGTTTCCCACGGCTGCTGCTCGTACGATTCCGGGTCGGCGGGGGGCATGATCTTCAGGATCTCGGTGATCGGCAGGTCTTCGGTGCCCTGCCGCAACGACGACGGCGTGAGTTCGACGCTGGCATGTCTGCGGGCGGCCACCACCTGCACGTAGACGAACCCGCTGAGCAGCACCGCGAACAGCGACAGCGCGAACCAGTGCACCACCGGGCCGGTGAGCAGTTCGATGATCAAGGCGATCAGGCAGAACACCGGGCCGAACGCCACCATCCGCCAGCGGGCGCCGGGCTCACTGAACAAGACGGCTGGTTCGCTCACACGCTCATCCTGCGACATCACGGCCCGCGAGGAAAACGTGAGGCACGTCAGGAGAGGGCGCCCGGGATCACGACGAGCAACAGAGTCAGCAGCACGAAGGCCACGATGATGGCGAACATCAGTGCTTCTTTGCGAGACCCGTGTGCTCGATCGTCAGCGCGCATGGAGGAAAGTCCTTCGGTCGAAATGAAGTCTGCGGTCTGCCCTTGTGACGTACTTCACGGTACATCTTTATATTTCACGAGCAAATCGGAGCTACTCGGCGGAGGGGGGCAACCTCAGGAAGTAGCTGTTGGAATCCTTGCGGTGCATCAGCACGACGGCGCCGACGGCCACCACGGCCTGGAGTATCTGCACGCCGCCGAGAGCGAGCGCGGTGCCGCTTCCGTCGGATCCGATGCCGAAGAGCACCGGGACGGTCCACACCACCATCATCACGCACGCGATGGTGAGCAGCATCCGGGCCCAGTTCCGGCCCTTACGCATGAAGTGCACGAACAGGAGAAAGAGCCCGGTGAGGATCAGGATGAGGACGACAGTGAACCCGATGCCCACGTAGAACAGCGACTCCACGCTGTCGCGGCTCATGTCGACCTCGCCGGATGTGACGCTGGGGTTGTTCATCAGTTCGTCGACGAACGTCGACTTCTCGCCCACCACCAGAACCATCGCGGCCAACGCCTGGATCAGACCGAGCCCGGCCACCGCCCACAGCAACTGGGCCGCGGTGCCCACGTCGATCGGTGCCGGACGTTCGGGCTTCGGCTGCGGCACCGGCGGGGGGTAGGGGAAATCGTGCGGAGACGGGCTCTGCTGATGCGGAGCCTGGTGCGGCGGTGTCGGTGGCCACTGCTGGGTCATGGCACTACCGTATCCGCCGACGAGACGATCACAACCAGCCGGCCGCTTCGGTCGCCCAGTACGTCAGCACGACGTCCGCACCGGCGCGGCGGATACTGGTGAGCGATTCGAGGATCGCGGCGTCCCGGTCGATCCAGCCGTTCTGCGCGGCGGCCGTGATCATCGAGTACTCACCCGAGATCTGATACGCCGCAACGGGGACCGGCGAGCGGTCCGCCGTCTCGCGCAGAACGTCCAGGTAGGACATCGCCGGCTTCACCATCACCATGTCGGCGCCCTCGTCGATGTCGAGGTCCACCTCACGCAGCGACTCCCGGCGATTGGCCGAATCCTGTTGGTACGTGCGGCGATCACCCTGCAGTGACGAACCCACGGCCTCACGGAACGGGCCGTAGAACGCCGACGCATATTTCGCCGAGTACGCGAGCTGACCGACGTCGGTGTACCCCGCGTCGTCGAGGGACTTGCGGATGGCGGCGACCTGGCCGTCCATCATTCCGCTCGGACCGAGCAGATGCGCGCCGGCCTCGGCCTGCGCGACCGCCATGTCGACGTACCGCTGCAGCGTGAGGTCGTTGTCCACCGCACCGTTCGCGTCGAGAACGCCACAGTGACCGTGGTCGGTGAACTCGTCCAGGCAGGTGTCCGCCATGATCACCGTTGCATCGCCGACTTCGTCTGCGAGCCAGCGCAATCCGCGGTTCAGGATGCCGTCCGGATCGGACGCGCCGGATCCCTCGGCGTCCTTGTCGTCGGGACGGGGCACCCCGAAGAGCATGAGTCCGCCGAGTCCCGCCTCGACCGCTTCCGTCGCCGCCCGCCGCAGCGAGTCGGGAGTGTGCTGGAAGACGCCGGGCATCGACGAGATCTCACGAGGCTCGTCGATACCGTCCGCGACGAACATCGGCAACACGAGATGCCGTGGCTCGAGCGAAGTCTCGGCGACCAGACGACGCAGGGCTGGTGTCCGGCGAAGCCGTCGCGGTCGGTGGGTCGGGAACAAGGACATGCCCTCCTTCGTCGGGCCTGTGAGTGGTTGAGGAGTGCCTGGACTCCTCAACCACTCACAGGCGCGTAGCGCCTATCGCCGAGCGCGGGACTTCTTGCGCGGCGGGGGCAGTGCGCCCTCGGCACGCAGGCGCGCGGCGTGCTCGGCCAGAGCCTCCACCAGCGGGCCGACCTGAGCGGTCTCCGGCTGCACGTCCACGCGCAGGCCGAACTCGATGGCCGTCTCGGCGGTCTTCGGACCGATGCAGGCAACGAGGGTGCGCGCGTGCGGCTTTCCGGCGATGCCGACGAGGTTGCGGACCGTCGAGGACGAGGTGAAGCAGACGGCGTCGAACCCACCGGTCTTGATCATCTCGCGGGTCTCGGCCGGCGGCGGCGCAGCCCGGACGGTGCGGTACGCGGTGACGTCGTCGATTTCCCAGCCACGTTCGCGCAGGCCCTCGGCCAGCGTCTCGGTGGCGATGTCGGCGCGGGGCAGCAGAACCCGGTTGACCGGGTCGAACACGTCGTCGTAGGGGGCGAACTCGGCCAGCAGGCCTTCGCTCGACTGCTCGCCGGAGGGCACGAGTTCGGGGTTGATTCCGAACGAGCGCACCTTCGCGGCCGTGGCCTCACCGATGCAGGCGATCTTGACGCCGGAGAACGCGCGGGCGTCGAGCCCGAACTCCTCGAACTTCTCCCACACCGCACGCACCGCGTTGGTGGACGTGAAGACCACCCACTGGTAGCGACCGTCGACGAGGCCCTTCACGGACCGTTCCATCTGCGCCGGGCTGCGGGGCGGCTCGACGGCGATGGTGGGTACCTCGATCGGGATGGCGCCGTGCGTGACGAGGCGGTCGCTCATTTCGCCTGCCTGATCCTTGGTGCGCGGCACCAGGACCTTCCAGCCGTACAGTGCGCGCGACTCCCACCAGGACATCTTGTTGCGCTGGGCGACGACCTTGCCGACCGTCACGACCAGCGAACCGACCAGTTCGGAACCGGCCTCGTTCAGCGTCGCGAGGGTGGCCTCGACGGTGCGCTGCTGCCGGGTGGTGCCGCGGACCGTGATGGCCGCCGGGGTCTGCGGAGCCAGGCCGTGCTCGACGAGGGCGCTCGCCGTCTCGGCGAGATGACCCGACGTGGCGTGCAGGACCAGTGGTCCGGGCGCGGCGGCCAGGGCCGCCCAGTCGACCTCGCCGCGGACGTCGGCCTCGGTGTGTCCCGACCCCAGTGCCATACCGGCGTAGGAGGGGACGGCGGACGCGGACGGCAGGCCCGGCAGGACCTCGAACTGCACCTGGGTGCGGGCGACGGCGGTGACCTCGGCGATCACCGAGTCGGTGGTCAGCGGGTCGCCGGACACCAGACGCACCACGTCGTGGCCGTTCTTCGCCTCGTGGACGAGGGTCTTCGCGACCTCCGCCGGCTCACCCAGCGCGGGACGGACCTCGGCGAGCGGCTCACCGGTCTCGGCGTCGACGCCCAGGTCGGTGCCCACCAGGACGGTGACGCCCTTGTCGACGTCGGGGTCGGTGAAGGCGAGGGTCGCTGCGGCAAGGACGTCCCGTGCGTGCACGGTGAGCAGTGCCGGATCGCCCGGTCCGGATCCCACGAACAGGATTCGTCCGGGGGTGTTCTTACGGACTCGGCTCATCGGTAATTCTCCAGTGCGATCATGTGTCGAGATGGGTACAGGGAGCGGATCGGCCGATCAGTCGGCCTTCGCACATCAAACATCGGCATCACCGGCCTCGGTGACATTCATCAGCTCCCGCGCACCGAGCTCGAGAAGCTCCCGCGCGACGGAGCGGCCGAGTTCTTCGGCGTTCTCCGGGGAGCCCACGGCTCCCGTGCGAATGACGTCGGAACCGTCGATGGCTGCGGCGCAGCCCCGGACGGACAGTTCGTCGAAGATGCGGCCGTCGTCGTCGAGTGATTCGACGACCTCGGCGATCGCGCCGACGGGCGCGGTGCAGCCGGCCTCGAGCTCGGCGAGCAGTGCGCGTTCCGCGGTGACGGCGGCGCGGCTGTTCGGGTCGTCGAGCTCCGACAGGATCGCGACGAGTGCCGTGTTCGCCGACAGGCATTCGACGGCGAGCGCGCCCTGCGCGGGTGCGGGCAGCATCTGGACCGGCTCGATGGACTCGGTGATCAGGTCCAGTCGTCCGATCCGCGCGAGGCCCGCCCGGGCCAGGACGACGGCGTCGAGTTCGCCGGATTCGACCTTGCCGAGGCGCCGCTGCAGGTTGCCGCGCAGCGGCCGGATGTCGAGGCCGAGGCCCAGCGCCCGCAGCTGTGACGTGCGCCGCGGTGCGGACGTGCCGACCTTCGAACCGGCGGGCAGTTCACCGAGGACCAGTCCGTCGCGGGCCACGAGCGCGTCGCGGGGATCCTCGCGCGGCGGGATGGCGGCGATGGTGAACCGCTCGTCGGGGGCGGTCGGCAGGTCCTTGTAGGAGTGGACGGCCACGTCGACGCGGCCGTCGGCGAGCGCTTCCCGGAGTTCGGCGGTGAAGACGCCGACCCCGATCTTCTCCACCGACTCCATGGACTGGTCGCCCTTGGTCTTGATGATGACGAGCTCGGCGTCGTGCCCGGCCGAGATCAGTGCGTCGCGCACGGTGCCGGCCTGGGTGGTCGCGAGCTCGCTCCCACGGGTTCCGATCCGCAGCGTACGGGTGCCGACGGCGCTCATGCCTGCGATTCCTTCCCATGGTTGTCGTCTGTGACGAAGCGGCGCAGGCGCGGGTCCTGGCCGGCGATGAAGCCGTCCGTGATGTCGATGGCGCTCAGGTCGGTGGCGCCGCCGAGGTCGGTGGGCTTCGCGACGGCCTCGACGGATCCGGGGCTGAGTTCGAACAGTTCCCGCAGGGCGGCGGCGTAGGAATCGCCACCGGGTGCGGAGGCGAGCTGCTTCACCCGGACGGTGGGCGCGTGGAGGAGCTTGTCGACCACCCGCCGCACGGTGCGTGCGACCTCGTCGCGCTCGGGGTCGTCGAGTCCGGGCAGACGCGAATCCAGTCGCATCAGCTCCGCCTCGACCACGTCCGCGGCGCGCTGGCGCAGGGCTGTGACGGTCGGCGTGACCTCCGCCAGCCGCTGGCCGGCGAGGTAGTTGGCGAGTTCGGCGGCGACGATGGTCCGGGCGGCGTCGGCGTCGGACGCGGCGGCGCCTGCGGCGGGATCGCGCTGCAGCGACTCCATGTCGAGGACGGTGACCCCGGGCAGACCCGACACGGCGGGCTCCACGTCGCGGGGCAGACCGAGGTCGCAGATGACGAGGGGGCGTTCGGCGTCGCGGCCGGGCTGTGCCAGCGCGCGGTGGGTGTCCGCGAGCGTGACGACGGCGCCGACCGCGCCGGTACAGGTCACGAGGACGTCCGCCTGGGCCATCGCGGCCGGGAGTTCGCCCAGTTCGAGGGCCTCCGCCTCGACACCGTTGGATCGGGCCGTGTCGGCGAGGTGCTCCGCACGCTCCTTGGTGCGGTTCACCACGACGATGCGGCCGATCCCGGCACGCGTCAGGTGCGCGACCGACAGACCGCCCATGGAACCGGCGCCGACCACGACGGCGGTGCGTCCGGTCAGTCCGCCGTCGCCCACGATGCCGGCGGCGCGGTCGAGGGCCACGGACACGACGGACGCGCCCGCCGAGTCGATACCGGTCTCCGAGTGCACTCGCTTGCCGACGCGCAGCGCCTGCTGGGCGAGCTCGTGCAGCGTGCGGCCCGCGGCCTGCTGTGCGTCGGACGACGCGTAGGCGGTCCTGATCTGCCCGAGGATCTGCTGCTCGCCGATCACCATCGAGTCGAGTCCGCTGGCCACGGCGAACAGGTGCTCCGCCGCAGCCTCGCTGTAGCGCACGTACGCGTGCCGGTGCAGATCGGTGAGATCCAGCCCGGAATGGTCGGCGAGCAATTCGCCGACCTCGGCCAGCGCACCGTGGAATGCATCGACGACGGCGTAGATCTCCACCCGGTTGCAGGTGGAGACGATCATCGCCTCCGAGATGTGCGACGACGCCAGAAGCTTGTCCGTCAGCTTCGGGCGATCGGTGTCGGTGACAGCCACCCGCTCGAGAACCGGCACCGGGGCCGTCCTGTGCGAGACCCCGACAAGCAGAACACTCACGGCGCGATCACTGATCCGTTTCTTGGTGCGGTGGACGGGACAGCCGAATGTCCGATGCGGACGCGGGGAGCGGTGGGGACCGATTCCGTGTTGCGTGCGCTGTTGAACGAGAGGACCTGCATTTCGACCGCGAGATCGACGCGGCGCATCTCGACGTGGTCGGGGACGTCGAGCGAAGTAGGCGAGAAGCTGAGGATGCAGCGCAGTCCGGCGCGCACGAGCCGGTCGGCGACTTCCTGCGCCGCCTCGTCGGGCGTCGAGATGACACCGATCGTCGCCTCGAGCTCGCCGCAGGCCTGTTCGAGTTCGTCGACGTGCCGCACGGTGAGGTCGCCCACCGGCGCACCGACCCGCGCCGGATCGCTGTCGAACAGTCCGACCATGGAGAACCCGCGACGGCCGAAGCCGCCGTAGCCGGCGAGCGCCTGGCCGAGGTTTCCGACGCCGACGAGCACCACCTTGTGTCCCCGGTCCAGGCCGAGCGCCCGCTCGATGCGGGCCCGCAGGCGCGTCACGTCGTAGCCGACGCCGCGCACGCCGTTCGGCCCCAGGAAGGAAAGGTCCTTGCGGAGCTTGGCGGAGCCGACACCGGAAGCGGCGGCGAGTTCCTCGCTCGAGACGATGATCGTGCCGCGTTCCGTCAGCACTCCGAGGACCCGCAGGTACGTCGCGAGGCGCGTCACCGTAGCCTGGGGGATGTCCCGCGATTCGGGGATCGGAGCCGCGCCGGCGACCGAGGGGGCCGGAGACCCGACCACTGACTGCCCGACCGCCCCCGTGACGCCAGGGGCCACAGACCCATGCGTCTGGTGCGTTTCGGTCACGTCGTTGGCTCCTCGTCCGACCGGCATTCGATGCCGTTCTTCACGATGCTCCGGGGAATTGTTCACACCACGGTAACTGCTTGTGAACCCATGCACAAAGTCGCTGCGACTGCGCGACATGCGGTCCTACCTGCACGGCATCGGAAGATCCCACTTTTAGGGTTCCCTTACTTGCGTAAATCCGAGCGAAGGCGCTCTTCGTCGACCTCCCAGTAACTGTGCTCACGTCCGTCGAGCAATACCACCGGCAATCGGTCGCCGAATTCGGCCCGCAATTCGGGGTCCGTGGCCGCCGCCTCGTCCACGTCTATGCACGTCAGTTCCAGCCCGAACTCCTCGCACAGAACCAGCAGCCGGTCGCGGGCCGGCGCGCACGCACCGCACCCCGCCCTCGTGAGAAGCGTCACCTCGTGTCCGCTCGTGCTCATGCCTCGCCACTTCCTTTCGACGCCTCCGGTGGAGTCACTGTGCCGTTTCGGGGTCCGCAGACGCCAATCGGCTCGGAGATGAACGTCACACAGTTCCCCCAGCGCGGCCATCCACCCGCCCCGTCCCCGATTCGGGAGATAGGCTGCTCCCAGAGGCTTCTGCGATACGGGAGGTGCGAGTGCCTGCGCGATCACTACCGAACGGCACGGGTTTCGGTTCAGGTCTGGCGGGGATCATCCTCCCGGGCCGACGCCAGTTCAGGAATCCGCTGGGACCCAGCGAAGCCGAGGTACGTGCCAACGTCGCAGGTGAGGCGAGTGCCGATGCGGCCCTCGCACTCCACGTCGCGGCCGGCGAAGAAACCGAACTGGTGGAACACGATGTTCCCCTCGACCTCACGGCGGCCGCGTTCTTCGACGTCGACAACACGATGGTCCAGGGCGCCTCGATCATCCACTTCGCCCGCGGACTCGCCGCCCGCAAGTATCTGAAGACGTCCGACCTCGTCGACTTCGCGTGGAAGCAGATCAAGTTCCGCGTCACCGGCAAGGAGAGCAGCGACGACGTCGCCTCCGGCCGGGAGAAGGCCCTCTCGTTCGTCTCCGGACGGTCGACGGCCGAGCTCGCCCGGCTCGGTGAGGAGATCTACGACGAGGTCATCGCCGACAAGATCTGGCCCGGCACCCGCGCGCTGGCGCAGATGCATCTGGACGCCGGACAGCAGGTATGGCTCGTCACCGCGACGCCGGTGGAGCTGGCCCAGGTCATCGCGAAGCGCCTCGGCCTCACCGGCGCCCTCGGCACGGTGGCCGAGAGCGAGGACGGGATGTTCACGGGACGCCTGGTGGGCGACATCCTGCACGGCCTCGGCAAGGCGCACGCCGTGCGCGCCCTCGCCGTCCGCGAGGGACTCAACCTCAAGCGCTGCACCGCGTACTCGGACAGCCACAACGACGTGCCGATGCTGTCGCTGGTCGGCACCGCGGTCGCGATCAACCCCGACACCGATCTGCGCGAGCTGGCCAAGAACCGGGGCTGGGAGATCCGCGACTTCCGGACCGGACGCAAGGCCGCCAAGATCGGCGTCCCCACGGCGCTGCTCCTCGGCGCTGCCGGCGGCGCACTCGCCGCAATCGTCGCGCGGCGCCGCGAGCAGGCGGCCTGAACCGCTGCGCCGCGGCGCAGCGGTTCAGCCCAGGAACACGTTCCGGCGCTTGGCGAGGAGCCGGTACAGCGTCTGCTGGATGGTCTCCCGGACGTGGTCGGTGACCTCGAACAGTTCCATCGGGTCGTCGGCCGCCGCAGCGTCGTAGGTGTCGGTGACGATCGGCTTGCCGAACTCGATGTACCACTTCGACGGCAGCGGGACGAGGCCGAGCGGTCCGAAGTGCGGGAACAGCGGGGTCACCGGGAAGTACGGCATGCCCAGCAGCCGGGCGAGCGTCCCGAGTTCGCCGATCTTCGGGTAGATCTCCTCGGACCCGACGATCGAGCACGGAATGATGGGCGCACCGGTCCGCATGGCGGCGGACACGAAGCCGCCGCGGCCGAACCGCTGCAGCTTGTAGCGCTCGCTGAACGGTTTGCCGATGCCCTTGAAACCTTCGGGGAACACGGCCGCGACCTCCCCGTCCTGCAGGAGGCGCACCGCGTCCGGGTGGCACGCGAGGGTGTGCCCGGCCTTGCGGGCGACACCGCCGACCAGCGGCATCTCGAACGCCAGATCGGCGGCCAGCATCCGCAACGGGCGATGCGCGGGGTGATGATCGTGGACGGCGACGGACGTCATCAGACCGTCGATGGGCAGGACACCGGCATGGTTGGCGACCACCAGCGCGCCACCGGTCGACGGGATGTTCTCCAGACCGCTGACCTCGACGCGGAACCACTTGTCGAACAGCGGCCGCAGGATGGGGAGCCACACGTTCTCGGCGAAGTGCGGGTCGTAGCCGAAGTCGTCGACGTGATAGTCGCCCGACAGCCTGCGGCGCACGAACTCGGCTGTGTTGACGATCTGTTCGGCCAGGGCGTTGCGGACGGCGTCGACGGCCGAGGACTCGGTGACGGGCTCGGGTGGGGTGATCACGGCGGGTGGAGGCATCGCGGACGGATGTCGGCTCTCGCTCTGCTCACGCCTCGAACGTCCGATAGCGGCCCCGCGCGCGGCTGTCGCACCGTGCAACGGAATGACCTTCGCCACTTCGTTCACCTCTCCCCTTTCGCCGTGCCGGTAAGAGCGAGTAGTGCGTTTTCTGCTGCGTCGACCCATTCGTTCTTGATGATCGCCTTGACGCCTGCCGCGCGAGCGAAGTCGTCGAGCGCCTGCATCGAGGTCCACCGTGGCTCGAAGGATAGTTCGCTTCGCATGCGGGTGGTGTCGAGTCCGCAACCGAAGTGGAAGTACTCGAGTTGCTCGGTGGTGTACGACCTCATCACCGGACCCATCAGCGCACGTCCGAGGTTGCGGAACAATCCGAACGGCATCGGGACCTCGATCCGCCCGGCGCGGCGGATGGCCTGGGACATCATGACCACGCCGTCGCCGGCGACGTTGAACGTGCCCGCCGGACCCGACACCGTGGCCCGTTCCAGTGCGGCGAGCGCGTCTTCCTCGTGCAGCACCTGCAGGCGTGCGTCGCGTCCGAGGATGGTCGGCACCACGGGTGAGGTGAGGTACTGCGCGACGGTCGCGTTGAGACGGGGCCCGACCAGCGGTGCGAGGCGGAGAATCGACACACCGATGTCGGGGCGCCTGCGCCCCATTCCGCGCAGATAACCCTCGATCTCGATGCAGTCCCGTGCGTAGGCGCCCGCGGGACGCCGCCGGGCGCTCATCTCCTCGGTGAACTTGGCCGGGTCCTTGGCGCTGCAGCCGTACACCACGGAGGCCGAGCGCAGTACGACCTTCCGGACCGTCGGCGCCTTCTGGCAAACGGCGAACAACTGCATCGCGCCGATGACGTTCATGTCCTTCATGGCCGCGCGACTGCCCGACTTCGGCGGGCGCGCCAGCGTCGAGGCGTGCACGACCGTGTCGACCTCGGCGTTGCGAATAACCTTGCCGATCAGGGGATTCCGGATATCGGCGCGCACGAACTCGGCGCGGCCCATGCGCCGCAACATGTCCTTGCTCGGTGACACCGCGTCCACCGCGATGACCCGCTCGATGTCCGGATTCTGAGCGAGCCGGGTGACCAGGTACCCACCCAGAAACCTGCTTGCCCCAGTGACCAGTACGACGCGCGGCACCGCCGTCCGCGTAGTACTGTCTCCGTCACTCACAACCACTAGAACCCCCGATCACGTAGCGAGTGACGTCAACGATACGTGCAGGAGGGGGATGGCGCTCCGCACAACGACAATTGGTCGGTCGCCCACTATGCGGAGGGTGCCGGCGAAACGACGGATGCCCGCCACCGGAAGGTGACGGGCATCCAGACGCAACTCTTTACTTACCGAGTTTCCTGCGCTGCACTCGGGTGCGTCGAAGCAGCTTGCGGTGCTTCTTCTTCGACATGCGCTTGCGTCGCTTCTTGATCACTGAACCCATAGCGGGTGTCCCTCACGTTCTTCTCTAGCGTTCGTGCGCACGCCTGTCACGTACGCCTGCGCCACTCTGGCGCCTGGGCCTCGTTTTAACTAGCTCAGCGCCTTACGACACCAGCTGGCTGGTACGACAGTCGCTAATCGTACCGGTGCGGGTCCGCTCCCGGAAAACTAGGTCGCACCGCTCCCGGCGAAACCGAAGTGACCCTCTTCGTGCCGATCGGTCAACCGGCGTCGAAGTACGAGGTTTCGAGGTAGTCGTGCACTGCTTTCGCATGCACTCTGAACGAGCGGCCCACACGGACGGCGGGCAGTTCGCCGCTGTGCACCAACCGATACACAGTCATCTTGGACACTCTCATCAGCGTCGCTACCTCGGCGACGGTGAGAAATTGCGTTCCGGCCAGTGCCGGTTGTCCGTCCGGGGCCGAGCCCTTGGACGGCTTTTTTGCAGACGTCATCAACCACTTACCTCCGGCACGTCTCGCGCCGCCGGCTTCCCCTCCGGCGGAACAGACACGCACGTGCTACTTCGAGCTTAGCGGGACGGATGGGGTTACTGCGACGGGTGTGGGCAATCGAATATTCATTCGGTCGTCGTGCCGAGTTCGGCGGATCGAATTTTCGCAGCTTCGAGGGCATCGAAAAATGCTGTTCGGAGCCCGTTTCCCTCCAGCCGGCGGATCGCTGCGGCGGTGGTTCCGCCGGGCGAAGTCACAGCGGCACGAAGTTCGGTTGCGCTCTCCCCTGACCTGTCGAGCATGGCTGCGGAGCCGACCATGGTCTGCACGACCAGTTCGGAGGCGGTCGCCCGGGTCAATCCGAGCCCGACGCCCGCGTCGATCATGGCCTCGGCAACCAGGAAGAAATAGGCCGGACCGGAGCCGGAGACGGCGGTGACGGCGTCGATCTGCGATTCGGGGACGACGACGACCTTGCCGACCGACGACAGGACGCCGCGCACCAGTTCGAGGTGCTCCTTCTTCACGTGCCTGCCGGGTGCGAGCACGCTGACGCCCTCACCGACCAGCATGGGCGTGTTGGGCATGACCCGCACCACCGGGAACCCGGCAGGCAGTCTCGTCTCGTAGAAGGCGGTGGGGATACCGGCAGCGAGCGACACGAGCAACTGCTCGCGCTCACCGTCGAGTTCCACCTTGGACACCTCGGTGAGCGCAGCCTCGACGTCGCCGGGCTTGACGGCCATCACGATGACGTCGGCACCTTCGGCGGCGTCGGAGGGGGTGGTGACCCGCACCGAATACGCCGCGGCCAGCTCGTCGGCGCGCGCCGGATGCTGCTCGGCCACCACCAGATCCTTGACGGCGTGACCTGCCTGCAGAAGCCCCGAGATGAGGGCCTCGCCGATCTTGCCGCCTCCGATTACCGCAATTCTCGTCATGCCGAACAGCCTGCCACGACGCTCTGCGGCGCCTTCCTAGCGGGGGATCATCGCCAACTGCCGGCTCTGCACGACGATCGCCCCGGTCGAGTCGAGAACGGTGTGGTCCTCCTCGAACCACGCACCGCCGAGCACGGTGCTGCTGGCCATCACGCGCAGCCAGCCCGGCGCCGGCTGCCTGCGCAGGTACGTGGTCAGCTGCACCGTGGGGGCCCAGCCGAACATGCCGCGGTTCATCGTCACGGGGGCGCTGATGTCTCCGGTCATGATCGCGAACAGGGCGGCCGTGTCGGGATCGTCCTCGTCGCCTGCACGCGGTCGCACCCACATGCGCACCTCCGGTTCACCCTGGTTGCCGGTCAGGAAGTGCGCCGACGTCCCGTCCACCCGCATGTCGCAGCCCTGCGACACGTGGACGATCTGCCCCATCGGATGGTCGGCCGTGAGCACGACGGCGTCGGCGGGCGGTTCCGCCGGAAGCTGGGACAGGGCGTGGTCTCCGCTGTACTGCGGTTCCCCCACGTCCGGGACGCCGAGCGTGACCGACGCGTGCACGGCGACGCGGTCGCCCTGCTTCAGCTCCACGTCGACGAACGACACCTGCTTGCCCTGCTTGCAGACCGTCGTCGACAGCGTCACCTCGCCGGGGTCGGGAGCGGACAGATAGTTGGCACCGACCGCGAGGGGCTGCACCCGGGACAGATCGGCGTCGCCGGTCTCGTCGAGCAGTCGCCTGCGGGCCGCGGCCGCGCAGAGCGACATCATCGAACCGCCGTGCACCTTGGGGCCGATCGTCCAGATCGGGTCGATCGACGCCTGGTAGGCCCCGTCACCGGCAGCGGTGAGGACGTTGAGGTCGCGGAAGGGAGTTGAGCTCACTGCTGTTCCTGTTCTTCGGGGTTCCGGAGGCGCTTCTGCGCGACGTCCTGGTGCGCGAGCCGGCGCATCGCGGCGATCACCGGCTCGTAGATGGCCGTGCCGAGCACCGCGTAGCGGATCGCGTCCTCGGCCGATTCGGTGGGCATGAGTCCGATGTCGATCTCGGCGATCCCGCGCACGTGCCGCCCGTAGGCCTCGAGCCGCTCCTCGGTCATCGGGATGCCGGCTTCTTCGAGCCCCTCGAGTGCACGTTCGAGCTGGCCGACCGCGACGTACCGCGGGTCGTACACCTGCCCGAGCCTGTCGAGGACGGCACGTGCCCGCGGGAACTCGTCCACCTCGTCGGCGGACGCGTCGAGGTAGGGCGGGAGTTGCGCGATGGCCTCGCCGAGCACCTCGAACAGCGAGCCGTCAGGGTTGTCCACGAGCCGGAGGATCTCCCGGATGCGCGGAATCGGGAGTCCGGCTCCGGCCAGCGCCTTGACGAGGCCCAGTCGCTCGACGTGCTTCTCGCCGTACCGTGCCTGGGTAGCGCTCGTCGCCTCGCCGGGCATCAGCAGACCTTCGCGCAGGTAGTACTTCACCGTCGCGAGCGGAACGCCGGTACGGGCGACCAACTCGGAAACGCGCACGGCCCCTCCTTCGGCTCGTCGACCCTCGACTTCGGATACCCAGAACTAGATACTGAAACTATCCAATGTGGCGACGAGCTTACCGCAGCAGGCCCGCGGCAGAAATCTCAGGTGTCGTCGTGATCGCCACCGGAGTGGCTGCGCGGCGACCCCGAGGCAGCGCGGCCCGGTTCGAGGTGCTCACGGGCGAAGGCCAGCGCCTGCGCGAGCATCGAGGACCGTTCCCGCTGCGTCCGGGCGTTCTGCGTGTTGATCTCGATCACCGCCTGCCCGTCGAATCCGGTGTCGACGAGATGACGGCACAACTGCGCGCAGGGCTGGGCGCCGTGGCCGGGGATCAGGTGCTCGTCCATCGACGCGCCCCGGCCGTCGGCGAGATGGAGATGAGCGAGGCCCTCCCCCATCCGCTCCGCCAGCTTCATCGCATCCATGCCGGCCGTGGCCGTGTGCGACAGATCCAGGGTGTAGTGGGCGTGGCCCGAATCGGTGGGGTCGTAGGACGGGCTGAACGCCGACAGGGCCGCCCCCGGTCCACCCCGTCTCCGGAGCCGCTGGGCCGACCTCTCCTTGCTGCCGAAGAAACCGTCCGCCCGCATGGGGAACATGTTCTCCACCGCGACGATCACGTCACTGCGCTGTTCCAGGTCGGCCACCTGATCGGCGAAACCCTCCGCGTACCGGCGCTGCCAGCGGAACGGGGGGTGCACCACGACACTCGTCGCCCCGAGCGACTCGGCGGTGCGGACGGAACGCTCCAGCTTCGCGACCGGGTCGGCGCCCCACACCCGCTGCGAGATGAGCAGGCACGGCGCGTGGATCGCCTGCACCGGTATCGCGTACCTGCGCACCAGCCCGGCCACCGCCCCGATGTCCTGGCTGACCGATTCGGCCCACACCATCAGTTCGACGCCGTCGTATCCCAGATCGGCTGCGTACCGGAACGCCGCTTCCGTGTTCTCCGGGTACACCGAGGCCGTCGACAGGCCCACCAGTACCTTCCGCCCGCGCGGTGACCGTCGAACCTGCCCGTGCCCGCTGTCCCCGACCATGAGCAACTCAGCCCGACGCAAGCATGAAGGCTAACGGCCCCAGAGTGACGATCATCCCGACCACGACAGCGATCACGAAGCTGGTGATGTCGTCGGTGCGACGCAGGATGCGGACCATCGCGACCAGCCCCACGATGACGAGCAGCGCCAGAATCAGCGCGACCCACGGAAAGACGTCCCACAACTTCTCGAAACCCTTGAAGAGCAGGGCCCCGGCGATCACGGCTACGACACCCTGACCGATGAGGACGGCCCACTCCCGGGTGGAGTTCTCTCCTGCCTCGTCCTTCTTGCCCGCCCTCTCCGCTTTCGCGGCCTCGGCCTTCTCGGCCTTCGCCTCCTTGCGGGAGCGGCGAGGACTCTCGGGCTTGTCGCCCTCGTGCTTCTCCGTGTCCGCATCGTCGGTGGCGGCCTCGATGAGTTCCGTCTCCTCGCCCGCGTTCGCCGTGTCCGAGTCCCGGGACTGCCGCATCAGGTCGCCGGCCAGCGTCGAGCCGGACAGCAGTGCAGGTTCCGGCTTCGCCTTGGCGGGAGCCTCGGGCTTCGGCGTCTTCACGAACTTCGACGCGCCGTTCGACGGTGCAGCGCTACCCGCCTTGGCGGGGGTTCCGGTTTTCGCCGTCGCCTCGGGCTTCGCGGGTGCTTCGGCCTTCGTCGCCGGTTCGGCCCCGGCCGCCGGAGTGCCGGCCTTCACCGCCGGCTTCACGCGGGGAGCGGCGACGGTCGGGGCGGGCTCCGGCTTCTTCACGACCGGGGCGGCCACGGTGGGCGCCGGCGCGGGGGCCTCGGGTGCCGGCCGTTCTTTCTGGACGGATCGACTCACCCAGGTTCCCTGGTGTTCACGCGACGTCCCGCCCGACACCACTCCGCGCCCGCGGCCGCCGGGGCGACTGGCGATGGGCTCGTCGTCATCGTCTTCGTCGTCGTCGACCGGAGCCTTGAACGCTGCCGTGCGCTCGTCCGCGCGCACGGACGGCGCCGCCGGCGCGGGCGCGCGCGGCGGCTCGGGAGCGGCAGGTTCCGGTTCAGGGTCGGGTTCGAGTGCCCGCGAATCGGACGGATCCCGGACCACCGGGATTTCGCCGGTCAGCTCGGCAACGGAGATTCCCCCCTTGACGCCGCGACGACGCCGCCCGCCCCGGGACTCCACCTGCTGCCCGTTGCGTTTGAGCAGTTCTGACACAGAGATCTGCTGACTGTCCTCGGTCATCGAGCACCCACCATCAATTCACCGCCCATTTCCGTATCGAGCTTGCGGAGGATCAAACCCTCACGCAGAGCCCAGGGGCAGATTTCCAGTTCCTCCACGCCCAGTGCTCTCATGCTGGCCTCCGCAACGAGTGCTCCGGCCACGATCTGCTGCGACCTGTCGGAGCTCACCCCTTCCAATTCTGCACGGTCCGAGGCCGTCATCCGCGAAATGAAAGCTATGAGTTGCCTGAGACCGCTGGCGGTGAGGGTGCGCTTTACCCGCGGGCCCGCGCCGGACGGCGCCGCGCCCGTCAGCCTGGCCAGCGAGCGGAACGTCTTGGACGTGCCGACGGCCCGATCCCACTGCCCCGCCGCGCGCAGTTCCTTCGACGGGACGGTCAGTTCGGCGTCCAGCCAATCCCTCAGCACCGCCACACGACGCTTGCCCGGCGGGTCGGCCTCGAGCCAGTCCCGGGTGAGCCGTCCCGCGCCGAGTTGCAGCGACAGCGCGACGTCCGGGTCCTCGTCGCCACCCGTCGTCAGCTCGAGGGATCCGCCTCCGATGTCGAGGTTCAGGATGCGGCCCGCGCTCCACCCGAACCAGCGGCGCACGGCGAGGAACGTCAGCCGGGCCTCGTCGACACCCGACAGAACCTCGAGCGTCACCCCGGTCTCGGCGTGTACCCGCTCGAGCACGGCGTCCGAATTGTTGGCGTCGCGCACGGCGGACGTGGCGAAGGCCATGAGCTCACCGCACCCCGACGTCTTCGCGATGCTGGCGAAGTCTGCCACCGTCGAGACCAGGCGATCCGCACCCTGGGAGGTGATGTCACCCCGGTCGTCGGTGTTCTCTGCCAACCGCAGAGTCGACTTGGTCGAACTCATCGGTGTGGGGTGGCCGCCCCTGTGGGCGTCCACTACGAGAAGATGGACGGTGTTGCTTCCGACGTCGAGTACCCCTAGTCGCACATTGACACGGTACTGGGTCTACCGTCGGGCTTTGTGACAGCACGTAAAGCAGGGCGTTCACACAAGATGACACCCAGCCCCGAAGTACCCCTCGACTTCGCTCGCGAATGGGTCGAATTTCCCGATCCCGACAACACCGAGCACATCATCGCCGCGGACATGACGTGGCTGCTCTCCCACTGGACCTGCGTGTTCGGGACCCCCGCCTGCCAGGGCATCATCGGCGACCGACCGGACGACGGCTGCTGCTCCCACGGCGCGTTCCTGTCCGACGAGGAGGACCTGGAGAAGCTGAACAAGTCAGTGAAGCTGCTCACACCCGAGGACTGGCAGTTCATGGAGAAGGGTCTCGGCAAGAAGGGCTACGTCGAGGAGGACGACCTCGAGGACGAGCCCGCGCTGCGCACCCGCCGCTATCACGGCGCCTGCATCTTCCTGAACCGCCCCGGCTTCGAGGGCGGCGTCGGCTGCGCGCTCCACTCGATGGCCCTCAAGCGCGGGATCGAGCCTCTCGAGGTCAAGCCCGACGTGTGCTGGCAGCTCCCGATCCGCCGCACCCAGGAGTGGGTCGAGCGTCCGGACGGCGAGCAGATCCTCAAGACCACCATCAGCGAGTACGACCGTCGCGGCTGGGGTGAGGGCGGCTCGGACCTCGACTGGTACTGCTCCGGCTCCCCCGACGCCCACGTCGGCGCCAAGGCCGTCTGGCAGTCGTACGCACCCGAGCTGACGGAACTGCTCGGCAAGGCGGCGTACTCGGAGTTGGCGAAGATGTGCAAGCGCAGGGCCGGCCTCGGCCTCGTCGCCGTCCACCCCGCCACCGCGGCCGCCCAGCGGAAGGCCGCCGAGTAACGCATCAGACCCATCGGTCGATTTACCCGTCACGGCCCCATTCCGGGCACAGCCATGACGGGAGAGACAATGTTCGCTCGAATTCTGACCGGTGCCCTGTTGACCGCCGCCGCGACGCTCGCCCTCGCGCCGACCGCGTCCGCCCAGCCGACCCCGGACTGGAACACCTTCTACGACAAGACCGCGAACTTCGTCGCACCGTTCGATCCGGGAGCCTTCGGCGACAAGGGTGACCGGGCGCTGGTGCTGAGCCCGTACGGAACCAGCCGGGTCATCGAGTGCAAGGGCGACGGACACTACGTCGCGGTCTACTGCAGGCAGTTCGACGACCAGGGTCGCGAGCATGCCATCACGCAGATCATCTCGGCGCCGCTCCGCGGCGTGTACGTGTACAACCCGTTCTGACAAGCTCCCACCAATTCGTCAGCCGCACAGTCAATTTCCTGTGCGGCTGACGAATTCGTCTGCAGTTGTGGCGGATCGGCGTCCGCTCAGGCCTCCAGCTTGTAGCCCAGTCCCCGGACGGTGACGAGGTGTTCCGGCTTGGCCGGGTCGGTCTCGATCTTCGAGCGCAGACGCTTGACGTGTACGTCGAGGGTCTTGGTGTCGCCGACGTAGTCCGCGCCCCACACCCGGTCGATCAACTGTCCGCGGGTGAGCACCCGGCCCGAGTTCCGCAGCAGGTACTCGAGGAGGTCGAACTCCTTGAGCGGCAGCGTGACGGCCTCGCCGTTCACCTGGACCACGTGACGTTCGACGTCCATCCGGACCGGCCCCGCCTCGAGGACGGCCGAGTCCTGCGCGACGTCGAGTTCGCTGTCGACGCCGCGGCGCAGCACCGCGCGGATGCGGGCGATCAGTTCCCGCGCCGAGTACGGCTTGGTCACG
This sequence comes from Rhodococcus wratislaviensis, assembly GCF_041228765.1. NCBI lineage: Bacteria > Bacillati > Actinomycetota > Actinomycetes > Mycobacteriales > Nocardiaceae > Rhodococcus > Rhodococcus wratislaviensis. The sequence goes on along the minus strand of NZ_CP150488.1, from coordinate 2,795,851 downwards.
TAATCGTCGGCGCCGAGTTCGAGGCCCACCACCTTGTCGATCTCGCTGTCCCGTGCCGTCACCATGATGACGGGGACACCGGACCGGCTGCGGAGCTGCTTGCAGACGTCCGTGCCGCTCATGCCGGGCAGCATGAGGTCGAGGAGGACGATGTCGGCACCGGCCCGATCGAACTCGGCGAGCGCGGACGGTCCGTCGCCGACGATCGTCGTCTCGAACCCTTCCTTGCGTAACAGGAATGCCAATGGGTCGGCCAGTGACTCCTCGTCTTCCACGATCAGCACACTTGTCATCGCTTGGCCTCCATACCGATTTCTCTCTTCCCGACGTTTCCGCTCGCGGCGTCCACTGTCTCGATGTGTGCAGGAATCTGCAGGGTAAACGTCGAACCTGTTCCGGGCTTGCTCCACAGGTCGATCGATCCGTTGTGGTTGGCGGCCACGTGTTTGACGATCGCGAGTCCGAGCCCTGTTCCGCCGGTCGCGCGTGCCCGCGCCTTGTCGACGCGGAAGAAGCGTTCGAACACGCGCTCCTGGTCGGCCTTGGCGATGCCCTCGCCGCGGTCGGTCACCGAGATCGCCACGTTGTCGCCGCGGATGGACCGGCTCACCGACACCGGCGTGCCCTTCGGCGAATAGGCGATCGCGTTCTGCACCAGGTTGGACAGCGCGGTGACGAGCAGGGCGCGGTCGCCGAGCACTTCGTAGCCGCTGTTGTGGTCCGTGGTGACGGCGATGCCGGCGGCTTCCGCGGAGATCTTGCAGCGCTGCAGCGCCTCGTCCACCACCTCGTCGACGGAGACGGCCTCGAGGTCGGGCAGTTTCTCGGCGCCCTGCAGCCGCGACAGCGCGATCAGTTCGGTGACCATCTTGCCGAGCCGGACGGATTCACTGAGCACGCGTTCGCCGAAGTGCCGGACCGACTCGGGGTCGTCCGCCGATTCGAGGAGCGCCTCGGCCAGCAGGCCCATCGCGCCGACCGGGGTCTTGAGTTCGTGGCTGACGTTGGCGACGAAGTCGCGGCGGGTCGCCTCCATCCGCACCTGCTCGGAGTCGTCGTCGGCGAACAGGACCACGAAGTTGTGGTCTTCCTTGCTGAGCAGACGTGCGGTGCCGCGCACCGCGATCCGATCGCGTCCCCGCTGCGGGTTCTTGGTACTCAGGTCGACCTCGACGGGTTCGCCGGTTTCGAGGACCCGGAGCGCCGCCACCCACGCGCGGTCGTCGACGAGCCGGTTCCGTACCAGGCCCAGCTCCTCCGCGCGGGGGTTGAACAGGACGACGTCGTGGAACTGATCGACCACGGCGATGCCGCTCTCGGATGCCAGCACGATCAGGTCGAGGACCTGCGACATGGTGAGCCCGGACTTCTCTTCCATGCGCTGCGCCTGCCGGGTGGACAGCATGGGGATCAGCACGCCACCGACGAGGTAACCGACGAAGCCGCCCACGATGGCAAGCAAGACGGCTTGAACAACACTCACGCCTGAATCGTACGTTCGCGCGGCGGGCCGGTTACGCAGGGTCCAGGCATTTCCGCGCACGTCACACACGGGAACCGGAGTCTTCGTCCGTAGTTAACCTGCTGTTGGCCGGATGTCCCGCGAACGGGACATCCGGCCGGGCGCACGGGTTACTTCCCGCCCTGGTTCGCGACCGCGGCGGCGCCCGCGGCGGCGGCTTCGGGGTCGAGGTACGTGCCACCGGGGTTGAGCGGCTTCAGGTTCTCGTCCAGGTCGTAGCGCAGCGGGATGCCTGTCGGGATGTTCAGGCCCGCGATGTCCTCGTCGGAGATTCCGTCGAGGTGCTTGACGAGGGCGCGCAGCGAGTTGCCGTGCGCCGTGATCAGCACGGTCTTGCCGGCCTTCAGGTCGGCGGAGATGGTGTCTTCCCAGTACGGGATCAGGCGGTCGACGACGTCCTTCAGGCATTCCGTCAGCGGGACCTCATCGAGGTTCGCGTAGCGGGGATCGGTGTCCTGGCTGTACTCGCTGCCTGCCTCGATCGGCGGCGGCGGGGTGTCGTAGCTGCGGCGCCACAGCATGAACTGCTCGTCGCCGTACTTGTCCTTGACCTGCGCCTTGTTGCGTCCCTGCAGGGCACCGTAGTGGCGCTCGTTGAGACGCCAGTCGCGGATGACGGGAATCCAGTGCCGGTCAGCGGTGTCGAGCGCGATGTTGGCGGTGCTGATCGCGCGGCGCAGCAGCGAGGTGTACAGCACGTCGGGGAGCAGGTTGTGCTCGAGCAGCAATTCGCCGGCACGCTTGCCCTCGGCGATGCCCTTATCGGTCAGGTGGACGTCCACCCAGCCGGTGAACAAGTTGAGCGCATTCCATTCGCTCTCGCCGTGGCGGAGCAGCACAAGGGTTCCGGTACTCATGCCGTTCATCCTGGCATGCCTCCCGGAACCCTCGCGCCGTGAACCCCTGCCGTCAGCTCCGGCCGGCCTCGCTCGCCCGGAGATCCTTGCGGAGGATCTTGCCCGCGGCGGACTTCGGCACCAAGTCGATGAACTCGACCCTGCGCACCTTCTTGTGCGGCGACACCCGCTCGGCGACGAACGCGATGACCGCGGCCTCGTCCAACTCGGCGCCCTGCTGTTTGACGACGAACGCCTTCGGCACCTCCTCACCCTCCTCGTCGAGGACACCGATCACGGCGGCGTCGGCGATCTGCGGATGCGTCAACAGCAACGCCTCGAGCTCGGCCGGCGGCACCTGGTAGCCCTTGTACTTGATCAGCTCCTTCATCCGGTCCACGATCGTCACCACCCCCTCGGAATCGACGGTCGCGATGTCACCGGTGTGCAGGTACCCCTCCCCGTCCAGGGTCTCCGCGGTGGCCTCGTCGTTGCCGAGGTACCCGGCCATGATGTTCGGGCCCTTGCACCACAACTCACCCGGTTCGCTGACGCCCTCGGCCGGGTAGGCGACCTCCTCACCGGTGCCGGGGTCGACGAGCTTGCACTCCATGTTCGCGATCGACGGACCGACCGAGTCCAGGGCGATGTCGTCGCGGTCGAACGGGATCGCATGCGAGACCGGGCTCATCTCGGACATCCCGTAGCCCTGCCGGACTCGGCACCCGAGCCGGTTGGCGACGGCCTTGCCCAGTTCCTGATCGAGCGGGGCGGCGCCGGAGAAGATCGAGTGCACACTCGACAGGTCGTAGTCGTCGACCAGCGGGTGCTTGGCCAGCGCCACCGCGACCGGCGGGGCGATGAACACATACGTGCACTTCTGCCCGGAGACGATTCTCAGGAATTCGACGAGGTCGAACTTCGGCATCGTCACCAAGCTCGCCCGGTTGAACAGGGCCGCGTTCAGCAGCACCGTCATGCCGTAGATATGGAAGAACGGCAGCACCGCCAGCAGCCGGTCCTCGGCGCCGATGCCCATCCGCGGGTTGATCTGACACACGTTGGCCACCAGGTTGCGGTGCGTGAGCATCACCCCCTTCGGCCGGCCGGTGGTCCCGGACGAATACGGCAGCACCGCCAGCTGGGTCGCCGGGTCGAACGACACGTCGGGGGCGGGGGCGCCCTCGGTCAGCAGATCGGTCAGCGACGGGTGCCCGTCGGCGCCGTCGAGGACGATCACGTTCCCCGCCGGGATCCCGACCTTCGCCGCGGCGGCCTGCGCCTGCGGCAGCAGCGGGGAGACGGTGAACAGGAACTTCGCCTTCGAGTCGGTGAGCTGCTTGGCGATGTCCTCCGCGGTGTAGAGGGCGTTGATGGTGGTCGCGACCCCACCGGCACGCAGGATCCCGTGGAACACCGACGCGAACGCCGGCACGTTCGGCGAGTGCAGACCCACCACCTCACCGACCGCGAGACCGCGGGCGGCCAGCGCCCCGGCCACCCCGTCGATCTGGGCGATGAGGGACTGGTAGGTGGTGACCGCGCCGGAGGCACCGTCGATCAGCGCAGGCCGGTCCCCATCGGCCGTATCGACCTGGCCGAAGAGGAAATCGTAGACACTGAGGTTCGGAATCTCGACGTCCGGAAACGGGCTCTTGAAGCTCACTGGGGCCTCTCCCTCGAAGTGTTGCAGCAGCAGTTGTCGGTACAAGTTTCTGTGAACATCAGACACATGTACCTAAGCTGTGACAACAGTCACAAGCTCGCCGCAACTCTACCCGTGCGTATTTTCCGTCCGCGGGCGGTCGACCAGCACTCAGGCCTGCGAGTCCTCGATGAGATGCTCGAACGGTTTCAGGTTCGCGAGCGACTCCCCCCGTGAGACGCGCCACTCCCACTCACGCTTGATGGAACCGGCGAAACCGAGCTCGAGGAGGGTGTTGAAGTCTCCGTCGGCCGCCTCGAGCACCTGCCCGAGAATCCGGTCCAGTTCGTCCGCGGTCACCGCGTGCTCGGCGATCTGGCCGACCAGGTAGATGTCGCCGATCTTGTCGATCGTGTACGCCACCGAGTACAGCCGGCGATTGCGCCGCAGCAGGTACTTGTAGACGCCTTCGAAGTTCTCGTCGGGCTTGCGGCAGACGAACGCCTCGACGCGCAGACCGTGCTTGCCGACGGTCAGGAGCGTGGTGGTCTTGAGCTTGCGCTCGCCGGGCAACTCGACGATGAAGTGCGTCGAGTCCTTCCTCGTGAAGTCCATCTCACGTTCGGTCAGGGCGGACTCGATCACGTCGGCCAGGTCGCTCATGCGCGCACTCCCCCGGCCCTGCGCAGCTTCCACAATCCGCGTCCGCGACGCGGGGAGAATTCGCTGGGGCCGTGTCCGTAGTTGTAGTTGACGGTCGCCATCCGATAGCTCTCGAGGAGGCCGTCGGCGGTGTGTTCCCAGGAGAAATTCTCCGCGTGGCGCGGAGCCTCGGCGGCCAGTGCGGCGAGCCTGCCGGGCTCCGAGACCAGTGACTGCAACGCCGTCGCCCAGTCCTCGGTGCGGTGCCCGTCCACCAGTAGCCCGGTCTCGCCGTGCCGGACCGCGACGCCGAGACCGCCCACGTTCGCGGCGATCACGGGTGTGCCGCAGGCCTGCGCCTCGATGGCAACCAACCCGAACGACTCCGAATAACTCGGCACCGCAACGAGATCCGAGGCCCGGTACACGTCGACGAGCCGATCGGGCGCCTGCGGCGGGAGGAACGTCACCCGAGCCGCGATGCCGAGCGAGGAGGCGAGTTCGATCAACGCGTCCGGCCGCGCCAGCCCGGAGCCGGACGGGCCCCCGACCACGAGCACCCGCAGTGACGATTCGGGATCTCGGGCGATCAGCTCGGCGGCAGCGCGGAGCAGGACGTCGGGCGCCTTGAGCGGCTGGATGCGTCCGACGAACGTCACGACGGTCTCGCTCGGGTCGAGCCCCAGCTTCGCCCGGGCGGCGGTCCGGTCGCCCGGCCGGTACCGCGTCAGATCGGCGCCCGGCGCCACCACGTCGATCCGGTTCGGGTCGGCGCCGTAGTGGCGCACCAGCTGATCGGATTCCTCGGTGGTGTTGGCCACGAGCCGGTCGGACTCGGCCACCACCTGCTGCTCGCCGATCTGGCGGGCGGCCGGTTCCGGGGTGTCGCCGTCGGCCAGGGACAGATTCTTGACCGCGGCAAGCGTGTGCGCGGTGTGCACGAGCGGCACACCCCACCGGTCGCGGGCGAGCCACCCGACCTGCCCCGACAGCCAGTAGTGCGAGTGCACCAGGTTGTAGTAGCCCGGTTCGTGGCGGGCCTCCTCACGGAGCACCCCGGCGACGAACGCGCACAGCTGCGTGGGCAGATCCTGCTTGTCCAGCCCCTCGAACGGGCCGGCCACCACGTTGCGGACGAGGACCCCTGGCGCGGCTTCCTGGACCGGTGCGTCGGCGGAGGACGTGGCCCGGGTGAAGATTTCCACCTCGACGCCGCGACGCGCCATCTGGATGGCGGACTGCAGCACGTAGACGTTCATGCCGCCCGCGTCGCCGGTACCGGGCTGCGCCAGTGGTGAGGTGTGGACCGAGAGGACGGCCACCCTGCGGGGGCGCGAGTTGTGCATGGGCGTCACCACTCCATAGTGCTCCCTCACCGATCGGCCCCTTTAACCGAGGTTGTCGACGAACTCGCCGACCTCTTTCACGAACCTCTCGGGATCCTCCACGAACGGTCCGTGATCGCAGCCTTCCCAGAACGACGCCCGCGCCTGCGGGATCAGTTCTGCAGCGTGCCTACCAGCCGAGACATCGACGACGGAGTCCTCGGTGCCGTGCAGGACGAGCACCGGGACGTCGAGCGCCCGCAGCAGGTCGTCGTGGCTCGCGGACCGGTTGAAGAGGGCGGCCCGCACCCGGGGCGGGGTGGCGAGGCCGGCCCCGAACAGCGCCTGCGACTGTGCGCCCTTGCCTTCCGGCGGTCCGATGAGCGCGTTGCCGAACGCGCCCAGCGCGCGGATGGCGTCGCGCGGCTCCTCGGACATCGCGCCGGGGATCGCCGCGCGCATCGCCGCACCGACCTTGCCGCCCGCCTCCCCCCGGCCGATGCTGGTGATGGCTCCGACGAGGACCACGCCGTCGACGGCGGCCGTGCCGTGAGACGCCAGGTAGTCGCAGATCACGAGGCCGCCGTAGGACCAGCCGAGGAGCACGGCGCCGGACGTGACGCCTTCGGCCGTGAGCACCGCGTCGACGTCCCCGGCCCAGATCGCGGAGTCGTCGTAGCCGGTGTGGGGCGCACCCGAGTAGCCGTGCCCCCGCAGATCGACGGCGATGACGCGGTAGCGGGCCGCAAGTTCGTCGAGCACCGCGGGGCCCCAGCACTTCGAGGACTGCGCCCAACCGTGCAGGAGTACCAGGGCCCGCGCGTCGGGGGCACCGGTCACCGAGTAGACGAGGGGCGTTCCGTCGACGCCGACTGTTTCACGAATAGCCATGGGGTCACCATAGAGGCCAGCAGCGCGGCGCCCGCCGCCACCGCGTATCCCGCTGTCGTGCCGAATTCGTCGATCATCCGGCCCGCGAGTGCCGACCCCACGGCGACGCCGACACCCAGTCCGGTGACGATCCAGGTGATGCCCTCGGTCAGCGCGGCCGCGGGCACGATCTGCTCGACGAGACCGGTCGTGGCGATCATGATCGGCGCCACCGTCATCCCTGCCACCGCGTAGGCGACGGCGAGCGCCGGGATGCTGTCGGCCAGCAGCAGCGGAATCGTCAGGACGGCCACCGCGAGGACCGCGACCATCAGCTGTTTCCGGAGCGACGCCGACACCCGGATCGCGCCGAACACGATGCCTGCCACAGCGGAACCGGCCGCGAAGAGGGCCAGCACCACGGTGGCGGAGGCGGGTGCGTCGTGGCTTCGGGTGAAGGCGATGGCACCGACGTCGACGACACCGAAGATGGTGCCCATCGACACCATGACTGCCACGAGGATCCACACGGCGGGCGTCCGGACGACGGACGGGCGTCCGTCGTGCGATGCCGAATGCACGGGTGGTTCGGTGCCACGCTGAGCGACGAGCGCGAGCGTGCCGACCACCAGCAGGACGAGCCCCGCGAGCGGTCCCGCCTCGGGGAACACCGTGACGGACAATCCGACGGAGACCACCGGTCCCGCGATGAAGCACAGCTCGTCCACCACGGCCTCGAACGCGAATGCCGTCCGCAGCAGTGGCGTGCCGCGGTACAGCTCGGTCCAGCGGGCGCGCACCATCGCACCGATCGTGGGCATGCAGCCGGCGGGAACGGCCCACACGAACAGCACCCAGTCGGGCGTCCCGAACCGGACGCACAGCAGCATCGCGGCGATGGATGTCGCGCTGATCCCCGACGCGACGGGAAGGACGCGGGACTGCCCGTACCGATCCACCGCCCGGGACACGACCGGCGTGATGAACGCGTACGTCAGCGCGAACACCGCGGCGAGGGCACCGGCCAGTGCGTAGTCGCCGCGCAGTTCGGACAGCATCGTGACGATGCCGATGCCGACCATGGCGATCGGCACGCGCGCAACGAATCCTGCGGCGGAGAACGCTGCGGAGCCGGGGGCGGCGAAGATCTGACGATAGGTACCGAGCACGCGTCGAGCCTCACAGATCGTGGCCGCGACTTCCAGCACGTGCAAGTATTGCGCTCATGAGTGTCCTGGTGTGTTTCCACGCCCATCCCGACGACGAAGTGTTCACCACGGGCGGCGTGATGCGTCAGGCCGCCGACGCCGGTCATCGCGTCGTCGTGGTCACCGCGACGGACGGAGCGCTCGGCGAGGCCCCCGAGGGAATCCTGACCGAAGGCGAATCACTCGCCGAGCGTCGGCGCCGCGAGCTGGAGGAGTCGACGTCGCTGCTCGGCGCCCAGCGTGTGGTGTTGCTGCACTACGCGGATTCCGGGATGGCCGGAACGCCGGAAAACGAGAATCCCGCCGCGTTCTGCAACGTCGACGTCGAGGAGGCCGCCGCCCGGCTGGCCGCGATCCTCGTCGAGGAATCCGCCGACGTGGTCACCATCTACGACCCCAACGGTGGCTACGGCCATCCGGACCATGTCCAGGTGCATCACGTGGGCATCCGGGCCGCCGAACTCGCCGGTGTGCCGCACGTCTACGAGGCCGCCGTCAGCCGCGACCACGTCCGGCGACTCATGGCCGCGAATCCGGAGTGGTCCGAGAACGCCCAGCCACCGGACCTCGACACGTTCGGTCTGCCGGACTCCGAGATCACCACGGTCGTGGACGTCACCTCGGCCATGGACGCCAAGCGCGCCGCGATGCACGCGCACGCCACCCAGATCGGGGATTTCGGCCCGTTCCTGCAGATGCCCGAGGAGCAGTTGCGGGCGGCGTTCGGTCAGGAATGGTTCCGCCGTCGCGGGGCGCCGGCCGGGCTCGCGGAGTCTTCGCTGCCCCTCTGATCGACCGGCCCTGGTGTCCTCCTGCCGGAGAACCTCTTTCCCGCCAGGGTGAGGACCGCTGCGGCGAGGAGGCATCCGCCCGCCCCGATCCCGGTCACCGTGCCGGGTGCCACCGTCGTCGTCAGACCCAGGAGGAGCCCGGCCGCGGCGACCACGACGAGCAGCGCACCGAGCACGGTCAGCGACGCCTCGCCGAGGACGCCGGCCAACGGCACGAAGTGCACGCCGACGGCGAAGCACACCCAGACCGGAATCCACGCCGACAGACCCGTGTTTCCGAGAACGGCTGCGCCCGCCCAGATCACCGCGAACTCGATCACCACCACGAGGGTGTACCGCCGGCGTACCGCCCGGTCCGCCAACGCGGAACTCTCGGTCGGACTACGCACGGCGAGCACCGCTCCCAGCACGGCGACGACGAGCGCCACCACGATGGCTGCGTCGAGGAGCGCGGTGAGGGGGCGGGGAAGGTCGACGGCCATGGCCCAGGCGAACCAGGCTGCGGCGAAGAATCCGACCACCGCGGCGGCACTCCCCCGTGCCCGGCCCGACCGGCGGGCGGCTTCCGACAGACTGGACATGCCGCCAATCTAGCCCCGCGAACCGCCTGCGCGGGTTCGGTTCCGCGCCTAGCATCCACGGGTATGGATCCCGCTGATCTCGTCGCGACCATGCCGTTCGCCGTGCACACCGGGGTTCGCCTCACCAAGGCCGCACCCGAGGAGGTCGTCGGGCACCTCGAATGGGACCAGCACCGCACCACCGCGGGAAGCGGCATGCACGGCGGGGCGCTGATGACGCTCGCCGACAGTGTCGGCGCCGTCTGCGCGTTTCTCAACCTTCCGGCCGGAGCGTCCACGTCGACCACGAGTTCGAGCACGGTGTTCACCCGCGGTGTGCGCAAGGGCACCGTCACCGCGACCGCGCGTCCGCTGCACGCCGGCCGAACCACGGTCGCCGTCGTCACCGAACTGCGCGACGACGAGCACCGGCTCGTGGCGCAGGTGACGCAGTCACAGGAAGTGCTGCACCCTCAGCCGGGAAGCTGACCGATGTCGCGACTGCTGCGGGCGTACCGCGCCACGGGAGCGGATCTGCCGTTCGGCAACGTCCTCGCCGCGCACGACGTCGCGATGGAAGGCTATTTCTGGCGGTTCACCCAGCCCGCGACGGGACAGGTCGTCATCGCGCTGGCGGGAATCAACCGCGCCGCGGACGGGCACTGGGCGACGCTCGGTCTCGCCGGTCACCCCACCCGGTTCCTGCGAACCGCCGCGCATCCGGAGGGCTGTGCCAACCCGGCCGGACTCGGCGCGTTCGCGGGCGACGCGTTCCGCGGGTCCGTCGACCGCGTGAAGGTGGATCTCGGCCCGGACGCCCGCCTCGACGTCCGGGTCGGCGCCCAGGTCCCGTGGCCGCGACGCAGGCTCGGCGGATCGAGTGTGTTCCAGACCGTGCCCGCGCTGAACCAGTACTGGCACCCGTGGCTGCTCGGCGGACGGGCCGAGGGAACAGCCGTGCTGGGCGGCACCGAGATCGACCTCGACGGCGCCCAGGTCTACGGCGAAAAGAATTGGGGTAAGGGCGGATTCCCCGACTCCTGGTGGTGGGGCCAGGCCCAGGGTTTCGCCGACCGGCAGGCGTGTGTCGCGTTCGCAGGCGGCGAGGTCACCGCGGGTGGACTGCGCACCGAGGTCACGGCCGTCGTCGTCGCGCTGCCCGACGGCACGGTGGTCCGCCTCGGCAATCCGGTCACGTCCCCCGTCCGGGCGCACGTCACGGACGAGCGGTGGTCGTTGCGGGGCCGCGGCACCTGGAGCGTCGAGATCGAGGGCGGTTCCCCGCTGGGCTCGGCGCACGTGCTGCCGGTTCCGCTCCCCGCCGAGCGTCGCAACATCCCCGGCGCCCTCGAGCACCTCGCGGGCTCGATGAGTGTCACGGTCCGCCGTCGGGGAGAGCTCGTCTGGGCCGACGAATCACCACTCGCCGCGTTGGAACACGGCGGGATCGAGCGGGCGCGCGCGGAGCTGCGCAGGCGGGGTGCGCCGCCGGACGCGACATCGGCGCCGCCGCTCAGCTGATCACCTCGAGCTCGGGTGGCTGCAACGCCTCGACGATCTCGTCGGTCTCCGCGTGGAGAACCCCGATTCGCCCGGCCTCCTCCAGGTGACGCGCATCGACGCCCGAGATCGCGTCGGCCGCGACGAGCACCTTGTAGTCCCGTTCGCTGGCATCGAAGATCGTGGCGCGCGGGCAGTTGGGATAGTTGCATCCCGCGATCACCACGGTGTCGACCCCCCACTGGCGCAGGCGATCGTCGAGTTCGGTGCGGTAGAACGAACTCCACCTGGGCTTGAACAGAATGTGCTCGGCCGGAGATACGGCCTGGAGGCCGCCGCCGAGGAGCGACTCGGGATCGAGCGGTGGCACGCCCAGCTCCGGCGCCACCTGGGAGCCCGCGGTGCCCGGTCTGGCGAGGTCGAATCCGGCCGCGATCACGCGGCGCCGGCACAGGTCGACGTCGTCGCCCTCGTACAACCGGACGACGTGCACGATCGGGGCCGAGGCCTCCCGGTAGGCGTCCACGAGACGCGCGATCGCGGGCAGCACTGCCGAGGTGCCCGGAATCGGGGCGGCCCCGCCGTCCACGAAGTCCACCTGTGTGTCGACGACGAGCAGCGCGGACCGGCCGAGATCGGGAGCGAGGAACGGATCCGAGTTCTGCCGCCAATGGGTCACGCAGCAAATCTAACGCTCGCGCGCACCCTGTAGCCGGAATCACAGGGACCGGTTCATTCACCCGAACCGAGGGTTTGGGACCATGGAGTGGGTGGGGTAGTGCGAGAAGGGTCCCAACCGATGACTGTGAGCGATGAGAACTGGCCGTTGATCGGCGCGACAGGGGCGCGCTTCGGATCAGCCGGCCGGCGCCGCAGCGCCAGGAAAGACCAGGACCCGAGCCCGCCGCAGTCGACCGAGTGGGTGGAGCCCGGCCCGGCCGAGGCCGCCCCCGAGCAGGTGGAACCCGCTCCCGAACCCGCCGGCCAGGCCCCCGAGACCATCGACAGTCCTGCCGCCGAGTCCACCGAGTGGGTGACGCCCGAGGACACCGTCTCCATCGTCCGGCCGTTCATCCTCACGGGCGGTCGGACCGAGTCCGGGGTCGATCTGCCACTGGAGGCGCTCATCGTCGCCCGCCCGGACGGGGACACCGTCGTGGACGGGATGCCGGCGCCGGACGAACTGCGCCGCGTCCTCGCGCTGTGCTCGGAACCGCGGTCGGTGGCCGAGATCGCGTCGCTCGCGTCGATCCCGCTCGGGGTCGCGCGCGTACTCGTCGGCGACCTCGCCGCGGCCGGGGCGGTCACCGTCAACGAGACGGCCGGGTCCACCGGCCCGGACCGGAAACTGATGGAACGCGTCCTCGACGGGCTGCGCAAACTCTGAGACCCGCCGGGGTGAGCGCCCGGACGGACACACACGAATTCGTCAGCCGCACAGACTATTGCCCGTGCGGCTGACGAATTGCTGTGACGCTAGTTCGATGTCCGGCGCATCGCTCCGACCGGATCGGAGTAGATCGTGCTCAGCGACACGACCGTCGAGGCGTACTCCTGCACCCGGTTGCCGAAGCCGGAAATGCGAATGTCCCTGCGCTCCAGCGACGACGCCTGCGCGAAGGCCTCCGCGACGTGCGGGATACCTGCCGGGTACTCGGTGAACGCCTGACCTCCGAGGATCACCCGGTCCGGGTTGAACAGGTCCCGCAGCATGGCCACCGTCTTCCCGAGCACCTGAGCGCGTTCCACCAGAAGCTCGTGCGCGGGAACGGAACCCGAGGACGCGGCCTTGTAGAGGGCGCTCATCGTCGGCCGCTGGTTGGACTCCGGGAGGATGCCCGCATCGAGGGCGGCGGAGATGACCGCGCGATCGCTGATCGTCGCCTCGAGGCACCCGCGTGAACCGCACGAGCACTGCGCCGACGAGCCGGTCGGCAGATGCGCGATGGAACCGGGACCGCTCGACGGCGTGTGGACGCGGCCGTCGATCGTGATCGCGATGCCTGCGGTCTCGCGGGCGTAGAAGTACAGGCCCGTTTCGCCTTGCGCGACACCGTCTTCGCTGTCCGGGCTCAGCAGCAGTTCGGACGCGGCCATCGCCTCGACGTGCGCCGCGACGGAGACGGGCAACCCGAGTCCGGTGGCGATGATGGCACCGACCTGGGCGGACTTCCATCCCAGCCGGGGATGGTCGACGACACCGGTCTGCGGATCGACGCGACCGCCGAGTGCGACACCCGCCCACAGCGGGCGACGCCGGTGCCAGCGGGAGGCGAAGGCCCGCGCGCTGCGTGCGATGCCGGCGAGTGCGTCGGCGGATGCTCCCTGCGGGGTGGGTACCTCGACCGCGCCGAGGACCTTCCCGCGCAGGTCGCTGGCGATGATGCTGGTCACGACCGCGCCGATGTGGATGCCCACCGTCAGGTAGGGCTCGTGGTTGACCTCGAACGGAACGCGCGGACGACCGATGGCGCCGGACGGCGTGAGGTCGCCGCGTTCGCGCAGCAGCCCGAGGTCGAGAAGCGCCGACACCTGACGGTTGACGGTGGCGATGCTCAGGCCGGTCGCTTTCGCGGCGACATCCCTGGACAGCGGCCCGCGAGACCGGGCCACCCGCAGAACACCGGCGGCCGGGCCGTCGCTGATCCGCAGCTCGGGGGGAACGATGTGGAGACGGGGACGGGACACGGGCCGCTGGAATCGAGATGCGGAGCCGGTCCGGGTGGGGCTGGAAAGAGTGGGGGTAGACACGTGGCAGTCCTTGCAAGCGGAGGCGGTGCGCACCTTCGTCCGAACGCTGCATCCGTCCCATCGGAGAGTGGGACGACCGAGGACGATCGATCAGGAGAAGACTGCGCGAATTAGCTGCAGATGCTGAGACAGCGACAACACAGTTCCCGCGCCAAGGGCAGCCGCGAGCCCAGCGCGGAAGTCACATAGGTGACCCGCGGAGCGGTCGACTGGCCTGAAGACATGACACGAAACTAGCAGCTTCGGTCGGTTTCACCAATCGGAGGGCGCGTCGGCGTGTAGCTCCGCGCCGCGCCACTTCCGCAGTTCCCGCCATTGCGAGGCGCCGCCTGCGGCGCGCATCGGAGAGCATCACCACTCTTGACGGCAATCGTGTTTCACGACACAATACGCCGGGATACCAACCGAACGTACGGTTATAGGAGCGAGATGTATCGATGTGATCGACACCGGTCTGCCACCGACCGGAACCGAGGCTGTCGATGAAGACGACGAAGGCGCTGCTCGCCCTGGGCGTCGGACTCAGCGTGCTGCTGACGGCCTGCTCGGCCACCGGAACGCAGGACTCCCCCGGAACCGGGATCACGGTGAAGAGGGACGGCTACGGAATCCCCCACGTGTACGCCGACACCACGCGCGCGCTGTACTCCGGATACGGCTACTCGGTCGCCGAGGATCGGCTGTTCCAGATGGAGATGGCCAAGCGGTCGTCGATCGGCACGGCGGCCGAGGTGCTCGGACCCGACTACGTCGAAATCGACAAGACGGCGCGCAACAGCATCGATCCACAGTCGATCAAGGATCAGCTGGCCCGACTCCCGCAGACTGAACGCGACATCTTCGAGGGCTACGCCGAGGGGTTCAACAAGCGGATCGACGAGGTCGGCGCAGATCCGGCACACCTGATGCCGAAGCAGTTCCTGGACGGCGACTTCCGGCCCGAGCACTGGACCGGGTACGACGTGGCCATGGTCTGGGTGCAGACCATGGCCAACAGGTTCTCCCAGTCGAGCAGCGAACTCGCGAACCTCCAGGTCCTGAAGAGCCTGCAGGCGAAGAACGGCGACGAGAAGGGCAGGCAGCTCTTCGACCAGCTGATCTGGGCCGAGGAAGATCCCGGCGCCCCGACGACGGTCCCCCGCGACGAGTCGACTTCGCCCGACGACGGGCCGCACGCGATGTCACAGGAAGCGGGGCTCTCCGACGTCACGCAGGCTCTGCCCGACGCGAATCTGACCCGGATGAAGAACGCCGGCGGAGGCGAATGGCCGCACATGAAACCCGAGGCCAGCAACCTCTGGATGGTCGGCGCCGACAAGACCGCCGACGGCACATCCATTCTGATGAACGGACCGCAGTTCGGCTGGTTCAACCCGTCCTACGTGTACGGCGTCGGTTTGCACGGCGCCGGCCTCGACGTTGCGGGAAACACCCCCTATGCCGTCCCGACCGTTCTGTTCGGCACCAACAAGACGATCTCGTGGGGAGCGACCGCCGGGCCGCTCGACGTCAACGACGTCTATCAGGAAGTGCTCGACCCCTCGAACGAGCACGCGTACCGGTACGACGGCGAATACCGCCCGATGGAGGTGCGGAACGAGACGATCGAGGTGCGGGGCGGACCGGACGTCGCGTACCCCGTCTACTCGACGGTGCACGGCCGCGTCACCAGTTTCGACACCCCGAACGGCAGTGCCTACTCCCTGAAGGAGAGCTGGGCGGGATACGAGATCCAGTCGCTGGTCGCCTGGATCGACATCATGAAGGCCACGAGCTGGGACGAGTTCCTCGAGCAGGCGAAGAAGGTGGCCATCACCATCAACTGGTACTACGCCGACAACCAGGGAAACATCGGGTACGTCTCCCCCGGTCGACTGCCGGTCCGCCCTGCCGACCAGGACCTTCGACTTCCGGCGATCGGTGACGGCAGCATGGAGTGGGAGGGCATCCGCCCCTTCGAGGAGAACCCGCAGTCGTACAACCCCGAGCAGGGCTATCTGGCCAACTGGAACAATCAATCCGCGGCCGGCGCACTCGCCGACGGCTACAACTGGTCCCCCGTCGACCGCGTGCGAGCGATCACCACTCGCCTCGAGGCCAAGGACAAGTTCACCCCCGGCGAGATCTGGGACATCAACCGGCAGGCGTCGTTCGCCGACCTCAACGTCGACTATCTGCTGCCGTACCTGGCGCAGGCCACCGAGCAACTGCCGGGCAGCGACCCTGTCGCCGCGGGCGTGAACATGCTCCGCGACTGGGACGGACAGGCCACCGACGACAACGCGGACGGCGTGTACGACGACCCGCAACCGGCGATCATGCGCACGTGGCTGCCGATCCTGTTCGACACGGTGATCCGGGACGACCTGCCGGAAGACGTGTACGCCTCGTACGCGGCCAAGGTGTACCCCTCCGCGGGCACCGCGCGTCCCGCCGAGGCGACGAAACTCGTCTACAACGCCCTGCGCGGCGACGAGTCCGGAGTTCCACAGACCACCGACTTCTTCAACGGAGCGGACCGGATGTCCGTCCTCCGTTCGACGTTCGGCCAGGCGATGGACCGGCTGCGCACCGAGCAGGGCCCCGACCCCGCCGGCTGGAAGATGCCGGTCGCCGCGAATCGGTTCGACTACAAGAACTACCTGGGCGTCCCCCAGGCCGGTAGCGACGAGGTGCTGTCCCTGTCGCCGTACATGAACCGTGGTACCCAGAACGACCGCATCGTGCTCGGCGACGGCATCGCCGACCTCTGCACCGTCGGGCCGCCCGGCCAGAGCGGGTTCATCGCACCGGACGGCACGCGTTCACGGCACTACAGCGACCAGATGGACATGTACCGGAACTTCCAGTGCAAGACCGACAACCTGACCGAACAGTCGGTCGACGCGAACAAGTCCAGCGAGGTGACGCAGAACTAGTGGGCTCGGCAGTTCGGTAGGCATCCCGTCATCACCCCGCCGGGGCGGCACGTCCGCCGCCCCGGCGCCCTCGAAGGAATCGACATGACCTCCACCCAGATCTCCGTGACACCGCAGGCGCCCGTCCGGCCGCTGAAGGTGGCCGGCGCCAGTCTCATCGGGACCGCCATCGAGTGGTACGACTACTTCATCTACGGCATGGCCGCGGCAATCGTGTTCGGCCCGTTGTTCTTCCCGTCCTTCTCGTCCATCGCGGGCACACTGGCCGCGTTCGCGACGTTCTCCGTCGGCTTCATCGCCCGGCCGATCGGCGGCGTCGTGATGGGCCACTTCGGTGACCGCATCGGACGCAAGTCCATGCTCGTCCTGTCCCTGATGCTGATGGGCGGCGCGACCGTCGGCATCGGACTGCTCCCCACGTACGCCACCATCGGCGTGTGGGCGCCGATCCTGCTGGTCACCCTGCGTTTCGTGCAGGGAATCGGCGTCGGCGGGGAATGGGGCGGCGCAGTGCTGATGGCGGTGGAGCACGCACCCGCCAACAGGAAGGGCTTCTACGGGAGCTTCCCGCAGATGGGTGTGCCCGGCGGCCTGATCCTGGCGAATCTCGTGTTCCTGGGGGTGTCGACGAGCCTCAGCGAGGAAGCGTTCCTGTCCTGGGGCTGGCGGGTGCCGTTCCTGGCCAGCGCGGTGATGGTGCTGATGGGTCTTGTCATCCGGTTCACCATCACCGAGAGCCCCGACTTCGAGAAGGTCAAGAGCACCCACCGCGACCAACGACTGCCGATCGTCACCGTCCTGCGGGAGAACCTGCGCGAAGTACTTCTGGCCGCAGGCGCGTTCATCGGCATCAACACCGTCGGCTACATCTTCATGGCGTACCTGCTGTCCTATTCGACGAAGGTCCTCGGCATGAGCAAGACACTCGTGCTCGTCTTCACACTGATCGCCTCGTTCGTGTGGCTGATCGTCATCCCCGTCGCGTCGATGCTGTCCGACCGGTACGGCCGGCGGCGACTCCTCGTCACGGGCTCGGTGGGGCTGACCGTCTGGGCGGCCGCACTGTTCCCGCTGATCGACCTCGGGAACCCCGCGGTGACGATGCTCGCCCTCCTCGGCACGGCCGTGTTCATGGGCATCGTCTACGGGCCGATCGCAGCACTGTTCACCGAACTGTTCAGCGCCGAGGTCCGGTACAGCGGTGCGTCGCTCGGCTACCAGATCGGCTCGGTTCTCGGCGGCGGCCTGGCCCCGACCGTGGCCGCCGCGCTGTACGCGAACTGGGGTTCGTCGGCACCGATCAGCCTGTACCTCACCGCGGTCACACTGCTCAGCCTGCTCTGCGTCATCGCGATCACACGGAAGGTTCGCGCCGCCGCGTAGCGCCGACACGATCGACGCTCCCGTCGCCGCCGCACCGCCTCCCGGTGCGGCGGCGACGTCGTTCCGCGCACCCGCCCGTTGCGATCAGGGTGACGTAAATCCTTCCGGCGACACACTGCCCGATGGTTCGGTTACGGGACTCCACACCGTCTCCGGTATCCGAAAGGCTCACCATGTCCATCGATTTCGCGCCCGAGCACGTGACAGACGCCGAGGGTTCCCAGAACACTGCGAGCGTCGTCAAGCTCGGCGCCCACATCGGCGCCCGGATCGACGGCGTCCGGCTCGGCGGCAACCTCGACCCCTCCACCGTGTCGCTCATCCGCCAGGCCCTGCTCGAGCACAAGGTGATCTTCTTCCGTGGCCAGGAACACCTGACCGACGACTCGCAGTACGAGTTCGCGGAGCTTCTCGGCTCCCCCACCACGGCGCATCCGACCGTCACGTCGCGCGGCACCAAGGTGCTGCCCATCGACTCCGACTACGGCAAGGCCAACAGCTGGCACACCGACGTCACGTTCGTCGATCGCATCCCGAAGGCGTCGATCCTGCGCGCCGTGCAACTCCCCACGTACGGCGGATCCACCACCTGGGCGTCGGGTGTCGCCGCCTACAACGCGCTGCCCGAACCGCTGAAAGTCCTCGCCGACAACCTGTGGGCGACGCACACCAACGTCTACGACTACGCGGCGACCAGCGCGGAACGCGCGCAGGACGAGAAGTCGAAGGAGTACCGCGCCGAGTTCCAGTCCACCTACTTCGAGACGGAGCACCCGGTGGTGCGGGTGCACCCCGAGACCGGTGAGCGCACACTGCTGCTCGGTCACTTCGTCAAGAGCCTGGTCGGTCTGAGCAGCACCCAGTCGCAGGCACTCTTCCGGGTTCTGCAGGATCACGCGATCTCGCTCGAGTTCACGACCCGGTGGAACTGGCAGTCGGGCGACGTCGCGATCTGGGACAACCGTGCCACTCAGCACTACGCCGTCGCCGACTACGACGACCAGTACCGGCGACTCAACCGCATCACCCTGGCCGGCGACGTCCCCGTCGACATCCGGGGCGAGCGCAGCCGCAGCGTCGCCGGCGACGCGAGTGGCTACTCCGTCATCGACGAGCCCTAACATGTCGGCATGACCTTTTCACCTGACACCCGCATCGCCGTCGTCACCGGGGCGAGCTCCGGAATCGGAGAAGCCACCGCCCGCACCCTGGCCGCGCAGGGATTTCATGTGGTCATCGGGGCCCGGCGACTGGATCGTCTGGAGAAGATCGCCGAAGACATCGGCGGTACCGCACTCGAACTCGACGTCACGGACCAGGATTCCGTGGACGCGTTCAGTGCGGTACTGCCGAGGGTCGACGTGCTCGTGAACAATGCGGGCGGCGCCAAGGGACTGGCCACCGTCGCCGAGGCCGATCTCGACGACTGGCGGTGGATGTGGGAGACCAACGTCCTGGGGACCCTTCGGATCACCAAGGCGCTGCTGCCGAAGTTGATCGAGTCGGGTGACGGTCTGGTCGTCACCATCACGTCGCTGGCCGCGCTCGAGGCGTACGACAACGGTTCCGGATACACGACCGCCAAGCACGCGGAGGGCGTCCTGCACCGCACGCTGCGCGGAGAACTGCTCGGCAAGCCGGTCCGTCTCACCGAAATCGCGCCTGGCGCGGTGGAAACCGAGTTCTCGCTGGTGCGATTCGAAGGCGACCAGGAGCGTGCCGACAAGGTCTACGAGGGAATCACCCCGCTCGTCGCCGCGGATGTCGCGGACGTCGTCGGGTTCGTCGCGTCGCGACCCTCCCATGTGAACATCGACCAGATCGTCGTCAAGCCACGAGATCAGGCTTCGTCCGGGCGTTTTCACCGCACGACGTAGACGCGTTCGCGGCTGTCCGCCGGTCCTGGTGTTCGAGCACCAGGACCACGGTCCACAGTCCCGCCACTATCGTCACGACCCCCAGCAACATCCATCCCATCCCACAGCCCCCTGCCGATCAACGACTTTCGACCGAAACGGACTGTCGGGGTCGTCCGTCGACCCCTCGACAGCGGACGACTCCCCACAGTTGTGTGAACCGAGAACACGGCGCCGTCGACGCGTCCTCATTCAGGTAGACGCGGCGGCCCCGGTTTCGGTTCCACCGGGTGCGAAAAAAAGTTCGTCGATCGGGTCAGGCACCGCACGTGAGTGGCAATGGGTGCCCGGGCACCCATTGCCACTCACCTATGCGAGGGCGGAGAGAGACTGCCATTCGGGCCAGCTGACGGCCCAGTCGTAGATGTCGCCGTCGGCGGCCGAGAGGTCGATGGACGTTCCGGTCACCTCGACGGGATCGCCGTACATCGCGGTGCCGAAGTACTGCTGGGCGTCCTCGAGGGACAGGTTGATGCAGCCGTTGGTGACGTTCGACGAACCCTGGACGCCGATGGTCTCGGGGTTCGCGTGGATGAACTCACCGTTGTTGGAGATGCGGACCGCCCAGCGCTCGCGCACGTTCTCGTAGAACGGCGGGTTGGACATGAGGAAGTCCTCGTGCTTCTCGGTCACCATGTGGATGCCGCTGCGGGTGACGTTGCGGGCCTCGTTGCCTTCGCCGTAGCTGACGGGGATGTCCATGATGGTCTCGCCGCCGCGCACCACCTGCATGCGGTGGCTCGGCGCGTTCGCGATCACGATCTGGCTGCGCCCGACGGTGAAGTTCAGCGACAGATCCTCCGCGCCGTACGCTCCGTCGCCGAAGTCCAGTCCGTACAGCTTGGCGTCGAGGCTCACGGTGGTGCCGGGCGCCCAGTAGTTCTGCGGGCGCCAGTGTGCGCGCGACCCGTTGTCGTCGGGCAGCCACGCCCACGAGCCGGGTGTGGGCGGGTTCGTCGTGACGGTCATCGCCTTCTCGACCGCCGCCTTGTCCTCGATCGACTCGTGGAACTGGACGATGATTGGGGCGGCGATCCCCACTTCCTGACCGTCGCCGATGTTGAGGGTGGCGCCGATCGTCTCGTCGGGCTCGACCGTGGTGAAGCTGCCGTCGACGGCGACGGACTTGCCGTCGGTGCCGAGCGCCGTGCCCTTCCACGTGTACGTGGCGCCGTAGCCCAGCGCCTCCCCGACGGTGAACGTGGTCCGGTCGGGTGACAGCACACCCTGCACGGCACGCCCGTCGGCGTTGACGAGGGAGATGTCGGTGAACGTGCCCTGCGACGCGGTCGCGGAGATCGGCGCCACCGGATTGACGTCCTCGGTGCCCGACGCCGGATTCTGGGTGACCTCGACCGCCGGCTCGGGCGGCGCGGTGGCGGTTCCCGACTCGGTGCCGACCGTGCATCCGGTCAGCAGAACGAGAAACGCGATCAGCGCCGTCGCGATCAACGCGACGCGCGACCGACTTGTCCGAGAACCCAGTTCATGCACAGCTAACAGGTTACCTGCGCTACGGACCTGTCTCAGATCGCGCAGCCCACCGTCACGGGTTCGGGTTCGAGCCGGACACCGAACGCCGACTGGACGCCGTCCCGGACATCGCGAGCCAATGCCAGCAGGTCTTCGCTCTTCGCGGCACCTCGATTGGTCAACGCGAGCGTGTGCTTGGTCGACAGCCGCGCGACAGCGTTCTCGCCGGGATACCCCTTCGAGAAGCCGGCCCGCTCGATCAGCCACCCCGCAGACAACTTTGTTCCACCGTCGGCCGGGTACTGCGGAACGGCGGCGTCGCCGAGGCGGGTCTCGATCGCGGCGAGGACACCCGCCAACTCGCCGTCGGGCACGACGGGGTTGGTGAAGAAGGAGCCCGCGCTCCAGGTGTCGTAATCCTCGGGATCGAGCACCATGCCCTTGCCCCGCCGCAGGTCCAGCACGGCGTCGCGGACCTGCGCCGACGGCAACCGGTCGCCCTCGGCACCGTTCAGCGCCGAGACCAGTTCGCGGTAGCGCAGCGGCTCGCCGAGCCCGTCGGGATGCACGGTCAGTTCCACGGCCAGCACCAGGGCGGCATCGGAATGCTTGAGGACGCTCGTGCGGTAACCGAGACCGAGAGCCTCGGGTTCGACCCAGCGCGACTCACCGGTGCGTCGATCGAGGAGGTGGACCCGCCGCAGCATCGACCCCACCTCGACGCCGTACGCGCCGACGTTCTGCACCGGGGTGGCCCCGGTGGAGCCGGGAATCCCCGACAGGCATTCGAGCCCGCCCAGCTCGGCGGCGACGGTCTGCGCGACCACCTGATCCCACTCGGCGCCTGCCTCGGCAGTGACGAATCCCTCCTCCAGACCGACGGTGGTGTTGCACACACGCACGACCACACCGTCGAATCCGTCGTCCCCGACCACCAGATTGGAGCCGCCGGCGAGGATCAGCGTCGGGATGTGCGCGGCGTCGAGCAGCCGCACCACGTCGACGAGGACCTGCGTGGTCGGACACTCCGCCACGATCCGCGCCGGCCCGCCCACGCGCAGCGTGGTCATCCCCGACAGTTCGAGGTTCTCGGACACGAAGGCGCCCGAATCGACGAGTTGACTGACAATGCTCACGTCCCACACAACCGCAAACGGTAGCCTCACGGATCGTGAGTCGCCGCATCGAGCATTCGTCGTCCTATGCGTTTCCCGTCGCCCAGGTCCATGCGGGCCTGATCACCGAGCAGTACTGGCGCGACCGTCTCGACCGGGTCGGAGGACCGGGGGCAACCCTGGAAGAGGTCACGACCGGCCCGGGCACCATCTCGGTGGCCATGTCGCAGTCGATTCCCGCCGAGCACCTGCCCAGCATCGTCTCGAAGGTCCGGTCGGGCGATCTCGTGATCAAGCGCACGGAGACGTGGGGCACGCTCGACGGCGATCACGCCGAGGGCACGTTCACGGCCGAAGTCCAGGGTGCGCCCGCGACGATCTCGGGGACCCAGACCCTGACGGCTACCGGTTCCGGGTCGAACGTGCAGGTCGAGGGCAAGGCCGACGTGAGGATCCCGCTGATCGGCGGCAAGATCGAGAGCGCGATCGCGGACGAGGTCCTGCGCCTGATCGAGAAAGAGCAGGGCTTCACGCAGCAGTGGCTCGGGGCCTGACCTGGGGCGGGTGTCCCTTGTGTTCTGTCACAGCCGGTAACCTTGGCGATCATGGCTCGCCGCATCGACTACTCAGCCCGTTACAAGCACACCCCGAAAGAGGTGTACAACGCGTTCACCAACCGTGACTACTGGGATGCGCGCATCGAGGAGATGCGGAAGTACTCCGAGAACCACATCGAGCACTTCGACGTGAACGACGACGGGATCGACATCGTCCTGCACCACATCCTGCCGCGGTCGGAACTCCCCGAGATCGCGCAGACCGTGATGAAGAAGGACATGGTCATCACGCGCAAGGAGTCGTACACGCCCTTCGGTGAGCCGACCACGGGCACGTACGAAGCGTCGATCCCCGCGGGCCCGGGCAGCCTTACGGGCACCATGAAGTTGTTCGCCACCGAGACGGGCTGCACGTTCCGTACCTCGTCCGAGGCCAAGGTGTACCTGCCGTTCATCGGCGGGAAGCTGGAGCAGCTGATGCTCGTCAATCTCATCGACCTCTTCCGCGCCGAGGCCGAGATCACCGAAACGTGGTTGTCGCAGCACTAGAAACCACCGCACGGATTTCCCATGACTTCAGCGACGCTGAAGCGGCCTCACGGTGTCATCACCCGGGGTACGACAGGCATCAATCGGCTGCGCCGCAGCGACCGCTGGCTCGTCCACGACGCGCTGGTGCGCCGGACGCTGCACGCTTCCGCCGACCCGCTCGTCGTCGACCTCGGGTACGGCGCCCGGCCGCACACCACGTTCGAGCTCGCCGACCGGCTGACGGCCGTGCGCGGCGACCGCCGGGTGGTCGGGCTCGAGATCGATCCCGAGCGTGTGGTCGAGAGCCGGAACGGAGTCAGTTTCGCCCGCGGCGGGTTCGAGCTCTCCGGACTGCGCCCCGTCCTGGTCCGTGCCTTCAACGTGCTGCGGCAGTATCCCGAGGATGCGGTCGGGCCGGCGTGGGCGCGGATGCAGTCCGGGCTCGCACCGGGTGGGCTGATCGTCGACGGCACGTGTGACGAGCTGGGCCGCCGCTGCGCGTGGGTGCTGCTGGACGCCACCCGCCCGCTGTCGCTGACGCTGGCGTGGGATCCGTTCGCCGTGGACAGGCCGTCGGACATCGCCGAACGGCTGCCCAAGGCGCTGATCCATCGCAATGTCCCGGGTGAGCCGGTCCACGCCCTCCTCGCGGCTGCGGATCGCGCGTGGGCCACCGCGGCGCCGCACGGCTCGTTCGGACCGCGGGTGCGGTGGCGGGCCGCCCTCGAACTGCTGCGCGCGCAGGGACTTCCCGTGCAACCCCAGCGCCGCCGGCTCCGCGACAACATCCTCTCCGTTCCCTGGGACGTGGTCGCGCCCGGTTCCGGCACGAATTAATTCACGCGACATCCCCCGACGCGCCCCGTAAAGTCACTTCACGAAACATGTTGTGCCGGTGCGCAGGCGAGGGCTACTTCGACTGTGGATCGCGTGGTCGCCGGTTCGAATCCGGTCAGGGACGCGGGTCCCTGTAGCTCAGTGGTAGAGCGCGTCCGTGCCTCCGCCGACTCCGAACTCGGCACGACATGCGTGCGCGCCACCCGGTGCGTAGACGACGGATACTTCTCAGGTGAAGTGCGCAAGCACGCGGTTCGACTCCGCACCCCGTCGTCGCCTCGACCTCGGGTGGCGCGCACCCTCGGGCACCGACACCTCCCGGAAGGAGGAACACCCCATGAGCAAGTTCAACCTGAAGACGCTGCGCCGCACCAAGGTACAGAGCCCCATCACGTCGGAAACGCAACCGGCCGGCCGCACGTTCGAGGGCGGCAGCGGCTACGCCCGCGACGCGAAGAGCGAGTTGTTCCTCCTCGCGGTCACCAACATGGTGGGTGAGCACACGTTCTACGAGTCGGCTCCGGACCGCGACGACCGGTTCGTCGAGCTCATCCACGAGGTCGCGCTGTCGGACCCGGAGTGGGCCGCCCGCCTGATCGGGTGGCTGCGCCGCGACGCGCATCTGCGTTCGGCGTCGGTGGTGGCCGCAGCCGAGTTCGTCCGGGCCCGGCTGGGCGCCGGTCTGCACGGCGGCAACCGCACCGTCATCTCCTCGGCGCTGGAGCGGGCCGACGAGCCGGGTGAGATCCTCGCCTACTGGATTGCGCGCCACGGTCGTTCGATCCCGAAGCCGGTCAAGCGCGGTGTCGCCGACGCCGCCGTCCGCCTGTACTCGGAACGCTCACTGCTGAAGTGGGATTCCGATGCCAGGGACGTCCGCTTCGGCGACGTCCTCGAGCTCACCCATGCGGCGCCGTCGGCGACGTGGCAGGGCGAGCTGTTCCGGCATGCAATCGATCGGCGGCAGGGACGCGAGAACCCGGTCCCCACCGGCCTGCGGATGCTCACGGAACGGGCGGCGCTGGCGGCGCTCCCGCCGGAGGATCGGCGTGCCGTCCTCCGGACCCCGGAGCGGCTGTCGGCGGCCGGGATGACGTGGGAGTCGCTCGCCGGCTGGCTGCAGGGGCCGATGGATGCCGCGGCATGGCAGGCGGTGATCCCGTCCATGGGATACATGGCGCTTCTTCGCAACCTGCGGAACTTCGACGAGGCCGGGATCCCCGACCACGTCGCGGAACAGGTGGCGGCCCGGATCTCCGATCCGGGTGGGGTCGCGAAGTCGCGGCAGCTGCCGATGCGGTTCCTCGCGGCCTACCGGAACGCGCCGAGCCTGCGGTGGGGACATGCTCTCGAGCGTGCGCTCGGGGCGTCGCTGTCCGCGGTCCCGTCGTTACCCGGCCGCACCCTGGTGCTCGTCGACCGGTCCGGATCGATGTTCTACAGCCGCGTCTCGGCGCGGTCGGATCTGACGCGGGCGGACGCGGCCGCCGTGTTCGGCACCGTACTGGCGGCGCGGGCCGAGCGGGCGAACCTGGTCGAGTTCGGCACGGACAGCCGGTACGTGCCGTTCAAGCACCAGCCGGTGCTGCGGGTCGTCGACAGTTTCGGCGACCTGGGCGGCACGGACACGGCGTCGGCGGTGCGGAAGCACTACCGCGACCACGATCGCGTCGTCATCGTCACCGACGAGCAGGCGGCGTGGGGCGATCCGACCCGGCACGTCCCGGCCGACGTCCCCGTGTACACGTGGAACGTGGCGGGCTACCGCCACGGACACGGACCGACGGGGTCCGCGAACCGCCACACGTTCGGCGGACTGTCGGACGCGGGATTCTCGATGATCCCGCTCCTGGAGGGCACCCGGAACGGCGAGTGGCCGTTCTGATCCCGGAACGGTGACCGGTCAGGTGCAGGTGGCCAGTGCGTGTTCGACGCGCTGCGCCACCTGCGCCGGCAGCGAACCGCACTCCCCGTGCAGTGCTCGCGCATTCAGTCGCCCGATCGCGACGCCGTCGGCGACCACCTCGTCGAGCAGTTCCTGCGAGATGCCGCTCGCGGCGAGGTCGAGTGCCGTGCACAGCGGTGTCGTGATGCGCAGGGGGCCGACCTGCTCGCAGTCCTCCGGGCGTAGCGATCGCCGGTGCAGCGCCAACTGCTGCGTCGGCGACGGAGGTGACAGCACCGTCGAGAGGTGGATGAACCGCGGGTACAGGTGCCCGAGCCCGTGAAGTTCGGCGGCACTCTGGTGGGAGACCGCGGCAGCGGCACCGAACCAGGTGCACCACTTCGCGAACTCCTCGAGATCGGAGTGCGGACAATCCTTCAAGCGGAACAGATCTCGCTCGACCTTGACCCACGAACCGTCGGCGACGCGCTCGCCGATCTCGTCAGAGGCGAAACCGAGGCGCAGCACTTGCGCAGTGGTGAAGAAACCCGCCTGAGCCGTCGCGACGCGCGTCAGTTCTTCACCGACGCCTTCGCGCTCCGGGTCACCGGGACGTGGAGCCAACCATCCGGACATTCCCCTAGATTACTGGGCAATTGTGGCACGCATCACAATTTCTGCGGATCCCGACGACACGCCTCCGACGCATTCACAGAATTTGTTCAGAGTTGTCGGGAAGAATCGCTGCAATGGCAGCCCGAACGAACTCCGCACCCCGAAGTAACCGTGTGCTCGTCATCTCCCTTGTCGTCATCGCCGCGCTCGTGGCGGTCCTCGTCGGCGGCGAACTCTACGTGCGCAACAGAGTGAAGACCTGCATGGCAGACCAGTTCGAGAGCCAACTCGGCTCGCAGGTGGACGTGGGGCTGAGCTGGAAGCCGGTCCTGCTCCAGTCGGTCGACAAGAACGTCCCGTACATCACCATCGACAGCGACGACACCAAGTTCGGCCCCGCGCAGGGAATGCAGGTGCACGCTCAGGTCAACGACATCCGGATCGAGAACACCGCGGACAGCAGCGGCACCATCGGCAGTTCCGACGCGGACATCACCTGGTCTACCGCGGGCATCCTCGCGACGCTGCAGCAGCAGGCGTTCGGTTCGCTCATCAGCGGTGTCACCGCCGATTCCAATGCCGGGACGTTGAGGTTCTCCGTCGGCCCGGCCGGGCTCGCGGATCTGACCGTCAAACCGGAGGTCGTGAACGGGACCGTCAAGGTGCAGACGGTGGGTGCGGAGATCCTCGGTTTCGGTCTTCCCACCGATCTCGTCGACGGGGTCGTCCAGACCCTGACCTCGAGCCTGCAGACCTACCCTCTGGGCATGCAGCCGACATCGCTGAAGGTCACCGACGACGCCATCGAGATCACCCTCGAAGGCGGCGCCTACACGATGCCTGCCGCCGGCACCCAGCAACAGCAGCAGGAACAGCAGAGCAGCTGCGGCCTCCTGGTCTGATCGACCGCCGGGTCAGTCGGGCAGCCCGTCCAGGACGGCACGGGTTCCCGACAGTCCCAGCCGCGTCGCACCGGCCGCGATCATGTCGAGCGCGGCCTGCGCGGTGCGGATCCCGCCGCTCGCCTTCACACCGATCCGCCCGCCGACGGTCTGCGCCATCAGCCGCACCGCCTCCACGGTCGCTCCCCCGGCGGGATGGAACCCGGTGGACGTCTTCACGAAGTTCGCGCCGGCGCGTTCGGCGGCCCGGCATGCTTCCACGATCGCCTCGTCGCTGAGCGCGGCGGTCTCGAGGATCACCTTCAGGACCGTGTGGTCGCCGACTGCCTCGCGGACGGTGAGGACGTCGGCCAGTACCGCGTTGAAATCGCCGGCGACGGCGGCACCGATGTCGATCACCATGTCGATCTCCTGCGCACCCTGATCCACGGCGAGCCGGGCCTCGGCCCCCTTGACCAGCGAGTGGTGCTTTCCCGAGGGGAACCCGACCACCGCGGCGGTCACCAGACCGGGCGCCTTGACCGGCAGCATGGACGGCGACACGCAGACGGCGAGCACACCGAGCGAGCGCGCCTCGTCGATCAGCGCCTTCACATCGTCGGTGGTGGCCTCGGGCTTGAGGAGCGTGTGGTCGACGAGGTCGGCCACCTGGGAGCGGGTCAGTGCAACGTCGGACATACCTGTGAGCTTCGCACAATGCCTTCCGGGGCTTGCGGCACGGCCTAGCATCGCCGTATGAGTGATCCGGGATCGATCTTCGACGAGGCGCGGCTGGAATTCGACCGGCTGACGACGGCCGTGTGGGCGCCGGCCGGGCAGTCACTCGTCTTCCAGCTCGGACTGCGTCCCGGCGATGCCGTCCTCGACGTGTGCTGCGGCGCAGGGTCTTCGGCGCTCCCCGCGGCCGCTGCCGTGGGACCGTCGGGGCTCGTCCACGGCGTCGACCTGGCCGACGAACTCCTCGAGCAGGGGCGGCTGAAGGCATCGGAGCGCGGACTGCAGAACGTCGAGTTCGTCTGCGCGGACGCCACCACCTGGGAGCCGCCGAGCACGGTCCCGGAAGCGGGCTACGACGCGCTCGCCTGCTCGTACGGCGTGTTCTTCCTGCCCCACATGGATGCCGATTTCACCCGGCTCGCGGGCCTCGTCCGTCCCGGCGGGAAGGTCGGGATGACGGTGTGGCGGCGGGGGGCGCTGCGCGACTTCGCGGACGCATTCCACGACGCCGTGGCCCGGCATCGGGAACCCGAACCCGAACCGGCCGGGTCGCCGTTCGATCCCCTCGAGCGCATCGACACCCCGGACGCGCTCCACCAGTGGCTGGGCGAGCTGGGCGCCCACTCGACCGAGGTACGGGAGCTGTCCAACATCATTCCCGCGACCCCGGAGTTCTCCTGGGACCTCGTCCTGGGTGGGAACTTCCGCCGCGCGCTCGCCCCGTTCGACGACCGGACGGTCGAGCAGATTCGCCTCGATCTCCTGCAGTTGCTCACCGAGCGCGCGATTCACGACGTCGACGCGAGCACCCTCGTCGGCACCGCCGTGGTGAACGGCCGGAGCGCGACCTGAAAGACTGTTGACCATGAGCGCTGCTTCGACCGAGGATCACCGGTACGTTCTTTCTCTCGGCTGCCCCGACCGCACCGGCATCGTCGCCCGGATCTCGACGTTCCTCGCCGAGGTAGGCGGCTGGATCGTCGAGGCGGCGTATCACGCGGACGCCGACACCGGCTGGTTCTTCACCCGTCAGGCTGTCCGTGCGTCTTCGGTCGACATGTCGATCGAGGAACTCCGGGAGCGATTCGCGGCCGTCGCCGCCGAACTCGGCCCCGAGACCGAGTGGACGGTATCCGACACCGGTGAGCGCAAGCGGGTGGTGCTGCTGGTGAGCAAGGAGGCGCACTGCCTCCACGACCTGCTCGGCCGCGCGGCCGGCGGCGAGTTGCCCGCCGACATCTGCGCGGTGATCGGCAACCACCGCGACCTCGAGACCGTCACGCGGCAGCACGGCATCGACTTCCATCACGTCCCGTTCCCGAAGGACCCCGCCGAACGCGGGCCCGCGTTCGAGCAGGTGCGCGAACTGGTCGACGCCCACGACCCCGATGCCGTCGTGCTGGCGCGTTTCATGCAGGTGCTGCCGCCGGAACTGTGTGAGCACTGGGCCGGCCGGGCGATCAACATCCACCACAGCTTCCTGCCGTCCTTCGTCGGCGCCCGCCCGTACCACCAGGCGTTCGCCCGCGGTGTGAAGCTGATCGGCGCCACCTGCCACTACGTGACGGCCGAACTGGACGCGGGTCCCATCATCGAGCAGGACGTGATCCGCGTCGACCACGCCGACGAGGTCGCGGACATGGTCCGGCAGGGTCGAGACATCGAGAAGCTCGTGCTGTCCCGCGGCCTGCGCTGGCATCTCGAGGACCGCGTCCTCGTGCACGGTCGTAAGACGGTGGTGTTCAGCTAGTTTCGTCGTCCCGCAACTGGGACGGCAGCAATGCCATCACTTCCGGGACGGGCCGGAGGTGGGCGGTGAGGATCTCCAGCGCCTTGTCTGCGTCGACGGCGTCGAGTGCGGCGACGAGCGCCCGGTGCTGGGCGTTGATGGTGCCGAGCCGCTGGGGTCCGACGTTCAGCGCGCGGACGGCGACGCGTTGCTGCCGTGATCGCAGCGAATCGTAGAGTTCGGTCAGCACCGAATTCTGCGCGGCGCTGACCATGGTCAGGTGGAATTCGCGGTCGAGGCCGGACACCGCGAACCAGTCCTGCTCGCGTCCCGCGGCTTCCATCGGCTCGATCAGATCGACCATGTGCGCGGGTGCGCCGACTCCCCGCGCGCACAGGGTGGACACCGCGTGGCCCTCGATCAGCAGCCGGGTCTGGTAGACCTCTTCGAGTTCGCGGGCGGTGACCGTGCGCACCTGCGCACCCTTGCGCGGAAGCAGCGTGATGAACCGTTCGGCGGCAAGGCGGTGAAACGCTTCGCGCACCGGAGTGCGTGACACTCCCATCGTCCCCGAGACCCAGAGTTCGTCGAGGAATCGGCCGCCTTCGATGGACCCGCGGATGATCTCGTCCCGCAGCCAGACGTAGACCCGATCTCGTGCCGGTCCGGATTCACCGGTGGGCCCGGCGAGCGTCGATGCCGACATCGCGATCCCTTCGTCAGACGGCCCATCGGATTGACGGACTCGTAACAAATTGATCATACAAGCTATGGACACACCAAGGATCCTCTGTGTATACATGAGGTATATAAATCGGATGTGCGAGCGGTCACAACGCCGTGACCGCCAGTAGCCATCCGTTCCGGAACGGGACCCCCAGAAAAAGGAGACCACCAGCATGTACAGCACCCCCGCCGATCGGCGTTACGCGATCTGGCTGTCCGACCCGAGCTTCGCCGCAGCGGAGATCGCGCGCGGCATCGGCTACGGCGCCGTGGTCCTCGACATCGAGCACGGATCCTTCGACCTCGCGGATCTCGAACGGTTCATCCCGTTCCTGCGCAGCATCGGCATGGAGGTCCTGGCGAAAGTACTCGGGCCCGAACGCGGCCCCATCCAGCAGGCACTGGACTTCGGCGCGACAGCTGTCGTCATCCCCCACATCGAAAATGCGGCTCACGCAAAGGAAGTCACGGCATTCGCGAAGTTCCCTCCACTCGGCGACCGGAGTTTCGCGGGCGGCCGCACCACCAACTACGGCGGTTTCACCGACGAGTGGGTCACGGAGCAGGATTCGTTCACCCGCTGCTACCCGATGATCGAGGACGCCGGAGCGATCGAGAACATCGCCGAGATCCTGGCACTCGACACCGTCGACGGCGTGTTCGTCGGACCGTCGGACCTCTCCCTCCGCCGCGAACGCGGGGCATACTCACGCGAGGAGGGTGACTTCACCGACCTCGCCGCGGTGGCCACGGCCGCCGCCGAGGCGGGTAAGCCCTGGGTGCTCCCGGCATGGAGCGTGGAAGAGAAGGAGTTCGCGGTGCAGCACGGGGCCGACCAGATGGCGCTGATCATGCAGCACGGTGCGCTCGCCGCAGGATTCGCGGCACCGTTCGAGCAGATCAAGCAGATCAGGGAGTCACGATGACGACCCAGACGTCGGGACCGGTATCCCCCGACCGCGCGGAAGCGGCGGCCCACCCCGGCGTGGGCCGTGCCCGGTGGACCATCGCCGGCGTTCTCGGGGTCGGAATGTTCGTCAACTACATCGACCGCGTCAACCTCTCGATCGCCGCCCCGGAGATCATGCGGGACTTCGATATCAGTGCGTCGCAGATGGGCATGGTGTCCTCGGCGTTCCTCTGGACGTACGCGATGCTCCAGATGCCGATCGGATCGTTCATCGACAGGATCGGCGTCCGCTGGGTCAACCGGGCCGCGGCGTTCCTGTGGGCGGTCGCCTCGTTCGCGTCCGCGGCCGCGGGTGGTCTCGGCATGCTTCTCGTCGCCCGTCTGGTCCTCGGCATCGGCGAGGCGCCGACGGTGCCCGCGGGGTGGAAGGCGATCGGTCAGTGGTTCCCGCGGCAGGAGCGCGGAACCGCGACGGCCATCTTCGACGGGTGCGCAAAGATCTCCAACGTGATCGGCATCCCGATCATGGCCTTCCTCGTCACCACGTTCAGTTGGCACGCGGCGTTCATCTTCACCGGCATCCTGTCCGTCGGCTACCTGGCCGTGTGGTGGCTGCTCTACCTCACCCCGAAGCAGGCACTCGCCAAGGGACGTCTCAGCCAGGCGGAATTCGACTTCATCCGAGCCGGCGGTGCGGAGGACGAAGACGCCGAGACGGCCGGGTCTCTGAACGGACTCGGTTATCTCCTGCGCCGACGCAAGACTTGGGGCCTGGCCCTCGGCTACGCGTCGTACACCTACGCGTACTACGTCCTGCTCACCTGGCTGCCGGCCTATCTGGAGAAGCAGTTCGGTGTGAACCTGCTCAAGGGCGGCATCTACACGATGATTCCGTGGCTGGTCGCCGTCATCGCGCAGTTCCTCATCGCGGGCATCCTGATGGACCGATGGCTGGCCCGAACCGGCGACGTCACCAAGGTCCGTCGAACCGTGCTGGTGGTCAGCCTGCTCGCGTCCCTCGCGGTGACGGGCGCCGCGTACGCGGGATCGATCGCCGTCGCGCTGATCTTCCTGTCGATCGGCGCAGCCGGACTGGCGGTGTCCGTTCCCGCGGGTTCCAGCATCGTCGCCCTGATCGCCCCGCAGGGGTACACCGGATCGCTCGGCGGAATCGTCAACTTCATCGCCAATCTCCTCGGGATCGCGGCGCCCATCGTGACCGGCATGGTGGTCGACTCCACGGGCTCGTTCGCGGGTGCCTTCATCGCGACCGGAGCGGTCTTGATCGGCGGAATCTTCTGCTACACCGTGGTGCTCGGCAAGATCGAACGAATGCCCGCACCCGTCACTTCGGAAAGGCACTGACATGGTCGACATCGCAATCGCACAGTTCGCACCGGGTTCGGACAAGCAGGACAACCTCGGCCGGATCGCGAAGTTCGCCGAGGAGGCGGCGGCGGGCGGCGCCCGGGTACTGGCCGCACCCGAATACGCGATGTTCACGGTCCCGACCATGGACGAGAGGTTCGTGGACTCCGCGGAATCCCTGGACGGCGAGTTCGTCACCGGGCTCCGCGGGATCGCCGCCCGGCACGGGTTGACCGTGGTCGCGGGGATCAACGAAGCGATCCCGGGCGAGCGCCGCATCTTCAACACCCTCGTCGCGGTCGCCCCCGACGGCAGTATCGCCGCCGCATATCGGAAGCTGCACCTGTACGACGCATTCGGTTACACGGAGTCGGACTTCGTGCAGGCCGGCGCGATCGGCGAACCCGAGACGTTCACCGTCGACGGCGTGACGTTCGGCATGCAGACGTGCTACGACCTGCGGTTCCCGGAGGTGACCCGACGCATCGTCGACGCGGGCGCGGACGTCCTGGTCCTGCCCGCCGAGTGGGTGCCCGGCCCGCTCAAGGAAGACCACTGGACCACACTCGTCCGCGCCCGGGCCATCGAGAACACCATCTACGTCGCCGCGGCCGATCAGAGCGCCCCGGCAGGTTCGGGTGCGTCGATGATCGTGGATCCGATGGGGGTGGTGATCGCGTCCCTCGGCGAACGGGTCGGGACGGCGATCGGCGCCGTCTCCCCCGAGCGCATCGCAGAGGTCCGTGCCAAGAATCCGGCGCTGTCGCTGCGCCGCTTCGGCGTGGTCGCCAACCAGTAGATTCCGACGGATTCGTCAGGCTCACACACCATTGCGTGTGAGCCTGACGAATTCGCGGGCAACTGTCGGATCAGAGGTTGCGGAGCCGGACGATTTCCTTGTCGAACTCGTCGATGCTTTCGACGGAACTCATGTGGCCCACGCCGGGCAGGACGATCAGCCGCTCGAGGTGACCGGCCTCGTCCAGGACACGAGCGAGCTTGCGGGCGTGGACCGGTGGGGTCAGCCGGTCCATGGAACCGACGAGCACCGTGGTCGGGACGTCGAGGTTGTCGAGAGCCTCGTGGATGTCGAGGCCGCTGAGCGCAGCACCCCAGCCGCCGCGGATGCGCGGCTTGCAGTCCCGGACGATGTTCTCGCAGAACTGGACTTCGGCGCGGGAGGCGTTCGGCGACATCGACACGTACTGGAGTGCGCGCGTCATCACCGGCGACGACACCAACGGGACCGGGGTGCTCAGGACGGCGCGTCCGACCGGAACCGGCACTCGCGGAAACCGATTCGGCAGCGGAATGACGGTGGTCTCGGCGATGAGCCGGTCGCAGGCGGTGCTGGCGAGCAGAACTGCCGACGCGTACTTCTTCACCTCGTCGGGGTGCCTGCCGGCCCACGCCATGATGCTCATGCCACCCATGCTGTGACCCACGAGCACGGCCTTCTTGTCGTCACGCACCGTCGCCTTCAGCACCTCCGACAGGTCGTCGGCGAGGACGTCGGGGCCGAGCGGGAGCGAGCCGACCGTGCTGCGGCCGTGCCCGCGCTGGTCGTAGGTGATGACCCGGTACTCGTCCGCGAGCGCGTTCACCTGCGGGTACCAGTATTCGGTGGAACAGGTCCAACCATGGCTCAGCACAATGGGATCACCGTCCACCGGCCCGTAGGCGCGGACGTACAGCGTGACCCCGTCGTCGGTGAGGATCTCCGTCACGTCCGGGCGCAGGTTCGGGGTGCGCAGCAGCTCGTTCGGCGCCACCTCGGTCGACAACGTCAACCCGCGGGTGGCGCGCTTGTGGCGGATCGCCGCTGCCGCGGCGACGACGGTGCCCACTCCGGCTGCACCGGCGAGTGCCCGGAAGGCGATGGTGCGCGAACTGCTGGTCATTCCTACCCCTGTCCTGTCAACTTGCTCTGTCGGTGTCTGTGCTCGCCGCCGGACTCGGCGTCTCAGCGAGTTGCCTGGCCGCCCGTTCGAGCGCCTTGGAGATCTGCTCCTCCATCGCCTCGTCGAACAGCGACTGGACGGCGTCGTGCGCGAGGGGACGCATCTGGTCGACGAGCCGCGCGATGTCCGAGACCGTCGACTCGTCGAGTTCGAGCGGCTCACCCTCGGCGGCGAGGTAGCGGTCGGCGACGACGGCGACGAACCGCGCGGCGACGTCCGAGAGGGCTTGCCGCACCGCCGCGGTCTGTTCGAGGACGTCTTCGAGCGGGATGCCGGCGTCGACGAGGACCTGCGCCGCCTCGACCAGTCGCGGATCGTTCACCGCGTAGTCGTCCCCGGCGGGAACGAGCACACCCAGTTCGGTGCCCCGGGCGATGTTTGCCTCGGTGGTCTGCGCACCGAACATGCGTTTCAGCTCGGCGATCGTGAGGCGGGCCGCTCGCCTGCGCTTCTTCCACCGGCTGCCCGGGTCGTCGGTCTCCAGAACGTCCTTGACCTGGAGTCCGTAGTGCGCAGCCGTGAGGAGTTCACTGATGGTGGCGAACGTGTAGCCGCGATCGAGCATGCGCCCGATCAGGTGCAGCCGGGCGAGATGCGATTCGTTGTACCACCCCGTGCGCCCCTGCTTCCGTGGCGGCGGAAGCAGTCCGCGGTCCTGGTAGACGCGCACGTTGCGCACGCTCACCCGCGCCTCGCGTGCAAGGTCGTCGATCCGGTATTCCTTCATCAGACGATGTGCGCCCGTCGGAGCAGCAGCCGGGACGGGCCGCCGACGAGTCCCACCTCGTCGAGAAATTCGATGGTCTTCGAGCAGCCCTCACACAGCATGTCGTGGTAGTGCCGGATCGACTTCGCGGCGCTCCTCGCCTGGTCCACGTGGAGACCTGCGGCCGGGTGGGCATCGCTCGCTGAGTCACGCAGATGGATGACGGACATGTCAGCTCCTCGGTAGCCGTGTCACCACAATAGCATTGTCACAATGTCCATTGTCATCGTCTGGGCGCGCGAGGTCCGCGCATTCGCGTGCTCATGGGGTGGGAGCGGCTACCAGCGAGGCCCGCGCTGCACGTCGTCGACGCGCGGGCGCACGTCCACGAGGTAGACGCACACCGCGACGACCGCGACGATGCCGAACAACTGCACGGCGGGGAACAGCAGGAGGACGAGGAACGCGACGGCGAGAATGCTCAGCCAGATCGGTTTGCTCAACTTGTCCACCGCGGTGAACGCGTCTTTGCGCTGGCGAGCCGCGTGGAACAGCGCGTATGCAGCACCGCCCAAGGCGACGATGCGAATCACCAACAAGATCACCGAGACGACGCCGTCAACTTGAATCACAGCCCCATCCTACGAGGTCGACACGCAAACGGCCCCCGCACCGAACGTGCGGGGGCCGAAAAGCGTGAAGGATCAAGCCTTCTTGGCCGGAGCAGCCTTCTTGGCCGGAGCGGCGGCCTTCTTGGCCGGAGCCGGGGCGGGAGTTGCCGCAGCCTTGGCCGGAGCAGCCTTCTTGGCGGGAGCGGCATGCTTGGCCGGGGCAGCCTTGTCGGCGCGAGCCTGGACGTCGGCCGCGGTGGCGGTGACGCGATCGGCAGCGTCCTTCGACGCTTCCTCGGCCTGGTCGCCCAGGTCGAGAACCTTCAGGGCAGCCTCGTCGCCGGCGTCGGCGATGGCCTCGCCGAGTCCCTCGGCGGTGTCGGAGATGCGACCCGAAGCGCGGCCCGCGAGCTTCGCGGCCTGCTCGCCGACGGCGCGCGTCTGGCGTGCAACGGTGCCGAGAGCTTCCTCGGTCAGCTCGACGGCGTCACCGAAGGCGGTCTCGGCGCGGCCGATGCCCTCCTCGACGACCGGCTGCTTGCGGATGC
The DNA here is from genome assembly GCF_041228765.1 of Rhodococcus wratislaviensis. Taxonomy (NCBI): domain Bacteria; kingdom Bacillati; phylum Actinomycetota; class Actinomycetes; order Mycobacteriales; family Nocardiaceae; genus Rhodococcus; species Rhodococcus wratislaviensis. The sequence continues at coordinate 2,758,793 of NZ_CP150488.1, read as the reverse complement.
GCTCGACGGTGTCCTCGCCACGCTCGGCGAGAGACGTGTACAGGTCGGATGCGACCTTCAGGTAGGCCTCGGCGACCTTGCGCAGCTCGTCGGCGGTGAACTTCTCACGCAGCTCGGCAAGCTCCTCGGGGAGCTCGGACGGCAGTCCGGCGAGACGGTCGCGAAGGTTCTCGACACCCTCGGTGACCTCTTCCTGGAGTCCGGCGATGCGCTCCTTGGCGCCGCCGACGCGCTCCTCGACGTCACCCTGGGTGGACTCGGCGCGCGAGCGGACCTGGGCGACGACGTCGGCCACGGCCTGCACGACGACGTCTCCGGCGCCTACGGCCGCGTACAGCGAGGTCTTGACGCTGTCGATGGTCTTCTGGTCAGTCATCGGCTTTCTCCTGTTCAACGGTGGGGGGTTCTGGTTCCGGCGTCTGGGAATCAGAACGCTGGTGTTCTTCTGTCCGAAGCTCGGACGTCCGGGATTCGGCCGCTTCCGCCGATTCGTTCTCACGACAGAACGACTCGTAGATCTCGAGCAGCACTTGCTTCTGCCGCTCGGTAAGGGCCGTATCCGCGAGCAGAGCGTCACGGAGGGGACCGTGTGGCCGCTGCTCGAGGTAACCCGCCTGGACGTACAGGACCTCCGAAGACACCCGGAGACCCTTGGCTATCTGCCCAAGCACCTCGGCCGAGGGCTTGCGCAACCCACGCTCGATCTGACTCAGATACGGATTACTGACACCGGCCAGCTGCGCCAGCTGCCGCATCGACACCTGGGCCGCTTCGCGCTGGGCACGAATGAAACCTCCGATGTCGTGAGCGGCGTTGCTGACTACGCGAGCTGCCAGATCTCCTGCACCGGCCGCGTCGCGATCATCGCTTGCCATCAGTCCTCCGTGTTGCTGGGCAGAACCAAGCCTAAAGCAGGGTGCTAGCAATTGCAAGCACTCTGTTAGCACCCAGCTAGCGGACCCTCCGCCGAGGCGATGGTCAGCCGAACATCAACGTCGAGAACGTGTAGATCAGCAGGCCCGCGATCGAACCGACCACAGTGCCGTTGATGCGGATGAACTGGAGGTCCCGTCCCACCTGCAGCTCGATCTTCTTGGACGCCTCCTCGGCGTCCCAGCGCTCGACGGTGTCGGAGATGATCCCGGTGATCTCGTCGGTGTAGTGGACGACGACGTAGCGCGTGCCGGCGAGTACCCACCCGTCGACCTTCGTCCTCAGCTCGTGATCGTCGCGCAGCCGCTCGCCGAACCGCACGACGTTCTCCGCGACCTTTGTGCGCAGCGTGCTGTTCGGGTCGTCGACGGATTCCATGATCAGGCGCTTGGCGACCGTCCACGTCGCCGCGGCGAGGCCGGTCACCTCCTCGCGGCCCATGATCTCGGCCTTGATCTTCTCGGCCTTCTCCATGGTCGCCGGGTCGTTCTGCAGGTCGTCGGCGAAGTCGACGAGGAAGCGGTTGGCCGCCTGCCGCACCTCGTGCTCCGGGTTGGATCGCACCTTCCAGGTGAATTCGACGAGCTCGCGGTGGATCTTCTCGCCGAGCATGGCGTCGACGAACTTGGGCGACCAGGCGGGCGAATCGCGGCTGACGATCCGGTCGATGGTCTCCTGGCTCCCGAGCGCCCACTGGTGCGCCCGCTCGGCGAGCAGATCCAGGATCGGCAGCTGCCGGTTCTCGCGCAGGAGTTCGCCGAGCACGCGCCCGATCGGCGGCCCCCACTGGGGCTCGGCCAGCCTGCGCACCAGTGTGCTGTCGATGATCTGCTGCACGTCCTCGTCGCGAAGGATCTCGACGAAGCCGCGCAGGATGGTGGCCGTCTCGGCAGCCACGCGCGCGGCATGCTTGGGCTGCGCCATCCACGTGCCCAGCCGCAGCGGGATCTCCGCGGCCTCCACCTTGGCTGACACCACCTCGGGGGCGAGGAAGTTCTGGCCGACGAAGTTGCTGAGGCTCGCCCCCAGCTGGTCCTTCTTGCGCTTGATGATCGCGGTGTGCGGGATCGGCAACCCGAGCGGATGCCGGAACAGGGCCGTCACCGCGAACCAGTCGGCCAGCGCACCGACCATGCCTGCCTCCGACGCGGCCCGCACGTAGCCGACCCACGCCCCCGCACCCCGCGATTCCTGCCACCTGCACACCAGGTAGACCACGGTGGCGAACACGAGGAAGCCCGTCGCGACAGCCTTCATCTTGCGGAGATCGCGGCGCTTCGCGTCGTCGTCGAAGGCGGAAAGGCTCAATTGGTCCACAGACGCCATTGTGCCCAAGGTCGGCGCGGAGGCGGCTGCCCAGCCGCCGGACGCGCGCCCGCACAGACGGCGTTGTGCCGTGCGACAAGACCCGAGCACTAAGCTGACAGGAGATCGCGACACGAAACGGATGTGAAGAGAGTCAGTGGCGAACGACGGCGTGAAGGATCCTGAGCAGGTGACCGACTCGATGACGAAGCTGGACAAGGCAGCAAAGCCCGATGGGCGCAAGCGCCGCTGGCGTGAGCACAAGATCGCACGCCGAGAAGAACTCGTCGACGGCACGATCGCCGCCATCCGCCTGCGTGGACGGGACATCGGGATGGACGAGATCGCATCCGAGATCGGTGTCTCCAAGACGGTGCTGTACCGCTATTTCGCGGACAAGAGCGACCTGACGAACGCGACCATGGCGCGCTACGTGGAAACCACGCTCGCCCCGCGGATCTACGAGGCCATCGGCGGAGATCTCGACGACTTCGAGCTGACCCGCGCCACCATCACGGCGTACGTCGAGACGGTGGCGTCGGATCCCGACGTCTACCTCTACATCATGGCCAACGGCTCCGGCCCCGGCCGCGAGACGGTCGCCGACTCGGAACGGATGATCGCGGAGGTGCTCTCCACCGTTCTCGGCGAGCGGCTGCGGCAGATGGAGATGGACTCCGGCGGCGCCGTCCCCTGGGCGTACGGAATCGTCGGCGGTGTGCAGCTGGCGACGCACTGGTGGATCTCCAACCGGTCGATGTCGGTCGAGGATCTGATCAACTACCTCACGATGATGACCTGGGGTGGCGTCACCGGCATCGCTGCCGTCAACGGCTCACCCGCGCGATTCAACGCGGTCCCGCACCCGCTGCTGCCGCCCGCGGCCGAGGCCGACTGAGCCCGATCCTTTCTTGTGTAACTGACAGTTACAGGTAAACTTGCCCGTGTGAACGAACACGAGGAAGAAGAAGGGGGCTACCGCGGCCCCGCCGACGTCGTCGTCGGCGACCGTCCCGCCGTGACCGTGCAGGTCCAGTTGGCGGGAAACTTCGAACCCATCAGCGGTCGGTACGTCTGGCACGGCCGCGTCCGCACCCTGACGGACGCCCTCGGTGTAACTGCAGACCTGTCCGCGGGCACGGAATTGCAGATCACCAGCCCGGAAGGAACGGCCACAGCCCGGATCACCGGGGTGGACCTCTGGGGAAGCCATCTCGTCGACGGAGTGACGCCCCCGCCGTTCAGCCGGGTGTGAACTCGAAGTCCGCCGGTTCCACCGACCGCGTCCGCCGCCAGTAGCGCACGGTCGAACCCGGCCAGATCGTGCGGTTGACGCCGTGCGAATCCAGGTACCAGCTCATGCACCCGCCGGTGGACCACACGCCCTGAGCCAATTTCCGTTGGATGTCGGTATTGAAGCGGCTCTGCACCGCGGGCCGGACGACGGCGGAATCGGCGCCGCGCCGGTCGACGAGATCCATCAGTTCCAGTGCATAACGAATCTGCGCCTCGATCATGAAGACCACCGAATTGTGACCGAGCCCGGTGTTGGGTCCGAAGAGGAAGAACGCGTTGGGGTAACCCGCGACGGTGATACCGAGGTGGGTGCGGATCCCGTGCTCCTCCCATTCGTCGGCGAGGCGCCTGCCCCCGGCCCCGGTGAGCTCGACATTGTCGAACCCGTCGGTGACGTGGAATCCGGTGGCGTAGATGATCGCGTCCACGGCCCGCTCCACCCCGTCTCCCGCGACGATGCTGTGCGGGCGGACCGTGTCGATACCTTCGGTGATCACGACCGTCTTCGGTGAGATCAGCGCCGGGTAGTACACGTCCGACCCGAGGATCCGCTTGCAACCGATGCGATAGGACGGGGTCAGCTTCCGGCGCAGTTCGGGATCGGTGACCGTCCTGTTCAGGTTCCTCCGCGCCGCGCTCTCGATCGGCCGCATCAGCCGGGAGTGCCCGTTGAACCCGAGCGCGAGCGATTCGTATGTCCAGTAGACCGCGGTACGCACCATCCGACGGACCAGCGGGACCCGGCCGAACAGGCGCCGCGCCTCCGGCGGAATGCCGAAGTTCAAGCCAGGTATCACCCAGGGCGGCGTCCGCTGGTACACCTGCAACTCGGCGACGTCGCCCACGATCTCGGGAACGAACTGGACGGCGCTGGCGCCCGTGCCGATCACCGCGACCTTCTTGCCCCGCAGGTCGTAGTCGTGGTTCCACTCCGCCGAGTGGAATGCCGTGCCCTCGAACGTGTCGGCACCGGGCAGATCCGGGATGTTCGGAATGTGGAGGGCACCGATCCCGGACACCACGAACTGGGCGACGTACTCGTCGCCCGACTCGGTGCGGACATGCCACCGTCGCTGTTCGGCGTCCCAGTTCCCGCCCGTCATCGTGCGGCCGAAATGGATGTTGCGCCGCAGGTCGTACTTGTCGGCCAGGCCGCGCAGATAGTCGAAGATCTCCTCCTGACCCGACCACATCCGCGTCCAGTCCGAGTTCGGCTCGAACGAGAACGAGTACAGGTGCGAGGGGACGTCACACGCACAACCCGGGTACGTGTTCTCCCGCCAGGTGCCGCCGACCTCCTGCGCCTTCTCCAGCAGAATGAAGTCGTCGCGTCCCCGCTTACGCAGCTGGATGGCCGTGCCCAGACCGGAGAAGCCCGTCCCGATCACCAGGACACGACACCGATGCACCTTGCCGCCCACCACTCCATGTAACGCTCCTGTGGCACTGTTTGCACATGGCAGACAAGGCACGCGGACTCTGGACGACGCCGGCGATCGAGGTCCTGCGGGCGCGCCCCGGTCAGCGGATCGCCGAACTCGACTGCGGGAGCACACCCGGATTCGTGGGCGGCAAGTCGGACGGGCTCGCGCTGTTCGAGGAGCGCGGGACGGTGCTGTCGTCCCTCCAGGAGAAGCTCTACGCCAACGGACGATCCGGCGACAGCCGGTCGGTGCTCCTCGTGCTCCAGGGCATGGACACCGCGGGTAAAGGCGGGATGGTCCGCCACGTCATCGGACACGTGGATCCGCAGGGCGTGGATCACGCGTCGTTCGGCGTGCCCACCCCCGAGGAGAAGGGCCACCACTTCCTGTGGCGAATCGACAAGGCCCTGCCCCGCGGCGGGCAACTCGGTGTGTTCGACCGATCGCACTACGAGGACGTGCTGGTGGTCCGGGTTCACGATCTCGTGCCCGAGGAAATCTGGAGCGGCCGCTACGACGAGATCAACCAATTCGAGAAGGAACTCGTCGCCGGCGGCACGACGCTGGTGAAGGTCGCGATGTTCGTCTCGCTCGACGAACAGAAGTCGCGGCTGCTCGAACGGTTGGAACGCCGGGACAAGTACTGGAAGTACAACCCCTCGGACGTCGACGAACGCAGGCTGTGGCCCGCGTACCAGGACGCGTATCAGGCGATGCTCGACGAGACGTCGACCGATTACGCGCCGTGGTACGTGGTTCCGTGCGACCGCAAGTGGTACAGCCGGATCGCGGTCACCGAACTGCTGATCGACGCCCTGGAGAAGCTCGACCTCGATTGGCCGCCCGCCGCGTTCGACATCGAAGCGGAGAAGCGGAGGCTCGCGGAATCCTGAGGACGCCCGGAAATGCCGCCGTCAGAAGAGGTGCGGCGTTTCGTGGTGCAGCCTGTGATCGTGACGCACGGTGCCGCCGTACAGCGCCATCGCTCCGGCCAGCGCGACGACGCACAGAGATCCGGAGATCACCGCCCAGCCGCCCTGCCCCGAGCCTGCGGCGACGAGGAACCCGCCGAGACAGACCACCGACAACAACACGAGAGCGAAGCTGACCCAAGCAGCGAAGAGATTGAGTTTCACGGCACTCACCTCACCTTCGAGAACGTGGTCCCGACGCTACGCCCGACCTGCATCGACGACAAGGTAGGCCGGTTTTCTTCGCGCTGCCCTGGGTAACCGGGATTCATGAACCTCGAGAGCCTGTTCCGGAAGGCGGAATCCGCCGGGTTCCTCGACGGCGGCAGCCGGTTCCTGCAACAGCGGATCCGGGGGGCGCTCGGGTCGACCGGCGCGGGCGCGGTGTTGCGCGGATCCTGGCTCGGCCACCCGGTGCATCCCGTTCTCGTCAGCCTCCCCATCGGGGCGTGGGTCGGCGCGACCGTCTTCGATCTGGCACTGCGCGATCACGTCGGCGCACGCAGGCTGATCGGCCTGGGACTGCTCGCCGCTCCCCCGACGTTGGTGACCGGCTGGGCGGACTGGGCCGAACGCGATACGCGTCAGCGCCGCGTCGGCTTGATCCACGCCGAGGCCAACGCCATCGGCATCACGGCCATGCTCGCGTCCTATCTTCGCCGCAGGCACGGAACGGACGCACGCGCTGTCGTCACGAGCACCGCGGGACTACTCGCGATCGGCGTCGGCGGCGCGCTCGGCGGGCATCTGACCTACGCAATGGGCGCAGGAGTCGACGGGGTGCGGGAGGATCCGGGATCGGACACTCTCCTCGCCCCGGTGGGATGAAGAATCGAGGAACGTCATGATCGTGCTCGGACTGATCTTGCTCCTGATCGGATGGCTCACCGGTCTCACCTGGCTGTGGACCATCGGCATCATCCTCCTGGTGATCGGCGCGATCCTGTGGATTCTCGGCGCCACCGGGCGTGCGGTCGGCGGCAGGCGGCGTTGGTATTAGAACGCAACACCGGCCTGCCCGTGCCACCTGTCCTGTGACAGAGTGCTAGCCGGTCGGTTTACAAACCCGAAGTTCGGGAATCCCCGTGGCATGACGGCCACTCATCGCGAACCCAGACCTCCCGTGTGCGGCGGGCAGACGATGAGAACGGCAGCCGTCGGCAACTCGAGACGATTGAGGATTTCGATGGTCTCGGCCAACGCCAGTCCTCTCGACGTCTCGGACGGCGCCGACGTCGGGGGGCAGAGCATTCACCTCGCCGAACTGTCGGCCGCCCTCACGCGAGAGGGGCACGACGTCACCGTCTACACCCGGGCGGACAGCGCGGACGCCCCGGAGCGGGTCACCACCCCGGGCGGGTACACCGTCGTGCACGTGCCGGTCGGGCCGGCGCGCCGGATGTCCGAGGCCGAGATCCTGCCGCTGATGGGGGCATTCGGCAGCTTCCTCAAGACCGAATGGGAATCCGAACGGCCCGACATCGTCCACGCCCACTACTGGATGTCCGGGATCGCGACGCAACTCGCCGCCCGCACGCTCGGCATTCCGGTGGTCCAGACGTTCCACGCGCTGGGAGTGGTCGAGCAGCGATTCGAGCGCGCGGATTCGTCGAGCACCCACAACCGAATTCACTTGGAACAGTTGATCGCCCGCGGAGCCACCCGGGTGGTGGCAACCTGCACCGACGAGGTCTTCGAACTCTCCCACCTCGGCCTGCCGCGCTCGCGGACGTCCGTGGTTCCGTCCGGCGTCGACGTCGCCGAGTTCACGCCCGACGGCCGCGCCGACGAGAAGGGCAAACGTCATCGCCTCGTCATGGTCGGCCGGCTGGCGCCGAGCAAGGGGTTCGACACCGCCATCGAGGCGCTCACGCACTTCCCCGACACCGAACTCGTCATCGCGGGCGGGCCGGCCGCAGACGACGTCGCCGACGACCCCGAAGCGTCGCGACTGCTGACACTGGCCCGCGAGGCGAAGGTGCGCAACCGGGTACGGATCGTCGGGCGCGTGCCGAGAAATGCCATGCCCTCGTTGCTGCGCTCGGCGGATGCCGTCGTGTGCACCCCGTGGTACGAGCCGTTCGGCATGGTTCCGCTCGAGGCGATGGCTTGCGGCACCCCGGTGGTGGCGTCCGCCGTCGGGGGTATGCGGGACACGGTGGTCGACGGAATCACCGGACGCCTCATCTCACCGCGCAACCCGGTCCGCCTGGCCGAGGCCCTGCGACAGATCTTCGACGACGACGCCCTGCGCACGGGATACGGCATGGCGGGCTGCGATCGCGCCCGCGCCCGCTACTCGTGGGACCGGGTCGCCACCGACACCCTCCGTGCCTACGGCCGCTGCGTGTCGGCCCCTCCGCGCACGAGTCGAACCGGCGCCCACTGACGTCGGGCGCCGGTTCGGACGGTCAGGCCGTTCGGCCGTGCCAGGCCCCGAGGGCACTGTCCACGGAAGCGAAGCAGGGGTAGCTCGACTCCTGACCCGCGGCTCTGAGCAGCCGATACACCGGCCGGCCGCAGATCATCGCCCACGTCCGCCCGTCCCGGACGTTCGTCGCGTGCACAGTGTCGAGCACCGACAAACCCGCGGTTCCGATGAAATCCACCTTCGACATGTCGAGGATGAACTGCCCCTCGGGCGAGATCCGCGTGCACACGTAGTCGCGGAACTCCGGTGCACTGAACAGGTCGATCTCGCCTCGCACCCCTACCAACATCACCCCGGAACCGAGTCGCTCGGAAGTGAATTCCGCGCTCGCACAGCGTGTCGGAGCGGAACCGACGGCCGAGAGCGTTACCCTCGGCTTGTACGTGGTACCGAACTCCGTGCCCGAACACGCCATTTCAGGTTCTGGGACCCCTGGACCAACAGACATGGCTCACCCCATCTCGAACATTGAGTGGGGAAGCGGAGCACCTGCAGACAGACCCGACCTCGGACACATGACACCGTCTGCTACGGCAGCGCTTCCCGACATCGGCTGTGTGTTCAACCTCGATTCGAGACTACTCCCGCCTGTGATGTGTCACAAGGAAATAACAGATACTCGAGCTCTCATTTGCCCTGGTGAGCGATTACAAACCGTTACGCATGGTTGTACGCGCCGAAACAGCCGCGACGACACGTTCTGCGACGACGCGCAGTTTGACGTTCTCCCGCTGCGAACGCGTGACGAGGACGTCGAACGCGGTCTCGGCGTCGAGACCTCGCAACGCCATCACGATTCCCTTGGCCTGGTCGATGACGGCGCGGGACCGGAGGGCGATACGAAGTTGCTCGATCAGATTCCTCGCCTCGCTGTACCGCCGCGCGGTGCGCACCGCGACCGCCGCCGCCTCGACGTACAGCTCGAGCACGGACTCGTCCATTTGGTGGAAGGCGTGCGGCAGCACTCCGTACAGATTCAGCGCGGCGGACTGCTCCGCGACGGGCAGGGGTATCGACAGATAACTGTGGATGCCGGCCGGTTCGGAGTTCGCGGCGTACGCCGGCCACCTCTCGTGCGCGGCGGCACGGTCGGCCCGCACGGTGTCGCGGGAGCGTACGGCGTCGAGTGCCGGGCCCTCGCCGAAGCGGTACTGCAACTCCTCGAGATCCATGACCTCGTCCGGCGTCGCCGCCACCGTGACGGGGCCCGTCGCCCGGAGAACGGTGATCGAGGCCATCGCCGCGCCCGGGAACGCCTGGACCACCCGGCGGCACAGCGTGTGCAGCACGACGTCGGTCTCGTCCTCCGGCTCGAGCAACTCGAGCACGGAGTCGAGCGACACGGCGACCGCGTCGGCGTCCGCGGTCTCGACGTCACTCGTCAACGTGTGCAGGTGAATCTCGTCAGGCATCCCACTCGTCTCCCGTGACCACCATGACCCTGCCGAGGGCCTCAGGAACGCTGATCGTGCCGCCAACATTACCCGGGCAAACGTACTGATCGGACTGGTTTGATCGGTCCTGTTCTGCGGTATTCCACCTGCGGTGTCGCCGGATCGCTACCCTGACTTCTCAGCAGCGCGAGCCGACCCACCGCCCGCCGACAGCACGGTACGCCCGACCCGGAGGTCTCATGGCCATCGCCAAGACAATCGAACCCGACCAGGATCACACACATCCCGTCGTCGAACTGCGCGTGCGAGCAACGCCCGATCAGCTCTCCGTACTGCGCGCCCTGGCAGCAACCGTTGCCATCCACGAAGATTTCGACCTCGACTCCATCGCCGACATCAAACTGGCCATGGACGAGATCTGTACCCAGCTGATCGTCCGCGCGACACCGGGTGCGGTCCTGGTGTGCCGGCTGCAGTATCTCGACAACACCCTGCGAGTCGACGTATCGAGCACCACCACCTCGGTCGACTCCCTCGGCGAGCGCTCGTTCGCCTGGCACGTCCTCAACGCCCTCACCGATTCGGTCGATCTGAAACAGGAGCCCGACCCCGCCACCGCGGGTTTCGTGACCACCATGGAATTCACCAAGGTGAAGAACGGCCTGAGTCTGTGACGTCCCATACTCACAGTGGGGGGCACACGGCCCGTTGGCCGGACGAGTATCAGGACGTCACAGCACTCTTCGAACAGATGGCCGCCCTCGACCTGCACGATCCCCGGCGCAGCAGGCTGCGCGACGCCGTCGTGACGCGCTGTCTTCCCCTCGCCGAGCACATCGCCCGCCGTTTCGACGGCCGCGGCGAGGCGCACGACGATCTGGTTCAGGTCGCGCGCCTCGGGCTGGTCAACTCCGTGGACCGGTTCGACGTCGAGCGGGGATCCGACTTCGTGTCGTTCGCCGTCCCCACCATCATGGGTGAGGTGCGACGCCACTTCCGCGACACCGGGTGGGCCGTTCGAGTACCCCGCCGGATGAAGGAACTGCACCTCGCGCTCAGCCAGGCCGTCGCCGAACTGTCCCAGAGCCTCGGCCACGCCCCCACCGTCAGCGAACTCGCCGAACACCTGGACCTCGAACAGGAGGAGGTGGCGCAGGGACTCCTCGCCGGCAACGCCTATCAGACCGTCTCCGTCGACAACACGTCGTCGGACCGGACCGGCGAGCTGTCCATGGTGGAGACGCTCGGCGACTACGACGCCGCGATGGACGACGTCGAGAATCACGAAACCCTGCGGCCCCTGCTCCAATCGCTGCCCGAACGGGAGCGGACCGTCCTCATGCTGCGGTTCTTCGGCAACATGACACAGACCCAGATCGCCGACCGCGTCGGTATCTCGCAGATGCACGTGTCCCGCCTGCTGGCGAAGACACTGGCATCACTGCGAGATCAACTCGGCGACGCGTAGGTCAGATCGTTGCCGTGTCGATCACGAATCGGTACCGCACGTCGCTGCCGACCACGCGGTCGTACGCGCCGTCGATCTCGTCCGCCGAGATCACCTCGATCTCGGCACCGATGCCGTGCTCGGCGCAGAAGTTCAGCATCTCCTGCGTCTGAGCGATGCCGCCCACCATCGAACCGGCCAGGCTGCGACGGTTGGCTGCGAGACTGAACGCGCGCACCTCGATGGGCTTCTCCGGCAACCCCAGTTCGACGAGGGTGCCGTTGATCGCGAGCATCGACAGGTACGCGTCGATGTCGAGATTCACCGAGACGGTGTTGACGATGAGGTCGAATTCTCCGCGCAACTGCCTGAACGTGGTCGGATCCGAGGTGGCGTAGTAATGGTCGGCACCGAACTTCAGGCCGTCGTCCTTCTTGCCGAGCGACTGACTGAGCACCGTGACCTCGGCTCCCATCGCGTGCGCGATCTTCACACCGACGTGTCCGAGGCCGCCCAACCCGATGACGGCGACCTTCTTGCCCGGTCCGGCTCCCCAGTGTGCGAGCGGTGAGTACAGGGTGATCCCCGCGCAGAGCAGCGGCGCCGCGACGTCCAGTTCCAGGCCGTCGGGGATGGACAGGACGAATCGTTCGGTCACGACGATGTGCGTCGAATAGCCGCCCTGCGTCCACTCGCCGTCGCGCCCCTTGGCGTTGTACGTGCCGGTCACCCGGTTGGCGCAGTACTGCTCCTCGTCGGCCCGGCAGGCGTCGCATTCGCCGCAGGAGTCGACGAAGCAACCGACACCGACCCGGTCGCCGACCCGGTGCGTCGTGACGTCGGAACCCACCGCGCTCACCACGCCCGCGATCTCGTGACCGGGCACGACCGGATAGTGCGTGCTGCCCCACTCGTTGCGGGCGGTATGAATGTCGGAGTGGCAGATGCCGGCGTACTTGATCTCGATGAGCACGTCGAGCGGTCCGAGCTCGCGGCGTTCGATGGTGGTTTTCTCGAAGGAGCCTTCGCTGGACGTGACTGCGTATGCGGCTGCGGTAACCATGCTTACATGCCTACATGTTTGCGCGACCGAACGCACGTTCGGGGCCACCGCTGACGCGGTGACCCCGAACACGCCTGAGGAATCAGTCCTCGAATTCTTCCTTCTCGGACCGCCGGCGCAGGCGCCTCGCCGCCGCCACCATATTGCGCAGCGACGGCTCGAGCTGCCAGTAGTGACGCGTCTTCAGACCACCGTCGGGGTTGGCCCACAACCGCTCGAGCGAGACCGACTCGCTCGCCTCCGTGAGCAGTTCGTCCAACTCGTCGATGTCCGGAATCCGGGCCGACCGACTCTCGTACACGCCCGGACCGACGCCGTGGGTCAGCGCCCGCTCCTTGATGGCACCGAGCACCCACGTGATGGAGCGCGTCGCCACGATCGCCGTCACGTCCGCATCGAGCCGTTCGATGGCGTCGACCACCGACGCCCGGCTCGTGTACGTCAGATGCGTGTGGATCTGCGTCTCCGGCTTCGCCCCGCCCGTCGCGAGACGGAAGGCGTCGACCGCCCATTCGAGATAGGCCTCGCGGCCGTTCTCGCGCAACGGCAGCAGTTCCCGTATCGCCGGCTCGTCGACCTGGATGATCGCGATACCCGCAGCCTCGAGGTCGGCGATCTCGTCACGGATCACCAGCGCCAACTGATCGGCCGTCTCGTACAGCGGCTGATCCTGGCGGACGAACGACCGCGCGATCATCGTCACCGGACCCGTGAGCATGCCCTTGACCGGCTTGTCCGTCAGCGACTGCGCGTACGAGATCCACTCGACGGTCATCGGCTTCGGCCGCGACACGTCCCCGTAGAGGATCGGCGGACGTGTACACCGCGAGCCGTAAGCCTGCACCCACCCGTTGTGGGTGAAGGCATACCCCTCGAGAAGCTCCGCGAAGTACTGCACCATGTCGTTGCGTTCGTGCTCACCGTGCACGAAGACGTCGAGACCGATGTCCTCCTGCAACCGGATCGTGCTTTCGATCTCGGCCTGGATCCGCTTGTAGTACTCGTCCCACTCGAGGCGACCCTCACCCAGCTCGTACCTCGCCTGCCGGATCGCGTCCGTCTGCGGGAACGAGCCCAGCGTCGTCGCAGGAACCAGAGGCAGGTTCAGGCGCTCCTGCTGGGCGACCCGCCGCTCCTCGTACGGAACCCGGATGCGGTCACCCGGCTTGATCGCGTTGACCCGTGCGCGCACCGCATGCTTGAGCTTGAAGTGCACCGACGTGGGACGCTTGCGCCACTTGTCGGACGGACCCTCGGTGAGCGCCTTCGCCAGCGACACCACCTCGCCGACCTTCTGCTTCGCGAACGCGAGCCGGTCCGCGACATCACCGGGGATGTCGTACTCGGACAACACGTCGTACGGCACGTGCAGCAACGACGTCGACGTCGAGACCACGAGATCCGGCACGACATCCTTCAGCGTGTTCAGGTACGTCAACGTGTTGTACCGGTCGACGCGCCACACGTTGCGGCCGTCGACGACACCGGCGTAGATGCGCTTGCGCTTCATGCCCGGGATCTTCGCCAGCTCGTCGGCGCTCAGCCGGTGACTGACGAGGTCGAGGCCGAGAGCCTCCACCTTGGTGGCGGCGAGAATGGCGAGGGCCTCCCCGAGATGCCCGTACGGACCGGTGACGAGGATGCGGGGACGCAGCGGTGCGTGCGACAGCGTCTCGTACGCCTTGGCCAGCGCGGCCAGTTCTTCCGGTGTGCGGTCCTCGGTGAACGACGGCTCGTCCAGCTGGACGCACGTGGCGCCGGCCTTCGCGAGCTGCTCGAACAGCCGCTCGTACTCCGGCAGCAGCTTGTCCAGCAGGTCGAGGGTCGAGAAGCCGTGCCGCTTCGACGTCGGGCCGACCTTCGACAGCAGGAGCAGCGACACGGGTCCCAGCACGACGGGACGCAGTTCGATCCCGCGCGCCTTCGCCCGCTCGAACTCGTCCATCACGGTCTCGGACCGCAGCGAGAACTCGGTGTTCTCGTCGAATTCGGGCTGACGGTAGTGGTAGTTGGTGCCGAAGAACCGCACCAGTTCGAGCGGCGGGAAGTCCGGCCGGCCACGTGCCATCGTGAAGTAGAAGTCCAGCGGATCGAGCTGGCTCCCGAGCGCTGTGAACCGCTCGGGCACGGCACCGAACAGCAGCGCGTTGTCGAGTACGTGGTCGTAGTAGGAGAACGTGTTGCCCGGGACCTGGGTCAGACCGGTCGCGGCGAGCTCACTCCACGTCTCCTCCTGGAGGTCCCGGGCGACGGCGACGAGTTCTTCCTTCGTGCTCGTGCCGTGCCAGTAGGACTCGAGGGCACGCTTGAGTTCGCGGCGAGGTCCGATGCGGGGATACCCCAGGATGCTGGATCCGTATGCTGCGGTGCTGGACATGCGGTCGACCTTTCTGGGCTCAGTCCAGTGGCTGAGAATGCCTCTGGGCTCGATGCACCTGTGCGCCTCTCACAACCGCCAGTGGTCGTGAAAGGCGCACAGGTGTAGTCGCCTACCTACCTACTAGCTGGCCTTCTTGCTGGCACGGCCGTAGTCGCCGTACTCGTAGAAGCCCGCGCCGGACTTCTTGCCGACCAACCCGGCCTCGACCATGCGCAGCAGCAGCGGCGGCGCCGAGTACAGGGGCTCCTTGAACTCTTCGTACATGGAGTCGGCGATCGACTTGACCGTGTCCAGGCCCACCAGGTCGGTCAGCGCGAGCGGACCCATCGGGTGTGCGAGGCCGAGAACCGTTGCCTTGTCGATGTCTTCCTTGGTGGCGAACCCGGACTCCACCATGCGGATCGCGGAGAGCAGGTACGGCACCAGGAGGGCGTTGACGACGAATCCGGAGCGGTCCGCGGAACGGACGACCTGCTTGCCCAGCACATCGCTCGCGAAGGCCTCGGCCCGCTCGGACACCGACTTGCTCGTCTTGAGCGTGGTCACCAACTCGACGAGGGGAAGCACCGGAACGGGGTTGAAGAAGTGCATCCCGATGACCCGTTCCGGGGACTTCGTGGCGATGCCCAGCTTCATGATCGGGATCGACGACGTGTTGGACGCCAGCACGGCGTTCGGATCCGTCACGACCTGGTCGAGTTCGGTGAAGATCTCGCTCTTCACCTTCTCGTCCTCGACGACGGCCTCCACGACGAGCTGCCGATCGGCGAAATCACCGAGATCGGAGGTGAACCGCAACCGCCAGGCAGCCTGCTCACGTTCCCGCTCGGTGATCTTGCCGCTGCTCACTCCGCGGTCGAGCGAACGCAGGATGCGCGAACGTCCCGCCGCCGCAAGTTCGCGGGTCTGCTCGAACACCAGAACGTCGACGTGCGCGCGAGCGCACACCTCTGCGATTCCGGCACCCATGATCCCGGCGCCGATCACGCCGACGCGCTGAATCTTTTCGCTGGTCACGTCAGCTCCTTTTCGTCTAGTGGAGTCGTCGCCCGGGGAGGGGCCCTGTTACAGGCCCCTCCCCGGGGTCGGGTTGATCAGGTGAAACCTTGATCGGTCGAAGCCTTGGAGGACAAGGCTCAGTGGAACTGACCCTCTTCGGTGGAGCCCTTCAGAGCAGCCGTCGAGGTGTTGGGGTCGACCGTGGTGGCGATGCTGTCGAAGTAGCCGGCACCGACCTCACGCTGGTGCTTGATGGCGGTGAAGCCACGCTCCTCGGCGGCCTTGAACTCGCGCTCCTGCAGGTCGACGAAGGCGGTCATGCCCTCGCGGGCGTAGCCGTGCGCCAGGTCGAACATGCCGTAGTTGAGCGAGTGGAAGCCGGCCAGGGTGATGAACTGGAACTTGAAGCCCATCGCGCCGAGTTCCTTCTGGAACTTCGCGATGGTCGAGTCGTCCAGGTGCGCCTTCCAGTTGAAGGACGGCGAGCAGTTGTAGGCGAGCAGCTGGTCCGGGAACTCGCTGCGAACGGACTCGGCGAACTTCTTGGCGACCTCGAGGTCCGGCACGCCGGTCTCCATCCAGATGAGGTCGGCGTACGGGGCGTAGGCCTTGGCGCGAGCGATGCAGGGCTCGATGCCGTTCTTGACACCGAAGAAGCCCTCGGCGGTGCGGGTTCCGTCCAGGAACTGCTGGTCGCGCTCGTCGACGTCGGACGTGATGAGGGTCGCGGCCTCGGCATCGGTGCGGGCGATGACCACGGTGGGAACGTCCGCGACGTCGGCGGCGAGGCGAGCCGAGGTCAGGGTGCGGATGTGCTGCTGCGTGGGGATGAGCACCTTGCCACCGAGGTGGCCGCACTTCTTCTCCGACGCGAGCTGGTCTTCCCAGTGCGAACCGGCGACGCCGGCCGCGATCATGGCCTTCTGCAGCTCGTAGACGTTGAGAGCGCCACCGAAGCCTGCTTCGCCGTCGGCGACGATCGGGGCGAGCCAGTTGTCGACGGAGGTGTCACCCTCGACCTTGGCGATCTCGTCGGCGCGCAGCAGCGCGTTGTTGATGCGGCGCACGACCTGCGGGACCGAGTTGGCCGGGTAGAGGCTCTGGTCCGGGTAGGTGTGTCCGGACAGGTTCGCGTCACCGGCGACCTGCCAACCGGACAGGTAGATGGCCTTGAGGCCTGCACGGACCTGCTGAACGGCCTGGTTACCGGTCAGCGCGCCCAGCGAGTTGATGTAGTCCTCGTTGTTCACGAGGTCCCAGAGGATCTCGGAACCACGGCGTGCGAGGGTCTGCTCTTCGACAACGGTGCCCTGGAGCTTGGTGACCTGCTCCGCCGTGTAGTTGCGGGTTACTCCCTTCCAGCGCGGGTTGGTGTCCCAATCCTGCTGGATTTCAGCTGCGGTCTTCGGGGTGCCGGTGGTCGACATCAAGACTCCACTCTCTTCGATCTGCTGGTCCGGTACGGATGTACTGCTTCACATCCTTGCCAGGCCCTTCGTATGTACTTACCGAGAATGACACAAGCAAAAAGTGCCGTCTACCTGTTGCTACTGCCAATCTTGGCTAGCTTTTCACAGCCGATTGCAAAGACTGTTAATAAAGTTCGGCGCCACACCTGCCCGATCGGAGAGGAAAAATACTCGCCAGTAGCAAAAAGCCGCAGGTGGTGAACCAAATGCACGCAACTCGCCGTACACAGATATTTCCGCCCCTGCGACCCTCGCCTTCCCGCCGCGGCACACCCCTCGACGCGCCCGTTGTGACTGCAATCACCAATCAGGTCGGTTACCGTGACCTCGAATGGTCTCCTCCGGCGAAGGGCACCACGATGCCGCTGTACGAATTCCGATGCGCCGCCGACTGCGGCCCGTTCGAGCGGTCGTTCCCGATGGCCGACGTACCCGGCACCACGCGCTGCCCCCGGTGCGACCGCGACGCCGTCCGGCGCGTGTCCCCGCCGCGACTCGGACACGGGTCGTCGTCCGCGATGAACCTCCTCGACCGCACGAAGAGGTCGGCTCACGAACCGGAAGTCGTGACCGGTCCGCCGCCCTCGACCACGGCCGGGCGTTCAGCCGTCACGAGCAATCCGCTGCACCGCCGACTTCCTCGTCCCTGACCGGCTACCG
This sequence comes from Rhodococcus wratislaviensis, assembly GCF_041228765.1. Classification (NCBI taxonomy): domain Bacteria; kingdom Bacillati; phylum Actinomycetota; class Actinomycetes; order Mycobacteriales; family Nocardiaceae; genus Rhodococcus; species Rhodococcus wratislaviensis. Next base: position 2,741,021 of record NZ_CP150488.1, on the reverse strand, counting down.
AAGGAGCGCACATGCCCGAACTGCTGTTTCCGCTCGATTCCTCGAAGAAGTTCACCGATCAGGCGATCGTCGGCCACAACCGCTGGCACCCCGACATCCCGGCCGCGGTCACGGTGAAACCGGGCGACTCCTTCCGTGTGCACTGCCGCGAATGGTTCGACGGCGCCATCCACAACGACGACTCCGCCGACGACATCCTGAATGCGCCCCTCACCACGGTCCACACACTGTCGGGACCCTTCGCCGTGGAGGGCGCGAAACCCGGCGACCTGCTGATCGTCGACATCCTGGACGTCGGACCCATCCCTCAGGAGGATTCCGGCCCGCTGGCCGGCCAGGGATGGGGATACACGGGGATCTTCTCCCGCCACAACGGCGGCGGATTCCTCACCGAGCAGTTCCCCGACGCCTACAAGGCGGTCTGGGACTTCTCCGGGCAGACCGCCACGTCGCGGCACGTCCCGCACGTCTCGTTCACCGGCATCGTCCACCCCGGACTGATGGGCACCGCGCCGTCGGCCGCCCTCCTGTCGAAGTGGAACGCGAGGGAGGGCGCGCTCATCGCCACCGACCCGGGCCGGGTTCCCCCGCTCGCCCTGCCGCCCGAACCGCAGGACGCCGTCCTCGGGTCCCTGCCGGACGCCGACTTCGACCGCGTCGCCGGCGAGGCCGCCCGCACCGCGCCTCCACGCGAGAACGGCGGCAACCAGGACATCAAGAACCTCACGAAGGGCAGCCGCGTCTTCTACCCGGTGTTCGTCGACGGCGCGAACCTGTCCGTCGGCGATCTGCACTTCTCCCAGGGCGACGGTGAGATCACGTTCTGCGGCGCCATCGAGATGGGCGGATTCATCGACCTGCGCGTCGACATCATCAAGGGCGGCATGGACACGTACGGCGTGTCCGAGAACGCGATCTTCATGCCCGGCAACACGGACCCGCAGTACTCGGAATGGCTCGCGTTCTCCGGAACGTCCGTCACCCTCGACGGGGAACAGAAGTACCTCGACTCGCACCTGTCGTATCAGCGCGCCTGTCTCCACGCGATCGACTACCTCACGAAGTTCGGGTACAGCCCCGAACAGGCGTACCTCCTGCTCGGCGCCGCGCCGATCGAGGGCAGGCTGTCGGGTGTCGTGGACATCCCGAACTCCTGCTCGACGGTGTACCTGCCGACGGCGATGTTCGACTTCCCCGTCGCACCGTCCGCGTCGGGTCCGTTCCAGATCGACCCGGGCGTCGGCGCGCCGCGCTCGGAGAACAAGACCTGAACTGCGGGCGAATGTACCTTTCAGCGCCTCCAGTGCGCCCACAGGCACGTTCGCCCCGCGTCACCGCGTCCCGACCCGCGCAAGTAAATCTTGCGAAGGTTCCGTTCGCACATCTGACCTGCGCCGGTACCATTGCCATATGTCCAAGACCTTCGTCGGCACCCGGTTGCGTCAGCTCCGAACCGAGCGTGGACTGAGCCAGGCGGCGCTGGCGAAGACGCTGGAGATCTCCGCCAGCTACCTCAATCAGATCGAGCACGACGTCCGGCCGCTGACGGTGCCGGTGCTGCTGCGGATCAGCGAGGTGTTCGGCGTCGACACCACGTTCTTCTCCTCCCAGGACGACACGCGCCTGATCGCGGAGATGCGCGAGGTGGCGCTGGACCAGGAGATGGGCATCGACGCGGACGCCCAGGAGATCGCCGAGATGGTGGCGTCGCATCCGGGTCTGGCGAAGGCCATGGTCAACATGCATCGCCGCTTCCGCAACACCACCGCGCAGCTGGCTCTCGCCACGGAGGACCGATACAGCGACGGCAGCGGCAGCGGCTCGATCACGATGCCGCACGAAGAGGTTCGCGACTACTTCTATCAGCGGCAGAACTATCTGCACGAACTGGACACGGCGGCGGAGGAACTGACCGCGCGCATGCGATTCCACCGCGGCGACGTCGGCGGTGAGATCGCCCGCCGGTTGCAGACCGTGCACGACGTGCAGATCGTCAAGCGCATCGACCTCGGCGAGAACGTCCTGCACCGGTACGACCCCGAATCCCGGCTGCTGGAAATCTCGCCGCACCTGTCGGGCGGGCAGCAGGTGTTCAAGTTCGCGACCGAGCTGGCGTTCCTCGAGTACGGCGTCCTGCTCGACAAGCTGGTGGCGGAGGGCGGCTTCACCAGCGACGAGTCCGTGGCGCTCGCCCGGCTCGGGCTGGCCAACTACTTCGCTGCGGCCACGGTGCTGCCCTACGGACAGTTCCACGACGTGGCCGAGGACTTCCGGTACGACATCGAGCGGCTGTCCGCGTTCTACTCGGTGAGCTACGAGACGATCTGTCACCGCCTCTCGACGCTGCAGCGTCCGAAGCTGCGCGGTGTCCCGTTCATGTTCGTCCGCGTCGACCGGGCCGGGAACATGTCGAAGCGGCAGTCCGCCACCGGGTTCCACTTCTCCACCAGCGGCGGCACGTGCCCGCTGTGGAACGTGTACGAGACGTTCGCGTACCCCGGCAAGATCATGAACCAGATCGCGCAGATGCCGGACGGCCGCCGGTACCTGTGGATCGCCCGCACCGTCGAACGTCGAGCCCAGCGCTACGGTCAGCCCGCGAAGATCTTCGCGATCGGACTCGGCTGCGAGATCCGGCACGCCCACCGCCTCGTCTACGGCGACGGTCTCGACCTCGACGATTCCAACCCGGGCACTCCTATCGGCGCCGGCTGCCGGGTATGCGAACGCGTCAACTGCCCGCAGCGCGCCTTCCCTCCGCTCGGCAAGCAACTCGACATCAGCGAGCACCAGAGTTCGGTCTCCCCGTACCTGATCCGCTGACGCACCCAGTGTCACATCGGTTCAATCCGACTGAACCGGTGTGACATTGGCCGCAGCGGAAGCAGTATCCGGACCCGCCGGGAGCACTGTGAGCGCTTGTTCACGCAACCGTAATTCGCGTCACGAACACGTCACCGACAGACATTCAGGCGCAACAACGGCCGCTTAATGTTCGCCCCACGAATACACCTCTGTATACGTGGGGCGGATACATGTCCCGGGTTGCGGAGGTCACCAAGTCCTCCGACGGAAAGGCCCGTACATGCGCACCTTCTCCAAGCGCGCCCTCGCTGCACCGACCGCGCTCGCCGCCATCGGGCTCGTGCTGACCGGTTGCGGCAGCAAGGCGTCCGACACGGTCGGCGAGTCCACCGCGGCGTCCTGTGTGGACACCTCCGGGGACACGATCAAGGTCGGGTCGCTGAACTCGCTGTCCGGCACGATGGCCATCAGCGAGGTGACCGTCCGGGATTCGATCGCACTCGCGGTCGACGAGATCAACAACTCGGGCGGCGTGCTCGGCAAGAAGATCCAGATCGTCGCGGAGGACGGGGCCTCGGAGCCCACCGTGTTCGCCGAGAAGGCGGAGAAGCTGATCAGCAGTGACTGCGTCGCAGCCGTGTTCGGCGGCTGGACGTCGTCGAGCCGCAAGGCGATGCTGCCCGTGTTCGAGGACAACAACTCGCTGCTCTACTACCCCGTGCAGTACGAGGGGCTCGAGGATTCGAAGAACATCTTCTACACCGGGGCCACCACCAACCAGCAGATCGTGCCCGCCCTCGACTACCTGAAGGAGAAGGGCGTCAAGTCGCTGTACCTGGTGGGCAGCGACTACGTGTTCCCCCAGACCGCCAACCGCATCATCAAGGCGTACGCGGAGGCCAACGGCATCGAGATCAAGGGTGAGGACTACACCCCGCTAGGCTCCACCGACTTCTCCACCATCGTCAACAAGGTCCGCTCCGCCGATGCGGACGCCGTCTTCAACACCCTCAACGGCGACTCCAACGTCGCGTTCTTCCGCGAGTACGCGAACGTCGGCCTGAAGCCCGCCGACATGCCCGTCGTGTCCGTGTCGATCGCCGAGGAGGAGGTCGGCGGTATCGGCGTCCAGAACATCGAGGGCCAGCTGACCGCATGGAACTACTACCAGACCATCGACACGCCGGAGAACAAGAAGTTCGTCGACGCGTACAAGGCTCGGTACGGCGCGAACAAGCCGACGTCCGACCCGATGGAAGCCGCGTACACGTCCGTGTACCTGTGGAAGAACACCGTCGAGAAGGCGAACTCCTTCGCCACCAAGGACATCCAGGACAACGCGGACGGCGTCACGTTCGCCGCGCCGGAGGGACTGGTCACCATCGACGGGTCCAACCACCACATCACCAAGACCGCGCGCATCGGCGAGATCCGGAACGACGGCCTGATCTACACGGTCTGGGATTCGGGCACCCCGATCCAGCCGGACCCGTACCTGAAGTCCTACCCGTGGGCCGAGTCGCTGGGTAGCTAGAACACGGTCCGACGAGCACGAGGGAAGAGAGAGGACATACATCGATGGATGTAGTGATCGGGCAGCTGTTCACCGGGTTGAGTATCGGATCGATCCTGTTGCTGGCAGCGCTGGGGCTGTCGTTGACGTTCGGCCAGATGGGCGTCATCAACATGGCCCACGGCGAATTCATCATGGCCGGCTCGTACACGGCATACGTGGTGCAGCAGGTGGTGTCGAGCGCCACCGGTTCTCTGTTCATCTCTCTGCTCGTCGGCTTCGTGGTCGGTGGCGCGATGGGTGTCCTCCTCGAGGTCACCCTCGTCAAGCGGATGTACCACCGGCCGCTGGACACACTGCTGGTGACGTTCGGTGTGGGGTTGATCCTGCAGCAGCTGGCGCGGGACGTCTTCGGTGCGCCCGCAGTCAACGTCGCCGCACCGGAGTGGCTCTCCGGCGGTGTGGAGATCCTGGGCGCGGTGGTGCCGAAGACGCGCCTGTTCATCCTGGTGCTGGCCGTCGTGGCCGTCGTCGCATTGTCGCTGGCAATGCAGAAGTCCCCGATGGGACGTCGCATCCGCGCCGTCGTGCAGAACCGCGACCTCGCGGAGACCAGCGGGATCTCCAGTCGCCGAACCGATGTGACGACGTTCTTCATCGGTTCCGGCCTGGCGGGCGTCGCGGGTGTGGCGCTCACCCTGATCGGCTCGACGAGCCCGACCATCGGGCAGAGCTACCTCATCGACGCGTTCCTGGTGGTCGTGGTCGGCGGCCTGGGTCAGATGAAGGGCGCGGTGATCGCCGCGTTCGCCCTCGGCATCCTCAATTCGTTCGTCGAGTACTCGACCACGGCGTCGATCGCCAAGGTCATCGTGTTCGTGGTCATCGTGGTGTTCCTCCAGGTTCGGCCGCAGGGCCTGTTCGCCGTCAAGACGAGGAGTCTCGTATGAGCATCCTGACGAGTGGCCGCTACCGCGCGTGGGCGGGATTCGCACTGGCCGCACTGCTTCTGTTCGTCGTCGCCCCCGCGGTTCTCAGCGACTTCCGGCTGAGTCTGCTCGGCAAGTTCCTGTGCTTCGCGATCGTCGCGGTCGGTATCGGCCTGGCGTGGGGCCGCGGCGGCATGCTCACCCTCGGCCAGGGTGTCTTCTTCGGGCTGGGCGCCTACATGATGGCGATGCACCTGAAGATCGCCGACGCCGAACTCCGCGGCGACACCGTGCCCGACTTCATGCAGATCGCGGGCATCCGCGAACTGCCGGGCTACTGGGTGCCGTTCACGTCGCCGATCGTGACGATCCTGGGAATCCTGCTGATCCCGGCGCTGGTGGCGTTCGTCCTCGGGCTCGGCGTGTTCAAGCGCCGCGTCAAGGGCGCCTACTTCGCGATCCTCAGCCAGGCGCTCGCCGCCGCGTTCGCCATCCTGCTGGTGGGTCAGCAGAGCACCGGAGGAAGCAACGGTCTCAACCGGTTCCGCACGTTCTTCGGTTTCAACCTGAACGATCCGGCCAACAAGCAGATGTTGTTCTTCATCGCCGCCGGCGTGCTGCTGGCCGTGGTCGCCGTCACCCGGCAGCTGATGAACAGCCGTTACGGCGAACTGCTCGTCGCCGTCCGGGATCAGGAGGAGCGCGTGCGCTTCCTCGGATACGACCCGGCGAACATCAAACTCGTCGCCTACGTGACGGCCGCGTTCTTCGCGGGCCTCGCCGGCGCGCTGTTCGTGCCGATCGTCGGCATCATCTCCCCCGCCGACGTCGGGATCGTCCCGTCGATCGCGTTCCTGATCGGGGTGGCCATCGGCGGACGTTCCACACTCCTCGGCCCGGTCCTCGGCGCCATCGGGGTGGCGTGGGCGCAGAGCGCGTTCTCGGAGTCGTTCCCGTCCGGCTGGACGTACGCGCAGGGCCTGCTGTTCATCGTCGTCGTCGGCTTCTTCCCGGCCGGTGTCGCGGGACTGTTCGCGCTACTCAAGCGGAAGAGGAAGGCGTCCGCCGACGAACCTGCCCCGCCCGGACCGGAAGACGAAACCGAGGCGACGGAACGAATGGAGATGGCCCGATGACGATTCCTGCCACGGCCAAGGAGCCCGTCCTCGGCGGCAACGCCGGAATGTCCAGCGAGTACCTCGAGGTCCGGGACCTTCGGGTCAGCTTCGACGGCTTCAAGGCGGTCGACGGCGTCGACCTCACCCTGATGCAGGGTGACCTGCGGTTCCTCATCGGCCCCAACGGCGCCGGCAAGACCACTCTCGTCGACGCCATCACCGGGCTCGTCCCCGCGACGGGTTCGGTCACGAAATCCGGTGTCGAGTTGGTCGGCAAGAAGGTGCACCGCATCGCCCGGCTCGGCGTGGGCCGCACGTTCCAGACCGCGAGCGTGTTCGAGGAATTGACGGTTCTCCAGAACCTCGACATCGCGGCGGGCGCGGGCCGCTCGGCACTCACGCTGCTGCGCCGACGCAAGACGGTGCTCCCCGCCATCGAGGAGGCGCTCGACGTCACGGGTCTCGGCAAACTCCGCGACACCCCGGCGGGAATCCTCGCGCACGGGCAGAAGCAGTGGCTCGAGATCGGGATGCTGCTGGTGCAGAACTGCTCCGTCCTGCTGCTCGACGAACCGGTGGCAGGCATGAGCCACGACGAACGCGACGAGACGGGAAACCTGCTGCGCCGCATCGGCGGTGAGCGGACCGTCGTGGTGGTCGAGCACGACATGGACTTCATGCGCGCGTTCGCGACGTCGGTGACCGTGCTGCACGCCGGGAAGGTGCTGAGCGAGGGAACCGTGGAGCAGGTGCAGGCCGATCCGCGTGTGCAGGAGGTGTATCTCGGGACCGCCGCGGCCGGCGCCGCACCCGAGTTGCAGCCCGAAGTTTCGAAGGAGGACAGCGATGCTCGAGCTTGACGACATCCGGGCCGGATACGGCCGAACCGAAGTGATCCACGGAGTCTCGCTGACGGTCCCGTCGGACGGTGTGGCCGCGGTGATGGGACACAACGGCGCGGGCAAGACCACGCTTCTCCGGGCCGCGGTCGGACTGATCAAGGTCAACTCGGGGCGAGTGCTGTTCGACGGCGAGGACGTCACGGCGCTTCGGCCGAGTGCCCGGGTGGCGCGTGGCCTCGCCTACGTGCCGCAGGGCCAGCAGTCGTTCGGTCAGCTGACCACCGCGGAGAATCTTCAGGTGGTGGCCGACGGCCGCAAGCGCGGAAAGGAACTCGTCGGCGAGGTGCTGGATCTGTTCCCGGCTTTGCGCGGCCTGCTCGACCGTCGTGCCGGTCTCCTCTCCGGCGGGCAACGTCAGCAACTCGCCATCGCGCGGGCCCTGATCACGGAACCGACGATGCTGATCCTCGACGAACCGACGGAGGGCATTCAGCCGTCCGTCGTGGCCGAGATCGAGCGCACCATCATGGAACTCACCCGCCGCGGCGGTCTGGGAGTTCTGTTGGTGGAGCAGCACATCGGGTTCGCGCTCGAATCCGCCGACAGCTATTATGTCCTCGAGTCGGGGCGGGTCACCTCCTCCGGCGCCGGTGGCGCCGCACCCGATTCCGACGTCCGTATCGCGGTCTCCGACGTCCGCGCGGCGATGGCCATCTGATGGCACGCCGAGAACCGGCCGGCTCCCTCAGCGATCACGTGTATCTGTCGCTGCGCACCGACCTGATGAGCGGCCGGATCCCGCCGGGACAGCGTCTGGGCGAGGAGCGTCTCGCCGACACCTACGGGGTGTCGCGGACGCCGGTGCGAGAGGCCCTGGCCCGGCTCCTCGCCGACGGACTCGTCCAGCGCGATGTGGGCGGTTTGTTTCCGTACCGCCCTCGCATCGACGAGCTGGCCGGACTGTACGAACTGCGCATCACGCTCGAGCTCCAGGGAATCGCCCGGGTCCGCGCCGACGAGTCGCTGTCGCACGACCCGGACGTTCTGGGCCCCGAGCTCGACCGGTGGTACGCGTTGCGGAAGGAGAACCCCGAGCCGGACGCCGGGTTCGTGGCCCTCGACGAGCAGTTCCACACCGTGCTGTTGCGGTCGGCGGGCAACCGGGCGCTGTCCGATGCGCTCGTCAACGTGAACGCGAAGGTGCGGCCGGTCCGGATGTTCGACTACCTCACCCCCGACCGCATGAGCGCGACCATCGACGAGCACATCTCGGTGGCCGAGTTCGCCCTCGACGGCAAGCTGGATACCGCGTACGACACGCTGCTCGCACACATCAGTGAGTCGCGAGAAGTGGTGATCGAGCGCGCTGAACAGGCACTTTCCCTCGCACGGATGGCGTGGGCGATCCGCGATTGAGACAGTTGTCCAACTCGGTTGGACATTTTTCCCACCAACGAACCGAGCGGGTGCTAGCGTCTTGCTACCGCTCGGTAACACAGGTTGGGAACTCGCTTCATGTCACGCACTCTCGAAGAGAATCTGGTCGGACGCCGCGTCCTGATCACCGGCGCAGCCCGGGGTATCGGCGCCGGACTCGCCAGACGACTTCACGAGCGGGGCGCCCGTGTCGGGCTGCTCGGCCTCGAACCCGAACTTCTCGAACAGACGGCCACCACGTGCGGCCGGGCGCCGTGGCGTCGATGCGACATCCGCGACCGCCGAGCGGTCGAGGACTCGGTCGACTACCTCGCCGACCGCCTCGGCGGCCTCGACGTCGTCGTCGCCAACGCGGGCGTGACGCCGCCGGCACGCATCGTCGAGGGCGATCCGGACGTGATGCGGTACGCCATCGAGGTGAACGTGATGGGGACGTACCACACGCTGCGGGCCGCGGGACCGTACATCGGACACCGCAACGGGTACGCGCTCGTCGTGGCGTCGTCGACGACGTTCAGCCCCCTGCGCGGTGTGCACGGCGCGACGCGAGGCGGCGCCGAGGAACTCGGCGAGGCCCTGCGGGAAGAGATGAAGCCGCTGGGGACCCGGGTCGGTATCGCCCGGCTCGGCGAGATCGACACGGACCGGACCCTGATCGACTTCGACGGCGTCGCGGTGCCCCCACCCCGCGGCAGCGCACTGGCCCGGACCTCCTCGATCACGGTGGCGGTCGACGCACTCGAACGGGGAATCGCGGGGCGGAAGAATCGGATATACGCGCCGTCCCGGGTACCCGGGACGGATTCTGTGCGTATGCTCGCACTTCGGGCCACGGAGATGACCCGTTCGATCGAACTACGCGCGCACGCAGCCGTTCCCGCGAGGGGACGAGTAGAAGGAGAGGGGGCGGCGTGACCGCACGCATTCCACCCGGACGTCTGAAGGAACTCGGCCCCGTCAACTGGGTGCTGTGGCGAATCATCTCCCGTGTCGCCGGTGTGCCGGATGCACATCTGTTCAGTACGGTGGGCCGCACGAGGGGCCTCTTCCGTGCGTGGCTGCAGTACTCCGGCAAGATGATGCCGGGCGGGCAGATCTCCCGGTACGAGACCGAGCTGATCATCCTCCGGGTGGCACACCTGAGGAAGTGCGGCTACGAGATGGACCACCACGTGCGCCTCGGACGGCGGGCGGGCGTCACCCCGGCGCACCTCGAACAGGTGCTGGAAGGTCCCGCCGCGGAGGGCTGGGACGCGCGACGCCGCGCCATCCTCACCGCCGTCGACCAACTCGTCACCACCGACAACCTCGACGATGCCGCATGGTCGGCGCTGAGCACCCACTTCGACGACCGCCGGATGATCGAATTCTGTTTTCTGGTGACCCAGTACGACGCCCTGGCCACCACCATCGGGACTCTGAGGATCGAACGCGACTATTCGTAGGTTCCGCATCGCGTAGAGAAGAGGAACGGCCGCATGACATCCGCTACCGACGAAGTCCGTTCCGAGAAGGGGCTGGCGCGGGTCGCGCAGTCGCTGGCCGGCTGGACGGAGAAATGGTTTCCGGACGCCTACGTCTTCGCGCTCGTCGGCGTCTTCGTCGTCTCGGTGGCCGCACTGGCCAACGGTTCGTCGCCGCAGACGGTCGTGGACGCATTCGGTGACGGTTTCTGGGATCTGACGGCGTTCACCCTGCAGATGGCCATGGTGGTGCTGACCGGATACGTCGTCGCCACGTCCCCACCGGTCGCCCGGCTGATCGATCGCCTGGCCCTGGTGCCTCAGTCGGCGCGCACCGCAGTCAGTTTCGTCGCATTCCTGTCCATGTCGGTCTCCTTCCTGAACTGGGGGCTCAGTCTGGTGTTCGGCGGGCTGCTCGCCCGGGCGATCGCCCGCCGATCCGACCTGCGAGTCGACTACCGCGCGCTCGGCGCTGCGGCCTTCATGGGTCTGGGCGCCGTGTGGGCGCTCGGCATGTCCTCGTCCGCCGCGCAACTCCAGGCCACAGCCGCATCCCTGCCGCCGGCCCTGCTGGAGATCACCGGCGTCCTCGACTTCGGGACCACCATCTTCACCTGGCAGTCGCTGCTGATGTGCGTGATCATCATCGCCCTGACCGTGGTGATCGCCCACTTCTCCGCGCCGAGAGGCGCGGCCGTCACCACCGCCGAGGATCTGGACGTCGACCTGGACGACCGGCCGAAGGAGGTGGCACCCCGATCGCGACCGGGAGAGTGGCTCGAATACAGCCGGATCCTGCCGGCGCTGGCCGGTCTGATGACGTTGGGATGGCTGATCTCCCAGCTGGTGACCGAACCCGTGCTCACCGTCGTCAGTAGCCTGAACGCCTATCTGCTGGTCTTCCTGATGCTGGGGCTGGTGCTGCACGGGACGCCGCGCAAATTCCTGCAAGCCGTCGCGCTGGCCGTCCCGGCCACGGCCGGCATCCTGGTCCAGTTTCCGCTGTACGCGGCGATGGCCGCGATCCTCACGAAGGCCGAGGGCAGAAATGGCCTCACCATCTCCGAGCATCTGGCCGAGTTCTTCACGAACATCGGCAGTGGCGGCGGCTTCACCGTCGTCATCGCCCTCTACACGGTCGTGCTGGGTCTCTTCGTTCCGTCCGGAGGCGGAAAATGGCTGGTCGAGGCGCCCTACGTCATGCAGTCGGCCACCGATGTCGGGATGAACCTGGGCTGGACGGTCCAGGTGTACAACGTCGCCGAGGCCCTGCCGAACCTGATCAACCCGTTCTTCATGCTGCCCTTGCTCGCAGTGCTGGGGCTCAAGGCGCGCGATCTGGTGGGATTCACGTTCCTGCAGTTCATGTTCCACCTGCCGGTGGTCCTGCTCCTGGTATGGCTGCTCGGAACGACGTTCGACTTCGTGCCCCCGGTGCAGCCGTCCTCACCGTGACCCCGACGCGCGCAGGCCGTGAGAGGTCTTACTAACCCACGCTTTACCTCGAGAAATCTCGGTGAAACACCCCGTCCTTAGCGTATACAACCATGTCCACAGGGATGAATACGCCGCCGATCGAGTACTCCTTCGACACTCTGCTCGTCGCGAACCGGGGCGAAATCGCCTGCCGCATCATGCGATCGGCACACCTCCTCGGACTGAAGACGGTCGCGGTCCACTCGGACGCCGATTCGGCTGCCGCGCACGTCGAGATGGCCGACGTCGCCGTCCGGCTGGGCCCGGCTCCCGCCCACGAGTCGTATCTGCGGGCCGACGCCGTCGTGGAGGCCGCCTTGGCGACGGGCGCGGGCGCGATTCATCCCGGATACGGCTTCCTCTCGGAGAACGACGCGTTCGCCGCGGCAGCCGAATCCGCCGGGATCGCGTTCGTCGGCCCCACCCCCGAACAGCTGCGCACGTTCGGGAACAAGCACACGGCACGCGAAGCAGCCCGCGCCGTCGGCGTCCCGCTCGTCGCGGGCAGCGGGCTCCTCGACTCCGTCGACGCCGCCCTGTCCGCGGCCTCCGACATCGGCTATCCGGTGATGATCAAGGCGGTCGGTGGCGGCGGGGGCATCGGGATGCAGGCGTGCTTCGACGCCGCGGAACTCCGCGAAGCCTACGATCGCGTCCAGCGACTCGCCCAGGCCAACTTCTCCTCGTCCGGGGTGTTCCTGGAGCGCTTCGTCGCCCGTGCCCGGCACATCGAGGTGCAGGTGTTCGGCGACGGTCTCGGCCGCACGCTGAGCCTCGGCACCCGCGACTGCTCACTGCAGCGCCGCAATCAGAAAGTGGTCGAGGAGGCCCCGGCGCCCGGACTCCCCGACGAGGTGGTGGAACAACTGCTCAGCTCGTCCCGCAGTCTCGCGTCCTCGGTGAGCTACCGGTCCGCCGGCACCGTCGAGTTCGTCTACGACGTGGACCGCGGCGAGGCGTCGTTCCTCGAGATGAACACGCGACTGCAGGTCGAGCACCCGGTGACCGAGGAGGTCACCGGGGTGGACCTCGTCGAGTGGATGCTGAGGCTCGCCCGTGGGGACGGTTCCATGCTCGACGGGCTGCCCGACTCCGGACCCGAGATCAGGGGAACCGCCGTCGAGGCGCGCATCTACGCCGAGGACCCCGGCCACGACTACCGTCCCAGCGCTGGACGGCTCACAGGCGTGGAGTTCCCAGCTCACACCCGGGTCGAGACGTGGGTCGACACGGGCACCGAAGTGAGCGCCTACTACGACCCGATGCTGGCGAAGGTGATCACCCGCGGGCACCGGCGCACAGCGGCGTTCGCCGCCCTCGCAGAGGCACTCGCCGACACGCACATCTACGGGATCCAGACCAACCTGCCCCAGCTGCGGCGGATCTGCGTCGCCGACACCGTTCTGAGTGCCGAGCACACCACGCAGTCGCTGGCCGATCTGCGGCCCACCGGTCGCCGCGTCGACGTGCTCCGCGCCGGGACGATGACCACCGTGCAGGACCACCCCGGCCGAATCGGATTGTGGGAGGTCGGGATTCCCCCGTCGGGCCCGATGGACGACCTGTCGTTCCAGTTGGTCAATACCGCTGTCGGCAATCCGGTCGGCGCACCGGGGCTCGAATGCACCCTGCAGGGGCCGCGTCTCGTGTTCTCGGACGCCACCGTGATCTGCGTCGGCGGCGCCGACACCCCGGTCACGCTCGACGGCGAACCTCTCGCCCTGTGGGAACCGGTGGAAGTGCCTGCCGGGTCCGTCCTCGACGTCGGCACTCCGGCGGACACGGGCCTGCGGACGTACGTCGCGTTCCGGGGCGGCATCGACGCTCCGCTGTACCACGGCAGTGCGTCCACGTTCACGCTCGGCGGATTCGGCGGCATCACCGGCAAGGCCGTCACCACCGGTGACGTGCTGGGACTGTTCGACGACTCGCTGTTCGAGAACACCACGGGTCTCGGCGCACCGCATCCCGTCCCGGAGGACTCGCGTCCCGAGTTCACCCACGTGTGGCATCTCGCCGTCACCGAGGGACCGCAACCGGCGCCCGCCTACTTCACCGACTCCGACATGGCGCAGTTCTACGACACCACCTGGAAGGTCCAGACCCACGCGAACCGGACCGGGCTCCGACTCGACGGCCCCAAGCCGGTCTGGTCGAGGACCGACGGCGGCGACGCCGGGCTGCACCCGTCGAACCTGCACGACAACCCGTACAGCGTCGGAGCGCTCAACGTCTCCGGCGACACCCCGATTCTGCTCGGCCCCGACGGCCCGAGCCTCGGCGGCTTCGCGTGCCCCCTCACCGTGGTGAAGGCGCACCGGTGGAAACTCGGGCAGATCCGGCCAGGCGACGAAGTGCGGTTCGTCGCCGTCTCCGACGACGGCGCGCACGTGCTGCGATCGTCGGATTCGTCTCGCAGACTGGATGTTCCGCCCACGGCAACCCGAACGGCCAACAGCGACGGCGGGGTCCTGTCCCGCATCGCGCCCGTACTGAACCGTCCGGAGGTCGCGTACCTCCGCGGCGGCGACGACAACATCCTCGTCGAGTACGGCGACCGGGAACTCGACCTCGGACTCCGCATGCGCGTCCACGCGCTGTCGGAAGCGCTGATCCGGCGCCGGGTTCCGGGCATCATCGACATCACCCCGGGTGTGCGCTCCCTGCACCTGCACTTCGACGCCGACGAACTTCCCGCCTGCCGGTTGCTGGACATCCTCCAGGACATCGAGGAACTGCTGCCCGCGACACACGACCTGGTGGTGCCGAGCCGCACGGTCCGGTTGCCGCTGTCGTTCGACGACCCGTCCATCGCCGAGGCCATCGACCGGTACCGCAACGGTGTCCGCGACGACGCGCCGTGGCTGCCGTCGAACACCGAGTTCATCCGGCGCATCAACGGTTTGGACAGCGTCGACGACGTCCGCGACGCCGTGTTCGACGCCGAATACCTGGTGCTCGGACTCGGCGACGTCTACCTCGGCGCACCCCTGGCTGTGCCCCTCGACCCGCGGCACCGGCTGATCACCACCAAGTACAACCCGGCCCGCACGTGGACGCCGTCCGACGCGGTCGGGATCGGCGGCAAGTACCTGTGCGTCTACGGCATGGAGTCGCCGGGCGGCTACCAGCTGATCGGCCGCACCGTCCCGATCTGGTCGGGCTACCGGCAGCACCGCCCGTTCGAGGAGGGCACACCGTGGATGTTCCGGTTCTTCGACCGCATCGTGTGGGAACCCGTCACCCCGGAGCAGCTGCGCGAATACCGCGAGCAGGCGGCCGCGGGGCGGTTCGACGCGGAGATCTCCGACGGCACGTTCGCGTTCGCCGACCACCTGAAGTTCCTGCGGGACAACGCCGAATCCATCGCCGAATTCGACTCCCGGCAGTCCGCGGCGTTCGAGGCGGAGAAGTCAGCGTGGCGCGCGTCGGGCGAATTCGACCGCATCGAACAGGCTCCCGCACCCGAACCGTCCGCACGGGTCGACCTCCCGCCCGGGGCTGTCGTCGTCGAGGCTCCCATGGTCGGCAGCGTGTGGCGCGTCGAAGTCGAAGCCGGGCAACGCATCGAACCGGGTCAGAACGCCGTGGTACTCGAGGCGATGAAACTCGAGATGCCGGTCGCGTTCACCACAACCGGAACAGTCCTCGAAGTCCTCGTGTCACCGGGCGCGATCGTCGAACCGGGCACCCCTCTCGTCGTGATTGGAGCAGAAAACTGATGACTGTCGATGCCGTGAACCGCGGACAGACCACCCTCTCCCCCACCGCCCGTGTCGAGGACGCCTTCCGGCGGATCGCCGAGGTGGACCGTCCGGAGGTGTGGATCACCCTCCGGCCCGCCGAGGACGTGCACGCGGACGCCGTTGCCGTGCAGGCGCGTCTCAATGCCGGCGAGCGCCTCCCCCTGGCCGGGAAGGTCGTGGCGGTCAAGGACAACATCGACGTCGCGGGACTGCCGACGTCGGCCGCGTGCCCCGAGTTCGCCTACCTCCCCGACGTCACCGCGAGCGCCGTGCGCCGCCTGGTCGAGCAGGGCGCCGTCGTGCTGGGGAAGACGAACCTCGACCAGTTCGCGACCGGGCTGGTCGGGACACGCAGTCCGTACGGCGCCGTCCGGTGCTCGTGGGATCCCGAACGAGTGTCGGGCGGATCCAGTTCGGGTTCCGCCGTGGCCGTCGCCCTCGGCATCGCCGACATCGGAATCGGCACCGACACAGCGGGATCCGGTCGAGTTCCGGCCGCGTTCAACGGTCTCGTCGGCATCAAGGCGACACTCGGCGTCATCCCCGCCGACGGCGTGGTCCCCGCCTGCGTCGACTACGACTGCGTCACCGTCTTCGCCACCGAACTCGACACCGCCGTGACCGCCGCCCGCATCATGTCGGGCCTGGCGAGTGCGGACCCGCGGAGCCGCGCATGGCCGTCCGACGTCCGCCTGGCGGCGCCCGCGCAGCCGAGGGTCGCGATTCCCGCGGAAGGGAATCTCGCCCTGCTGGCACCGGAGTACCGCGCGGCCTTCGTCGCCACGGTGGCGTCGTTGACGGACCGAGGTGTCTACGTCGAGGCGGTCGACATCTCCCCGCTCCTCGACGCCGCCCGGCTGCTGTACGACGGCGCCGTGGTCGCCGAGCGGTACACCGCTGTCGGGAAGTTCCTCGACACCGCACCGGCAGGCGCCGATCCGGTGGTCACCGCCATCGTCGAGTCGGCGAGGAAGCCGGCGGGCCACGAGTTCGCCGCCGACCTCGACACGCTCACCCGCGTCAAGGCGCAGACGCGGGAACTGCTGGCCGGTTTCGACGGCCTCCTGCTGCCCACCACCACCGAACACCCGACCATCGCTGCCGTGCAAGCCGATCCGATCGACATCAACCGGCGGATGGGCACGTACACGAACTTCTGCAACCTGCTCGACATGGCGGCCGTCGCGGTCCCGGGCGCCCCGACCGCCGCCGGCGCACCGTTCGGTGTCATGTTCGTGGTGCCGGCGTTCGCCGATCAGGTGGCCGTGGACCTCGCGGCCCGGCTCGTCGGCGTACCGGCGCCCACCCTCGTCGAGGACGGCGTCGAACTCGCCGTGTTCGGGGCCCACCTGCGCGGACAGCCCCTGCATTTCCAGCTCGAGGACATCGGCGCACGATTCGTCGACACCGTCACCACCACGGACGCCTACCGGCTCACCGCACTCGCCACGACGCCACCCAAGCCCGGCCTCGTCCGCCGCGGCCCCGGCGCGGGAGCGGCGATCGTCGGGGAACTGTTCCGGGTGTCACCCGCCGGGCTCGGCAACTTCCTCGCCGCCCTGCCCGCCCCGATGGCGCTGACGAGCGTCGAGTTGTCCGACGGCCGCGCCGTGGTGGGCTTCAGCTGCACCCACGACGCGGTCGACGGGGCCACGGACATCACCGAGTTCGGCAGTTGGGTTGCTTACGCCCGTGAGTACTTGTCAACCGCGGGCGGTTAATAAGTACTCACGGCAAGGGCGGTGGCGGCAGGGGTCGAGTTGCGGCCGATCAGCTTCTGCAGGTCGCCGCTCTCGGTGTCGAGGGCGCCGACGGCAACTCCCGCATCGGAGTCGGCGAGCATGCTCGCGATCGGTGCGGGCAGTCCGGCGCCCTCGAGAACCGCGGCGTACTCGGCCTGCGGAAGGTCCTTGTACGAGACCGGCTTTCCGAGGACGGACGAGATGACCTCCGCCAGTTCGCCGTACGTCAGGCGCTCGTCGCCACCCACTTCGTACACCCTGCCTGCCTGCCCGTCGGCGAGCAGGACCGCGGCGGCCGCCTCGGCATAGTCCTTGCGGGCGGCGGCGGCGACGACACCCGTTCCGGCACTGCCGAACAGCGCACCGGTCTCGGCCGCAGCGGGAATGCTGCCGAGGTAGTTCTCCCAGTACCAGCCGTTGCGGAGCAGCGCGAAGTCGATTCCTGACTGCGTCAGCCGGTCCTCCGTGGCGCGGTGTTCCACAGCCAAGCCGATCGGGCTGTTCTGCGCGTCGAGGACGCTGGTGTAGGCGACGAAGCCGACGTCAGCGGCCTTCGCGGCATCGATCACGTTGGCGTGCTGGGCAATCCGCTGACCGACCTCGCTGCCGGAGACGAGCAGCAGCTTGTCGACGCCGGCGAAGGCGGTCTCGAGTGCGGCGCGATCGCTGTAGTTCGCCTGCCTGATCTCGACGCCCTTGGCGGCGAGGTCGGCGGCCTTGGCCGGGGTGCGGACCACGGCGACGATGTCGCCGGCGGGGGTGCCCTGGTCGAGAAGTGCCTCGACGACGAGTCGACCGAGGTGTCCGGTTGCTCCTGTGACGGCGATGGTCATGACGAACTCCTAGCGCGTGAGGTGCGAGTTGACTGTTCAAGCTCACTTCTCATCATGCACTAATTTTTCGTAAGTGCAAATGCTCGAGTAAGCACTTCCTTCGCGTGGGGTAGACTGGACGCATGTCCGAGCTCGCACAGCCAGCACGAGAACACGAAGACGTCACCCTCGAGGCCGACGTCTTCGCGCGCGACTGCACGTCTCGCGAGACCCTGCAGACCATCACCGGTCGCTGGGGCGTGCTCGCGCTCGCGGCGCTGACCGAAGGCAGCTACCGGTTCAGCGCGCTTCGCCGACGCGTCGACGGCGTCAGCGAGCGCATGCTGTCGCAGACGTTGCAGGCCCTCGAGCGAGACGGACTCGTAGTCCGTGAGGTGCTCGAAGCCATCCCACCGAAGGTCGAGTACAGCCTGACTCCGCTCGGCGCCGACATCGGTTCACGCCTCGTCGGCCTGATCGAGCTCGTCGAATCGCGCATGCCCGACGTCCGGACGGCACAGGAGAAGTACGAGGCCGGTCGCGGCGTCAGCTGAGTTCGTCGAAGTCGGTTTCCTCGTCGACGATGTGGACCGCGGCCTCCTCGGCCGACGCGGCTCCCCCGTCGATGCCGATGTCGGACGCCACCAGGTCCTTCTCCTGGTCCTCGCCCACTCCCTCGTCCTCTGCGACGAGCCGGCCCGACCGCAGCCGCCCGACCTCGTTGTCGTCGAGGATCTCCGCGTTGTCGTCGTCTTCCAGAGCCGGGTCCGGTTCTTCCTCCGCGAGCCGCTGATCGAGGGTCTCGCCCTCACGCTGCTCCGCGGACGTCGTCCCGTACGCGTCCAGCCCGAGCGGCCTCTCCGGAGGCGAATAGCCCTCGTCGAGAACGTCGTCCACACCTCTGTCGACCAACGTGTCCTCCGGCTGCAACTGGTCCTCTTCGTCCAGGCTGTACTCGCCCTCGGATCCTTCTGGCGTGCTGTCCGGCATGGTCATCTTCCCCACGATGCCACCGGAACGGACGCTTCGCCATCGGATCGCGGAAGCAACCCGGTGAGAGACGAAAAGGGCCCGCACAGAGACTGTGCGGGCCCTTGCGGTGTTCGGGTCAGAAGTTGATCATGTGCCCGGCGAGACCGTGGATGGCCTCCTGCAGGGCTTCGCTGAGCGTCGGGTGCGTGTGCACGTTGCGGGCCAGCTCGTTGACCGTGAGGTCCCACTTCTGCGCGAGGGTCAGCTCGGGCAGCAGCTCGGAGACGTCGGGGCCGATGAGGTGTCCACCGAGCAGTTCGCCGTACTTCTTGTCGGCGATCAGCTTGACGAAACCGGTCGGGTCACCGAGGCCGTGCGCCTTGCCGTTGGCGGTGAACGGGAACGTCGCGACCTTCACGTCGTACCCCTCGTCCTTGGCCTGCTGCTCGGTGAGACCGAAGCTCGCGACCTGCGGCTGGCAGAACGTGGCCCGCGGCATCATCCGGTAGTCCTCGATCGGCAGCGTCTCGACGCCGGCGATCGTCTCGGCGGCCACGACGCCCTGAGCCTCGGCCACGTGGGCCAGCTGCAGCTTCATCGTCACGTCACCGATGGCGTAGATGTGCGGCACCGACGTCTGCATCGTGTCGGTGATGCCGATCGCACCACGATCGAGCTGCACGCCGGTCTTCTCGAGGCCGTAGCCCTCGACGCGGGGCGCGAACCCGACCGACTGCATCACCTTGTCGACCACGACGGTCTCGATGTCGCCGGACTTGTTGTTCTTGATCGAGACGGTGACCTTGCTGCCGTCGTCGTCGATGCTCTGGACGGCGGCACCGGTCTTGATCGTGACGCCGAGCTTCTTGTACTGCTTCTCGATCTCCTTGGAGACGTCCGCGTCCTCGTTGGGCAGCGCACGGTCGAGGAACTCGACGATCGTGACGTCCACTCCGTAGTTCTTCAGGACGTACCCGAACTCCATGCCGATCGCGCCGGCACCGACGATGAGGATCGACTCCGGGAGATCGCGGGTGAGGATCTGCTCCTCGTAGGTGACCACGTTCTCGCTGAGCGAGGTGCCCGGCAGCAGCTTGGTGGTGGAACCGGTGGCGATGATGGCGTTGTCGAACGTCACCGTCTCCGTCCCGCCCTTGGACAGCTCGACCGAGAGGGTGTTGGCGTCGGTGAACGACCCCTTGCCGTCGTACTCGGTGATCTTGTTCTTCTTCATCAAGAAGTGAACGCCCTTGACACGCCCGTCCGCGACCTTGCGGCTGCGGTCGTAGGCTGCGCCGAAATCGAAGGACGCCTCTCCCGAGATGCCGAACGTCTTGGCCTCTTTTGTGAAGAGATGCGCAAGTTCGGCATTGCGGAGAAGTGCCTTGGAGGGGATGCAGCCGACGTTCAGGCAGACACCGCCCCAGTACTTCTGCTCGATGATGGCGGTGCTCAATCCCAGCTGTGCCGCGCGGATAGCAGCGACGTACCCACCGGGACCGGCTCCGAGGACAACGACGTCATAGTGTGAGGTCACGGTTGTTCAGGGTAGTCCCGTCCGAAATCGCTGTCTCCACGCGGTCGTATTACCCGCCGGTAGCCTCATCCGTCACACCTTTGCCGCCGCGACCAGGCACGACACCGCCTGCAAGAATGGCGCCATGACGGATCCCTTCCTCTGGCTCGAAGATGTCACCGCGGAACGGTCACTCGACTGGGTGCGGGAGCGCAACGCCCGCACGCTCGCCGAGTACACCGAGAACGCCGAGTTCTCCGCGCTCGAGAGCCGGATCCTCGACGTGCTCGACACGGACGACCGGATCCCCTACGCCGGCATGCGCGGTGAGTACCTGTACAACTTCTGGCGCGACGGCGACCACAAGCGCGGCATCTGGCGGCGCACCACCCTCGAGCAGTACCGCACCGACAACCCGGAGTGGGACGTCCTGCTCGACGTCGACGCCCTCGCCGAACGTGAGGGCGAGAACTGGGTGTGGGCAGGGGCCAGCGTGCTGCGACCCGAGCAGTCGCGTGCCCTGCTGTCCTTCTCCCGCGGTGGCGCCGACGCGTCCGTGGTGCGCGAGTTCGACCTCGAGACGCGCGAATTCGTCGGCGGCGACCACGCATTCGACGTCCCCGAGGCGAAGACCAGCATCAGCTGGATCGACACGGACACCGTGTACGTCGGGACCGACTTCGGCGACGGCTCGATGACCGATTCCGGCTACCCCAGGATCGCGAAGCGCTGGCACCGCGGCACCCCGCTCACCGAGGCGGTCACCGTCTTCGAGGGCGAGACCACCGACGTGTCCGTCGGCGCGTCGTACGACGACACTCCCGGATACGAGCGGCACTTCGTCGGCCGGTCCATGGACTTCTACAACTCCGAGCGCTACCAGCTGCTCCCGGACGGGTCGAAGGTCCGGATCGACACCCCCGACGACGCGGGCTCGTCCGTGTACCGCGACTGGTTGACCATCCGTCCGCGCACCGACTGGGAGGTGGACGGCACCGTCTACCCGGCCGGGTCGCTGCTCGCCGCGAACTACGCCGACTTCCTCGCCGGGTCACGGGAGCTGACGCCACTGTTCACCCCGGACGAGCACACGTCCCTCGAGCAGGGGACATGGACCCGGAACCACCTCCTCCTCGTGCGACTGTCGGACGTGCAGACCAAGCTGTCGGTGCTCACGCCGAACGACACCGGGTGGGAGGAGAAGCCCCTCGACGGTGTACCGGAACTCACGGCGAGCGGGATCATCAGCACCGACCCCCGCACCAGCGACAGCTTCTTCGTCAACTCCAGCGGATTCACGACGCCGGCGACGCTGCTGTACGGCACGGTCGGCGGACCGCTCGAACCCGTCAAGCAGGCGCCGTCGTTCTTCGACGCGGACGGCATGTCCGTGACGCAGCACTTCGCGGTGTCCGACGACGGAACCGAGATCCCCTACTTCGTCGTGCGCCGCGACGACGTCACCGGCCCCTGCCCCACCATGCTGTACGGATACGGGGGCTTCGAGAATTCGATGGTCCCGGGGTACAGCGGTTCGGTCGGGTTCGCGTGGCTCGAGCGCGGCGGCGCGTACGTGGTGGCGAACATCCGCGGCGGCGGCGAGTACGGCCCGTCGTGGCACACCCAGGCGGTGCGGGAGGGTCGTCACAGGGCTTTCGAGGACTTCGCCGCCGTCGCTCGCGACCTCGTGGCCCGGGGGATCACGACGTCGAAGCAGCTCGGGATCCAGGGCGGCAGCAACGGCGGACTCCTCATGGGTGTCATGCTCACCCGCTACCCGGAACTGTTCGGGGCGATCGTGTGCCAGGTTCCGCTCCTCGACATGAAGCGGTACCACCTGCTGCTCGCCGGGGCGTCCTGGATGGCCGAGTACGGCGATCCGGACAACCCGGACGACTGGAAGTTCATCAGCGAGTACTCGCCGTATCAGAACACCGACGCGACCGCGGACTACCCGCCGATCCTCGTCACCACGTCCACCCGCGACGATCGCGTCCACCCGGGCCACGCCCGCAAGATGACGGCGCTGCTCGAGGAGCAGGGCCACGAGGTCTGGTACTACGAGAACATCGAGGGCGGGCACGGCGGGGCGGCGGACAACGCGCAGGCCGCATTCAAGTCGGCGCTGACGTTCACGTTCCTGTGGGAGATGCTCACCCAACCGTGAGCACCTGCCGTGAGTACTTGTTAACCGCCCGCGGTTAACAAGTACTCACGGGTCAGGTGTGGTCGTGGATCCACTCGACGATCCGGTCGACGGTGCCGGCCGGGTCGCGGATCCAGCCGTTGTGACCCAGCGGCTGCGGTTGGTGCCACAGCGTGACGTCGGCGTTCGGGAGTTTCGCGAGGAGGTTCTTCGCCGAGGATTCCGGAGCCAGATCGTCACCCTCGACGGTCACCGACAGCACCGGCAGTTTCAGCCGGGCGATGCGTTCCTCGTAGTCGATGTCGGCGCCGTCGGGCTCGATCCTGCCGGTGCGGGCGAATCGCGACCAATCGGTGATCAGCGCCTTCGACTGCCGCCCGAACCCTCCGATGTCGAGTTTGTCGCCGGGCCAGAACCCCGCAAGGTTGGCCGTCATCGACATCGCCGCGGCGCCCACCAGCATCCGCGGGGCATGGATGCCGGGGAACCCCCGGTGATACGGCGACCCGGACGCGACGAGCACGATCCCGCCGAGCCGGCCGCGGATCCGGGCCGCGTACATCACCCCGAGCTGACCCCCCATGCTGTGTCCGAGCAGGAAGGGCGTGGCGGCGGGAAAGCGCTCCCGCACCACTTCGAAGATCGCGGGAAAGTCGAGGGCCACCAGTTCGTGGTAGCCGTACGTGCTGGCACTGCTCGGGCGGGGACGACTGTCGCCCTGGCCACGGAGTTCGCCGATCGCCGCGTTGAACCCCCGGGACACGAGTTCCTCGGCGAAGGGTTCGTAGTAGCCGGCGGGAATTCCCAGGCCGGGAAACACCACGATGACGGGGGCCTCGTCCGGGCCGGGAAACAGGCGAACCGGAGTGGTGGTTCCGTCGGGCATCTGGATCGGTACTGTCTCCACTTCGTCAGACTAGACGGCTCGACCCCCGCAGATCCGGGATCTGCGGGGGTCGAGTCTCATCCGAGACCGGTGATTACAGGCCGATGGACGCAGCGAGCATCGGCCACGACTTGTGCAGGTCTTCCTGCCAGTAGGACCACGAGTGCGTGCCGACGGGCCTGAAGTCGAACGTTGCGGGAATCTGCAGTCCGTTCAGCTTGTCCGCGAGCGCGTGGGTGCACTGGTTGGTGGCCGCCTCGATGGCGCCGCCGAGGAGAATCTGGTTGGCGAGCGTTCCGACGTCGCCGTTGATCCCCGGACCGTTCAGCTGATCGCCGGGCCCGGGCAACCCGGAACCGTTGCTGACGTAGATGTCGAGTCCGCGCAGCTTCTCCGCGTTGATGTACGGGTCGTTGGCCGTCCAGCCGGGGCCGTCTTCCGGTCCCCACATGTTGGAGGTGTCGCCGCCGCCGCGGCCCTCGACTACCAGCTGTACGTACGTGCGGCCGGGGTCGGTGCTGGTCATCGCGCAGCCGCTGTAGGCGCCGACGCTCTCGTACAGGCCGGGCGCCGACTGTGCCAGGCTCAGCACCGAACTACCCGCCATCGAGATACCGGCGATCGAGTTGACGCCGTTGGTGCCGAGCGCGGAATCGACGATCGGCGGAAGTTCCTGCGTGAGGAACGTCGTCCACTTGTTGTTGCCCAGTTCCGGGTCGGTCTGCTCCCAGTCCGTGTAGTAACTGAACGCGCCCTCCATGGGCGTGACGACGTTGACGTTCTTGTCGGCGAAGAAGTCGACGACATCCGTCCTGGCCTGCCACGTGGCGGAGTCCTCGCCGCCGCCCGCCCCGTTGAGCAGGTACAGCGTGGGCCTCGGTTCGCTCGTATCCGCGGGGGTGATCACCCGCAGCGGGATCTCCCGGTCCATGGAGGCCGAGTACACCTGCATGGTCGACTGCCGGTCGTCGATCTCGTCGGTGCTCACCAGGTGGGAGCCACCGTCCGCGACACTGGTGTCTTCGGTCGGATCGGCAGAAGCGGACGCCTGGACTCCGAGGCACGGAATTGCCGTCGTCAGAGCGACCGCGAGCGCAAACCGCACCCCGTACCTACCCGCTGCAGTGCGGTTGACCATCGTTCTCCTTCGCTGCGACGTCACCTGCCCGACTCCGAAGAGGCGAGAGCTGGAGTCCACATGATGTCATGTGGACTCCAGCTCTCGTCGAGAAGTGGGGTCGAAACGGGGGTTTCCCTATTCCGCGACAGACCCGATGAAGTCGATCAGTGTGGTGAGCGCTTCGAGCAGAGTCAGAAAGCTGTCGGACATAGTATTACTCCTTTTCGACGCAGTGGATTTCGAACTTCCCCCCGCGATCAGGGGCTCCGTCATTTGTACCCGAGTTTTCTCCCCGAATAAGCACAAAGTGGTAAACATTTGCGATCGTTGACTTAACGACGAACCCGGAAATCAGCACCGGTTACTTCTCAATTACCTTCAGAACATGCCCATCTAACTGGGGATATGCGGCGACTGCGATCGCCGGATCCACGTTCTCGTAATCGAAGAGCGACAGAACATACCTCGTTGCATTGTTTCCGGACTTTTTCTTGTCACTGCCCTTGAATTCTCCTGCGGAGTAACGAGGCGTGGACGAATTCGAACATCTCTTCTTCGCCCTGGTGAACGCATCCGATTTTGTCTCGAAACCAATAATTCGATGGCAAAAGTTTCCATTGTGGCATTTAATTGACCTGAAGTGTGGGATATCGGGCTTCTCGGCGCGGCGCGGACACGGAGAACGATCGATTCGACGCACGAGCAACCGGCGGTACGGAACGGACACTCAGGGTGAAAGACCAGGGTCGAGATCGGGGTACATCCCGATGTGCCGGCAGGCCCCGCCGAACAGAATGGAGGCATGACATTCGACAGCAACACTCCCCGCCAGTTCACCCGTTCCGACAACCAGAAGATGCTCGCAGGCGTCTGCGGCGGCATCGCCGAATACTTCTCGGTGGACGTCAACCTCGTCCGGTTGCTCACCGTGGTTGCCACGCTGGTCACCGGCGGCACCGCGGCACTCGTCTACCTCGCCGCATGGATGCTGATGCCGGCCGGACACTGACACGGGCGACAGCACCGGAAAGCACTGTGGCCGTGGAACGAATCCACGGCCACAGCCGACACGAGATCTACCGACGCGCCACGGTCACAGAGACCCTGTGACGAGGGCCGGAATGATCGCCAGGATGAGCTGAGTGAACTGGCTGATCGCTTCCCAGCCGTTGGTGATGCTTCCCATTCTTCCTCCATCTTCACGGACGCACAGCGCGTCGCTTTCGGTGACGAACTACCCCGGCAGCGCCGAGGGATGACTTGATCAGCTGAAGAACGTGGCGCTTTGCGCGAGCAGATCGAATACGAAAGTGATGATGTCGGTGAGGGTCGTGCTTCCCATGAATCCTCCTGTTACTTGGTGCGCAGCAACGGAATTCAGCCTCCGTTACCGTCCCTCACATTAAAGCATCAACCTCTGTGAGCACGTGTGGGTTTCGAAAAGTATGCTTCTGCAACAACTCTCGAGCACTTCTGGACGAGTCGGGGCGCGGACAGGACGAAACCGGCCCTCCGAGGCGAAGTGCCGGATCAATCGCTTTGTTGCAGCAGAACAGGATTCAACCGGACTGCGCGCGCGAATACTCCCCCTACAACCCCATGGAGGCGGCAAGCATCGGCCACGACTCGTGCAGGTCGTCTTCCCAGTAGCCCCACGAGTGCGTCCCCGACGGCCGGAAGTCGAACGTCGCGTCGATGCCGAGCTCGTCGAACCGAGACGCCAGCCGGCGAGTGCAGCTGTCGACCGCCGCCTCGATGATTCCGCCGACGATCACCTGATTGGCCAGCATCGACGGATCGCCGTCGACCGACCTGGCAGTCAGAGTGTCGTGCTCCCCGGGAAGTCCCGAGGACGACGAGATGAACATGGCCGCGCCGCGAAGCTTCTCGGCATTCACCAACGGATCGTTGGCGACCCAGCCGGGGCCACCCACCGGCCCCCACATGTTTTCCGAGTCGGCTCCGCCACGGCTCTCGACCACGGTCCGGACGTAGAACTGCCCAGCGTCGGTGCTCGTTTCGGCGTATCCGCTGTAGGCGCCGATGCCCCGATACAGCGACGGGGCCGCGATCGCGAGGCTCAGTACCGACGTACCCGCCATGGAGATGCCCGCGATGGCGTTGACGCCCGACGTCCCGAACTCCGCATCGATGATCGGCGGCAACTCCTGCGTGAGGAACGTCGCCCACTTGTTGCGTCCGAGTTCGGGGTCGTCGCGTTCCCAGTCCGTGTAGTAACTGAAGGCGCCGGCGAGCGGCGTCACGACGTTCACGTTCTTGTCGGCGAGGAACGACTCGACGTCGGTCTGGTGTTGCCACGTCGCCTCGTCCTCACCGCCCCCGGCGCCGTTGAGGAGGTACAGCGTGGGACGCGGGACGCTGGTGTCCGCGGGTGTCTGCACCGCCACCGGAACGACCCTGTCCATCGCCGGGGAGTAGACGTGCACCGTCACGGTCTCGGGGTCGGGATCGGGTTCGGCCGACGCCACCGGTAGACCGGCCGTCAACGGCAGCGCGACCAGCGCCGTCCAGCGTGCGTAACGCCGCGTTTGCCCACAACGCATTCGTCTCGTCCACTTCCGTCGTACCCACGCCGCAGCGAACCGGAAAGTCGTTCGGGAGGGTTGCTAAAGGTCCTTTTTACCCGAATTTCCGCGGTCCGAGACCGAAATGCGAAAAACAGTTGAACAACCGACCAGTTCATGGAAAAGGGGAGGTCACAGACTAGAAAGAGCCCGGGACACCAGATGGTGTCCCGGGCTCTTCGAGCACTTCGTGCCCGTGAGTGGTGGGCGAGTCCGAGGACTCCTCACCCACTCACGGGAGGCGTAGCCGCCTTTAGAAGTCCATACCGCCCATGCCGCCGGTCGGGTCGCCCACGGGCGCTCCGGCCTTCTCCGGCTTGTCGGCGACGACGGCCTCGGTGGTCAGGAACAGAGCCGCGATGGACGCTGCGTTCTGCAGCGCGGAGCGGGTGACCTTGACCGGGTCGTTGATGCCGGCTTCGAGCAGGTCGCCGTACTCGTTGGTCGAGGCGTTGAGGCCGTGACCTGCGGGCAGGTTGCGAACCTTCTCGGCAACGACGCCGGGCTCGAGGCCCGCGTTGAAGGCGATCTGCTTCAGCGGTGCTTCGAGGGCGACGCGAACGATGTTCGCACCGGTGGCCTCGTCACCTTCGAGCTTCAGGTCGTCGAGCGCGGGAGCCGACTGCAGCAGAGCCACGCCACCACCGGCGACGATGCCCTCTTCGACGGCAGCCTTGGCGTTACGCACGGCATCTTCGATGCGGTGCTTGCGCTCCTTGAGCTCCACCTCGGTGGCAGCGCCGGCCTTGATGACTGCAACGCCACCGGCCAGCTTGGCCAGGCGCTCCTGCAGCTTCTCGCGGTCGTAGTCGGAGTCGCTGTTCTCGATCTCGGCGCGGATCTGCGACACGCGACCGGCGATGGCCTCGGGGTCTCCCGCGCCTTCGACGATGGTGGTCTCGTCCTTGGTGATGACGACCTTGCGTGCCTGGCCGAGCAGCTCGAGTCCGGCGGTCTCCAGGGAGAGGCCGACCTCTTCGCTGATGACCTCGCCACCGGTGAGGATGGCGATGTCGGCGAGCTGAGCCTTGCGACGGTCACCGAAGCCGGGAGCCTTGACGGCCACGGACTTGAAGGTGCCACGGATCTTGTTGACCACCAGGGTGGACAGGGCTTCGCCCTCGACGTCCTCGGCGATGATGACCAACGGCTTGCCGGACTGGATGACCTTCTCCAGCAGCGGCAGCAGGTCCTTGACCGTGGAGATCTTGGAGCTCACGAGCAGGATGTACGCGTCCTCGAGGACGGCTTCCTGACGCTCGGGATCGGTGGCGAAGTACGCCGAGATGTAGCCCTTGTCGAAGCGCATGCCCTCGGTGAGCTCGAGCTGCAGGCCGAAGGTGTTGGACTCCTCGACCGTGATGACGCCTTCCTTGCCGACCTTGTCCATGGCCTCGGCGATGAGCTCGCCGATGGACGGGTCGCCTGCGGAGATACCAGCGGTAGCAGCGATCTGCTCCTTGGTGTCGATCTCCTTGGCGGTCTCGAGCAGACGCACGGTGACGGCCTCGACGGCCTTCTCGATGCCGCGCTTCAGACCCAGCGGGTTGGCGCCGGCAGCGACGTTGCGGAGACCCTCACGGACGAGAGCCTGGGCGAGAACGGTAGCGGTGGTGGTTCCGTCGCCGGCGACGTCGTCAGTCTTCTTGGCGACCTCCTTGACCAGCTCGGCACCGATCTTCTCGTAGGGGTCCTCGAGCTCGATCTCCTTGGCGATGGAAACACCATCGTTGGTGATCGTGGGGGCGCCCCACTTCTTCTCGAGCACGACGTTGCGACCCTTGGGGCCCAACGTCACCTTGACTGCGTCGGCGAGGGCGTTGAGTCCCCGCTCGAGGCCGCGACGGGCCTCTTCGTCGAACGCGATGATCTTGGCCATTGCGAAGTGATCCTCCGGATTGGGGGTGACACACAAGGCGACCGCTAGTCGGGTCGCCTCATTTACGCCTTCGGCCGAGTTCGGTGCCCGCGACGGACGACCAGGGGTGTCTTTGGTTCCCGGTCTCACCGTCCCGACCTGGCACTCACGCGTCGTGAGTGCCAAGTGCATTTTTAGCACTCGGACAGGGTGAGTGCAAGGTCGGGACGGAACCGGTGCGCCGGGCGATCAGCGCATCGCGCAGACCTGACCGGTGTTCACGTTGAACGCGAGGGACAGCGCGCCGACGCAGTCGACGCCGTTCGCGTCGGCAGTCGCACCCGAACCCCAGCCTGCGATCGCGACGGTGGTGGTGCCGTCGGCCGCACCGGAACGGGCGATGCCGCCGCCGAGCGCGAGCGCGTACGCCTGACCCGAGCCGGTCGACGCACCGAGCGACGTTCCGTATCCGTTGGCGTACGTGGTGGCGCCGCTGTGTCCGTTGGCGACACTCACCGCGGTGCCGCTGTCCGCGGCCATCGCGTGGGCGACGCCGGCCTCGGTCGCCTTGGCGCCGCAGCTCGCGGTGTCCGACACCTGAACGTCGTTCGCCGACGGCGGGGAGACACAGTTGACGGGGGCGGCACCGGCGACGCCAGCGCCGGCCACCGAGATTCCCGCCGCGACGCCCAGACCCACGGCCATCGCCGCTCCCACACGTGCCAGCCGTCGGCCGAACAGAGACGAGATACGAGTACGAGATGCCGAGGCGGTCGAGGTGACGGGGGTGGAGACAGCGAGCATGGAAGCTCCTTCTGGGAACGTCGAATTGGAGGATTCGCCGCGAGAGTACCCGCTCGCGGCCGGTTAGTCCCGGACCGCGGTCAGGCGAGTTCGTCGAGGAGCTTCGGCAGCTGCGCGACCGAATCGACGACGTGGTCCGGTCGCTGCGGGGCGAGGTCCAGAATCGACTGGCGGAACTTGCCCGTCCGCACCAGCACGCCCGTGAGTCCCACCCGCTGCGCGGCCAGGACGTCACCCGTCAGATCGTCACCGACCATCACCGTCACGTCCGGTTCCGTGCCTATCAGATCGGTGGCGGTGAGGAACGCGGCGAGCGACGGCTTGCCCACCGAGACGACGTTGGTTCCCGCGACCTCCTCCATGCCGGGGAGGTAGGTGCCCGTGTCGATGCGCAGCCCGTCGTGGGTGGCCCACGTGGTGCCCCGGTGCATCGCGACGACGGGGACGCCGTCGAGCATCAGCTCGACCACGCGGCTGAGGGCCTCGTGGGTGAATTCCGGCCCCGCCCCACCGAGGATCACCACCTCGGGGTCCTCGTCGTCCAGTTCGATTCCGGACAGATCGGCTGTGATGTCGCCGCTGTTGAGGACCCAGGCCCGCGACCCGGGGTAGGTCGACCGGACGTACTCCGCGGTGAGCCGGGCCGCCGTGACGATCTCGCCGGAGTCCGCCTCGATGCCTGCCGACCGCAGGGCCTCGGCGATCTCGTCGCACGTCCGGGACGTCGTGTTGGTGAGGTAGGCGCACGCGAGTCCGCGCTCGCGCACCTCCCGCACCGCGGCAGCCGCACCGTCGATCGGATGCCACGAAGTAACCAGCACCCCGTCTATATCGAGCAGGACACCCTCGACCCCAGCCATGACAGGAGCCTATCCGCGCGGCTCGGACGGTGTCACTGCCGAGCACGGCTCGGACGGTGTCACTGCCGAGCCCGGCAGACGAGAACGGGGCAGGGGGCGTGGTGGACCAGATTCTGGCTGACGGATCCGAGCAGGGCACCCATCACCTTCCCCCGGCCGTGGCTTCCGACCACCAGCAGTTGCGCCGTCGCCGCGTGCCGCAGGAGGACGTCGGCGGACACCCCCTGTGTCGTCACCTCGTTCACCGGCACGTCCGGGTACTCGTCCCGGATGCCGGCGAGGCATTCGGACACGACGGCCTTCTCCCCTTCCTCGTAGGCGGCCCAGTCCACGTACTTCGACGCATGGGCGAGCCCGTGCTGCTTCTCGCCGCTCCACGCGTGCACCACGTCCAGACCGACACCGAACGCGGACGCGAGTGCGAACGCCTCCTCGACGGCTTTCTCGCTGACCTGGCTGCCGTCCACGCCCACGACGATCGGGCGGGTGTCCGGCGACGCCGTCGCGGGCGCTCCCCGGACGACCGCGACCGGGCTGTGCGCGTGGTTGACCGTGCGGAGCACCGTGGACCCGAGAAGGTAGTCGGTGACCGCGCCCGCACCCTGCGCGCCGAGCGCCACGACCCGCGCCGCCCTCGACAACTCGATCAGGTGGGACGCCGCCGTCCCGGATCGGACGTCGCGCTCGACGGCGAGTCCGGGATGGTCCTGCAGGACGGCGGCGGTGGTGGCGTCGAGCATCGCGTTGCCGTCCTCGCGCAGTTCCTGGATGAACTGGGCGTCGATCATCATCGCGGTGCCGTTGTAGAACGTGGCCTCGTCCGGGTAGGTGTGGGCGAGCAGGAGTGGGGCGCCGATCCGGACCGCCGTGCCCGCGGCCCAGCGCGCCGCGTCGAGCGCGGCGCGTGAACCATCGATACCGACGACCACGGGCGGCCCTGCATGTTCGCTCATATTTCTCTCCCTCTACGGCTCGAGAACTGCTGCACCGCTGAACTTTCCGCCGTCCAGGTCGCGCAGGGCCCGGTCGGCGCGGTCGAGTGGGTACGGGTGGATGTCGATACTCAGCCGGTGTTCCGCTGCGATGCGCAGGAATTCGACGGAATCCGAACGGGTGTTGGCGGTGACGCTGCGGATCTGCCGTTCCCGGAACAGATGCCTCTGATACTCGAGCGTGGGAATGTCGGAGAGGTGGATCCCCGCGACTGCGAGGGTGCCGCCGTCGGCGAGCGCCTCCATCGCCACGGGCACCAGATCGCCCACCGGGGCGAACAGAATCGCGGAGTCGAGGGGTTCCGGCGGCACGTCGCGGACGCCCTGCACGGACGCCGCCCCGAGTCGCTGCGCCAGCGCACGGGCCTCCGCCCCGCGCGTCATGACGTGCACCCGGGCACCGCGGATCGACGCGACCTGGGCGGTGAGGTGCGCGCTGCCGCCGAACCCGTAGATGCCCAGCGCACCGCCGTCGGGGACGGCGGCACGTTCGAGCGCCCGGTAGCCGATGATCCCGGCGCACAGCAGTGGTGCGAGTTCGGTGTCCGAGTAGCCCGCAGGCAGGTGCAGCGCGTAGTCGGCCGGGACCGTCGCGAATTCGGCGTATCCGCCGTCCGCATCCCAACCCGTGTACCGCGACTGCCTGCACAGGTTCTCCGCGCCGCGCAGGCAGGCCGCGCAATGTCCGCAGGTGTGACGCAGCCAGGCGATACCTACCCGGTCGCCGACTGCGAAGGACCCCGACACCGAATCACCCAGTGCGGCAACCTCCCCCACCACCTCGTGGCCGGGAATCACCCCGGGCCGGTGCACGGGCAGATCCCCTTCGGTCACGTGCAGGTCGGTGCGGCACACTCCGCACGCCAGCACCTTCACGAGAAGTTCGCCCGGCCCCGGCTCGGGGATGGTCTCACGTCCGAATTCCAGAGGGTGGCCCGCGACGGGGCCCGGCGCGACCACGCGCCACGCGGTCATCGTTCCGGTTCCGCCCTGCGCCGCCGCCATACCCCCACAATGCCCGTGCGGGGTGGCCACCGCCAGGACCCTGAGGCCCGTGTCTCGAGGACACGGTGTCGCGGCGAAGACCGGGCCGGACCGGCCCCGGCAACTAGGCTCCCAGACATGGACCTGCGCGGTGAAGACCTGTTCACGGTGGCGGGGTCGCTGGCCGAGCTGATCGGCGCGCCGATCACGATCGAGGACGAGAACTCGACGGTTCTGGCCTATTCGAGCGGCGAGCAGGCCGTGGACCAAGCCCGCATCGAAACCATCCTGGGACGGCAGGTGCCCGGGAAGTACCGGCAGCTCCTCGAGGACGCCGGCATCTTCGAGCGCCTCCATCGCGACACCGACGTCTTCTACGTGGACATGCGAATGCCGAACATGACTCCCCGCGCGGTGATCGCGGTGCGCGACGCGGGACGGTCGGTCGGGTCGATCTGGGCGGCGATGACGTCCGCCCCCACCCCGGAACAGGAATCGATCCTGCGGTCCGCGGTCCCCGTCGTCGCCGAACACATCGCGGCGGAGCGGGAACGGGTGGACGTGACACGCCGGATGCAGGTCGATCGGGTGCGTGCGCTGATCAACGGCGGCGAGCCCGCCTTCCGCGCCGCCGACGACCTCCGGCTGGAGGGAAGGCTGACCGTCGCGGCGGCCGCCCCGGTCGCGATCGGCCGCTCCCTGCCGTCCGGTTTGCTCGCCTCCCTCGGCCTGTACCTCGACACGCTGGCGGTCGATTCGGTCGCCGCCCAGCTCGACGACGTCATCTACGTCGTCATCGCCGCATCGGAGAAGGATGTCCGTCGCCTCGCCGAGAATTTCCTCGGTCGCGCCCGCAGCGGGGCGGCATTCGTAGTCGCCGTCGGACGCGAAGTGACCACGGCCAGCCAGGCTCACCTGTCGCGGGGGGACGCCGACCGGGTCCTCACCGTCCTGCAGCACGCCCGATCCGGCGGTGTCGTCGGGACGATGCGGGACAGTCTCGCGTCCGTGCTGGCGTTGCGCGTCGCGGACATCTTCGACGGCCTGGGCGAGCTCACCCCGCTCGCCGCGCTCACCCGGCACGACGAGCAGCACGGGACCGATCTCGTGGCCACGGCCCGCGCCTTCCTCGCCCACGGCGGCGACGTCGCCGATGCGGCGGCCGCACTGCACGTGCACCCCAACACCCTCAGGAACCGGCTGCGACGCTGCGTCGATTCGTGCGGCGTGGACCTGGCCGACGCGGACACCCGGCTCATCCTGATGCTGCACCTGAAGCTGACGGGACTGCGGGACATGTGACCCCTGGCCGATTGCACAGGGGTCACTGTCCGGGACTGGCCGAACGGCTACTCCCCCGGCGCCGTCGCCGACCGATGATGGAGTCATGAGCACAGTGCAGCGCCCTGACCATGTCGCGATCGTCGGAGCAGGCGTCGTCGGATTGTCCACGGCGTGGTTCCTCCAGGAGCGTGGCGTGCGTGTCACGGTCGTCGACCGGGACGGTGTCGCGTCGGACGCGTCCTGGGGTAATGCGGGTTGGCTCGCACCGGCATTGACGCTGCCGCTTCCCGAGCCCGCCGTACTGAAGTACGGGCTGCGCGCGATGCTGAATCCGTCGTCGCCGGTCTATGTTCCCTTCACGACCGATCTGCGCCTGGTGCGTTTCCTCGTCGGCTTCGCGCGGCACTGCACGCCCTCCCGGTGGGAGGACGCGATGAAGGTCTACGCCGAGGTCAACCGGATCTCCCTGGGCGCCTACGACGAACTCGCGGACGGCGGCGTGCGGGAGCACACCCATCTCGCCGACCCGTTCCTCACCGCGTTCAAGTCGGACGAGGACCGGGAAGCGCTCGTCGACGAGTTCCGTCACGTCGAGGCCGCCGGCGGGGAGGTCGAGTACGACCGCGTCGACAGGGACGAGATCCACTCTCTCGAGCCGAGTCTCGGCGACGGCGTGCACTCCGGCCTGAGGCTGCGCAACCAGCGTTTCATCGACCCGCCGCGCTTCGTGCACTCCCTCGCCGACGCCGTCCGGGCCCGTGGCGGTGAGATCAGGTCCGGCTTCGACGTGACGGCTGTGCAGGATCGGGGACAGTCGGGGGTCCGGCTGGTCTCGGCCACCGGCGACGCGGTAGCCGCCGATGCCGTCGTCATCGCCAGCGGCGCACGCCTCAATGCACTGGCCCGCCCGTTCGGTGTCCGCGCCCTCGTGCAGGCCGGCCGCGGCTACAGCTTCAGCGTCCAGCCCCAGCAGATGCCGAAGAACCCGATCTACTTCCCCACCCAGCGAGTGGCGTGCACGCCGTTGCAGGATCGTTTCCGCGTCGCCGGAATGATGGAATTCCGCAGTCCCGACGCACCTCTCGACCCGCGCCGGGTCCAGGCGATCATCGAGGCCGCGACGCCCATGTTCACCGGCATCGACTGGGAATCGCGTCAGGAGGAGTGGGTCGGGTCCCGGCCCTGCACCACCGACGGACTTCCGCTCGTCGGAGCCACCCGCTCCCCCCGCGTGCACGTAGCGGGCGGTCACGGAATGTGGGGCATCGCGCTGGGGCCGCTCACCGGACGCATGCTGGCCGACTCCATGACCGGCGGCGAGGTTCCCGGCGTCATGCGGCATTTCGACCCGCTGCGTTGAGCGCGGCTCAGGACCGGGCCGCCCAGAATCTGCGCAATTCGACGACCAGTTCGCGCGAACGCTCGTCGGGGAAGAACAGCTTGCCACCCCGGATCTCCACGACTTCCCGCGCTCCCGGGATGAGGTCGCGCAGCCAGTAGGCCCTCAGTCCAGCTTTCCCACCACCGACTCCGCGCTCGCGACGAGAGCGCCGGACGAGGCGAGGGCGACCGCGGCCTCGATCTCCGGCGCGAGGTGACGGTCGGTCCCCGGTCCGTCCACGTGCTCGCGGATCGTGTCCCGCACCGCACCCGTCGCCGGCGACGGAGCGAGGGGGGCCCGCAGATCGAGCGCACGAGCGGCCGTCAACGCCTCGATCGCCAGCACCCGGGTGAGCCCGTCGACCGCACGGCGCAGCTTCCGGGCCGCCGACCACCCCATCGACACGTGATCCTCCTGCATCGCCGACGACGGAATCGAATCCACACTCGCCGGCGCCGCCAGCCGCTTCAGTTCCGAGACGATCGCCGCCTGGGTGTACTGGGCGATCATGTGGCCGCTGTCCACCCCGGGATCGTCGGCCAGGAACGGCGGCAGCCCGTGATTGCGGGCCACATCGAGGAAACGGTCGGTGCGGCGCTCGCTCATGCTCGCCACATCCGCGACGACGATCGCCAGAAAATCCAGCACGTACCCGACCGGCGCCCCGTGAAAATTGCCGTTCGACTCGACCCGACCGTCCACGGTGACCACCGGATTGTCGATTGCGCTGGCCAGTTCCCACGACGCCACCCGCTCGGCGTGCGCGAGAGTGTCCCGCGCCGCCCCGGCCACCTGCGGGGCGCACCGCAACGAGTAGGCGTCCTGCACCACCGTGCAATCCGGACCCGTATGGCTGGCGACGATGCCTGAACCCGCGAGCAACCGCGTCATGTTGTCCGCAGCCGCTGCCTGCCCGGGATGCGGCCGGAGCGCCTGCAGGTCCGGGGCGAACACCTTGTCGGTGCCGAGCAGCCCCTCCACGCTCATCGCCGCGGTGACGTCGGCCAGACGGAGAAGCCCGTGCAGGTCCTCGCATGCCAGCAGCAGCATGCCGAGCATGCCGTCGGTGCCGTTGATGAGGGCCAGCCCTTCCTTCTCCTCGAGGATCACCGGTGCGATACCGGCAGCGGCCAGCGCCTCCGCGGCCGGCCGCAGTTCGCCGTCCGCGTCCCGCACCGTGCCCTCACCGATCACCGCGAGCGCGACGTGCGCCAGCGGCGCCAGATCCCCCGAGCACCCGAGGCTGCCGTACTCGTGGACCACGGGGGTGATCCCCGCCGACAGGAGCGACGCGTAGACCTGCGCGACCTCCGGCCGCGCGCCGGTCCTGCCGGTGGCCAGCGTCGACAGTCGCAGCAGCATCAGAGCGCGCACGACCTCGCGTTCCACCTCGGGGCCGTTCCCGGCGGCATGCGAGCGGACCAGACTGCGCTGCAGCTGCGTCCGTAGCGCCGAGGGGATGTGCCGGGTGGCGAGTGCCCCGAACCCCGTCGAGATCCCGTACACGGGCTTCGGGTCCTCGGCCAGCGCCTCGATGCGCTTCCGGGTTTCCGCCATGGCCGACATCGCGTCCCGCGAGATCCGCACCGGCGCGCCGAGACGCGCCACCCGGATCACTTCTTCGGCGGCGACCGCTCCGGTTCCGACCACGACAGACTCTTCGGCTCCCACAACCCCCAGTCTCCCCCGGGGCCGGGCGGAGAGTGAGGAGATTGCGGGAGCGACGACGGCGTCTACAACCGGCCGCGGAGAGCTTCCTCGATTTCGCGTGGCGTCATCAAACGTTCGAGTTTTTCACTCGGCCACGAGGACGGACGTCCTTGCAATCGGGCTGATTCGAGTAGAGGGAGAGGGCTGCGGTCCCACCGCAGGATCGAATGAACATTCACTACCGATCACTTCCGAACACCGACTCGACAACTTTCCATTTGCGCCATTGCATCGGCGACATTTCGTCGCGCTCTTGACTCATCGCCCATCGTGCCCCTTTGGTTACACGGTTTCGATGAGGCGCGCGGAAGTGCTGGAAAACTGCGGTCGGGACGAGAATTCAGTGACCTACCGCACACGGCTCCGGCGCGAGCGCCTACCATGACGGAAAAGTAATTGTTACCTTACGTACCACCTTCCCCTGACTGGAGACAGCCGATGGCAAACACCCTCGAAGCAAGCATCGACATCGACGCGACCCCGCAAGACGTGTGGGCCGTCGTGTCGGATCTGAAGCGGATGGGCGAATGGAGCCCCCAGTGCCGCAAGATGCGCGTCCTCGGTGGCGTCGTCGAAGAGGGCACCAAGACCGTCAACATCAACCGCAAGGGCCTCCTCGTGTGGCCGACCACGTCGAAGGTCGTGAAGTTCCAGCCGAACAAGGCCATCGCGTTCCGGATCCTCGAGAACCGCACCATCTGGTCGTACGAACTCGAGCCGACGGCAGGCGGAACCAAGGTCACCGAGCGCCGCGAAGCCCCGACCGGAACGTCGAAGGTGTCGCAGTTCCTGGTCAAGACCGTCCTCGGCGGCAACGAGGACTTCGAGGTCGACCTCGTGAACGGCATGAACACCACCCTCGCCCGCATCAAGTCGGCGGCTGAGCGCACGTAGTCCGGTTGACCCTCGACCTGGTCGAGGCCCCATCGTGGTCCGCATGGACACATCGGACGCCGTCATGGCGAGGATCGCGCAGGGGCAGGAACTGGCAGTAGCGGGAGACCGGGAGGGCGCCCGACGCATCTTCGAGAAGGTGTGGGACGCCCTCGCGGGTTCCGGCGAGGACACAGCGGACCCGTTGCACGTCGTCACGCTGGCCCACTACATGGCTGACGTCCAGACGGACCCCGCCGAGGAGCTGCGCTGGGATCTGCGGGCCCTCGCCGCCGCCGACTCGCTGACCGACGAGCGAGCTCAGGAACACCACTCTTCGCTGCAGGTCGCGGGGTTCTACCCGTCGCTGCATCTCAACGTGGCGGCCTCTCATCACGCACTCGGCCAGTCGTCCGAGGCACGTCATCATCTCGATCGGGCCGCGCAGAGCTGCGAACATCTCGCCGAGGACGGATACGGACGGATGATCCGCGGGGCGGTCGAGCGCCTGCGCGCAGAACTCGACGCCGCGACTGTCGGACCGTGGGGGCAGAGTGAGTGCCGTGCTCAGCATCGGTGAACTCGCCCGGGCGTCCGGTCTGTCGGTCAGCGCGCTGCGGTTCTACGACAAGGCCGGGGTGGTCACCCCGCACGCGGTCGACCCGCGCACGGGCTATCGCTGGTACGCCGACCGGCACGTGGACGCGGCGATCCTCGTCGCCGCGATGCGCCGGGTGGGTATGCCGGTGAAGGAAATGGCGGCCGTACTGAGGGGGACGGACGCCCACGGACTCCTCGACCGGCATCTCGGCCGGCTCGAGAAGGGGCTGGACGACGCTCGACGCGAACTGGCGAGGATTCACGGACTGCTCGACGCGCGGACGGCACGGGAGTGCACGGCCGTCCTCCGCACCACCGACCTCCTCACCGCGTTCGGCGCGGTGCGGTTCGCCGCCGACGCCGACTCGGAGTTCCCGGTGTTGCGCGGCTGCCTCCTGGAGACGGACCACGGCGTGCTTCGGCTCGTCACCACCGACCGCTACCGGCTGGCGGTCGGCACGGTGACCGTTCTCGAACCACCGGACGAGCCGATCTCCGCCGTCGTCCCGTGCACGTTCCTGGACGACGCGGCCGGTCTGCTGGGACGCCACGACACGGTGACCGTCGTCGTCGGCTCCGACAGCATCACCCTCCGCTGCGACGCCGAACAGCTCAGCACCCGCCTCGTCGAGGGCGCGTTCCCCGACCATCGCAGCCTGTCGCCGCGCGACCCGGGAATCGAGCACACCTTCTCCTCGGCGGACCTGCGTG
Organism: Rhodococcus wratislaviensis; assembly: GCF_041228765.1. Classification (NCBI taxonomy): domain Bacteria; kingdom Bacillati; phylum Actinomycetota; class Actinomycetes; order Mycobacteriales; family Nocardiaceae; genus Rhodococcus; species Rhodococcus wratislaviensis. The sequence goes on along the minus strand of NZ_CP150488.1, from coordinate 2,701,856 downwards.
CACTTCTCGCGGACGCAGGCGACCGGGTGGTTCTCGGCGTTCTCGAGTCCGGCGAGATCGTCGTCGGCAGCCCGGGGACGGATCAGCCCGTGCGCTTCCATGTGCAGGTGAGCGCCGGTTTTCTCCTCGAAGCCGTCGACGCGCTGCCGGGTGAGCAGCTGACGTTCCAGGTGGGCGGACCCATCACGCCGCTCGCCATCCGGCCACGATCCGTTCACACATCGGACCCCGCGAGTGCGTACTCTCTCCTGATGCCGTTGCAGCCGGTAGCGCTCACGTAATCTGTGAGTGCGGCGCGATGGCGCGCAGGCAGCACGTCCGTCCGACACAGTTAGAGGAGCCCGTGGCACGCAAGCCCACACCCCCCGGAACCCCGCAATCCACGAGCGTCGGCCACATCGTCGACCTCGTCCGCGGAGCAGTTCCGCCCCTGCATCCGGCCGGGCTGCCCTTCGTCCTCGCACCACTCGGTGTGGCCGTCCTCGGCCGCAAGCGCAAGTGGGTCCGGCGTGGAGCGCTGACCTCCGCCGCGGCCTGCGCCGCGTTCTTCCGGCATCCGCACCGCGTTCCGCCGAACCGTGTCGGCGTCGTCGTCGCACCGGCCGACGGCGAGGTCGCACTCGTCGACTCCGCGGTCCCGCCGTCCGAACTCGACATGGGAACCGAGCCGCTCCCCCGGGTCAGCATCTTCCTGTCCGTGCTCGACGTGCACGTCCAGCGCAGTCCTGTCGGTGGTGAGGTCACGAAGGTCGTCCACCGGCCGGGCCAGTTCCTCTCCGCCGATCTCGCCGACGCCAGCGAGGTCAACGAACGCAACAGCATGCTGCTGCACACCCAGGGAGGCCACGACGTCGTCGTCGTGCAGATCGCCGGTCTGCTCGCCCGCCGGATCGTCTGCGACGCCAAGGTCGGCGACACCCTCCCGATCGGTGACACGTACGGCCTGATCCGGTTCGGCTCCCGCGTCGACACGTACTTCCCGGCGGGCACCACGTTGCTCGCCGAGCGTGGCCAGCGGACGATCGGCGCCGAGACCGTCATCGCTCAACTGCCGTGATCGCCAACGCCAAGCAGCAGAGGCGGGGACGACCCCAGCAGGCGGTTCGGCTCCTGCCGAGCGTGGTCACGATCCTCGCCCTGTGCGCGGGGCTGTCCGCCGTCAAGTTCGCGCTCGACGGCGACCTGGGGACGGCGCTGGCGATGATCGGCGCCGCCGCGGTGCTCGACTCGCTCGACGGCCGCATCGCGCGCCTCCTCGACGCCACCAGCAAGATGGGCGCCGAACTGGACTCGCTCGCCGATTCCATCTCGTTCGGTGTCGCACCGGCCCTCGTCCTCTACGTCACACTGCTGGACGGGCAGAGTTTCGGCTGGATCATCGCGCTGATCTATGCGGTGAGCATCGTGCTGCGGCTGGCACGGTTCAACACGCTCCTCGACGAGGACGACGCGCCGGGCTACACCAACGAGTACTTCACCGGGGTGCCTGCGCCGGCGGGTGCGCTGATCGCACTGACCCCGCTGGCCGCCGCCGCGCAGTGGGGTGACGGCTGGTGGTCGTCGTATCCCGTCGTCGTGGCGTGGACCGTGATGTCCGCGGCGCTGATCGTCAGCCGGATTCCCACACTGGCGCTGAAGACGGTGTCCGTGCCCCCGCGGATGGCGGCCGGTCTACTCGTCCTCGTGGCGCTCGCGGCGGCGGCCCTGGTCACCTACCCGTACATCCTGCTGATCGCGCTCGTGGCCGTGTACCTCGTGCACATTCCGTTCGCGGTCCATTCCAAGCGGTGGGTGGCCGCACGCCCCGAGACGTGGGACATCAAGCCGTCCGAGCGGCGGGCCATCCGGCGTCAGCCCGACGCCCGCGGCAGGCGATCCGCCGCACGGCTCGGACTGCGTCGTCCCCGGGCCCGATAGTTCGCTCCCGCACGTAGGCTCGACGGCGTGACCTCACCGGAACTCGCGCTCACAGTCCGACTGAACACCTCGGCCGCCGACGCCCGGCGCGGCGTGGTCCGGCTGCATCCGGAAGCCCTGGCCGCGCTCGGCGTCCGCGAGTGGGACGCGATCGCCCTCGTCGGCGCGCGCCGCACCGCCGCGGTGGCGGGTCGCGCGCCGACCGGAACCCCCACCGGGACTGCACTCCTCGACGACGTGACCCTGTCCAACGCCGGGTTGTCCGAGAACAGCACGGTCGTCGTGACACCGGTGACGGTGTACGGCGGGAAGACGGTGACGGTCAGCGGCTCGAATCTGGCCGTCAACTCCGTCTCCGACGTCACCCTGCGTCACGCCCTGCTCGGCAAGGTCCTCACGGTCGGCGACACGGTCTCGCTGCTCCCCCGCGATCTGGGCCCCGGAACCAGCACCGCCCCCGCGACACAGGCACTGTCCCGGACGTTCGGTGTCGCCTGGACGTCCGAGTTGCTCACCGTCACCGGGGTCGACCCGGCCGGTGGTCCGGTGAGCGTGCAGCCCAACACCGCGGTCGGGTGGGGTGAGGGTGTGCGCGCGACGGTGTCCGCGGCTCCGCCCCGGTTGCCCGCGCCGCCGGTACCGCCCGCCGAGGAGGTTCCCCCGGTCCCCGTCGAGGACCTGGTCGGTGCCCACACCCAGGCAGCCAAACTCACCGAGTGGCTCGGACTGGCACTCGACGAACCCGAACTGCTCCGCAAACTGGGGGCCTCACCCCATCTGGGCGTCCTGGTAACCGGGCCCGCCGGTGTCGGGAAGGCGACGCTGGCCCGTTCGGTGCTCGCCTCCCGTCGGGTGGTCGAACTCGACGGGCCGAGTGCAGGCGCGCTGGAAGCGGACTCGCGGCTACAGCGGGTCACCGCGGCGGTCGACGCGATCCGCAGCGGCGGCGTCCTGCTGATCACCGACATCGACGCCCTGCTGCCTGCCACCCCGGAGCCCGTGTCGGCGCTGATCGTCGAACAGCTCCGCCGCGCAGTCGACACCGTCGGCGTCGCGTTCGTGGCGACGTCGGCGCACCCGGAGTCGGTCGACGCACGGTTGCGCGGGCAGGACCTGTGCGACCGCGAACTCACCCTGACCCTGCCCGACGGCTCCACCCGCCGGGCGCTGCTGGAACTGCTTCTGCGGAAAGTCCCCACCGACGGGATCGCCCTCGACGCGATCGCGGCCCGCACACCGGGGTTCGTCGTCGCCGACCTCGCCGCGCTGTGCCGGGAAGCGGCCCTGCGTGCCGCCTCGCGCGCGACCAGGAAACCCGTCGACCCGGCGCTCACACAGGACGACCTGCTCGGCGCGCTCGACGTCATCCGCCCCCTGTCGCGGTCGGGCAGCGAGGAACTCGCGATCGGCAGCGTCACCCTCGACGACGTCGGGGACATGGTGGAGACCAAGCAGGCGCTGACCGAGGCGGTCCTGTGGCCGTTGCAGCATCCGGATTCGTTTGCCCGGCTGGGTGTCGATCCGCCGCGCGGAGTGCTGCTCTACGGTCCCCCCGGTTGCGGCAAAACCTATCTCGTTCGGGCGCTGGCAAGTTCGGGGCATCTGAGTGTGCACGCCGTCAAGGGCGCCGAACTGATGGACAAGTGGGTGGGCGCGTCCGAGAAGGCGGTCCGCGAACTGTTCCAGCGGGCGCGGGATTCGGCTCCGTCGCTGATCTTCCTCGACGAGGTGGACGCCCTCGCCCCGCGGCGCGGTCAGAGCTCCGACTCCGGGGTATCCGATCGGGTGGTGGCCTCGCTGCTCACCGAACTCGACGGCGTCGAACCGCTGCGTGACGTCGTCGTCGTCGGCGCCACCAACCGGCCCGACCTCATCGACCCGGCGTTGCTGCGCCCCGGCCGGCTGGAGCGGCTGGTATTCGTGCCGCCACCGGACGGTGATGCCCGACGCGCGATCCTGCGAACGTCCGGGAAATCGGTGCCCCTCGCCGACGACGTCGACCTCGACGCCCTGGCCGACGACCTCGACGGCTACTCGGCCGCCGACTGTTCGGCGCTGCTGAGGGAAGCCGCGCTGGCCGCCATGCGCCGGAACATCGACGCCGCCGACGTCACCGCGGCCGACGTCGCCGAGGCACGCGAAAAGGTGCGCCCCTCACTCGATCCCGAGCAAGTGGCGCACCTGAAGTCCTATGCGCTGTCGCGCCCGTGAGTACTTGTTAACCGCCCGCGGTTTGTGCTGTCTACGTAGATGTGAGACACGGGTGTCTACGTAGATGTGAGACAGATTTTAGGCGGGGCGGAGTTTGCCTTGGTAGCGCTTGGTGTGGTCGAGGTGTAGGTGGCCGATCACGTCGCCGTCGGTGGTGTAGGCGGTGACGTGGTCGTCGTCGCGCAGCAGGGTGACGGTCTGTCCGGCCATCTTTCGGCCGACGCTCAGGCGGGCGCGGGAGTCGACGCACACGGTGCCGGTGGAGGAGACGACGAGGGCGTGCACGGTGGCGTCGTGTTGGATCGGAAGGTGCTGTGGCCCACCGTGGATCGCCGCATTCCGCCAGGCCTGCAGCGGTGGCATCTTGACGGCGCTGTGCGGGCGTTCGGTGTTGTAGAACCGCTGGTAGGTCTCGCACAGTTGCTGCAGTTCGGTGGTGGTGGCCGCGGTGGTGGGCCGTGCGGCCAACCATTGCTTGAAGGTGCGGTGGTGGCGTTCGACCTTCCCGCAGGTCTGCGGGTGATACGGGGTGGAGTGGATCAGCCGGGCCCCGGCCTGCTCCACGACCCGGGTGAAGCCGGAGATGCCGCCCTTGGTGCGGCGGGAGGTGAACGCGCTGCCGTTGTCGGCGAGCACCAACGCCGGGATCCCGAAGCCGGTGAACGCGGCGGTGATCGCCGCGATCGCCCCGGCGGCGGTTTCGGCGTCCGCGACCCGGGTGGCGACCAGGGTGCGGGTGCAGTCGTCGAGGACCTCGAAGACGACGACCTTCTCGCCGGTGGCCAACCGGACCTGGGTGGCGTCGATCTGGTAGCAGTCGCGGGGGTTGCGGTAGCAGAACCGGCGGTACGACGATTTCGGGCGTTTCTTCGGTTCCGGGATCACCAGGTCGTAGCGGGAGAGGATCGTGTTGATCGTGGCCCGGGACGGGATGGTCCAGCCCTCGGCGGCCCAGTGGTGTTTGTCGGCGACGGCCTGCAGGTGGTAGGCGATGGTGTCGGCGCCGCGCTCGTGGTGGGGCAGGTTCAGGCGAAGCCGGACGATTTCGATCTCGACCGGTAGTGGGGTGGCGTGTGGGCAGGAGGTGGGCCGGCGGGACCGGGTGGTCCACCGGCCCTCCTCCTCGATCCGTTTCTTGTGTCGGTAGGCGGTGGCGCGGGAGATCCCGTGGTCGGCGCACCAGCGGGCGAAGTTCCCGTCGAACATGTCGGCGCCGGTGGCGTGGGCGAGCACCAGCAGGGCGTGTAGCAGGTCCATGACGGCATCCGTTCCGGTCATGAACCAAGTTCACGACCAGTCAGGTGCCTCACACCTCGTCGACGGCAGCGTGTCTCACATCTGGGTAGACATCATCTGTCTCACATGTCCCCAGACTCAACAAACCGCCCGCGGTTAACAAGTACTCACGGGTCAGGACCAGCGGCCGAGGAGCGTGGCCGCGTGTGCGGCGAGGGCGGCCTGGAAGAACGGGCCGAAGCTCACCCGCGCGACGCCGAGCGGGCCGAAGCTCGCCGGATCGTCCTGATCGGGCAGACCGATGGCGTTGACGGGCAGCGGGAGCTCCGACGTGAGCCGCTTCTGGGTGGCGTCGTCGTGGCGACCCACGGGGTACAGCACATCGGCTCCGGCCTCGGCAGCGAGCTTCAGCCGAGCGATCGCGCGATCGACACGGTCGGATTCGTCACCCACCTGCTTCACGAACAGGTCGGTGCGCGCATTCACGACCACGTGGATCCCGGCAGCGTCGGCCGCCTGCCGCAATCCTCCGACGAAGTCGGCGTGCTCCTGCGGTTCACGGAGACGCCCACCCTCGCTGTGAACCGTGTCCTCGATGTTCAGGCCGACTGCTCCCGCGCCGATCAGACCCTCGATCAGACGGGCTGGCTCGAGCCCGTATCCCGATTCGATGTCGACCGACAGCGGCAGATCCACCGCTGCGGTGATCTGGGAGATGCGGTGCAGCAGTTCGTCGAACGTGATCCCCTCGTTGTCGGGCTTGCCGATCGAGTCGGAGACCGGGTGGCTTCCGACCGTCAGCGCCTGAAACCCAGCGGACACAGCCAGATTCGCGGACCACGCATCCCACACGGTGGGCAGGATGACGGGGTTGCCGGGCTGGTGCAGCCCCAGCAGGGTGGTGGCCTTCTCGTTGATCGACGTCATAGGTGGGCTCCTCGCCTCGTTTGTATTCGATCGGAGTCGTTCTCGGGCACGCCTTCGGTGCCAACGCCGGGTTCGCCATTTCCATTCCTACCCGCTCGAGTACCGTGAGCGAATGGACTTCCGGGAACCTCTGTCGGCCGCGGCTGCTCTCGCGTCCGGTGCACTGGCCGGTTTCGTTCTCACCAATCCCCGCAACCGGGCCTGGACGATCAATGCTTCCGACCGGGAGATCGATCGGTGGCTCAGCAGCCAGCCGACGGGTGTGGTGGTGGCTCTCGTTCTCGCCGTCATCGCGGTGGCCGGTCTGCAACGGTCCGGCTCCCGGCGGGTGTCGTGGCTCCTGGCGGCGGCCTGCGCGCTCGCCCTGATCGGCGCGCGCTGGGCGGTGCCGCACGCCGGCGGGGTCGACACGCTGATCGCCCTGCACTTCGCCAAGACCGCGACTGCCGGGTTCCTGCTGGGTGCGGCGGTCGCCGCGGTGTGGGGTCGCTGGGTTTCGCAGCTGGCGCTGACTCTCGGTGTCGCGAGCGCGTTCCTCCTCGCGAGTGTGCAGCGACTGCCGCGCGGCGACACCGCGTACGTCGAACCCGCGAGTATGAGCACCTCCGCGATCGGCGAACCCCCGCAGTGGATGCTGATCGCGGTTCTCGTGCTCGCGCTCGCGTCGGCGGTGGTGGCACGGTCGCAGTTCCGGGTGCAGCGTCCCGACCGGAAGACCCTGCTGACCGCGCTGGTCGGCGCCCTGGCTCTCGCCCTGCTCAACCGGTTGCTCGGGGCGTGGATCGACGATCAGGAATTCGGCGAACCCCTGACGGTCTGGCTGATCGTCGCATTCTCACTGGCCGTGATTCTCACGGTCACGGTGCTGATCGCACGCCGGTTCCCGGGGATCGACGGACGCTTTCTGCTCGCCTCGACCGGTGTCACCGCCGCCGCCGTGCTCGTCCTCGACGACCTCCGCACCCCGCGGGTGACGACGCCCGCGCCGGCGTTGCTGGCGGTCGGCGTCATCACTCTGGTCGCGGGAATCGCGATAGCGGTCAGGGTCCCACCGAAGTGGCGGCGCCCGCAGTGGGGACTCTGCCTGGCCGCCGTCGTTCCGCTCCTCGCCGCCGTCTGGCCCGACTTCGGCGACGACGGCGTCGCACTGTTGATCCGGCTGGCCGTGCTGGGTTGCGGCGCGGGTTTCGCGCTCGCCGCCGCTCTGCCGGGGTCGGCGCCCGTCGCGGTACTCGGTTTCGCGTTGCCGTTCGCGTCGCTGGTGTTCGTGGCGGCGACCACGGTTCCCCGTAGCCGGGTGGTCTACTCGGGTGCGAGCACCGAACACCGCCTGCCGTCGTCGCCTGCCTCGACCGCCGCGTCCGACCACCTCGTCGGCTTCGTGATGCTGCTCGTCGTCGCGTTCTGCGTCTACTCGGTACACGAGCGGCGCAGCACACCGGAGGTCACCTAGTCGAGGAGGCCGAGCGACTGCAGCCTGCGGAACACGAGCATCGAGCCGGGCGCGACGTCGGGCATGGCCGCGTATTCGTCGACGGTGAAGTACCGGAGTTCGGCGATCTCGCTCGTCGGCCGCGGCTCGGCGCTCAGTTCGGCGAGGAAGCAGGTCATGTGCAGGTCGGTACCCTCGGGATGTCCGTACGCGGGCGCCTCGAAGACCCCCAGATGTTCGAGCGTCCCGTCGACGATTCCGGCGTCGAGTTCCTCCCGGATCTCGCGGTGGAGCGCCTGTTCGGCGTTCTCGCCCGGATCGATCTTCCCGCCGGCCATGTAGAACGCGGTCTTCCCCACCGATCGGGTCTGAAGGAGTTTCCGGTCGCGGATGTGGGCGAGCGCGGCGGTTCGGATCTCGGCAGGCACCGTCACAAGATAGAACAGTCAGGCCGGCCGCCCATAACACAATGCGCCCCATTAGTCCGATTTGCCGCGATTGTAAGTCCGAATAACCGACCCAGTAGGATGTATCCCGTAGCCCAGTTCGCTAGCTAAGCGAACGGTCTACACGACTCGGTTCGTTTCGTTCCGACACCCCGCCGCCCGCTGACCCCGACGGAGTGCCTTTTGCTTGCTGTTCTGCTCGCCCATGCCGTTGCCGCCGTTCTGGCTCCGCTTGTGGTGCGCAAGTTCGGCCGCAACGGTTTCTACCCACTCTCCCTCGTCCCGCTGGCGTCACTCGGATGGGTGATCGCGAACTGGGGCACCGAACAGACCCTGTCCATCGTGTGGGCTCCGGGCCTGTCGATGGACCTCGACTTCTGGTTCGATCCGCTCGCCGCGATCATGTCGGTGCTCGTGCTGGGTATCGGCACGCTGATCCTGGTCTACTGCGCGCGCTACTTCACCGACGACGAACCCCGGCTCGGCATCTTCGCCGCCGAGATGGTGGCCTTCGCCGGGGCCATGTTCGGCCTCGTCGCCAGCGACAACATGTTGCTGCTGTACATATTCTGGGAACTGACGACGGTCCTGTCGTTCCTGCTGGTCGGGCATTACGCCGAACGCGCGTCGAGTCGCCGGGCCGCGACGCAGGCGCTGCTCGTCACCACCGCGGGTGGTCTGGCCATGCTGGTCGGCATCATCATCCTCGGCCAGGTGAGTGGCACGTACAACCTGTCCGAACTGATCGAGATCGCACCTCGCGGCTGGCTCGCCGGCGTCGCCGTCGTGCTGGTCCTCATCGGTGCCCTGTCGAAATCCGCGATCGTCCCACTGCACTTCTGGCTGCCCGGAGCGATGGCCGCCCCGACTCCGGTCAGCGGTTATCTGCACGCCGCGGCCATGGTGAAGGCCGGCATCTACCTCGTGGCCAGACTGTCGCCCGGGTTCGCCGATTCGGCGCCCTGGCGGTTCACGATCATCACGCTCGGCCTGCTGACGATGGTCCTCGCCGGGTGGCGGGCGATGCGCGCCTTCGACCTCAAACTGGTGCTCGCGTTCGGCACCGTCAGCCAGCTCGGTTTCATGATGGTGCTCGTCGGCCTCGGCACCCGCGACGCCGCGCTCGCCGGCATGACGATGGTCGTCGCGCACGCGATGTTCAAGGCCGCGCTGTTCATGGTGGTCGGCATCATCGACCACACGACGGGCACCCGCGACATCCGCAAACTCGCGCACCTCGGTGACCGCGCACCCGCGCTCACGGTCGTCGCCGCGATGGCCGCGGCGAGCATGGCCGGGCTTCCCCCGTTCCTCGGGTTCGTCGGCAAGGAAGCCGCATTCGACTCCCTGCTGAGCACGACGGTCCTCGCCGACCCGGCGCGGATCGTCACCGTCGGCGTCGTGGTGCTCGGTTCGATCCTGACGCTCGCCTACAGCGTGCGGTTCATGTGGGGCGCCTTCGGTCGCAAGCGGCTCGCGCGGCCGAGCCCGGCCGTGCAGGGCATGCATGCACCCGGACCGTTGTTCCTCGCCGCGCCCGCCGTGCTCTCGGTACTGAGCCTGGCGGCGGGACTCGTGGCGCCGCAGCTCGAGAAGCTCCTGACGCCGTACTCGCAGACCCTGCCCGCCGAGGGTGTCTCCGACTATCACCTCGCACTGTGGCACGGCGTGAACACCGCCCTGCTGCTCACCCTGCTGGTGTTCGCCGTCGGCACCGCGCTCTTCGTGGCGCAGCGCTGGGTCAACCGGTTGCGGTTCGAGCATCCGCCGCTCGGCAACGCCGACCGCATCTACGACGCGACGCTGCGCGGCATGGACGCCCTGTCGATGCGGCTGACGGGCGCCACCCAGCGCGGTTCGCTCCCGCTGACGCAGGCGACCATCCTCGGCACCCTGGTGGTGGTGCCGCTGGTGCTGCTCGTCGTCGGCACGAATACGGGCGCCGACGTCCGGTTGTGGGATTCGCCGGTGCAGTTCGTGATCGGGCTGATGATGGTCGCGGCCGCGCTTGCCGCGACGGTGATGCGCAACCGTCTGGCCAGCGTGATCCTCGTCGGTCTCAGCGGCTACGGCTGTGGTGTGCTGTTCGCCCTCCACGGAGCCCCCGACCTCGCGCTCACCCAGTTCCTGGTGGAGACGCTGACCCTCGTCATCTTCGTCCTCGTGTTCCGGAAGCTGCCCGCCGAGGTGGACGAGCGCAGGGCCATCGGCTTCAAGATTCCGCGGGCACTGCTGGCGGTCGCGGTCGGTGCCACCATCACCACGATCGGCGCGTACGCCATCAATGCGCGGAACTCGGTGCCGATCTACGAGCGACTCCCCGACGCGGCGTACTACCTCGGCAACGGCAAGAACGTCGTCAACGTCCTGCTCGTCGACATCCGTGCCTGGGACACGCTCGGTGAGATCTCGGTGCTGCTGGTGGCGGCCACGGGTGTCGCGAGCCTGGTGTTCCGCAACCGTCGCTTCGGCAGCGCACCCCGGGTGTCCGACGCTCCCGCGGTCACGGCCGATTCGTCGGCGTCGCATTCCGAGACCACGTGGCTGCTCGGCGGCGAGCTCATCGATCCGAAACACCGGTCACTGGTCCTCGAGGTGACGACCCGGCTGATCTTCCCCACCATCATGGTGTTGTCGGTCTACTTCTTCTTCGCCGGTCACAACGCGCCCGGTGGCGGGTTCGCCGGCGGCCTCACGGCCGGTCTCGCGCTGGTCCTGCGGTACCTGGCGGGCGGACGGTACGAACTCGGCGAAACCGTCCCGATCGACGCGGGCAAGATCCTGGGCCTCGGACTCACGCTTGCCGCGGGCACCGCGCTGGCGTCGCTGTTCCTCGGCGCCCCGGCGCTGTCCTCCGCGGTGTTCGAGGTGACGCTGCCGCTGGTCGGCCACGTCAAGATGGTCACCGCCCTGTTCTTCGACCTGGGTGTGTATCTCATCGTGGTCGGGCTCGTACTCGACGTGCTCCGCAGTCTCGGGGCGCGTCTCGACGCACAGATCGAGGTGAACCAGCGATGAGCGCGAACATCGGATTTCTCGTCATCATCGGCGTCCTGGTGTCGGCCGGCGTCTACCTGCTCATCGAACGCAGCATCACCCGCATGCTGCTGGGACTGCTGCTGTTCGGCAACGGCATCAACCTCCTGATCCTCACGTCCGGCGGTACGGACGGCAATCCGCCCATCGTAGGCCGCGAGTCCATCCACGAGTCGATGGCCGACCCGCTGGCTCAGGCGATGATTCTGACGGCGATCGTCATCACGATGGGCATCGCCGGCTTCGTGCTGGCGCTCGCGTACCGGTCGTTCAAGATCACCACGCAGGACGCCGTCGAGAACGACCCCGAGGACACCAAGGTCCTGCGGCGCCGGTCGCCCGCCGAGGCCCCCGACCGCGACCGCTCCGACGACCCGGTCACCGGCGAGCCGAGTTTCAGCGGCGACGCATTCGACAAGGACGGAAACCCCATTCCCCTGGAAGAGCTGAAGAACCTCGAAGACCTCGAATGCTACGAAGACCTGCACGAGGGTGACTTCGACGACGAGGACTCCGACAAGGCCGGGATCGGGGAGAAGTCGTGACCATATCCCCGCACATCATCACGGCCCTCGCGCCGCTGCCGGTCCTCGTGCCGATGCTCGCCGCCGCGGCCACGCTGGTGCTCGGCCGGCGTCCGCGAGCTCAGCGGATCATCACGCTCGTCGCGTTGATCGGCGTCCTCGTCGTGTCGGGACTGCTGCTGTACCTGGCCGACCGCGACGGGACGACGGCCATTCAGGTGGGTGGCTGGGATTCGCCGATCGGCATCACGCTGGTAGTCGACCGGCTGTCGGCGATGATGCTGGTGGTCTCGTCGATCGTGCTGCTCGCCGTCATGGCCTACGCCGTGGGTCAGGGTATCCGCGACGGCAGTGAGGACCAGCCCGTCTCGATCTTCCTGCCGACGTATCTGGCGCTGACGGCGGGCATCTCCAACGCGTTCCTCGCGGGCGACCTGTTCAATCTGTACGTCGGCTTCGAGGTGCTCCTCGCCGCCAGCTTCGTGCTGCTGACGCTCGGTGCGAGCGCCGACCGTGTCCGTGCCGGTGTGTCGTATGTGATGGTGTCGATGGTGTCGTCGCTGATCTTCCTTGCGGGCATCGCATTCGCCTACGCGGCCACCGGAACCCTCAACCTCGCCGACATGGCCACCCGCCTCGACGGCATCCCGTCCGGCACGCGCACGGCCATCTTCGGTGTGCTGCTCGTGGCGTTCGGTATCAAGGCGGCGGTGTTCCCGCTGTCGACGTGGCTGCCCGACTCCTACCCCACCGCGCCCGCACCGGTCACCGCCGTGTTCGCCGGCCTGCTCACCAAGGTGGGTGTGTACGCGATCATCCGCGCGCACACGCTGCTCTTCCCGGAGGGCGAACTCGACAACGTGCTGATGGTGTGCGGCCTCCTGACGATGCTCGTCGGCATCCTCGGTGCGATCGCGCAGAGCGACATCAAACGTCTGCTGTCCTTCACGCTGGTCAGCCACATCGGGTACATGGTGTTCGGTGTCGCGCTGTCGACGCAGTCGGGGCTCTCGGGTGCCATCTACTACGTGGCCCACCACATTCTGGTGCAGACCACGCTGTTCCTGGTGGTCGGTCTGATCGAACGCCAGGCCGGGTCGTCGTCGTTGCGACGTCTCGGCGGGCTCGCCGCGGCGAGCCCCGTCCTGGCCATCGTGTTCCTCGTCCCGGCCCTCAACCTCGGTGGCATTCCCCCGTTCTCCGGGTTCATCGGCAAGGTCGCGCTGCTGCAGGCCGGCTCGGCCGACGCGAGCGTGCTGGCGTGGATCCTCGTCGCGGGCGGAACCCTCACCAGCCTCCTCACGCTGTACGTCGTCGCACGCGTCTGGACCAAGGCGTTCTGGCGGGCCCGCGCCGACGCCCCCGAGGGTGATCTCGCGGACGTCAGCCCGTCGGCGCTGCTCGACGAGTCCGAGGCCGACATCTCGTTCGACGACCGCGCCGACGTGGGCCGTATCCCCGCGATGATGCTCATCCCCACCGTCGCCCTCGTCGCCGTGGGGCTGGCGATGACGGTGTTCGCCGGCCAGATCATCCAGATCAGCGATCGCGCGGCGAGCGACCTGCAGAACCGGTCCATCTACATCGACGCCGTCCTCGGCGGGCATCCCGGCGGCGAAGCGCAGGAGGCACCGCGATGAAACGCGAGAGACTTCTCCAAGTCGGCGCGCTGCTGTGGCTGATGGCGGTGTGGATCCTGTTGTGGGGCAACGTCAGCTGGGGCAACATCCTCGGTGGGCTCGCCGTCGGCGCGCTCATCATGGTGCTCATGCCGCTGCCGCGGGTGCCCGTGGAGGGCCGGGTGCACGTCCTGCCGCTGCTCCGGCTGGCCGTGATGTTCGTGTACTACTCGCTCCAGTCGAGCCTCCAGATCGCGTGGCTCGCGCTCCGGCCAGGCCCGCCGCCCGTCACCGGGGTCCTGCGCTACCAGCTGGGGATCAAGTCGGACCTCGTCCTGACCCTGTGCATCGACGTCCTGAACCTCATTCCGGGCACCATGGTCCTCGAGATCGACCAGGTCCGGCGGATCGTCTACGTGCACGTCCTGGACATGGGCTCGCAGAAGGCGGTCAGCCAGTTCTACCGCACGGTCGCGCAATTGGAACGGCTGTTCATCGCGGCGTTCGAACGCGACTCCGACTGGAAACCGAGCCCCTGGCACAACCGCGACCTGCAATACGAAGACCCCACCCAGGAGGGCAGCTCATGACGGTCGTCTCGGTCATATCCGGAATCATCCTGGTCGTCGCCGGGGTCCTGACGACGTTCCGGCTGCTCGACGGACCCAACTCGCTGGACCGTCTCGTCGCCCTCGACACCCTGATCGCGCTCGCGATGTGCGGGCTCGCCGTGTGGGCCGCGTACACCGGCGACACGACGATCGTGCCCGCCATCGTCGCGCTGTCGTTGGTGGGATTCATCGGCTCGGTGTCGGTGGCCCGGTTCCGGGTGAGTGACAAGTCGTGACCACCGCGCTGAACGTCATCGGGGCCACGCTCATGCTGTGCGGCTCGCTGCTCGCACTGACGGCCGCCATCGCCATCGTCCGGTTCCCGGACACCCTGCGCCGCATGCACGCCGCCACCAAACCGCAGGTGGTCGGTCTCATCATGGTTCTCGCAGGCGCCGTCCTCGAACTGCGCGGCAACGTCGACATCTGGATGCTGATCCTCGTCGGCATCTTCACCCTGTTCACCGCGCCGGTCATCGCGCACAGCGTCGGCCGGGTGGCGTACCGGGAGCAGCGAGATCAGGACGGGCTGTTGATGATCAACGAGTTGGAGCCGCCAGAACGTCGGTGACCGCCGCCTTCGCGCCGCTGCCCCACCGCGCGAGTGCGGTGTCGGGCCGGGCGAAGAACGTCGCGTAGAACCCGAGGCTGATCGCGGCGAGGGCGCCGAGCACGAGCGGTCCGGACACCTCGGGGAATCGGCCCATCGGCACCGCGAGGTAGCGGTAGCTGAGCAGCAGTCCGGCGAGCACCAGCGCGCCGCCTCCGACGAGGCGGACCCGGAACCAGCCCCACCCCCGCTCGGGGTCGCGCAACGCGGATTCGATGGTCAGGCACAGGACGGCTCCGGCGACCAGGTCGACGCCGTAGTGGTAGCCGAATCCGAGGGTCGCCGTCAGCGTGCACACCAGCCAGAACGTGCCGCCGAGGCGCAGCCACCAGGCACCCTGCCGGGAGTGGATGAACAGGGCGAGGGCCCACGCCGTGTGCAGGCTCGGCATGCAGTTGCGGGGGGTCACCGAATCGAACGACATCGGTTCGGGTGCGAAGTCGGGTGTCGGGACGAGGTTGGGCCAGTAGTCGCTGACCTGGAACCCCTGGCCTTCGGTGCCGAACGCGAAGATCGGACCGACCACCGGGAACAGCACGTAGAACACGGGACCGACGAGACCGATCAGCAGGAACGTGCGCACCAGGTAGTGCGACGGCCAGCCGTTCCGCAGTTGGTAGACGGCCACCGCGATGGCCGCGACCGGCAGTTCGATGTAGACCCAGTGGAGGATGCCGTACCCGACGGGACCGAGAGCGTCGACGAACTGCCCCAGGTGCCACGACGGGCTGCCCAGCGCATGATCGGCCAGTTGGGCGTACTCGTCGAGCACCATCGGCCCAGCCATGATCGTGACCTGCAGCCAGGCGTCGCCGAATTTGGTCGCAAGTATCAGCAGCGCACCGAGACCGACGCCCTGGAGGGCGCTGCGCCGCTGGTCGCCGGTCCAGCGGACCGCCGCGTACACGCCCACCGCCGTGAGTACCCAGGTCGCGCCGTTTCCGACGGTCAGCGGGCCGCCCGACAGGTAGCGTGCCGCAGCGACCACGACGTCGATGCCTGCTGCGGCGGAGAGTGCGACGACGCGCTGGCGATTGGTGAGCCCGACCATCGCGAGCGCGAGGCCGGCCCACGGGACGGACGCCGACTTGGGGGTCAGGACGTAGTCGTGGAACAGGCTTTCGAGGGGGCCCTGGAAACCCTGGGTGGACGCGACCACTTGGACCACCACCAGCAGGATCGCCACACCGAGCGCCCCGCTCGCGACGAACATGCGGGAACGATCGACGGGCCCACCCGGCCGCATAACGGCAACATCGTCGATCGACACCCGCCAAGTGTAAACAACACGTGAACGGGAAGTGGACGAGTGTCCTGCCCGAGACCGTCTTTCAGGTCCCGAGCTCCTTCACCAGCGCATCGACCACAGCCACCAGGTCACCGCCGGTCGCCTCCGCGACCTGACGTTGCCGCTGGTAGGACGCACCCCGGCGGGGAATCTCCGCGACCGCGGCCAGTTCGTCCGCGCAGCCGAGACGCACGGCGGTCGGGACCAGCTTCTCGAGCAGGTCGTTCAGGTCGTCGGTGACGAGCCGCTCGTTGCTGTCCTCGTCGAGGATGATCTCGGCGTCGAGCCCGTACCGCGCGGCCCGCCACTTGTTCTCCTTCACGTGCCACGGCTGCAGGTTGGGCAGGTTCTCGCCCGCCTCGAAACGCCGGTCCAGGTCGACGATCAGGCAGTGCACGAGCGCGACGAGGGAACTGAGTTCGGCGCGGGTGGAGATGCCGTCGAAGACGCGGACCTCGATGGTGCCCCACCGCGGCGCCGGCCGGATGTCCCAGTGCATCCCGCCGATCTTGGTGATCACACCGGTCTTCATCTGGTCGCTGATGAAGTCCTCGTACTGCCCCCAGTTCGCGAACTGGTACGGCAACCCCGCGGTGGGGAGTTGCTGGAACATCAGCGCACGGTTACTCGCGTACCCGGTGTTGACGCCGGCCCACATCGGCGAGGACGCGGACAGCGCGAGCAGATGCGGGTACCGCTGCAACAGCGCATTGAGGATCGGGAACACCTTCTGCGGCGAGGACACACCGACGTGGACGTGCACACCCCAGATGAGCATCTGACGGCCCCACCACTGGGTGCGTTCGATCAGCTCGTCGTAATCCGGTGTGCGCGTGACCAATTGGGTCGACCACTGCGCAAACGGGTGGGTGCCCGCGCAGATGAGATCGACGCCGAGCGGGTTCGCCGCCCGCCGCAGCAGGTCGAGCGACTCGTCGAGGTCGTCCATCGCCTCACCGACGGTGGAGTGGATCCCGGTGACGAGTTCGACGGTGTTGCGCAGCAACTCCTTGGTGATCCTCGGATCCTCGGGACCGGCGAGACTCGCCACCGCGTCGAACACTTCCGCGGCCGTGTTGGAGAGATCCCGCGTGACCCTGTCGACCAGCGCGATCTCCCACTCGACACCCAGCGTCGGCCGCGGCGAACCGGGAAAGGGAACTACCACGGTTTCGATCCAACCACAGGCCGCAGTGCGCGGCAGCGCACCGACATCCCGGCCGAAGCCGGGATGTCACGCGGCTCAGCTGGCGCCGATGACACCGCAGGCCACGCGCGAGCCTGCGTCCCCGGTGTTCAGGGTTTCCTGATCGGGGGCGGGTGCGTAACGAGTGGGGATGTTGGCGAAATTGTCGGAACCCGAGTGGATCATGACCGCGGTGCCGCTGTCGCCGTTCTTCAGGTCCTCGACCGTGAAGGCGTCGGTGGTGGTGACCAACTCGGCCGTGCCGTCGGCAAGAACCTGCAGCGAGGTGAGGTCGCCACTCGCGGGGTGGCCCGAGTGACCTTCGGCCTGGAAGTGCCCGCCCGCGGACTGGAAGTTTCCGGGCGCACCGCCGGTGGGTGCCACGGAGTTCGTCTCACACTTTCCGACGGAGTGCACGTGGAAACCGTGGAAGCCGGGCGTCTGATCCTTGACGGAAACGGTGACCTCGACGTGACTGCCTGCCTGCTTGAACGTGGCGGTGCCCACGTCCTCGCCCTCGGCGTTCTTCAGCGTCGCGCTGACCGCGCCGCTCTCGGCGGATTCACCCGAACCGCTCTCGGCGTCGCCGGGAACGCCTGCGGCGCTGGGATCGGCGGCACCGGTCCAGACGGGAGGAGTGGTGCCGGGAACGTCGGTCGGCTCCTCGTTGTTACTGCAGGCGGTCAGTCCGAGTGCTGCAATGGCCACCACCGGGGTGACAATGCGCCAGGACATCCGACGGGTAGAACTCGAGGCCATCAAACCGCTCCTTTGAGGTGGCGAAGAAGTGCATCTGATCATAACCGCGGCGATGGTGCACCGACCGTCCGGTCTACTGCGCGGAGGTGACGATCACGATCACACCCGCAGACGAATTCGCGATACCCGGGAACCGCGGCTGGGCCGACACCCCGAGCTGCGCGGCGATCTCCGTTGCCGCTTCCTTCTCGGCGGCGGAAGTCCCGTAGTACACCGTGGTTTCGGAGATGGTGCCGTCGCTGTAGTTACCGGTTTCCGACACCGTCCACCCCGAGGACATCAGTTCGGTGGCCGTCTGGCTCGCGAGACCGGTGACGTTGCTGTTGTTGAGCACCCGCACCGGGACCGACGCCGCGTCAGCGGACTTCGAGGTGCTCGAGGCGCCGGACGTGGTGCTCGCCGCGGAAGCCGAGGTGGCGCCCGCTGCTCCGGCGGCCGTCGTCGGGCGCGCGGCGGCGGTGGTCCCGGCGGCCGCCGTGGTCGTGACGGTGGCGGCGGTCTCCTCCGAGTCCGAGCCTCCCAGGGAGGCGAACCCGAGACCCGCGAACAGAATCGCGAGGGCGATCAGCACCATCGCGAGGGCACGTAACGGCGGGCCGGACGATTCGGGTTTCGGAATACTCACGATGTCGACCTTAGCCACCGGGTGCTACGTGACGTCGAACCCGAGGCGACGAGCGGCGCGGGCCTTCTGCCTGCTTGCGCGCAGCCGTCGCAGCCGCTTCACGAGCATCGGGTCGGCGGCGAGCGCCTCCGGCCGGTCCACCAGCGCGTTGAGAACCTGGTAGTACCTGGTGGCGGACATGTCGAACAGCTCTTTGATCGCTTCTTCCTTCGCGCCGGCGTACTTCCACCATTGGCGTTCGAAGGACAGGATGTCGTGCTCCCGACGCGAGAGGCCGTCGTCGCCGACGTCCTTGACCCCCGCCGAGTTGTCGCCGTCGATGCGCTCGGACTGGTTCCGACTACGCGCTGTTGCGCCGTCCATCTCACTCCTCGACTACTAGCTCTCGCTCGACCTCAGCGAAACCACGTTCCCCCGGCTCCTCGATCGCGTGGCCGACCGAGCAACGAATTACACCGCTGTTCTTCAGCGACTATTCAACCATGACGAACGCCGCGGGCAGTGCGAACGGCTCGGGCGCGCCGCACTATCCTTGACGACCATGGCCATCCTCCCCATCCGGATCGTGGGCGACCCGGTATTGCACGAACCGACCGAGGCAGTGTCCCAGTCACCTGCGGAACTCGCTGAGATCATCGCCGACATGTACGACACGATGGACGCCGCCAACGGCGTCGGGCTCGCCGCCAACCAGGTCGGCCTGCCGCTGCGGTTGTTCGTCTACGACTGCCCCGACATCGACGGAGACGGCACGGCGCTCCGCCGCCGGGGTTGCGTCGTCAACCCGGTCCTCGAAACATCGGAACGACCCGAGACCATGCCGGACCCGGACGACGACGTCGAGGGTTGCCTGTCGGTTCCGGGCGAGCAGTTCCCCACCGGACGGGCCGAATGGGCGAAGGTCACCGGCACCGATGCCGACGGCAACGCCGTCGAGATCGAGGGACGCGGCTTCTTCGCCCGCATGCTGCAGCACGAGGTCGGTCACCTCGACGGCTTCCTCTACGTCGACATGCTGGTCGGCCGCAACGCGCGCGCCGCCAAGAAGACCATCAAGCGCGCCGGCTGGGGAGTTCCCGGTCTCAGCTGGGTGCCGGGAACGGTCGAAGACCCGTTCGGGCATGACGACTGACATTCCGCTGGGAAGCCGGGTGGTGCTGCGATATCAGCTGCCACCCGGTCACAGCCATCCGATGACCGATGTCATCGGGGTGCTGGAGAGCGTCGAACCGGTGGTGGTCGTCCGCGCCGCGGACGGCTCCGTCGTCGAGGTGGATCCGGAGCGGGTGATCGCGCTGAAGGCCGTCCCCGCACGGCCGGTGCGCGCAAGCGAGATCCGATCCCTCGAACTGGCCTCGGCCGACGGCTGGCCGGGTGTCGAGCACACGTGGATCGACGGGTGGCTCGCCCGCTACGGTCACGGCTTCACCGGACGCGCCAACTCGGCGGCCCCGCTCGGCGACCGTGGGTCGGTCGGCAGTCTGGACGATCTCTCCCCCGGCGGCACGCTCGATCGCCTGCGCGAGTGGTACGCCGAGCGCGACCGCCCGCTGCGGTTGCTGATCCCCGACCGGCTGGGCGAGGTACCGCTCGGCTGGAACGTCAGCGACGAAGTGGTCGTGATGGCGGCCGACATCGACAACCTGGCCCTGCCCGAGGGCCCACGAACCACCACCGTCACCGATCACCCCGACCCGGACTGGCTCGCCCTCTACCGCTACCGCGGGTCCGCGCTCCCCGACTTCGCGGTCGACGTGCTGGACTCGGTCCGCGGCGGCACCCTCGGGTTCGGCCGGATCGGCGCCGCCGACTCGACGCTCCTCGCCGTCGCCCGCGGATCCGTCACGTCCGCCCCCGACGACCGCCGGTGGGTCGGGCTCACCGCGGTCGAGGTCGCGGAGGCTCACCGCCGCCACGGGATCGGCAGCCTCATCTGCGGCGACATGATCAACTGGGGACGCGAACAGGGCGCGACCCACGCGTGCCTGCAGGTCGCCGTCGAGAACGAGGGTGCGCAGGCGATGTACCGCAACCTCGGCTTCGTGGCGCACCACCGGTACCGCTACGCCACCGAACCTGTCGGCTGACAACCTGTCGGCGACGGCCGCTAGGGTGGCTGCCGTGCGCATCGCAACCTGGAACGTGAACTCTGTTCGTGCCCGTACCGACCGGATCCTGGACTGGCTCCAGCGGTCCGACGTCGACGTGCTGGCGATGCAGGAAACCAAGTGCAAGGACGAGCAGTTCCCGTACGAGCGTTTCCGCGAACTGGGCTACGAGATCGCGCACGTGGGCCTCAGCCAGTGGAACGGGGTCGCGATCGCGTCCCGCGTCGGTCTCGACGACGTACAGATCGGGTTCGAGGATCAGCCCGGTTTCCACAAGGACCCGGAGGTCGCGCCCGCGCAGGAAGCCCGCGCCATCGGCGCCACGTGCAACGGCGTCCGCATCTGGAGCCTGTACGTCCCCAACGGCCGTGAGCTGACCGATCCGCACTACACGTACAAGCTCGACTGGCTGGCGAAGTTGCACACCGACGCGGTCGGGTGGCTGGAGCAGAACCCGGACGCGCAGATCGCGCTGGTCGGCGATTGGAACGTGGCCCCCACCGACGAGGACGTCTGGGATCCGGCGCTGTTCGAGGGCAAGACCCACACGTCCGCCCCCGAGCGTGAGGCCTTCCAGGCCTTCGTCGAATCGGGGTTCGCCGACGTCGTCCGGCCGCACACCCCGGGGCCGGGTGTCTACACCTACTGGGATTACACCCAGTTGCGGTTCCCGAAGAAGCAGGGAATGCGCATCGACTTCGTCCTGGGATCGCCTGCCCTCGCCGGCCGCGTCGACAAGGCCGAGATCGACCGCAACGAACGCAAGGGCAAGGGCGCCAGCGATCATGCACCGGTCATCGTCGACCTCGGCGACTGAGAACGCAGCACACCGAGCGCCACGACCGCGCACCCGAACCCGATGAGCACTCCGTGCCCGATGCGCAGTGGGGCGTCGACGTAGAACTGCGGGATGAACAGCGCGAACCCCACTGCCATCGGGATCCCCGCCCACCCGGCGAGCAGTCGGGATCGGGCGATCGCGACGGCGGCCGCGCCAGCGCCGACCGCGACGAGTAACAGTCCTGCGGCGAACAGCGTCGCCTGGGCCGCGCCCATCCGCACGCTCTCGGCGAGGGTCGTGACGGCCCCCTCGTCCAGGCTGCTGCCGCCCAGGGCGTACAGCGCGAACGTTTCGGCACCGTAGTAGGGCAGCGTCAGCCCGATCCCGATCCACGACGCCGCCAAGGAGACCACCGCCGCTCGTTCGCCACCCGTCCCTTCAGCAGGCCGCTGAGCGCGACGAGCGCAAGACCGAACGCGATGAATCCACCGACGGCGGCGAGGTGGGCGACGAGCCACCACGGTGAGGCGAACTCGGCCCGTCCGTCGGGGGCCCCGCCCGCCGCGTAGGGACGCACCACGGGGTAGACGACGAACAAGGCGCCGGCCACGGCGAACAGCACTGCGGCGCAGGTCCCTGCGACCCCGGTACGACTCTCGATCCGATCCGACACGGTCATGACGACTCCTTCGAGCGTGAGCACTGCTCTCTATACAGAGCAGTATTCACAGCGGAGCCGCAGATGGCAAGAGCAGTGCTCTCGAAAGCGGGGCTACCCGGCAATCAGCACGTCGAGATGCTGCGGATTCAGCGCCAGGTAACGCTGGACATACGTGCAGATGGGACGGACCTTCCATCCTCGCCGACGTGCCGAGTCCAACGCCTCGCCCACGAGGAACGCGGCCAGTCCGCGCCCACCGAACTCTTCCTTGACGACCGTGTGCATGAATGCGACCACCTCGCCGGGCTTGGCGGTGAATCCGGGGATGTCGTCCTCGTCCCGATAGCCGAGGATGCCGACCAACTCGTCCCCCAGCCACAGATCGAATCGTTCGTGGGCAGGGTTGTCGAGCACGCGAGCATCAGCGGCCGCGATGTTCCCCGGCGACTCGGAACTGTTCGAAATGTGATCCATGCCACTCATGGAATCAGTAAGGCGGCATCCTCGCGAGCGGAATCGCCGCCCCCGCAACCGTTTCGTTGCCGACGAGTGCTCGATTCGTGCCCCGACCGCCGTCAGCCCTCCACCGGGACGACGAGGTCGCGGTACTCGGGGTGCGCCGAGACGAAGCGCTGCACGTACGTGCACACGGGCCGCACCTTCCAGCCGTACCCGCGGGCGAGGTCGAGGGAGCGACCCACCATGAGGGCGGCGAGTCCGCGGTGACCGAAGTCCTCCACGATCACCGTGTGCATGAACGAGACCACGGGTGCCTGCCGCCCCCGGCTCTTCGGGCCCGGCGGCCGGGCGGCCACCACTCCCACGCCGGCACCGGCGCCGGGCGGCGTGTCCGCGAGGTCGAAATACCCGAGGATGCCGACCAGGTCACCACTCAGTCGTAGCTCGAATCGGTTCTGATCGGCGTTGTCGATCACGTCCACAACCTGGGCGTCCGTCAGCATGGCTATCTCCTGGGGGTATGTGTCGTAATCGAAATGTGATGTTCATCACCCTTTATACCGATGCCGGGAACCGCTGTCCAAGTTTCACCCGAATGTTTACTCAGAGAGATCTCGGTTACAGTTTGCGGGACAACTACACATCCACGGGGGCTCGCACCAGCGGGCTGAGAGGACGGCTAGGGCCGTCGACCGTCGAACCTGTCCGGGTAATGCCGGCGTAGGGAGCATCATCGATGAGCACAAACGTATCTACAGCCACGTCCGTCACCACGGGACCGATCGAGGGCAGCACCAAGCAGTACCTGCTGTCGGGCGACGACGTCCGGGTGCCGGTCCGGCGCGTCCACCTCACCAACGGTGAGCACCTCGACGTGTACGACACGTCGGGTCCGTACACCGATGCGGACGCCACCATCGACCTGGAAGCGGGACTGCCGCATCTGCGCGCGCCGTGGATCGCCGACCGCGAAGGCACCCAACTCGACGCCGCCCGCGCCGGCGCCGTCACCCCCGAGATGCAGTATTGCGCTGCACGCGAGGGCGTTTCATCCGAAACCGTGCGCACCGAGGTCGCGGCGGGACGCGCCGTGATCCCCGCCAACCGCTGCCATCCCGAACTCGAGCCGATGATCATCGGCAAGGCTTTCGGGGTGAAGATCAACGCGAACATCGGCAACAGCGCGGTCACGTCGTCGATCGCGGAAGAGGTCGAGAAGATGGTGTGGGCGACGCGGTGGGGCGCGGACACCATCATGGACCTGTCCACCGGCAAGAACATCCACGAGACACGGGAATGGATTCTGCGTAATTCGCCTGTGCCCGTGGGAACGGTGCCGATCTATCAGGCGCTCGAGAAGGTCGGCGGCGACCCGACCGCGCTCACGTGGGAGATCTACCGCGACACCGTGATCGAACAGTGCGAGCAGGGCGTCGACTACATGACGGTCCACGCCGGTGTGCTGCTCCGCTACATTCCACTGACCGCGCGCCGCGTCACCGGCATCGTCTCCCGTGGTGGGTCGATCATGGCGGCCTGGTGCCTGGCCCACCACCGGGAGTCGTTCCTGTACACCCACTTCGACGAGCTGTGCGAGATCCTCCACCGCTACGACGTCACGTTCTCGCTCGGTGACGGTCTGCGCCCCGGCTCCATCGCGGACGCCAACGACGAGGCCCAGTTCGCGGAATTGCGCACCCTCGGCGAGCTCACGGGGATCGCGAAATCGCATGGGGTGCAGGTGATGATCGAAGGCCCTGGGCACGTGCCGATGCACAAGATCGTCGAGAACGTGCGCCTCGAGGAGGAGTTGTGCGAGGAGGCGCCGTTCTACACCCTCGGGCCGCTCGCCACCGACATCGCGCCGGCGTACGACCACATCACGTCCGCGATCGGCGCGGCGATGATCGCGCAGGCGGGCACCGCGATGCTCTGCTACGTGACCCCCAAGGAACACCTCGGACTGCCGAATCGGGACGACGTCAAGACCGGGGTCATCACGTACAAGATCGCGGCGCACGCCGCGGACCTCGCGAAGCAGCATCCTCGGGCGCAGGAGCGCGACGACGCGCTGTCGAAGGCCCGGTTCGAATTCCGCTGGCACGACCAGTTCGCGCTGTCCCTCGACCCGGATACCGCGCGGGAGTTCCACGACGAGACGCTGCCGGCCGAACCGGCGAAGACGGCCCACTTCTGCTCGATGTGCGGCCCGAAGTTCTGTTCGATGCGGATCTCCGCCGACGTGCGTGAGTACGCGCAGCAACACGGACTCGATTCGGTCGAAGCCATCGAGGCGGGAATGGCCGAGAAGTCGAGCGAGTTCGTCGACGCAGGTGGTCGCGTGTATCTGCCCGTCGAATCCGTCACCTCAGAGAATCGGTAAGGTCCCCTTCGTGAAGCTGCTGCCCCTGACCCCCGACGGCCAGACCCCCGTCCGAGTCCTCACCATCGCCGGCACCGATTCCGGCGGCGGCGCCGGGATCCAGGCCGACTCGCGGACGATGGCGCTGTGCGGCGTCCACGCATGCGTCGCGGTCGCCGCGGTGACGGTGCAGAACTCGGTGGGCGTCAGCGGTTTCCACGAGATTCCGCCGGAGACGGTGGCCGCGCAGGTGCGGTGCGTCGTCGACGACATCGGGGTCGGGGCAGCGAAGACGGGCATGCTGGCGTCGACGGCCATCATCGAGGCCGTCGCCGCCGTGTGCACCGAGGTCGGGATCGGCCGCGACCAACCGGTCCCGCTGGTCGTCGACCCGGTGTGCGCGTCGATGCACGGAGATCCGCTCCTGCACGCCGAGGCGCTGGACGCCGTGCGGAACACGCTGATCCCGATCGCCACGGTGGTCACCCCGAACCTCGACGAGATCCGATTGATCACCGGCATCGAGGTGGTGGACGACGCGACCGCGCGCCGGGCCGCCGAGGCGCTGCACGCGCTCGGGGCCCAGTGGTCGATCGTGAAGGGCGGGCATCTCCGGACGTCGGCGTCGAGCACCGATCTGCTGTTCGACGGCGACACGTTCCGCGAGTTCAGCAGTCCCCGCATCGACACCGGCAACGACCACGGCGGCGGCGACACCCTCGCGGCCGCCATCGCGAGCGCTCTCGCCCACGGGTGGTCCGTGCCCGATGCGGTGGCGTTCGGCAAGGAATGGGTCACCAAGTGCCTGGAGGCGTCGTACGACCTGGGCGCCGGTCACGGCCCCGTCTCCCCCCTGTGGCGGCTCCGTCACTCGTGAGTACTTCTTAACGTCCGGCGGTTGAGAAGTACTCACGGGCGGCGGAGCCGCAACCGCCAGATACCGAGGTCGGAGGGCACGCCGTTGGGCGCGGGGGCGAAGAAGGCGCGTCGCCACGGTTTGACGCCGACACCCAGTTCGTCGAGGGTGCCCGGCTGCAAACTCTCCAGCGTGGCGGACGACGCCATCACGTTGCCGTCGCCGCCCAGTTCCATCATGCGTGCCGCGATCGTCACGTCCACGCCGAGCCAGTCGCTGCCGATCTGCCGGGGAACACCGGTGTGGATGCCGACGCGCATGCGGGGGCGGTAGCCGTCCACCTCCACGTCCGCGAGCGCTTCCTGTGCGGCGAAGACGGCGTCGATCGCGCGGTCCGGGCTGGGGAAGACGGCCATCACACCGTCCCCCAGGCGTTTCACCACATGTCCGCCCCGGTCGACGATGGGGGTCTCGACAGCACGGGCGACGTCGCGCAGCAGGGCGAGGGTGGCGCTGTCGCCGGCGGGCAGCGACCAGCTGGAGAACGCGACCAGGTCGGTGAAGACGATGGTCACCTCCTGCGTTCCCCGACCGCGTCCGGTGCGCTCGAGCAGTGCCTGCCAAACCTGCAGCGCGCCGAGGCTCATCTCCCGGGACGCACCCGGCTGGTGGTCGAGGAAGCGATCCGCGACGCGGGCGATGGCCCGTGCGCTTCCGGGTCCCGCCGTCGACAGTGGGTCGCCGAACGCGGGATCCCCAGGCAGGGCGCGACGGACCCTCCGCAGCCCCTCGATCAGCTGCGGCTGACGGTTCACCGATCCCACCCAGCCCAGAACCTTGTCGCCTCGTCTCGGTGTCTGCGCAGCGTCGAGTTCGGCACTGTTCTCTTCGGCCGGGTCGTCGCTCACGAGAGTAAGGGTAACCCAGCGTCACATGCACAAACCCGTGACGAATCGGACATCACTCCGCCGCCCGCGCCTTCTCCCGGTCCGCCCCGGTGGGGACGCCGTTCGGTCCGGCGAGGGACTCCGCGTACACCCCGACGGCGTATGCGACCGCGGCGGCATTCTCGGCGAGCGCAGCCCGGTTCACGTTCTCGAGGGTGTCGGTCGCACTGTGGTAGTTCTCGTCGTACACCACACCCGGGGTGCCGCCCCACTTCTGCGCCTGCTCCGGCGTCTTCGTTTCGTCGGCGCCGCTGAACACGCCGCCCGACGGGATGCCGTGCTCGATGAACGGACCGTAGTCGGATCGGCCGTCGAAGTCCGTGCCGTCCGCGGCGACGCCCTTGCTCTGCAGGAACTCGGTGAACGTGCGTTCGATGCCCGCGGAGCCTTCGGGTCCGGGCCCCTCGCCGACGTTGTCGGAGTTGTCGCCGTCGTACGCCAGGTAGCCGGCGTTCACGGAACCGAGCATGTCGAAGTTGAGGTACAGCGCGATGTCGTTCCGCTGGTCCTCGCTGAGGCTGTTCACGTAGGCCTCCGAGCCGAGCAGACCCAGTTCCTCGGCGCCCCAGAACGCGAAGCGCACCGCGTTGTCGACGTCGGGGGAACCGCCGAGTTGTACGGCCGTTTCGAGGGTCGCGGCGACGCCGGTGCCGTTGTCGTTGATGCCGGGACCGTCCGGGACGCTGTCCAGGTGGGCGCCGACCATCACGACGTCCTCGGCCGAGCCGGTCTTCGTCTGGGCGATGACGTTGCGAGCGGTGCTCGACTCGGTGGTGGTGTCGAGTGTGAGGGTGACGTCACCCCCGGCCTGCTCGAGTGCGGCCCCGTCCGCCTTGCTCACCCCGCCGGTGGGCACCTTGCCCACGTCCGGGTCGCCGAGGGTTCCGCCGCTCATCGGTCCGTCCTCGTTGTTGACGACGATCACGCCTGCCGCGCCGCGCTCGGAGGCCAACTGTTGCTTGGCCGCGAACGGGCACACCCCGCGGTTCACGAGGACGATCGCCCCGGTCACGTCGAGGCCGTCGTAATCGGTGACCTCGCATCCCGGACTCTCGTCCTTGGGTGCGGGCACCAGGCGGGCGGTGATCCCCTCCGGACCGGTGGACGGTGAGTACGACAGTGCACGCACCTCGAAGTCACGGTCGCCGGACCTGAGGGCCTCAGTCCGGACGTCGAACTTGTGGAACTCGAATTCCGGGGTCTGGACGTCGAAGCCCTTGTCTTCCAGCACCTGTGCGACGTAGTCGACACTGGCGTCGTAGCCGGAGGTTCCGGCCGCGCGGTTACCGTTGTTGTTCTCGGCGATCGTCTGCAGTTGCTCCAGGTGCCCCACCACGCCGCCCTCGGTGACCGAGGCGGCGAGAGCGCTCGCGTCGACCGGCGGCGAATCGGGTTCGCTCGTCGACGAGCACCCGGCCAAGATCATCGCACCGGCCACTCCGACTGTGAATGCTCCCCGTAGTCGCATGTCGGGAGCCTAACGCAGAAGCACCTGTGGGCCGGCGCGAATGGATTTCGCACCGGCCCACAGGCTCCCGCCCCGCTGTCACCCTCAGCCAGGTCTCCCGACGATCACCTGGCGGAGGAGCGAGGCGAAAGTACTGTATCGGGTGTCAGGCGTCGCGCTTGTTGACGACCACCAGGCCGGCCCCGAAGATCACGAAGACGAACACCGCGAAGTACACGAGGCTGCCCCACGGGCCCCAGTGGAATTCGACCCCCTGCGGCGCCCCCAGGAAGTTGTTGGCGTTGAGGAACGGCAGGAAGGGCATGATCTTCGAGCCGAACGAGCCGAACAGGTTGAACAGGCTCTCGATCAGCAGCGGCCACAGCAGCAGCAGGGCGATCGCGCCCGCCGACTGGCGCAGCAGGGTGCCGACACCCACGGCGAGAACCACGCACAGGAACGCGTAGATCGGGACGCCGTAGATCGACCGCCACGCGTCGTCACCCGACAAGGTGAGCGCCGCTCCGGCCTCGTCACCCGCGGTCGCCTTGGCGATGGCGTACGCGCCGAAGGTGAGTACGAACGTCAGCACGGCGCCGAACGCGCCGATCAGGCCGGCCTTCGCGACAAGGACGGACGCGCGGTTCGGGATGGCCTGGAACGTGGTGCGGATGACGCCGAACCGGTATTCGCTGGTCACGGCGAGCGCCGCGAGGATCATCAGGACCAGCACGCCGAATCCGGAGACACCGCCGACCGCGTCCGACATCTGCGGCAGGAACGGATCGAAATCCGGTTGCTTACCGTCGGCGATCTGGTTGTTGAAGGAGTTGATGCTGGCCTTCGCGCTCAGCCCGATGACCGCGGCGAGACCGAGACCCAGCACGATGATGATGACCGTGCACCACAACGGCGACCTCGTCGACGTGATCTTGATCCGTTCGGCATTGAGAACAGCCATTACAGTGCACCCCTCATCACATCTTCGACGCCCTCTGCGTGGTACTGCACGTCGTCTCCGGTCAACTTCATAAAGGCGTCCTCCAGCGATCCGCGCTGAGATGCCAACTCGTGCAGGACGATGCCCTGCGAACCGGCGATCCCGCCGACGACGTCCGTCGACGAATCCACCACGACGAGCGCCTGCTGCCCGTCGGATCCGTCCTCGCGCACGGTGAGCCCGTTGGACGTCAGCGCGCTCCGCAGCGCGTCCAGCTGTGGGCTCCGCACGCGCACCGTCGATTCCGAGGACTTGCTGACGAACTCGGACACGGTGGTGTCGGCGATCAGACGCCCCCGGCCGATGACCACCAGATGTTCGGCGGTGAGCGCCATCTCGGACAGCAGGTGGCTCGACACCAGCACCGTGCGCCCCTCCGCGGCGAGGCGCTGCATGAACTTCCGGATCCAGACGATGCCCTCCGGGTCGAGCCCGTTCACCGGCTCGTCGAACAGCAGCACCTTCGGGTCGCCGAGGAGCGTGGCGGCCAGGCCCAGTCGCTGGGACATGCCCAGCGAGAACCCGCCTGCCTTCTTCCCGGCCACCTCGGTGAGCCCGACGAGGTGCAGCACCTCGTCGACCCGGCTCTTCGGCAGCGAGTTGGACGCCGCCATCCACTGCAGATGGGCGCGGGCCGAGCGGTTGGGGTGCACCCATTTCGCGTCGAGCAGAGCCCCCACCGTCCGCAGCGGCTGCACCAGGTCGCTGTACGGTTTGCCGTCGATCAACGCGCTGCCCGCCGTGGGGCGGTCCAGCCCGAGGATCATGCGCATCGTCGTCGATTTGCCTGCACCGTTCGGGCCGAGGAAGCCGGTGACCATACCCGGCTTCACGTTGAACGTCAGGTTGTCCACCGCCTTCGTCGCACCGAAGGTCTTTGAAAGTCCCCTCACTTCAATCATGGTGAGAAGGATGCCGGAACCTGCGGCCGGCGCGCATCGGCCGCAGGTCTACTCCCGACTCGTCCCCTGGTACCGGTCGGACCCTGAGCGGGACCCCGACGCGACCCCGAGAACTACGACGACGCCTGCGCCCAGAACCGCTTGGGAATGCGGCCCGCGTGACGCGCCTCGTAGCCCGCCACCACGGCCCCGCGCATCGCCGACGCCATGAGTGCCGGGTCCTTCGCCCTGGTCACAGCCGTGGCCAGCAGCACGGCATCGCAGCCGAGTTCCATCGCGAGGGTCGCGTCGCTGGCCGTCCCGATGCCGGCGTCGAGGATGACGGGTACCCCCGCACCGTCCACGATCATCTCGATGTTGTGCGGGTTCGCGATACCGAGCCCGGTGCCGATCGGCGAACCCAGCGGCATCACGGCCACGCAGCCTACGTCCTCGAGCCTGCGGGCCAGAACCGGGTCGTCGGTGGTGTACGGCAGGACGATGAAACCATCGTCGACCAGTTGCTCTGCAGCGCTGACCAACTCGATGGCGTCGGGCATCAGGGTGCGTTCGTCGGCGATGACCTCGAGCTTCACCCAGTCGGTCTCGAGCGCCTCGCGGGCGAGTTGCGCCGTCAGCACCGCCTCGGCAGCACCGCGACACCCGGCGGTGTTGGGCAGCGGCGCGATGTCGAGCCGGCGCAGCAGGTCCAGCACACCGGTGCCGCCGACGGCGTCGACGCGGCGCATCGCGACCGTGGTCAGCTCGGTGCCGGACGCGACGAGCGCCTCTTCGAGCACCGTGAGGTTGGCTGCGCCGCCGGTGCCCATGATCAACCGTGAACCGAACGTGCGGCCCGCGATCGTGAGGCCCTTCTGCACGCCGGGCGTCGCGTCAGCCACCCTGCACCGCCGTGAGGATCTCGATCTCCCAGCCCCGGACCACGAGCTCGTCCCACCGGGCGCGCGGGAACACGGCGCCGTTCACGGCCACCGCGATGCCCTTGGTGGGCAGGTTCAGCACCTCCAGCAGCCCGGCGACGGTCAACGGTTCCGTGAACTCGTGGTCCTCACCGTTGACGCTGATGCCGATCGGCACCACTACTTGCTGCTCACTCATCTCTACCTCGCTACTTTCTCGAAACGTTCGGGGTCGGCGGCTTTCGCCTCGACCAGTGCCGAGCCCTCCAACAATGCCACCGTCGCGTCGGCGGTCACCGGGGTGAGCAGGATGCCGTTACGGCCGTGTCCCGTCGCCACCACGACCCGATCGGACACCCGGCCGATCAGCGGCAGGTTGTCCGGCGTCATCGGACGCAGACCCGCCGAGGTCTCCCGCAGTTCGTACTCGCCGATGGCGGGCATCAGCGCCTCGGCGTCCGCGATCAGGTCCCGCACACCGGCCACCGTGACCTGCGTGTCGTTGCCCGACTCGTACTGGGTGGCACCGACGACGATGCCGTCGGCTCGCGGAACCAGGTAGGCGGGCCTGCCGTGCACACTGCCGCGGATGGTGCGGCCCGGTGCGGGAGTCACCCCCGGACGCGAGCGCAACCGCAGAATCTCGCCCTTCACCGGGCGCACCGGAAGCCCGGGCCACAGGGCCGGGGACGCGATGCCCGCGGTGACGACGATCTGGTCCGTGTCGAGCCGGTCGAGGCTGTGCACGGCCTCCCCGATCAGCTCCACTCCGGCGTCGACGGCGCACCGCTGCAACGCCTGCAACAGCAGCCTGTTGTCCACGGCCAGTTCTTCGACGGCCAAGAGTCCCAATCGGACTCCACGCCCCAGCATCGGCTCGAGGGCGCGCACTTCGGCACGGTTCAGGATCTGCAGTTCCCGCCCCTGGGCACCCACCCATTCGGCGATGGTCCGCAGGTCCTCCGCGTCGGCGCCGTCCAGCGCGACGGTGAGCGAACTCTCCGACGTGAACAGCTCGACGCCGGCTCCGGCCTCGAGTTCCTTCCCGAATTCGGGCCACCGGTCGAGCGACGCGCTCCCCAGTTCGAGGACGCTCTCCTCGCCGGGCCAGCCCTCGGACAACGGGGCGAGCATGCCGCCCGCCACCCAGGACGCCCCCGAACCGATCGACGGGTCGTACAGCTTCACCGACCAGCCGTTGCGGGCTGCTCGCCACGCAATGGACAGGCCGATCACTCCGCCTCCGACGACGGATACCGATCTCGCCATTGAACTCCACCTCACTTCCTGCGCCGGCATGATCCGGGTCAGGTATGACGGTCGGGCTCGGCGTGAGCCCCTCTCAGCCCCACGTTCCCCGGGACTCCCGTGTTGCACTTTCACCGTAGAGGCTACCGTCATGCCGTGACCACCTCGCATCACAGCAACCTCACGGACCGTCGGCGCCGCCTCGGAACAGCACGTTTGTATCTGTGCACCGATGCTCGGCGCGAGAAGGGCGACCTGGCGCAGTTCGCCGAGGCCGCGCTGTCCGGCGGCGTCGACATCATCCAGCTCCGCGACAAGGGCTCGGCCGGAGAGAAGAAGTTCGGCACGATGGACGCCCGGGACGAACTCGCGGCGCTGTCGGTGCTCGCGGCCGCGGCCAGGCGTCACGGAGCGCTGCTCGCGGTCAACGACCGCGCCGACATGGCGCTGGCGGCCGGGGCCGACGTGCTGCACCTCGGCCAGGGCGACCTGCCCGTCCCGTACGCACGGACTGTAGTGGGTTCCGACGTCCTGATCGGCCGCTCCACCCACAGCCGCGCGCAGGCCAGCCTCGCGGCGATCGAGGACGGCGTCGACTACTTCTGCACCGGACCGGTGTGGGCCACCCCCACCAAGCCCGGGCGGACCGCGTCGGGCATCGATCTGGTGCGATCGACCGCCGACTCCGAGCCGAACCGCCCGTGGTTCGCGATCGGGGGCATCGACGAGGCCCGGGTTCCGGAGATCCTCGCCGCGGGAGCCTCCCGCATCGTCGTCGTGCGGGCCATCACCGAGGCCCGCGACCCGCAGGCCGCCGCGCGCTCGCTGTCCGCCCTGTTGCAGCAGAACGCGTAGTTACGGCTGATCCAGCCAGTTCAGCACCGTGGCGGGCGGCAGGACCACGACGGTGGTCGGCAACTGTTCGATCAGGTCGGGGTCGGTGGTGACGACCGCCGTCATCGTTCCCAGCGTGGTGCCGTGGCCGGCCGGTTCGGCGAGGCGACCGACTGCGTCCGGGGCCTCGAGCACCTCGACGCGCGGCAGCCACCCGTACGTGCCGTCCGGCAGGTGCACCGTGCGGGGCAGAGCCTTCGACAACTGCGCCAGCGCGCCGCGTTCGCCCAGCACGTCGTGCCGGTCGAGCAGCAATCGCACCTCGGTGGTGCGCAGTTGCGGCCACCCCGCTTCGAATCCCGGGTGCAGCGGGAGCCCGGCGACGTCGGTTTCCCGCACCCACCGCAGTTCGGTGCTCTCGCCGTTCGCGACGGTGGGTAGCGGGCGTTCGGCGTCGGCGATCACGGTGGTGTAACTCCAGCCGCTCGCGGCCTTCATCGTGACGACCTCGGTGCGGACACGGATCGCTGCACTCTCGATGCCGGCTTCCTCGTGCGCCTCGCGTACCGCGGCGTGGGTGGTGGTCTCGTGGCTGTCCCGGGCACCGCCGGGCAACGCCCAGGTGCCGCCCTGGTGACTCCAGGCCGCACGGTGCTGCAGAAGCACGGCCGGCGTCTCGTCCGGGAGCGGCGCACGCAGCAACAACCCGGCCGCACCGTGCTTGCCCCAATGACGACTGCCGTCCGGCCCGGTTGCCCAGCCGTCACCGTCACCACGCATCGACTACCCCTGTCCGACCTGATGGGTCTCCCTGCAGTTCCCTCACACTAACGGTTTCTTCCGGAACTGCCCGTCGGCAGTCGTGAACCGACCGCTGCTTATATGCTCCCCACAAAGTGCGGCCATGACACAGGAGGGGTGCGAGGTGGTTCTGCGGGAGGCACCGTCGATCGAACCCCGGGGCAGCCGCGCATTGTCCGCCGCCGCGGACGACGACGTCGACCCCGCGGTGGCACGCCGCAAGGAACTGCGCGCGTTCCTGGTGTCGACTCCCGCCAAGCTCACCGCCCTCGGCGCCCTCCTGGTCCTGCTCACCCTGACCGCCGGCCTCCTGGCCGCCTCGACGGTGAACAGCAGGGAGGCCACCCTCGACACTGTCCTCGCCGAGACGGAACCGCTGTCGTTCTCGGCGCAGAACCTGTACAGCGCCCTGTCGGTGGCGGATGCCGCGGCCACGACGGCGTTCATCTCCGGCGGTCTCGAACCTCCCGAACTCCGGGACACGTACACGCAGGCGATCGGCACGGCCTCCGGCGACCTCGTGTACGCGTCCGGCGGGCTCGCGGCGAGCGACGTGGACAGCCGGCGCCTGCTCGCCTCCATGTCCACCGACCTCAGCGTCTACTCCGGTCTCGTCGAGACCGCGCGCGCCAACAACCGCACCGGTCATCCCGTCGGCGCGGCCTACCTCAGCGAGGCGTCCACGCTGATGCAGACGAGCATGCTGCCGATGGCGCAGCAGTTGCACGCCCAGCAGGAAGCCGACGTCGCGGACACCCAACGGGACTACTCCCGTCCGCCCTGGCTGGCGCTGATCCTGATCCTCGTGGCCCTCGTCGCGCTGCTCGTCGCCCAGATCGTCATCGCGAGGCTCAGTCGGCGCACGTTCAACCTCGGGTTGATCGTGGCGTCGTCGTGCACGGCGATCCTCCTGGTGTGGATGCTGGTCGCCGGGTTGGTCTCCTCCCTCGACACCAAGCGGGCACTGACCGAGGGCGCCCGCCCGATGCACGAGTTGACCGCCGCCCGCATCCTGGCCCAGCAGGCGCGCACCGAGGAGACCCTCAAACTGGTCCGCCGTGACTCGAACGGTGACTACGACGCCGTCTTCGAAGACAAGTCCGGTCAGCTCGACACACTGCTGTCGAGCTACCCCCACGACGGCGACCGCGCCGTCGGCCACGACGAGGTGGCACGGGCGCAGGAGGCGTGGACGCGCTGGTCCTCGGCACACGACCGCATGAACGAGATCCTCGCCAAGGGCGACTTCGTCTCGGCGGCAATGGTCGCCATCGGACCGGGACCGTCGGATTCCGCGGCTCAGTTCACCGCCGTCGACGACGCGCTCACCGACGGAATCGGCACCGCACGCGACCGGCTGCGGTCGAATGTCGAATCCGCGGCCCGGGTGCTGACCGCGCTCGGTTCCGGTGCCCTCGTCCTGACGCTGATCGCGTTCGGCGGAATTATCATCGGGTTGTGGCCTCGATTGCGGGAGTACCAGTGAGGCGGCGCCGGATCGCGCTGGTGCTGGTGGCGGCCACGTTGCTGATCGGCGGGTGCGCCGAGTCGAGTCCGGAGCACGTCGGATCGCCGAGCGTGTCGTACACCGAGCCCCCGCTTCCCGCGGCCGCGATGCCGGCGCCCGAAACCAGCGCTGCGCCCCCGACTCCCGAGAAGGACTGCGGCGATCCCACCGCGAGCCTTCGCCCGTTCCCCGACACCGACGCCGCGCCGCCGATGCCGACCGTCGACGCCATCCGCGCACGGGGCCGTCTCGTCGTCGGCCTCGACACGGGCAGCAATCTGATGAGTTTCCGCGACCCGGCCACCGGTACCGTCCAGGGCTTCGACGTCGACATCGCCCGGGAGATCGCGCGGGACCTGTTCGGCGACCCGAACCGACTCGAGTACCGCATCCTCACGTCGGCGAATCGTGAGAAGGCACTTCAGGAATCGATGGTCGACATCGTGGCCAAGACGATGACCATCACCTGCGACCGAAAGGAACGGGTGGCGTTCTCCTCCGAATACTTCGAGGCGCAGCAACGGGTTCTCGTCGTGAAGGGCTCCCCGATCCGCAGCGCCGCCGACCTGGACGGGAAGCGGGTCTGCGTCGTCCGCGGCACCACGTCGCTGACACGGTTGCAGCAGGTGGCGCCCACCGCGGACATCCTGACGGTCCCCATGTGGTCGGATTGCCTGGTGGTCCTGCAACAGCGGCAGGTCGATGCGGTGAGCACCGACGACACGATCCTCGCCGGTCTGGCGTCCCAGGACCCGTATCTCGAGATCGTCGGAGACAGCATGGGCGCCGAGCCGTACGGCGTCGGCATCACCAAGTCGAACGAGGACCTGGTGCGGTTCGTCAACGGCACGCTCGAACGCATCCGCCGTGACGGTACCTGGACCAGGATGTACGACCAGTGGCTGTCGATGCTGGGGCCGTCCCCCGCCCCGCCGTCCGCCGTGTACCAGGACTGAGGGGACGCATGCCGCACCATCCGAAGAATCCCGAGTCCACCGACCCGGACATCGCCACCCAGGCCGCCGTACGGGAGCCGGAAGCGGACGCTACGCAGGCCGCGGTTCGGGAAGAACCGGACGAGGGTCCGGCCACCCAGGCGGCG
Source organism: Rhodococcus wratislaviensis (assembly GCF_041228765.1). Lineage (NCBI taxonomy): Bacteria > Bacillati > Actinomycetota > Actinomycetes > Mycobacteriales > Nocardiaceae > Rhodococcus > Rhodococcus wratislaviensis. The sequence goes on along the minus strand of NZ_CP150488.1, from coordinate 2,665,515 downwards.
CCGACGTCCCGGCCGTCCGGCGCGTCCGGCACCGGCCGCTCGACGCGCTCACCGCGCACCCGGTCCGGGCAGCGCCTGCGTCTCGGCGGCGGTCTCGTCGAGGTTCCCGTCGTGAAGACACTCGACCCGGCGTCCGCCGTGATGACCGACCCGAAAGTCCCCGAGAGCAAGCGCTTCTGCTGGAAATGTAACAAGCCGGTGGGCCGCACCAGCGCCACCTCCGAGGGCTCCGAATTCGGTCTGTGCCCCAAGTGCGGAGCCACCTACGACTTCCGGCCGCTGCTCGGCCCGAACGAGCTGATCGGCGGCCAGTACGAGGTGCAGGGCTGCATCGCGCACGGCGGCCTCGGCTGGATCTATCTGGCCATCGATCGCAATGTCAGCGACCGGTGGGTGGTCCTCAAGGGTCTGTTGCACTTCGGCGACGCCGAGGCTCAGGCCGTGGCGGTCGCCGAACGCCAGTTCCTCGCCGAGGTGGCCCACCCGAGCATCGTCAAGATCTTCAACTTCGTGGAGCATCCCCGGTCGGACGGGACCCCGATGGGCTACATCGTCATGGAGTACGTGGGCGGTCACTCGCTGCGGGACGTCCTGTCGACGCACGCGAAGCCCGAGCGCATGCCGGTCGAGCAGGCCATCGCCTACGTGCTCGAAATCCTTCCCGCACTGGCGTATCTGCACTCCACCGGCCTGGTGTACAACGACCTCAAACCCGACAACGTGATGGTCACCGAGGACGCCCTCAAATTGATCGACCTCGGGGCCGTCGCCGGCATCGAGGACTACGGCTACCTGTACGGCACGCCCGGGTTTCAGGCGCCGGAGATCGTCAAGACCGGCCCGACCGTGGCGTCCGACATCTACACGGTGGGGCGCACACTCGCCGTCCTGACGCTCGACATGCCGTCCGACAAGGGGCGGTACCTCGACGGGATCCCGTCCCCCGAGCAGGCGCCGCTCCTCGCGGAATACGAGTTCTTCCACCGACTCCTGTTGCGCGCCACCGACCCCGATCCGAGCAGGCGTTTCGCGTCGGCCGAGGAGATGGCGGGTCAGCTCACGGCGGTACTGCGGGAGGTGCTGGCGCAGCAGACCGGCGAGGAGCATCCCGGACTGTCGACCGTGTTCAGCAAGCAGAGAACGACGTTCGGCACGGATGAGGCCGTCGAGCAGACCGATGTGTACGTCGACGGCGTCGACCGGGACGAGAACCTCGATCCGCAGTCCGTGGCGCAGGCGTTGGCGGTGCCCCTGATCGACCCGACCGATCCCAACGCCCCGCTCCTGGCCGCCGCGGTGCACAGCGAACCGCAGCAGACACTGGATTCCATTCGGCACGCGCGCGAGAACGGTATCGAACGGGTCGTCGGCGACCTCGACGTGTCGTTCTCCCGGGAACTCACACTCGCCGAGATCAAGGCGCACCTCGATCTCGGTGACGCCGCCACCGCCACCGGACTCCTCCGCGACGTGGAGGGAGACATGGGCGGGAACTGGCGCGTCGACTGGTACGCCGGACTCGCGACGCTCATCGACGGCGAGTACGAGACGGCGTTCTCCCGCTTCGAATCCGTGCTGAAGGCGATGCCCGGGGAGACGGCTCCCAAGCTTGCGCTCGCCGCCACCGCCGAACTGATTCTGCAGCACTGGGAAAGTTCCGATCCCCACCAGTGGCGGGCGTTCGCCGAGAAGTACTACCGAACGGTGTGGCGGACCGACCACAGCATGGTGAGTGCGGCATTCGGGCTGGCGCGGCAACTCACCGAACGCGGCGACCTGCCCGGTGCCATCGCCGCCCTCGACCAGGTTCCCGCGACGTCCCGGCACTTCACCATGGCCCGGATGACGAGTGTGCTGATGCTGTTGTCCTGCAAACCGATCGAGGGGATCGACGAAGCAGCCCTCCGGGAGGCTGCACTCCGCGTCGCCGCGCTCGCACCCGAGGAGAGCCGGGCACTGCAGATGCGTACGCTCGTACTGGGCACCGCACTGGACTGGATGCGTGCCGGTCACACGTCGGCGACGGAACTCGAGCAGATCCTCGGTGTGCCGTTCACCGAACGGGGCCTCCGCAAGGGCGCCGAGGCCGGCCTGCGGGCCCTGGCCCGCAACGCCCCCGAGCGCACTCACCGGTACACGCTGGTGGATCTCGCCAACGCCATCCGGCCCAAGAGCCTGCTGTAACGCTCAGGCCCCGATCAGGTCCGCCGCCGCACGGGCGATCGCGAACTCCTCGTTGGTGGGCACGACCAGCACCTGCACGTCGGAGTCGTCCGCCGAGATACGGCGTGCGTCCCGGGAATCCGCGCCGTTGCGGTCGTCGTCGACGACGATGCCGAGGCGCCCCAGCCCGGCCAGGCTGTCGCGGCGGACGTCGACATTGTTCTCGCCGACTCCCCCGGTGAACGTGATGACGTCGACGCCGCCCAGTTCCACCAGGTAGGCGCCGATGTACTTGCGGAGTCGGTGCACGTACACGTCGTACGCCAACGCCGCGGCCTCGTCACCCTCGCCGACGAGCGTCAGGAGCGCCCGGAAGTCGTTGACACCCGACAGGCCCTTGAGTCCGGAGTGCCGGTTCAGGAGGTCGTCGATCTGATCGACACCCATCCCGCTGCGGTGCAGGTGCAGGATGACACCGGGATCGACGTCCCCGGACCGCGTGCCCATGACAAGACCCTCGAGCGGGGTCAGCCCCATGCTCGTGTCTACGGCCAGTCCCCCGCGGATCGCGGACGCCGAGGCACCGTTCCCCAGATGCAGCACGATCTGGTTCAGCTCGGACAGGTCCCTGCCGAGGAAGTCGGCCGCCTGCGCCGACACGTACTGGTGCGACGTGCCGTGGAAGCCGTACCGCCGGATGGAGTGCTCCCTCGCGACCTGCCGGTCGATCGCATACGTCGACGCCTCCGCGGGCAGGGTGTGGAAGAACGCGGTGTCGAACACTGCGACGTGCAGGATGTCCGGCAGTTCCTCCCGCGCCACCTCGATCCCGATCACGTTCGCCGGATTGTGCAGCGGCGCAAGGGCCGAAAGGTCCGAGATGGACTGCACCACCGCGTCGTCGATGATCGTGGGTTCGAAGAACACGTCGCCGCCGTGGACGATGCGATGACCGACCGCGACGATCCCCGCCTCCCTCAGCGGTCGGCCCACCTCGGCGACGATGTCCGACACCATCTTCAGCCCGGCCCGGTGGTCGGCGATGTGCACGTGGCGCTCCGCCAATCCGGTGCGGTGGTGATAGACGATGCGCCCCTCGGGTTCCCCGATCCTCTCGATGAGACCGGACGCGGAGGACTTACCGGTGTCCGGGTGGATCAGCTGGAACTTGATCGACGACGAACCGGAATTGACTACCAGTACGGACCCCTCGGTCACTGCTCTGCTCCCTGCGCCTGGATCGCGGTGATGGCCACGGTGTTCACGATGTCCTCGACCAGCGCCCCTCGTGACAGGTCGTTGACGGGCTTGTTGAGGCCCTGCAACACCGGACCGACGGCGATCGCACCGGCGCTGCGCTGCACCGCCTTGTACGTGTTGTTCCCGGTGTTGAGGTCGGGGAAGATGAAGACCGTCGCCTTACCGGCCACTTCCGAATCGGGCATCTTCTTGTCGGCCACGCTCTGCTCGATGGCAGCGTCGTACTGAATGGGGCCCTCCACCAACAGGTCCGGGCGACGCTCGCGAACAAGTTTCGTCCCAGAGCGCACCTTGTCGACGTCCGCACCGCTGCCGGAGTCACCAGTCGAGTACGACAGCATCGCGATGCGCGGATCGATGCCGAACTGGGACGCCGTCTGCGCCGAGGAGATCGCAATGTCGGCCAGCTGTTCGGCCGTGGGGTCGGGCACCACCGCACAGTCCCCGTACGCGAGCACCCGATCGGACAGGCACATCAGGAACACGCTCGACACCGTGGACACCCCCGGTTGCGTCTTGATGATCTCGAACGACGGCCGGATGGTGTGCGCCGTGGTGTGCGCGGCACCGGAGACCATGCCGTCCGCGATTCCCAAGTGCACCATCATGGTTCCGAAGTACGAGATGTCGGCCATCACCTCGCGGGCCCGCTCCACGGTCATGCCCTTGTGGGCGCGGAGCCGCGCGTACTCCTCGGCGAACGGACCGGCGTGGTCGGACGTCCGGGGGTCCAGCACCTGCGCGTCTCCGAGGTCGACGCCGAGTTCCGCCGCGCGGCGCCGCACCAGCACCTCGTCGCCGAGAATGGTCAGCGCCGCCACCTGTCGTTGCAACAGTCTCCCCGCCGCGCGGAGGATGCGGTCGTCGTCGCCCTCCGGCAACACGATGTGCTTGCGGTCGCGGCGGGCGCGGTCGATCAGCTGGTATTCGAACATCTGCGGAGTCACCACCGAAGGGATCGGCAGCTTCAACCGCTCCAGCAGCGTGGGTGCGTCCACCCGCAGTTCCATGACGCTCAGGGCGGTGTCGATCTTGCGCTGCGAACCTACCGCCACCCGGCCACGGGTCTGCGCTGCTGCGCTGGCCGTGTCGAACGTGCCCAGTTCGGTGGTGAGGATCGGCAACCGCGGCTTCAGGCCGGCCATCAGCTTCGCGATCGCCGGGTGCGGCATCAGCCCACCGTTCATGACGATCCCCGCCAGTGATGGGAATCCCTCGGCCTCATGCGCGTTCACCATCGCCAGCAGCACGTCGGAACGGTCGGCCGGGGCGATCACCACCGTGCCCTCCGTCAGCCGTTCGAGAATGTGCTCTGCCGTCATTCCGCCCACCATCACCCGCAGCGCCTCGCGGTGGAGAAGCTCAGGATCGCCACTGAACAGGCTGCCGTCGATCGACTCGAGAAGTTCGGCCATGGTCGGTGCGACCAGCAGCGGGATCTCGGGCAGACTCCACGCGGGCACACCGGTCGACGCCAACGCGGCGGTGACCGCATCGAGCTGATCCGGGTCACAGCGATTCGCGACCACGGCGAGCGGATGGGCGTGGTGAGAAGTTAGTTCACCGATCGCGAGATGGGCGAGTTGCGCGACCTCCTCGGGGGTGCGCCGGGCTCCCTTCACGGCGAGCAGCACCGGTGCGCCCAGGTTGGCCGCGATCCTCGCGTTGTAGCCGAGTTCGCTCGGGCTCGCCACGTCGGTGTAGTCGCTGCCGATCACGACGACGGCGTCGCACTGCGCCGCCACCTGGTGATACCGGGAAACGATCTCGCTGAGCGCCCCGTCGGGATCGGCGTGGACCTGCTCGTACGTGACCCCGAGGGACTCCTCGTAGCCGACGTCGGCCGTCGTGTGTTCGAGGAGCAACTCGAGGATGTAGTCGGTTTCCTGCGTCGATCGGGCAATCGGACGGAAGACGCCCACCCTCGCCGCCGACGCACACAGCATCTGCAGGACACCCAGCGCGATGGTGGACTTGCCGGTGTCGCCCTCCGGTGAGGCGATGTAGACGCTCGACGGCTGGGGACGGGCGGGCGGATTCACGGGTGAGGGTGTCGCTGGCGCAGCCATTGCCATAGCGTATCCGGCCACCGCCGCTCGCCGATTGACACCGCACCCGCCGGGCGGTCAGATGACCTATGGCCGAATCACCCTTCCCTGATGTCCGGTGGGGCAGCGAGAACAGCTTCCTCCGCGAGCCCGCCGCGAAATTTGCCGCCACTCGACCTGGATCGTGGGTGATCCGGAATCTCGCCGGAGTCGACCGCCGGCTCCTCCAGAAGAGCAGGGGACGCTTCACGATCCTCGGTCCGATCGCCGCACCGGTTGTCCTGCTGACGACGACGGGTCGTAAATCGGGAGCGCCGCGGACGAGCCCGCTCCTGTACTACCGCGAGGGAGAGCAGATCTTCGTCGTGGGCAGCAACTTCGGGCAGGATCACCACCCGGCGTGGTCGGGAAACCTCCTCGCCGAGCCGAATGCGAAGGTCACGATCGGCGGGAAGGACATCCCCGTCACCGCGACCCTCCTCACCGAACCGGAGCGGACGCGGATCTATCGCGAATTCGACGAGATGGTGCGCGTCTACGGCGTCTACGAGCACCGAACGAACCGCACGATGCGGGTATTCGCTCTCACCGCCGCGTGACCCGACCGTCATGCCGCGCCCGGGAGCGGCGGCGCGGCCGAGCGGTAGTGGTGCCCGGTCGGGGTGCCCACGTCGATGAGGTGGGTGCCGCCGGGGTTGTGCACCGGGCGGGCGGTCCATCCGTCGCCTTCCTTCGCGTAGTTGCAGGCCTCGCACAGCCCGGACCCGTTGTCTGCCGTCGTGGCACCGGATTCTCGGCGGGAGCGGATGTGGTCGTGGTGCCGGATCGGCGCATCACACCACGGCGTACGACACGTCCGGTCCCGCAGGTCGATCAGCTGTCTCAGACTCTTCGGGAACGTGCGCGACTGCGATTCCATCGCCGTCAACGCCCCCGACTGCGGGCACGAATACACCCGCCGCACCGACGTCTCCACGTCACCATCAAGGGCGTCCGCCACGAGTTGCCGGGCGATTCCGGCCGGCACCGGCCCGAACCCCTGCAACTGCGCGGCCTCGTGCCCGCCGGCAAGCAAGGTCTCGTCGGAGAGCACCAGGTTCACCGCCACCGGCACCCCCGACGCCACTGACGCTCCGGTGCCGCGCTCGAACAACAGGTCCACCATCAACTGACTGCGGGTACGACCGCCGCTGTTTCCTGTGGCGATCAGGCTGTCCGCATCCCGGCCGAGCGTGGCCTGCAAACACACCGCCTGCTCGACCGGCATCAGCACGCTCAGGTAGGCCATGGAATCCGGCGCCGGACGGGTCGTGACCCGACGCTCGGACACCGCCTTACGGTGCCGGCGCACGACCGCCGCGGCGTCGAGTTCCACCGCCAACGCTTTCGCCTGCGCGATCAGCCCGCGGTCGCCGACCCCGTCGAGAGTGGCCGGGTCCGAGCACAACCGGCGGTCCACGTTTCCCCGATCCGCGGCCGACAGGCACGCCGTCTCGCGCACCAACAGGGTGGCGCGCCATTCGTTCAACCGGCCCGACCGCAACAGGGCCAGGGTGTGGGGCATCTCGTGCACCAGGGCCTGCGCGAAATCGAGATGCCGACCGCCGCGGTTCGGGGATTCCCTGCGCGCCAACGCAATCTGCGACGCAATCCCGCGGCCCCAGTCCGCCCGCGGCAACCCCCGAGCCCTGCGGTCCGCACGAATACTCGCCGCGACACCATCGGTGATCACCGCCTGCACCGCACACCCGACCGACTTCAACGACTCGATCGCATCGAGCCACTCGATCCCCAACCCCGCATCCCCGTCGGCGGAAACCTCTCGCAGCCGTGCCGCGAACACACGCAACTCGGCCAGATCCGGCGCAATCACATCCCCCACGACCAACCTCCCCCAAGGTTCGAATACACGTTCGACTCTAGCAACAGCCCCTGAACAATGGCAATAGTCGGCCCTCGTAAAGCGCGTGCAGCGCAGCGCCGTACGGCGCTATACAAGAGATCGCGCACACCTGCGCCCGAGGGAATGGAGACACAATTGCCCACGAATGCCGCACCGGATCCGATGACCCTGCACCCCGTTTCGGGTCAGCCTCGGGTGGTCCTGCTCAAACCGCTGATCGAGAACCCGCTGATCGACGTCGGGGAGTACAGCTACTACGACGACCCCGAATTCGCGGACGAGTTCGAAACGCGCAATGTTCTGCACCATTACGGGCCGGACCGGCTGATCATCGGCAAGTTCTGCGCATTCGCGACCGGGACGACGTTCATCATGAACGGCGCGAATCATCGGATGAGCGGAGTGTCGACCTTCCCGTTTCCGATCATGGGAGGGTCGTGGGCCCAGCATTCCGATCTGCTCGCCGATCTACCGTCGCGCGGCGACACCGTCGTCGGCAGCGACGTGTGGATCGGAGGCAACGCGACGATCATGCCCGGGGTGCGTATCGGGCACGGCGCGATCGTGTCGACCGGTTCGGTGGTGACGCGGGACGTGCCGGACTATGCCGTCGTGGGTGGGAATCCGGCCGTCCACATCAAATACCGCTACTCGGAATCCGAGATCGCCGCGCTGGTGCGGATCGCGTGGTGGGACTGGCCGATTTCGGTCGTCACCGAACATGTGCGGACCATCGCCGCAGGTACTGTCGAGCAACTCCAGGATGTCGCCGACGGACTCGGCTGAATCAGCCGAGCGCCGCCTGCGGTGCGTCGGTGTCGAGGTCGAGTTCGCCGTCGTCGGCGAACACGAGGCGTCCGTCGTCGAGAGCTACGGCCCAGCGGTGCACGGGCGCCCAATCACGCCCGAGGAGTCCCTCCGACTGCGACAGGTCCGCGAAATCCTCGATCACGACACCGGGTGCGGGAGCGTCGGAGTCGCGACGGACCCGAACGCGGGCGCCGACGACGACGTCGTGGCTGTGGGGCTGTGCGGCACTCTTCTGATCAGACATGGGTTCATTCCGCTTTCTGCAGGGTGATGCCAGGGCAAGGGATCATCCGGGCCCGCTGCCGAGAACTCACTACAGACGATCGGCAAATTTTGAGCAAGCCGCGAGTCGGAGTTGTGGGGATCATCACCGAGGCCTTGACGCCCGAGGACCTACCCATTCTTTGTCCACTGTTTGTACACCAGAGGCATTGACGTCAAGGATCTTCTTCGACATGATTAGGTGTAACTGCTGGACACACTGACATGGAGGATTTCATGGCACGCTCGACGCTCGCTATCCGCAATCCGAAGATCACGGATCGCCAGGACACCGGCGCCCGGCTTCTCCAGTCCTCCGCACGCATGTCGTACGACCCGACTGTCGAGGTCGACTGGGACGCGCCCGTCCCCGACGACCTGTACGGCCTCACACCCGAGTGGTCCACGCTGTACGGCACGCCGATGTGGGACGAGATGACGTTCGAACAGCAGATCACGCTGACGAAGCACGAGGTGTCCTCGATCATGGGCACCGGAATCTGGTTCGAGATGATCCTCCAGCAGATGGTCATCCGGGACATGTACGCCACGGACGCGTCGCAGGCCCATTTCCAGTTCGCGCTGACCGAGGTGGCCGACGAGTGCAGGCATTCGGTGATGTTCGCGCGCACCGCCGAGAAGTTCGGGTGCCCCTCCTACGTTCCGCGCAAGTCGGTGGTGACGCTGGGTCGCGGGTTCAAGGCGCTCGCCTCGGGAGAGGTCGCGTACGCCGGCATTCTCGTCGCCGAGGAGATCCTCGACGTCATGCAGCGCGACTGGATGAAGGACACACGCGTCCAGCCGATCGTCCGCGTCACCAGCAAGATTCACGTGGTCGAAGAAGCGCGGCACATGCGCTTCGCCCGGGAGGAGACGCTGCGACGGGCTCAGGGCATGAGCAAGGCACACCGTGCGGCGAGCCGCGCGTGCATCGCGATCGCGTCGAACCTGATCGTCTCCAGCATGATCAATCCCGCCGTCTACGCGGCAGCCGGGCTGGACACCGAACGCGCGTTGCGCGAGGCGAAGAACAACCGGTTCCGGGCCGAGAAGATCCGTGAGAGTTCGCAGCCGCTCATGCGGTTCCTGGACGATGCCGATCTGCTCGGCGGTCCGTCCCGCCATCTCTACAAGCGCGTGAACATGCTCTGAGGCGCTCCGCGCCCGTGAGTGGTTGACGAGTCACTGCACTCGTTAACCACGCACGGGCGGCGAAGCCGCCTACCCCCGCAACCGCGGCGCGAGATCCCGCTCGAAGAGTTCCAGGAACCGCTTCTGATCGTGGCCGGGAGCGTGGAACACCAGGTGGTTCAACCCCGCATCGAGATACGGGCGGATCTGCGCCACCGCCTCATCCGGATCCGACGCCACGATCCACCGCTTCGCCACCTGCTCGATCGGCAACGCATCGGCTGCCTTCTCCATCTCGATCGGATCGTCGATCGAGTGCTTCTGCTCCGGCGTCAACGACAACGGCGCCCAGAACCTCGTGTTCTCCAGCGCCAACTCGGGATCCGTGTCGTACGAAATCTTGATCTCGATCATCTTGTCGATCTCCGCCACATCACGGTCCGCCTTCTCCGCCCCCTCCGCGACGGCAGGCATCAACTTCTCCGTGTACAGCTCCATGCCCTTACCGGACGTGCAGATGAACCCGTCACCGCTACGACCGGCGTACCGGGCCACCACCGGACCACCGGCGGCGATGTACACCGGAATCCCTCCCTCGGGCACGTCGTAGATCGACGCCCCCTTCGTGGTGAAGTACTCCCCCTCGAAATCGACCCGGTCGCCGAGCCACAGTTCGCGCATCAACCGGACCGCCTCCCGCAGCCGCGCGAACCGCTCCTTGAACTCCGGCCATTCCCCCGCGAAGCCTGTCGCGATCTCGTTGAGCGCCTCCCCGGTGCCCACCCCGAGCATGATCCGCCCCGGGTACAGACACCCCATCGTCGCGAACGCCTGCGCCACCACCGCCGGGTTGTACCGGAACGTCGGCGTCATCACCGACGTCCCCAACTGCAACCGTGACGTGCGCTCCCCGACCGCCGTCATCCACGCCAACGAGAACGGCGCATGACCACCCTCGTGCCGCCACGGCTGGAAATGATCCGACACCGTCGCCGAATCCATACCGTGTGCCTCCGCCAGAACACCCAGCTCCACCAACTCCCGCGGACCGAACTGCTCCGCGGACGCCTTGTAACCGAGCTTGAGTTCGTGGGCCACCGTGTACTCCTTCGTCTTCACGTCCGGTTCGCGAGATGCAAACCTCTTCTGCAGGTTAGAGCGCGGCCACCAGGCTGGCGAGCGCCGCTCCCAGTGCCACCACCGTCAGTGTCACCGCGAACAGCCACAACTCGTGGGGCGGCGGCATCGGTGATCCGTCGCGCAGGGCCTTCTCGACCTGCGACCACCGCCGCATGCCGACGAGGGCCGCGGCTGCGGCGAGACCGATCAGGATCAGGCCGAGGGTCGTCCGCACCCACCCGGTGCTGAATTCGGGGACCAGGTGGATCATCGCGATGCCACCGGCCAGAAGTGCGAGCGAACTTCGCATCCAGGCGAGGAACGTCCGCTCGCTTGCGAGGGTGAAACGCTCGTCGGGCCGGTCGTTGTCGGTCACCGAATCATCTTTACACCGGTTCGCTGGAACCGCACCAAGCAGGTACCCCGCAGTCCTAGATTGGAAGGGCAGGCCACAGCCAGGGGGCGTCCATGCGACCGTTCGAAGCTCTGCGATCCGCGTTCTCTCTGCGTGTACTGGCGGTGATGCTGCTGGTCGTATCCGGGTGGGCGGTGCTCGGTCCGCCGGCGGCGTCGGCGGAGCCCCGCATCGCCAGGGTGGACGTGTATTCGGAGTCGATGGGCCGGTGGGTGGCCAACGACGTCATCTCTCCCGCATCGGGCGGTTCGGCGCCCACCTTCTACCTGCTCACCGGGATCGGCGGCGGGTCGGACGGGATCTCCTGGTTCAACAACACCGGTGTGCGGGACTTCTTCGCCGACAAGCACGTCAACGTGGTAATGCCGATCGGCGGCCAGTACAGCATGTACACCGACTGGGATGCCGACGATCCGGTCCTCGGCCGGAACAAGTGGCAGACCTACCTGACGAGCGAACTCCCCGCAGCCATCGACGGCCGGTTCGCGACCACCGGGGCGAACGCGATCGGCGGGGTGTCGATGGCGGGCGGCGCGGTACTCGATCTCGCCATTCAGGCTCCGGGTTTCTATCGTGCCGTCGGCTCGTACAGCGGGTGTGCCGCGACGAGTGGGCTGCTAGGTCAGGCGATGGTGCGGTCGATGGTGGAATTGCGGGGCGGCGGCAATGCGGCCAACATGTGGGGCTCTGCCGTGGACCCGCGGTGGCGGGTGCACGACCCGATGCTGAATGCCGAACGTCTGCGCGGCACAGAAGTGTTCGTCTCGAGCGGCAACGGACTTCCCGGCAGCATCGACAACCACGACCCCGTGCTGGTGGTGCCCCAGACGATCGGCGGCAGCGTCGTCGAGATGGTGACCAACGCGTGTGCGGCCGCGTTCCAGTCGCGGCTGCACTCGCTGGGGATTCCCGCCACGTTCACGTATCTCTCGCAGGGCACGCATTCGTGGGGGCTGTTCGAGACCGAGTTACGGGAGTCCTGGCCCGTCATCGGCGGTGCGATCGGGGCGTGACGCCAGAGACCGCTCCAGGATCGGCCCGATGACCGCGAGGGCTTCCGGTGTGGTCATCCGCAGGTGGTCACACTCCACCTTGTGCTCGACGATCACGCCGGTGACCGCGGGCTGCCAGACGCTCGGCGACGGCCGTTCGCCTTCCTCCCCGGCGGCGGACTGCCCGGCGCTGAAGAACAGCAGGTCGCCGTCGAACACCCGCGGCCTGTATCCGGTGGAGATCTGCTTCGAGTTCTCCAGGCCGGTGCTGATGCGTCCGAGGAGGGTCGACGCGAACGCGGGGTCGCGGCCGAAGGACCGTCCGAGCATCTCGACCAATTGCTCGCGGTATGACGTGCCGGTGTCGCCCTCGCCCTCGAACTCGACACCCAGCCCGTGCAGCCACTCCTCGGCGTTCACCTCGAGGTCACCGAAGTTTTCGCCCTCCGCGACGTAGCTGTCCATCATCGCGAGGGTGCCGACCTCGGCGCCGGACTCACGGAGTTCGACGGCTATGGCCTGGGCGATGACACCGCCGAGGGACCAGCCCAGCAGGTGGTAGGGACCCTGGGGCTGCACCGCACGCATCTCGACGACGTAGCGGTGGGCGAGTTGCGCCATCGACTCGAACGTCGTTCCGCCGCTGAGGATCGGCAGTTGCAGTCCGTACACCGGACGGTCGGGCGAGACGTACTTCATCAGTCCGGCGTATCCCAGCGCGAGTCCGCCTGCCGGGTGCACGCAGAACAGCGCGGGTTGTGCGCCGGACGCCCGGAACGGCACGACGACGTTCAGCACGTCGTCGGCCGGCATGCTTCCGAGCACCGACGGGTCGACGATGCGGCGAGCCAGGCCTTCCGGGGTGGGGTTGCGGAAGATCCACTGCAGGACGACGTCGGTGCCGAGCCGGTCGCGGAGCGCGGACGCCACCCGGGTCGCGACGAGAGAGTTCCCGCCCAGCTCGAAGAAGTCGTCGTCGGCCCCGACGCGGTCGATTCCCAGGATGTCGGCGAAGACTTCCGCCACCGCCTCCTCGATTGCGGTGGCGGGCGCCCGGAACTCTCGTGGCGCGAGAATCGGTGCGGGTAGCGCTCGCCGGTCCAGCTTGCCGGTGCGGCCGACGGGCAGCCGGTCGAGCACCACCAGCTGGGCGGGCACCATGTAGGGCGCGAGGTGGGATCCGGCGTACCGGAGTACCTCGGCGGTGTCGATGCTCGCACCGGCTTCGGCCGTCACGTATCCCACCAGCCGGTCGCCGGTGCCGCTGTGCACGGTGACCGCCGCGCGGCCGACGCCGTCGCAGCGGGCCAGCACCGACTCGATCTCGCCGAGTTCCACCCGCTGGCCACGGATCTTCACCTGGAAGTCGTTGCGTCCCACATACTCCAGCCTGCCGATCTCACTCCACCGGACGAGGTCGCCGGTCCGGTACATGCGGGAGCCGGGTTCGCCGAACGGGTTCGCCACGAAGGACGCCGCCGTCAGCGCGGACCGCCGGTGGTAGCCGCGCGCCAGGCCCGGCCCGGCGACGTACAGTTCCCCGATCACGCCCACCGGAACGGGCTGCAACCACGCGTTCACCACGATCACGTCGACGCCCCGCCCCGGGCCTCCGACGTTCACCGGTTCGTCGGGCGAGAGCACCTCGCTGACCGTGGTCTGCACCGTCGCCTCGGTGGGTCCGTATCCGTTGAAGACGAATCGTCCCGGGGTCCAGCGGTCGGCCAGTTCGGGTGGGAACCGCTCGCCCGCGACGGCGAGAATCCGCAGGGACGGAACGTCCTCGGGGCGGAGGGTGTCCAGGATCGTGGGTGTGAAGAATGCGTGCGAGACGTGTTCGCTGGTGAGGAGTTCGGCCAGTTCCCGCCCCCCGAGGACCGTCGGTGGCACGACGACCAGTGTCGCGCCGACGGCGAACGCCATCAGCAGTTCGAACAACGACGCGTCGAAGCTCGGTGACGCCAGATGCGACACCCGCGCACCGTGCATGGATGCGAACCGTTCCCGTTCCTCGACTGCGAGATTCGCGAGTCCGCCGTGCGTGAGCACGACCCCCTTCGGTGTTCCCGTCGATCCCGACGTATAGAGCAGGAACGCGGCGTGGTCGACTCTCAGCGGACGCAGCCGGTCGGCGTCGGTCACCGCGTCGCCGGAGTATTCGCTCGCCACCGCGGGATCGTCGAGCAACAACCACGGGACCACTCCCGGTAGCCGGTCACGGTGCGCCGTCGCCGTCAACCCGAGCACCGCACCCGAATCCTCGAGCATGCCGCCGGTGCGCGCGGGCGGCAGGGCGGGATCGACCGGCACGTACGCCGCCCCCGATTTCGCGACCGCCCACACCGACAGCACCCATTCGATCGATCGCGGCACGCCGATCGCGACGAATGCGTCCGGGCCGGCACCCCGACGGATCAGAGCCCTGGCCAGTCGGTTCGACCGCTCGTCGAGTTCCCGGTACGACACGGTGACGCCTTCGCACGACACTGCGGTCGCCCCCGGTGCGAGCGCGGCGCCCGCGGTGAGGACGTCCGGGAGTGTGCGCTCCGCGGCCGCGGGAAAGCCGCGCATGGGCACGAGTTCGTCCCGTTCGAGGGCGTCGAGGATCTCGAGGTCGCCGACCCTGATCGACGGGTCGGTGACGGCGGTGTCGAGCATCCGGACGAACCGGTCGGCCAGGCCTGCGACGGTTTCGGCGTCGAAAAGGTCGGTGGCGTAGGTGAAACCGGCCGTGATGCCTGCCGGTGTTCCGTCGTCCGTGTACTCCTCGGACAACGTCAGCTGCAGGTCGAACCTGGCGATCGTCGCACCGAGATCGATACCGCCCACCTCGACGCCGGGCAGCGAGAGGTCGGGGCGCTCCACGTTCTGGAACTCGAGCAGCACCTGGAACAGCGGTGAATGTGCCGTCGAGCGGGGCGGATCCAGCGCTTCCACGACCTTCTCGAACGGCACCTCCGCGTGGGCGTACGCACCGAGATCGACGTCGCGCACCTGCTCGAGCAGTTCGGAGAACCGGCTCGCGTCGGCGACGACGGTCCGCAGCACCACGGTGTTGACGAACATCCCGACGACGTCGTCGAGGGCGGCCTCGCCGCGACCGGCGACCGGGGTGCCGACGGCGATGTCCTCGGTACCGGACATCCTCGCGAGGAACGCGGCCAGGGCGGCGTGCGCGACCATGAACACGGTCGACTGGTGCGTGGACGCCGTCGCCAGCAGCCGGCGGTGCAGACCGGCGTCGATCTCGAATCCGACCCTGCTCCCGTCGGGCGTGCGTTGCATCGACCGCGGGCGGTCGGCGGGCAGGTCCAGGGCGGCGGGGAGACCGGCCAGCGTGGTGCGCCAGTAGTCCAGTTGCTGCGACACCATCGACTGCGGATCGTCTTCCGACCCGAGGAGTTGGCGCTGCCAGAGCGTGAAATCGGCGTACTGGACCGTCGGCGGGCGCCACTCCGGGGCGTGCCCCGCCGCCCGCGCGGTGTATGCCACCATCATGTCGCGCGCGAGCGGGACCATCGACACGCCGTCCGCGACGATGTGGTGGACCACCACCAGCAGCACGCGGTCGGTGTCGGAGGTCTCGAACACGGCTGCCCGCACCGGGATCTGCGCTGTGACGTCGAACCCCTCCGCGACCGCCGCCGACAGCCGTTCCCGCAACTCCGCTTCGCTCGACACGGACGTGACGGGCAGGTCCGGCACCGAATCAGCGGCCGAGAGGATCACCTGCACCGGTTCTTCGCCGGCCATCGGGAATCGGGTGCGCAGCGATTCGTGACGCTCCACCACATCGGACACCGCAGCCCGCAGCGCACCGAGGTCGAGTGCGCCGGTGAGCCGGAACGCCATGGCGATGTTGTAGGCGGGCGACGAGGTGTCGAACTGGTTGAGGAACCACATGCGGGTCTGGGCCAGGGACAGGGGAATACGCTCGGGGCGCGGCGCTGCCCGCAACTCCGGCCGATGTGTCAGCACACCTGCTTTCGCCGCGCGCTCCGCGAACCCGGCCACGGTGGGCGCCTCGAACAGGGCGTGTACGCCGACGTCGACGCCGAGAGCGGCATCGACCCGTGCGACGACCCGGGTGGCCGACAGCGAATCTCCGCCCAACCGGAAGAAGTCGTCGTCGGCACCGATGCGATCGACACCGAGGACGTCGCCGTACACCTCGGCGACGACGGCCTCGAACGGGGTGGCCGGAGCCCGGAATCGACGCACCGGAGCGTCCGGTGCGGGGAGTGCGGCACGATCCACCTTCCCACTCGCCGTCACCGGCAACTCCCCCAACACCACCACCACCGACGGCACCACACCCCCCGGCAACACCGACCCCGCAAACTCCACCACCACACCCGGATCCACCCGCACCCCCACCTCCGGCACCACATACCCCACCAACCGACCACCCTCACCCACCACCACCACAGCCGCCCCCACCCCCGGACACGACACCAACACCGACTCCACCTCCCCCAACTCCACCCGCTGACCCCGCACCTTCACCTGAAAATCAGCACGCCCCACAAACACCAACGACCCCAACCCATCCCACCGCACCAAATCCCCCGTCCGATACAACCGCGACCCCACCACCCCAAACGGATTCGCCACAAACGACCCCGCCGTCAACCCCGCCCGCCCCAGATACCCCCGCGCCAACCCCGCACCCCCCACATACAACTCCCCCACCACACCCACCGGCACCGGACGCAACCACCCATCCAGCACCACCACCTCCACACCCACCGCCGGACCACCCACCGTCACCACACCCCCCGCCACCAACGCATCACTGACCGTCGCCTGCACCGTCACCTCCGTCGGCCCATACGCATCGAAAAACTCCCGCCCCGGCGCCCACCGCGCCACCAACTCCGGCCCACACACCTCCCCCGCCACCACCAACACCCGCACCGACCCCAAACCCCCCGACTCCACCGTCGCCAACACCGACGGCGTCACAAAACAATGCGTCACCCCCTCCACCGACAACCACTCCCAACGCCGCACCCCCGAACACCCCCGGCGGCGCCACCACCAACCGCGCCCCCACCGAAAACGCCATCAACCACTCGTACACCGACGCATCAAAACTCGGCGACGCCACATGCGACACCACACACCCCGACCACAACCCGAACCGAACCCGCACCTCCTCAACCAAATTCGCCAACCCCCCATGCGTCACCACCACCCCCTTCGGCCGCCCCGTCGACCCCGACGTATACATCACATACGCCGCATCCCCCACCACCAACCGCCGCACCCGATCCCCATCCGACACCCCCGCACCCGACACCCCCTCCACCACCACCACATCATCAACCCGCAACCACTCCACCACCGACGGCAACACCACCCCCGACACCGACAACCCCACCACCGCACCCGAATCCACCAACAACTCCCGCACCCGCACCACCGGCAACCCCGGATCCACCGGCACAAACGCCGCCCCCGACTTCACCACCGCCCACACCGCCACCAACAACTCCACCGACCGCGGCACCGCCACCCCCACCACCAACCCCGGACCCACACCCCGCCCGATCAACACCCGCGCCCACCGATTCGACCACTCATCCAACTCCCCATACGACAACTCCACACCCCCACACGAGACCGCCACACCACCCCGATTCGCCGCAACACCCCCCGCCACAATCTCCGGCAACAACCGCACCCCCACACCCACCCCACCCCGCACCGGCACCAACAACCCACGCTCCACCACACCCAACACATCCACACCGGCCAACGGCGTATCCGGATCGGAGGCCATCACCTCGAGCACCCGGGTCACCCGGCCTGCGATCGCGTCGACGGTGGCCCGGTCTACCAGGTCGGGTCGGTAGTGAAACGTCATGCGCAGCTGCGTGTCCACCGAGAAGGCGACGCTCAGCGGATAATGCGTGGCGTCGACGCCACGCACGTCGACCACCCGGATCCCGGCGAGGTCGGTGTCCTCGGTCAGGCCTCCCCGATCGATCGGGTACGACTCGAAGACGGTCGCCGTGTCGAAACCGATGTCGGGGCCGGCTGCTCGCTGGATGTCGGCGAGCCCGAGGTGATGGTGGTCGAGGAGGGCTGCCTGTTCCGCTTGTGTCCGGTCGAGCAGCCGGCCCAGCGTTTCCCGGGGGTTCAGAGTGATGCGGGTGGGCACGGTGTTGACGAACAACCCGATCATCGATTCGACACCGGACAGGTGCGGCGACCGGCCGGACACGGTGCTCCCGAACGTCACGTCGTGGCGGGAGGTTGCTGCGCCGAGCACGATGCCCCACGCCACCTGCGTCACCGTGTTCAGTGTCGTGTCGCGGGTGCGCGCGAGTGTCGTGAGGTCGGCGGTCAGTTCCTCGGACACGGTGAACCGGGCACTCTCGGGAGGAGCCGACAGCGGCCGTCCCTGTGCGTCGGGCACGAGCAGCGTCGGACCGTCGACGCCGGCGAGCGCGGTCGCCCACGCCGCTCGCGAGTCCGCCGGGTCTCGGCGATGCAGCCACGACAGGAAGTCTCGGTAGGGCCGGGGGCGTGGCAGCGCCGACACGTCCTCGTCTCCGGCCACATAGAGCGCGAGCAGCTCGCGGATCGCCGGCGGCATCGACCATCCGTCGAGAAGGGTGTGATGATTGGTCCACACGAGCCGCGATTCGCGGCTGCCGGTCGTCACGAGCAGGAACCGCACCAGAGGGGCCCGGGACGTGTCGAACGGCTCGGCGCGGTCGGCGGTGAGGACCCGGTCCAGTTCGGCGGTGCGCTCGGCCTCGGGTAGATCCGTGAGGTCGATCTCGCGGAACGGGACGTCGACCGCCGCGGGAACCACCTGGACGAATGTTCCGTCTCGGGCGGGAACGAACGCCACCCGCAGATTCGCGTGCCGCTCCAGCAATGCGTGTGCGGCGCGGCGCATCCGGTCCGGGTCGACGGCGCCTTTCAGGTGCAGTTCCACCTGCACCGTGTATGCGTCGATCGACGGTCTCGCCAGCAGCGCGTGGAACAGCAACCCGGCCTGCAATGGTGCGGGCGGCCACACGTCGGTGAGCGCACCGAAGCGCCGCTCCCATGTGTCGAGGTCGCTCTGGGTGACGTCGACGAGCGGAACGTCCGACGGTGTGAGTCCGCCTGCGTCCCCACCGCGAGCGTGGGACACCAAGGCGAACAACGCTTCCCGCCATCGTGCTGCCAGCCGCTCCACGTCGGCGTGCGCGAGCAGGGTGTCCGGGAAACCGAACCCGACCCGGAGTCGTCCGCCGGTCACGATCGCGTTGACCTCGACGGCGGCAGACGCCGGCATGTCGGGGTCCGGGACGTACCGCAGGTCGCCGAACCCGTCGGCGGGACTCCAGCCGACCGCGGAGTTGCCGTCCGCCGAATCCGGCACCTGACCGAGATAGTTGAAGCTGATCTGCCCCGGTTCCGTTCTCGGCAGGCTGCCTGCGGTGTCCGGATTCAGGTACCGGAGCAGACCGTAGCCGATGCCCATGTCGGGCACTGCCCTGAGTTGTTCTTTCACGCGTTTCACGGCGCTGCCCATGTCGTGGCCGCCGGCCAGCGCGTTGTCGAGGTCGATGCCCCGGAGATCGACGCGGACGGGGAAGACCGTCGTGAACCAGCCGACGGTGCGGGACAGGTCGGCACCGGGCACCACCTGTTGCTCCCGGCCGTGGCCTTCCAACCGGATCAGAGTCGACGTTCCCGGTATTCCCCGCTCCGCTCGCCACCTCGACGACGCCACCACCAGCGCCGTCAGCAGGACGTCGAGGACGCCCCCGTGATACAGCTCCGGCAGGCGTGTGAGCAGAGCGGACGTGTCGTCGCGGGACGTCTCGACACTCACGTCCTGCAGCGCGGTCGCGAGGTCCAGCCCCGGATCGAGGGGGCGGTCGGTGATCGGAGGATCCGGTCCTTCGACGACGTCTTGCCACCACACCAGCTCTGCGGCTCGCTCGCTGCGGGCAGCTTCCTCGGCCAGCGCGTGCGCCCAGCGGCGCATCGACGTCGCCGGTTCCGGGAGGTCCGGCGCGACCCCCGTGCTGATCTGGGACCAGGCAGTTGCGAAGTCGGGCAGCAGAATCCGCCACGACACCCCGTCGACCGCGAGGTGGTGGGCCACCACGATCAATCGGCCTGCCCGGGCCGGGGGCGTGGCGGCAGGCTCCGGGTCGAGCCACACGAACTGGACGACCACCCCGTCGGACGGCCGCAATCTGTTCACGGCCGCTTGGTGCTCGGCGGCGATCAGGTCTGCCACCGTGCCGGGATCGGTCGCCGGGTCGAAGGCGATCCGCCGGACCAATGCGTCGGTGTCGATCTCTGTCGCGGCACGAGTCTCCATCTGCCACTGCCCGTTCGCGCCCTGATAGAGCCGCGACCGCAGCATGTCGTGTCGTGCGAGCACCGCGGTGATGGTCTCGAGGAGCCGGTCCGAGTCGATGCCGCCCGGGAGGTCGAGCAGCACGCTCTGGCTGAACCGCTCGAAGTGTCCGCCGCGCTCGATCAGGTACCGGACCACCGGCGTGGGCGGGAACGTGCCGATTCCGCCGCCCGCGAGTTCGGCGAGCGCAACCGTGGTCTCACCATCCGTGATCTCCGACTCCGCGGCCAGCGCGGCCACCGTCCGGTGCTCGAACACCTGCTGTGGCGTGAACACGAGACCTCGTGCCTTGGCACGGGATACGAGCCGGATCGACAGAATGCTGTCGCCGCCCAGCGCGAAGAACGACTCGTCCAAGCCGACCTGGTCGACGCCGAGCACTTCGGCGAACACCGACGCCAGCGTTTCTTCCGTCGCTGTCCGCGGCGCGCGATGTGGTCCGCGCGCCACGTCCGGTGCGGGGAGTGCGGCACGATCCACCTTCCCACTCGCCGTCACCGGCAACTCCCCCAACACCACCACCACCGACGGCACCACACCCCCCGGCAACACCGACCCCGCAAACTCCACCACCACACCCGGATCCACCCGCACCCCCACCTCCGGCACCACATACCCCACCAACCGACCACCCTCACCCACCACCACCACAGCCGCCCCCACCCCCGGACACGACACCAACACCGACTCCACCTCCCCCAACTCCACCCGCTGACCCCGCACCTTCACCTGAAAATCAGCACGCCCCACAAACACCAACGACCCCAACCCATCCCACCGCACCAAATCCCCCGTCCGATACAACCGCGACCCCACCACCCCAAACGGATTCGCCACAAACGACCCCGCCGTCAACCCCGCCCGCCCCAGATACCCCCGCGCCAACCCCGCACCCCCCACATACAACTCCCCCACCACACCCACCGGCACCGGACGCAACCACCCATCCAGCACCACCACCTCCACACCCACCGCCGGACCACCCACCGTCACCACACCCCCCGCCACCAACGCATCACTGACCGTCGCCTGCACCGTCACCTCCGTCGGCCCATACGCATCGAAAAACTCCCGCCCCGGCGCCCACCGCGCCACCAACTCCGGCCCACACACCTCCCCCGCCACCACCAACACCCGCACCGACCCCAAACCCCCCGACTCCACCGTCGCCAACACCGACGGCGTCACAAAACAATGCGTCACCCCCTCCACCGACAACCACTCCCCCAACGCCGCACCCCCGAACACCCCCGGCGGCGCCACCACCAACCGCGCCCCCACCGAAAACGCCATCAACCACTCGTACACCGACGCATCAAAACTCGGCGACGCCACATGCGACACCACACACCCCGACCACAACCCGAACCGAACCCGCACCTCCTCAACCAAATTCGCCAACCCCCCATGCGTCACCACCACCCCCTTCGGCCGCCCCGTCGACCCCGACGTATACATCACATACGCCGCATCCCCCACCACCAACCGCCGCACCCGATCCCCATCCGACACCCCCGCACCCGACACCCCCTCCACCACCACCACATCATCAACCCGCAACCACTCCACCACCGACGGCAACACCACCCCCGACACCGACAACCCCACCACCGCACCCGAATCCACCAACAACTCCCGCACCCGCACCACCGGCAACCCCGGATCCACCGGCACAAACGCCGCCCCCGACTTCACCACCGCCCACACCGCCACCAACAACTCCACCGACCGCGGCACCGCCACCCCCACCACCAACCCCGGACCCACACCCCGCCCGATCAACACCCGCGCCCACCGATTCGACCACTCATCCAACTCCCCATACGACAACTCCACACCCCCACACGAGACCGCCACACCACCCCGATTCGCCGCAACACCCCCCGCCACAATCTCCGGCAACAACCGCACCCCCACACCCACCCCACCCCGCACCGGCACCAACAACCCACGCTCCACCACACCCAACACATCCACACCAGCCAACGGCGTATCCGGTGCCGCGACCGCGGCGTCGAGAATGTGGGCGAGGCGCTGGGCGTCGCCGGGGCCGTGCACGTCGACGGTCCAGGAACCGTCTCGGTCGTCGACTTCCACGAACACCCCGCCGCCGGTGGAGTCCCACCGCTTCACGACGGCGACGGCACCCTCACCGATGCGCTCGACGCCGAGGTGTTCGCGCATTCCGCCTGCGACCGGCCACGATTCCACCGGACCATCTGCGGACGCGAGGAACCGGTGTCTCCGGGATCTCCGGAGTTGCAATCCCACGTTCCGTGTCAGCGCGTCGAACGTGAGTTGCGGTGCGAGGGACAGCCTCACGGGCGTGGTGGACCCGTGCGACCGGTGCCCGACCAGCACGTCCTCGACACCGGTGCGGCTGTGCCGGTACACCGCCAGCGCCGCGAGCAGGACGGCGGCGGAACCACCACCACTGCGCCGTGCGAGCCGCACGAGCGCGCCGTCGGCGGGAATGGTGAACGGGCCGGGATTCCCCTCTTCGGCGATCGGTCCGGACGGGGTCTCGTGTCGCGGCGCTCCGGCGAGCAGGTGCTCCCAGTAGCGGCGATCGTCCGCCCAGGAGTCGCTCTCGCGGTATCGCGCATCGGAGGTCAGCGGGACGGAGGGCGGCACGAACGGCCGGGACTCCGGCGGCGAGGTGGGAGCGGCTTCCCCCGTCTCGTAGGTCTCGGCGGTGCGGCGGACGATCGCCGTCATGCCCGGTTCGTCGTTCACCAGGCGGTGGTAGCGCTGGAACCACCCGTATCGGCCGCGCGGAAGCCGGAACAGGACGTGCACATACAGCGGTCCGGTTCCGGGGTCCATCGGCCGGTTCAGCTCGTGGTCGATCCACGTCGTCACGAGCCGGCCGGGATCGTCGGACGCGGCGGCGTCGAGGACGTCCGGGCCGGTCACCGCGGCGCCGGCGACCTGTCCGGGTTCCGGGCCGTCGAGCACGAAAGTGGTGTGCAGGCCGTGGCATTCGGCCAGCGTCTGCTGCAGTGCCCGGCAGAACCGGTCTTCGTCGAGCGGCCCTTCGAGTTCGAGATACTGTCCGAAGGAGGAATCGGGCAGGTCGGCGCGGAGCACCGCGAGCTGATCGTAGGTGAGGGGCAGCACCTCACCGGTACTCATGGAATCCTCGCCCGGTCTTACGTCCGAGATGACCGGCCTCGACCAGGGCGACGAGCGCTTCGGGCGGGTGGTAGTGGTCGTCGCCGGTCAACTCGCGCAGCGCGGTCATCGTGTCGTGGACGTTGTCCAGGCCGATCAGGTCCGCGGTCCGCAGTGGTCCCATCGGGTGGCCGAGGCAACCTTCGAACAACGCGTCGGTGGTGTCCGCGTCGGCGATACCGTCGCCGAGCGCGGTTGCCGCCTCGGCGATACACAGCATGAGGACACGGTTCAGCAGGAATCCGGGACCGTCGCCGACGACGATGCCGGTCCTGTTCAGCGAGGCGAGGAGCGCCAGCGCACGGTCCAGCGACTGCGGCGACGTCCGCGGCCCCCGCACCACCTCGACGGTGTCCTTGAGCGGCGCGGGGTTCATGAAATGCAGTCCGACCACCTGTTCCGGTCTCGTCGTACTGTCCGCGAGACGGTCGACGGGGATGCCGGAGGTGCACGACGCGAGTAGCGCGGCGGGTGCGCACACACGGTCCAGTTCGGCGAAGACCTTCTCCTTGAGATCGATTCGCTCGGGGACGCATTCGATGACGACGGCGGCGTCCCGCAGATCGGTCATCTGCCCGGTCCAGTGCACCCGCGCGGCGACCTCGGCGGGTTTCGGACCACCGGCCCGGCCGAGGAGTATCGCGAGCCGCAGCGAGTCGCGCATCCGAGACCGGGCCCGCTCGACAGCCTGTGGGTCGGGATCGACGACGATCACGTCGTGGCCGGCCTGCGCGAGACATTCGGCCACCCCGGCGCCCATGGTCCCCGCCCCCACCACACCGACGCTCATCGCACTGTCTTCACTCATCGCGCCGCCTCCGTCGAGAAGCCTGTGTCGTCCTGATGCACGTACTCCATCGCCACCTCCTGGGTGGGCAGGTCGGGATGAGCCTCGAGTCCGGCGAGCAGCCGCCGGAGGTCGGTGAGCATCGCGGTAGCGGTGCTCCGGTCGAAGAGGTCGGTGGCGTAGTCGAGTTCGAGGGTGAGTGCCGTGGGACCGCGGGTCCACGACAGTCCGAGTTCGACGGGCGACGGGCCGGCCCGATCGTCACCGCCGTCGCGCTCCCCGTCGCAGCGCACCGGGAAGTGCTGCACCGCCGAGTCGGCCGCGCGAGGGTCCGCGGAGAGCTCCCCGCGTACGGTCTCCACAAGCTCCGGGTAGGTGGGTTCGCCGGACAGGTCCACGGCGACGAGTCGCGGCGGTCTCCCCGGCCCCGCGACGGTGCCCACCGCCACCTCGTCCTGCGCCGTGTACCAGGCGAGGAGCGTGAGCCAGGCGGCGAGCAGTTCCGGGTGACCCGGCTGTCCGTCGAGCGTCGCCGTCACCCGTGCGGTCGAGTAGCTCGGCGGTTCCGCGCCGGTCGAGGGCTGCCGGGGCCGGTCGGCCGGGACCAGGGGCGGTGCCACCAGTCGCGCCGCCGGCGTTGGGGCTGCGTCGGTCAGGAACATGGAAATGGGTTGTGTGCGGGGCGCTTCCGCGACACCCTCGAGGAGGCGGACATACTCGGCGCACAGCGCGGCGGCAGTCCGCTCGGTGAACAGTTCCGTGCTGAACTCGAGCCCGGCCGCCATGCCGTCCTCGCCGCCCCGCTCCGTGGTGACGAGGGTGAGATCGAACTTGGCCGTGCCGGACGGCACCCCGCCGAACGCGATGGCCGCGGGGTCCTCCTGGTCGAACAGCGTCTCCGTGAGCCCTTGCTGCGACTGCAGCGCCGGCAGTTCCTGGTGGACGTGGCAGACGTCGAACAGGGGTGTCCGGCTCAGGTCCCGGTCGCCGGTGAGTGCGGTGACGACGCGGTCGAACGGGATCTCCTGGTGCTCGAGGGCGCCCAGCACGACATCACGCACGCGGGCGCACAGCTCGGTGATGCTCGGGTCCCCGGACAGGTCGGCGCGCAGTGCCACCGTGCTGTTGAAGTACCCGATCATGCCGGACAGTTCCGGCCGGTTACGCCCGGTCGTCGGTGTCCCGACCACGAGGTCGCGCTGGCGGCTGCGGCTCGCCATGAGGAGGTAGAACGCGGAGAGCAGCACCACGAACAGCGACACGGACTCCCTCCGCGCCACGGCCCGCAGGCTCCGTGTCAGGTCCTCGGAGACGGTGAACGTGTGGAACGCGCCGGTGAAGTTCTTCCGTTCCGGGCGCGGGTGGTCGGTGGGCAGCCGGAGCACCGGCACATCCTCCAGAACGGTTCTCCAGTATTCGAGTTCGGAGTCGAGCGCGGCACTCGCGATCAGTTCCCGCTGCCACAGGGCGTAGTCCCAGTACTCGACGGGGAGCGGGGCGAGGTCGGCGCGGCGACCGGCTCGGCGTGCCGCGTACAGGGCGGGCAGTTCCTGTTCGAAGATCCTCGGCGAACCCCCGTCGTTGACGGAATGGTGGGTGGTGACCTGCAGGACGTGCTCGTCGGGGCCGATCCTGATGAGCAGTGCCCGCACAAGCGGGTCGGTGGCCAGGTCGAACGGTGCCACGGCGGCCTCGTGGACGAGGGCCCGGGCCGCGGCCACCGGATCCGGTTCGCCCGACACGTCGGCGGTGCGGAAGAAGTCGCCGAGGGATTCGCGGATCCGCAGTTCCGGCTCCCCGTCGACCTCGACGTAGTTGGACAGCAGCACCCGATGCCGCGCGGCGAGGTCGTCCCACATTCCCCGGACGGCGGATTCGTCGATCGGCCCGTGCAATTCGCTGACCATCGGGAGGTTGTAGATGGTCGTGACGGCGTCGAGTTGATGATGGAACCACATGCGTACCTGACCGAACGACATCACGTGCCGCCCCCGCGGCACGATCGGGGGTAGCCCACCGGACGCGGACGTGCCGTCCGCGAGGAGTGCGGCGAAGTCTGCGACCTTCGGCCGCTCGTAGAGGTCGATGAGTTTGGGCCGGACCCCGTACCGGTCCGACACCCGGTCGACGAGTTGCATGCCGATGAGCGAGTTTCCGCCGAGGTCGAAATAGTCGTCGTCGGCGCCGACGTCCCTCTCGCTGTGGAGCAACTCGCGCAGTGTCGTCTGCAACCAGTCGAGGCTGTCTTCCGGCGCGGCCGTCACCGCTCGGGTGCTCGGTTCCGCCGAGGGATTGTCCGGCGCGTCGGCCCAGTCGGGTTGGCCCGGGAGGTCGAACCAGCACCGCGAGCCGCGCATCGGATGGCCGGGAAGTCGCACTCGCCAGGCGGAGTCGTCACCGCGGTCGACGGCCGCCCAGTCGAGGTCGATTCCCCGCTCGTACAGCCCGGCGAGGAGGTGTGTGACCGCGTCGGACGTGTCCGGCGCGCGGAGTATTTCGGCGTCCGGCGTGTCGCGGAGAGCGTCGGCGAGCAGCGCGCCGAGGCGTCCCTCCGGGCTCGGCTCCACGAAGACGACGGGTCCGTCCGCGTGCATTGCCTTCGCGACCGCGACGAGCCGGTCGGTGTCGATCGAGGGGTCCACGGCCGCGGCGGCGATGTCAGCAGCCTCCACCGCCGACATCGTGTCCCGCAGATACCGGGCCGCGTACCGGGACACGCCGCCGCTGAGGACGGCGTCGACGGTGACTCCCGCGGCCCGGAGTTCGCGGTGGACGGCGATCTGGCCGGCGAGGAGGTCCGCCTCGGCGCCGGTGGCGGGAAGCTCCGACGGCAGGGTGCGGCCGCGCAGTGCGGGCGGCATCCGATCGGGCGACAGCAGCAACGCCACGGCGGGGCGTTGCCGGGTGAGCGGTGCGGAGTCCTCGCCGCGGGCGTCGAGTTCGGCGGCGCGGGCAGCGAGCGACTGCGCGAGTTCGGCAATGCTGCGCGCGCGCACCGCCACCCGGTGGTCGTGGTGCGGGCGGCCGCGATTGAGGGTGAAGACCACATCGTCGAGGTCGTGCCCGCGGATGGCAGTCGCCAGTTCGGCACACAGCGTGGCGAGGGCGCCCACGCTCTTCGCCGACACCCCGACCAATCGAGTCGTAGTGCTGGCGCGGGATCCGGCGGCACGCTCCGGCGGCTGTTCCACCACGCAGTGTGCGTTGATGCCGCCGAGGCTGAACGAACTCACCCCCGCCCGCCGGGGTCCGGTCTCGTCGCTCCACGTCCGGGCCTCGGTGACCACCTCGATTCCGTTGTCCGCGAGGTCGACTCCACCGGTGGGTCGTTCGAAGTGCAGCGACGGGTACAACTCGCCGTGCTCGACGGCCAGGATCGCCTTCACGAGGCCGGACACCCCGGCGGCGTGGTCGAGGTGACCGATGTTGGTCTTCACCGAACCGATCGGCAGTACGCCGGGACGGCCCCGGAACGCGGTCGTGATCCCTTCGAGTTCGACCGCGTCGCCCAGTGGGGTTCCCGATCCGTGGGCCTCGAGGTACCCGGCATCGTCCGGGGTGAGGCCCGCCTTCTGCCAGGCCCGGGAGATGACGGCCACCTGCGCCCGGGCGCTCGGGGAGCTGATCGTCGCGGACGAATGCCCGCTGGACACCGTTGCGGTGCCACGGATCACGGCGTGGACCGGGACGCGGTCGGCGCGGGCGCGGGCCATCGTGGTGAGGAGGAGCGCCGCCCCGCCCTCCCCGACCGCGGTGCCGTCCGCGTCCGCGTCGAACGCGCGGCAGCGCCCGCCGGGTGACATCAGTTCCGCGGATCCTTCGGCCATGTCCGCGCGGAGGCCGTTCACCCGGAGACTGACTCCGCCCGCGAGGGCGAAGTCGGCGTCACCCGACCGCAGCTCCCGGCAGGCGTGGTGCACCGCGATGAGCGACCCGTTGCACCCCGAATCGACGGCATAGCAGGGTCCGGTGAGGCCGAGCTGGTACGCGATCCGGGCCGGTACGGCGAACGGAACGTTGCCCAGGGTGCTCAGCACTCCCGGTTCCGCCCACATCGCCGGATACGTCGAGGTGGCGGCGCTGAACACCACTGCCGTCGCGCTGTCACGGAACTCCGCCACCGAGTAGCCGGCGTCCTCGACCGCCTGATACGCGAGGACGAGTGCCAGACGCTGCTGCGGGTCGATCAGCGACGCTTCCCGTTTCGACAGGGTGAAGAAGGCGTAGTCGAACGTGGAGATGTCCTCGACGAAACCCATCGCGTGGTAGTGGGAGGGAGGTCCCAGCCCGGTCTCCTTCGCCCGTGACCGCGACAGCGGACGTACCGAATCCCGGCCCGCCGCGAGGTTGGCGCGGAACTCCGCCAGGTTCGCGGCCTCGGGGTAGCGCGCGGCGATGCCGACCACGGCGATGTCGTCGTCGCCCGGCGTGGGATGTCGCATGGTAATGCCTCCTCCCGGCTGCTCAGAACTCGTAGGTGGCGGGCGCGGACGCCTCGCCCGTGTCGGTGGACTGCGAAATCGCCTCGGCCTGCGCCGCCACGGTGACGAGGTCGAACAGCTGGCCCACCCGCAGCGCTCCGGGCCACCGCTCGTCGAGACGACGCTGCAGTTCCACGACGCGATGCGAGTTGCCGCCGATGTCGAAGAACCCGTCTTCCGGACCGAAGTCGTCGTGCCCCAGCACCGCCGCCCAGTGCTCGGCGACCGACCGTTGCAGCGCGGTCCAGCGTTGCCGCGACTCGACGGGCGCAGGCTCCGCCTCGGAGACGAGTGCGCGCAGCGCGTTCTCGTCCACCTCGCCGTCCGCCGTTCGCGGGACCGCACCGAGTGCGACGAACCGCGTCGGAACCGATCGGGCGTCGAGCCGCCCGGCGCTGAACGCCCGCAGGTCCTCCGCCATCGGTAGCACGGCTGCCGCGGCCGCCGGGACCCAGAAGGCGGTGACGCCGGCCGCGGTCGTGAGGACAACCGCCTCGCGGACTGCCGGGTGGCTCTCCACGACGTCCGTGACCGACCGCGCCGGAGACCCGGTGGCGCCGACGCTCAGCAGTCGTCCGGACCGGTTCCACCGCGCGAGCGTTCCCGTCCGGACCATCCGGGCGCCTGGGGCGCCGAACGGATTCGCCACGAACGTCGTGGCCGCCGCCCGCGCCGAGGTGTGGTGCTCCCGCGTATCGGCCACGTACACGGCGCCGGTCACGCCTTCGGGGATGAGCTGCAACCGGGGATCGAGCACGACGGTCTCGGCCGCGGCACTCCATTCGCGAATCCGGGTGCGCTCGTCCGGGGCCAGCACGTCGACGTCTCCGACGGCGACACCCGGATCCGCGACGAATGCCGCGAGGATCCTGGTGAAACGATCGGCCAGGGACTGCACGGTCGCCGCATCGAAGAGGTCGGTGGCGTAGGTGAATCCTGCCGTCATCCCTTCCGGTGTTCCGGAGTCGTCGTACTTCTCGCGCACCGTCAGCTGCAGGTCGAAGAGCGACACCTCGACGTCGGGTTCGAGGACTTCGGCCTCCAGGTGCGGGAGCGCGAGATCGGGGTGCTCGGTGTTCCGGAACTCGAGCAACACCTGGAACAGGGGTGAATGCGACTGGGACCGAGGCGGGTTCAGCGCCTCGACGACCCGCTCGAACGGCACGTCCGAGTGGGCGTAGGCCGCGAGGTCGGTCTCGCGGACCCGTGCGAGCAGATCCTCGAAAGTCCCCGACACGTCGGTCCGCAGGACGAGCGTGTTGACGAACATCCCCACCACGTCGTCGAGGACGGCCTCGCCGCGGCCGGCGACCGGCGACCCGATCACCACGTCGCCGGTACCGCCCGAGCGGGCCAGCAACACGGCGAGGGCCGCGTGCACGACCATGAACACGGTGCACCGCCGGGTCCGCGCCAACGCCACCGCGTCCCGGTGCACGTCGGCTCCGATCGCGAACGTCACCCGGTCGCCGGACGCAGAGCGCCGCGGCGGGCGGTCACGGTCCGTCGGCAACGCGGTCACGGCCGGCGCGTCGGAAAGGGTGGATCGCCAGTAGTCCAGTTGGCGCGACAGCAGGGAGTCCGCATCGTCCGCCGAGCCGAGGAGTTCCCGCTGCCACACGGTGTAGTCGGGGTATTGCACCGGCAGCGGCTCCCATCCCGGCGTGCAGCCCTCGGTCCGCGCGGTGTAGGCCGTCATCACGTCGCGGGCGAGCGGAACCATGGAGAACCCGTCGGCCGCGATGTGGTGCACCACCATGACGAGGACGTGCTCCCGGTCGCCGAGTGGGAACAGCCTGGCCCGCATCGGGACTTCGGTGGCGACGTCGAAGCCCGCGGACACGAGTTCCGAGATCTGTTCGCGTACCGGATCGGCGGACGTCGACACGGTGAGCTGCGCGACGTGGCCCGCACCGACGATCACCTGAGTGGGTCCCGAATCGCCGTACGGGTACCGGGTGCGGAGCGATTCGTGCCGCTCCACCACGTCGGCGAGCGCGGCGGTCAGTGCGTCGACGTCGAGGTCACCCGACAACCGGACGATCATCGCGACGTTGTACGCGGGCGAGGACGGGTCGAACTGATTGAGGAGCCACATCCGGTGCTGCGCCCACGACAGCGGCACCGGGTCGGGGCGCCGGGGCACCGCCACGGCGGGCCGGGCCTCGCCGCCCGCGGTCTCGCGCGCGATCCGCGCCGCGAGCGCCCGCACGGTCGGGGTCTCGAACACGTCCCGCACACCGACATCCGTGTCGAGCGCGGAGTTGATCCGCGCGACCACCTGCGTCGCGGTCAGCGAGTTGCCACCGGACGCGAAGAAGTCGTCGTCGGCACCGACGACACCGCCCCCGAGGACCTCGGCGAACACGTCGGCCACCGCGGACTCGAACGGTGTGCCGGGTGCACGGAAGATGCGGGGCGCGAATTCGGGGTCCGGCAGCGCGTGCCGGTCGACCTTGCCGTTGGCCCCCAGCGGCAGCCGGTCGAGGACCGTCACCGAGGCCGGCACCATGAAGGGTGCGAGCACGGATCCGGCGAACCGCAGCACCTCGGTCGTGTCGAGGTCCGCGCCGTCCTCCGCCGTGACGTATCCGGCGAGGACCGCCTCCGCAGCGGGCGTGCGGCGGACGACGACCACCGCCTGCGCGACACCGGGGCAGCGGGTGAGCGCCGCCTCCACCTCCCCCGGCTCGACCCGCTGGCCGCGCAACTTGACCTGGAAATCGTTGCGGCCCAGATATTCCAGCCGCCCTTCCTTCGTCCACCGCATCAGGTCGCCGGTGCGGTACATGCGGGAGCCGGGGTGGTCGAACGGGTTCGCCACGAACGAGGCGGCGGTCGCTCCTGCCCGCCGGTGGTAGCCGCGCGCCAGCCCCTCCCCGAGCACGTACAGCTCACCGACCACACCGACCGGCACCGGACGCAGCCACTCGTCGAGGACGAGTTCGCGGACACCGCGCATCGGGTGGCCGATCCGCACGGGGTCGCCGGGTGTCATCGGGTCGCCGATGTTCGACATCACCGTCGTCTCCGTCGGACCGTAACCGACGAGCAGGGTGCGCCCGGACGCCCAGCGAGCCAGCAACTCCGGCGGGCAGCGTTCGCCGCCGACGACGAGCGTGCGGAGCAGGCGCAGTCCTCGCGGGTCGATCGTGGCCAGGACCGCCGGGGTGGTGAACGCGTGCGTGATCCGCTCTGCCGCCAGCAGCTCCGTCAGGGCGGCGCCGCCGTACACCTGGGGCGCCGCGATCACCAGTCGCGCACCGGCGCCGAACGCCATCAGGTATTCGAGCATCGTCGCGTCGAACCCGGGGGACGCGAGACTCAGGACGCGCGAGGCGTTCGTCGTCGCGTACCGGGCGCGCTGATCGATCGTGAAGTTCTGCAACCCCGCATGGGGGATCACGACGCCCTTCGGTGCCCCCGTCGACCCGGACGTGTACATCAGATACGCCGGATGGCCTGGTCGCAGCGGCACGACCCGGTCGTCGTCGGCGATCGGACGGGACTCCCAACGCCGCGTCGGACCCGGATAATCCAGGAGCAGCCATTCCACGCCGTCCGGCATCCGGTCGCGCTGTTCGGCGACGGTGAGTCCCGCGACCGCCCCGCAGTCGGCGAGGATGTCGGCGATCCTCCCCGGCGGCAGACTCGGATCCACCGGCACGAACGACGCACCCGACTTCGCCACCGCCCACACCGACACCACCAGTTCCACGGACCGGACGAGCCCGATCGCCACGTGGTCCTCCGGTCCGATTCCGCGGCGGATCAACACCCAGGCCAGGCGGTTCGACCAGTCGTCGAGTTCGCGATACGACATCACCGCGTTGCCGTACGACAGCGCGACGGCGTGCGGGTCCCGGGCGGCCGCGGCGGAGAGGATCTCCGGCAGCAGCCGGGTCGTGCCGGTGGGCCGCCCGCGCACTGGGACGAGTGCCTCGCGTTCGCCGGGGGACAGCAGATCGAAGTGGGCCAGCGGAACGTCGGGGTCGGCGACCATCGCGTCGAGGAGCCGCACGTATCGTTCGGCGAACTTGCGGACGGTCGCGGTGTCGAAGATGTCGGTGGCATAGGTGAATCCCGCGCTGATCCCGGCGGGTTCCCCGTCCTCGCCGAATCGTTCGGCCAGGGTCAGCTGCAGGTCGAACGTGGAGACGGAGACACCGAGGTCGATTTCCTCCACGTCCAGTTCCGGCAGGCTCGGGGTGGGCCGCACGACGTCCTGGAATTCGAACAGCACCTGGAACAACGGCGCGTGGGCCGTGGTGCGCGGCAGAGCGAGTGCCTCGACCACCCGCTCGAACGGCACCTCCGCATGCGCGAACGCCTCCAGATCGCGGTCCCGCACGGCGGCGAGCAGCGCGGCGAACGAGTCGGCGCCGTGCACGGGGGTGCGCAGTGCCAGGGTGTTGACGAACATCCCCACCAGGTCGTCGAGCACGGCCTCACCGCGGCCCGCCACCGCGGATCCGATCACCACGTCGGTGGTGCTTCCCAAGCGGGACACCAGTACCGCGAACACCGCGTGCGTCACCATGAACACGGTCGCATCGTGTTCTCGCGCAAGGGCTACCACCTTCCGGTGCAGGCGCTCCCCGATGTCGAACGACTCCCGCGCGCCGGCGAGCGACCGGTGTTCGGGACGTGCGCGATCCATCGGCAGGTCCGTCACGACCGGCGCATCGGCGAGCGCGGAACGCCAGTACCCGAGCTGGCGGGACATCAGGGAGCCGGGATCGTCCTCCGATCCGAGCAGTGCCCGCTGCCAGATGCTGTAGTCGGCGTACTGCACCGGAAGCGGCACCCAGTCCGGCGCGTGTCCCCGCGCCCGGGCGGTGTACGCGGACGTGATGTCCCGGGCGAGCGGGCCCAGCGACAGCGCGTCCGCCGCGATGTGATGGACCACGAGGGCCAGGGCGTGATCGTGTGGTCCGGCCTCGAGCAGGTGCGCCCGCAACGGAACCTGCGCGGTCACCTCGAAGCCCGCCGACAGCGCCGCCGCGAGCCGGTCCCGCAGGTCGCTCTCCCCCGACACCGTGACCGCGCGGAGACCGGGCACCGCGTCCGCCGCCGGGATCACCGACTGCACGGGCGTGTCGCCCCGCATGGGGAAGATCGTCCGCAACGCCTCGTGCCGGTCCACGACGTCGGTCAGCGCCTTGTGCAGCGCCGCGACGTCGAGGGGGCCGCGCAACCGGAAGGCCGCCGCGATGTTGTAGGCGGGCGACGTCGTGTCGAACTGGTCGAGGAACCACATCCGCGTCTGGGCAAGGGACACCGGCGCCGCCGCGGATCGGTCCGTCGCCACGAGCGGCGGCCGGTCGGCCGAGTCCGCCCGGCTCACCCGAGTCGCCAGCGACCGCACCGTCCGCGCCTCGAAGACGTCGCGCACTCCCACACCCGCACCGAGGACACCCTGGATCCGCGCCACGACCTTCGCCGCGATCAGCGAGTTGCCGCCGAGCGCGAAGAAGTCGTCGTCGACGCCGACCGCGCGCACGCCGAGCAGCGCGGCGAAGATGACGGTGAGCGACTCCTCGACGGGAGTGGCCGGTGCCACGAATTCGGCGCGAGAATCCGTGACGGGCGCCGGAAGTGCCGCCCGGTCCACCTTCCCGTTGACGGTCAGCGGCAGCCGCTCGAGGACCGTCACCGAGGCCGGGACCATGTACGACGGCAATGCGCCTCCGGCGAATTCGAGCACGGCCTCCGGGTCGACGATCGCACCCGCCTCGGGCACCACGTACGCCGCGGGCGCCGGGCCCGTCACCGGATCCTCGTGCAGGGTCACCACTGCCTGCGCGACCCCGGCACACCGGCCCAGCACCCATTCCAGTTCGCCGAGTTCCACCCGGAACCCGCGGATCTCGACCTGGAAGTCGTCGCGTCCGAGGTAGTCGAGACCCCCGTCGCGTCGCCACCGCACGACGTCCCCGGTCCGGTACATCCGGGCACCCGACGCATCCGCGACGAAGCGGGACGCCGTGAGCCCGGCGCGGCCCAGGTAGCCGCGCGCGACCTGCGGTCCCGCCACGTACAGTTCGCCCGCCACACCAACCGGCACCGGATGCAGCCGCGCGTCCAGCACCGACACCCGGAATCCGGGAATCGGCCGCCCGACCCTGCTTGTCCACGCGGCCGCGGCGAGCCCGCGACCGAGCGGGAGGTGCGTGACGTGCACCGTCGTCTCCGTGATGCCGTACATGTTCACGAGCACGGGCGCACCCTCGTCGCGGCGGGAGTACCAGCGCTCGAGTTGCCCGAAGTCGAGCGCCTCGCCACCGAGCACGACGTACCGCAGCGGCGGTGTGCCCGCGCCGTCCTCCGCATCGGCGACGTCGATCAACTGCGAGAACGCCGTCGGGGTCTGGCTCAGCACCGTCACCCGCTCGCGGCGCAGCAGCGCGAGGAACGCGGCGGGCGACCGGGTGGTGTCGAAGTCGACGACGACGAGCGTCCCGCCGTGCAGAAGCGCGCCCCACAGCTCCCAGACCGAGAAGTCGAATGCCGGGGAGTGGAACATCGTCCACACGTCGGTGTCCCCGAACCGGAACAGATCCCGGGTGCTCGTGAAGAGCGAGACCACGTTGCGGTGTGACACCGCAACGCCTTTCGGCCGGCCCGTCGATCCCGACGTGTAGACGACGTAGGCCACCGTGTCCGGATCGATCGGTGCCCGTTCCGCGTCGGTCAGCGGGTCGGCGGAGCCGCCGCCGAGATCCGGGTCCGTCGGATCGAGGAGCAGGACGGGGACGTCCGACGCCGGCAGCGCGGTCGCGGTGTCGCGGGTGGCCAGAATGCACATCGGGTGGGCGTCGTCGAGGACGAGCGCCGAGCGCTCACCGGGATGGTCCGCGTCGATGGGCAGGTACGCGGCCCCGGCCTTGACGACCGCCAGGAGCGCGACGACGAGCGCCGCCGACCGCGGCATCGCGACCGCGACCGACGACTCCGGACCCACCCCCAGCGAGAGCAGGCGCCGCGCAAGGCGGTTCGAGCGGGCATCGAGGTCGCCGTAACTCATGCGTTCGCCACCCGACACGACTGCCGCGGCGTCGGGGCTCCGCGCTGCCCGGGCGGCGAACAGCGCACCGAGCGTCGTCTCGTCGGCGGCATCCGCGGGCCGGGACGACCAGTCCCGCAGCAGGGCGCGTTCGGCCGGTTCGACCAGGTCGATGTCCCCGATCACGGCCGACGGATCCGCGGCGGCGGCCTCGGCGGTCCGCACGAACCGCCGAGCGATTCCCTCCACGGTGGCGGCGTCGAACAGGTCTGTCGCGTAGGCGAATCGGGCCGTCGTGTCCGACACCCGCACCCGCAGATCGAGGTCGCCGAGTTCCCCGCCCTGTTCCGAGAATTCGAGTAGCACCTGGAAGAGCGGTGCGTGCGACCCGGACCGCAGCCGGTCGAGCGCGTCTGCGATTCGGAGGGCGGGCACACCGCGGTGTGCGAACGCCTCCGCGGCCGCGACCCGCACCGTGTCGACGTACTCGCCGAAGCGGTCCGAACCGCGCACGTGGGTCCGCACCACCACCGGGTCGGTGTCCGTCCGCCTGCCGATGACGACGTCGTCGGTCCGGGCCGATCGTGCCAGCACCAGCGCCAGCACCGCATGGATCACGGTGGCGGCGTCCGTGCGGTGTGTGGCCGCCCACGCTTCCAGGCTGCGCCGCAGATCCGGGTCGAGTGCGACGTCGACGGCGGCGCTGCGATGGGACGGCCGTGCGGGCCGCGGACGGTCGGTAGGCAGGTCCAGCACCGGGGGCGCGTCCGCCAGTGTGCGCGTCCAGAAGTCGAGCCGGGCCGTCTCCTCGTGGACGGTGCTGAGCGCGGTGTCCGCGTCGGCTGCGACGAAATCGCCCAGCAGTCCCAGGAATTGCCGGTGATGCGCGTCGACCTCGTCGGCGTCGTACCGGTTGGGGTTGGCCAGGAAGTGAACGAAGGTCCGGACCGGCGTGCCGCTCCGGTACACGTTGACGAGCAGGTCCTCGACCGGCCCGGACGTGACGATGTGGTATTCGCCGACGAGCGACCCGAGAGCGAGTTCCTGGTGGAAGAGCATGACGTTGACCATCGGACCCGACAGTGTCTCCGCCGCAACGGCACCCGCGTCGCGCCGGATGTCGCCGAGCCCGAAACGCTGGTGTCGCAGCGAGCCCATCAGGTCGAGTTGCACCCGCTCCACCAGCTGCCCCACCGTGTCCTCGGGGCGGATCTGCACGGGAAGCGGCACGACACCCGCCACCATTCCGCCGGACCGTCGCAGGGTCGCGGTGGTGCGCGCCGACACCGGGATCTTCACGAGCACGTCCCGGCGTCCGGTCGTCCTCGACAGGTAGCAGGCGAACGCGGCGATGATCTTCGCGGTCCCGTGGGCGCCGGCGTCGCCGAGCGCACGCTCCGCCGCGTCGGGCAGGGGCGCGGTGACGTCGGTGCTCGTGGCAACCGCGGGCCCGGTCCGCCGGGCCAGGGTCGACCCGGGTCCGAGGCCGCCGACCCGTTCGGCCCAGAACTGCCGGTCCGCGGCGAAGCGGCTCGACGACCGGTACTGCTGGTCGGCGTCGTACAGATGCCGGGGGTCCACGGCCTCGTTGGGCGGCAGTTCCCGGTCGAGCACCTCCGCGGTGTAGCGGGACGCGATGCGGTTGAGCATCGTCATCGCACCGTAGCCGTCCAGGGCGACGTGGTGAATCTTGCTGTACCACAAGTAGTGCGCGTCGCCGACGCGAAGAATCGACGATTCGACGAGGCGGTCGCGAGTCGGATCCAGTGGGGTCTCGCAGTCGGCGCGGATCCATCGACGGGCGGCCTCCACCGGTTCGGCGTCCCCGCGGAAGTCCATCAGGCCGATCGACCGGTCCGCCGACGGATCGACCAGTTGGAACGGCTGACCGCCCCTGTCGATCAACCGGAGAAAGGGCGACCCGAATTCGTCGGCGGTCGCGACGGTGGCCTCGCGCAGGAGGTCGACGTCCAGGTCGCCGTGTACCTCGACGTACTGGGCGATGCACAACGGCACGTCGGGGGCCAGTTGCTGGGCCAGCCACGCCTCGTATTGGGCCGAAGACAGCGGGAACGGTGCGTCCGCGCGGCCTGCGGCCTCGGTATGGTGCTCACGCAACGCCACCACCTCCGCTCTGCAGCAGCCGGCGCAACGCCGCCTCGTCCACCTTGCTGCTCGGTGCGAGCGGAAGGGCACCGAGCGCGAGGAAGCGGTCGGGCACCGCCTGCGCGACGAGCCGCCCGGCGCAGTGCGCGATCAGGTCGCGCGGTGTGGGCAGTACGGTCGCCGCGGCCGCGGGCACCCAGAACGCGGTCAACACCGTCTCCCCGTGTTCGTCGGCGGTCGCGAGAACCACGGCCTGGTGTATCGCGGGGTAACTCTCCAGGACCGCCTCCACCGCGTGTCTCTCGACCCGGGCGCCGCGCACTTTCACCTGTCCGTCGAACCGGCCCCGGAATTCGATGTCGCCGTGCGGATCGACGCGCGCGAGGTCACCCGTGTGATACATTCGGGCACCCGGCCGCGCCGCGAAGGGGTCGGCGACGAAGCGGGCCGCGGTGGCAGCCGGGCGGGACGCGTACCCCTCGGAGATCTGCGGACCGCCGATGTACAGGTCCCCGACCGCTCCGTACGGCACCTCGACCAGTTTCGCGTCGAGGACGTACGCCGTGCTCGCCCCGAGTGGTCTGCCGATCGGCGCGATCGAGGCGGGCACGTCGCGCACCGGATGAGCCAGGCAGCTGACGGTCGTCTCGGTCGGACCGTACTCGTTGCTCAGCGGGACCCCGGACAGCACCGCTCGATGCTGTTCGACGAGCGTGCCCGGAAGGGCTTCTCCCGCAAGCGTCACCAACCGCAGACGTTCGCGCAGCGGGGTGAGATGCGGCAGCAGCAGCCGGTAGAAGGAGGGGGTCGCGACCAGGTGGGTGGTCCGCCACGTCCGGGCGAGCGCGGCGACGGCCTCGGCGTCCATCAGTTCGCGGGCGTCCGGGAGCACACTGGTGCCGCCGGTGCACAACGCCCACAGGGTTTTCAGCAGGGAGCCGTCCCACGTGAGGCGGAACGCGGAGAACGTGACGAGGTCGCCGTCGTCGAAGTCGTAGTTGCGACCGTCGACCATGCTCGCGAGGTTGGCGCGGCTCGCGACGACGGCCTTGGGGACGCCGGTCGACCCGGACGTGGTGATCACGTAGGCGGCGGTGCCCGCGGGCACGTCCTCGGGAAGATCGGCCCGTTCGGCGACGGGCGGGTGGTCGGCGTCCCGGTCGTGCAGTGCGGGAACACGTCCGCCCGCACTCCGGGCGAGTTCCCGGACCGACTCCGGCGACGTCTTCGGATCCGCGGACCCGAAGACGATGGCACCGCAGTCGATGTCGCCGAGGAGCGCGCGGAGTTGACCCACCGGATGGCCGGGCTCGATGACGCACCACGCCGCACCCAGCCGCAGCGCGGCGATCATCCCCACCACCGTCTCGACGCTCTGCCGCTGGTGGATCAGCACCACCCGGCCCGGCCGCACGCCCAGGGCAGCGAGTTGCCGCGCCAGTGCCTCGCTCGCCGAATCGAGTTCGCGATACGTCAGCGTCCGGTCGCCCACCACGATCGCGATCCGGTCGGGAACCCGCGCGCACTGGCGGAGGATCCCGGACATCACCCCACCGTTCGCGACCACGTCCGTCATGGCGCCACGTCTCCCGAGAGGACCGCGACGTGATCGGCGTTCGGTGCGCCGGCACTGCGAACGTCATTGCACAGCAGCAGCATCCGATCGGGGTTCGGGTCGACCACGTCGAAGCCCGCGAAT
Organism: Rhodococcus wratislaviensis; assembly: GCF_041228765.1. Lineage (NCBI taxonomy): Bacteria > Bacillati > Actinomycetota > Actinomycetes > Mycobacteriales > Nocardiaceae > Rhodococcus > Rhodococcus wratislaviensis. The sequence goes on along the minus strand of NZ_CP150488.1, from coordinate 2,625,783 downwards.
CGCAGGGTCACCAGCATCACCCGGTTGACGTCCGTCGGCACGAACTCGGCGAGCGCCCGCCTGCCGTGGGCGCGTGCCCGCTCGACGACGTGCCGGATCAGCGCGGTCCCGACCCCTCGGGACATCACCCGGCACGACATCAGCAGCAGTTGCAGGACGGAATCGTCGCCGCGGATCTCCGAGACCGCGAGACCGATCGTGCCGTACCCGCCGAATCGGTCGCCGAGCGACGCGACGAGCACCTCGTGGTCGTCCGAGGCGCACAGCCGGCGCAGTTCGTCGATGCCGAAAGTCCGGCCCGTCGTGTTGAGTTGATGAGACCGCACCGTCAGTTCGTGGGCGCGTTCGAGGTCGTCCTCGGTCGCCCGGCGGACCGTCATGACCAGTTCGAGCGAGGCCAGGAACTCGGAGTTGGACCCGTGAAATTCCTGTTCGCTCACCTGACGGATCCGTTCGGCGTGGTACAGCGACCTCCGCTGCCTCGCCTCCTCGGTGACGGCGGGCGGCGTCAGTTCGGGAAGGTCGGGGAACGACGCGATCTGCTCGGCCGGATAGCAACGCACCGGGGGAAGCGCCTCGGACACCTCGGCCCGCTCGACGGGATCGTTGTCGACGAACGCGATGGTGTCCAGACCCAGATTCAGTGTCTCCGCGATGCGGCGCACGGCCTCCGACTTCGGGCCCCAGCCGACGTCGACGGCGCAGAACAGTTCCTCGATGCCGTGCATGCGCAGGTGCGCGGCGGCGGGTTCGTATTCGCCGCGGCTCGCCACGGCGTGCAGGATGCCGCGGCGGTCGAGCACGTCCAGGGCGCGGAGGGCGTCCGCTTTCGGCACCGGGGCATCCTGTTCGAGGACGACGCCGTCCCAGATGGTGTCGTCGAGATCCCAGACCATGCACTTGACCGTCTGCGCCATCGCGATCACTTCCCGTGCCCGGGTCGATCCGGCAGGCGCCGGAGCAGTGCGCTGCTCCAGGCCGCGACCGGGCTGCTGTTCATGATCACGCAGTAGTCGCCGGGCGCCTGTGCGGACGCCGCGCGCTCGAGGTTCGCCGCGACGTCGACCGATCCGAGGTGGCCGAACCGGGCCAGGTTGTCGCGGCAGACGGGATCGATGGTGACATCGAGCGCCTCCTGCCAGAACGCGAACGCACCGAGCGACAGGTTCTGCATGAGGAATACGCCGATCGCGTCCTGCTGCAGCCCGTTCCGGGCCAGCAGGTCCGCGTTGATCTCCGTGAACCTCTTCCGGCTCTCGACCGCGAGGCGGAACGAGTACGTGGGTTCGTCGGCGCATTCCTCGACCCAGTCGGCTTCGCGGACGTCGCGGTAGTCGATGTGGAACAGGTCGGCGTACTTTCCGTCGCTGCGGATCATCTGGTCGACGAGTTCGAAACGCCCGGTCCCCGACGTCGTCAGCAGGACCGCGGCGGCGCCGTCGCCCAGGAGCGTCATCGGCGACCGGTACCGTGACCGGGTCGGTGTCTTCGCCGCAGAGACGACGAGGACGTTCTGGCAACGGGGGTCGCCGCGGAGCAACGCCGACGCGAGCGCGAACGCCGCCGAGACGGACACGCACCCGAGGTCCCCCACACTTGTGGTGAACGCCTGGGTCGCGCCGAGCCGGTGCTGCAGCCGGGTCGCCTCGGATGCGAGCAGATACTGCGGAACCCGGCCCTGGACGAGCAGCAGCGCATCGAGCTGGGTGGCGTCGAGGCCCGCCGTCCGGAGCGCCTCGTCGGCCGCGGCGTGCGCCAGATCCACCTCGGAGAGCCCGATTCCGATCCGCACCGTGTCGATGCCCAGAGACAAGGCGTGCTCGCGCTGAGCGATCGGCAGTTCGTCGAGCTCGGGCAGGCCTGCCACGGTCACCTCGTCGTCCGGGAACCAGAGCGCGACCGAATCGATCGTGACCGGTCGGTCAACGGTCATCGCGCACCTCCCCCGAGCACGTACTCACCGATCTGGAGTTCGGCGACCTCCGTCGCGCCCTCGATGATCTGCATGACCTTGGCGTCGCGGAAGAAGCGACCCACCCTGCTGCCGGGGGCGCATCCCGCGGCCCCCAGCACCTGGACCGCCTGCTGGCTCACCGACGCGGCGACGCGGGCCGCGGCGTACTTCGCGGCGATCGTCGTGAACAGCGCGCTCGGCTCGTGGGCATCGCGTTGTTCGGCGGCCCGTTCGCACAGCGCGCGGGCGCCGGCGGCATCGACCCAGCTGCGACCGACGATCGCGCGGACCGAGTCGTGCTCGGACAACACGGCGCTGCCCTGCACCCGGGTGGAGGCGTGCGCGACGGCGTCGGCGATACACCCGCGCGCCATCCCGGCGCACCCCCAGGCGATGGTGTACCGGCCGTGGTCCAGGGCGGTGCCGACGACGTGGGACAGTCCGAATCCGGGCGGTGCGATCAGGTGGTCCGCGGGGACGACGACGCCGTCCAACGCGATGTGTGCGATCCGGGCGCCGCGCATACCCAGCTGTCCGTGGACCGGTTCGACGGACACTCCGGGTGAGTCCGTTTCGACCAGCGCGGTCGTCAGCCCGGCCTGCGACCGGCCGAGGACGAGCAGTACGTCCGCGACCTCGCCGAACGTGACCCACAGTTTTCGTCCCGAGATCCGGTGATCCGAGCCGTGCTCCTCGAAACTGGTAGTCACAGAGGAGAGGTCGCTGCCGGCGCCGGATTCGGTGGCGGCGAATCCGGCGAGGAGTTCGCCGGTCGCCAGGGCCGGCACCCACTGTGCCCGCTGTTCGGCGGTGCCCCACCGATCGAGGGCGGCGTTCACCATCCCCTGCACGGTCAGCAGCGAGCGCAACGACGTGCAGACCGCCCCGAGTCTTTCTGCGACCGAGCCGAGTTCGGCCGCGTTCAGGCCGAGTCCCCGGCAGTCCGTCGTCCGGTCCAGCCCGAGGACTCCCGCCCGCGCGGCGGCCTCGATGACGTCGACCGGCAGTCCGGTCTCGTCCCAGCTGCCGGCGTCGGTCTCGGCGGAGGCGACAAGTGTGTCGATTCCGATCACGGCGACGCCCCGTCCGTCGCACGAAGCTGCTCGCCCCGCTTTCTCCGAATGAAGCCCGCCACCCGCGTTGCGGTACGGAAGTTGTCGAGATCGAGATCCTCCACCTCGACCACGACGTCGTGGGAGCCCTCGATGTACGTGACGATCTCCAGGGCCCGCAACGAACTCACCAATCCCAGGGTGAAGTAGTCGTCGTCGGGACCGAGTTCCGTCGACGTGATCGAGCTCAGGTACTTCCGTAACTGCTCGACCAGCTCGTCATGGGACCCGGGCACAGGGGCATTTGCTGTGTCCATGCGCCTGGGATTCCCATTTGGACCAGCGTTCAATCATCGTGCTCTCAGGCGGCCAGCAGACCCGGCAGTCCCCACTCCGCCGCGAGCAGCTCGTAGGAGCGCAACCGGTCGCCGTGATCGTGGGTGACGCTGGTGATCACCAGTTCGTCGGCGTCGGTGAGCCTTCGCAGACTGTCGAGTCGGTCCGCGACGGTGGCTGGTGCCCCCACGAACTGGGTGATCAGCCGGTCCTCGACCGCCGCGCGTTCCGTCTCGCCGATCGGTGCCGTGTGCGCCGGGTCGGGATACGGGATCGCACCGTGCCCGCTGCGGATGCTGTGCGTCCAGTGTGCGAACGTCGACGCCAGTTCCTTCGCGGTCGCGTCGTCCTCCGCCACGACCGCGTCGGCGGAGACGACGACGTACGGCTTCTGCAGGTTCGACGACGGGCGGAACGCGGCACGGTAGGCCTCGACCGCCTCGAGGGTCGTCGACGGGCTCACGTGGTAGTTCGCCCCGAAGGGCAACCCCAGCCGGCCGGCCAGTTCGGCGCTGGGCCCCGCACTGCTGCCGAATACCCACACCTCGACGTCGGCGCCTTCGCCGGGGCTGGCGTGGAGCTCGATCCCGTCCGGGGTGCGGTACGTGCCGCCGAGCAGTGCCAGGATGTCGTCGACCTGCTGGTCGAATGCGGGCGACAGCGCGCCCGGTTGCTGGAGTACCGACTGGGCCGCCGAGAGCCGCGGAGACAGCAGGAGCCCGGACGGATCGAACGGTGCCGGGATCACGACGCCGTCGCGGATCTCCGTCTCCCGGCGGGGCGGGGCCGGCTGGTTGTTGCGCTCCGCAACGGCTTTCAGCGCCTCGGCCCGCCGCTGACCCGACCTCCCGAGCCCGAGGTCCAGGCGACCCGGATACAGCGCGTCGACGGTGCCGAACGCCTCGACCACGGCCGCTGCGGTGGTGTGGCCCAACTGCACCGCGGCGGCGCCGACCCGGAGCGTGCTGGTCGCCGCGGCCAGGATCCCGACGAGCACGGCCGGCGACGAACTGGCGACGCCCACGAAGTGGTGTTCGGCAACCCAGTACCGCTTGTATCCCCACGCTTCGGCGTGCCGGGCCAGGTCGACGGTGTTCCGCAGCGCGGTGCGGGCGGTGGCGCCCTCGCTGACGGGCGACAGATCGAGGACGGACAACGGAGTGGTCATGAGGGCACCTTCTGGAGAGAGCGGGGATTGACAGCGCGATGGCTGCGCGGGGCACCGAGTCCGAGGTGCTGCCGCAGCGTGGCGGTGGTGTATTCGGTGCGCAGAACGCCGCGGTCCCGGAGCAACGGCACCACCGTGTCGACGAACAGGTCGAGTTCGCCCGGGGTGAGGTGGGAGGGCAGGACGAACCCGTCCGCTGCGTCCCCGCGGACCCACCGGACGATCCGGTCCGCGACGGACGTGGCGGTGCCTGCGAACGTCGCGGCGGACAGAACCTTCACCGCACCGGCGGGCCTGCCGGCTTCGACCGTGCGGCGCGCGAGGTCGTCGTAGAACGCGCGACCGGCCTCGAACGTGCCGAGCGGCGCGAGGATCACGTCGCCGTGCCGGGCGGCGAGATCCCGGGCCTGCGGGCCGTCGCCCGACACGATCACCACCGGTTGCGCCTGCGGGCTCCGCGGGACGGTGAAGCGTCCACCGATGTCGAAGTGCCTGCCCCGGTGGTAGAACGCCCCGGCGGTGGGGTCCGAGACGAATCGCCCCGCGCCGCGGTCGACCGTCACGACCCCCTCGGCCCAGGAATCCCACAGCGTGCGGGCGGTGTCGACGAACTCCGCGGCCCGCTCGTCGCCGGGAGCCGGCGTGTTCCACGCCCCACGGCCGCCGGACAGGTGATCGAGTGAGGCCAGCCGGCGGGCCACGTCGTACGGTTCGGCGGAGGTCGTGTCCAGCGTCGCCGCGAGCCCGATCGCGTCGGTGAACCCGGCCAGCGCGTTCGCCGCGGTGACGCCGTCGGCGAGGAAGAAGTCGAATCTCCCCCGCTCCGCGGTGCGGGCGGCATGCGCGAGGACGGCGAAGTCCGTCCGGCCCGCGGGTGCCGCCGCCCCGAGCACGACCTGCTTCTCGGCCATGCCTACCGCGGGTTCTTCTCGCCGGCCTCGACCGCGAGCGTCAGCCGGTTCTCGGCGGGCGCGACCGGGCAGGTGGCGTAGTCGGTGAATGCGCACGGCAGGTTGGCCGCCCGGTTGAAATCGAGGACCACCCGGCCGTCGGCGGCGGGGGCGACCACGGCCAGTGACCGCGCCGCGGGGTACGTGCTGACCCCGCTGGTGGCATCGGTGAACAAAACGTGCAGGCCACCGTCCTTGCCGGCGAACGCGACGAGTTCGTGTGCGGCGCCGTCGTAGTCGAATGCCAGCGTCCCCAGCGCCGTGTGGTGGTGCTCGAGTCCCTCGACGACCGCACCCGTCGTCACGACGCGGGACTGTGGGAACGGGGTGAACGTTCCCGGCACGGCCCACTGCCGCGCAGGCAGGAACGTCGGGATTCCGGTGAACGCGGCGAGGGTGCCTGCCTCGGGGTCGTGGATCCGCAGGGCGACGTCACCGGTTCTGCGGATCACCTCGATGTTGCGGCTCCCGTGCCGGACGAGCAGACCGGGTGCACCCTCCAGCGGTGCGAGGGTCTCCGTGCCGTCGACCGCGTCGCCGTCGACCTCGAGACCGGCGTCGGCGGTGGCCGTGATCACCACCCCGTCCGCATCGGCCCGCCACTTCCCGGGCAGGTCGGGGAACGTGGTGTCCGTCTCGACGAGCCAGTGCAGGGCCGTGAGACTCAGCCATCCCAGCGGGTCGCGGAACGACTCCTCCCGCGCCGAATGCCAGTCCTGCCAGTCCTGCTCGAATGTCGCGCCTGCGGTGACTGCGGTCATGATGCCCGAACTCCTTCTGTCTGGTGATGCGGATGGCGCAGTCCGAGATGGCTGCGCAGGGTCGTCCCCGAGTACTCGGAGCGGAAACTGCCGCGGTTCTGCAACTCCGGGACCACCGTCTCGACGATCTCGTCGAGCCCGGCCGGAGTGAGGTGCGGTACCAGGATGAAGCCGTCGCACGCGTCCGCCTGCACGTAGCGGTCGATCTCCTCGGCCACCTGCGCGGCGGTGCCGACGAACTGCTGGCGGGTGGTGACCGCGATGATCAGTTCACGGATGCTGAGCTTCTCGGCTTCCGCCTTCGCCCGCCACGCGGCAGCGATCTCGCGTGGGTCCGTCGCGTGCCGGACCCGGCCGCGGGTGATGTTCGTGTCGTCGGCCGGTTCGACGTCCGGTAGCGGACCGTCCGGGTCGTACGCGGAAAGGTCACGGCCCCACACCTGTTCGAGAAACGCGATCGCCGTCTGTGGGCCCACCTGCTGGTGCCGGATGTGATCGGCGCGCTCGGCCGCGTCCGCCGCGGAGTCGCCCAGCACGAAGGTCGCCGCGGGCAGCACCTTGAGGTCGCCGTGGCTGCGCCCGTACTTCGCCAGCCTGCCCTTGACGTCCGTATAGAACTTCTGACCGTCCTCGAGCGATCCGTGAATGGTGAAGATCGCATCCGCTTGGGCGGCGCCGAATTCGCGGCCCTCATCGGAGTCACCGGCCTGCAGCAGCACCGGATGCCCCTGCGGGCTCCGGGGAATCGTGAACCGTCCCCGGATGTCGAACTGGGAGCCGGAGTGGGTGACGTCGCGAATCGCGTTGTCCGCGGCGAACACTCCCCGGGCGCGGTCGATCTGCAGCGCATCCTGATCCCAGCTGTCCCAGAACTTGCGGGCGCCCTCGATCAGTTCGCCTGCGCGGACGTACCGGTCGGCCTTGTCGAGGTATCCCCCGCGCCGGAAATTCTCCCCCGTGAACGCGTCCGAGGACGTCACCATGTTCCACGCGGCCCGGCCGTCGGACAGGTGGTCGAGCGAGGCGAATTGCCGTGCCAGCTCGTACGGTTCGTTGAACGTGGTGTTGATCGTCCCCGCCAGGCCCAGATGTGTGGTGACTCCGGCGAGCGCGCCGAGCACCGTCAACGTGTCGGGCCGGCCCACCACGTCGAGGTCGTGGATCTGTCCTCGGTGCTCACGCAGGCGCAGGCCCTCGGCGAGGAAGAAGAAGTCGAACAACCCGCGTTCGGCGGTCTCCGCGAGGTGCACAAACGAGTCGAAGTCGATCTGACTCTTCGACTCGGGATCGCTCCACACGGTGGTGTTGTTGACGCCGGGAAAGTGCGCGGCGAGATGAATCTGCTTGCGCTGGTTGCTCATGATGTCAGTCCTGCCCGGCGAAGTGATTGACGGGACGGGTGAAGCCGAGCCGCTCCCGGAGCACTCCGCTGTCGGGCGCTCGGTCGCCCGGGCGCAGCAGCGGCAGGACGCGCTCGGTGATCTCGTTCAGGCCGGACGTCAGCGCCAGCGGCCGGAGGGTCACGCCGTCGACGCCCCCGGCGCCCACCACGTCGGTGATCAGGCGGGAGAGTCCCGGCGCGTCGCCGCGATGGAGAATCGACGCCGGCTCGTATCGGCTGCCGGACCAGTTCTCGAGCTGGGCGAGGTCGCGTTCCGCCGCGTCGGCGGTCGCGGCGATCACCACCTCGACGTCCAGCAGGATCCGCAGCGAGGCGGAGTCCCGGCCCGCCTCGGCGGCGGCACGTCGCACCCGGTCCGCGGCGTCACGTGCTGCGTCCACGGTGGGCGCGCCGATGCGGATCACGTCGGCGCGCGCCGCGGCGACCCGGGTGGAGTGCTCGTCCCGCGCACCTATCACGATCAGCGACTGCCCCTGCGGCGATCGCGGCGTGATCGAGGGACCCTTCACGGAGAAGTGCGTGCCCTCGAAATCGATGTAGTGCAGCTTGTCCCGGTCGATGAAGCGGCCGGTGCGCACGTCGCGGATCTCGGCGTCGTCCTCCCAGCTGTCCCACAGCAGGCTGACGACCTCGATCGCGTCGGCCGCCTCCGCCCACAGACTCTCGACATCCTGTGCGTCCCTGCGCCCGAACAGATTCGCCTGCGCCTGACCGGCCGACACGTCCGCCTGCCATCCGGCGCGGCCGAGCGACGCGTGGTCGAGGCTCGCGATGGCCTTGGACACGTGGAACGGTTCGGTGTGGGTGACGGTCACCGTCGGAACCAGGCCGATCCGCTCGGTGGACGCGACGGCCCGTGCGGCGATCGCCACGGCGTCCAGTTGTCCACGCTGATCGGCGTGTCCCGTCGTGGCGATCGCGAAGGTATCGCCGACGAACGCGAGGTCCACTCCGGCGGAGTCGGCCTGCCCGAGCAGGCCGGTCCAGTAGCCGGCGGTGAAGAGGTCCTCGGCGCGCGAGTCCTGACGACGCCAGGACTGCGGATGAATTCCCGTGCCGTACAGATCGACGGCGACGAGCGGGTCGTGTGGCTCAGGCATGAATCGATTCCTCCAGCTGTGCAGAACGTGGACGCACGACGGATCGTCCCGGGATGGCGTCGAGCAACTGCCGGGTGTAGTCGTGGCGGGGATTGTCGAATATTTCCGCCGCGGTGCCCGATTCGACGATGCGGCCGGACCGCATCACCGCGACCGTGTCGCTGATCTGCCGGACCACGGCGAGGTCGTGTGAGATGAACAGGTAGCTGAGCCCGAGGTCCCGCTGCAGGCGCTCGAGCAGCCCGAGGATCTGCGACTGCACCGAGACGTCCAGCGCCGACACCGGTTCGTCGAGCACGACGAGTTCGGGGTGCAGCGCGAGCGCGCGGGCGATGGCGACCCGCTGCCGTTGGCCGCCGGACAACTCGGCCGGTCGGCGTTCGAGGTAGGTGCGCGGCAACGCGACCTGCTCGAGCAGGTCGGCGACTCGCGCCTCCCGTTCCGCCCGGATGCCGACACCGAACGCACCGAGCGGTTCCGCCACGATATCCGCAACGGCCAGCTTCGGATCGAGGGACGCATAGGGGTTCTGGTACACGATCTGCACTCGGCGCCGCAGGGCGCGCAGCGCGCCGCCGCGCAGGGTGGTGATGTCCCGGCCGTCGAACTCGACGCGGCCTCCGGTGGGAGACTCCAACCGGATCGCGATCCGGGCCACCGTGGACTTGCCGGACCCCGACTCCCCCACCAGCGACAGGGTGCGCCCGCGGGGGACCTCGAACGACACGTCATCGACGGCGTCGATGGCCGTGCGCCGATCGATCCGGAACGTCTTGGACACCCCGGACACCCGCAGCAGGACATCGGGTTCGGCCCCGCCCGCCTCCGCGGCGCGGCTGGGCCCCCGTCCCACCGAGAGACTCGGCGCCGCGGCCAGCAGGGTGCGGGTGTACTCGTGCTGGGGGTTCTCGAGGATCTCGCGGGTGGGGCCCGCTTCCACCACCTCACCCTGGCTCATCACCACGATCCGGTCGGCGCGGTCGGCTGCGACACCCAGATCGTGCGTGATCAGCAGGACCGCGGTGCCGGATTCGGCGATCCGCGCGTCGAGGTGATCGAGAATCCGGCGCTGCACCGTGACGTCGAGTGCGCTGGTCGGCTCGTCCGCGATCACGAGTTCGGGGCTGCACGCCAGCGCGATCCCGATCAGGACGCGCTGCCGTTGCCCGCCCGAGAGGTCCTGCGGGTACTGTCTCGCCCGCACCTCGGGCTTGTCGATCCCGGCCTCGGCGAGAATGCGCACCGCCTCGACGGCGGCCGTCCGCCGGTCGGCGAGACCGTGGATCCGGAGCACCTCGGCCACCTGGGCGCCGACCCGCAGGACGGGGTTGAGCGACGTCGTCGGGTCCTGGGGAACCAGGCCGATCCGGGCGCCGCGGACCCGTCCGAGTGCGCGCTCCGACTTGGTGTCGAGACGCTCACCGTCGAATGTGACGGTGCCGGCGACGGCCCGCCCGGATCCGCTGAGCAGCCCGAGGATGGCGTGCGCGGTGGTGGATTTTCCGGAGCCGGACTCGCCGACCACGGCCACCACTTCGCCGCGCGAGACCGTGAGGTCGACGCCCTTCACGGCCACGACGGGATCGCTCACGCTCCCGTACGCCACCCGCAGTCCGGAGACCTGGAGGAGCGGCGCCGTGGTGCCTGCCGCAGCAGTAGTGGTCGAACTCATCGCACTTCCCTCTGTTCGAGCGCATGTCCGAGTCGGTGCGCCGACAGCACGACGGCCACGATCACCAGTCCGGGCAGGGTGGTCATCCACCACGCGGTGGCGAGGTAGTTCCGGCCCTCGGAGATCAGCGAGCCCCATTCCGGGGTGGGCGGCACCGCGCCGAACCCGAGGAAGCTCAGCGACGACACCGCGAGGACCGCCATCCCGAACTCGACGGCGGCGAGTGCCACGACGGGCGCGTACGAGTTCCGCAGAACGTGGCGGCGCAGCACCGTGTGCCAGCGGACACCCGACGCGAACGCCGCCTCGACGTACAGCGACCGGCGCACGCGCAGCACCTCCGAACGCATCACGCGGGCGAAGTTCGCGATCAGCGACACGCCCACCGCGATGGCCACGTTGACCGTGCCGAATCCCAGCGCGGTCACCAGAGCGAGCGAGAGCAGCAGGGCGGGGATCGACAGGAGGACGTCGACGACGCGCATCAGGAAGGCGTCCAGCGCACCTCCGACGGCACCGGACAGCAGGCCGATCAGCGAACCGACGACCAGTGCGATGCCCACGGCCAACAACGTTGCGGTCAGCGACAATCCGGCGCCGTGGACCACGCGGGTATACACGTCGCGGCCGATGTTGTCGGTGCCGAACCAGTGCGCGGCGCTCGGCGCCTGCAGTTTCTCGGCGGGCACCCCGACCAGCGGGTCGCCGCTCGCGAACACCGACGGCGCCACCGCGAATCCGACCGCGACGAGGAGCACCGCGGCCGAGGCCACGAGCACGAGATTGCGACGCAACCACGTCACCACGCGGCGTCCGCGGCTGTCCGACTCGGACGCGATCACGGGCGGCGGTTCGACCGGCGGAGTGCCGAAACCCTCGGCCTCGTCGATCAGTTCCCTGCTGAGGATGTCAGACATGAACCTTCTCCTCCACATCCGCGCCGCCGCTGCGGTCCGAACTGCGCCTGCCCTCGACGATCCGGGGATCGATCAGCGGGTAGAGCAGATCGACGGCGAGATTGACGAGTACGTAGACGACGGAGCTCAGCACCACGATTCCCTGGACCACCGGAATGTCCTGCGCCATCACGGACGTCTGGGTGAGCCGCCCGACTCCGGAGCGCGAGAACACCGTCTCGACGACGACCGATCCGGCCAGCAGATTCCCCACGAGCACACCGGCGATGGTGAACGCGGGAATGCTCGACAGGCGCAGCGCGTGCCGGGTCTGGATCTGCCAGCGGGACGCGCCCTTCGCCCGCGCGGCTTCGATGAACGGCTGCCGCCACGTGGTCTGCAGACTCGCCGCCAGCACCTGGGCGATCACCGCGCCGGTCGGCAGCGCGAGCGTCACCGCGGGGAGCACCAGCGTCGCGATCCCCTGGTCGCCGAACGCCGGAAAGGCCTTCAGCCGGAACGAGAACAGCTGCAGCAGAATCAGTCCCACCCAGAACGTCGGCACCGCGACACCGAGCGGAGGCAGCGAGAACAGCAGATTCCGCACCCAGTGGACCCTGGTGTAGGTGGCGAGGAACGCGACCGCTGCCCCGAACACGACCGCGAGGAGCAGCGCCGCGGACGCCAGCGCGAGCGTGCTGGGGACCGCGTTCCCGATCGCCTCGGTCACCGATTGCCCGGTGGCGATCGAGTACCCGAAGTCACCGCGGACGGCGTGGCTCAGCGAATTCCAGTACTGCACCCACACCGGCTGGTCGAGGCCGTACCGCGCCTGCAGCTCCGCGACGGCGGCCGCGTCGACCGTCGTTCCGGCGGTCGCCGAGTCGACGGCGATGCTCACCGGGTCGGACGGCAACAGGAACAGCACGGCGAACGACACGGTGAACGTCGCCCACAGGACGGCGATCGCCTGCAGCACGCGTAGTCCGAGGTAGCGAATCATGGCTCAGCGTCCGCTGATCCAGGTGTCGAAGAACTGGAGCCGGGCCGAGGCCTCGAACTTCAGGTCCTGCACGTTCGGGCCGGCGCCGATCGCCTGCGACAACTCCACCGTGGGGATCCACAGGCCGTTGTCGAGCACCTGCTGCTGGGCGTCGGCGACGAGCGCGCTCCGCTCGGTGGTGTCGGTGGTGGCGAGCTGCTTCGCGAGCACGGCGTCGAGCGCGGGAATCGGTCCGCGGTTGTTCAGGTTGCGGCCCTCGAGTCCGAACTGGGTGCGGAGGATGTCACCGTCGGCGCGGGTGCTGTTGTAATAGGTGGCGTCGAAGTCCTTGGCATTCTGGCGAGCGGTGGCCTCCGGGGTGGACACGAGATTCAGCTGCAGATCCACTCCCACCTCTTTGAGCTGCTGCTGCACCAGTTCGAGGATGGCCTGGTTGCCGGCGAACACGGAGCTGAACAGAACGGGGAAGCTCAGCTTCTGACCGCCCTTCTCCCGGATGCCGTCGGCACCGGGAACCCAGCCCGCCTGGTCGAGGATCGACTTCGCCTTCTCCGGGTCGAATGTCACGTCCGGCAGCGCCACGTAGCCGGGGGTGCGGCTGGCCAGCGTGCTGGTGGCGGGCTTGAAGTTGGGCCCGAGCACGGTGTCGACCAGTTCCTGCCGGTTGATCGCCGGGACCAGCGCACTGCGCACGACCGGATCGACGAGCGGTCCGCGAGTCACGTTGGGCTGGAAACCGAACGGCGTCCCGGGGTTCGACGTGGTGAGCACCTGCCCGCCTGCGCCTTCGATCTGCGGGGCATCCTGCGGCAACGCGTCACTGATCGCATCCAGCTGTCCCGAGGACAGGCTGCCCGTGCGGACACCGGATTCGGGCACGACACTGAACTCGATGGTGTCGAGGTAGGCCTCGCCGTCGTGGCCGAACACGTCCGAACCCCAGTTGTATCCGGCGCGCTTGGCGAGGGTCACCGACTTGTCCTGCTGGTAGTCGGCGTACGTGAACGGTCCGGTGCCCGAGATGTTGCCGGTGCACCGCTCTTCGGCGGACTTCGCGACGGACGCATCGGACAGGATGCCCAGCTGCGGGGTGGACGACGCCTGCAGGAACTGCGCGTTGGGTGCGGCGAAGTCGACCTGCGCGGTCAGCGGGTCGATCACGGTGGTTCCGGTGTACCCGGCGAGGTAGCTGGCACCGAGCGGGGCCTTGGCGCCGGAGAGGGTGTTCACGATGGCGTCGAGATTCTTCTTCACCGACTCCGCGGTGAAAGGCGTTCCGTCACTGAACGTCACCCCCTCCTTCAGGTGGAACGTGAAGGAGGATGCGTCGGCGTCGGTTTCCCAGCTCTCGGCGAGCCACGGCTTCAGTTCGCCCGTCTCCGGGTCCTGGTCGGTGAGCGAGTCCACCACCTGACGAGCCACGTAGATCGTCTGATTCGTGCCCGACTGCGCGGGGTCGGCGCACGTGGGTGCCTGGGAGAGGCCGTAGCGGAGTGTGCCGCCCGGCTGTGCGGGGCCCGCATCCGCGGAGGAACTGCTGGAACCGCCACCGCAGGCGGTGAGCGCCGTGGCCAGCACGGCGGCGGCGCCGATACCTGCTGCGATGCGGGCACCGCGGTGGGGCGAGGACAAAAGCACTGATGGCACCGAGAACTCCGTGATCTCGAAGAAGTGCCGTGCGCGCTGCCCGTCGTATCGGCAGCGCTCACGCGCACAGGAAGGTGAGGGACACCGGATCCGACGCGGATGCGGTGTGAAGAGCCGGAACCCCGAGGGATCGGGGTATCAGGTCAGCTGTGACAGATCGAGGTGGACAGCCGACAGAGATCGACGTGCAGGCGCCCCCAGGCGCTCACGAAACCTTCGGTCAACATCGTTCCTCCATCGATCCCGGCGGTAGCACCCGCACCCGCAGGGCGGGGGGTTGCTGCGACGTCAACGAGCCAGGTCTCTCGGTCGCTCTGGATGGTCGTTACCGAGTGTAAGAGATCGCCGGTCGCGGCGCCACACGGACCCCGCTACCCGACCGCCTGCCGGGACTCGACCTCCCGGCGCGACAGGGCGGGCCGGAGCCCGAGGTGCTCACGCAGGGTGGAGCCTTCGTATTCCGTTCGGTACGAACCTCGCTCCTGCAATTCGGGCACCAGCAGGTCGACGATCTCGTCGAGTCCGGTGGGCACCAGATACGGCGAGATGTTAAATCCGTCCGTCGCCCCACTGCGAACCCACCGGGTGAGTTCGTCGGCGACCTGCCCGGGGGTGCCCGCGAAACCGGAGCGCTGGGTGGTCGCGATCGCCACCTGACGCAGCGACAGGTTCTGCGCCTCCGCCAGTGCCCGCCATTCCCTGGCGATGGCGAGCGGATCCTTTCCGTCACGCGCCGCCCCGCGGGTGACGGAGATCGGCGCGGGCACCGGATCGAATTCGGGCAGTGGACCGTCCGGGTCGCGATCGGACAGATCGCGGCCCCACACCTGACCGACCAGAGACAACGCCGTCTGCCCGGTGTACTGGCCCTCGAGAACCCAGCGCACCTTCTCCTCCACCTCGGACGCGTTCTCCGCGAGCACGATCTGCGTGCCCGGCAGAATCTTGACGTCGTCCTCGGGGCGCCCCGCACGACGCACTCTCGCCCTGATGTCCTCGGCGAAGGCGAGCGCCGCGTCGAAATGCGTTCCGTGCCGGGAGAAGATCACGTCGGTGTGCGCGGCCGCGAAGTCCCGGCCCGCCGGTGAGTCACCGGCCTGGAAGATGACGGGGTGTCCCTGGGCGCTGCGCGGCAGCGTGGGGGTGATCGTGACGTCGAACTGCGACGTGCGCCGGGACACCTCCCGCACCCCGTCCGGGGTTGCCCACGACGGCGCGTCGGTCCTCGTCGCGACCGCGCCGTCGGCCCACGCATCCCAGATCGCCCGGGCGGTGTCGAGGAACTGCCCGGCCCGCTCGTACCTGTCCGCGTGATCGAGGAAGCCGCCGCGCCGGAAGTTCTCACCGGTCCAGGCATTGTCCGTGGTGACCGCGTTCCAGCCGGCACGGCCACCGGACAGCAGGTCCAGCCCGGACAGCCGCCTGGCGAGGTCGGCGGGCTCGTTGTAGGTGGTGTTCTGGGTGGCCACCAACCCGATGTGCCGGGTGATGCCGGCGAGCGCCGCGAGCTGGGTGATCGCGTCCGGGCGGCCCACGATGTCGAGATCGAGAATCTTGCCCTCCTGTTCCCGCAGGCGCAGGCCCTCACCGAGGAAGAAGGCGTCGAACAGGCCGCGCTCGGCGGTCAGTGCCACCCGCCGGAACGTCTCGAAGTCGATCTGCGATCCGCTCGACGGATCCGACCAGATCGTCGTGTGGTTGACGCCCTGGAAGAAGACACCGAAGTGCACCTGGGCGCCGGGTCGGGCGTACGAGTTGTCGGTCATGTTCTCCACAACCTTTCAGCGAGAGGAGTGTTCGAGGCGCTCGGCCTGGAATCGGGTGACGGGACGGTCGAGGCCCAGCGTGCCGCGCAGGGTCGAACCGGGAACTGGACGGTGGGCGATGCCGGCACGGAGAAGCGCCGGAACCACGAACCGGGCCAGCACCGGAAGGTCCTCGTCGACGACGGCGGGATGCAGGCGCACGCCGTCGACGTGCGCATCCAGGGTCCGCAACAGGTCCACCAGCCCGGTGGCATCGCCGGCGAACGACACCCGTCCGCTCGGCGGGGCAGGCGGCGACGCGCCCAGCGCGACGTCCAGTTCCGCGAACACCAGTACCGCCCCGCCTGCCTTTGCGCGCACGGCCGCCTCGACGGTGTCCTCGACTGTCGGTCCGGACACCAGCACCACGTCGACCAGCGACGGATCGGTGTCCCCCGCACGGCCGAACACCACCAGTTGCCCCTGCGGTGGTCGCGGCACGATGGCCGGACCCTTCACCGAGTACGTCTCGCCCTGGAAGTCGAGGTAGTGCACTCGGTCGCGGTCGAGGAAACGTCCGGTCGCGTAGTCGCGGATCACCGCGTCGTCCTCCCACGAATCCCACAGGTCCCGGACCACGGTGATCGCGTCCCGTTCCTCCTGAACGAGATCGGCGGGTGCGGTGACCTCGGCCCGGCCCAGTGCGCTCGCGACCCGCGGGTCGGTGTCGCGTGCTGCGATCCAGCCACCGCGACCGCGCGACGCGTAGTCGAGCGTCGAGAGCTGGGAGGACGTGTGAAACGGCTCGGCATACGTGGTGCCGACGACCGGTACGAGTCCGATCGTGCTGGTGGTCGCGGCGACGAACGCCGCGCGGTTCACCGCGTCGATCCGGCCGACGGGTCCCCCGCCGGCGCCGGGAGGCAGGAGCGAATCATCGAAGGAGGCGAACGTGAAACCCGCGTTCTCGGCCGCCGCGACCCGGTCCGCCACCGTTCGCCCGGTCAGCAACCGGTCGGGTGTGTGCGCGGCTCGGCGCCAGGCTTCGGGATGCGCACCCTCGCCGTCGAGTTCGATGCCCAGAACCAGGCTCATGCGTCTTCCTCCTCGGTGCGGGCCGCGAGGGGGCGGCTCGGAATGGTCTCGCGCAGCGCGGGTGCCACCTCGGCCTGGAACAGCTCCAGGCTCTCGCGGTGCTGCTTGTCGGTGCCGACGCGGTCGGCGCTCAGGTGGATCACCTCGTGGCCGAACTGCTCGTGGTAGCGCTGCACCTTGTCGATCACCTGCTGCGGGCTGCCGATCAGTGCGGAACTGCGTTCGACGAAGTCCTCGACGGTCTCGAACACGACCGGAAGTCCTGCCCTGCGGGCGAAGTCGAGGCGAGCGGCGTGAATGGGACGCCACACGTCGAGCGCGTCCTGCGAGTTCGGAGTCACGTAGAACCCGGCGGTTCCGGCGCCGACGAGGGCGTCGGCGGGATCGTGACCGTAGTGCGTCCACCGTTCGCGGTAGTGCCGGACGAGTTCGGCGTACGAGTCGATGGGATACGTGACGTTCGCCGAGAAGATCGGATCACCGTAGCGGGCCGCGAGATCCACCGATTCCTTGCTCGTCGCGCTGCCGTGCCAGATCCGGATCCGTCGCTGCAGCGGGCGCGGCAGTGCGACAGCGTGCGCGAGCGACGGCCGGAACGCGCCCTCCCAGGTGACGTCCTCACTTTCCCACAACTGCCGGAACAGTTCGTAGCCTTCGCGGTTGCGGTCCCACTGGTCGTCCGGGGTGACGTGGAACAGCTCCGCTTGCGCGGTGCCGTTGCCCTTCCCGATGATGAGCTGCAGCCGGCCGCCCGACAGGTTGTCCAGCGTCGAGTAGTCCTCGAACGCGCGGACCGGGTCGAGCAGGCTCAGCGTGGTCACCGCGGTCCACAACTGCAGCGTGCCGGTGCGCGCCGCGATGGCGCTGAGCACCACGGGTGGGGACGAGGACAGGAAGGGATGCTCGTGGCGCTCGCCCACGGCGAACCCGTCGTACCCCAGTTGCTCGGCGAGGACGGCGGACTCCACGACCTCCTGCAGCCTGGCCGCAGTGCTGATCCTCTCCCCGGTCACCGGATCCGGTTGGTGAGTGATCAGGCTCATCAGCAGAAACTTCATACGGACTCGTACTCCTTTGCGGCCCAGGCGGAAGGCAGAGCGTTAGGGGTGTGCAGGACCTTCTCGAATCCGTGGATTCCGACGTCCTGCGGCGGGAGGGAGCGATCGAACAGCGCCGTGTACCCCGCGGCCAGGTACAGGGCCACCGCCTCGGGCTGCCGCGGGCCCGTGGTGAGGAAGATGCGGGAATAGCCGGCCCGGACGATCTCGGCCTCGAGCTCCCGCAGCACGATTCGTCCGAGGCCGCGGCGGCGGTGCGCCGACGAGGTCCAGATCCGTTTGAGTTCGGCCGTCGTGTCGTCGTAGCGGCGGAAGGCTCCGCCCGCCACCGATGTCCCGCCCTCGACGACGACGAGCAACGCGCCACCCGGCGCGGCGAACTCCTCCGCCGGATACGTGCTGAGATCGTCGTAGATCTCGTTGCGGGTGCGCCCGTACCGGGTGCTGTATTCGATCGCCAATTCTTCGAGCAGCGGCGCGGCGAGTGGATCTGCCTGGTCGACGAACACGGTCTGCACGGATTCGGTCCTCTCGGTCACTGGTCCTCCTGTCAGCTGGTCTTCGGGAGTCCGGGCGGGTTGACGACCGACGTGCCGACTGCCTCGCTCGCGATGTTCCAGCGGTCGAGAACCTGTGCGTACGTGCCGTTCTCGATGATGTGGTTGATTGCCTCGTTGACGGCGGTCACCAGGCCGTTGTCCTTCTTGGTGAGCACGGCGATCTCACCCTGGAGGGCGTCGCCCGCCCCCGAGAACGTTCCGGCGATCTCACTCTCCCCCGCCTGCGCCACGTGGAACGACGACGACGGGTTGGGCCCGAAGTAGGCGTCGATCCGGCCCGACGCGAGTGGCAGGTAGTAGTCGGTGACGTTCTGGTAGTAGGTGATGTCGGTGGGTTCGAGCCCCGCCGCGACGTTCTGCTCACTCCACTTCACCAGCAGCGCTTCCTGATTGGTGCCGGAGGAGACCGCGATCTTCAGGCCCGCGACGTCCTTGGGCTCCTTGATCTGGATGCCGCTGTCCTTCTTCGTCTCGAACGCGACCGTGTCGAGGCGGTACGTCGAGAAGTCGTACTTCTCCTTCCGCTCCTCGGTGACGGTGACGTTGGAAATGAACGCGTCGGCCTCCCCCGAATCGATGCGGACGAAGTTCTGCGCCCAGTCCGCGGCCTGGAGATCGACCTTCAACCCGAGAACGTCGCCGATCAGGTACGCGAAGTCGGTCTCGGAGCCGATGAGCGTCTTGTCGTCGTCGGCGTAGAAGCGCAGGGGCGGGGCGGAACCGGCGCTGCCCGTCACGATGAGCGTGCCGCGGTCGCGGATCTGCTGGGGAACCTTCGCGGCGATCGACTCGACCTCGTCGGTGGTGATGCGGTTCTGGTCTGCGGTGAGGTTGTAACCGGCGGCCGAGGTCGGCCCCGATCCCTCGTCCTCGACGTCGCCGCCCCCGCACGCGGCGGCGAGCAGCGCGACGGTGGTGAGGGCCGAGGCCAGAATCTTCGTACGGAACCGTGCGGTGGACATGTGTGCCTTTCGGGGATCCACACCGAGGTGTGGGAAATCAGAGAACTCGGGAGAGGAATGCTGCGGTGCGGTCGTGCTGCGGGTTGTCGATGACCTGCGAGGGTGGGCCCTGTTCCACGACGACGCCGGCGTCCATGAAGACCGCCGTGTCGGCGACCTCCCGCGCGAAGCCCACCTCGTGGGTGACGATCACGAGGGTCGCGCCGTCTCGAGCCAGTTGCTTGATCACGGCGAGGACCTCGCCGACCAGTTCCGGGTCGAGGGCCGACGTGGGCTCGTCGAACAGGATCACCGCCGGGCGCAGTGCGAGGGCCCGGGCGATCGCGACCCGCTGCTGCTGGCCGCCGGACAGCTGCCGCGGGTACTCGTGGGCCTTCTCGCCCACGCCGACCCGTTCCAGCAGCGCAATCGCCTCGGCCTCGACCTCTGCCCGGTCGCGGCCCTGCGCGGACACCGGCGCCTCGATCACGTTCTCCAGCACCGTGAGGTGGGGGAACAGATTGAAATTCTGGAACACGAATCCGATCCGGGACCGCTGCTTCAGGATCTCGCGTTCACGCAGTTCGTGCAGTTTGTTGCCCTTGCGCCGGTAACCGATGAGGTCGCCGTCGATGCGAATGGTGCCGCGGTCGACCTTCTCCAGGTGGTTGAGCGTGCGCAGCAGCGTGGACTTGCCGGAACCCGACGGCCCCAGGATCACCGTCACCTCGCCCTTGCGGACCAGCAGGTCCACACCCTGGAGGACTTCGAGTGCGCCGAAGGACTTGTGGACTCCGCGAACTTCCACTGCGTACTCCGCCGGATGGGCTTCGGTTGTCATTTCGTGGCACCTCTCGGTACGGAGACACCGGCGTCACGGATCTCGGCGAACTTCCGGGTGAGCTTCTGCCACGGAGTCGGCGGCAGTGCCCGAGCCGATCCGCGCGCGTAGTGCCGCTCGACGTAGTACTGGCCGATCGACAACAGCGTGGTCAGGATGATGTACCAGATCGTCGCGACCATCAGCAGTGGCACGACGCGGCCGTTGCGGCCGAAGATCACCTGAACCTGATAGAACAGCTCGGCGATCGCCATCGTCGACACGATCGAGGTGCCCTTGAACAGGCTGATCACCTCGTTCGCGGCGTTCGGCAGGATGCCGCGCATCGCCTGGGGCAGAACGATCTTGAAGAACTGGCGACGGCGCGGGATGCCCAGCGACTGCGCCGCCTCGATCTGCCCGTGGTCCACCGAGATGATGCCGGACCGGATGATCTCGGCGGAGTACGCGGCCTGGTGCAGGGCCAGACCGATGACGGCGGCGGTGAAGCCGCTGATGACGCCGTTGACCTCGAACGTGAAGAAGCCCGGGCCGAACGGAATGCCCAGCGACAGAGTCTGATACAGGTACGTGATGTTGAACCAGAACAGGAGCTGCACGATCAGCGGAATCGATCGGAACGCCCAGATGTACACCCAGGCGATCACCTGCAGCACCGGGTTGTGCGACAAGCGGCTGACCGCCAGCACCACACCGAGTGCGAATCCGAGGATCGTCCCCCACAGCGTCAGCTTCACCGTCATCCACAGGGCCTGCAGCACGGAGCCGGCCGTGAAGTACTTGGCGAACGTGGCCCAGTCCCACCCCGGGTTGGTGGCGAGGCCGTGGACGAACTGGGCGAGTAGTACCAGCACGACGGCGCTGACGATCCACCGCCACGGATGCCACCTCCGCGCCACTTCCAGCGCGGCGTCCCCGTCGCCGGAGGGCACTGACTCGAGGGGCGCGGCCGAACGCGCCCGGACGGGGGCGCTCACGCTCCCTCACCACTTACGACAGACATCACTGAGGCGGCCTTTCACCTGGAACCGGGACGGGAGGAGGGCGCGTCTTCCGCGGGATGCGGGCGCGCGTCAGGCGCTCACCGGGCGAAATGCCCGGGGAGCGTGCTGTGAGACCCCGTCAACAGTGGCAGGAGGTGGTCCGGCACAGGTCGATGTGCCGTCTGCGCCACGCAGGACGCGCGAGGTAGTTCATGTGCTGCCTTCCATCGATCCCGGCGGTAGCACCCGCACCCGAAGAATTCGGAAGGGTTGCTGCGACGTCAACGAGCCAGGTCTCTCGGTCGCTCTGGATGGTTGAAGCGAACACTAGCCGCATTCCCGGGACCCGTCAACACGGGGTATTTCCCTGCGACACAGGGGAAATGGTGACGATCGCTCGCAAGAATCACCGTGCGCAGAAGTACTGACAGACGGAGATCCATGCGGTTGAATGGGGCTTGCAGCCCTGCATCTCCACGGTGGTGCGACCCGGCTGCCGGGCCTCCGGAGGCCCTTGTAACGTCGCCTCGGTGACACCACTCGAAGTCATCGCGATCCTGGTAGCCGGCGTAGGCGCGGGCGCGATCAACGCCATCGTCGGCAGCGGCACGCTCATCACCTTCCCCACCCTGGTGGCATTCGGGTTCCCTCCGGTGACCGCCACGATGTCGAATGCGATCGGCCTGGTCGCCGGTGGCGTGTCCGGGACGTGGGGGTACCGGCGGGAACTGGCCGGGCAGGGACCGCGGCTGCGGTGGCAGATCCCGGCGTCACTGTGCGGTGCGATTCTCGGCTCGTGGCTACTGCTGCACCTGCCCGAAACTGTGTTCGAACTCGTCGTCCCGGTGCTGCTGATCCTCGCCCTGATCCTGGTGGTGCTGCAGCCGAAGATCCAGGCCTGGGCGAAGCAGCGCGGCAGCCACGAGGCGGGCCTGAGCCCGGCGCGCCTCACCCTGCTGACCGTCGGCACGTTCGCGGTGGGCGTGTACGGCGGATACTTCACCGCTGCGCAAGGCATCCTGCTGATGGGCGTGATGGGCGCGATCCTGCCGGAGAGCCTGCAACGGATGAACGGCGCGAAGAACCTGCTCTCGCTCATCGTCAACGTCGTCGCCGCGACCGCGTACACGCTCGTGGCCTTCGACCGGATCAGCTGGGCGGCCGCCGGCCTCATCGCGGTGGGCTCGCTACTCGGAGGCGTCCTCGGCGCCCGCTACGGCCGCAGGCTGTCGCCCACCGCGTTGCGGGGAACCATCGTCGTCGTCGGCCTCATCGGTCTGTTCCGGCTGCTCGCATAGTCGCGCATGCACCCTGCCACTCCCTCATACTGAGTCGGTGAGCAACGACGTAGAGCACCCGGGCTGGACCTACCTCATGGACATGGACGGCGTTCTCGTCCACGAAGAGCACCTGGTCCCCGGGGCCGACCTGTTCCTGGCCGAACTCCGGGAGTCGGGTACCCCGTTCATCGTGCTAACCAACAATTCGATCAGGACTCCGCGCGACCTCCGCGCCCGTCTGCTCCGCACCGGCCTGGACATTCCCGAGGAATCGATCTGGACGTCCGCCCTGGCCACCGCGACGTTCCTGGCGAGCCAGCGTCCGGGCGGCAGCGCGTACGTCGTCGGCGAATCCGGGCTCACCACCGCGCTGCACGACATCGGGTACGTCCTCACCGAGAACGATCCCGACTACGTGGTCCTCGGCGAGACCCGCACCTACTCCTTCGAGGCCATCACCACCGCAATTCGTCTGGTGGAGAGGGGCGCTCGCTTCATCGCCACCAACCCCGACCCCACCGGGCCGTCCCGGGAGGGTTCCCTTCCGGCCACGGGATCCGTTGCGGCACTGATCAGCAGGGCCACCGGTCGCGACCCGTACTACGTGGGCAAGCCGAATGCGCTGATGATGCGCTCGGCGCTGCGGGCCATCGGCGCGCACTCCGCGAACACATTGATGATCGGCGACCGCATGGACACCGACATCGTCTGCGGGCTCGAGGCCGGGTTGCAGACCATCCTCGTCCTCACCGGAATTTCGACGCGGGATTCGGTGGAACTGTTCCCCTACCGCCCCACCGCGGTGCTCAAATCGGTCGCCGATCTGGTCGGCCGCACGTCGGATCCGTTCGGCGGCGATGCGGCTCCGCCGCCCGTGAGTACTTCTTAACCGCGGGACGTTAACAAGTACTCACGGGTGGCGGCAGCCGGTGATGCCCCTGATGGCCGCTGCCCGGTACGTCCCGAACGTGATCCGGTTCCCGTCCCCACCGGCGAACGTGACGTCGTGGCGTCCGGGTCGGTCGGTGTGCACGTCGAGCCGGTCCATTCCGGCGTCGGTGGCGATCGCACGGGCCGCGGTCAGCACGGCGGGCCAGTCGGCGTCGCCGATCGGGTTGTCGGACAGCAATACCTGCGTGGTGACGGAAAGCCCCTCCGTGTACGCATACGGTCCCGGGCACCCGCCGCCCTGGCTGCGTTCGCGATGCCACCGCCACCGGACGTCCGGTGCTATCGCAGCGACGGCCTCGCTGATCCGCACCAGCGCATCGGTGACCTGCCGCTCGGTGACCGCGAGTGTCGGCCGGCCGCTCAGGCTCGCTGCCGCCGCAGCGATCTCGTCGTCGCTGAAGTTGTACGGGTTGTCCGTCACGCCACCACATCCGCTCGTCAGGATCGCCGCGCCGATCACGGCGACCGCCGTCATTGCCCATTCGCCGCGGACCCTCACCGGATCGCCAGTTCCGGCATGCCCGCGATGATCACCGCCATGTTGTATCCGGACGTCCGTAACTCTCCGTTGCCGCTCGGCCGTGGATACTCGCTGTGCCCGTTGGCATCTTCCCGCTGCACGCCGTCGGGGGTCGACGCCTCGCGCACCGACAGTTGTTCGAGGTCCGTCTGCACCGGATCGGGGCCGAGCCTGCCGAACCCGTCTGCCACGGTGATGGGGTCGTCGTGTGCGCGCATCACGAACCCGTGCCGGGGTGTCAAACCGAGATCCGATTCGTCGTTCGCGTGGAACCCGGGCGACCCGTAGAACACGGCGTCGTCGACCGGTTGCCGCGGTCCCGCGTCCTGCAGGGCCAGGCCCTGGGTGTACGAACCATACGAATGGCCGAGCGCGGTGATGTGCGGATCGGGCGTCCGCGAGGCGACGTCGAGGCCCTCGTAGAACGCGGCGAGCTTCGGTGCACCCGCGGTCGCGCGGTCGGACTGCCAGGAATCGACGAGCCATCCACGCCCGAGATTCTGGTCGATGAACGGCACATCGAAATTGCCCGGACCGGTGGTCGTCGGCGGTTGATACCCCAGCCACGCGATCGTCGACACCGAATCGCTCGAGCGGCCGGCCAGGTCCAATTGCCGTTCGGTCTCGGCTTTCAGCGCCGCCGCCTCCTCGGTCATCCCGCGCAGCGAGGCGACGGTCGTGTCGATGCCCGGTGTGGTGACGGAGATGTGGTCGGCGGTGTCCGGGTCGCCGAGTGCGAATGCGGTCATCGTCCGTTCACCCGACTGCAGGTCGAGCAACATCAGCCTGCCGTCCGGGTGAGCGCGCACGAGTTCCTCGAGGTTGTCGAGGTCCCGCAACTTCTGCTCGGCGTACCACAGTTCGGCGTCGTCGTCGGTGAATGTTCCACCGAACATGGTGTGGTCCAGCCTGTCCCGGAGTCGGTCTCGTTCCGTCTCCCACCGCGACCGCTCGTCGTCGAACCGGGTCACGTTCGCCTCGTGCCGCACCGCGGACGGGATGCCGTCGCGATTTCCCACCCATTCGGGATGCTGCTCGATCACCTCGCGGCGCTGGGCTGCCGGCAGGGCGTCCCAGTACGCGCGGTTGTCGAGCGGGGAGCCGTCCGGCGGGGGCGCCGGGGCGGACAGTCCGGTGCCCGGGCGATCCGCCTCACCGGGTTCGGTCGCGCCGTCCGCGGCCCGCGTGAGGACGGCGGCCGCGTCGGCGACGAGGTCCTCCGCGTGCAGAATCAGCGCGCGGGCGGCGGCACGGAGTTCTTCACGACGCGCTGCCACCGAGGCGTCGACGGGCGATCCATCGGTGACATCCCCATTGTCGGACAGGGCCATACCGTGGGTGGCAGCCGCTTCCCGGACGCCCTCGAGCTCGGTCTTCAGGTGCGTGACCGCGTCGACCAGGTCGCGGGCCAATTTCTCGACGACGGCGATCGCCGCGGCCTCGCCGCTCAGATCATCCGCGGCGCTCCGGAACCGCCGACGTGCAGCGTCCGCGGCGTCGTCCTGCCACGCCGGCAACCGGCCGATGTCGGCGAGACGGTCCTGCACGAAACGGATCGTCGCCGCCCGCGCGGACAGCGACCGTTGCACGGCGTGAAGCGCGTGGGTGTCCCACTGGGCAATGTCCCTCAGATTCACGATCCCCCCCAGGATGCATAATGCCCGTACCCTAACGGATCGATCGCGTCCGCGGGAGTCCGATCTCGTCTCGACCGACACGAAGGATCGAAAATGAGCGGTTCCATCCACGTCGACACCGCGGCCCTCCGCGCAGCGGCCGGTCAGCTCGACGTCCTGTTCGACGATGCGTCCTCACAGCTGAACACCACCGACGCGGCCCTGGCCGACTCGGGTGCGGCGTGGCCGGAGGCGGCCGGCGTCGCGTTCGGCCGGTTCACGTCCTACCTCGACGATCGGCGGGAACTGTTGCAGCGGACTGTGGCCGAGATGTCGGCGAGTCTCGCCGAGAGCGCGCGGCGGTACGACACTCAGGACGGGACCACAGCCGGGCACCTCGACGCGGTCACGCCGGCGACGAGCCTCGACCTCTAGGAGCTTCGCACCCGTGCGCCTTTCTGGTTGCTGGAACAACCAGAAGGCGCACGAGCGGCGGAGCCGCCTATGCCAGCGCCTGCTCCAGGTCCGTCAGCAGGTCCGCGGTGTCTTCGAGTCCCACGGACAGCCGGACGACGCCGTCGGTGATGCCCACGGCTGCACGACCTTCCGGGCCCATCGCCCGGTGGGTGGTGGTGGCGGGGTGGGTGATGAGCGACTTGGAGTCGCCGAGGTTGTTGGAGATGTTGACCAGCCGCAGGGCGTCGAGGAGTTCGAATGCCCGCTTCTTCGCTTCGCCCTCGGATGCGTTCAGCGCGAACGTGACGACGGTGCCGCCGCCGCTCATCTGGCGCTTCGCGAGTTCGTACTGGGGGTGCGACTCGAGGAACGGGTACTTGACCCAGTCGACAGCGGAGTGACCCTCGAGGAACTGTGCGATCTCCAGTGCGGACCCGACGGAGTGCCGCACCCGGATCGGCATCGTCTCGAGCCCCTTGAGGAGCGTCCACGCGTTGAACGGGCTCAGCGCCGGCCCGGTGTGGCGCATCAGGTTCTGGACGGGCCCCTCGATGTAGTCCTTCGGTCCGAGGATCGCCCCGCCGAGCACGCGGCCCTGGCCGTCGATGTGCTTGGTGCCGGAGTAGACGACGATGTCGGCACCCAACTCCAGGCTGTGCTGCAGCAGCGGCGTCGCGAACACGTTGTCCAGCACGACCTTTGCGCCGGCGGCGTGCGCGAGTTCCGTCACCCGGGGCACGTCGACGAGCGTCTGCATCGGGTTCGACGGTGTCTCGAAGAACACCGCGGTGGTCGGCTCGGACAGAGCCTTCTCCCACTGGTCGAGGTCTTCACCGTCGACGAACACCGTCTCCACACCCCAGCGGGGCAGGATCTCGTTGCACACCACGAAGCAGGAGCCGAACAGGCTGCGTGCCGCAACCAGCCGGTCGCCGGCCTTCAGCAGCGCACCCAGCGCGGTGAACACCGCGGACATGCCGCTGGCGGTGCCGAAGCACGCTTCCGCGCCCTCGATGAGGCGCAGCCGCTCCTCGAACATCTTCACGGTCGGGTTGCCGTACCGGGAGTAGACGAAGTGGTCGATCTCGCCGGTGAACGACGCCTCGGCCGCTCCCGCGCTCTCGAACACGAAACCGGAGTTCAGGAAGATCGCTTCGGACGTCTCTTCGAAGCCGGAGCGGAGGGTTCCTCCGCGCACGCTGATCGTGCCCTGGCCGATGTCGTCCGGCAGCGCCTTCTGAAACGCGCCGCCCTGAGGAATTGCACTCACCACTGCCTCCACGGCAGGCCCAAAGCCCGCCAGCCGACCGCCCCACGATGACCTTCGGCGTCCAGGCCGCCTTCGAAACCGTCGAGCACGTTGTACGACGGGCCGATGCCCGCCGCTGTCGCGGCCTCCGCCGCACCGATGGACCGCTGGCCGGAACGACACAGGAAGATCACCGGGGCATTCTCGCCACCCGCGATCCCCGCCTCCTTCAGCTGGTCCACGAAGTTGTCGTTACGAGTGCCCGTCGGGTAGCTGACCCATTCGATCAGCACGGTCTTCCGCCCGAGCGAGGTGGTGTCGGGCACGCCGACGTACTTCCACTCGGCGTCCGTCCGCACGTCCACGAGCACAGCGTCGGGATTCTCGCGGAGCAGCTCCCAGGCATGCTCCGGCGTTATGTCGCCTGCGTAACTCACCATGTCAGCTTTTCACAACCCTGTTCGGTGCGCCCTTCCGGGCAACGGTCAGTTGCAGACGACCCATGTCTCGCCGTCCCGCGTCAATTGCCATGTATCCGTCGTCTCGCCCTTGCCGTCGTCGGCGCTGACCCGGACCTCCGCCCGCGCACGGTCCCCGTTGACCTCCGACGACTCGACGCCCTTCAGCGTGACCTCGCCTTCCCGGTCCCGGAGCACCGACCGGTCGTCGGACCACGACGCGCAGACCAGCGTCTTCTGCAGATCGGCGTCGTCGTGGTTGTGGGCCTGGATGAAGTCGGCGACCGAACGGTTGATGCGGTCCGCTTCCGTGACGTTCTCGTCGGCGGGCGAGAGCCTGCTGGACACGACGATGGCGACCAGGATGACGACGATGACGGTGACGGCGGCGATGAACGGCACCGCCGTGGTGCGCCGCGGATCCACCGGATCTTCGGTGCCTTCCGCGTCGCGCTGGGGCGATTCGCTCGAACCGGACATGACTTCCCTTCGATCTCGGCGTGGCCACGAGTGTATAGAGCAGCCCCTACAAATCGTGTTTGTGACCCCCCAAGACGAAGGCGACTACCCTCTACAGGCGTGCGTCCCGAGAATGGGCTCTGCCCTGTCTGCCGCACCTCGGCCACCCGATTAGGCTGGGCTTAATTTAAGCTGAGGTTTCGTTGTCCGCCCATCAGAAGGTAGTTCGCTCCAGATGACTGATCAGACACGTCCGTTGCGCGTTGCGATCGTGGGTGCCGGCCCCGCCGGTATCTACGCAGCCGACGCTCTCATGAAATCCGATGCCGCGTCTGACGGCGGGATCAGCATCGACCTCTTCGAGCGGATGCCTGCCCCCTTCGGTCTGATCCGGTACGGCGTCGCACCCGACCACCCGCGCATCAAGGGCATCATCACCGCCCTGCACAAGGTGCTCGACAAGCCGTCGGTGCGCCTGCTGGGCAACATCGACTACGGCAGCGACATCACCCTCGAAGACCTGCACAACTTCTACGACGCGGTGATCTTCTCCACCGGCGCCAACGCCGACCGCGCCCTCAACATCCCGGGCATCGAACTGGACGGCAGCTACGGCGCCGCCGACTTCGTCTCCTGGTACGACGGCCACCCCGACGTCCCGCGCACCTGGCCCCTGGAGGCCGAGAAGGTCGCCGTCCTCGGTGTCGGCAACGTCGCCCTCGACATCGCCCGCGTCCTCGCCAAGACCGGCGACGAACTGCTGCCGACGGAGATCCCCGCCAACGTCTACGAGGGACTCAAGGGCAACAAGGCCGTCGAGGTCCACGTGTTCGGTCGCCGCGGACCCGCGCAGGCCAAGTTCACCCCCCTCGAGCTGCGTGAACTCGACCACTCGCCGACGATCGAGGTCATCGTCGATCCCGAGGACATCGACTACGACGAGGGCTCCGAGCAGGCGCGCCGCAACTCCAAGCAGGTCGACATGGTCGCCAACACCCTGCAGGACTGGGCCATCCGCGACGTGGGCAACCGCCCGCACAAGCTGTTCCTGCACTTCTTCGAATCGCCCTCCGAGGTGCTCGGCGAAGACGGCAAGGTGGTCGGTCTGCGCACCGAGCGCACCCAGCTCGACGGCACCGGCAACGTCAAGGGCACCGGCAAGTTCAACGACTGGGACGTGCAGGCCGTGTACCGCGCGGTGGGTTACCTGTCGCAGAACATCGCCAAGCTCCCGTTCGACGAGCAGGCAGGCACCGTCCCGAACGAGGCCGGACGCGTCATCGCCGACGACTCCGCCGAGGGCAACGACCGGTTCATGCCCGCCACCTACGTCACCGGCTGGATCAAGCGCGGCCCGGTCGGCCTGATCGGCCACACCAAGGGTGACGCCAACGAAACCGTCGCGAACCTGCTCGAGGACCGGTCCGGTTTCGCCGAGCCCGCCAACCCGTCCGAGGACGCGATCATCGACTTCCTCGAGGGCAAGCAGGTCCCGTACACCACCTGGCAGGGCTGGTACCGCCTCGACGCGCACGAGCGCAGCCTGGGCGAGCCCGAGGGCCGGGAGCGGATCAAGGTCGTCGAGCGCGAAGACATGCTCAAGGCCAGCGAGCCCGACAAGGCCTGATCTTCCGAATCGGTGTGAAGGGAACCTCCTGCGGGAGGTTCCCTTCCGTCGTCTCAGGCCAGGTGTGACGACAGCGCCCGCAACGCCGTGAGCAGTTCCTCGGCCGACATCGCGTGGTCGGGGTCGACCAGCCACTGCTCCGCGACGCCGAGCAGCAGCGCCTGGTACAGCGCGCCCAGCGTGTGCGCCCGGCCCGGCTCGATGCCCGCGTCACCGAAGAGCTCGACCAACCCGTCGCGGGCATCGGCGGTCGACGCCACCAGGTTCTTTCTCAATTCCGGCAGGGAGTCCAGGTGCCCGAGCAGTTCGAACTGCAGCATCCACAACCGACGATGGGCGGTGAACGACTCGATGACACCGGTCCAGATGGCCTCGAACCGTTCCGTGGGACTCATGCCGGGTTCGATCTTCTTCGCGGCGGCCGTCGCGAGGTCGTCACCCCAGCGTGCCATCTCCCGGTACAGCGCGGCGTGGAGCAGCGTCTCCTTGGTCCCGAAGTGGTAGCCGATGGCCGCGAGGCTCACCCCGGATGCCGACGCGATGTCCCGGGCCGTCGTCCGCGAGTATCCCTTTTCGTACAGGCTGCGCGCGGCGCCGTCGATCAGGTCTTCGCGATTTCCCATGACCTCACCCTAATGAGCCTGAGACGTAGGTGTAGGACGCTCGTACCAGCACTCGCGGACCGCTCCGCGACTCGGCGTGTCCCCCGCACAAGGCAGGATGTAAGTCGTGTTTGACGCCCACGTTCACATCATCGACCCCCGGTTCCCGGTGGTCGAGAACCACGGCTACCTCCCGGAGCCGTTCACCATCGCCGACTACCGGGCGCGCACGGAAGGCTTCGGTGTGGACGGCGGCGCCGTCGTCACGGCCTCGTATCAGGGCACCGATCAGAACTACCTGAAGGCGGCGCTCACGGAGCTCGGCCCCAGCTGGGTGGGCGTCACCCAGATGGAGCCCGACGCCACCGACGAGAGCATCCTCGAACTCGATCGCGCCGGGGTTCGCGCCGTCCGATTCAACCTCCGGCGCAGCGCGACCGACGTGAAACTCCTCACCAAGCAGGCCCTCCGTGCATACGAGCTGGCCGGCTGGCACGCCGAGTTCTACGTGGACGCCACGCTGCTGCTGTCGCTCGAGCCCGTGTTCGCCAAGCTGCCCGCGGTGTGCATCGACCACCTGGGGATGTCGACCCGGGGTCTGCCGTACCTGCTCGACCTCGTCGACCGAGGAGTCCGGGTGAAGGCCACCGGGTTCGGGCGAACCACCATCGAGAACGTCGGCGACGTGCTGCGCAAGATCCACGCCGTCAACCCCGAGGCGCTGATGTTCGGTACCGACCTTCCGGGTAGCCGTTCCCGAAGAGTGTTCCAGGACAGCGATATCGACATCGTCGCGGACGCGGTGGGTGACGACTTCGACGCCGTCATGGGCGGCAACGCACGCGCCTGGTACCGCTGCGACACTCCCGGAGGAACCTGCTAGCACGTAGGCCCCTTGTCAACAGCCTTCCATCTGCACACTGTTCATCGACACCATCTCGGCCACCGGCGGCGTCTGCGGTTGCGACACCAGCCACGTGTTGTAGTTGTTCATCTCGTCGCAGTCGAGCTGTTCGCGGCGTTCCTGCCGCCGCTCACGCTGCCGATCGTCCATCTGGTCGTCATTCCGGTCGACGGCGATGCCGCCTGCGGTCGACCCGTTGGCCTGCCGTTCGAGCCCCCGGACGCCGTCGGCGGTCATGATCCAGCCGAGGGTGTAGTCGGCGCCGTCGCGGTTGGTGGTTGCCCGGAACATGCCCTCGTCGGCGCCGGCCGGGTGGGCAACGAACGCCTTGTCGGGCATACCCGGCGCGCTGACCTGCCCCGTCACGGTGCCGTCACTCATCGACGCGGTGAGGGTCGCTCCGTCCGGCGAGGACAGCGACGCCTTGTCGCCGTCCATGGTGCCGGTCATCCATGTCCACATCTGGTCTCCGTCGCACAGGAAGGCGATCATCTCGTCGCCGGACCTGGCCAGCGCGACGTACGCGTCGGATCCGTCGACCGAACCGACGTAGGTCGGCTCCATCTGCGGGGTCATCACGAAGGGTGACGGAACCTTCTCCATCATGTTCGACGCGGGCGCCGCTTCGCCGCTGCTCGTGGCAGCTGCGCTGGTCGTGCTCGGTGCCGCCGAGTCGGACGAGTCGTCGCCGCAGCCGCTCAGGGAGAGGGCCACGGCGGCGAGGGGCGCCAGGATCCAGGTCGTCTTCTTGTTCACGGCGTATTCCTCCGCTAGCCGGGAAGATCAACATCCGCATTTCATCATCGCAGGTGGAGGACGCTTCTGGATACCCCTCGGCGCCGATTTCGAACGACCTACGTCGCGACCACCGCAGCCAGCCACACACCCGAGGCGATCAGGGCGCCGAGCAGTTCGATCAGCATCGACAGTCCGACGGCCTTGCAGGCGTGCCACGTCGACGCCCACGCCCGGTTGTGCGCACGCAACCGGTACAGCTCGGCCACATACGTTCCCGCGATGAAGCCGAGGAACAACCCCACTACGGGAATGACGAAGAACCCCACGATCCCGGCCAGTCCGCCGACGATCAGCGACTTACTGGGAACCCCCGCCGTGCGCATCCGTTTACCGGGCCAGGTGTATTTGACGACGCCGCTGATCACGAGGAACACCGTTGCGACCGCGAACACCGTCCACGCCGTCGCGCCGCCGGTCATGATGGCCCACACCAGGATTGCGGCGAAGATGAGGATGGTTCCGGGCAGGATCGGGATGACGATTCCGACGAGCCCGATGACGACGGCCAGGCCGACGAGGAGTTCGGCGACCGGACTCACGCGACGGGCTCGACGCGGGATGCCGCCTCCCGCGCACGGCTGCGCGCGGTCTCGACGTCCGGTCCCGTGGACACGGCGACTCCCATCCGCCTGCGCACGAAACTCTCGGGCTTGCCGAACAATCGCAGGTCCGTCTCGGGGACCGCCATCGCATCGGCGACGCCCTCGAAGCTGATCCCCGCGGCGTCGACGCCGCCGTAGATCACCGCGGACGCACCGGGTGTCGTGAGGGTGGTGTCGACGGGCAGGCCGAGGATGGCGCGGGCGTGCAGTTCGAACTCCGAGAGTCGTTGCGTCCGAAGGGTGACCAGCCCCGTGTCGTGCGGGCGCGGACTGACCTCCGAGAAGTACACGTCGTCGCCCTTCACGAACAGTTCCACACCGAAGATCCCGCGGCCGCCCAGCGCCGTGGTCACCTTCTCGGCCACCTCCCGCGACCGGGCGAGTGCCGCGTCGCTCATCGGTTGCGGCTGCCACGACTCCACGTAATCGCCCGAGTCCTGCAGGTGCCCGATGGGCTCGCAGAAGAAGGTGCCCACCTCGCCGTCGGAACCGATCGCCCGGACGGTGAGCTGGGTGATCTCGTAGTCGAAGTCGACGAACCCTTCCACGATGACGCGGCCGTGATTGATGCGGCCGCCCGCGAGCGCGTACTCGCAGGCCGTCTCGACGTCGCCGGCGTCGCGCACCGTCGACTGTCCCTTGCCGGACGACGACATCACCGGCTTGATCACGCAGGGAAAGCCGATGCGTTCGGTGGCCGCCCGGACCTCCTCGAGCGATTCGGCGAACTCGTAGGGCGACGTCGGCAGCCCCAGTTCCTCCGCCGCGAGGCGCCGGATCCCCTCACGGTTCATGGTCAGCTGCGTCGCCCGGGCGGTGGGGATGACCACCGCGGTGCCGCGCTCCTCGACCGTGGCCAGCGCGTCGGTGGCGATCGCCTCGATCTCGGGGACCACGAAGTGCGGTCGTTCCTCCTCGACGAGACGCAACAGCGCGTCCGGGTCGCTCATGTCGATCGTGTGCGCGCGGTGCGCCACCTGGTGGCCCGGCGCATTGTCGTAGCGGTCGACGGCGATCACCTCCACCCCGAGCCGTTGGAGGGCGATGATCACTTCCTTTCCCAGCTCACCCGACCCGAGCAGCATCACGCGCGTCGCGCCTGCCGTCAGAGGTGTACCGAACCGTACGGGTGCCTGTTCACGCATGGTCACAACTATATGCGGGCACGGTTTCGCGCCGACGCCTACTTCAGCAGCCGCGACATCCGGCGGTCGGCGAGCACCTTGCCTCCGGTCTGACACGTCGCACAGTACTGAAAAGACTTCTCCGCGAACGACACTTCCCGGACAGTGTCGCCGCAGACCGGACACGGGAGGCCGGTCCGGGCGTGAACCCGCATGCCGGATCGCTTCTCCCCCTTCAGCCGCGCCGCATCCTGGCCCAGCGACCTCTGGACGGCATCGCTCAGCACGGACCGCATCGCGTCGTACAGCACGTGCACCTGGTCATCCGGCAGGGTGCGCGACGTGGCGAACGGGGAAATCTTTGCGGTGTGCAGGATTTCGTCGGAGTAGGCATTTCCGACCCCGGCGAGGAGCGACTGGTCGACGAGCGCATTCTTGATCCGCGCCGACGTCGTGGACAGCAGCGCGGCGAACTCGGGTTCGGTGACGGCAAGCGCGTCGGGCCCCAGCCGGGCAATCCCCTCCACCTCCTGAGGGTCGTGCACCACCCACACCGCGAGCCGCTTCTTGGTGCCCGCCTCGGTCAGGTCGAACGCCGGCGTCGCGCCCTCCGGGGTGAAGAAGTGCACTCGCAGCGCCAGCGGGCCCTTCCCCGGCTTCGGCGGCGCCGCCGACGGGTTGTCGGTCCAGCGCAACCAGCCCCCACGCGACAGGTGTGTGACGAGCCACAACCCGGAGCAGTCGAGTGCGAGGTGCTTGCCGAACCGGGCTGCGCCCGTCACGTCGCGACCCTGCAGGTCGGTGATCGGGGGGTCGAACGTCTTCAGCACGCTCAGGGCCGCCACGTCCACTCGGCCGACGACCGCTCCCACGGCGTGTTCACGCAGGAACTCGGCTAACGCCTCCACCTCGGGCAGCTCGGGCATGGTCCCAGGCTAACGGTAGGTGAGCGCCGAAGTGTGCTCCTCGACGCTTTCGCACTCACCTGCGGAGGAGATAGGTGTCCATGATCCAGCCCTTGCGTTCGCGCAGTTCGGCGCGCACCCGCTGGATCTCGTCCTCGACCTCGCGCAGGCGACCCGAGATCAGCACCTCGTCGGGTGTGCCGAGGTAGGCACCCCACCAGATCTGGACGTTGTCGCCGGGGACCTGGGTGAACGTGCAGTGGGCGTCGAGCATGACCACCGCGTTGTCGACGCCGTCGGGCAGGCCCTCGGCCAGTCGCCTGCCGGTCGTGACGTGCACGGGTTCGCCGATCCGGTTGAGCACGATCCGGTGCTGCGCGGCCAGCGACTGCACGCTGGTGACGCCCGGGATCACCGAGTAGTCGAACGACACGTTGCCGCGGGCGAGCACCCGCTCGACGATCCGCAACGTGCTGTCGTAGAGAGACGGGTCACCCCAGACGAGGATCGCCCCGACCCGCGGCTCGGACGCGAACTCGGCCTCGAACAGTGCCGCCCGGCGCTCGTGCCAGTCGTCCACCACGCCCTCGTAGTCGGACGGCGTGCGGTCGCGGGGCGGATCGACGATGTCGACGACGCGGTGCGGGCCGGTGACGTGCTCTTCGAGGATCGTGGTGCGGAGATCGACGAGGTCCTGCTTCTCGTCGCCCTTGCCGATGACGAAGAACACATCGGCCTTGTTCATCGCCTTGATCGCCTGGACCGTCACCTGGTCGGGGTCGCCGGCGCCGATGCCGATCACGAAGAGTTCACGCATGGCGGCAGGCTATCGCTCGTGCGCCTTTCCGGTTGTTCCAGCTACCGAAAAGGCGCACGGGCGGGGAGCGCCTTAAACTGGACGCCGTGACTGTGCCGACCCCGTACGAAGACCTGCTCCGACTCGTCATGGACACGGGCACCCCGAAGGCAGACCGCACCGGGACCGGCACGAAGAGCGTCTTCGGTCATCAGATGCGCTGGAACCTCGCGGACGGGTTTCCGCTGGTCACCACGAAGAAGGTGCACCTCAAGTCGATCGTCTACGAACTGCTGTGGTTCCTGCGCGGCGACTCCAACGTGAAGTGGCTCCAGGACAACGGCGTCACGATCTGGGACGAGTGGGCGGACGCGGACGGCGAACTGGGCCCGGTGTACGGCGTGCAGTGGCGCAGCTGGCCGACCCCGTCGGGCGAGCACATCGACCAGATCACCCAGACCATCGAGACGCTGAAGTCGAACCCGGACTCGCGTCGCATCATCGTGTCGGCGTGGAACGTCGGCGACATCCCGCAGATGGCGCTGGCACCGTGCCACGCGTTCTTCCAGTTCTACGTCGCGGACGGCAAGCTGTCGTGCCAGCTGTACCAGCGCAGCGCCGACCTGTTCCTGGGCGTGCCGTTCAACATCGCGAGCTACGCGCTCCTCACCCACATGGTGGCGCAGCAGGCCGGGCTCGAACCGGGCGACTTCATCTGGACCGGCGGCGACTGCCACATCTACGACAATCACGTCGACCAGGTCACCGAGCAGTTGAGCCGGGAGCCGTTGCCGTACCCCACGCTGAAGTTGAACAAGCGGGACTCGATCTTCGACTACACCTTCGAGGACGTGGAGATCGTCGACTACCGGCACCATCCCGCCATCAAGGCGCCGGTGGCCGTCTAGTGGCGGCGCGTCAGGTCAAGCTGGTCTGGGCCCAGGGCGTCGGCGGCGTCATCGGCCTCGACAACACGATCCCGTGGCACGTCCCCGAGGACATGGCGTATTTCAAGAAGGTGACGCAGGGCCACCCCGTGATCATGGGCCGCAGAACGTGGGACTCGCTGCCCCCGAGATTCCGGCCCCTTCCCGGCCGGCGCAACATCGTGATCAGCCGTCAGCCCGACTGGACCGCGGAGGGGGCCGAGTCCGCCGACGGGATCGACTCGGCGCTCGCGCTCACCGACGAGGACGTCTGCATCATCGGCGGCGCCCAGATCTACACGGCGGCAATGCCGCTCGCCACCCACCTGCTGGTCTCCGAGATCGACGTCACGATCGACGGCGACGCCTGGGCACCCCCGATCGACGACTCCTGGCACGCACAGGACACCGGCGAGTGGCGCACGTCGGAGAAGAACGGCACCCGGTACCGGTGGATCACCTACACGCGGGCATTACCTGCGAGGTAATTGAGAGCATTCGGCTTCGGCGCGAGTCTGAGTGACGTACCCGTTCACTCGTCTCACGTGAGGACCGCCGCCATGATCGCCGCGCTCGAAACCCACACCGCACTCTCCCCACTGCGCCTCGCCCTCCGCGTCGACGCCGTCGTCACCGGCGCCAACGGGGTCGCCTACCTCGCCGCCGCCACCGTGCTCGACGACGTCCTCGGCCCGACTGCCGGTTTCCTTCGTGCCATCGGCGTCTTCCTGCTCGTCTTCACCGCCGGGGTGTGGGCGGTGAGCGTGCCCGACCGTCCCGCGCCGGCCGCAGTGGACGCCGTCGTCCTCGCGAACGTCGTCTGGGTGGGCGCGAGCGTGGCCCTGGTGCTGACGGAGTGGCAGCACCTCACCACCGTCGGGGTCGTCTGGGTGCTGCTGCAGGCCGTGGTGGTCGGCGCGTTCGCCGCAGCCCAGGGCTGGGCCCTCACCCGGCGCTGACCGGCACCCCCTTTGCCGCCGCACCGTTACCCCATTCGACGGGTGACGGTGCGCGCAGTGGTTCATACTCACCTCATGGACAAGAAGTCACTGACCGCCCTTGCCCGTCAGCAACTGAAGTTGGCAGGCGGGACGTCCAGCGGCCGCAGTTCGCAGACCGTGTACGGCGGGCATCGGCGCAGCCTCCGACAGACTGTCATCGCCTTGGCCGCGGGCCAGAAGATGGCCGAACACGAGAGCCCGGGCGAGGCCACCCTGTTCATTCTCAGCGGCAAACTGAACCTCGTGTCCGGCGAGGACTCGTGGAAGGGTTCCACCGGCGATCTGCTGGTCCTTCCGACCGATCGGCACAGCGTCGAGGCGATCGAGGACGTCGCGTTCCTGCTCACCGTCGCCATGTGACGGTCGTGCTCGACCGTGTCGAAGATTCCGTTCGGAGCTCTGGCGGCTCGTGGGGTACCGCCGCGAGGTCGTCGACGACCTGCCCGATGCGAGTCGCGGATTCGGATTCTTCACGTTCATCCCGGGGACCGACGTGCTCGGCGTGCGCCTGGCGATGGACGGCCACCATACCGTCACCGCGATGCTCCTCACCGTCGCGGCACTGACCTGGATCGCGCTCGGCTACGTCGTTCCGTGGACCGCCGTGCTCGGCACCTCGGAACGTCCGGTGGTGGCGCGCGCCAACGGAACCTGGTTCATCTGGGTGGTCGCCGCCCAGTCGGTGGCCGTCGCCGCGCGGATGATGCTGTATCCGCTCCGGCCCCGGGACCTCACGGCGCCGTACTGGGTGTCGATGGGTGCGTGTGCGATCACGCATCGTCGAGATGGAGGATGCGCCGATGGTGAACGCCACGCGCGGCCTCATCGGCGGGCTCGCGGTGGTGTTCTGGGCGTTCGCGACGTGGTTGATCCCGGTCCTGGTGGCCGCCGGATGGTGGCGTCACGTCGCGCACAAGGTGCCATTGCGCTACGACGCCACCGTGTGGAGCATCGTGTTCCCGCTCGGCATGTACGCGGTCGCCGGCATCTACCTGGGGTGTGCGGACCATCTTCCGCTCGTCGGTATCGTCGGTAGTGCCGAACTGTGGTGTGCATTCACCGTGTGGTGCGTGGCGTTCGTCGTCATGGTGGTGCATTTCTGGCGGTCGGTGGTTCATGTCGGACCGGCAACAGTGAAGACGCAGGAGAACGCGTGACCGAATCCCAGACCGTGATCGAGGTGTCTGTCGCTGCGGCGCCGTCGGTGGTGTGGCCTGCCCTGCGCGACCCGGAGTTGATCCGGCGCTGGCACGGCTGGGACTACGCCGGCCTGGCCGACGAGATCAGGGAAATCTACTTCGACGACGTGAAGGAGGACGCCGCCGCCTTCACTCTCGCCCTGAACGGCGCCGACAAGTTCAGTCTCCACGAGCACGAGGGCACCACGCTGGTGCGGATCACCCGCCCGCCCCGCAGCGGCGACCCCGCCGCCGACGACTGGTACGACGACGTCACCGAGGGCTGGACCACGTTCCTGCAGTTCCTCAAGTTCGGCATCGAGCGGCACGGACTCGACGAGCGTCGCACGCTGTTCCTCGAAGGTCCGGTCGCGGAGGGTGATTCGGCGCGGCACCTGCTCGGCCTCGACAAACTCGAGGGCATGACGGTCGGCGATCATTTCACCGTGGTCGCCGAGACGGGCGATCTGCTGCACGGGGTGGTGTGTTTCGTGGGCGAACACCAGACCGCGGTGAGTGTCGACGACCTCGGCCCGGGACTGTTGCAGTTCGGCGAGCAGCCCGTCAACGCGGCACGCCCCAACGGCGGCGCGCAGATCCTGCTGGCGGCCTACGACCTGGACGACGAGGAGTGGGCCGAACTCGAAGAGCGCTGGAGAGAGTGGTGGCAGGCCCGGCCGGGAGCCGAACCTGCCACCTGAGTTCTCGAACGGTCAGGCGAGCACGGTGCCCAGGGTGGGCCACCAGATCGTGCTCTTGACGACGTTCGGTCCCACCTGATGGTTCAGCGAGCCGTACACGGCCGCCACGACGAGACCACTGCCGAGCCCGGCGACCGGCGGCGAGGAGACGACCGTGGGAACCGCGACGTTGTTCTGGTCCAGCTTCACGATGCCGCTGGCACCGGTGGCGAAGCTGTAGTACACGACGTCCAGTTCGGCGCCGGTCTGGTCGTTCGCGATGACGCCCGGGCCGCCGAAGAATCCGAAGCGGAACTGGTTGCTCATGTTGGTCGCCACGCCCGCGCCGTACAGCTGTCCGAGGACCGGACCGCCCTGCCCGGTGTCGGAGTACGCGGGGATCTGGAAGATCTGGCCGGGGAGGGCGATGTTCGTTGCCGCGGTGTCGGTCGGCGACGCGGCGAGTCGCTCGAGTGCCGCTTCGGCCTCGGGGTTCCCGGCGGCGACGGTGCGCAGCTTCGCGATCGCGGTGGCCGGGTCGACGACGGGGGCGGAATCTGCGGGCTGCGCCGACACGACACCGGTGAACATCATCGTCGCTGCCACTGCAGCGGTCAGACCTGCCGCGACCCGTCGCCCGAAGTGCCGTCGATTCATTCTTCTTCTCCCTCGTCACGTCAATGGGTAAGCATTAGTTCGAATGAGTAAACACTCGAGCCCTTATCGACGCCCCGGTTCGCGGCGTTACGCCGCCCCCGGACCTATGCTGCAGACATGGGATCGGACGGTGGGCACGAGGCGAGGATCAGTGAGTTTCGGGAGGGGCTCGCCGACGTGGTCCCCACCCGCCGAAGTCTGCAGCGCTTGTTCGAGGCGGTCCTCGTGGTCGGGTCGGGACTTGAGCTGGATTCCACCCTGCAGCGCATCGTCACTTCGGCGACGTCCCTGCTCGACGCCCGGTACGGCGCCCTCGGTGTCCACGCCCCCGACGGGGGCCTGTCGGAGTTCGTCTACGAGGGCATCACGCCCGAAGAGCGTGCGGACATGGGCCATCTGCCCGAAGGCCTCGGCCTGCTGGGACTGCTGATCCACGACCCTCGCCCGGTGCGCCTCGCCAATCTGGCCGATCACCCGGGGTCGATCGGCTTCCCACCCAATCATCCCCCGATGAAGAGCTTCCTGGGCATGCCGATCATGATGCGGGGCAAGGTTTTCGGTAGCATCTATCTCACCGAGAAACTCAGCGGACCCGAGTTCACCGACGAGGACGAGGTGATCCTGCGCGCGCTCGCGACCTCGGCAGGCGTGGCGGTGGAGAATTCGCGGCTGTTCGAGGAATCGCGGACGCGGGAGCGGTGGTTGACGGCCGTCGCGGCGATCACGTCCCGGCTGATGGTCGGCGGATCACTCGACGAAACGCTCCACACACTCGCCGCCGAGGTACGCGAACTGTCCAGCGGCGACGAGGTCTTCATCGTCGTCACGCTCGGCGAGGGCGCGGTGGTCGGGGCGGACAGCACGGTGCGGCCACTACGCGACACCTTCCGAATCGCCACCCAGGCCGAACCGTTCGCCGACGTGCTGCGCTCCCGCACTCCCGCACTGCTGACGGGTCTCGACGGTCTCGCACCGTTCTCCGCCGAGGCGGGCCGGGCCGCGGTGCTGCCGTTGTCGACGGCGTCGGGGGTCGGCGGGATCCTGGTGGTCACGGCGCGTGGCAACACTGCATGGGATCCGGACGAGGTCGCCCGACTCGAATCGGTGGCCGACCTGGCTGCCGTCGCGGTGGAATTCTCCGATCAGCAGAGCAAGCAACGCCTGCTGTCGGTGCTCGCCGACCGCGACCGGATCGCGCGGGACCTGCACGACAACGTCATTCAGCGACTGTTCGCCACCGGCATGAGCCTGCAGAGCACGCATGCAGTCGGAGACGTCCCGGACGGCGTGCGCTCCATCGTGGCCACCGCGGTCGAGCAACTCGATCGCACGGTGCGCGAGATCCGCACCACCATCTTCGATCTGCAGGCCACCGGCATCGCGTCCGCGACCAGTCTGCGCCGTCGCCTCCTCGACGTGATCGGCGACCTCACGTCCCAGTCACCGATCGCGCCGAACGTCCAGTTCTCCGGCGCCATCGACACTCTCGTGCCCAGCCGCATCCACCAGCACGCGGAGGCGGTGCTGCGGGAAGCCCTGAGCAATGCGCTGCGGCACGCGCGGGCCACTACCATCGACATCTCGGTGGCCGCCGGGGACGACCTCACCGTGACGGTCGCGGACGACGGCATCGGGATCGCCGACGGCGCCCGGCGCAGCGGACTGGACAACCTCGATCGGCGCGCCGAGCACTGCGGCGGCATCTGCACCGTCGACGCCGCCGGCGGTGGGACCGTCGTCACCTGGCGGGTTCCGTTGACGTGATGAAGAATTCAGCGCTGGTTGCGTAGTTCGGTGGCCAGCACGGCCGCCTGCGTGCGTCGTTGCATCCCGAGTTTGGACAACAGCCGCGACACGTAGTTCTTGATCGTCTTCTCGGCGAGGAAGAGCCGCTCGGCGATCTCCCGGTTGGTGAGCCCCTCGCCGATCAACTCGAACACGGCGCGTTCCTGCTCGGACAGTTCCGCCAGCGGGTCTTCCCGGCGCGCGGACCTGATCCGGTTCATCAGCGCCGATGTCGCCCTGCTGTCGAGCAGCGAACCGCCCTCCCCCACCGTCCGCACGGCCGCGACCAGGTCGGTGCCGAGGATCTGTTTGAGGACGAATCCGGACGCGCCGGCCATGATGGCGTCGAACAGCGCTTCGTCGTCGGAGTACGACGTGAGCATCAGGCACCGCAGTTCGGGCAGGGCCGCGCGGAGGTCCCGGCACAGTTCGACGCCGTTGCCGTCGGGCAACCGGACGTCGAGCACGGCGACGTCGGCGCCGCTGCCCGGGATCCGTGCCATCGCCTCGCCGACGGACGCGGCCTCCCCGACCACCTCGAGGTCGGGCACGCTGCCGAGTAGGTCGACCAGGCCTCGTCGCACGATCTCGTGGTCGTCGACCAGGAACACCCGCGTGGTCATGTCTGCACCTCCACCGTCTTCTCCTCGAACCGTACCGCGCCGGCGACCGGTGCCCACCCCTCCGGGACCTCTCCCTCACGCATTGGGGACCTTCGACCCAAGCGCAGGCGCCGCGGTGCGCGGAAAACTGAGGTTGCGGGGGAACACCCGGACACCACAACTGGAGGTCGCGATGAACAGCTGGTCGCTCAGTGACATCGAGGTGGTCTCCCGCGCCATCGTCTCGGCTCCGTCGGTCCACGACACGCAGCCGTGGGATCTGCGGCTGGACGGCAGGTGCGCGGAGGTCACGGAGCGTCGCGGTTTCACGGACACACCGCGCGCCGACCGCGTGATCTCGTGCGGTGCGGGTGTCGCGAACGTGGAACTCGCGCTGCGGGCGCTCGGCAAGAAGATCGAGACCGACCTGCTGCCCGATCCGCGCAGGCCCGACCTCGTCGCGACCGTTCGGGCCGTGGGCACAGCTTCCCCGTCGAGCACCGAGCTGAGACTCTTCTCCGCCATGGCCCGCCGTCGAAGTCATCGAGAAGCGTTCGCCGACATACCGGTTCCCGCGGCAACCATCGCCGACATTGTCGCCGCGGCGGAGATGGAGGGCGTCCGTGCTCGGCTGCTCGCCGCGGACGAGGCGCCCGCGCTCGCCGACGTGCTTCTCTATTCCGCCGACCGGGTTCGGCAGGATCCCGGCCACCAGCGCGACCTCTTCCCGTGGACGTCGCACTGGCTGCCGCAGGGCGGTCACGAGTCGGTGGACCCAATCCGGACCGTCGTCACCCGCGGCGTCCCCGATTCGGCACGACTCGCCGCGGCGATCGAGAGAGAGACCGTCCTCGTGTTCGTGTCGGACACGCAGGAGTCGATCGACCTGGTCCGCACCGGAATCTCGGTCGAACGGGCGTGGCTGACCGCCGTCGACGCCCGGCTGGGCGCCTCCGTCCTCTCCCACCCGCTTCGCGTCGACGATTCGGCGCATCGGCTGGCACGTCGACTCGATGTGCCGGGCTATCCACAACTGATCCTGCGAATCGGATACTGACAGAACAGAAACGGAGTGCCCTTGTGAGCCGCGTACTCACGGACCGCGAACTGCTGCACGAACTCGAGGACGTCGCCGAAGACAACGTCAACCGGCACCTCGCCATGGCCAAGGACTGGCATCCCCACGATTACGTCCCGTGGGACGACGGCCGCAACTTCGCCGCGCTGGGCGGCGAGGACTGGGATCCGGAGCAGTCCCGGCTCAGCGACACCGCGCGGGCGGCGATGATCACCAATCTGCTGACCGAGGACAACCTGCCGTCCTACCACCGCGAGATCGCCCAGCACTTCTCACTCGACGGCGC
Source organism: Rhodococcus wratislaviensis (assembly GCF_041228765.1). Taxonomy (NCBI): domain Bacteria; kingdom Bacillati; phylum Actinomycetota; class Actinomycetes; order Mycobacteriales; family Nocardiaceae; genus Rhodococcus; species Rhodococcus wratislaviensis. Next base: position 2,582,079 of record NZ_CP150488.1, on the reverse strand, counting down.
CTGGGGCACGTGGGTGGGCAGGTGGACCGCGGAGGAGAACAGGCATTCGATCGTGATGCGGGACTATCTGGTCGTGACGCGCGGGGTCGACCCGGTAGCGCTCGAGCTGGCCCGGATGGACCACATGACCCAGGGCTTCGATCCCGGCGGTGGGTCCATGCTGGATTCGGTGTCGTACGTGACGTTCCAGGAACTGGCCACCCGGGTGTCGCACCGGAACACGGGTAAGGCGTGCGGTGATCCGATCGCGGACCGGATGCTGGCCCGGGTGGCGGCCGACGAGAACCTGCACATGATGTTCTACCGCAACATCGTCGGTGCCGCCCTGGACGTCGCACCCGATCAGGCGATTGCCGCGATCCACAAGGTGGTGACCAACTTCCAGATGCCCGGCGCGGGAATGCACAACTTCCGCCGCAACGCGGTCCTGATCGCGAAGGGCGGGATCTACGACCTGCGCCAGCACCTCGACGACGTCGTCCTGCCCGTGCTTCGCAAGTGGAACATGTTCGAGCGTAACGATTTCGGACCGGACGGTGAACGCTGCCGCGAGGAACTCGCGGCGTTCCTGCAGAACCTGGAAGCCAAGGCGGCCCGGTTCGAGGAATCCCGGGACCGCGCGCTCGCCCGCGAGGCACGCCGCGGCGAACGCGTGGCAGCCCGCTAACGCACCTCGAAGACCAGCGGGTACCGCGACGCGGCGTCGTCGAGTTCCGGTGCGGGTCCCCCTTCAGGAAGCGGTCGAACATCCCCGCCACGAGGTCGTTCGTCGTGTCGACCACCTCCTGGCGGGGAGCCGCGCCGAGGCTGAAGCCGGCGGGCACATCCATTCCCGGGGGATCGGGGATCGCCTGCGGGACGTAGTGCTCGGCGTCGGTGAAGCTGAAGTGCCCGGTGTCCCGCAGTGCGTAGACCTTGCTCCAGGACCGGGGGGTCTCAAAATACTGCCCCCAGAACCTCTCCCGGCCTTCGGGGCTCTCGGCGTGACGCGAGTTGAGCACGCTGAGCAGGGGGGTGCCGGGATCCTGGGAGACGATCGGGCTCGCCGTGTTCGCATACAGGAGCGCTCCGTCGACATTGACTCCGGCGTCGACACGCGGATCGTCGAGGACGACCTGCGTGGTCGTGGCTCCGCCGATCGAATGACCGAACATCCCGATCCGGTCGGGATCGACGGCCGCGGGAAGACCGTCCGGCAGTAGCCGGCCGATCCCGTCGGGGTCGTCGCCGCGGGAGAGGGATTCGACGGTGTCGATGACGAACCTCGCATCCTCCACCCGGGTGTCGAGCGCCTTCTTCTGGGTGTCGGCGGAGTACGGATCGGTGATCTGGGCCGTGACGACGCGGCCGTCCGGGAACACCGTCGCGAGGGCCTCACCCGTGTGATCCATGCTGATCACCACGTAGCCGCGGCTCGCGAGGTCCTCGGCGGCGACCGTGTACAGGGTCCGCGGCACATAGAAGCCCGGCGAGAAGAGGACGACGGGAAGCGGGCGGGTTCCGCCCGCGGCGAATCCGGCGGGATAGGTGACCGTCACCGGGATGGATCGCGCACGGCCCGGCGTCCACGGATCGACGCGATCGTGATCCACCAGTTCGAGTGTGCTGACGCCGATGTTCGAATCGCTCGCAGGCAAGCGCAGCACCGTGCCGGTGTCGGCACGCGACATAGCCGGCTGGACCGAGGCCACCGCGCCGAAAACCACTGCGCCGGCGACCAGTCCCCGGAGTGTGCGGGTTGCCTTCACTCGAACCTCCTCCGCGAAGTCGAGCGAAGGCTACCGCACCATCGTCGTGATCGGGGGCGCTAGCTTTCCGGCCTGACGATCATCACCGGGCAGTCCGCGGTGTGGAGCAACGCGTTGCTGGTGGAGCCCAGCAGCATTCCCTTGAAGCCACCCCGGCCACGGCTGCCCACGACGATGAGCTGCGCCTTCTCGGCGAATTCGCTGAGCACCCGCACCGGACGGTCCCGCGCCACGACGCGTTCGACCGTCACGTCGGGATACCGCTCCTGGTATCCGGCGAGGCGCTCCGACAGCACCACCTCTTCACCCGTCTGGATGCTGCTCCACAGCGGGTCCTCCGGGCTGGCGCCGAGCGACGGCTGCACACTGACATCGCTCCACACATTGACCGCGACCAGGCTCGCACCGCGGGCGGCGGCCTGCTCGAACGCCACTTCCACCGCCGCCTTGCTGCTTTCCGAACCGTCGACGCCGACCACGATCGGCCCCTCGGTCGGCGGCTGACCGTCCATGGTCCGCCCCCGCACGACCACCAGCGGGCAATGGCCGTGCGCGGCGACCGCGGAGGTGGTGGAACCGACCAGCAGACCGGTGAACTCACCGTGCCCGCGCGAACCGAGCACCACCATGTGCGCGTTCGCGGAGAGCTCGATGAGTGTCTGGCTCACCTTGCCCTCGTGCTGTTCGGTAGTGATGTCGAGCGCCTCGTCCACCGTCTGCTTGGCATGGACCCGCGCACTGCCCAGCCGGGACTTCGCCGTGTCCTCGAGTTCTTCCTTGAAACTCTCGGCCAGGTACGGCTCGGTGTAGTAGAAGGCAGGAATGTGCACCACTGTCACGATGTGCAGTGGGAGCGACAGTGCGGCGGCGGCGCGCGCAGCCCACGCCACCGCGGCCGAGGCCGACTCGGATCCGTCCACACCCACGACGATCGGCTTGATTCCGGTCATGGTCACCTTTCCTGATTATTCCGGCTGGGCACTGCTGGGTTTACGGGGCTACCCGCAGATCTTGCGGAGCTTCTCGACCAACGCGACACGGCCCGCACGATCCGCGGCGAGCGGGGTGACGGTGAGCGTGGTGACCCCCGACTCGGCGAAGGCGGCCACCCGCTCCGCGACGTAGCTCTCCGGACCGATCAGCGACACGGCCCGCACCAGCTCGTCCGGCACCGCGGCGGCGGCCTCGTCCTTCTTGCCCGACAGGTAGAGGTCCTGGATGGTCTCGGCTTCCTTCTCGTAGCCGTACCGGACCGCGAGGTCGTTGTAGAAATTCTTGCCCTTCGCGCCCATGCCGCCGATGTACAGCGCCAGGCCGGGGCGAACCCAGTCGAGCATGTGCTCGACGTCGTCACCGATGGCGAGAGCGGGTGATGCGAAGACCTGCAGCTCACCGAGGCTCGGGTCGCGCTTCGCCTTGCCCTTGGCCAACGGCTCTCCCCACACGCTCGCGGCCTTCTCCGGGTGGTAGAAGATGGGTTCCCAGCCTTCGGCGATCTCGGCGGTCAGCTCCACGTTCTTCGGCCCGAGCGAGGCGATGACGATCGGGATGCGATCACGCACAGGGTGGTTGATGATCTTCAGCGGCTTGCCCAGCCCGGTGCCCTTCTCGGCGGGCAGCGGGATCTGGTAGTACTTGCCCTGGAACTCGACCTTCTCGCGGCGCCACACCTTGCGGCAGATCTCGACGACCTCGCGGGTGCGCCCGAGCGGGGCGTCGTACTTGACGCCGTGAAAGCCCTCGATCACCTGCGGGCCGGAGGCGCCGAGACCCATCACGAAGCGGCCGTCCGACACGAAGTCGAGGCCGGCTGCTGTCATGGCGGTCAGGCTGGGCGTGCGGGTGTAGATCTGGAAGATGCCCGAAGCGAGTTCGAGTGTCGTGGTCTTGGCGGCGAGGTAGCCGATCTGGCTCACCGCGTCGAACGAGTAGGCCTCGGGCACGAACGCGATGTCGAGCCCGGCTTTCTCCAGGTCGGCGACCTCGTCGACCGTCTCGGCGAAACCGCCGCTGTAGTTCAAGCCCATACCTATGCGCACGTCGTTCCCCAATCCTGGCGTTACCTGCAACCTGTTCCTGCTTCAACCCCTGACCCTACTGCGAGCAATCGCGTCAGGGGCGTGCAGGCCTCACGACGACTACCGGGCAATGCGCACCACCGACCAGGCTGTTACTGGTCGATCCGAGCAGCATCCCCTTGAAACCTCCGCGCCCCCGGCTGCCGACCACCAGCAGCTGGGCCTTCTTCGACCACTCGAGCAATCGCGCCCTCGGATTGTCGATATACACCTCCCGGGTGACCCGCACGTCGGGGTACTTCTCCTGCCAGCCGGCGAGGCTCTCGGCGAGAACGGCGTGTTCGTCCTCCTCGAGCCCCTGCGGCACCAGGGCCGCGGCCCGAGGGTCCTCGAACGCTTTCGGTCCGAGGTCGCTCCAGACGTGGACGGCCACCAACGGCGCGTTCCTTAGCGACGCCTCCTGGAAGGCCACCGAGATCGCCCGCTCACTGGTGGGGCTGCCGTCGACGCCGACCACGACGGGCCCGCCTGCGTGGGCGTCACCGCGAACCACGACGACCGGGCAGTGCGCGTGGCTGGTGACGTTGATCGCCGTGTTCCCGAGCAGTGCGGTGGCGGCCGCTCCGGACCCGGACGCGCCGACCACCACGACCCGGGCGTTCTCGGACAGGTCGACGAGCCACTGAGCGCTGCTGCCGATCGACAGTTCGGTGTGGACGTCGATGATGGGATTGACCGCGAACGCCTGCTCCTGCGCCTCGGCGAGAATTGCCTTGCCGCTCGCCTCCACCCACTCGTACACGCCGCCCGAATCCATGTAGGGACCGCCGAACCCGTACGGAGCGAAGTCGAGTGCGTGGATGATCTTCAGGTTCAGTCCACGTTCGGTGGCCAGTTCGGCAGCCACCCGGACAGCGGACTTCGAGGTGTCCGATCCGTCGACACCGACGACGACGCTGTTGCGGTCCCGTGTGCTCATGACTTCACACTATCCCCGGCCTCCGCTTCGCGTCTGCCGCCCTTCGCCTTTCGAGGAGGGACTTAAGTCCTTGCAGACTCGGGCTCTCCGCCCGTAGCGGCGGCGGCCGACTTCGGCGATGATGAGAACGTGGGGTCATCTGTCCAACGCGAATATGACTGGGCCACAGCATTTTCCGATCCAGCTTCACCTCAGCGACGTCCGTCACAAATTTGGTATCCGAGATGAGAATTAAAGTACGTTCGGGTCATGCAACTCACACAGTTCACCGACCTCGGACTGCGGGTGGTCATGCGACTGGCCGTTGCCGGGGACGGCGAACGACCGGGGAGCCGGGCGATCGCCGAGGAACTGTCGGTGTCGTACACCCACGCCGCCAAGGTGATTACCCGGCTGGGTGAGCTCGGCATCGTCGACGCACGCCGGGGACGCGCGGGCGGTCTGGCCATCACCGAACTCGGGCGCACCGCGTCCGTCGGCTGGCTCGCCCGCCGACTCGAAGGCAATGCGGAGGTCGTCGACTGCGACGGCGCCCAACCGTGCCCGCTGCGATCGGGGTGCCTGCTGCGGTCGGCTCTCCGACGCGCGCAGAACGCGTTCTTCGAGTCGCTGGACGCCCTCACGATCGAAGACCTCACCCGGTCCCCCACCGGAACCGTGCTGCTCGCCCTCCCGCGAGTTACCGCCGCCACAACCTCCCAGATTTCTCGAACGATCGGAGAATGACATGCTCTCGCCCACCTCGACGGACGTCATCCGCGCCACCCTGCCCGTGGTCGGCGCCGCGATCTCGGACATCACTACGCTGTTCTACCGCAAGATGTTCGACGCGCACCCCGAACTCGAACGTGACCTGTTCAACCGCGGAAATCAGAAGCAGGGCGAGCAGCAGAAAGCGCTGGCCGGGGCAATCGCCGCGTTCGCGGCCCTCCAACTCGAGCCCGATCAGGCGCGCGTCGACCTCATCCTGTCGAGGATCGCGAACAAGCACGCCTCACTGGGAATCGAGCCCTCGCAGTACGCGATCGTGCACACGCACCTGTTCGCGGCCATCGTCGAGGTCCTCGGTGACGCCGTCACTCCCGAGGTCGCTGCGGCCTGGGACGAGGTGTACTGGCTGATGGCGGAGACCCTGATCGCGATGGAGGCCGGCCTCTACGCCTCGGCGGGGGTGGCGGCCGGCGACGTGTGGCGGGACGTGCGGGTCCGCGAGCGCCGCCACGAGTCCGCCGACACGGTGTCGTTCGTGCTCACGTCACTCGACGGCTCGCCGCTTCCGTCCTTCGCTCCGGGCCAGTACCTCTCCGTCGCGGTTCACCTGCCGGACGGCGCGCGCCAGATCCGTCAGTACAGCCTGTCGTCGGCCCCGTCGCGCGGCGACTGGAGGATCTCGGTGAAACGAGCAGGCGAGGTGTCGAACTTCCTGTATCACAATGTCTTCGAAGACGACGTCGTGACGGTGTCGACGCCGTTCGGCGACCTCGTCCTGCAGGACGACGACGCGCCGCTTCTCCTCGTGTCCGCGGGCATCGGATGCACGCCGATGATCGGGATGCTCAGCCACCTCGCCGACACCGAGGACAGCCGACCGATCTCGGTGCTCCACGCCGACCGGTCCGCCAGCAGTCACGCACACCGCGCGGAGCTGACCGAACTGGTGGAACGTCTGCCGTTCGCGGTGATGCACCGCTGGTACGAGGACCTGGGCGCCCGGCGGCCCGAGGGCAGCCTGCGAGAGGGACGCGCGGACCTCGGCGAGGTCACGATCGCGCCCGGCACCCGCGCCTACCTGTGCGGTCCGTTGCCGTTCATGCTCGGAATGCGCGAGGCGCTCCTCGCGAAGGACGTGCCCGCCGAGAACATCCACTACGAGGTGTTCGGCCCCGACAGCTGGTCGGCGACGGTGTGAGAACCGCGGCGGCGCCGTTCACACCGGCCAGGTGTGGACGGGGCTGCCCTCGCGCATGTTCTCCACGTACTGACGCAACATGGCGGCCAGGGCTTCCGGGCGGCTCAGACCGGCGTTCTCGTGCCGGACCACCTGCGCACGCTGCCACGACGCCCCCGTCTGCCGGGTGACGCACCGGCCCTCGATGACGCTGAGGTAGCGGTCGCGGGCCTTCGCGGACAGTCCGAACGCGGCGAGCCCCTCGTCAGCGATCGGCAGCAGCCGCCGCAGGACGAGCTCGTCGGCGCCCGCGAACCCGACACCGGGCCAGTACAACTCGGCGTCCATGCCGTACTTCGCGCCGGCATGCAGGTTCTCCTCGGCCGCGTTGAACGACATCTGCGACCAGACCGGCCGATCCGATTCGACGAGCCCACGCAGCGCGCCGTAGTAGAACGCGGCGTTCGCCATCGTGTCGAGCACCGTCGGGCCCGCGGGCAGCACCCGGTTCTCGATCCGCAGGTGCGGCTTGCCGTCGTCGCTGTCGTACACCGGGCGGTTCCACCGGTAGATGGTGCCGTTGTGCATCTGCAGTTCGCTGAGGTCCGGCACCCGGCCCGCATCGAGCTCGGCCGCCGGATCGACGTCGGAGACCTCCGGCAGCAGCGCCGGGAAGTATCGGGAGTTCTCCTCGAACAGGTCGAAGACCGACGTGATCCATCGCTCCCCGAACCACACCCGGGGCCGCACACCCTGGTTCTTCAGCTCCAGCGGACGCGTGTCCGTCGCCTGCTCGAAGATCGGGATGCGGGATTCGTGCCACAACGCCGTGCCCGCCATGAACGGCGCGTTCGCGGCAAGCGCCACCTGGGCACCGGCCAGGCACTGCGCGGCGTTCCAGTGTGCGGCGAATTCGTCCGGCGCGACGCGCAGGTGCAGCTGCAGGGACGTGCACGCGGCTTCCGGGAGCACCGAATTGGCGTCCACCTTCAGCTGTTCGGCGAGCCGGCCCTCGAGCGGCACACCCTCGAGGTCGAGTTCGATGTCCTCCCCGCGCGCGGCGAAGATCTGATCGTTGAGCTGCTCGTAGCGGGGATTCGCGGTGATCCACTCCCGGCCGAGGTGCTCGAGCTGCAGCGTCGGCAGCATGCCCACCATCACCAGCTGGGCGTCGTGCCCGTGGATCCGCGCGTCCGCGACGTGCAGCGACGCGCGCAGGGTGCGTTCGAGCTCGAACGTCCCCTCACCGATCAGGGGACCCGGCCGGACATTCATCTCGACGTTGAACTGACCGAGTTCGGTCTGGAACACGGCGTCGTCGTCGATCGACTCGAGGACTGCGAGATTGGACATCGCGGGCGTCATGTCGGCGTGGACGAGATTGAACTCGATCTCCATGCCCAGCATGGGCCTCGGCGGGTCGACGTCGTCGGCGAACGCGCCCTCCCGCAGCATCCTCTCGAGCGCGTCGACGCACATGAGCACCTTCTGCCGGAACAGGCGCCGGTCTGCTCGGGTGAATGTCCGAGACGTCACTTCGCGACCCATACCACTCCCCAACTGCGCGTCGAACTGCGCTCACGGGGGAGCATATCCGTTCATCCCGCGCGAATGCGGGATGGCGGGCTAACCTCGAACCAGACGCTGGTGAGCGGAAGGACTTTGAGATGACGCCTGATACCGACTCCAAGAAGAAACCAGAGTTCTCCGTGGGCACGCGCGTGAAAACGCGGCATTCGGCCGATCACGAACTGGCCGAGAAGAAGTGGCCCCTGGAGGCCGGCGTCATCGTCGACGACTTCGCCGGCGTCCAGGACATCAGCAACGATTCGTACGGCCGGGACTGGGCCGTCTCACGGCGCTGGGCGATCGCCCTCGACAGCGGACCACTCGTGTTCCGCAACGACGACGACCTCGAGCCGGAATAGGCCCTTACGCGTTGGCGCCTGCGTCGCCCCAGGTGACGGACACGCCGCGATCCTGCAGCCAGCGCCCCGGATCGATCTTGTTTCCGCTCGCGTCGTGCACCTCGAAGTGCAGGTGCGGTCCGGTGGACTGGCCGCGGTTACCGACGTGGGCGATTTCCTGCCCGGCGGTGACGCGCTGCCCCACGCTCACGGTGTAATCGTTGACGTGTCCGTAGACGGTGACGGTGCCGTCGTCGTGCAGCAGACGCACCCACAGCCCGAAACCGGACGCTGCTCCGGCGTCGATGACCTGGCCGTCGGCAGCCGCGAGCACCGAGGTGCCGATGGGCGCCGCGATGTCGATGCCGCCGTGGTGCGCTCCCCAGCGGGAACCGAAGTTGGAGGTCAGCTTGCCCGACACCGGCTGCACCGCGTGCGGCTTGACCGGGTTGACGTTGGACAGCCACTGCTGTGCCTGAGCGCCGAGGTCCGGGCCGCCGAGGTTCTGGGCGGCGGCACCGAGGTCGGCGGGCAGTTCGAAGCCGGCGGGAAGGACACCGGCCGGGATCTCGAACGGCAGGCCCGGCAGGGTCTGCGCGCCGCTCGTCTCGTGGGAGTCGACGGGGGCGGCAGCAGCGTTTCCGGCGCCCAGCTGGGCTGCACCGACAACGATGGCTCCGGTGGCGGCCGCAACAGTCGCGGCCTTGATGCCCACACCCGCTCCGGTCTGCTGGTTGCGATGGCGCCCGCGCGCCGCGTCCGGATCGATCTCGAAGCGAATGGAAGACCCGTTCGCCCGGTGGTGGGAACCCACAGTAAATACCTCGTCAGTCGTCGGATTGCAGCTCTCCCCATCCGGGGTGGGCTCCTCTGTCTGGCGACGAATGTAACAAAACGATATAGGTCCGCGCCACCGTTACCGAATGTTTATGTTCGGCGCTCCTCGAGCTCGGCCTTGAAAGCGGCGTAGCGAGCGCGGTGCGGGGTACGGCGGCGAATCACCGCCCACGCGATCCCGAGCACGACGAACCATACCGGGGTGACGAGAAGAGCCTCGAGGGTGTCCGCCTCCTGGGTCAACGCCCAGATGAGGAACACGAAGAACGCCAGGACGACCCAGCACATCACCACACCACCGGGCATCTTGAACTTCGACGCCTGGTGCAGTTCGGGCCGGCGCTTCCGGTACACGATGTAGCTGGCCAGAATCATCGTCCACACGAACATGAACAGCACCGATGAGATTGTCGTCACAGTGGTGAACGCCTCGATGACGGAGTCGCCGGAGAACAGCAGCGCGATCGCCGACAGCAGGAAGGCGCACGAGAACATCAGCGCGTTGGCCGGAACCTTGCGGGAGGAGAGCCTGCCGAGCCGGGCGGGGGCGTCACCCTCCTGCGCGAGGCCGTAGACCATCCGGGACGTCGAATAGATTCCCGAGTTCGCCGAGGAGGCCGCGGACGTCAGCACGACGAACTGGATGACTCCGGCCGCGATCCCCAGACCGGCGAGGGTGAACATCGCCGTGAAGGGGCTCTCGCCCGGCACGACCTCACGCCACGGCGTGACCGAGATGATCACGATCAGCGAGACCACGTAGAACAGCAGGATGCGGATCGGGATGGAGTTGATGGCCTTCGGCAGGTTCTTCTCCGGGTCCTTCGCCTCGGCCGCGGTGGTGCCGACGAGCTCGATACCGACGAACGCGAAGACCGCGATCTGGAATCCGGCCACGAAACCCATCGCCCCGGTCGGGAACATGCCGCCGTCGTTCCACAGGTTGTCGAAGCCGGCCTCGGACCCGTTGGGCGACGTGAAGTGCGCGAACACCATCACGAGCCCGACGACGATGAGGCTGACGATCGCGATGATCTTGATCAGCGCGAACCAGAACTCGGTCTCACCGAACGCCCGCACGGTCGGCAGGTTCAGCAGCAGCAGCGCCGCGATGGCCACCAGCGCCGGGATCCACAGCTGGAGGTCGGGCCACCAGTACTGCACGTAACCGGAGATCGCGATGATGTCGGCGATGCCGGTGACGATCCAGCAGAACCAGTACGTCCACCCCGTGAAGAACCCGGCCCACGGGCCGAGCAGGTCGGCGGTGAAGTCGGAGAACGACTTGTAATGCAGGTTGGAGAGCAGCAGCTCACCCATCGCGCGCATCACGAAGAACAGCATGAAACCGATGATCATGTAGACGAAGATCACCGACGGTCCGGCCAGCGAGATCGTCTTCCCGGACCCCATGAAGAGTCCCGTGCCGATTGCCCCGCCGATCGCGATCAGCTGGATGTGCCGGTTCGCGAGCTGCCGGGAGAGATGCGGCTCGCCCGCCGATCCTGCCCCCGAGCCATCACCCGGTTCCGATCCGATCGAGCCCGTCGAGGAAGTGCGGTCAGCCATGGAACACCTGCAACCCTTCTCAGTCCTTGCTGTCACCGTCCGAAAGCGTGGGTCACGTTACGCCGGGACCGCTCGCGGACCACGGTCGAGGACGGCATTCCGCATCGAGGGACTTGACAGAAGCCGAGTAGCTAAGGCTAACCTCAGTTCGTTACTTCGAGGCGAGGAGCCTGCACATGATCGAGGACCTGATCGAGATCGCGTACGCCCAGGGCGCAGTCACCTGCGTGGCTCAGGCCGCCGACGGCGTCGACGAGTACGAGCTCGCGCGGGTCGATTCGGTCGCGTCCAGCGTCACGGTCACGGTGCGGGCCGACGGCAAATTCGCGAAGGCCACGAGCGTCGAGGGCTACCTCAGCCTCGGGCAGGTCGTCCGGGCATGCGGTCTCGACTACCGGCACGCCACCTCGAGTGCGCGCCAGTACATCCACTGATCAACCCAGGTGCTCACCGAAGAAACCGTCGATCCTCTTCCACGCGTCGGCGGCGGCTTCCGGGTCGGGCACCATCCCCGTGACCTTCGCCAGCGGATGCAGCACCTTCGGGCCGGCCAGTTCGTCGTTCAGGAACGTATGACCGGCGGTCGGGTACTCCTTCACATCGTGAGTCGCGCCTGCCTTCGTCAGCGCCGCCTCCAACTTGGCCGCCGCGTTCCGCAGGGCGAAGTCCTTCCCGCCGTAACTGGCGACCACCGGGCACGCACCCGCCACCGCCGCCGCGAGGTCGCGCGGCAGGACCCCGTAGTTCGGGGCCGCCGCGTCGAACCCCGTGTGCAGGGTCATCAGGGCGAACCCGCCGCCCATGCAGAACCCGATGACACCGATCTTTCCCGTGCAGTCCGACGAGCCGGACAACCACTGACGCGCGGCCTCGATGTCCCCGTACGCCCGCCCCTTCCCCGAGAGCATCGCCCGCATCGTCGACACCAGACAGCGTCGCGCCCCGCCTGCACTGAACAAGTCCGGCGCCAGCGTCAGAAACCCCGCTGCCGCCAGCCTGTCCGCCTGCCGACGCATCACATCGTCCAAGCCGAACGCCTCGTGCACCATCACCACGCCCGGCCACGGACCCTCACCGGTCGGCCTCGCCAGATAACCGTGCAAGTTCAGCGAACCGTCGTGCCGCGCAGCGAGGTCGGTCAAGTCGATCTCGGACATGTGCGTCTCCCGTTCCGTCGTCACTTCCAGAACATCTGCGACAACCATGCCCTCCCCATCGCGAGCGCACCACCATTCCCGCTACACTCACCTCGGTGTGCGCCCAGCGCGTGCACAGCGCCTTCGTAGCTCAGGGGATAGAGCAACCCTCTCCTAAAGGGTAGGTCGCAGGTTCGAATCCTGCCGAGGGCACTCTCCTGCCTGCGGAAGTCCTCGCTGCACACAGTCCCCGCGCCTCGGGGAGGTAACGCAGGTCACGCCCGCAGGCGATACGCCGGGTAGGTCGGGACGACCCGAGGAGAGTCTCATGAACTGGGTGGACATCGACATTTTCCCACCGCCGATCGCCAACCCGCTGCACCTGTTGGCCGCGCTGACGAACAACGGGGCGGGATCATGATCGGCATACTGCCCGACCTGCCGTACATGGGATTGGACTGGGAGTTCTTCTTCCCGACCAATCTCTACATCGCCTTCATCAACTGGTGGAATCCTTTCTAGCGCACGGTAGCCCGGCCGGAAGTTATCGAGGACCGTCGCTGACCTCGATAGTTCGTATCGTCGCCCCATGACCACTACAGAGAAACGCCCGGCCGCCCTGCACTCCTACTTCGCCTACCGTGACGCCCCGGCCGCTCTGCGCTGGCTGGAGCGCGCGTTCGGGTTCGAGACCACCCTCGAGTTCCCGGACGACAACGGCGGGATCATGCATTCCGAATTGCGCCGAGGCGCCGCCGCCATCATGGTCTTCAGCGACGACGGCAACTACGACCGGCCTGCGCTCCGGGGCGAGACCGTCGGGCACGGCACGTATCTCAGCGTCGGCGCCGACAGCGAAGTCGACGAGGTCTATGCCACCGCCATCGAGGCCGGCGCCACCCCGGTCTGGGAGCCCGCCGACACCCAATGGGGGAACTATCGCTGTCGGGTCCTCGACCTCGAGGGCTTCGAGTGGACGTTCGGCACCCTACGCCCGGGCGAGAGCGACGGCGACTGGCCGGAGGGCGAATGACGGTGACACGGAACCCGATCGACGCGGCACCGCACCGGGTTGTCAGTCGATCGCGAAGAGTCGCGCCGCGTTGTCGTGGCACACCGCCCGCAGCCACGGCTCGCCGAGGTCGAATCGGGTGAGTCCCTCGAGTGCGTCGAGGTAGGGATACGGGATGTTGGGGAAGTCGCTGCCGAACACGATGCGTTCCTGCAGATCCGCCAGCCGGTGCACCTGGTCGCGCGGAAACGGTGTGGCCGCTTCGGTGTAGTCCGTGAACGTCATCGTCGTGTCGAGATACACGTTGGTGTACTGGTCGGCCAAGTCCAGGAATTCCCGGTACTCGGGCAGACCCATGTGGGCGATGATCAGGTGCAGCCTCGGGTACCGCGCCAGCAATTCGGCGATCGGGCCGGGGCCCGTGTAGGTGCCGGGCGCCGGCCCCGATCCGCAATGGATGACCACCGGAACACCCGACTCCTGCAGCACACCCCACACGGGGTCGAGGAGCGGATCGTTCGGCGAGTAATCGCCCACCTGGATGTGGGACTTGAAGACGCGCGTGCCCGACTCGACCGCCTCCGCGACATATGTGGCCGCGGACTCCTCGGGGTAGAACGTGGACGTCCGCAGACAATCGGGGGTCTGTTCGGCGAACTCGACCGACCACTGGTTCAGCCAGGCGGCCATCTCCGGCTTGTGCGGATAGATCATGGACGTGAACCGCCTGACACCGAACCCGCGCAGGTGTTCGACGCGGACGTCCTCTTCGTGCCGGTAGTGGATGGGCCACTCACGTCCGGTGAGGGGACCGACCGCGTCGAAGTAACCCCACACCTTCTCCATCACGTTCGCGGGCATGAAGTGGGTGTGGACGTCGATGATGCCGGGCAGCCCCAGCGCACGCCAGAACTCCTGCACCCGCAGATCCTCGGACAACAATCTTCTCCTCGACGCAGTGCCGGACGCAGAACCCCGGCGGATCAGAACAGGGGCCGCCTCAGAACAGGGTGAACGCGTCCTCGGCCTCGGGGGTGGACGGCGCGACGGCTGCCGGTGCGGGCGCGGGGGCCGGCGCTGTCACCGGTGCAGGCGCGAGCGCACCGGACGCGACGGCGCGCGCCGCCTCGCCGGCGAGGACGTCGGCCATCTCGTTGTAGTGGTTGCCGACGTGACCACGAACCCAGCGGAAACGCACGGGCCCGGGACGTTCGCCGATGGCCCGGTCGATGGACTGCACCAGCGCGAGATTCTTGACAGGAGCGCCACCCGCCGTCTTCCAGCCCTTGCGCTTCCAACCGGGCAGCCACTCCGACGCGCACTTGATGGCGTACTGGGAATCGGACTCGATCAGCAGCGGATCGGCCCCGGGATGCGCGGTGATCGCTTCGAGCAAGGCCCGCAGCTCGGCGATCTGATTTGTCCCGGAGGGTTCGCCACCCGATTGGCTGGGACCCTCGTGATTGACCCATGCCCAGCCGATCGCCCCACCGGGGTTGCGGAGGCAGGATCCGTCGGTACTCACGATGATCATGGCTGGGACTTTACGTGCGCGCTCCGACATCCGCCGGTAGCGGTCGCCTTCGGAGTGGATACGCTGCATTCGATGACGGTTTCGCTGGAGGTGGTCGAGACCACCGTGACCGCGCGGCGTCCCCTGGACGTCGCCATGTCGTTGCAGCCGCTGCAACGCGGCAAGGGCGACCCCTGCCACCGCCGGACGGCCGACGGCTCGATCTGGCGGACGTCGGTGCAGAAGTCGGGCCCGGTCACCTATCGCCTCACCCAGACCGACCGCCACTCGGTGCGCTGTCAGGCTTGGGGTGCGGGCGCCCACGAGCTGTCCGCCGGACTCGGCCGCCTCGTCGGCGACCACGACGACTGCGCGGACTTCGCCCCCGGCCATCCGATCCTCGTCGAGGCCCACCGCCGATTCCCGCAGCTGCGCCTCGGCCGCACCGACCGGGTGATGGAGGCCCTCGTGCCCGCGATCCTCGAGCAGCGTGTGCACGGCATCGCCGCGTTCGCGTCGTGGCGGCGTCTCGTGTGGAAGTTCGGCGGGCCCGCTCCCGGGCCCGCTCCGGACGGGATGCGGCTGCCCCCGACCGCGGACGTGTGGCGGCGGGTTCCGTCCTGGGAATTCCACCGGGCCAACGTCGACCCGAACCGGTCCCGGACGATCGTCCGCTGCGCGCAGGTAGCCGACCGGCTCGAGAAGATCGTCGACCTCCCCCGCGAGGAAGCGAATCGCCGGCTGATGTCCGTCCCCGGCGTCGGGATCTGGACGGCGGCCGAGGTGTCGCAGCGTGCGCTCGGCGACCCCGACGCCCTGTCGGTCGGCGACTATCACCTCGCCGCGATGGTGGGGTGGTCGCTGCTCGGCAAGCCCCTCGACGACGCCGAGATGGTGGAGTACCTGGCCCCGCTGCAGCCGCACCGCCATCGCGCCGTGCGGCTGCTGGAGGTGAGCGGGCAGGCCGTCAAACCCAAATTCGGGCCCCGCACGGCGCTCGTCGACCACACCTGGCACTGAACCGGCATTCGCGGGGGCCCCGCACGCGTTTCCCGCACCCATGAACACCTGTTCAAGTGTTCATACGAGAAACTAGACTTCGAAGAATCAGCTGCCGGCCGGAGGAGTCGCCGTGGAACCCGTGGCAATGCACATGAGCGACGGCCTGATCAATGCGCCGACCTCACTGCTGTTCGTCGTCGTCGCGGTGGCGGGACTGTCGATCGCCGCGTGGCGCGCGCGCTCGGAACTCGACGAACGCACCGCACCGATGGCCGGTCTCGTGGCGGCCTTCATCTTCGCGGTCCAGATGGTCAACTTCCCGATCCTTCCCGGTGTGAGCGGACACCTCCTCGGTGGTGCGCTCGCCGCCATCCTCGTCGGCCCCTACACCGGGATGCTCTGCGTCTCGATCGTGCTGATCGTGCAGGCCCTGCTGTTCGCCGACGGTGGGCTGACGGCGCTGGGAGCGAACATCACCAACATGGCGATCATCGGGGTGGTCGTCGGCTACGGGGTCGCGGTGGCCCTGCGTCCGCTCGTCGTGCGACAGCAGCGACTTCGCTTCCGCGTCCTCGGCGGACTCGCATTCGCCGCGGCACTGTGCGGAACGGTGGCGGCGTCGATGGGCTTCGTCCTCGAGTACGCGATCGGCGGTCATGCGACATCCGGAGATTCGACGTCGCTGGGCGCGGTGGCGGCGTACATGCTCGGGGCGCACGTGCTGATCGGCATCGGCGAAGGCCTCATCACCGCCGTCACGGTGACGGCCGTCGCGAAGGCGCGCCCCGACCTCGTGTACCTGCTGCGGACGGCACCGCGACGAGTCGAGGTGCGGGCATGAGCACGTCGTCGCCGGTCTCGCTGCGCCGATTCCTTCTCGGCTTCGCGCTGGTGGCGCTGCTCGTCGCCGGCGCGGTCTCCTACCTCGCCAGCTCGAGTCCGGACGGTCTGGATGCCGCGACCACTCGCGGGTGCGAAACCGTGGAAACCGATACCGGGGAGACGCTCGTGGGTGACTGCATCGCCCAGAACGCGTCCGCCCATCCGTTGTCGGACTCGCCGCTCGCCGACTACACGGTGGGCGGCCGGTCGCATCTCACCGGGGTCGCGGGCGTGATCGGCGCGACCGCCACGTTCGTCGTCGCGGGTGGACTGTTCTGGTTGCTCGCCCGCGCGCGGCGGAACCGAACGAGCCCCTGACCGTGGGAGCCGGTCACGCCCACCCGCTCTACCTCGACGGCACGTCCCCTCTGCACCGGATGCCCGCCGAGGTCGGGATCGTCTGCGCCGTCGTCTTCGTCTTCGCGGTGGTCGCGACGCCACGCGAGGCGTTCTGGGCGTTCGCAGGATATCTCGCGATCCTGCTCGTGATCTGGCGGATCGCCGGCATTTCGCTGCGGTGGATCGGGCCGAGGACGCTGATCGAGTTGCCGTTCGTGACGCTCGCGCTTCTGCTGCCGTTCGCCGAGGGCGGCGCACGCGTCACCGCCCTCGGACTGTCGCTGTCGGTCGCGGGCCTGTACGCGGCCTGGGGCATTCTCGTGAAGGGCACGCTCGGCATCCTGGTCTCGCTGACGCTCGCCGCGACGACGCCCGCGCGGGATCTGCCGTTGGGTCTGGCGCGGCTGCGGGTGCCCGCGATGCTCACCACGATCGTGGTGCTGATGCTGCGCTACCTCGACCTGCTCACCGCCGAGGTCGAGCGGATGCGCACCGCCCGGCTCTCCCGCGGCGACGACCCCCGGACGTTCCGGCAGATCGGTGCCACCGCCCGGGGCGTCGGCGGATTGTTCGTGCGGTCCTACGAGCGCGGCGAGCGCGTCCACCTCGCCATGCTGTCGCGGGGATTCACCGGTTCCGTTCCCACGGCCGGGGCGCCCCCGGCGACCGCCGCGATGTGGCGGGCGGGGCTCGTGCCCGCCGTGTGCGCGGTGGGGATCTGTGTCACGGCGTGCGTGCTCCGATGACCGCGGCCGTGCATCTCGTGGGCGTCTCGTTCGCCTATCCGGACGGCAGAGCCGCGCTGCACCGGATCGATCTCACGGTGCAACCCGGCGAGCGGGTGGCCGTTCTCGGTCCGAACGGGGCCGGGAAGACCACACTGATGTTGCACCTCAACGGCATTCTGACGGCCACCGGGGGCAGTGTCACCGTGGGCGGGCTGGAACTGTCGCGGGGGGCGTCCCGGGACACGGTGCGGGAGGTCCGGCGCCGGGTCGGCATCGTCTTCCAGGACCCCGACGACCAGTTGTTCATGCCGACCGTCGCGCAGGACGTCGCGTTCGGCCCGGTCAATTTCGGGGTTACCGGGACCGCGCTCGACGAGCGGGTGCACGACGCGCTGGCGGCCGTGGACATGACGGCACATTCGGATCGCAATCCCGCGCACCTCTCGGTGGGGCAGCGCCGCCGCGTCGCGCTGGCGACGGTCCTCGCGTGCGCCCCGGACGTCCTCGTGCTGGACGAGCCGTCGAGCAATCTCGACCCCGTCGCCCGACGTGAACTGGCCGAAGTCCTCCTGGGTATCGACACCACGCAGCTGCTCGTCACGCACGACCTGCCGTACGCCGCCCAGTTGTGCACGCGCGCCGTGATCCTCGACGAGGGACACCTGGTGGCCGACGGTCCGATCCTCGAACTGCTCGGCGACCCCGCGCTGCTCGCCGAGCATCGCCTCGAGTTGCCCTGGGGTTTCCGGCTTCCCGCGCCCGACCCTCATTCGCCCGGCGAACGATCCGTGACACCGCAGATCAGGTAGCTCACGATGGGGAGACGAAGCTTCGCCCCGCACTCCCACCGGAGGTCCGCGATGTCCATACCCGAAGCCGACGCCGGGGCCGTGTCCCAGCGCATTTTCGACGCATCGCTCGGGGCGATCGACCTCCTCGCCGTCCATCTGGGCGACCGTCTCGGCTGGTACCGCAGTCTCGCGTCGGACGGTCCGGCGACCGCGGACCAACTGGCGGAACGCACCTCCACCCACCCGCGGTACGCGCGGGAGTGGCTCGAACAGCAGGCCGTGTCGGGACTTCTCACGGTCGACGATTCGGAGCCACGGACGTTCACGCTTCCGGCCGGCGCCGCCGAAGTGCTCACCGACGAGCAGAGTCTCAACTATCTTGCCCCGCTGGCGCGGATCTTCGTCGCCGCGACCTCGCAGATGCCCGCATTGCTGGAGGCGTACCGCACGGGCGGCGGGGTGGGTTGGGCGAAGTACGGCGCGGATGCCCGTGAGTCGCAGGCCGACATGAATCGTCCGTGGTACGAGCAGGTTCTTCCCGGTGCGCTGGCATCGGTTCCCGAGGTCGACGCACTGCTCCGGACGCCCGGTGCCGCGATCGCCGACGTCGGATGCGGCGGCGCCTGGTCCACGATCGCACTCGCGCGCGCCTACCCGGACGCCCGGCTCCACGGCTACGACATCGACACCGCGACCGTCGAACTCGCGAGGTCCAATGTGCGCGAGCGGCCGGACGTCGCCGATCGGATCACGATCACCGAATCGGATGCGGCGGGAATTCCCGAGAGCAGCTACACGGCCGCGTTCGCGTTCGAATGCATCCACGACATGCCCGCGCCCGTCGATGTACTGTCCGCGGTACGCAGGGCATTGGTTCCCGGTGGCGCGCTGATCGTGATGGACGAGGCGGTGGACGACGAGTTCTCCGCGCCGGGAAGCGACATCGAGCGTCTGATGTACGGATTCAGCCTCACCGTGTGCCTTCCCGACGGGATGAACCACACACCGAGCGCGGGCACCGGAACGGTCATGCGCCCGAGCACATTGCGCGGCTACGCCGAGGCGGCCGGTTTCGGCACCATGGACGTCCTGCCGATCGAGGATTTCGCGTTCTTCCGGTTCTACCGGCTCACGGTGTAATCCCTGGACCGACACCCCGATACGCACGTATTTTGCGGAAAGGCCGAAAACTGGGGCATCCGAGGGGGGAAGATGTCTGCAGTAGGCAGGTTACGGACGCTTTCGCCGGTCGGGGCAAGTGAAGCGCCAGGTCGAACCAGATTTGTCGTTTGTCATCCGCTACTACGCATGGGAAACACCATGAAACTGCATAGAGTGACAGCACCGGCAGCGCTGCTGATCGCCACCCTGTGTGTCGGAATGGGTACCGCGTATGCCGCCCCCACTCCCGCCGACCAGGCCGTCATCTCGCACACCAGCCTGAGCGCCGACGGCCGATCGGTCGGCACTGCACTCGACGCCGGGCACTTCACCCTGTCGCGGACGGCCGCCGCCGTCGACATCGTCAACGATTCGGGCACCTCGGTGGGCACGATCCCCCTGCGCTATTCGATCGCCGGTGTGCAGTTCGCGATCGATCCGCTCATCACCGACGCAGGCCGGTTCCTGAACCTGACACCCACGACGACCCCTGTCGCGGGAACCCTCGCCCTCACCCCGGTCGACAGGGATTCGGCGTACAACAACATGGTCCAGCAGCTGCAGATCGGTTGGGACAACGGCGGCGGGACCGCGACCGCGATCGGCGCAGGCATCGGATTCGTCGTCGGGTGCATCTTCCTCATCCTCGGCGGGTGCCTCCCGGGTGCCGCGGTGGGCGCAGCGATCGGCGCCGTCACGGGGATCAGCAACGCGAACCCCGCTGCGCCACCAGCGGTTTACGAATTCCTCGGAACCCCGTAGCGGGGGTTTCCGTCCGACTCCGAAGACGATTTCGGGAGGGCTATGGGTTAGTTCGCACACGGGGAGCATCACCGCGCACCCACATATGCATGTAGCCGTTCCGGTTTTCCAGCGAATATGGTCCACGCACAACGATGTTCGGTGCACTCAGGTGGGGGCCGTGTTCGTCCTACGACATGGTGGGAATTTCCATGAAACTCTTGAAAACTCTGGCATTGTCCATATTCGTCATCTCCGCGATGGCCGTCGGGGCGGGCACTGCGTATGCCGATCCCGCACCTCAGGGAATCGACTGGTCGCAGCCACTGATGACCCCGGCAGCCGACGGCGGCAGCAGCCAGGTGGCCGAACAGTTCTTCCCGGAGAACGAAGTGAAGCAGGACGCCTTCGACAAGATGACCAACGAGATCAATACCGGCTGGAACAACGCGGGCCTGCAGGGCATGGCGATCGGTTCCAACGTGGGCATGGCCATCGGGTGCGTGTCGATCTTCCCCAACTTCATCGCAGGCTGCATTGTCGGCGCAGTGGTCGGCACCATCGCCGGCGCCGTCATCGGTATCGGCGTGGGTAACCCCAATGCCCAGCCTGCCGTCGAGCAGTTCTTCGCCACACCCTGAGCGAAGAGCGAGCTGCAGCCCCGGCCTCACTCGGGCCGGGGCTGCGGCGCGTCGTCAGCCGACGACGCCCTGGACGCGCATCGTCGCGATGTCTTCCGCCGACCAGCCCAGTTCACCGAGGATCCGATCGGTGTGCGCGCCGAGTGCGGGCACGTCACCCATCCGCATCTCCACATCGGAGAACGTCATCGGGGGCAGCATCGCCTTGATCGGACCGGCCTCGGTTCCGACGTCGCGCCAGCGGTCGCGCTGGTCCAGCTGCGGGTGCTCGATCAGCCCGCCCATGTCGTTGAGCTCGGCCGCCGGGATCCCGGAGTCCGCGAGCGCCTGGTCGAGAGCCGCGCTCGTGAAACGTTGAGTCTCCTCGGCGACGAGGGCGTCCACCTCCGCCCGGTGCTGCACCCGCAGCATGTTGGTCGCGAACCGGGGATGGTCGGCGAGTTCGGGTCGTTTGAACACGTCGGTCACCAGTTGCCGCCACCCGCGGTCGTTCTGGACACCGATGAGGATCTGCCCGTCGAGGGTGGGATACGAGTCGTACGGGACGATCGCCGCATGACCGAGCCCGACGCGCGGGATCTGCTTGTCGGCGTACATCTTCATGTACATCGGATGGCCCAGCCACTCCGCGGTCGCGTCGAACATCGACACGTCGATCCGCGCCCCCACCCCGGTTCGCGACCGCCGGAACAGGGCGCCGAGGACGGACGTCATCGCGTACATTCCCGCCGCGATGTCGGAGACCGGGACACCAGTCTTGGTCGCGGTGTCGGGGGTGCCGGTCACCGAGATCATCCCCGTTTCGGCCTGGACCAGCATGTCGTACGCCTTGCGTTCGCGCCGCGGTCCCGCCGACCCGTAGCCGGACATGTTCACGACGATCAGTTCCTCGTGTTCGGCGCGTAACTCGTCGGCGCCGAACCCCAGGCGGTCGGCGGCATCGGGGGCGAGATTCTGGATGAAGACGTCGGCCTTCGCGATCAGCTTCGCGACGGTGTCCCGACCCACCTCGGACTTCAGGTCGACGCCGAGCGACTCCTTCGACCGGTTCAGCCACACGAAATGCGAGGCCTGACCGAACACGGCGTCGTCGTAGTTGCGGGCGAAGTCGCCCTCGCCGACGCGCTCGATCTTGATGACCCGCGCACCCATGTCCGCGAGATGGCGGGTGGCGAGCGGAGCGGCCACGGCCTGCTCGAGTGCCACGACGGTGATGCCGTCGAGCGGCAGCAGTCCGGGATCGTTCTCCATGTCGGGATTCACCTTTCCTCTTCGGCTCCCGTGTGATTGTGATAGTGCGTGGCCCCGATCGTGTGCAGCAGTTCGTGCACGGTGTCGTCGGTGAGCCGGTACCGCATCGAGCGGCCGTCCCGCGTCGCCGACACCCACCCCTGGTTGCGGAGCAGTCGCAGCGCGTGCGAGACGGCGGTCCCGGTCATGTCGAGTGCCGCCGCCAGGTCGCCGACGCAGATGTCGGGGGCGTGGTGCAGGCACAGCAGCAGTCGCAGGCGGTTGCCGTCGGACAGCAGTTCGAATCGGTTGGCCCAGCCGTCGATGTCGGGGGTGTGCAGTGCCGCCGCAGCACGCTGAACGTCCTCGGGGTTCAGGGCGGGGGTGGCGGCCATCACGCCAGTCTACAAACGCCGCGAGGCCGCTCGACCTGGCATCCATAGGCGATTCCTCACTGTCCGTTCGGCTCTGTGACTTTGTTTCCGCACTCACACGGGTGGTCGACTGGCAGCACGCGTCACCCGATTCCCGGCGGCGGCGACGAGTCATCGAGGAGCGTGATGTGAGCGGTCTGCATCTTCCCCAGCGTGTGCGGCACCATGCCGCAGAACGGCCCGGAGCACCGGCGGTGACGTGGGGTGACACCACACTGACGTACGCGGAGCTCGACTGGCGGACCAATCGGATCGCAACCGCGCTGTCGGCGTTGACATCCGACGGCGGCCGGGTCGGGGCACTGCTCCGGATGCGCACGGAGGGTGTCGAGACGTTCGTGGCCGCCGCCAAATCGGGACTCGTGTTCGTCCCGCTCAACTGGCGACTCCCGGCCGCCGAGGCCGCCGCGATCGCGGTCGATGCCGAGCTCCGGGTGCTGATCGTCGAATCCGAATTCGCTGCCGCCGCGCACGCCGTCCGCGACGCGCTCCCGAGTGTGGTCGTTGTGGTCGTCGACGCGGCCGACGGCGACGTTCTTCCGCCCGGCACCTGGACGTGGGACCGGCTGGTCACGTCGGGCACCGCCACCGATCCGGGTCTCGGGGACGACCCCGACGCGGAGGTGCTGCAGCTCTACACATCGGGCACGACGGGCTTCCCGAAGGGTGTGGTCGCGACGCATCGCAACCTGCACAACGAGCCGGAAGGCTTGCTGATCTACCGCTGGAAGCCCGGCTCGGTGGCACTCGACGCGATGCCGCTGTTCCACATCGCGGGTGCCGGCTGGTTGAGCACCTGCCTGTCGGCCGGCGTCCACGTGGTGCTGCTCGGCGCGTTCGACGCACGGGAGGTCGCCGAACTCGTCGAACGGCACCGGATCACCCACGCCTTCCTGGTTCCGTCGACCATTCAGATGCTCCTCGACGTGCCCGACCTCGAACGTTACGACGTGTCGAGCCTGGAACTGGTCGCCTACGGTTCGGCGCCGATCACCACCACTCTGCTCCGGCGAGCGATCGATCGCCTCGGCTGTGGATTCGTGCAGCGCTACGGAATGACGGAGACGACGGGCTCGGTCACCGCCCTCGCCGTCGAGGATCACGACCCGTCCGGGCACCGCGCTCACCTGCTGCGTTCCGCCGGCAAACCCATGCCCGGTGTCGAGGTCGAGATCCGGGACGTGGTGACCGGCGCCCGGCTTCCGGTGGGCGAGTCCGGGGAGATCGTGTGCCGCTCACGCAACAACGTCGCGGGCTACTGGCGGCGGCCGGACGAGACCGCGCAACTCCTCACCCACGACGGTTTCCTGCGCACCGGCGACGCCGGGCACATCGACGAGGAGGGCTATCTGTTCGTCACCGACCGGGTGAAGGACATGATCATCACGGGAGGCGAGAACGTGTACCCGATCGAGGTCGAATCGGTGCTCGCCGAGCATCCGGCGGTCGCCGAGGTTGCGGTGGTCGGCGTGCCGCACCGGACGTGGGGTGAGTCCGTGACGGCGGTCGTCCGGCTCGTCGATCCGGCGAACCAACCGGACGAGCAGGACCTGATCGCGTTCACCGCCGACCGGCTCGCGTCGTACAAGAAGCCGCGGGAGATCGTCTACGTCGCCGAACTTCCGCGAGGGGCGAGCGGCAAGATCCTCAAACGCACCCTGCGCGAACGGCTCCGCGCCACGGAGGTGTCGTCGTGATCGTCACCGAGGACGTGGGTACCGTCCAGCGCGAGGCGTGGGCGCGCGGCGTCCTGCCGCCGGTCGAACAGGTACGCCCCGGATTGTGGTCGATCCCGGTGCCGATGCCACGAAACCCGTTGCGCTACGTCCTGATCTACGCGCTCGCGCTGCCCGACGGACTCGCCCTGATCGACGTCGGCTGGGATTCCGAGGAGTCGTGGCGGGCCCTCGTCGACGGCATCGCCGAGACCGGGCACCACGTCACCGACGTCCGCTACGCCGCGATCACCCACCTGCATCCCGACCACTTCGGTCTCGCGCCCCGGCTGCGCGAGGTCAGCGGGGCCGCGCTCGCGATGCACGGCGCGGATGCCGCACTGCTCGGCCACCATTCACCGACGGACGTCGCCGAAGACGAACAGACGTGGAACACCCAGCTCGCTCAGCTCGGGGCCCCCACCGGCATCCTCGCGGCTGCCCGCGTCGATCTCGTTCGCCTGGGGGCGGGCGAGTCCATGGACGTCGTGCTCGGTGACGGCACCGCCCTGGACCTGCCCGGCTGGGATCTGCGGGCGGTCTGGACCCCCGGGCACACTCCGGGTCATCTGACTTTCGTCGACGACGCCCACGGGCTGATGTTCAGCGGCGACCACATGTTGCCCCGCATCAGTCCGAACATCTCCACGGTCCCCGGCGAGCTGGAGAACCCGCTGCACCGCTATCTGCTGTCGCTGCACGCCACCACCTCGATGCCCGACGGTGAGGTGCTGCCCGCCCACGAGTACCGCTTCCGGGGGATCGCCGACCGCGCCCGGCAGCTGATGGACCATCACGAGGAACGGTTCGCCGAGATCGTCGACGCGCTGGGCGTGCGCCCGGAATCGACGGCGTGGGAGATCTCGCAACACATCTCGTGGTCGCGGCCGTTCGACTCCATGTCCGACCGCCTGCTCCGCCTCGCGGTCCGCGAAACCCATGCCCACCTGCTCGTTCTGGCCGACCGCGGGAGCATCCGCTCACTCGGCGGGCACCCCGAACGCTGGACCCCGACACCGTAAGGAAGACACCCATGAGTGTGGTTCTCACCGAATTCTCCGATGGCGTCGCCGTCATCACCCTGAACCGGCCGGAGGCGAAGAACGCCGTCGACCTCGAGGTCGCCAAAGCGCTCGCCGCCGCGATCGACGAGTTCGAGGCGCGGCCCGACCTGACGATCGCGATCCTCACCGGCGCTGGGGGAACGTTCTGCGCGGGCATGGATCTGAAGGCGTTCACCCGCGGGGAGCGGCCGTCGCTGCCCGGCCGCGGCTTCGGTGGGATCACGGAGGCCCCGCCGACGAAGCCGCTGATCGCCGCGGTCGAGGGATGGGCGCTGGCCGGCGGCTGCGAACTGGCACTGTCGGCCGATCTGATCGTCGCCGCCCGCGACGCCAAGTTCGGCATCCCCGAGGTCAAGCGGGGGCTCGCCGCCGCCGCAGGCGGTCTGCTGCGACTGCCGAAGGTGCTGCCGTACCCGATCGCGATGGAAATGGCGATCACCGGCGATCCCCTCACCGCCGAGGTCGCGCACGCGCACGGACTCGTCAACCGGCTCACCGAGCCCGGGCAGGCTCTCGCCGCCGCCCGCGAACTGGCGGCACGGGTCGCCGCCAACGGTCCCCTCGCCGTGCGCGCCACCAAGCAGGTCGTCGCGATGTCCGCCAACTACACCGACCCCGACGCGTTCGCCGGGCAGCGCCGCTTCCTCGATCCGGTGTTCGCGTCCGAGGACGCCCAGGAGGGTGCGCGCGCCTTCGCGGAGAAGCGCCCACCGGTGTGGCGTGGCCGCTAGCGGCATGATCGGCACAGCCCGCATCACGGCTTCCGTACGATGACCGCGTGGACCTGCATCTCGTCACCTACTTCGTCGCGGTAGTCGATCACGGCGGGATCACCAGGGCCGCGCAGTCCCTCTACATCTCGCAACCGTCGCTTTCGCAGGCGATTCGCACACTCGAACGCCGCCTCGGTGTCACGCTGTTCGACCGCACCGGGCGGCGTCTCGAGCTGACCGAGGACGGCCGCACCCTCGACGTCGCCGCCCGGCGCATCCTTGCCGACGTCGAGCGGGCCAAGGCCAAGGTCGCCGCGGTGCGCGAACTCGTGTCCGGCCGTGTCGACGTCGTCACCTACGCGGCGTTCTCGATCGATCCGATCGTCGACCTGGTGCGCCGGTTCCGTGAGCAGTACCCCCGCGTGACGGTCCGCATCATCGACGCCGACGGCCCCACCGGCGTCCTCGGCGCCCTGCGCCGCGGCGAGGCCGAACTCGGGGTGATCGACCTGTCCGTCGACCACAGTGCGCTGCGCTCGGTTCCCATCGGCGATCAGGAGCTGGTACTCGCCCTGCCCGGTGCACTCGCCGAGACCCTTCCCGATCCGGTGCCCCGCTCGGCCGTCCGCACCATTCCGCTCGTTCAGGATCTCGGGGACAAGAGTGACGCGGCGCTGATCACCGACCTCGTCGGCGAGCCCGCGAATGTCGTCATCGACTGCACCCACCCGGGCGCCACGTGGGAGCTGGTGATGCGCGGCGCCGCGGCCACCGTCCTCCCCCGCCTGGTCGCCGAGGAGCAGTTGCGCGGGGTCTCGATCCGGTCGATGACACCGAAACTGACCCGCCCCGTCGGCCTCGTGCAGCGGTCCGGACCGGGATCACCGGCGGCCTCGGCGTTCGTCGCGATCGCGCAGGCCACCCGAACACCGGCACCCGAGTGAGGAACTGAGCACATGGAGTTGCGTCAGGTCGAGTACTTTCTCGCCGTCGTGGAACACGAGGGCATCAACGGGGCCGCCGCGTCGCTCGGCGTCGCACAGCCCACCATCTCGCAGGCTTTGCGCGGGCTCGAGCGGGAACTGGGTGTGCAGTTGTTCCACCGCATCGGCCGGGGCATGGTGCTCAGCGCCGCCGGGCGCAGCATGGTCGGGCCGAGCAGGCAGATCCTCCGCGACGTCACCGCCGTCGAGGATCTCCTCGCCACCTCCGACGGGGCACTCGCCGGCCGACTGGACATCATGGCCTTTCCGGCGTTGGCGATCGGGCCCCTCGTCGACCTCGTCACCGAATTCCGGCGGGCCCACCCGAATGTGACGGTCCGGTTGGGTGAACTGAAAGACGAGGCGCAGGCCGGGTCGCTGATCGAGGACGGCCACTGCGAATTCGTGGTGGCGCACCTCCCGCTCGACGACGCCCGCCTGGACGTCGTCGAACTCGGCGAACAGGAGTACTGGCTCGTGTACCCGCCTGGCACCGACCTGCCGGAAGGTCCCGTTCCGCTCGCAGCGCTCCCCGACATCGCGATGGTCTTCGTCCCCCGCGGCCACTCCGTCGCCAACGAGATCGAGGAATCGATCCGTCATGCCGGGGCACGCCCCACCCTCGCGGCGCTGTCGGATCACCGCGAGGCGCGACTTCCTCTGGTACTCGCGGGAATCGGCGGAACCCTGCTGGAACGGTCGATCGCGGAGGCGGCCCGGGACCGCGCGGTGGTCCGCCGCGCGGAGCCGACGATTGCCCGCACCTTCGGGATCGCATTCGATCCCGACATGCTCTCCCCCGTCGGCCACGCGTTCGTCGAACTCGTGCGGGCAGAAGGCTACAGCGCGAGCAGGTAGTTCTTGGCCGCGGCGTACTCCGCGACCAGCCGGTCGACGAGTTCCGCCGTCGGTTGCACGGAGCGCACGGTGCCGATCCCCTGTCCGGATCCCCAGATGTCGCGCCATGCCTTCGTTTTGGCGGTTCCGCCGCGGAAGCTCATGGCGGACGGGTCCGACACGGCGAGGTCGTGCGGGTCGAGTCCGGCGGCCTCGATGCTGCCGCGCAGGTAGTTGCCGTGCACGCCGGTGAACAGGTTGGAGTAGACGATGTCGGACGCGGTGGAGTCGACGATCATCTGCTTGTACCGCTGGTCCGCGTTGGCCTCTTCGGTGGCGATGAACGCGGAGCCGATGTAGGCGAGGTCGGCGCCTGCGGCCTGCGCGGCGAGGACCGAGCGGCCGTGGGCGATGGACCCCGACAACAGGACCGGTCCGTCGAACCACTCGCGGATCTCCTGGATCAACGCGAACGGCGACAGGGTGCCCGCGTGTCCGCCGGCGCCGGCCGCGACGGCGATGAGGCCGTCGGCGCCCTTCTCCACGGCCTTCTTCGCGAACGTGTTGTTGATGACGTCGTGGAGAACGATGCCGCCGTAGCTGTGGATGGCCTCGTTGACGTCGGCGCGGGCGCCGAGGGACGTGATGACGATCGGGACCTCGAACTCGACGATGGTCGCGAGGTCCTCGTCGAGGCGGTCGTTGCTCTTGTGGATGATCAGGTTGACCGCGTAGGGCGCGGACGGTGTCTCGGGGTGGTTGGCGTCGTGCTTGGCGAGGGCTTCGGTGATGCGGGTGAGCCATTCGCGCAAGACGGGCTGCGGGCGGGCATTCAGGGAGGGGAAGGAGCCGACGATGCCCGACGTCGACTGGGCGATCACCAGGTCGGGACCCGAGACGAGGAACATCGGGGAGGCGACGGCCGGCAGGCGCAGGCGATCGGACAGGACGGGTGGTAGAGACATCGGTTCTCCTGATGAGGGGGAGTCTTCTGATGCAAGCACTTCCAGTTCCCGAACAGTTCAGCACGCGCGCTGGGCGCGGACAAAGACACATCGCTGATGGTCCGATTAATCGGAACCTATGACGCTCGGCGGTAACCATAGGTTTCACCTCATCCGGTGTATCCCAGAACGACCTTGCGACGGAACGTCCCCGGTGATCGACTGGCTGGGCGGCACGGCGTCGACCACTCCGGCGTTCGCCGAGAACCGCGCCGACGTTGGAGCCGCGTATGAGCATCGAATCCGTCACCCCGACCACAGACACCGAATCCGCCCAACGCTACGTTCTGATCAGCCGGGACGGTGCGGTCGCGACGATCACCCTGAACCGGCCCACACGGCGCAACGCCATGACCCTCGACTCGTGGATCGCGTTGCGCGAGGCACTCGGCGAACTCGCCCTCGACGACACCACCCGCGTCGTGGTCCTCACCGGCGCGGGCAGCGACTTCTGCACTGGCGCGGACCTCGACAAGCGCACACCCATGCACCCGCTGAACCGCATGCGTCAGATCAACGCGACGGCGCTGGCTGTGGCCGAGTTCCCCAAGCCGCTGATCGCGAAGGTTCGCGGCTACGCCGTGGGAGCCGGCTGGAACCTGGCGCTGCTGTGTGATCTGCTCATCGCCTCGCGCGACGCGCAGTTCAGCCAGATCTTCGCCAAGCGCGGCCTGTCGGTGGATTTCGGCGGTTCGTGGCTCCTGCCGCGCAT
Organism: Rhodococcus wratislaviensis; assembly: GCF_041228765.1. Classification (NCBI taxonomy): domain Bacteria; kingdom Bacillati; phylum Actinomycetota; class Actinomycetes; order Mycobacteriales; family Nocardiaceae; genus Rhodococcus; species Rhodococcus wratislaviensis. The sequence continues at coordinate 2,552,495 of NZ_CP150488.1, read as the reverse complement.
GGTGGGCCTGCACCGCGCGAAACGTCTGGTCATGCTCGCCGAGATGATCGACGCCGAGCAGGCGGATGCGATGGGACTGGTCAGCGAGCTCGTCGAGCCGGACGAACTGGACGCCACCGTCGCCCAATTCGCCACCCGTCTCGCGGCAGCGCCGACCGTGGCCGTCATGCAGTCGACGCGGCTGATCGAGGACAGCACGACGTCGTCGCTGCGGGACGCACTCGAGAACGAGGCGCGTTCGCAAGCGGTCAATTTCGCAACCGACGCGCCCGCCGCGCTACGCGCATTCGTGGAGAAGCGTCCCCCTGCGTTCAGCGGGGAGTGGCAGGTGCCGCAACCGTGATGGTCGGGCCGTCGATCGCACAGAAGCTGTGGCAGAGCCGAGTGACGATCCGCGGCCCGCGTTCGGGATCGAACCACCGATCTATGTGCGCCCAGTGATAGGGATGTGTCATATACGGCCCGAGTAGCCCGTCCAGGTTCGCGTACTCCTGCTCCCAGACATGGGTCCACCTCGCGGAACCGGCCGATTCGTGCACCCGGCTCAGCTGCGAGGTCCCGATCGTGCGGATATGGTCCGGCATCGCCCGCGTCTCGGATTCGAACCGCTCCACTACCTCCGGGTCGACCGAATCGTCCACTGAGACAAGCAGCGTCCGGTAGACGGTCGGCTCGACGTGACGTCGGGCGGGAGTGGGCACACCCGCGTAGCCGACGCTGTCGATGTGCGCGATCTCGGGCGCGCACAGCTGTGCGGTGATGTCTGGTTCGACGGCGCGCCAGTGGCATTCGTCGTCGAAGTGGAGGTGCGCGATCACGTCGCCGCCGTTGATTCCGCCGGGCAGGGTCGGTTTCACGAGAACGCGCCGAGCCCCGGGAACAGCAGCCTCGCGCAACCTGCCGGCCAACGCCGCACCGGTGGAGGCATCCGCGTCGTCGGCAAGGTGAACGAGCTTGGTCACCTTAAACATCGGTCATCGCCTCCACATCCGCCGACGAGCAGGAGACGGTGCGGCGCCGGGTGGTGAGGACCTCGTCCGCGTCGGCCCACCAGCGAAGCACCTCCGCATCGTGGCGTGCGAGAAGGCTCTGCCGCCACCACGCGCGAGCACCCCGCAGAGTCCAGCTGACGGTCAGGGTGTTCGACTGGTCCTCCAACCACACCGGCGGGGAGACGAGCACGCGGTCCAGCGTCAGGCCACGCGCAGTCGCCCCGGGCGCATAACGCTCCAGGTAGTCGACGAGAAACGCGCGAGCCCGCCCGGGCTCGACCACCATCTCGTCGACGATGTACACGATCGACTCGGCCGGTGCCATCTGCGCTCCCTTTCTTCCCCCGACCAGGACGGTAGGGGGAAGAAGGGCGCGCCTCACAGAGTTGCGTCCACCCAGCGGGAGAAGACGCTAGGTCGCCGCGGTCGCGAGTTGCTCACGCAGCTTCGTCTTGAGGATCTTGCCGGCCGCCGATGTCGGTAGCTGCTCGACCACCACGACGTCGCGTACCTTCTTGTACGGCAGCACCCGCTCGGCGACGTACGCGGACACCGCATCCGGATCGATCGTCACGTCCGGCATCGGCACCACGAACGCCACCGGCTCCTGACCGACGCTGCCGGCCTCCCTGCCGACGACGGCGGCCGAGGACACGTCCGGGTGCGAGACCAGAATCTCCTCGAGCTCACGCGGATACACGTTGTAGCCCTTGTAGATCAGCATGTCCTTGGTGCGGTCGCAGATGAACAGGTACCCGTCCTCGTCCAGGTAGGCGATGTCGCCGGTGTCGAGCCAGCCGTCGACGTACTGCTGCGCCGTGATCTCCGGATGATTCAGGTAGCCGTCCGTGACCTGCGGGCCGCGGACCCACAACTTGCCGCGGGTGCCGGCCTCCAATACGGCACCGGAGTCGTCCTGGGCGCGGATCTGCACCTCGGTGTCGAACACCGGCAGCCCCACGCTGCCGAGCTTGTACGCGACGGAGCCGGTCAACGGTGCGGAGGCGACCAGGCAGGTGCCCTCGGTCAGCCCGTACCCCTCGACCACGCTCGCCGACGGGAAGGCTCGGCCCAGCGCCTCGAGCGTCACGTGATCGATCGGTGCGGCACCCGAGGAGACGACCCGCACCGAGTCGGTGTCCCGGGTCGCGGCGTCGGGGTGGGTGGCGACGGCATGCCACATCGCCGGGCTGCCGGTGATGTATGTGGCGCGGTGCGTTTCGATCAATTCCAGCATGCGGCCGGGCTCGAACCGTCCGGCGAACACCTGCGTCGCCCCGCACAGCAGGAGGAACGACATGTTGATCAGCGCGTGGGCGTGGAACAGCGGCGACACGACGACGGTCGCTCCGGCGCCGGGCACCACCCCGCGGTCCCCGAGACTCTCGACGGGGCGCAGTTCGATTCCGCCGTCGGCGGTGGCGCGCACCTCGTGGCCCGCCCGCCAAGCGATCATCTGCGTCACGTTGGCGAGGACGTTGCGGTGCAGCACCCGCACACCTTTGGACAATCCGGTGGTGCCGCCCGTGTAGGCGAGGTGGGCCACGTCGTCCCCGGACACCTTCGGGGAGAACGGCGCGGTGGCGTACCCGCGGACGAACTCCTCGAACCCGAACTGATCGCGACCTGCGCCTGCGGGGAGTCCGGCCACCACGATCGTGCGGACGGTGGTGCCGCTCGCCGCCTCGGTGAGGGTGTCCAGTTGCCCGGGCTGGGTGACGGCGGCGACCGCCGCCGTGTCGACGATCTGCGAGCGCAGGCCGGGGCCGGGCTGCAGCGGGTTGACCAGGGTGACGGTCGCGCCTGCCCGCAGTGCGCCGTAGTAGGCCACGACGAATCCGATGCAGTTGCCGAGGTGCAGAAGCACCACGTCGCGTTCGGTCACCCCCGCGTCCCGCAGTGCGGCGGCGAACGCGCCCGACCGCTGGTCGAGTTCGCGGTAGGTGCACACCGTCTCGCCGTCGACCACTGCGGCCTTGTCTCCGTACAGGCCCGCCATGCCGGACGGAAACGCCGCCAACGTCAGGTCGGGGTAATGCAGTACCGGTGCAGCAGAATTCACGTTGGGTCCCTTACTCGTCAGCGAGGCGCCATGCGGATGGCACCGTCCAGGCGGATGGTCTCGCCGTTGAGGTAGCCGTTCTCGAGGATCTGGCAGGCGAGCTGCCCGAACTCACTGGGCTTTCCCAGACGCGACGGGCCCGGCACGGACTTCTCCAGCGACGCACGCACGTCGTCGCGCAACCGGGCGAGGAGCGGGGTGTCCATGATTCCCGGGGCGATCGTGCACACCCGGATGTTGCGGCTGGCGAGGTCGCGGGCCGCGGTGACCGTCATTCCCACGATGCCGGCCTTCGATGCGGTGTAGTTGATCTGGCCGATCTGGCCTTCGAAGGCGGCGACCGACGCCGTCAGCACGACGGCGCCGCGCTCGCCGTCGATCTCCTCCTGCCGCGCCATCCGTTCCGCCCCGAGGCGCAGGGCGTTGAACGAGCCCACGAGGTTGAGCCGGATCACGAACTCGAAGTCCTCGACGGAGCCTGCCTTGCCGTCGGAGTCGAGGATGCGCATCCGACGTCCGGCCCCGGCGCAGTGCACGATGCCGCGCAGGCCACCGCGGTCGTCGGCGACGTCGAGGGCGGCCGCGAACTGCTCGGAATCGGTGACGTCGGCGGGAGCGAACTGGGCGGCGCTGCCCAATTCCTTCGCTGCCGCCTCACCGTCGGAGTTCGGGAGGTCGATGAGCGTGACCTGAGCGCCTGCGTCGACGAGGCGGCGTGCCGTCGCGAGACCGAGACCGGACGCGCCGCCGGTGACCGCGGTCGAGATTCCCTTGAGTTCCATCGTGCGGGTGTCCCTTCGAAAAGTGTTGTTGGATCAGAGAAGTTCGAGAATGGTGGCGTTGGCGAGGCCGCCCGCCTCGCACATGGTCTGCAGCCCGTACCGAATGCCGTTGTCCCGCATGTGGTGGACGAGTCGGGTCATGAGGATCGCCCCGGAACCGCCGAGCGGGTGACCGACCGCGATGGCGCCGCCGAGCGGGTTCAGCCGGTCCGTCGCGGCGCCGGTCTCCGCCTGCCACGCCAGCGGGACCGGAGCGAACGCCTCGTTCACCTCGAACGCGCCGATGTCGTCGATCTTCAGTCCGGAGCGGGTCAGTGCCTTCTCCGTCGCGGCGATGGGTCCGGTCAGCATGATCACCGGGTCGTCGCCGGCGACGGCGCAGGTGTGGATGCGGGCCATCGGGGTCAGACCGAGTTGCGCGGCCTTCTCGCTCGTCGTGACGAGCAGTGCACCGGCGCCGTCGGAGATCTGCGAGGAGTTGCCGGCGTGGATCACACCGTCCTCCTTGAACACGGTCTTCAACTTGCCGAGAGACTCGAGCGTGCCGCCGCGGCGGATCCCCTCGTCCCCGGCGAGGACGTCGGAGAGCGGTGCGAGTTGCCCGTCGAACGCGCCACGGTCCGCGGCGTGCGCCGCGAGTTCGTGGGAGCGCAGCGAGTACTCGTCCAGCACCTGACGGGAGAGCCCCCACTTCGCGGCCATCATCTCGGCGCCGGTGCCCTGGCTGAACCCGTCGACGCCGTACCGGTCGAGGACGGCCGCCGGGAAGTGCTCGCCGTTCTTGCTCGCACTGCCCATGGGAACCCGGCTCATGGACTCCACACCACCGGCGACGACGACGTCCTCGTGTCCGGCGATGACGGCGGCGGCGGCGAAGCTCACGGCCTGCTGGCTCGATCCGCACGCCCGGGTGAGGGTGGTACCCGGAACGGTCTCCGGCCAGCCGGCGGCAAGCACGGCGGTGCGGGCGACGTTGCCTGCCTGCTCGCCCACCTGGCTGACACAGCCCCAGACGACGTCACCGATCTCCTCCGGGGAGAGACCGGTACGCGCCACGAGGGCCTCGAGGACGTGTGCCGACAAATTTGCGGGGTGGATTCCGGACAGGGAACCGCCACGCCGCCCGATGGGCGTGCGGACGGCGTCGACGATCACTGCATCGCGCATGGTGTGTTCCTTCGATCTGAGGGGGTCACTCGAATCAATCACGGGCGATGTCGTCAGCACAACGACTTTCGGCCGATCACAGGGTTAGTTCGTGCCTATGCCCGCAGCGTCGCCCCGGACCAGCTTCTTGTCGCGCTCGGGGTTCGCGAAGACCAGCGCACCGACGGCGCACACGGCGGCGACGAGTCCGAGTGCCTGGAACGCGGTGGCATAGCCCGCGGCGGGCGAGGCCGCCGCGTCGACGATCAGACCCGTCGCATAGGGGGCGACGAGGCCACCGATCGCCATGACGGCGAGGAAGACGCCCAGGGTGCCCGCGGTCTGGCGGGGCGGGCAGATCTCCGAGATCGCCGCGTTGAGCAGCGGGAACACCGATGCGGCGAAGCCGTAGCCGACGGAGACGACGAGGACGGCGATACCCGGTGCGGTGATGGACGGGAGTGCCAGCAGGATCGCTCCGCAGATCAGCACCCCGACGGCGGGGACGATGACGCGGACGACGCGAGAGGTCGAGCCGCGTGCGAGGAGACGGTCACCGATCACGGACGAGAGCAGCATCAGGATCAACCCGGCGATGCTCGGGAACGCGAACATGGAGCCGGCCTGGAGGCGGCTGTATCCGAGGCCCACCTCGAAGTACGAGGGCAGCCACGTCAGGACCACGGCAACCAGTGCGTACACGCTCATGACGAGGAACGCACCGCTGATGAACGTGCGGGTCCGGAAGATACGACCCCACGGCACCGCCGGTTCGACCACTTCACCGGCAGCGGCGGAATCGGCGCCCTTGCCGCTGCGAATGTACGGGCCCTCACTCCAGACGGTCAGCCACACGACGCACCACACCACCCCGATGGCCGCCAGCGCGACCAGCGCGTAGCGCCATCCGAACGTGACGGTCACGAATGCGAGAGCAGGTGCGACGGCGATCTTGGCGATGGACGCGGCACCGGCGAGCAGGGCGCTCGGCAGTCCGCGCTTGGCGGGCGCATGCCACGAGTACGCCGCCGTGTGGAGCAGGGCGGAACTCGGACCCTCCGCGAGCCCGAGGAGCAGGCGGCTGACCAGCAGCACCGCGAACGACGCGACGACCACGAGCGGGAGTACCGCGACGGACCAGGCGATCGCGAGCAGCAGCAGCGCCCACCGCAGCGACATCCAGCGGTTGAGCGCACCGGCGAAGAACCCGCCGACGGTGAAGGTCAGGAAGAAGAGGCTTCCCACCAGCCCGATCTGCGAGGCGCTCAGCCCCAGCTCGTGGGCGAGGGGTTGGGCGATGATGCCGAGGACGGCCTTGTCGGCGTAATTGACGACGTAGAGCAGCACGAGGAGCACGGTCAGGCCCCAAGCGCGGCTGCGGGACTCGGAACCGGCGGCGACGGTCCGGTCGAGGAGGGCAGTGGAGCGGGTCACGGGGTGATCCCTTCGGAGAGCGTGGTGGCGTGGGTCACAGTGTCACGGTTCATTCAACGGACCGGGATGCCCGCGATCAATACGCACTCGGCGAAGGCACCGGCTACGTCTGCCTATGAGTCGGCAGAGGAGCCTCGCGTGCATTGGAGTGCGCTATCCGACCGATAGCCGAACGCCCCTAGCCGGGCCCCCGTGAATCGGGCATTCTCATCCCATGAGCCGCCTCGCCCAGACTCTCGATCTGACCGAGTTCCAGACCGAGATCGTCGACACCGTGCGCACCTTCGTCGATCGCGAAATAATTCCGGCCGCACAGGAACTCGAACACTCCGACACCTACCCTCAGGCCATCGTCGACAAGATGCGCGACATGGGCCTGTTCGGGCTGATGATCCCGGAGGAGTACGGCGGCCTGGGCGAATCCCTGCTCACGTACGCGCTGTGCGTCGAGGAACTCGCCCGTGGCTGGATGAGTGTGTCGGGTGTGATCAACACCCACTTCATCGTCGCGTACATGATCCGTCAGCACGGCACCGATGCCCAGAAGAACCACTACCTGCCGCGGATGGCGACCGGTGAGGTGCGCGGCGCGTTCTCGATGTCCGAGCCCGAGCTGGGGTCCGACGTCGCCGCGATCCGCACCCGGGCCAAGCGCGACGCGGACGGCAACTACGTGATCGACGGGCAGAAGATGTGGCTCACCAACGGCGGCAGCTCGACGCTCGTCGCCGCACTGGTGCGCACCGAGGAGGGCGCCGCCAAGCCGCACGCCAACCTCACCACCTTCCTCATCGAGAAGCCCGCCGGTTTCGGCGAGGTCCTCCCCGGCCTCACCATCCCGGGGAAGATCGACAAGATGGGCTACAAGGGCATCGACACCACCGAGCTCCTGTTCGACAACTATCGCGCGGCGGCCGGCGACGTCCTCGGCGGAACCCCCGGTCGCGGGTTCTCCCAGATGATGGACGGCGTCGAGGTCGGCCGGGTCAACGTCTCCGCCCGCGCGTGCGGTGTGGCGATCCGGGCGTTCGAGCTGGCCGCCCGATATGCGCAGCAACGCAGCACGTTCGGCAAGCCGATCGCCGAACACCAGGCCGTCGCGTTCAGCCTCGCCGAGATGGCGACGAAAGTGGAAGCCGCGCATCTGATGATGGTCAACGCGGCCCGCCTCAAGGACTCCGGTGAACGCAACGACGTCGCCGCCGGCATGGCCAAGTACCTCGCCAGCGAGTACTGCTCCGAGGTGACGCAGGCCAGCTTCCGCATCCACGGCGGCTACGGCTACTCGAAGGAGTACGAGATCGAGCGCCTGATGCGCGAGGCACCGTTCCTTCTGATCGGCGAGGGCACCAGCGAGATTCAGAAGATGATCATCAGCAAGGGCGTACTACGCAGTTACGCACTGTAATACGAAGGAGAAAACCCGTGCAGCGTACGGTGTTCAACGAAGATCACGACGCGTTCCGGAAGACGATTCGCGACTTCATCGCCAAGGAAGTCGCACCCGTCCACCACGAGTGGGAGGGCGAAGGGCATCCCCCGCGCGACTTCTACCGGCGCCTCGGGGAGCTCGGCGTCCTCGGCATCCAGGTGCCGGAGGAATTCGGCGGCGGCGGCGAGAAGAGTTTCAAGTTCGCCGCGGTGGTCGGCGAGGAGACGGCCGCCGCCGGCGTCACGTTCGGCAGCTACTCCGTGCACACCAACCTGATCCTGCCGTACCTGCTCGAGTACGCGAACGACGAGCAGAAGCAGCGGTGGCTCCCCGGCTTCGCGTCCGGCGACATCATGTTCGCCATCGCGATGACCGAGCCGGGCACCGGTTCGGACCTCGCGAACATCGCGACGTCGGCCAAGCTGTCCGCGGACGGGTCCCATTACGTGCTGAACGGTGCGAAGACGTTCATCACCGGTGGTGCGCTCGCCGACCGGATCCTGGTGGTGTGCCGCACCGCGCCCAGCACCCCCGAGGACCGCCGGGCCGGTCTCACCATCCTCGTCGTCGACACGACGTCCGAGGGTTTCGCGGTGGGTCGCAAGATCGAGAAGATCGGCCTGAAGGCCTCGGACACCGCCGAACTGTCCTTCACCGACGTGAAGGTGCCCGTGGCGGACCGCCTCGGCGACGAGGGTGCCGGATTCAGCTACCTCACCCACAACCTCGCCCAGGAACGCCTCTCCATCGCGCTCGGCGGGTCGGCCACCGCGGCCGCGGCGCTGCAGCACGCGATCGCGTACGTCAAGGAGCGCAAGGTGTTCGGCAAGCCCGTCGCGGCGTTCCAGAACACCAAGTTCGTGCTCGCCGAGTGCGCCACCGAGGTCGAGGCGATTCAGCTGATGGCCGACCGCGCGCTCGAACTGCACGACGCCGGCGAACTCACGGTCGCGGATGCCGCGAAGGCGAAGCTGTTCTGCACCGAGGCCGCGGGCCGGGTCATCGACAAGTGCCTGCAACTGCACGGCGGGTACGGCTACATCCTCGAGTACCCCATCGCGCGGCTCTACGCGGACACCCGCGTCTCCCGCATCTACGGCGGCACGAGCGAGGTCATGAAGACGATCATCGCGAAGGATCTCGGCCTCTGACCCCACACACCAACAGTATGGGCGTACTGTTTCAGGCGAGGAGGATGACATGTGGGATCCGGACAAGTACCTCGCCTTCGCGGACCATCGCGGGCGCCCGTTCTACGAGTTGCTGTCGCGAGTCGACGCGCGGTCACCGCGCCGCGTCGTCGACCTCGGCTGCGGCCCGGGAAACCTGACCGTCAGCCTGGCCGAACGATGGCCGGACGCCGTCCTCGAGGCGTCCGACAGCTCACCCGAGATGGTCGAGGCCGCGCGTGAACGCGGCCTCGACGCCGGCAGGCAGGACGTGCGCGACTGGACGCCGAAGCCCGACACGGACGTCGTCATCTCCAATGCCGCCCTGCAGTGGGTGCCCGAACACCGGGAGTTGTTGCGTCGCTGGCCGACCCAACTCCAGTCGGGGGCGTGGGTCGCGGTGCAGGTTCCCGGCAACTTCGACGCGCCGTCGCACACGATCGTCCGGGACCTCGCCAGGAGCGAACGGTGGTCCGGGTCGCTGCCGGACGTGCCGTTCCGCGAGAGCAAGGTCGTCGACGATCCCACCGGGTACGCCGGTCTGCTCGCCGACGCCGGGTGCGCCGTCGACGCGTGGGAAACCACGTACGTGCAGCAACTGACCGGAGAAGACCCGGTTCTGGAGTGGATCACCGGCACCGCGCTCCGCCCCGTCAAGGACGCCCTCTCGGCGCCGGAGTGGGACCGATTCCGCGAAGAGCTCGTCCCGCTCCTCGACGAGGCATACCCCCGGCGACCGGACGGCAGCACGTTCTTCCCGTTCCGGCGCATCTTCGTCGTCGCCCAGGTGCAGTGATCGACCAGGTGCAGTGATCGACCAGCTCAGCCGTGGTGCCTTCGGTACGCCGCGGCCGCTCCGGGGTGCAGCGGCACCCCCGCGGTGACGATCAGCGACTGCCGGTCCAGGAACTGGCTGCCGGTCGCCTGATCCGGCACCAGTTCCGCCGCGTGGTCGATGAGCACCTCGACGATGGCGCCGGCGGCGCTGTCCGAGACGGCGGGATCGGCGAGCAGCAGGTTGGCGAGACCGATCGTCGCGACCGACGTCTGCTGTCCGTACGTGCCGGGCGGAATCAGCACCGGCTCGTAGCGCGGGCCGAACCGCTCCCGCAGCAACTCCAGTTCGGCGGACAGGTCGAGCAGTCGCAGCGGGATCCCGAGATCCGCGAACGACGGCGTGGGCACTCCACCGGCCCACAGAACCGCGTCGACGGTGCCGTCACGCAGCGCCTGCCCCGCATCGGTCATCGAAAGGTGCAGACGCGTCACGTCCCCCGGACCGGCCAGGCCCAGCACCTCGAGGATCCGTTCGCCCGTGAGTTCCGCACCGGAGCCGGTGGCACCCAGGCTGATTCGGGCGCCTCTCAGCTGCGACGTGTCCGTGATCCCGGAATCGGCGCGCACCGCGAGCTGCATGTAGTTCTCGTACACCTTGCCGATGGCGGTGAATCGGGCGCCTGCGTCCAGAGCCGACACGGCGGCGTCGGCGAGGCTCAGTGCCAGTTCCGCGTCTCCGGACGCCAGCGCCGCCAGATTGTCCATCGACCCCGCCGTGCGGACCGCGACGATGCTCACCGGCAGGGCGGCACGCTCCGCGGCCTGGGCCGTCAATTGGGCGAACTCCCAGAAGAATCCACCCTCCTCACCGGCGGCGAGTCGCAGCGGATCGCGACCGTTGTCCGAGCACGCGGCGAGCACCGACCCCGTGGCCGCGGTCGTGCCCGCGGCGACGACGCCGCGCAGAAGTGCACGTCGCGTGATCACGGCGCCACCGCCGGTTCCGGAAGTATCAGCGTCACCCGGAGCCCGTGTGGCTGCTCCGCGGCGATCGTCAGCGCCCCACCGCCGCCCTCGACGAGCGCGGTCGCGATGGACAGCCCGAGCCCGGTGCCCTGGTGCGCCGCCGCGGACCCGCGGAAGAAGCGCGACGACAGTTTGCCGATCTCGTCCTCGCGCACCCCGACCCCGTCGTCGCTCACCCGGATCTCGATTCCCGCGGCGGACCTTCCCGTGTCGATCCGGACCGTCGACCCTCGACCGGCGTAGGCGTGCGCGTTGCTGAGCAGGACGTCCAGGACCTGCGACAGGTGGCTGGACCGGAAGTCGGCGACCAGCGGTTCGGCCGGTTCCCGGAGCACGAGGTCCATCCCCGAGTCCCCGAGGGCCTCCGTCCAGGCGTCGGCGCGGTCCGCGAGGACTGCACCGACGTCGCATCCTCCGTGCGCGGACTCGTCCTCGGCGGATTCCGCGGGCGATTCTGCGACGGCCAGCGCCAGCAGTCCGTCGAGGATCCCGCCGAGCCGATCGACCTCCATCCCGGTCCGGCGGTACGTTTCGGCCCCGGCCTCGGAGACGTGCGAGCCGAGGGAATCCAACCGGATGTGCAGGGCCGCGAGGGGGTTTCGGAGCTGATGGGCGGTGTCGGCGATCAGCTGCCGCTGCGCCTGACCGGACGCCCGGACGGCGCCCGACATGGTGTCGAACGCCTTCGCGAGTTCCTGGACCTCGGGTGGCCCGCTGTAGCTGCCGGACGGCCGCCCGGTGCTGCGACGCACCCGCGGACGCGGCGACGGCACGGCGTCCGTGAGGGCGCCGACCCTGGCCGTGAGCGCTCCGAGCGGACGAACGGTCCACCGGGACAGCGCGATCGCGACCGCGGTGACCGCCGCCAGCGCGGCGAGTGCCCCCGCGACGATCACCAGCCACGACGTCCGGATGGACTCACGTGCGGCGCGGGTGGACACGTCCAGGACGACGGCACCGTCCACCTGTGCTCCGGTGCCGACGGGCACGGCCGACAGGACACGGTCCGCCGACCATGGTGTCAGCGAACCGCTGATCCCCAGCTTCTGATTGCGCAGTCCCGCCGTGATCGCCGCCGCGACGTCGGAGTCGTCCGGCGACAGTCCGGCGCCCGCGCGGAGGTTGCCCCGGGCGTCGACGATGAGAACGCCTTCCCCGTACAACTCGTGGTAACGGGCCACCTCCTCCCGCAGCAGGGTGGTACTCCCGGGGGCCTGGGTCTGTCCGGCGAGGCTGGCGAAATGCGTCGCGTCCGCCTCCCTGCTCAGCCGCAGGGCCTGGGTTCTCCCGGCACTGGTGGCCAGCGCCAGCGGGACGGCGAATGCCACCACCGCGACGGCCGCGAACACCAGCAGTACGGCGAGCACACGGCGGCCCACGTCAGGCGCCCCAGCGGTAGCCGTACCCGCGGATGGTCGAGATGAGCCCCGGGCGGCCCAGTTTCGCGCGCAGCCCGGTCATGTGCACGTCGAGGGTGCGTGAGATCGCCACATATGCGTCGCCCCACACGGCATCCATCAACTGCTGTCGGCTCACTGCGGCGCCGGGACGGGTGACGAGTACCTCGAGAAGCTCGAACTCCTTGGCCGTCAACGCCACCGGAGCCCCGCCGACCTCCACTTCGCGTGCCGCCAGATCGACCACCACATCGCCTTCGGTGACCGTCTGCGCAGCCGAGGCCGCGGTCGCGCGGCGGCGCTGCGTCACGACGTCGAGCCGCGCCAGCAATTCCGCGAGCCGCGCCGGCTTGACGAGGTAGTCGTCGGCCCCGCCGCGCAACCCCCGCACCACCGACCGTTCGTCGTCGCGTGCCGTGAGGATCACCACCGGAACGTCGCTGACGGCCCGCAGCTGCCGGAGCACCTGCAGGCCGTCCGCGTCGGGGAGACCGAGGTCGAGGATCACCGCGTCCATACCGCGATGGCCGAGAAGGAGATCGGAGCCGCGCCGCATGCGCACCGCCTCGTGGCCGTGGGTGGCCAGTGCTTCCACGAGTGCGTCGCCGACTCCGTCGTCGTCCTCGACCACCGCGATCTGCACTTCTCTTCCCTTCGATCAGCTCCGCGCGTCGACCAGCTCGACGTCGTCGTCCGGGGTGTCCTCCCGGCTGGACGTCCGGTCGAGCGGCGAACCGTCCGAAGTCTCACGCATGAAGAAGTAGACGACGAGCGAGATCGCGATACACCCGGTCACGTAGTAGAAGAATAGCGATTCGTGCCCGGCCCGCTTCAGGGCGAGGGCGACGGTCTCGACCGTTCCGCCGAAGATCGCCAGAGTGAGGGCGTACGGCAGCCCGACCCCGAGCGCGCGAACCTTCGTCGGGAACAGTTCGGTCTTCACGATCGCGTTCACCGACGTGTATCCGGTGACGACGATCAGTCCCAGCATCATCAGTGCGAACGCCGCGATGGGGTTCGTCGTGGTCCCGAGCACGGTCATCAGCGGCACGGTGAGGACGGTTCCGCCGATCCCGAAGAAGATCAGCAGCTTCCGGCGGCCGATGCGGTCGGACAGTGCGCCGCCGATCGGCTGCAACACGATGAACACCAGCAGGGCCGCGAAGTTGATCCACGCCACCGTGTCCTTGGAGATGCCGGACGTATTGATCATGTACTTCTGCATGTACGTGGTGTACGTGTAGAACGCCACGCAACCACCGAGCGTCAGGGCGCACACCAGCAGGCACTCGCGGGGGTACTGCAGCAGCATCCGGAGCGAACCTTCCTTCGGCGCATCGTCCGAGGTGTCGGTGTCACGCTTCGCCTCCACCTCGTCGGTGAACGCCTCCGACTCGTCCATCGTGCGTCGGAGCCACATCACCGCGACGGCGCCGGCGGCGCCGATCAGGAACGGGATCCGCCAGCCCCACGACTGCATGGCCTCCGCAGGCAGCGTCAGCTGCAGGATGATCTGCACACCCAGCGCGATCAGCTGCCCGGCGACGAGCGTGACGTACTGGAAGCTCGAGTAGAACCCGCGCCGGCCCGGCGACGCGACCTCGGCCAGGTACGTGGCGCTGGTGGCGTACTCGCCGCCGACCGACAGTCCCTGCAGCATCCGGGCGATCACCAGCAGCACCGGTGCCACGAGCCCGATGCTCGCGTAGGACGGCGTGACGGCGATGACGAGCGAACCCGCCGCCATCACGGTCACCGACAGGGTGAGCGCCGAACGGCGTCCGTGCCGGTCGGCGTACCGTCCCATGATCCAGCCGCCGATCGGCCGCATGAGGAACCCGACCGCGAAAACGGCTGCCGTGGAAAGCAGCTGCGCGGTGGTGTCGCCTTCCGGGAAGAACTCCTTCGCGAAGTACACACTGAACGCCGCGTAGACATACCAGTCGTACCATTCGATCAGGTTGCCGACCGAACCCTTCAAAACATTGCCGATGACTCGGCGCTCACCCGTCGATGTTGTGCTCACGCGGGACTCCTCTCGATGCCCTGGATCTCTGCGTTCACACCACAGTGGGTCACGTCACATCGATACGGAAGGGCCGCGGAGCGTTCCTAACACTCCCTTAGGGAAGAGCCCCCGTGAGTACTTATTAACCGCGGGACGTTAACAAGTACTCACGGCTGGGGTGTCCTCGCCGAGCCGCGGCGGCGCGCTGCGATAGCTCGCCGGAGTGGCGCTGAGCCGGATCGGGTTCGCCACCTGACGCACGGGCCGGTCCCGACGGGGATCGTCGATCTCGACCACCGGATTCAGCCCGAGCCGCTCGGCGAGCGCCACGGCGTCGGCGATGTCGTTGAGCGGACCGCACGGGACACCCTGTGCGGTCAGCTTCTCGAACCACTCGTCCGCCGAGCCCGCGGACAACGCCTCGGTGATGTCCTTGACCAATTCCTCGCGGTGCGCCACCCGTTGCGTGTTGGTTGCGTACCGCTCGTCGTCGGCGAGTTCGGGAACACCGAGAACCTCGACGAGAGAAGCGAACTGACGGTTGTTCCCCACCGCCAGCACCAGCGGACGGTCGCCGGTCCGGAAGACCTCGTACGGCGCGATGCTGGGGTGCCGGTTGCCCATCGCCTGCGGGACCACTCCGGCGCCCACATACCCCGACGTCTGGTTCGCGAGGGCCGACAGCAGCGACGACAGCAGATTCACCTCGACCCGCTGTCCCTCCCCGGTTCGATCACGGTGACGCAGCGCCGCCAGGATCCCGACCGCGGCGTGCAGTCCGGTGATGATGTCGACGACGGCCACCCCGACCTTCGTCGGAACGCCGGGTTCGGGACCGGTGACGCTCATCAACCCGCCGACGGCCTGGATGAGCAGGTCGTATCCGGGCAGGTTGTTCTGGCCACCGAACCCGGTCACGGAGCAGTAGACGACGTCGGGATTGATCTCCCGTACGGCGTCGTAGCCGAGCCCGAGCCGGTCCATCGTGCCGGGAAGGAAGTTCTCGACCACCACGTCCGCCCGGGCGGCCAGTTCCCGCGCCTGCTGCAGGTCGCCGGGGTCGCGCAGATCCCAGGCGAAGGACCGCTTGTTGCGGTTGACGGACTGGAAGTAGGTGGATTCGTCACCCACCCACGGCGGCCCCCACTGCCGGGTGTCGTCGCCGACGCCGGCGCGCTCGATCTTGACGACGTCGGCACCGAGATCGGCGAGCAGCATCGTGGCGTACGGCCCGGCGAGCACCCGTCCGAAGTCGGCGATCAGCAGGCCGTCCAGGGATGCACTTCTCACCGGAACGCTGCCTCGCCCGTCAGTGCCTTGCCGATCACGAGCTGGTGCACCTCGGATGTTCCCTCGTAGGTGAGCACGGACTCGAGGTTGTTGGCGTGGCGGATCACGGGGTATTCCAGCGTGATTCCGTTGGCACCGAGGATGGTGCGGCACTCGCGGGCGATGGCGATGGCCTCGCGGACGTTGTTCAGCTTGCCCGTGCTGACCTGCTCGGGACGTGCCACGCCGCGGTCCTTCAGCCGTCCGAGGTGGTACGCGAGCAGGTGGCCCTTACCGACCTCGAGGGCCATGTCGGCGATCTTGACCTGCGTGATCTGGTAGGCGGCGAGCGACTTGTCGAAGACCTGACGGTCCTGCGCGTAGGAGATGGCCGATTCCAGGCAGTCGCGGGCGGCGCCGATCGCGCCGAAGATGATGCCGAACCGGGCCTCGTTGAGGCAGCCGAGCGGACCGGACAGTCCCTTGGCCTCCGGCAGCATCGCGGATTCGGGCAGTCTGACGTCCTCGAGCACGAGTTCCGAGGTGACGGACGCCCGCAGTGACATCTTGTGCTTGATCTCGGGCGCCGAGAAGCCGGGGGTGTCGGTGGGGACGACGAATCCGCGGATGCCGTCGTCGGTGCGTGCCCACACGACCGCGACGTCGGCGACGGATCCGTTGGTGATCCACATCTTGGTGCCGTTGAGGATCCAGTCGTCACCGTCCCGCTTGGCGTTGGTGCGCATGCCTGCGGGGTTGGAGCCGAAGTCGGGTTCGGTCAGACCGAAGCAGCCGATCGCCTTGCCGGCGGCCATGCGGGGCAGCCATTCCTGCTTCTGGTCTTCGCTGCCGTAGTGGTGGATCGCGTACATGGCCAGCGAGCCCTGGACGGACACGAGGCTGCGGATGCCGGAGTCGACGGCCTCGAGTTCGAGGCAGGCCAGGCCGTAGGCGGTGGCGCTCATGCCGGCGCAGCCGTACCCCTCGAGGTGCATGCCGAGCACGCCGAGTTCGCCCAGTCCTTCCGCCAGCTCACGCACCGGCAGTGCCGCCGCTTCGAACCATTCGCCGATGTGGGGCCGGATCTTCTCGTCCGAGAATCGGCGCACGGTGTCGCGGATCGCAATCTCCTCGGTGTCGAGCAGCGAGTCGAGGGCGAACAGCTGGGTCAGGGACTGCGGGTCGGACATTGTTCCTCCACGGGGCCGGTGGGGCTGGTGTGCAAACGTTCGCGAGAACGATTGCACGAACGATTTCGTCACGTAGACTAAGGCGCGTTCCGGCGGCCGTCAACCACGAGGCCCGCCGGCCCCCGTCCCCGAGCGCGAGGATTGCCCGTGAACCTGCCGGACCGCCCGACACGCACCTCCGGGCGTCCGCCGACCCTCCGCGAGATCGCCGAACGCGCCGGCGTCCACGTGTCGACGGCGTCCCGGGTACTCCGGCAGCCCGAACCCGCCGACGGCTGGTCCGAGGCAGCGCTGCGGGTGCGCGAGGTGGCGGTGGAACTCGGCTACCAGCCCAACCTGTGGGCCGCGAGCCTGCGGACCCGGAAGACCACGACCCTCGGCGTCGTCATGCCGCGACTCACCGACGGGGTGGTCGCGACCATGTTCCAGGGCATCGAGGAGACGGCCACGCAGGCCGGCTACTCGGTGTTGCTGTCGAGCCCGCCCGACGACCTCGACGCCCAGCGCCGCGCCATCGAGTTCCTCGTCAGCAGGCAGGTCGACGGCCTGCTGCTCAGCAGCCTGCACAGTCCCGGCCGCGAGTTCGTCGACTCGCTGTCGGTGGGGGCGCTGCCGATGCTGCAGCTCAACCGGCACGCCGACGTCGGTCTGCCGTTCGTGTCCGGTGACGACCACCGGGGCGGCTACCTCGCCGGACGCCATCTCCTCGACCGCGGCTTCACCGAGGTCGCCGTCATCACCGGCCCCGACCATGCGAGCACGTCCCGCGACCGTCTCGCCGGTTTCCGCGACGCGCTGGCCGAGAACGGCATCGAACTCCGACCCGATCGCGTCGTCCGCTCCGACTTCGACGTGTCCGGCGGTGTCGCCGCGGCCACCGTTCTCCTGGAATCGGATTCGCGCCCCGAGGCGATCTTCACCGTCAGCGACACCATCGCGATCGGCGTCCTCGGCGTCGCCAGGGACCTCGGACTGCGGATCCCCGAAGACCTCGCGCTCGTCGGGTACAACGACATTCCGGTGGTCGCCCAGCTGCCGGTGCCGCTGACGACCGTCCGGTCACCCGCCCGCCTGATCGGCGCGACCGGTGTGCGTCATCTCCTGTCGATCATCGCGGGCAACGACGTGGAATCGGTGAAGCTCCCGGTCGAGCTGATCGAGCGGGCGTCGACAAGGAAGTGATCAGAGTGTTGCCCGCAATTCCCGCTTGAGCAGCTTCCCGCTCTGGTTCCGGGGCAGTTCGTCCACGAACACCACCTGCTTGGGCACCTTGAACGGCGCGATGCGCTCCTTGACGTGGGCGATCAACCCGTCCGGTGTCACGCCGGCCGCGTCCTCCCGCAGCACCACCACCGCGGTGATCGCCTCGATCCACTTGTCGTCCGGCGTCCCGATGACGGCCACCTCGGCCACATCCGGATGCGTGTAGACGGCGTCCTCGACCTCCCGCGACGCCACCAGGATGCCGCCGGTGTTGATGACGTCCTTGATGCGGTCGACGACGGTGATGTACCCCTCCGGGTCCCGCGTCACCAGATCGCCCGAGTGGAACCAGCCGTCGCGGAACGCCTCCGCGGTGGCGTCGGGGTTGTCCCAGTACCCCAGGCACAATTGGGGCGAACGGTAGAGCACCTCACCCGGCGTGCCGTCCGGAACGTCGTTGCCGTCCGGGTCCACCACCCGCGTCTCGACGAAGAACACGGCCTTGCCACACGACGACGGCCGCTCCTCGTGTTCCTCGGGCTGCAGCACCGTGGCGAGCGGACCGATCTCGGATTGTCCGAAGCAGTTGTAGAAGCCGAGGTCGGGGTAGCGTTCGCGCAACCTGTTCAGCACCGTGACCGGCATGATAGACGCGCCGTACTGAGCCTTCTTCAGCGACGACAGGTCGCGGGTCTCGAGATCCGGATGTCCGGCGAGCGGCACCCACACCGTCGGCGCCAGGAACAGCGAACCGATGCGATCCGCCTCGATGCGCCGCAGGATCTCCGGGATGTCCGGGGTCTGCATCAGATTCACCGAGGCACCCACCGACAGGTACGGCAGCATGAACACGTGCATGCCCGCCGAGTGGTACAGCGGCATGCAGATCAGCGGATTGTCGCCGTCGCTCAGCGCGAGGGCGATCACGGACGACACGTACTCGTGCACGAGTCCGCCGTGAGTCATCATGGCGCCCTTCGGCTTCGACGTCGTCCCGGACGTGTACAGCAGCTGCGCCAGGTCGGTGGACGCGACAGGCACGGCGAGCACGGGTACGTCGCCGGAACCGCTGTGCGCGAGAAGCGAGTCTTCGGCGTCGCGCAGGGGAACCACGTGACGCAGGTCGAGCGCGCCCCCGACCGAGTCGAGCGTGTCTTTCAACGCCGGATCGACCAGCACGGCGGCGCTTCCGGACTGCGACACCAGATAGGTCAGCTCTTCGCCCTTCAGCGCATAGTTGACGGGGACGTGCACGAGACCCGCACGCGCGCAGGCCAGGAACCCGATCGTGTACGCGTCCGAGTTGGTGCCGTACGCGGCCACCCGCTCACCGGCCGACAGTCCGAGCGACTGCAGGTACGCGGCCGCGCGGCTGACCGCGTCGTCGAGTTCACGGTACGTCCACATGCGGTCCTCGAACGTCAGTGCCCTGCGGTCGGGGAACTTGGCTGCCGAGCGCCGCAGCACTCCGTCGACGGTATCGGTGCGCGCATCCAGGCTCATGCACGAAGGTTATAGGACGTCCAAGTACCTTGCCAGAGGTTTCGGCGCTACCGGCCGGCCGCCACCAGCATCGGCGAGTGCATGTCGTAGTACGTCACGTCGTCGGTGAGCCTGCCTTCCTCCTCGAACAACGACCGCAGATCGTCCGGCACCTCCAACTTCTCGTGCGAGCGAGCCTCCGCCTCGGACGTGAAGTACACCGCCTCGACATATCCGCCGTCGCCGTAGGTGCACAACGTTCCCCCGAGGATCTCCGGGCGCAGCTGATGAAGCTGGGGTTCGGCCTGTTCCAGCAACTCCCTCATCCGGCTCGCGTCGGTGGTATGGCCCTCCATGACCTGAACGAATGTCGCGTCGTCCGAGCCTCCACCCATCCACTCCATCACGTCCGGGCAGTCCATGAACGACACGGCACCGTCGAAGCACCGCTCGGTCTCCGCCCACCACGCGCCCTGTTCGGGACGCTCACTGTTGCGCCGGGCGGCGTCGGCCGATTCGAACCGCGCGAGCGCGATGAACGTTCCGTCGTCGCACAATCCCTGAGTGCAGCCCAGGAAGCCCGTCGCTCCCGGTCGGACGTCTTCGGTCCAGCGGTCCATGCACCGGCGTAGGCCTGCCTCGTCCGACACCTTTCCCTGAATTACCTGAATGAACATCGATGTCTCCTCCCGCGGGACGTCGCCCCGCAGTGAGAACGATCTCTGGGTGACCGACCCGTCGCGGTCCACCGTCAGCGGGCACCGACGGCCCGCGGCCGCAGCCACTGCACGCTCAATCCTTCGCCGGTTCGCTACACCACGCAATGCAGCCAGGGTCCGCCTGTGCCGCTATTTTCCCTGCCATTGCGGAGTGCGCTTGTCGACGAACGCCTGCATGCCCTCCTGGGCGTCGCACGTGACGGCGTTGGTGGCCATCGTCTCCGCCATCGCCGTGTAGGCCTCGCCCTGAGGAAGCTCGATCTGCCGGTAGAACGCCTGCTTGCCGATCTTCACGGTGAGCGGGCTGGCCTTCGTGATCTTCGCGGCGAGAGCCCGGGTCTGCGCATCGAGCTCCTCGGGTGCGACGACCAGGTTCACCAGCCCCCAGTCCGCGGCGGTCTCCGCCCCGATCGTCTCCCCGGTGAGCAGCATCTGCAGGGCGCGCTTACGTCCGATCGCGCGGCTGAGGGCCACCATCGGGGTGGAGCAGAACAGGCCGATCTTCACCCCCGGCGTCCCGAACACGGCGTTCGACGACGCGACGACGAGGTCGCACGACGCCGCGAGCTGACAGCCCGCCGCGACGGCCGCGCCCTGGACGGACGCGATGACCGGTTGGGGAATGTCCTGCACGGTCTGCATCATCTCGACACAGGTGTCGAAGATGGCCTGCTCGTCCTCGAGTGTGCGGCCGATCATCTCCTTCAGGTCGTGGCCCGCGGAGAACACCGGTCCGGCAGCCCTGATGACGACGACGCGGGTGGTGTCGTCGTCGCCCAGCTTCCGCAGGGCCGCGGTGACGTCCCGCATGGCCTCGGACGACAGCGGATTGCGCTGGTCGGGGCGGTTCAGGGTGAGGAACGCGACGCCGGTGTCCGGCTCGGCACTGATCTCGACGAAGTTCTCGGTCATGACTAATGACTACCATCCGTGAGTACTTGTCAACCGCCCGCGGTTAACAAGTACTCACGGGTGGAGCAATGCGGGCCCGCACCTCACCGAAGCCGATGCGGGTTCCGTTCGGGCCGGGTGCGGTGGCGGAGATGGCGATCTCGTCGCCGTCCTCGAGGAACGTGCGCTTCTCGTCCCCGACGACGACAGGTTCCTGACCACCCCAGGTCAGTTCGATGAACGCGCCGCGCTGGTCCTTCTCCGGTCCGGAGATGGTGCCCGACGCGAACAGGTCGCCCGTGCTGGCGGCGGCGCCGTTGACCGTGGTGTGCGCGAGCATCTGCGCCGGCGACCAATACATCTGCGCATACGGCGGTCGCGACACGACGTGTCCGTTCCATTCGACGGCCAGGTCGATGTCCAGGCCCCACTTCTCCTCGCCGCGCAGGTACGGCAGCGGCTGCGGATCCTGCGTCGGGGTGTCGATGCGGGCCGCCTCGAGCGCGTCGAGGGGAACCACCCAGGGTGAGACGGACGTGGCGAAGCTCTTCCCGAGGAACGGGCCGAGCGGTACGTACTCCCAGGCCTGGATGTCGCGGGCGGACCAGTCGTTCACCACGACCGCACCGAACACATACTCCGCGAACTGATCCGGGGTGATGGTCTCCCCCAGCGTCGTCGGGACGCCGACGACGAAACCCATTTCTGCCTCGATGTCGAGGCGGCGGGACGGCCCGAAGTCGGGGGCGTCCCGATCCGGCGACTTCCGCTGTCCGCACGGCCGGATGACGTCGGTGCCCGACACGATGACGGTGCTCGACCGCCCGTGGTATCCCACCGGCAGGTGCTTCCAGTTGGGCATCAGCGGCTCGGAGTCGGGGCGGAACAGTCGTCCGAGGTTGGTGGCGTGATTCTCGGACGCGTAGAAGTCGACGTAGTCGGCGACGGCCACCGGCAGGTGCATCGTCACCTCGTCGACCGCGAACACCGCGGTGTCGGCGACGTCGCCCTGCACGAGTTCGGTGATCTGCCTGCGGACCTCGGTCCAGCGGGCCCTGCCCTGCGCCATGAAGGCGTTGAGGGTGGGCTGCGCGAAGACGTCGTCACCCAGGGTGGCGGCGAGATCCACGACGGAATCTCCCACCCGCACTCCGACCCGGGGGGCCGAGTCTGCGGTCGAGAACACGCCGTACGGCAGGTTCTCGATCCCGAAGAGGGAATCGGCGGGGATGTCGAGGACGGTCATGCGTGGGCTCCTTGATCTGCGGAGGCGAGGGCGGAAGACGGCACGAGATGCAGTCCGACGAGATCCTCGAGGGGTTCGAGGATGCTGCACGTGCCGAAGGATCGGAAGGCGGTGCGAACGGTGCGGACGACGTCGGCCGGGAGGTCGCGCAGTTCGCGGGCGAGCAGTGCGCCGTCACGTTCGGCGAGGGTGGCGGCCACCTCGTCGACACCGGCGCCGCCGAGTGCGTGCCGGGTGGCGAGCAGCACGTTGAGGAAACCGTGCTGTTCGAATCCCGTGCGCGGATCGGTGTTGCGGACGGCGTGGTGCAGCCCGGCCGTGGCCTTGAACGGAACGCCCGACGCGGTGACGGCGGTCAGCGCCGACGCGAGTTCCGCCTCGTCCGGGTAGGCCTCGGCGACAACGCCTCCCGTGCGGAATTTGGCCGCGAACGAGCCACCGACAAGTGCGGCGAGGAAATCGGCCCGGCGCTCGCCGCGCGGCACCTCCACGAACACGTCGAGGCCTGCGGTCTGGGTTTCGACGGCGTCCATCGCGGCGAAGAACTCCGCGGCCGTCTGTTCGGCGGGCGCAGCGATCTCGAGCGCCACCGCGGTGGCACCGCCGATCCGCGCGAGACGGTCGAGTGCGGGTTCGAGCGTGGCCGGACCGCCGGGCAGCGTCAGGCTCAGCTCGAGCGAACCGGGCGTCAGCTCGTCGAGCCTGGCGACCGGAAAGACGAAGGGACCGACCAGATCCGCGTACGGCGCCGACCGGTGCCTGACATGTGCGGGTAGGGCGTCGGGCAGGGGTACGTTCCCGGGCGGGAAGAGCGCGGCGTCGTCGCAGAGGCCGGCGAAGAGGGCGGAGATCACTGCTTCGGCCCCCGCCCCGCCCACGTCCACGCGTAGCCCGAGTCCTCGCAGGCCAGGGCGCCCTCGCCCAGCTCGAGCGGGCGGAACGTGTCGACCATGACGGCAAGTTCGTCGAAGAACTCGGCGCCGATGCTGCGTTCGTACGCGCCCGGTTGCGGACCGTGCGCATGCCCGCCCGGGTGAATCGAGATCGAACCCTGGCCGATGCCGGAACCCTTGCGCGCCTCGTAGTCCCCGCCGACGTAGAACATGATCTCGTCGGAATCGACGTTCGAGTGGTAGTACGGCACCGGAATCGACAGCGGGTGATAGTCGACCTTGCGGGGCACGAAGTTGCAGATGACGAAGTTGTTGCCCTCGAACGCCTGATGCGCCGGCGGCGGCTGGTGCACGCGCCCGGTGATGGGCTCGTAGTCGGAGATGTTGAACGTGTAGGGGTAGAGGCACCCGTCCCAGCCCACGACGTCGAAGGGGTGCTGCGGGTACACCATTCGCGTGCCGACGATTCCGTGCGACGTGCGGTGCTTGACGAGCACCTCCACGTCGGCGCCCTCGACCTGCAGTGTGCCGGTCGGCCCGTGCAGATCGCGCTCGCAGTAGGGCGCGTTCTCGAGCAGCTGGCCGAACCGGGACAGGTAGCGCTTCGGCGGGACGATGTGGCTGTTGGCCTCCATCGCGTAGGCGCGCAACGGTTCCGGACCCTGCGGGATCCAGCGGTGAGTCGTCGACATCGGAATGAGGACGTAGTCGCCCTCCTTCGCCTCGAGCGCGCCGAACACGGTTTCGACAGTGGCGGAACCGGATTCGACGTACACCATCTCGTCGCCGATCGCGTTGCGGTACAGCGGCGACTCCTTTGCGGCGACCACGTACGAGATGCGGACGTCTGCGTTGCCGAGGATCAACCGGCGCCCGGTGACCACGTCGGTGTCGGCCCAGACCGTGTCCGGGAACAGGTCGTGCAGCTTCAGGTGGCGCGGCTTGAGCGGATGATTGGGAGTCGTGCTCTGGTCGGGCAGCTCCCACACGGTGGCATCGACGATCGCCGACGGGATGTGGCGGTGGTAGAGCAGTGAGGAGTCGGAGGAGAAGCCCTCTTCTCCCATCAATTCCTCGAAGTAGAGCTGACCGTTGTCGTCACGGTGCTGGGTGTGCCGCTTGGGCGGGATGTTGCCCACCTGCCGATAGAACGCCATGACCGGCCTCCCTAGAAGTGCGTGTCCGTAGTAGTAAACACATTAACTAAATTACGGGCGTGATGGCAAGCACAGGTTTTCCGGGAGGCACAGCAGGGTCAGTTACGCCCGCGGACGTCGAACTGGCTGCGATTGGTGATCAGCTTGTCGAGCAGCATGACGAGAATGCGCTGCTCCGGTTCGGTGAGAACGCTTGCCCACGCGTGTTCGCGCTCGTTCTGCTCACGGTAGATCTCACCGATCTCGCTCCGGCCCTTCTCGGTGAGCGACAACTGGACGGACCGGCCGTCCCGCTCATCCGGGGTCCGCTCCATCAAACCACCGCCGACCAGCGTCTTCGTCAGATTCGAGACGGCAGCCCTGCTCATGCCGGTGAGCTTGGCCGCCGTCTTCGACTCGACGGGACCGGCCAGCCAGGTCACGAACATCAACCGGAACGCCGACCACGACAGGCCACGCGGACGGTGGATCGACGACTCCAGGTCGTACGTCACCACGTTCGACGCGCGGTTCAACGTCAGGAGGACCTGGGTGGCGAGTTCGTGCGTCGAGCCGTATTCCGTGCTCAGGCGCCGGTTCGCCAGTTCGATGAACGACCAGAAGTCGAGGCCGTCGGGCACCTCGACGGGCACCGGCGCTGCGTCATCGGTCATGGGGGAACCCTATCGCGAGCGGGTGGCGAGCCCGGTGCCCGCCACCTTCGCTTTTAGTATATCTATGAACTAGTTGCCTTCGGCCTGTGAGTACTTATTAACGCCCGGCGGTTGACAAGTACTCACGGGTGCTCAGCGCTCGTAGCCCTTCCGCATGTCGTCGACGATGCGCGGGCGGTCGAGGGTCGAGGGCTCGAGCTCGCGACGGGGGCGGTCGCGCGGGAAGATCGCGGACGCGGCGAGGGTCGGCTCGTCGAGGAAGCGCAGTTCGGGGGCGTCGTGGGGCAGGCGCAGGGCCGGCGGTTCGGGTCCGCGCCGGGCAAGGACGTAACCCCAGTCCCCGAAGCTCGGCACCAGCACGTGGTACGGCGTGACGGCCAGACCCGCCGACGCGACGGTCGACGTGGTGCGCCAGTACGCGTCCGGCGTCGAATAGGGGCTTCCCGACTGCACCACCATCAGTCCGCCGGGGTTCAGTGCGGCGGCGGCGAGACCGTAGAACTCGGTGGAGTACAGGCGCCCGAGCGCCGGGGTGTCGGGGTCGGGGAGGTCCACGATGACGGCGTCGAATCCCGAGTCCGGTGCGTCGCGCAACCACCGGAACGCATCGTCGAGGACCACGTGCACGCGCGGGTTCTGCAGCGCTCCCTGGTTCAGCCCGAACAGCCGGGTGTTCGCGAGTTCGATGACCGCAGGATCGAGTTCCACCTGCACGATCTCCTCGACCCCGGGCAGTCGCAGGACCTCTCGGGCGGCGAGGCCATCGCCCCCGCCGAGGATCAGTACCCGTTTCGGGTCGTCCGCCATCGCGGGGTACACCAGGGATTCGGTGTACCGATGTTCGTCGATGCTGGAGAACTGGAGGTCGCCGTCGAGGAAGAGCCGCACGTCTCCCTCGCGCTCGGTGACGACGATCTCCTGGTACTGCGACCTCTCCGCGGCGACCACCGGATCGGTGTAGAGACGTTGCCGCGACGTGGTCTCGATGCCGTCGGCGCGCACCAGCAGTACCGCGATGCACGCGGCGGCGACGAGCAGCGCCACGACCGCGAGCAATCGGGTGCGCAGACTCAACTGCCACCGCAGCAGGATCAGCGCGACCACTGCGGCGGCGACGAGATTGACGATGCCGGTGATCGCGGCGCCGCGGATCATCCCGGCGATCGGCAGCAGGACGAACGGCCAGAGCAGGCCACCGACCAGGGCACCTGCGTAGTCGGCGGCGTTGAGGTTTGCCAGCACCTTTCCGGTGCTCTCGGCGTCGGTGTCGCTGCGGCCCGACTGCAGCAGCGTCATCAGCAACGGCACCTCGGCGCCCACCAGCACACCGATCAGCGCGGTGGCGAGCACCAGAACGATTGCGCTGGAACCGAAGAACGTGAACGTCACGTACAGGGTCACTGCACTGAACCCGCCGACGAGTCCGAGGACGATCTCGACGACCACGAACGACGCGGCCGCGGTGGAGAGGAGCGGCTTGGCGGCGAGGGCACCCACCCCGAGTGCGGCCACGAAACCCGCGACGATCAGCGACGTCTGGGTGATTCCGCCGCCGGTCAGACTGACCGACAGTGTCAGCAGCGCGAGTTCGTAGATCAGCCCGCACGCCGCACACGCGGCCACCGCGGCGAGCAGGAACGCCCTGGCCCGCCCGCCCAGCGCGCGGGTGGTGGAGGAATTCGGCTCTGTCGCTGTGGTGGTCACGAGATCAGGTGAGTGCGGCGGCGTTCACGAGGCCGATGGCGAAGAGGCTCGCACCGACCGCCCACGCGGCACCGCACATCTGCGGGTTCCCCACCAGACCGACGAGTTGCCCCGGCAGCAGCAGATTCATCAGGCGCAGCGCGATGACCTGCAGCAGCACCCCGAAGAGGCCGTAGACCGCGGAATCGGCCAGTCCCTGCGCGAATCCGTCGGAGCTGGTGAGGATCGCCGTGACCACGACGACGGCGAGGGCGAGGTGGTTCGACGCCAGCAGGATTGCCGCGTTGGGGTTCTTGTCGACGTACACCTGGTGCCGGAGATTGCCGGGGGTGGCGAGGTCGAGTACCGCGAAGCCGACTCCGAGGACGGCGATGCCGATGACGAAGTATGCCAGGGTGCCGAGCATGCCGACGGCGAGCAGTCCGACGTCGACCGTGCCGATTTCCGTTGCTGCCGCCGTGTAGGTGGTGTTCACGCGCTTCTCCCGAGTCGAGTGTTCTCTGTCATTTCGCGCTCCCGGATCCGCCGCTGCCGCTGGCGCCGCCCGCAGGCGAACCGGGGTTGAAACCGGGCCCCAGATAGGCGAACCCACCGCTCCGGTAGCGTCCGTCGATGTCTTCGACGCGGACGAGGCTCCCGCCACCCGGTCCGGCGCTGACCGTGACGATGTCGTCGTCGTAGCGCAGGTATTCGCTGCCGCCGTCCGCCTTCCGTGCTGCCGGTTCCTCCTCGGCGACGATGTTGGAGACGGTCGTCCCCACCGGGTCGTTCGACGTGTATGTCTTCGCGTCGCCTGCGGTGTTCTGCAGGGCGTACGCGTCGGCGATGTAGTCGCGGACACCGCCTCCGCACGCGGTCGCGGCAAAAACCAGGAGCAGCATCGGGGCGAGCCGCATGCGCGCACTGAACCGGGTCACGGCTGCCACCTGCTTCGAGTTTTCACGATCACCCCACCCTTGTCTCCTGGGTACAGATGCCAGGTCTGCCAGGCCCATCCGCCGGAATGTTCACGCGTCGCGGTGAGCGCGGTCAGTGCGGTGTGGTCGCCGGGGAACGTCCCGCAGATCCACCCGTCCACCTCGGTGGCCTGGCGCCGCAGCCAGTCGGCGGTCTGCTCGAGGTGGGTGCGGTCGACGGTGTCGGTGGTCGAGTCGAACCGGTATCCGCTCGCGCTGTCGGATACCGGCAGCGGCCTGCCGCCGGCCCGGATCGCATCGCACGACACCTGTTCGGTGATCCGGCTTCCCGCGGCGGACGCCGTCACCGCGTGCGACGCCCCGAGAACTGCGAGCGTCACCCGGTCGTCACCGTGCGTGATGGTGAGTTCGGCAAGCGGAAGCGGTGTTTCGGCGTTCACGACGAGACCGAGCGCCTCGGCCGTCACATCACGCGACTCGATGTCGAGGACGTGCAGCGTCACTGCGGCGGACCGGAATGGATCACGGTGAGTTCACCGCGCGTGACGGCGCGGCCCGTGGAGACCTCCCACGACTGCGTCCGCGCCCAGCGCTCGAAGGACAGCAGGCCGGTCTTGTCCGCCGTCTCGTAGTCGGCATAGTCGACGATGCCCTGGGGCGCCGTCCCGGTGGTGCCTTCCGCGGTGAACGAGGCGGTGCCGCGCTCGATCTGCCGGTGCACCCTGTCGTCGAGGATCACGTCACCGTCCGGTTCGAGCCCCGTGCCCTCGCGGCGCATCCACAGCGTCATGTCGAGGTTGCCCTCGTCGTTCTCGACGGTCAGCCACCGCTGACCGGTCGACCCGTCGAGGAGGTGTTCGTGCCAGATGTATCCCTCTTCGTCGAGGGTGATGGTGCCGCGCACGACGTGATCGATTCCGGCGTACGTGATGATGTCGCCGACTCCGATCTTGTACGGGTCGTAGACCTCCGGGTAGTCGGCAAGCGGATCGACCCGGGCAGCGGGAGTGGCGTTCTTCCCGGCCCGATTCCGCAGGATCAGCACGATGCCCACGATCACGACGACGATCAGCAGCAGTATCAGCAGCGTGGTCAACAGTCTCTCCTGGTCAGCGGCTCCGGCACGGGAGACCGGCGCCCGGCCCCCACCGGTCAGTCACCTTACTGTGCGCCGCGCGCCCACACACCTAGCGATTGCAGAGCCAGATAGCAAAGGCTAGCCTAACCGAACGCGCGAGCGGTGGGGCGGAGCGCTGTCATTCACCGAGATTCGCGCGGCATACGCCCAGACGTCGACAAGACCGACAGTGAGGAACCATATGGCCATCCCGCCTATTTCGACCTACACGATCCCGGAGATTCACGAGGTCCCCGAATCGAAGGTGTCCTGGCGCCTCGACCCCCGACGTTCCGCACTGCTGGTCCACGACATGCAGAACTACTTCATCGACGCGTACGACGTGCGGTCGGAGCCGATGTCGACTGCGATGGCGAACATGGTCCGGATCCGCGAACTGTGCTCGGAAGCCGGGATTCCCGTGATCTACACGATGCAGCCGGGCGACCAGCACCCGTCGCGCCGCGGCATCCTCGCCGACTTCTGGGGCCCTGGACTGACGTCGGGTCGCGATACCGAGGTCGTCGAGCCGCTCGTCCCCCGCGAGGGCGACATCCAGGTGACCAAATGGCGGTATTCGGCGTTCCAGCGCACCGACCTCCGGCAGCTGCTCGGCCACCATGGCCGCGACCAGCTGATCGTCACGGGCGTCTACACGCACATGGGCTGCATGCTGAGTGCCGCCGAGGCGTTCATGTCGGACGTGCAGCCGTTCCTGGTCTCCGACGCGACCGCGGATTTCAGCCGTGACGAGCACCTCATGGCCCTCACCTACGCGGCGAAGCGCTGCGGTTCGGTGACCACCACGGATGCGCTGGTCTCCGCGCTTTCGCCGCTCGAAGTCGGCTGAGCCGCCCCGAAGACCCCACTCCGGCGCAGCGCTTCGTTCCGAAGCCTGCGCCGGTGTCGGATCACCACAGCCCATGTGGTTAGGCTAACCTGACACGCCGAGTAGCTGAAAGCCCGAAAGCCCCAAGCCCGAAAGCCGAAAGCATCAGGAGTGCCTGTTAGATGTCCCTTTCGATATCGTCGCCGTCCACCCTGCAGACCGGGGAGGACACGGCCGACGTCTGCTTGACCGCCGCCCAGCGCGAGCTGTGGGCCGGGCACCATCTCGACCCCACCCGGTCGGCCTTCACCACGGCCGAATACGTCGAGGTCGCGGCGCCCGTCGACATCGAAGCTCTCGCCGCGGCGGTACGCACGGTGATCGTGGAGGCCGAGGTGCTCTCGGTCCGCTTCGAGGCCGAACCCGGTGACGATTCGGCCGATGTCGTCCAGGTGCACGATCGTCGCCTCGCACCCGAGCTCGAACGTCTCGAACTCGACCGGGCGGCCGCTCTCGAGTGGATGCGCGCGGACGTGCGCCGACCGCTCGATTACGACACGGCTCCCCTGGTGCGCACAGCCCTGATCACGACCGAATCCGGTGCGCTCTGGTACCTCCGCGCCCCGCACGCGCTGCTCGACGCGTACGGGTATTCGCTGCTCACCCGCCGCGTGGCGGCGCTGTACGCGGCCCGGCTCGCGGGCACCGAACCCCGGGCGGCAAAGTTCCCACCATTGCGGGCGCACGTCGGGGCGGCACGGGATTTCGATGCCGCGGCCCCCGACAGCGGCGCGCCGCATGCCGCCGCACGTCCGGTCGGATTCAGCGACACGGTGCGCCGGCCCGTCCCCGACCCGCATCGCTGCACGCTCGCGATCGAGCCCGCGGTGGCGAAGACCCTGCGTGACGCGGCCACCGCGCAGGCAACGACGTGGGCCGAGGCGGTCTATGCGGCCGCGGCCGCCTACCTCGGCGCCCACACGGGAGCGGAAGAAGTCCGGCTCCGCGTGCCGGTTCTGGCCCGGCAGGGTATCGAGCTGACGTCGCCTGTGACGGCCACGAACATTGTGCCGCTCCGCATTCCGCTCGACGCACGACCGACGTTCGCCGACGTGATCGGCCGGGTGGCTGCCGCACTGTCCGAGACGCGACCGTTCCAGCGCGTCCGCGACGCCGGGAGCCGCGCCACCGGCGGGGCGGTGGTGAACGTCAAACCGTTCGCCGCCAGAATCGCTTTCGGTCCCACGTCCGGGGCGGTGCATCAGCTCGCCACCGGTCCGGTGGAGGATGTGGTGATCTCCGTCTCGGGCGCCGGGGACGAGCTCACGCTCGAATGGGCCGGGAATCCCGAGGTCTACACGGACGACGAGATCCGGGACCACGCACACCGATTCGCGCACTACCTCCGAAACATCTCCGTGGCAGCAGAACCCGTCTCCGTGGTAGACGTCTGCGCTCCCGACGAACTGCCCCTGTGGCGGTCCGCGGCCGGCCTCGACCGGGCCACCGGCACGGCAGTTGCGCTTCCGGACAGCATCGTCTCCGCCTTCCTCGCCCAGGCGCGCACCCACCCGGACCGCGTCGCGGTGAACGATCTTTCGTACCGCGAACTCTCGAATCGCAGCGCCGACCTGGCCCGGCAGCTGAGGTCGGCGGGCGCGGGGCGCGGCACCGTCGTGGCC
Source organism: Rhodococcus wratislaviensis (assembly GCF_041228765.1). Classification (NCBI taxonomy): domain Bacteria; kingdom Bacillati; phylum Actinomycetota; class Actinomycetes; order Mycobacteriales; family Nocardiaceae; genus Rhodococcus; species Rhodococcus wratislaviensis. Next base: position 2,521,318 of record NZ_CP150488.1, on the reverse strand, counting down.
GTCAGCCTCCCCCGCGGCACCGACCTGATCGTCGCCATCCTCGCGATTCTCCGCAGCGGCGCGACCTACCTGCCGATCGATCCGTCCTCCCCGGCCGAACGCGCGCGGTTCATCGTGCGGGATGCGCAGCCGTCGCTGGGAATCGGATCCGCCGACCTGCTCGGCGACCTCCCCCGGATCGAGGAGGACGCGGAACAGTCCGCCGGCGGTGAACTCGGAAACGAAGTGTCCGCGGACGACATCGCGTACATCATCTACACGTCCGGATCCACCGGTGTCCCCAAGGGCGTTCCGATTCCCCACCGTAACGTGAGGCGACTGTTCGACGTGTCCCGCGAATGGTTCACGTTCACCGAGGACGACTGCTGGCCCCTGCTGCACTCGTACGCGTTCGACTTCTCCGTCTGGGAGATCTGGGGTGCGCTGCTGCACGGCGGCCGCCTCGTCACGGTCGACGAGGCCACCCTGACGTCGCCGGCCGACCTCGCCGCACTTCTCGTCGACGAGGGTGTCACGGTGCTGAACCAGACGCCGTCCGCGTTCGGGCATCTCGTCGACGCTCTCGTCCGCGCGGACTCGTTCGACCGGCTACGACTGCGGTACGTCGTGTTCGGCGGTGAAGCTCTCGATCCCGCCGTCCTGCGATCCTGGTTCGCCGCGACCGGTCCGGATGCGGGAACCGAACTGGTCAACATGTACGGAATCACCGAGACCACCGTGCACGTCACCGCCACGCAGGTCACCGCCGCCGACGTCGTCGACATCGGCGTTCCCCTCGGCGACCTCCGCACGTACGTTCTCGGACCGGGGCTGCGCCCGGTGCCGCCCGGCGTCACCGGCGAGATCTACGTGTCCGGCCCCGGACTGTCCCCGGGTTACCTCGGGCGTCCCGACCTGACGTCGGGACGGTTCGTCGCCGACCCGTTCGCCCCCGGCGGGACGCGCATGTACCGCACCGGCGACCTCGCACGGTACGACGCGACCGGCGCTCTCCACTACCACGGCCGAATCGACGACCAGATCCAATTGCGCGGTTACCGTGTCGAACTCGGCGAAATCAGCGCGGCGATGACTGCGGTTCCCGACGTGCAGGCAGCGGTGGCCACGGTGCACGAGCAGACCGACGGCGACCAGCGGATCGTCGGGTACGTCGTTCCCCGGCCCGGCAGCGAGCACGACGCCGTCGAGGAGGAGGTACGCGGGCACCTGGTCCGCTCCCTGCCCGGGTACATGACTCCGTCCGCACTGGTGGTGCTCGACCGATTGCCGTTGACCCACAACGGCAAGGTCGACAAGGATGCGCTGCCCGCCCCCCGTTGGCTCGGACAGGCCGGCGACACGCCGCGGACCGACACCGAAGCCCGGATCCTGCCGCTGTTCACCTCGGTGCTCGGCGCCGAGCAGGTCGGCGTCCATGACGACTTCTTCGCGCTCGGCGGAAACTCTCTGCTCGCCGCTGCTCTCGTGTCCGCGATCACCGCGGAACTGGGTGTGCCGCTGCGGGTTGCGACGGTCTTCGAGAATCCCACCGTGGCCGCCGTGGCCGCGCAGCTGGAGGATGCCGGCGAGCGGGTGTCGGCGAGCAGGCCGTCCCCGCGGGATCTCCCCGAGGGCGCGCCGGTGCCGTTGTCGCCCGCGCAGGAACGCCTGTGGTTCCTCGACAGCGCGGCCGGCGGCGGAACGTACCTGCTGGCGCTGGCCGTCGATTTCGGGGAAGGCCTCGAACCCGACGCCCTGTCCGCGGCGCTCGCGGACGTCGTGACCCGGCATCAGTCGTTGCGGACGGTGTTTCCCCTCGTCGATGCGGTGCCCCACCAGGTCGTGCTTCCCGCCGGAAACGCGAAGGTCCGGCTCGAACGTGTCGACAACGTCGGCAACATCGAGGGACACATCGCAGCGATGACGACGGTGGGGCTGGGGCTCACCGACCAGCCGCCGCTGCGCGCGGTGCTGTACGAACCGCAGCACACCCTGGTCCTGTTGATGCACCACATCATCGGCGACGAATGGTCGCAGTCGAAGCTCCTCGACGATCTCGCCTTCGCGTACAACGCCCGCCGCGCCGGACGGGCACCGGAGTTCACGCCGCTGCCGTTGCAGTACCCGGACGTCGCGGTGTGGCAACGCGAACGCATCGGCGCCGGACCCGGCGACGCGACCCCGCTGCTGACCGCCCAGCTCGACTACTGGCGTGAGCAACTCGCCGGTCTGCCGCTCGAGCTGGGCTGGCGCACCGACCGGCCGCGACCGGCCCTGCCCACCAACCGCGGCGCGAGCGTCCACCGTATGCTGTCGCCGTCGCTGCACGCGGCCGTCGAGTCGCTCGCCGCCGAGCGCCGAGCGAGCTTCTTCATGATCGTCCACGCCGCGGTGGCCGTGCTGCTCGAAAGGCTCGGCGCCGGTGAGGACATCGCGCTCGGCGTCCCCGTCGCCGGTCGCAGTCACCCCGACCTCGACGCCATGGTGGGCTGCTTCATCAACACGGTGGTCCTGCGGACCGACGTGTCGGGCGACCCGACGTTCGACGAACTGCTGGACCGGGTCAAGGCCGTCGACCTCGACGCCGTCGACCACGCCGACGTGCCGTTCAACCGCATCGTCGAACTCGTCAATCCCCCACGGTCGTCGGCCCGCCACCCCCTGTTCCAGGTGATGCTCTCGCACTGGAAGCAGGACGGCGCCGCGGAGCGATTCGACGGGACGACCGCCTCCGTGCGGATGCTCGACGCGACATCCGCGAAATTCGATCTGGCGCTGCGCTTCCAGGAACGTCCGGACAGCGGCGGGATCGACGTGACGTTCGAGTACTCCACCGAACTCTTCGATGCCGCGACCGTCGAATCCTTCGCGGACCGCCTCGGCGTGGTGATCGAGCGGCTCGGCGAGAACCACGAGCAGCGGATCGCCCGGCTCGACATCCTGACCCCGCAGGAGCGGGACCGGGTGCTCGGCGAATGGTCCCATGCGGAGCACTCCGTCCCGGCGCGCACCTTCGACGAGTACTTCTCGGCGCAGGTGGCGGAGACACCCGGCGCCGAGGCCCTCGCCGTCGGCGCGAGCGTGCGGCCCGCGGTCTCCCTCACGTACCGGCAGCTCGACGAACGGGCGAACCGGATTGCCCACCTGCTGATCTCGCGTGGCGCCGGCCCCGGCGACGTGGTCGCGCTCGCACTCGACCGCTCCGCCGAGCTGATCGTCGGTGTTCTCGCCGTACTGAAGAGCGGTGCCGCGTACCTGCCCGTCGACCCCACGTACCCGGCCGACCGGATCGCGCACATGCTCGCCGACGGCGCACCGGTCGCGATTCTCACCTCCTCCGTCGGTGTGCCCGACCGCACCCCGCTGGGCACGGCCGTGCCCATACTCGACCTGGACGATCCGGACCTGCAGGCGCTTCTCGCCGACCAACCGGTCACCACGCCCACGGACGCCGACCGGAGCAGGCCGCTGCACCTCGACGACGCCGCGTATCTCATCTACACGTCCGGTTCGACGGGGGTGCCCAAGGGCGTCGTCGTCCCCCACCTGGGCATCGCGGATCTGTTGTCGCTGCAGTCCGACGTCATCGGCATGGACGAGAGCACTCGGGCGCTCCACTTCTCGTCCATCAGCTTCGACCTCGCGTTCTGGCAGATCATGTGGGGTGTGCTCTCCGGTGGAACGCTGGTGGTCGCGACGGACGCCGACCGTTTCCCCGGTGAGCCGCTCGCCCGCGTCATCAACGAACACGACGTGAACTTCGTTGGCGTGCCACCGTCTTTCGCCGCCGCGTTCCCGCCGGAACATCCCATCCCGGACGGCGTCGACCTCATGCTCGGCGCCGAGAAGCTCACACCCCAGCTGATCGAACGGTACGCACCGGGGCGCCGGCTGTTCAACGCGTACGGACCCACCGAGTGCACGGTCAACGCCACCCTGGCCCTCGTCGAACCGGGACACGAAGGACCCGTCCCCATCGGCGTCGTCGATCCGGGCAAGCACGCCTACGTCCTGGACCACGCGCTGCGGCCGGTGCCTCCGGGCGTGTCCGGCGAGCTGTATCTCGCGGGCGACAGCGTCACCCGGGGCTACCGCAACCAGAGCCCCAAGACGGCGGAACGTTTCATCGCCGACCCGTTCGCGGAGCCGGGCAGCCGCATGTACCGGACGTCGGATGTGGTGTGGTGGGGCCGCGACGGCCAGATCTACTTCACCGGCCGCGCCGACTCGCAGGTCAAGGTGCGCGGATTCCGCATCGAACTCAACGAGATCGAGGCCGTGCTGTCCGGTGACCCGGACGTCGAGCACATCGTCGTCGTGGTCCGCGAGGACCGCCCGGGCGATCAGCGGCTGGTCGCGTACGCCACGTCGGTGCCGGGCGGCCGGATCGACCCCGACCAGTTACACCGCCGTGCCGCCAGCAGGCTGCCCGACTACATGATCCCGGCCGCGTTCATCGCCGTCGACGAGTTCCCCACCCTCCCCAACGGGAAGCTCGACCAGTCGTCGCTTCCCGTTCCGCATCTGTCACTGCAGGTGTCCGAGCGCGGGCCGCGCACGGCGCGCGAAGAGGTGCTGTGCCAGTTGTTCGCCGAGGCTCTCGGTATCGAGCGGGTCGGCATCGACGACAGCTTCTTCGACCTCGGTGGCCACTCGCTGATGGCGGCCGGATTGATGAGTGCGATCTCGAAGCGGCTGTCCGTGAGCGCGACGGTGGCCTCCCTGTTCGCGGCGCCGACGGTGGCCCAGCTGGCCGGCCGTCTCGACGACGATCACGACGCCGACGCGCTGGCCGTCCTGCTGCCGTTCCGCACCGAGGGGTCCCAGCCACCGGTGTTCTGCTTCCACCCCGCAGGCGGAATCAGCTGGGGCTACTCGGGCCTGCTGCGGCACATCGACGACGACTACCCGCTGTACGGCGTGCAGGCCTCCAACCTGTCGACGTCCAAGCGGCCGCCGGAAACGCTCGAGGACATGGCCGCCGAATACATCGAGCACATGCGGACCGTGCAGCCGAAGGGCCCCTACCACCTCCTCGGATGGTCGCTGGGCGGTGTCGTCGCGCACGCCATCGCCGGTGCGCTGCAGAACCAGGGGGAGGAACTGGGCATGCTCGTCATGCTCGACTCCTTCCCGTCGGACGCGTGGGCCTCGATGCCGACGGAGCAGGACGCGCTCGCCGCGCTGCTCTACATGGTCGGCTACGACCCGGAACCGCTCCTGGCGGATGGACTCGACCGGCAGCAGGTGATCGACATCCTGCGCGGCGAGGGCAGCGCGCTGGCCGGGATCAACGAGCACACACCGGCCGCGATGATCGACAACTTCGCGAACGCCGTGCGCCTCGAATCCGAACCCTCACAGATCGTCGTGGACTCCGACATGCTCTTCTTCACTGCGGCCAGGAATCCTGCGACCGCGGCGACGTACGACTTGTGGCGGCCCTACCTGACCGGCACCATCGTCAACCACGACCTCGACTGCGAGCACAAGGACATGACTCAGCCCCGTTGGATCGGCGAAGTCGGCTCCGTCGTGAACGAGGCTCTCGCCTCGTTCGGCTCGCGCATGAACCCCATCAACAAAGAACAGGGAGATCGATGAAAACGTCCGGAAGATACTGGCGTAGAGCCGGAATCGTGATGATGGCGGCAACCGCGCTGTTCGCGGGTGCCTGCAGCGAGTCGACTTCCGACTCGACCGACGCGGCGGGATCCGCCACCGGACAGGCCGACGCATCGGCCTTCCCCGTGTCGATTCCGTCGGCGCTCGGCACGGCGGAGATCACGGAGGCCCCGGAACGTGTCGTCACGCTCGGCTGGGGCAGCGAGGACGCGGCACTGTCGCTCGGCGTCGTGCCCGTCGCCGTGCAGAACATGAAGTCGGACACGGGAACCGACGACGGCCTGCTGCCGTGGTCGCGGGCGAAGCTCGAAGAGCTCGATCCGAACGCGGAACCCACGTTGCTGACGGCGTCGAGCAAGGAGATGCCGTACGAGCAGATCGCGGCGCTCAACCCCGACGTGATCCTGGCCGTGCACTCGGGCGTGAACCAGGAGCAGTACGACAAGCTGTCGGCCATCGCCCCCACCGTGGCGTACCCGGAGCGTCGCTGGGCGACCAGCTGGGAAGACCAGATCACCACCGTCGGCAAGGCCCTCGGCCGGTCGGCACAGGCCGAGGCACTGGTGACCCAGACTCAGGACACCCTCGCGCAGGCGAAGTCGCAGCACCCCGAGTTCGCCGGGAAGACGGTGGCATTCGGTAGCGGCACCGAGCCGGGATCGTACAACTTCTACTTCGACACCGATCCTCGCCTGAAGATGCTGGCAAGCCTCGGTTTCACGGTCGACCCGCTTGCTCAGCAGTTGCGCGAGAGCAGTGACCAGACCAAGTTCGCGGCTCCCGTCAGCCTGGAACTGCTGCCGACGTACAACCCGGACGTGCTGCTCGCCTGGTACCTGTCGCCCGAGCTGCAGAACGAGGTCCAGTCGAACCCGCTGTTCGCCGGGATGAAGGCCGTGCGCGACAACGCCTACGTCGGCCTCACCGATCCGCCGCTGGTGTTCGCGTCGAGCTCACCGAACGTGCTCAGCATGCCGTGGCTGCTGGACAAGCTGCTCCCGCAGCTGTCGCAGGCCGCGAACAACGCTCAGGCCAGCTAGTTCCCAGCTGACAGCGTCACTGTGCCGCTGCCGAGAGGTCGTCCTCCTCGGCAGCGGCACTGCTGTAGGTGCGCAACCCCTTCAAGGTCAGCGCGAGAACCGCGAGCACCACGATGCCGCCCGCCCCGTAGAGCAGGAACGCCTCACGCGGACCCACCGCGGCTCCGACGGCACCCGCGACGAGCGCTCCGGCAGCCGAGCCCGTGGAGATCTGGGCGCCCCACACACCGGCGACGCGTCCGCGGTATTCCTCGGGCGTCTCGGTCTGGATGACCGCGTACCGGAGGATGTCACCGAGGACGCGGCCGAATCCGTGTGCGGCGAGCCCGAGGAACGTGACCGCGATCATCGGGACGGCTCCGACGCCGATCAGCCCGGCCGACGCGATCATGGCCGCGAGGAACACGATCAGGCCACCGCGACGAGCAGTTCCCGTCCAGCCACTCGTGAGTGATCCGGTGAGGGCTCCGACCGCGGGGGCGCTGTAGAGCAGTCCGGTCGCCGCCGGGCCGGCGTGGAGGACCTGGCTGGCGTAGGCGGGCAGCAGCACGTTCCAGCCGGTCAGCATCATGGCGCAGAACCCGACCAGCAGCGTCCCGCCGACGACGGAGTCCTTGGCGGCGTAGGTGAAGCCGCTGGCGATCGACCGGAGCGGACTCTCGGTGTTCTTGACCGGCGGCGGCAGCGACGGCAGCCTGGCGATGCAGTACGCGGTGATTCCCGAGGACACCGCGGCCAGAACGTAGTTGGTGCCCACGGACGTTGCCGCGATGATCACACCACCGATGGCTGGTGACGCGACCGTGCCGAGGTCGGCCATCACGGTCATCAGGGCACCGGCGGCGGCCATCTTGTCCTTGGGGAGCAGCGACGGGATCACCGCCATCAGCGCGGTGGCGGAGATGCCGCCGGCGAGCCCCTCGATCACGCCGCACAGGTAGATGATCCACAACTGGGGTGTGGGGAGGAACGCGTTGACCGCGAGAATCGCGAAGGCCACACCCGCTGCGGCGCGGGCGAGCGAGATGACCGGCCTGCGGTCGTACCGGTCGGCGATCACGCCTCCGAACAGGGTGCCGATGAACACCGACGAGCCCACGACGATGCTGGCCGCGCCCACTGCCAGTGTGGAATTCGTCATGTCGTACACCTGCAGCGGCACCGCCACCAGCAGCAGACCCAGACCGAAGATGGAGATTGTGCGGGCAATGAAGATATATCGGAACTCGCGACTCGTCCGTAGAGGCGTCAAGTCGATTGCGTATCGCGATAATCCGGCCATTGTCATCCATTCACATTCGGTTGCAACAGCTCTCCGTTTCGCCGTTCGCGCGGAGAGCAACTATGCTTAGGCTTCACTAACCCAGCAACCTACCCCATGTCGTCGAATCGGCTCAACGGGCCGCGGTTCGACCGACGCACCGGAGGATGACAGTGAGTTCCGCTCCCAGCACAGTTCCGACCCGCGACCGAATCCGCGCCGACGTAGCCGACGTGCTCGACGTCCCGGTCGCCGAGATCGACGATTCCGCGAACCTTCTCGACGAGGGAATGGACTCCGTGCGCGTGATGGCGCTGGTCGAACGATGGCGAGCGGACGGCGTGCAGGTGGATCTCGTGGACCTCGTCGGCGAGCCGACACTCGACGCCTGGTTCGAGGTCACGGCAGCGCGATGAACGGTTCCACCGCCTACTCTTGATCCGGCTGGTCGATCCCAGGGTCGGCCCGGACACGGGAGGATGCGAGGGGACATGGCTCACGAAACCAGCGGTGCAGGCAGGATGAGCGTGCTCCGGACACCACGGTTCTGGATCGCTCCCCTGCTCCTCGTCTCCGTCGTCATGTCCCTGCTCGCCGCGCTGTACATGGGGGGAATGCTCAATCCCCCCAAGCATCTCAACCACTTCCCCATCGCCCTCGTCAATCAGGACGAGGGCGACACCATGCCCAACTCCGATCCGCCGCAACAGCAGAATTTCGGCGACCAGATCGCCGCAGGGCTCGTCGAGGGTGTCGATCCGAACAAGGTCGACCTCCGGCAGATCGGGATCGCGCAGGCCCAGTCCGCGCTGGACAACGGGGAAATCTACGGCGCGATCGTCATACCGAGCGACTTCACGAAGCGCACCTTCATCCTTGCCCAGGCGAGCGTGATCCCAGGGGACGTCGAACGTCCGGTGATCACGATCTACACGAACCCCCGCGCGGGCACGATCAGCGCGAACCTCGTCCAGAACATCGGTGAGATGGCATTGGACAAGGCCAATCAGACGATGGGCGAGCAGCTCACCACCCAGGTGACGCAGCAACTCCAGGCGACCGCCCCCGACCTCCAACTGTCGGGGGCCAGCCGGCTCGTACTCGACGACCCCATCGACGTGCGGGTCGTGGCCCACAACCCGCTGCCCGACGGCACCGGTTTCGGCCTGGCGGCGTTCTACTACGCGCTCCTGATCGTCCTGGCCGGTTTCACCGGTGCGACCATCGCGAGCACCCTCATCGACGGCATGCTCGGATTCACTCCGACCGAGGTCGGGCCGCTGTACCTGCACAACGAGGCGGTCCCGATCTCACGTTTCAACACCCTGCTGATCAAGTGGGCGGTGATGGTGCTGCTGGCGATGATCGTGTCGGGTCTGTACCTGTGGATCAGCTCTGCCCTGGGCCTGCCGATCACCGACCCGCTCGCCCTGTGGGAGTACGGCGCCTTCGCGATCGCCGCCGTCGGGATCACGGCGATGTCCGTGATGGCCGCATTCGGCAACCTGGGCCTGCTCATCAACCTGCTGGTGTTCGTTGTCCTGGCGTTGCCCTCGTCGGGCGGCACGATCCCACTCGAGGCGGCGCCGCGGCTGTACACCTGGCTCGGCGAGTTCGAACCGATGCACCAGATCTATATCGGGGTTCGCGCCATCATGTTCTTCGGCGCCGCGGGCGACGCAGGGCTCATCCACGCCGTGTGGATGACCCTCGCCGGCCTCGTCATCGGCCTCGTCTTCGGTGCCGTCATCACCCGGTTCTACGACCGCAAGGGTTTGCATCGCCGCCACAAGGCGCAGACCGAACCCGAACCGGTGGACGCAGCAGGGGCGTGAGTCACGCGGGCGTGGACGACCAGGCCGTGCCGAACTGTTCGTACCAGGGATGCGGGGCGGGCATCGCCGCCAGGATCCGTTCGACGAACCGATCGGGGTCGCCGAGTTCGGCGAGTCCGACTCCGCGGCGCTCGTAGTCGGCGAATTTGTCGTGCAGTCCGGCGATCACCTTGTCGGTCACCGTCTGCTCGAACTCTTCGATGGTTGCCATCGGATGCCCCTCCTTCCGGCGAGAAGCGTCTGCGTTTCAGTGTAGTGCCGACCTGCGGGTTTGCCCTCGTCCGGCGGCGGATTATCGACTGTCGGTGGCGCAGAGCAGACTGGGCCCGTGAGAATGGTCCTGGTTCCCGACGCCGATGGTGGCGCGACGACCGTTCGCACCGATCCTGCGGGCGTTCCGGTCGAGTCACCCCGTCGTCATTCGGACGTCGTGGCGGCGGTCCGCGACATCGAGCTCACCGAACATCCTCGCTGGGTCTGGACGAGTACCGCGGCCGTCTACCCGGCGCTGATGCGGGCGGGGGTGCGGGTGCGGCGCTGCCAGGACCTCGCGCTCACCCAAGCCATCCTCAGCATGCGCGACGGTGTTCCCGCGCCACCGCCGGACGAACCCGTCGACGAACGCCCCGGCCTGTTCGAAACCACACCCACCACGGATCCGGCGCAGGTGGTGGCGGACTTCGCGGAACAGCGGAAGACGATCGGTGACGATGCGCGGCTCGACCTGCTGGTGGCCGCCGAATCCGCGGGAGCGCTGGCCGCCGCAGAGATGAGTTTCGACGGGCTGCCGTTCTCCAGCCGTACCCATCGCACCTTCCTCGAGGCGGCGCTCGGGCCGCGGCCGGCCGGGTACGACCTCCCGCAGCGCATCCAGGACGTGACCGTGGAGATCGGGGCAGCATTCGGCCGTCGCATCAACCCGGCGTCCCACGTCGAGGTCGTCGACGCGTTTCGCCGTGAGGGCATCGAACTCGCGTCGACCCGCAAGCACCTGCTGCGCGAGGTCGATCACCCCGCGGTGCCGCTGCTCCTGCGCCACCGGGATCTGTCGAAGCTGTTCAGCACTAACGGATGGCAGTGGCTGGACAGCTGGGTCCGCGACGACCGTTTCCGGCCCGTGTACGTCCCCGGCGGCGTGGTGTCCGGCCGCTGGGCGAGCCGCGGCGGCGGCGCACTGCAGATTCCGAAACCGCTGCGGTCGAGCGTGATCGCCGACCCCGGTCACACGTTCGTCATCGCCGACGCCGGCCAACTCGAACCCCGCATCCTGGCCGCCATGTCGGGTGACGCCCGCATGGTCGCCGCCGCGGGCGCCGACGACCTGTACGCACCGGTCGCGGCGGAGACCTTCGACGGCGATCGGGGCAAGGCGAAGGTCGCGATCCTCGGTGTCCTGTACGGCGCCACCGCAGGTGAGGCCCGTTCCCTGCTCACCCTGCTGCGCACCCGCTTTCCGGTCGCCGTCGAATATGTGGAAAGGGCGGCCCGCGCCGGAGAACGCGGCGAGGTCGTGCACTCGTGGCTCGGCCGGGCGTGCCCGCCCCCGTCCCCCGATTTCTGGTCGCACGGCGACGCGCGTTCCCGCGGCCGATTCACCCGAAACTTCGTGGTGCAGGCCACGGCATCCGAGTGGGCACTGTGCGTTCTCGCGGACCTGCGGCGCCGACTGGCCGACGACCCGGACAGCGAACTCGTCTTCTTCCAGCACGACGAGGTGATGGTGCATACCCGGGACCCCGAGTCGGCGACGCGGCACGTGCTGGGCGCGGTCGAGGTAGCCACCCGGTTGCTGTTCGGCGAGACGCGGGTGCGGTTCCCGATGGATGTGGCGGTGCGGGACTGCTACGCCGAAACGTCCGACGAGGCCTGACGCGCGCGGATTTCCGGTGTCGCCGGCGCTCTCGACATGGTGTACTGGGACGCACTGCTGGCGGGGGCGGCGAAGGAGAACCCATGACGAAGCTGGATTCGACGGACTCGAGCACCAGCGGCGAGACGCCGCGCAGATTCCGCTGGCCTGCGTTCACCATCGTGGCCATTGCGATCATCGCTTTCTTCGCGGGCGGATTCGGGGGTTCGTTCCAGGGAAAGCTCACCGAGGTCCAGAAGAACGACAACGCCGCCTACCTGTCGAGTTCAGCGGAATCGACGATCGTCACCAACGAATCGTCCAAGTTCCTCACGGTCGAAACGATCCCCGGTTTCGTGCTGTTCCACAGCGACGCTCCGCTCACCGAGCAGGACAAGGCTGCCGTCGCCCAGGCCCGTGAGGCCATCGCGGCGGTAGACGGCGTCGACGCCGAAGGGATGTCCCAGCCACAGTTCTCCGAGGACGGCACCACGGCCTCGGTCTTCGTTCCCCTCGTCGCAAAGGAGGACGGCACCGCGGTTGCCGGCGACGTGCTCGCCGCCACCGAAGAGAACGTCCTCACCGCAGCGAAGGACGCGGCGGCCGCGCTCGAGGTGCTTCCGGCCGGTCCCGGTGGGCTTCTGGTGGCGTTCATCGACGCGTTCGCCGGGCTCGACGGTGCACTGCTGGGCGCCGCTCTGCTCGTGGTCGTCTTGATCCTGCTGGTGGTGTACCGCTCCCCGGTGCTGTGGTTCTTCCCGCTCTTCTCGGCGCTACTCGCGCTCGGCCTGGCGTCGATGGTCATCTACTTCCTCGCCAAGGCGGAGGTGCTCACGCTCACCGGACAGAGTCAGGGCATCCTGTTCGTCCTTGTGATCGGTGCGGGCACCGACTATGCGCTGCTCCTGATCTCCCGATATCGGGAAGAACTGCACTTCTACCCCGGCCGGTTCGACGCCATGGTCAGGGCGTGGAAGGAATCCGCCCCCGCCATCACCGCGTCGGCGGTCACCGTCATCCTCGGCCTGCTGTGCCTGACGTTCTCCGAACTGAACTCCAACAAGAGCCTCGGGCCGGTCGCCGCGATCGGCATCGCGTGCACGTACCTCGTGATGATGACGTTCCTGCCCGTCGCACTGTCCGCGGCGGGACGGTGGGTGTTCTGGCCGCGGAAACCCAAGGTGGACGAGGCCGCGGACCTCACCACGCACGGTCTGTGGGGCAGGATCGCCGCCCAGGTCGGAAGCAAGGACCGCCCCCTCTGGATCGGTACGACGGTGCTGCTGGCCGTGCTGTTCCTCGTCGGCATCGGCAGTCTGAAGACGGACGGGCTGTCGTCGTCGGAGAACTTCACCAACCGACCCGACGCCGTCGTCGGTCAGGAGTTGTACGACTCCAAATTCGATCCGGGTGCAGGCGCGCCCGCCGTCATCGTCACCAATGCCGATCAGACGGATGCGGTCATCGCGGCGGTGAGCGGTGTGGACGGGGTGTCGACGGACCCCGGCGCCGTGTGCCCGCAGGTCGACGTCGAGAAGCTGTCCGCACTCGTCAAGTCGAACCCGGCCGCGGTGGCGTCGGCGGCCGGGCAGGGGTGTGCACCCGACTTCCTCACGGCCGCACCGATCGACGGGCAGATGGTCGTCAACGTGACACTCGCCGACTCGTACGACTCCCCGGAAGCCCTCGAAACGGTGAAACGCCTGCGCGACGCGGCGCACGCCGTGCCCGGTGCCGACGCGCTCGTCGGTGGCAGCACGGCAACCACTCTCGATGTGCAGACGGCGTCGGTGCACGACCGCAACCTGATCATCCCGATCGTTCTCGTCGTCATCTTCGTCGTGCTCGCCCTCCTGCTCCGCGCACTGCTCACGCCGATCATCCTCATCGCCACCGTGGTCCTGTCGTTCGCGGCGACCCTCGGGGTCTGCGGACTCTTCTTCACCCACGTCTTCCATTTCGCGAACGCAGATCCGGCGTTCCCGCTGTTCGCGTTCGTGTTCCTCGTGGCGCTCGGCATCGACTACAACATCTTCCTGATGACCCGGGTCCGCGAGGAAACCGAGGAACACGGCACAAAATCCGGTGTGCTGCGCGGATTGGCGGTGACCGGCGGTGTCATCACGTCGGCCGGTGTCGTGCTCGCCGCGACGTTCGCGGTGCTGGGCGTGCTTCCCCTGGTGTTCCTCGCCGAGGTCGGTTTCGCGGTCGCGTTCGGTGTGCTGCTCGACACGATCATCGTGCGCAGCATCCTCGTCCCGGCGCTCTCCCACGACATCGGCAAGAAGATCTGGTGGCCGTCGGCGCTGGCGAAGGCCAAGGACTAATACGCTTCTGCCGTCCACAGGTGGAACAGCGCGTAGGCCCGCCACGGTCGCCACGACTCGGCGAGTTCCGCTGCCTGCCTGCCGGTCCTGACCCGCAGCGCGCGTTTGAGGACGAGGTCGTCGGGGGTGAACGCGTCCGGGTCGGCCAGCACCCGCACCGTCAGATAGTCCGCCGTCCACGGACCGATGCCGGGGAGCGCAAGCAGACCGGCCCGGAACTCGGCCGGGTCGGTGTCCGCGCCGAGGCGCAGACCGTCGGACGCGGCCTCGGCCAGCGCGAGCACCGTCTTTGCCCGGGCGCCGGTGAGGCCGAGGGTCGAGCGCAACAGTTCGGGTGAGAGCGCAGCGAGCGTCTCCGGTTCGGGGAACGCGAAGAATCCGTCGTGCACCGGCCTGCCGTACGCGTGCACGAGTCGGCTGCCGAACGTCCGGGCCGCCGCCAGCGAAACCTGTTGTCCCAGAACGGTCAGAACCGCGGTTTCGAACCCGTCCACGCTCCCCAGGCGCCGCAGACCCGGTCGTAGTGCCACCAGCGGTGCCAGTTGAGGGTGACGGCTCAATGCGGCATCGATCGGCAGTGGATCCGCGTCGAGGTCGAGCCAGCGCCGGACCGCGGCGGTCAGCGCCTCGACATCTCCCGGATCCGCCGGTGTCAGGTGCGCCTCGACGTACCCGTCGGCGGGACGTACGACGACGGACACCAGCGCGGGCCCCCGCGGACCGTTCACCACCCGGGTGTGGGTTCCGTCGGGGTCGTGTCGCTCGAGCCCGGACACGGTGTGGGCGCGGAGCGCGCCCCACAACGGCGCATGGGTGAACGGACCCCGGTACGGCAGGTGCACTCTCATGTGTCCTCGAGTCCCGTCATCCGCAGCGTGATGTTCAGCCGGCCGGTCGTCAGTCCGCAGTCCGGATCGCTCGTGCCGGGAAACACTTTCGGCACTCCGTGATACGCGAAGCGCGCCTCGCCGCCGAACACGAAGAGGTCGCCCGACAGCAACTCGACGTCGGTGTACGGCTTGGTGCGGGTGGTGGTGTTGCCGAAGCGGAACACACATGTGTCGCCGATGCTCAACGACACGACGGGCGCATCGGACCGCTCCTCCTTGTCCTGGTGCATGCCCATCTTTGCGGTGTCGTCGTAGAAGTTGATCAGCGCGGCATCGGGTGTGTACCCGTCGGCCGGCTGCCCGTAGGCCGCGCTCACCGCCCGCCTGCCGAGTTCGACCAGCCAGTCGGGCACCGGTGCGACACGGCCGCCACCCGCGTCGTCGGCGGTACGCGAGTAGGCATACGGCTTCCAGTGCCAGCCGAGGCACACCGTCTGCACCGACATGCGGTGACCCGTCGGCAGTTGCGCTGCCCGCATCGGGACCGGTGCGGTGGCCCAGCGCCGGCATTCGACCACCAGGTGGCGTTGCTCGGCCGGGGTGAGCCAGTCGGGGACGTGGACGGCGCCGGGCGCCACCACGGTTCGGGGGCGGGGTATCAGGGCGGACATCACGGTCACTCGGCGTCGTGCAGGACCAGGCCGAGCGTCCGGCGGGTGCCCCGCCGGACGGTGCTGACACCGTGCCGTACCGGTCCCGTCGACCAACCGCGGGTCGAGCGCACGGGCCTGTCCCTGGTGGTGAAGATCAGCGCGTGCCCCTGCTGCAGCGTCGTCACCGTGCCCCGGGACTGGGCGCGGGGCCGCTGCTCGACGAGCATGAACTCACCGCCCTCGTGGTCCACTCCCGGACGGTCGAGGCCGATCACCACCTGCAACGGGAACACCAGGTCACCGTAGAGGTCGCGGTGCAGGGCGTTCCAGTCGTTCGCGCGGTAGCTGAGCAGGATCGGTGTGGCCCGTTTCTGACCGGCGTCGTGGCACATGTCCAGCCATTCGTCCAATGTGTCCGGCCACGGCGAGGGCTGCTTCAGCTTGGCGGCCCAGTCCCGAGCCACGGGAAGCAGTTTCGGGTAGAAGGCGGCACGCAGTTCGGCCACGACCTCCGGTAGCGGGTAGCCGAAGTACCGGTACTGTCCCGAGCCGAAGCGGTGCCGGGCCATGTCGACGGTGGACCGGAAACGCTCGACCTCCTCGTACATGTCCGCGATCCGACCGCACTCCTCGGCGGTCAGGATCTGCTCCGATTGCGCGCATCCCGCGGCATCGGTCTCGGCGTGGAGACCCTGCCAATCCAGGTCGTCCACGCGTTGTGTCACGGTAGTCATGCCGCTGCCTCCAATGTCAGCAGTATCGACTTGGCCTCCGGCCCACCCGCGTACTGGCCCATGCTGCCGTCGCTGCGGACCACCCGGTGGCAGGGAACCACGACCGGGAGCGGGTTGAGGGCGCAGGCCGTTCCGACCGCGCGCACTGCTTTCGGACTGCCCGCGGCCGACGCGACTGCGGCGTAACTCGCGGTGTGCCCGTAATCGATCTCGGGAAGATGGTGAAGAACCTCGAGCCGAAATCCCTTGGACAGCCTGAAGTCCAGCGGGATGTCGAAGCTCGTGCGCTCGCCGAGGAAGTATTCGTCGATCTCGTGGGCCACCCGGTCGAGCCGGGCCGGTGCACGCAGGATCCGGGGGCTGATCTGCTCGGCGAGGGTCTGCAGTACGGCGTCGTGATCCTGGTTGGGGAAGGCGACCCGCACGAGCCCGCGATCGGTGGCGGCGAGCAGGAGCGAACCGACAGGAGTATCGAGTGTCCGGTACGCGACGTCGAGGAGCCCAGCTTCGGCGGCGAGGGCGGCGAGGCGCTCACGCAGATTCTGCTCGACCGCGGAGTCCGACGTGGACAGGGCGTAGACGATGTCGGGGATGTTCATGTGATGTCTCCACTCACAGAGATCGAGAGGGTCTTGCGTAGCGCCGCAATGCCGTCGGCGGCCGCCCGCCGCGACGCGTCCGGGGAGTTGCCGAGGATCACCGCGATCTCGGCGTACGGCAGCCCGGCCAGGTAGTGATACGCCACCGCTGCCCGCTGCTTCATCGGCAGGGCGCCGACCGCGTTCCACAACTCGGGGTCGTGAACGCCGGGAAGTCCGCGGTCGGTGGTCTGCTCGGGAAGCTCGTCGGTGGGGACGGGCCGCCGGTCGCGCGCGCGGATGTGGTCGAGCGCTTTCCGGTGCGCGATCGTGACCAGCCACGCCTCGACGTTGCTCCCCGGACGCAGCTCGGGGTACGCCCGCATCGCGGCGATGAACGTCTCCGACCAGGCGTCCTCGGCGTCCACCGGACCGACCACGGCCCGGCAGACTCGCAGCACCGTCGGGCCGTGCTCGGCCACGATGTCTTCGAACGGCTTCAGGGTCATCGGCTCAGCCGGAGTCCCGCCCGTTCCGCTTCGCGTTCGAGCAGGAACCGTTTGCGGTCGAGCCCGCCCGCGTACCCCGTCAGGCTGCCGTTGCTCCCGATGACGCGGTGGCACGGAACGATGATGCTGATCGGATTCCTGCCGTTCGCCGCCGCCACCGCGCGAACCGCGGTCGGGGTGCCGAGGGAGTCGGCCAGCTGACCGTACGTCCACGTCTCGCCGTACGGGATGGTGCGCAGGGCGTCCCACACCCGTTGCTGGAACGGGGTGCCTCGCGCCGCGAGCGGGACAGTGAAGTCGGTGCGCCTGCCGTCGAAGTATTCGGTGAGCTGGGTGGTGGCCACGTCGAATCCTCCGGTGTCACGCTCCCCGAACGTCGCGGGATTGGGCTGATGCCGGTGCTCGACCATGTAGATGCCGCTCAGCACCCCGTCGACGCTCACCAGCGTCAGGGGGCCGATCGGTGAATCGATGACTGTGTGTGCTGCGCGGTCGGCATTCACGGTGCCAATCCTTCCAGGTGTGCGGGTCTCTGAAAGGTAGACGTCTGCCACGACCGAAACGTGAGGTGCGAAATGCATCAGGCAGGATGGGCCGATGGCTCTCGTACAACTCGGCACCCGCGACCTGGTGCGTACCCTCACCGGGATCGCCCGGTGGTCGGCGGACACCGCTGAACTCGTCGTCTCCCTTCCCGGCCGGATCGGCGTCCTTCTGGACCAGGTCGAGGTGCTGATTTCCCGCATCGAGGCGATCAGCGACGGCGCCGAGATCGCGGTGGCGAAGGCGAACGCGGTTGCGGAGGCGGCGGCCACCGTGGTCTCCACCGCCGGGCACACGTCCGCGTCGGCGCAGACCCTGATCGGTCTGTACGAGCCGCTGGCAACGAAGGCCGCCCCACTGGCCCAGCGGTTCGTCGACGACCTCACCGAGGAGGAGATTCACGCCGCGATCGGATTGGTGAACCACCTGCCCGAGCTGACCCTGCGCATGGAGGGGCTGATGCCGATCCTGGCGACCCTGGACACCGTGTCGCCGGAGATCCACCAGCTCCTCGAGGAGGTTCAGGGCGTGCGTCAGGCGATCCAGGGCGTGCCCGGTTTCAAGTTCTTCCGCAAGCGGGGCGAGGCGCAGGAGGACGAGGACTAGGCGCGGTAGCCGTCTGTTCCGGCGCGTCCGACGACGATCTTCGGGACCACCGCACGCGACGACAGCCGCAGCAGGGCGTCGACGAGTTCGACGATGTCGTTGACCTCGATCATCGCCTCGGGCGGGATCGTGTCGTGGATCCACGCGGACATGTCGGTGTCGACGTACGCCGGGGCGAGCGCGGTCGCGGAGACGCCGTTGCCCGACTCCTCCACGTTCAACGTCTCGGTCAGGGAGATCAGCGCGGCCTTGGTCGCCCCGTAGACGGCGAGCCCCGCTTCGGCGTACACGCCGGTGATCGACGCCAGGGCCACGACCTTGGACCCCCGTCTCGGGTTCTCCGCCGCACCGGTCCGGAGCAGCGGCAGCGACTGCTGCAGCAGGCTGAACGGCGCCCGCAGGTTGACTTCGAGGCTCTTGTCGAATCGGTGCATGGGAAACTCGCCGATGGCGCCTGCGGTTCCCACCCCGGCATTGAGGACCAGTGCGTTCAGTGAGCCGAAGGCGTCGGCGTGCGCCTCGACGACGCGTCCCGCCGACTCCTCGTCGGCGAGGTCACCTGCGACCACGACGACGTCCTTCGCGCCCGCGGTCCGCAGTTCGGCGGCCACCGACTCGAGCCGCTCGCGATCGCGGGCGGTGATCGTCAGCCCGTACCCCTGCTCGGCGAGGCGGGTGGCAATGCCCAGTCCGATGCCACGCGAGGCGCCGGTGATCAGCGCGGTGCGGCTCATACGGTCTGTCCTTTCAAGGCGCGCAGGCCGGCCGCGATGAATTCGGGCACCGCGTCGCCCGCTTTGTCGAAACCCTCACCGACGGTGGCGCCGACCCGGTAGCGGTGGTTGATGCCCTCGGCGATGACGGCGAGTTTGAAGTTCGCGAGCGCCAGGTAGAAGTTCCAGTGGACCAGTTCGCGCCCCGATGCCACGGTATAGCGCTGCGCGAGATCGTCGGCAGACGGCAGTCGAGGGCTCGTCCAGGCCGCCGGTTCGCCGAGCACCAGGTCGAGAGCCGGATGCCGGTAGACGCACATCAGGGCGACGTCGGTGAGCGGGTCGCCGAGGGTCGAGAGTTCCCAGTCGACGACCGCCGCAACGGTGCTCACGTCGCCGGCCGCGAGGATGGTGTTGTCGATGCGGTAGTCACCGTGCACGATCGACGACTCCGACTGCTGCGGAATCGATTCGACCAGCGCGGCATGCAGTCGGTCGACGTCCGCGGAGTCCGTCGTCTTCACCCGCCCCCACTGACTCGCCCACAACGTGACCTGCCGGGCCACGTAGCCGTCCGGGCGGCCGAGCGCGCCCAGTCCGACGGCGTCGTAGTCGACGTTGTGCAAAGCGCCGAGCACACGGACCAGTTCGCCGGTGCACGCGTCGATGTCGTCGCCGGACAGCGCCTCGAGATCCGACTTGGTCCGGATCACCTGGCCCGTCACGTGTTCCACCACGGTGAACGGCGCGCCCATCACACTGTCGTCCTCGCACAGCGCGACGGTGGCGGCCACCGGGACGTCGGTGCCCTGCAGCGCCGACGTGATACGGAACTCGCGGGCCACGTCGTGCGCCGAGGGTGTGAGCCCCGCGGTGGGCGGCCTTCGCAGCACCCACCGCGAGGAGTCGTCGAAGATGGCGTAGGTGAGGTTGGACTTGCCGCCTGAGATCAGGTCGGCCCGCAACTCACCGTCGAGAGGAACGTCCGACTCGGACAGGAACTTCCGCAGCGCAACGAGGTCGAGCCCCCGATGTTCGCTCATGCGCCTGCCTCCCGTGCGGCCTTCTTCGCGGCACCCACGACACGCTTGGCGATGGCCCAGCGGTGCACCTCGGACGGTCCGTCGTAGACGCGGAACGGTCGCACCTCGCGGGACAGCCGGGCGAGGGGCAGGTCGCCGGACACACCGAGACCGCCGCACATCTGGATGGAGCGGTCGACGATGCGGAAGATGGCCTCGGACGCGTAGGTCTTCGCGATGGACGTGGAGTTGCTCGCATGGCCGCCCTGATCGAGTTCCCAGCACGCCCGCGTCAACAGTGCCCGGGTTGCCGCGATGTCGATCTCGTTGTCCGCGACCATCTTCTGGACCATGCCGAGATCGCCCAGCTTGCCTCCGAAACCGTCACGTTGCGCGACGTGTGCCACCGCGACATCGTGGCCGCGGCTCGCCGCGCCGAGCCAGCGCATGACGTGCGTCATCCGCGCGGGCCCGAGCCGGACCTGGGCGTAGGCGAATCCCTGGTCCACCTCGCCGAGAACCCCGCTGTCGGGGACGAACAGATCCTCGAAGAACACCTCGCAGTGCCCACCGATCATTGCCCTGTCGAGGGTGTCGATGTGACGACCCACCGTCAGCCCCTCGGCGTCGGCAGGCGTGAGGAACATCGTGGCGCCGCCGCGGTCGCCGGGCACGCCGGACGTGCGGGCGAAGATGATGAAGAACCCCGCGCCGTCGGCACCGGTGATGAAGTACTTGTGGCCGTTGATCTTCCACCCGCCCGGCACCTTCTCGGCGCGCGTGGTCAGCGCCGAGGGGTCGGAGCCCGCCCCGGGCGACGGCTCGGTCATGGCGAACGCCGACCGCATGTCGCCGTGCGCCAGCGGGGCGAGGAACCGCTCCTTCTGCTCGGGGCTGGCGATGTGCGCGAGCATGTGGACGTTGCCTTCGTCGGGTGCGCCGATGTTCAGGGCCGTCGGACCGAACAGCGAATAGCCCGCAGCCTCGAAGACGGGCGCGCGATCGGTCATGTTCAGGCCGTGTCCGCCGTACTCGACGGGTGCGTGGGGGGCGAAGACGCCGGCGTCCTTGGCTGCCTTCTGCAGCTCCACGCGCAGGGTGTCGCCACCGGCCGCTGTGATGTCGCCGCCGTGCTCGTCCTCGATGGGCAGCACGACTTCGCGGGTGAACGCCTCGGTCTTCTCGACGAGCGCGGTCACCTCGGGTGCGTAGGACAGATCGATCGCCACAACTTCCTCCAGTCAGTACGGCGACTCCAGTACCGACCGATCACTCGCTCGGTCGAAGTCGTCCCCGACAATTCCACACCTTCGGAAGCCGGTCAAGACTCAGTCGGACGCGCCGACCGTGCTCCTCGCGATCGCCAGGTACCGCTCGACCAGTTCGTCGGGCGACAGCGGACCGTCCTCCCGGTACCAGGTGGACACCGCGACACACATCGTGACGACGGCACGGCTCGCGTCCTCCGGGAACGGCGTCCGGAACAGCCCGGCGGCGACTCCCTCACGGACGATGTCGTCCAGCATCTCCTGCTGCTCGTCGCGCAGCGCGATGTACGCCTTCCGGCTCTCCGATTCCATGCTCCGCGTCTCACGGGACGCGACGAAGGCCTGCTCGCGCCGGTACATGTGGAACCGCAGCAGCGACTCGATGACCGCGTCGAATCGCTCCCCCGGTGTCGGGCCAGCCTCGGCCACAGCCGCGTGGCTGCGATCGAGGAGTTCACGCATCACCGCGTTCGTCAGCCCCACCAGCAGCGCCTGCTTGGAGGGGTAATGGTGATAGAGACCGGGGACCGAGAGCCCGGCGCGCGATGCGATCTCACGGATCGACGCGCCGTCGTATCCCTTCTCGACGAACGCCGCCAGCGCCGCGGCCAGAACCTTGGACAACCCCTGGTCGGTGTACTCACGCCAGGAACTGCCACGCTGGGTGCCCTCTACCGTCATGGGTCCTACGGTAGAACAGGTACCCGCCGCTCCCCTGCTGTGGTCGCGGGAGTTGACTAGAGTCGAACGAGGTCGCCCAGATCGACAGCCTTCTCCGACAGAGAGCCAGGGACCACCTGATGATCCACGTCCGTCACTCCGCGATCGCAGCCGTGCCCATCCACGTGGCGTTCGCGTACATCGACGACTACCGGACGGTCCCCGACTGGATGTTCGGAGTCTCGGAGTTCCGTCCGATCGGGGAATTCGACCAGGGGATGGAGTCGACCTTCGACGCCGCGATCCACATCGGCCCCAGCACCCTGCGGTCGCGGCTCGAGGTCACCGAGTGGGAGCAGGACCGGGTCATCACCCTGGCGTCGCTCGACGGCGCCGCCAACTCCTCCACCTGGGAGTTCACCGCTCACGGTGAGGACAAGACCGAGATCAGCGTCGACTTCGCGTACAAACTCCCCGGCGGTATCGCCGGCAAGGCCCTCGGTCTCATCGTCGAACCGTTCGTCGAAACGGCCGTGAAGAACACCGAGGCGACCTTGCGGCACAACCTCGAGGAGCTGTACGCGAAGCGCAACCGCTAGCGGCCGGGCAGGAAAGCCAGCCGTCCGACCGTCGTACCCTCGCCGAGTCGCGCAATGCCGTCCGCGACGTCGGTGAGCCCGAGCCGCTCGCTGATCATCGGCTTGATCTCGCCGGCGGCGGCCATCCTCGTCAGCTCGTCGTGGCACTCCCGGATCGCAGCGGGGTTGTAGGCGTTGTACAGCCCCCAGTGCAGCCCGATGATCGAGTAGTTCTTGATCAGCGCATGGTTCAGCCCCGGTGACGGGATGGTGCCACTCGCGAATCCGATCACGATGATGCGACCCTCGAACGCGATGCACTTCGTCGACTTCGTGTAGGAGTCGCCGCCCACCGGATCGAACACGACGTCGGCACCGCGACCGTCCGTGAAGTCCTTCACGGCCTGGACGAAGTCCTCGCTGTGCCGGTCGATCACGAGGTCGGCCCCGAGTTCCCGCGTGTAGGCCGCCTTCTCGGGCCCGCCGACGACGCCGATCACCGTGGCGCCTGCCGCCTTACCCAGCTGCACGGCCGCGCTGCCGACACCGCCTGCCGCAGCATGCACGAGCAGCGTTTCGCCGGGCTGGATCTGCGTTCTGCGGTGCAGCGCAAACCATCCCGTCTGGTACCCGATCGACAGCGCCGACGCCTCGGCGTCGTCGAGCGCCTCCGGGGCGGGAAATGCGGTGGCCGAGGACATGACGGCCAACTCGGCGAACCCGCCGTTCGGCAGGCTCGGCATGCCGATCACCCGGTCGCCGACGGAGAACTCGGTGACACCGTCGCCGAGCCCCACCACCTCGCCGCACAGCTCCACACCGGGAGTGAACGGAAGCGGCGGCTTGATCTGGTACTCACCGCGGCACAACAGCACATCCGGGAAGTTGGCGGCCGCCGAGAGAACCTTGACCAGCAACTCCCCGGGCTTCGGTTCGAGGTCGGGGACGTCCTCGAACGTCAGAACGTCCCTCGGCTGCCCCAATTCGTGTACACGCCACGCCTTCATCGATCAGTCCTTCGGTCCACCGGCGACGTAGACGACCTGACCCGACACGAATCCGGCGCCCTCGCTGACGAAGAACGATGCGGTGTGTGCGATGTCCTCGGGCTGCCCGACGCGGTTCACCGGGATCTGCGACGCCGCCGCCTTCTTGAAGTCCTCGAAGCCGACACCCACCCGCTCGGCGGTGGCGGCGGTCATCTCGGTCTCGATGAAGCCGGGCGCGATCGCGTTCGCCGTGACACCGAACTTGCCGAGCTCGAACGCCAGTGTCTTGGTGAAGCCCTGCATACCGGCCTTGGCGGCCGAGTAGTTGACCTGCCCGCGGTTGCCGAGCGCCGAGGTGCTGGACAGGTTGACGATGCGGCCGAACTTCGCGTCCACCATGTGCTTCTGCACGGCCCGCGACATCAGGAACGCACCGCGCAGGTGCACGTTCATGACCGCATCCCAGTCGTCGACGGTCATCTTGAACAGCAGGTTGTCGCGGGTGATCCCGGCATTGTTGATCAGAATGGTCGGGGCGCCCAGTTCATTCGCCACCCGCTCGACTGCGGCAGCGACCGACGCCTCGTCGGCGACGTTCGCGCCCACGGCCAGCGCTTCGCCACCGGCGGACTTGATCGCGTCGACGGTCCCGGCACATGCCGCCTCGTCGAGGTCGAGGACGGCGACCGCGTAGCCGTCGTCGGCCAGTCGCTTCGCGACGGCGGCACCGATCCCGCGGGCCGATCCGGTGACGATGGCGGTTCTACGTTCCTGACTCACTTGTTTCCTCCATGCTGGTTGTTCTCGGTCTTCGTACGGTATTTACGCAGTTCTCTTCTCGCGATGGACATTTTGTGGACCTCGTCCGGTCCGTCCGCGAGACGCAAAGTCCTCAGATGGGCATACATCATGGCGAGCGGGAAGTCGTCGGTGACGCCGGCCCCACCGTGCACCTGAATCGCCCGATCCACAATCTTCAACGCAATATTCGGA
This sequence comes from Rhodococcus wratislaviensis, assembly GCF_041228765.1. Lineage (NCBI taxonomy): Bacteria > Bacillati > Actinomycetota > Actinomycetes > Mycobacteriales > Nocardiaceae > Rhodococcus > Rhodococcus wratislaviensis. Next base: position 2,496,726 of record NZ_CP150488.1, on the reverse strand, counting down.
GCCGCCACCTTGATCGCCGCGATCTCCGTCCGCGCCTCCTTGTTGCCCACCGTATCCATCAGATACGCCGCCTTCAGCGTCAACAACCGGATCATCTCGATCTCGATCCGCGCCTCCGCAATCCAATCCTGAACATTCGCATTCTCACTGACCGGCTTGCCGAACGTCACCCGCGACGACGCCCGACGACACATCAACTCCAACGCACGCTCCGCCATCCCGATCGCCCGCATGCAGTGATGAATCCGCCCCGGACCCAACCGCGCCTGCGAAATCGCGAAACCCTCCCCCTCCCCCTTCAGCACATCCGCCACCGGCACCCGCACATCCGCGAAATCGATCTCCGCATGCCCCTCACGATCCTGATACCCGAACACCGGCAACCCCCGCATCACCGTCACCCCCGGCGCATCGATCGGCACCACCATCATCGACTGCTGCCGATGCGGCGCCGCCGACGGATCCGTCTTCCCCATCACAATCAACACCTTGCAATTACGATGCAACGCATTCGACGCGAACCACTTCCGGCCGTTGAGCACATACTCCTCACCGTCCCGCACCATCGACAACTCCACATTCGTCGCATCCGAACTCGCCACCGCCGGCTCCGTCATCGCGAACGCCGACGCCATCGTCCCCTCCAGCAACGGCCTCAGATACTTCTCCTTGTGCTCGGCCGTACCGAACAACTCGAGCACCTCCATGTTGCCCGTATCCGGCGCATTGCAATTACACGCCTCCGACGCAATATGACTGCGCCCCATGATCTCCGCCAACGGCGCATACTCGAGATTCGTCAACCCCGCACCCGTACCCGGATGCGGATGGAACAAATTCCACAACCCCCGGCGCCGCGCCTCCGCCTTCAACTCCTCCAACACCGGCGGCTGGAAATGCGGATCACCCGACTCCCGCATCTGCTCCTCGTACACCGCCTCCGCCGGATACACATGCGAATCCATGAACTCCAGCAGATCGGATTGGTATTGCCGGGCGCGATCGGATAGGTCGAACAGCGACATTCGGACTCCTCGTGCGGTCGGGTCAGGACGGCTGGGCGAGGAGCGTGGCCTGGTAGCGGCGCATTCCCCGGATCCATCGGTCGTAGTCGGCGCCCTTGTGCCGGTACATCTCCAGCACTTCGGGGTGCGGAAGGATCAGGAACTGTTCGGCTTCCATTGCGGCGAGCACGCATTCGGCCACCTCGGACGGTTCGAGCACCGAACCCGCGGTGGTGACGGCGCGCGCGGCGGTGGCCGACAGGGCCGCGTCGTCGGTGAGCAGCTTGGTGTTGACGCCCATGGGGCACAGGCAGCTGACGCGGACGCCCTTGTCGCCGTACGTGACGGACAGCCATTCGGCGAATCCGACGGCGGCATGCTTGGTCACCGAGTAGGGGGCGGAACCGATCTGAGTGAGCAGCCCGGCGGCCGAGGCCGTGCTGACGAAGTACCCCTCGCCGCGCTCGATCCAGCCGGGGACCAGGCGGCGTGCGGCCCGGATGTGCGCACGGACGTTCACGTCGAGGGCGAGGTCCCACACGGCGTCGTCGGGCTCGAGGTCATCCCCTGCTCCGACGCCCGCATTGGCGAAGTAGAGGTCGACGGGGCCGAAGGCATTCTCCGCGGCGTCGATGACCGAGGCGATCTGTGCATCGTCGGACGCGTCGGCTTGCACCGCAAGCGCAGCGCCGGGGTGCTCTGCGTCGATTCTTCGGACGATCGATTCCAGCGCGGTGCCGTCGAGATCGGTGACGACGACCCTGGCACCCTCTGCGGCGAGCCGCTCCGCGAGTGCACCGCCGATTCCACCACCGCCACCGGTGACGATGGCAACCTTCTGCGCAACCTGCACGAGATTCCTCCCTCGAGGGGACACGGACGTGACCCCAGTCTTCCACAGAAATCACCTGAACCCGGTGTCGGATTCAGTTTCGCCGACCTGGGTGTCCCGCACGCTCACGCCGTCATGTGGCGCTCAACTCCGCTCGGGGAACCTCAGTCCGTTCGCCCAGATACGTGTCGTGGTGAACACGACGTCGTCGAAGTCGACGGGAGTGCCGTCGGTCCCGTTCACGCTGGCCACGAACACGTTGTACGCCAGCCTGCTGACCATCCCCGACAACGCCCGCGACGCCAGCATCGGGTCGAGTTCCGTGTCGGCGATGCCCCGCGCCTGCAACTCCGCGATGCCCCGCGCGTTGCGCGCGATGAACGCGTCGGCCCGCTGACGCCGTAGGTCCGCGAACGCCGGGTCGATGTGCGCGACCTGCTCGAGCAGCCCCATCAGCTTGGCGTTGCGCCGGTAGGCCTCCAGGTAGGCGCGGTTACTCGCCTCCAGGACGGCGTACGGGTCGTCGGTGTCCTGCACCCGCTTCATGCCCGGGTGCATCATGTCTTCCTGCGCCACCTCGAGCACGGCGGCGAACACCTGCTCCTTGTTGTCGAAGTACGTGTAGAACGACCCCGTCGAGCAGTTGGCTTCCTTCGTGATGTCGGTGAGCCGGGCATCGAGGTACCCGGAGCGCTCGAACACCGTCCGCGCGGCCGCCACCAACGCCGCGCGCGTGCGTGCACCACGCGGGGTCGCCGGAGGCTCCCGCAACAGATCGGTCGCCGCCATCGACGGGGCGGGCTGGTCGTCCCACTCTTCATGGACGGTGCGCGTGGTCATTTCCTACTTATACGCCAGCACGGCAGCCCCGCCCAACCCGACGCTCAGGTGATGGTGATGCCACCGTCCACCGCGATCGTCTGACCGGTGACGTACGCGGCGGCGTCCGAAGCGAGCCAGACGACGGTCGCGGCCAGCTCCTCCGGGTCACCGAGGCGACCGAGAACCAGCCGCGATTTCATCGATTCGAGGTACCCGTCCTGGTACTGGTCCGTCATCTCCGTCTCGAAGAATCCGGGAGCGATCGCATTCACGCGAATGCCCTTGCGGGCACCCCACTGCTGTGCCAGGTCGCGGGTGAGACCGATGACCCCGGCCTTGCTCGCGGCGTACGCGGCCTGCGGAAGTCCCGCGGTGGTGAGGCCGAGCACGCTCGCGATGTTCACGATCACGCTGCCCGGCTTCATGACCTTGCCCGCCGCCTGCGCCGCCCAGTAGGAACCGTTCAGGTTGATGTCGACGACCTGCCGGAACTGCTCCGGCGTCTCCCGCGTCGCGGGGACCGCCGTACCGACGCCCGCGTTGTTGACGAGCACGTCCACGCGACCGAACTTCTCCATGGCCACGTCGATCATGTTCTGCGCCTGAGCCGGGTCGGCGATGTCCGTCGCGACGCACAGCGCCTGACGTCCAGCGGCCCGCACCAGTTCGGCAGTCTTCTCGAGACGGTCGGTGCGGCGTGCTGCCAGCACCACGTCGGCGCCTGCCTCCGCCGCGGCCTGCGCGAACGCGACCCCGAGGCCCGACGACGCACCGGTCACGACGACCACCCGATCGGTCAAGCTGAACTTGTCGAGAACGGACATACGAAGCGACTCCTTTGTCGTCGGGCTACGGGGTACCGGGTTCAGAGGCCGAGGTCGCGGCCGATCAGTTCCTTCATGATCTCGTTGGAACCGGCCCAGATCTTGGTGACACGGGCATCCATCCACGCACGGGCGGCACGATACTCGGTCATGAATCCGTAGCCGCCGTGAAGCTGCACGCAGTGGTCGAGGACCTCGTTCTGCACCTGAGCAGTCCACCACTTGGCCTTGGCGGCGTCCACTGCGGTGAGCTCACCGTCGGCGTGGGCGGCAACGCAGTTGTCGACGTAGGCCTGGGTCACCTCGACGCGGGTGACGAGGTCGGCGAGGAGGAACTTGTTCCACTGCAGCGAGCCGATGGGCTGCCCGAATGCCTTGCGGTCCTTCGCGTACTGGATCGTCTCCTCGAGGATCGGCGCGGCGTGCGCGATGTTCGAGACGGCGGCACCGACACGCTCCTGCGGAAGCATCTCCATCATGTGGATGAATCCGCGGTCGATCTCACCGATGATGTTCGTCGACGGCACACGCACGTTCTCGAAGAACAGCTCGGCGGTGTCGGACTCGTGCTGGCCGACCTTGTCGAGCTTGCGTCCGCGCTCGAAGCCCTCCATGCCGGTCTCGACGGCGAACAGGGTGATGCCCTTGGACTTCTTCTCAGGGCTGGTGCGCGCCGCGACGATCACCAGGTCGGCGTTGTAACCGTTGGTGATGAACGTCTTGGACCCGTTGATGATCCAGTCGTCGCCGTCCTTGACCGCGGTGGTCTTGAGCGAGGCGAGGTCGGAACCGCCGGAGGGCTCGGTCATGCCGATCGCGGTGAGCAGTTCACCGGTGCAGAACTTGGGCAGCCAGCGCTGCTTCTGCTCCTCGGTCGTGAGCTGCACGAGGTACGGCGCGACGACGTCGGCGTGAATGCCGAAGCTCGACGACACGGCGGCGCTCGCCCGCGAAAGCTCCTCGGCGAGCACCGCGTTGAACCGGTAGTCGCCGGCTTCGCTTCCGCCGTATGCCTCGGGGACCTCGAGGCCGAGGAATCCGTTGCGGCCCGCTTCGAGCCAGATCTCGCGGTCGATGAAGCGCTGCTCGATGAGCTTGTCTGCCACCGGCAGGAGGTTGCGGTTCACGAACTCCCGGGCCGATTCGCGGAATGCCTCGTGATCGGGGCCGTACAGGGTGCGTCGCATGACCGCTCCTTTTCGAAATCCAGCTGTGGTGTGTATCCACGCCCATGTAAGCGTGTGCTTATTTTCTAAGCGCTTGCTTATACTGATCGTGCGGCGCGGTATTGTCAACAGCCGCGCAGCCGAGGATGGAGAAAGACATGAGCGAATCACCGAACCAGGTGATCAGCCCGTCGAAGGCTGCCGCCCGCATCCGAGCCGCAGCCGTCGACGCGTTCGCGACCAGCGGTTACGGGGGCACGACCACCCGCGAGATCGCCGCCCGCCTCGACATGAGCCCCGCCGCGATGTACCCGCACTACCGATCCAAGGAAGAGCTGCTCTTCGCGATCAGTTACGAAGGCCACACCGCCGCGCTCGACGTCGTCGTGAGTGCAGACCTCCCCGACGAGGCGCCCTCGACGAGGCTCCAAGCACTGATCGGCGCGTTCGCGAGCTGGCAGGCCACGCACCACGCACAGGCTCGCGTCGTGCAGTACGAACTCAACGCCCTCACGCCCGAGCACTACCGCGACGTGGTCAAACTGCGCCGCGACATCACCCACATCGTCCGCGCCGTCGTCGACGCCGGGGCCGCATCCGGCGAATTCACGGTGCCCGACGGCGAAGGCGTCACCCTCGCCCTCATGTCTTTGTGCGTCGACATCTGCCGCTGGTTCCCGGCAGGCGCCTACACCGAGCCGGAGGCTGTCGCAGACCTGTACGCCGACCTCGCGATGCGCATGGTGGGTGCCGGCTAGGTATTGCCAGCTCCCACAGGGTCGGTTACTGTAGAACATGTGTTCGATTCGGGGGAATCGACGGTAACCGGGGGGTCGGTGTGGATGTAGCAGCGGTGACCGAGTTTCTGGCCGAGTTACCGAAACTCGACCGGGCCATCGACGATGCGACGCGCATCGATGTGCTCCGCGCACTCGAAGAGGTGAAAGCCGCCTGCGCGGGTGTCCAAGCCCGGGTGACCGCAGACCTCGACGCCTCCATCCGCGCCGAACGAGCAGACCGCGACGTGCCGGTCGCACAGCGCGGGCGAGGTATCGCCAACCAGGTGGCGTTGGCACGACGGGACTCACCCTTTCGAGGTGGCCGGCATCTCGGCATGGCGACCGCTCTGGTCCACGAGATGCCCTGCACCTTGGCGCTGCTCGAACGAGGGGTGCTCAGCGAGTGGCGGGCAACGATTCTCGTCCGCGAAACGGCGTGCCTGACCCGAGAAGACCGCACCGAACTCGATTACGCGCTGTGCGCCGACCCGGCAACTTTGGACGGACTCGGCGACCAGGCCGTCTGCGCGAAAGTGCGCGCGGCCGCTGCAGAAGTCGACGCCGAGGCCGTCGTACGACGGGCCCGCAAAGCGGTATCGGACAGGCGGGTCACGTCCCGTCCCGCACCGGACACGATGGCCTACGTCAGCGCCCTGCTGCCGGTGGCACAGGGGGTCGCGGTGCACGCGACTCTCGCCCGTGACGCCGATTCGATCCTTGCCGCCGGTGACGAGCGCACGCGGTCGCAGATCATGGCCGACCTCCTCGTTTCTCGAGTGACCGGCGCGCCCCACACCGCGACGGCACCTCCGATCACCGTCAACCTCGTGATCTCCGACCGCGCGCTCCTCGACCGGGGGTCCGAACCCGCCTACGCGCAGGGGTACGGGCCCGTCCCCGCGGCGCTGGCGGGGCATTGGATAAATGAGGCAGTCAAGGCCACGATAGATCCGGAAACCGGTAACGAGGCACGGGTGACTCTGCGCCGCCTGTACGCGAACCCGCACTCCGGAGCCCTGACGGCGACCGAGTCCCAGGCCCGTTGTTTCCCCGCCGGGTTGGCTAGGCTGATCGATCTGCGCGATCGAACCTGCCGGACACCGTGGTGCGATGCGCCGATCCGGCACCACGACCACATCCAACCCCGCGAACACGACGGCCCGACCACCGCACACAACGGCGCCGGCCTGTGCGCGGCCTGCAACTACGCCAAGCAAGGCGCAGGGTGGAACGCCAAGCCCCACCAGCTGCCCGGCGGACTGCACAAGATCGAGATCCACACCCCCACCGGACACCGGTACCGATCAACCGCACCACCACTACCGAAACCGTTGCCGTTCCGCGAGGTTCAGATCAGCTCACCGGTGGAACGCATCCTCATCGAATACCTCCACGCGGCCTGAACATCGGGGCGCTGCGCACTACACCGAGTGACACACCTGTGCGGTAGCATCTCCGCACGCGGCCGTGGGGGTCCTGTCGAGTAGTGGGGGGATGGGAATGAGCAAAACACTGCGTCTGGAAGATGACGCAATCCAACGATGCGTCGGCATCTGCAACACGATGATCGAGCAGATGGATCAGGCGATTAAGAACGCCGACCAGTTGAAGTACATTTCTGGGTTCGGCGGCTTCGACTCGGCGAAACAACTGCAGACGCGATACAACGACAAGTTCAATGGTGGCGACGGTTCTGGCTCTGTACGCGAGCGCCTGAGGGAATTCCGCGATGTGATCATCACTATGCGTGACACATTTGCCGCGGGAGGCGCGGAATTTTCCGATACCGACAGCGCGATCAGCCTGGCACTCTCTGGTATTCGAACAGGAGTCGATCAATGACGCGCAATGCATTATGCGGAGTCGCCGCGGTTTCCCTCCTGCTCGCAGGATGCAGCACCCATGCAGCAAGCCGAGAAGCCACTCCGACGGAATTGCCCAGTTCGACTGTTCGCGTGCCTCGACATGTCGATCAATCTGACCGACCGCAGGTCACATTCGATCCCTGCCTCGACATCCCTGATTCGACACTGACCGCCGCCGGTTACGACCCGACGAGCGAAAAGAACGCCGACTTCACGGGGGGAAGCTACACCTTCCTAGGGTGCAGCTACGACAGCTTTCACAAGCCGGAGGGCTTCTACTACGGCATGAATGTCCTGTCGGGAAACATCAGCTTCGCCGAAGAACAAGAGAAGAAGAAGGATCACTCCACCCCTATCGAGATCAACGGCCGAAGAGCCCTCCTGATCTTCGACAGCACGGTGAGGGATTACTGCGAACTCAGTGTCGAAACTCCATACGGTGTTCTCGGATTCACGCGAAGCATTTTTGCCGATCACGCTGGCCCCGTATCGGTACCAGAGTGGTGCGGAGGCCTCGAAGACACAGCCCGCACCTACGAGCCGCTCATTCCGAAGGAGGACTGACCGATGGCACCGAAAGACCCGCTCGCTCCCTTCTTCGATGCCGTGCTGCCCAATGGTGCCGGCGATCAGCACCGCACCAAGCTGCAGAGGTCGGCGGAGCAACTCGGGTCAGATGCGATCGACCCGCCCTACATCACCACGATGGAATGTTTCGAGGGCTGGCAGCACTCGGAGATCCACGCGAAGACGCAGGAAATGAACCCTGACGACATCGGCGGACTCGCTCAGGCTTGCCACGCCATCGTCGGCTCACTACCCATCGGCTTCGGGTTCGCCCTTCTCAAGAACACGATTGCCGAAAAATGGGAGGGCGCAGCCGCCGACGCGGCGCTCGCGGCGACAGAAACCCTTGCGGGCGCGAGTGACCAATTGACCTCGGGTGTGCAAGCGATTGGCGTGAAGCTCGACATTCTCAGCAGTGCTGCGCAGGATGTGAAAAACAGCATCCCAGCACCGATGTCGGAGCAACCACTGAGCCTTCTCCCCCTGACACCCACTGCCGCCGAAGCTCGAGAAGCAGCGCGGGATGCGGCAAGGGAAGAGGCCATTCGAAAGCTGCAGAACATCTACGTCCCGAATTACCAGGACGTGGGCACGAATGTGCCCGTCCTGCCGGCACCGCACTCACCCAACGGCAGGGCCGATTCCGTCGATCCGAACGTCGCTGCGCCGAACTCGGGCGGTCCCGGTTCCTGGGGCACCACCGACAGCAAGACCTCCTCCGCGTCGGGCGAGGGCGGGGGCGATTCGTCCGCAAACGGCGAGAACCCGGCGGACGGGGAGTTCGCAGCGGATGACGCCGCGACTACGTCTGCAGCGAACGCCGAAGCCGCTGCCAATCAGGGCGCCGGGGCCGGGTCCGGCTCAGCCGCACAGACTGCCGCCGCGAATGCGCAGAACGCAGCCGCTGCCGGTTCGCAGTCGGCCACGGGCACGGGGGCTGGCGCCGGGGGTTACGGCGGAGTAGGTGGAGGGTCCGGTGCCGGCGGATCGGGCATCGGCGGCTCGGCGTCGAGCGCGCGCCGCAAGAACGACAAGCGCGAGTCCGAGTCCAACTCGAGCGGTGTGGTTCCGGGTGGCCCGATTCCGTCCGGTGGTGCCGCAGCGGGCGCCGGGGCGGCTGCCGCTGCTGCGGCGGCGACTCCGGTGAAACCGAGCATGAGTCGTCCCGGAATGGGTATGGCACCTGGGATGATGGGTGCGCCCGGCCGAGCTGGCGGCAACGGCGACAGCGACACGGAGCACCAGACGCCGAGCTACCTCATCACCGTCGACAACGGCAACGAACTGATCGGCACACTCGACCCCGTCGCACCCCCGGTGATCGGCGCATGAACTGGCGGCTGACGTCAGCCCAATTCATGTGTCTCTGGGAGGCAACCGATCTCGACCGGATGCCGTACCCGCTGCAATACCGATCGGCGGCTGCGACGGAAGATCAGTACGCCGTCCAGCAGCGCGAGCTGGAGCAGTGGCGGACCGCGCTCGACGAACCGAAACTGGTCGCCGCGATCCAGGCGCTCCGGGATCCGCAACTGTCCGTCACGGTGCTCGCCCCCTCCCCCGAACTCGACTCCGGGCTTCGCCGGAGGGGCAGCATCCGTGGCCGGGTCGCCGTCGTCGCCGAACAGATGCGCGGAGCACCGGGCCGCGGCGACATCCGGATCGACGCCGGCACCGAGGGCGTCGACTGGCTGACCACCCAACTCCTGAAAGACTTGCCCGACTGTGCGCCCGGACGAACCCCGTCTCTGACCGCGCACCCCGACGACCTCGGGAACCGCAGCAGCGGGAGTTCCGTCCTGCAGAACGCCCGAGCCTCCGACGGCACTCTCCTGCGAAGGATCGTGGGCCGGCCGCGGACCGGAATCGGATACATCTGCATCCGTGGTGCTCGCAGCGGCCTCGACGAGCCCGTTCTGGGTGAACTGACCTGGATCGACGTCGAAGCGGACGGCCGGTATCTCTATCACCAGGACGACCGTGTTCACCTGCGGTCCGCGACAGTCCGGTCGGTTCGCGACGAGCTGTCGAAACGCGTGTCGGCGGCCCTCGCCAACGCTTCGCCGACCCGCGGCTGAGCGTTACCCTTGTCCCATGACCGATCGGGACAGGGACGGGGCGGGGAAACCCCTCAATGCACGCCCCCGCGACGAACTCGGCCGCCCCCTGCCGCACGACGCCGAGGGTGTACCCCGTATCCCCGATGACCTGCGGTTACCACCCGACGAGGCGATCACCGAGGCTCAGCGGCTGCTCGACCACGGCATGCCGTTCCACGCCCACGAGATCCTCGAGGGTACGTGGAAGATCGCCCCCGAGGACGAGCGGGAACTATGGCAGGGGCTCGCACAGCTCGCGGTGGGTCTCACCCACCTGATGCGGGGCAACAAGACCGGCGCGCGGTCGCTGCTGCGCCAAGGCCACGATCGGATCCGGCATTACGAGGTGGAGGCGCCGCACGGCCTCGACATCGCCGGCCTCCTGACGTGGTCGGAACACCTCACGGACGAGATCGATCGCGTCGACCCGTTGCCGGCGACGCCCGTACCCCGATTGAGAATCCCCTGATGACTCTGCTCCCCATGTTCCCGCTGGGCTCGACGATGCTGCCCGGTCAGCAGCTCCCCCTCCACGTCTTCGAACCCCGCTATCAGGAACTGGTTCGCGACTGCCTGGACGCACCGGACGGTCCCCGTTTCGGGGTCGTTCTCATTGCCCGCGGCAACGAGGTGGGGGGCGGCGACGTCCGCCACGATGTCGGCACCATTGCGCGGATCGAATCCCACGCCTCGATCGGCGACGGGCGGTACGAGCTGTTCTGCCGCACGGAGGAACGGATCAAGGTGTCGAAGTGGTTGCCCGACAACCCGTATCCGATCGCCGAGGTGGATGTGTGGCCGGACGAGAACACCGGCACTCAGACAGCGGACTACGAATTCCCGTCCCTCATCGAGAGACTCGAATTCCTGTACGGCCTTCTCCGCCGTCTCGCGACGGAGACCGGCAACGTTCCGCCCGATGTTCCCGTCATCGGCGGTTTCCGCGGGTCGCTCGGCACGAGGCTCTACGAGATCGCCACCTACATTCCGATGGGGGACGCCGACCGCCTGCAGATCCTCGCTGCGGCCGGCGCAGACGAACGCTTGCGCGAGGTCTCCGAGGCGATCGAGAACGCCATCGAAATGGTCCAGTTCCGGCTGATGTGACCTAGCCCTCCCCGGGGTTGGTCAAGAGCACTCCGGGAAGGGTGTAGTGTTGTCAATGCAACGCGGGGTGGAGCAGCTCGGTAGCTCGCTGGGCTCATAACCCAGAGGTCGCAGGTTCAAATCCTGTCCCCGCTACCAAGTGGAAACGGCTCCGGAGATTCATTTCTCCGGAGCCGTTTTTCGTTGTTCCACATCCTCCAGGACTAGAACGTATTCTTGTACGTGAGGCCTCAGGAGGGACCGTGCAGCTCGCCGACGTCGATCTCTACAACCCGGACACCTTCGCGAAGGGCGTGCCCCACGAGATGTTCGCCGTGTTGCGGCGGGAGGCACCGGTCTACCGGCACCTCGACGAGCGCGGCGTCCCGTTCTGGTGTGTCACCCGTCATGCCGACATCGTGACGGTGAACCGGGACGCCGAGACGTACTCGTCGTGGCGGGGCGCCACCTATATCGACGACCTGAGCCCGGATGACCTGGCGGGCCAGCAGTTGATGATGCTGAACATGGACCCGCCCGACCACACGGCGCTGCGGAAGATCGTGAGCAAGGGTTTCACGCCCCGCCGCATCGGCCAGCTGCACGAGATTCTCGCGCGGCGGGCCACGACCATCGTCGACGCGGTGATCGAGCGCGGCGAGTGCGACTTCGTCGTCGACGTCGCATCCGAACTCCCGCTTCAGGCGATCGCCGATTTCCTGGGCGTGCCCCAGGAAGATCGCAAGCTGATCTTCGACCTGACGAATCAGATGATCGGCTCGTCCGATCCGGAATTCCATCTCGAGGAAGGGCAGGAACGGGCGGCGGCGGCCCAGATGTTCGCGTACAGCCTGGAGATGTTCGAGGATCGGAAGAAGCACCCGCGCGACGACATCGCGACAGCTCTCATCCAGGCCGACGTGCACGGCGAGAAGTTGGGCGAACTGGATTTCAACATGTTCTTCATGCTCTTGGCGGTCGCGGGCAACGAGACCACCCGCAACGCCATCTCGCACACCCAGCTGGCGCTGATGGAGCATCCCGAGGAGCGCAGGAAGGTGCTCGAGGATCCGTCCAAACTCGACGCTCTGATCGAGGAGGGGTTGCGCTGGGCCACACCGGTGATGCAGTTCCGGCGGACGGCGACCACGGACACCGTGCTGCACGACGTCGAGATCTCCGAAGGCGACCGCGTGGTCATCTGGCACATGTCGGGAAACCGCGACGAGGCGGTCTTCGACGACCCCTACACGTTCGACATCGACCGGCCCACCGGCCACTACTCCCAGCACATTGCGTTCGGTGGTGGCGGTCACCATTTCTGCCTCGGCGCCAACCTCGCTCGGGCGGAGATGAAGGTGATGCTGGGTGAGATTCTGCGGCGCATGCCGGACATGGAGCAGACCGCGCCTGCCCAGCGCCTGCGCTCCAACTTCATCAACGGGCTGAAGCACATGCCGGTGACGTTCACGCCCTCGCCCATCTGAGCAGAGCGCCGCCTTTTCTGACAGCCTGGTCGGGTGAACAACGTCGACGCAGTGGTCATCGGATCCGGTCCCAACGGACTCGTCGCGGCCGCGACCCTGGCCGACGCGGGCTGGGACGTCGCGGTCGTGGAGGCGCAGCCGACGCCCGGCGGTGCGGTGAGGTCGGCAGAACTCGTCCCCGGCTTCACCTCGGACCTGTTCAGCGCGTTCTATCCCCTGTCCACCGTGTCGCCCGCACTCCGCGGTCTCGACCTCGAGTCGCACGGCCTGCGGTGGAGTCATGCGCCCAGAGCGCTCGGTCACGCCCGCTCGGCTGCCGACGAGGACGCGCCGGTGATCCACCCGAACCCCGCGGACACGGCCGCCGACCTCGAACGCCGTCAACCTGGTGACGGTGCCGCGTGGACGGCGCTCGTCGAGCAGTGGCACGACGTCAAGGAACCCCTGCTGAGCACCCTGTTCAGCCCGTTCCCACCCGTGCGGGGTCCGAGCCGACTGCTGCGACAACTGGGCACGGCCGAGTCGCTGCGACTGGCCCGGTTCCTCCTCCTGCCCGCACGGCGGATGGCGCATGAACTGTTCCGCAGCGAGGCGGCTCGACTTCTGTTGCTGGGTAACGCGATGCACGCCGACACCCCGCCGGACGCACCGGGCAGCGGCGTCATGGGTTACATCCTGACGATGCTCGCCCAGGACGGCGGGTACCCCGTTCCGGTGGGCGGGGCGGGCGAGTTGTCGGCCGCGATGGTGCGCCGCGCCGAGCACGCGGGTGCGCACTTCCACTACGGCGACGCCGTGACCGGGATCGACGTCCGGTCGGGTAAAGCCGTGGGTGTTCGGACGGCGTCGGGTGTCCGCTACACCGCTCGTCGGGCGGTGATCGCCGACGTGTCCGCGCCCGCCCTGTACGGGTCGCTGCTTCCGGACCACGCCGTCCCTGCCCGCGTGCGCGCCGACCTCGACCACTTCGAGTGGGACACTCCCGTGCTGAAGGTCAATTACGCCTTGTCGGAGAAGATCCCGTGGCGATCACCCAGTCTGAGCGGTGCGGGCACCGTCCACCTGGGCGCCGACGACAACGGGCTCGTCCGCTGGATGGCCGACCTGACCACCGGCACCATTCCGGCCAGCCCGTTCCTGCTGTTCGGGCAGATGACTACCGCGGACCCCAGCAGGTCACCGGAGGGCACCGAAAGCGCCTGGGCGTACACACATCTACCGCGGGACATCACCGACGACGCGTCCGCCGATCTGCTCGCGATGCGCGTCGACGACGTCCTCGAGGCGCACGCACCGGGTTTCTCGGAGCGGGTCGTCGGACGCGTCGTACAGCGCCCATCGGATCTCGAAGCGGCCGACGCGAATCTCGTGGGTGGCGCCGTCAACGGCGGAACGGCGCAACTCCATCAACAACTGGTCTTCCGGCCGGGACCGGGCACGTCCCGTTCGGAGACCCCGGTCCAGGGCCTGTACCTGGGAAGCGCCTCGGCGCACCCGGGTGGGGGCGTACACGGGGTGTCGGGCCTGAACGCCGCCCGCGCCGCGCTGGGCGAGGACGGACCGCGTGGGTGGCTGCGGCGACGCACCTCGCGCGCCGTGATCGACCTGTTGTCGAAGGGACCGATACCCTAATTTGTCCCGTGCCGGGGTACCTCACCGTGCAATGATCTGAGTCGTCGTGTTCGGACCACGAAGGGGCATCATGCAGCATCGAGAATCATCCTTCGCCGGCGTCGGCGGAATTCCCATCGTCTACGACGTGTGGCTCCCCGAGCGGCGCCCGCGCGGCGTGCTGGTTCTGTGCCACGGCTTCGGCGAGCATGCCCGGCGCTACGACCATGTGATCGAGCGGCTCGGGGAACTCGACCTCGCGATCTACGCGCCCGACCACCGCGGGCACGGGCGGTCGGGCGGCAAACGGGTCCATCTGAAGGACTGGACCGAGTTCACCGACGACCTGCACCAGTTGTTCGGCATCGCGTCGACGGACTGGCCCGGCACCGACCGGTTCCTCCTCGGGCACAGTATGGGCGGGTCCATCGCGCTGACCTACGCACTCGACCATCAGCAGGATCTGAAGGCACTCATGCTGTCCGGGCCTGCGGTCGACGTGACGAGCGGCACGCCGCGCATCGTGGTCGAGATCGGCAAGCTGGTGGGGCGCTTCCTCCCCGGGGTGCCCGTCGAGTCGCTCGACGCGAAGCTGGTGTCCCGCGATCCTGCGGTCGTGTCGGCCTATGAGGAGGATCCCCTCGTCCACCATGGCAAGGTCCCGGCCGGGATTGCGCGCGGGATGATCCTCGCCGCCGAACGGTTGCCGGAGCGTCTGCCGTCGTTGACAGTTCCCCTGCTGCTCCAGCACGGCCGGGATGACGGACTCGCGAGTGTGCACGGCACGGAACTCATCGCCGAGTACGTCGGTTCGGAGGATCTCACGGTGGAGATCTACGAAAACCTGTTCCACGAGGTGTTCAACGAACCGGAGAACGAGGAGGTTCTCGACGACCTCGTCGAGTGGTTGCGGCCGCGCGTGCAGGCCTGATTTCGGCGGGGGTGTTCTGCACCCCCGGACGATGGGTGCCAGGATGGGCTGATGAAACGTCACGTCAGCGCCACTCTCGACATCGCGGTCACCGACGCCACCAGTCTCGAATTCAAGATCGCGGTTGCCCGGACGCCCGGTTCGGAGTTGTCGGAATCGTTGACGTTCACCCTCGACGGTAACCGTGTCGAGGCACGGGAGATGGTGGCGGAGCACGGCACTCGCGTCCACCTGCTGGACAGCGAACCCGGATCGCTGCACGTCGAGTACTCGGCTTCGGTTGCGGGTAAAGCTGATTCGCCTCCGGTCACCGACTACGACCTGTCGAAGTATCTGCGCCCGAGCCGATATGCGGAGGCGGACAAGTTCTTCGGCTTCACCGGCGGTGAATTCAATCTGTCCAAGCCGCACCCGGAACTGCTGCAGGACATCACCACGTGGGTGGGGTCGCGGCTGCTGTACCAGGCGGGTTCGAGCAGATCCACCGACAGCGCCGTCGACACGATGCTGTCCGGGGCGGGCGTGTGCCGTGACTTCGCTCACCTCACGGTGGCGCTTCTGCGGGCCGTCACCATTCCGGCGCGGCTGGTGGCCGTGTACGCGCCGGGGTGCGACCCTATGGATTTCCATGCTGTCGTCGAGGCGTTCGTCGATGACGAATGGCGTGTGGTCGACGCGACCCGATTGGCCCCGCGTTCGGCACTGCTGCGGATCGCGACGGGTCGCGACGCCGCGGACACCGCATTCCTGGACAACCATGGAGGGGCGATCACGCTCGAGAACACCGTGGTGACCGCCGTCGTCGACGGCGAGTTCCCGTCCGACGACTACGCGACACCCACCTCGTTGACCTGACGGATCAGGTTGCGTCCGAAAGCCTTTCGGTAAGCACGCCCACCTGAATCTTCTTGGCGTCGGAGTGCACCTCGCGGCCGGCGTCGGTGACGTCGACGAACACGCCTCGCCGGTCCGCCTCACACAGCGCCCGCGCGACCAGGCCCGCCTTCTCCAGCCGGGCCACGCTCCGGGACAGGGCGCTGGGGCTGAGGTACATCTCGGCCGCCAGGTCCTGCATCCGCGGTCGCTCGCAGGTGGCGTCCATCAGTCGGTCGAGCGTCTCGAAATCACTCATGCTCAGGCCGTGAGCGTGTTGCATCTCACGATCCAATTCGCAGGCGATCGAGTTGTATCTGCTCGCGAGCAGCCGCCACGTGCCGCGCAGGTCTGCTTCAGAGCTCATGTCCCGCACCCTAGCGCGCGTACGCAAAAGGTGCAAGCGAATTAAATGCAAACGAAATTAGTGCTTGCGCATTGATTGCACGTGCATCTACATTCTCCCTGTGACTATCAGCGACGCCACCCCGGACCTCGCCCCCTCGTCGGGCGCCACCGCCACCCCGTCGACCGACCAGGCCTGGACACCCCGCCTCTGGGGCGTCCTGGCCGTGCTGTGCCTCGTCATGTTCCTCGACGGTCTCGACGTCTCGATGGTGGGTGTTGCGTTGCCCTCCATCGGAACCGAGTTGGGGCTGTCCACCACCTCGCTCCAATGGATCATCAACGGATACGTACTCGGATTCGGTGGTCTGTTGCTGCTGGGCGGACGCACCGCCGACCTCCTCGGACGCCGCCGCGTCTTCCTGATCGCACTCACCGTGTTCGCGATCGCGTCCCTGGTCGGCGGGCTCGTCGACAACGGCACGCTGCTCATCGCGAGTCGTTTCGTGAAGGGCCTCGCCGCCGCGTTCACCGCGCCGACCGCGATGTCGATCCTCACCACCACGTTCAAGGAAGGGCCCGCCCGTAACCGGGCCCTCTCGATCTTCTCCGTCTTCGGAGCGAGCGGCTACTCGTCCGGCCTGATCCTGGGCGGACTGCTGACCAGCGCCGGGTGGCGCTGGACCTTCCTGATGCCGGTGCCGTTCGCGGTCCTCGCCCTGGTCGCGGGTGCCGTCCTGATCCCCCGCGACCGCGCCGCCGACAACGGCGGACACGACATCGTGGGCGCCGCCACGCTGGTATCGGGAATGCTGCTCGCCGTCTACACCGTCGTGTCGGCACCGGCCCGCGGCTGGGCCGATCCGCTCACGCTGGGCTCGTTCGCACTGGCCGCCGCCCTGCTGGCGTCGTTCTTCGTCGCGGAGAACCGGGTGGCGCACCCGCTGGTGCGTCTGAGCATCCTCCGGGCCGGGTCGATCGTGCGGGCGAACCTCAGCATCGTCGCGCTGTTCGGCTCCTACCTGAGCTTCCAGTTCATGATGACCATCTTCCTGCAGTCGGTGCTCGGATGGTCGCCGCTGGAGATGGCACTGGGTCTCCTGCCCGCCGGCATCATCGTTGCGTTCGGATCGCCGTTCGTCGGACGCCTGATCGACGCGTTCGGCACGGCACGCATGATCATCGCGGCACTGACCTCGTTGAGCCTCGGCTACCTGTGGTTCCTCTTCGCGGGGAGCGACCAGCCCCACTACGCGGTCGCGATCCTGCCGAGCGTGCTGCTGCTGGGCGTCGGTTTCGCACTGGGCTTCACGTCGATCATGGCCCAGGCCACGTCGGGCGTCGACGACTCCGAGCAGGGGTTGGCGTCGGGCCTCGTGCAGACGTCCGCGCAGGTGGGCGCCGCGCTCGTGCTGGCACTCACCACCGCGCTCGTCACCGCCGGCTCGCACACGGCCACCGGTGTCAGCGGCGCCGGATTCCACCAGTTCCACTCCGGCCTCGTGCTCGTCACGGGAGTCGCGCTGCTGGGTCTGCTTATCACGGTGTCACCGCTGCTGCGCAGGGTCCTCAACCCCGCATAGGCCCGGAACGGCAGAACGGGTGGGCACAGGCCCACCCGTTCTGCCGTTCAGTCGTTCAGGCCGAGTGCCGCTTCGATTCCGTGAGCGCGCGCGACGCGAAGTCGACGGTGAGCCCGATGATCGTGCGGCTCTCCCGCAGCACCTTGCCGATCACCGGAAATGCGTGGATCTGCCCACTCCAGATGTGGGTCTCGATCTGCCGTCCCTCGCGATCGAACCTGTCCGTGATGATCTCGACGTCGGGCCGCATGATTTCGTATTCGGCGGCGGTGAGGAAGACGGGCGGGAACAGCGCCGGATCCGCGTTCACCGGCGACTGGGCACCCGGAATCTGATCGGGCCCGGCCAGCCAGCGGTCCTTCAGCTTGGCCACCTGCGACATCGGCAGGTACGCATCACGCTTCATGAAATCGGGGTCGTGATCCTCGAGGTCGAGGTTGAGCAGCGGGGAGTATCCGATGACGGCCGCCGGGCGGGTGATGCCCCGCAACGCGGCGACTTCCGCGACCTTCATCGCCAGGTATCCGCCCGCCGAGTCCCCCGCGACGATCACCCTGGTGGGGTCGTCGCAGACCTTCAGCACCTCGGTGTACGCGGTCATGGCGTCCACCAGCGACGCCCCGATCGCCCCCTTGGGAAGCTGCCGGTACTCGACGGAGACGACGGGCGCACCCGAACGAGCGGCGAGCAACCCGCACAGTGCGCGGTGGGTGGCGAGCCCGCAGAACACGAATCCACCGCCGTGAAAGTAGAGGATGGTGGCGCCGTCCATCGACGTGACCGTGGGTCGCGGATGCGTGATCTTCTCGCACGGCACCCCGCCGAGCGAGATCGCCTCGATGTCGAGGCCCTTCGGCTTGGGAAGCCGGTCGATCAGCTCGTCGAGGGTCGCCAGCAGTTCGATGCCGCGGTCCGTCGTCGGCCATATCGTGAACAGCGGTTTGACGAAAGCCCTGGCAAACCAGAACGTCATGCGCGCCCGCCGACTGACATCCCAGTGCCACACGATCGATTCACGCGTTCGCATACTGCCCTCCGTTGTATCGGACGCTTGTCCAGCCAACTGGACACCCTAGGGCGATCCGGAGAGAAACGCACCCGAAACCGTCACGTCCGCTCCCCGAGACCTCCCGCCACGGTAGGACGAAGTCGCCCGTTGCCGAGCGACTTCGACGGATTTTCGTCCGATTGCCCGAGGTTCACCGAGCCAGTCGCTCCTCCAGCCGGGCAATGATCTCGGTCGCCACCTGGGTGGGTGATCCGCCCACGTCCACCACGATCGCGTCCTCGTCCGGCTCGATCGGTTCGAGCGTCGAGATCTGTGTGTCCAGCAACGACGGGGGCATGAAGTGGTCGAGCCGGGCCGTCAGCCGTTCCCCGATCTGCGCCCGCGACCCGGCGAGATGCACGAAGACGACGTTGTCGCCCCGCAGCACGTCGCGGTAGCTGCGCTTGAGCGCCGAGCAGGTGATGACCCCGGGCAGACCGTTCTCGGTGTGTTCCCGAATCCACCCCGCGACGACATCGAGCCACGGCCAGCGGTCCTCGTCGGTCAACGGCTGCCCCGACGCCATCTTCGCGACATTCGCGGGTGGGTGCAGGGCGTCTCCCTCCTGCAGGTCCCAGCCCATGGCGCCGGCGATGATTCCCGCGACCGTCGACTTCCCCGACCCGGACACCCCCATCAGCACGAGGACCGGATCCGCGGTCTGCGGCGTGCGTCCTGCAGGTTCGCGCGTACTCACGTGCATCTCACCAACCTCACTCGACATTTCTCGGCCCCCTTTAGATGAATACGCTCAGTGCGAGGACACCGGCCAGACCGGTGACGGAGATGATGCATTCCATCACCGTCCACGTCTTCAGGTTCTGTACCACCGTGACGCCGAGGTATTCCTTCACCAGCCAGAAGCCCGCGTCGTTGACGTGCGACAGGAACAGCGAGCCGGACCCGATCGCCAGCACCATCAGCGAGACGTGCGTGGAGGTCAGTTCGGCGGCGACGGGTGCGAGGATTCCGGACGCGGTGACCGTCGCGACGGTGGCCGATCCGGTGGCGACGCGGATGAGCACGGCCACGAGCCAGGCGAGGAACAGCACGGGAAGGGCGCTGTCCTTGATCGCGTCGGCGATCACGTCGGCGATGCCGGTGTCGATCAGGACCTGCTTGAATCCGCCGCCCGCGCCGACGATGAGGAGGATCCCGGCGATCGGGGGCAGCGAACTTTCGAGCGAGACGGCGATGGCCTTGCGATCCATGCCGCCACCCCGGCCGAGGAGCGCCATCCCGGCGAGCACCGCGAGTCCGAGGGCCACGACCGGCGTTCCGAGGAAGTCGAGCAGCGCCTTCGCGGGCGACTCCGAGTCGGCGGCGACGACGTCGGCGATCGCCTTGCCCAGCATCAGGACGACAGGAAGCAGGATGGCGGACAGGGTGGCCGCGAAGCTGGGCCGGCGACGCTCGGCGGCGGCCTCGGCGCCTTCCCGGTCCTCGACGGTCACGTAGAGCTCGGGAACGGGGACGTCCACCCAGCGTGCCGCCAGCTTGCTGAACAGCGGCCCGGCGATGACGACGGTGGGAATCGCGACGAGGACGCCGAGGGCGAGGGTGAGTCCGAGGTTGGCGTTCAGGGCCGCGACCGCGACCAGTGGCCCGGGGTGTGGCGGAACGAGACCGTGCATGGCCGACAGACCCGCCAGCGTGGGAATCGCGATCCGCATCAGCGACAGTCCCGAACGCCGTGCGACCAGGATGATGACGGGCATCAACAGCACGAGGCCGATCTCGAAGAACATCGGCAGGCCGATCACGGCGCCGACCAGCGCCATCATCCACGGCAGCGACCGCGGGCCCGCTCGTCCGACGAGGGTGTCGACGACGCGGTCGGCGCCACCGGAATCGGCGAGCAACTTGCCGAACATGGCACCGAACCCGATCAGGATTCCGACGCTGCCCATCGTGGCCCCGAAGCCCTCGACGAACGACTTCACCGAGTCTTGCCCACCCAGACCTGCGGCGATGCCGACGCCGACGGCGCCGATCGACAGCGCGAGGAACGGGTGGAGTTTGAGCCAGGTGATCAGCGCGATGATCACGGCGACGCCGACGACGGCGGCCGTGATCAGCCGCGCGTCGTGGCCGGCACTGTCGGCCGCTGCGAGTAGTGACGCGGTACTCATTCTGTTGCTCCAGGGAGATCGGTGATGGAATGACCCTTGTTCGTGACTCAGGTCACTCTGCCTCATAAACCATATGATTTCAAGGCCGAACCAAATTAAGTACTACTTAGAGTCTGAATCGCGCGCCAACGTGTGTTCAATAGGGCTAACCGTGGGAACATCGGCGGATGACCAACGCAGACGGCGGCGAGTACCGGCAATTGCACGAGACGGTGCTCGATCGACTGGGTAGCGACATCGTGGCCGGGGTCGTCGCACCCGGTACCCGGATCTCCGCCGACGACGTGGTCACCCAGTACTCCGTCTCCCGCACCGTCGTCCGCGAGGTGGTCCGCGTCCTCGAATCCCTCGGGCTGCTGGCCGTGCGGCGTCGCGTCGGGATCACCGTACTGGGTGAGGAGCACTGGAATTCGCTGGATCCGAGCGTGATTCGGTGGAAGCTGGCCGGCCCACAGCGATTCGAGCAGCTGTCGAGCCTGAGCGAACTACGGTCGGGCATCGAACCTCTCGCCGCGCGTCTCGCAGCGACGCGGGCGACGCCGGAACAGTGCGGGGCGCTGACGGCGGCCGTCATCGGAATGTCGTCGACGTCCCGCGCGGCGGACACGGACGCCTACCTGGCTCACGACTCCGACTTTCACCGCACACTGCTGACCGCGTCGGGGAATCCGCTGTTGCGCGCGATGTCGCAGATCGTCGTGGAGGTGCTCGAGGGCCGCACCCGGCACTCGTTGATGCCGCACGTCGCCGAGACCGAAGCCATCCGCCTGCACGGCGTGGTGGCGTCGTCCATCCAGATGGGCGATGCCGATGCGGCGGAGGCGGCCATGCGCGCGATCGTGAGCGAATCCGCGACGGCAGTCGAGCAGATGAAGGACGAAGAAGACACCCACGAGTGACGTCCTCGCGGGTGCCTCCTTCGTGGCGCGGTCGGTACTACGCGGCCGAATCCGAATGCATCGCTTCGAGTTCCACGCCCTTCGTCTCCTTGACCCAGCGCAACACGAAGACGAGTGACAGCACGGCGCACACAGCGTAGAAGCCGTACGAGATTCCCAGCGAGAAGTCCTTCATGGACGGGAACGTCACAGTGATCAGCCAGTTCGCCGCCCACTGGGCGCCCGCGGCGAGCGACAGGGCGGCGGCCCGGATGCGGTTGGGGAACGCCTCGCCGAGCAGGACCCACACCACGGGACCCCAGGACATTCCGAAGGCCACCACGAAGAGGTTGGCGGCGACGAGCGCGATCGGGCCCTGCAGTCCGGTCAGCTGCGGCGTCGTGACACCGTCCACGACGGTGGTGGACGCGGTGCCGAAGATGAACGCCATGGTCGCGAGCGTCACGGCCATGCCTGCGGAGCCGATGATCAGCAGCGGTCGCCGGCCCACCCGGTCGATGTAGGCGATGGCGATGAGGGTGGTGGCGATGTTGACCACCGACGTGATAACCGTGATCTGCAGTGAGCTGCCCTCGTCGAAGCCGACGGCCTGCCACAGGACGCTGGAGTAGTAGAAGATGACGTTGATGCCGACGAACTGCTGAAAGACGGAGAGTCCGATGCCGATCCACACGATCGGCATCAGGCCGAACGCGGAGCCCTTCAGATCACGGATCGACGGTTGCGTCTCACGGGCCAGCGTCGAGCGGATGCTCTCGATCTTGAGGTCCAGACCCTTCTCGCCGAGCAGGACCGCGAGGATGCCGCGAGCCTCACCGAGGCGGCCCTGGGCGATCAGGTAGCGCGGGGATTCGGGAATCGTCAGCGACAGCAGTCCGTAGGCCAGTGCGGGCACGCACATCGCGAGGAACATCCAGCGCCAGGCCTCGAGCCCGAACCACAGTTCTTCCTGCGACCCACCGGCGAGGGCGGCGAGGGCGTAGTCGACCAGGAGCGAGACGAAGATGCCCGTGACGATCGCGAGTTGCTGCAGCGACCCGAGACGTCCGCGCACCCGGGCGGGCGAGATCTCGGCGATGTAGGCGGGTGCGATGACCGAGGCCAGCCCCACTCCGATGCCGCCGACGATCCGGAACGTCACCAGCATCTCGACGTTGGCCGCGAATCCGGTGCCGATGGCGCTCAGCAGGAACATCACGGCAGCGGCCCGCATGGTGACGAGGCGTCCGTACCGGTCGGCGATCCGCCCGGCCAGCATCGCTCCCGCCGCGGCGCCCAGCAGTGCCGAGGCGATCGCGAATCCGAGGAGAGCGGAATCGACCTGGAACTTGCCTTCGATCGCCGACACCGCGCCGTTGATCACCGCACTGTCGTAGCCGAACAGCAACCCGCCGAGTGCGGCGACGACCGCGATACGGACGGGAACCGAAGTGCCCTCTGCTGTGTCGCCGGGCGATTCCGCACCGGGCAACAGGACGTTTTCAGTCATGGGACTCCTCGTGAGCAAGGGGGTGATCGAGTCTCGGATCGAGCCGAGGCCTGCGCGAGAGCGCATTCGTTGTGGTGTGGAACACAGTAGGCAACGGAATAGGGAACCGTCAAGATGTGAACACAAATAGACGAACACCACCGCGCAAATGTTCACTAATGAACGACCTGACCGTCACGAGCTCAGAGTTCACCCCACAAACTGATGTGAGAATTCAGCGGCGAACAGTCAGGCCGGAAGCGCGGATCGCAGACCCAGCGCGACGGCACCGAGCACCTGCGCCCGGGGACCGAGTTCGGCGACGCGGATGTCCAGGGAACGGACCGCGCTGGGCACCGCGTAGCGTCCGACCACCTCACGCATCGGCCCGAGCAGCAGTTCCCCGGCCAGCGCGAGTTCACCGCCGATGACGAGACGTTCGGGATTGACGAGGTTGCACAGGCTCGCTGCGGCGACGCCGACGTGCCGTCCCGTGTCGGCGAGCACCCGGATGCAGGCGGCATCTCCGCCCTCGGCCATCGCGACGATGTCGGCGATGGTGAGGTCGGGGCCGCGGCTCGGTGCGAGCAGGCCGATCACGACGTGCGAGGCGACGAGGGTCTCGAGGCAGCCGCGGTTGCCGCAGCGGCATACCTGACCGAACTCGTCGAGTGTCAGATGGCCGATTTCGCCTGCGGTGCCGCCTCTTCCGCGGTACAGCCGGCCGTCGAGGACGAGTCCGGCACCCACTCCGTCGGACAGTTTGATGTAGGCGAGATCGGTGGTTCCCCGGCCCGCTCCCCACATGTGTTCGGCGAGCACGCCGAGGTTCGCATCGTTGTCGACGTGCACCGCGGTGCCGAGATACTCCGACGCGATGGCTGCCGCGTCGACACCGACCCACCCCGGGAGGATCGACGGGCCGCCGACCTCACCGGTATCGGTCTCGAGCGGCGCCGGCAGACCCATGCCGACCGCGAGAACGGACGTACGGTCGCAGCCGAGGCGATCGAGGGCCGCGTCGAGAAGAGCGCCCGCCTGCACCACGCCGTCCTCGGCGCGGTGCCCCGCGCCGAGTTCGACGCGCTCCTCGGCCAGCACCTGGTGGGCCATGTCGGCGACGGCAACGGTGAGATGGCGGTGCCCGAAGTCGATCCCGACCGCGAGCCCCATCTTGCGGGTCAGCTTCACCGCACGGCCCCGCTGGCCCGGGTGGTCGCCGCCGGGCACGGCGACCATCCCGGCCGCGGTCAATTCCTTGACCATGTTCGAGACGGTGGCGGGGGCCAACCCGGTGCGACGCGCGATCTCCGCCTGGGTGAGCTCACCCGATGTCTGGAGTGCGCGGACCACACGGTGCTGGTTGGCGGACTTCAGCGAGGACTGAGAACCCGGCCGCTGGGAGTCACCGTTGTCACTGTCGCGCACGACATCACCGTACCGCGCCGCTTCCCTTGCTACCGGGCGAGTGCCGCCGCCTCACGCGCGAGTCCGCTGATCCGGTCCCAGTCCTTCAGCTTCACGGCGTCGGCGGGCGTGAGCCAGGATCCGCCGACACAGCCGACGTTGGGCAGCGACAGGTAGTCGCCGACGTTCGACGTCGAGATGCCGCCGGTGGGGCAGAACCGTGCCGCCGGAACGGGTGAGTGGATCGAGCCGAGGAACTTCGCGCCACCCGACGCCTCTGCCGGGAAGAACTTGAGTTCGCGGTAGCCGTGCTCGAGCAGGAAGAGCACCTCGGAGACCGTCGCCGCACCCGGGAGGTGCGGCAGTCCGGTGTCCGTCATGGCCTTCAGCAGAGTTTCGGTGCTCCCCGGCGAGACCAGGAACTGCGCTCCCGCGTCGGCCGCCTGCGCGGCCTGTACCGGTTCCACGATCGTGCCCGCGCCGACGCAGATTTCCGGCACGTCGCTCGCGATCGCCTTGATGGCGTCGAGCGCGCAGGGCGTGCGCAGGGTCAGTTCGATCATCGGGATGCCGCCGGCCACCAGCGCGCGGGCCACCGGCACTGCGTCGCCGAGGTCGTCCACGACGACGACGGGGATGACCGGGACGCGGTCGAGGAGGGAGGGGCTGTTCGTCACTGAATACTCCTTAGACGGGTTGGGGGTGGAAAACGCTGGCGCCCTGGGTCGCCGGTCCGACAGCGGCTCGCAGGCCGGCGAAGAGTTCGCGCCCCGTGCCGACCCATTCGTCGGCACCGAGCGCACGACCGGTCGCCGGGCGGGCGGCCAGTTCCTCGTCGTCGAGGTGCACGTTCACGGATCCGGTCACCGCGTCGACGGTGAGGACGTCGCCGTCACGCACCCGCGCGAGGGGTCCGTCCGCGGCCGCCTCGGGGGTGAGGTGGATGGCCGCGGGAACCTTCCCGGAGGCACCCGACATCCGGCCGTCGGTGACCAGCGCGACCTTCCGGCCCTGATCCTGCAGAACACCGAGTACCGGTGTGAGCTTGTGCAATTCGGGCATGCCGTTGGCGCGCGGGCCCTGGTACCGGAGCACGGCGACGAAATCACCGGTCAACGTGCCCGCCTCGAACGCGGCCAGGAAGTCGAGCTGATCGTCGAAGACCCTGGCCGGAGCGGTCACCACACGGTGGTCCGGGTGGACGGCCGACGTCTTCATCACGCACGAACCCAGGTTTCCGGTCAGCATCTTGAGGCCGCCGTTGACGTCGAACGGATCTTCCGGTCCGCGCAACACGCTGGTGTCGAGGCTGATTCGCGTGCCCGGCTGCCATTCGACGCCCTCGCCGGACAGCTTCGGTTCCTCCGTGTAGCGGCGGAGCCCGGGGCCGACGACGGTCTTCACGTCCTCGTGCAGCAGTCCCGCGTCCAGCATCGACGACACGACGTAGCCGAGGCCGCCGGCCGCGTGGAAATGGTTCACGTCCGCGGAGCCGTTGGGGTAGATCCGGGCGAGCAGCGGCACCACCGCGGACAGTTCCGACAGGTCGTCCCACGTGAGGGTGATTCCCGCGGCGCGGGCGATGGCCACGAGGTGCATCGTGTGGTTGGTCGAACCGCCGGTGGCGAGCAGCGCCACGCAGCCGTTGACGACGGCCTTCTCGTCCACGACCTCGCCGACCGGCGTGTAGTCGTCGCCGAGCGCGGTGAGACCGGTGACGCGCTTTCCCGCCTCCGACGTGAGAGCCTCGCGCAGCGGGGTCCCCGGGTTCACGAAGCTCGATCCGGGCAGGTGCAGGCCCATGACCTCCATGAGGAGCTGGTTGGAGTTGGCCGTGCCGAAGAACGTGCAGGTGCCTACACCGTGGTAGCTCGCCGCCTCCGCGTCGAGCAGTTCCTCGCGATCGGCCTTGCCCTCCGCGTACAACTGCCGCACGCGCGACTTCTCGTTGTTGGGCAGACCGGACGTCATCGGCCCGGCCGGGACGAAGATCGTCGGGAGGTGACCGAAACCCAGGGCGCCGATGAGCATTCCCGGCACGATCTTGTCGCACACACCGAGCATGAGGGCACCGTCGAACATGTCGTGGGAAAGTCCGATCGCCGTCGCCATCGCGATGACGTCGCGGCTGAACAGCGACAGCTGCATGCCGTCGCGTCCCTGGGTGATGCCGTCGCACATCGCGGGGACACCACCGGCGAACTGGGCGATGCCGCCGGCTTCCATGACCGCGGCCTTCAGCTGCCGCGGGAAGTGCTCGAACGGCTGGTGCGCCGACAGCATGTCGTTGTACGACGAGACGATCGCGATGTTGGGCTTGACGAAGCTGCGCAGCGCCTTCTTGTCGGCCGGGCCGGACGCGGCGAATCCGTGCGCGAGGTTCGCGCAGGCCAGCTTGCCGCGCGCCGGACCGCGGTCGGCGGCCTGACGGATACGGTCCAGGTAGATCGTGCGCTCGGGCTTGCTGCGCTCGATGATGCGTTCGGTGACGGCGGCGAGGACGGGGTGCACGTCGGCCGTCGGTGTGGGTGCGTCGGTCATGCGGTGACTCCTTCGTGCCAGGCGCGGCCGTCGCGCTCGATCAGGGTGGTTGCGTCGGTGGGTCCGTTGGTGCCCGCCGGGTAGCGGCGCGGGGCGCGCTCGGACTTCTCCCAGCCGACGAGGATCTGCTCGACCCACTCCCAGGCGGCCTCGACCTCGTCGCGGCGCATGAACAGGGTCGGGTTACCCCGGACCACATCCATCAGCAGCCGCTCGTAGGCGTCGGGTGACGGACGCTTGAACGTCTCGATGTAGTTGAGGTCCAACGACACCGGCTTGAGCCGGATACCGCCGGGGCCGGGTTCCTTCGCCGTCATGTGCAGCCGCATGCCCTCGTGGGGCTGCAACTGGATCACCAGGCGGTTGGGTTCGCTGTGGCCCTCGCTGCCGGGGAACATGGGGTGCGGGACGGGCTTGAACTGCACCACGATCTCCGAGCAGCGCCGGTCCATGCGCTTGCCGGTGCGCAGGTAGAACGGCACGCCGGCCCAACGCCAGTTCTGGATCTCGGCCTTGACGGCGATGAACGTCTCGGTGGTGCTCTCCGGGTTCTCGACGTCCTCCTGGTATCCGGGGACGGCGATCCCGTCGGCGAGGCCGGGGCCGTACTGGCCTGCGACGGTGCAGCGTTCGACGTCCTGCGGGCTCATCGGCTTGAGGGCCTGGAGGACCTTGAGCTTCTCGTCTCGGACGGTCTCGCGGTCGACGTAGGTGGGCGGTTCCATCGCGACGAGGCAGAGCATCTGCAGGAGGTGGTTCTGCAGCATGTCGCGCAGGGCACCCGCCGACTCGTAGTAGCCGCCGCGACTGCCGACTCCGAGCGACTCGGCGACGTTGATCTGCACGTGGTCGATCGACGAGGAGTTCCACAGCGGTTCGAGGAACGTGTTGGCGAATCGCGTGACCAGGAGGTTCTGGACGCTCTCCTTGCCGAGGTAGTGGTCGATGCGGAAGATCTGCGACTCCTCGAACACGGCGCCGACCGCGTCGTTGACGGCGCGGGCCGAGGCGAGGTCGTGTCCGATCGGCTTCTCCAGCACGACGCGGGACTGCGCGTCGGCGAGACCGTTCAGGGCGAGGTTCTCACAGATCGGCCCGAACAGACCGGGAGCGCACGCCAGGTAGAAGACCCGGATCGACCCTTCCCGCGCGGCGAGACACTCGCTGAGGCCCGCCCAGTTCGTGGGGTCCGCGGCGTCGACGGAGATGTATTCGAGGCGATTGAGAAATCGCTCACAGGTGTCCGAATCCAGCTGATCGCCGGACACGAACCGCGCGAGTTCGCCTCGCACCTTGTCGCGGTAACCGTCGGTGTCGAGACCGGCTCGCGAGGCACCGATCACGCGGGTTTCGGCGGGCAGCTGGCCGTCCCTGTCGCGCAGGTAGAGCGCGGGAAGCAGCTTACGAACCGCCAGGTCGCCGGTTCCGCCGAACACGACGAAATCGCACGGTTCCACGGTGGTCGCTGGTGACATGTCATCTCCCTCTGAAAGCCGGATGTGTGGGCCGTCACAGACGACAGTAGGCGACCTTTCGCTTTCGATCAATACAGACTTAAGTATTTCGGCGAACAAAGATCCGGGCCTTACGTTGTCAGACGCGTGTCCGGTTGGTTGAATGGCCTGCATGCGGACGCCTCGCTCGACGACCTCCCCGGCGACGGGTGGCGACGTCTTCGCCCTCATTCGCGCAGGGCAAGCAACGACGCGCACCGAGATCGGCACCCTCACCGGCCTCTCCCGCACCGCGGTCGCGGCGCGGGTCTCCTCGCTTCAGGCGTCGGGGCTCGTCGTCGAACGCGAGGAGGGTGTCTCGACCGGGGGTCGACCGCCGGTGAAGCTCTCATTTCACGTTCAGGCCGGTGTCGTGCTGTCGGCGGCCATCGGCCGGAGCCGCACCCAGCTGGCCATCTGCGACCTCGCCGGCGATGTCATCGTCGCCGAGGACGTGGAGCAGGAAATCGGCACCAGCCCGGCCGAGCTGATGCCCGTCATCGCTCAACGCCTCATCGCACTGCGCGAGA
Source organism: Rhodococcus wratislaviensis (assembly GCF_041228765.1). Classification (NCBI taxonomy): domain Bacteria; kingdom Bacillati; phylum Actinomycetota; class Actinomycetes; order Mycobacteriales; family Nocardiaceae; genus Rhodococcus; species Rhodococcus wratislaviensis. The sequence continues at coordinate 2,467,334 of NZ_CP150488.1, read as the reverse complement.
GTCTGGGCGAGACCGCGGGCAGGACGGTCGGGATCGGGATCAGCCTCCCCGGAACCGTCGACACCGAACGCGGGTGCAGCCTGAACTCCCCCATGATGTCGGGCTGGGACGGCGTCCCCCTCCAGCCGTTCCTCGCCGACGTCACCGACGCACCCGTCTTCGTCGACAACGATGCCAACGTCATGGTGCTGGCGGAGCGGCGCGGAGAACGCCGCGACTTCGCCGACATGCTGCTCATCAAGGCGTCGACCGGTCTGGGCGCCGGCCTCGTGTCCGGTGGCGTCCTCCAGCGTGGTGCCCTCGGCGCGGCAGGCGAAATCGGGCACACGAAAACCGCAGCGGCACAAGGAGTCGTGTGCCGCTGCGGTGATGTCGGGTGTATCGAGGCCGTCGCCGGCGGGTGGGCGCTGGTCCGCAATCTGCAGGAGCAGGGACGCGAAGTCACCCACATCCGCGACGTGATCACCCTCGCCCTGGCCGGGGACGCCGAGGCCCGGCGGATGATCCGCGAGAGCGGACGGCAGATCGGCGAAGTGTTGTCGGGTGCGATCAACCTCCTCAATCCGGAGGTCGTGATTGTCGGCGGTGACATGGCGCAGGCCTACGACACGTTCGTCGCCGGGCTACGCGAAACCCTGTACGGCAACGCCATCGCCGTTGCCACCCAACAGCTTCAGATCCTCCCCTGGACGCACGGGGAACTGTCGGGAGTCGTCGGCAGCGCCACCATGGCACTCGACCACGTCCTCAGCGTGCGCGCGGTGGACCAGCTGCTGGCGCAGCAGAAATAGGCGGCTCCGCCGCCTGTGCGTGGTTGACGAGTCCAGAGACTCGCTAACCACGCACGGGCCCGGAGGGCCTACTTGACGTCGGAACCGTGCTTGGTGAGCGGCATGATCTCGATGTTCATGTACGGGAACAGTGGAAGGTTCCACAGGATCTCGTGCAGTTCGTCGGCCGACTCGACGTCGAAGATGCTGATGTTGCTGTACTGCCCGACGATCCGCCAGATCTCGGGCCACTTACCGGAGCGTTGGAGCTCCTGCGAGTACGCCTTCTCCTTGGCGATGGTCTCGTCCCGGACCTGCGGGTCGAGGTCGCGGGGAATGGCGACGTCCATGCGGACGTGAAAGAGTGCCATCGGGTGGTGTGCTCCTTAGTTCCTGGTCCAGGTCTTGACTGCGTCCATGTTGAGCTCGATTCCGAGGCCGGGTCCCTCGGGCAGGAACACCTGACCGTCGGCGTAGCGGATCGGTTCCTGCAGCAAACCCTCGCTGAACAGCAGCGGCCCGAACAGTTCGGTGCCGAAGTCGATGCCGGGCTCCGCGCACGCGAAGTGGATGGACGCCGCGGTGCCGATCGGGCCTTCGATGGACGTGGCTCCGTGGCAGGCGATTCCGGCTGCCTTCGCGATCGCGACCACCTCGCGGCTCTTCTTCAGGCCGCCACATTTGGTGGTCTTGAGGGCGATGACGTCCGCGGCTCCGCGCCGAGCGACCTCGAGGGCGTCGTGCGGAGTCTGCACGCTCTCGTCCGCCATCACCGGGACGGGGACGAGTCGGTTGAGCTCGGCGAGGACCTCGAGCTGCTCACCGGGCGTGGGCTGCTCGATCAGTTCGACGCCGCCTTCGACGAGGCGGGGCACGTACTTCAGCGCAGTGAGCCGGTCCCAGCGGGCGTTGACGTCGATGCGGACGCCGGCCTTGCCCTGCAGAGCCTGCGCGATCTGGACTACCCGGGCAGTGTCGACCTCGGGATCGAGCGCACCCATCTTCAGCTTGAAACTGAAGTGCCGCTTCGACTCGACGAGCCCGAGCGCCTCCTCGATGATCTCCTCGGCGGGTGCGGCGCCGAGGGCCCACGTGACGTCGACACTCTTCCGGAAGGCGCCGCCGAGCAGCGTGTGCACGGGCACACCCAGGCTGCGGGCCCGGGCGTCGTGCAAAGCGACGTCGACGGCGGCCTTCGCGAAACGGGCATTGGCGACGACTCGTTCGATGTCCGACATGATGCCGGTGATCTCGTCGACACCTCGCCCCAGCAGCACCGGGACGATGTACCGCTCGACGATCGCCTGCATCGTCTCCACCGATTCGCCGCCCCACCACGGGCCGCCGGGGACGACGCCCTCGCCGTAGCCGGTCACGCCGCCCGCGGTCGTGACGGCGACGAGCAGCAGTGGCTGCGCCGTCATCGACGTGGTGGCGAACTTGTGGGGACGCACCAGCGGCACATCGAGGATCGTCGTTTCGACGGAAACGATCGACAGGTCGGTCATCGGATCACTTTCTCTACGGGTGGAACGGGTCACGCGGGGTCGAGCACGAAGTTGTAGGTGACGTAGTTCTTGCCGTCGTCACCGGTCTTCGGGTCGAGGATGAGTTCCGGCTTGGTTGCCGACGCGACGTCGCTGTCGATCCACTCGCCGCCCTTGAAGTACAGCTGCGTGGTCACCGATTCCTTACCGGGCGCGGACACGATGAGGTGAAGGTGCGCGGGACGCCACGGGTGACCGTCCTGCGCCTCGATGAACTGACCGGTCGGGCCGTCGGTCGGGATCTGGTAGGGCGCCGGCTGGATCGTGGTGATCTCGTAGCGGCCCTCCTCGTCGGCAATGATGGTGCCGCGCAGGTTCCACTCGGGCAGGTGCGGGGCGAACTGCGAGTAGTAGCCGTCGTTGTCGGCGTGCCACAGTTCCACCTTGGCGCCTGCGAGGCCGTTGCCGTCGAGATCGGTGACCTGGCCCGAGAAGACGAGCGGGGTGATCTTCTCGTCCTCGGGACGCATCGGCAGGGTGCACTTCGACGGCAGCTCGGGGGAGTTCTCGATGTAGTACGGGCCCTCGATGCTGCCCTTGGTGCCCTTGCGGCTGCGGGCGAGAACCTCTTCGACGGAGTGCTCGATGAACACGTCGAGGAACAGCGGCCACTCGCCGCCCTCGCCGACGTCGATGAGCCACTGCTTGAAGACGCGGTACTCGGGGTAGGTGACGCCGTGCTTCAGGATCACGTCGTTGAGTGCGCCGAGCGCATCCTTGGCAATGGCCGCGAGCCGCTCCGGCGAGGTGTCGGCGGTGACGCGCTCGGCTTTGAACTTGTCGGTCGCGGCGGAGCCGGATCCGGCGGCGGTGGGGCTCTCGGTGGTGGTCATCTGTTTCTCCTTGGGCTGGGAGGGGAGCGGATTGGGCTGTATCGAGTTTTGGGCGGCGCGGTGGGTGTTCACGCGCCGAGGGTCTTGCCTTTTGTACGCTCTGCGTACTACTATCACGCTGTGCGTACATCACTACTGTGCGCGCAGTCACATTGAAATGTCAACCCCGAGTCCGAATACGCACACGAATCGCTGGTGGAGGCCGCAATGACCGAGAGCGATCGCGATTACATCCAGAGCATCGAGCGCGGTTTCGCCGTGCTGCTGGCGTTCGACGCCCAACGCCCGAACCCCACGCTCGCCGAACTCGCCACGGAAGCGGGACTGTCGCGCCCCGCCGTCCGCCGGATCCTGCTCACCCTGCAGAAGCTGGGGTACGTCGCCGGCGCGGGCGGCCGGTGGTCGCTCACCCCCCGTGTGCTCAGCATCGGACAGCACTACTCGGAGTCGCACGCGCTGATCGAGGCCGCGATGCCCCGACTGCTCGAGGTGGCCGAGAAGACCCAGGAGTCCGCGTCGCTCGGCGTACTCGACGGCGCCGACGTGGTGTACGCGGCTCGAGTCCCCGTCCGGCGGATCATGAGCATCAACGTCTCCGTCGGCACCCGCGTCCCCGCCTACGCCACATCCATGGGCCGCGCGCTCCTCGCCTGGGCTCCCGCCGACGTGGTCGAGCGGGTGGTCGCCGAGTCCACGTTCCAGAAACTCGGGCCCGAAACCATCGGCACGGCAGCCGAACTCGAGCGGGAACTCGCCAAGGTCCGCGAGCAGGGATTCGCCCTGACGTCCGAGGAGCTGGAGAAGGGGCTGATCTCGCTGGCCGCCCCCGTCCGCGACGCAGGCGGCACAGTGGTCGGGGTCGTCGCCTGTTCCACGTCGTCCGCGCGCAACACTCCCGTGCAGTTCCGGGAACAGGCCGTCCCGTGCGTCCTGGCCGCCGCGGCCGCACTGAGCTCGGACATGGGCTACGCCGGCTGACGGCGTCACGTCGGTCAGACCGGGTCGAGCACGAAGTCGCAGGCGACCTCGCCGCCGGCACTGACGCCGACGGGCGACTCCACGGCGGACGCGCCCACTTCCCGCGACGCGCCCGGCGTCGGAACCAGCCGCGTCTCGAGCGGACGGAAGCCCCGCGCATGCACGATCACGTTGACGTGACCCACGTCGGCTTCGCTCCGGGCGCTGGAGAATTCGCACGGTGCGGGCCGCACGGTCGAGATGTCGAAGCGGCCACCGGCGCACGTGACGACGATGCCGCGCAGGTTGTTGCGCAGAATCTCGACGGAGTACCCGGAGTAGCAGCCGTCGGCGTCCGCGTGCCAGATCTCGAGTTCCGCCCCCGACAGTGGATCGCCGTCGCGTGAGCGCACCACCCCCGCGATGCGGAGCGGAGTTCCCGGTTCGCCGGGGAGCGCCGCGAGGTTCGCCTTCCATGGCAGCACTCGCTGCGCGGGGAGGTAGAACTCCCGGTCGACGTGGTCGAGGCCTGCCCGGTCCACGTGAGGTGCGGTCGTCGTCGACGTCGAGGTCATCACCTGATCCGATCACTCGTACGCTGTGCGTACATTGAGAACGCTGTGCGGTCGATGTCGAGTGTGCGCGTGGTCACACGCATTCGTCAACCTCCGGTCTGTTCACATCGCGGACGGGTCGGCTGGGTGCATCTGTGGGATAATTTCCCCGCCACCGGCGGACAACGACGTTTCGCCGTCCCCGGTTCGCGCCCTCGTGCCGGCCACGTCGAATTCCCGAGGATCACATCGATGACCACGCCTCCCCGCAGCATCACCCTCCGCTTCCTGGCCGCACCCACCGAGGTGGCGACGCTCGGAGGGGCCGTCCAGGGGGGCCGGATCCTCGAATGGATCGACAAGGCCGCCTACGCCTGCGCGGTCGGCTGGAGCGGGAGCTACTGCGTCACCGCCTACGTGGGAAACATCAAGTTCACCCGGTCCATCGAGTCGGGACACCTCGTCGAGGTCGAAGCGCGGCTCGTCCACACGGGGCGCTCGAGCATGCACATCCAGTGCACCGTGTCGTCGGCCGACCCGCGGACCGGGCAGTTCACCGAGGCCAGCAACTGCCTGATCATCTTCGTGGCCGTCGACGACTCCGGAAAGCCGACGAGTGTGCCGCCGTGGCAGCCCGTCACCGCCACCGACCGAGCGGAGTCCGAAGAAGCGGTCATGCGCATCGGCCTGCGAGCCGACATCGAAGAGGCGATGAGCAAGCAGAATTACACCGACGCGGGCACCGCACCGGAATCGCTCACCCGGTTCCTCGCCGCGCCCACCGACGTCAACTGGGGCGGCAAGACCCACGGCGGAACCGTGATGCGCTGGATCGACGAGGCCGCCTACCTGTGCGGCACGTCGTGGAACGGCACACCGTGCGTGTCCGTCTACGCCGGCGGGGTTCGTTTCTACCGCCCGATCCAGATCGGTCACGTCGTCGAGGTCGACGCCCGCCTGCTGCACACCGGCGCGCAGACCATGCACATCTCGGTGCACGTGCGGTCCGGTGACCCGCGCACCCGGGAGATGAACCTGACCACCCACTGCCTCACCGTGGTCGCCGCCGTCGACGAGGACGGCGCCGCGACGGCGGCGCGGCAGTGGGTTCCGCAGTCCGACGAGGATCGCAAACTGGAGGCGCACGCCCGCGAACTCATCGCACTGCGCGACCGGGCGCGAATCGGCGCCCTGGCCTGACCCGCCCGAGTAGCGTCACGGGAAACGGTCACCCGCGGAAGGAGCGGGGATGCCTGGGAACCGTCCACTCGACGTGCAGTTGTCCCGGCGACGCGTGCTGCAGTGGGGAGCGGGAGCCGCACTGCTCGGGCTCACCGGGGCCTGCTCCCGCACCGACGACGCCGAGGCCGCGATCGGGCCCGACTCTCCGGACGTACGCGCGTACGCCGAGGCCGAGGAACGCCGCTTTCCCGGGGGCAGACCGGTCGCCTACGAACTCTCCGCGGCACAATCCGACGTCGACATCGCAGGTACGCGCACCGCTGCGTGGCTGTACAACACGCAACTGCCGGGCCCGATACTCCGGGCGAACGTCGGGGACAGGGTCCAGGTGCGGTTTCGCAACCAGCTCTCGGATTCCACCACGGTGCACTGGCACGGGCTGGCCATCCGCAACGACATGGACGGGGTCCCGGATGTCACACAGGCCCCGATACCGGCGGGCACAGAGTTCGTCTACGACTTCATCCCGCCCGACCCGGGCACCTACTGGTACCACACGCACGGCGATCTCCAGCGCGGCCGAGGGCTGTACGGGGCTCTGATCATCGACGATCCCGGGACACCCGCGAACTACGACACCGAGTTCGTCGTCGTGCTGTCCGACTGGTTGACCGACCGCACGCCGTCGCAGGTCTTCGACGCGCTCCGCGGCGGGCGGATGGCGTCCATGCCCGAGATGACGTCGCCCGTGCTCGGCGGTGACTCCGGCGACGTCCGGTACGCCGTGTACCTGCTGAACGGGAAACCACCCGGCGATCCGACCGTGTTCACGGCGCGGCCGGGGCAACGCGCCCGCATCCGGCTGATCAACGCCGGCGACGACACCGCGTTCCGGGTCGCGCTGGGTGGCCACCGGCTGACCGTCACCGACACGGACGGCTCCCCGTCGAACCGGTCGACACCGATTCGGTGCTGATCGGTATGGGCGAGCGGTACGACGCCGTCGTCACCCTGCAGGACGGGGTGTTCCCGCTGGTCGCTGTCGCCGAGGGGAAGGGCGCGCAGGGATTCGCGGTGGTGCGCACCGGCGGCGGCGCCGCCCCCGACCCCACCGTGGCGCCCCGCGAACTGGGCCCTCCCCCGCTCACCGTGGCCGACCTGAGGGCCACCGACGCCGTCCGGCTACCCGTCGTCGACCCGGGTGTCACCCTCGAGGCGTCCCTCGGCGGCGACATGAAGCAGTACACGTGGACGGTGAACGGCCACGCCTATCCCGACCACACGCCGCTGACCGTCCACCGGGACCAGCGGGTACGGCTGGTCTACACGAACTCCACGATGATGTTCCACCCCATGCACCTGCACGGGCACACGTTCGCCGTGGCCCGGCCGGACGGCTCCGGACCGCGGAAGGACACCGTGATCGTGCTCCCCGGACAGACCGTCGCCGCCGACATCGACGCGACCAACCCGGGCCAGTGGATCACGCACTGCCACAACGACTATCACCTTGCCGCCGGAATGGCGACGATCTTCTCCTACGTGAGCTGACGCCGGACCGTCAGCCCCGGAGTGCTTCCGAGGGGGCCACGCCGTACTTCCGCCGGTACGCCGCCGCGAACCGGCCGGTGTGGGTGAAACCCCAGCGCATCGCGACCTCGGCGACCGTCGACGAACCGTCCGCGCGCAGCAGGTCGTCGTGGACGCGTTCGAGCCGGACGTCCAGCAGGTAGTCGCGGGGGCTCACCCCGACGTACTCCTGGAATCCCTCCTGCAGGCGCCGAACCCCGACACCCGCGATCTCGGCCATCTCGGCCGCCGTCCACGCCCGCGCAGGATCGGCGTGGATCTCGTCGATGACGCGCTTGACGATGCGCGGCCGGGTACCGGCACCGGCCGTCTCGTCGTCCGGGACCGCTGCCAGGACCAGCGCCGTGGTGACCGCCCCCGACAGTTGCTCGGCGACGAGGGGGTTCGTGTAGATGCCGTCCGACCGCAGCATCTGGTCGAGCAGCGACCGCACCAGGGCCAGCCAGCTGGCACCGTTCTCGCTGGTCAGATCCAACTGCGGGGGCAGTCGCAGTCCCGGCCGCGCCAGGATCCGCGCCATCTCGCGGTGCAGGTAGTCGCGGTCGACGCGCACGCCGATGATGGAGCAGTCCTTGCTCCAGTCGGTGATGAGCGTCGTCGTGTCGGGCGGGCATATCGTTCCCGCCCCGGGCACGGACGACACCTCGTGCTTGCCGGTCACCGATTCCAGATGCCCCGACAGCGGCACGTTGATCGCATACGCGCCGGGGTGGTCCGACTGGATCGACACGTCCGCGCCCCAGCCGATGTGGGTGATCTTGACCGGCCCGAGTTCCACCGCCTCCGCGACGGTGTTGCCCGCGTTGGACCTGTTCAGCGGGGTCAGCCGGTGTGGGAAGTACACGTCCGACACCACGTGCGACGCTTCGTCCCAATCTTCGGGGCGAATCAGCTTGGACGCGGGCTGCATGGCACCAGTGTGACTACGGACACCTTCGATTGCAATTTTCGGCGTGATCCAAGTCACCGCGCAAAGCGGATCACCTCCGCGCTCAGCGGATCGACGCGCCGTTCCCACGGTCGTACCTTCGTCCGTACCTCATCAGCGCCCCGGACAGGAAGGGAGGCTCCGAGCATGGAGCAACGCGAACTCCGGAACATTTTCGGGCAGTTTGCCAGCGGAGTCACGGTCATCACGTGCGCCAACTCCGAGGGCCTGCCGCACGGAGCGACGGTCACCGCCTTCACCGCCGTCTCGATCGAGCCGAGATTGTGCCAGATCACCCTGACCCGAAAGTCCAAGGCCTGCAACTACTTGAGCAAGGCACCCTTCGCCGTCAACATTCTCGCCGCCGACCAGGTGGACACCGCGATGCATTTCGCCGGGCGACCGCAGAACCCCGAACCCGTGTGGGCCGACGGGCCGACCGCCCCCATCATCTGCGGTGCCGCCGCCACGTTGTCGTGCCGGCCGTGGGCCGAGTACGACGGTGGCGATCACATCATCTTCATCGGTGAGATCGTCGCGGCCGAATCCAGCGGCAAGGACCCGCTGCTGTTCTACCGGAGCACTTTCCACGACCTCGGCTCACCGTCCGCGTCGGCCGCATGGAACGGATCGATGGACGATCCGAACAACGGCTGGTTCGACGCCACCACCTCCTTCACCCCATTCCATCTTCAGCCCGTCAACTGACCGCCCGATCCGAAAGGACATTCCATGACCACCACCGAAAGCGCCCCCGAGACCGCGCTCGACCCGACGAAGGTCAACCCGGCCGCAGACTGCGAAGCCAACCGCACCGCCAACTTCGCGTCGCGGCCGATGACCGGTGACGAATACATCGAGTCGCTGCGCGACGACCGCGAAATCTGGTTGCACGGGGAGCGCGTCGAAGACGTCACCACGCATCCGGCGTTCCGCAACCCGATCCGGATGACCGCACGCCTCTACGACTCGATGCACACCGGCGAGCACGTCGACAAGGTCACCACCCCCACCGACACCGGCAACGGCGGCGTCACGATGCCGTTCTTCAAGGCACCCACCTCCTCGGACGACCTGCTGAAGGAACGCGACGCCATCGCCACCTGGGCGCGCATGACGTACGGCTGGATGGGCCGGTCCCCCGACTACAAGGCCTCCTTCCTCGGCACCCTGCACGCCAACAAGGAGCTGTACTCGCCGTTCCAGGACAACGCCGAACGCTGGTACAAGGAATCGCAGGAAAAGGTCCTCTACTGGAACCACGCCATCATCAACCCGCCCGTCGACCGGCAGCTCCCGCCGGACGAGGTCGGCGACGTGTTCATGAAGGTGGAGAAGGAAACCGACGCCGGATTGATCGTCTCCGGCGCCAAGGTCGTGGCCACCGGATCCGCGATCACCAACTACAACTTCATCGCCCACTACGGGTTGCCGATCAAGAAGAAGGAATTCGCCCTCATCTGCACCGTCCCGATGGACGCGCCGGGCGTGAAGCTGATCTGCCGGTCCTCGTTCACCCAGAACGCGGCCGTGATGGGCACGCCGTTCGACTACCCCCTGTCGAGCCGCATGGACGAGAACGACACCATCTTCATCTTCGACAAGGTGCTGGTGCCGTGGGAGAACGTCTTCATGTACGGCGACGTGGACAAGATCAACGGCTTCTTCCCGCAGTCCGGATTCCTGCCCCGCTTCACGTTCCAGGGCTGCACGCGCCTGGCCGTGAAACTCGACTTCATCGCCGGCATGCTGATGAAGGCCCTCGACGCCACCGGAGCCGGCGGCTTCCGCGGCGTGCAGACCCGCGTCGGTGAGGTCATCGGCTGGCGAAACCTGTTCTGGTCACTCACCGAATCCATGGCACGCAATCCCGAGCCGTGGATCGGCGACACCGTCATCCCCAAGCTCGAATACGGCCTCACGTACCGCATGTTCATGATCCAGGGCTACCCGCGCATCAAGGAGATCATCGAACAGGACGTCGCGTCCGGCCTGATCTACCTGCCCTCGAGCGCACGCGACTTCAAGAGCCCCGACGTCCGCCCGTACCTGGACAAGTACGTCCGCGGCTCCGACGGGATGACCGCGGTCGAACGCGTCAAGATCATGAAGGCGCTGTGGGATTCGATCGGCAGCGAGTTCGGTGGCCGCCACGAACTGTACGAGCGCAATTACTCCGGCAACCACGAGAACGTGAAGGCCGAACTGCTGTTCGCCGCCGAGAACCGCGGCGACGTCGCCTCCATGAAGGGCTTCGCCGAGCAGTGCCTGTCCGAGTACGACCTCGACGGCTGGACGGTCCCCGACCTCATCGGCAACGACGACGTCTCGTACTTCGGTAACAAGTAACCGAACACCCGCGCAGTCCCCGTCAGAAGCGAATCAGCTCTGACGGGGATTTGCCGTACCGCCGGCGGTACGCGGCGGAGAACCGGCCCGCATGGGTAAACCCCCATCGGGCAGCGACTTCGGAGACCGTGACACCCGGCTCCAGCGCCCTCAGGTCGGCGTCGGCGCGACTCAGGCGGATGTCGAGGAGGCATTCGGACGGGCTTCGTCCGACGTACTCGCGAAACCCTTCCTGCAACCGGCGCACACTGGTGCCGGCGAGTTCGGCCATGTCGGCTGCCGTCCAGGCCCGGGCCGGGTCGTCGTTCAACCCGTCGAGGACCCGCTTGACGATCCGCGGTCGGGGCGCGCCGCCGCGCACCTCCTCGTCGGGTGTGACGGCGAGGACGAAGGCCGACGTGATCGCGCCGGCGAGTTGCGGGCCGACCACCGGATTGGCGAGGAGGTCGGCCGGCTCCCGCAGCTGCGCGGTCAGCGAGCGGACCAGGCGAAACCAGCTGCTCTCCGATGCACCGGTGAGATCGATCTGGGACGGCAGGCGCAGCCCGAGGCGCAAGTCGGTGCCGAGAATCCGGTCGGCCTCCCGCTGGAGGTAGTCGCTGTCGAACTTGACGCCGAGCACCGTGCAATCGCCGCTCCACCGGCTGATCAGAGTCGGCTCGTCGGCCCGGAAGACCGTGGCCTGCCCCGGACGCGACACCACCGTGTCGCCCTGCGAACAGGATTCCAGTGAACCGGACAGCGGGATGTTGACCTCGTACGCACCCGGGTAGTCGCATTCGATCGACACGTCCGCGCCCCAGTCCAGCCTGCCGAGCGTGACGGGACCGAAGTCGACGGTCCGCATCGACAGCGTCATCGCACCGCCCGACGACAGATCGGTCAGGGTGTGCGGAAAATACGCACCGGCCACCGCCCTCGACGCCGCATCCCAGTCGTGGGTCTCGGTGATCGTCGATGCCATCGTCATGCACCTGCCTCGGTAAGAGTCGTTCCGACCTATTGAAGCTGCGCCGGGACGCCGAGTCGAGGATAACTGAGACCCCGATCACAACTGGTCGCGCACATCGTCCAGACCCCGCGCAGAATGGCTAGACCACCCACCGACCTGCGCAATACGTTCTCCTCCACGCCGCCATGGCCGCGAAAGTTGTTTCCGAAGAGGAGAATTGACATGACCGCCACCCTGTCCTGGATCGACGAGATCACTATGACGGAACTCGAGCGCAACCCGTACCCGGTGTACGAACGGCTGCGCGCCGAGGCGCCGCTGGCGTACGTCCCGGTTCTCGGTTCGTTCGTCGCGACCACCGCCGACCTCTGCCGCACCATCGCCAACAGCCCCGACTTCGAGGGGATCATCACCAAGGCCGGCGGCCGCACGTTCGGTCACCCCGCCGTGATCGGGGTCAACGGCGAGATCCACCGCGACCTCCGCTCGATGGTCGACCCCGCACTGCAGCCGTCGGAGGTGGACCGCTGGGTCGACGGACTCGTCCGCCCCATCGCCCGGCGTTACGTGGAGCAGTTCGAGAACGACGGCAAGGCCGACCTGGTCTCTCAGTACTGCGAGCCCGTCAGCGTCCGCGCACTCGGCGACCTGCTCGGCCTGAACGACGTCAGCTCGGACACGCTACGCGACTGGTTCCACCGGCTGTCGAACTCCTTCACCAACGCCGGGGTGGACGCGAACGGCGAGTTCACCAACCCCGAGGGATTCGTCCAGGGTGACGAGGCGAAAGCCGAGATCCGGGCGATCGTCGATCCGCTGATCGACAACTGGATCGTCAACCCCGACGACAGCGCCATCTCGCACTGGTTGCACGACGGCATGCCCGAGGGCCGGGTTCGCGACCGGGAGTACATCTACCCCACCCTCTTCGTCTATCTGCTGGGCGCGATGCAGGAACCCGGCCACGGCATGGCTTCGACGCTCGTCGGCCTGTTCACCCGGCCCGAGCAATTGGAGGCCGTCGTCGACGAGCCTGCCCTCATTCCGCGGGCCATCTCCGAGGGGATGCGCTGGACGTCCCCGATCTGGTCGGCCACCGCACGCATCAGCACCACGGACGTCACGCTCGGCGACGTGTCCCTCCCCGAGGGGTCCGTCGTCCTGCTGTCGTACGGTTCGGCCAACCACGACGCGGAGGTCTACGACGCCCCCACCCAGTACGACATGACCCGTCCCCCGCTCCCCCACCTCGCATTCGGCTCGGGCAACCACGCGTGCGCGGGAATCTATTTCGCCAACCATGTGTGCCGGATCGGACTGGAGGAACTGTTCGAAGCGATCCCGAACCTCGAGCGCGACACCGCCGCGGACGTCGAGTTCTGGGGCTGGGGCTTCCGCGGCCCCACCGCACTCCAGACCACGTGGGAGGTGTAGCCGTGACCTTCACCGTCTCGGTCGCCGCCGACACCGTGGAGTGCGGACCGGACCAATCTTTGCTGGACGCGTTTCTGCGGGGCGGCGTGTGGATGCCGAACTCCTGCAATCAGGGCACGTGCGGAACGTGCAAGCTGCGGGTCGTGTCGGGGTCCGTCGATCACCGTCGGTCGCCGGAGAACACGCTTTCCCAGGCCGAACGCGAGCGGGGGTTTGCTTTGGCCTGCCAGGTGACCCCGTGCAGTGACACGGTGGTGGAACGCCTGGACACGGCGCCGGCGGGCGCCGTCCACGCCCTGCGGGACCTCGTCGGCACCGTGAGCGCGATCGAGGACGTCGCCCGTGACACGCGGCGGGTTCTCGTCACGCTCGACAGCCCGCTCGAATTCTCGGCGGGGCAGTACGTCGAATTGCGGGTACCCGGCACCGACCAGGGTCGTCAGTACTCCATGGCCAATCCACCCGGTGAATCGAAGGTGCTCGAATTCCACATCCGCCGGCAGCCGGGCGGAGTGGCTACGGACGGATGGGTTTTCGGATCGATGTCCGTCGGCGAGCGCGTCGACCTGCTGGGCCCGCTCGGCGCCTTCCGCCTCGATCCGGGCGACGAGGGTCCGATGGTTCTGCTCGGCGGCGGGACAGGATTGGCGCCGTTGAAAGCCATGGCCCGCCAGGCACTCACGTCGGCTCCGGACCGCGCGATCCACCTGTATCACGGCGTGCGCGAGGAGTCCGACCTCTACGACGTCGACCTGTTCCAGGAGTGGGAACGCACGCACCCCGGCTTCCGATACGTTCCGTGTCTGAGCGACCAGTCGTGGTCCGGGCGGTCCGGCTACGTCACGGACGCGTTCGTGGAGGACTTCGACACCTGTCGCGGATACTCCGGGTATCTGTGCGGGCCGCCCGCGATGGTCGACGCCGGCGTCAAGGCATTCAAGCGCCGGCGTATGGCTCCGCGGCGAATCTTCCGGGAGAAGTTCACGCCTGCCGTCTGATCGCGGCACCGACGCACACCGGGGTTCTCCGAGACCCCGGTGTGCGCATGCCGAACACGTCCTAGTCAGTACTCGGTAAATGCCTAGTGTGATGCAGCGCACAGGCTGCAAGAGTGGAATTCATTGCCGGACCCGGGCGCCCTCGCAGGGCGCAAGCCCCCGGAGATCTTGGAGGATCCCATGACTGAAACCCTGTACACAGCGCCGTCCGAAAACGTGCGGGCCAAGCTGGCCGACGCACTCATCGAGGACGCGGAAACCGGCCGCTACCAGGTGCGACGTAGCGTCTTTACAGACGAGGACCTGTTCGAACTCGAGATGAAGCACATCTTCGAGGGCAACTGGATCTACCTGGCCCACGAGAGCCAGATCCCGAACGTCGGCGACTACTTCACCACGTACATGGGCCGCCAGCCGATCGTGATCTCCCGCAACAAGGAGGGCGAGCTCAACGCCCTGGTGAACGCGTGCAGCCACCGCGGCGCCATGCTCTGCAGGCGCAAGACGGACAACCGGACCACGTTCACCTGCCCGTTCCACGGTTGGACGTTCAACAACTCCGGCAAGCTCCTCAAGGTCAAGGACCCGCGTGAGGCCGGGTACCCGGAACAGTTCAACAAGGACGGCTCCCACGACCTCACCAAGGTCGCGCGGTTCGAGAATTACCGCGGCTTCCTGTTCGGCAGCCTCAACGCCGACGTCCCGCCGCTCGAGGAACACCTCGGTGACACCACGAAGATCATCGACATGATCGTCGACCAGTCGCCCGACGGCCTCGAGGTCCTGCGCGGCGCGTCCACCTACACCTATGACGGCAACTGGAAGCTGCAGACCGAGAACGGCGCCGACGGCTACCACGTGTCCGCCACCCACTGGAACTACGCCGCGACCACGTCGCGCCGGGAGTCGGGCGAGTCCACCAACGCCACGAAGGCGATGGACGCCGGCAAGTGGTCGAAGCAGCAGGGCGGGTACTACTCGTTCGACAACGGCCATCTGCTGCTGTGGACCAAGTGGGCCGACCCCGCCAACCGTCCGCTGAACGAGCGCCGCGACGAACTCGTCGCCGAGTACGGCGAAGACCGCGCCGACTGGATGATCGGCGTGTCCCGCAACCTGTGCCTGTACCCGAACGTGTACCTCATGGACCAGTTCGGTTCCCAGATCCGGCATTTCCGTCCGATCTCCGTCGACAAGACCGAGGTCACCATCTACTGCATCGCCCCCAAGGGTGAGAGCCGCACCGCACGCGCCGCCCGCATCCGCCAGTACGAGGACTTCTTCAACGCCACCGGCATGGCCACCCCGGACGATCTCGAGGAGTTCCGCTCCTGCCAGAAGACGTACCAGGCCGGCGCCGCACCGTTCAACGACCTCAGCCGCGGTGTCACCCACCAACTCCAGGGCCCCGACGAGGACGCGAAGAAGATCGGCATCAACCCCATCTCCAGCGGCGTGAAGACCGAGGACGAGGGCCTGTACCCGATCCAGCACGGCTACTGGGTGCAAGCGCTCACCAAGGCGCTCGACGCCGACGTTGCCGCGAACAACCGCTGAGGGAGACGAGAAACATGACCGCAGTAGCCGAAAGCACTGTCACCCAGCACGACATCGAGCAGTTCCTCTACCGTGAGGCCCGCTACCTCGACGACCGCGAGTTCGAGAAGTGGATCGAGTGCTATCACCCCGACTCCGAGTTCTGGATGCCGGCGTGGGCCGACGACGGTGAACTGACCACCGACCCGATGACCGAGATCTCCCTGATCTACTACGCCAACCGTGGTGGCATCGAGGACCGGGTGTTCCGCATCAAGACCGATCGGTCGAGCGCGACGAGCCTTCCGGAACCCCGCACCGGTCACAACATCTCGAACGTCGAGGTCACCGAGCGTCGCGGCGAAGTCGTGGACGTCCGGTTCAACTGGTTCACGCTCTACTTCCGGTACAACACGGTCGACACGTACTTCGGGAATTCGTTCTACACCATCGACTTCTCCGGTGAGCAGCCTCTGATCCGGAAGAAGAAGGTCGTGCTCAAGAACGACTACATCCACCACGTGGTCGACATCTACCACATCTGATTTCTTCCCCATTCTTCGCGAATCGAGCTGTTTTCCATGACTTTCCAAGTTGCACTGAGTTTCGAGGACGGGATCACCCGCTTCATCAAGTGTGACGGCGACGAGACGGTCGCCGACGCGTCCTACCGCGCGCGCATCAACATTCCGCTCGACTGTCGAGACGGGGCGTGCGGCACCTGCAAGTCGCTCTGCGAATCCGGCACGTACGACGGCGGCGACTACATCGAGGAAGCGCTCACCGACGAAGAAGCGGAGCAGGGGTACTGCCTGCCGTGCCAGATGATGCCGGAAAGCGATCTGGTGCTGCAGATCCCGACCACGTCCGACGTCGCCAAGACCGCCGCGGGCACGTTCTCGTCGACGGTCACGGAGATCCGCAAGTTCTCCGACACCACCATCGGGTTCACGATCGAGATCGCGAACCGGGACGACCTCGTCTTCCTCCCCGGCCAGTACGTGAACATCACCGTTCCCGGGACCGAAGCGACGCGCTCGTACTCGTTCAGCACCGGACCCACGTCGAAGGAACTGTCGTTCCTGGTCAAGATCACCGACGGTGGCCTGATGTCGGAGTACCTGCGTAGCCGCGCACAGGTCGGCGACACGCTCGAGTTCACCGGCCCGATGGGAAGCTTCTTCCTCCGCGAGCAGAAGCGTCGCGCCCTGCTGCTGGCCGGCGGCACCGGGCTGGCCCCGCTGTTGTCGATCCTCGACAAGATGCGCACCGACGCCGCCGACCAACCCGTGCACCTGGTCTACGGCGTCTCGTCCGACGCGGACCTGGTGGAACTGGACAAGCTCGAGGAATACACGAAGTCCCTGCCCCAGTTCACGTTCGACTACTGCGTGTCCGACCCGGCGAGCAGTGCACCGAACAAGGGGTACGTGACCGGGCTGTTCGAGCCCGCCCACCTGAACGACGGCGATGTGGACGTGTACCTGTGCGGTCCGCCTCCCATGGTCGAGGCGGTGCGCGACCACCTGAAGTCGGAGGGTGTCACGCCGGTGAACTTCTACTTCGAGAAGTTCAACAACGCGGCGACGCCGAGTGGGTCGGAGGCCTCCGCACCGCCGGCAGCCGACACGGTCGAGGCGGCCCCCGAGTACGAGATCGGCGAGGAACACCAGCCTCTGTCCGAATCGGACGCACAGTTCGACGCCCGCATGGCGCTCGAACTCGGTGCGATGGAACTGACCATCGGCCGGATGACGAAGGAACAGCTGTCCGAGTACCGGATCCTCGCCGAGACCTCGTGCGAATCGATCGAGAACGACCACTTCACGGACGCAGGCGCCTTCACCGACACCAACGCCGCATTCCACGAATTCCTGTTCCGGTGCACCGCCAACGACGTGCTCCTTGAGGCGTACAACCGCCTGGAGGTCACGCAGCTCATGACGAAGGTGCTTCGCACCGCGGACTGGGTGGACGAGCACATCCAGCACGACCACCTCGACATCGTCACCGCGTTCGAGAAGGGTGACCGGGCCGCCGCCCACGACCTGATCGTCAGCCACAGCGCGCACGCCAAGGCCACCATGTGCCGCGCCATCGAGAGGAGTGCCGTCGCATGAGTGGACTCGTCACTCCGCACCGCTTCGACGGCAAGGTCGTCGCGGTCACCGGCGCAGCGCAGGGCATCGGCCTGACGGTCGCCACCCGGCTCGCGGCCGAGGGTGCGTCGCTGATCCTGATCGACCGCGCCGAACTCGTCCACGACGTCGCGAAGGGTTTGCGCGAGAACGGCACCGACGCGCACAGCATCACCGCCGATCTGGAACAGTTCGCCGACGCAGAGGCGGCGATCGACGAGGCGCGGCAGCAGCACGGCCGGCTCGACGTGCTGATCAACAACGTCGGCGGCACCATCTGGGCCAAGCCGTACGAGCACTACACCGCCGAGCAGATCCAGGCGGAGGTGCAGCGGTCGCTGTTCCCGACCCTGTGGACGTGCCGCGCCGTCCTCCCCCACCTCATCGCGCAGGAGTCGGGCACCATCGTCAACGTGTCCTCGGTGGCCACGCGGGGTGTCAACCGCGTGCCCTACGCGGCGTCGAAGGGCGGGGTCAACGCCCTGACCGCCTCTCTCGCTCTCGAGGCCGCACAGTACGGAATCCGCGTGGTGGCCACCGCTCCCGGCGGCACCGAGGCGCCCGCTCGCCGCGTTCCTCGCGGCCCCGGAGCGGAGACCGATCAGGAGAAGGCCTGGTACCAGCAGATCGTCGACCAGACGGTCGACTCGTCCCTGCTGAAGCGGTACGGAACGCTGGACGAGCAGGCCGCGGCCATCGTCTTCCTCGCCTCCGACGAGGCCACCTACATCACCGGGACGGTACTGCCCGTCGCCGGTGGCGACCTCGGCTAGCTGCCCACAGATCTCGACCGCCTCATCGGCGGGGCGCATTGCATCGTCTCGCCGGTGGGGCATTTTTCTACCTGAATTCACTTGTGACACAGCGCACTTATGAGCAAGACCCGGTTCCCCGTCACACCCACCGAGCGGAGATCACCATGAACCCATCCACCACCCCCGACACCTGGGCGAGTCCGAGACACCGCAGTGCCGTCACCTGGGTCGTCGCGATCGCCACGATCGCGATCATCTTCGACGGCTACGACCTGGTGGTCTACGGCACCATCCTCCCGACATTGATGAACGATCCCGGCCAACTCGGCGAGATCTCCGCGCAGCAGGCCGGTGCGCTGGGCTCGTACGCGCTCATCGGTGTCATGGTGGGCGCACTCACCGCCGGCGCCGTGGGCGACTACCTCGGCCGGAGGCGGATGATGCTCGTCAACATCGCCTGGTTCTCCATCGGGATGGGACTCGCCGCATTGGCCACCAACGTCACCATGTTCGGCCTGCTGCGATTCTTCACCGGCATCGGGGTCGGCGGCCTCGTCGCCACGGCCGGGGCGATGGTGGCGGAGTTCGCGCCTCCCGGGAAGCGGAACCTGTACAACGCCATCGTCTACAGCGGCGTCCCCGCCGGTGGGGTGCTCGCGTCCCTCCTCGCCATCGTCCTGCGCGACACGATCGGCTGGCGCGGCCTCTTCTGGATCGGCGCACTGCCCATCGTGATCCTGCTTCCGCTGGCGCTCGTGAAGCTGCCGGAGTCGCCGAAGTGGCTCGTCGCCCGAGGCCACGAGGACAAGGCCCGCCGCATCTCCGAACGTACCGGCATCCCGATGCCCGGCGCCGACGAGATCGCCGCGGAACGGGCCTCGGTCGAGAAGGTCGGCTTCGCCGCACTCGCGACGCGCCGTTACGCCTGGGGCACTGCGCTTCTCGGAATGATGAGCTTCTCCGGCCTCCTGCTCACGTACGGACTCAACACGTGGCTTCCGAAGATCATGGAGGACGCCGGTTTCAACGCGAAGGGTTCGCTGTCGTTCCTGCTCGTCCTCAACGGCGGCGCGATTCTCGGCGGCCTGATCGCCTCCAAGGTCGCCGACGGTATCGGACCGCAGCGCGTCGTCGCCACGACGTTCGGTCTCGCCGCACTCGCCCTGATCCTCCTGACGCTCGGCTTCCCGCTGCCGGTGCTCCTCGCGTCCGTCGCCGTCGCCGGAGTCGGCACCATCGGCACCCAGGTCCTGATCTACGGCTTCGTCTCCAACTATTACTCGACGTCCGCGCGCGGCGCCGGGGTGGCGTGGTGCGCCGGATTCGGCCGGCTGGGCGGCATCTTCGGCCCCCTGATCGGCGGAGCACTGATCAGCGCCGGCATCAGCAGCCAGGTGGCGTTCTACGTCTTCGCGGGCATCGCCGTCCTGGGCGGGATCGTGACGTTCTTCGTTCCGCGCGCACGGGTCACCCGCGCCGCGCCCGCGGCCGCCTACTCCACCGTCCAGGTGTCGTGACCGGTCAGCAGGCGCTGCAGCGAGCCGTCGTCGACGGGGTCCTTCTCCCGCGCGATCTCGTTCTGCAGGCGAACCATGTCGTCGTACGTGTCCCGCGTGACGCTGCGGAACACACCGGTCACGGTGTGGGTGAGGTCCTGGTCGGAGAGCCTCGACAGTGCGTACGCGTAGTCGGGGTCGTCGGTGTGGGCGTCGTGCACGACGATGTCGTCCCGGTCGACGTCGGCAGCCGCGACCACCTTCAGGCCGAAACCCGATCGGACGACACAGTATTCGCCTGCTCCGCCGAAGACGATCGGCTCGCCGTGGGTCAGCGGGATGAGGCGCTGCTCGGAACCCTCCTTGCGTAGGACGTCGAACGAGCCGTCGTTGAAGATCGGGCAGTCCTGGTAGATCTCCACGAACGACGTGCCGCGGTGGGCCGCCGCCTGCCGCAGCACCTCCGTCAGCCCCTTGCGGTCCGAGTCCATGGCTCGGGCCGCGAAGGTCGCCTCGGCTCCCAGCGCGAGGGAGAGCGTGTTGAACGGGTGGTCCACCGAACCCAGCGGCGTCGACTTGGTGACCTTGCCGACCTCCGAGGTCGGCGAGTACTGCCCCTTGGTCAGCCCGTAGATCCTGTTGTTGAACAACAGGATCGTCATGTTGACGTTTCTGCGCAGGGCATGGATGAGATGGTTGCCCCCGATCGACAGTGCGTCGCCGTCGCCGGTCACCACCCACACCGACAGGTCGGGGCGCGTCACCGCGAGACCCGTCGCGATGGCAGGCGCACGACCGTGGATCGAGTGCAGGCCGTACGTATCGAGGTAGTACGGGAACCGGCTCGAGCATCCGATACCGGAGACGAACATCAGGTTCTCGCGTCGGAGTCCCAACTCCGGCAGGAAACTTCGGATCGTGGCGAGGATGACGTAATCGCCGCACCCCGGACACCACCGGACCTCCTGGTCCGACGTGAAGTCCTTGGCCTTCTGCGGTTCGTCGGTCGTGGGCACGTGAGCGGTGGCGCTCAGTCCCAGATCTGCACCGACACGACTGATCATCTGTGTCACACCGATTCCTCCCACCGGGGTCCGGTCGATCGGTAGGTCGCCGACGCGAGCGCGCCGGTGGTCTTCGCGACCTCGTGCTCACGCAACGTTCCGGCCAGCGCGGAGTCGATCACGTCGTGCAGTTCGTCGCCGAGGAACGCGAGTCCCCGCACCTTCGTCACCGACTGCACGTCGACGAGGAACCTCGAACGGAGGATCATCGCGAGCTGGCCGAGATTCATCTCCGGTGCGACGACGGTCCCGTAGCTGCGCAGCACCGCACCGAGATTGGCGGGCAGCGGGTTGATGTTGCGCACGTGCACGTGGGCCACCTTCTTGCCCTCGCGGCGGGCCCGCCGGCAGGCCTCACCGATGGGCCCGTACGAGCTGCCCCACCCGACGAGCAGCAGGTCGGCCTCACCCGAGGGGTCGTCGACGACCGCGTCGGGAACGGCGATTCCGTCGATCTTGGCCTGACGCAACCGCACCATGAGGTCGTGGTTGGCGGGATCGTAGGAGATGTCGCCGCTGCCGTCGGCCTTCTCGAGTCCGCCGATGCGGTGTTCGAGCCCGGGCGTTCCCGGTATCGCCATGGCACGGGCGAGCGTCTCCCGGTCGCGCGCGTACGGTGCGAATTCGCCGTCCACCGGTGGTGCCGTGTCGCAGCCGGGGTCGATCCGGTCCAGTTCGGACACGTCCGGGATGGCCCACGGTTCGCTGCCGTTCGCGATGGCGCCGTCCGACAGCAACAGCACCGGTGTGCGGTACGTGAACGCGATCCGGGCGGCCTCGACCGCGGCATCGAAACAGTCCGCGGGTGAGCGCGGCGCGATCACGGCGACCGGCGACTCGCCGTTGCGTCCGTACATTGCCTGCAACAGATCCGACTGCTCGGTCTTCGTCGGGAGCCCGGTGGACGGGCCGCCGCGCTGGACGTCGATGACGAGCAGCGGGACCTCCGTCATCACCGCCAGCCCGATGGCTTCACTCTTCAACGCCAGTCCGGGTCCGGACGTGCTCGTCACACCGAGCGCACCCCCGATCGACGCGCCCAGCGCCGCGCCGATTCCGGCGATCTCGTCCTCGGCCTGGAACGTGGTGACGCCGAGATTCCGGTGCTTGCTCAGCTCGTGCAGGATGTCCGACGCCGGCGTGATCGGATAGGTGCCGAGGAAGACGTCCCGCGACGCCAGCCGTCCCGCGGTCACCACCCCGTAGGCCAGGGCCGTGTTCCCGGTGACCTGGCGATACGTTGCCGGTGGGAGCGTCGCCGCCGACACCTCGTACGTGGTCGCGAAGCTCTCCGTCGTCTCCCCGTAGTTCCACCCGGCCTTGAACGCGAGCAGGTTACCCTCCGCGATCTGCGGCTTCGCTGCGAACTTGGTCTGCAGGAACCGCTCGATGCTGTGGGTGGGGCGGTTGTACATCCACGACAGCAGTCCGAGCGCGAACATGTTCTTCGCCCGCTCGCCGTCCTTCCGGCTCAGTCCGGCGGGTTCGACCGCGCCGACCGTCAACGTCGACATCGCCACCGGATGCACCACGTAGTCCTCGAGGGAGTCGTCGTCGAGGGGGCTCGTGGCGTATCCGACCTTCGCGAGATTCCGCTTGGTGAACTCGTCCGTGTTCACGATGATCATGCCGCCGCGCGGCAGATCGTCCAGGTTCGCCTTCAACGCCGCCGGGTTCATGGCGACCAGGACGTCCGGGCGGTCGCCGGCCGTGAGGATGTCGTAGTCCGCGATCTGGATCTGGAACGACGACACACCGGGGAGCGTGCCCTGAGGCGCCCGGATCTCGGCGGGAAAGTTGGGCTGGGTGGCGAGGTCGTTGCCGAACGCCGCCGCCTCCGACGTGAACCGGTCGCCGGTCAACTGCATGCCGTCGCCGGAGTCTCCGGCAAAGCGGATCGCCACTCGCTCCAACTTCGTGGAGTTCGCCTCCGTCGTCATGAATGCACCGAATCCTTCGACTCGTAGTCGTTCTGACCAGCAGCTTCTAACCTCACGGTACAAGCGTTCCCAGTTTTCGCCAGGAACACGCCGAAATCAGGCGTCGCGATACGGTGAGTGGTGTGAGTGACCCAGGGAACATCGAGCTCGTCGGGCGTTCCCGCGAACTCGCCGAATTGGAGGCGATGCTGCGTGAGGCGGGCGAGAACGCGCCCGTCGTCGTGGTCGTCGAAGGCGTGCCGGGCATCGGCAAGACCTCTGTGATGGAACACTTCCTCGCGGTGCATCCCGACCTGCCGGCGTTCTCCGCGGTCTGCGCCCCGTGGGCGTCGGGCCATCCCTTCGGCGTCGCCGAACAGCTGCTCGGTGCCCCCGTGACGTCGAAGGACCCACTGGACGTCGCCCGCGAACTCGTCGCGGCAGTCGATCCGCCTGCCGGTGACGCGCCGTTCGTCTTCGTGCTCGACGATGCGCACTGGGCAGACCTCGCCTCGCTGCAGGCGCTGACCTCCGCCGTGCATCTGCTCGACCGACCCGCGATGATCGTCCTCGTCGCGAACTCGGAACCTCCCGACGGTATTCCCGCGGACGTCCTCGACCTCCTCGACCGGCATCGCCGGCATCGGATCCACGTCCGTCCGCTCGATGCGTCCGGCACCCGCAGACTTGCGAATACCCTTGCGCATATCGACCTTCCGGCCCCGGTGGCGCACCAGCTCGTTCAGCACACTGCGGGAAATCCGCGGCACCTCACGCAACTTCTGCAGGAAGTCGATCCCAGCGCCTGGGACCAGTGGCAGCCAGTGCTCCCGGTGCCCCGCATATTCGCGGCGAAAGTGCAGTCACAACTGTCGGCGTGCTCAGCGTCTGCCCGGGCGCTCGTCGAGTCGGCGGCGGTACTCGCCGGGGATCCCCGATTCGCCCACGCCGCGGCACTCGCCGGAATCGAGAACCCGGTGGAAGCGCTCGACGAAATCCATCGTGCCGGCCTTCTCACCGTCGGCGAGCGTCGCGGCGTGACCGTGCTGACCTTCCCGTCACCGCTCACCCGCGCCGCCGTCTACCGCAGCCTCGGGCCGATCCGACTGCGCGACCTGCACGATCATGCCGCACGGATCGTCGAGGACGAGGGCAGGCGACTGGACCATCGCGCCGCAGCGGCACCGTTCGCCGACCCGGCGCTCGCGGACGAACTGGACACCTACTCTGCGCAGAGGGCAACCGTCGGGGCGTGGTCGGCCGTCGCGGACGCATTGATCAAGTCGAGCCGCCTCACCGCGGACCGCGGCGAACGCGAACAACGCCTCATCCGGGCCGTCGACGCTCTCGTCGGTGCCAGTAACCTTCCCCAGGCACTGGCGTTCGCGCCGGAGATCGAGAGCTTCCCCGAGAGTCCGTTACGCGACGCCGTGCTCGGCTATCTCGCCATCCTCAGGGGACGACCCGCGGAGGCCGATCTGCTGCTCACCCAGTCGTGGACCGCATGCGACCCGGATACCGATCCGGGCACGGCCGCGCTGATCTGCCAGCGCCGGGTCCTGGACTCACTCGTCCGCTGGCACGGACCGGACCTCGTCGAATGGGCCAGCCGGGCCGTAGCTCTCGTCGATCCGGGCGATCCGTCGGCCGTCGAATCCGCCGCGATCATGGGACTCGGACTCGCTGCCACGGGTCGGATCGTGGAGGCACGAGCCGCCTACGACACGCTGTCCGCGAAGATCGCGCTCGGTGCCCAGTCCCAGCGCTTCGACATGGCCAGGGGTTGGCTCGATCTGGCGCTGGACGATCCCGAATCGGCGCGTCAGGAACTCGAGAGCGCCGTCCCCACGGCCTTCCGGATGGGCTCGACCCGCATCTCGCTGTGGGCGCAGGCCTGGCTGGCGCGAACGCAATTCGCCCTCGGCGACTGGAGCGGCGCCATCGCCACGGTCGATCGTGCGGGACACCAGCTCGAGGACGCCGCGCTCGACCTCGTCCGGCCCCTCGTGCACTGGACCGGCGCGCAGACGCACGCGCTGCGCGGAAACTGGCCCGCTGCGCACGAGCACCTCCGCCTCGCGGCTGCGAGTTCGCACGACTACCCGATGATGTTCATTCCGTCCTCCCTGGCACGCGCCCAGTGCGCCGAAGTGCAGGCCGACTACGCCACCGTCATCAGGGCGCTGGAGCCACTCACCCGCCTGCAACCGCGGGAGGGCATCGACGAGCCCGGCTTCTGGCAGTGGCCCGACGTCTACGCGAACGCGCTCGTGATGGCCGGTCGCGTCGACGACGCGGACGCCTTCCTCACCCCGCACGAGGAACGCGCCGCGGAGCGCGGGCACCGGTCGGCGATGGCTCGTCTCGGTTACGCCCGCGGTCGCGTCGCCGGGGCGCGCGGCGACATCGACGCCGCCCGGGAGGTGTTCGAGACGGCTTTGACGCACCTCGACACCCTTCCCCTCCCCTACGATCGCGCCCGGGTGAACTTCGCGTACGGCCAGACCCTGCGCCGGGCAGGCAAGCGACGCGAAGCGGACGCTGTCATGCAGGCCGCCCGGGAGGGGTACTTCGCGCTCGGAGCCACCTCCTACGTGCAGCGGTGCGACCGCGAACTCAAGGCCGGGGGCCTCAACCTCAAACGCAGCCGGTTCACGCTCGAGGAACTGACTCCGCAGGAACGGGCCGTGACCGAACTCGTCGCGGGTGGCGCCAGCAACAAGGAGGCGGCCGGCGAGTTGTTCCTGTCCGTCAAGACCGTGCAGTACCACCTGACCCGGGTCTACGCGAAGCTCGGCATCCGCTCGCGCAGCGAACTCGCGGCGCAGTTCCGCGACCAGGAGTGACGTCCGGGGTGACGGGAACCTACCCCGAGGGTGCCTGTTCGGGGCCTCGTCGTCGGGCCAGGCTGGATCTCGACCGATGCAGCCGACCCACCGGAGTACCGAGATGGATGACACGATCGACGCAGTGCAAGCCGACCGCGACCTGAAGAACAAACACCGCGCCATGTGGGCTCGCGGCGACTACCCCGCCCTCGCCACCGACATCATCGCCGGCCTCGGGCCCGCCCTGGTCCGGGCGAGCCGGATCAGGCCCGGTGACCGTGTTCTCGACGTCGCGGCCGGCTCCGGCAACGCCGCCATCCCTGCGGCGCTGTACGGCGCGAGCGTCGTGGCCGGGGACCTCACCCCCGAACTGTTCGACGCCGGACGCCGCCGGGCCGCCGAACTCGGCGCCGAGGTGGAGTGGCGCGAAGCCGATGCCGAGGCCATGCCGTTCGCCGACAACGAGTTCGACACCGTGATGTCGTGTGTCGGTGTCATGTTCGCCCCGCACCATCAGGCGAGCGCCGACGAACTCGTCCGCGTCTGCCGGCCGGGAGGGACGATCGGCCTGCTCAGCTGGACCCCCGAGGGTTTCATCGGCCAGATGTTCGCAACGATGAAACCGTATGCACCCCCGCCCCCGCCGGGCGCGCAGCCCCCGCCGCTGTGGGGCCGAGAGGAACACGTCCGGGCGTTGTTCGGCCACCGCGTCACCGACATCGTGGCCACCCGGCACACCGTGCGCATCGATCAGTTCCGGTCGCCCGAGGACTTCCGTGACTACTTCAAGACCCGCTACGGTCCGACGATCGCCGTGTACCGGAACATCGCCGACGACCCCGCCCGAGTCGCCGCGCTGGACCACGAACTCGCCGATCTCGCCCGTCGTTTCGACCACGGCACCGACGGCACCGTGATGAACTGGGAATACCTCCTCCTCACCGCACGGAAGTGGTAGCGAGATCGACGACGATCGTGCTCTCGTTTCCCGGGTCGGCAGCGCCGGCCTCCTGCCACCCCGACCATGCACACGTTTCCCAGTCGGCGATTCGGGTATTGCCCGGTCCGAACTCGGTTGCTAGAGTCGAACACAGTTTCGAATAACCTTGGGGGAGGTTGGTTGTGGGGGAAGTGGTAGCGCCGGATCTGGCCGAGTTGCGTGCGTTCGCGGCCCGGCTGCGAGTGGTTTCCGCCGACGGGGATGCGGGGTTGGGGATCGACCTACTCGATGCGATCGAGATGCTGAAGTCGGTCGGGTGTGCGGCGCAGGCGGTGATCACCGACGACGTCGCCACCCGCATCCGCGCGGACCGGAGGGCGGCGGGGTTGCCGCGAGCGGATTGGGATCGCGGCATCGCCTCGCAGATTGCGTTGGCGCGCAGGGAATCCCCGAACCGCGGCGGCCGGCATCTCGATTTCGCGCAGGCCCTGGTGCACGAGATGCCGCACACTCTGGCCCTGTTGCGGTCGGGCCGGTTGAACGAATGGCGCGCCACGTTGCTGGTGCGGGAAACGGCGTGCCTGTCGGCCGCGGATCGGGGAAACGTGGACCGCCGGTTGTGTTCGGACCCGGCCACTCTCGACGGGGTCGGCGACCGCGGGCTGATCGCACGGGCGAAAGCATTGGCGGTCGAACTCGACGCCGCGGCGGTCGTGGCCCGGCATCGCAAAGCGGTGTCGGAGCGTCGGGTCACGACCCGTCCGGCGCCGGATTCGATGGCGTATCTGAGCGTGCTGATGCCGGTCGAGCAGGCGGTGTGCCTGCAGGCCACGCTCGGCCGGGATGCGGACAGCCTGATCGCCACCGGGAACAGTGGTGGTCGTACTCGTAATCAGTTGATGGTGGACTTGTTGTTCGACCGCGGCACCGGAGCATCAGTGGCGCCGGGTGTGCCGGTGGCAGTGAACCTCGTGCTCTCGGACGAGACACTGCTGGCGGGTGGGCACGAGGCCGCGCAGTTGCAGGAGTTCGGGCCGGTGCCGGCGGGAATCGCGCGGCAGTTGGTGGCCAATTCTGTCGATGCCGACGCGGAGACGGCGTTGCGGCGGGTGTATTCGTGCCCGCAGTCGGGAGCGTTGACGGCGATGGAGTCACAGTCGCGCACGTTCCCGAAGAGCCTACGACAGCTGATCGACCTGCGGGACCGGACGTGCCGCACCCCGTGGTGTGATGCGCCGATCCGGCATCACGACCACATCCGCTCCCGCCGAGAATCCGGTGCCACGACGGCGGACAACGGGTCCGGGCTGTGCGAGGCCTGCAACTACGCGAAGGAAGCGCCGGGCTGGACTGCCCGACCGGTACACAACCCCGGCGGCACCCACCTCATCGACCTGGGCACCCCGACCGGGCACCACTACCGCTCGGCCGCGCCGCCGCTCCCGGACCCGGCGCATCTGCGCGCGTCATGACAGCGCGATCACGCCTGGACGACGCCGACCACCGGGGCGTAATCACATGGCGGCAACGCCCGGCTGGTGTTGTCGAGGATGCTCCCGAAGACGACGAACACGATTGTGCCCCTGCCTGTCTCGAGGGTGTTGGACAGCGTGACGATGAAATCGGCGGGCCGCTCCTGATACAGCGGCGCTCGCCCCGACTGCATGGTGGTGAGGTTCAGCCAGGCGACCTCGACGAGGTCGGCCTGCAGCGGCGACGACATTGCCGTGTTCATCCCGCTGAAGAAGACATTGACCTTCCCCGGCGAAATGACAGGGACAGGCAGGTTCTCGTCGACGGCGGGGCCGGCTACCGCGCGGGCGATACCGACCGAATCGTTCTGCTCTCCGAAGCCGGCCGGGAGGCAGTCGGCGGCGGTGGTGTCGTACAGGAATGGCTGGGCTGTGCCCTCGACGAGATGAACCGATCGGGGGAAGTAGTTGTAGCGCGGTGTGCCCGCGGCGATGCGCCCGATGGTGGTCGTGATCGACTCCGCGGTGCGGGTGCTGATCGGCATGGCGGCCGACTGGAGGGCGGCTCGCACTGCCGCCGCGTCGCCGAGCGGCGGGGGTGCACCGTGCGCCTCACCGGCTGCCATGGAGACGAGCACACCGACACACGCCGCAAGTCCAGCAATTCGTCCACGCATGAATGGATGCTAGCGGCCACAGGGACTTGCCGAATCAGCTTCGTGAACGTCCGGCAAGTGCCAGGCTTGAGGTCATGGACAGCATCAACTCGATGGGTGATCGGTAATGGCCCGCCCGGTGCGCGTCGTCGTGCTCGGCGCCGGCTCGTGGGGAACGACGGTGGCAGGTCTCGCCGCCCACAACACACCGACCCTGCTGTGGGCGCGGAACTCGGATACTGCCGACGAGATCAACAACGAGCACCGCAACTCCCGCTATCTCGGCGACCGCCCACTCCCCGACTCCATACGCTCCACATCCGACCTGGTGGAAGCGGCCCAGGAAGCCGACGTTCTCGTGGTCGGGGTGCCGTCGCACGCCGTCCGCAGCACCCTCGCTCAGATCGCCAACGAGGTGCGGGCGTGGGTGCCGGTGCTGTCGCTGGCGAAGGGGCTGGAGCCGGGAACGCGACTGCGACCCACCGAGGTGATCGCCGAGTGCCTGCCCGGTCACCCGGTCGGGCTTCTCGCGGGCCCGAATATTGCGCGGGAGATCGTCGACGGACTCGCCGCGGCGTCGGTCGTCGCCACCCAGGATGTTCGGGTGGCCACCGCGTTGCAGCCGTTGTTCGCGTCCGCCGTGTTCCGCGTGTACCGGAACACCGACGTGCTGGGCTGCGAACTCGGCGGTGTGCTGAAGAACATCGTGGCCATCGCCTCGGGGATGGCCGACGGACTGGACGTCGGCGACAACACGCGCGCGATGGTCCTGGCACGAGGGTTGGCCGAGATGACCCGGCTGGGTGAGGCGATGGGCGCGAATCCGCGGACATTCGCGGGACTCACCGGGGTGGGAGACCTGATCGCCACGTGCATGGCCCCGAGCTCGCGCAACCGGCGGGTGGGCGAGTTCATCGCCCGCGGCATGACGGTCGACGAGGCCGTCGCCAAGTTGGGGCAGGTGGCCGAGGGTGTGAAGACCGCCCCCACCGTGATGGAGCTGGCCCGCGACTACAACGTGGACATGCCCATCGCCGCCGAGGTCGAGGCGGTGGTCGCGGGTCGGCAGACGCCGGAGGGCGCCTACCGTGGCCTGCGGAAAGTCGCTGCCGGCGGCGAGCATGAGGTGGCGTGACCGCACAACTGCAACCGGCAGTAGCACTATCTAGACGTTTCTAAGCAATCTCCTAGAAAACTGGGGCAGACTCCTGAATGGAGGCACCCCAGCAAGCAGCGTCGTGCGGGGACGTATGCGTGAGAGAAGTCAGCGATGAGTTCACCGACCTCGGTTGGTCCCGGAGACTCGTCGGCGCGCGCGTTCCCCCTGTCACCCGCGCAAACGGGGATGTGGCTCGCGCAGCACGTCGAGCCCACGGTTCCGGTGTCGGTCGCCCAGTACGTCGACATCCACGGCGATCTCGACCGGGGCGTCCTGACGTCCGCGTGTGTCCGGGCGGCGGCCGAGTTCGAGTCGTTCTTCCTGCAGATCTCCGAGGTCGACGGGCAACCGCTGCAATGGGTGGAACCGAGCCTGGACGCTCCCGTCGGCTATCTCGATTTCCGGGATACGCCGGACCCCGAGGCGTCGGCGCACACGTGGATGCGCACCGAAACCGCCGATCCGATCGACATCCAACGTGACCGCCTGACCGTCTCGTTCCTTCTCCACGTCGGGCACCACCACTACTTCTGGTATTCGCGCGCCCACCACATCGCGATGGACGGTTTCGGGTCCGTCACGATGCTCTACCGGATCGCCGCGCTCTACACCGCCGCGGTGCACGGACTGCCGCCACCCGCGAGCAGGCCCGTCGGTCTGCGGCGCATCCAGGAACTCGAGACCGACTACCGCACCTCCGCCCGCCGGGAGTCCGACCGGGACTACTGGACCGAGACGATGCGCGGTGTCACGCACGCGAGCACCCTCGCGCGCGGATCCGCCCCGGCGACCGCCGGTTCCCGGGACGTCAGCGGAACGTTGAGCACCGAGGCCGTCGATCAGCTCGAGAAATGCGCGGCAGCGCACGGCGTCAATCCCGCGACGCTCACCGTCTGCGCGGTCGCGGGCTATCTGGCGCGAATGACCGGAGAGGACGACGTCACGCTCAGCCTGCCCGTGTCGGCCCGCACGACGGCGGCGCTGCGCCGGTCCGGCGGCATGGTGTCCAATGTGGTGCCGCTGCGCTTCACGTCCGCGGGGACGGCGACCATCGGCGATCTGGTGTCCCGTACGCGACTCGTGATGTCGGGCGCCCTGCGACATCAGCGGTACCGGCACGAGGACATCCGCGCGGACCTCGGGAACACGGTGTCCGGGCCGCGACTGTTCGGCCCCGCCGTCAACATCATGCTGTTCCCCGAGGAGTTCGAACTCGGTTCGCTGCGGAGCCAATTGCATGTGCTGTCCTCGGGTCCGATCGAAGACCTCCTGGTGAACCTGTATCGGTACGGTCCCCGTGGACGTGTGCACCTCGATTTCAAGGCGAACCCGCGACTGTATTCGCAGGACGAGCTCGCGGGACACCACACGAGATTCCTGCGATACTTCCGGCACTTTCTCGACGCCGATGCCGCCCACCCGATCGGTCGACTCCCGGTCCTCACCGAGAACGAAACCGCGGCGCTGGTCCCCTTCCCCGGACCTCCCGACAGCGTCCCGGTCACGCTCGCCGACGTGTTCCGCGCCTCCGCCGCACAGCATCCGGACGCGACCGCCGTCGTCAGCGCCGGCCGGACGATCAGCTACCGCGAACTCGACGGCCGATCGGATCGGGTCGCTGCGGCGCTGGCGCGGAGTGGCGTCGGGTCCGGCGACATCGTCGCGGTGGCTCTGCCTCGGTCGTCCGACTACGTCTGCGCGGTCTGGGCCGTCGCGAAGACGGGGGCCGCCTTCCTGCCGGTGGATCCGAATTACCCGGTCCCCCGCGTTCAGCACATGCTCGACGACTCCCACGCGGCAGTCGGGTTGACGTCCGCGGAGTACGCAACCACACTGCCGGACAAACCCGAGTGGCTACTGCTCGATGAGACAGTCGGCTCGAGTGTCCACGATTTCCCTACGCCGGCAATACGACTCGACGACGCCGCCTACCTCATCTACACCTCCGGATCGACGGGAGTTCCCAAGGGAGTCGTGGTCACCCACCGCGGAATCGCCAATCTGGTCTCCGCACAGCGAACCCGGCTCGATCTCGACAGCGCGGCGAGGGTTCTGCATGTCGCCTCGCCGAGCTTCGACGCCTCCGTCTTCGAGATGCTGATGGCCTTCGGCTCCGGCGCTGTTCTCGTCATCGCCCCACCCGCAGTGTTCGGCGGTGCCCCTCTGGCGCAGCTGATAGCCACCGAACGTGTCACACACGCGGTGATCACCCCGTCGGTCCTGGCGTCGATGGAACCCGGAGGAGGTCTGCGCACCCTCGTCGTCGCCGGTGAGAAGTGTCCACCGGAACTGGTGTCTCGGTGGGCCTCCCGATGCCGGATGATCGACGCGTACGGTCCGGCGGAGACCACCGTCATGGCGACGGTCAGCGAGCCCCTCGTCGAGCCCGGCCCGGTCACCATCGGCCGGCCGATCCACGGAACGAGGGCCGTCGTCCTCGACCACCGGCTCCGTCCGGTCCCCGTCGGAGTGGTCGGCGAGCTGTATGTGGCGGGGACCGCCCTGGCCCGCGGCTATCACCGCAATACCCGGCAGACGTCGGAACGGTTCGTCGCCGATCCGTACGGGCCGCCGGGCACCCGCATGTACCGCACCGGCGACACCGTCCGCTGGACCCGCGACCACGAACTCGAGTACCTCGGACGCAGCGACGAACAGGTGAACCTCCGGGGTCTGCGCGTCGAACCCGGCGAGATCGACGCCACACTCCGCCGGCATCCGGCGGTTCGATTCGCCGTCAGCGTGATTCGCGCGCAGACGGCCGGCGATCAGCTCGTGTCGTATGTGGTGGGCGCCGACACCGTGACCGAGCAGGAGTTGCTGTCGTTCCTCACCGCCGAACTGCCCCCGCATCTCGTGCCGGCCGCCGTCGTCGTGCTCCCCCACATTCCGTTGACCCCATCGGGCAAGCTCGACCACGCCGCTCTCCCCGAGCACAGCCTCCGGTCACGTTCCCGGACCGCGCCCGACACCGAGCGCGAACGGACGCTCCACGCCCTCTTCGCCGACATCCTCGGGACGTCCGAATTCGGTGTGGACGAGTCGTTCTTCGCGCTCGGCGGCGACAGCATCATGGCGATCCAATTGGCCTCCCGAGCGCGGCGTGCGGGATTCTCGTTCACTCCGCGTGACGTGTTCGAGCAGCGGACGATCTTCCGTCTCGGCCAAGTGGCCGGACACGGCGTCGACAGACCCACCCTCGCGGAACTTCCGGGCGGCGGGATCGGCGACATGCCGCTCACCCCGGCCGCCCGATTCCTCCTCGACCGAGCAGGCGTCATCGACCGATACGCCCAGGCCGTGGTGGTGGAACTGCCACGCGCTATCGATTCCGACACGCTGGACTGTGTGATCGGCGCCGTCGTCGATCGGCACGATGCACTGCGGGCGCGCCTCGTGCGCCGCTCGGACGGGACGGCGTTTCTCACCGTGAGCCCGGCAGGCACACCGCTGCCGGAGGGCACGATCCTGCGGGTCCCGCTGTCCGCCCACGCCGACCCGGCGCAGCGGACGCGGGCGGAACACGAGTCCGCGATCCGCCGGTTGAATCCGGTTGCGGGCGTGATGATGCAGTGCGTCTGGCTCGACCCCGGACCGGAAGACACCACCCGCGCCGGGCGGCTCCTCCTCGTCGCCCATCACCTGGTGATCGACGGGGTCTCGTGGCGAATCCTGATCGGTGATCTCGCTGCAGCGTGGGCGCAGGTGGAGGCGGGGGTATCGCCCACTCTCGCACCGGTCGGCACCTCGCTGCGCCGGTGGTCGCACGGCCTGATCGAGGAGGCGCAGCGGCCGGGCCGCAGGTCCGAGCTGGCGTTCTGGCGTGAGATGACCGCGTACGAGGATTCGCCGCTCGGCACCCGCCCCCTCGACGCGCGGCGTGACGTGAATTCCACCGTGGAGCGGATCCACACGGAAGTGTCTGCGACCGTCACGCACTCGTTGCTCACCGGACTCCCCGCCGCCTTCCGCTGTGAGGTCAACGACGCACTGCTCACCGCCCTCACCCTCGCCCTCGCGCAGTGGCAGCGCCGGCGGGGACGACCGGCCACCGCGCCGGTGATCCGGCTCGAGGGCCACGGCCGCGAGGAGGCGGTGCTCCCCGGCGCCGACCTCTCCCGCACCGTCGGGTGGTTCACCAGCATCTATCCGATCCGCCTCGACCTCGGGGACGTCGACCTGGACGAGGCGTTCGCGGGCGGCCGCTCCGCGAGCACCGCGATCAAGTTGGTCAAGGAACAGTTGCGTGCGGTGCCCGACAAGGGCGTCGGCTACGGGCTGTTGCGGTATCCGGGGGGCGGCGTCGGCCAGATCGCCTTCAACTACCTGGGTCGTCTCGATACCGCAGAGACCGAACGTGATTGGCGCCCGGTGCGGGACGGCGCGACCCTGTTCTCGTCGGCCGAGCCGTCGATGCCGGTCACCGCGCTGATCGACATCACCGCGCTCACCACCCACGGCGTCCTCGACGCCACCTTCGCCTACCCGACGGGTGCGATCGGATCCGAGGACGTGCGGGCGCTGGCCGATCTGTGGGAGCAGGCGCTGACGGCGCTCGCCGCGGTGGCGCGTTCTCCGCACACCGGTGGGCTCACCGCGTCCGATCTGCCGCTCGTCGCCGTGGACCGGAACGACATCGACGAGTGGGAGCGGGACCGTCCGGGTCTGCTCGACGTGTGGCCGCTGACGCCGTTGCAGTCGGGCCTGCTGTTCCACGCGGCGCTCGCGGGCACGGATGTCGATCCGTATGCGATGCAGGTGATCCTGACCCTGTCCGGGCGCCTCGATCAGGATCGGCTCCGGCGCGCGTGCGTCGCCGTCGTCGCGGGACACGCGAACCTGCGCACCGCGTTCGTGCGCGACAGTCGCGGTGTCCCGGTGCAACTCGTGCTCGACGACGTGCCGCTGCGGTGGCGGCACGTCGACCTCACGGACGATGGTGCCGAGGAGATCCTGCTCGACGACCGCACCACCCGCTTCGACATGTCTGCCCCACCGCTGATTCGGTTCACCCTGCTGATGCGAGGGCCGAACCGCGCCGAACTGGCGATCACCGCCCACCACATCGTGTTGGACGGCTGGTCCATGCCGTTGCTGGTGCGCGAACTCTTCACCGCCTACCAACGCGACGACGTCCGCACCGAGTCGCCGGATTCGAGCCCGTACCGCGACTTCCTGGAATGGCTGGCGGCGAGGGATGCCGCCGCGTCGGCGCGGGCGTGGGTCGCGGCACTCGACGGCATCACCGAGCCTGCCACCCTGGCCGAGCCCACCCCCAGCACATCCGAGGCGGTGCTGGAGCTGAGCGAGGACGACACCCGGAACCTGACCGCGCGAGCAACAGAACTCGGCGTCACAATGAGCACCGTCGTGCAGGCGGCCTGGGGAATTGTTCTCGGGCAGGCGACCGCCGGGGACGACGTCGTGATCGGCGCGACCGTGTCCGGCAGGCCCGCGGACCTCGCCGGTGTGGAGAGTGCGGTGGGGTTGTTCGTCAACACTGTGCCCGTGCGGATTCCGCTGGACCCCGACATCGACACCGCCGCACTGCTCACCCGCCTGCAGGCCGACCACGTCCGTCTCCTCGAACACCAGTACCTGGGTCTGGCGGACATCCAGCAGGCGGTCGGCGTGGCGCCGCTGTTCGACACGCTGGTCGCGTTCGAGTCGTACCCCGTGGACCGCACTGCGCTGCCGGAACCCGTGGACGGGCTCACGCTGGAAGGTGTTCGCGCACAAGACGCCTCGCACTACGCCGTGACGCTCGCGGTGACGGTGTCCCGGACCCTCCGGCTGACGGCGAAGTGCCGGTCGCGACGGTACGACGAGAAAGCCCTGCTCGCCCGGGCCGGCCGCGTCCTCGAGTGCATCGGCAGGGATCCGCACGTCGTCCTCGGCAGGCTCGACCTCCTCGGCGATCAGGAGCGCGAGCGGGTTCTGCGCACCTGGAACGCGACGGACGCACCGGTGCCCTCGCAGACCCTGGTGGACCTGTTCGACGCGCAGGTCGCGCGTTCCCCGGAGGCCGTTGCGGTGGTCTTCGGCCCGGGTCGACTGACGTACGCGGAGTTCGACGCACGGGTGAATCGGCTCGCCCGGTATCTCGTCGCGAAGGGAATCGGACCGGAAACCGTCGTCGGTGTCGCGGCTCCCCGCTCGATTCAGCTTCTCGTCGCGCTGCACGCGGTGTTGAAGGCCGGCGGCGCCTACCTGCCGATGGACCCCGAGCACCCACTCGGGCGAACGGCACTCGTCATCGACTCGGCCGCACCCGCGCTGGTCCTCACGTCCGATTCCCGGAATCGCACGGTCCCGGACGGAGTCGCCGTCGTGGATCTCGATCTGCTCGACCTCACCGGGTACGCCCCCCGATCGATCACGGATTCCGAGCGACGCGCACCGCTGCATCCGGCGAACGCCGCGTACGTCATCTACACGTCCGGTTCCACCGGTCGACCCAAGGGCGTGACGGTGACCCACGAGATGATGGTGAACCAGTTTCGCTGGGCGCAGACGCTGACTCCGCTCGACGGTTCCGATGCAGTACTGCACAAGACCCCGCTCACCTTCGACATTTCCGCGTGGGAACTGCTGTGGCCCTTACACACCGGTGCACGGGTGGTGATCGCCGAACCCGGCGGCCACCGCGATCCCCGCTACCTCGCTCGCATCATCGCGCAGGAGTCGATCACGACTCTCCATGTCGTTCCGTCGATGCTCGACGCCTTCCTGGACCAGTGCGGGCCGCGGGCGCTCTCGACGCTGCGCCGCGTGTACTCGGCGGGTGAACCCCTGTCTGCGGCGACGGCATCGCGATTCAGGGAACGCAGTACCGCCAGGCTGTACAACTGGTACGGCCCGTGCGAGGCGGCGGCGGCGACCTCGGAGTTGTTCGACGGCAACGAGTTCGGCACCGCGGTCGCCATCGGCCGTCCCGTTCACAACATACGTACGTATGTACTCGACGGCCGGCTCCGACCGGTGCCGGTCGGGACGAGGGGCGAGTTGTACCTTGCCGGTGGGTACTTGGCGCGCGGGTATGCCGGACGCCCCGATCTGACCGCCGAACGCTTCGTGGCCGACCCCTTCGGCGGAACGTGCGGCCGGATGTACCGCACCGGCGACGTGGTGCGGTGGAACGAGTCGGGCCGGCTCGAGTATCTCGGGCGCAGCGACTTCCAGATCAAACTCCGCGGCCAGCGCATCGAACCCGGCGAGATCGAGTCCGCACTCACGTCCGACCCGGCGGTGACACACGCGGCGGTCACGGTGCACCGCGACCCGGAAGCGGGAGACCGGTTGATCGCCTATGTCGTGGCCGCGGACGGTGCGCCGCCGGACGAGCGCCGGATCGCCGACCGTCTCGCCGGTCTGCTCCCGGCCTACATGATTCCCTCCGCCATCGTTCCGCTCCCGGCGCTGCCGCTGACGACCAGTGGAAAGCTGGATCGCGCCGCCCTACCGGAACCGGCGCCCGCGCAGTCTGCATCCGATCCGCCCGCCACCCCCACCGAGGACGTGGTCGCGTTCGTGTTCGCGGAGGTCACCGGCAGTGGCGGGGTAGGAAGAAACGACAACTTCTTTGCGGCGGGCGGAAACTCGCTGACCGCGGCGCAGGCCGTCGCCCGCGTCGGAGCCGCGCTGGGAACGTCCGTCGACATCCGCGAACTGTTCGACCACCCGACGGTCGCTGAACTGTCCGAGTATCTCGCGAAACGAACACACGACACCGAGCGGCCGCCCCTCGTCCCCCACGCCCCGACCGCCCACGTGCCGCTGTCCCTCGCCCAGCAGCGAGTGTGGTTCCTGAACCGTCTCGACGGACGCTCGGCCACCGACAGCATTCCCGTCGTGCTCCGCCTCACCGGCACGCTCGACGAATCGGCCTTGTGTGCGGCGGTGGGTGACGTGATCGAACGGCACGAACCCCTGCGCACCGTCTACCCCGAGCACGACGGAATCCCCTGCCAGCACGTTCTTCCCGCCTCCGCGGTGCCGCCGTGCACGGTGCGGGAGACGACGGACCCGGTCGGCCGGGTGCGCGACCTGCTGTCGGCGGGATTCGACCTCACTGCCGAACCCCCGGTTCGCACCGAACTTCTCGCGGTCAGCGCGGACGAGTGGGTACTGACCCTCGTCGTCCATCACATCAGCGCCGACGGGTTCTCGCTGGGACCGCTCGCCCGGGACGTGATGACGGCGTATCGCGCTCGGGCGCGGGGCGACCTTCCGGTCTGGACGCCCCTCCCTGTCAAATACGCCGACTACGCCCTCTGGCAGCATGAAATGCAGTACGGACAACGGGGCCTCGCGTATTGGACGCAGACCCTGTCCCGGTTGCCCGAACTGCTCCCCCTGCCGTTCGACCGTGCCCGCCCGCCCGTCGCGACGCACCGCGGCGCGAGCGTCGAGTTCACTCTCGACGCCGAGATTCATCGGCGGATTCGTGCTCTCGCGCGCACGAACGACGCCACTCCGTTCATGGTGGTGCACGCGGCGCTGGCCGTCCTCGCGGCCAGGCTCGGCGATACCTCGGACATCGTCGTCGGCACGCCTATCGCGGGACGCGGGCCCCGCGCACTCGACGACCTCGTCGGGATGTTCGTCAACACACTGGTGCTACGGACAGACGTCGCGCTGAACGACACGTTCGCCGACATACTCACCCGCGTGCGCAACGTCGATCTCGCCGCGTACGCCCACGCGGACGTCTCGTTCGAGGAAGTTGTGGAGGCGGTCGCGCCCGCTCGATCCCGTAGTCGCAATACACTGTTCCAGCTGGCGCTCGCCTATCACAACACGGTGCCGGTCGTGATCGATCTACCGGAGGTTTCCGCCGAGATCGTCGAGATCGAGACGCACACCGCGAAATTCGACCTGCAGCTGACGGTCACCGAATCGGTCGACGACGCGGGCGACCCGGGACCGTTGTCGTGCGTCTTCACCTACGCCACCGATCTGTTCGACGACGCCACGGTGGCGGGATTCGCGGACCGGTTCCAGCGCATTCTGCGGGCCGCGCTGGCCCACCCGGCCGTCGTGATCGGCGACGTCGACGTGCGGGACGTCGCGGAGCAGCAGGCGCGGCACGACGGACCGCCGTCGTTGCCGCAACGCGCCCTGCCCGACCTGATGTCCGCCGCCGCCCGGCAGAATCCGGGAGGATCGGCGCTGACCGCGGACGGCCGGTCGATGACGTATCGCGAACTCGACGCCGAGTCGAATCGGCTCGCCCGCGCCCTGCTGCTGCGTGGGGTCGGACCCGGGGCACTCGTGGCCCTCGGGGTGCCGCGGTCCGCCCTGTCCGTCGTCTCCGTGTGGGCGGTCGCGAAGACCGGTGCCGCGTTCGTGCCCGTCGACCCGCACTACCCCGCCGCGCGGGTCGAGTATCTGATGGCCGACTCCGGCGCCGCCCTCGGGCTGACCACCGCCGCGGACCGCGAGGCCCTGCCGGACGATACGGACTGGCTGGTGCTCGACGACCCGGACTTCCGAACCGAATGTCGCGGTTACTCTTCGGCCCCGGTCACCGATGCCGACCGTGCTCGGCCGCTGGATGCGCGCCATCCGGCGTACGTGATCTACACGTCCGGTTCGACGGGAAACCCCAAGGGAGTGGTGGTGACCCACACCGGTCTCGCCGACTTCACTGCGGAGCAGCGGGACCGGTATTCGGTGACGGCGTCGTCGCGCACGCTGCACGCTTCGTCTCCCAGCTTCGACGGCGCGGTGCTGGAGATGCTGCTCGCGCTCGGTGCGGGCGCCTGCCTGGTGCTCGCACCGCCGACGGTCCGGGGCGACGATCAACTCACCGACCTGCTGGCCCGCGAGCGGGTCAGCCACGTGTTCACCACGCCTACGGTGCTGGCGACCGTCGACCCGCGCGGCCTGCACGACCTGCGGGTCGTCGTGGTGGGCGGCGAACCCTGCCCGCCGGAACTCGTTGCGGTGTGGGCGGCGCAGCAACAGATCGCCGTGTACAACGGCTACGGTCCGACCGAGACGACGATCATGACGAGTATCAGTGATCCCATGGCGGCCGGCGAGCCGGTCACGATCGGCCGTCCGGTCCGCGGCGCCGCCGTGCTCCTGCTGGATTCGCGTCTGCACCCGGTGCCGACGGGAGTGGCCGGCGAAATCTACATCTGCGGGCCGGGCGTCGCACGCGGCTACCACCGCAGGCCCGCGCTGACCGCCGCACGCTTCGTCGCCTCCCCGTTCGGCACCTCCGGGGCGCGGATGTACCGGACGGGTGATGTGGGCCGGTGGCGTCGCGACGGGTCGATCGAGTATCTGTACCGTAACGACTCGCAGATCGAACTGCGTGGCGTCCGAATCGAACTCGGCGAGGTCGACGCGACCCTCCTCACCCATCCGGCCGTGCGATTCGCGGCGACCGATGTGCGTGAACTTCGGGACGGCGTCGACGCACTCGTGTCGTACGTGCTCCCGGCACGGAACGAGACAGTCGATCCCGATCAGCTGATCCGCTTCGCGGCGACGCGCCTGCCGACGCCGCTGGTGCCCGCGATGGTGGTCGTGGTGGACGCAGTGCCGCTCACCGTGAACGGGAAGCTGGACCGCTCGGCACTACCCGACCCCGTTCCTGCGGCCACCGAGTTCGAGGCGCCGCACACGCCCGCCGAACGGGTGGTGGCGACAGCGTTCGCCGAGGTGCTCGGACTCGACCTCGTGGGGCGCGACGAAAACTTCTTCGCCCTGGGCGGCAGTTCCCTCTCCGCCACGCGTGCCGCGTCCCGGATAGGTGCCGCGCTGGAGACGACGGTGCCGGTGCGCGCGCTGTTCGACACGCCGACCGTTTCCGCGCTCGCGGCGACCGTCGCCGAGCAGACCGACGGCGCGACGCACGTCGCCCTGACCGTGCGTCCGCGCCCCGCCCGCGTGCCGCTGTCGCCTGCGCAGCAACGACTGTGGTTCCTCGCCCGCCTCGCCCCCGGCTCCCCCGAATACACCATCCCGATGGCATTGCGGCTCACCGGGACGCTCGACGTCGATGCCCTCACCGCGGCCGTCGCGGACGTGGTGGGCCGTCACGAGCCGCTGCGCACCCTGTATCCCGACAGCGACGGCGTCGCGTACCAGCAGTTGGTCCCGGTGTCGCGGGCCGCTCCCACGCTCCGCCCGGTACCCGTGCCCCGCGGTGACGTCGGCGCGCGGGTCGCGACGTTCGCGTCGAAGGGTTTCGCGCTGGGCGCCGAACCGCCGATCCGTGCGCGGCTGTTCGCCCTCGCCCCCGACGAGTGGGTGCTCGCCGTCATGATCCATCACATCAGCGCGGACGGGTTCTCGGTGCCGCTACTCGTCCGCGATCTGATGACCGCCTACCAGGCGCGGGTCTCGGGCGCGGCGCCCCGGTGGGCCGAACTGCCCGTCCAGTACACGGACTACACCCTGTGGCAGCACGAACTGCTGGGCGACCGCGACGATCCACAGTCCGTTGCCGCGCAGCAACTGTCGTACTGGAAGGACACGTTGTCGGGTGCGCCGGAACAGCTGTCCCTCCCTGCCGACCGGCCGCATCCCGCCATCGCGTCGCACCGCGGCGGCACAGTCGAATTCGCGCTCGACGACGCTCTCTACCGTGCGGTCGAGCACACCGCTACGACCCTTGCCGTCACCCCGTTCATGGTCGTGCACGCGGCGTTCGCGGTGCTCCTCGCGAGGCTCAGCGGATCCACCGACATCGTGATCGGCACTCCCGTCGCGGGACGCGGGGATCAGGCCCTCGACGAACTGGTGGGCATGTTCGTCAACAACCTGGTCCTGCGCACCCAGGTGATTCCCGCGGAAAGCTTCGCGGAGCTGCTCGGCCGCGTACGAGAAGGCGACCTGGACGCGTTCGCGCACTCCACCGTTCCGTTCGAAACGGTGGTCGAGGTGCTCGATCCCGCCCGGTCACGCGCACGCAATCCGCTGTTCCAGGTGGCCCTCGCGTTCCAGAACCTCGATCACGCCCAGCTCACCCTGCCCGGACTCCGGGTGTCGGCGATGGCTCCCCCTACCCGGTCGGCCCGATTCGACCTGCAACTCACCGTGACCGCCGATCCGGACCCGTGGACGGAACGTCCCCGGCGCGCAGCCGTATTCACGTACGCCACCGATCTGTTCGACCACCACACCGTCGCGGACATCGGCGAACGCTTCATCCGGACGTTGAGCGAGGCGGTCGCACAACCGGGTACGGCCGTCGGCGACCTCGCCCTCCTCGATCCGGACCCGGACATCCCCACCGCGGCGCCGTCCTCCGGTGAGACCCTCGTCGATCTGTTCGAGCGGCAGGTCGCCGCCGCACCCGACGCGATCGCCGTCGTCTCCGGAGACCGAACACTCACCTATCGTGAA
Source organism: Rhodococcus wratislaviensis (assembly GCF_041228765.1). Classification (NCBI taxonomy): domain Bacteria; kingdom Bacillati; phylum Actinomycetota; class Actinomycetes; order Mycobacteriales; family Nocardiaceae; genus Rhodococcus; species Rhodococcus wratislaviensis. Next base: position 2,424,914 of record NZ_CP150488.1, on the reverse strand, counting down.
CTCGACGAACAGGTCAATCGCCTCGCCCGGCACCTGATCGGCGCCGGCGTCGGCCCGGAGGCCATGGTGGGCCTGGCGATTCGCCGCTCCGTCGATCTCCTGGTCGGAATGTATGCCGTCGCGAAGGTGGGGGCGGCGTACGTGCCGATCGACCCCGATCAGCCCGCGCAGCGCAATGCCCAGGTCATCCGGTCGTCGGCCGCACGCGCCGTCCTCACCACCGAGCGCGATCGGTTCGACCTCTCCGACGTCCTGCCCACGGAGACGCTGCTCTCCGTCATCGACCGGGTGGACCTCTCCGGTATCGATCCGTCACCGATCTCCGATCTGGACCGGATCGCGCCCCTGCGGGCGCAGAACCCCGCGTACGTGATCCACACGTCGGGGTCGACGGGCACCCCGAAGGGTGTCGTCGTGACCCATGCGGCCGTCGTGAGCTTCCTGAACTGGCGTCAGGACACCGACCCGCTCGGCGCGGACGACACGGTGATGCTCAAGTTGCAGTACACGTTCGACGCCTCGGTCCGCGAATTCTGGTGGCCGCTGATCGCCGGTGCGCGGCTGGTGATCGCTCGACCGGACGGCCACCGCGACCCGCGGCATCTCGCCGGGCTGATCGGACGGCACCGGGTGACCGCGGGATACTTCCTTCCCCTGATGCTGGCCGAGATCCTGGCGATCCCCGACGCGGACCTCACGTCACTGCGACAGGTGTCCTGCGGCGGGGAGGTCCTGCCGCCCGGCACGGCACACAGTGTCCACGCGCGGTGCCCGGCCGCGGTGCTGTACAACGAGTACGGCCCGACCGAGACGGCGGTCGCCGTGACCCGTACGGTCGTCGAAACCGTGGACGCGACCGTCCCGATCGGCGTACCGCAGAGGGGCGTCGGCGTGCTCGTGCTGGATTCGCGGCTGCATCCGGTGCCCGTCGGCGTTCCGGGTGAGCTCTACCTGGCGGGTGCCCAGTTGGCGCGCGGCTATCTCGGGCAGCCGGGAGTGACGGCCTCCCGATTCCCGGCGAATCCGTGGGGACCGCCCGGTCACCGGATGTACCGGACCGGCGACGTGGTGAGTCGCCGCAGCGACGGCACGATCGACTACCTCGGCCGGCGCGATCTCCAGGTGAAGATCCGCGGCCAGCGCGTCGAACTGGAGGAGATCGAGACGGCGCTGCGACACAATGCCGCCGTCGCGCAGTCCGCGGCGGCCGTGTACGAATCAGCCGGCACGGGGGCCCGGCTGGTCGGCTACGTGGTGCCGCGTTCAGGCATGGTGGTGGATACCCGTGCCGTGTCGGCGGAACTGGCGCAGCGGCTGCCCCGGTACATGGTGCCCAACCAGATCGTGGGGCTGGCGGCGCTGCCGTCGACACCGCACGGCAAGCTGGATCGGCGGGCGCTTCCGGATCCGGGTGTGCCACGGGCGCAGCGGTTCCGTCCCCCGACGACCCGCACCGAGAAACTGGTCACCGCGGTGTTCGCGGACGTTCTCGGCACAGGCCTGGTGGGCTTGGACGACAATTTCTTCGAACTGGGCGGCAACTCCCTGTCCGCGACCAGGGCGGCGTCACGGCTGCACGCCACGACTCGGGTCGAGGTCCGGCTCGACTGGTTCTTCGCCGACGCGACCGCGGAGAGCATCGCCGCGAGAATCTCGTCGAGTTTCGCCGCGGCCTCCGACACCTCCGCCGGGCTCGGGGTGCTGCTGCCGCTGCATCCGGACGGCAGTGGCGAGCCGCTGTTCTGCATTCATCCGGCCATCGGGTTGGCCTGGTGCTATGCGGGATTGAGTGCGCATCTCGGCCCCGACCGTCCCGTCTGGGGTGTGCAGTCGCCCGCCGTGACCGTGCCCGTCGAACGGTTTTCGTCTATCGCCCAGCGGGCCCATCGATACGTGGAAGAGATTCGCCGTGTGCAGCCGCGGGGGCCGTACCACCTGCTCGGGTACTCGGTCGGGGGCGTGATCGCGCACGCGATGGCCGTCGAGTTGCGCTCGGTCGGCGAGGAGGTGCGTGTGCTCGCGATGATCGACAGCTACGCGTCGGCGGAGCGGGACACCCCGGCACCGACACTGCCCGAACTGCTCACGGAATTCCGCGGCGCGGCGTCGGAGCAGCTCGGGCCGGAGCAGCTGACCCGGTTGTACGAGGACTACGTCGACGTCGTCGACGCTGCCGCCGACTTCGTTCCGCGACATTTCGATGGGAGCCTGGTGTTCTTCGGCGCTGCCGGGGACGGATCCCAACCTGTTGCAGCGAGCGGGACGTGGCGACCGTGGATCGGTGGGGACGTGATCGCCCACACCGTCCACCGCCCTCACGCGCGGATGACCGACCCGGAAGCGCTGGCCGTCATCGGGCCGATCCTGGCCGGATACCTCGCGGGCGCCTCAGCCGCCGACGGGACGGAGAATCCACCAGCCACCCAGGGCGAGGCAGCTCAGCGTCACGAGTAGGGACAAGGCCACCCAGACGATGCCGGGAACGCGGGTGAGCCGCGCCAGCTGATCCGCATCCGACTCCGGGGCTGCGCCGCGGGCGCGTTGCCGCTGCAGTTCGAGGACCGGGCGCGGCGCGGCGACGAGCATGAACAGGGTGATCAGATATGCCGCGGCCACCTGCTGGTCCTGCGTCCCGAACCACACGAGTCCGAACAGCAGCGCCCCCACCACCGTGAGGGAGAACAACCCGTACAGGTTCCGGACGAGGATCAGCATGGCCGCGAGCGCCACGACACCGATCCACAGCACCGCGACCGCGTGCTGGGTGCCCAGCACCCAGGCCGCGCCGAGCCCCAGAACGGCGGGACCCACGTAACCGGCGAACGTCATGAGGACCACGCCGAGCCCGGTCGGTTTACCGGACGAGATGGCGACACCCGACGTGTCCGAGTGCAGCCGCACCCCCTTCAGCGTTCGGCCGAACAGCAGGGCGACCACCAGATGCGCGCCCTCGTGCACGATGGTCACCACGTTGCGGGTGAGTCGCCAGGCGTGCGGTTCGAGGACGAGGATCACCGCCACCACCGCCGTGACCTGAACGATCCAGGGAGCCGGCGCGGGGCTGACGGCGCTCATGCGCTCCCACAGCGATTGAATTCCAGTCATCGGCGCCGAGTGTACGGCGACCGGCTGATCACTCCCTGCGTGCCAGCTGTGGAATCAATCCGCCCGCGAGCACGTCGTCGACCTGACGTGGGGACAGCCGGTGACGCACCGGGATCTCCACGTCACGGGTCGAGTCGAACAGGGTCAGGTGGGGGCCGGAACGAATGGCCTCCCGGACCCCGTCGAGGATCAGCACGTCGTCCTGCCGGATCGTGTCGTAGTCGTCCGGGTTCTCGAATTCGAGCGCGAGTACACCGAAGTTGGCGAGGTTCTGCCAGTGGATGCGGGCGAACGAGGTGGCGATCACCGCGTGCAACCCCAGGTAGCGCGGGGTGATCGCGGCGTGCTCACGCGAGGAACCCTGCCCGTAGTTGTCACCGCCGACGATGAAATGCCCGGTGGTCTTCGCCGTCTCCTCCGCGCGCGCCGGATAGGTCTCGTCCACCTGGGTGAACGTGAACCGGGACAGCTTGGGAATGTTGGAACGGAACGGCAGGGCCCGCGCCCCGGCCGGAGAGATCTCGTCGGTGGAGATGTTGTCACCGACCTTGAGGAGTACCGGGGCCTCGATGCGGTCGGGCAGGGGCGGAAACTCGGGCAGGGACGAGATGTTGGGCCCCTTCACGAGTTCGACGTGCCGAGCTTCCTCCTCCGGCAGCGGGGCCACCAGCATGGCCGTGTTGACGGTGGCCTCGTCCGGAAGCGTGATCTCCGGGTAGGGCATCCCCACTTGCTCCGCCCAGTCCCGCGGGTCGGTGATCACCCCGGTGAGTGCCGACGCGGCCGCCGTCTCGGGTGAACACAGCCACACGGAATCCTCGCGGGTGCCCGAGCGTCCCGGAAAATTGCGGGGCATCGTCCGGAGAGAATTCCGGCCGGTCGCCGGCGCCTGGCCCATGCCGATACAGCCCATGCAGCCGGATTGATGAATTCGCGCGCCCGCCACGACGAGTTCGAGTGTGGCGCCCATCTTGGTCAGGTCGGAGAGGATCTCCCGCGAACTCGGATTGACGTCGAAGCTCACGCTCGGGTCGGTCTGCCTCCCTGACACCATGGCCGCAGCGATCGCGAAGTCGCGCAGTCCGGGATTGGCGGACGACCCGATCACCACCTGGCTGACGTCCTCACCGGCGACCTCCCGGACGGGCACCACGTTTCCCGGCGACGACGGTTTCGCGATCAGCGGCTCGATCGTCGACAGGTCGAGGCGTTCGTGCACGTCGTATTCCGCGCCTGCATCGGCGAGCAGTTCCACGAAGTCGTCTTCCCTGCCCTCGGCGCGCAGGAAATCGCGGACGGCGTCGTCGGCGGGAAAGATGGACGTCGTGGCGCCCAGTTCGGCGCCCATGTTCGCGATCACGTGACGATCCATCGCCGTCAACGTCGCGAGCCCCTCACCGTGGTATTCGATGATTCTGTTGAGCCCGCCCTTGACCCCGTGGCGGCGGAGCATTTCGAGGATGACGTCCTTCGCCGAAGTCCAGTCGGGGAGCCTGCCGGTCAACTCCACACCCCAAATCTGAGGCATCCGCAGGTGCAGGGGCTGACCCGCGATCGCCATGGCGACCTCGAGCCCACCGACTCCGATCGCGAGCATGCCCAGCGATCCCGCCGCCGGTGTGTGCGAGTCGGAACCGACCATGGTCTTGCCGGGAACACCGAAGCGCTGCATGTGGGTGGGATGGGAGACCCCGTTGCCCGGCTTCGAGAACCACAACCCGTACCGCAGGGCGGCGGTGCGGAGGAACTCGTGGTCCTCCGCGTTCTTCTCGTCGGTCTGCAGCAGATTGTGGTCGACGTACTGTGCGCTCAACTCGGTTTTGATGCGATCGAGGTGGAGCGCCTCGAGTTCCTGCATGACCAGGGTTCCGGTGGCGTCCTGGGTGAGGGTCTGGTCGATCCGGATCGAGATCTCCTCGCCCGGTTCCATCCGGCCGTCGAGGAGGTGTGCACCGATGACCTTGCGGGCGACATTGTCCGACATCGCTGATCCCTTCGTCGTACCTCCAGGATGCGCCGGAGCCACGGCGAGGGCCAGCGCCCGGAACAGGTCCGGCACTCGACAGGACAATCTTCGACTATCTAGGCAAATTCGTAGAGAGAGCTAGATTCCGCTAGTCGTTCTGCGCGCGGAGATACTTGCCGAAGTGCGGCACAGTGAATCCGATCGATCCGCGCTCGGCCGAATAGATGAGGCCCTTCTTGATCAGCCCGTCCCGCGCCGGTGACAGCGACGCGGGTTTGCGGGCGAGCTCGGAGGCGATCGCCGACGTGGCGACCGGTCCGTCGTCTCCGGAGAGGTCGGCCATCGCCCGCATGTACTCCCGCTCGGCAGGCGTCGCGCGCTCGTACCGCGATCCGAAGAACCCGACCGCGAGTTCCTCCTCCGCGGTCGGCGCGGCCACCCGCACGTCCTCCTCGGTGATCGGGCTGGCCGCGGCCACATCCCACGTCGCCTTGCCGTAGGCCTGGACGAAATAGGGGTAGCCGTCGGCGGCGGCATACAACGCGTCGAGCGCCTCGTCCGTGAACTTCACATCCTCGCGCTCGGCGGGCGCGATCAATGCCCGATCGGCCGACACCCGGTCCAGCCGGTCGATGCGGTGGTAGCTGAACAGCCGCTCCGAATAGCTCTTGGACGCCGAGAGCACCGCGGGCAGGTGCGGAAGTCCGGCTCCGACCACGATCAGCGGCGCCGCGTCCTGGCTGAGCTCGTGGCACGCCCCGCACACCGCCGAGACGTCCGCGGCGCCGAGGTCCTGCATCTCGTCGATGAACAGTGCGATCCCGACCCCGACGTCGCGGGCCAGGGACGACGCGTCGAGCAGCAGTTCCACCAGGTCGATCTCGATGTCCCCGGAATCGGCGCGCCCCTTCACGGCGGGGGCGTCGATGCCCGGCTGCCACCGCTCCCGCATACCCTTGTCGGCCGTCGCGCGCAGGGCGAACGACTTCAGGACGCCGAGGAACTCCTCCACCCGGTCGGGGTCGCGATGCGAGCCCGCGATCTCCCGAACCGCCATGTGCAACGCCGACGACAGCGGCCTCCGCAGATCCTGATCCGGGCGAGCCTCGATCTTCCCCGTGCCCCACCGCCGCGAGATGGCGGCCGACCGCAGGTGGTTCAGCAGAACCGTCTTCCCGACCCCGCGCAGACCCGTGAGCATCACACTGCGTTCCGGGCGGCCGCGCGCGATCCGCTCCAGCACCACGTCGAACGCGTCGAGCTGCCTGGTTCGGCCCGCGAGCTCCGGCGGGCGTTGCCCCGCGCCGGGCGCATAGGGGTTACGGACAGGGTCCATGGCCACGAAGGTAACAACCTCTGTTGCCGAATCTGCGCTCATCTAGCGCGTGTCCTAGATCCCGCTATGAAGTCGTAGCGGGGGTGGTGACTTCAGCACCCTTCGGTGCCTATCGACGATCGCGTGTTCCCCCGAGGCTGGATGCAGCACCAGGAACAGGGAGAACACCATGATCGAATTGGACGCCAGAGCCGAGTTGGAACGACTCGCGCCGTACGCCGCGACGGGCGACGAAGACGCTGTCGAAGAGGTTCTCCGCATCGCGCACCCCCTCGTGCACCGCTACTGCACGAGCCGGCTCGAGTCGGTGGATCACCCGCACGCCACCGCCGACGACGTCACCCAGGATGTGTGCCTCGCGTTGATGAGCTCCCTGCGGACGTACGAGAACCAGGGGAAGTCGTTGCTGTCGTTCATCTTCGGCATCGCCGCGCACAAGGTGTCCGACGCGCGGCGACGCGCCACCCGGTTGTCCGCACCAACCACCGCGCGCGGCGCTGCCGCACATCACGTGGTGGACGTCGAGGACGGCCCCGAGCATCACGTCCTGCGCCGCGAATTGCGCGGCGAGATGGGTCAGCTCGTCGAGACCCTTCCGGTCCGGCATCAGCAGATCCTCTTCATGCGCGTCATCGTGGGAATGTCGGCCGAGCAGACGGCACGGGTCCTGGACACCACACCGGGCGCCGTCCGCGTCGCCCAGCACCGGGCACTGAGCCACCTGCGGGCGCGGATCGGGCACGGGCCTGCCCGCTGAGAGTTCCCGCTCCGTCGTTGCCAACTGCGGGGCCGAGTGGTCCGATGTATTCATGAGCGCACCCGACACAGTCCTGGTCGCGATCGGAACGAAGAAGGGCCTGTGGCTGGCCACCAGCCGCGACCGCGCCACCTGGTCGCTGTCGGGCCCACATTTCCTGATGAACGAGATTCCCAGTATCGGGATCGACACGCGGGGTGGACGCACCCGCATCCTGGTCGGGGTCCGGTCCGAACACTGGGGTCCCACCGTCGCGCACTCCGACGATCTGGGTGCCACCTGGACCGAACCGGACCACGGCGCCATCCGCTTCGGCGACGGTGACGGCGCCGCGCTCGAGCGGGTGTGGCAGCTCCGGCCCGACACGGACGGCCGTCCGGGCGTCGTGTGGGCGGGGTGCGAACCCATCTCGGTGTGGCGGTCGGTCGACGGCGGCGAGCATTTCGACCTCGAACGCGGACTGTGGGACCATCCGCACCGCCCCGAGTGGGGAGCCGGATACGGCGGCGCCGCAGCACATTCCGTCGTACCTCATCCGCACGACGACAACACGGTGCATGTCGCGATGAGCACCGGAGGGGTCTACCGCACCACGGACGGGGGCGCGTCCTGGGAGCCGCGCAACACCGGGATCACGGCCTACTTCCTGCCGGACCCGAACCCGGAGTTCGGCCAGTGCGTCCACAAGATCGCCCGCGACGCCGTCGCCCCCGACCGGTTGTACGCCCAGAACCATCACGGCGTCTACCGCTCCGACGACAGCGGCGACACGTGGAAATCGATCGCGGACGGACTGCCGACGGACTTCGGGTTCGTGATGCTCACCCATCCCCGCCGCGAGGGAACCATCTGGGTCGTTCCGATCGAAGCGGACGGCAAACGGATCCCACCCGACGGCCGGCTGGCCGTCTACCGGAGCGAGGACGCCGGGAACAGCTGGACCCGCCTCGACAGCGGTCTGCCGGAACGCGACTACAACGTGGTGCTCCGCGACGCCGCGGCGGTGGACGCCGCCGACCCGGTCGGGGTGTATTTCGGCACGCGTGGCGGCGAGGTCTACGGGAGCGCCGACGAGGGCGCCTCGTTCGGCACGGTCGCGGCGCACCTGCCCGACGTCCTGTGCGTGCGGGCCGCGGTGATCGCATCGTGAGCGAGGGCGTCACCGTGCGGGTTCCGCGGGCGCTGGCGTCGATCGTCGGTGGTGAACGGTCCGTGCACGTGCCCCTCGACACCGCCTCGACGGTGTCCCACGTGCTCGACGTCCTCGCGGGAGAGTTCCCGATCCTCGGCCGCCGGATTCGCGACGAGACCGGCGCCCTGCGGCGGTACGTCAACGTCTACGTGGACGGCGAGGACGTCCGGCTCCTCGGCGGTGTCGGCACCGAGGTGACGCCCGGGCAGGAACTGCAGATCCTGCAGTCCGTCGCCGGCGGGTGAGCGGGACTATTCGGCCAGCTCCATCGCCACTGCCCGGGTGGGCGCCCCGTCCCCGGCCTCCAGGGCGATCGGCAGGAGGCTGAGGAGCGGGTCCGGGAAGTCGATCCGGTCGAGCCCGCACAGATTCTCGCCGATCACTCCGCCGGCGTCCGCGATCAGATGGTGCACCGGGTATCCCGCGTCGGCGTGCTCCCCGGCCGGTGTCTCGTCGATGCTGGGGGCGTCGAGGCAGAACGTCCGCACCCCCCGTTCGAGCAGAAGAGCACACGCCGCGGGGTCCAGGAACGGATGCGTGTAATAGGCATCAGTTCCGTAGTGCCGAGACCACCCGGTATGGAAAACGGCGATGTCGCCCGGCCCGACGGCGTCAGCCCGGGACATGATCAGTTCGCGGGTAATCCGCTGTCGCGCAACGAGCTCGCGCAGGTCGAACACGACGCCGCGGCCCACGAACAGCTCCGGTGCCAGCTCGTCGACGGTCGCGGCCCCCGCCTTCAGATGCGCCGGGGCGTCGACATGTGTCCCGGACTGCGAACCGATTCTGACGTCCAGCACGTTGTAGCCGTCGCGCTCGAGGGTGCAGTGCCGGATCAGCGTCGGCACCGGGTCGCCGGGATACACCTGCATCCCCGGCCCGATGGTGTGTGACAGATCCACGATTTTCCGCACGTGTGGCATCGCTCGATTGTCCGGCCTCGGGGTCACGCGTACCGCGATATGCTCGATGACGAGCGAAGAGGTGGTGGAATGACCGATTTTGACCCGCTCGCCACCCAGCGTGAGTCGGTGTCGAAGACCCTCGCGGCCGAGCTGTCCGCAGTCGGTCTCGAGGATGCCAGGGAGATCGGGCACGGTGGCTTCGGGGTGGTCTATCGGTGTGCGCAACCGGAACTCGATCGAACCGTGGCGGTCAAGGTCCTCACCGCGGCGCTCGATGCGGAGAACCTCGAACGGTTCCTGCGGGAGCAGCGCGCCATGGGCCGGCTGAGCGGCCACCCGCACATCGTCAACATCATGCAGGTCGGGACGACCGACGCCGGCCGGCCGTACATCGTGATGCAGTTCCATCCCCACGATTCGCTGGACGCGCAGATCCGCAGGCGCGGGCCCATCCCCTGGAGCGACGCCCTGCGGATCGGGGTGAAACTTGCCGGTGCGCTCGAAACCGCGCACCGGGTGGGCATCCTCCACCGCGACGTCAAACCGGGAAACATCCTGCTGACGGAGTACGGCGAACCGCAGCTCACCGATTTCGGGATCGCCCGGATGTCGGGGGCGTTCGAAACGACGGCGGGCACCGTCACCGGCTCCCCCGCCTTCACCGCCCCCGAGGTGCTGTCGGGGCGGACCCCGACGGCCGCCTCCGACGTGTACAGCCTCGGTGCGACCCTGTTCAGCGCGATTACCGGGCACGCGGCCTTCGAACGACACAACGGCGAGGAGGTGATCGCGCAGTTCCTGCGCATCACCACGCAACCCGTCCCGGACCTGCGGACCGAGGGTTTCCCCGAGGACCTCAGCGCCGTGATCCAGCGGGCGATGTCCGGTAGTCCGGAAGATCGCCCCGCGTCCGCCGCCGCGTTCGGGGACGAGCTGCGGGAAGTCGAACGCCACCACGGATTGGCGGTGGACGAGATGGCGATGCCCGTCGACGCCGGGGTCCACCACCTCGAGGAGTCCTCGCCCGGAGCGGTCTCGACCGTCTCCGGTCCGTTCCGGACCTCCACGACCGGACGGGCGCGATACGCGTCGACGCCGCCGCCCGCGCCGGCCACCCGGTTCCGGCCGCCCGCCGCGACCCGCCAGCTCGTGGAGCGGGGACGGCTGATCGAGCTGCTGCGGGCCGGACGCCGACGCCTGCTGACCGTGATCCATGGCCCCACCGGGTTCGGCAAGAGCACCCTGGCCGCCCAGTGGCGGAACGTCCTCGCCGACGAGGGCGTGGCCGTCGCGTGGCTCACCGTCGACAGCGACGACGACAACGTGGTCTGGTTCGTCGCGCACCTCATCGAGGCGATCCGACGCGTGCGTCCCAACCTGGCCAAGGAACTCGGCCAGGTCCTGGAGGAGCACGACGACGAGGCCGAACGCTACGTGCTCACCTCGCTCGTCAACCAGATCCACGAGAGCGGCGAACGGATCGCCCTGATCATCGACGACTGGCAGCGCGTGTCCGAGCCCGCGACGATCGCCGCCCTGGAGTTCCTCCTCGACAACGGTTGTCACCACCTGCAGGTCGTGGTGACGAGCCGAACCAGGGCCGGGTTGCCGATGAGCCGCATGCGCGTCAAGGACGAACTCGTCGAAATCGACTACTCGGAACTGCGTTTCGACGATTCCGAGGCCCGGTCGTTCCTCGTCGACCTCGGTGGCCTGCCCCTCGACAACGACGACGTCACCGAACTCCGCGACTCCACCGACGGGTGGGTGGCCGCGCTCCAACTGGCGTCGCTGTCGCTGCGCGGGCGAGCGGACCCCTCGGAGTTGATCGCCGGACTGTCCGGGCGGCACCACGCGATCGGCGAATTTCTCGCCGAGAACGTCCTCGACACCCTCGAACCCGAGATGCTCGACTTCCTGCTGGCCACCTCGATCACCGAACGCACGTGCGGCAGCCTCGCCGGCGCCCTCGCACACACGGCGCGCGGGCAGGCGATGCTCGAGGCCGCCGAGGACCGGGACCTGTTCCTGCGCCACATCGACGACGAGCGAACGTGGTTCCGCTACCACACCCTGTTCGCCGAGTTCCTGCGCCGCCGGCTCGAACGCGACCAACCCGACCGGGTCCGGGAACTGCACCGCGTCGCGTCCCGGTGGTTCTGCGACCACAGCCTGCTCCGCGAGGCCGTCGACCACGCCCTCGCCGGCGGCGAAGAGCAACGCGCCGTGGAACTCGTCGAGGCCGACGGACTGATACTGCTCGAGCAGTCCCAGGCGGCGACATTGTCGGCGGTGGTCGACAAGCTGCCACCGACTCTTGTCGCCGCGAGCGCCCGGCTGCAGGTCACGACGGCGTGGGCGCACGCGATGGCGAACCGGACCATGGCCGCCGAACGCGCGCTCGAGCGAGCCGAATGGGCGCTCGAACACAGCGGCGCGAGCGCGAGCGACACAGCGGATCTGCGGGCGGAGGCGGGCGTCGTCCGTGCGGTGGCCGAACTGCGCAACGACCGCAGCGACCGGATCGACGAACTCGCCGCCGACTGCCTGGCGCGGCCGGAGGCGATGGCCCCGTGGGTGGTGTGCGCCGCTTTCAACGTCATCACGTTCGCCGCCGTGTACCGCTTCGACTTCGCCGAGGTGCGCAGGATCCAGGAAGTCGGCAAGCCCTACTACGAGCGGAACAAGGGACCGCACAACGTCGTTCACGGCCAGAGCTATCTCGGTGTCGCGTCCTACGAGCAGCTCGACATCGACGACGCCGTCGACCATTTCCGGCGGGCTCGCCGAGCCGCCAGGAAACTGGGCGGTCCGCGAACGCCGTCCGCCCGGCTCGCGGGGTCGCTGCTCGGTGAGGTGCTCTACGAACGCGGGGACGTCGAAGAAGCCGAACGACTCCTCGACGACGGATACACCCTCGCCGTCGAGACCGGCGGGGTGGACTTCAAGGTCGCCCGGTTCGTCACCGGCGCTCACGTCAAGGCCCTGCGGGGCGACCGTGAGGAGGCGACGACACGTCTGCACGCCGGACTCGAGGTGGCCGAGACGTACTCCCTGGCCCGCCTGCGGGCCCGCGTCGAGAACGAACGGAGGCGGCTCGGCATCACCCCGCATCCCACGCTGGGGGCACCGGTCCCGGTCCGGCACGAGGACCGGCGGCGCCCGGTGTCGGGCATCGACGAGATCGTCGCGCAGATCGAGGAGACCACCGCAATTCGGATGCTGCTCGCCACCGGGGCGCGCGCGAACGTCGAGCTGGCGTGCACCTGGGCGCAGGAGTGGACCGACCGGCTGGCCGGCACCGGCCGCAACCGCGCCTACCTGCTGGCCGAGCGCCTCCGGGTGGCGTGCCTCGCCGCCGCGGGCCGCGACGACGAGGCGAAACAGGCCCTCGCCTCCATCGCCTCGATCTGCGCGGCGCGCGGACTCCACCGCGTACTTCCCGACGGCGGACCCTTCGTCGTCGCCCTGGTCGCGGATCTCCGGGCAGATCAGCTGGCCGGAGAATGGCGGCCGGATTGGGCGACGGTGCCCTCCGACTTTCTCGAGGAGCTACAGAACTCGACCGCTCCGTACACGATGTGACCGCGGTCAGGACGGCGTGGGCGCCCCGTCCAGGATCAGTCCCGCGGCACGCAGGTCATCCCAGAACTCGGCCGGGATCGGGTGTTCGAGCCAGGCCGCGTTCTGCCGCAACTGCTCGCAGTTCCGTGCGCCCAGCAGAAGTTCCCGCACCGCGGGATGCGCGGCCGCGAACTGAATCGAGGCGGCCGCCAACGGAACCCGATGACGCTCGCAGACCTTCTCGATGTCACGCACCCGGCTCAGCACCTCTTCGGATGCGGGCTGGTAGTTGAACTTGGCGTCCGGCACCGCACCGGTGGCCAGGATGCCCGAATTGAACACACCCCCGAGGACGATCGCGACATCGCGCTCCACCGCGAGCGGCAGCAGGTCCTTCACCGGATCCTGCTCGAGCAGTGTGTATCTCCCCGCGAGGAGGACGCAGTCGAGATCGACGCGTTCGAGGGCATCGACGCAGACGTCGGCCTCGTTGACCCCGACGCCGATTGCCCGGACCACGCCCTCCTCCCGCAACCGGATCAGCGCGGGAAACGCACCCTCGAGCGCTTCCGCGAACCGCGCGGGCTGGGCGTCGCCGTGTGTGTACTTGTCGACGTCGTGCACGTAGAGGATGTCGAATCTGTCCTGGCACATGCGCTGCAGGCTGTCCTCCACCTGCCGCAGGACCGCGTCGTACGAGTAGTCGAAGTCGGCCCGGAACGGCGGGGTGTCCACCCAGATTCCGGTGTCGAACGACCCACGCGGCGCGGGGGTCAACGTGCGCCCCACCTTCGTGGACAACACGTAGTCGTCGCGGTCCCTCGTCAGCAGAGCATGGCCCACCCGGTGCTCGGACAGTCCGTGCCCGTACATGGGTGCGGTGTCGAACGAACGCACCCCCATGTCCCAGGCTTCGGCGATCTGAGCCTGGGCCTCCACCTCGGGGATCGGCCGGAAGATGTTGCCGATGGGTGCACCGCCGTAGCCGAGCAGGGTCACGTCGAACCCTGCGCGCCCGAACGTCCGAGTGTCGTTCACCTTCATGGATTCCCGCTTCCGTTGCCGAGGAACAGAGTGCCCGGGTCGCGCATCACGGCGTCCATTTCACGAAGGCACACGACCTTGATCGCCGCGACGACGAGCTCCGAATAGAACTGGTCGTGGAACCACTTGTCGCCGCTGTACGCCACGACCAACCCGCCCTCGCCCACCGCGCTGCCACCCCACTTTGTCCAACCCTGCTGGTAGAGGTAGGGATGCAGCTGCTGCACGGCATGCGACGGCAGACCGGTGGTCCAGCTGATACGCGCTTTCGACTCGGCAATCGCGTCGTACGGCCCGGCCCAGTCCTTCTCGTCACCCCAGCTGCGGCGGAAGACGACGGGCAACTCCGCATCGAGGGAAGGGGCGACGCCTGGCCGGAGCACGACGAGATGCCCCGGGGATCCGTGGGAGAGGTTCTCGATCGACGGCCGAGCCAGCTCGACCGCCTCGCGGGCCACGTCCTCGGTCAGTCCGGAAAAATTGGTCATCCGGTCATCCTTCACCACGGATCAGATCGATCGCCTTCTCGGCGATCATCACCGTGGGGGCCTGGGTGTTGGAACTGACGATGCGCGGCATGACGGACGAGTCGATCACCCGCAGCCCCTCGATGCCCATCACCTTCAGTTCCGGTGAGACCACGGCGTCGTCGCCGACACCCATCGCGCACGTGCCGACCGGGTGGTACGAGGTGCGGCCGTACGCGCGAACGAACTTCACGTAGTCGTCCTTCGTGTTCACCGACAGACCGCCTGCCAGATGTTCGGCCTTGATGTGCCGGGCCATCGACGACTGCGCCATGATCTCGCGGCTCTGCCGAAGCCCCTCGATGCTCGACTCCAGGTCGAAGTCGGTGGCGAGGAAGTTCGGGTCGATCAGCGGCTGGGCGGTGGGGTCGTTCGACCTGATCTTCACCGAGCCCCGGCTCTCGGGCCGCAGCGAGTACGAGTTCAGGGTGCAGCCGTAGCCCGGGCGGACCGCGGCGACACCGGCCTCGACGCCCGCTGCAGGCAGGAAGTGGAACTGCAGATCCGGGATCGATTCCCCCGCGTGCCCGAAACTGAACCCACCGGCCTCGACGACCGTCGATGCCAACGGTCCCCGCCGGAACGCCGCGTACTCGAGTCCGGCCTTGGCCGTGGCCGGACGCACGAGGTTCAGGCGGTCGAGGCTCTGGTATTCGCGGAGTTCGTAGATGACGTCGAGGTCGCAGTGGTCGTGCAGGTTCCGGCCGACACCGGGAAGGGCATGGGCCACCTCGACATTCGCGTCGCGAAGGTCGTCGGGATGACCGATCCCCGACAGCTGCAGGATCTTGGGTGATCCGAACGCGCCCGCGGCGACCAGCACCTCGCGGGACGCGCGGAACGTCTCCACACCGTGCGCGGTGAGCACCTCGATCCCGGTGGCGCGGCCGCCGTCGAGCAGCACCCGCGACACGGCGACGTTCTCCCGCACCGTCAGGTTGGGTCGCTTCCTGGCGGGTGCGAGGTACGCGACCGCGGCGCTGCACCGGCGGGCGTTCTTCGTGGTCGTCTGATAGAGGCCGACACCGTACTGGTGCTCGCCGTTGAAGTCGCCGTTGAACGGCAGCCCGAACTCCTGCCCCGCCTGCACGAACGACTTCGACAGCGGATGAGGGTTGACCGGATCGGAGACCCCGAGCGGCCCGTCGGTGCCGTGGTACGGCGCCGACAGCCGTTCGTTGTCCTCGGACCGGAGGAAGTACTTCTGGATCTCCTCGAACGACCATCCCGCGCAGCCGTATTTCAGGGCCCACTCGTCGTAGTCCTCGTGCGCGCCGCGGGTGAACACCTGGGCGTTGATCGAGCCGCCGCCGCCGATGACCTTGCCCTGAGCGAGGGGAATGACCCGGTCGTTGCAGTGTTTCTGCGGAACGCTCGAGAATCCCCAGTCATACTTGCTCGCAGTGAGTTTCGCGAATCCTGCGGGCACGTGGATGAACGGATGCCGGTCGTTGCCGCCGGCCTCGAGCAGGAGAACCCGGACCGTCGGATCCTCCGTCAGCCGTCCGGCCAGCACACAGCCCGCGGTGCCGCCGCCCGCGATGACGTAGTCGTAGGTGGCACTCATCGGTTGCCTCCGGTCCAGTTCGGGAACACGCGCTTGCGTGGTCCGGTGCGGATCTGAATGGTCTTGACGTCGGTGAACTCGTCGAAGCCGGCCTGCCCCATCTCGCGGCCGAACCCGCTCTGCTTCATGCCGCCGGCAGGCAGTTGCGGGGCGCCGTCGATGGTCGTGTTCACCCACACGCGGCCGCTGCGCATCTCCCTCGCCACCCGCAGCGCCTTGTCGATGTTCTTGGTCCAGATCGAGCCGGCGAGTCCGTATTCCGTGGCGTTGGCGAGCCGGATGGCGTGGTCGACGTCGCTGAACCGGGTGACGGTGAGCACGGGACCGAAGATCTCCTCCTGGAAGGCGGCGGACTCTTCGGCCACGCCGTCGAGGATCGTGGGAGCGACGAAATGCCCGCTCCCCCAGTTCTCTCCGCCGAGCCGGCCACCGCCGGTCAGGACGGTGGCACCGTCCCGCCGCGCCGCGTCGATGTGGCCGAGCACCTTCTCCAGGTGGCCGGCGTCGATCATCGGGCCCAGTTCGCTCGCGTCGTCGAGCGGTCCGCCCACCGTGATGCGGCCGGCGGCCTCGACGAGGCGGGCGAGGAAGGCGTCCGCGATCGAGTCCTGCACCAGGAGCCGGGCACCCGACACGCAGCACTCACCCTGATTGAAGAACACACCGAACAGGACGCCGTCGAGTGCGTCGTCGAGGTCGGCGTCGTCGAACACGACGCTGGCGGCCTTACCGCCCAGTTCCATCGACAGTCGCTTGACGCTGCCCGCCGAGGCCTCGACGATGCGCTTACCCGTCTCGGTGCTCCCGGTGAACGACAGGATGTCGATCAGGCTGCTCTCCGCGAGCGGAGCACCGACCTCGGCGCCCGCCCCCGTCACCACGTTCACCACACCGTCGGGGACCCCGGCCTCGGTGAGCAACCGGGCCAGCTCGACGGCAGTGCCGGACGTGAACTCGGACGGCTTCACCACCGCCGTGCAGCCCGCGCCGAGCGCGAACGGCAGCTTCTGCGCGAGCAGGAGCAGCGGGAAGTTCCACGGGATGATCATGCCGACCACGCCGGCGGGCTCGCGGACCACCATGGCGGTGCAGTCGTCGCCGAGCGCGGTGTGCGCCTCACCGTGCATCGTCATGGCCAGCGCCGCGGCGTACTCGAACAGCTCGATGCTCGCCCCGACGTCGCCGCGGGCCAGAGTGATCGGTTTGCCCGACTCCTCCGCGTCGATCCGGGCGAGTCGTTCCTCGTTCTCGCGCATCAGCCCCGCGCAGCGCAGCAGCGCCCGGGCGCGGTCCATCGCGGTCCAGTGCGGCCACTCGCCCTCGTCGAAGGCCTCCCGCGCGACCGCGACGGCCAGGGCCGCGTCGGCGCGGGTGCCCGCGGTGAACGTGGCGACCACGCGGCCGTCGGCCGGGCTGACCCGTTCGATGATGTTCTCCGACGGGGGCACGCTGCGCCCGCCGATGAAGTGTCCGTAGCTGCGGATCTGTGTTGCTTCGACTGTCGACATCTTTGGCAATTCCTCGTCAGTGTTCGTGGATCAGGACACCACGCAGGTTGAGCCCCGCGTGCATGTCCACGTATGCGTCGTTCACCTGGTCCAGGGTGTAACGCCGGGTGATCAGTTCGTCCAGCTTCAGTCGCCCCGACTTGTAGTAGTCCAGCAGTGCCGGGATGTCCCGGGTGGGGTTGCAGTTGCCGAACAGGACCCCGCGCAGATGCTTGGCGTAGACCACCAGTTCGAGCGGGCTGATCGGGATCCCGGGTTCGTTCTGGCCGATCGACACGACCGCGACGGTTCCCTCCTTGCGGACGGCGCCGAACGCGTCGGCGATCAGCTGTCCGTCCACCACCCCGACGGTGACGACGGCGCCGTCGGCGCCCTGACCGTTGGTGACCGAGCGGACGAACGGCATGGCCTCGTCGATCGACGCGTACGCGTGGGTGGCGCCGAGTTCGAGGGCTCGTTCGCGCTTGAACGCGACCGGGTCGACGGCGACGACGTGTGCGGCACCCGCGTGGTGGGCACCCTGCACGGCGTTGATCCCCACACCGCCGACACCGACGATCATCGTCGTGTCCCGGGGACGGACGCCCGCGCCGTTCACGGCGGAGCCCCATCCGGTGGCGACCCCGCAGGAGACGAGGCAGGCCACGTCGAACGGGATGTCGTCGTCGATCTTCACGGCCTGGGCCTGCGACGTGACGAGGTAGTTCGCGAACGTGCCGAGGCGTTGCATGGCGCCGATCGGCCGCCCTGACTGCGTGCCGAACCGCGCCGTTCCGTCGAGCATGAAACCAGCCTCCATACCGGCCCCCGTGTCGCAGATATATTGCATCCCCTGCGCGCACCAGGCGCAAGTTCCGCAGGCCGGGAGGTAGGCGGTGGCGACGTGATCGCCGACGGCGAGCCGGGTGACACCGGGTCCGACCGCGTCGATCACACCGGCACCCTCGTGTCCGCCGACCAGCGGCAGCGTATTGGGGATGTCACCGGTGACGAGGTGATCGTCGGAGTGACAGAGTCCGGACGCCATCACCTTGATCCGCACTTCTCCGGGACCGGGCTCCGCGAGGACGAGATCGTCGACCTCCCACTTGCCGCCCACTTCGTGAATCACCGCACCGCGTGCCGTCGTACTCATCGTTCTCCTTCGAATCTCACACTCACACCGAGTCTTACTTGATGATCGAGAGCCGGCTGCGGTCGAGGGTCACGGCGACCGCGACGATGACGACCGCGCCGTACACGATCTGCTGGAAACTGGGGTCGATGCCGGCCACCGAGCCGCCGACCCGGAGCACGGTGACCACCAGGGCGCCGACGAGTACCCGCCACGCTCCGCCGATTCCACCGGTGATGGCGCAGCCGCCGACCAGCACGGCCGCGATGGCGGGCAGCAGCAGCGAATCCGCGAGTTGCGGTGCGGCGCTCTGCTGCTGGGCCGACAATACGACACCCGCGGCGCCCGCGAAGAATCCGGACAGGGCGAATGCTCCGATCCGGACGATCCGGGTTCGGACACCGCTCATCATCGCGGCCTTCTCCCCCAGTCCGACGAGGTGAAAGACGTTGCCCCGCGGCGAGAACCGCATCGCGCCGAACACCGCGGCCACCGCCGCCACTGCGGCCCACACCGCCATGGGGAGACCGAGCACCGTCCAGGAACTGAGCCAGAAGATCGCGTCGTAGCCTTCGCTGATGTAGATGGTCGTCGACCCCGAGGCCACGAGCGCGACCGCACCCCAGAACCCCAGCGCCCCCAGCGAGACGACGAATGACGGGACCTGCCCGAACACGATCAACAGACCGGTCAGCGCGCCGATCAGAGTGAGTGCCACGAGGGTGACGACGACGGCGAGCGGACCGAGGGAGCCGATCACCGTCGCCAGGATCACGGTGGCCAGCGACGCGAGCGCCGCCACGGACAGGTCGATACCGCCGGTGAGGATGACGAACATCTGACCCAGCCCGAGCAGCAGAATCGGGACCGCCTGCGCCGAGACCACTGCGAGGGCGTTCATCGACAGGAAGTTCGGTTCGGCGAGCGCGACGAGGAGAACGAGCGCGACCAATACGACCGACGGGCCGGCCAGCCGCAACCGGTCCCGGGTCGTCCGGGACACCGCCTGCGCCGCACCCTCGGGTGCGCGCGTCTCGGTGGAAGTCCTCTCGGTGGAAGTTCTTGTTGCCACGGCGATCACATCATCTTCTCGAGGAGTTGGAGTTTGCTGGGCGGGTTTCCGGGCGGCGAGTCGAACGCGCCGGTGATCTCGCCGTCCCGCATGACGATCACGCGGTGGCCGAGGCCGATCGCCTCGTCGAGGGTGTCGGCGAGCACCAGAATCGCCACTCCCCTGCCGGAGAGGTCGCGGAACAGGGCGTAGAGGTCTTCCTTCGCACCGATGTCGAGTCCGCGGGTGGGGTGGTCGAGAACCAGTACCCTCAGGCCGTCGCCGAGGATCCACTTGGCCACCACGGCCTTCTGCTGGTTGCCGCCCGACAGTCGCGCGATGTCGGCGTCCGGGTCGGCGGGCCGGATGCCGAGTTTCTCGATCCAGCCGCGTGCGGTCTCCTCCACCCGGGCACCGGAGGAGATCCGGCCGCCACCGGCCTTCACCGGATGCACCGTCGCAATATTCTGCGCCACGGTCGCTCCCGCGATCATGCCCTCGACGCGACGCTCGGCGGGAACGTATGCGACACCGGACCGCACGGCGTCCGCAGGTGATCCCGGGGCCGACCGCTGTCCGTCGACCTCGACGGTTCCGGAGTCGATGGGGACGGCGCCGAAGACGGCGCGGGCCACCTCCTCGCGCCCGGAGTCGACCACGCCCACCACCGAGACGATCTCGCCGGCGTGGACGTCCAGCGACACGTCCTTCGTCTTGCCGCCGCAGGTGAGGTTGCGGACCGACAGGGTCGGCGTGCCCGTCCGGGAGACGGCCTGCTTGCGCTCCGACGAGTAGATCTCCTCGGCCGCACCCTTCCCGATCATCAGCTGGTACAGCTCGGATTCTGTTGCTGCCGAGGCGATCCGCTCGCCGACCACCTTGCCGTCGCGCAGCACGTACACGCGGTCGGAGAAGCGGAGGACCTCGTCGAGGCGGTGGGAGACGAAGATGACGGAACCGCGTTCCTTGAGGGCGGTGACCCGGCGGTGGAGTACCTCGACGTCCTCGGGTTCGAGCACCGATGTCGGCTCGTCGAGGATGAGCAGCGGCGGGTGTTCCACCTGCCTGCCGCCGACGGCCCGCGCCACCTCCACCATCTGGCGCTGGGCGAAGCCGAGCGATTCGGTGAGCGCGCCCGGATCGACCGTCGACTCCACCACCGACAACATTTCCTGGGCGCGGGCCCGGATCCGGCGCCGGCGGAGGAACCCGGCACGGGCTGTGTCACCCTCGTGCCCGAGGATCAGGTTCTGGCCGACGGTGAGGTTCGGGAGCAGCGACTGCTCCTGATGCACGACCCCGATTCCGTGGTCGGCGGCGTCGGCCGGGCTTCCGAAGCTCACGTCGCGCCCGCCCAGCACCATCCGGCCGCCGTCCTGGCGGTGCACTCCCGCGAGGATCTTGAGCAGCGTGGACTTTCCGGCACCGTTCTCGCCGATCAATCCCACGACCTCGTTCGGGGCGATGGACAGGCTCACGTCGTCGAGGACGGTGTTGGGTCCGAATTTCTTGGTGACATTGCGGAGTTCCAGGAGTGATGTCATTTCACGACCCTCAATCGGCTGCGGGCGGGCCACCCGGTGGCGATCACCGCGACCACGATGATGAGACCCTGCGCGCCCTGCTGGATGTACGGGCTGGCGCCCGACAGGAGAAGTCCGTTGCCGAGGACCACGAGGAGCAGCACACCCACCAGGGAGTGCAGGGGTCCACCGCGACCGCCGCTCAGCAGGGTGCCGCCGACGACCACCGCGGACAGGGTGAGGAAGAGGCTGCCCGATCCGACGCTCACGTCGCCGACGCCGAGCCGGATGGTGGCCAGCACTCCGCCGAGCCCGGACAGCAGTCCGGCCACGGCGAACAGGATGATCTTGGTGCGGCCGACCGGGACGCCCGCCAGACGGCTGGTCGCCTCGTCGCCGCCGATCGCGTAGGTGTGCATGCCGAGCCGGGTTCCCTTGCACAGCAGCACTGTCACGGCCACGGCGGCGAGTGCGAACACCACGACGACGGGAAGCCCGAGCCAGTGGCCGCCGGCCCAGGCCGCGAGCGACGGATCGGCGAGCTGCGGGGTGGCGGTGCCGAAGAGCACGGTCGCGACACCGAGCCCGACGAACCAGGTACCCAGAGTGACGAGGAAGGACGGTACCCGGACGACGACGTGCAGCACGCCGTTGACCACCCCGAAGAGCAGACCGACCCCCAGCGCCAGCAGGACCGCGAGGAGTCCCAGGTCGTTGCCGTTGACACTGTTCGCTGCGAGCAGGACGAACGTCAGCCCACTGGCCGCCATCACGCCCTCGATCGACAGGTCCACGCCGCCCACCAGGACTACCAGCGTGGCGCCCATCGCGAGGACCACGGGAATCGCGGCCTGCTCCACGATCGCCATCGCGTTGCTCGCCGTCGCGAAGCCGGGAGCCAGCGCGGCGAAGACGGCGCACAGTCCCAGCAGGGCGGCGAGCGGGCCGGCGGTGGAGAGGAGCCGGCGCACGCGTGGTCGCGTGCTGCGCACGGGTGTGGCGGGTTCGGCGGGGGTCGTCACCTCCCCGGTCACTTCAGTCGTCGACATCGTCACTCCTTCGGAAGATTGTGTGATTCGTGAATCGAGAGTGGGCTACCGGGCAACCGGGCCGGTGATGCGGGAGAACGGATCCTGCACGGACCGCACGATCTCCTCGTCACTCGGCACGGCGAGGAACTGGTCGACGTTGTTCGCGGTGATCAGCGACTGGTCGACGAAGAACTCGCGGTTCTCACGGGGCAGCGACTCGACGTCGATTCCGCCGGTCATGGCCTGGTAACAGATGGCCAGCCCCATTGCACCGTTGAAGTAGGGATCGGTCGTGTAGGTGGAGACCAGCTCCCCGTTCGCGATGGCGTCCAGGCCTTCCGGGGTGGCGTCCGCGGCGCTGGCGATCTTGATCTCCCCCGCGCGACCCGCCTCGCGGACCGCCTGCAGAGCGCCCAGCGCCATGGAATCCGTTGCGGCCCAGATACCGTTCACCTGGTCGCCGTACTTGTTGAGCAGGGTCTGCGTGGTGGTGTAGGCCTTGTTGCGGTCGAAGTCGGCGGGCTGGTCGTCGAGCAGGGTGACGCCGGACTGTCCGTCCATGGCCTGCTGGAAGCCCTGGAACCGGGTCTGGCTGATCTCGTTGGCGAGCAAACCCTGGAGCGCGATCACGCCGCCGGTGCCGCCGAGCGAATCGACGAGGGCCTTGCCCGTGTCGGCTCCCTGCTGGACGCCGTCGTAGGCGACGTAGGACGCCCATCCGTTCCCGACGTCCCAGGGGTGCAGGTCGGCCGGCTTGCTCCACTGGGTGACCGCGCACCCGCCGCTGTTCTGCACGGCGCGCACGATCGCGGGGGTGTCGGCGCTCGTGTTGGGGTTGATGTTGAGCAGGACGGTCTTGCCCGCCGCGAGCACCGACTGCAACTGCGACAGCGCGTTCTGCGAGTCGCCGCCGTAGACGATCACCTTCAGTTCGATCCCCAGCGATTCGGCGTATGCGCGGCTGCCCTGCACCCACGCGGCCTCGTACGGGTTGGTCAGCGACCGGACCTCGGAGACCATCACCATGTCGCCCCGGTCGACGGCTGCGCCGTCCCGCTCGATCTGTTCCGATCCCGTCGAGCAGGCGATGGCGGAGCTCGCCATGACGGAGACTGCCGCGGCAACGCCGACGGCCCGGGCTGCCGCCCTGATTGATCGTTGCGTCCGTGTCATCGTTCGTCCACTTCCTGAAAAAAGAATGTAAACGCTTTCTTACCGTGATCGGCGTCACAAGTCAAGCGCTGCATGGTGTGGTCAAGGGTCATCCGGATCGACCGGACAGGAGAGAAACCGATTACAAACTGCTGGTGAGCCGCGCGGCCGCGACCGCGCCGGCCACGCGGCACCACATCGTGGGTGCGACGAGTGCCGCTTCGGAGCTTCCCGCCAGGTCGGTCAGCGAGAGCCCGATACCGGGCGGCGACGCCGCGAGACGGCCCGCGACGACCACCGATCGGGTCGCGGTGTCCGCGCACCGCTCCAGCACGGAACCGACGAGTTTGCCGGACAGCGACGTCGCGTCGAACTGGCCTTCACCGGTGACCACGACGTCGGCGCGGCCGAACTCGGCGCTCAGCCCTGTGAGTTCTGCGATGCGGGCGGCGCCCGGCACCAGCCGGCCGCCCCAGGCCGACAGTCCGAATCCCGTGCCACCCGCAGCTCCGGCACCGGGTTCGTCGGGAGTGCACGGCAGTCGTGCGCCGAGGCAGGCGGCGAACGTCGCGAGCGCGCGATCCAGGAGGTCGCGCACCGCGGGGTCGGCGCCCTTCTGCGGCCCGAAGACGTGCGCCGCCCCCTGCGGGCCGCACAGGACGGCCGTCGTGTCCGTCAGCAGCTCGACGCCACCGGGTGGGGGCTCGGTCAGCGAGCCCACGTCGATCGCGGCGAGAGCGGCCAGGCCGGCACCCCCGTCGGAGATCTCCCGGCCGTCGCGGTCCAGGAGCTTCGCGCCGAGCGCCCGCAGGGCGCCCGCACCGCCGTCGGTGGACGCGGAACCGCCGAGTCCGATCAGCAGTGCCTTCGCGCCGTCCGCCAGTGCTGCGGCGATCACCTGTCCCAGCCCGGTCGTCGACGCTCCCCCCGGATCCGGCGAGTCCATCAGCGGCAGCCCACTCATCTGGGCGAGTTCGATCACCGCCGTACCGTCCCGGAGCAGCAGCCAGCGTCCGGTCGTGGGACGCCCGTCAGGACCCCGGACACCCGGCACCGCACGCCACACGCCGGTGTCGTGGCAGGACGCGACGGCGTCCACCGTGCCTTCGCCGCCGTCCGCCTGCGGGAGCAGGACCAGCTCGTCGTTCGGCCGGACCGTCGACCAGCCGGCCGCCAGAGCCGCCGCCACCTCCGTCGCCGTCAGTGAGCCCTTGAACGAATCCGGGGCCAGTACCACCCGCATCGAGCCGGCGTCAGTCGACGTCATCGGGGTGGGGTCCCGTGCGCTGATCGCGATTCAGAGCCGAGATCGCGTCCATCTCCGCGGCGGACAGCCGGAAACCGAACACGTTCGCGTTCTGCCGCATCCGTTGCACCGCAGAAGATTTCGGCAGGGGAATCGTCCCGATCTGCAAGTGCCAGCGCAGCACGATCTGCGCGACCGACACCCGGTGCCGGGCGGCGAGCGCCGCCAGGAGTGCGTGGTCGTTCAGATGCCCCCTCGCCAGCGGTGCCCACGCCTGGGTGCGGATGCCCATCGACCGGTGCAGATCCGTCAGTGCGGACTGCGTGAGCAGCGGGTGCAGTTCGACCTGATTGACCGCCGGGGTGATCGTCGCGATCTCCGCGAGCCGCGCGAGCTGTTCGGGCTGGAAGTTCGACACGCCGATCGCCCGCACCCGTCCGTCGTAGTACAGCTTCTCGAGTGCGCGCCACGTCTCCAGGTACAGTCCGCGGCCCGGTGCCGGCCAGTGGATGAGGCACAGGTCGATGCGGCCGAGTTTCGCCGCGCTCGCCTCGAAGGCGTCCAGTGCCTGCTGGTACCCCTGATCCTCGTTGGAGATCTTGGTGGTCACGAAGATCGCGTCCCGATCGACGTCCGCCCCGGCCAGCGCCGCACCGAGAGACGCCTCGTTGCCGTACATCGGGGCGGTGTCGAACGCACGATAGCCGGCGGCCAGCGCGTGCGACACCGTGGAACCCATGTCCTCGTCGGGGATGGTGAACAGGCCGAACCCGAGTGCGGGCATCGTGACGTCGTTGTTCAACGTGACCGAGGGAACGGTCGCCAGGCTCGTCATGTGATCGAGTACCCGCCGTCGACGGGCAGGACCACGCCGGTGACGTACCGCGCGGCGTCGGAGACCAGGAACAGCACCACGTCGGCGACGTCGTCGCCGTCGGCGAATCGTTGCAACGGGATACGGCTCAGCTTCTGGGCGCGGAAGTCTTCCTGCCCCAGCACGTCCGCCGTCATCGGGGTTTCGATGTAGCCCGGCGAGACGGTGTTGACGCGCACGCCGTGGGGGCCGAGTTCCACGGCCAGACCCTTGCCGAGCTGCGTCAGTGCGGCCTTCGTCGCACCGTAGGGAACGATCCCCGGGACGGCGCGATCCGCGGACAGCGACGCAATGTTCACGATGCTGCCGCGGGCGTCGACGAGCGACTTGGCCGCCTGCCGCGTCAGCCGGTAGGCCGCCGACAGATTGACGTCGAGGAGGCGTTCCCACCCGTCCTCGTCCACGTCGATCGCCGTGGTCCGCAACTGGATCCCGGCCGCGTTGATCAGGATGTCGAGGCGCCCCGACAGCTGCTGGGCGAGATCGACTGCGCGTGCGCCGAACTCGGGGTCGGTGAGGTCGCCGCAGAGACCGTGCCCGCCGAACTCCGCCGCGACGTCGGTGACCTTCGGGTCGGCGTCGGCCGCGACCACGAGTGCCCCGCTGCGGGCGAGGGCGCGGGCGATCGCCGAACCGATCCCGCCGGCCGCACCGGTCACGATGGCGGTCTTCCCGGACAGATCGACCGAGTTGGTGGATTGTGCAACGCCGCTCATGCCGCGGCTCCCTTCAGTACTGCCCGGCTGATGATGAGCCGCTGCATTTCGCTGGTGCCTTCGTAGATCTTCGTGATGCGGGCGTCGCGGTAGAGGCGCTCGACCTCGTATCCGCGGATGAAGCCGTTGCCGCCGAACACCTGCACGGCGGCGTCGGCGTGGCGCACGCATCCCTCGGACGCGTAGAGCTTGGCCATCGAGCAGAGCGTCTCGGCGTCCGCTGCCCCCGTGTCGAGCGCCCGCGCCGCCTCGACCGACAGTGCGGTGCCGGCCCGCAGCTCGGTGGCGACGGTCGCGAGGGAGAAGGAGATGCCCTGGTTGGCGGAGATCGGCTTGCCGAACTGGCTGCGGTCGAGGGACTGCCGGGTGGCGGCGTCCAGGGCGGCGCGGCTGATGCCGAGGCTCAGGCCCGAGATGCCGAGACGGCCCTTGGCCAGCACCTTCATCATGTAACCGAACGCCTTGCCTTCCTCGCCGAGGAGGGCGTCGGCCGACAGTGGGACGGAGTCGAACACCAGCCCGCCGACCTGCGAGGCCCGCTGGCCCATCTTGTGTTCGTGGTAGGCGCGGCTGACGCCGGGCTGGTCGACGTCCACCAGGAAGACGGAGATGCCGCCGCGCTTCCCGAGTTCGGGGTCGGTGACGGCGAGGACGACCGCGAAGTCCGCGACGGGGGCGTTGTGGATGTAGATCTTCTCGCCGGTGAGCACCCAGCCGTCGCCGCTGCGGACCGCCCGTGTGGTGATCGATCCGAGGTCGGATCCGGATCCCGGCTCGGTGAGCGCGTAGGCGCAGCGCTTCTCGGCGGAGAGCATCGGGCGCAGGTACTGCTCCTGCTGCTCGGGTGTGCCGTAGTTGCCGAGCAGGCTGCCGAGGATCTCGACGAGGCCGCACTGGTCGGCCACCGACGAGTACCCGTAGGACAGGGACTCCATGACGAACAGGTAGTCGAGGGCGGTGCCGCCGAAGCCACCGAACTTCTCGGGCACGGTGATGCCGAAGAGCCCGATCTTGCCCATCTCCCGGTAGATCTCTTCGGGGAATCGTTCGGTCTCGTCCAGTTCGGTGGCGACCGGACGGATCCGTTCGTCGACGAACTCGGCGACGAGCTTGCGTTCGTCGGCGCCGAGCACCGACGAGGGAATGACGCTGTTTCCGGTTGACATGCAGTTCTCCTCAGATGTGTACGGCGACGGGGGCGAACAACCCCGCGTCCATCAGGCGTGGGTTCTTGATGATCGGACGGAATCCCATGTGCGGCAGAATGTCCCGATCGATGTCGATGCCGGGTGCGATCTCGACGAGTTCGAGGCCGTCCCGGGTGAGGGCGAAGACGGCGCGTTCGGTGACGTAGACCGCCTCACGTCCCTCGCGGACGGCGAGAGCACCGGAGTAGGTGACCTGATCGACACGGTCGACGAACTTCGGCACCGAGCCTTCGCGCCGGATCACCAGTTCTCCTCCGACGATCTCGACGTCCAGGCCGCGGGCGGTGAACGTTCCACAGAACACGGCGCGCGGCGAGTTCTGGGAGATGTCGATGAACCCGCCCGGTCCGACGATTCCGCCGCCGATCTTGCTGACGTTGACAGCGCCGGTGGAGTCGACCTCGGCCATGCCGAGGCAGCTGACGTCGAGCATTCCGCCCGAGAACAGGTCGAACTGGGTGGTCGACGAATGCACGACCTTCGGTCCTCGCGCGGCCCCGAACAGATCGCCGGAGACGGGGATGCCGTCGATCAGTCCCTGTTCGATGGCGAGAGTGATGTCGTCCAGGCGATCCTGTTCGGCGAGCGCGTCCACGACCAGGGCGGACACCCCGAAGCCGACGTTGAGGACGTCGCCGTCCCGGACCTCGGCGGCGGCCCGCCGGGCGATCAGCATGCGGATCGGGTCGTGGTTCGTGGCCCCGAATCCGGAGTTCGCAGCGTCGCCGGAGAGTTCCGGGTCGAATTCGCCCGCGTACGTCTGCCATTGGGCCGGTGCGTGGACGACGTCGTCCACCAGGACCGCCGGGATGTGCACGAGCCGCGGATCGATCGGCCGGTCCAGCAGGTTCTTCACCTGCACGATGACCCGGCCGCCGCTCGCCTTCGCCGCCTGAGCAACGGCCAGCGCGTCGAGCTGGGCCGCCTCGCCCGAGCACGTGACGTTCCCGGACGGGTCGATGGAATCGCCGCGGACGATGGCCACGTCGACGGGAAACGGCTTGTAGCGCAGGTACTCGCGGCCGTCCAGAGTCAGGAGTTCGACGAGGTCCTCGGTGGCGGACGGCGTGAACTTGCCCCCGCCGTGCCGTGGGTCGACGAAGGTGTCGAGACCGGTCGCGGTGATGAGGCCCGGCCGGCGCGCACCGATCTCCCGCATCAGCTGACTGATCGCGCCGCCGGGCCACGCGTACGCCTCGATCTCGTCGTTGCGAACGAGGTCGATCATGGTCGGCGACCACGTCCAGTGCCCGCCGATGACCCGCTTGACCATGCCCTTGTGCGCGAGGTGGTTGGTTCCGCGGCTCACCCGGTCGCCGATGCCGAGGGCGTGCACGATCGTGAGTTCCCTCGGCGATCCGGTCGCGAGGAAGCACTCCTCCAGTGCCTTCAGGACGGTGTCCGGTTCGAGGATCCCGCCGCCCGAACCGGTGAGGGCGATGGTCGCTCCTGGCGCGATGTCGCTCACGGCTCGTGTCGCGGTGGTCAGTGTCCAGCGCCTCGAGGCGGCACCCGTTCCAGGCTGTGTCATATCCGCTCCTGTAAATGCTTACATTCTGCCAATCGGCCCATTAACACTATGGACCTCGGTGATTGACACAGTATATTGTGAGCTGCACAACATCAAGAAAACGATTACAGGAGATTTCATGGCTTCGATCCTGCTGCCCGATCGCCACGGTTCGCCCACGACTCTCGCGTTGAACGCACCCGCCCGACTGGACACCCGGTCCACGCCGCCGAGCAGCAGGGCGGTGTACGCGGCCTCGCACGTGGTGGCCGATCCGCTACGGGCGTCCGCGGAGAATGCCGCGGATCAGATCGACTGGGACGCCACCCTGCAACTGCGCCGCGACCTGTGGTCGCTGGGGCTCGGGGTGGCCGAGTCGATGGACACCGCCCAGCGCGGCATGGGGCTCGACTGGGCCGGTGCCCGGGAACTCGCCGTCCGCACGCTCACCGACGCGAAGGCGGTCGGCGGGAAGGTGGTCGTGGGCGTGGCCACCGATCAACTGAAGACCGACACCCCCACGCTCGACGAGATCCGCGACGCCTACCTCGAGCAGGTCGAGGCGATCGAATCCGCCGGCGGCGAGGTGGTGCTGATGGCGAGTCGGCACCTCGCCCGCGCCGCCGGCGGCCCCGACGACTACCTCGCCGTGTACGACGCGGTGCTGTCGGCGGCCACCCGCCCGGTCGTCCTCCATTGGCTGGGCTCGGTGTTCGACCCCGCCCTCGACGGGTACTGGGGCTTCTCGGAGCCGGTTGCCGCGATGGACACCGTCCTGCAGATCATCACCACACATCACGAGCGCGTACGCGGCATCAAGGTCTCCCTGCTCGACCCCGCGCTCGAGATCGCCCTGCGCAACCGGATGCCCGACGACGTTCGGGTGTTCACCGGCGACGACTACAACTACGTCGACCTGATCGCCGGCGACGGCACCCACACCAGCGACGCCCTGCTGGGTGCGTTCGCCGCGCTCGGCCCGTTCGCCTCCGCCGCGTTCGCCCGGCTGGACGACGGCGACGAGCAGGGGTTCCGGAACATCCTGGGCCCCACCGAAACCCTGAGCCGGCTGCTGTTCGCCGCCCCGACGCAGTACTACAAGGTCGGCGTCGCGTGGTTGGCGTACCTGAACGGCAAGCAGGACCACTTCCGGATGATCGGCGGCTTCGAAACCGGTCGCAGCCTCACCCATCTGGCCGAACTGATCCGCGCGGCCGACGCGATCGGCCTGTTCACCGATCCCGACTTCACCGCCGCACGGGCCTCGGCATACTTCGCTGTGCACGGAATCCGCTGACATGGACCTCGCGCAGTGCAGTCTCAACTCCGTCACCGTCAAGGGTGCCGGCTTCACCGAGGTCGCCGAACTCGCCGAGCAGTGGGGGTTCGGGGGAGTCGGCCTGTGGCGGGACGTCCTCGACGGCGTGGACCTGGCGGGCGCGTCGGCCCGGCTCAGAGGGTCGGGGCTGCGCGTCACCAGCGTTTGCCGGGGCGGGATGTTCCCGCAACCGACCGCCGAGCTGCGACGAGAAGCCATGGCCGACAACCGAGTGGCGGTCGATCAGGCGCACGCCCTCGGCGCCGACTGCCTCGTCCTGGTCTGCGGCGCCGCCCACGGCGACCTCGCCGGCGCAAGATTGCAGGTCCACGACGGCATCGCCGAACTCGAGCCGTACGCCCGCCAGGCCGGTGTGCGGCTCGCGGTCGAGCCGATGCACCCGATGATGGCGTCGAGCCGGTCGGTGATCACGTCGCTTCAGGAGGCGAATGACCTGATCGAGGCGATCGATTCCGACCTGGTCGGCATCGCCCTCGACTCGTATCACGTGTGGTGGGACGCGGCGCTGCAGCAGCAGATCGCCCGGGCAGGCGAACGCCTGTTCTCGGTGCAACTCGCCGACTGGGTCACCCCGATCCAGGGCGAACTCAGCAGCCGCGGCATGCCCGGCGAAGGCTGCATCGACATGACCGGATTCGTCGCCGACTGCAGAAACGCCGGCTACGCGGGGCTCGTGGAGGTCGAGATCCTCAGCGACCGCTGGTGGGCCGAGGCCGCCCCGCGCGCGGTCCACGCCGCGGCGAACGGCCTCGCCGCCGTCTGAAACCCGGCTCAGCTCGAGGCGGGCCCCGTCGACTCGCGAATGACGACGTCGGCGGGGATCAGCGGCGGAGACGTGGTGGTCTCGTTGTTCAGGGCCGCGCGCATCAGCGACCACGCCTGGTCGCCCAGATCGATCTTCGGGCTCACCACCGTGGTCAGGCGTGGCGCCAGGTGGCGCGCCATGTCGATGTCGTCGAAGCCGGTGACCGAAATGTCCTCGGGGACACGGAGTCCGCGCTCACGCAGCTTCGAGATGACGCCCAGCGCGGTCAGGTCGTTGAAACAGACGAGGGCGGTCGGCTGGTGCGTGAGTGCTTCTTCCACCACGTCGTAGCCACCCTCGATGGTTCCGTCCGACGGCACCGCCGTCGCCTCGATTCCGAGCACCTTCGCCATTTCGATGGCGCGCCACCGCTCGCGGTTCTGCCAGGCCAGATCCGACCCCTTCACGTAGACGATCCGGCGGTGGCCCAGCTTCGCGAGGTGTCCGCACAGCTGCATCATGGGGGTGAAGTTGTCGACGGCGACCATGGGGAGATCGACTTCCAGTTCCACCCGGTTGACGAGCAGAACGGGAGTCGACTGCTTGGCGAGGTCCTTCAGACCACTCGTCGGAATCCTCGACGAGAGCAGCACGAGTCCGTCGACCTGACCGAGCAGGTCGAGTGCGGTGGCGAGTTCGTCGGCCGCGTCACCGGAGTAGTCCGCGACGAGCATGCGGTATCCGTCGGCGGTGGCGCCGTGGTGCATCTGCTTGACGACGTCGAAGAAGTACGCGTTCGCCAGGTCGGGCAGGATGACGCCCATGTTTCTCAGCGACCCGAGGACGAGTCCGCGGGCCGCGGTGCTGGGCCGGTAGGACAGCTCGTCGGCGACCTTGTGGACCCGGGCGGCGAGGTCCGGGGTGACCGACGAGCTGCCGCTCATGACACGGGAGACGGTGGCGATCGAGACACCGGCCGCCTTGGCTACGGTATTGATCGTGACGCGACGGCTCGCGGGCACTCGGGTCTGATCAGCCATAGCTGCCTCTACATCTCTCGTCACCATTGCTACCGTCTGCCACCTCGGGGTGGAAACGCTTACAGCGTATCGCGAAGACGGCCCCGGATCACGTGGACATTCACTCCCTGCGCAACAAGGCGCGCGTCCCCAGCAGTTTCCGGGAGGTCAGCAGCACCTTGACGTGCCTGCTGCCGTTCGATTCGAGTTCCTCGACCGCACGGCCGAACTCGTCCAGCGCGAACGTCGCGGTGTGCAGCGGCGACGCGTCCACCCTCCCCGACTCGAGTAGTTCGGCCGCCTCGACGAAGTCCTGCCGGACGTAGTTGCGGCAGGCCACGACGGACAGTTCGCGGGCGTAGAGCGCGCTGTAGTCCAGGGTCAGTTCGTGCCCGGGTTTCGCGGACGCGATCGCCACGTAGCGGCCGCCGGGTGCGAGGACCCGCAGCGCCAGCCGAGACGATTCCTCGGTGCACACCGTGTCGTAGACGAGGTCGACCGAGTCCGTCCGCTCCCGGAGCCAACTCTCGAGCGCGTCCCCCGAGTCGGTCGTGAAGTCGCTCATCCCGCAGGCCAGGGCAGGCTGTTCACGTTCGGTGTAGCGATCGACACCCAACACCCGGACGCCGCGACTCCGGGCGACCAGCGTGGTCGCGAGACCGATCGCACCGGTCCCGATGACCAGAGCGGTGTCCCCCTCCGACGCGCCGCCGCGCCGGACCACGTGAACGCCGACGGCGAGCGGTTCGACGAGCGCCCCGAAACGGTCCAGCACCGAGTCGCTCACCGGCACGCACTGCACCTCGGGAACGACGAATTCCTCGCTGAAACACCCGCGTGGGTCGGACAATCCGAACACCCGGATGCTCGGGCAGTTGTTGATCCTGCCGTCGCGGCAGGCGCGGCACAGGCCGCACCCCGTTGTCGGGTAGACCATCACCGGCTGACCGACCGCGAGACTCGTGCCCGGACCCACCCGCGACACGCGTCCGGCGCATTCGTGGCCCAGCACCGTCGGATATGCGGCGACGGCGTTCCGGCCACGCAGATGCGACAGGTCGCCGCCGCAGATCCCGGCCGAGTCGAGAGCGACGAGCACCTCCCCCTCGCCTGGCGGCGTGACGTCACCGTGGTCGAGGCGATACTCGTTCGGGCCGTCGACCCGAATACTCAAGACTGACATGCGCTTTCCCTTTCCTCGGAGACGGTGATCGTGATCGGCGTCGCGCCGGCTGCGGCGGACCGGTAGGCGGCGTCGATCAAGGACTGCACGGGCAGCCCGGACCGGGCGTCGGACAACGGTGCCGTGCCTGCCGCCCAACTGGTGAAGACGTCGTCGTACAGCGACCGGAACCACGCTGTCATGGACAGCGGGTCCGGCCCGGACGCGTCGACGTGCCCGTCGACGAGTGGGCGGACGCCGTCGCCGATCTGGACGAGCGAATCACCCACCAGCCGTAGCTGTCCCGCGTCGCCGTAGAGGTGGATCGTCTCGGCTCCACCCGGCCACGCCGCCGTGCTCGCCGTCACCGACGCCGTGTGCGTGCCGTGGTCGATCAGGAGGTGAATCGTGTCCTCGGCCTCGAGCCGGCCTCGGCTGGTGGAAGCCGTGGCCACGACACTGCGCGCGGGGCCGGTCAGCGACAGGTAGAGGTCGAGGGTGTGGATGGCCTGGGTGATCAGCACGCCGCCGCCGTCGCGGTTCCAGGTGCCGCGTCCGGCCTCGGCGTAGTAGGAGTCGGGGCGCCACAGCGGGACGGTGACGGTCGCCGAGCGGAGCGCGCCGATCGCGCCGTCCGAGAGTAGCTGCCGCGCGCGACGCGCCGCCTCCTTGTAGCGGTGTTGCAGCGTGACCGCGGCCCGCACGCCGGACCGCTCGGCGACGTCGACGATCGCCTGCGCTTCGTGCAATGACGCCGCCAGCGGTTTGTCGATCACCAGGTCCAGGCCGCGCTCGGCCAGTGCCGACGCGACGGCCAGGTGACTGGACGGCGGCGTGACCACCACCGCCGTGTCGGCGTCCAGGGCTACTGCCGCATCGAGGCTCGGGAGTATCCGCGCCTCCGGTGCCAGCCGGCGTGCGGCCGCCGCCCTCGTCTCGTCGCGCGTCACCACACCGACCACGTCGGCGCCGACAGCCCGGAGAGCCGTGAGATGCGCGGCGCTCGCGAGGCCGGCACCGACCACCACGACACGACGGGTCACGATGCGGCCTCGGCGGTCTGTCGCGAGCCCACGCTCCGGCCGAGGGTCTCGGGAAGCAGGGCGATGCCGATCAGCCCGACCACGCTCAAGCCCATGAGGTAGCTCGCGACGAGCCAGGGTGTTCCGCCCGCGACGGCGACGAGGGCGGTGGCGACCAGCGGGATCGTGCCGCCGACCACGGCGGCCGGGATCTCCCGGGAGATCGCGATACCGCTCCACCGGATCTTGGTGGGAAACAGTTCGGAGAGCAGCGCACCGCCCGGACCGGACGTCGTGCCCTGGACGAGGCAGATGCCGAGGATCAGCGCCAATCCGACCATCCACGGCGACCGCGTGTCGAGCATCATGAACATCGGGAACGGGAACACGATGCCGAAGATGGCGCCGGACAACAGGACCGGCTTGCGGCCGATCTTGTCGGCCAGTCGGCCGAACCCGATGATGACGGGGATGGCGCAGAACTCGGCGACGATCAATCCGATCAGGGCCTGGGTGGAATCGACGCCGAGGGTCTTGGTCACGAACGAGAGCGCGAAGACCTGCATGACGTAGGCCCACGGGATCACGAAGCTGAACAGGGCCAGCCCGCACAGGATCTGCCGCCAGTGGTTTCGGACCGCCTCGACCAGCGGGGCGCGGTCCACCTCGCCGTGCTGCGCGGCCTCCTCGAACACCGCCGTCTCGTTCACCTTCAGCCGCAGATAGCCGGCCACGAGAACGATGACGGCGCTGGCCAGGAACGGAATTCGCCAGCCCCAGGACAGGAAGAGGTCGTCGGGCATCAGCGTGAGCAACGCGAAGATCATGGTGGCGCCGCCGGTTCCGACGTAGATCGCGGCTCCCGGATACGCACTGGAGAGCGCTCGCCGGGAGCTGTCCGTGGATTCGGTGACCATCGTGATCGCCCCGGCGAACTCGGCGCCCGCGCCCGCACCCTGGAACAGGCGAAGGACGATCAGGAGAATCGGCGCCCAGATACCGATCGAGTCCGCGGTGGGCAGCGCACCGATCAGCGTCGTCGAGGCGCCCATGACGAGCAGGGTCATGAGGAGCATCGGCTTGCGGCCGAGCCGATCGCCGAAGTGGGCGAAGACGAGTCCACCGATCGGGCGGGCGCCGAGCCCGACGGCGAACGTCCCGAAGGCGGCCATCGTGCCGGCGAGGGAACCCGCCCCGGGGAAGTAGAGGGGCCCGAAGACCAGGGCGGCCGCGAGACCGTAGAGCGTGAAGTCGTACCACTCGATCACGGTTCCCGCCGCGCTCGCCTTGATCACCCGGCGGCGTTGCTGCCCTGCCGACCCGTGCGGCACCGCGGTCGACCGCTCGGTGCCGAGTTCGGTCATGCCCATCGAGAACTCCTGACTGTGAAGGGAAACTGCCGGAACCCGATTACTATGACCCACGTCACCGATTTTGTAAACGCTTTCTCACATGTGCGGCAGGTTTCCCATTTTCACAGTTCACAGCTATAAGCTCGACGTTTAGCGACTAGACCCGGTCAGATACCGCTTTCATTTCGCTGACGGGGCGGCCCGCCACGCGGTCAGGCGGGACCCATGTCCGCCGATCGCCAGTGCTCGGGGCGGAGATAGATGGCGACCTGGTCGCCGAGTTCGGCCCGGGCGAAGTCGAGGTAGGCGTCGACCTTCTCCGGCGCGAGGTAGCGCTCGGTGATCTCCCGCAGCTGGGCGTCGGTTCCCGGGACGCTTCGCGTCACCGAGCCCTCGACGGAGACGTATCGGACGGTGGGGTCGACTCGTTCGACCATCATGGTGAATCGCCCGGCCGCCTCGATGAGGCGCGCCTTCTCCGAACCGGCGCCGGTCAGTACCCACAGATCACCGCCCGCGGCGTACTGATACCAGATCGGGACCGTCAGAGGTCCGCGGTTCTCACCAGCGGAGACCGACAGCGCCGCGATGTGCGGCTCGGACAGGAACTGTTCGCGCTCGGACACAGACAATGGCATGACCTCGACGATAGGAGCCCCCACCGACAGGTTCCGGAGCCCCGCAGCGGCGCGGCGGACCGATTGAATGGAACCTGGCGGTTCGAAACGGTTAGATGGGACCTGAGGTTCCGGACAGTGCAGCGTCGTACGTCGAAGTGAACGGAGACACAGATGCCAGGCCCAGTCGCGAGATTGGCACCCCAAGCAGTCCTCACTCCGCCCAGCCCTGCCTCCCTGTTCCTGGTGCTCGTCGCCGGGGACTCCGACGACGACCTCGCGACGGTGTGCGACGTGCTCTCCGGTATCGACGGACCGCTCAAGGCGGTGGGATTCCGCGAACTCGCCGGCTCCCTGTCCTGCGTGGTCGGTGTCGGTGCGCAGTTCTGGGACCGCGTGAGCGCGTCGTCGAGGCCGGCGCACCTGCATCCGTTCGTCCCGCTGTCCGGACCGGTCCACAGCGCGCCCTCCACGCCGGGTGACGTCCTGTTCCACATCAAGGCCGCCCGCAAGGACCTGTGCTTCGAACTGGGGCGCCAGATCGTCTCCGCACTGGGCTCCGCCGCCACCGTGATCGACGAGGTGCACGGCTTCCGCTACTTCGACTCCCGCGACCTCCTCGGATTCGTCGACGGCACCGAGAATCCCACGGACGACGACGCCGCGGACGCCGCGCTGATCGGCGACGAGGATACCGACTTCCGGGGCGGCAGTTACGTGATCGTGCAGAAGTACCTGCACGACATGAGCGAGTGGAACACGCTGAGCACCGAGGAGCAGGAACGCGTCATCGGGCGCACCAAGCTCGAGAACGTCGAACTCGACGACGACGTCCAGCCCAGCAATTCGCACGTCACCCTCAACACCATCGTCGACGACGACGGCGTCGAACACGACATCCTCCGGGACAACATGGCATTCGGCAGCCTCGGCGAGGCTGAATACGGTACCTACTTCATCGGGTACGCCAAGGATCCCGCCGTCACCGAGCTGATGTTGCGACGCATGTTTCTCGGTGAGCCGCCCGGCAATTACGACCGCATTCTCGACTTCTCCACGGCGGCCACCGGCACGTTGTTCTTCGTGCCGAGCCGGGACGTCCTCGAATCGCTCGGCGACGAGCAGGCCGATGCGGAGTCGGCACCCGAAGACCCGGTCGAGCCCGACGCGGCCGGCCCGTACGACCTGTCCCTGAAAATCGGTGGTCTCAAAGGAGTATCGCAATGAGTGATTCGAGCAATCTGCACCGCAACCTGGCACCCGTCACCGAGGTTGCCTGGCAGCAGATCGGCGAAGAGGCCGCCCGCACGTTCAAGCGGCACGTCGCGGGCCGACGCGTCGTCGACGTCGCGGGACCGTTCGGATACTCCTACTCGGCCCACAACCTCGGCCGGGTCACCCCGATCAAGACGTCGGACAGCAGGATCCGCGCGCAGCAGCGGCAGGTCGACCCGCTCGTCGAACTCCGGTTCCCGTTCACCCTCAGCCGCGCCGAGGTCGACGACGTCGCCCGGGGTTCCCTCGATTCCGACTGGCAGCCCGTCAAGGACGCCGCGAAGGCCGTCGCGTTCGCGGAAGATCAGTCGATCTTCCAGGGATTCGACGAGGCGGGCATCCGCGGACTCGGGCCGTCCAGCGACAACCCGGTCCTCAGCCTGCCGGAGGACCCGCTGCTGATCCCGGACGCCGTCGCCTCCGCGCTGTCGGCGCTGCGACTCGCCGGTGTCGAGGGACCGTATTCGGTGGTGCTCGACGCCGACGCGTACACCGCGGTCAGCGAGACCCGCGACGAGGGACATCCCGTGTTCCACCACCTGCGCGACCTGGTCACCGGCGACATCATCTGGGCACCCGCCATCAGCGGCGGGTACGTGCTGTCCACTCGCGGCGGCGACAACCAGCTGACCCTCGGCACGGACCTGTCGATCGGCTACGACAGCCACACCGCCACCGATGTCACGCTCTACCTCGAAGAGACGTTCACGTTCGCCTCGCTCACCGCGGAGGCGGCGGTCGTCCTCGCGCGCTGACGCACGCCGGGGCCGTCAGCCGCCGAACAGCAGGTACAGCCCACCGAAGGTGTACGTGACCATCGTGAACAGCAGTGCCAGCTGCCCGGTGAGCTGATGACCCCGCGGCAGGACCCGCACGGATTTGTCGTGTGCCGCAATCACTCCGAGGACATGTCCCGCGAGGACGCACAGTACCTTGATCGACGCCGTCGCGGCCGGATGCTCGGACAGCACGTACCAGACGTCGGCGTCGCCGAGCCCCAGCGGGTTCCATCCCCGCCCCATCGGGTCGGCCAGCAGGATCACCGTCGCCTGCCCCTTCTCCACCAGATACGTCAGATAGTGGGCGAAGACGTAGCCGATGATGATCGGGATCAACGAATGCGACAGCAGCCCCGGGAGGGCGGCGCGCTGCTCGGGCCGTAGACCGCCCGTCGCGCGCGCAGCCAACCAGAACGACACCCCGACGAAGCCGATGAACACCAGCAGCCCCGCCGTGCGCGCGAGGGTGGCGCCGATCGGCGAACCGATTCCGTCCACCAGCCGTGACCACCACGGGAAGGCCGAGAAACTGTCGAAGGCCGTGGACCCCAGCAGCGTTGCCATCAACGCGACGGAGCCGGCACGGACGGGCATCGATCCCAGGTGGTCCAGCGGATTGCGCAGCACGATCCGGCCGTCGTGCCGATCCCGGCTCAGCGGAGACAACCGCGACGCCAGCGTGCTGTACACCTCGAACGGATCGCCCCGCTCACACCAGCGTTCGCCGCACGCGAAGGCCCCGGCCGTCGTGACCACGACGTAGACCAGCAGCCAGGTGCGCACGGCGGCAACGGAACCCGGGTCGCCGGAGGCGAGTTCGAGCCAGACGAAGGCGAACAGGCCGGCGACCGCGGGCCGGTATCCCCACGAGTTGCGGTACCGCGCAGTGCCTTCCGTCGGCGAGCGGCCGATCACCGCGCACACCGATCGGTGAAGTGTGCGGACCGGGGAGAGCACCCGCCACACCGGTCCGAACGCCAGCGACACCGCGACCAGTCCCACCCAGAGCAGCACGTAGAACACACCCGGCAGTGCATTCTCCGAGGATGC
The DNA here is from genome assembly GCF_041228765.1 of Rhodococcus wratislaviensis. Classification (NCBI taxonomy): domain Bacteria; kingdom Bacillati; phylum Actinomycetota; class Actinomycetes; order Mycobacteriales; family Nocardiaceae; genus Rhodococcus; species Rhodococcus wratislaviensis. The sequence goes on along the minus strand of NZ_CP150488.1, from coordinate 2,385,658 downwards.
CCCGGGTCCGAAGAAGGCCGCCAGCGCCACCCACACCGCGAACACCACACCGAACGCCGCCAGCACGTTCCGCGTGATCGGCGCATCGGCGAACTGCGTCACCCAGCGCGGCAGCCTGCGACCCGGACTGTCCGGATCCAGCTTCGGCGTGCGCCACGCGAACGCCAGGACCACGAAGGAGACGGTGAGCGCCCAGCTCGCCCCGATCAGCGCATACGTGAACGGGATCGGAAGATCGGTGGATCCGCCGAGGCCGTGCGCGAGAACAGCGGTCATGGACGCACGAGCAGGGTGGCCACCGTCTTACCCGGGTCGTGCAACTCCATCGCCACCTGGCCCGGAACGTCCACGGAGAACTGGGTTTCCTGGGTTCCGGGGTGAATCTCGAACGAATGCTCCGGCACGGCGTGCACGTGCAGTTCGTCGTCGGCGTCGCTCTCGATCCGCACGGTGATGGTCTCCCCCACCGTGGCCTCGATGCGCTCGTTGTCCGGTGTGACCGAGCCGCCCCCGATCACGACGTCGATTACGACACCGTCCTCCGTTGCCGGAGTGTCGACGTCGCCACCACAACCCGACACCAAGGCGACCACGACAGCAGGTACCACGACAACCCCGGCCAACCGCCTGATCACCTAATTCTCCTCGTCTTTCTCACTCGGGCCGTGTTTCGCACTCTCGGCATTCTCGGCCGCTTCCGCCTTGCGGTCCCGGACCGCCAGATAGATCACCAGGCCGGCCACCAGGAAGGCCGGGACGAACGCGGGAATCGCCAATAGCACCGAGTGATCGGCGAGATAGACGACGTCCGGGTCGTTCACCGGGTTCATGTCACCTTCACGTCCTCACGGGTTCCGGTGGTCGCCTGCCCCTGCGTGTACTTGCTGATCCGGCCCGCTCCCCACGCCAGCGCGGTGATCAGCGCAAGAGTGCACACGAGCACGACCAGCGACGCGGCACCGAACAGCCAGGACGGGTGATCGAAGTTGCGCTCCCGCTGCAGGATGGTGATCTCCGGGACGAAGTCGCGGGTCGAGGACGCGACGGCGGGGAGTTCCTCGGCGCCGATGCCCGGGTCGCTGGGCAGGTAGATCGGGACGGCCGTCATCGTGCGGCCGTCCTGCACGCGCAGCAACGTCTTCCACGTTCCGTGGACCGGCACCGGTTCGTGAGTCCGGTAGGTGCCGGGCCCGGTGCGTTCGAGTCGGTCGACCGTGAATCCGTTGCCCAGTCCGGGGCCGCCCTGCCAGGACAGAATGGACACCCAGGCAGGATTGTCGCCGGCGAGATCGGGTGGGTCGATGCGAACCTCCGCGTCGACCATCCGGCCGCCGTCGGGGGCGGCCTCCGTCAGAGCGATTGTCGCCGTGGCCTTGTCCGGAACCGTAGCGACGAGGCCGTTGGCCGTGGCCCCGGCGATCACCACGACCGTGGCGACGACGATGGTGCGGCTGATCGCGGGACGCGGAAGCCCCTCGGATCGGAGCACCCGCCCGAGCAGCGCTCCGCAGGCCCCGGCCGCGATGCCCACGGGCACCGCCATGGCCAGCGCCTCCGGCCACATGCTGGTGGGCCAGGGGTAGATGTACACGGCGTCGATCCACAGCGACTCGAGCCACAGCCCGACCGTCGCGACGAGCAGTCCGCCGACGGCACCGAAGGCCACCCGGTTCTTGATCAGCGGTGTCAGGGCGAGCAATTCGATCAGCACTGCGGCGCCGAGGCACAGTTCGAACACGTTCGTGGGGGCGCCGAGAACCGGCCCGACCATCAGTGCCGTGATCGCGCGCACGACGCCGGCCACCGCCACGGCCACGATCGCCGCGAAGGGTCCGAGAACGATGCGGGCCGCCACCAGGGTGAACGCGGCCGCGCCGGCGATCATCATCGGTTGCAGGACGAGGCGGAACTGTTCGACGCCGAAGTCGTATTCGATCTGGAAGACGGACAGGCCGATGAGCAGGCCACCGAATGTGCCGCACCGCAGGAACCAGATCAGCCTGCTGTCCTGCTCGGTGTCGCCGGGGGTCGCCATCCGGCCCTCGTAATCGAGGAGCAGGACGCCGATCAGCGACAGTCCCGCACCGCCGATCAGCATCAGGTGCGTCGGCCCCCACAGCGTGACGTCCTGACCGAAGACGCGATGCCAGACGTCGTCGAGCGGGAAGCCGATGAGGGCGTACAGCCCGGCCCCGGCGACCAGGACGCCGCCGACCGGGACGTACCAGGTGCGGGTGATCTTGATCGCCGCCGGACCGGGCTTCTCGTCGCGCGGCAGGATCATCGCCAGCATTCCCGTGATGAACAGCAGGAAGAGTCCGACGAGGATGAAGTAGTGCGCGGGGTTCGCGAGCGGCCCGTCGTCGCGGCCTCGCCCGATGTGCAGGCTGACGTCCCAGATGAAACCGAAGAACGCCGTCAGGATGGTCCCGACGAAGGTCACCAGGGGCAGGGCCACCCACGGGGGCCGGTCGAGCGCGCGCGCCGCCGTGTCGGCGGTCGTCTGCAGCCACGTGATCTTGCGTGTGCGGTGCAGGTACGCGATCCACAGCAGACCGACGGTGATGATCGCCGTCGCCACCGAGATTCCGATGATCTGGTCGAACGCCGCACCGCCACCCTCTCCGCCCGATTGGGCAAGGATGGGTGAACTCGGAGTAACAGTAACTTGGCTCACGTGGTGATTATGTGCGCCCCGTGCCGAAAAGGCCAGACCCTCGAGGCGGAAAGCATCGGTCCGTAGGCAAATCTATTCAGATCTGCGATCAGACGTAGATATGGCTAGATTCCTCTAGCGATGCCTCGACCAGCGATAACTGCCACCGGCCGCACGGGCAGCCGAGGTACGTGACGACCCCCGTGCTCGTCCGATGCCGAGATACTTCCTGCCAGTCGTGTTCGTGATGTTCGCTCATGCACCCAGCGTGATGTAATGGCATTGTGCATCTCAACCCTTACGGCGAATACGCGGTCACACTCGCCGCCGACCTCGCCAATCACAAGCCCGACTCGACCGGCGAACTCGTCGACCGATGCGTCGACGCCGGCATCATTGTCGACTTCCCCGTTACCGACGACGACCTCGCCGACGTGCTCGCGATGCTCGACCGGTGGGCATCCATCGCGGACACCACCAGCGACGAGGCCCGGGCCGAACAGGTCAACCTCATGCTCACGAAGGCATCCGCCTACCCGCGACTGACCAATCACGCCGGCGACGGCTGGCACCTCCACTACCGCGACGACCAGCAGACGCTCGCGGGCGTGCTCGAGGCGCTCTTCTCCGTCGGCACCGCACTGCACCTCGTCGGCCGCGGCATGCACCGGCTCGGCCGCTGCGCACTCGAGGAGTGCACCGCCATCTACGCCGACACGTCCCGCAACGGCCGCCAGCGGTACTGCTCACCGAAGTGCGCGAACCGGGACGCCGTTCGACGCCACCGGGCGCGCTGACCCGTATCGCTCAGTGCGGGAAGTCCTCTCCGGTGAACTCCCGCTTCTCCACGAGCACCAGCCAGTTGCCGGAGTTGTCCAGCTTGACGTCCACTCGGCCGTGAACGACCGAGAATCCCCTCGAGACTCGCGTCCCGAGGTTCCTGTTTCACCGACAGTTGCCTCCCCACACCCTAGGCGCGGGGCGGTCTCACACCATCTCCGCAGGCTGTCACCGTCAGTCCGACGGCCAAAATGTTCTTCGCCGCGTTCACATCCCGGTCGTGGACGGTGCCGCATCGGCACGCCCACTCCCGCACGGTCAGCGGCATCGTCGACGCGAGCACCCCACACACCGAGCAGGTCTTCGACGAGGGATAGAACCGGTCGATCACCACCACCCGCCGCCCGTACCAGTCGGCCTTGTACTCGAGCATCGACCGGAACTCGGACCAACCCGCATCCGAGATCGCCCGAGACAACGACCGATTCTTGACCATGTTCCGCACACTCAGATCCTCGATGGCGATCACTTGGTTTTCGCGCACCAGCCGAGTGGAAAGTTTGTGCAGATGATCGCGACGCCGATCGGCGATCCGACCAAAAATCTTCGCGATCTTCAGTCGGGCCTTGGCCCGGTTACGGGATCCCTTCTCCTTCCTGGCGAGCACCCGCTGCGCCTTCGCCAACCGCGCACGGTCCCTGCGCTCGTGACGCGGGTTGGTGATCTTTTCCCCCGTCGAGAGCGTGTACAGGCTCGTGATCCCGGCATCGAGTCCGACCACCCGATCGGCCGGTTCGAGTTCGGGAATCGTGTCCTCGACGAGAATCGAGACGTGGTATTGACCGCGTGCATTGCGTGACACCGTCACCTGCGACGGCACTGCCCCCTCCGGGAGCGGCCTCGACCACCGAACATCCAGCGGTTCGGTCTGCTTGGCCAACCGGATCTGCCCGCCGCGGTAGGTGAAGCAGTTCGAGAAGTAGGTCGCCGACTCCTTCGACCGCCCCTTCTTCTTGAATTGCGGGTATCCGGTCTGCTTGCGTCAGAACCTGTCGAACGCACCCTGTAACTGTCGCAGCGACTCCTGCAGCGGCCCCTTCGACGGCTCCGACAACCACGCGGTCTCGGTGTCTCGCTTCCAATCGGTGAGCATCTTCGACGTGTCCGCGTAGGTGACCCGTCGCTGCTCCTGCGACCAGGCACGCGTCCGCTCGGCCAATGCCCGGTTGTAGACATACCGGGTGCATCCGAACGTTCGAGCTAGCTGTTCCGCCTGCACCGCGGTCGGATAGAAGCGGTACTTGTACGCCCGCTTCACCACCCTCCCCGCCATGACCGAAGACACTAGCCACACGGTCCGACAAAACCAGATCGGCTATCCCGGACCTGAAGGACCGGGTATGCGCCGAAAGACCCACGGATTACCGCCTCGATGCCGTAATGCCGTCGGCTGCGTGAACTCGACGACCCTGGCGACCAAATCCCGGTACGTCTCGTGACAGTCGGTGGTGATCAACCCGAATCTGCCCATCGTCCCGCTCTCGAGCGACCGGCGGACCGCGTCTGCCGTGTCGGCGTCGAGGGGGCGGCGCTTCTCCGAAATTGCGGCGGTCACCGGCGGTCGCTCAGCCGTGCATGAACACGTGGCACCCAGGATGCGCGGCGCCCCGTGCTCGGCGAACTTCGCCTGACACACCGACGGCGACGCGCCGACCAGCTGACGGAATTTGGCACCGAACGACCCGAGGCTGGTGTACCCGACGAGGCGGCAGATCTCGGTGACCGTCAGGTTCGCGCTCGCCCGACCGCCGCCATGCCCCCAGTCTGACAGCGGCTACCGACTCGAGGACAGGAACGCCGTCGACCCGGACAGGTCGCCGGGGCGGTGACTGCGCGACTGCACCAGCCCCCGTCGTTCGAGGATCGGCCGGACCCCTTCACCGAAGTTGAAGGCCTCTTCGAGGTGCGGGTAACCGGAGAGGACGAAGTGATCGAGTCCGAGCGCCGCGTACTCGGCGATGCGGTCGGCGACCTCCTCGTGGGAGCCGACCAGCGCGGTGCCGGCGCCGCCGCGGACCAGCCCGACACCGGACCACAGGTTGGGGGCCACCTCGAGGGCGCGTGCTCCGGCGTCCTTCGAGTAGGCGCTCCCACCGCCGTGCAGTTCACGCATGCGGCGCTGGCCTTCCGAACCCGACCGGGCCAGACTCTGCTGCGCCTGCTCGACCGTTGCCGGGTCGAGGGCGGAGAGCAGCCGGTCGGCCTCGGACCACGCCTCCTCGGACGTGTCACGGCTGATCACGTGCAGCCGGATGCCGTAATCGAGCGTGCGGCCCTGAACGTCGGCGAGGTCGCGGATCCAGGCGATCTTCCCGGCGACGGCGCTCGGCGGTTCACCCCAGGTGAGGTAGGTGTCGGCGAACTGGGACGCGACGGTGCCCGCGGCCGGCGACGACCCGCCGAAGAAGATCGGCGGCACCGGGTCGGGGATGCGCTGCAACTGGGCGTTCTCCACCCGGATGTAGTCGCCCGCGTAGTCGACCGGTCCGGTTCCCGCCCACAGCTGACGGATGACGTCGAGGAACTCGCCGCAGCGGGCGTAGCGCTGGTTCTTGTCGAGGTAGTCGCCGTAGGTGCGCTGCTCGTGGTCCTCGCCGCCGGTGACGACGTTGAGCAGCAGCCGCCCCTGCGACTGCCACTGGAACGTGGCCGCCATCTGTGCGGCCAGCGTGGGGCTGAGCAGGCCCGGCCGCAGCGCGACCAGGAACTTCAATGTCTCGGTGGTCTCCAGCATCATGGCCGTGGTGAGCCAGGCGTCCTCGCACCACGCGCCGGTCGGCGTCAGAACCGACTCGAAGCCGTTCGACTCCGCCGCCGCGCCGATCTGATTGAGGTACCGCAGCGTGGCGGGACGGTCTCCTGCCATGGAACTCCCGTGACCACCCGCCATCAGGTTGCGGGAATCACCGTAGGTGGGAAGGAACCAGTGGAAATGCAGAGACACGCGCGATCCTCTTGTCGACGACAGATGGGTATCACACATCAGTTCATCACCACGGGAGCCGGGGCACGAGGGTTTCGATCACCGTGATCCGGAGTAGTGCCCGACCGAAGCGGGCAGGGTTACGGTCGCCGCGCTATGACTACGCTGTCCGACGCCCCGTACGCATCCTCGACCGAATCCGACCTCGAGCGGCGCAAGCGGCTCCGCACCGTCGTCGCCGCCAGCCTCCTGGGGACGACAGTCGAGTGGTACGACTTCTTCCTCTACGCGACGGCCGCCAGCCTGGTGTTCAACCAGCTGTTCTTCCCCGATCAGAGTTCGTTCGTCGGCACCATGCTGGCGTTCGCCACATTCGCGGTCGGTTTCGTGGTCCGGCCGATCGGCGGAGTCGTCTTCGGCCACATCGGCGACCGCATCGGACGCAAGAAGACGCTCGCGCTCACCATGTTCATCATGGGCATCGCCACCGCTCTGATGGGCGTGCTGCCCACCGCCGCGCAGGTCGGGGTGATCGCGCCGATACTGCTGCTCCTGCTGCGCATCCTGCAGGGATTCGCACTGGGCGGTGAATGGGCGGGCGCCGTACTCCTCGCCGTCGAACACAGTCCCGCGAAGAAGCGCGGCATCTTCGGCAGCATCCCCCAGATCGGCCTGGCCCTGGGGCTGGCCCTGGGCACCGGCGTCTTCGCCGCGTTGCAGGTGATCTTCGACGACGCCCAGTTCCTCTCCTACGGGTGGCGGATCGCCTTCCTGCTGAGCCTGATTCTCGTCTTCGTCGGATTCGTGGTCCGGCTGAAGGTCGAGGAGACCCCGGCGTTCCAGGAGGTGCACGACCTCGCGAAGCGCTCCTCCGCTCCGCTGAAGGACGTGTTCCGCGGCCGGGTCCGCCGGGGCACCCTCCTCGGCCTGCTCTCGCGCTGGGGTGAGGGCGCCGCGTTCAACACCTGGGGCGTCTTCGCGATCACGTACGCCACCAAGAATCTGGAGTTCGCGAAGATCCCCGTCCTCCTGGTCGTCACCGTCGCCGCAACGGTCATGGCCGTGCTCCTGCCGTTCTCCGGCCTGCTGGTCGACCGCTACGGCGCCAAGCGGATCTACCTCATCGGGATCGCGGCCTACGGGCTCGCGGTCTTCCCCGCGTTCGCCTTGTTCGGCACGGAGAATCTCATCCTGTTCGGTGTGGCGATGGTGCTCGTGTTCGGCGTCATCCACGCCCTCTTCTACGGCGCGCAGGGCACGCTGTACGCGAGCTTGTACCCCACCGAGATCCGCTACACCGGCCTGTCCGTGGTGTACCAGTTCTCCGGGATCTACGCGTCCGGCATCACGCCGATGATCCTTACCGCCCTGATCGCGGCCGGCGGTGGAACTCCCTGGCTGGCCTGCGGATACCTCGTCGCCACGTCGGTGGTCAGCGTCGTGGCCACGGCCCTGATCCGAAAGCAGGACCTCTACCTCTGAGATTGCCCGAACGGGCTCTGACAGTCACGTCCGATACACCGGCGTATCCGATACGCTAGTGTATCGACGACTGCTGTCGACCCGATCGGAGGAGTGCCCATGCCGACCTCACCGGCCCGCTCCTCCGAGCCTGCCACCGACACACCTCGCCGGGTAACGAAACGGCGAGGCCAGACTCGCCGGCGTCTGCTCGACGCCGCGGTCGAGGTGTTCGCCGAAAACGGCTTCGGACGGTCGACGGTCGAGCAGATCTGCGAACGCGGTGGCTACACCCGCGGCGCCTTCTACTCCAACTTCGCCTCGCTGGACGAGATGTTCTTCGCCATGTGGGAACAGCGCTCCAGCGCGATGCTCGCACAGATCCGGCTGGCCGCCGATTCGTCGAGCATCGACCTCTCGGGGCTCACGCCTGCCGAAAAGCTGCGCGCCGGCACCGAACTGGTGCTCGGAGTCGTCCCCGTGGACGACCAGTGGTACCGGATCAACGCGGAATTCACCGCCCACGCCCTGCGCAACCCGTCCCTGAAGAAGGCCCTCGCAGCACGCGAGGACACGATTCTGGACACGATCGTGCCGATCCTCGAGAAGGCGCTTCACCGCCTCGGGCGGCGCGCCGTCGGCGATCCGCGGGTGCTCGGCCGCGCGCTCGTGGCCCTGCACGACGGAACGAGCGTCCAGTGCCTCATCGAGGACGACGACGCATCCGCCCGGGAACTACGTCTCGAACTGTTCACCCACGTCGTGGCCGCGTACACCGAACCCGACACCACCCACACCCATACACACCGGAAAGAGGGGTCCTCGTGACCGAACAGGCTGATGTGATCGTCGTCGGCGCCGGACTGGCCGGACTCGTCGCCACATACGAAATGGTCAAGGCGGGCCGGAAGGTCCTCGTCGTCGACCAGGAGAGTTCGGCGAACCTCGGCGGACAGGCCTTCTGGTCGCTCGGCGGCCTGTTCCTCGTCGACAGCCCCGAACAACGGCGACTCGGCATCAAGGACTCCTACGAACTGGCGATCCAGGACTGGATGGGCACCGCGGCCTTCGACCGCGCCCGCGAGGACCAGTGGCCGCGGCTGTGGGCCCAGGCGTACGTCGAGTTCGCGGCAGGCGAGAAGCGGCAGTACCTCCACGACCTCGGCCTGCGCCTGATGCCGAACGTCGGATGGGCCGAACGCGGACGCGGATCCGCTCTCGGACAGGGCAATTCCGTTCCGCGCTTCCACATCACCTGGGGCACCGGACCGGGTGTCGTCGAAGTCTTCCTCACACGTGTCATGGCCGCGTCGAAGCGGGGCCTCGTCACGTTCAAGCACCGTCACCAGGTCGACGAGATCGTCGTCACCGACGGTGCCGCCACCGGCGTGCGCGGCACCGTCCTGGAACCGTCCACCGAAGCACGCGGCGTCAAGAGTTCGCGAACCGCGGTCGGGGAGTTCGAATTCTCCGCACAGGCAGTAGTCGTCACATCCGGCGGTATCGGCGGCAATCCCGAACTGGTCAAGAAGAACTGGCCCGCGCGCCTCGGTAAGGCTCCCGAGAACATGCTCGCCGGCGTTCCCGCGCACGTCGACGGCCGCATGCTCGAGATCACCGAGAACGCCGGCGGCAACATCGTGAACCGCGACCGCATGTGGCACTACACCGAGGGCATCCAGAACTGGGACCCGATCTGGCCGAACCACGGCATCCGCATCATCCCCGGACCGTCGTCGATGTGGTTCGACGGCAACGGCAAACGCCTCCCCAGCCCCAACTTCCCCGGTTTCGACACCATGGGAACACTCGACCACATCATGAACAGCGGCCACCATCACACGTGGTTCGTCCTCGACCAGAAGATCATCGAGAAGGAGTTCGCACTGTCGGGCTCCGAGCAGAACCCCGACATCACCGGCCGCGATTTCAAACTGCTCGCCGAACGCCTCAAGAAGGGCGCACCCGGGCCCGTCGAGGCGTTCAAGCAGCACGGCGCGGACTTCGTCGTCCGCGACAATCTCCGCGACCTCGTCGACGGCATGAACGCCCTCACCCCCGAGGCACCGCTGAAGTACGAGGACCTCGAACGCGAAATCGTGGCCCGCGACCGGGAGGTGAAGAACAGCTACACCAAGGATTTCCAGATCATGGCGATCCACAACGCACGGAACCTGCTGGCCGACAAGATCACCCGCGTCGTGAGCCCCCACGAGTTGCTCGACCCCAAGAACGGCCCGCTGATCGCGGTCCGGCTGCACCTGCTCACCCGCAAGACCCTCGGCGGCCTCGAGACCAACCTCGACTCGCAGGTGATCAGGCCCGACGGCACACCGTTCGAGGGTCTCTACGCCGCCGGTGAGGTCGCCGGATTCGGCGGCGGCGGCGTCCACGGTTACAGCGCACTCGAGGGCACCTTCCTCGGCGGCTGCATCTTCTCCAGCCGGGCCGCGGGTCGCGCGCTGGCCCGGCACCTGTAGGCGGCTCCGCCGCCCGTGCGCGGTTGACGAGTCCCTGGACTCGCTAACCACTCACGGGCGCGAGCCTCTCGGCAGCCTCGAGTTCGCGGACCAGCGGCAGGACGTTGGCGCCGAAGTACTCGATCTCCTCCTGGAAGTGCAAGAACCCACCCAGGATGAGGTCGACTCCGCGACGCCGGTATTCGACGATGCGCTCGGCGATCTGCTCCGGCGTCCCGATCAACTGGGAACGGAATCCGTCGTTGTACTGGACGAGATCCTCGAACGTGGAGTCGGCCCACATCCCCGATTTGTCGGCGGTGGACGCGCCGGCCTGCTGGACGGCGGACCTGAATCCCTCGACCGCAGGCTTGTTCGCCTTCTCGATGATTTCGCGGAGGGTGTCGCGCGCTTCCTTCTCGGTGTCGCGAGCAATGATGAATCCGTTGAGCCCGAACTTCACCTCCCGGTTGTGCTCACGCGCCACCTGTCGCACGTCGACGATCTGTTCCGTGACGCCGTCGTAGTCCTTGCCGTTGCTGAAGTACCAGTCGGAGTACCGGCCCGCGTTCCGCCGTGCGGCGACGGAATTGCCGCCCTGGAACAGTTCGGGGTTCGGACGGTCGGGCGTGTTCAGCGGCTTCGGCTTGAGGGTGAAGTCGTGGATGCGGTAGAAGTCGCCACGGAAGTCGACGTCGTCCTCGGTCCAGATCTTGCGGAGCACCTGCAGGAACTCGGCGCTGCGCCGGTACCGTTCGTCGTGCTCGAGCCACGGCTCGCCGAGATGGGTGAATTCGTCCTTGAACCAGCCGCTCACGACGTTGACGGCGAACCTGCCGTTCGACAGGTGGTCGGCCGTGGCCCCCAGTTTCGCCAGCACCGCGGGCTGCCACAGACCCGGGTGGACGGCGGCGATCACTTTCAACCGTTCGGTGGCAAGCAGCAGTGCGAGGCTGAAGCTGGTCGACTCGTGCTGATATTCGGCCCCGTAGCTGGCCTCGTACCGGACCTGGCTGAGCGCGTACTCGAAACCGTTGTTCTCGGCGGTCTGGGCGAGCTTCTTGTTGTACTCGTAATCCCAGCTGGTCCGCTGTTCGATGTCGGACGTGACGAGCCCGCCACTGACGTTGGGCACCCAGTAGGCGAACTTGATCTGCTCAGCGATGTGTTCGGTTGACATACCCAGCATGCAACCCGCCCACACAGCGCACGCCCACCCTTCCAATCAGTGCGCGTACAACCCTTCACCCGCTCGTGGGTCCGTGTGAGGTTCGACGGCATGACAGCAGTACAGGGAGGTCAGGCATGACCGCCGTCCAGAGCGCCCACCGCATCAGTGACGAGGCCGAAGCCCTCGTCGTTGCTGCCGATCTCGCCGCACAGTTCGCCGAGGAGGCGGCGGCTCGCGATGCCGGCCGGCGACTCCCCTTCGAACAGGTCGGCGCTCTCGCCGCGTCCGGACTGCTCGCGCTCGGTGTTCCCCGCGAGCACGGTGGCATCGACGCGCGAACCGAAACCCTCGCCGAAGTCTTCCGTCTTCTCGCCGAGGGCGATCCGAGCATCGCGCAGATCCCGCACAGCCACTACACGTTCCTCGAGGTGCTGCGTCACCTGGGCACGGCTGCGCAGCAGGAGTTCTTCTATTCCGAGGTTCTCGCGGGGCGCCGGTTCGCCAACGCCCAGAGCGAGCGCGGAACCACGACGATCGACATCGACGCCACGACGCTCACCGGGCAGGGCGAAGACTTCGTCGTCGACGGTCGCAAGTTCTACAGCACGGGCGCACTCTTCGCCGATTGGATCGCGGTACGGGCCACCCTTCCGGGGACGACGACGCCGACGGGGAAAGCCGCCAAGGCCGTCGCCTACCTGCCGCGCAGCGCCGCCGGGCTGTCGATCGTCGACGACTGGGACGGCATGGGGCAGAAGACCACGGCGAGCGGAACCGTCACCCTGGACGCCGTCCGGGTGCCCGCGTTCCACGTCGTGCCGTTCTCCCCCATCTTCGACGCACCCACCACGTACGGGTCACAGGCCCAGATCCTGCACGCCGCCATCGACGCCGGGATTGCCGCAGCAGCGCTGAACGAGGGCGTGCGGTCGGCGCGTCAGGCAAGGCCCTATTTCGAGGCGGGCGTCACCGACGCCGTCGACGATCCCCTGCTGATCCAGCTGGCCGGTGAGGCGGCGGTCAGCGTCCGGTCCGCGACGGCACTCCTCCGGGAGGGTGCGCGCAGCATCGACGCAGCACGTCGCGACCTGACCGAGCAGAGCGCCGCGGTCGCCTCGATCGACGCCGCCGCGGCCAAGGTTGCCGCCGCCCGCGCGTCACTCGAGGCGTCGAGCGTGCTGTTCGAGCTGGGCGGCACCCGCAGTGCGTCGGAAACGTCCAACCTGTCGCGGTACTGGCGGGACGCCCGCACCCACACCCTGCACGACCCGACGCGGTGGAAGATTCAGCACATCGGCCGCTGGACGCTGTCGGGCACCGTCCCGCCACGCCACGGCCTGCTGTAGGCCCTCCGGGCCCGTGCGTGGTTAAGGAGTCCCTGGACTCGTCAACCGCGCACGGGCGCTATGCGCCTATGTCCGCCTTCATGAGGAAGACGTTGTAGTCGGACCACGTCGACATGGTGAAGTACAGCTCGTCGCCGCTCGACCACGGGTGGATGAAGCCGCCGTACAGTTCCGGGTACTCGACGGCGCTGACCATCGGCGCCCCATCCGACCAGACGCCCTGCGGCGAGTCGGACTCCCGGAGAACGATGGCCGCCTTCGACGTGTCGAGGTACGCCATCTGCCACTTGCCGGTGGCCTCCTCGTAGCGCACGGACAATTCGGCGGCGGGGGCGTCCACGATCGGGGTCGCCTCCGTGTAACCACCGACCGGCGTCCAGTTGCCGTTCTGCCAGTACTGGTAGGCGGACGTGTTCAGCACATCGGCGGCCGGGACGCGGGCCAGGCCGATGGCGCCGAGCCTCGTGTTGGGGGTACCGAACATGTACACGAAGTCGCCGGCGGGGACCATCGACGCGACCTGGAATTTGGTGACCCCGAAGATGTTGTCCCACTTCGCGTACGGGTCCTTGGTCCAGGTCGATCCGCCGTCGTCCGAGTAGGCGATGCCGCCGTAGTTCGTCCACCACGTGGCAGGGATGCTGTTCCAGGTGCGGATCGACATGTAGCTCATGTACTGCCGGTTCCCGACGGCGAAACCCGAGGTCGGGATGGTGGTGATCTCGATATTGTCGAGCTTGCGGCTGTCGAGCAGTTCCGCCGCGTGGCACCGGCTGTCCTGAACCATACTGTCGAGGCTCATGCCGTCGGACAGGTTGCGGTCGGAACTGAAACCGAGGACGTTGCTGCGCCAGTCGTCGCCTTGACCACCGGGTGGCTGGAATCCCTTGCCGACGGTGTCGCCGAACGCGACGGCGATCTGGTCGGGGGCGCTCTCCCACATGATGCCGAGGTCGGTGCCGTTGACCTGGTAACGCTTGTCGGTGCGACTGACGGAACCGGACCCGGTCACCTTGGCCACGCGGGTCACGTCGCCGATCTTCGGCGTGGCCGGGGCCGCGCTGCGCGGCGCCTCCTCGGTCGCGGGGTGCACGAGGGGCGGCCGCGGGGGCAACTGGATGTCGGCGCCCGGGACGGGAATGCCGAAGTGGAAGGGCGTGAACTTCACGCTGACGTCCGGGATGTTCAGCACGCTCGACAGGTTCCCCGGGGCCTGGTCGGTCTCGTCGGTGAGGTCGGGGCACGGATCGGTGCACGTGTCGGCGGGCAACGCCTGCGACACGCGGACGGGATCCGTGACGGGAGCGGGATACGGCACCGTCGTGATCTTGGGGTACGGGATCGGAATCTCGAGCTTCTCCGGTATCAGCGAGTGTGTCTCGTTCGACACCTCGCTCGCGCAGGGACCGCTGCCGGGTAGGCCGTTGGACACCGGCTCGGGTTCCGCGACGGCAGCGTTCTGGTTCGAATAGGCGATCACGCCCGAGCCGATCGCCACTGCCGCGACCGACGCGACCCACCTCTTCGACATCCCCGACCCCTCCGTCAACTCCGGCCACTCCCGGCGAGGGGAACATAGCATCGCCCCTCTACGCTCGCCGGTTACCACACGCCATACCTGGCGGTAACATTTCCGTCCCGATCCGGAACCAAGGCTGTGACTCCCGCCACGCGACAAGGAAGTTGCTCGGACGCGGAGTCACCGATACCGCAGGTCAACGACTTTCGACCGTGGTGTTCGCGTGCCGAACACCGTCAAGGGATCGGTGAACACCGGATTACATCTGTTGACGCTCCGGACCGCCCGGTATTCACTGATCGTGCGCATCCACCGGGATCCCCGGTCCGCGACGAGACCCCGAGCTCCTCGCCCTCTGCGCTGCGGGCTCGCCCGCGTTCTTCCGCTCCAGCGCGAACCACCGTCTGCACGGGTCACGCATTCCACTGCTCACCGCCGTCGTCGCCCGGCGGCATCGACCCGTGCGAATTCCGCTGTCAACGAAAGGAATCGACATGACCGCCGTCCTGGAACCGACCCTGTCCTATTCGTCCGCCATCCCCCGCGCGCACGTGCACCGCGCCGCGATCTGCGAGGTCTTCCTCACCGACATCATCTGCGAGAGCTACCCACAGTTCCGTCTCGGCGTGCAGCTTCCCAGAGTCCACAGCTACTACAGCGATCACAATATCGTTGTACGACAGTATGATCCGCTGCTTCTGCTCGAAACGTTCCGGCAGGCGTCCATCCTGATCTCGCATCGGCACGTCGACGCTCCGCTCGACGCCAAGTTCGTGTTCAACGCCGGAGCGCTCGAGGTCGTCGACCTCGACGCCGTGAAAGTGGGCCCCGCACCCGCCGCGGGGGTTCTGGACGCCACGATCACCGCCGAGAAGAGACGGGGCGCCGACATCGTCGGAATCACGCTCGCCATGACACTCGCGCTGGACGGGTCTGCCGCGGCCACCATGAGCATGACCATCCAGTGGATGCCCGGCGACGCGTGGGACCGCCTCCGGCAGAGGGGTCGAGCACCGCTGCAGCTCGACCCCGCCCGACCGCATCCGTTGCACGAGCGGGTCGAGCCTCGGGAGGTGGCTCGACATTCGTTCGACAACGTGGTGCTGAGCCGGATCGGGGTCGACGGCGACACCGTGCGCAGCCAGGTGCTGGTCGATCAGGCCCACCCCGGCCTGTTCGATCACCCGCTCGACCACGTGCCGGGCGCCCTGATCTTCGAGGCGATGCGTCAGACCGCCCTCGTCGCCGCGCACGAATTGTTCGGCCTGTCCCCACGAATGCTCGTGCTCGTGGGGTGCGACGCCGTCTTCGAGAGCTTCGGTGAGCTGGAGTTGCCGACGGATTGCGCAGCCGTCGCCGAGGCGGAAATCTGCTCCCGCCAGGTCGTCCTGTCCGTCACTCTCGCGCAGGAGGGGCGGCAGATCGCCCACGGCCGGGTCACCCTGCAACGAGTGAGCGCCTCGACTGCCGCTCTCGATCGGATCGTCCGATGACGACGCGGGACGACACCATGGTCTGGTTCGACTTCGGTGGTGTGCTCTCGCCCCCGCTCGCCGAACTCTTCGCGGCGTACGAAACGAAGACGGGCATCTCACCCGCAGCCCTGCAGGCGGCGATGCAGGCCGTCGGCGACGACCTCGGGGCACCTCCTCTCGCCCCGATCGAGTTGGCCCAGATCACCGAGCGCGAGTGGGGTGCGAGGCTGAGGGAGCACCTCGCCGCCGCCGACCCCGGTCTGGACCTCACCAGGGCGCGGCTGGAGACGTTCGGAGAGCAATGGTTCGACGGTATCACCGTGAACACCGCGATAGCCGCGGCGCTGCGCGGCCTGAAGGCTCACGGTCTGCGCGTCGGCGTCCTGTCGAACAACGTGGTCGAGTGGGAGCGGTTCTGGAGGCCGATCATCGAACCCGCCGGCCCGCTCGATGCTGTCGTCGACTCGTGCCTGGTCGGCGCGCGCAAGCCGGACCCCCAGATCTTCGCGATCGCAGAGAAGACTGCCGGCGTCGCCGCCGATCAGTGCATCCTGATCGACGACCTGGAGCAGAACGTACGCGCTGCACGCGAGAGCGGCTGGCGTGCCATCCATTTCCGCACCAATGCCCAGGCGTCGAGTGAGCTGTCCCGGCTGACCGGCGTCGCCGCCGTCCTGTGAATCCCACCAACGTGAAGGAGTACGACGTGACGACCCAGGTTTCGACACTCACTCCACCTGGACGCCGACGCGGTGTCGCGGTGTCCATCGACGACATTCCCCACCTGGACCCGCCGGTCGCGTACACCCCGGTGACCGCGGAGGGGCCCACCGGACTGCCCGAGATCACCCTGCCGAGCGGGCACACCGCCCTGCACGTCACACGATATGACGACGTCCTGAAGGTGCTCACGGATCCGTCCTTCGGCCGGAGGGACACCAACGTCGAAGGCGGGCCGAGTTTTCAGCCCACGACGATGCCCCCGGATCTTCTGCTGAATCTGGACACCCCGGATCACGCGCGGATGAAGAGTTTCGTCAACGCGGACTACAGCCCTGCCGGCGTCGAGAAGCTGAAGGGATCGGTCCGTCGCATCCTCGACCGCCGGATCGCACTGCTGCGCAGCGAGGAAAGCCCCGACCTGTTCGCCACGGTGCTCGACCGCCTGCCGGTCGAGGTGAACGTCGGCTTCCTCGGGATCCCGGAGTCGGACATCGACTACTTCCGCCCGTCGTCGCGGGTGGTGCAGTTGTCGCACGACACCGACATTCCCGGCCTGCTGGAGAACTTCTGGCTCGTCTACCACTACGTGACCGACCTCGTGCAGCGGAAACGACCCGTCGAACCGGGCGGGCTGATCGACCGCTTCCTGGCGGCGCGGGACGAGGCGGAACCGCCGCTGAGCGACGACGAACTGGTCGCGATCCTGCTCGGCTCCGTCCTCGGCGCCGACCAGAACGTGCTGTCCGTGCTCGCGAAGGCCGTGTACGTGCTGGTGCAGGCGCCTGCGCTGTGGACTCTGCTGGTGGACGAGCCTGCCGCTGCGCCGCAGTTGGTCGAGGAGCTGTTGCGGGTGCTTCCACTGGGAAACATTTCGACGTTTCCCCGGATCGCCACCCGTGAAGTTCAGCTGCGGGACTCCGTGATCCCCGAGGGCGCCCTCGTCTACGCCGACGCGTTCGCCGCGAACCGGGACCCCGACACGTTCCCGCACCCGGAACTGATCGACCCGTTCCGGGACGGGAAACGCCATCTGCAGTTCGGGTACGGCATGCATCACTGCATGGGCGCGTCGCTGGCCCGGATGGAGATCACCACGACACTGGTCCGGTTGGCCCATGAATTCCCGACCCTCGCTCTCGCCGTCGAACCGGCTGCGGTGCCGTGGGATTCGGGAGTACTCCTCCGGCGTCCGACGTCGCTGCCCGTCCGCTGGTAGGCGCTTCGCGCCCGTGCGCGGTCAACGAGTCCCTGCACTCGTCAACCGCGCACGGGTGGCGGAGCCGCCGAACGTCTCCGCCAGCCGGGCGACGAGTTCGCTGCCGTCTCCCGGTTCCCCCGACCAGGCCACTTCACCGTCCGGGCGCACGAGCACCGTGGTGGGCCCGAGGTTCCGCGCCCGAATCACCCGGACCCGTTCGCCCCAGCAGGGTTCGACGAGTGCGCGGACGGATTCGGATGCGTCCCCGCCCAGCAGGAGACCCCGGTTTCCCGCCGCGACGTGCAACCGGATCAGGTCGGTGACTCCGGTGTCCGTCTCGAGCACGGTGTTCGCGGCGAAGTCGCCGCGCGCCGCATCCTGGAGAGTGCTGGGCGCGGGCTGACTCTGCGCACTGATCACCGAACCCAGCGCCCGATTGCGGTCGCGATCCTCCAGCAGGACATCGAGTTCGTGTCGCAGGCGGTCGCCGGCGACACCGATGCGCATCCGTTCACGCTGATCCGCGACGTTGGCGATCACCCCGGCCGCGCACGCGTGCCGCTCCCGCGAGTACGCGTCCAGCACCGACGGGTCGGCCTGTCCCCGCGCGACGAGGGCGAGGCGCCAGCTGAGGCCGACCGCGTCTCCGATGCCGAGGTTCAACCCCTGCCCGCCGAGCGGAAAGTGCACGTGCGCAGCGTCACCGACGAGCAGGACCCGGCCGAGCCGGTAGTCGTCGACCAGCCGCGAGTAGTCGCTGAACCGGGACAGCGACCGTGCGTTGCGGAACGGAACGGGACGGCCCGCGAATCTGTCGACCGTCTCCTGCAGTTCCTCCGCGGTGAGGGGCCGGCGATGATCCTCGTGCGGACCATCGAGATCGAATGTGATGATACGGCTGAATCCGCCGTGGTTGACGTTGAGGACGGTCCAGCCCCGTTCGGTACGCACCCACCCCCTGGGGGCGGTCGCCGGGTCGTCGAGGACGGCGAGACCCAGGAGCGCCGCGGCGGTCGGAGCAGTCTCCGTCGCCGGGAAGCCCACGCTTCGCCGCACGATGCTGCGGGCGCCGTCCGCGCCGACCACCCAGTCGGCTGTCACCCTCCGGGTGCGTCCCTCGTGGGTGAAGGTCACCGTCGCCCCACCGTCGTCCTGATCGACGCCCGTGACCATCGCGGCCTTCAGCACCGGGGTGCCGAGACCGATCAGCCGTGCGGTGAAGAGTCTTTCGAGATCACTCTGCCCGATACCGGCGATGGCAGGTCCCTCGCCGGGTGGTGCCGTGATCTCCAGACCCCAGACGCCGGCGTAGTGGAAAGTGGTCGACGCGGCTCCGGCGTCGACGTCCGGCGCCGCGAAATGTCCTCGCCGGGTGAGCAGCTGAATACTGCGTGCGTGGATCGTCCCCGCCTTCGGAACGTCCGTGGTGTGCGGAGCGGCCTCGAGGACGAGTACGTCGATTCCGCTGCGCGCCAGCTCGAGTGCCGTCAGCGATCCCACCGGGCCGCCGCCGACCACCACGATCCGGTAGTGCTGTCGCAGGTCGTCCGCCTCCGTCATCGCGCGCCCGCCCCGCGTCGCAGCAGCACCGCGATGACGCCCGACAATCCGGCGACGACGACCGCCAGAACGACCAGCGTCGTGTGGAACGCACTGTTGTAGGCGTCGATCACGAGCGGCGCCACCTGTTCCCGGACGTCCGGTCCGGCCGCCGCCAGGGCCTGCTCGAGGTCACCGCTCGCGGCCTTGCCGACGACGTCCGTGGCATTGCCCACGCCGTCGACGCCGGCCAGCGCTTCCTCGCCCCTGCGGGTCACGAGACCGGTGAGCAGCGCCGCGTACACCGCGACGGCGATGGCCTCGCTGCCCAGTCGCATCGTGTTCACCACTCCCGCAGCCATACCCGCCTTCTCCTCGGGGACGAGGGCGAGCGCCTGACCGTCGACGAGACCGGCGGACAGTCCCATTCCGCACCCCGCGAGGAGCAGCGGCACCGCGATGACAGCGACCGCCGTGTCGGGGCCCGCCAACAGAAGTCCCAGGTCACCGGCGATCAACGCTCCCAGGCTGATCCAGATGACCACGAGGGGGTTCACCCCGGCGCCGACCGCGCGGCCTGCGGCGAGCGGTCCCACCACGACCGGAATCGTGAGGAGCACGATCACCAGACCCGCCTTCGCCGAAGACTGTCCGGCCACGAACTGGAGGAAGGTCGGAAAGTAGGTGAGCAACGTGACGAAGCCGAACGACGCGGCCACCGGAACGAGGCACAGGGCCATGAACCGTGCGTGCGTGAGCAGTTCGAGGTCCAGCAGCGGCGCCGGACGTCGCGATTCGACACGGGCGAACCCGACCAGCAGCGCGACCGCGAGGAGGAACGACGCCACGACCGCCGGGCTGCCCCAGCCCCACGGTTCGCCTTGGACGATGCCGACCATCGCCGCGAGCAGACCCAGCACCAGGAGGACGGTGCCGAGCAGGTCGAACTTCGCGGCCGCGTCGCCCGCCGGTCGTGCCAGTCCGATCACCGGGGTGGCCGCCAGCACCACGAGCAGCACGGCGGCCTGGACCGCGAAGATGGGTCGCCAGCCGGCCGTGTCGACGAGAAGCCCGGACAGCGTCGGTCCGAGCGCCACACCGATGCCCGCGGTCGTCCCGAACAGGGCGAACGCGCGCAACCGGGCGGGCCCGTCGAAGGCGGAGGACAGGATCGCCGCGCCGCACGAGAAGATGGCGGCGCCACCGAGACCGGCGACGCCGCGGGCGATGTCGAGGACCACGATGTTCGGGGCCAGTGCGCTGGCAACACTCCCGACCGCGAACGTGGCGGCACCGGCGGCGAACAGGCGGCCACGGCCGAGACGGTCCGACAGCGACCCCCAGACCAGGGTGAAGCACGCGAACGACAGGTTGAACGCGTTCACCACCCACTGCTGGCCCGATGCTCCGCCGCCGATGTCGGAGGTGATGGCGGGCAGCGCCACCGCGGTTCCGGAAATCGACATCGGGACGACGAGAACGGCCAGCAGTACGGCGGCGAGGGTGAGGTTCCCGCGTCGCGGGTCGGACGGTGTTGCTTCGGGTGGTGACGTCGGCGTCGTGGCGTCCGGCGTGGTCAGCTCCGAGGTCATGTCGATCCTTCCTGAAGAGTGCGTTGCCCCCGTGCACCAGAGGTTCGATACAATACGAACCATGCACCAGAGTGAGGTTCGATGCAAGACGAACCTTCACTCTGGTGGTCGACGATGCGAACCTGGAGGTGCGCTGTGCCCGACGCCGAGGGACATCCTGCGGTCGACGAGATCGAATTGGTCTCCGTGCTCGCCGCACTCGCCGACCCCCTGCGCCTCGAGGTCGTGCAGAAGCTCATGGCCGAGGCGGACGGGGCGGAACGTCACTGCACGTCGTTCGGGCTGCCGGTGTCCAAATCGACCCGCAGCCACCACTTCAAGGTCCTGCGCGAGGCCGGGCTGATCACACAGGTCGACCGCGGCAATTCCCGGATGGCTCAGCTGCGCAGATCCGACATCGAATCCCGCTTCCCGGGACTCCTGGACGCCGTCGCGACCGCGCCGGACTGAACGCTGTCGCGGCAACCGTCTCGCCGAGCATCCGGATCGCCGCCGTGCGATGATCGTGCGCCAAGAGGGGGCGGTACGAGTGGGACAACGGGGAAGCGGAGACGGCTGGATTCTGGCCGAAATCCTGGGGGACGCACCGACGGTGATCGCGGAGGGCATCAAGCAGCGGCAGTGCCGGCCGCTCGGCAACGTCTACCGCGGCAGGATGCTGACCCTGGTGGCGGGAGCCATCGACACGGTCAGGTCGTCGGGACAGCCGGTGCAGGTGACCCTCGGCGAGACGGTCGGCGACATCGATCTCGTCGTGGCGAAACCGGTACTCGGTCCGGGCGGGGACGTCCTCGCGGTGCAGATCTTCACCGGTCGCGCGGACAGCCCGGTGCCGCAGCCGCACCGGGCCGCAGGATGGGAATGGAATCTGTCCGTGTCGGCGGGTCCGCGACGCACTCGATGGACGCGTGAGTTCCGGAATCTGTACGGGGTGGCGGACACCCGGCCGGAACACGACCATTTCGGTCTCGCCGACCTGTACCGCAGGGTGCCGCGGATCTCCGACATCGCGGTACTGATGGAACGCGTCGACAACGCGCGGGACGGCGAGTTCCTGTCCGGCGAACTCATCGCCCGGCACGACGACGGAACGCTGCGCCTCGTCCGGTTCGTGCGCCGAGCCGTCGAGACACCCGAGGGGGTGGTGCTACGGGGCGTCGATCACGACATCACGCACAAGACCGACGTCGGCGAACTGGCCATCCGGGTGATGGATTCCGACATCGCGTCGACCGTGCACGCGGTCGCGGGGGTTCATGCCGCACTGGTCGATTCACAGCACGGGTACGCCATCAAATGGATCACCGCACCGCTGACCGGTCTGTCTGCCGCGGCAGAGGGCGGGCAGATCGGACTGCTGCACGGCGAAGACCTCGCGGCAGTGCGGCAACGGATCCCGGCGCGTCTTCCCACTGTCGCCCGCGTCGCACTGTCGGACGGATCCTGGTCCCGGCACACGGTGCGCACGTTTCCCGTCCCCGGCTACGGTTCCACACCGGTGGTGATGATGACGTTCTCAGGCGCCTGTCCCGAACAGCATGCCCAGCACGTAGGTGGCGGCGGCTGCGCCGTACCCGATTGCCAGCTGGCGTAATGCCCGCTTGACCGGTGGTCCACCCGACAGCAACCCCACCACCAGACCCGTCCCGAGCAGCGCAACGCCGACCAGTGCGGCCGCGACGACGAGAGCGGCGGTGCCTTCCATGCCGAAGAGGTACGGCAGCACGGGGATCACCGCACCGGACGCGAAGAAGCAGAAACTCGCGGCGGCCGCACCGAGCCCGGTGCCGATGGCCTCGTGCTCGTCGACGGCTTCCGAACCCGAAACAGGCTCGGGCTGAACGGCTCTCCGCAACACGTCGGCGGCACGTTTCTCGGCGTCCTCCGCGGGCATGCCCCGTGCGCGGTACACGAGTGCGAGTTCGTTCGCGTCGACGTCGAGGAGCGGCACCGCCTCACGGGCGCCCTGCCCCGGCGCCGACGCCTCGAGCAGTTCACGCTGCGACCGCACGGACACGTACTCGCCCGCGCCCATCGACAACGCGCCCGCGAGCAGACCGGCGAGCCCGGTCAGCAGGACGATGTGATTGTCGACGCCGCTACCGCTGATGCCGAGGACGAGGGCGAGGTTGCTGACCAGGCCGTCGTTGGCACCGAACACGGCGGCACGAAACGTGCCGGACAGCCGATTTCGCCCGCGCGCCGCCAGCGCCCGCACCACCTCTTCGTGGATGCGCTCGTCCGCGCCCATGGCGTCGGTGGCGTCGACGTCCGTCGGATACGGCGACCGGGTCTCCGCGCGCTGCGCGAGGGCGAGCACGAACACCGATCCGAACCGCCGGGCCAGCACACCGAGGATGCGCGTGCGGACGTCACCGCGCACGGGCTTGCCGACGTGTTCGCCGAGCAGCTCGCGCCAGTGCGCCTCGTGCCGTCCCTCGGCGTCGGCGAGCGCCAGCAGAATCTCGCGTTCCTCACCGGTCCGGCGTTTCGCGAGGTCGCGGTAGACAGCCGCCTCGGCGCGTTCGTCGGCGAGGTAGCGACGCCATTTCCGGACTTCACGCGGACCGGGATCCGGTCGTGCACCCGAACCCGTCGGAGAAACCATCGTCAGCCTCCCGATCGTCGACGGTGAGAAGCCTACCGACGGGCCCCTCCCCACCGCGGCGGTTCGAGGTCAGCCCTCGGCGGCGAGAGCCTTCCCCAGCGAGTCCTCGGGTTCGGACACCACCACGGGATCGCGCCCGGACAACAGGTCGAGGACGGCCTTCGGCCGGGCCAGCGATTCGCGCACCGTGTTCCTGGCCATCGTGATCGGGCGGCATTCACATCCGGCGTTGACTCCGGCGACGTCGATCCCGGCACCGCGACACAGCGCGACCGCGCGGGGGACGTGGAAACCCTGAGTGACGATCAGCGCCTTGGTCACTCCGTACGTCTGGACGGCCCGCGCGCACGTGTCGTAGGTGTCGAGCCCGTACCGATCTCCGACGATCTTGCTGCGGTCGATGCCCTTCTCCACCAGGTAGTCCGTCATCGCCGCGATCTCGTCGCCGGATCTGCCTGCACCGTCGCCCGAGACGAGGACCGCCCGCGCACGGCCGTCCTGCACGAGACGGACGGCGACGTCGAGGCGTCCGGCCAGGTACTCCCGGGGTTTGCCGTCGCGCACCTGCGCACCGAGGACGATGACGACCGGCGCTTCGGGTGCGTCGTCGACGTCGTAGACGTGGCCGGAGGCCTCGCGCGATATCCACACCGTCGAGGCCGCCACGACGAGGACCGCGAGCGCACCGAGGCCCGCTCCGATGCCGACCAGTCGGCGGACGATCCGTCTTTCCCCCATGCCGCCATCAAACCACAGCGTCAGGCGACGGCCAGTTCTTCCCCGGCGCGCCGCTCACGCAGTCCGGACACCAGGCACAGGCCCAGCCCGAACAGCACCCAGCAGGTCAGCACGAGCACCGCCGCACCGGCTCCGTGTCCGTCGAAGAACGCCGTCGACCGCACCACGGTGCCCGCCGCGCCGGGTGGCAACAGCTGACCGAATGCGCCCCACCCCGAAGGGAGCCACGCCGCGGAGGTCGCCAGGCCGGACAGCGGATTGGCGAGGAAGATCATCGTCACCGCTCCGAGCGCGAACCCCGCTGTGCCCAGCACCGATTCGAGCCCGAGAACGGTCAGCGAGATAGCGGCGATGCCGAGCACGACGGCACCGGTGGTCGTCCAGTAGTTGCCGTCGACGCTGCCGAGACCGAACTGCAGAATTGCCGTCAGCACCAGCCCGGCGCTCACGGCGAACAGCACCGCCCCGGCCACCCGCCGAGCGAGACTGCGCGGAAAGAGCCGCACGAGCGCGAGCGCGGGGATCATGCCGCCGAAGACCAGGGGTAGCGCCAAGGCACCGAGACCGACGCCGGCGGGGTCGTCGGCCGTCAGCGGAACGACGTCCTCGACCGCAACGGGGTGTCCCGCAGCCGTGCTCATGCCCGCCGCGATGCCGTTCATCGTCTGCGCGATGGGCGCCCCGCCGGCGCCGGCCGACAGGACCTTCATGCCGTCCGGTGTCGCGACGATTCCGCCGACCACCTCCCGGTGTTCGATCGCCGTCCGGACCGCATCGGAGTCGGCGAAGCGCTCGGTGACGAATGCGCCGGGGTGTCCCGCGGCGAGCACGGTGTCGATCCGGGTGACGGCCGCGTCGGGTCCGGCGACGCCCAGCCGGAGGTCGTGGGGGCCGCTGTTGACGGCGGGCCACGCGAACGCCAGCAGCATCAGCGCGATCACCGCGGTGAGTCCCAGCACGACAGCGGTCAGTTTCACCGGATCGGACGGGCTGTGCGCCGATCGCCCGGCGGGCTCCGTGCGCGGCTCGAGTGTCCCGGTATCCGAAGTGCTCATCGGACTCCCCTTCCACTAAGTGGAGGAAATTCCTCCGTTACTTGTGGAGAATATTCCTCCGGTTATGCTGGGTTGTCAACGAAGGAGGTGAAATCGTGCGGGCAGACGCGCTGGAACGACGCAACACGCTGATCAAGGCTGCGCGCGCGGTGTTCGCCGACCGCGGGCACGACGCGCCGCTCGACGCCATCGCCGCAGAGGCCGGGGTCGGGATCGCCACCCTCTACCGGAACTTTCCGAGCCGGGACGAACTCGCCCACGCCGTGGCCCGGACGACTTTGGCCGAAGTCCGCGAACTCGCGGTCCGGGGACTGGACGAATGCGGGGACGATCCGGAGGGAGCGTGGCGGCGGTTCGTCGACGCCGTGGTCGAACTGAGGATGGGAGCGTTGGTTCCCGCACTGGTCAACAGCCTCGACGAACTACCGCCCGACGTCCGCGAATCGAGGGAGCTCACGAAGTCGACGGTCACCGAGTTCATCCGCCGGCTCCAGGACGACGGACTGGTGCGCGAGGACGTCGTGCCGCTCGAGATCATCATGGGAATCGCCATGCTGACCCGGCCCCACGTGCTCATGTTCGACGACACGACAGCCAATCTCGTTCCGCGGCTGATCACGGTGTTCCTCGCCGGGTTGCGCCCGGACGGGGCTCCGCTGCCGCCACCGATACTCCCGGAACCCGCAGTACAGTGACGAACATGCAGCCAGGGGGGCCTCAGTCACATCCATGGAATCACCCGTGTCCGGGTGACGATCAGTCGCGGCTGAACGGCTGGGACGTGGCGGTGTCGGCGGCCGCGCTCGTCGTCGCGGTCGCCGTCGCCAGCATTTCCGCGGTCGCGGGGCTGTTCTGGCTGCTGTTCCTGGACTACTGCCCGCCCGAGACCTGCAGCGCCGAGAACGCGTGGATCGCGGTGTGCGTGGCGCTCGCGGTCGCCGCACTGGTGACCGTGATCGGCGGCGCGGTCACGATCGCACGCATCGCGCGGCGCACGATCGCGTGGCCGGTGGCATGTGGAACCCTGGCCCTCAGCGCGGGCGCGTGCGCGATCGGATTCGCCGGTTACGTCTCCGCGACGGGAATCTGAGCCGCCTCAGTTCACGTGATGGTGGTCGGTCCGGCTGATCGCGACAGCCGAGACGATCACCCCGACCACCACGCCGACGAGCGTGTCGACGACGCGGCTCACCGCGATGTCCGGTGCGACCGCCGACCCGAGTCCGGTGAGCAGCAGAGCCATGGGCGTGATGGCGACGGACGCGAACGCGTAGTTCTTGATGACCACCAGTTCGGTCACGGTCTGCAGCACCACGATGACCACGACGGTCTGCCAGTACCCCATCGCTGCGGCGATCAGCCCGGCGGCGAGGACCGCCCCTGCCACATTGCCGACGAGGCGTTGAATTCCCCGCTGCACGGTCTGACTGAAGTTGAACCCCTGCATCGCGGCCATCGCGCCCATCGACGCCCACAGCGGGTGCTCCAATCCCATTGCCACACAAATCCATCCGGCCAGCGCGGCCGCAGCGGCGATACGGGCCGCGTTGACGATCCCCTCCCGCGACCGCAGCGCCAGGCGACCGTCTGCGAAGAAGCCACCCGGCTTCGGCAGCACCGCGGGATCCGCACCGAACGCCGAAAGGTCGCTGCGGCGCTTCACCTTACGAAGTTCGGACTCGTGATCGACGAGCGCACGCAGGGTGTCGTGGTCCCTCTCGTGCGCCCACCGATCGACCAGCGTGTCCGCTTCGGCGAGAAGCGCGAACAATTGGTGGGAGTGCCCGTCGCGGCCCCGTCCGCTGTGCGCGATCACGTCACGCGCGTTGTCGATGGCCTTGCGAGCGGACGCGATCGCGGAAGTGTCGTGTGCATGCTCCAGTTCCGCGGCCGCGGCCAGCGCCCGCGCCACCGCCAGCCGGGCGGGCCCGAGGGGAACGAACAGGCAGGGCGTCATGGCGGCGAGCCAGCCCACGACGACACCGACCGCAACGGCCACGACGGCCGGTCCGAGATCGGAGAAATGGGTCGCGTGTCCGACGGCCGCGGTCGCCGCAAAGATCAGGATGACAGGGCCGGGACCGGCGATACGGAACGCCGCCAGCAGCCACGCGGCGACCCCCGAGGCCACGGACATGGCCGCTATCTGCAGCCAGAGCGGCAGTCCCGCAGCACCGAGGAGCGCTCCTCCGGCGACGAAGGCGATGAGTGCGACACCGACGAGACCCGCCTTGCGGGCGAGCCGGGGGTACGGCTCGTAGCGGCCGAATGCGGCGGTCAGCGCACCGAGCGCCGCGAAGCCCGCGAGGTTGCCGTGCCCGAGAAGACCACCGATGACCAGCACCAGGGCAGTTGCCGCACCCACCCGCAGTGCGGGTGCGATGGTGGCATCCGCATTCCGGACCTCGAACGCACGACGCCACGTCGAGGGCGCCACCGAGTAGGCCAGCGCCCCACGGGAGTGATGGAGCCGGTTGAGGTCGGGTGCGTATCCAGTGGAAGCCTGCATGACCTCAGCGTACCGTATATTTCACTAGTAAAATAGTTCTGAATTAGTGTGAAGTTGGTCGCTACGATGGTTTTCATGAGCACTGCCCCACGTCCGGATGAGGACTTCACCGATCGCGTTCGACGCGAATGGGCCGAGACCCATCCCGAAGTGGACACGTCACCGATCGAAGTGATGGGCCGCATCACCCGGATCGGATCCCAGGCCCTGCAGCAACTCGACCGCGCCCTGGACGCGAGCGGGGTCTCGCGCGCCGAGTTCGACGTCCTGTGTGTACTCGCCCGCAGCGATCGGCCACTGCGGGCCAGCGAAGTCACCGCCGTGACGATGCTCAGCGGCGCATCCACCACCAAGCACGTCGACCGCCTGGCCCGACTGGGCCTCGTGGAACGACTGCCGTTCGAACGCGACGGGCGCGTCGTGTTGCTCCATCTGACCGAGCCCGGGCGGCAACTCGTCGACACCGAGTTCCCGCAACGCGTCGAACGGGACCGGCAATTCCTCGCCGGACTCGACGAGGACGAATGCGCGGTGCTGGCCGGGCTGCTCCGGCGGATCGCCGCCAACGTCGAATCCGGGATTCGCCGGTAGCTCCCACCCTCAGGGAATGATCTTCCGGGCCCGAAGGTCGCGGAAGATGTCGAGGAACATCCGCTCGGTCTCGACGTGTCGGTGGAAACCCAGCCGGCGCGCCTTGGAACCGTCGGCGATGACGTCGTAGTCCCAGCCGAAGACGAAATCGCCGAACGCCCACGACGAGACGTCCGAGTACGGCGTGGGTTCCAGTCCGTGCCTCGCGACGAGGCGGTCCCACACCGGCGCCTTGTCGGCCATGACGACGTCCATCGACATCGGCAGCGGCGGTGCGACGTCCAGTTCGAAGAAATCCGCGATCTTCGGCAGCATCTCGTCCCAGCGGAACAGATCTCCGTTGTTGATGTTGAACGCCTGGTTGGCGCACTCGGGGGTGGTCGCGGCCCAGACGGTCGCCTCCGCCAGCAGCCCGGCGTCGGTCATCTCGATCAGACTCGTATACGCGCCGGGCTTCCCCGGAAACCGCAGCGGCACTCCGAGTTCCTTCGACATCGTGGCGTAGACGGCAATCACCAGTGCAAGATTCATCGGATTGCCGAGAGCGAATCCGCAGACGACCGAGGGGCGGATCGCGGACCACGTCCAGCGCTTGCCGCGCTGGCGGTCCTCGAGGAATTGCTGCTGGTCCACGTTGAACTCGGGCGGCATGTGCGGCGGGTCGCTCTCTCGCGCCGGCGTCTTGAACGGTCCGAGGTGGGCGCCGTAGACCTTGTAACCCTGCATCAGGCTGATGTGCTCGAGCCCCTCAGCCACGGGTTCGAGCGCGTTCACCGTGTTGACGAGCATCGCGACGTTGGGCGCGACGAGCTCCGCCCACGACGGACGGTCCTGGTACGCGGCGTAGAAGATGTGGGTCACGTCGCGCAGTTCGGCCAGCTTCTCGGCCGCGTCGCGCTCGTCGAGCAGATCGACCGCGATGTGCCGCACCCGATCGGTATCGGGTCCGCCTCGGCGCGACAGTCCGACGACGTCCCACTCCCCGGTCGTCTCGAGGTGGTCGATCAGATTGCCGCCGATCACCCCGCGCGCACCGACGACCACTGCCACTCTGCGCTTGGCCATCACTCACTCCTATCGGTATATCGCGAAGTTGCGATATGTCGAGTGAACCATACATATCGGAAAATCGCGATATGGCGGTACGATGGGCCCGTGAGTGAACTTCCGGACTCAACCGACCTGGCCCTGGTCTTCAAAGCGCTGTCGAACCCGACCCGCGTGCGCATCCTGCAGTGGCTGAAAGACCCCGGCAGCTTTCCCCCACAGCTCGAACCCGCGGAAGACGTGGGCGTGTGCCTGAAGCACATTCAGGCGAGGGCCGAGGTCTCCCAGTCGACGGCCTCGCAGTACATGGCCGCCCTACAGAGCGCCGGACTCGTCACCAGCCATCGGATCGGGCAGTGGACCCACTACCGCCGCGACGAAGACCGGATCGCCCGGCTGGCCGATCACATCCGCACCGAACTCTGAACGAATCAGGGCATCTCGACGGTTTCGGCGCGCGCGATCTCGTCGAGCGCCCGGCGGACGTACCCGTCGGCGGGAACCTCCGCCGCACTCAGCAGATCGGCGATCACCAAAATCGCGGCCTCCACGGCACGCTCCGGTCTGCGCGGGTTCTCCTCGACATCGGCCACGCCGAGTGCACCGGTCAGCACGGTGACCAGCGAATCGACGTCGACGGCCGGAAACCACAGAGCCGCCGCCCGCGCGCACCGGGTGAGAACGTCCTGCACGTCCTCACCCGTCAAACCGTCCGGGTGCAGCGTCTCGAGCAGTTCCCGGACCACTCCCGACAGCACCGCACCCACCTGCTCCGCGGGCAGGGCCGCCAGTTCCTCCGTCGCCTCGGTCAGCGCCGCCGCATCCGACGCACGCGCCGCGACGATGGCGGCATCGAGTGCTTCGGCGATGTCACGTGCGACAGCAGGCCAATGAGTGGGCCACATCCGGTAGATCCTCTTCTCGTCTTCGTCGAACCGAAGCTCACTGTGCCATGGGACACCGACAAGCGGCGCACTCAGTGCAGCCGCTCGATCAGCCGCAGCGCGTCGAACGGCGCGTACCCCTTCATGTCGTTGTCGAAGTACGCGAAACAGTCGAGGCCCTGCCCGAGCCACCGCTCGACCTTGCGGGCCCACTCGTCCAGCGCCTCGTCGGTGTAGCCGCTGGCGTACAACTCCTTGTCGCCGTGCAACCGGGCGTAGACGAAATCGCTCGTCATCGCCTCCACGTACGGGAACCGGCCTGCCGTGTCGGCGAAGACGAACGCGACGTCGTGCGCGCGGAGCAACTCCCTCGCCTCCTCCGTGTCGAAACTGGGATGCCGGACCTCGAGCGCGTGGCGGACAGGACGAGCGGCATCCGTTTCGGTCCACGCCCTGTCGCCGGAGAGCTTGTCGTCGTGCCGAGAAGCGAGCGCCGCGGCGTCGGTGGTCGTCCGCGGCAACTGCTCGAAGAACGCCGCGAGACTCGTCGAATCGAACGCGAGCGTCGGGGGCAGTTGCCACAGCAGCGGTCCCAGCTTGGCGCCCAACGCGAGCACCCCGGATGCGAAGAAGTTCGCCAGCGCCGACTCGGCGCCGACCAGCCTCTTCATGTGCGTGATGTAGCGACCGCCCTTGACGGCGAACACGAAACCCTCCGGTGTCTCGTCACGCCACTTCGTATAGCTCGTCGGCCGCTGCAACGAATAGAAGGACCCGTTGATCTCGATCGACGTCAATCGCCCCGCGGCGTACGCCAACTCCTTGCGATGGGCCAGACCTTCCGGGTAGAAGTCGCCGCGCCAACCGGGATACGTCCAGCCGGAGATACCTACGCGGGCCTCGGCCATCTCACGACCCTAGCGCCGGAACCTATTGCATGTGGCCCGTCCCGGGAGAACCATGAGGGGACCCCACAATCGAGGAGGCACTGATGCCGAGATATCTCTGGCAGGTCACGTACTCACCCGAAGGCGCGAAGGGACTACTCGCCGAAGGCGGCACCGCACGACGCGACGCGATCACACAGATGGTCGAAAGCGTCGGGGGCACAGTCGAATCCTGCTACTTCGCGCTGGGTGGCCGGGATCTGTTCGTGATCGGTGACGTGCCGGACGACGTCGCGGCCGCCGCGCTCGGCATCCGCACCACCGCGTCCGGTGCGGCGAGGTCCGAATCGGTGGCGCTGCTGACGCCGGAGCAGGTGGACGACGCGGTGCGCCGGGACGCCGAGTACCGTGCGCCCGGCAGCTGATCGTCTACCCCTGCGGTAGCGAATATCGTTCTGCAGGATGATGTGCGGCGGCGGAATCGGCCGATAGCGTCGAGCCATGTCAACCGACCAGGCCAACTCGACGTCCGTGAACCCGTTCACCACCGAGTCCGTTCGCCGTGCCCTGTTCGCGCTCAGGGCCTTTCCTGCGGGCCTCGTCTCACTCGGCGCCGCGGCGACCGGACGGCACCGCCGGGCCGAGCGGTGGCAAATCGCTGCCGCCGACTCGAACGCGCCGGCGCGGATCGACGTGCGGTCGCCGTCGTGGCTGCGCGTTGTCGCGCATTCGGTGCTGTCGCTCCTGGTCGGGATGGTGGCGTGGTTCGTCGCGTTTCTCGGTCTGATCGCCGCGGTCCGGGGCCTGTTCTACGGGCTGATCACCGACGGTTCCTACGAGTACAGCTGGGGTGGCCCGACGCTTGCCGGCGCCTGGCTGGTGCATCTCGTCCTCGGACTCTTACTCGTGCCGGTTGTCCTGTGGATCCTGACGGCCATCGCGTCCCTACTGGCCGGACTCACCCGGCGTCTACTCGGCGACGGCGGTCCGGTGTGGGCCGTTCCCGTCGCGCTCGTGCTCGCCGCCGCGGGCGCGCTCCTGTTCCGCTCCTGGCTGCACCAGGCCTGAGACCACGTACTCGAGAACACCGGAATGAATGACCACGAGGGAAGGTTGCACGCCACATGACGGAGACCACAGCAGAAACCCCGCAGCTCGGACAGTTCGGCGTCTGGCGTCACGCAGGCGGATTGGCCCCCGAGGTGGGTGCGGCGATCGAATCGGCAGGCTACGGCGCGATCTGGATCGGCGGCTCCCCGCCTGCCGACCTCGACGTCGCCGAACGCCTCCTCGACGCGACATCCACCATCACCGTCGCGACCGGAATCGTGAACATCTGGACCGCGCCCGCCGACGAGATCGCGACCTCGTTCCACCGGCTCGAGGCCCGTCATCCGGGGCGCTTCCTCCTCGGCATCGGTGTCGGCCATCCCGAGCAGCCCGGACTGAACTACAGCAAGCCGTACGCCGCCCTCGTGGAGTATCTCGACGCCCTCGACGCCGCCGGTGTCCCGGCGGGACGACGCGTCCTCGCCGCGCTCGGACCGAAGGTTCTCGAACTCTCCGCTGCCCGCGCCGCCGGCGCCCATCCGTACCTGACCACGCCGCAGCACACCCGTGAAGCGCGTGAGCTGCTCGGCCCCGGTCCGGTGATCGCACCGGAGCAGAAGGTCGTGCTGGACACCGATCCGGAACGCGCTCGCCCCATCGGACGTTCGGCCGTCGAGAATCCGTACCTGCACCTACGCAATTACGTCAACAACCTGAAACGGCTCGGGTACACCGACGAGCAAATCGCGAACGGCGGCAGCGACGATCTGATCGACGCGCTCGCCGCCCACGGTGACACGCAGTACGTCGCCGGCCGCCTCCGGGAACACCTGGACGCGGGCGCCGATCACGTCGCCATCCAGGTACTCCCGGCAGGCGACGATCCGGTGCCTGCCCTGCGGGAACTCGCAGGCGCGCTGGGACTCTGAGTTCTGCTAACGAAATGTGTGATGGCGGGTACCGCATACTGAAAGGGGTTCGCCGAAACGGTCGGGGTATGGTCCCCTTCTGAACGGCAGGCAGGACTGAACGCAAGGTAGGAACTGTGCAAGAGCCAACGGCACGTCCGGTCGGCCCGTACGCTTCGGGGCCGCCACCTGCAGCCCTGACCGTGCACTCCGCGAGCCTCGACCATTTCCGCGCCGCGGAGTTGTGGCGGGCGCTGGTCATCGGCGTGGTCGTCGTCGCCTACACACTGTTCGCGCTGGTCACCTGGCCCGTCCGACGTCGTGGCCGCACCCTTGCGGACGCGGCGTCGGAGGGCCTGGTCAACGGTTTCGAGGTGCTGGGTCCGACGTTCGTCAAGGTCGGGCAGCTGATGGCGTCGTCTTCCGGCGTGTTCCCCGCCCCGCTGGCCAACGCGTGTCTGCGATGTCTCGACGACGTGCCGCCGGTGCCCGCCGAGGAGGCCCGCCGGGTCATCGAAGCCGACCTGGGGCATCCCGTCGACGCACTGTTCGCGTCGTTCGACGACGTCCCCCTCGCCGCCGCCTCCGTCGCGCAAGTGCACGGCTGCGTCCTCCCCGACGGCAGGGAAGCCGTCATCAAGGTCCAACGCCCCGACATCTTCCGCCGCATGGTGGTGGACCTGCGCACCGCGTACTGGGGCGCACGGATCCTCGAGAAACTCTTCGAGTTCTTCCGCATCGCCAACGCCACGGCCATCATCCGCGACCTCCACGCGGCGACGATGACCGAACTCAACAGCGCGGTCGAGGCCGACCGGCAGGCCCGGTTCAGAACGAACATCGGGGCATTCGGCGACAACAAGGGCGTCACCACCCCGGAGGTGTACTGGGACTACTGCGGTCCACACGTCATCTGCATGGAACGCATGTACGGGCTGCCACTCGACCGGTTCCCCGACCTCGTCCACATGGACACCCGGATGCTGATCCGCCGCGGCGTCAAGGTGTGGATCGAGTCCGTCATCCTCCACGGCCCGTTCCACGGCGACGTGCACGCGGGGAACCTGTGGGTCCTCGACGACGGACGCATCGCGATGCTCGACTTCGGCATCGTCGGTGAGCTCCCCGAGTCGTGGCGGCAGATCCTGCGCGACATGTTCTACGCCACCCTGATCGACGGCGACTTCTCCCGCATGGCCCGCGGAATCCGCAGCCTCGGCTATGCGACGGACAACGACGCCACCGACGACGAGATCGGCCTCCAGGTGGCCGCCGCCCTCGCGCCCCTGCTGGGCCGGGACCTCGGTGAGCTGCGGCTCAGCGAACTCATCATGGCCCTGATCGGCATCGGCAAGAAATGGGGCGTCGCCAGCCCCGAGGAACTCGTCCTGTTCGGGAAGCAGCTCGGCTACTTCGAGCGGTACGCCACCGAACTCGCACCCGGCTGGGTGATCGGGCAGGACCTGTTCCTGTTCCGCAACGTCTTCCCGGACGCCGTCGCCGCGAAGGCCCTCGAACTCGGGGTCGAGCTGCCCGACGAGTGACGCGTACTCGCGGCGAGAGATCTATTGCCCGGTCAGAGAATCCAGCACCGACGCCCGGTGGAGGGGGTGGTCCGGAAGCCGGTCGGGTGTCAGGATCCAGTCGTTGCCCGTCCACGGGTCGGAGACGGTGAGGACCCCCGACGTCGGAACCTGTTGCGCGATGCGTTCGAGTACCGCGACGCCCGGATCCGAATCCGCGGCGGCGCTGTCGCCGACGATGATCAGCGACGTCCCGACCGCGGGGCCGTGATCGGCGAGGTGCACGATGCGCGCGGCGTCCTCGGCGCCGTACCCGTGTGGGAAGTCGCCCAGGATCACCAGCCGCGGCTCCGGCACGGTGTCGCGGATTCCGCTGCGGGCCGCCATTTCTGCGAGGTCGACGCTCTCGGACAGCGCGGTGAGGCGGGCGATGATGTCGGAAGCCGAGGACACGACCGGCGCAGCCAGCAGCGCGCCGAGGGGTTCGGTGAATGTGCGCAGCGAGCCGCTGAGGTCGACCACCTCCAACCGTTGTGCCGCCCCAGGTGACGCGACCAGCATGCGCGCCGCCAGCGCCGCCACCACCGGTGCGGCTTCGGCCGGATCGCCGACGATCCACAGCGGACGCCCCACCGGGTAGTGGACACAGAACGGGACCCGCAGCTCACCGAGGTCGGGTGCGGACAACTCGCCGAGCCTCAGCCCGTCCGTCACTGCGCTGCCGGTGACCGGCTTCGTCCAGGCGGCGGATTCGAAGGTGGCCAGCGACCGCGGCAGCAGCGGATCGACGGCGCGGAGTTCGTCGGCCAGTTGAGAAGTCTCACCGTCGAATTTGCGCTGCGCCTCGGCGACGAGGGCATCGCATCGCTCCTGAGCCCTGGCCTGCGAGTGCACGACCGCCGGACTGTTGCGCGTGGACGGGTCGGCCACCGACTCGGACAGTTCGTCGTCCAGCCGCGCCTGCGCGTAGTCGCGCGAGGATCGGAACGAGGCCGCGGACCTGGCGGCGTCCTCGAAGATCATCCACGCCCTCTCGAACGAGTGGGCAGGGTCGAGCGGTATACCCGCCGGACCGGGTATCGCCGGAATCTCCTGGACGACCGGGTGTGCGGGTTCATCCACCTCGACGCCGTGCCTGGTGACGAGTTCGGCGAGGCCGCCGTCGTATCCCTGCCCGACGGCCCGCACCTTCCATTCGGTGCCGCGGCGGTAGATCTCGAGGCAGATCGCGGCCGCCTCGGAACCGACCAGCGGGACGTCGAAAACGACCAGGGCACGGTCATTTTCGTCGGCGAGTGTGGCCGACAGACCCTCTCGGGCCAGCGTCGACGAACCGTTCGGGGACGCCGGATCGGCACTGACCACGCAGAGCACGCCCGCCGCAGCGGCGTCCACCTCGTCCAGCCGCAGCAGGACCGTTCCGTCCACGTCGAGTTCCACCCCGGCGGCGCGCCGCTGGTTGTAGAACACGAAGTGGTCCGAGGACAGCGCGCGGAGATCTCCGTCCACGATCAACACGGAGACGTCGATCGGCGTCGCATCGACCGCGCGGAAACGCAGTACGCGCGACGGCAGCGGGGCGTTCTGCCCCGGAACGAGGTGGACTGTCACCGCCGCCCCTAGACGCCGAGGAAGCGGCCGAGTTGAGGCGCGGCCTCACCCGCGTGCTTGGCCTGAATGCCCTCACCGATGGCCTGCAGCTTCCACTCGCCGCCGACCCGGTACACCTTGGCCATCACCATTCCGGTGAACGGCATCCCGCCCTGCAGCGTGAACCGGGCGAGTTCGGCCGACGACGTGGTGTCCACCAGGCGGCAGAAGGCGTTCTTCACCTGCTCGAACGTGTGCCCGCGGTACGACGTCACGATGAACACGATGGTCGAGATGTGCGGCGGAATGCGGGTGAGATCGACGAGGATCACCTCGTCGTCGCCGGCGCCCTCACCGGTGAGGTTGTCGCCCTGGTGCCGAATCGATCCGTCCTTCGACGCCAGCTGACCGTAGTAGGCGACGTCGACCATGTTGTTGTCCGCGAACAGGACCGCCGACGCATCGAGGTCGACGTTGGCGGAACGGTTTCCGAACATGCCGCGCTTCTCGATCGGGTCCCAGCCGAGTCCCATCTGGATGTACGTCAGCGCAACGCCACCGTCCTTGCGGAGCGTGACCTTCTGGCCCTTGGACAGGCTGACCGGTCGCGCCTTGGTGAGACTGACCTCGGCCGGAGCAGCGGGCGCGGGAGGTGCCGCGGGAGCCGGGGGTGCGGCGGGCGCGACCGGCGGCGGGTAGGCAGCCTGCGGTGCCGGTGCGGGAGCGGGCGGCTGCTGGACGGGAGCGGCGGCGGGTGCGGGAGCGTCGTCGACGGACACGCCGTGATCGGTGACGAGAGCGGCGAACCCGCCGGCGTAGCCCTGCCCGACGGCCCGCACCTTCCAGGCGCCCTGGCGGCGGTACAGCTCGAGCGCGATGACGATCGACTCGGAGTTCAGTCCCTCGATCTTGTACTCGTACAGCGAGTTTCCGGCGCCGTCGGCGATGCGGGCGGTCGGCGGCGCGGAGCGGCCGAAGTTACTGGTGGCGTCGTCGAGGGTGATGACCGCGCGCACCTGGGCGATGTCGGCAGGCACCGCGCCGAGCGACACCTTCAGCGAGGCCGCCTGTCCGGTGGCTCCGGGGACGAGCTGTACCCCGGGACCGGTCGGCTGGTTGAAGAAGACGAAGTCGGCGTCCGAGCGGACCTTCCCCGAGTCGGTGACGAGCAGCGCGGACAGGTCGGCGGCGGCCGTCAGTTCGAGGGAGACGATGACGTCGTCGACGCTCAGCGGGCCGTTCTGACCCTTGGCTAGCGGAGTGGACACTGCGGTGGTTCCTTCACTGTGGGAGCGTCGGGTTTGTCCCGTTTGGCCTGTTTGCCTACAACCTACAAAAGAGCGCCGACGGCCGTCGTCCCCGCACCCCGCGCGACGCGGTCCGCGAACCAGTGCAGGATCTCCTCACCAGCGGCGATACCGCTGCTACCGGTGACCGACAGGGTCGGGTGCTGCCAGTCGAGCGTTTCGAGTTCGCCGTGCCGGGGACGGATGGCGGCGTCGGCGGCACTGAGCATGTTGGCGTCGAGGGCCCCGTCCCCTGCCGCCAGCACGGGGGCTTCCGGCGCGAGCACTCCGTCGTCGACGAGCCTCGAACGGACCTCCGCGACGGCACGGCTCTTGCACACCGCGTCGGGCATCGTGTAGATCTTGCGGCCTTGCCGGGACGCCCCCCATCCCCGGTCCACGCACCAGTCGTTCCACTCCTCCACGAAGCCCACCGGCATCGCGTCGAGGTCCACGACCAGGTAGGAGAACAGTTCGTCGGCCACCCGGGACGAGCGGACCCAGCTGTCGTCGATCCGGCGGCTCAGCTCGGC
This sequence comes from Rhodococcus wratislaviensis, assembly GCF_041228765.1. NCBI lineage: Bacteria > Bacillati > Actinomycetota > Actinomycetes > Mycobacteriales > Nocardiaceae > Rhodococcus > Rhodococcus wratislaviensis. The sequence continues at coordinate 2,347,547 of NZ_CP150488.1, read as the reverse complement.
GCCGACCTCCACCAGCGAGGCTCCACCGTCGGCCATCGCGATGTCGACACCCGACCGCCATCCGCTGTCGGGGACACCGTCGACGAGGATGTTCCCGCCGTTGGTCGTGATCGCGTACCGCCACGGCGCCCCCGGCAGGTCGATGCGCTGGAACTGCGCGACGGTGCGCGTGGTGGCGGGCACGACCACGGCGGACGCGGTGAGCTTCCGCAGCATCGCCTCGGCGGCCGACGTGACATAGGACAGCGGTTTGCCGTCGTACACCTCGACGCACAGCAGGTCCTCGTCGCCGTGCCGCTCGGCCACGTCGCTCTCGGTCACGGCGAGTTCCATGGCCCCGCGCGAATAGATCATGGTGCGGTCGAGGTCGGTCGCGATCAGCGCGATCATGTCACATCCTTGATCAGGCCCATGCACGAATACGCCAGGGCGGGAACCTCTTCGACGGGGACCGAACGCGCGGCGGCGAGTAGCCGGATGTGGGCGTGCTCCGGCGCCTCGAGGTCGCGGACCAGCACCCGCCACGGCACCCGGCGCAGCAGCACCCGGGTGGTCTCGCCGACACCGGGCTTCACGAAGTTCACACTCGAGATGCCGTACTGCTCCCGGACCTCCTCGACGGACTTCCAGCCGTCCCAGGTGGGGGTGCGGTCCGACCGCAGCAAGTCCTGGACGTCGCCGGGAACGTGCTCGCGCACATCCCCGAAGGACGCGCTGACGGAATCGAGGAGGTGATTGGACACGTCCTCGCCGGCCAGGTGGGCGTAGAACTTGGCGCCGTGGAAGTCGCCGGGTCCGATCAGCGTGTCGTTGAGGACGGTCCGCGACACCAGACCCGACACGGTGGAGTTCAGGCACGCGGAGGCGATCAGGAAGTCGTCGCGGGTGCCGAACGTGCGGACGCAGTGCCCGGGATCGGCGAGGACGGCGAGGTCGTCGTCGAACTGGGCGCCACCGGCGTCGCGGTACTCGACGAGTGCCTGCGACAACTCGCGGGCGATGGCACCCTTGCCCGTCCAGCCGTCGACGAACACCACGTTCGCCGGGTCGTGATGCTGCGCGAGGTAGTCGAGCGCGACGGCGTCGATCCCCCGGTCGCGGACGATGGAGACGGCGTAGTGCGGCAGCGTCAACCCGTGGACGTCGCGCGCCCAGCGGCGCATGAGCACACCCACCGGGGTTCCCGCCCGCGCCAGCGACACGAGCGTGATGTCGCGGCCCCGCTCGGCCAGCACGAGGTCGGTGACCGTCCCCACGGCGCGTGCCAGTCGGATGGAGCTGTCCTGCAGAACCTTCTCGAACAGCTCGCGATACTCCGCGTCGGGCTGGTACTCGATGGGCAGCGTCTCCGCGTAGTGGGCCTCGCCCGACTGGATGCGGTGCTCCCGCTCGGCGATATCGGCTTCGAGGTCGACGTGCGACAGGTCTGTGAGCAGCCAGCCCACCTCGTCGGCCGTGTACGAACCGAACGCCGGGCCGGTCAGCGGCGCCGTCACGTCGGCGCTCCCGGCCGGGTCGTCTTCGGCGGCGCCGCCGTCGCGGCTCGGGCGGCGCGCAGCGACAGCGGGTCGAAGCCGGACACGACGGTCAGGAGCACATCCGTTCCCGACGCGGTGAGCACGTCGAGGAGTCCGCCTGCTGCCGTGAGCCGCTCGGTGTCGGCCGCGGCGTCGATCACCGCGACCACGACGGCGTCCTCGTCCGGCCACTGTGCGTTGTAGACGAAACGCGGCTGCTGTTCACCGTTCTCGGGTGCCGTGAACCGGAATCCGCGGCGCAGCGGGTATCCCGGCCGGTCGAGCACGTAGGCGGGTGACCGCGTCGTCGTCTGGAATCGAACCCGGAAGCCGGACGTGGCGAGCGCGTCCGCGAGTCGCAGCGGGAGGTACATCAGCTCTTCGTGTCCGACGACGATCACCGGGCGCTGCGGGTCGAGTCGGTCGAGGAGCACCGCGGCCGCCGACGTGACGGCCGCATCGAACTCCTCGGTGTCTTCCCGCAGGAACCCGTGCCGACCACCTTCCGGAACCGTTGCGGGCCAAGGTATGTCGGCGCGCTCGACGGTCCCGGTCCGCTCACCGACGGGGTTGAGCACCGGTTCGGGAAGGGCACCGACCGAGTCGATCAGTCCGCCGGGAAGCTCGGTGCGCCCCACCGCCAGACTCACGCTGTCGATCTGCACACCCAGTTCGGCGGCCGCGGCGTCGACGGCGTCCCGGTGACCCTGCTCGCGCATGTCGACGAGCGAGGCCACGACGTAACGGCTGCGCGGATTCTGCCGGTGCAGCGCGCGGATCGCGTCGACCGCAGTGGCGCCGGTGGAGATCTCGTCGTCCACGAGGACGAGTGGACGATCGCCCGTGAACAACTCGACGGACGTCGGCTGCAGCTGGTGACTGGTCGCGTGCGAGTGCCCCTCCTCGAACCCGGCGGACGTTCCGATCTCGGGGACGTCCCGCCGCGTGGAGTGCAGGTAACACCGGGCGCGCAGCCGGGCCGCGACACAATGCCCCAGACCTGTTGCGGTTTCCGCGAATCCGAGCACGACGGGATCTGCATCCGGCCCGAGAACGTCGGCGACCAGATCGCCGAGGCGGTCGCCCGCGCCGATCACGGCACCCGGGTCGGTGGGCACGTGCTTGCCGAGGACCGTCGAGACGAGCAGGTGGGCGCGGCGCGGGTTGCGACGCAGGCCGGGCTCGACGAGTTCGGGGATGGTCAGCCCCGTCTCCGAACCCACGTGGGCGAGCGTCAGCCCCAGGTGTTCCGTGGCCCAGGGCACCGCGCGCACGGCGGTGGGTGAGCTCATCGGACGGCCAGTGCGGTCAGAAGATCCACGAACGTGATTCCCTCGTTTGTCACGCCGAACACCTTCGCCCGGACGAGTGTCTTCTCGGCCCAGCTGCGGTGCGGGCGCATTTCGTTCATCTTGTTGCGATAGCCCGACGCCTGGACGCCGCCGACGCTCTCGGCGCCGAGAATGTCGAGCGCATCGTGGTACTCCTCGTGCGTCACCGCGGACAGGGCGTGTACGGCCGCGACGTGCGTCGGGTGGATGACCGTCTTCCCCTGGATGCCGTTGGCACGGTCGAGGGCGATCTCCCGCAGCAGGCCGTCCAGATCCCGGCTGACCAGCTGCTGACGGAACCGCACCTCGTTGTGTTCCTCGAACGGCGTGGCGCGCAGGGTCGGCCGGAACATCCGCTCGTGGTCGGCGAAGTACTCCCACACCGGACCGGTGATGACGTGTCCGGTGTCGTCGGCCCGGCCCAGGAAGTTGACGATGCCGGCAATCGCGTCCGCGACCACCCGCACGTCGTAGATCGTCAGGTCGCGGTCGCGGCGGATGCCGAACGTGGCACACATGTCGGTGGCGCCGATGCGCACGGCGAGGATCCGCTCGCGGTGTTCGACGAGCAGTTCGCCGATCTTCGCGAGTTCGTCGTCGCGGGTCTCCCGGTGCACCAGTGCCGGCGATTCGAGCACCGGCATCGCGTACAGGTGTTTGCCGAGCCGCTCCGACGCTGCGGCCAGCTCGTCGAGGAAGGCACGTCCCGTCGCACTACCGAACTTCGGAATCACGAATCCGGACAACACCTCGACGCCGGTGGTCAGCAGGTCGGCGATTCGCCGAAGGTCCTCGGCGGCCCGTACCCGGACGAACAACTGCATCCGCGCACCACCGTGGACCGCGAGTCGATCGAGCGCGTCGACGGCGTTGAGCAGCGCCGCTTCCACCTGGTCGTCGGCCACCGCGTCCTCGAGGTCCAGGACCATCGAGCACACACCGTCACCGGACCTGCGGAGGATGGTGTCCGCGAGGTCGGACCTCGTCGCAGGCACGTACAGCGTCGCGCCCAGCGCGACGGCCAGCACCGTTCGATCCTCGTCGGGCCCGAGAGCCTGCGGAGCGTGCAGGAACAGCCGGCCGTGCGTCTCGGGATCGAGGTGGTGGAAGTGCCGCACATGCCGCACCGCCGCCGTCTCACCTGGCGGCACCGCCGCCGACATGATCTCTTCGCTAATGCTCATCGTCCCCCCGTGTCATCGCTGTCCTGTGTGTCCTCTCATCTTCTGAACCACCTCGGCAATGAACGCCGACACGGCATCGAGCTGGGCGACGTACGCCCAGTAGTCGGGATGCCTCCCGGTCAGTGTCCCTGCAATCCGGTCGATCCGCTCGAGCTGAGCGTCGAGGACCGACCCCCATTCCCGCACGAGACCACGATTCACAGCCAACATCTGGGCGTCGCGGAGGCGAAATCTGATCTCGTTCTCCTTGGCCCGTGGGTTCTCGCGGACCTCCCGCAGCAACAGCAGGCGATCGGTGACGCCGTCGACGTTCGCCTCGGCGTCGACCAGATGGGTCCGCGCGGCGGCGGTCAGATCCAGCGCACCCTCCGGATTTCCCGCGGTCAAAGCCTTCTGCGCCTGCTGCAGATCGGTTTGCGCCTGCTCGATGTGCCTGCGGCTCTCGCGGTCGTTGTGGACGAGATCCGCCGAACTGGCCGCGTTGAACTCGCGCAGCAGGGCGGAGTAAGCGGGCGCGAGCCGTTCCGCCCGCGTCTGCACCGCGGCGATCCTCGTCGTCACCGACGACACGGCGTGAGCGGCGTCCAGTTCCTTGGACGGGGCCGCGGCCAGCGCCTTCTCGAGCGCCGCCGACTCCTCCCGCACACGCGCTGCCGCTTCGCGGACCGGGTTGGCTCCTCGGGCGCCCTGCAGCGCCACGACCGCGGCGTCGAGTGCCGCTCCCCGGTTGCGCACCGACGGGTAGCCGGCGTACGCGGCGCCCTCGGTCTGCACCCGCTGCTGCGCCGCGGAGGCGACCTGAAGCGCCTGCTGGGCGAGCTGGGGCACGGCCGCCAGCATCGCGGTCGACTCCTCGAGATGGCCCCGATGTGTGCGATAGAACTCGTCGAGGGACTGCGTCGCCGCCACCAACTGCCGCGTCACCTGCTCGTACGCGGCGGCCGCCGCGGGTGACTGCACGTTCTCGAACTGGTCTTCCGCCGCCAGATACGCCGTCGCGGCCTGGTAGCACCCGTCGCGAACCGGTTCCCAGGCCCGCCGGATTCCGCGTTCCGGAGTCAGCTGGTCCGAGGCGTCCACGGCCGCGGCGGCGATGCTCTGCCGGTTGTCCATATCGAGAAACGCTGCGACCATCGTGTCGTGGGCGCGACGGGCCGAGTCGTCGCCCCGGGCTCTTCCTCGGAAGCGTCCTGCCCATCCGCTCGTCACGTCCTGAATCGTACTGGTCGGGCCGACAACACCGAGTGGTCCGGAATTGCCTGTGCACAAACCTGTGGACAGTTCGCGGGATGGGACAAGTCGGACAAATTCATTATCGTGGTGTTGCACGACGAACCCGGAACTTCGACAGCTGTCGAGGGTCCACCCACCTCCTCTCGAAAGGACCCCTGAATGGGCGTCAGCTTGACCAAGGGCGGCAATGTTTCTCTCACGAAGGAGGCGCCGAACCTGACCGCGGTGGCTGTCGGACTCGGATGGGATGCCCGCTCGACCACCGGCACCGACTTCGACCTCGACGCCAGCGCCATCGGTGCGGGTGCCGACAAGAAGGTCGTGTCGGACCAGCACTTCGTGTTCTTCAACAACCTGCGTTCCCCCGACGGCTCGATCGAGCACATCGGCGACAACACCACCGGTGCGGGCGAGGGCGACGACGAGGTGATCAACGTCAACCTGGCGGCGGTCCCCGCGAACATCGAGAGCATCCTGTTCCCCGTCTCGATCTACGATGCGGAGACGCGTTCGCAGTCGTTCGGTCAGGTGCGCAACGCCTACATCCGCGTCGTCGACCAGGCCAACGGCAACGAGCTCGCCCGCTACGACCTGTCCGAGGATGCGTCGACCGAGACCGCTATGGTCTTCGGCGAGCTGTACCGCAACGGTGCGGAGTGGAAGTTCCGCGCCATCGGCCAGGGCTACGCGTCCGGGCTGTCCGGTATCGCCCGGGACTACGGCGTCAACGTCTGACAGTCGTTTCGTTCTCCAGCCGGGGGAGGGTTTCACGGCCCTGACGTGAAACCCTCCCCCGGTGTTCGTCCACCTGCAGTAGCCACCCTGCATGCCCACTAGAGAAAGGCCACGCTTCGTGGTTCTGCGAATATTCGGTCTCTCCTTCGCCGTGACGGTGATCTCCCTCATCATCGCGGCGATCTACGGAGGCCCCCAGGCCGTCCTCCTCGTGGTGATCCTGTCGATCCTCGAGATCTCGCTGTCCTTCGACAACGCCGTCATCAACGCCACCGTGCTGCGCCGCATGAGCGAGTTCTGGCAGAAGATCTTCCTCACCGTCGGCATCGTCATCGCGGTGTTCGGCATGCGCCTGGTCTTCCCCCTCGTCATCGTGTGGCTGGCGTCCGGCCTCGGCCCCGTCGCCGCCCTCGACCTGGCCCTGAACCCGCCTGCCGACGGCGCCGCGTACTTCCCCGACGGCAGCGCCAGCTACGAAACCCTGCTCACCGACGCGCACCCGCAGATCGCGGCGTTCGGCGGCATGTTCCTGCTGATGCTGTTCCTCGGCTTCATCCTGGAAGAGCGCGAGATCACCTGGCTGTCCTGGCTGGAGAAGCCCCTCGCCCGCGCCGGCAAGCTCGACCAGCTGGCCGTCATCATCGCCGGCGCCCTGCTGCTGATCACCGCCGCGTACATCGCCCCCGAGGACACGGTCTCCACGGTGATGATCGCCGGCGTCCTCGGCATGGTCACCTACATCGCCGTCAACGGTCTCGGTGAGCTGTTCAACACACCCGAGGAAGACGAAGACGGCGAACCGGTCGCAGGGTCCACGGGCGGACCGACCGAGCTGGCCAAGGCCACCGGTAAGGCCGGGTTCTTCCTGTTCCTCTACCTCGAGGTCCTCGACGCGTCGTTCTCCTTCGACGGTGTGATCGGCGCGTTCGCGATCACGTCCGACCCGATCATCATCGCCCTCGGCCTCGGCTTCGTCGGCGCGATGTTCGTCCGTTCCATCACGGTGTTCCTCGTCCGCAAGGGCACCCTGTCGGACTACGTGTACCTCGAGCACGGCGCCCACTGGGCCATCGGCGCACTGGCCGTGATCCTGCTGGTGTCCATCGGCTACCACGTCAACGAGAACGTCACCGGACTCGTCGGCGTCGCCCTCATCGGTGCCGCCTTCATCTCCAGCATCGTCCGCAACCGCAAGGCCGTCGCGGCGGCCGGCAAAGCGGAAGACGACGTGGACGAGCAGAACCCGGTGTCCGTCGGCTAGGTTCTGCCTGTACTCACATCCAGCGGCAGTGCTCGTGACTCGGTCACGGGCACTGCCGCTCGACACTGGAAAGGGCACCCATGGGGCGGCTGCTCGAGAAGTCCACGAAGGTGGTGGAGGCGCAACTCGCCGGAACCACCATCCGGGCGATACAGGGTTCGATGATCGCTTACGAGGGCAACGTCAACTTCAAGTCGGCGGGTTTCGGCGGCGGTGACGGTGTGCTCGCCGGCATGAAGCGGCGTGCCACCGGCGAGGCGCTGTCGTTGATGGAATGCTCCGGTCACGGTGTCGTGTACCTCGCGGTGGGCGGTCAGTACGTCTCCGTCGTCGACCTGGCGAACGAGACCCTGCAGGTGGAGTCGCAGCAGCTGCTCGCCTTGAGCGGCAACCTGAACACCAACGTCACGTTCACCGGACTGCGCGGCGGGGTCGGCGGTCAGGGCCTGTTCACCACGACCGTCTCCGGCCAGGGGCAGGTGGCACTGCTGTCGGCGGGCGGGCCACTCATACACCTCGAGGTGTCGCCGCAGTACCCGCTGGTGGTCGACCCCGACGCATTCGTCTCGGCGCGCGGGCAGGTCACGCAGTCGTTCGTGACCGACGTGTCGTGGCGTAACGCCGTCGGCCAGGGCAACGGCGAGGCCTTCTCCCTCAAATGGGACGGTCACGGCGTCGTCTCCATTCAACCGGCAGAGCGGTGAGCCCCATGGTCTTCTCGAAAGTGAACTCGAAGGTCGTCAAGGTCGACGTCGGCGCCGCCGGCGGTGTGGTGGCGCGCACGGGTGCGATGCTGTTCTACACAGGCCAGGTCCAGTTCTCGCCGCATCAGGTGCCGGGTTCCCAGTCGATGGCGGGCATGGGTGGATTCACCCGGATGGCCGGACGCATGATGCAGGGCGAGCACGAACGCACGATGCTCGCGCAGGGGCAGGGCGAGGTGCACTACGGTCACGCCGGACTCGAGGTGCACGTCGTCGACATGTCGCAGGGCGGCGCGCTGTGCGTCGAGGCGTCCCGGCTGCTCGCGCACAATGCGGGACTGCAGAGTTCGGTGATCTCCGTGACCAGTCAGGGCGGTGGCGGTGGACGCGGCATGCTCGGCGCCCTGCGCGGCGCGGCGGCAGGCGCCCTGTCCGGTACCGGAATGTTCACGACGCAGCTGTCCGGGTACGGGTCGGCGGTCCTCCTCGCGCACGGTGGCTTCATCGAACTGCCTGTGGGCGGCCCGAATCCGGTGTTCGTCGACCCCGACGCGTTCGTCGGCACGTACGGGAGCGTCCAGGTGGAACTGAAATCCGCCGTCGGCTGGCGTGAGGCCATGGGCCGCGGTGTCGGGGAAGCGATGCAATTGCAGTGCACGGGTCAGGGCATCGTCTACGTTCAGGCTTCGGAGGAGAAACTGTGACCGCCATCCACAATCCGTCGACTCTCGGCGCCAGCGACAACATTCCCGACAACAGCTACGCGTTCTGCATCGACCTCACCGCGCCCTGGTTCATCCGCAAGGGTGCGATGATCGCCTACTACGGGCAGATGCAGTTTCAGGCACTGACCCACGGATTGCACGGCGCCGCACTGCACATGGTCGCCAACCAATTCTCGGCGCCGCTGTACATGGGCGACTACGCGGTGGCCGAAGGATTCGGGAAACTGATCATCGGCGACCGCGGTTACGACATCAACTCGTACGACCTCGACGACGGCAACCTCACCATCCGGGCGTCGAATCTCCTTGCGTTCGAACCGGGTCTGGCCCTGAACCAGTCCATCGTCCCCGGCTTCCTGACACTCATCGGGACGGGCAAGTTCCTGGCGTCGTCCAACGGCCCGGTGATGTTCGCCGAGCCGCCGCTGCGGATCGACCCCGAGGCGCTCGTCGGGTGGGCCGACTGCCCGTCCCCGAGTCACCATTACGACCAGGGGTGGATCAGCAACTTCCTCGCGGCAGGCGCCCACATGATGGGAATCAACTCCGGGGAGGAACGGCAGTTCGACTTCACCGGCGCCGGAACGGTTCTGATCCAGTCGAGCGAGAAGGTTCTCAGCGACACGCATGTCGTGCGCAGCATCGAGGGTCAGATCCACGGCATCACCCCCAGCGGTCTGCAACGGCTCAACGGAGTGATCGCCGCCAAGCTGGCGGAGCAGCCTCGCTGACATCCAGGAGATTGACAGGCTGAGCGAAGAGTTGTGGCAGGGACGGGGAGCAATCTGATCTGTGTCAGGAAGTTCTGACACCGCATCCGATACGTTCCAGGAGGAACCGCATGAAGTCCGTCGTGACCAAGGCCGTCGCAACCGGTGGTATCGCCCTCGCAGCCCTCGGCATCGGAGCCGGCGTTGCCAGCGCCGACCCGGTGGGCCACAACAACCCCGCACCCGCCCAGCAACAGCAGCAGGCCCCGCAGCCTCAGCAGCAGCAGCAGCACGCTCCGCAGCAGCAGGCTCCCGCGCCGAGCCCGCACGGATTCTGGTTCTTCGGCACCTGGGTTCCCCTGCCCTGATCTGCGTTCCCCTCGCAGGGCGAATGTGCCCTTCGACGCTCCCACGGCGCCGAAGGGCACCTTCGTCTGTCTAGCCGCGATGACTAGCGGGCGGGTCGCATACTCGGATTCGGGCCGAGAGTGATCGTCCGGGTTCTCGGCAGCAGTCCTATTTCCTTCCACCCCGCGGTCAGCGTGATCGTTCCCGACTCCGGGTAGTCGCTGATCCAGTAGTGCGGCGCGGAATGATATTCGGACGCGTCCTCGGCGTCGGACTTCGACGTCGAATGCGGGTGCCGGGGATCGGCGACACCCTCCATGTCGTCGACCTGCACGTTCACTGCGAGATACGACCACCGCGCCGACGGGTCGTCGGGATCGTCCAGGGGACGCGTCTCGTGGCGCGCCAGATCAGCGGATCTGCCTCTCGCCGTCAGCTCGACGCGCAGCAGCATGCCCGTCGGGTGCGCGACGACTTCCGACAGGCGCAGGCTCAGGTCGCGGCTCGTCACGAGCTCCACCGGCCCGTGCACCACGATTCCCTCCGTGGCAGGCGGCGGTGCCGCCGGCCACCGTCTCCTGCGCATGACTCAATCGTCCCACCGGCTCCGACCGGCTGCCACAGCTACGTTCGCACACTCAGGGCAACTGGGCCATGCCGTACACGTTCGTCGCGCGGACCCGGAGTACCTGCCGGTGCTCGGACACCATCGCGCGGCGGAACTCCTCCCAGTCGTCGTGCTCCTTTCCGGACGCGAGCCGGAACACGTCGACGAGTTCGTCCGCCGCCGCGTCGTGCGGATCCGCCGCGACCGCACTCAGCTCCGCATCTCCCTCCACGACCGCGTAGCTCCAGAAGTCGGTCGCGCTGACGTGCAGCGACACCCTCGGGTCGCGCGCGGCGTTCCGGGTCTTGGCCCGATCCGCCGTCACCGACACCCTCGCGGTCTGCGTGCCGGGGTCCCAGGCATAGATCACGTTGGACAATTGCGGGCGCCCGTCGCGTTTGATCGTCGCGAGGACCGCACGGTTGTGTGCGGCGACGAGGTCGAGAAGGGGGCGCCGGTCGTCATTCGCATCGAGGCTCATGACTCACCCAACCACTGACGCCGGCGCGGTGTTCCCGCGCGGGGGGGCGCGGCCGCCCCCGGTCGCGATCAGGGCGCCCCTACCGACGAGTAGGGCGGTGGAGTCGCAAAATCATTGGCCGATAACGTGTTCCGACTACTCATCGGTAGGCCTTCCCGTGTGGGATCTGCGGTTTTTCTCGGGTACGCTCTCGTGACCCCGAGCCGGAAGGACCACACGTGAACGACTCATATCTCGTCATCGGCGAAACCACCGTGGCCCGACGGGTCTGTGCGTCCCTCCGCGAAAGGGACTTTCACGTACGTCATCTCGTCGCCCCCGACGACGACGAACTCCGCCTGGCAATGGCGGACGAACCTTGCGGGATGGCCGTACTGGTGCGCGACGACGTCGTCGCCCTGCGTTACGCGCTGGCCGCCGCGCACATCTCGGCGTCGATCCCGTTGGTGGTGACGATCTTCGACCGCACGGTCGCGGACCAGCTGTCCCAGCTGCTTCCGCAGTGCGAGGTGACGTCACCGGCAGATCTCGCCGCACCCACGCTCGCCGGTCCGTGCCTGGAACCGGAACTCGTCGCGGCCCGGCACGCGGGCGAGCACATGCTGACTGTCCGGATGATCGACGGACACCCCGAGGGCGCGCACGTCGACCTGCCCCGGCGGAACTGGTGGCGCACCGCGGCGACCGGCGCGACCGGACTGTTGCGGTCGCACGACATCGGCACGCGCATCCTGCTCGGTGGGCTCGCCGGACTTCTCGCGGTCCTGTTCGCCGACTGGTTTTGGCTGATGCTCGGTCAGCACGTGGCACCGCTCGACGCGTTCAACGAGGCGGTGCGGGTGGTGACCACCGTGGGCCCGGGAACCGACACCCACGGCAGCCCCGCCTACGCGGTGTTCGCCTCGGTGGCGATGCTGTTCACCGTGGTGTTCACGGCCATGTTCACCGCCGGGATCATCGAGCGCCTGCTCGGCCCCCGGCTGGTCGGCCTGGTGGGCAGCCGCGTCCTGCCCCGCTCCGGCCACGTCATCGTGGTGGGTCTCGGCCAGGTCGGGCTCCGGCTCTGCCGGGAGCTACAGGCTCTCGGTGTCGCGGTGGTGGGCGTCGAACGCGACCCCCACGCCAAGAACTTGCGGCTCGTGCGGGCGATGAACATCCCGACCGTCGTCGGGCACGGCGGCGACCGTGAACTCCTCGAGCGACTGGGCGTCGGCCGCGCCCTGGCGCTGGCCGCCGTCGGATCCGACGACCTGGACAACATCGCGGTGTCGGTGGCCGCGCAGGCCCTGTCCCCCGGGCTGCGGCTGGTCCTGCGGGCCGGCGAGCAGGAGGCGATCGCCGAGACGCGGTCGCTGCTGCGACTCGGAATCATCCGCGACGTCACCAGCCTGAGCGCCACGTACGTGGTGGCCAAACTGATCGGCCTGCAACCGCAGGGGGTCGTGGCGGACGGCAGCCACCTCTACCTGGAGGTACCGACGGCGGAATCGTCCGAGCCCGTGTTCACCGAGCTGCCCGTGTCGCCGCGGATGAGCTGCCGGCACCTCGTCACCACGTAGCGACCTAGCCGGTCACTGCCAGCGCGTCGATCTCGACGAGCATGACCTCGTGTGGGAGGTCGACGAACACCGTGGTCCGGCACGGCAGCTGTCCGCTCGGCACGTTCTCCGCGATGAACTCTCCGTACACGTCGTTCATCGCGGCGAAGTCGTCGCGGGTGGTGAGGTAGACGCGGAACATCAGCACGTCCTCCACGCTCGCGCCGCCGGCTTCGAGGATCGCCTTGACGTTCTCGAGAGTGCGACGGGTCTGCTCGCGCACGTCGCCCTCCGCGATGTACTTGTTGGTGACGGGGTCCATCGGTCCCTGCCCCGACACCTGGAGCATGTTTCCCTTCTTGATGCCCTGGCTGAACGTGTGCGCGGGGGCGGGGGCGCCTTCGGTGCGGATGACGGTGGTGTCGGACATATCGATTCTCCTGTGTGTGGTTACTTTTCGGGTGGACGGGATGGTCAGGGCTGGGCGCGGTATCCGCAGTCGCGGGAGATCCGCGCCCCCACGGCCTGAAGGGGTTCGAGCAGGTCGAGGACGCGTTCGTAGCTGAGCACGACGTCGGGCACCGAGACGGAGACGGCGGCGACGACGCGGCCGGACGCGCCGCGGATGGGCACCCCGATGCAGTTGACGGACGGCTCGTTCTCCTCCTGATCGTGCGCCCAGCCCTGCTCTCGGACCGTGCGGATCTCGTCGAGGTAGCGTTCGGGCGTCGTGATCGTGTTGGCGGTGCGGGCGGAGAAGTCCATCGAATCGACGAGGGGCCGCAGTTCCGAATCCGGCAGGTCGGCGAGGATCACCTTCGCGACCGCGGTGGAATTGAGGTTGGCGCGCAGTCCGATTCGCGAGTACATCCTGATCTGATCGTGCGATTCGAGTTTGTCGATGTACACCACGTCACCTCCTTCCATCGCCGCGAGGTGCGTGGTGCGCCCGTATTCGCGGTTGAACGCGACGAGGTGCGGCGACGCGATGCGACGGACTTCCCGCTGATCGGTGGCCTGCGCGGCGAGCTCGAAGATGCGGGAACCGAGGTGGTACTGGTTACTGTTGTCGCGGAAGGTGAACCGCTCGTCGGACAGGGTTCGCAGCAGCCGGAGAACGGTGGTCTTGTGGACACCGGTGGATTCGGCCAGCTGGTCGAGATTGGCGGGACCGTTGCCGAGTTGCACCAGCAGGTGCAGGGCGCGGGAGACACTCTGACTCATCCGTTCACTCCACTTTCTCGGGGGGAGAAGCCTTCGGCGGTGACGCTCGTTGCCGCCCAGTCCGATTCGGAGCACCGGAGCAGCTCGTCCAGCAGTTCGGCGGGCGGCGGGGGCGCCGAGTCCGCGGCCACCGTCAGGGTGGCGGCGGCACCGATGTGCCCGCGGCGCAGGCACCGGGCCTGATCGTCGCCGCGCACCACACCGCTGAGATATCCGGCGGCGAAGGCATCGCCCGCGCCGACGGGTTCGACGACGTCGACGCGGAGCGCGGGAACCGCAACACTGCGTCCACTTCGGTCGACGGCCAGCGCCCGATGCGCTCCGTCCTTGACGACGACGGTGGCCGGGGCGGGCAGGATGAGCCGCAACTCGTGTGGATCTGCGGTTCCGAGAACGCGCAGGGCCTCGTCCGCGCCGACGAGAACCAGATCGGCGAGATTCGCCAGTTCCACGACCATCCGCGGGTCGCCGTCCGGCCACAGTTGCTCACGCCAGTTGACGTCGAAGCTGACCACACCGGAGATTCCCGGCCGGTCGCGGAGAAGCCTCCGCATCAGCGCGAGGCACGAATCGGACAGGGCCGGTGTGATTCCGCTGCAGTGGACCACGGCGGCGCGGCCGAACAGGTCCGCGACCGCCGGCCTGTCGAGGAATCCGGGGTCCATGGCCGATGCCGCCGAACCCGCCCGGGAGTACAGGCTGTCGGTCCGCGGCTCGCCGTGGTCGTCGAGGGCGGTGGATTTCGAGTAGTGCCCGGTGGGCCTGCCGGGATCGACCTCGATCGCGCGGACGTCGACACCCCGGGCCTGCAGTTCGGTGCGGATGAGGACGCCGAACTCGTCGTCGCCGAGCCGTCCGACCCAGGCGGCCGGGACACCCAGCGCGGCGAGGCCGGCGGCGACGTTCGCCTCGGCGCCGGCGAGGTGGTGTGTCGAGTCCGGGGCCACCAGAACCATCGCCTCACCGAGGCACGCGACACCGGACTCGGGGGTGGGGGTCGATTCCTGCACTTGTTACCTCTACGACTGCTCGGACGGGCACTGGAGTTGCGTTTCGAGAGCCCTCGCCCCGGCGATGCATGCCACACCGGACCGTTGACGATGACCCAGGCCAATGCTAGACATAGGTGACTCAAAAACGCAATCAACGTTGCATAGAGCGCAACGTAGCACTTCACGGCCATTCCTCCGATGAAGGCCTGCCCCACAAAACCCGAACGACAGGATCGACGATGACGCTCAGCGGACCGGACACACTCGATTCCGGCGCCTTGGCGGAGCTCGACGAGCTGCGCTTGTCCGACGTGGACAAAGCCCTCCCCTCCGCGGCGAACGGGCTCACCAAGACCGAGTTCCTCGGAACGCAGCCGAGGCTGTCCGCCTTCAGCACCCCCGTGATGGTCCTCGACGAGATGGCCATCGCCGGCAACCTCGACACGATGGCGGCCTGGTGCGAGGCGCACGGAGTCGACCTCGCTCCGCACGGGAAGACGACGATGTCCCCGGTGCTGTGGGACCGGCAGATCCGCAGCGGCGCCTGGGGGATCACGCTGGCGAACTTCGGTCAGCTCCGGGTGGCGGTGCGATTCGGCGCGCGCCGGGTGCAGATAGCGAACTCGCTCGTCGACCCGACCGCACTGCGGTGGCTGGCGGAGCAGATGGACGCGAACCCGGAACTCGAAGTCCTCATGTGGGCCGACTCCCCGCAGACGGTCGACGCGATGACCACGGCGCTCGCGGACGTCACGGTGGTCCGTCCACTGCCCGTGCTCGTCGAACTCGGCGGAGAGGGAGGACGCACCGGCGCACGATCCGTGGCCGAGGCAGTGAAGGTGGCCGAACGGATCGGTGAAAGCCCCGCACTCCGGTTGGCCGGCGTCTCCGGCTACGAGGGGGCCCTCGCACACGACGCCTCCGAGGAGTCCCTCGCACGGGTCCGCACATACCTCCGGTCGATGGCCGAACTGCATCGCCGGCTCGAGGCCGAGGGGCGCTACCCCGAGGGTCGGGACTTGTACGTGACCGCGGGCGGCAGCGCCTACTTCGACGTGGTCGCCGAGGTGCTCGCCGAACTTGCCGGCGGCAGAACCAAAGTGGTGGTCCGCGCCGGCGCGTACATCATCCACGACGACGGCTTCTACACCGGGATCTCACCGTTCGGCCGCGGCGAAGACAGGCAGGCACGTCGTCTCACGTCGGCGATGCACACATGGGCCCGGGTGGTGTCCCGCCCCGAGCCTGGCCTCGCCCTGCTGGACGCCGGCAAGCGCGACGTCCCGTTCGACGAAGGACTCCCCACCGCGCAGGCCGTCGCCGGCCAACTCGGGGCGACGCCGCGGCCCCTCGTCGGCACCGAAGTGACCGCCGTCAACGACCAGCACGCGTTCCTCCGGCTCGATCCTGCACGGCCCGAACACGATCTGCGTGTCGGGGACGTCGTCCGGCTCGGTCTCTCCCACCCGTGCACCGCGTTCGACAAGTGGCGCTGGATTCCCGTCGTCGGTGACGACTCCGACGATCCTGTCGTCGTCGACCTGATCCGCACCTTCTTCTGATCCCCGGCCGAGGACTCACATCATGACCACTCTGATCCGTTCCGCCACCGTCGTCGACGGTTCGGAGGCGCCGAGGTATCGCGCCGACGTGCTCGTCGACGGAGACCGGATCGCCGAAATCTGGCCCGAAACAGATCACTCCGAGACCGGACGCCCCCGCGCGGATCAGGTGATCGACGCCGACGGCCTGGTGCTCGCGCCCGGTTTCATCGACATGCACGCCCACTCGGACCTGCAGATCCTGCTGAACCCCGAACACCCGTCGCGAATCACCCAGGGCGTCACCACCGAGGTACTCGGACAGGACGGGCTCTCCTACGCGCCCGTCACCGACGACGTGCTCGCGGTGGTCCGGCGCAAGATTGCGGGGTGGAACACCGATCCCGAGGATTTCGACTTCTCCTGGCGGAGCGTGGGCGAATACCTCGACCGGCTCGATCGCGGCATCGCCACCAACGTCGCGTATCTCGTCCCGCACGGGGTCGTCCGGGCGCTGGTGGTCGGCTGGGACGACCGGCCGGCGACGCCGTCTGAGATCGAGGAGATGCAGCGGATCGTGGCGCAGTCCATGGCGGAGGGCGCCGTCGGGTTGTCCGCGGGGCTGACCTACACGCCGGGGATGTACGCGGACAACGAGGAGTTGCTGGCACTGTGCCGGACCGTCGCCGAGTACGGCGGCTACTTCTCCCCGCACCACCGGTCCTACGGCGCCGGCGCCATGGAGGCCTACGCCGAGATGGTCGACCTGACGTCGCGGGCCGGGTGCGCTCTGCATCTCGCCCACGCCACACTGAACTTCGGACCCAACAAGGGCCGCGCCCCGGACCTGCTGGCCCTGCTCGACACGGCCGAAGCCGCCGGCGCGGACATCAGCCTCGACACCTACCCCTACCTTCCCGGCGCCACCACGCTGTCGGCGATCCTGCCCAGCTGGGCGTCGGCGGGGAGCATGGAACAGACGCTCGATCGTCTCCGGGATCCGGTTGCACTCGAACGTATCCGGGAACATCTCGAGGTCACCGGCTCCGACGGCTGCCACGGGGTGATCGCCGAGTGGCACACGCTCGAGATCAGCGGCGTGCAGAACGCGGAACTCGACGACTACGTCGGGAAGACCGTCGCGGACATCGCCGTCGCCGAGAACCGCGACCCCTTCGACGTGTGCATCGACATCCTGATCCGCGACCAGCTCGGCAGCGGCATCCTGCAACACGTCGGCCACGAGGAGAACGTGCGCGCGATCATGCAGCACCCCCGGCACACCGGCGGCAGCGACGGACTGCTGGTCGGCGCGAAACCGCACCCACGCGGATGGGGAACGTTCGCGCGCTACCTCGGGCACTACAGCCGCGACCTGGGTCTGATGTCCCTCGAAGAGTGCGTCGGTCACCTCAGCGGCCGAGCCGCGACCCGGTTGCGACTCGTCGACCGCGGATTCGTCCGCCGCGGCTACGCCGCTGACCTCGTGCTCTTCGATCCGGACACGGTCAGCGACACCGCGACCTACGCGCAGCCGCGCCAGGCGGCGGCCGGAATCACCCATGTGTTCGTCCGCGGCCGCCTCGCCCTCGAGGACGGCCGCCTCACCGGCGCGACCGCCGGAAGATCATTGCGCCGCGAAGAAGGAGGAGCAGTTCGATGACCGAGATCGACATTCTGCGTGCCGACCGGGTACTGACGGTGGTGCGAGCGGAGACCATCCCCGACGCCGCGGACCTGTGCCACGCCCTCGCCGAGGGCGGAATCCGGACGGTCGAGCTGACGTTCACCACGCCCGACGTGCTCCATCATCTCGGTCGCGCCGCCGACGCCGCAGCCGCGGCAGGCAGCGTCCTCGGCGTCGGAACCGTGATGACCGGCGATCAGGCGGCCGCCGCGATCGACGCAGGCGCCCGGTTCCTCGTCACCCCCGGAATCCGTCCCGACGTCGCGAAAGTCGCTACGGGAAGGTCGATTCCCGTTTTCCTCGGTGCCTTCACCCCCACCGAGGTGGCCATGGCCGTCGACCTCGGCTCTGCCGCGGTCAAGATCTTCCCCGCCAAGCGGCTCGGCCCCGACTACCTGTCGGACCTGCACGGACCGTATCCCGGCGTGGAACTCCTCCCGTCGGGCGGGATCAACGATTCCAACGCCCGCCAGTTCCTCGACGCCGGCGCGCTGGCCGTGTGCGCAGGCACCAGCGTCGTCCCACCGTCCAGCGTCGCGGCAGGCAACTGGACCGACATCACCGACCGCGCACGATCGTTCGTCACCGCGCTCTCGAACTAGCCCCACTCTCGCCCGACCCCACCCACCTCCCCTGGAGACGCAATGACGTCGTTCGTCGACTGGCTGCAGCACGACACAGCCGGACTACTCACTCTCGCAGCGGTATCCATCGCCGTGCTGTTGATCCTCATCATCAAGCTGAAGCTCGAGCCGTTCATCGCACTGATCGTCGTCGGTGTCGGCGTCGCGCTCATCGCGGGAGTGTCGGTGGTCGAACTGGTCGGCACACCGACGTCGGCGGCCGACTCGATTCTGGAGAAGGGCTTCGGCGGCATCCTGGGGCACATCACCCCGATCATCGGCCTGGGCACCGTCCTCGGCGCGATGATGGAACGCTCCGGCGGAGCCGACGTCCTGACCGAACGTCTACTGAAGCTGTTCGGCCCCAAGGGCGCTCCGCTGGCGATGGGTGTCACCGGCCTGGTGCTGGGCATCCCGGTCTTCTTCGACATCGGCATCTTCATCCTCGCCCCGCTCGTGTACGTGGCGGCGAAGCGCGGCGGCAAGTCGCTGGTGATGTACGCGATGCCGATGCTCGCCGGCCTGTCCATGACGCACGCGTTCCTGCCCCCGCACCCCGGACCCGTCGCCGCGGCCGGTCTGCTGCACGTCGACATGGGCTGGATCATCATCATGGGCCTCGCCTGCGGCATCCCCGCCTGGTTCGTCAGTGGCGTCGTCTGGGGTAGCTGGATCGGCAAGCGCGTGATCATCGAGGTCCCGGACGAGTTCATCCCGGAGGAGAAGGAAGCCGACAAGAACCCGCCGCCGCTCTGGCTGATCTCGTTCATCATCCTCGTGCCGATGGTGCTGATCCTCGGTGCGACGGTCGGCAACGTGGTCCTCGAAGAAGGCTCGACACTGCTGTCGGTCCTCATCTTCCTCGGCACACCCACGATCGCACTGACCATCGCCGTCCTGCTGGCGCTGTACCTGCTCGGTACCCGGCGCGGAATCACGGCGCAGGAGATCGGTGCGATGTCCGCGGCGGCGTTGAAGCCGGTCGGCATGATCCTGCTGGTCGTCGGTGCCGGAGCGTTCTTCGGCGCGGTGCTGCGGGCCACCGGAGTCGGGCAGGCCCTGGCCGACTCGATGGACGCACTCGGTCTCCCGGTCATCCTGTCCGCGTACCTGATCAGCTGCGCACTCCGCATCGCCCAGGGTTCGGCGACCGTCGCCATCGTCACCACCGCAGGCGTCATCGAACCCTCGATCGCTGCCGGGAATTACTCCTCCCCGCAGATCGCCCTGATCGTGATCGCCGTGTCGGCCGGATCCATCATCGCCAGCCACGTCAACGACGGCGGATTCTGGATCGTGTCACGGTATTTCAACATGTCGGTGAAAGACACCCTGAAGACGTGGACGGTGCTCGAAACCATCCTGTCGGTTGTGGGCTTCGCGATGGCCTCGCTGATCTGGGTGCTCGTCTAGCTCCCGGAGTCCGCATCGCGCAGCACCCGCGCCGCACCGGCGAACGTCCGCACCTGCCGGTCGTCCCAGACATGGGCAGGCACACCACCGCCCAGCAGTGTGCGGACGAGCGCGGGGTCGTCGCCGATCGGCACGTCGCTGCCCGCGATCACGATGTTGCCGTAACGGCGGCCCTTGAGCATGGCCGGATCGGCGATCACCGTGGTGGACGGAAACACGCTGCCGATGGTCGCCGCCTCCCGGCGCGCCAGGACGAGGTCGCGGGTGTCGCCGCAATTGACCGCGTAGATCCCGCCGGGTGCCAGCACTCGTCGCACGTGGCCGGTGAACTCCGACGTCGTCAGCGGCGCCGGGGTCGTGTTGCCCGCGAACACGTCGCGCACGATCAGGTCGCGGCTGGACTCCGTCAACGTCTCGGTGACCGCCCGCGCCTCACCCACCCGCAGTCGCAGCAGTGGGGCCCGGGGCAGGTCGAACCAGTCCCGCACCAATTCGGCGAGTCTGCCGTCGAGTTCGACCACCACCTGCCGGGCGTCCGGATACCGGGCGGCGAGATGCCGGGCAAGTGAGCAGGCGCCGCCACCGAGGTGCAGGGCCCGCACCCGCTGGTCCGTTCCCCAGTGCGACGCGACCAGTTCGGCGATCCACCGCATGTACTCGAAATCGAGGTGCGTGGGGTCCGACAGGTCGATGTGGGAACTCTCGACTCCGTTCACCTTCAGCACCCAGCCGTGCGGATTGAGGTGGTCTTCGGTGAGTTCGCACGTGCCCGTGTCGATCGGGTACACGCCGGCGACGGGACCCCCGTCCGTTGTCCGGGCAGCCCGACCGCCGCGCTGCCTGCCCATCGACCGTCTTCCCTACTGCTCGCACCGTCCGCTCGCGTCTGCTGCGAGAATCGTCCTCCCACGATACCGGGACGAGACACGGGTGACCTACCGTGGTGACGCGCACGAGAAGGGAAGACGATGGAACCTCAGGAAGTCGACTTCGCGCACACCGAAGGCGCTGCGAAGCGACGTCGCGAGAAGGCGATGGGACTCGCGCGGTATGTGTGGGATCGCGGAATCAGCGGTCAGGAACTCCTCGACCTCACCGACGGCACGCTGCGGAAACTCGCCCGGGAGGCCGGGTCGAACCCGCCCAGCACCATGGAGACGTGGCTGACCGTGGTCGAGTTGCTCGAGCAGAAATCGGCATGGGCGGAACGCCACCCCGACCATCCCGCCGCCACCCCGGCGCACCGGGACGAGAAGATCATGTGGGTCAAGCCGCCGATCGTCCCCTGGAACTCCTGACCCGTGAGTACTTATTAACCGCGGGCGGTTAACAAGTACTCACGGGCGGAGCATGAGGATGCGGTCGTCGCCCTCCGCCGGATCGCCGCGACCGTCGCGGTTGCTGGTGCTGAACCAGACGGCACCGTCGGGTGTCGCGACGACGGTACGCAGTCGCCCGTACTCGCCTTCGAACAGCGACTGCGGTTCGCCGAGTGAGCCGTCCCCGGCCACCGGGATCCGCCACAGCCGTTCGCCGCGCAGCGCCGCGACCCACAGCGCGCCGTCCTGGAACGCGAGCCCGGACGGGGACGCCTCGCCGGTGGACCATTGGACCACCGGGTCGACGAAGCTCGCCTCGTCCGACTGCCCCTCGACTTCCGGCCATCCGTAGTTGCCGCCGGGTTCGATCAGGTTCACCTCGTCCCAGGTGTTCGCCCCGAACTCGGTGGCCCACAGCCGGCCCGCGTCGTCCCACGCGAGGCCCTGCACGTTGCGGTGGCCGAGCGACCACACGGGTGATCCGGGGGTGGGATTGTCGGCCGGGATGGACCCGTCGGGGTTGATCCGCAGGATCTTGCCGCCGAGCGAGGACGGGTCCTGGGCGCGTGGCCGGTCACCGGCTTCACCGGTGGCGACGTACAGCTTGTCGTCCGGGCCGAACGCGATCCGGCCACCGTCGTGGATCGATCCGGCGGGGATCCCCGTCAGGATCGGGGCCGGCTCGCCGAGGCTGCGACCGTCGAAACGCAGGGCGACCACCCGGTTGTCGTCGTTCGTGGTGAGGTACGCATAGATCGTCTGGTCCGTTGCGTAGGCCGGTGAGACGGCCAGCCCCAGCAGCCCCGATTCACCCTGCGCCGCCACACCGGGCACCTCACCGATCACGGTCGTGCCGCCGTTCGCCTGCAGGTGCCGGATCGCGCCGCTGTCCCGTTCCGCGATCAGCGCCGTCCCGTCCGGCAGGAGCGTGATCCCCCACGGCACGTCGAGGTCGGCGGCGATCACCGTGGGCTCGGTGTCTGCCGGTGCGGCGACCGCGGTGGTCGGCGACGGCTGCGCGGAACTACCCTCGGACTGGCATGCCGCCGCGCACGTGACGACCACCAGCAACGCCGCAGCCGAGAAAAGTCGCCGTCCCATGGGTGTCCTCCCGTCGCACGACCGCACCCTGTCCATCCTCCCCCAGGTGAGTGGCAAAGTATCCTCGACCACGCATCGCCACTCACATGAGGAGGTGACGGCGGGTGATCCTTCCGCAGAAGGTCGCGCAGGGGGTGGCGGACGGCACCGTCACGGTCGCCTTCCGCCGCTGGGCCGCACCTCGGGTGCTCGAGGGCTCGGAATTCCACACGGTCTCGGGAATGGTCCGGATCAGCTCGATCACGACTGTCGACCCGGACGGAATCACCGAGGACGACGCCCGCCGCGCCGGTGCCGCCTCCGTCGCCGAGGCGCTGGCCGCGCTGCGCGGCGCCCCCGGACAGCCGGTGTACCGCATCGGACTCGAGTGGGTCGGCGAGGACCCCCGCGTCGCGCTGAGCAGCGACGACGACCTCGCGGACGACGCGATCGCGGAGATCGCGCAGCGTCTGGAGCGCCTGGACACGCGGAGCAGTCACGGCCCGTGGACGCGCACGATTCTGCAGCTCGTCGCCGACAACCCGGGCCGCCGCGCACCCGATCTCGCGGAGAGCCTCGGCCGTGAGACGCAATCGTTCAAGCGGGACGTCCGGAAGCTGAAGAACCTGGGGCTGACGCACAGCCTCGACGTCGGGTACCGGATCTCGCCGCGCGGCGCCGCCTACCTCGCGGCAACCGCGCCCGACGACGCCTGATCGGTCATTCGCCGCGCTTACACTGTGCTCCATGGCCACTGCGGGCGATCTGAACCTCGAGCGGTACTTCGAACGGATCGGGTACGACGGCGACCGATCCGCGACCACCGCGACACTGAACCAGCTTGCCGCACATCACGCCCGGTCGATCCCGTTCGAGAACCTCGACCCGTTCCTCGGCACACCGAACCGGCTCGACCTGCCCTCGCTTCAACACAAATTGGTCGAATCACGAAGAGGCGGTTACTGCTTCGAACAGAATCTCCTGCTGCGGGCGGTCCTGCTCGAAATCGGATTCGACGTCACGCCGCTCGCCGCGCGGGTTCTATGGGGATCTCCGATCGATGCGGTCACTCCGCGCTCGCACATGCTGTTGCTCGTCGACGTCGCAGGCGAGCGACGGCTCATCGACGTCGGGTTCGGCGGCATGACCCTCAACACCACGTTGCGCCTCGAACTGGGCACCGTGCAGGACACTCCGCTGGAACCGTTCCGGCTGGTCGACGTCGACGGCGATTACGCGATGCAGGCGCTCGTCGGCGACGAGTGGCGGACCGTCTACCGATTCGATCTCACCAGGCAGTTCCCCGTCGACTACGAGGCGCCCAACTGGTACCTGTCGACCTGGCCCGGATCGCATTTCGTGACCGGACTGATGGCGGCGCGGGCCACGGAGGACCGCCGCTACGCCCTGGCCGGTACGCGACTGACGGTGCACCACCTCGGCGGTGCGTCCGAGAGGCGCGAACTGGCGTCCGTCGACGAACTCCGGGACAGCCTCGAGACCGATTTCCTCATCGACACGAGCGGACTGCCGTCACTGGGTGCGGCGTTCGGCCGGCTCCGGCACAGCTAGTCGCCCGGTACCATGACGGCGTGTGCGAAACAGGTGGCTGCTGAGGTGGCCGAGCAGCCCGCGTCGGGGGAACGGTATTTCCTCGAGTCCCTGGACCGCGGCCTGAGCGTTCTCGAATGCTTCGACGAGCAGCACCGGGAACGCACACTGAGTGAGGTGGCGCAGGCTGTCGGGATCACCCGGTCCACGGCGCGCCGGATTCTGCTCACCCTGGTGGACAAGGGTTTCCTGCGTCTCGACGGACGCAACTTCTCGCTCACGCCCCGGGTGCTGCGGTTCGGCTTCTCGTACCTCGCCGCGCTGCGACTGCCGCAGGTCGCCGACCCGCACATCGAGGCTCTCGCGAAGGAACTGGGCGAGACCATCTCCGTCACCATCCTCGACGGTCCCGACGTGGTGTACGTGGCGCGGGTCCGCTCGCCGAGGATCATTCGCATCTCCATCACGGTGGGCATGCGGTTCCCCGCGTACGCGACATCGACGGGACGGGTTCTGCTGGCGGGACTTTCGGCCGACGCGCTCGACGACTACCTGAAGACCACCGAATTCCAGGCCTTCACCCAGCACACGATCTCCGACGCCGAACAATTGCGCGCCGAGGTCCGGAAGGTTGCCGCGGACGGCTGGTCGATGTCGGAGAACGAGCTCGAGATCGGCATCCGCGGCGCGGCCGTTCCCATCCGGGATCGGACGGGCGCCGTGGTCGCCGCCCTCAACTCGTCGCTGCAGGGCACCCAGTACACGCGGGACGACGTCGCTGTGTCGGTGGTGCCGAAGCTGGTCGCGACCGCGGAGCGGATCGGTTCCGACCTGTCCCTCGGCTGACCGTCTACGCGGCGCGCCTGCTCTGTTTACCCCCACTGCCGGGCCACACCAACTGCGGCAGCAATATTCAGTGCGCGTTCTCGAGCTTGGCTCGAGTGACGGCATCCGACGTGTCGGCACTCGAATCGGGCTGCAGTCGCCAGGCGATGAGCGCGCTGACGATGCAACCACCGGCGAGGTACACGGCCGCGAGGTGCCAGGACCCGCCGCTGGCGGTGACCAGGGCCGCCGCGATGAACGGGGTGAAGCCGCCGCCGATCGCGCTGGCCACCTGGTACCCGACGCCCGCGCCGCTGTACCGGTACTCGGCCCCGAACATCTCGGTGAACAGCGGCTGCTGGACGCTGACGACCATGTCGTGGGAGATGTTGACGAGGAGCACGGCGAGGATGACGGTGCCGATCATCGACCCGTTCTCGAGGAAGACGAAGAACGGGAACGCGCACACCGCGCCGATCAGTGCGCCGAGGATGTAGACGCGTCGCCGGCCGTGCTTGTCGGACAGCCACGCGAACAGCGGGATGGTGCCGATTCCCACCGCACCGACGAGCAGGCCGACGTTGAGCATGAAGTTGCGCTCCATCCCCAGTTCCTGAGTGGAGTAGCTCAGCGCGAACGTGGTCACGATGTACATGGAGAACAGTTCGGCGAACCGCAGACCGATGATCTGGAGGAATGCCTTCGGGTGGTTGCGCAGTGCCTCGACGAGCGGAATCCGCTTCTTGTCCTGCGCGGTCTGCTCCTCCTCGATCTTCTCGACCTTCTCGACGAATTCGGGGCTCTCCTGGACTCCGGCACGGATCCACAGACCGATACCGACCAGGACGACGCTGGCGACGAACGGAACCCGCCAACCCCACTGGCTGAATGCGTCCTCGGTGGTCAGGTTGCTCATGAGCATGACGAATCCGGTGGCGAGGATGAGCCCCACCGAGTAGCCGACCTGCACTCCGCTGCTGTAGAACGCCTTCTTCTTCGGCGGCGCGCTCTCGACGGCCATCAGCGCGGCCCCACCCCACTCGCCGCCGACGGCGAAGCCCTGGATGGCGCGCAGTGTGACGAGCAGGACCGGTGCCCACCAGCCGATCGACCCGAACGACGGCAGCAGTCCGATCAGGGCCGTGCTCGTGCCCATGATCAGCACGGTCAGGATCAGCATCCGCTTCCGTCCGATGCGGTCGCCGTAGTGGCCGAACACCACGCCGCCGAGCGGCCGGAACAGGAATCCGACGCCGAACGTCGCGAACGCGGCGAGCGTGCCGATCGCCGGGCTGACGTTCGGGAAGAACTCCGAGTTGAAGACCAGTGCCGCGACCAACCCGTAGAGCAGGAAGTCGTACCAGTCGATGACCGCGCCGACGAAACTGCTCAGCGCTGCTCGTCGCGCCTGCTTCTCGGCTGCCGGGGTGAAGGCGTGATCGCTCATTCCGATGTCCCGTCCTACGTTGGTGCCGGACACGCTCTGTTCGCATACCGAACGCATGTCCGCTGGTTGAATAATGTGACGGTAGCCATAGCGTTTCCGCGTTGTCAAGGCAGACAGTCGAGACCGTGCAGATGCGTGGTACTGCCGTTTCGTCTATCCCGGCCGCGCGAATTTCACCGAATCGGCGGTACCCCGGCCCCCTCGGCTCGTACACACTTTCCGGATCAGCGACGCACATCACACCCGGAGTAGCGCCGAAGGGATTTCTCCATGTCTGGAACCACCGATCCGCAGCTTCAGCACACGCTGAAGAAGCGGCACCTCTCGATGATCGCTATCGCGGGGGTGATCGGCGCAGGCCTCTTCGTGGGCTCCGGGGTCGCGATCCGCGAGACGGGCCCCGGCGTTCTCGTGGCATACGCACTCGCAGGCATCGTCGTCATCCTGGTGATGCGCATGCTCGGCGAAATGTCGACCGCCAACCCCGAGACGGGATCGTTCTCGGCGTACGCCGACCGCGCGATCGGCCGCTGGGCCGGCTTCAGCATCGGCTGGCTCTACGCCTGGTTCTGGATCATCGTCCTCGGCATCGAGGCGACGGCCGGTGCCGTCATCATGAACCGCTGGATCCCCGACGTCCCGCAGTGGAGTTGGGCACTGATCCTGATGGTGCTGCTCACGCTGACGAACATCGCGTCCGTGAAGTCGTTCGGCGAGTTCGAGTTCTGGTTCGCATCGATCAAGGTCGCAGCGATCGTCATCTTCCTGGTGCTGGGCGTCCTCGCGATCTGCGGAGCCCTGCCCGGCGTCGAAGCACCCGGACTCACCAACCTCACCGGTCACGGCGGGTTCTTCCCCAACGGGGCAGGTGCCGTATTCGCGGCAGTGCTCGTCGTCGTGTTCTCGTTCTTCGGCGCCGAGATCGCGACCATCGCCGCCGGCGAATCCGCGAACCCCGTGGCCGCCGTGCGCAACGCCGTGCGCTCGGTCGTGTGGCGGATCCTCATCTTCTACATCGGCTCCATCGCCGTCGTCGTGACGCTGCTCCCCTGGGACGACGCCTCCGTCGCGCTGAGCCCGTATGTCGCCGTCATGGACTCGTTCGGCATTCCCGCGGCCGGCAACATCATGGACGTCGTCGTGCTCACGTCCGTGCTGTCCTGTCTGAACTCCGGCCTGTACACGGCGAGCCGGATGATCTTCTCGCTCTCCCGGCGCGGCGACGCCCCGGCCTCGTTGTCGAAGATCGGATCGTCCGGCGTTCCGCGCCAGGCCGTGCTCGTCTCGACGGTCGTGGGATTCCTGACCGTCGGCCTCAACTACCTGTACCCGGACACCGTGTTCCTGTTCCTCGTCAACTCCTCGGGCGCGATCGCCCTGTTCGTGTGGCTGGCGATCTCGGTGTCGCAGCTGCGCATGCGGCGCAGCCTCGAGGCGGAGGGCAAGGACCTGTCGCTGAAGATGTGGCTGTTCCCGTACCTGACGTGGTGCACCATCGCCGCCATCATCGCGCTCTGCGTCGGCATGCTCGTGCTGCCGGAGACCAGGAGCCAGATGTACGTCTCGATGGGACTCGCCGTGGTCGTGGTCGGAATCGGGATCTACCGTCAGCGCACGCGCGGGGCCGTCGACGAGACGCCGGACCCCTCGACCTCCGGCGAAGAGGTCGACGCCCTCCGCCCCTGAGCTCGGACCCCACGCCGCGCTGTTCGCATATCGAACAGTAGTGCGCTCTCGGAACTCGGCGTACAGTCCCGCCGAGGAACGGCCGGACCCACCGGCCCGAGGAAGGACCGAAGCTCATGAGGTGGGCGATTCTGGGCGCGAGCAACATCGCTGCCACACGCGTGATCCCCGCGTTGCGCGAGTGCGGGCAGACCGCGGCAGTCGTGCTCAGCGGCGACGCGGCACGCGCGGAGGACTACCGGCGGACCCACGACATCGAGGCCGCCACCGGTGACCTGCGCGAAGCGGTGGGCGGGGACGTCCAGGCGGCCTACATCTCGTCGACCAACGACAAGCACTTCGACCACGCCATGGCCGCGATCGACGCGGGTCTGCACGTGCTGTGCGAGAAGCCGCTCTCCTTCGACGTCACTCAGGCGCAGAAGATGGTCGACGCGGCCGCGGCAGCGGGGGTGGTCTTCGCGACCAACCATCATCTCCGCAATCACCCCGTTCATCGCGCGGCGCGAAAGATGCTGGCGGAGGGCGCGATCGGCGACATCCTGTCGGTGCGCGTCAGCAACGCCATTCTGCTGCGCCAGGCCCTGCGTGGGTGGCGTCTCGACGGTGTCGGCGGCGGAGTCGTCCTCGACCTCGCGGTGCACGACCTCGACACGCTCCGCTTCGTCACCGGAATGGAACCGACGAAGGTGACGGCGGTGGGGGTGTGCCAGAGACTCAGCGAGGGTCCGGCGGACGCCGTGATGACGAGCGGCGTCCTCGGCAGTTCCACCCTGTTCTCCCTCCACGACGCGTACACGGTCCCGGGCGCCGTGACCGGTTTCGAGATCCACGGAACCACGGGCACTCTCGTCGCAGGCGACTGCATGCGCCCGGATCCCACCGGAACGCTGCGGATCGTTGCGGACGGTCAGGACACGACCGTCCCGCTCGAGCCCGTCGACAACCTGTACGCACCGGGGATCCGGGCGTTCGTCGACGCCGTCAATGGGGACGGTGACGGTGAACCCGTGGCGACCGGACACGACGGACTGCGTTCGGTGACCGCCGCACTGGCCGTCCTGCAGTCGATCGACGAGGGCCGGACGGTGCGCCTCTGAGGGGAGGCCGCTACATGATCAGCCCGCTGGGGCGACGCCGCAGCGGGGACTGTTCCTGCACGGGCATCGAATTCGGCGGGACGGGGTAGGGTGCACCGGCGTTGAGCGTCCCCGCGGCCACGTTCGGCCCGCACTGCGCGATCGCCGCCTGCAGGCGTGGCCCGGGGTCGGTCATCGCGGGAACGCCGGCGTTCGGTGCGGACGAGAAGTCGAACGCGGACGTCATGTCGCCGACGGCGCCGCGGCGCCAGTCGGTGAGATTGGGGACGGGCACGCCGAACCGCTTCTCCAGCAGCCGGAGCTGCGACGTGTGGTCGAACGTGTCGGACGCGACGAGGCCGCCGCGACTGTACGGCGAGACGATCAGCGACGGCACCCGGAAACCGAGGCCGATCGGACCCGGATTGTTCTCGCTCTCCGACACCGTGTTCAGCGGAACCGTCAGATATTCGCCCGGGGTGCCCGGCGGCGGTGTGGGCGGGGTGACGTGGTCGAAGAAGCCGCCGTTCTCGTCGTAACTGATGATCAGCGCCGTCTTCTCCCAGATCGCCGGGTTCGACGTGAGGATGTCGAGTACCTCGACGATCCCGACCGCGCCCGCGGCCGGGGGCAGCGCCGGATGCTCACAGGTGAAGATGTTGGGCACGATCCAGGACACCGCGGGCAGGGTGCCGTTCGCGACATCGGCCCGGAAGTCGTTGGGGTACGTCGGATCGAGACCGCGGCGAGCGAGTTCCGAATTCGGGTCGCTGTACTGCGTGAAGCAGCCGAGCATCCCGTCGAGCGCGACACTCGACACGGGGCCGAGGTCCTTGTTGGCGTACACCTTCCAGCTGACGCCGGCCTCCTGCAGGTTCTCCGGATAGGTGCGCCACGAGTAGACGAACTTGGGGATCACCGTCGGCGTCTCGACCAGCGGCCCACCGGCCAGCCCGTCCGGGTCGATCGTGCCCGTCATCCAGTACAGCCGGTTCGGGTCCGTCGGTCCGAGAACCGAGCAGAAGTAGTGATCGCAGATCGTGAAGGCGTCGGCGAGGTCGTAGTGCACCGGGATGTCGGCTCGCGTGTAGTAGCCCATCGTCGCGGGGCCGTTGAGCGGCCCCTCGTGCGCGATGTGCACCGGCATCCACCGGTCCATCGCGCCGCCGTTCCACGCGTCGTGCTGCGGACCCCACGAGTGGGTGGGGTCGTTGATGCATTCGCCGTCGAGGTGCGTGCCCTGCGTGGTGTCGAGCCGGAACGGGTTGAGGAACCCGGTCGGGGTGGGCCCGGCACCCGGCGTCCAGCCGTACTGCTGCCACGCCGGTGACGGGTCGTCGAAGCCGCGTACCCCCGACAGCGTGCCGTAGTAGTGGTCGAACGAGCGGTTCTCCTGCATGAGGTAGACGAAGTGCTCGATGTCGTTCAGCGACCCGCTACCGCCCGGGTCCTGTGCATAGGCGCGGTCGATCACCGGGCCCGCCCACGAGCTGAGGAAGGCGGCGCCGCCGGCCGCTGCGGCGGAGGCGAGGAACTTGCGTCGTGAGATGTCCGATGCCGGGGTCACGGATCGTGACGGTAGTCGCTGCGGACTCCGCCCGCCCGGCGAATGCGGAGGTTGCTCTACTGCGGGCCGAAAGGCACGTCACCTTCCAACGTGATGCGGTGCATGACGCGGTGCTGGGTTCCGTAGTCGCGGTTGGCGTAGTGCGCGGTGCTGCGGTTGTCCCACAGCACGAGGTCGCCGAGACGCCAGCGGTGCCGCACGATGTGCTCGGGTTTGGTCAGGTGTGCATAAAGGAAGTCGAGTATTCCGCGGCTCTCCGCCTCGGACACTCCGGCGATGTGGGACGTGAAGCCCGGGTTCACGAAGATGCCCTTGCGTCCCGTCTCAGGGTGAACCCGAACGACGGGATGCTCGATGGGCACGAGCGCGGTGACTTCCTCACCGTCCCAGACGTTTCCCTTGCCGCCACGCTTCTGCGCGAGGTAGTACCCGAACTCGCGGTTGCCGTCGTGCACCGCGGTCAGCTGGTCGATCATCTGACGGATCGGCAGCGACAGCGACTCGTACGCCAGTTGGCTGTCGGCCCAGTTGGTGTCGCCGCCGTGCGGTGGGAGGACGACGGGGCGGAGGATCGACCCCAGCGGCGGTCGCTTCATGAACGTCACGTCGGTGTGCCACACGTCGGCGAAACCGTTGTCCTGGCTGTCGAGTGCGTACACCTCCTGCGCGACGTCCCCGCTGTCGTGGACGGGGTGCCCGGCGGTCAGCCGGCCGAGACGGCGACCGAACTCGATGTGGCTCGTGTCGTCGAGTGACTGACCCCGCAGGACCAGCACCTTGTGTTCGGTCAACGCCGAACGGATCGCGGCCACCTCGTCGTCGGTGGCGGACGCGACGTCCAGGCCGATGATCTCGGCGCCGAAGTGGGGGCCGAACTTGTCGAGCGTCAGCGACGCCGTTCTGGTTTCGAATGCAGTGCTCATGGTGTCTTTCCGCGAAGGTGATCGAGCCTGGAGACGGGCGCACCGGCCCGGACCTGCGAACGCGGAGAATGCGTGAGGAATGACCGGATGCCGGAGGCTACCGAGGAGTGGACAGCACGCGGTACGCGCGCCGGACCATCAGCAACAACAGATATTGGCGCACGTACGGCACAGGTCGACGGTCAGGCGTCGCACCAGGTGAGTCGTATGCACGAAGCAATTCCTACCGGATGGCAGGGAAATGAGCAAGCTCGGGGCAATCGGCGGCGATCAGCTCCAGCGCGCCTGACCACCGTCCAGCGGGATGGTGGCACCCGACAGGTAACCGGCGTCGGCGCCCACGAGGAAGACGACGGCACGCCCGATGTCCTGCTCGCAATCACCGATCCGGCCGAGCGGGATCGACTTCACGAACTCGGCGGCCTCCTCGGGGTTGTTCTCCGTCCACCATTTCAGACCTGGCGACAGTGCATGCGGCGCAATCGCGTTGACGCGGATTCCGTCGGGTCCCCATTCGCTGGCCGCGGTCCGGGTGAGCGAGCGCATCGCCTCCTTGGTGGCCGCATAGAGCCCGTATCCGCTGGTGTCCCACCGCACCGCCGAGGAACTGACGAGGTTGATGATCGAGCCGCCGCCGCGCGCCTTCAGGTGCGGGTAGCACAGCTGCATGAGGAACAGGGTCGCCACCGGGCCGACGGCCATGGCACGGTCCAATAGTTTCGGAGTGATGTCGAGGAGCGGTCCGAGCGCGCTCGCGTTGGCATTGTTGACGAGGATGTCGATGCCGCCGAACCGGTCCACGACCCGGTCGACCATCGGGCCGAGCTGATCGCGTTTGCTGACGTCGCAGACGATCGGCTCGGCGTCGCCGCCGAAGTCGGCGATGGCGGTGCACGTGTCGACGAGTTTCGCCTCCGTTCGCCCGACCACCGCGATCCGGGCGCCCTCCTTGGCCAGTGCGAACGCCATACCGGCGCCCACGCCCTGACCGGCGCCGGTGATGAGCGCGACCTTGCCGTCCAATGTTCCCATCACGAGTCTCCTTTGCCGGGTTCCGTGTCCGCTGCCCACCGGTTGGACGTGAGCCGGAAGCTGGGAATGTCGGACAGCGACATCACCGCCTCGTAGGTGCGCTCGTATCCGGTGTGGGCGATCCGCCATCGGCCGTCCGGTCCGCGGACGTAGCGGTCGGAGTAGAACGCCGCCCCGCGCAGCACCATGCCGTGTTCCGGGATCAGCACGGTGTCGGACAGGTACCAGCGTCCGGTCGCCGTGTCGCCGTCGACGTCGATCTCCGGGTGACCGCAGTGGTGTTCGGTGATGGTCTGCGGCCCCAGATTCGACTTCATGAAGTCGACCAGCGCGTCCCGCGACTCGAACGCGAGATGCTCACCGTAGTTCGCGGTCGCGTCGGGAAGGAGAGTGTCGGCGAACTCGTCCCAGCATTTCGTGTCCAGGGCCCGCAGATACGCGTATTTGAGCCTGCTGATCGCGGCGACGGCCTCGAGATCCACGGAATTCACCCTTCGTCCGCCCCCGAAACTGACACCTGTTCTACCACGGATCGCCAGGCGTGGGGGCGGACTCGGGGATTACCGGCCGACGCTGCCCGAGGCGGTCATCGGCTGACGCTGCCCGCGTCGACCGGCAGGGCGACGGACGTGATGTACCGCGCCTCGTCCGAGGCCAGGAACAGTGCGGCGTTGGCCACGTCGACCGGCTCGATCCACGGAATCGGCAGCATGTTCATCGTCACGGCGGCCGCCGCGAACTCTTCACGGGTGGGGTGCTCGAGGTCGGGCCGGAACGCCCGCCGCACCATGTCGTTCTGGATCATGTCCGTGTCCACGTTCGTGGGATGCACGCTGTTGACCCGCACCCGGTGCGGCGCGAGTTCCTTGGCCAGCGACCGCATCAGACCCACCACCCCGTGCTTGGCCGCGGTGTAGTGGGCGACGCCGACGAGCCCGCGCAGACCGGCGATGGAGCTCGTCAGGACCATCGCCCCGCCGCCCCGCTCGATCAGGTGAGGGGCCGCCGCCCTGCACGTCTGCCACACCCCCGTCAGATTGACGTCGAGCATCGTCTGCCACGTCTCGGAGTCGAGGTCCAGCGCGGCACCCGAGGATGTGATGCCTGCCGTGGCGCACACGAAGTCCAGGCCGCCCAGCTCGCCGGCCGCCGCGGTGACCGCCTCGGCGAGCGGCGTTCCGTCACGCACGTCCACCTGCGCGGTCACGATCCGGCGGCCGGTGTCCCGGACCAGTTTCGCGGTCTCCTCGAGATCCTCCGGGCTCGCCGGTGGCGTCACCACCGTGCCGACCGGGCCGCACAGGTCGACGGCGACGACGTCCGCACCCTCCTGTGCGAATCGCAACGCCTGCGCCCGGCCGATCCCGCGTGCGGCACCGGTGACCAGGACGACTCTTCCGTTCACTCGACCTGTCATCTCTACACCTTCTGGGTCAGTCCGGCGTCGACCACGAGTTGTGTGCCGGTGATGTATCGCGATTCGTCCGAGGCCAAGAACAGCAGCGCATTGCTGACGTCCCGCGAGTCCAGCCACGGAACGGGCAGCATGTGGTTCGCCGCGAGGACGGGGACGACGTCGTCCGGGGTCGGATTCTCGAGGTCCGGCCGCAGCCGTGCCATCGTCTCCGGGTTCAGGGTCATGCGGGTGCCGACGGCACCGGGATGCAGCACGTTCACCCGGATGAACTGCGGTCCGAATTCGTTGGCGAGGGTCCGGGCCAGCCCGACCACAGCGGTCTTGGACGCCGAATAGTGGGCGGCCCCGGCCACCGCCTTGATGCCTGCGGTCGAACTGACGATCACGACGGAACCGCCGCCGTCCCGCATCGCCGGCACCGCGGCCTTCGCCGTGTTCCAGACGCCGGTGAGGTTGACATCGAGCGATCGGTGCCAGACCGCGTCGTCGATCGTCCACGCCGGGCCGGGGTTGTCGCAGACACCCGCGTTCGCGACGACGACGTCGAGAGGGCCCAGTTCCGCGACTCCGGCATCGACGGCCGCCCGCAACGCGGACGGGTCGCGCACATCGGCGTGGGCGGTGACCGCCCGCCGGCCGAGTTCGCCGACCAGCCTTCCGGTTTCGGCGAGATCCGCCTCGGCCGACGGCAGATCGACGACGACGACATCGGCGCCCTCCTCCGCGAGCCGGACCGCGTGACTGCGTCCCATGCCGTTCCCGGCACCGGTGATGAAGGCGACCTTGCCTGCCATCCGTGACATCGGTTGTCCCCTCTAATCCAGGCGGCCGGGAGTCGGGTAACTGCGCAGGGAGAGCCCCACCCGCCCGTCCTCCACCGCATCGTCGATCGATCCGCGGAGCGCACCGCAGGTGGGGACGAACATCGAGTGCTCCCCCTCCTGCGCGCGCCGGGCGAACTCCGGGCAGGTCTGCTCGGCGTCGCCCAGCCACTGCACGCTCGTGTGCGCCTCGCTGTATTTCTCCACGAGCACCGCGTTACCGCAGCGCCGGCATTCGACGGGAAGCACTCAGCTCACCGCCCCGGTCACATTGCGGGGCCCCGCCCCGGCTGCATGCCGAGCGCCGACCCAGCCGAACACCATCGCGGGACCGATCGTCGCGCCCGCACCGGCATAGTCGTTGCCCATCACGGACGCGGACGTGTTGCCGGTGGCGTAGAGCCCGGGGATCGGCTCCCCGCTGCTGCGGCACACCTGGCTGTGTTCGTTGCACACGAGCCCGCCCTTGGTGCCGAGGTCGCCGGCTTCCATCCGCACCGCGTAGTACGGGGCCCTGTCGACCTCGTCCATGGTCGGGTTGGGCAGTCGCGGGTCGCCGTAGTACCGGTCGTAGGCGCTGTCGCCGCGACCGAAGTCGGCGTCGATTCCCGCCCGAGCGAAACCGTTGAACCGGGTGATCTCCGCGGACAGCGAGCCCGCGGGAACACCCATCTTCTGCGCGAGTTCGCCGAGGGATGCGGCTCGCTGCATCAGCCCCGTCTCGAACCATTCCGCGGGGAACTTCTGCCCGGGCATCACACCACCGAACTGGTAGCGGCTCTTGGCCTTCGAGTCGAACACGAACCACACGGGGTCGTGACCACCGGCGATCTGGTCGTGGACGAACGACACGTACGGGGACGCCTCGTTGGTGAACCTCTTGCCGTGCTGGTCGACGATCAGCGACGGCGGGATCGAGCGCTCCGACACGAGGACGTGCATGACGCCGTCCGGCCGCCGGAACGACGGCATCCACCAGGCGTCGTCCATCAGATCGACGGCGGCGCCGACCTGCTCCCCCGCGACGATTCCGTCTCCGGTGTTGTCGGGTGAGCCGGCGCTGTAGTTGTCCTTGCCGCCTTCCCGGAGGTACTGCTTCCGCATCTCCTCGTTCTGCTCGAATCCGCCGGTGGCCATCATGACGCCGCGGCGGGCGCGGATACGCAGTTCCCGTCCCCCGGACTCGACGACCGCGCCCGTGACAGCTCCTGATTCGTCCGTGATCAGACCCTTCAGCGGGGAGTTCAGCCACAGCGGAACCCCCGCCTCCTGGAGCGTGAGCCGCAGCCGGCCGACGAGGGCCTGCCCCAGGGTCTCCATCCGCCTGCGCCGCAGCATCGCCACGACCGAACGCCAGCCGACACCGAGCGCGGTCCTGCGTCCGGCCCAGGTGCGGAAGACCATGTTGAGGTGGCGGAACTCGGTGGACGTCATGTACAGCCCACCCGGCATCGCGAGCGAGTTCGGCCGCTGCAGGTCGCCGTCGGCGCCGAGCTGGTTCATGTCGAACGGCAACGGCTCGACCGTCCGCCCCTTCGGCCGTCCGCCCACGTTCTCGGGGTGGTAGTCGGAATAGTCCTCGCACCACGAGAACCGGAGATGCGGGCAGTTCTGTTCGAAGAACCGCATCATGGCCGGCCCCTGCTCGATGTACGCGTCGAGGCGCTCGGCCGGCACGCTGTCGCCGACGATCGACTCCAGGTACTTCCGGACGTCGCCGGGGTCGTCGGCGCGGCCTTCACGGACGAGGATCGGCGAGTTGGGAATCCACAGGGCGCCACCCGACAGTGCCGTCGAACCGCCGTACACCCCGGACTTTTCGACGACGAGGGTGTCGAGTCCTCGCTCGGCCCCGGCGAGGGCGGCGGTCATTCCACCGGCACCGCTGCCGATCACCAGGAGATCTACCTCCCGGTCCCAGTTCTGCTCGTCTACGCTCATCGTGCACACCTTCCGAAGTGGTCTCGATCACACCCTGCCGGTGTCAATTGCTTTTTCCCACAGCCTTTCCCGCGGAGCGGGAGACAGCGGCACCGCCGCCGAGCGGGAGACAGCGGCACCGCCGCGGAGCGGGAGAAAGCGCGGCTATGTGGCCGCGGTGAAGATGCCGAGCCCACCGCGGTACACCAGGAGCGGCGGCGCATCCCTGAGCACGTCCAGGCCGGTGACGCGCGCGACGACGATGGTGTGGTCACCGGCGTCGTGCTCGAATTCGACGGTGGCCTGCACCCTGGCCAGCACGCCGTCGAGTGCCGGGGCACCGTTGCGGGCGTGCGACCACCCGACGTCGGCGAACTTGTCGGCGCCGCTCGTCGCGAACGTCCCGCACACGTCGCGCTGGTCGTGGGCGAGGACGTTGACGCAGATGTGTTCGCTCGCCCGCAGCCGGGGCCAGCTGGTCGACGTCCGTGCGGGGCTGAACGACACGTACGGCGGGTCCAGCGACAGCGACACGAAGGACTGGCACGTGAAGCCGTGGGGGCTCTCGCCGTCGTGTGCGGTGATCACCGTGACGCCGGTGCAGAAGTGTCCGAGCACCGACTTGAGTTCGGCGGGGTCGATGCGTCGTGCCACCGGCGGCACGGGTTCTTCGGTTCGGGTCATCGTGTCTCCTCGGATCGACGGGTTGCGTTCAGCCTGGCCGCGGTGCCTTCCGGCGGGGAATGCCTCGTCCCGCCCAGCGGCAGGGTTTCGCGCTGTCCGGCAACCGGCGCGCGGTTGATAGGCTCGGGAAATGCCATCGTCCGACCCCACACAGAGTTCCGGGTTCGCCGGCCTCCGATCGACGAGCTGGCCGGTACTCGGCATCCTGTCGTTCGGCGAAGAGCTGTCCGGCTACGACCTGAAGAAGTGGGCGTCGTACAGTGTGCGTTTCTTCTACTGGAGCCCGTCGTTCAGTCAGGTGTACTCGGAGCTGAAGAAGCTCGAGGACCTGGGATACGTGACGTCGCGGACCGTCGTGGACGACGAGGCCCGGGTGAAACCCAAGCGGCTGTACAAGATCACGGACGCGGGCATGGACGTCATGCGCAGGTGGGCGCGGGAGGCGCCGATCGATCCGCCCGTCCTCAAGCACGGGGTGATGCTGCGCATGTGGCTCGGTCACCTCACGGAGCCGGAGCAGCTCAAAGAAGCACTCGAGGAGCACATCTCGTACGTGGAGGGGATGAGCAGGCAGGCCGCACTCGACGCCCGCGATTCGGACGTCGAACCCACGTGGGCGTTCGCGCACATGGTCAACAAGTGGTCCGAGCGGTACTACGCGGCCGAGAGCGAGCTCGCGAAGCAGATGCTCGCCGACATCGACGAGGCAGTCGAACGGATGCACGGCGAAGGGACGCCGGAACATCCCGGTGTGCCGAAACCGACCGCATCACACTCGATCCGGCGCTCCCGGGCAGCGCAGCAGGAGTACCAGGCCGCGATGAAGGCGGCCCGGGACGCGAACGACGAGGCGGAGCGCGAAGACTAGTCGGACGGGGTGTGCACCGGTTCCGCCATCAGAGTCCGGAGCTGAGGCCACAGTTCTCCCCGCGCGGTCTGCGCCGCGGCCATCGCGTCGATCGTCAAGAATCCGTGGAACATTCCCTCGACCCGCCGGCACTGGACGGGGACACCGGCGTCGGCGAGTGCCGCGGCGTACTTCTCCCCCTCGTACCGGAGGGGGTCGCGTTCGGCGGTGATCACGATCGCGGGTGGGAGCCCGCCGAGGTCCTCGGCCCGTACCGGGGCGGCATAGGCGGGCACGGCCTCGCGGTGCGTGGGCAGGTACTGATCCCAATACCATTGCATCGCAGAGCGGGTGAGGAAGTGATCTTCCGCGAACTGCTCGTAGGACTCGGTGTCGAAGACCGGTTCGATGACGGGGTAGACGAGTAGCTGTCCGGCGACGGCGGGGGCCTCCCTGTCCCGGGCCATCAGCGCCGCGACCGCCGCGAGGTTGCCCCCGCTGCTGTCGCCTGCGACGAGAAGACGGTCCGGATCGCCGCCGAACTCGCGGGCGTGCTGCGCGACCCAGCACGTCGCCGCGTAGGCGTCGTCTGCTGCGGCGGGAAACTGCGCTTCCGGGGCGAGTCGGTAGTCGACGGAGACGACGACGGCGCCGATCCCGTTGCACATCGCGCGGCAGAAGCCGTCGTGGCTGTCGAGGTCGCAGATCACGAACCCGCCGCCGTGGAAGAAGACGACGACGGGCAGGGACTCCGCGGGGTGCCCCGCCGGCGAATAGATCCGCACGGCAACCGGTCCGGACCCACCGGGGATCTCCCGGTCGCGCACACTACCGACCGGCTCGGGGTCGGCGACGGCCTTGCGTCCCGCCTTGGTTGCCGCTCGCGCCTGGGCGCCCGTCATGGTCTCCACCCGGGGAAAGTTCTCGTTCAGTCCCCGGAGGATGGTCTCGGCCTGCTCGTCGAGCGGCATTCGTGCTCCTTCGTCCCGCCTCAGGCGGAGTATCGGTCGGTGCGTCCGGCGGCCGGCGTCGCGGTCGACATGTAGTTACGCCAGGTGCCCTTGGCGGACATGCGAATCGGCGCGGTCAGGCGGTGATCGAGCTTGATCTGGCTGCTGGGACCGCACACGGAAATGGCCGCGACCACGTTGTCCTCTGTGCCCACCGGCACGGCGACACAGCTGACGCCGACGAGATCCTCTTCCCGGTCGTAGGCCGCTCCGCGTTCGCGGGTCTTCTGCAACTCGGCGCGGAACGCGGCGGGTGAGTCGATGCTGAATCGTGTGCTGCGCGGCAGGCCCGCTTCGACGACGCGGTCGACCACGGACTCGGGCGAGTGGGCCAGCAGCACCTTGCCGACACTCGTACAGTGCGCGGGCTGGCGGCCGCCGACGCGGGACGGCAGTCCGACTCCGAACCGTCCGGCGATCTTCTCCAGGTAGACGACGTCGATCCCCTCGAGCACCGCGAGGTGCACGGCGTGCCCGGTGAGGCGGTGGAGTTCGTGCAGGAAGGGCAGGGCGGCC
Source organism: Rhodococcus wratislaviensis (assembly GCF_041228765.1). Classification (NCBI taxonomy): domain Bacteria; kingdom Bacillati; phylum Actinomycetota; class Actinomycetes; order Mycobacteriales; family Nocardiaceae; genus Rhodococcus; species Rhodococcus wratislaviensis. The sequence continues at coordinate 2,307,969 of NZ_CP150488.1, read as the reverse complement.
CGGTGCAGGCGGTCCTGGTGCACGGCCAGCGACCCGAGTTCGAACAGCCGCATGCCGAGTTCGTAGTCCCGGCCCTCCCGGCGGAGCCACCGCAGCTGGACGAGACGTTCGAGCATCCGGTGCGCGGAGGAGCGCGGAAGCCCCGTGCGGCGCACGATCTGCGCGAGCGTGAGCCTGCCCGGGCCGTCGAAGGCGTCGAGGAGAAGGGCGGCGCGATCGAGGCCGGCGGTGGGGGTGGGGCTGAGTGTCGTCGTCATGGGGACCTCCGTAGCGGCGCTGCTCGGTGCGGCGACGCGGTGTGTGACTGGCGACACTTACTATAAATAGGCATATACCTATTTGCAATAGTGCTGGATGACGGGCCCCGAACAGCCCAAAGGCCCGGCGCACGCATCGAGCAGATACGCACACCAGGCCCGGACACCCCTTTACATGGCCGCCAGCGGCTCGCTTCCGGACCAGTCGTGGCCCCAGTAGCTGTCGGCGGTGATCTCCTCCGCGGAGTAGTACTTCTCGTCCACCTTCATGCCCTCGGTGCCGAACTCGATGTCCCAGCCGCCGGGGGCCCGCACGTAGAACGACACCATCTTGTCGTTCGTGTGACGGCCGAGGGTCGAGGAGACGGAGAATCCGTCCTTCACGACGCGGTCGAGCGCCTGCCCGACGGCGTCGAGCGTGTCGACCTCCACCATGATGTGCACCAGACCCGGCGCGCCGCCGTGCGGTGCGGGGCACAGCGCCAGGCTGTGGTGACGCTCGTTGACGCCCAGGAAGCGCACCCGCATCGGGCCGAACTCCGGCGGTGCCGGGATGCGGAAGGCGCCGCGGGGCAGGAAGCCGAGCACCTCGGTGTAGAAGTCGAACGCACCACTGAAATCCATCACCGGAAGCACCACATGGCCGAGACCCTGCGGCCCCGTGACGAACTTCGCGCCGAACGGGGTCACCACCGGGCTGTGGTCGAGTACCGCGCCGTGGAAGATCTCGATCGTCGCACCGGTCGGATCCTGGAACGTGACGACCTCTTCGACGCGGCGAGCGTCGGCCTCTTCCACCGACAGCGGTTTGACGGCGATCCCGGCACCCTCGACCGCTTCCTGGACGCGGACCAGGCCTGCGTGATCGCGAACCTCCCACCCGATGGTGACGACCTCGTCCGTCTCGCCCGGCACGATCACGATGCGGGCCGCGCGCTCGTCCATGCGGAGGTACAGGGCGTCCTCGTCCGGGCCCGAACCCTCGGCGAATCCGAGCACGTCGAACGCGAACGTGCGCCACCGCTCCAGGTCGTTGGTCTGGATCTTGACGTAGCCAAGCCCCTTGATGTCTGTCATGTGTTGTCCTTCTACTGTTTTCGAGGTCCGACGGCGGTCAGATCATCGACTTGAGGTTGTCGGCCGGGTCGAGGCCGAGCGAGCTGAGCGCCGAGGCGTGGTAGACGGTGCTCGGCACGTGGATGGCGTGTGCCAGGCCGGCGTGCGCGTCCCGCCAGTACCGCTGCAGCGGCTTGTCCATGCGCAGCGCGTTGCCTCCGGAGCGAGCGAAGATCTGGTCCACGGCGGTGACCGCCCGCCACGCGGCACGCACCTGCGTCCGGCGCCCGGCCGCGCGGTCCTCGAACGTGACTTCCCTGCCCGACTCGACGAGGTCCCAGATCCTGTCGACGTTGGCGAGCAGTTCCTGGCGGGCGGCGTTGATGTCGGCCGCGGCCTCGCCCACGGCGAACAGCACGTAGGGGTCGTCCTTGATCGCAGTGCCCTGCGCTCCGACACGGTCGCGCTGGTAGTCGAGGTGAGCGGCCAGGGCGCCCTCCGCGATTCCCACCACGGCGGAGGAGATCCCGAGCGGGAACATCGTCGACCACGGCATGTTGTACAGCGTCTCGGTGCGCCCGAACTTCTGCACCGCGGTGCCGTTCATGACCTCGTCGGCGTCCATCACCCGGTAGTCGGGGACGAAGGCGTTCCGGACGATGATGTCCTTGGACCCGGTGCCTTTGAGCCCGACGACGTTCCACGAGTCCTCGACGATCTCGTAGTCGCTGCGCGGCAGGATCATGTGCAGCATCTTCGGCGGCAGGGCCATCGCGCCGTCCTTGTCGCCGAGCATCGCGCCGAGGAAGATCCAGTCGCAGTGATCGGTTCCCGACGAGAACTGCCAGCGTCCGCTGAAGAGGTAGCCGCCGTCGACCGGGGTCGCGATCCCGGTCGGTGCGTAGGGCGAGGCCATCCAGGTGTCGTTGTCGGCCGCCCACACCTCGTCCTGCACGTTCGGGTCGGCGAACGCCAGCTGCCAGGGGTGCACGCCGACGATGCCGCACACCCATCCCGTCGCCGGGTCGAGGGACGCGGCGGCCATCACCGTCTCCGCGAACTCGCGGGGGTGAGACTCGTAGCCGCCGTACTTGCCGGGCTGGAGCAGCTTGATCGGTCCGGCCTCGCGGAGCTTCTTCGCCGTGTCGTCGGGCAGCCGGCCGATGCGCTCGGCCTCGGGGGCCTGATCGCGGAGCTGATCCGCGATCGCCATGATGTTGTCGAGAACCTCGTGGGTCATCTGTCGTGTCCTTCTTCTCGGTGCCGGCTCAGGCGTTGGTGTCGAGCGGCACGACGCCGTTGGCGAGGTTGTCGGCGACCTCCGCCTCCCAGCTCTGCACCGCCCTGGTGGTGTCGATCTCGAATTCGAAGCGCTTGGTCATGTCGTCGGTGATGTCCTCGACATCCACGTAGAACTGCTGGTACCAGCGACGCAGCTGGTACACCGGCCCGTCCTCCTCCGACAGCAGCGGGTTGTCGATGCGCGACTTGTTCAGCCAGATGTCGACGTCCTGCTTGAACCCGAGTTCCACGCCCTCGGCGAACTGGGCAGCCATGCCGTTCGCGACCTCGTCCGACAGCCCCTCGGGCTTCTTCACCATGGCGCCCCACTGCAGGACGAACGAATCGGCACTGACCGGGTAGTGGCAGTTGATCAGCACCGTCTCGATCATCATGCCGTTCGCTTCGCTCCACAGCTTGTCGATCATGTACGACGGGCCGAAGTACGACGCGTCCGAACGCAGCGTCGAATTGGGGTCGTCGTAGCTGGTGCCCACCGAGATGTCGTGGCGGGGCGTCGACTGCATGTACTGGGTGGCCACGTGCCCTTCGAAGACGTTCTTGAAGTAGCGCGGGAACGAGAAGTGGACGTAGTAGAAGTGCGCCATGTCCACCACGTTGTCGACGATCTCGCGGCAGTGCGAGCCCTCGACGAGCAGCGAATTCCAGGTCCAGTCGGTCCATTCCGGGGAGCCGAATCCCTCGATCTCGGGAATCGTCACGTCGGCGGGCGGCGGGTTACCCTGCGGGTCGTTCCACACGTAGAGCTGCCCGTTGCGCTCGATGGTCGTCCAGGCCCGGGTCCGCGCCAGCGGCGGGACGCGTCGCGCATACGGGATCCCCGTGCACTTGCCGTTGCCGCCCCAGCGCCAGTCGTGGAACGGGCACGCGATGGAATCGCCCTTCACGGTGCCGTGCGCCAGGTTGCCACCCATGTGGCGGCAGTAGGCGTCGAGCACACTGAGGGTCCCGTCGGACGTCTCGAACACCACCAGCGACGTCCCGAACGCATCGATCTGATGCGGGGCGCCGTCCCGGAAGGTCTTCGCCAGCCCCAGGCAATGCCACCCGCGCGCGAAACGCGTTGGTGCCGATCCCACTTCGATCATCCGGACTTCGTCGCCGTCAACGGCACTGTTGCGCGCCATGTCTACCTCCGCCTCGCTGTACGTCAAGAACACCCTCGGGGTGTGGTGTAGCTCATAGTCGGCGCACGCGGTCCGCTGCGGTACCCGACTCTCCCACTCAGCGAGAGGCTTTCGCATCCACCCGCCACGGCGGTACGTCGGCGTCCCGATCACAGGGACCACACCCCCCGTTTACCGGCCTCGGCGACTACCGTGCGGATCACACACCCGTGAATTGGGAGGAACGATGGCCGCACTCATCTCTTCGCAGTCGTACACAGCGGAGATTCGCCGGCTCTGCGCCGACGCCGTCCCGAGCGGGGTGGTCGTCGCACCCGAACCGGGAACGGCCGTCGAGCAGGACTTCTTCCTGCTACGGCCGCACCGGACGTCGGACGACGTCCTCTCCGCACACGTCCGGAGGGTCGGCGACCACGACCTGCTCGTCCGCTTCCGCAACCGCGACGAACAGCTGGTCTTCGAGTTCTGGACGAACAGCTTCACCGGGACCGTCACGCCCGACGATCAGGCGGTGGACCTGATGGAGCGCTACTGCGCCGAGCAGTTCCCCGGTGCCCTCCGCAGGTTCCGCACCCGCATCCGGCGGGCCGTGCCGTCCGGTGCGGACTTCTCCTCGTCGCTGCAACAGACGTACGTCCAGGACGGCGCACGAATGGCGGACGTCACCGTCACGTGCACACTCGATGGTGAGGTGCTCGCTCAGGCGTGGGCCACGTACGCGCTGCCCGACTGAGCTCGACTCCGTTCTCCCACGAAATGGTCAGCCGCGCAGGCAATTGCCTGCGCGGCTGACCAATGTCTGGGAAACTATCCCACCGGGTCGGCCAGCCTCGTCCGGGACCGGCTGAACTCGAAACCGCGGAACCCCTCCTCCGCGACGTCCGCGCAGATCCGCCCGTACGCGCCGAAGCCCCCCAGGTACGGCATGAACACGCGGGGCTTGCCCGGGATGTTCGCGCCCATGTACCAGGAGTTCGCCAACGGGAACAGGGTCTGCGCGGCCAGCTCGCGGCAGTGCTCCACCCACTGCTCGGTGGCGGGGACGGACGCCTCGATCGCGTCGTGGTCCTTCTCCCACAGGTGCTCGATGCAGTCCGCGATCCAGTCGACGTGCTGTTCGGCGCCGAGCACCATGTTCGCCAGCACCGACGGGCTTCCCGGCCCTGTCACGACGAACAGGTTCGGGAACCCCGGAACACCCAGACCGAGATAGGTTTTCGGTCCCTCACTCCAGTACTCCGAAAGCGACACACCGCCGCGCCCGACGATCCGCATGCGGTCGAGGGCACCGGTCATGGCGTCGAATCCGGTGGCGAACACCAACGTGTCGAGGGCGTAGTCGGCGTCGGCGGTGGTGATGCCCGACGCGGTGATCGATTCGATCGGCGCCGCCTTCAGATCCACCAGGGTGACGTTCGGCCGGTTGTACGTTTCGAAATAGTGGGTGTCGGTGACGATCCGCTTGGTCCCGATCGGGTGATCGTTCGGGATCAGCTTGTCCGCGACCGCGGGGTCGTCGACCAGCAGTCGGATCTTCTCCTCCGCGAACTCGCGTGCCGTCGCGTTCGCGGCCTCGGTCTTCGTCTGGTCCGGAAAGGTTTTCGCGAACAGCACCCCGCCGAGCTTCCACCGCGTCTCGTAGGCCTCCCGGCGTTCCCCGTCGGAGACCTCCAGCGCGGACTTCGGGTGCGCGTTGTACGGGGAACCGCCACCGCTCTCCCGGGACAACCGTCGGCGCTCGTCGTATCCCGCCTTGATCGCGCGCCGCATCTCGTCGTCCCACGTCTGGTTACCCGCCGGGACGCTGTAGTTGGCGCTGCGCTGGAACACGTACAGATGTTCGGCCTGCTCCGCGATGAGGGGAATCGACTGAATTCCCGAGGAACCGGTGCCGATGATCCCGACCCGTCTGCCGGTGAAGTCGACACCCTCGTGCGGCCACTGACCGGTGTGATGCGTATCGCCGGTGAACGATTCGCGACCCGGGATGCTCGGCATGTTCGCGGTGGACAGCGCGCCCGTCGCGAAGATGCAGTACCGGGCGGACAGGACGTCGCCGCGGTCGGTGCGCACCTCCCACCGCAGCGATTCCTCGTCCAGTTCCGCGGAGGTCACCCGGGTACCGAACAGGAAGCGGTCGCGCAGGTCGAACCGGTCCGCGACGTGATTGATGTACGCCAGGATCTCGGGCTGGGTGGCGTACTTCTCGCTCCAATCCCATTCCTGCTCGAGTTCCCGCGAGAACGAGTACGAGTAGTCGACGCTCTCCACGTCGCACCGGGCGCCGGGATAGCGGTTCCAGAACCACGTTCCGCCGACGCCTCCCGCCGCCTCCACACCTTGGACGGTCAGACCCAGGCTCCGCAGCTTGTGGACGGCGTACAGACCCGCGAATCCGGCGCCGACGACGATCGCGTCCACGTCGCCGATCCGATTCGCACGAGCATCAACTTCGGTGCGTGCACTCACGGGCGCGCTCCTCTCCCATTCGACAGACACATTCGGCAGCAAAGGCCTGTCTGGGACGGTAGGTCGCGGCACCGGGGCGGCCACAGGTTCGTTCCCGGTGAGCGGTCGGGCAGCGCCTAGCTCGACACGACGGGAGCGAGAGCGGGGTCGATCACGTCGGCCAGGGCCTCCCACGGCACGGTGACGGTGACGAGCCCGATCGCGTGCGGACCCACCTGGTAGTCGTTGAAATGGATTTCCATGCCTGCCGGGGTGGCAAGCCAGTTGGCGAAGTTCGCCTCGGTCGGCTCGATGCCGCTGCGCTCGAAGTCCGGTCCCGCGACCGTCGCGGGGAGCAGTCGCGCGGATTCGTCCGACAGCGCCTGCAGTCCCGCCGGCACGTCGGGGAAGAGATCGGCGAGCGTGATCGGCGCGGCCGTATCGGCGTTCACCACCACCGTCGCGACGATCGGTGTGGGATGCGCACCGGGTGGATCGGCGTTCCACGACGTCACCAGCAGACCGCTGATCACGTGCTCGCCGATGTGCGCCACGCTGTGCTCCTGGCTGCTCAGAGTGAAGGCGTCGGTGCCCGAGCCGTCGATCTGGTCCTGGAGTGCTGCCCGCATCGATTCGTTGAACTCGGCGGTGACCGCCGGATCCCCGCCCTCGATCTGCGGGATGAGGACGTCGTAGCCGACGCGGCCGGTGGAACCCGTGACCTGCAGTTCAGTCTCCGAGTACGGCAGGCTCGCGGGCGTGGTCGCCTCGGTTCCGGCCGTGTCCGCGGCGGAGACGGTCGTTGTTGTCGACGGCTCGCTCACAGCGGTGCCGGCCTGGTCCGAGCAGGCGGCCAGGGCGAGAACGGCCGCGACGAGCGCCGCTGCCCGACCAGCTCTCCGGATGGCGCTCATGAGCTATCTCTACCACGTCGATTCCCCGGGGTCACCTACCGATCGGGTCGACGATGGTGTGCAGCGTGTCGACGAAACCCTGTGCGGTGGATGCGTCGTAGAGATCGGCGGAATACACCAGTTCGGCATCGATTCCGTCGGGCCGCCCGTCGACGTCGTGACGTTCGGTGAAGTGGAAGTGCAGATCGCACTTGGCGATGTCGAGCGGACGGGGTGTGACCTCGAAGTCGAGCCCGGACACGTTCAGCGCTGCGGGAGCGAAGTTGTTCAGCGACAGCGCAACCTGGAACAGCGGATGCAGGGACGGTGACCTCGGCGGGTCGAGCACCTGGACGAGTCGCTCGAACTGCACGTCGGCGTTCGCCAGAGCCCGAAGCTCCACACCGCGCGATCGATCGACGATGTCGCACAGCGTCATCGTCGGGTCCACCCGGGTTCGCAGAACCAGCGTGTTGACGAACATTCCCACCACGTCGTCGAGCGCCGGGTCTCCCCTACCCGCGATCGGAGTTCCGATCGCGATGTCGGGATCGCCGCTGACGCGGGCGAGCAGTACCGCCACGGCCGACCTGAGCGCCGTGAACAGGCTGGCGTGGTGCTCGTGCGCGGTGGCCAGCAGGCCACGGTGCGCATGCTCGTCGAGGGAGAACGGAAGTCTGCCCGCTCGATAGGTCCACCGGTGCGGCCGGGGGCGGTCGGTGGGCAACGCGAGCTCCCCCCGAAGCCCCGACAGTTCCTTCGTCCAGTGGGTGATCTGCTGGGACGCGACACTGTCCGGGTCGTTCTCGTCGCCGAGCAATGCCCGACGCCACACCGTGTAGTCGGCGTAGTGCACGATCGGCGGCTCCCACACGGGCTCACTGCCGTTAGCCCGGGCGCGGTAGGAGTCGGCGAGATCTCGTGCCAAGGGTGCGAGCGACCAGCCGTCGGCGGCGATGTGGTGGATGACGCAGGCCAGAAGATGATCGCCGTCACCGAGCCGGAACAGCCGGGCGCGCAGCGGAGGGTCCCGCCGGACGTCGAATCCCGCGGACAGCAGTTCCGACGTCTGCGCCGCCACGTCCGCGTCACCGGTCTCCACCGGAGTCAGGTCGGGCAACGCATCGGCCACGTCGAGCACACGCTGGTACGGCCCCGACGGCGAGTCGGGGAACACCGTTCGCAGCGAGCGGTGCCTGCGCAGGACGTCCGCCATCGCCGAGCGGAGAGCGTCGACGTCGAAGGCGCCGCGCACTCGCACCGTGAACGGGATGTTGTGGAGCGCGGGTTCCACGACGGTGCGGTCGATGAAGTACTGCGACGGCGACAGCGGCACCCGGTCCGGCAGTGGTGCGGCGCCCAACTTGGGTCCGCGGGACCGCCCCGCGTTCTGCGGCTGTGCGGCCGCCTCCGCGACCGTCCGCGCGAGCGCCGCGACCGTCGGTGCATCGAAGAGCTCGCGCACACCCAGTGCGGTGCCCAGCTCGGCGTTGATCGTCGCGACCACGCGGATAGCCGACAGCGAATCGCCGCTGAGGTCGAAGAAGGAATCGTCGGCACCGACCGAATCCACGCCGAGTACCTGCGCGAACACGCGCGCGACGCGGCGCTCGGCCGGGGTCTCGGGGTCGCGGTGAGGCACCGAATCCGAGCCGAACTCCGGCAGCGGGAGCGCCGCCCGGTCCAGCTTTCCCGTCGGTGTCAACGGGATCGAGTTCACGAGCATGATCGATTTCGGGACCATGTAGTCCGGCAGGAACCGTGCCAGGTGCGCCTTCACTGCCTCACGATCGATCGACGCGTCACCCTCGACCATGATGTAGGACACGAGCGTCGGGTCGCCGGCCGAATTCCGTTGCACCACCGTCGCGGCGAAGCCGACACCCGGGTGCGTGTTCAGCGTGGCGTCGATCTCGCCCAGCTCGACACGGAATCCTCGGATCTTGACCTGGTCGTCCGCCCTGTCCAGGAACTCGAGCGTCCCTGCCGCCGTCCACCGCACCACGTCCCCGGTGCGGAACATCCGGGATCCGCTGCGGCCGAACGGGTCGGCGACGAACCGGGAAGCGGTCAGCCCGTGCCGCAGATGGTAGCCCCGGGCGAGTGCCGGGGTGGCGAGGTAGAGCTCACCGACAGCACCCGGAGGAAGCGGACGCAGCCGGTGATCCAGAACCACCGCGTCCACGCCGCGCATGAGCGAGCCGATCGTCATCCGCTCGTCCGGTGACACCGGATCCGTGAGAGTGACGCTGCACGTCGTCTCCGTCGGACCGTACGCGTTCCGCATGGTCCGGCCACCGGCCCACCGCCGCGCCAGCTCCTGCGGACACACCTCCCCACCGACCAGTACCAACTCCAGGTCGTCCAGTGCGCAGGAGTCGAGGGCGGCCAGGGCGGACGGCGTCATCAGGAGGTGAGTGACGTGTTCGTCGCGCAACAGTCGGGACAGTTCCTCACCACCGAACACCCCGGGCGGGGTGACGACGAGCGTCGCGCCGCCGACACAGGCCGAGAGTACTTCGACGAGCGCGGTGTCGAAGCTCGGTGAGGCGAAATGCAGGACGCGAGAACGCGCGGACACCGCGTACTTGTCCCGAATCTCCTGGGCGAGGTTGGCGAGGCCGCGATGGGTGACGACGACACCCTTCGGCGCTCCCGTCGACCCGGACGTGTAGATCAGATACGCGGGATGGTCTACGAGCAGCGGGCGGGTCCGTTCCGCATCCGGGAGGGTTTCTTCACAGAGGTTTTCGAGGTCGTCGATATCCGTGGTCAGCCATGCGACGGTGCCGGGCAGTCGGGCGCGCTCCGAGTGGACCGTAAGCCCGACTGTCGCGCCGCAATCGTCCAGGGTGTACGCGATGCGAGCGCTCGGGTGCGAGGGGTCGATCGGAGCGTAGGTCGCGCCGGCCTTGGCGACGGCCCACAACGCCAGCACCGACTCGATCGACCGCGGGATGGAGACGGCGACGATGCTCTCGGGTCCGATGCCCCGGCCGGTCAGGAGCCGGGCGAGCCGGCCTGCGAGCCGGTCCAGGTCGCCGTACGACAGTTCACGTCCGCGGTCGCGGATCGCGATCGCCTCCGGGTGCTCTGCGACGGTCCCCGCGAGGAGGCGGTCGAGGGTGCGGGGCTCGGCATCCGGAAGCCCCTGCGCGGGAGCGAATTCTTCGCGTTCGCCGGAGAGGAAGACGTCGAGGTCGGCGACCGGTCCATCCGACTCGATCGCTGCGGTGAACCTGTCGAGGTAGGCGAGGAAACGCGCGTGATGTCCGGCCAGTTCGGCGTGGTCGTACAGTGCCGGATTTCCCTCGAAGTCGATGCGGGCGGCACTGCCCTCGGCCCCGGGGTAGATGTTGACGGCGAGGTCGGCGACGGGACCGGTGGTGAGTACCCGCACCGTCCCGTGCACGGCGCCCAGCGTGATCTCCTTCGTGAACATCATGACGTTGACCACCGGACCGAAATGCAGGAGTTCGACACCGCCCGTGGCGAGGTCCCGGCCGATGTCCTCGCGGCGGTAACGTTGACGGCGCAGTACCGCCGTCAACGCCGCCTCGGCGGTTCCGACCGCATGACGGACGGTGGCAGAGCCGATTCCCTTCAGCCGCAACGGAATCACATTGGAGACCGAACCGCCCGAATACCTGAGGCGGGCCGTCGTTCTCGCCGACACCGGAAGCGACAGCACCACGTCGTCGACACCGGTCATCCTGGCGAGGTAGGCGGCGAAGGCGGCGACCGTCACGGCCGTCGAATTCCGTGAGTTCCCGTTCGGGCTCGTGTGCCCGGTCGCCGTCCGGGCGTCGGTGTCCGGCCGCGCCGTGCGACCGCTGAGGCTGAGGACCGAAGCCAGGTCGCCGCCGGTGTCGCGCCAGTAGGCGCGGTCCCGGGCGAACCGGGTGGAGGCACGGTAGGTCGCGTCTTCCCGCACGAGAGCTTCCGGTCCCACGATCCGGCTGTCCGGCGGTTCGCTGCCCTCGAGGGCAGCGACATACAGTTCGGCCGTGCGGCTCATCAGCATCATCGCCGCGTACCCGTCCGACACGATGTGGTGAGCGCGGGAGTACCAGTAGTAGTGATCGTCGCCCAGCTGCAGAATGTGCGAGACGAGGAGCGGTCCGTCGTACATGTCGGTGCGTGCGCTCCGGTCGTTCCGCATCCATCGGTGGGCAGCGTCGACGGGATCGTCCTCCCTGCGAAGGTCGGTGATGGGTACCCGATCGCCGACGGCCGGGTCCACGACCTGATGCGGCTGTCCGTCGATGTCCACCAGGCGCACCGATCCCCAGCCGAATTCGAGATTCGCGCGACGGGTGGCGTCACGCAGAACGGCAGGCTCGACCGGACCGCGCAGATCGACGTAGTGGGCGATGACGTACGGGGTCTCCGGCGTGAGCTGTTGCGCGAACCAGATGGATCGCTGCGCCGCGGTCAGCGGGAAGGCGCCCACGGTCGATCGCGTCGGGTGCCCGAGCGGGCGTTCCACGATGGCGACGCCGGGCCGGACAGGCGCGGGCCTTTCCGGGCAGGCGCACGCCGTGCCGCCGGATTGCTGCGAATCGAAATCGAAAATCATCTTTCCCCCTCGGGCTGCGCTCTGCACTCCATCACCCCACTGCGCAGAGTCGTCGCGGATGTCGGATCGGCGACTGCTATGGCACCAACCATCAGCCTCCTCGCCCCGCACCGCCTTCACCAGGCACCCCAGGGTGCGCACCTGCCTACCCTCGAATTCGGGGAGGTGCCGAGGCGTCCATCCGAGTAGCGTCGAACGGGTGACTATTCGCCTTGGATATCAGATGCCGAATTTCAGTTACTCCACCCCCGTCGCGGACCTGTTCCCGACCGTCGTCGCGCAGGCCCGTGAGGCCGAATCCGCGGGCTTCGACACCGCATTCGTGATGGATCACTTCTATCAGCTGCCGGGCATCGGTGCGCCCGACGAACCGATGCTCGAGGCGTACACCGCCCTCGGCGCCCTCGCCACGGCCACCGAGAACATCCAGCTGTCCGCACTGGTCACCGGCAACACCTACCGCAACCCGCCCATGCTCGCCAAGGCGGTGACCACCCTGGACGTCGCCAGCGGCGGACGGGCCGTCCTCGGGATCGGCGCCGGCTGGTTCGAACTCGAGCACCAGCAATACGGCTACGAGTTCGGCACGTTCACCGACCGATTCGAACGACTCGACGAGGCACTGCAGATCATCGCGCCGATGCTGCACGGCGAACGTCCGACGTTCGACGGCAAGTGGTATCACGTCGAGAACGCGATCAACGAGCCGCGGATCCGCGACGACCTGCCGATCATGCTCGGGGGTGGGGGTGAGAAGAAGACGTTCGGTCTCGCCGCCCGGTTCGCGGACCATCTGAACATCATCTGCAACGCCCGCGAACTGCCGCGCAAGCTCGAGGCTCTCGACGCCCGGTGCTCGGAGATCGGTCGCGACCGGTCCACGCTGGAGACCAGCTACCTGGCCTTCGTCATCATCGACGAGGACGGCGACCGCGCCCGGCAGCTTCAGCACGACTTCCTGCTCACGCAGGGCGTCGACCTGTCGACGGCGTCGGACGAGGAACGCGCCGCCGCCACCGACCGGCAGTTCTGCGGTGCCCCCGACGAGGTGGCCGAGCAGCTGAAGACCCGTGTCCTCGACGCGGGAATCGACGGCATCGTCCTCAATCTCGTCGCCAACGGACACGAACCCGGCATCGTCGAACTCACCGGGCGCACGTTACGTCCACTCGTCGACGCCTGACCGTTCCGGCAGCCCGGAATACGCGCACTACCTCTGCGGTTGCACCCAGAGGTAGTGCGCGAGGCTAACCTCTCGCGCCGGTTCTTGGTGACGAAAGGTACGAAACCCGTGAGCGCTGTTCTGTCGATTCTGGATCTGGCCTACATCCGCGAGGGCGACACGGCGCGGGACAGTTTCGATGCGAGCGTGAAGCTCGCACAACTCGCGGAGACCCGCGGGTACCGCCGCATCTGGTACGCGGAGCACCACAACATGCCGTCGATCGGTTCGTCCGCGACGAGCGTTCTCATCGCGCACGTCGCCGCACACACCGAGAGCATCCGGCTCGGCGCCGGCGGCATCATGCTGCCCAACCACGCCCCGCTCACGATCGCCGAGCAGTTCGGCACCCTCGCGACACTGCACCCCGGCCGCATCGACCTCGGACTCGGACGCGCCCCCGGCAGCGACCAGAAGACGATGTACGCGCTGCGCCGCGACCCGGCGTCCGCGGACCGGTTCCCGCAGGACGTGCTGGAACTCCAGGCATACCTCAGGGGTGTGTCACGGGTTCCCGGCGTCGACGCCATCCCCGGCAAGGGCACCAACGTTCCCCTCTACATCCTCGGGTCGTCGCTGTTCGGCGCGCAGCTCGCCGCGAAGCTCGGCCTCCCCTACGCCAACGCGTCCCACTTCTCCCCCGATTCGCTCGTCGACGCTGTCACGCTGTACCGGGAGCGGTTCGAGCCGTCCGAGGATCTGTCCGAGCCCTACGTGATCGCCGGCGTCAACGCCATCGCCGCGGACACCACCGAGGACGCGCACCGGCAGTTCGAAGCGTCCCTGCGGCGGCGGGTGGTGCAGATGGTCGGCCGCGGGCAGAAGTTCACCCCCGAGGAGGTCGACCTCATCATGACGTCCCCGGCGGGTCAGCAGGTCGCGCAGATGGTGCGCTACTCCGCCGTCGGCACCCCTACCGAGGTCAAGACGTACCTCGACGAGTTCGCCGAGCACGCGCAGGCCGACGAGCTGATCGTCGCCTCCCACGCCGAGAACACCGAGTCCTGGCTGAAGACGTACGACCTGCTCGCCGACGTGTGGCGCGGAGCGCCCGTGCGCGGTTAGCGAGTCTCTGGACTCGTCAACCGCGCACGGGCGGCGAAGCCGCCTACTGCTGGTGGACGATCACGCCACGCAGGTTCTTTCCGTCCCGCAGATCCTGGTAACCCTCGTTCACCTGCTCGAGGGTGTACTTGGTGGTGATCAGCTCGTCGAGCTTGAGCTGACCCGCGTCGTACAGGCGGAGCAGGCGGACGATGTCGTACTGCGGGTTGGCCGAGCCGAACAGCGAACCCTTGATCGTCTTCTGGTTCAGGGTCAGGTCGGTTCCCGAGATGTGCACGGTGAGCTTCGCGGGGTCGGCGAGGCCGGTGATGACGACGGTGCCGCCCTTGCCGATGACGGCGGTCGCGTTCTGCACCACCTCTTCGTCGACGGTGCCCACCAGGATGAGGGCCTGATCGGCGCCCTGCCCCCAGGTCAGTTCGTTGACCTTCTCCGCCGCGGTCGCCGCGTCCGCGAACGCGTGGGTGGCGCCGAACTTCAGCGCGGCCTCCCGCTTCATGGCCACCGGGTCCACCACCACGACGTACTTGGCGCCGGCGCTGACCGCGCCCTGCACGGCGTTGATGCCGAGTCCGCCGATGCCGTAGATGACGACGGTGTCACCGGCGCGCACCCCGCCGGCGTACACCGCGGTGCCCCAACCGGACGGCACACCGCAGCCGACGAGGACGGCGATCTCGAGTGGGAGCCAGTCGTCCACCTTCACCACCGAGTGCTGCGAGATGGTGGCGCGCTCCGCGAACGTGCCGAGCATGCACATGGCACCGAAATCCTGCTTGCCCGAGTGGAACCGGAACGACCCGTCGGGCATCGAACCCTCGAGGATGGTGGCGCCCATGTCACACAGGTTCTGGCGGCCGGTGGCGCAGTACCGACACGTGCCGCAGTTCGGGATGAAGCTGCAGACCACGTGGTCGCCGGGCTTCACCTTGGTGACACCGGGGCCGACTTCCTCGATGATGCCGGAGCCCTCGTGCCCGCCGACGATGGGGAAACGTGGCGGCAGATCGCCGTCGGTGAGGTGCAGGTCGGAGTGGCACAGCCCTGCCGCGACATACTTGATGAGCACTTCCCCGGGACCCGGACCGTCCAGTTCGAGTTCGATGATCTCGAACGGCTTGTGCGTTTCGAACAGAACCGCTGCTTTGGTCTTCATGTCTTCTCCTCGTTGAGTGACGGTCAGAGTGCGATGTTGACGGCTTTGGTCTGGGTGTAGAGATCGATGGCGGTCGCCCCGAGCTCACGTCCCCAACCGGACTGCTTGTATCCGCCGAACGGCATGGCGGTGTCGAATCCGTTGTACTGGTTGATCCACACCGAACCGGCCTTGAGCTGACGGGCCGTGAGGTGCGCCTTGGACAGGTCCTTGGTCCAGATTCCGGCGGCGAGGCCGTAGATGCTGCTGTTCGCCGCCTTCGCGACTCCCTCCTCCGCGTTGAACGGGAGCGCTGCGACGACGGGGCCGAAGATCTCCTCCTCGACGATGCTGAATTCGGGCTTCACGTCCACGAACACCGTCGGCTCGACGTAGAAACCGGTGTCGCCCCAGCGCTTTCCGCCGGTCAGGGCGCGGGCGCCGTCGGCGAGTCCGGCGGCCAGGTAGCCGGTGACCTTGTCGAACTGCTCCTGCGACACCAGCGGTCCGAGCTGGGTGGTGGGGTCGAGTCCGGGACCGATCTTGACCTGGCTTGCAGCCTCGGCGACCGCCGCCGTGAAGTCGTCGAAGATGCTGTCCTCGACGAACATCCGGGTGCCCGCGACGCAGCACTGGCCGTGGTTGAACAGCCAGGCGTTGAGCGATCCGGTGACGGCGGCGTCGAAGTCCGCGTCCGCGAACACGACGTTGGCGCTCTTGCCGCCGAGTTCGAGCGACACCTTCTTCAGGTTGCCCCTGGCGGCGTCGACGATCTTCTTCCCGACCTCGGTGGAACCGGTGAACGCGATCTTGTCGACGTGGTCGTGAGCCGACAGTGCGGCCCCGGCGTCTCCGTAACCGGTAACGATGTTGACGACGCCGGGCGGGAAGCCGGCCTCCTCGAACACCTCGCCGAGCAGAAGTGCGGTCAGCGGGGTCTGCTCCGCGGGCTTGAGGATCACCGTGTTGCCTGCGGCGAGCGCGGGGGCCAGCTTGAACGCGGCCATGAGCAGCGGGAAGTTCCAGGGAACGATCAGTCCGCAGACGCCGACGGGTTCACGCAGCGTGTACGCGTGGAACTGGCCGCCGGGAACGAACGGCATGCTCACGTTGACCGTGCTGCCCTCGATCTTGGTGGCCCAGCCCGCGAAGTAGCGGAAGATGTCGGCCGACCACGCGACGTCGACAGCCGAGGCGATGCCCGCCGACTTGCCGTTGTCCAGCGCCTCCAGTTGGCCGAATTCCTCGGCGCGCTCGGAGAGGATGTCGCCGACCCGCCAGATCAGCCGTTCCCGCTCGTTGGGCTTCATGGTCGACCACGGGCCCTCGTCGAAGGCGGTGCGTGCGGCCCGGACCGCGCGGTCGACGTCTTCGGCGCCACCGCGTGCGACGGTGGTCAGCACCTGCCCGTTGGCGGGGTCGATCGTCTCGAACGTCGCGCCGCTCGCCGATTCCACCCACTGCCCTCCGACGAGGAATCGCTTGGTGCCGGACAGAAAGTTCCGTACCGACGGCAAGAGTTCCGCTTGGCTGGGTTCGATCGTCGCTGTCATCAAAACCTCCGAAGTTGCGAATGTGACGTGGCTCATAGTGCACTGGTTGCCATATCACTAACTGTCCTGACTTCGGACACCTCCGGACGGTCGCGGATCGGTGGATGAAACTGCAGCTAGACGGTGATATCGAGGGCTCGGATCCGGACGTACAGCGTGCTGCGGCTGATGCCGAGCGCGGCCGCGGCGTGCACCTTGTTGCCGCCGCATTCCTGCAATGCGTCGACGATGGCCTGGCGTTCGGCGCGCTCGCGGCCCGCCAGCCTGGACACCCGCGTCGGCGTCCGATACTGGTCGGGTAGATCCGCGACGGCGATGTTCGCGCTGGTGCGCCTGCCCGCGGCCGCCTGCAGCACGACGGACAGTTCCGCGATGTTGCCCGGCCAGTCGCGGGCGATCAGAGCGTCGAGTGCGCTCGCGGTGAGCCGGAGGCCGGGATCGACGGAATCGAGGATCCCCTGCGCGATGTCCGCGAATTCGCGGCTGCGTTGCCGCAGCGGCGGAAGCACCACCTGTCCGGGGCAGCGGCCGACCAGACCCGCAACGCCCGGCGGCAGGTCACCGAGGGGCGAACTCGTCATCACGATTCGTGGCCCCGCGTCGGCCGCCAGCATCTTCACGACCAGCGGCAGCATCGACTCGGGCAGCAGTTGCACTTCCTCGATCGCCAGGACCGCGGAGGGTCCCGCCGCCAGCGTGAGAAGTCGGTCGATCCAGGCCTCGGTTCCGTCGAGGGCGATGGCGGCCGCGTCCATACATACGAGCGACTGGTCGCCGGCCAGATCACGGACCGCCGTCGTCCTGCCTGCTCCCGGTTCACCGCTGATCACCACCGGCTCCCGCGTCTCGCGTAACCGCGACAACTCCGACCTGCTGCGTTCGACGACGGAACTCGACGGCGACTTGCCCCGTCGAATGGGGGTGCTGGTCCGGCGGTCCGGTCGGACGACGAACACGGCCCCACCGTCCGTGCCTGCCACACGGTCGGCCCGGACCAACGCCGGTTCGCCCGAAGACAATTGGATCCGCACCGTCTT
The DNA here is from genome assembly GCF_041228765.1 of Rhodococcus wratislaviensis. Taxonomy (NCBI): domain Bacteria; kingdom Bacillati; phylum Actinomycetota; class Actinomycetes; order Mycobacteriales; family Nocardiaceae; genus Rhodococcus; species Rhodococcus wratislaviensis. The sequence goes on along the minus strand of NZ_CP150488.1, from coordinate 2,290,295 downwards.
CGACTGCTCCGGACGCAGGTCCGCGGCAAGCCCCCGCAGCGTCGCATGATCGGACACCTGGAGCAGGTCGAGCGCCACCCGGTTGCTGAGCAGGATGTCCTCGCCGATCGCGGTGACCGCCATCTGATTCTGCGGCGACACCCGCTGGAACGCGTCCACGAGCCGCTGCTGAGACACCCGGGACCCCTCGAGCAGCCGTCGTTCGATGTCCCCGGCCGCACGGGCCAGGAACGGGGCGAACAGCGGGTTGGCCCGCGACGCGACGCCCGTCATGTCGAGGATGCCCTCGACGCGGCGCGTCACCGGATGGACGATCGGGTGTCCGTAGCAGCTGAGGTCCTTGAACCGCTCGAGGTAGTGCTCCTCGCCGTGGATCACGACACCGCGCCGGACCTCCATCGGAGTCCCCAGCGCGGTGGTCCCGACGCAGTCCTCACCGAAACTCGACCCCAGCACCGCGCCGGCGCCGTCGATCAGGCGTTCGAGTCTGGGGCCGTCGAAGAGCCGGGCGACGATGCGGCAGTCGCGGTCGGCGAGCAGGACGCAGAATCCGGTGCCCTGAATCTGCTGTTCCATCTCGTCGAGGACGGGCCGGGCCGCCTGCAGCAGCCGACTGGACGTGTCCAGGTCGGAGCAGGGGTCACCGCTCGGCGTCGAACTCGGTTCCAGGCCGCTGAGCGCCGAACGCTTCCAGGACAACGCGATCTCCGGCCGCATCGCCGCGTGCCCGGTCATGCCGCCAAACTCCAACCTCGACTCCTTGCCGCGCGCGCATCCGGTCGTGCACCGGTGCACGACTCACATCCGAACGTACCCACACAGTGTGACCCACGCCATAGTGCCTGTGGGCGCGGCGAGCAACTGTCCGGATTCTGGACAGTGCCGCGTTCACTCAGTCGAACAGCCCCCGCACGAACGGGATGGTGTCGGCCTGCGAATCGACGAGTGTGCCGCTGTGGTCAGTGGGATAGGTCTGGAACGTGACCGGCTCACCGTTGGCGGTCAGTGCCGCGACCAGCGACAACGCCGAGGGCGCGGGCACGTCGATGTCGGTGAGCCCCTGCCCGATGAACAGGGGACGGTCGTAGCCACTCGTCGGGACGCCCATGTAGTCCACGAGCAGCCCGTGGAAGTTCGGGATCTGGTTCAGCGGCTTGCTGAAAAGGTCGCCGACCACCACACCTTCCGCGGCATCGTGAAGGTCGTTGACACACAGCTGCTCCGCGGCGTTCACGTAGTGGGCACCGAGCGGCGTGAGATACGAGTCGAGGTCGATCTCGGGGTGCGCCGACCGCAGTCCCGCGAGGATGTAGAACAGGTACGACGTGAGGCCGGCGGGGATCGCCGTGGGCGGCACCCCGGGACCCAGCGGCAGCAGTGTCAGTTCGATGTTCGCGGGCACCCCTGTTCCCACGGCCCCCCGGTAGTCGAGCGTCTCGCCGCCGTACTCGGTGGCATAGCGGGCGGTGGTGATCGCGGCGCCGCCGCCCTGCGACTGGCCGACCACGACCCACTTGTTCGACAGGGACTCGTCGACGGCGCGGGCGGCCTTCACCGAGTCGACGACGCTGTGCGCCTCGACCTTTCCATCGAGGTACGGCATCACGCCGGGCGTGCCGAGGCCCACGTAGTCGGTGGAGACGACGGCGTACCCCTGCTCGAGCCAGCGTCCGAGGTACGGGTAGTCGCGCTCGGGGAGCGCGGGCCCGACGAGTGAGGGCGCGCAGTCGTCCGCGAGACCGGACGTGCCGTGCGCCCACGCGACCACCGGCCAGCCCCCGTCGGGCGCCTCCCCCGGTGGCACGTACACGGCGCCGCTGCTGAGTGCGGGATTTCCGTCGGACCCGATCGACCAGTAGGTGATTCGCTGCGCGTCGGCGGCGCCGGGGAGCCAGAGGTCGGACGGCAGCGGCTCGACCTCCACGACACTCCCCGGCGCGCGTTCGGCCTCCTCGGCGAACGCGGCCGGGGAGGCGAGGCAGGTGCCGCCCACCGTCAGGGATGCGATCGCGACACCTGCCGCGGCTCGCGCCATCCGTACCGAGTGTGTCTTCACCGCTTCAAGATAGAGCGTCCCCCGCACGTGAGTGGCAAAGCGCACCGGAGCACGCTTTGCCACTCACGTGCGCTACGTCTGGGACGCGAGATTCCGTCCCCGGGTCTCGGGGATCGTGATCAGTGCGGCGATCGAGACCGCGACCAGCGCGAGTGCGTACCACTCGAACAGTTCCGGCGTACCGCGGTCGGCGAAGAACGTCTGGACGTACGCGGCCGTCCCACCGAACGCCGCGACACCGATCGAGTACGGCACTCCGACACCGGCGGCACGCAACCCGGTCGGGAACAGTTCGGCCATCATCGCCGGCATCACCGACAGGATCGCGCCCATCACGAACAGGGCGATCGCCATCGCGACGAACAGCGTGACCGCGCTGTGCCCGATCATGGCGTTGAGCGGAAACAGCAGGGCGGCGATACCGACGTTGCCGATGTACAGCACCGGTTTGCGCCCGATCCGGTCCGACAACGCACCCCAGAACGGCAGCGACGCAATCAGTACGAGGTTGGCGCCGACCCCCGCCCACAGTGCGCCGGACGGATCGATGCCCCGGACGGCGATCGCGTACGCCGGCGCCGACACAGCCCACACGTAGTAGACGACGGTGCCGCCGACCGTGAAGAACAGGATCTGGAACACCTGCCGCCGGTGCGCGAGGAACAGCTGCCACATCGACTGCTTCGCGGTCTCGTCACCCGACTCCTCGTAGACTTCGGTCTCGCTCATCCGGGACCGCATCCACAACACGAACAGTCCGAGCACGCCGCCCAGCAGGAACGGCACCCGCCAACCCCAGTCGGCCATCTGCTCCGAACTCAGCGTCGTCGTGAGCAGCGCGCCGAGAAGCGTGCCGACGACGACCCCGGTGGTGTTGGAGATGTAGATGAGACTGGACCAGAGTCCACGCCGGGCCGTCGGCGCGAATTCGACGATGTAGGTCTGCGCGGACGGCAACTCGCCGCCGTGCGCGACGCCCTGCGCGAGACGTGCCACGACAAGCACCACCGCCGCCGCGACGCCGATCGTCTGATGGGTGGGGGTCAGACCGATGACCAGGCTGCCGATCGCCGCGAGTCCGACGGCGAGCGTCATCGACAGCTTGCGGCCCCGCCGGTCCGACAGCCAGCCGAACAGCAGACCGCCGAACGGCCTGGCGACGAATCCGACGGCGAAGACGCCGAACGACGCGAGCAGGTCGGAGACGGCGGAGCCGGTGTGGAAGAACTGCGGGGCGAAGAACGCGGCGAACGTCGCGTAGACGGTCCAGTCGAAGTACTCGATCCCGTTGCCGGTGCCCACGCCGACGATCGCGCGGGCCTTCTCCCAGCGCTCGGATCTCTGCCGGACGGTGGGCGGGCCGGCGTTCACGGACCCGCTCTCGGTGGCGATCTCGATCATCGTGCGTCACTCCCCGCTGCCACAGCGGCATTGTCGGACCGCGCCTTGTCCAGCCGTCGAACGGCCAGTCCGGCGTAGATGGTGGCGGCGTCGGCGAGCACCGCGTCGTCGAATTGCGCTCGGGGCGAATGGTTCATGGGAGCGGCGGCGGGATCGGCGCCGGGCATGCACGCACCCAGTCCGATGAACGCCCCGGGCACTTCCTGCAGAACGTAGGAGAAGTCCTCGGACCCGGCCATCGGATGGGTGACGGTCTCGTACCGGTCCTCGCCCATGAGGTCGCTGACCACTTCGGCGCCGAACGCGACCTCGTCCACGTCGTTGATTGTCATCGGGAACTCGGGGGCCACGGTGACGTCGACCTCGACCCGTTGCGCGGACGCCACCCCTTCGAGCACCCGGCGCAGCGCCGCAGGCACCTTCTCGTACGTGGCGGGCGAATAGCACCGGACCGTCGCCTCGAACCGCGCGTCGTCGGGAATGATGTTGTGCCGCGACCCGGCCTGCACGTTCGCGACCGTCACGACGACGGGATCGAACACGTCGAACGTCCGGGTGATCATGGTCTGCAGCGACGTGATCATCTCGGCCATCGCGGTGATCGGATCGCGGGCGGTCGACGGGGACGATCCGTGTCCGCCCGCCCCGCGCACCGTGACGGTCAGTTTGTACGACGCCGCGAGCAGCGTGCCCGCCTTGGAGAAGAACCGTCCCTGCGGCTTCTGGCAGGAGAAGACGTGCATGCCGTAGGCGGTGTCGGCGCGGCGGCCGGCGGCGTCGAGCACACCCTCGTCCACCATCACCTTGGCGCCGTCCCAGCCCTCCTCGCCGGGCTGGAACATCAGGACGACGTCGCCCGCCAACTGGTCGCGGTGACGGCTGAGCAGTTGCGCGGCGCCGACGAGCGCAGCGGTGTGCAGATCGTGCCCGCATCCGTGCATGGCGCCGTTCTGCGCCGCGAAGTCGAGTCCGGTCTGTTCGGTGACCGGGAGTCCGTCCATGTCGGCGCGCAGCAGCACCGTCTGCGCGGCGTCGACCGAACGCCTGCCGCCGCGGAGCACCGCGGTCACGGACGTCGTGCGGGTTCCCGTCGAGATCTCGAGCGGCAGGCCGTCCAACGCCTCGAGAACACGCTCCTGCGTGCGCGGCAGGTCCAGTCCGACCTCGGGTTCGCGGTGCAATACGCGACGCAACTGCACGAGGTCGCCTTGTAGTGCGCGGGCGTCGTCCAAGAGATCCATTGCTCTCCCTTATGTCGGTGGTCACGTTTTCGACCGAATGCGTCGGTGGTCATATGCTGTGATCCGCCGGGCGACGGACCGCCGAGAACGTCGAAAACGATCATCCGAACCGACTCAGGATGTGTTCTATGAGTGAAATGCTGACAGAATCCGAGCTTTCGCTCATTCATGCGTTGCAGATCCGTCCCCGGGCGACGTGGGCCGAGCTGGCCCCGATCCTCCGGACGACGTCCGCGACGCTGGCGAGGAGGTGGGAGTCGATCACCGCACGCGGACTGGCCTGGATCACCGCGTACCCCGCGCCGATGACGGGCGCCGGTGCGTTCACCGCCATGATCGAGGTGACGTGCGATCTCAGCGGCACGAAGGCCCTGGTCGAGGCGCTCACCCGCGACCCGCGGGTGGCGTCGATCGAACACGCGGCGCGCGGGCGGGACCTCATCCTGACGGTGCAGACGGGATCCCTGCACGAGTTGTCGGACCTGGTGCTCGACGAACTGCCCGGCCACCCGAGCGTCAATTCGACCCGGACCCACACGTGCACCGCACTCCACGCGGAGGGCAGCCGCTGGCGCCTCGATTCCCTCGACACGGCACAGTCCGCCGCGATCGCCGCACTGGAGAACACCCCTCCGCAGTCCGGATCGGCTCGGCCGGAAAGCCTGACGGACGAGGTCGCCCGCGCACTCGTCCGCGAACTCACCCGGAACGGCCGGGCGTCCGCGCGCGAGATCGCCTCGGTCATCGACCGGCCCGCGTCGTCGGTTCGCCGGCAGCTCGCGGGGTTGCTGCGCTCCCGGGCGGTGGTGCTGCGCTGCGACGTGGCCCAGGACGCGACGCGGTGGCCGATCACCGTCACATGGTGGTGCCGCCTGCCCGTGCGCGCACACCGGGAAGTCGTCGAAGTCGTCAACACCCGGCCCGAACTGAGGTTGTGCATGTCGCTCACCGGGCCCGCGAACTTCCTCGTCAGCATGTGGGTGTCTTCGCTGCCCGACCTGTTGCGGGTGCAGGAGTGGCTGGAGAGCCGGGCCCCCAGCCTGGAGATCATCGACTCGTCGGTGACGCTCCGGTCCCGGAAGCGGATGGGGTGGGAACTCGATACCCACGGCCGCGCGACCGGTTACGTCACCGCGCACGGCGGCTGACCGCTACGGTCGAATGCGCCATCATCGGACCGGCTGGAGCAGGTGATCACCGTGACCTCTACCGCGAGAACTTCGACGACCGGCGAGCGTGCCGACTTGCTGGAGTCGCTGGCCAAGCACCGCTACTTCCTTCGCTACACCGTCCGGGACCTCACCGACGAACAGGCGGCCCAGCGCACGACGGCGAGCGAACTGTGTCTGGGCGGACTCGTCAAACACGTGTCGGACGTCGAACGGGTGTGGGCCGACTTCATCGTGCGCGGCACCGACGCCGTGCGTGGCGGTCCCGCGGACGGCACCGGCACCGGCAATCACGAGAAGGAGTTCACACTCCGCGACGACGAGACGCTGGCCGACGTCCTCGACCGGTACGCGAAGGTGGCGCACCGGACCGACGAGATCGTGGCCTCGCTGCCCGACCTCGACATCTCGCACCCACTGCCGAAGGCGCCGTGGTTCGAACCGGGATCACGCTGGTCCGCGCGCCGGGTCCTGCTCCACATCATCGGCGAGACCGCCCAGCACGCCGGGCACGCCGACATCATCAGGGAGGCTCTCGACGGGTCGAAGTCGATGGGCTGAGTCAGCCGCGTTTGCGGGCCTCGATGAGGAAGCGGGTCGAGTGGGCCACGAACGGCCCCTGCGCCTCGATCAGATCGTGGAGTTCCCGCAGCCGTTCGCGATACTCCGCGACGGTGAAGCTGGGCACCATCCAGATCACTTTGCGCAGGAAGTAGATGACGGCGCCGATGTCGAAGAACTCGATCCGCAGAGATTCGAAGCGGAGATCGACGACGTCGAGACCGGCGGCCTGCGCGTCCGCAGTCTCGTCCTCGTAGTGGCGGCCTCGCCGCACCTTCTCGGGTTGGGGCCCGAGGAAGTACTCGACGAGTTCGAACACGCTCGCATGTCCGACGTGCTGTGAGAAGTACGTGCCTCCGGGTTGCAGGACGCGGGCGATCTCGTCCCACCACACCGTGGCGGGGTGCCTGCTCGTCACCAGGTCGAAGGCGCCGTCGGCGAAGGGCAGCGGCGGCTCGTCCGTGTCGGCTACCACGACCGCACCGAGCGGGTGCAGCAGTGCCGTCGCCTTCGCGACGTTCGGCGGCCACGATTCCGTCGCCACCATCACGGGAGGCATCTTCGCTGCACCGGCGAGGACCTCCCCGCCCCCGGTCTGGATGTCCAGAGCGGCGTCCGCGCGCGCGAGCCGTTCACCCATCAGGCGCTGATACCCCCACGACGGCCGCTGTTCGGTGGCCCGGCCGTCCAGCCAGGAGAAATCCCAGCCGTCCACCGACACGGATTCCGCCTCGGCCACCAACTCCTCGAATGCGCGTGCCATGCCGGGAAGCCTGACAGAAAGTTCCGGATCGATCGAGCGGATTACCGGGGGAAGCACCGGACCGTCACCGATGTTGAAGGGGAGATGACCCTCCCGGAACAGCATCGCACCCGCATCGCCGAGGAGCGAGCCGACGCCGAGCGCCGCATCGCATCGCTGACCGGCCGATTCACCGCCATCGTGGAGGGTTCGGAATTCACCACGGACGACGACGAACACGACCCCGAGGGCTCGACCATCGCGTTCGAGCGGGCCCAGGTGTCGGCACTGCTGGCGGACGCACGGCGTGAGGTGGAGGATCTGGCGGAGGCGCAGCAGCGACTCGACAATGGGACGTACGGCCTCTGCATTCGGTGCGGCCTGCCGATCGCCGAGGTCCGACTCGACGCGCTACCTGCGGCGCAGACCTGTATCGACTGCGCCGGTTAGCCGGTGTTGCCGGACAGGAGGGCTCCCCATTCCCGGGTGGCCACCTCCCGTGCCCGACGGTGATCGTCGGCACCGGGGTGGATGCCGTCGGCGAGATCGGCGAGAGCTTCCGCCAGATCTCCGACATCGACCTGATGCCGCATGGAGGAGTCGAGTAGTTCGTCGAAGGCCTGGTCCGCGCTGTACGAGCTTCCGCGCGCGGTGGTCAGGATCTGAATTGCAGCGTCCAAAGCGGACAGGTGCCGGGTCGCGCGGGTGTCACGGTGAGCTTCGATCGTCAATATTCCGCCTCTGAGGTGTCGCCACTGGGCGTTGCCGGTCTCTTGTCATCACATCACATCACGATCCGGCCGTCCGTGTTGCCGAATCGAGACCGTGTCCGAAAGTTGTTTCTCGACAGCAGGATACGAACTCCGGCAAGATACTTGTAACTCTCGTTACTACTGTGGGGTTCTACCCGCGAGTACGACTCCGCGGAGTAGCGCATTTCTGAATGGCTCCAGAACAGCGGATCGAAACCGAACAGTCCGGCCATTCCGCAATACTGATCTCCGGGTGGAGGTCTCCGCCCGACGCGATCGGACGGCCGTGCGCCGCGCAGCCCCAGTGGACCCGTGTGACCAGAACTGTTCAGAATCGGGATGATTGACGTGAAACTCGTCGTCGACCTCAATCGGTGCCAGGGTTACGCGCAGTGCGTGTTCCTCGCACCCGACGTCTTCACCCTGCACGGAGAAGAGGCTCTGCTCTACGACGCGGGCCCCACCGACGACGAGCGCGACCGCGTGTCGCAAGCCGCCGCGGCGTGCCCGGTGCACGCCATCACTACGGACATCCCCGACCACCGCAATGGGCAGTGACGTGCGGATCGTCATCGTCGGTGCGTCGCTCGCGGGTGTGCGCGCGGCGGAGGCACTGCGGGGGCAGGGCTTCGACGGCTCCCTCACCCTGATCGGCGACGAACCCTACGAGCCGTACGACAGGCCCCCGCTGTCGAAGGCTGTACTCCTCGGCATCATGCCGCCCGACCACGCGGCGCTGCCGTTCCGTCCGGACCTCGACGCGCAGTGGCGGCTCGGCGTGCGGGCCACCAGTCTCGACCTGGAGAACAACCGGGTGGTTCTGAGCGACGGCGACGCCGTCGAGTTCGACAAGGCGCTGATCGCGACCGGCGTCCGCGCCCGGCCGTGGTCGAACTCGTCCGAGGCCGCCCTCGACGGTGTCTTCACCATCCGAACCTGCGACGACTCGCGTCGGCTGAACGAGCGACTGTCCGCCGGACCACGTCACGTCCTGGTGATCGGGGCCGGGTTCACGGGCTCGGAGATCGCGTCGGTGTGCCGGGAGCGTGGGCTGTCGGTGACGGTCACCGAGCGGGGTCCGGCACCGCTGGTCGGTGCGCTCGGCGGAGTGGTGGCGGCGGTCGCGGCCGACATGCAACGCGACCACGGCGTCGACCTGCGCACCGGGGTCACCGTGACCGGGCTCGACGGGGACGGCAACGGGCAGCTGTGCCGTGCGCATCTGTCGGACGGGACCACACTCGACGCCGACGTGGCGATCGTCGCGCAGGGCAGTATCCGCAACACCGACTGGCTGTTCGGCTCCGGGCTCGCCGCCGGACCTCGGGGAGTCACCTGCGACGCCGGCTGCCGGGCGTTCGACATCAACGGCATCGTCACCGACAACGTATTCGTCGCCGGCGACGTTGCGCGGCAACCGCATCCGCTCTACGACTACCAGCTGCTGGCACTGGAGCACTGGGGCAACGCGGTCGGTCAGGCCGAGGTGGCGGCCCACAACATGATCCACGACGGCCTCCGTCGGCGACCGCACCTGGAGATTCCGGCGTTCTGGTCCAGCCAGTTCGGCGTCAACATCAAGTCCGTGGGTATCCCCACCTACTCCGATCAGGTGGTGATCACGCAGGGTTCCGTCGCCGATCGGCGATTCGTGGCGGCGTACGGCTTCCGCGGACGCGTCACAGCCGCGGTGGCGTTCAATCAGGGTAAGTGGCTCGACTTCTACCGGGGACTGATCGAGTCGGCGGCCGCGTTCCCCCCGGACTTCGACGTCATGGACCGGGCGGAGCCGTTCGAGGTCCGTGCGTCGGAATTGCCGGACCCTGCCGTTCTCAGCCACGGCCCCACCGTCGCCGTGACCGGTCATCTGCCCACCGAACGTCGCGTCGAGTTCGTCTCGCTACCGAAGTAACAGGGAGAGTGTCCATGTCGCGTGCGCAGCTGTTCCAGCGGATCACCGACCAGGCGAGCCGGCCGAATCCGTATCCGCTGTACGAGGAACTTCGTGAGACGCGGGTGGCGCCGCAGGACAACGGTTCCTACCTCGTCGGACGGTACTACGACGTCATGGCGCTCCTCCACGACCCGAGGATCAGCTCCGACCTGCACAACCGTGGGCCAGGGCTCCCCGGCGCGGATCGTGCCGGGGACGGGCCGGAGTCCTTCCTGAAACTCGATCCGCCCGAGCACGATCGGTTGCGCAGACTGACGACGCGGCAGTTCGGTCCGCCGCACAGCCCCGGCCGAATCGACTCCATGCGTGGCGAACTCGCCACACTCGTCACGAAACTGGTCGACGGACTCGATGGTAGGGAGCGCATCGACATCGTCGACGACTTCGCCTACCCCTTCCCCGTCACCGTCATCTGCCGGCTGCTCGGGGTGCCCCACGAGGAGGAACCCAGGTTCCACGCCTGGGCCGACGCGCTGGTGGCCGCCATCGACCCGCGGCGTGCCGGCGCCGACACCGAGCAGGTGAAGGTGGCGAAGCAGGCCCAGATGGAGATGGCCATGTTCATGGCCGGTCTCATCGAAGACCGTCGCCGCGATCCCGGTGACGACATGCTGTCGGGGCTGGCCAACGATTCGGGGCCCGACGGTCAGTTGAACACCGTCGAGTTGGTCACCAACTCCATCCTGCTGTTCATCGCCGGGCACGAGACCACCGTCAACCTCATCACCAACGGCATGCTGACCTTGCTCCGCAACCCCGAAGCTCTCGAACGTCTTCGCGCCGAACCGGACCTGATGCCGCAGGCTGTGGAGGAACTGCTCCGCTTCGAACCGCCCGTGCATCTCCTTGGCCAGCGAACGCCGATCGTGGACATCGAAATCGACGGTGTGACCGTCCCGAAGGGTTCGCCCCTCGTCCTCGCATTGGCGTCGGCGAATCGTGATCCCGAACGCTTCGTCGACGCCGACCGGTTCGTCCCCGACCGCGCCGACAACCAGCACGTGGGTCTGGGCAGCGGCATCCACAGTTGCTTCGGCGCTCCCCTGGCCCGCCTCGAAGGGCAGATGGCGCTCGCCGAACTCATCCGCCGTCTCCCCAATCCGCGCCTCGTCGAGGACCCGCCGCCTTACCGCCCGAACCCGGTGCTGCGAGGTCCCCGGCACCTGCTGGTGGACTGTGGGTGACGGGGCTTACCGAGAACTACTCGAGAATTCCGTCGATACGGATGCTCGCGCCGAGCACAGTTCGGAACACGTGCTTAATCGCGACTAGCGGCCATCGATCGCTGAGCGACGGTGAAACCTTTGTAACTACGGAATTGCCCACCGCGACCGGCCACCGAGCCAGGACCGATGGACGGTCACCGATAGCGGACCCTATGCGGTGTCACTGAGGAGAACCGCTCCAGTGATGCCCGAATGTCATCCTTGTAGGAGCGCAAAACTGTGCAGCGCCGCCCGACTGGAGGATGCGATGCCGGTGACCGGGTGGCTTCAGTCTTTCGAGGGCCTAACGACCAGTGACATCGAGGGCTGACGGGAGGACTGTCAAAACGACCGGTCTCGTCTTGGCTGGCCATGGAAACACGATTCGTTTGGCCGGTGGCGGATCATGTCCCGATGGACGACGCGAACTCGGGGCGGCGAGTGTTCAGCGAATGCGAAAGTGTCGCACCGGCTCCAGCGCGTGCCCCTCGCGGTGCAGCAAGAAGACCGCACCTCGAGTCAGAAGCGTGGTAATGAGAACGGACGCTTGAGAAGGACCTGCCATGAACGGCTTCAGAACCGGGCTGATGGACGGTGCATTGCACGTTCGATTCGCCCCCGATTTGCTGCTCCGCACTACCCGACAGATCGCCGCCGCTGGTGGGGCAGACTCGATGTGGATACCCGATCACCTCAACGGCGTGTTTCCGTCGTCAATCTGGAACCCGAAATACCTCGGCGTGGCCAAACTCGCGCCGCGAGCGGACGCAATCTACGAACCCTGGACCACCCTGGGCTACATCGCCGCACAGAACCGGATCACCCGACTGAGACTCGGCGTGGGGGTTACCGACGCCGGAAGGCGAAACCCCGCCGTGACGGCGCAGGCCGCCGCCACTCTTCATCACCTCAGCCGCGGGCGGACCATACTCGGTATCGGCCCCGGCGAACGGGAAGGCAACGAGCCGTACGGGGTTGACTGGGCAAAGCCGGTAGCACGATTCGACGAGGCGATCGCGACCATCCGCGCTCTGTGGGACTCGGGCGGCGCGCCGGTGACCCGGGAATCGCAATTCTTCCCGCTCCACGACGCCGTGTTCGACATCCCGCCGCACAAGGGCGGGTGGCCGGAGATCTGGGTCGCGGCGCACGGCCCGCGGATGCTGGGCATCGCCGGCAGGTACGCCGACGCCTGGTTCCCCTCCTATCCGCAGCAGCCGAAGCAGTACTCCCAAAAGCTCGCCGTGATCAGGTCGGCGGCAGAGGGCGCCGGACGAGATCCGTTGGCCATTACGCCGGCGGTGTTGTTCTTCGTTTTGACCGCGAGCAGCAGCGCACAGGTCGACGAGATGGTCGGATCGACCACGGCCCGGGCATTCGCACTGTCCGCATCCGCCGAGGTGTGGGCACGCCACGGCGTCGAGCACCCGATGGGCCCTACATTTTCCGGTATTCAAGACTTGTTGCCGCAGACCATCGATGAACACACCGCCCTCAGCTATGTCGAACGTGTGCCGCCGTCGTTGGTCCGTGAAACGTGTCTGGCCGGGACCCCGTCGGAAATACTCGATCAATTGAGCGAATGGCGCGACCACGGTGTCCGATACGCCGTCATTGCCAATATCAGCCCTGTTCACCCCAAACTCCGTATTGGCCTCGGCTCTTCACTCTCACTCGTGCAACTTCTCCGCGGTATGCGCCGACTGTGACCAACGTCGGTGTCTCCCAGTTGTTGTCACGGCGCCCGGGCCTCCCGTCGCGCATGCTCGATCAACTCACCGGGGTGATGTCGGTGGTTGATGCGCGGTCTTCGGGTGGGGTCGATGTGTGGTGGCGGGATCCACTCGGTGCGGCCTGCGAATGTGGAGTGCACAGGCGCGGACCGCGTCGCCCACCCGGCCGGGCCGTCGTTGACCTGGGCGTGGCAGGCGTCGCAGACCAGGGCCAGACCCTCGATGTCGGTGCGTCCGCCCTTGTGCCAATCCGTGACATGGTGCACCGCGCACAGACTCGACGGCGCCGAACACCCCGGCCGTGTGCAACCCCCGTCCGAGGCGATCAGGGCGATCCGCTGATCGGCGCTGGCCAGACGACGCCGCCGCCCCAGGTGGAGCGGACGACCTGCATGATCGAACAGCGCGAGCACCGGATGCGCCTTCTCTGCCAGCGCTAATGCGTCCGCGATCGGGAGCAACCCACCGGTGGCCGTTGTGGCCAGACCCCCGACCGCCTGCTCCAACTGTTCGAGTGTCATCGTGACGATCACTGTGGCCGGTAGTCCCCGGTGCCGGCCGAGCACCCCCGACTCGAGCAGCGCCCGAAATACCGCGCTGAACGCGTCGTGATTGCGCTGCGCCGCGGTACGGGTATCGCGGGCGGCCGCCGCCGCCAACAGGTCACGATCGATAGAGGGGTCTTCGCCGTCACCAGCCGGTGAGTCGGGATCGTCCGTATTGTTCATTCCGGGCCGCGCCCATTTTGCGAGGATCGGATCGAGCATCGCCCGCGCGACAGGGTCGAGTTCACCGGAGATTCTCGACATCAGTTCGGTGTCTTGCCTGCCGATCGAAATGCCCCGCCGGCGTTTCCGGTCGCGGTCGTCGCCGAGATTCCCGTCCGGGTTCAGATATGCCAGCAGCCGATGCCCCGCCTGCTCCACATCCTCCGGGGTGCCGCTTCTCGCCAAGTTGGCGAGCACGGCCTCGGCGTCGACCACCGCGTCGTTGTCGACGACGTGGGGAATCTTGCGCATCACCTTCGCGATCGCCCGTACATGATCCGCGCCGATGTCGCCGTCACGTTGCGCCGCAGCAGTTTCCGGCAAGACCGGTGACATCGACTCGCCGGCCAGGGTGTGCCACACGCCCAGTTCGCGGGCAGCGGTGGTACGGGCGGACGCATCCGCACCCGAGATCCGGAGCACGTCGATCAGGAGTTTCTTCGGCGAGGTATACCCCAGACGCGCCGGGACCGAGCGTTCGACGCTCTCCACGACCAATCGGTGTGAGACCGCCTCCGCGCGGCGAAGCGACTGCTCCATCCCGCGCATCACCTCGACGACCTCGGTGTCCGACAATTCGGTGAGCCCGGCATCGAGCAGCCCGTCGACCGCGGCAGCGAGCATCGACAGATGCTCCGCCGCACGGCTACCCACCGACCCCCCAGTCGAACTCATGTGCGAATACTACCGCGGGGATCCGACACGTTTCGGAGGCGAAACCGACCTCGCCACCGAACCGATCAGAGCCCGCGATCGCGCAGCGACTCGGACGGCGTCACGCCGTACTTGCGGCGGTAGGCGGCGGCGAATCTGCCGGTGTGCATGATTCCCCAGCGCGTCGCGACTTCGGAAATGGTTGCGCAGGAACCACTTCCGGTGAGTTCGGCATGGACACCCGCGAGGCGCACATCGGCGAGGTACTCCATCGGCGTCATGCCCACGTACTCGCGGAACCCCTGCTGCATACGCCGGACGCTCACGCCGACGAGTTCGGCCATCTCCCCGGCGGTCCATGGGCGGGCCGGGTCCTGCTGGATCGCGTCGATGACCCGCTTGACGATGCGCGGCCGGATTCCCGCGGCACCCGCGTCGTCGTCCGGCATGGCGGTGAGCACGAGCGCGGTGGTCAGCGCTCCGCACAGTTGTTGCGACACCTGGTCGCTGTGCAGAAGAACGCTGTCGCGCAATGCTTGGTCGGCGACGGCACGGACGAACCTCAGCCACTCGGCGCCGGCGCCGGCGCGCAGGTCGAGTTGCCGCGGCAACTTCTGCCCGGGCCTGGCGAGCACGCGGTCCATTTCGCGCTGCAGGTAGTCCCGGTCCACCTTGAATCCGATGATCTCGCAGGAACTACTCCAGTTGGTGATGACGGTCCGGGTGTCGGGCGGGCAGATGGTGGCCAGACCCGGCGTCGAGGTCACTTCCGTGCCGCCGGTGACCGACACGATGCGGCCGGTCAAGGGGATGTTGATGCCGTACGCACCCGGATGGTCGGACTCGATCGACACGGGCGCCCCGAAACCGATCCGGGCGAGCCTGGACGCGCCCATCTGCGAGGACTCCAGCGAAGACCGCGCCGCGGTGTCCCGCGACAGCGGACGCAGCTCGTGAGGGAAGTACGCGTCCGCGACCACCTCGTGAACCTCCTCCCAGTCGGTGAAACCGGGACCTTCCAGCTGTCCTCGCATGCGCCTACCAGACCTCTCACCTCGCGCAACGACCGCGCACGGGCAACTCCCGACCTTAGCATCGCCTGTGACTCACATCACGGGCAAGTGCCGGCGGCCCCCGTCCGGCAATCCCGTTTCGCGTTCCGGATCGAGCCTTCGCAATGCGGATCGACGGATTGTGACGCCCGTCATACGTTGTGCAGGTCCCCATCGCAGGGGTTATCGCACGAATCGTGCAGAAAGGCGGTCAGGAGAAATGGACCAGCGCACTCTGCGTAACATTTTCGGCCAGTTCGCCAGTGGCGTCACCGTCATCACGTGTGCCAACGGCGACGGCGAGCCGCACGGGGCGACCGTCACCGCCTTCACCGCCGTCTCGATCGAACCGCGGCTGTGCCAGGTGACGCTGACCCGGAAGTCGAAGGCGTGCAGCTACCTGGATGGTGCGCCGTTCGCGGTGAACATTCTGGCCGCCGATCAGCTCGACACGGCGATGCACTTCGCGGGCAAACCGCAACGGACGGAACCGGCGTGGGATTCTGCCGGCATCGCTCCCGCGTTGTCCGGCAACGCGGCCACGCTCACGTGCTCACCCTGGGCTTCCTACGACGGCGGTGACCACATCATCTTCATCGGAGAGATCGTCGACGCGTCCGTCGACGCGACCAAGGACCCACTGCTGTTCTACCGCAGCACCTTCCACGATCTGGGTGCCGCCTCGGGCACCACGGCGTGGAACGGCTGCCTCGACGACCCCCACAGCGGATGGTTCGACGCCGCCGCGTCGTTCACCCCGCTTCACCTGCAGCTCGCCCAGGCTGCCTCGTAATCCTGACCGAAGGGAACACCATGACCACCACCGAATCCGCCCCCGAGACCGCCGTCGACCGCACGAAGGTCAACGTCGCCGCAGACTGCGAGGCCAACCGCACGAAGAACTTCGCGTCGCGGCCCATGACGGGCGACGAGTACATCGAGTCGCTGCGCGACGACCGCGAGATCTACCTGCACGGCGAGCGTGTCAAGGATGTCACCACGCATCCGGCGTTCCGCAACCCCATCCGGATGACCGCCCGCCTCTACGACGCCATGCACACCGGCGAGCACGTCGAGACCCTGACGACGCCCACCGACACCGGCAACGGCGGCGTCACGATGCCGTTCTTCCGGGCGTCGAAGAACTCCGACGATCTGTTGAAGGATCGTGACGCCATCGCCACCTGGGCGCGCATGACATACGGCTGGATGGGCCGGTCCCCCGACTACAAGGCCTCCTTCCTCGGCACCCTGCACGCCAACAAGGAGCTGTACTCGCCGTTCCAGGACAACGCCGAACGCTGGTACAAGGAATCGCAGGAAAAGGTCCTCTACTGGAACCACGCCATCATCAACCCGCCGGTCGACCGGCAGCTCCCGCCGGACGAGGTCGGCGATGTGTTCATGAAGGTGGAGAAGGAAACCGACGCCGGCCTCATCGTCTCCGGCGCCAAGGTCGTGGCGACCGGCTCGGCGATCACCAACTACAACTTCATCGCCCACTACGGCCTGCCGATCAAGAAGAAGCAGTTCGCCCTCATCTGCACCGTCCCGATGGACGCACCGGGCGTGAAGCTGATCTGCCGCACGTCCTACACCCAGAACGCGGCCGTGATGGGCTCCCCGTTCGACTACCCGCTGTCATCGCGGATGGACGAGAACGACACCATCTTCGTCTTCGACAAGGTGCTGGTGCCGTGGGAGAACGTGTTCATGTACGGCGACGTGGACAAGATCAACGCCTTCTTCCCGCAGTCCGGATTCCTGCCCCGCTTCACCCTGCAGGGCTGCACCCGCCTGGCCGTGAAACTCGACTTCATCGCCGGCCTGCTGATGAAGGCCCTCGATGCCACCGGAGCCGGCGGCTTCCGTGGCGTGCAGACCCGAGTCGGTGAGGTCATCGGCTGGCGGAACCTGTTCTGGTCACTGACCGAATCGATGGTCCGCGATCCCGAGCCGTGGGTAGGCGACACGGTCATCCCGAAGCTCGAATACGGCCTGACGTACCGCATGTTCATGCAGCAGGGTTACCCGCGGATCAAGGAGATCATCGAGCAGGACGTCGCGTCCGGTCTGATCTACCTGCCGTCCTCGGCCGCCGACTTCAAGAGTCCCGACGTCCGCCCCTACCTGGACAAGTACGTCCGCGGCTCGGAGGGCATGACCGCGGTCGAACGCGTCAAGATCATGAAGGCGCTGTGGGATTCGATCGGCAGCGAGTTCGGTGGCCGCCACGAGCTGTACGAGCGCAACTACGCAGGCAACCACGAGGGCGTGAAGGCGGAGCTGCTCATGTTCGCCGAGAACCGCGGAACCGTCAGCTCCATGAAGGGTCTGGCCGAACAGTGCCTCGCCGAGTACGACCTCGACGGCTGGACCGTGCCCGACCTGATCGGCAACGACGACGTGTCCTACTTCGGCCGCAGCTAGCCCCTCAGACCAGGAGAAACCATGACCACTATCGACAGCCCTACCGCGGTCGGCTCCGGCAACGCCGCCACCGACAAGTTCAAGGGCGCCCGGTTCACCGCCGACACGTCACCCGAGCGCCTGTCCGCGATCGCCACCGAGGCGCTCGCCGGATTGAGCGCGCTGATCCACAGGCACGCCGTCACCTACCCGGAATACCGGGTTCTCAAGCAGTGGCTCATCGAGGTGGGTGAGGGCGGCGAGTGGCCGCTGCTCCTCGACGTGTTCGTCGAGCACGACATCGAAGAGGTGAACTCCACCAGGTTCCGGGGCACCAAGGGAAGCATCGAGGGACCGTACTACGTCCCCGGTGCCCCGGAACTCCCCGCACAGTGCACCCTGCCGATGCGCGACGAGGACCGGGCACACACCGCTCTCGTCCTCAGCGGCCGGGTGACCGACCTGGACGGTGCCGGACTCGGCGGCGCAATCATCGAACTCTGGCACGCCGACGACGAGGGTTACTACTCGCAGTTCGCTCCTCATCTTCCTGAATGGAACCTCCGCGGGACCATCGTCACCGATTCGGAGGGACGGTACGAGATCACCACCATTCAGCCTGCCCCGTACCAGATTCCGACCGACGGCCCGACCGGACAGTTCATCGAAGGGGCGGGCTGGCACCCGTGGCGTCCGGCGCACCTGCACCTGCGGGTGACCTCCCCGGGCAAGCAACCGATCATCACTCAGCTCTACTTCGCGGGGGGCGACTGGATCGACGACGACGTCGCCACCGCGACCAAACCCGAACTCCTCCTCGATCCCCGGCTCGACGACACCGGGCGTAAGGTTGTCAGCTACGACTTCGCGCTCGATCCCGAAGCGGACTGACACACCGTCAATTTCCCCGGGCGACGCGAAAGATCGTGTCGCCCGGGGCTTCAACGTTTACGGAGGAATCATCATGCCGAGCACGCCACAGGCGCGGACGACGGAATTCGTCCACACGGCTGCGGCCGTGATCGAGGTCGTCGTCGAGGGCAGTGGTCCGTCGGTGATCCTGCTGCCCTCGCTCGGGCGCGAATCGTACGACTACGACGACGTCGCGGACGGTCTCGCGCAGAACGGGTTCCGGGTATCCCGTCCGCAGCCGCGTGGCATCGGCCGGAGCACGGGACCGCTGGAGAACATCACGTTGCACGATCTGGCCGCCGACGTCGGAGCGGTGATCGAGGCGCAGGACAACGGTCCGGCCGTGGTGGTCGGTCATGCCTTCGGGCACTACGTGGCACGAATGCTGGCCGCCGACCGGCCCGACCTGGTGCGCGGCATCGTCGTGGCCGCCGCAGGCGCCCGCAATTACCCGGCCGAGCTGACAGCGCTGGCGGTGAAGTGCTCGGACTCCACGCTGCCCGACGAAGAGCGGATCGGCTACCTGCAGACCGGCTTCTTCGCCCCCGGCAACGATCCGGCGGAGTGGCTCACCGGCTGGTACCCGGAGGTGTCGAAGCGCCAGCTCGCCGCATCGGCCGCCACACCCAAGGAGGAGTGGTGGGATGTCGCGCACCAGCCGATCCTGGACCTGCAGTCCGCTCTCGACCCGTTCCGTCCGCGTGAGACGGAGAACGAATTGCGGGATCGGTTCGGCGAATTGGTCACCGTGACCGTCGTCCCGAATGCCAGCCACGCCCTGATGCCGGAAGCGCCCGCACACGTGGTGCGGGCGCTCACCGACTGGATTCGGGCTCTCGACAGCTGAGCGGTCAGACCCGCTCGAAGATCGCGGTCAGCCCCTGGCCGCCGCCGATGCACATCGTCTCGAGACCGTAACGGGCGCCGCGGCGGTCCATCTCGCGCAGCAAGGTGGTGAGGATTCGCACTCCCGTCGCGCCGACGGGGTGTCCGAGCGAGATCCCCGAGCCGTTGACGTTGGTGCGGTCGAAATCCCGCGCACCGAAGTTCCATTCGCGCGTGACTGCCAGCGCCTGCGCCGCGAATGCCTCGTTCAGTTCGATCAGGTCGATGTCGGCGAGAGTCAGCCCGGCGCGTTTCAGGGCCCGTTCGGTGGACGGCACCGGTCCGATACCCATCTCGGACGGCTCCACACCCGCGACCGCCCAGGTGACCAGGCGGGCGAGCGGCTGAAGCCCGAGACGCTCCGCCTGTGCCCGGGTAGTGACGAGGCACGCTGCCGCACCGTCGTTCTGTCCGCTGGCGTTGCCTGCGGTGACGGTCGCGTCGGGGTCGCTGCCTACGATGGGCCGCAGCCGAGCGAGTGACTCGATCGTCGTGTCGGCTCGGGGGTGCTCGTCCCGATCGACGACCTGCGGATCGCCCCTGCGGACGGGCACACCCACCGGGACGATCTCCTCGGCGAACTTTCCGGAGTCGATCGCAGCGACAGCCCGCTGATGGGAACTCACCGCGAGCTCGTCCTGCTCCCGGCGGCTGATGCCGTACTTGCGGCGCAGGTTCTCCGCCGTCTCGAGCATGCCGCCCGGCACCGGATAATTGCGTCCGCCCGCGGTGACGCGGCCGCGGGCGAGTCTGTCGTGGAGCGCTGCCGGCGCACCTTTGGCTCCCCAGCGCATCGACTCGGTGTAGTACTCGGCGCGGCTCATCGATTCCACGCCGCCGGCGATCACCAGTTCGGCGACCCCCGTCTGTACCCGCATCGCCGCGTCGAGCACGGCCTGCAGACCGGATCCGCAGCGGCGGTCGAGTTGCTGACCGGGAACCGTCACCGGCAGTCCCGCATCGAGGGCCACGACCCGCCCGATAGCGGGCGCCTCGCCGTTCGGGTAGCACTGACCGAAGATCACGTCGTCGATGCTGCCCGGATCCACCTTGGTGCGAACGAGCAGTTCGGACACCACCCACGCGCCGAGGTCGGCGGCGGGAACGTCCTTGAACTGTCCGCCGTATCGGCCGACGGGGGTGCGGAGGGGCTCACAGACGACGACATCGCTGCCCTGGGCGTTCGAATTCTCAGGCACTGCGGAAATCCCTTTCGTAATCGGTCCACCGCTGCGCCCATTCGCGCAGTTCGACCGCTCGGATCTTGGTTCCGTTACCGCCCACCGTGGTCGGCATCTGCTCGATCATGTGCACGGCGGCCGGGACCTTGAAGGCCGCCAACGACTCTGCGCACCAAGCCTTGAGATCTGCGGCATCCGCCGATGTGCCCTCGGTGGGAACGACGAACGCCACCGCCTCGGTGTATCCGCCGGTGCCGGTGATCCCCACGACCTTCGTCAGGTGCACGGCCTCGTGTTCCGCCAGCCGGTGCTCGATCTCGGCGGGATCCACCAGGAACCCGCGCAGCCGGAGCACGTCACCCATCCGGCATACATACGTATAGCCGCCGTCGCCGGTCGCGACGGCCAGGTCGCCGCTGCGGAACCAGCCGTCCCGCGTGAATGCTCGCGCGGCCGCATCCGGATTGCCGAGGTAGGCGTCGACGACGTTCGGTCCGCGTACCTGAAGCTCGCCCTGCTCGCCGTCCGGAAGGGCCGAGTCGTCCAGTGGGTCGACAATGCGCACCTCGATGCCGGGTTCGACCGGACGTCCGCCGCCGTTCCAGCGCAGGGATTCCGGATCCGCGGCATCCCACAGCAGCATCAGCGCGAACACCTCGGAAGACCCGAAGACGCCCGTCGTGACGGCGTCGAACTCGTCACGCACCCACGCCGCCACCTCGTGCGAACGCCCGAGGAAGTCGGCGATCCCGAGGCGCTTCAACGACGACAGGTCGGCGCGGTCGCCCCCGTGCCACGTGTCGTACAGCCGCGCGAAGAGGTCGTCGCCGCCGACCACGTGCGTGACCTTCAGCGACGCCATGCGGGCCAGCGTGTCCGCGGCGTCGAAAACCGGTTCCATCAGCAGGGCGCCGCCGCCGGCGAGAGTCGCCAGGGCGGTGCTGTATCCGAACACCCCGGACACCGGCAGCACGCACAGGGTGACGTCGCCGGGTTCGACGCCGAGGACGACGGCGTCTGCTCGCGCGTGCCGAACCACCGCGGATTCGCGATGGGCGGCGAGTTTGGGGACGCCGGTGGATCCGGACGTCGTGAACGCGACCGCGAGCACGTCGTCCGGCGCCGCCCGCTCGCCCGCCGCGGTGGTGGTGGCCATGTCGGGTGTCTCCGGCACCTGGACGGTGCCGGTGTCCGTGCTGCCGGCTGCCCAGGCGCCACCGCCGAGGTCGAATCGCGCCGGGTCGGGGGCGTCGCCCGTCGTTCCGGGACCGCGCACCACGGCGACCGCCGGGGCCGGGACGTCGAGGGAGCGCTGTGCCTCGTCGAGCCGCCCGAACAGGTCGAGACCGTGGAAGTGGTCGGCCACGGCCACCACCGCGGGACGCGCCGACGTGAGGATGTGCGCGATCTCGTGCGTGTTGTAGCGGGTGTTGACGCCGATGACGTGCGCACCCACCGCGGACGCGGCGAGTTGCCAGACGATCGCGTCCGACCAGTTCGGCAGCAAGACAGCCACACACTGGCCGCGCCGGACGCCGACGCCGACGAGTTCCGACGTCAGCGCGTCGACGCGGGCACGGAGTTCGGCTCGACTGGTGACGATCGGCTCGCCGTCGACGACGTCGAGGGTGGCGGCGGCATCCGGGTCGGCCGTCACGAGTTCGCCGAGCAACGCGGCGAGTGTGTCACGGCGCGTGGCCGCGGTGTGCGCTGTCACGAGAGCACCACCGCCGCACGCAGTTCGGTCAACCACTCGTCCGTCACCGCGGCGAAGTCGTCGACCTCCTCCATCGGGTAGTGGCCGACACCCTCGAGCAGGGTGAACGTCGCACGTCCCGGCTGGGCGGCGTCGAGTGCCGACGCGGCCTGCTCGACGACTGCGGCATCGATCCACGGGTCCTGCGCTCCGGCGACGAGCCTGATGGGGCAGGTGATGTCGGCGAGTCGGTCGCGCACGTCGTGCGTTCCCCACGCGATCAGGTCGGAGGACGAGATCTCCGGGTCCTCACGTTTGTGCATGGTGGCGATCAGCTGCGCCGTGGGCTCGGGCACGGTGTCTCCGATCGAGGCGAGCGTGCCCAGGTACGTGCGGTCGGAGCGGCTGGGTCCGGCGACGTCCTCGAGTTCGCGGCGCAGCCCAGCCACGTTGACGCGGCCGGGACCGGCCTCCGCTGCCATCGCGATCGCTCCGGCCAGCGGCCTCGACGACCGCGTGGCGAGTTCGAGTGTCAGCTTGCCTCCGATGGAACATCCCATGACGAAGGGACGTTCGACGGCGAGTGCGTCGAGTACCTTCCAGAGCCAGTCGCCGAACGTGACGATGCTGGTGACGGGCCCGTCGACCGCGGGCTCGGAACGTCCGTGCCCCGGAAGGTCGGGGACGATCACCCGGTGGCCGCGGTCTGCCAGTTCGGACGCGACGTGCCGCCACTGGACTCCGCTCTGGCCCGCGGTGTGCAGGCACAGCACGGTGGGCACGTCGGTGTCCGGGTGATTGTCGGGGGTGATGATCTCGACGAAGCCGAGCGCTCCGTCGATCTCCAGGTAGCGGGCCTCGATCATGGCCGGGCCTCCCTTCCGCACGTGAGTGGCAAAGTGTGCCCCGGCACGCTTTGCCACTCACGTGCGGCGCTGCGGGCGTGGGCGATGATGATGTCGAGCGGTTTGGTGAGTCGCAGGTATTCGTACCCGTCACCGCTGGAGGAGAATTCGCCCCGGATGGCGCGGCGCAGAAAGTCGTTCCGTTCGGCGAACACCAGGTCGACCCAGGTGACGGCCGGAGCGATGAGCGTGAATGTGGCCCCACCCGGGACCCGGCGGGCGACGTCGATGATCGTTCCGCGATAGATCCGTAGGTGCAGTTCCCGGGCCCGGCCCGAGGAGTCGGTGCAACGCAGGCCCACGGTGCCGTCCCACGACGACAGTGAGGACGCGAAGGCCGGATCGGTGGAGAGGGATTCGCGGAGACGCTCTCCCCAGGCCGGTGTGCAGAAGTCGACAGCGGGATCGAATCGGACGTCGGACGGTTCGGGCGAACTCCACGTCTCGATTCCCTGTTCACGTACCGAGCCGCCGTCGTCGACGAGCCGCACGTGGCGATCGAACACGGCTCCGTCCTTCGACTGTTCGACACGCGTGACGACGGACTCGACATGGACGACATCGTCACCTGTCACCGCGGACTGCGAATTCCATTGCAGCCCGGTACGTGTGGCACCGGACGTCGCCGGCGGCGCGAGTATTCCTGCCGCGACGATCCCCGTCAGCGATGCATCCGGCAGGGACAGTCCGAGTTCGGAGACGCGCCGGGCGTCGCTCACAGTGCGATCGCCGACAGCGATGCTCATGGTGAGTGTGCTCATTCTGCAGTCCTTCCCAGCAGTTCGTCGGAGATGATCCGCATCTGGATCTCGCTGGTGCCCTCGAAGATCTTCGTGAGCCGCGCATCCCGCCAATGCCGTTCCACCTGAAAATCTGTGGTGTACCCGGCGCCGCCGTGAATCTGCACCGCCTCACTGGTCACCCGTTCGGCCATCTCCGTGGCCACCAGCTTGCACATCGACGCCTCCAGCGAACACCGCCGGCCGGTGTCGATATCCGTCGCCACCGAATACATCAACTGCCGGGCTGCCTCGATGTCGGCAGCCATCTTCGCCACTTTGAACCGCAGATGCTGGAAATCGGCCAACTCGTGCCCGAACTGACGGCGGGTATGCAGGTACGCGATCGAATCCTCCAAGGCGCCCCGCGCCAGACCGATCGCCCGGGCCGCGGTATGCGCCCGCCCCACCTCGAGACCGGACACCGCCAGGTAGAAGCCCTTGCCCTCCTCCCCGAGCATCGACGTGGCCGGCACCCGGAAACCGTCGAACGAGAGCTCCCACGTGCTCCACCCGAAATACCCGATCTTGCGGATCTTCGTCCCGCTGATCCCCTCGGGGAAACCCCCGCGGTCCTTCTCGATCAGGAACGCGCTGATCCCGCGGTGCGGCTTCGCCGGATCCTTGTTCGGATCGGTGCGGGCGAACAGCACCAGGTAATCGGCCTCGTCGGCGTACGTGCACCACATCTTCGTGCCGCTGATCACCCAGTCGTCACCGTCCCGGGTCGCGCGGCAGGAGATGTTTGCGACGTCCGATCCGGCCTCGGCCTCCGACAGGGCGTACGCGCCGAGGTAGTCGCCGCGGGCGACCTTCGGCAGCAACGCCGACTCCTGCTCGGGGGTGAACCCGCCGCCCATCCCGTTACCGCGGGCCAGCAGTCCCGACACACTCATCCACGCCCGCGACAACTCCTCCGCGACCAGGCAGTACTCGAACACACCGAGACCGAGACCGCCGTGCTCCTCCGGGATCATGATCCCGAAGAAGCCGACCTCGGCCATCGCCTTCTTCAGCGTGTCGGGGATGGTGCCCTGCACCGGATCGAGTTCGTTCGCGACCGGAAGCACCTGCTTCATCGCGAAATCGCGAGCCAGGTCGCGGATCGCCAATCGGTCCTCGGTCAGATACCGCGGTGAATCGGTACGTGGCTGCGACGGCCGGTGAGTCATGGACACTCCTCATCCATTCGAACTACGGGGCGCGCGACCCGGGAGAACTCGTAGTTCTGCACTCGGATCACATTAACGCTTGTTCACCCAGTAGAGCATGTCCGGACCGCAGCGTCAATGCTGAACCGCCGACTCAGGCCGGACGATATCCGACCAGGTTGAGCGCGTAGATGCCGTACGAGTCCGCAACCGCCTGCGCGGACAGTGGTCCGTCCGGCCGGTACCAGAGCGCGATGCCCGCGCACATCGTCAGCACGGCAGTCACCGCCTGGTGAACGTGGGGGACGTCGAAGTCGCCGGCGGCCACACCCGCCTCCGCGATGGTGACGAACAGGTGCTCCTGCGCATCGCGCGAGCCCACGACCCGTTTGCGATCCACCTCATCCAGATAGCGCAGTTCGGTGTTCGCCACGAGGCAGGCCTGCTGATTGCGGGCGGTATACAGCGAATGCGCGACCACCGCGGCAGTCCACTGCTCCGCCGGTGCGGACCCCGCCTTCCGCAGAGCGGTCCGGGTGGCAGTGAACTGTTCGTCACTGGCCGACCGCAGAATCTCGACCAGGAGTTCGTCCTTGTTCTCGAAATGGTTGTACACGTTGGCGGCGCTGCAGCCCGCACGCTTGGCGATGGTGCGCATCGTCGCCGCATGAAAGCCGGCGGTATAGAACTCCTCCAGCGCCGCGTCCAGGATCCGCTGCCGGACGGAGGGAATCACCGCACCACTTGACCGAGTGTTCACCCCTCGGAGGGTAGGTGCCGCGGGAGGCGCGGGCAACACACCCTGCAGAAAATGCAGTTCACCAGCCTTTACGCACGTCGAACGGGGTGAACGGCGCACGGTGTTGACCGACGGTAGAGCGTCCGTTACGGTCCAGATCACGTGAACGGTTGTTAATTGCCAGTTCGCGCATTCCGCTCCTCACACCGTGGAGGTATGCCACCTTGAGCACCCTCGAAGAACGAATCCGCCGCCTCGAAGACCTGGAGGCCATCCGGTACCTCGACGCGCAGTACTGCCGCCATCTCGACGACGCCAACTGGGACGCCCTGATGGATCTGTTCACCGACGACGGCGAATTCGACGGGCTGTCCAACCCGAAGGGCAAGAGCGAGATGCGGGCGTTCTTCGCCGGCCTCGCCCCCGGCGGGCTCACCGCGTTCTGGCACTTCATCACCAACCTGGAGATCGACCTCGACGGCGATCGGGCCACCGTCCGCTCGTTCCTCTGGCAGCCCTGCGTATCCGACGGCAACGCCTCCATCGCCGCCGGCCGGTACACGGACGAAGCCGTCAAAGTCGACGGCCGCTGGTTGTACCGCGTCAAGCAGGTGCGCTTCCACTACTTCGGGCCGCTCTCGGAGGGCTGGGACGAGAACCGTTTCGCCCTCGAGTCGGCGCGACGCGCGGCGGTGAACGCGTGACCACCGAGTCCCCTGCCACCGCGGCGAGCGCAGCCGTCTGGTCACCGATTCTCGCGTTGCCGGAGTTCGTCGAACTGCGACGCCGCCGACGCGCCGTCACCACCGGACTCGGCCTGATCGCGATCGCACTGTTCTCGGGGTTTCTGGTCGGATTCGCCTACTTCCCCGAATTCCTCGGCGATAACACAGCATTCGGTGTTCCGCTGTCGCTGTGGGTGGTGTTCTCCCAATTCGCCGGCACCTGGGTACTCGTGTACGCGTATTTCCGACTGTCCCGTACCTACATCCAACCCGCCGCCGATGACGCCGTCCGGGCCATCGCGCAACGTGATCAGGAGCATGTCTCATGACCGGCGACGCCGACTTCCTCGCCATCGGCATCTGCGCCGCCGTCATCTCGCTCACGCTGTGGGTGACGTTCGCCGCATCGCGCCGAAGCCGCAGCGCCACCGGTTTCTTCGCCGCGGGCCGCTCGATCAAGGGCTGGCAGAACGGTTTCGCGATCGCCGGCGAGTTCATTTCGGCGGGCAGCTTCCTGGGCACCACGGGTTTGATCTTCTACAAGGGCGTCGACGGCGCCGTCATTCTGTGCACGTCGGTGGTCTCCTTCCTCCCCGTCCTCTTCCTCCTCGCCGAGAAGATGCGGAACGTCGGAAAGTTCACGCTCGCCGATGTTCTGGTGTTCCGGACCGGTGCACGTCGCGTGCGGGTGGTGGTAGCTCTCAGCACCATCGTCACCGGAACATTCGTGCTGCTCGCCCAGCTCGTGGCGGCGGGCGTCCTGCTCGAGTCCGTCTCGGGCATCCCGTTCGGCCTGTCCGTCGTGGTGGCCGGATCACTCATGGGTATCTACGTCTTCGTCGGCGGAATGCTGGCGACCACGTGGGTTCAGGTGATCAAGTCGTCCATCCTGTCGATCCTGGCAATCGTGGTGTGCCTCGGGATCCTGGCGAAATTCGGCTTCAGCCTCCCCGGCATGCTCGGGGCGGCGACGTCGAACGCGGCAGCCGGAGATGCGATCCTCTCCCCGGGCCTGATCTTCGGGCAGACCGGTGCGATCAACCTGATCTCGTACTCCCTCGCGTTCGCGCTCGGCACGGCCGGTATGGCGCACATCCTGATTCGCTTCTTCACCGTCCCCGAGGCCGCGACGGCACGGAAGTCGCTCGGCTGGACCGTCGCACTGTGCAGCATCTTCTACCTGATCGTCATCGTCATGGGCTTCGGCACCGCGGCGCTCCTCGGCCCGGACGGGGCGGATCGTGTCGGCGCAGGCGGCAATCTCGCGGCACCCACGCTGGTCACGGAACTCGGCGGAGGCGTCGGCACCATCGGCGGATCGATCGCGCTGGCCATGGTGGCAGCCGTCGCGTTCGCGAGCATCGTCGCCGTCGTCGCGGGCGTCGTGATCTCCGCGGCGGGAACGTTCGCCCACGACGTGTGGCCCACCCTCACCCGCAGGAAGGCTGCGGACGCCGACACGGAGACCGCGGATGCCCGCGAGGCGAAGGTCGCCCGGTACGCGGCCGTCGGTTTCAGCGTGGTCGCGATCGGACTGACGATGGCGATCGGCGATACCACCAACATCACGTATTTCATGGGAATGGCGTTCATGGTCGCAGGAAGTGCGCACCTGCCGAGCCTGCTGCTCAGCCTCAACTGGCGACGGTTCAACAGCACCGGCGCCGTGTGGGGCATCTCGGTGGGATTGACATCCACCGTGGTGAGCCTGATGTTCACGGAAGCGCTCTGGCTGGGTAGCGGACCGGCGCCGCTGACCATTCAGTTGCCGGTGATCATCACGATGCCGCTCGGGTGTGCCGCCGCCGTGATCGGCTCCCTCGCCGGCGAACGCCTTCACGGACGTTCGGCGGATCGAGACGAGAAATTCGCCGAGATGCTGGTGCGCGCCGAGACCGGCATCGGCGCGGAACTCGCCGAAACGCACTAGTTTTCACGATCAGCTGATGCCCTCGCCGTCACGGCGGGGGCATCAGCCGTCAACTGAGTGCGGCGCGACCCTGGACAGCGCTTGTACCTATCGGTACAGTCTGTACTGAAAGGTACAAGCCCCTCTCCGAAAAGGAGCGCTCACCATGTCCGTCCGCCCACCCGTTCCACCATTCACGCTCGACACCGCGAGCGCGAAGGTCCGCGCCGCCGAGGACGGCTGGAATTCCCGTGATCCGGAGAAGGTCGCGCAGGCGTACACCGAGGACAGTTGGTGGCGCAATCGGTCCACCTTTCTGCAGGGGCGCCGCGAGATCGTCGACTTCCTCGCCGGGAAGTGGGACCGCGAACTGGAATACCGTCTGATCAAGGAACTGTGGGCGCACGACGGGAATCGGATCGCGGTCCGGTTCGCGTACGAGTTCCACACCACCGACGGGCAGTGGTTCCGCGCGTACGGCAACGAGAACTGGCAGTTCGACGACGACGGTCTCATGCGGTGGCGGCATGCCAGCATCAACGACGTGCCGATCGACGAATCCGACCGCAAGTTCTTCTCGGACATGTCCGGCGTGCGACCGTCGGATCATCCCGGGCTGAGTGATCTCGGCCTCTGACCGGCACACGAGGAGTAGTCATGCCCCGAGCAGTAGCCGAGCGCGGCGACGTCGTCCCCGTGCTGGCCGAGGTGTTCCGATCCCACGGGTTCGACGGCGCGAGTCTGGCCGTCATCACCGAGCACACCGGACTCGGCAAAGGAAGCCTGTACAACTTCTTCCCCCGCGGCAAGGACGAGATGGCCGAGGCCGTCCTCGACGAGGTCGACGCCTGGTTCCAGACCGCCGTGTACCGGCCGCTGCGCGGGTCCGAGCCCGCCGTCGCCCGCCTCGAGCGGATGTTCGACGAGGTCGAGACGTATTTCCGGTCGGGTCGCCGTATCTGTCTGTTCGGCGCGTTCGCGCTCGGCCTCGAACGTGACCGCTTCGCCCACCGGGTCCGCGCCTACTTCACCGACTGGGTCGATTCGCTCGCCGGCGCCCTCGCCGACGCCGGCCACCGCACGCAGTCGCGCCCACTCGCCGAGGAGGTCGTTGCAGGAATCCAGGGCGCGCTCGTTCTCGCTCGTGCCCTGGACGACCCCGACAGCTTCACGCGCATCCTCACCCGGCTACGGCGTTCGGTCGAGGATCCAGCGGAATCGCGCGCGTAGGATTCGTCACGGAATGCGGGAACTCGAGAAGTGAGGCAGCCGTGATCTTCATCGTCGTCAACTTCACCGTGAAACCGGACCACGCGGACGGCTGGCTCGACCGGGTGCAGCCGTTCACCGACGCGACCCGAAACGAACCGGGCAACCTGTGGTTCTACTGGTCGCGCGCGGTGGAGGATCCGAACCTGTACGTCCTCGTCGAAGCGTTCCGTGACGACGACGCCGCGGTCGCCCACGTGCAGAGCGAGCATTTCCGGAATGCGATGCACGAATTGAAGCCCGCCCTCGCGCAGACGCCGCGAATCATCAACACCACGATCGACGGCACCGACTGGTCACCGATGGGTGAACTCGAAGTCGACTGACCCCCGTCCGGCTTCACCCTGAAGTCGCGCGCACCGCGCGTTAGCCTGGGAAACGTGGCTTCCGATCTCACCGAATTCGACGCAGTGATCTTCGACTTCTCCGGCACGCTGTTCCGGTTGGAGGAGGACGAGAGCTGGATGTCCGACCTCACCGACCACGAAGGTGAACCGTTCGACCTCCACCAGCAGGCCGAGCTCATGCGGCGCATGACGGCGCCCGTCGGTCAGACCGTCGAGATGGACGCGGCCGAGCACCACGCGTGGACCAACCGCGACCTCGACCCCCGGTTTCACCGGCAGGCGTACCTCGATGTGCTCCGCAAGTCCGGGGTCGCACACGAGGACCAGGCGGTCGGGCTGTACGAGCGGGTGATCGACCCGGGATGCTGGAGCGCATACCCCGATACCGCGGAAGTGCTTGCGTCACTGAAGGACCGTGGAATCAAGGTCGCGGTGCTGAGCAACATCGCGTTCGACATCCGGCCCGCGTTCGCGGATCTGGGAGTGGAGCATCTCGTCGACGCGTTCGTGCTGTCATTCGAGGTGGGTGCGATCAAACCGGACCCGAAGATCTTCGAGCACGCCCTCGCCGCACTCGGTTCCGAGCCCGAACGGACTCTGATGATCGGCGACAGCGAGGAAGCCGACGGTGCGGCGAGAAAGGTGGGCTGCGCGTTCGCACTCGTCGAACCCGTTCCACTCGCGGAGCGCCCCGACGGTCTCCGAAATGCGCTCAGTGCCTTCGGCCTGTGAGTACTTATCAACCACGGGCGGTTAATCCT
Source organism: Rhodococcus wratislaviensis (assembly GCF_041228765.1). NCBI lineage: Bacteria > Bacillati > Actinomycetota > Actinomycetes > Mycobacteriales > Nocardiaceae > Rhodococcus > Rhodococcus wratislaviensis. Next base: position 2,259,340 of record NZ_CP150488.1, on the reverse strand, counting down.
GGATCCACCGATGTGGTGTCGGGGTAGGTGAGTCGAAACGGCGAGATGCCCTTGCGTGCTGAAAGAATTGGACTTCTCACAGAACCAGTTCGATCGACACGAAGGGCATCTCTAGGGTGCAACTATCCCACACCCACCCGGTGACGGCCTCGGCGTTCGACGACCGCAATCTCCTCGCCGCGGCCGGACTGGTCCCGGTCCTGGGGTTGGCTCAGGACTGCGGCCTCGATGACCTGGCAGACGAGCATCTGACGCTGCCCACCGACAAGGGCGCACACGCGGGCCGGAAGGTGACCGCACTGGTAGCGGGCATGGTCGCCGGCGCCGACAGCATCGACGACATGGCGCTGCTGCGGCACGGCGCCATGCCCACGGTATTCGACCGCCCGTACGCCCCGTCGACGCTGGGCTCCTTCCTGCGGACGTTCTCCTTCGGGCACGTCCGCCAACTCGACGCCGTCGCCGCCCGATTCCTGCAAGGCCTGGCCGAACGAACACCGCTGGTCGGTGGGCCCGAATCAGGTGGGCGGATCCTCGTCGACCTCGACGACACCATCGTCGAGGTGCACGGGCACGCCAAGCAGGGTTCGGGCTACGGATATACGGGGGTCCGGGGGTTGAACGCGCTGATCGCCACCGCCACCACCGACGGGCGGGCACCGGTGATCGTCGGCCAACGCCTGCGCCGCGGCGGCTGCGGATCCCCACGCGGGGCATCCCGGATGGTCAGCGACGCCCTCGCCACACTCGGCCGCCTGCGCCCGCAGCTGTCACCGGGGTCTGTGCTGGTGCGGGCCGACTCGGCCTTCTACGGGCACCCGACCGTGTCCGCGGCACTGCGCTCCGGCGCCGACGTCTCGGTCACGGTGCGGATGACCGCGACGGTGAAGGCGGCGATCGCCGCCATCGACGAGGATGCGTGGACCCCGATCGAATACACCGACGCCGTCTACGACGAACAGGCCGGCCGGTGGATCTCCCGCGCCGAGGTCGCCGAGATCGACTTCACCGCGTTCACCCGCCTCGCCTCCGAGCGGACACCGGGCCGGTTGGTGGTGCGCCGCATCCCCGACCTGCGGGAACACACCGATGGTCAGGGCACGTTGTTCGACGCCTGGCGGTTCCACGCGTTCTTCACCACCACCGACCCCGCCGTCCTGGACACCGTGGCCGCGGACAAGATCCACCGCGGGCACGCGATCATCGAGCAGGTCCACGCCGACCTGAAGAACTCCGCGCTCGCGCACCTGCCGTCGGGGCGGTTCGCCGCCAACAGTGCCTGGCTGGTGCTTGCGGTGATGGCGTTCAATCTCACCCGCGCCGCCGCCACCCTCACCGGGGCCCGCCTGGCCAAGGCGACGACCGCCACCATCCGCCGGACCCTGATCTCGGTCCCGGCGCGGATCGCGTCCTCGGCCCGCCGCCTCACCCTGCACCTGCCGCGGCGCTGGCCCTGGGAATCCGAATGGAACCAACTCTTCACCCACACCCGACATCGAAGACCCCAGGTCACCTAATCCGCCCGGCCACCCCCGGCCCCGACCCGAAAGACCCAGTGGAACAACCCGACACATCGGTCGGGCGATCACCCACACCCCTGACAGCCCATCAACGGCCACAACCGAACCCATCACCCGACCCGCCCCTATCGGTGGATCCAGGTTAATAAGTACTCACGGGCGCGAAGCGCATAATCCGCGACCGGTGACGAGGGGCAGGTCGACTGCGGTCACGAGCCCGGGCTTCGCTTCGACCACCGCGTGCACCGAATTCACCAGCCGCATCGCGGTGACGATCATCCCCGACACGTTGTGGTCGCCGTGCTCGCCGTGGTGGTTGAACTCGACGGTCATCATCGGCTCGCCCGTGATGTCGATGCGGTAGCACCCGTCGCTGCGAGTGGGTTTCGGCCAGTCCGGTTTCTGTTCGGGGTGGGTGCGGGTGACGTGCTCGAGGACCACGCGCGGCACCCCGTCGACCGTGCCGACGACTTCGAACCGCACTGCCGCCGCCGTGCCCTTTGCGATGTGGCACGACAGAATGTCCAGATCCTCCTCGGCGGGGATGCGTTCGAACTTCTCCACCAGCGGTTCGTCGAGCGTGAGGTCCAGTCCCGCGGCGATCTGGCGGACGACGCTCCCCCACGCCAGCGACAGCACGCCCGGCTGGAACAGCATCGGCGTCTCCTCGACGGGTTTGCCGAATCCGAAGATCTCACTCATCACCACCGGCTGGTAGTAGGTGGAGTAGTCGGCGATCTCGGAGCAGCGCACCTGGTCGATCCGCTGCGACAGGCTCGTCATGGCCAGCGGCAGAACGTCGTTCGCGAATCCGGGGTCGATGCCGTTCACGTGGAGGCTTGCGCCTCCCTGTTCGCCGGCGCGGCGGATGCGGTCGACGAGTTCGTCCGGGACCACACCGATCGGGTACTGCAACAGAACGGGTCCCGAGGACACGACGTTGATGCCCGCTTCGAGGAACGAGATCAGGTCCTCGATCGCGTCGAAGATGCGGTCGTCCGTCATCGCGGTGTGCACGATGCAGTCCGGCTTCAGGGCGAGAAGTGCCGCCTTGTCGTCGGTCGCCGTCACCCCGAGTTCTCGGCCGAGGCCGGCCAGCTCCCCGGCGTCCTTCCCGACCTTCTCCGGGTTGGACACCCACACGCCGACCAATTCGAGGTCGTCGCGGGCGTCGATGCCTGCGATGGCGTGACGCCCGACCGTACCGGTGGACCATTCGACGACGCGGTAGCTCATGAGTTCTCTCCGAGTTCCAGAAGTAGTACCCCTCCCGCGAATGTAACAGGTTCTAGTTTACCCGGGTAGACGATCGCCGAAGCGTGCTGTCGCGGTTCGGCGTCAGGGAGAATCCATACGTATGACACCCACCGACGTCTACCGCGCACCGATGCGTTCCCGCCGCGACGGCGTGGACCCAGGGCTCGCGGTGCAGCGCGCGCTCGCGATGGACGTGTGTGGAATCGGCGGGTTGCTGGCCCCACCTCCCGTCGATCTGAGTGAGGCGCTCGACGCGACCGAGCGCACCTACGGTGATCCGGCCGCACGCCGGCTCGAACGCTTCACGCAGGTGCTGGACGGATCGTTCGTCTGGTCGCGTGACGCCGACGGGCTCTACCTCCTCGGCCGGATCGACGGTCCGTGGCGCTACGACTCGAGTCCGGAGGCCGCGGCTGTGGATCTGGTGCACCTCCGAGACTGCGAGTGGCTCGACGCACCCGTCGCCGAGTTCGACGTACCGCCCGCGACCGTGCACACCTTCGCCCGCGGTGGACGCAACTTCCAGCAGACCCACCACTCTGACATCGCCGAGCAGACGCAGCGCGTGTGGGACCGCGGAAGGCGGTGACCCGACGACCTGCGAGGCACAATGCGGGTGTGCCGGATCTTGAACTGCCGACGAACCTCGTGCGTGAGATGGCCGAGTACGACGCTCCCGACGCGCCGCGCCGAACGTGGCTGGCCGACCTCCCCGCCGTCGTCGCGACGGTGAGCCGGGAGTGGTCGCTGGACGTCGGGCGCCCGTTCCAGCCGGGCGGCGTGACGTCCTGGACGGCGCCCGCACGCACCGCCGCCGGCGAACGGGTGGTACTGAAGGTCGGCTGGCGACACGACGAGGCACTGCACGAGGCGGACGGACTGGCGGCGTGGAACGGTGACGGCGCCGTCCGACTGCTCGACCACCGCGTGCTCGACCACACCACGGCGCTGCTCCTCGAAGCTTGCGAACCCGGCACCCCGCTGTCCGACGTCCGGCCGCCCGAGGAACAGGACGTCGTGATCGCGGGGTTGCTGCGCAGACTGTGGATCGAACCCCCTGCCGGCACTCCGTTCCGCCCACTCACCGGCATGTGCGACGTATGGGCCGACGAGTTCGAGGAGAAACTCGCACGCAGGCCGCACCTGGATCCGGGCCTCGCGCGAGCCGGGATGGAGCTGTTCCGCGAGCTACCGAGGACGGCAACGCAGTCGCGGTTGCTGTGCACCGATCTGCACCCCGACAACGTGCTGTCGGCCGCCCGCGAGCCGTGGCTGGTGATCGATCCCAAACCGTACGTCGGCGATCCGATGTACGACGTGCTGCAGCACATGCTCGACCATGTCGATCGCCTCGCCGCCGACCCGGTCGGATTCTCGAACCGGATGGCGGGCCTGCTCGGCCTCGAAGTCGAGCGGCTACAGCTGTGGCTGTTCGCGCGCTGCGTGGAGGGGTCGATCGACCAGCCCCGGCTCGGGCACATTGCCGCGATGCTTCGCCCGTGAGTACTTATTAACCGCCCGTGGTTAATCCTGGATCCACCGATAGGGGCGGGTCGGGTGATGGGTTCGGTTGTGGCCGTTGATGGGCTGTCAGGGGTGTGGGTGATCGCCCGACCGATGTGTCGGGTTGTTCCACTGGGTCTTTCGGGTCGGGGCCGGGGGTGGCCGGGCGGATTAGGTGACCTGGGGTCTTCGATGTCGGGTGTGGGTGAAGAGTTGGTTCCATTCGGATTCCCAGGGCCAGCGCCGCGGCAGGTGCAGGGTGAGGCGGCGGGCCGAGGACGCGATCCGCGCCGGGACCGAGATCAGGGTCCGGCGGATGGTGGCGGTCGTCGCCTTGGCCAGGCGGGCCCCGGTGAGGGTGGCGGCGGCGCGGGTGAGATTGAACGCCATCACCGCAAGCACCAGCCAGGCACTGTTGGCGGCCAACCGCCCCGACGGCAGGTGCGCGAGCGCGGAGTTCTTCAGGTCGGCGTGGACCTGCTCGATGATCGCGTGCCCGCGGTGGATCTTGTCCGCGGCCACGGTGTCCAGGACGGCGGGGTCGGTGGTGGTGAAGAACGCGTGGAACCGCCAGGCGTCGAACAACGTGCCCTGACCATCGGTGTGTTCCCGCAGGTCGGGGATGCGGCGCACCACCAACCGGCCCGGTGTCCGCTCGGAGGCGAGGCGGGTGAACGCGGTGAAGTCGATCTCGGCGACCTCGGCGCGGGAGATCCACCGGCCGGCCTGTTCGTCGTAGACGGCGTCGGTGTATTCGATCGGGGTCCACGCATCCTCGTCGATGGCGGCGATCGCCGCCTTCACCGTCGCGGTCATCCGCACCGTGACCGAGACGTCGGCGCCGGAGCGCAGTGCCGCGGACACGGTCGGGTGCCCGTAGAAGGCCGAGTCGGCCCGCACCAGCACAGACCCCGGTGACAGCTGCGGGCGCAGGCGGCCGAGTGTGGCGAGGGCGTCGCTGACCATCCGGGATGCCCCGCGTGGGGATCCGCAGCCGCCGCGGCGCAGGCGTTGGCCGACGATCACCGGTGCCCGCCCGTCGGTGGTGGCGGTGGCGATCAGCGCGTTCAACCCCCGGACCCCCGTATATCCGTAGCCCGAACCCTGCTTGGCGTGCCCGTGCACCTCGACGATGGTGTCGTCGAGGTCGACGAGGATCCGCCCACCTGATTCGGGCCCACCGACCAGCGGTGTTCGTTCGGCCAGGCCTTGCAGGAATCGGGCGGCGACGGCGTCGAGTTGGCGGACGTGCCCGAAGGAGAACGTCCGCAGGAAGGAGCCCAGCGTCGACGGGGCGTACGGGCGGTCGAATACCGTGGGCATGGCGCCGTGCCGCAGCAGCGCCATGTCGTCGATGCTGTCGGCGCCGGCGACCATGCCCGCTACCAGTGCGGTCACCTTCCGGCCCGCGTGTGCGCCCTTGTCGGTGGGCAGCGTCAGATGCTCGTCTGCCAGGTCATCGAGGCCGCAGTCCTGAGCCAACCCCAGGACCGGGACCAGTCCGGCCGCGGCGAGGAGATTGCGGTCGTCGAACGCCGAGGCCGTCACCGGGTGGGTGTGGGATAGTTGCACCCTAGAGATGCCCTTCGTGTCGATCGAACTGGTTCTGTGAGAAGTCCAATTCTTTCAGCACGCAAGGGCATCTCGCCGTTTCGACTCACCTACCCCGACACCACATCGGTGGATCCAGGTTAATAAGTACTCACAGGCGAAGCAGGGCAGCCGAACGACTGTCCGAACTGTAGCCCGTCGATCTTCTCCTCCGCCGTACCGGGATCGGAATCGAGCACGGCCTGCAGTGCGTCGTACGACGCGTTGACTCCACCGAGATCGGCAATGCTCTCGCCGAGAGTCAGGTTGCCGTGGACGTGGACGTCGGGCCGGCCGGGATCGGGGTGTAGGCGTCGAACTGGTCGGCGAGTTTCTCCGTCCGGGCCGCGAACTGCTCTCGGTCCGCGGGTGTCCACCAGTTCACGTTGTTGCCGTTGCCGTCGAATTGGCTTCCCTGGTCGTCGAACCCGTGCGTTGCCTCGTGTCCGATGACGGAGCCGATGCCACCGAAGACCTTGCCGGCCCCGATCTGCACGAGTCTCTCTTCCGTCGTCCCGTGTTCGGCCTCCCTTTCAACGTACGCATCTAAGCTGGGTCGATGAGCGAAGCCGGCGCGCCACGAGTGGGTGTTCTCGACGTCGTGGCTTTCGCCTGCGAGATCGCGATGCTGGTCCTGCTCGCCGTCGCGGGCTGGTCGCTCGCGAACTCGACGGTCGTTCAGGTGGTACTGGCGACGCTCCTCCCAGTGGCCGCGGCCGTGCTCTGGGGCGTCACCATGGCACCGAAATCGTCTCGACGACTACACAATCCCGCACGACTGTTCGCCCAGACCGCGCTGTTCGCGGTGACCGGCGTGCTCATCGCAGTCGCCGGTCACCCGTGGTGGGGGCTGGTGTTCGCCGTCGTGGCGACAGCGACGTTCGCGGCGCGCTCGCGGACGCCGGAGTAGACGACTACCAGCGGTACCCGAGCAGGCCGAGGACGAATTCGAGCCAGTCGGGAAGTCCGGGGTCACGGAACATCGAAGGCCTCCTCAGCAGTGGAACAGTGTCGAACTCTTTATCGGTGGCGAAGCCCCCGGCGTTAGAGCACCGCACTAATTTACAAATGCGCTGATTTGTCTAGACTCTGGATGCATAGCCGTGTACTGTCCAATGCAGAGTGAGCTGGTTCATACCGCGACAGCTACTGGACGAGGAGGTTCGGACCGTGACGACGTCGGATATCGGCAGGACGACAGAGGAAGCACCACCGGAAGCCTGGCGCGACCGCAAGCGCTACCTGTGGCTGATGGGGTTGATACCCCCGACCGCCCTGTTCCTCGCCGCGGGATTGGTGTGGGCGTTCAACCAACTCGGATGGTCGGTGGTGGCCCCGGTGTGGTGGTGGATCGGCGCCCTGTTGCTGTTCATCGCGCTCCCGATCCTCGACAGGTTCTTCGGGCCCGACGGCCAGAACCCTCCCGAGGAAGTGATGGAACAGCTCGAGAACGACAGGTACTACCGGTACTGCACGTACGTGTTCATCCCGTTCCAGCTGGCGAGCCTGGTGTTCGCGTGCTACCTCTGGTCGGCGGACAATCTCTCCTGGCTCGGCATCGACGGCGGCCTCGGGCTGGTGTCGAAGGTCGGCGTCGCGTTCAGCGTCGCCGTCATGGGCGGCATCGGCATCAACACCGCACACGAGATGGGCCACAAGAAGACCGAGCTCGAACGGTGGCTGGCAAAGATCACTCTCGCGCAGACCTTCTACGGCCACTTCTACATCGAGCACAACCGGGGCCATCACGTCCGGGTCGCCACCCCGGAGGATCCGGCGAGTTCACGTTTCGGAGAAAGCTTCTGGACGTTCCTGCCCCGCAGCGTCTGGGGAAGCCTGAAGTCGTCCTGGGAACTCGAGAAGACCCGGATGCAGCGACTCGGCAAGAGCACGTGGAGCATTCACAACGACGTGCTCAATGCCTGGCTCATGTCGGTGGTGCTGTTCGGCGCACTCATCGCCATCTTCGGTCCGGTCGTCATCCCGTTCCTGATCATTCAGGCGATCTACGGTTTCTCTCTCCTCGAGACGGTCAACTACCTCGAGCACTACGGCCTGATGCGTCAGAAGACTGCCAGTGGCCGCTACGAGCGCTGCGCGCCCTCACACAGCTGGAATTCCGACCATATCGTGACCAACATCTTCCTGTACCACCTGCAGCGCCACAGCGACCATCACGCGAACCCGACCCGGCGCTACCAGACGCTGCGGAGCATGGACGGTGCTCCCAACCTGCCCAGCGGCTACGCCAGCATGATCACGCTCGCGTATTTCCCGCCGCTCTGGCGCAAGGTGATGGATCACCGCGTGCTCGACCACTACGACGGCGACATCACCCGCGTGAACATCCAACCCGGCAAGCGCGAGAAGGTGCTGGCCAAGTACAGCGGCGGAGTTCGGTGATGGCCGCCTACCAGTGCCCGGTCTGCGACTACGTCTACGACGAGGCGTCCGGCGCACCGCGTGAGGGATTCCCCGCCGGCACCTCGTGGGCCGATGTGCCCGACGACTGGTGCTGCCCCGACTGCGGGGTCCGCGAAAAGATCGATTTCGACCCGAAGGTGGCGTGACATGAGTACCGATTTCAAGCTTTTCCGCTGTGTCCAATGCGGATTCGAGTACGACGAGGCCGAGGGCTGGCCGGAGGACGGCATCGAGCCGGGCACCAGATGGGACGACATTCCCGAGGACTGGTCGTGCCCCGACTGCGGGGCTGCCAAGGCGGACTTCGACATGGTCGAGGTCAGCAGGGCGTGAGCGCAATGCCGAATCTCTCTGCGGAACTGTCGACGGTAGTCGTCGTCGGGTCCGGTATCGCAGGGGCGAGCGCCGCGCAGACGCTCCGCTCGGAAGGCTTCCGCGGGCGCGTCGTCCTGATCGGAGACGAACCCGCACTGCCGTATCGGCGCCCGACGGTGTCGAAAGACTTCCTGTCGGGTGCCACGGCCGCGGAGAAGACCACGCTGAAGCCCGACTCTTTCTGGGAGGAAAGGGAGATCGAATTGATCACCGGCGCAACGGCCGTCGGACTCGATACCGGCAGGAAGCGCCTGGCCCTCTCCTCGGGGGAAACTCTGCAGTTCAGTGCCCTGCTGCTCGCGACCGGTGGAAAGGCCCGCCGACTCGACGGTGTCTCCGGTGCGAACGTCTTCACTCTGCGCTCGATGGCCGATGCCGATTCCCTTCGCGCGTCGATTCGACGCACCGGTTCCCTGCTCGTGATCGGCGGCGGTCTCATCGGATGTGAGGTCGCTGCGACGGCGCGGTCGCTCGGCGCGGAGGTCACCGTTCTCGAACGCGACCCGGCGCTCCTCAGTCGAATTGTGCCCCCGGAAGTCTCGACGATGATCGCGTCGCTGCACGCCGAGAACGATGTCGACGTCTGCACGGATGTCGCACTGTCGTCGCTCGGCGTGAGCGACGACGGCTCCGCCCGCGCCGTCGCGGACGACGGTCGCAGCTGGAATGCCGGAACCGTCCTCGTCTCGGTCGGCACCGTCCCGGAGGTGACGCTCGCGGTCGCGGCGGGACTGCGCGTCCACAACGGCATCACCGTCGATGGGCAGTTCCGCACCTCGGCCGACGGCGTCTACGCGGCCGGAGACGCCGCCAACATCCCCGGTGCGCGTGACGACGAGCGATATCGTTCCGAACACTGGAACGGCGCTCAGGCACAGGGAATTGCCGCCGCGCAGTCCATCCTCGGGAAGCCCACACCGTTCACCGACGTTCCGTGGGGGTGGTCCAACCAGTACGGCCACACCGTGCAGTTCGCCGGCGCGACCCGGTTCGACGACGACTACGTGATCCGCGGTTCGATCGCCGATCGCGATTTCACAGCGGTCGCGGTGCGTGAGGGCACGCCGGTCGGGGTCATCGCCGTGGGCCGCCCGAAAGACCTCCGCACCGTGCGCACGATGATCGCCCGGGGCGGCGCCGTCGACCGCGCCGCGTTGGCGGACGAGTCGGTTGCTCTGACCGACGTGCTCGCCGGCGAGCGGGAGGGTCGGGTCGCGGCCGCCCGCTAGCATCGAGGTCATGCCAGCAGACGACCGCACCGACCGACCGAGTCGGTACCGGCTGGCCGCGACGTCGCTGATGCGGGAGACAACCCTCGATGCGCTCCGGGAACTGCTGCTGGAACGTCCGTGGCCGACAATCACCATGACCGACGTCGCGGTCGCCGCGGGGCTGAGCAGGCAGACGATCTACAAAGAGTTCCGATCGCGGCGCGGCCTGGCGGAGGGGTACGCCCTTCGGCTGACCGACAGCCTCGTCACCGTCATCGAATCCGCTCTGTACGACAACCCCGGCGACGCGACAACCGCTCTGCGGCAAGGCTATGCGACGTTCTTCGAACTCAGCGGAGCCGATCCCCTGGTGATGTCGCTGCACCAGGGGAAGGCACCCGAGGATCTGCTGCGCCTGATCACGACGGACAGCAACATCATCATCCAACCGGCGGCCGAACGGCTCGCCCAGACGTTGCAACGGTCGTGGGTGAACTCCTCCCCGGACGACGCCGGGATCATCGCGCACGCGATCGTCCGGCTCGCCTTGAGTTTCATCGCCAACCCACCCCAGGACACCGCGGCGGCGTCCGCGAACACTGCCCGACTGTTCGCCCCGTTCGTTGCGGCTCCGCCACCCGTGAGTACTTCTTAACCTGGATCCACCGATGTGGTGTCGGGGTAGGTGAGTCGAAACGGCGAGATGCCCTTGCGTGCTGAAAGAATTGGACTTCTCACAGAACCAGTTCGATCGACACGAAGGGCATCTCTAGGGTGCAACTATCCCACACCCACCCGGTGACGGCCTCGGCGTTCGACGACCGCAATCTCCTCGCCGCGGCCGGACTGGTCCCGGTCCTGGGGTTGGCTCAGGACTGCGGCCTCGATGACCTGGCAGACGAGCATCTGACGCTGCCCACCGACAAGGGCGCACACGCGGGCCGGAAGGTGACCGCACTGGTAGCGGGCATGGTCGCCGGCGCCGACAGCATCGACGACATGGCGCTGCTGCGGCACGGCGCCATGCCCACGGTATTCGACCGCCCGTACGCCCCGTCGACGCTGGGCTCCTTCCTGCGGACGTTCTCCTTCGGGCACGTCCGCCAACTCGACGCCGTCGCCGCCCGATTCCTGCAAGGCCTGGCCGAACGAACACCGCTGGTCGGTGGGCCCGAATCAGGTGGGCGGATCCTCGTCGACCTCGACGACACCATCGTCGAGGTGCACGGGCACGCCAAGCAGGGTTCGGGCTACGGATATACGGGGGTCCGGGGTTGAACGCGCTGATCGCCACCGCCACCACCGACGGGCGGGCACCGGTGATCGTCGGCCAACGCCTGCGCCGCGGCGGCTGCGGATCCCCACGCGGGGCATCCCGGATGGTCAGCGACGCCCTCGCCACACTCGGCCGCCTGCGCCCGCAGCTGTCACCGGGGTCTGTGCTGGTGCGGGCCGACTCGGCCTTCTACGGGCACCCGACCGTGTCCGCGGCACTGCGCTCCGGCGCCGACGTCTCGGTCACGGTGCGGATGACCGCGACGGTGAAGGCGGCGATCGCCGCCATCGACGAGGATGCGTGGACCCCGATCGAATACACCGACGCCGTCTACGACGAACAGGCCGGCCGGTGGATCTCCCGCGCCGAGGTCGCCGAGATCGACTTCACCGCGTTCACCCGCCTCGCCTCCGAGCGGACACCGGGCCGGTTGGTGGTGCGCCGCATCCCCGACCTGCGGGAACACACCGATGGTCAGGGCACGTTGTTCGACGCCTGGCGGTTCCACGCGTTCTTCACCACCACCGACCCCGCCGTCCTGGACACCGTGGCCGCGGACAAGATCCACCGCGGGCACGCGATCATCGAGCAGGTCCACGCCGACCTGAAGAACTCCGCGCTCGCGCACCTGCCGTCGGGGCGGTTCGCCGCCAACAGTGCCTGGCTGGTGCTTGCGGTGATGGCGTTCAATCTCACCCGCGCCGCCGCCACCCTCACCGGGGCCCGCCTGGCCAAGGCGACGACCGCCACCATCCGCCGGACCCTGATCTCGGTCCCGGCGCGGATCGCGTCCTCGGCCCGCCGCCTCACCCTGCACCTGCCGCGGCGCTGGCCCTGGGAATCCGAATGGAACCAACTCTTCACCCACACCCGACATCGAAGACCCCAGGTCACCTAATCCGCCCGGCCACCCCCGGCCCCGACCCGAAAGACCCAGTGGAACAACCCGACACATCGGTCGGGCGATCACCCACACCCCTGACAGCCCATCAACGGCCACAACCGAACCCATCACCCGACCCGCCCCTATCGGTGGATCCAGGCTTAACCGCCCGACGTTTGTTGAGTCTGGGGACATGTGAGACAGATGATGTCTACCCAGATGTGAGACACGCTGCCGTCGACGAGGTGTGAGGCACCTGACTGGTCGTGAACTTGGTTCATGACCGGAACGGATGCCGTCATGGACCTGCTACACGCCCTGCTGGTGCTCGCCCACGCCACCGGCGCCGACATGTTCGACGGGAACTTCGCCCGCTGGTGCGCCGACCACGGGATCTCCCGCGCCACCGCCTACCGACACAAGAAACGGATCGAGGAGGAGGGCCGGTGGACCACCCGGTCCCGCCGGCCCACCTCCTGCCCACACGCCACCCCACTACCGGTCGAGATCGAAATCGTCCGGCTTCGCCTGAACCTGCCCCACCACGAGCGCGGCGCCGACACCATCGCCTACCACCTGCAGGCCGTCGCCGACAAACACCACTGGGCCGCCGAGGGCTGGACCATCCCGTCCCGGGCCACGATCAACACGATCCTCTCCCGCTACGACCTGGTGATCCCGGAACCGAAGAAACGCCCGAAATCGTCGTACCGCCGGTTCTGCTACCGCAACCCCCGCGACTGCTACCAGATCGACGCCACCCAGGTCCGGTTGGCCACCGGCGAGAAGGTCGTCGTCTTCGAGGTCCTCGACGACTGCACCCGCACCCTGGTCGCCACCCGGGTCGCGGACGCCGAAACCGCCGCCGGGGCGATCGCGGCGATCACCGCCGCGTTCACCGGCTTCGGGATCCCGGCGTTGGTGCTCGCCGACAACGGCAGCGCGTTCACCTCCCGCCGCACCAAGGGCGGCATCTCCGGCTTCACCCGGGTCGTGGAGCAGGCCGGGGCCCGGCTGATCCACTCCACCCCGTATCACCCGCAGACCTGCGGGAAGGTCGAACGCCACCACCGCACCTTCAAGCAATGGTTGGCCGCACGGCCCACCACCGCGGCCACCACCACCGAACTGCAGCAACTGTGCGAGACCTACCAGCGGTTCTACAACACCGAACGCCCGCACAGCGCCGTCAAGATGCCACCGCTGCAGGCCTGGCGGAATGCGGCGATCCACGGTGGGCCACAGCACCTTCCGATCCAACACGACGCCACCGTGCACGCCCTCGTCGTCTCCTCCACCGGCACCGTGTGCGTCGACTCCCGCGCCCGCCTGAGCGTCGGCCGAAAGATGGCCGGACAGACCGTCACCCTGCTGCGCGACGACGACCACGTCACCGCCTACACCACCGACGGCGACGTGATCGGCCACCTACACCTCGACCACACCAAGCGCTACCAAGGCAAACTCCGCCCCGCCTAAAATCTGTCTCACATCTACGTAGACACCCGTGTCTCACATCTACGTAGACAGCACAAACCGCCCGACGTTAATAAGTACTCACGGGGGCGTCAGCCCAAAGGGGTGCCGACATAGTTCTCGGCGATGAGGGTGCGGCCGGCGACGGAGCGGGTGACCATGTCCAGTTCGGCGACCTGCCGCTTGTGGCCGAATCCGGTGTCGTCGGGGAGTCGATGCAGCATCGAGGACATCCACCAGGAGAAGTGCTGGGTCCGCCACACGCGTGGGAGGACGCTGTCGGTGTAGCCCTCGAGCCCGGCCCGGCTGCGGGTGGCGAAGAACTCGGCCATCGCCTTGGACAGGAAGTACACGTCGGCGATCGCCAGGTTCATGCCCTTCGCGCCGGTGGGCGGCACGGTGTGGGCGGCGTCGCCGGCGAGGAAGAGGTTGCCGTGCTGCATGGGCTCGCACACGAAGCTGCGGAACTGCAGGATCGACTTCTGGAAGATCTTGCCGTCCTTGATCTCCGCGCCCTCGCCGTCGACGCGGGCGTGCAGTTCCGACCAGATGCGGTCGTCGGACCAGTTGTCGACGGAGTCGTCCGGGTCGACCTGCAGGTAATGCCGCTGGACCTCCGGCGTGCGGGTGCTGATGAGCGCGAAGCCGCGAGGGTGGTTGGCGTAGATCAGTTCCTCGGACGACGGCGGGGCCTCGGCGAGGATGCCGAACCAGGCGAACGGGTACTGGCGGAAGTGGTCGGTGCGCACGGTGGTCTCGGGGATGAGACCGCGGGTCGTGGTGCGCGATCCGTCGCAGCCGGCGACGAGCGCGCAGGTGAGCGTCTGCTCGTTGCCGTCGGCGTCGAGGTAGGTGATTTTCGGGTTGTCGGACGTGTGGTGCAGAACCTGCACGTCGGAGACGCCGAATCGGATGTCGCCGCCGTCTTCGAGGCGCCGGGCGATGAGGTCCTTGAGGACCTCGTGCTGCGGGTAGACGGTGACGGCGCGACCGCCCGTCAGTTCGTCGAAGTCGATGCGGTGGCCGCGGCCGCCGAACCGTAGTTCGATGCCGTGGTGGGTGAGTCCTTCACGCTTGACGCGGTCGCCGAGTCCGGTGTCGACCATCAGGTCGACGGTGTTCTGTTCGAGCACACCGGCCCGGATCGTGCCCTCCACCTCCTCGCGGGTGCGGCATTCGAGCACGACGGAATCGATGCCCTTCAGGTGCAGGAGATGGGACAGCATCAGCCCTGCGGGACCCCCGCCGACGATCCCGACCTGTGTGTTCATGAGCAGACTCCTCGCGTAGTTCGTGACACCAGTCACTGTGCTGCCCACCGTGTGATCGCAACACCCCCTCTTTCACTGAGTGAAAGACGAGCTACGCGACGCCGCGGGAGATGCCCCGCGCAGCCGCCCGCACCGCCGGGATCAGGGGTGCGGGATCCTTCTCCGCCGGAACCACGACCGACACCGCTGCCACCACCTCACCCGTCGACCGCGACACCGGCGCGGCCACGGCCAGCGTCCCGACGTTGAGGTGTTCGCGGCACGTGACCCAGCCGGTCCGGCGGATGTCGTCGAGGGTGCTGCGCAGGCGATGTTCGGTGGTGATGGTCGACGGCGTGAAGCGTTCCAGGCCCGCCGCGAGGACCTCGTCGAGCAGGGCTTTGCCGCCGAACGCCAGCAACACGAGACCGCCGCTGGACGCGTGCAGCGGCAGCCTGCCGCCGGCCCTCCCGACGACGGTCACGGCGCCGCGCGCCGACAGCCGTTCGAGGTAGAGAGCCTCGAGATCTTCCCGGACCACGAGCTGGACGTTCTCGCGCGTCGCCTCGTACAGGTCCTCGAGATAGGGCAACGCCACCTGCCGCAATCCGTGAGCGCGGGGCGCGAGCGCACCCAGCTCCCACACCCGCACCCCGATCTCGTAGTGCCCGTCGTCGACGCGTTCGAGGGCGCCGTTGTCGACCAGCTGACGGCACAGCCGGTGCACCGTCGGCAGCGGCAGTCCGGTGCGCCGGCTCAGCTCCGACTGCGACAGCCGCGGACGCTCCGACGTGAACGAACCCAGCACCAGGAAGGCGCGTCCCAGCATGCTGCGATCGTTTTCGGACATGCCGCAAGTATCCCGGTCACCACCAGCGGGTGGCCATGCCGATCTGCCGGTCGAGTTCGGGGACGAGGCTCCGGACGTATGTCGCCGAGAGATGATGCGAATCGTGATAGACGAGGATGTTTCCCTGCACCGCACGGCAGATCGCCACGTCACACACGGCGTCCGTGAGGTCGAGCGGATACACCGACGGCAGGTCGCGGGCCGCGTCGAGCGTGGGGTTGTCCGGGGCGAGCACGTCGTCCCGGGGCATGCCGCAGCTGTCGGCGTCGCCGCCGTCGGCGAGGCAGTCGACGACCGAATACGGGACGCCGTCGTTGTGCAGCCACGGCGTGTCGCGGATGCCGAGGAACGGCAGCCCGAAATCCGCGAGCCGCGCCCACAGGCCCACGTAGTCTTCGGGCGTGACGTCGCCTGCGCCCTCCTCGTTGGGACGCGAGGACGTCGAGAACACCCAGTCCGGCCGGTGATCCCGGAGACGGTCGAGGACGTCGCGGGACCAGTCGCCGCAGTCGGGATACGGCTCGCCGGCGAGCAGCGGGACGTCCGCGACGGTCAGCGGGCACCCCATCTTGAGGTACGTCTCGACCCGGATACCGCGCTGCTGCCCGATGCGATCGAGCGCGGGCACCCAGTGCTCGGCGTGGGAACTGCCCACCACGGCGATCGTCCGCTCCGCGCTGAGGTCGCCGTACACGCAGGTGACGACGTCGCGGGTGGTCAGGTCGGAGATGCAGCGGTCGAGGGTCGGCTGCGGAAGATCTCCCGACGCCTCGAGCAGGGTGGGTCGCATGTCCGTGCGCGGCGCGAATGCGCCGTCGGTCAGCGACGCCGCGCCCGGGTACAGCCACGGGTCCAGCTCACCGACCCGGGCGGTCGTCTCGGGGTTGCGGACCAGATACACGTGCCAGCCGGACGCGGTTCCCACCACGGCGACGCCGAGGATCGCGACCAGCGCGGTCAGCAACCGCCGCGGACGGGCCGACCCCGTCTGGAACCGCACTTCGATCAGCCGCTGGGTGAGCCACGCCAGCACCAGCGACACGAGGATCACCGCGAGTCCACCGAGCGCGCCGACCGCGGGCCGCTCGCGCCACGTGAGGTAGAAGATGAGGATCGGCCAGTGCCACAGGTACAGCGAATAGGCCAGGCCACCGAGTTCGACGAACGGCCGCGACGCCATCATCGTCACGATCCCCGGTTGCTCGGAGGGGCCGACGCCCGCGAGGATCAGCGCCACCGCCGCACCGACCGGAATCAGGGCCGCCGGACCGGGGAACAAGGCGGCGCCGTCGACGAGGAACCCGCACCCGAGGACCACGGCGAACCCCGACACCGCGAGGACGGTGCGCCACCACCGAGACAGCGCGACGCGGTGCACGACGAGCGCGAGCAGCGCACCCGCGAGCAGCTCCCACAGTCGCGCGAACGTGTCGAAATACGCCCACGACTGCCGGTCCTGCGACAGCACCGCGGCATAGACGAACGACGCCACGAACCCCGCACCGAGCACGCCGCCGAGGAGGGGTCGCACGAGACCGATCCGGCGGCGGCACGTCCAGGCCACACCCGCGACGACCGCGAGCGCGAGCACGTAGAACTGCCCCTGCACGGACATCGACCACAGGTGCTGCAGCGGACTGACCGACGCGTCGGCGGCGGCGTAATCGGACGCGGTCCGGGCCAGCTGCCAGTTCTGCACGTACAGCAGTGAGGCGAGGAGTTGGTCCGCGATCCCCGACCACTGCGTGAACGGCCGCTGGATCACGGTCGCGACCGCGGTCGCGGCCGACACCACCACCAGCGCGGGCAGCAGGCGGCGGGCGGTGCGCCGCAGGACTGCGGGGACCGACGGACCCGAGCCCGCAGACGCGCGTCGCACGAGCATGCCGGTGAAGAAGAATCCCGAGAGCACCAGGAAGATGTCGACGCCGCCGGACACCCGGCCGAACCACACGTGATAGACCACGACCAGCGCGATCGCGATTCCGCGCAGACCGTCGAGGTCGTACCGGTAACCGCTCGCAGCCGACGGTGGCGTCGCGGCGTGGCTCGGACGGCTCGCGGCCACCTGGGGGTTGGGTCTCACAGTCCGTCCTGGCTCATCAACTCGGTACCCGATCGATTATCCACACAGGGTTTACCAGTTCTTGACCAACCCGAGCGCGGCCGAATGTCACAGCGGTCTGCATGGACGGCACCGAGGTGACATTGGGCGAGCGCCCAGGAGCGGCGGATCGCCTGGGTGTGGAGTAGCCGATGTTTGACAGGCAACTATGGCGCGCCACACAATAAGTGCGCGTATAGAACTAGGGTTCGCATTGCGAACGCCCGCGCACATCACCGTCGAACGTCGAGGACACCATGACCACTTCCCAACGAAGCGCCGCCCGCGCCTCCACCGCCCTCTGGGTCGCGCCCCTCTGCTGGGTAGCCGTGCTGCTCGACGGCTTCGACCTGGTCGTCCTCGGCGCCGTCATCCCTTCCCTCCTCGACTACGAGGACTGGGGTCTGACCACGGGAACGATCACGTTCATCTCGACATTCGGCCTGGTCGGCATGACGATCGGCGCGCTGGTCATCGGCACGCTCACCGACGTCGTCGGACGCAGGCGTGCACTCCTGTTCGCCGTTGCGGCGTTCTCCATTCTCACGCTTCTCTGCGCGGTGGCACCCAACCCGTTCTTCTTCGGACTGTTCCGCTTCCTTGCGGGGGTCGGGCTCGGCGGCGCACTACCGACGGCGCTGGCCCTGGTCAACGAGTTCTCGAAGAGGCAGGGCGGCGGCTCCGCGTCGACGCTGCTGATGACCGGCTACCACGTGGGTGCCGTCGCGACCGCTGCGCTGGCGATCGTCCTGATCGAACCGTTCGGCTGGCGTTCGATGTTCGTCGTCGGCGCCCTGCCCGCCGTGGTCCTGATTCCGCTGATGCTGCGGTACCTCCCCGAGTCCCCGTCGTACCTGCTGGCGCACGGCAAGCGCGCCGAAGCCGAGGCCATCGCGAAGCAGTACGGCCTGGAACTGGAGGCGGCACCGGCCGCCGACGCTCCCGTCGCGGCCTCGGCCAACCCGGTGCGCGCCCTGTTCTCGCGCCCGTTCCTGCGCAACAGCATCGCCATCTGGGTCACCTCGTTCATGGGACTGCTCCTCGTTTACGGTCTCAACACGTGGCTGCCGACGATCATGCGCGAGGCGGGCTACGACCTCGGCGCGTCACTGACGTTCCTGCTGATCCTCAACGCCGGCGCTGTGGTGGGACTGCTGATCGCGGGCGGCGTCGCCAACAAGATCGGCCCGCGCACGGCGGCCATCATCTGGTTCGCGGGCGCCGCGGTGTTCCTCGCCCTGCTCAGCGTCAAGGTGTCGTTCGGCATCTACGCGCTGGTGTTCCTCGCCGGCTGCTTCGTGTTCAGCGCACAGGTCCTCGTCTACGCGTTCACGAGCGCCAACCACCCGCCGCAGATCCGTGCGACCGCTCTCGGCTGGTCGGCCGGTGTGGGCCGGGTGGGCGCGATCTGCGGACCGATCCTCGGCGGCGTCCTGCTCGGTGCGGGCTATGCGGTCCCGTGGGGCTTCTACGCATTCGCCCTGGTCGGGCTGCTCGGCGCGATCGCCATCTCGTCCACCCGGACGGTGCGCTGAACTCCTGACAGCCGTCCGATGAGTTTCGGGCATGGGCGCGGTCTATATCGGCGAGGATGAATCGACGAGGACCTGCGAGAGGAACTGCGCCATGAAACCCATCACCCCCTGCCTCTGGTTCGACACCGAAGGTGAAGAGGCCGCGAAGTTCTACACGTCACTGTTTCCGAATTCGCGGATCACGGAGGTCACCCACTACGGCCCCGACACTCCCGGCCCCGAGGGGACGGTGCTGACGGTGTCGTTCGAGATCAACGGGCAGCCGTTCATCGCGCTCAACGGCGGCCCGCAGTTCACGTTCGACGAGGCCGTCTCTTTCGAGATCCTCTGTAAGGATCAGGCGGAAGTGGACCGGTATTGGGACGCCCTCACCGGCGACGGCGGCGAGGAAAGCCAATGCGGTTGGGTCAAGGATCGTTTCGGGGTCTCCTGGCAGGTGGTCCCCGAGCGGTTGTACGAACTCATGCGCGACCCGGACACCGAGAAGGCGCAGCGCGCCATGCAGGCCATGCTGAAGATGCGCAAACTCGACGTCGCCGAACTCGAGAAGGCGTTCGAGCAGGCGTGACGCCTGCCGACGGGGAGGTGGACGGCATGGCCGAGGACGGTAAGACGCACATCAACGGGGTGCACACGGTGGCGGTCCCTGTCACCGATCAGGATCGGGCGCTCGAATTCTATGTGGGCACACTCGGTTTCGAGCGTCGTATGGATGCGGAGTTCAGCCCCGGACAGCGGTGGGTGGAGGTGGCGCCACCGGGATCGGCAACGTCGATCGCGCTCGTGCCGACCCGTGACGGCGTCCCCGCGGGCGTCGAGACGGGTATCCGCCTCACCACCTCGGACGCTGACGCCGACCATGCGACGCTGTCGGCGAACGGCGTCGACGTGGACGCGGAGGTCCTGCGGATGGGCGACTACGTGCCGCCGATGTTCTACTTCCGAGACCCGGACGGCAACAAGCTCGTCATCGTCGAAGTGGGGTGAGCTGCACCCCCGACGACAGGGCCAGCACCTGGTCGGCGCGTTCCGCGTCGCGGGATTCGTGCGTGGCCACGACGACGATCGCACCCCGCGCGGCCTCTTCGGAGACGACGTTTCCGATCACCGCGCGGGCTTCGGCGTCGAGACCGGTGGTGGGCTCGTCGAGGAGCAGTAAGTCGCCGCGTTGCACGAGCGCCTGCGCGAGCAGGGCGCGTTGACGCTGCCCGCCCGACAGGGTGCCGATCCGCCGCCGGCCGAGGTCCGCGAGACCGAGCCTGTCCAGCGCCGTGTCGACGGCGGCACGGTCGCCGGGAGTGAGCCGGCGCCACAATCCGCGTCGGTTCCAGGCTCCCATGGCCGCCACCTCGCGCACGCTCAGCGGGAGCTGATCGCTCACCGCATTGCGTTGCGGCACATATGCCGTGCCCAGCCCCTTCGTGCCGTCGATCCGTCCCGCCGTCGGTCGCGCGATGCCGGCCAGGCACTGCAGGAGCGTCGACTTCCCCGAACCGTTGTGCCCCACGACGGCCGTGACGGTGCCCGGTGCGAGCCGCACGCTCACACCGTTCAACGCCGTGGTCGGGCCGTACCGGACCGCGATTTCGCTTACGACAATCATTATCGTTAGATTAGCAGAGTGCAGTGGCTACTCGACCCCCTGATGGTGTCCTTCGTCCGGCGCGCGCTCTTCGCGGGAATGCTGGTGTCCGTCCTCTGCGGCCTGGTGGGCACGTGGGTCGTGTTGCGCGGCATGGCCTTCATGAGCGAGGCCATCTCACACGGGATGCTGCCCGGGGTGGCCGTCGCCTATCTCGCCGGCGCGAACCTCCTCGTCGGCGCGGCCGCGAGTGCGGTCGTCATGATCCTCGGCGTCGCCTGGGTGTCGAAGAATTCGCGCCTGTCCGAGGACACCGGGATCGGCCTGCTGTTCGTCGGCATGCTCGCGCTAGGTGTCGTGATCGTCTCGCGTGCACGGTCGTTCGCGGTCGATCTCACCGCCTTCCTGTTCGGTGACGTCCTGTCGGCGACGCGGGAAGACCTGATCGGGCTCGCGGCGGCGGCCGCGGTCGCCGGGATCGTCTCGGTGATCGCGTACCGCCCCTTCGTCGCCCTCGTCTTCGACGAACGCAAGGCCCACACCCTGGGTCTGCAGCCTCGGTGGGCGCTCCTCGCGCTCCTCGCACTGGTGGTCCTCGCCGTGGTCGCCTCGTTCCGCATCGTCGGCACCCTGCTCGTGTTCGGTCTCCTCGTCGCCCCGTCCGCCACCGCAGCGTTGTTCGGCAGGTCGATCGGCGCGACGATGGCGATTGCCGTGCTCCTCGGCTGGTCCGCCACCTTCGCCGGGCTGATCGTGTCGTGGAATGCCGACACCGCCGCGGGCGCGACGATCGCCGGAATCGCCGTGCTCCAGTTCTTCGTCGCGGCCCTGGCCCGGTCGGCGGCGCGACGACTTCGGCCTGCCCGCTTGCCGACCCCGATACCCGTTCGATAGATGGAGACCCTGAATGCCCAACACGACCCTCGCCCGCGCAGCAATTGCCGCGGTCGCCGCGCTGACCCTCGGCGGTTGCGGATCTCCACAGGAGGAGGCCGCGTCCCCCGACAGCCGGAGCCAACCGGGTAGCGACCTTGCCGCCGAGGCCGGATCCACCGAGGTCGAGGGGCCCGAACCTCGGCTCGTCGTGTCGGATGCCGATTCCGGCCGCGTGGACGTGCTCGACCTCGCGACCGCCGAGACTCTCCACTCGTTCGAGTTCGACAACCCGGCGCGGGTGACGACGGTGAAGGACCGCTACGCGTTCGCCGTGGACGGCGCGGGCGGCGCGGTGCATGTGGTGGACGCCGGTTCCTGGACCATCGACCACGGTGACCACACCCACTCGTACACCAAGCCACCGGTCGAACTCGGCGTCCTCGAGGGCGGCACCCCGGCGCACGTGATCGAAGGTGACGACAAGGTGGCGACGTTCTTCGACGGCGACGGCGTCGCCCGCGTGATCGATTTCGCCGCGCTCCGCAAGGACAGCATCGACGTCGGGGCCGTCGTGGACGCCGACGCACCGCACCACGGCGTCGCGCTGCCGATCGCCAACGGTTTCGTGGTGTCGCACTCGGCCGCGAACGGAACCGATTCCCGCTCCGGCACGTTCGAGGTCCACACCGCGGACGGGGAGGTCGAGCATGGCTTCGACACCGCCTGCCCGAACATGCACGGCACGGCGGTGTCCGACACGGACGCACTGGCCGCGTGCGACGACGGACTGTTCCTCGCGACCACCGCCGCCGGCGCGTGGACGTCGCAGAAGGTTCCGTACCCGGCAGGCATCGGCGCCGCCACCCGACCCATGTCGTTCCGCGGACACGACGGCCTGCCGATCCAGGTCGCCGCCGCCGGACCCACCGCCACCAATGACGGGGTGCTGGTCTTCGATGCCCGCACCCGCGGGTGGACGCACGTCCGGACCGCGGATCGCGCGCTGGATGTCGCGCTGTCGGGCGACGGCCGCTCCGTGTTCGCGGTCCTCGCGGACGGCACCTTCCGCGTGTACGACACGGCGTCCGGCGCGGAGACCGCTTCCTCGCACGTCCTGGCCGCCCCCTACGACTGGAGCGACGAGTCGGCGACTCCGCCTGCCGTCGTCGTCGGCGGCACCCGCGCGTACGTCTCGGATCCCGCGTCGAAGACGGTGACCGAGATCGACTTCCGGGACGATGCGCGGGTCGCGCGCACTCTCGATGTCGGGGTCGCCGCGTCCACCCTCGGCGTGGTCGGGCTGTGAGCGGGATGCGGCGCCTGCTGCCGGCGGCCCTGCTGGCCGCACTCACGACGCTGTCCGTGACGGCGTGCTCCCCGGGCGCCTCCGACGGACCGGTCGTGGTCGTGACCACGAACATTCTGGGTGATGTGGTGCAGAACGTCGTCGGCGACCAGGCCGACGTGATGGTGCTGATGCCGAGAGGCGCCGATCCCCATTCGTTCGAGATCTCCGCATCGGACGCCGCGCGGGTGGAGCGTGCCGACCTGCTCGTCTCGAACGGTCTCGGACTCGAGGAGGGAATCGGCAAAACCGTCGACACCGCACGCTCCGAGGGCGTCCCGATCCTGCACGTCGGTGAGGCCGTGCGGCCGATCGAGTACCGTTCCGGAAAGTCCACGGGCACCCTGGATCCGCACATCTGGACCGATCCGGACCGGGTACGCGAGGCTGTTGCACTGATCCGCGACGCGGTGATCGACCACGTGCCGGAGATCGACGCGGGAGCCGTCCGCACGAACTCGGACAGCTACGCCCGGCAACTCGGGGAACTCACTGCCCGGATGACGGACAGATTCGCGACCGTCCCCGCAGATCGGCGAAAGCTGGTGACCAATCATCACGTCTTCGGTTATCTGGCCGAACGTTTCGGCTTCGACACCGTGGGGGCGGTGATTCCCAGCGGGACCACCCTGGCGTCGCCCAGCGCGTCGGACCTCTCGGACCTCGCCGCGACGATCACTGCGGCGCGGGTTCCCGCGATCTTCGTCGACTCCTCCCAGCCCGATCGGCTCGCGCAGGTCTTGGCCTCGGAGGCCGGTGTTCCCGTCGACGTCGTCTCGCTGTTCACGGAATCGCTGGGCGAGATCGGCTCGGGCGCGGGCACGTACATCGAGATGATGGATTCGAATTCCCTGGCGATCGCGGAGGGGCTGACGTAGCGACGCATTCACACATGCACACTTCCGACTTTGACAACCGTTTGCAATAAGAGTTAATTCTCCTGAGTGACCCTTATGCGTAGACCTCTCCCCACCGCCGTTGCCGCCGTGGCACTCTCGGCGACACTGCTCACGTCCTGCTCCACCGACTCCGGCACGGCCGAAGCGACCACCACCGACCCGGCCACACCGCGGCTGGCACTCAGCTACGACGGCGGCGTGCTGGTTCTCGACGCGCAGAGCCTCGACGTGGTCGGTTCGGCCGAGGTGGACGGCTTCACCCGGCTCAACCCCGCAGGCGACGACCGGCACGTGCTGGTCAGCACCGGAAACAGCTTCACCGCCCTCGACACCGCCGAACCCGCCCTCACCGACGTCACGTTCGAGGCGAAGACGCCCGGCCACGTGGTCCGGCACGACGGCAAGACCGTGTTGTTCGACGACGGCACCGGACTCGTGCGCGTGTTCGATCCGGCCGGACTCTCCGAAGGCACACCCGACACCACCGAGTTCACGACGCCGGAGGCGCATCACGGAGTGGCCGTGGAACTCTCGGACGGCAGCCTGCTCACCACGGTCGGCAACGAGGACGAACGCACCGGCATCGTCGTACTCGACCGCGACCGCAAGGAGATCGTGCGCAACGAGGACTGCCCCGGCGTGCACGGTGAGGCCGTCGCCGCCGGCGAGACGGTGGTCGTGGGATGCCAGAACGGCCTGCTGATCTACCGGGACGGCGTCATCACCAAGGTCACCAGCCCGGACCCCTACGGGCGAATCGGAAACCAGGCCGGCGACGAGGATTCACCGATAATCCTGGGCGACTACAAGACCGATCCCGACGCCGAACTCGAACGCCCCGAACGAGTCTCGCTCACCGACACCGCCACCGGACAACTCACCCTCGTCGACCTGGGCACCAGCTACACGTTCCGCTCGCTCGGGCGAGCCCCGCACGGTGAGGCCCTCGTCCTCGGCACCGACGGCGCCGTGCACGTGATCGACCCGAACAGCAAGGCGGTGAGCCGCACCGTCGACGTCATCGAACCGTGGACCGAGCCGGACAAGTGGCAGTCGCCGAGGCCCGCGCTGTACGTGCAGGACCACACCGCCTACGTGACCGACCCCGCGAACAAGAAGATCCACACGATCGACCTCGACACCTGGGCAGTGTCCGGGCAGGCCGACCTGCCGGAGACCCCGAACGAGATCACCGGCGTCGCCGGCTGATTCGCGTACGCAGCGTCAGTCTTCGGCTTCCAGCGGTCCCAGTTCCGCGTCGAGCGCCTCCTGCACCACCGCCATCGCCGACAACCCGGCGGGGGCGCCGCAGTAGGCGCTCGCGTGGATCACCGCTTCGACGACCTCGGTGCGGGTCAGACCGTTGCGCAGGGCACCCCGCACGTGACCCTTCAGCTCACCGTGCGCGCGCAGCGCGATGAGCATGCCGAGGTTGAGGAGGCTGCGGCTGCGCCGATCCAACCCCGGCCGGTTCCACACGGCGTCCCAGACGTGCTCGGTGACGAACTCCTGCAGCTGCTCACTGTCGGTCCCCGCTGTGCGAGTGAGCGCCCGCTCGACGAAGTCGGCGCCCATCACCTCACGCCGCACCGTCAGCCCCGCCTCGACGGCCGGACTCCGCTTCCCGGGTTCTTCACTGGTCATGGGTTCACTCCTGTTCACAGCGCCTACGTGTTCGGGAGTCACTCTACGAGTCGACGCGATCGGCGCGGGTGAGGGCGACGACGTCGCGGACGGAGTAGGCGTGCGGAATATCCTCCAGCCCACCCTCGTACCGCAGCCGCCGCGGGAGCAGTCCGTCGGCCGGGTTGACCGACATCTGGGTCCGCGAGCGGGAAATCTTCGATCGCCATCGTCCCGGCCGGGACACGCGCTCGGTCGCGTCGCCGACCCTCACCACCAGCGGAGTGGCACCGAACCGGATCCGGGCGTAGCCGAGGGCAACCGCCAGGGCGTCGTTCACCCCGGCCGCAGTCGCACGACCTCGCTTCCCTGTGCTCAACCCGTGTCCGGGGAGGTCCACGACGACGACGTCGACGCCGTTCTCCGCCAGTTCCGCGGCGAAGGGGGTGAGGTACCGCGCGTGGAGTCCGGGTGGTGCCGGCAGGACCACGGTGGCTGAGCCGCCCGACTCCACGGTGGCTGAGCCGCCCGACCGCGCCGCGTGAACCTCGGCGTGCACGGCCCCGGTCGCCGCGGGAATCTGGACGTGCTCGATCCCGCGGCCGTCGACGCCGACGAATTCGGACGCCGGCTCCAGCGCCGCCTCGCAGGCGATGCGGCGCTCCAGGGCATCTTCCCTGCGCAGCAGGGGTTTCCCCTGCAGCAGGATCATGACGGCCGCCGACTCCCGGGCCGTCAGCGTCGGCGCCCAGCCGGTCGCCTCGGTCAGGCGCGTCGAATCGACGACGGTCTCCCCCGCGGTCACCCACTGGCCGGAGAACGCGGTGAGTCCCAGCCGGAACGCGACGTTCGCCGCCACGACCGCCGGGCGTTCGGGCACGTCGAACATCCGCTGTCCCTGCATCGCCGCGAGGTCGCGGACACCCACCCAGTCCCGCGGTCCGAGGTTGAACGGGCCCACCAGGTCCTGCTTCGCGGCGCGGTGAAACGCATCCGCCATGTCCCGCTGGTGCAGGAATTGATACGCGGCGTCGTCGGCCCGCGGAAAGGCCCCGACCGGGCCGGTGAGCTGGTCGATGCCGTCGTTGGAGAAGTCCGGTCCGATGATGTAGGTGGGCCGCAGCATCGAGATCGCCATCTCCCCCGGGTGGCGGCGCAGCCACCACTCGGCGTAATGCTCGACCTCGGCCTTGTCGTGGAAATAGTATCGGTCGGGATCGCCTGCGGGATAGACGTCTTCGTTCACCGGCTTCGGACGCAGCTCGGGGCCGTACGCGTTGATGCTCGACGCGATCACGACGCGCAGCACGCCTGCCCGGTAAGCGGAGTCGATGACGTTGCGGGAACCCCTCAGGTTGATGTCGTGGGTCTCCGCCTTGTCCCGGATCTCCTCCACCACGAACGCCAGGTGGACCACGGCCTCGCAGCCACGGAACACCTCCTCGATGCCCGGATCACGAATGTCCATCCGGACGGACTCGAGTTTCGGATGTTCGATCGGCAGTTCCCGCCTGGCGAGCCCGATCACCGTGTCGATGTCCGGATCCGCCAGCAGCACAGGCAGGATCGCAGCACCGAAGTCGCTCGTCGCGCCGGTGACGGCCACCTTCATCACGCCGCGGCCTCCGTGACGGTCTCGGAGATCACGTCGACCGCCCGCCGCAACTGTGTGTCCGTGTGGGTGGCCATGACGCACAGCCGGAGCATCGCCCCCGAGCGGGGAACGGCGGGATAGAGTGCCGCACTGGTGAACACACCCCTGTCGAACAGGGCGCGCCAGAGGTTCATCGCCTCGAGGTCGTCGCCGACGTGGACGGACACGATGGGCGTCACGGTCTCACCACCGCCGGGCAGGGGCGACAACGCACCCACGTCGAGTCCGTTGTCCGCCAGTCCGGACCGCAGGACCGCGGCGTTGTCCAGCGCGCGTCGTGCGCGCTGTTCCCCCTCCTCGCTGCGGATCAGTCGCACCGCGGCGAGGGACGCCCCCACCGCGGCGGGAACACCGGACGTCGTGAACAGGAAGGCACGGGCATTCACCCGCAGCGAGTCGAGGAGGTCACGGGACCCCGCGATGAATCCTCCTGTGGAGCTGGGGCCTTTGGACAGCGAGGCCATCCGGATGTCGGTGTCGCCGTCGATGCCGAGCAGTTCGGCGGCGCCGGTCCTCTGCTTGCCGAAGATGCCGAGACTGTGCGCCTCGTCCACCATCAGGGCCGCACCGTAGCGGTCGCAGAGTTCGGAGACCGCGCCGAGTGGGGCGAGATCGCCCTCCATCGAATACAACCCGTCCACGATCACCAGCACCGCGCCGTCCCCGGCTGCGGTGTCCCCGAGAATGCTCTCCAGGTCGGCGACGTCGTTGTGACGGAATTTGCGGATCGTCGCACCGGACAGAGCACATCCGTCTCGAATCGACGCGTGGGCGGCAGAGTCGACCGCGACGACGTCGCCCACGCCGACGACGGCACTGATGGTGCCGAGATTCGTTTGATAGCCGGTGGTGAAGACCATGGCGTCCTCGGTGCCGTGCCATTCGGCGATTTCCGATTCGAGGTCGAGGTGCAGGTCCATGGTGCCGTTCAGGAGGCGGCTTCCGGTGATCGCGCCGCCGAACGTATCGAGGGCGTCCTGCGCTCCCTGACGGATGGCGGGGTGATCGGCCAGCCCGAGATAGTTGTTGGAACCGAGCATGATCCGGTCGGCGCCCTCCACCTGGACGATGGGCGCGGTGGCGGACTCCATCACCCGGAAGTACGGACTCACATCTGACTCACGAACTGCCCGGAGCAGATCTACCCGGTCGTCGCCAGCCAGCCTCTGGATCAATCTGTTCGCAGCCATCGATACCAATCTCCTCGCGGTGTGCATGATCGGAATTTCCCCGTTGATTCGGAGCGGCCGCCGATGCGGTTTGGTGGCACCGACCAAACCGGATTACTCCCCACTCCGAATATCCCTATGGATCTCCCTGGAGATCCGGAATTTCCGCGAACACATTCGAGGAGTGTCATGACCGCATTGATGGCCCGTGAACACGCAGCGCTGAAGTCGTATCTGCCCGACCTCGCCACCTACCTGGACGAGACACCACTGCTCACACTGGAGGGCCGGGACAGCGGGGCGATCGGGCGCTTCCGGGACGCGGGCGGTACCGCTCTGACCATTCCGAAGGAGTCCGGCGGGCTGGGCGCCTCCGCCCTGGACTCCGTGCGGGTCCAACGGGCGATCGGGAGCAGGTCGCCGTCTCTCGGCGCCGCCACCACCATGCACCATCTGTCGCTCGCCACCCTCAACGAGTTCGCGCAGGAGGGTACGGACGAGGACCGCGCTCTGATCACGAGCCTGGTGGAACAACGCGCCGTCGTCGCCTCCGGCTTCTCCGAGGGCGTCACCGGCGGCAACGTCTTCATCCCCACGATGACCGCCACCAGGACCGGGTCGAGCTACCTCGTCAACGGCAGCAAGAAGCCGTGCAGTCTGTCGAGTTCGATGGACCTGCTCACCGCCAGCGTGGAGGTCGACACCGGTGAGCGGGCGATCGCGCTGATCCCCGCCGGCACGCCGGGCATTTCGGTGCGCCCGTTCTGGGAGAGCTGGATCCTCGCGGGAGCCGAGAGCGACGAGGTGCACCTCGAGGACGTCGAGGTGCCCGCCGACCTCGTCCTCCTCAACGGCGCCGACGACCCCGACGGCCGACACGAGATGACCGGGTACCTGTGGTTCGGCATGCTCGTCACCGCGAATTACCTGGGCGCGGCGAGCGCGCTGCTCGAGCGGCTACTGGCGGCAGGCATGGACGACTACGAGGGTTACGTGCGCGCCGCCGCCGACGTGGAGAACGCGATGGCCGCGATCGAGAACATCGCCCGCGCCGTCGACGAAGGCGAACGCGGACAAGACATCTCGGTGCGGCTATTGTTCTCGCGCATCGCGATTCGCGACGCACTCGTCCGCGCGTCCGCGGCGGCCGTCGAGTCGCTCGGCGGGATCGCGTTCATCACGTCCTCCGATATCGGCTACCTCGCCGCCGCCGTCCACGCATTCGCCTTCCACCCGCCGTCACGGCGTTCGGTCTCCGAATCGCTCGCCAAGTTCCACGCCGGAGACGAGTTCGCCTTCGTCTGACCCCGCCGCGGTCCGGGCTGTCGGTGGCCGGGGATATAAAGGTCCCCGGACCACCGACCGCCCGACCAGGAGCTGTGATGCCCACCGAACACGACGTGCGCGCGATGATGCTGGCGTTGCCGGAGGCGCACGAGGTCGTGATCGCCAACTGGGGTGATCAGCCGACCTTCCGCGTGCGCAAGAAGATGTTCGGTCTCGTCGGGTACGGCGCCCCCACCGTGTGCCTCAAAGCGACGAAGGAAACGCAGGCGGCTCTGCTGCAGGAGGATCCCGACGTCTTCCTGGTCGCGCCGTTCTTCGGCCGGTGGGGCTGGATCGACGTCGTCCTCGACCGTGTCGACGCCGATGAACTGGCCGAGCTCGTCGAGGAGGCGTGGCGTCTCACCGCCCCGAAGCGCGTCGTAGCGGCGTACGACGCCGGGGGGCACCCCTAGTCCGTCGTGAACCGCCCGAGCT
The DNA here is from genome assembly GCF_041228765.1 of Rhodococcus wratislaviensis. Classification (NCBI taxonomy): domain Bacteria; kingdom Bacillati; phylum Actinomycetota; class Actinomycetes; order Mycobacteriales; family Nocardiaceae; genus Rhodococcus; species Rhodococcus wratislaviensis. The sequence continues at coordinate 2,229,177 of NZ_CP150488.1, read as the reverse complement.
GGTGGCGCAGCGCCGTGTCGAGGTCGGGGCGCCGGAACCGGTGACCGCGGTCGAGGAGCTTGCCCGGGGTGACGCGCTGATCGGCGAGGGCGAGTTCGCGCGCGCCCTGCTCGCCGAGCAGGAGCTTCGGGCCGAAATCGGGGACCGGGAGGAACGCCGGCCGGTGCAGCACCGACGCCAGGACTGCGGTGTACTCCTCGTTGCGGACCGGGTTCGGCGCCACCGCGTTGACCGGACCGCTCAACCCCGCATCGACGACGGCGCGGTGGTAGACGTCGATCAGATCGTCGATGTCGATCCACGACAACCACTGCGTTCCGGCACCGAGACGACCTCCGAGTCCGACCTCGAACAGCGGCCGTTGCAGGCGCAGAACGCCGCCGCTCGGCGACTGGACGATCCCCGTGCGGACGTGGACCACCCGCAGTCCGGCGCTGGCGGCCGGCTTCGCTGCGTCCTCCCAGTCCGCCACGACATCGGCGAGGAAGCCGTCGCCCCGCGGGTCCTGCTCGTGGAGCACCTCGTCGCCCCGGTCGGGGCCGTAGTACCCGATCGCCGACGCACCGACGAAGATCTTCGGCCCCTGCCCGGACGCTGCGGCGACTTCCGCCAGCCTTCGGGTGGGCTCGATGCGACTGTCCCTGATCGCCCGGCGATGACCGTCGGTGAACCGTCCCGCGATGGATGCGCCGGCGAGGTGGATCACGGCGTCGACTCCGTCGAGCAGGTCCGCGGCAGGAGCGTCCGGGTTCCAGCGCCGCTCGTCGGGTGTGCTGGGAGCGCGGCGCACGAGACGAACCACCCGGTGCCCGCCGGTGCTCAGGAACGCGGTGAGGGCGGAGCCGACGAGACCGGAGCTCCCCGTCACCGCGACGGTGAGGGGACCGGGCAGGAGGGTGGACGCCCAGTGGTGCCGGTCCATGTCGTCGGCGAGCTGGCGATGGCGGTAGACGAACGTCGATCGGAGGAAGTGGCCGGGCACGATGGTGTCGACCCGGTCGGTGACCCGGGTCCGGCCCTCGGACACGACGTCGAACGTGTGCGTGTGCCGCCACGGCACCAGCAGTCGCAGCGGCAGGGCAGCCGAATAGTCGACGAACCGGTGCGGAGGGTCATACTCCTTCGCGTCGTGCTGCGCGATCCACGTCAGGCCGCCGGGCAGGCGCAGTTCGGCACGACCCGATTCCAGAGACTCGGATTCCTTCGCGAGACTCAGTGGCTGCCAGGGTGGTGAGAGCCGGGTGAACGCCCCGGCCCTCGTGTGCCAGGCGAACAACTCGTCCCGCGAGGCCTCGACCACACTCGAATGCACGATGCCCATGACCCGACCTTAGTCGCCACAGCGGGCGAGGCGGCGACAACGACGAGTAGCGTGTGGGAATGACACAGTTACGTGTACTGGTCACCGGCGCCACCGGATACATCGGCGGACGCCTCGCACCCCGGCTCGCGGAAGCCGGCTACCGGGTGCGGGTGCTGGTGCGTTCACCCGAAAAGCTCACCGACGTTCCCTGGGCCTCCGACGTCGAGATCGCCCGCGGCGACCTGAGCGATCCCGAATCCCTTTCTGCCGCTTTCACGGACGTGGACGTCGTCTACTACCTCGTGCATTCGATGGGCGGGTCGGACGAGTTCGAGGAGGCCGAACGCGTCAGCGCGGAGAACGTGGCCGAGGCCGCCCGCACGTCCGGTGTCGGCCGGATCGTCTACCTCGGCGGACTGCATCCCGACTCGGTCGACCTTTCGCCGCACCTGCGCTCCCGCACCCAGGTGGGGCAGATCCTCGTCGACTCCGGTGTTCCCACAATGGTTCTGCAGGCCGGGGTGGTCATCGGCTCCGGTTCGGCGTCGTTCGAGATGATCCGCCACCTCACCAACCGGCTCCCCGTAATGACCACCCCGCGGTGGGTGAACAACAGGATCCAGCCGATCGCCGTCCGCGACGTTCTGCACTACCTCGTCGCCGCGGCCGAGGCACCGTTGCCGCGCAGCCGCACCTTCGACATCGGCGGCCCCGACGTCATCCGCTACGGCGAGATGATGCAGACGTACGCCGAGGTCGCCGGTCTGCGTCAGCGTCGCATCCTCGTCCTCCCGGTGCTGACCCCGAAGCTCGCCGGTCTGTGGATCGGTCTGGTCACCCCGATCCCCCGCTCGCTCGGGCGGGCCCTGATCGAATCGCTGCAGAACGACGCGGTCGCCTCCGAGCACGACATCGACGATGTCATCCCGCCCCCGAAGGCAGGCCTGACCACGTACCGGGATGCCGTGCGATTGGCGTTGCGGCGCATCGACAACGGCGAGGTGGAGACGACATGGGCCAGTGCGTCCCCGGTCGGCGCCCCGTCCGATCCGCTCCCGTCCGATCCCGATTGGGCCGGTGAGGTCGTCTACACCGACGAACGCACCAAGGACTGCGACGCGAACGCCGGAACGCTGTGGAGCGTCGTCGAGAGCATCGGCGGGGAAAACGGCTGGTACTCGTTCCCACTCGCGTGGTCGGTGCGCGGCTGGCTCGACCGCGTGGTCGGCGGTGTCGGACTCACCCGTGGACGCCGGAACCCGAAACAGCTCAACACCGGCGACCCCCTGGATTTCTGGCGGGTCGAACGCATCGACCGGGGGTCGCTGCTACGACTGCGCGCCGAGATGCGGGCACCGGGCGGGGCGTGGCTCGAATGGCGCGTCCACAGTGTGGATCCCGACCGGTCCCGACTCGATCAGCGGGCCATCTTCTTCCCGAAAGGCCTCGCCGGACGGCTGTATTGGTACTCCATCATGCCGTTCCACGGAATCATCTTCAAAGGCATGATGGAGAACATCACCGGCTCCGCGGCCCGTCAGACCGTGCAGAGCGGCTGAATTCCTTCTCGGCCACCGGTGGTCGGGGACGTCAGCAACAGGCACGAGTTGTAGCCACGCGATTCCACCACCTGCCGGATCTGCGTCCATCCCGCGTCGTCGACCGCCGGGTTGCGGGACAGGACGAAACCCGAAGCCCGTGCCGGGTCACCGACGAGCGCCCACGAGTAGTCGTCGGCGATGTAAGTGACCACATAGTTGGTGGGACCGTCTAGTGAACTCTGAAACGGCACGTCCGGGAAACTCACGTGGAGTTGCGCATTGGTGACCGGGTCGGTGACACGCGCATTGCCGTTGATGCCGTTCGTTCCGCCCGACCAGGTGATGCACGAGTTGGCGACGCTGACGTTCGACGGGTCGACGAGCCCGTACGTCGCCCTCGTGTCCCGCGCACAGTCCAGGTTGAACGGCTGTGGCACAGCGGCCAACTGATACCACGTGCCGAGGTACCTCTGGACGTCGAGGGACGGGACGGGTGCGAGCGCACCGGGCTGAGCCTGTGCCGGGTTCGCCAGCACCACGGCCGCAGCGACGGTCAGCAGTCCTGCGGCGAATCCACGTGCCTTCGAGAGTGTCATCTCGAGTCCTTTCACGATCTCTTGCGTCGACGAAACGGGCAGCCTGAACAGAGGGCCTGCGCAGCACCCTCTCTCGGGGCATTCGACGCCTCTCCCGGATCGGATGGGTCGATCCGCGAAAACCTTCGACCCATCCGTTCGGGAGACCGCTCCGAATGCCTGTCGATGGTGCTCTTCCGCACCCACACCGGAGAGAGGCAATAACCCATGAACATCACCACACGAGTTCTGGCAGTCGCAGCGAGCACGTCCCTCGTCCTGCTGGGCGCAGCGTGTTCGTCGGACGACAGCGACTCGTCGAGCAGCGGCTCGGCTTCGGAGGCGATGACGTCCGAGTCGATGTCGTCCGGTTCGATGACCTCGTCCGCCATGGCCGATCCCGCCGCAAACCTGGTCGGTCCGGGCTGCGCCGAGTACGCGAAGACGGTGCCGGAGGGCGCCGGTTCGGTCAGCGGCATGGCGCAGGATCCCGTCGCGACGGCCGCGTCCAACAACCCGCTGCTCACCACCCTCACCGCCGCCGTATCCGGTCAGCTCAACCCGCAGGTCAACCTGGTGGACACGCTGAACAGCGGACAGTTCACGGTGTTCGCGCCGGTGGATGCCGCGTTCGCGAAGGTCGACCCGGCCACCATCGAGACCCTCAAGACCGACCCGGCGCTGCTCACCAAGGTCCTGACGTACCACGTGGTCCCAGGCCAGATCGCGCCGAGTGACATCGACGGCCAGCACACGACCGTCGAGGGTGGCACGGTCACCGTCACCGGTTCGGGCGACGACCTGAAGGTCAACGACGCCGGCGTCATCTGCGGTGGCGTCCAGACCGCCAACGCCACGGTGTACCTGGTCGACTCCGTCCTGATGCCCCAGTAAGCACCCTCCTCTCACAGTTCTCCGCGCCCGGCGGCATCGGTCCCACACCGATGCCGCCGGGCTGTCGCGTGCCCCACGTGAGTGCCATGGTGTGCTCCGGCACGCTTCGCCACTCACGTGAGCGGGTGCGGGTCCGCCCATCCGGCGCAAAGTCAGCTCCGAATAACGGTTATGGAGAAAGGCTCACCCACCGCCCCGGCGTACGTGCTCGTACTGCCCGGCGGCAAACCACGCAGTCAGGCACCCTCGCGGTTCTGGCACCTGTCGAATCTGCGCATGACCTGGATGGCCTGGTCTCTGCGGTCCACGCTCGGGAGGCAGGGAATCGTCGTGGAGCGCCTGCAGTACCGGCTCCGCGGATGGAACGCCCCCGACGCCAGCCCCGTGCACGACGCCCGGGTCGCTCTCGAGCGGGCCCGACAGCGGTTCGGGGACGTCCCCGTCGCCGTCGTCGGGCATTCGATGGGCGGCCGCGTCGCCGCTCACCTCGCCGCCCTCGACAACGTCCGGGCGATCGCCGCGCTCGCACCCTGGTGGCCCGAGTCCGACGGCGAACTGGTGCCCGCCGACCGCAGTCTGATGGTCGCGCACGGAACCGCCGACCGCTGGACGAATTCCACCTCTTCCCGGGTCCAGACCGAGCAGGCGCTGGCTCGTGGGGTGAACGCGTCGTGGACTCCCCTGACGGGAGCCGGACACTTCATGCTCACCCGGCCTCGCCGGTGGCATCGCATCACCGCCGATTTCGTTCTCGACGCCTTCATTGCCGAAGGTGTCGTCGCCGCACCGACTGACCGGAAAGCAGGTCGCCATGCATGATTCGGAGAAGCTCGAACGCAGGAACGTCGCGGTGATCGGTAGCGGCGTCGCAGGGCTGACCGCCGCCTACGTTCTGTCCCGCCACGACCGTGTCACCCTCTACGAGGCCGATGCCCGTCTCGGCGGTCACGCCCACACCCACCACCTGACGCTCGACTCGGGCGCAGAAGTGGACGTCGACACGGGCTTCATCGTGCACAACGACCGCACCTACCCCACCCTGCTGCGCCTGTTCGCCGAACTCGACGTGGCCACCCAGGATTCGGACATGTCGATGTCGATCCGATCCGATGCGAGCGGGCTCGAATATGCAGGCGCGAAGGGGATCCGCGGGCTGTTCCCCACCGCGCGCACCCTGGCCCGGCCGCGGTACTGGCGGATGCTCGGCGAGGTCCTCCGGTTCCACCGTTGCGCCCGCACCGTGCTCGACGCTCCCGCCGACGACGTCGGCGCGCAGGAACCGCTGGGCGAGTTCCTGAGCCGCAACGGTTTCAGCCCGTACTTCGTCGAGCATTTCATGACTCCGCTCGTCGCGGCGGTGTGGTCGTGTGACGCCACGACGGCCGAGCACTACCCGGCCCGCTACCTGTTCACGTTTCTCGAGCACCACGGAATGCTCACCGTCTTCGGGTCACCCACCTGGCGCACCGTGACCGGCGGCTCCGCCCGCTACGTCGAGAAGGTGGCGGCACACCTCGACGAGATACTTCTCGACACCCCCGTCCAGCAGGTGGAACGCACCCCGGACGGCGGCGCGTGCATCGTCGACGCCCGCGGCGACGTGCGGTACTTCGACGCCGTGGTGGTGGCCGTTCACCCCCGTCAGGCGCTCGCCGTGCTCGGCGACGCCTCGGACCTCGAGACCGAGATCCTGGGTGATATGCCGTTCTCGGTGAATCACGCTCAGCTGCACACCGACGAGTCGCTGCTCCCCCGCGCGGAGAACGCCCGGGCCTCCTGGAACTACCTGACTCCCGCCGACGGCACGGACGCGACCGGCGTGATCGTCACCTACGACATGACCCGGCTCATGCGCCTGGATACCGTGCGCGACCGGCGGTTCCTCGTCACACTCGGCGGGAAGCACCTCGTCGACCCGTCGAAGGTCGTCACTGAGATGACGTACGAGCACCCCGTCTACACCCCCGATTCCGTGGCCGCGCAGTCGCGGTTGCACGAACTCGGTTCCGGCACCTTCGCTTTCGCGGGCGCCTACCACGGCTGGGGGTTCCACGAGGACGGGGCGCTCTCGGGTCTGCGCGCCGCCGAACGGATCGGCGGATCGTGGGACACGCACGCCGGACGACACCGCGAACGGGAGACGGTGTCGTGACCGCGCCGGCGATCTACTCGACGACGATCCGGCACGCACGCACCGAACCGGTCCGCAACAGTTTCGAATATTCGAGCTACAGCTGGTACGTCGACGTCGACGACCTTCCCGGCTGGCTCGGTCCGTTCGCCCGCTTCCGCGCCGAGGACCACTTCGAACCGGGCCCCGGCGCCGGCGCGGACACGCTGCGCGCCAGGGTGGATGCGTTCCTCGCCACCCACGGAGTCGACCTGCGCGGTGGCACGGTGACGGCGCTACTCAACGCGCGGGTGCTCGGCTACGTGTTCAACCCGCTCAGCGTGTACTGGTGCCACGACATCGACGGCGGCCTCCGCTGTGTGATCGCCGAGGTTCACAACACCTATGGTCAGCGGCACAGCTACCTGATCCGGCCCGACGGCAACGACCGCGCCGAGGTGGACAAGCAGTTCTACGTCTCACCGTTCAACGACGTGAGCGGCCGTTACGAGATGCGGTTTCCCGAGCCCGGCGACACGCTCTCCCTGAACGTGGTGCTCCACCGGGACGGGCACGCCCCGTTCACCGCGACGGTGCGGGGGACGCGGCAGCCGGCCACCCGCCGCACGGTCCTGAGAACTCAACTACGCACTCCCCTGGCACCTCTCGTGGTGTCGGCTCGCATTCGCATCCAGGGAATCACTTTGTGGGCCCGTGGACTCCCCGTCACGGCCCGGCCCGACGGCCGGCAGAAGGAGACAGTTCAGTGAGAAGGAACAAGGACACCGACATGGACGGATCGCCCGCCCTGAGTACCGCCGACCTCGCGTTCACCGGCGAGGATCCGCGGATCGACAACCGGATCTGGCCCGGGCTGGCCGACGTGCCGACCGGTGCGCGCGCCTCGGTGTCGGCGAAGGTCGCCGACCGCCTGTTCCGCCGCGCGGCCGCCGACCTCGACGTCCGCATCGAGTACCCCGACGGCACCCTGGTGGGGGCACGCCGGGAGCAGGAAATCCTGCCGCGCATGATCATCCGGAATCCCGACGCGTTCGCCCGGCGGGTCGGGACGAGCGGCCTCATCGGTTTCGGCGAGTCCTACATGGCCGGCGATTGGACGTCGCCGGATCTGGCCGCGGTGCTGAGCGTGTTCGCCTCACGGATGGCGACCCTCATTCCCCGCCCGCTGCAACGGTTGCGCGCACTCTACGTCGCCAAACACCCCGCCCAGGAACGCAACACCGAGCAGAACACCCGCTCCAACATCTCCCGGCACTACGACCTGTCCAACGAGATGTTCGAGACATTCCTCGACGAGACGCTGACGTACTCGAGCGCACTGTTCTCGTCGACCCCGACCCGCGTGGGGCAGGTCCGGGACGTGACGGTCCTGCGGGCACCCGTCCCACAGATCACCCCGAAGTGGGAGGACTTCGCGGACGCGCAGCGCCGCAAGATCGATCGGCTGCTCGACGAGGCCGGCGTCGGTGCGGGCACCAGGCTGCTCGAGGTCGGGACGGGCTGGGGAGAACTGTGCATCCGGGCGGCGGAACGCGGTGCCGTGGTCCGTTCGGTGACTCTGTCCAGCGAACAGCAGAGCCTGGCCCGTCTGCGCGTCGCCGAGGCCGGACACTCGGAGTCCGTGCAGATCGACCTGCTCGACTACCGCAACGTGGACGGCGAGTACGACGCCATCGTGTCCGTCGAGATGATCGAGGCCGTCGGACATCAGTACTGGGCCACCTACTTCCGGGTGCTCGACAAGCTTCTCGCACCGGGCGGAAAGGTTGCGCTGCAGGCGATCACCATGCCACATGATCGGATGCTGCAGACCCGCAACACCTACACCTGGGTGCACAAGTACATCTTCCCGGGCGGATTCCTCCCGTCGACCGAGGCGATCGAATCGATCACCGCCGAACACACCGCACTACGGGTGCGGGAACGCCTGAGCATGGGACAGCACTACGCGGAGACGCTGCGCCTGTGGAAGGAACGGTTCGCCGCGCACAGCGCGCAGGCCGAGGCACTCGGATTCGACGAGACGTTCCGCCGCATGTGGCATTTCTACCTCTGCTACTCGGAGGCCGGGTTCCGCTCCGGCTACATCGACGTCCAGCAGCTCGTCCTCGACAAGACGGGAGCATGACCGTGACCGTTGCCGCCGAACTCGACAGGGCGTTGCGTCCGCTCGTCCGCGGCGAACTGCCCGTGCATCTGACCGCGTGGGACGGCAGCACCGCAGGCCCGGTCACGGCGCCGAAGGTGGTGCTGCGCAGCCCGGACGCCCTGCGCCGATTGCTGTGGAACCCCGGGGAACTCGGGGCCGCGCAGGCTTACGTGACGGGTGAGATCGACGTCGAGGGCGACCTGGGCGAGGCCCTGGCACACGTGTGGGCGGTGGCCCGTGAGCGAGGGCTCGGCGGAGTCCGGCCGAGCCCGTCGACGGTTGCGAAGGTGCTGCGTGTCGCCGCGAAGCTGGGGGTCGCGGGCGGACCGCTCCCCGCGCCTGCCACGCAGGCGAACATCCGCGGCCGACTGCACAGCCTGCTGCGTGACCGCGCCGCGATCAGTCACCACTACGACCTGTCCAACGATTTCTACGCCCTGATCCTCGACCCGCAGATGGCCTACTCGTGCGCCTACTTCACCCGGAATGCGCCGGGAACGCCGCAGGATTCGGACTACGGACTCGAGGACGCCCAGCGGGACAAGCTCGACCTGGTGTGCCGCAAGATCGGACTCGAACCGGGCATGCGACTGCTCGACGTCGGTTGCGGCTGGGGATCGCTGAGCCTCCACGCCGCAGCCGCCTACGGCGCACAGGTGGTCGGTGTCACCATCTCCCGCGAGCAGAAGACGTTCATCGACAAGCGGATCGCCGAGCGAGGGTTGCAGGACCGCGTCGAGATCCGTCTGCAGGATTACCGCGAGGTCCCCGACGGCCCGTTCGACGCCGTCGCCTCCCTCGAAATGGGTGAGCACGTGGGCGAGAAGAACTACGCCCGGTACGCGCAGGCCCTCTACGACAACGCGAAGCCCGGTGCGCGGGTGCTGATCCAGCAGATGTCGCGCACCGGACGCCATCCCGGCGGCGGCCCGTTCATCGAGTCGTTCATAGCTCCCGACATGACCATGCGTCCCGTCGGTGAGAGCGTCGCGTACCTCGAACGAGCCGGGCTCGAGGTGCGCGACGTGCATGGTCTTCGCGAGCATTACGTCTGGACCGTCGACGCCTGGCTGGAGAAGTTCGAGTCCCGCTGGGACGACGTCGTCGAGATGGTCGGGCTCGAGATGGCCCGGGTATGGCGTCTGTATCTCGTCGGCGGCGGGATGAGCTTCGAGCAGGGCCGCATGGGTGTCGATCAGATCCTGGCCGTGAAGCCGACGGCCGCGGGTCGGTCGCTGATGCCTGCCGTGCGAGTCGACTCCGCGGGATCCGACGTGCTCCGATGAACGGATTCGACTGGTCGGACTTCGGCGCCGTCACCGCGGCGAGCGTACTGGTGCTCGCCGTCCTCCAGGCCGCGACGTTCCTCGTCGGCCGGCGGATCGGACGCTACAACGTCGTCGACGTGTCCTGGGGCCTCGGTTTCGTCCTGGTGGCGCTCGTGGCCGCAGTCATCGGCGACGGCGACACACTGCGCCGCTGGCTGGTGGTGGTGCTCGTCGCCGTGTGGGGTCTGCGACTGACCTGGCACATGTACGCCAAGTCCGCGGGCAAAGGCGAGGACCCGCGGTACGTGGAGATGCTCGACCGGGCCGGCGGCGACTCGCCCGGTGTCGTCGTCAGGAAGATCTTTCTCACCCAGGGACTCGCGCAGTGGTTCGTCTCGCTGCCGCTGCAGGTGTCGGCCGTCCTCGGTCCCGCATCCGGCCTCGGCACGATCGTCGGGTTGCTCGGAGTGCTCCTGTGGGTGGTCGGCGTCGTGTTCGAATCGGTCGGCGACCACCAGTTGAAGGCGTTCAAGGCGGACCCGTCCAACAAGGGCGAGATCATGGACGTCGGCCTGTGGGCGTGGACGCGGCACCCGAACTACTTCGGCGATTCCTGCGTGTGGTGGGGACTGTGGCTCATCGCGGCGAGCGTGTGGCCCGGCGCCGTCACCGTGCTGTCTCCCGTGGTCATGACGTACTTCCTGGTGTTCGCGACCGGGGCCAGGCTGCTCGAGAAGTCGATGTCGCAGCGTCCCGGCTACCCCGAATACCAGCAGCGAACCAGCTACTTCCTCCCCTTGCCGCCGAAGCGGTGAGCGCCATGCCGGCATCGCTCGCTCCCCGTCGGGTCCCATCGTGGCCACACCGGCCGCAACCTGCTATTAGGCTGTGGATCGATGAACGGAATGGGCCGATGACCGGTGTCGACAGGGACACGGAGAACGTGACGCTGACGGCGTTGCTGGCGCGTATCGCTCAGGGCGAGCGGGATGCCTTCAGCGACTTCTACGAACGCACCAGCGCGCGGGTGTACGGCATGGTGCTGCGGGTCCTGCGCGATCCCGGATACAGCGAGGAAACCACCCAAGAGGTGTACCTGCAGGTCTGGAACAACGCGGAGAAATTCGATCCGAAGCAGGGGTCGCCGCTGTCGTGGCTGATCACCCTCGCCCATCGCCGTGCCGTCGACCGGGTGCGGTCGGAGCAGTCCGGCACCGAACGGGAAGCCGCCTACGGCGCCTCGAGTTGGTACGGACCGTTCGACGCGGTGTCGGAAGAGGTCACCCGACGCGGCGACACCAGCGACGTCGTCGACTGCCTCGGCACGCTCACCGAAGTCCAGCAGAGAACCGTGGTCCTCGCCTATTACGGGGGGCTGACGTACCGAGAGGTGTCGGAACGGCTGTCGGTGGCGCTTCCCACGGTGAAATCACGAATTCGAGACGGATTGATCAGGCTCAAGCAATGTCTGGGGGTGCAGTTCGATGGATGAGTCCCAGCACGACATCCTCGACCTCGCTCAGGTGTACGCCCTCGACGCCGTCGACGATCAGCAGCGCCGCGAGATCGACACCGCGGTCCAGAGCGCACCGCCCGACGTCCGCCTCGACTTCGACACCGCCGTCCGCGGCGTGCACGAGACGATGGCCGCCCAGTCCGCGTCCACCGCGGTCGAGCCGCCCGACTACCTGCTCGGGCGCATCCTCGATGCGTTGCCCGGCACTGCCGCTGCGCCCGCACCGATAGCGCTGGACGAGGTTCGTGCGCGTAAGCGCAGGCGTCTGGTGGCGGCGCTGAGTGCGGCGGCCGCGGTGATCGTCCTCGCCGTGGGTGGCATCACCGTCGCTCAGCAGTTGCAGAGCGAGGACGGCCAACCCGTGCCCGCGCAGATCCTCGCGGCCGACGACGTCCGCACGGCGGTGGCACCGATTGCCGGTGGCGGTTCGGCCACCGTCGTGTACTCCAAGGACGTCGACGCCGGCGTGCTGGTGATGAACGACGTCCCACCGCCCGAGTCCGGTTCCGTCTATCAGATGTGGCTGCTCGGACCGTCGCACGAACCGGTGTCCGCCGGAATCATGGAAGCCGATGACGTGTCGCCGTCGACCACCGCGGTCGTGAACGACATCGACCAGTCCACGGCGCTCGGATTCAGTGTGGAACCGCCCGGCGGTTCCACCCAGCCGACCGGCGACATCTTCGCGACGGTGAATCTCGCCTGACACGTGAGTGGCGAAGTGTGCCGGGGCACGCTTCGCCACTCACGTGGGGGCTATCGGTCAGGCGTTGGCGGCTTTGTATTCGCGGCGGCGGCGGTGCAGGATCGGTTCGGTGTAGCCCGACGGCTGGTGGGTGCCGTCGAGGATGAGTTCCTTGGCGGCTTGGAAGGCGATGTTGGTGTCGAAGTCCGGGGCCAGCGGCCGGTAGGTGGGATCGCCCTGGTTCTGCCGGTCCACCACCGGGGCCATCCGTTGCAGCGACTGCACCACCCGGTCGGCGGTGACCACGCCGTGCCGGATCCAGTTCGCCAGCAGCTGGGAGGAGATGCGGAGGGTGGCCCGGTCCTCCATCAGGGCGACGTCGTGGATGTCGGGGACCTTGGAGCAGCCGACGCCGGCGTCGATCCACCGGACCACGTACCCGAGGATGGACTGGCAGTTGTTGTCGAGTTCTTCCTGCTTCTCGGCCTCGGACCAGTCGGTGTTCGGGGCGAGGGGGATGGTGAGGATCTCGTCGAGGGTGGCCCGCCGGGTGCCGGTCAGCCGGTTCTGGACGGCGACCACGTCGACCTGGTGGTAGTGGGTGGCGTGCAGGGTGGCCCCGGTCGGGGACGGCACCCACGCGGTGTTCGCGCCGGCCTTGGGGTGGCCGATCTTCTGCTCGAGCATCTCGGCCATCAGCTCGGTCATCGCCCACATGCCCTTGCCGATCTGCGCCCGCCCCTGCAACCCGCACGCCAGGCCGACGTCGACGTTCCAGTCCTCGTAGGCGGTGATCCAGGTCTGCTTCTTCATCTCGGCCTTGCGGATCATCGGCCCGGCCTCCATCGAGGTGTGGATCTCGTCGCCGGTGCGGTCGAGGAACCCGGTGTTGATGAACACCACCCGCTCCGACGCCTCCCGGATGCAGGCGGCGAGGTTGACGGTGGTGCGGCGTTCCTCGTCCATGATGCCGACCTTGAGGGTGTTGCCGGGCAATCCCAACACCTGCTCGACGCGGCCGAACAGTTCGGTGGTGAACGCGACCTCGTCGGGTCCGTGCTGCTTGGGTTTGACGATGTAGATCGACCCGGTGCGGGAGTTGACCAGCGGGCCGGTCGCCTCGGAGGTGCCGAGCCCGTGGACGGCGCACAGGGAGGTGATCAGGGCGTCGAGGATGCCCTCGGGGATTTCGGTGCCGTCCGGGTGCAGGATCGCCGGGGTGGTCATCAGATGGCCGACGTTGCGGACGAACAGCAGCGACCGCCCGTGCAGGGTCAGTTCGGACCCGTCCGGGGCGGTGTACACCCGGTCGGGGTTGAGGCGGCGGGTGAACGCCGTCCCGCCCTTGGTCATCTCCTCGGCCAGGTCGCCGCGGTTGAGTCCGAGCCAGTTGCGGTAGCCGATCACCTTGTCGTCGGCGTCGACGGCGGCGACGGAGTCCTCGAAGTCCATGATGGTGGTGACCGCGGACTCGAGCACCACATCCTTGACCCCGGCCGCGTCCGTCCGGCCGATCGGGGAGGTGGGGTCGATCTGGATTTCCGCGTGCAATCCGTGATTGCGCAGCAGCACACCGGTCGGGGCGTCGGGGGCGCCGAGGTAGCCGACGAACTTGCCCGGCTCGGCGAGGCCGGTGATGGTGCCGTCGGCGAGCTGCACCCGCAGGGTGGTGCCGTCGACGGTGTAGCGGGCGGCGTCGGCGTGCGACCCCTGCGCGAGGGGGGCGGCGGTGTCGAGGAACTGCCGGGCCCAGGCGATGACCTTGTCGCCGCGGACCTTGTTGTAGGTGTCGCCCGCCTCCGCGCCGCCGTCGTCGGGGATGGCGTTGGTGCCGTACAGGGCGTCGTACAGCGACCCCCAGCGGGCGTTGGAGGCGTTCAGCGCGAAGCGGGCGTTGAGGACCGGGACCACCAGCTGCGGGCCGGCGGTGGCGGTGATCTCGGTGTCCACGTTCGCCGTGGACACCGCGAACGGGGCCGGTTCGGGCACCAGGTACCCGATCTCGGTGAGGAACGCCGTGTACTCGGCCGGGTCGATCGCGGTGCCGGCCCGGTCCCGGTGCCAGGCGTCGATCCGGGCCTGCAGGTCGTCGCGGGTGGCGAGCAGCGCCTGGTTCTTCGGCGCCAGATCCCCGATCACCGTGGCCGCACCCGACCAGAACCCGTCCACCGACACCCCGGTCCCGGGCAGCGCCTCCTCGTTCACGAAGTCGTAGAGCACCTTCGCGACCTGCAGACCGCCGACCTCAACACGCTCAGTCATGAAATGACTCACCTTCCGCACTTGGCAAAACTTCCACGATGCGAAAACACAGTTTCGTATCTTGACATTAAGAAAACCGTGTCCATCGAGTTCTGTCAATAGCGGACGGGCGTACGGTTACAGCGTCACATCCGATCAGTGGTCTTCCTCGCCGATCCTGTGGACGTGGATCAGGTTGGTCGAGCCGACGGTGCCCGGAGGCGATCCCGCGACGATGACGACGAGGTCGCCCCGCTGGTACCGGCCCAGGCCGAGGAGCGCGTGGTCGACCTGGTGGATCATCTGGTCGGTCGATTCGACGGGGTCGACGAGGAACGTCTCGGTGCCCCACGTCAGCGCGAGTTGAGCGCGCACCGCCGGGAGCGGGGTGAACGCCAGCAACGGCAGCGGAGTGTGTAGCCGCGCGAGCCGCCGGACGGTGTCTCCGGATTGGGTGAACGCGACGAGTGCCGCCGCGCCCAATCGTTCCCCGATGTCGCGTGCCGCGTAGGACAGCACTCCGCCCTTCGTGCGGGGCACGTGCGCCAGCGGCGGAACGTGTGTGGACTTCTCCTCCACGGCACTGATGATGCGGCCCATGGTGCGGACCGTCTCCATCACGTGGTTCCCGACGGACGTTTCACCCGACAGCATGACGGCGTCGGCGCCGTCGAGGACGGCGTTGGCCACGTCGGACGCCTCGGCGCGGGTGGGCCGCGAGTTCTCGATCATCGACTCGAGCATCTGCGTCGCGACGATCACCGGCTTCGCGTTCTCGCGGGCGACCTGGATGGCCCGTTTCTGCGCGAGCGGCACCTGTTCGAGGGGAAGTTCGACGCCCAGATCGCCCCGGGCGACCATCACGGCGTCGAACGCCAGCACGATCGCCTCGAGGTTGTCGATCGCCTCCGGTTTCTCGAGCTTCGCGATCACGGGGACCCGGCGGCCGACCCGGTCCATCACGGCATGGACGAGTTCGATGTCTGCCGCCGATCGCACGAACGACAGGGCGATGAGGTCGACACCGAGACGCAGCGCGAACTCGAGATCGGCGATGTCCTTGTCCGACAGGGCGGGAACCGACACGTTCATCCCCGGCAGCGACACACCCTTGTTGTTGCTGACCGGGCCACCCTCGGTGACCCGGCACACGACGTCGTTGCCGTCGACGCCGGTGACGACCAATCCGATCTTGCCGTCGTCGACGAGCAACCGGTCACCGGGCGCGGCGTCCTCGGCCAGTTGCTTGTAGGTGGTCGACACACGGTCGTGGGTGCCGTCGCACTCGTCGACGGTGATCCGCACGACGTCGCCGTCCGACCAGACGGTGCTGCCTTCGGCGAAGCGCCCCAACCTGATCTTCGGGCCCTGGAGGTCGGCGAGTACACCGACCGCCCGGCCGGTGAGTTCGGACGCGTCCCGCACCCGGAGGTAGTTCTCCTCGTGGTCGGCGTGTTCGCCGTGGCTGAAGTTGAGCCGTGCGATGTCCATTCCGCAGTCGACGAGTTCGCGTATGCGGTCGCCGGTTGCCGTTGCAGGCCCGAGGGTGCACACGATCTTCGCGCGCCTCGCCGACGCGGGCGCCTCCCGGACGGGTGTGAGGAGTTGTTCGGAAACTGTTGCTGTCATCGGTTTTTCGATTCCGTTCTATGCACTGCCGGTGTCGGCGTAGGAGATGGCGGCGGCGCGGACGTCGTCGATGCGGTACCGGTTGGCGGCTTCGACGGCCTTGGAGCGGTCGAGGGTGCCTTCGCCGGCGAGGGCGGACAGCACGGCGACGACGATGGATTCGGCGTCGACGTTGAAGTACCGGCGGGCGGCGGGGCGGGTGTCGGAGAACCCGAACCCGTCGGTGCCGAGGGTGGTGTACGAGCCGGGGACCCACTGGCGGATCTGGTCGGCGACGGCGCGCATCCAGTCCGAGGCCGCCACGAACGGGCCGGCGGCATCGGACAACGCCTGCGTGACGTACGGCAGCGGGGCGTCGGTGCCGGGGTCGCGCAGCGCCTGCTGCTCCCGTTCGATGCCCTCGCGGCGCAGCTCACCCCAGGAGGTGACCGACCACACGTCCGCGGCCACACCCCAGTCCTCGGCGAGCAGCTGCTGGGCGCGCAGCCCCTCGGGCATGGTGACACCGGAGACCAGGATCTGGGCCCTAGGCGCGGAGCCTGCGGAGTGCCCATTTTCTGGCGCGGAGCCTGCGGAGTGCCCATTTTCTGGCGCGGAGCCGCCGGATGCCTCGGACTTCTTGAACAGGTACATGCCCTTGAGCAGGCCCTCGACGTTCAGGTCGGCGGGCTCGGCGGGCTGGGTGTAGGGCTCGTTGTAGAGGGTGATGTAGTAGAAGATGTCGTCGCCACCGAACCCGTCGACCCCCTCGGTGCCGCCGTACATCCGGCGCAGCCCGTCCTTGACGATGTGCGCGATCTCGTAGGAGAACGCCGGGTCGTAGGCGACGGCGGCCGGGTTCGTCGACGCCAGCAGCAGCGAGTGCCCGTCGGCGTGCTGGAGTCCCTCGCCGGTCAGGGTGGTGCGGCCGGCGGTGGCGCCGAGGACGAAGCCGCGGGCCATCTGATCCGCCGCCGCCCACAGGCCGTCGCCGGTGCGCTGGAACCCGAACATCGAGTAGAAGATGTACAGCGGGATCATCGGCTCACCGTGGGTGGCATAGGAGGTGCCGACCGCGGTGAACGAGGCGGTCGAGCCGGCCTCGTTGATGCCCTCGTGCAGGATCTGCCCGATCTCCGACTCCTTGTAGGCCAGCATCAGATCGGCGTCGACCGCGGTGTACAACTGCCCGTTGCGGTTGTAGATCTTCAGCGACGGGAACCAGGAGTCCATCCCGAAGGTGCGGGCCTCGTCCGGGATGATCGGCACGATCCGCTTGCCGATCTCCTTGTCCCGCAACAACTCCTTCATGATCCGCACCAACGCCATGGTGGTCGCGACCTGCTGCTTACCGGAGCCCTTGCGGACCACGTCGTAGGTCGAGTCCGCCGGCTGCGGCAACGGCGCCGGGCTGGTGCGGCGCTGCGGCAGGAACCCACCCAACGCCTTCCGCCGGTCGAGCATGTACCGGATTTCCGGGGCGTCCGTGCCGGGGTGGTAGTACGGCGGCATCTTCGGGTCCTTCTCCAACTCTTCGTCGGAGATCGGGATGCGCTGCAGGTCCCGGAAATTCTTCAGATCATCCAGGGTCAGCTTCTTCATCTGGTGGGTGGCGTTGCGGCCCTCGAAGTGCTTGCCCAGGGTGTAGCCCTTGATGGTGTGCGCCAGGATCACCGTCGGCTGCCCCTTGTGCGCCATCGCCGCCGCGTACGCGGCGTAGATCTTGCGGTAATCATGCCCGCCGCGCTTGAGGTTCCAGATGTCCTGATCGGACAGGTTCGCGACCAGTTCCTTCGTCCGCGGATCCCTCCCGAAGAAGTGCTCCCGCACGTACCCGCCGTCGTTGGCCTTATAGGTTTGGTAGTCGCCGTCCGGGGTGACGTTCATCAGGTTGACCAGGGCACCGTCCCGGTCCGCGTGCAACAACGCGTCCCACTCGCGGCCCCAGACCACCTTGATCACGTTCCAGCCGGCGCCGCGGAAGAACGACTCCAGCTCCTGGATGATCTTGCCGTTGCCGCGGACCGGGCCGTCGAGGCGCTGCAGGTTGCAGTTCACCACGAACGTCAAATTGTCCAGACCTTCGGTGGCCGCCACATGCGCCAGACCCCGCGATTCCGGTTCGTCCATCTCCCCGTCCCCGAGGAACGCCCACACATGCTGATCGGCGGTGTCCTTGATGCCGCGGTCGTGCAGGTAATGGTTGAACCGGGCCTGGTAGATCGCGTTCATCGGGCCCAACCCCATCGACACGGTCGGGAACTCCCAGAAATCCGGCAGCAGCCGGGGGTGCGGGTACGACGGCAACCCGCCGCCCTGATCGGCGTGCGAGTGCTCCTGCCGGAACCCGTCCATCCGCTCCGCCGGGATCCGCCCCTCCAAAAAGGCGCGGGCATAGATGCCCGGCGACGCGTGGCCCTGGATGAAGATCTGATCCCCACCACCGGGATGGTCCTTGCCGCGGAAGAAGTGGTTGAACCCCACCTCGTACAGCGCGGCCGACGACGCATACGTCGAGATGTGGCCACCGACCCCGACCCCCGGCCGTTGCGCACGGGTCACCATCACCGCCGCGTTCCACCGGATGAACGCCCGGTACCGGCGCTCGGTCTCCTCGTCGCCGGGGAACCACGGCTCGTTCTCCGTCGGGATGGTGTTCACATAATCGGTCGACGTCAACGCCGGCAAGGCGACGTGCTTCTCCCCGGCCCGCTCGAGCATCCGCAACATCAGATACCGGGCACGGGTCGGTCCGGACCGGTCCAACAGTCCGTCGAACGATTCCAACCACTCCGTGGTCTCGTCCGGGTCGATATCCGGCAGATAAGACGCAACACCCTCACGGATGACGCGAACCGAACCGGCGCGGCCGGGGTCTACGGAGGTCGTGGTCTGTTCGAGCAAAGGGATACTCCATCGTTGCGGGCGCGGGATAGGGCGCCGTGGTGGCCGTCCGGGGTGAGGACGACGCTGTGCGACTCACTGCACAGGTGACTACCGCGGTTTCGCGAGCGGCCATCCTGTGATCTGCTTGGGACGTGGGGGCGCGTAGGTGCGCACCTTCGAGGTCGAGAGTCCCAACCCTACAAGAGATTCCGCCAATTTGACAGCCGCACTGACGCCGTCGACCACCGGAACGCCGGTGCGCTCACGGATTCGGTCGTCGAGGCCGGCCATTCCGCCGCAGCCGAGGCAGATCACCTCGGCCTTGTCTTCGCGCACAGCAGCTTCGGCCTCGTCGACGATCGCCTCGATCGCGGCCTCGGGGTCGGATTCCAGCGCGAGGACGGGCAGACCGCTCGCGCGTACACTCGCGCACTTGGCGTCGAGGCCGGCGAGCCGGAGCCGGTCTTCGATGAGCGGTACGGTGCGGTCGAGGGTGGTGACCACGGAGTACTTGTGTCCCAGCATCATTGCGACACTGGCGGACGCCTCGGTGATGTCGACGACGGGTACGTCGAGCAGTTCCTGCAGGCCCTCCCGGCCGTGTTCGCCGTACCCGGCCTGGATCACCGCGTCGTACTGTTCCGGGTACGACCGCACCCGGTCCATCACCGCGATCGCGGCGAGGTAGCTTTCGAAGTTCCCTTCCACGGATTCCGCACCGATCTCCGGTGTGAGCCCGACGATCTCGGTACCGGGTGCCGCCACGGTCTCGGCCTGCTTGGCGATGGCGTCCGTGATGGACGTGGTGGTGTTGACGTTGACGACGAGAATACGCATCGAAAGCTCCTGTCAGTGGTCGCCGTGGCCGCTGTCCACGGCGATGGACTCGCCGGACACGTCCACGTACTGCCGGGTGCGGTCGCCGACGACCGCGTAGATTGCTGCCGCCAGGCCCGCTCCGATGAACCAGGAGAACGGGGCGACGAGATGGAAGGCCGGGACGACCGCGAACAAGGTGCTGACGAGCGCGGCGGGAACGAGGGCATAGATCGCCCGAAGGTTGAATCCCTTGCGGTAGTAGTAGGTTCCGGTCGGACTGTCCGAGTAGAGGGCGGGTACGTCGACCTTGGTGCGGCGGATGAACCAGTAGTCGACGAAGATGATGCCGAACAGCGGGCCGAGGACGGCACCGAGGCCACCGAGGAAGTAGTTGATCACCACCGGGCTGTCGTAGAGATTCCAGGGCAGCAGGACCACGCCGATGCAGGCGCTGATGATGCCGGCCTTGCGGAAGCTGATCTTCTCGGGGGCGAGGTTCGACAGCACGTACGACGGTGCCACGAAGTTCGCCATGACGTTGACGGCCATCGTCACGATCACGAGGGCGAGGCAGGCCAGCGACAGGAACAGGGTGTTCGGGATTGCCGCGACGATGTCGGTGGGGCTGTCGATGATCGTCCCGTCGATCTGGAACTGGGCGCCGCACAGAATGAACGCGATGACGGCGAACGCGAGGACGTTGACGAACAGACCCCAGAAGTTGCCGCGCACGACGGCGGTCTTCGACGGGGAGCGCCGTGAGAAGTCGCAGAAGTTGAGGATCAGGGTGCCGTAGATCGACATCCACAGGGCCGCCCCGGCGAAGACCTGCCGCCACATCTCCCCACCCGAGGCGGGCTGATCGGACGTCCACGCGATCGAGAAGTCGGTGCGGAACAGCATCCACAGGGCAAGCGAGCCGACCGTGACCAGGATCAGCGGACCGGCCAGGCTCTCGAATCGGCGCACGGCCTCCATCCCGTAGACGAGGACGACGATCTGGACCGCCCAGATCCCGATGAAGCAGATCCATCCGAGGCTGGAGAGTCCGAGGATCGAGTTCTGGTCGAAGCGGTCGAGCGACGGTGCCACGGCGACGAGGAAGATCCGGAAGACGATCGACGCGAGGTAGGTCTGGATTCCGAACCAGACGATCGCGATGACCGCGCGGACGATGGCGGGAATCTGGGCGCCGCGGATTCCGAAACTGATCCGGCTCATCACGGGGAAGGGCACGCCCGTCTTCTGGCCCATGAACCCGGCGTAGGTCATCGCGACGCACACGATGACCGCGCCGATCATGAGCGACAGGATCATGTGGCCGCCGCCCAGCCCGAGCGCGAACAGGCCGATGGCGAACGAGTAGTTGGCGATGTTGTGGACGTCGTTGGTCCACAGCGTGAAGATGCTGTAGCTACCCCAGCGGCGACCCGAGGCCTTCGTGGGTGCCAGGTCCAGGTTGTAGAGTGTGGTACTCGTCTCGGTCGCTGGCGGCGTCGGTGTCGCGACGGTGGTGGTGTGCCGCGAGACTGTGTCGTCTATGAGCATGTGCCTGTCCTTGCGTGGCGGCGAACGATATTCCGTATCACGGAAATCTTGTTCCATTGGTCCCTCCAAGTGTGAGCCAGGCAACACTGGCCGGTCAATGATTTCCGCAGGATATATCTTGGTGCCGCATCGCCCCGAACACGACAAACCCCCTGTAGCACTAGATATTTCGGATCCAGCACTACAGGGGGTGAGGTCGGGGCAGGGTCAGGCCAGTCCGCGGCTGAGCAGCCGTCCCCGGGGCGCCTCATCGAGGTCGATCCGCTTGCCGGCAAGCCAGGTACTGCGCACGACGCCGGCCAGGGCACGCCGGTCGTAGGCGGAGACGGGATTCTTGTGCTGCAGGGTTGCCACGTCGACGACGAACGCCTCCTCGGGCGCGAACACGGCGAAATCCGCCGCGTACCCCAGCGCGATGTGCCCTTTCGTGTTCAGCCCGACCTGCTCGGCCGGGTTCTCCGCCATCCACCGGACCACGTCGTTCAGGCTGTGCCCGCGACGTTTGGCCTCCGACCACACCGCGGACAGCGACACCTGCAGCGAGGCGATGCCGCCCCACGCGACACCGAAGTCGCCGATGTCGAATCTCTTGAGGTCGACCGTGCACGGGGAGTGGTCGGTGACGACGCAGTCGATCACGCCGTCGGCCAGGCCCTGCCACAGCAGCTCACGGTTCCCGGCTTCACGGATCGGCGGACAGCACTTGAATTGCGTTGCTCCCGAAGGTATCTCTTCGGATACGAACGACAGATAGTGCGGGCACGTCTCCACGGTGAGCTTCACGCCGTCCTTGCGGGCCGACGCGATCATCGGCAACGCATCGGAGCTCGACAGGTGCAGGATGTGCACCCGGCACCCGGTCCACCGGGCCAGCTCGATAACCTCTGCGATGGCGAGATTCTCGGCACCGCGCGGCCGCGAGTCGAGGAAGTCCGCGTAGTTCTCGCCGCCGGGTGACGTCGCGCGGTCGATCGCGTGCGCGTCTTCGGCGTGCACGATCATCATCGCGCCGAAGCCCGCTATCTCCTTCAGCGCCAGTTCGAGCTCGGCCGGATCCAGCGGCGGAAACTCGTCGACGCCGGAATGCAGCAGGAAGCATTTGAATCCGAACACGCCCGCGTCGTGCAGGGCTCGCAGGTCCGGGACGTTGCCGGGTACGGCGCCGCCCCAGAACCCGACGTCGACGTACGCCTGATCGGCGGCGACCCGGCGTTTCACGTCCAGTGCCGCGACGTCGACGGTCGGCGGGATGCTGTTGAGCGGCATGTCGACGATCGTGGTCACCCCGCCGGCGGCCGCGGCCCGGGTCGCGCTCGCGAACCCCTCCCACTCGGTGCGGCCCGGTTCGTTGACGTGCACGTGCGTGTCGACGAGACCGGGGATCAGCACCTCGTCGTCGCCCAGCTCGACGACGACCTCGGCGTCGAGCTGGGCGCCGAACGGTTCGATGACGACGATCCGGCCGTCCCGCACACCCACGCAGCGGGCGACCTCCCCGGCCGCGGTGATCACCCGCGGGGCACGGAACAGCAGGTCGAGCCGGTCAGACATCGTCTTCACGCCCCACACCCGCGGCGCCGCGCACCGCGGCCGCCACGGCCGGGGCGACTGCGGCATCGAACACACTCGGCACGATGTACGTGGGATTGAGTTCCGACGGAGACACCGAATCGGAGATCGCGCGGGCGGCGGCGATGAGCATGTCGTCGGTGATCTCGACGGCGTGCGCGTCGAGCAGACCCCGGAACACGCCCGGGAACGCGAGCACGTTGTTGATCTGGTTCGGGAAGTCGGAGCGCCCGGTCGCGACGACCGCCGCGTGCCTGCCTGCCGCGACCGGATCGACCTCGGGCACGGGGTTGGCCAGTGCGAACACGATCGAGTCGGGACCCATCGTTTCGATGTCGTCGCCGGTCAGGATGTCCGGCGCCGAGACACCGATGAACACGTCCGCGCCGACCAGTGCGTCCCGCAGCGATCCGGACCGCGCGTCCGGGTTGGTGTTGTTCGCGATCCAGGACCGGAACGAGTCGGACGTGTCGTCGGGCGAGAGGATTCCGTTCCGCCCGCACGCCACGATGTTCGTCGCACCCTGCGCGACCAGCAGCCGGATGATCGCGTGTCCGGCGGCTCCGACACCCGAGACCACCATCTTCACCGTGTCGAGGCTCTTCTCGACCACCCGCAGCGCGTTGGTGAGTGCGGCGAGAACCACGATGGCGGTGCCGTGCTGATCGTCGTGGAACACCGGGATGTCCAGCATGCCGCGGAGCCGTGCCTCGATCTCGAAGCAGCGGGGGGCGGAGATGTCCTCGAGGTTGATTCCGCCGTACACCGGTGCGAGGGCCCGGACGATCTCGACGATCGCGTCCGTGTCCTGGGTGTCCAGGCAGACCGGCCACGCGTCGACGTCGGCGAACTGCTTGAACAGTGCCGCCTTGCCCTCCATCACGGGAATCGACGCGGCGGCACCGATGTTGCCCAGCCCCAGCACGGCCGAGCCGTCGGTGACGACCGCGACGGTGTTGCGCTTGATCGTCAGCCGCCGCACGTCCTCGGGGTTCTCCGCGATGGCGGTGCAGACCCGGGCGACACCGGGCGTGTACGCGCGGGACAGGTCGTCGCGGTGCTTGAGCGGAACCTTCGGCACCACTTCGAGTTTCCCGCCGAGGTGGAGCAGGAACGTGCGGTCACTGACCTTGCCCACCACGACGCCGGGCACGTCGGCGATTGCCGATGCGATCTGCTCGGCGTGCTCGACGTCGGAGGCGTCGCACGTCACGTCGATGACCATGTGGTCGGGGTGGCTCTCCACCACGTCCAACGCGGTCATGGCGCCTTTCACGGAGGCCACCGCCCCCGCGAGAGTCGAAGTGGTGCCTGCCCCGACCGGGGCCGTGACGCGAACGGTGATGGAGTAACCGGGACTGGGATTGGGCATGCGTGTTTCCTCGGGTTCGTCAGGTAGGGGCTCGGACTAGCGCGGCGCCTGGTCGGCGACGAGCGCTTGATGGCTCTGGGGAAGGGCTTCCCACCAGGTGCGTCGCGTCTCCGACAGCGCTGTCGCGTCGAGGTCGCCGAACAGCCGCAGCCGGGACAGGCCGCCGTCGGGGTAGACGTCGAGTCGCAGGTGCGTGGCCGCGTCGGTGGCGTCCAGGACGAACCGGTGCCTCGTGTCGGGCTGCACGGCCGTGCGGGACAGCAGTTCGGTCCACGCGCCCTCGTCCGTGATGTCGGCGGTCCGCGCGTCGGCGGTGCTCAACCGCACCCAGCCGGGCGCGTTCCCCACGTAGTAGCTGGTGTCGATCTCGACGTGCCGGGGAATGCCGGCCGCGGCGAGCGAGAACACCGCGAAGTCGTTGCCGCCGCCACGACGCCGGGAGTTCTCCCAGCCCTCCCCCATGTTCCGGGCCCGCCCGGGAAGGATGATGTTCGCGGGCGAGGCGTAGAACGCGTCGGAGCAGCCGACGAGGCGTCCGCCGTTCTCCGCGGCCAGCAGGTCCACCGTCCCGTCCAGGAACCGGGGGTCGGGCACGACCTCACCGTGCACACGCAACCGTGCGACGCCGCCGTCGGGGTAGATCGACAGCCGCACGTGTGTCCACCGGTGCCGGTCGGCGACGGCGTAGGCGTTCGCGGCGTGCCCCTCGGCCGGGGACTTCTCGACGATGGTCTGCCAGTCCGCCTTCATGACCTCCTCGATGGACGGGTAGCCCTCGATCGACGCCGCCTCGACGGAGATGAAGGGCGGGTAGTTGCCCTTGAAGTGCGCGGTGTCCACGACGATCCCGTGAATGATCCCCGCGGCCCCGAGCCGGACGATCGCGTAGTCGTGGCCGTCGTCGCGGCGGCGGCGGGTCTCCCACCCGTCGTACACCTTGCCCTTGTGCCCGAAATCGGCCGGGTCGAAGAACGGGGCCTCCGCCTTGATGAGGTTCTCCCGCTGGGCGAACAGTTCGTCGTTGGCCGCGGATACGCTTCCGCCGAGGGCGCGTGAGGCGAGGTCGGGTAGTGCGGTGAAGTCGGTGGACGTCATGATTCTCCTCGTGTGCTGAGTGGTGCGAGTTCGGCAGTCGATGCCGCGATCGTGCAGCCGATCCGGCGCAGTAGTTCCGCCGCATCTCTGATCGATCGGTGAAGGTCCGGTTCCAGGTCCGCGAGCGCGTATGCCGCGGAGATGCCGGCGCTGTGCAATTGGATGTCGCTGAGCAGGTTTCGGCCGCACACGGCCAGGACGGGGATTCCGGCCCTGCGCGCCTCGGTCGCGACGCCGATCGGCGCCTTGCCGTGGAGACTCTGCTCGTCGAGTGACCCCTCGCCGGTGATGACGAGGTCCGCCCCGGCGAGCCTCCCGGGGAAGTCGACGAGCCCCAGGACGGTGTCGATGCCGGGCCGGGTGTCGGCCCCCAGCACCGAGATCGCGCCGAACGCCGCACCTCCCGCAGCGCCCGCCCCCGCGACCCGGCTGTCGTCGCGGCCGGTCGCGGCGCGCACGACCTGCGCCCACCGGGTCATGGCGTCCTCGAGCACCACCAGTTCTTCTGCGGCAGCGCCCTTCTGGCTTGCGTACACCGCGGTGGCCCCGGTCGGGCCGAGGAGCGGATTGTCGACGTCGCAGGCGAGTCGGAAATGCGCCTCACGCGCCGCCGGGTGGAGGCCGGTCAGGTCGACCCGGGCTGCCTGGCGCAGGGCCGCTCCCCCCTGCGCGACCTCGGTGCCGTCGGCGCCGAGGACACGCACGCCGAGAGCCTGTAACAAGCCGGCACCGCCGTCGGTTGACGCGCTGCCCCCGAGACCGACGATGATCTCGCGGGCTCCCCCCTCCAGCGCGTGCCTGACGACGGTGCCGAGTCCGAATGTACTGGCACCCAAGGGGTCCGCCACACCGTCCGGGAGCAGTACCAAGCCCACGGCCGATGCCAGTTCGACCACCGCGGTCGAGCCGCGCACCGCGTAGGACGAGGTGACGGGCCGACCCGTCGGCCCGGTGGTGGCCACGGCGACCGGCGACCATCCTGCGGCGACGGCCGCCGCGACGGTGCCGTCGCCGCCGTCCGCGACCGGAACACGATCGATCACCCAGGACGGATCACCGGCGACGAGTCCGTCGGCGAGGGCGTCCGCCACTTCCGCGGCGGTGAGGGATCCCTTGAACTTGTCGGGTGCGACCAGTACACGTGTCACGGTGCCCCCCTAGTCCAGCAGCATGAGGGCTGTGGGAGCGTGCTCCCAGCTCTCCGCCAGATCCTCGAACTCGGCGACGTTGTCGAGTTCGGTGCCCATCGCGATGTTGGTGACCCGCTCGAGGAAGACCTCGACCACCACCGGCACCTTGTGCTCACCGGCGAGTTCGCGCGCCTTCTCGAGGGCGCCGGCGATCTCACCGGGCTCGGTGACCCGCAGCGCCTTGCAGCCCAGGCCCTCGGCGACCTTGACGTGATCGACGCCGTACCCCTTCGGGACCGCGGGCAGCACATCGTGTTCGGTGGCTTCCTGGGTGTTGATGTTGTCGAAGCCCAATTGCACGCAGAAGTCCATGTCGAATGCGCGCTGCGCCTGACGGATCAGTCCCAGGTAGGAGTTGTTCACCACCACGTGGATGTACGGCAGGTTGAACTGGGCGCCCACCGCCAGTTCCTCGATCATGAACTGGAAGTCGTAGTCACCCGACAGCGCCACGACGGGCGTCTCCGGCTCCGCGGCAACCACTCCGAGAGCGGCGGGAATGGTCCAGCCCAGCGGGCCGGCCTGCCCGCAGTTGATCCAGTTGCGCGCCTTGTAGACGTGCAGGAACTGGCCGCCGGCGATCTGCGAGAGCCCGATCGTGCTGACGTACCGGGTGTTGCGCCCGAAGACGCGGTTCATCTCCTCGTACACCCGCTGCGGTTTGACCGGGACGTCGTCGAAGTGGGTCTTACGCTGCATGGTCCGCTTCCGGGTGGCACAGTCCTCGACCCAGGTGCTGCGGTCCGCCAGGGTTCCGGCGGCCTTGCGCTCCTTCGCGACGGCGACGAACAGCTCGAGCGCGGCCTTGGCGTCGGAGACGATCCCGTAGTCCGGTGCGAACACGCGCCCGATCTGGGTGGGTTCGATGTCGACGTGAACGAACTTGCGCCCCTTGCGGTAGGTGTCGAGTCCGCCCGTGTGCCGGTTGGCCCAGCGGTTGCCGATGCCCAGGACGAAGTCCGACGCCAGCATGGTGGCGTTGCCGTACCGGTGGGCGGTCTGCAGACCGACCATGCCCGCGGCGAGGCGGTGATCGTCCGGTATGGTGCCCCAGCCCATCAGCGTCGGCACCACCGGAACGTCCAGCAGTTCCGCCAGTTCCACGAGCAGATTCGCGGCGTCGGCGTTGATGATGCCGCCGCCTGCGACGATCAGCGGGCGGTCGGCGGCCTCCAGCATGTCGAGGGCCTTCTCCGCCTGCGCCCGGGACGCGGCCGGTTTGTACACGGGCAGCGGCTGGTACGTGTCCGGGTCGAACTCGATCTCCGCCAGTTGCACGTCGATCGGCAGGTCGATGAGAACCGGTCCGGGCCGACCGGACCGCATCAGGTGAAATGCCTGCGCGAACGCACCCGGAACCTGGGCCGGCTCGAGCACCGTCATCGCCATCTTCGTGACCGGCCCCGCGATCGCGGCGATGTCGACGGCCTGGAAGTCTTCCTTGTGCAGACGCGCGACCGGGGCCTGCCCGGTGATCGCGAGGATCGGGATCGAGTCCGCCATCGCCGAGTACAGGCCGGTGATCATGTCGGTCCCGGCCGGCCCGGACGTCCCGATGCAGACACCGATGTTTCCGGCCTTGGCGCGGGTGAATCCCTCCGCCATGTGGGATGCGCCCTCGACGTGGCGGGCGAGGACGTGCTTGATCCCACCGTGGTCACGCATCGCTGCGTAGAACGGGTTGATCGCCGCACCGGGGAGGCCGAAGGCCTGGGTGGCACCTTCGAGTTCCAGAATCTTGACCGCTGCATCAGCGGCGCGCATACGAGGCATATCAGTTCTCCATCGAGGATTACGAGTTGAGGCGGGTCACTGGGAGGGGCGGCCGGACAGCCGCTCCACTCCGCGCAGCAGGCCCGAATGATCCAGGCCACCATCACCGTTCGCACGGGCGGAGGCCATCAGCTGGGCGACGACGGCACCGAGGGGTGTCACGACGCCGGCCTCACGGGCAGCGCTGGTCACGATGCCGAGATCCTTGTGGTGCAGGTCGATACGGAATCCGGGTTCGAACGACCGGTCCAGCATCTTCTGCGCCTTCTGGTTCAGGACGGCAGATCCGGCGAGCCCGCCGCCGAGTACCTCCACCGCGGCCGCGGTGTCGACACCGTAGGCCTCGAGGAAGATGATCGCCTCGGCGAGGAGCTGGATGTTGCCGGCGACGATCAGCTGGTTCGCTGCCTTCACCGTCTGCCCGGATCCGTTCGGGCCCACGTGGACCACCGTCTTCCCGACGACGTCGAGGATCGGCCTGGCCGACTCGAAGTCTTCCGGGGCGCCGCCGACCATGATCGACAGTGCGGCGTTGACCGCCCCGGCCTCGCCACCCGATACCGGGGCGTCGATCAGCCGGAATCCACGCTCGGCCGCCTGCGCGGCGAGTGCGGTGGTCACGTCGGGCCGGATGCTGGAGAAGTCGATGATCAGAGCGCCTGCCGGGGCGTGGTCGAAGACTCCGTCCTCACCGGCGAGTACGGCCTGCACGTCGGGCGAGTCGGGGACCATCACGGCCACGACGTCGGCGCCGGCGACGGCCTTGGCGATGGAGTCCGCCGCGGTGCCCCCGGCTTCGACGAGTGCCGCGGTGCGCTCGGGCGAGCGGTTGTATCCGACCACCTGGTGGCCGGCCTTGGCGAGATGAACGGCCATGGGGCTACCCATGATTCCGAGTCCGATGAATGCGATAGTGCTCACGAGTCTCCTCGATTCCGTCGAAAGTGGTGGTGTGTCAGTGGGCGGCGCGGGACGCGCGCTGTTCGCGGGGCAACCAGTCGAAGGTGTCCGGCCGCGTGGACTTGTACTCGAGCCCGACGTATCCGCGGTAGCCGTGTCCGGCGAGCCTCTTCAGGTAGCCGTCGATGTCGAGCGTTCCGGTGCCGGGTTCTCCGCGACCCGGAGCATCCGCGATCTGCACGTGCCCGATGCGGTCGGCGTAGGCGTCGATCGCGGCGCCGACGTCGTCGCCGTTGACCTCGAGGTGGTAGAGGTCCGCGAGGAGCCGGAGCGAATCGACACCGTGTTCGGCCTTCACCCGGTCGATGACGGCGATCGCCTCGGCGGCGGTCTTCAGCGGGTACGCCGGCGTGCCGCTGACCGGTTCGACGAGCACGACCGCACCGATGCGATCCGCCGCCTTGCCCGCCTGGGCGAGGTTGTCGGTGGCCGTGTCGTCCTGAATCTTCGGATCCGTGCCGTCGATACGATTACCATACAGGGCGTTGAAAGCTTTGGTGCCCAGCCGTTCTCCGATTCCGACGGCGATGTCGATGTTGTCGCGGAACGCCGAGACCTGCGCCGGGTCGGACAGCAGTCCGCGATCCCCCGCCGGCATGTTGCCCGCCGCGAAGTTCAACCCGGTGAGCTGCACTCCGGCGTTCTCGATCGCGGCCACGAACGCGTCGACGTCGCTGTCCCGCGGTACGGCGGTGTCGAAGGGCCACCAGAATTCGACGGCGTCGAATCCGGCGTCGCGGGCAGCCTGCGGGCGCTGCAGGAGCGGCACGTCGGTGAGCAGGATCGAGCAGTTCAGGGTGTAGGCCAAGGTATCCATCGGTTGTTCTTTCACTGTCGGGGTGTTCAGGAGACGGTGGTGTTGTCGGGCTCGGGCAGGCCGCGATAGCGTCGCCAGCCGCCGTGATCGGTGATCTCGGTGAGCTCGCCGGCTCTGCTCTCGAGGAGGCCCGGTCGCAGGCCTACCGCAAGAACCGAACGGCCGTCCGACAGTTCGATCACGGTGAGCTCGAGTTCCTCGGGCTCCTCGGGGAGGAAGTCGGTGCGAATGTCGCCGATCGGCACGTCGTAGAGCTCGCCCTCGATCGAGGCTCCCCCGGTCTCCGCCAGCAGCAGTGCGGGGAATTCGTCGCGTACGGAGAAGAATCGGTACTTCGGTGCGGTCCGGACCGTGCCGAGGAACGTGTGTGCGGACACGTTGTGATGCAGGTTTCCGCCACGCATCGCTCCACCGTTGCAGAACAATTCGGCCATCTTGTCAGCTCCTTCTTCCGTGGGCAGGTGTCGCCGGTTCGGGCTTGCCTGCCAGTTCGATCGCTACCTGAAGCAGCGCTTCGCGTAGTCGTTTGGTGTTGGCGTCCAGACCTTCGCGCACCAGGTCCTGGGTGACCGGCCACGGGGTGTCGCTGATGACGTCGTGATCGGTGACCAGGGCGATGCAGGTGTAGGACATGCCGAGTTCACGGGCCAGCGCCGCCTCGGGGTACGGGGTCATGCTGATCAGGTCCCATCCCTGGGCCGCGTACCAGCGGGATTCGGCCCGGGTCGAGAATCGGGGGCCGCGGATCGCCACCATGACGCCGCCGTCGTTGACCACCCATCCGCTCCGGCGGAGCGTCGAGACCACCGCTTGGCGTCCGCGGACGCAGAACGGATCCGCGAAGGACACGTGGACGTCGTCGTCGTGGAAGGTGTCGTCGGTGCGGCCGGTGCGGTCGACGAGCTGGTCGGGCACGACGACCGAGCCGACGCCGATCGCCGGTCGCAGCGAGCCGGACGGGGTGGGCGCGAGGATCGTTCGCACACCCAGGCTGTGCAGGGCCCAGATGTTCGCGCGGGCATTGATGCGGTGGGGCGGGATGTCGCGGTGCCGTCCGGTGCGGGTCAGGTAGGCGAGCCGGCGGCCCCCTGACGACCCGAGGACGATGCTGTCCGACGTCGGCCCGTACGGGGTGTCGACCTGAACCTGCTCGGCGTCGTCGAGGAGTCCGTAGTAACCCCAGGTGCCGAGCACTCCGACGGTGGGCTGGGTGTCAGGCATGGTGGTTCGCCGTTCCTTCCGAGGCCCCGTTCGTGGTCAGCGCTTCGCGCCTCTCGATCGCCGGCCGTGCCGGGGCGTCCTGGAGGTGTTCGTGCCCCGGGTGCGGGTGGATGGTGACGTCGTCCGGGTCGTCGGGCGTGACCTTCCCGTCGAGAACCGCTCGCATCTTGTCCTTGTCGAGCATGCCCTCCCAGTTCGCGACCACGAACGTGGCGAGGCAGTTACCGAGCAGGTTCGTGAACACGCGCATGGAGTCCATGAGCCGGTCGGCGCCGAGCAGCAACGCGACGGCGGCCACGGGGAACGCGCCGATCGCGGCAGCGGTCGCGGACAGGGCGACGAAGGCCGACCCCGGCACCCCCGCCATACCCTTGGAACTGAGAATGAGGATGCCCATGATCGCGAGCTGCTCGCCGAAGCCGAGGTCCACCCCGACCGCCTGCGCCAGGAACATCATCGCCAGCGACAGGTAGATCGCGGCTCCGTCGAGGTTGAACGAGTAGCCGGTAGGGATTACCAGACCGACGACGGCGCGGTCGCATCCCGCGTTGTCCAACTTCTTGATGATGCGGGGCATGACCGCCTCGGACGATCCGGTGCCCAGGGCGAGCATGAATTCTTCGCGGCAGTACTTGATGAACTTCCATGCGTTCACTCCGGTGATCAGCTTGACCACGATCGACAGGACGACGATGAAGACCAGTGCAGCGCCGTAGCACGCCAGGATGAGTACTCCGAAGGATTTGAGGGAGCCGGCACCGTAATTGCCGACGGTGAATGCCATCGCACCGAACGCACCGAGAGGCGCCAGGTACATGATGTAGCCGACGATGCGGAAGATGACGTGCAGCGTCTGGTCGATCACATCCATCAGGATCGGCGGAGCCGATTCACTGAAGGACGCCAGCGCGACGCCGAACAGGATCGCGAACAACAGCACCTGAAGCAGGTTGTTCTGCGCGAACGCATCGAACACGCTGGTCGGGATGATGTGCATGACGAACTCGACGCCACCCGGCAGGTGGCCGCCCTGCGTCTTCTCGTCCAGGGCGCTGGTGTCCAGCGTGGCCGGGTCGATGTTGAGCCCGCTACCCGGCTTGACGAGGTTTCCGACGAGCAGGCCGAGCCCGAGCGCGAAGGTCGTCGCGGCCGTGAACCAGAGCAGCGCCTTGCCGCCGATCTTTCCGAGCGCTTTCATGCTGCCGACCTTGGCGATGCCGGTGACGATCACTAGGAAGATCAGCGGCGACACGACCATTTTGATCAGCTTGATGAAGCCCTCACCCAGCGGCGCCAGGTGATGGGAGAACTCCGGAAACAGGATTCCGGTGGCGATGCCCAGGGCAATTCCGATCAGGACCTGGACGAAAAGTGATCTGTACCAACGCTGCTTTGTGGGTTTCGCAGCGATTTCGACTTCAGACACGGGGCCCTCCCTCGGGGCTTGGCGTTTTCCATATTATGGAAGTTGTATTTCGTATCTCGATATAGTGAACGCCGTCACACCCGGGTTTGTCAACCGATGTAGCGAAGGAATCGTCGCGATCCGTCACTCCCGCGCTATCGTCATACGGAGCGCCCTTTCCGTCTGACGGAAAGAATGTGGAGGCTCTCGGGCAGTCAGAGGATGGAGACAGACATGACGAACGGTCAGAGTCCGGCCGGTGGCGTGCAGTCGGTCGAGCGCGCATTCGACATACTCGAGATCATGGCGAGCGCCGGTGGGTCCATCGGGGTCAGCGAACTCGCCGACCTGGCCGGACTCCCCCTCCCGACCATCCACCGGCTCATCCGCACGCTGATGAACCGCGGATATGTCCGGCAGCTACCCACCCGGCGGTACGCGCTCGGGCCCAAGCTCATTCGCCTCGGCGAGAGCGCCACCCAGCTGATCGGCGCCTGGTCGCGACCGCACCTGTCCGAACTGGTGCGCGGAACCGGCGAGACCGCGAACATGGCCGTTCTCGACGGCACCATGGCCGTCTATGTCGCGCAGGTGCCGTCCGAGCACGCGATGCGGATGTTCACCGAGGTCGGCCGACGCGTCTACCCGCACTGCACCGGCGTCGGCAAAGCCATCCTCATGCAACTGTCGAATGACGCCGTGCGCTCGTTGGTCAGCCGGACCGGCATGACGACGTACACCGAGAACTCCCTGACCGACCCCGACATGCTGATCGCCGATCTCGAATTGAGCAGAAACCGCGGGTTCGCGATCGACGAGGGCGAGCAGGAGATCGGCGTCCGTTGCTTCTCGGTGCCGGTGCCGAACGCTCCGACCCCCACCGCCATCTCCGTCTCCGGGCCCGCGGCCCGCGTCACCCTCGAGTCGGCCGACCAGATCGTGCCGTTACTCAAGCGCGTCGCGAAGGAACTCGGCACCGAGTTCGACAAGAACGCCGCTCTCTGAATCCGGGCGACTCATCAACAAAGGTTGACGGATCCGCCGCATCAACTTAAGTTGATAGCGTGAGTGACGATCCGAACCCGGCGACCGCTTTCGCCGCCGTCGTCGCGCTGCGGCGTCAGGCCGACCAGCTCGAGCGTGACGCCGTCGCACACGCACTGTCCGCCGGCTGGACCTGGGCGGACATCGGTCAGGCTCTCGGCGTCTCGGGTCAGGCGGCACACAAACGCCTCGGTCCCGGACGATCCTCCGACAAGAAGACGAGGGGCACACGATGAAGTTCACCCGGGCATGGCGCGACATGCGGACGATGAAGACGCTGTTCTCCGAAACAGAGGCCGAGGCCGACCGGCTGGGCGACCGGGAACCGGGCCTCGAGCACCTGCTGCTCGCATCGTTCACGCTGCCGGACAGTACAGCCCGCCGGGTCTTCGAGCATCTCGGATCGGACCGGGACGCATTGCGCGAGGCGGTCATTCGCGTGCACGGGGAAGCCCTCGCGGCGGCAGGCATGACGGACGCGGGCGTCGCCACCAGCGCACTGAGCCGCCCCCGCACCGGGCCGCTGCGGCTGACCGAACCGGCCCAGGCCGCGTTCCGCAATGCGGTGGCTCTCGCGAAGTCGGAACGGCGACCGATCGTCGGTGCCGACATCGTCGCAGCCGTCGCCACCATCACGCACGGCACCGCGGCGCGGGCACTGGAATCACTGGGGCTCGTCCGGTCCGACGTCGTCGACGCCGCCCGGGCCGAGCCGGCATCGTGAGCGGACGGCCCAGGCCCGGTGTTCGCCGCCTGCGCGGATAGGCTCGACACGTGGTTCTTCCCAGCTCGACTTCTGTGTCCCCTGCAGATGTTCTCGGTTCCATGCGGGACGTCATCGACGGTCCGCTGCCCGACATCGCCGTCCGCTTCTCCAAGTTCCTCGCCGACATCTGGCCGCACACCGCGCTGGTGATCTTCACCCGGGAATGCACGGGACGCCCCCGCAAGGTCAGCGGTGATCCGTCGGTGGTCGAACGCGTCACCATCGCCGAACTGGACGCGCTGCGCACCCGCATGACGGAAGGCACCCCGTTCGACGACCAAACCGTGATTGCAGGCGCGAAGCGGAAAGTGTGGGCGCTGCTGGACGCGACGGGCACCCTCCTCCTCGTTCTCCCGAAGCCGCGGCAGCGCATTCGGGAGGTTCCGCTGGTGGCGGGCGCCTTCGGCGTCGTCGCCGTGTCGATCCGGCATCAGGTGGCGCAGGCGAGCCCGGCATACCTGGCGGAGTCGCGGGCGGCGTCGAGCGAACGGGCCAGGACCATCGTGGAGCTGACGGACCTGCACGCGGCGACGCTCGAATCGATCCTGTCGACGCTCCGGTCCAAGGACCTCGACGACCGTCGGTCGCGGATCACAGCGAGCGAGACGGCGTCCTCGGCGCTGGTGACTCTGCGTTCCGCGGGCGAATCCGACCGCAACCTCGCGGAGGAAGCCGTCACCACCGCGTTCGCCCGGCTGCAGGGCGAACTGCGGCCGCTGCTCCAGCACCGGCCTGTGCGCGTCGACTACGTCGATCCGCCGGTGGACGGTCGCGCGCTGCCCGGCGAGGTCGCCAGCGCCGCGCGGGCCGTCGTGCGGAGCGCCGTCCTGGCGTTCGCGGCGCAGGCCGCCCTGGAGCGAATCCGCATCGCCTGGGACTGCGACGGCGCGAACCTCCTCGTCGAAGTCCGCGACGACGGCGACGGCGGTCTCGACACCGACGCACTGGTGCGGCAACTCTCCGGCCGGGTGCACACACTCGGTGGCCGGATCGACGTCGAGTCGGTCGACGGGTGGGGGTCCCGGGTGGCCGTCGCGATCCCCCTCGACGTGCCGGTGGCGCGACCGGACGAACAGCAACTCGGCGACCTCAACCCCCGCGAACTCGAGGTCCTCGGCCACCTCGCGACCGGCAAGCGGAACAAGGCGATCGCCGACAGCCTCGGCATCAGCGAGAGCACGGTCAAATTCCACGTCGCGGGTGTGCTGAAGAAGCTCGGTGTGGCGTCCCGAGGTGAGGCGGGCGCGATTGCCCTCGAGGCCGGCATCCGCGCCGACGCCACCAGCAGGCATGCATGAGCGTCGCGACGCTGCCGATCCGGCGCTGACCCCCATGTGAGTGGCAAAGTGTGCGGGCGCACGCTTTGCCACTCACGTCAGGTGATGCGGTCGGGGTGCGTGTAGATGTTCATGGTGGTGCCGCGGAGGAACCCGATGAGGGTGAGCCCGGTGTCGTGGGCGAGGTCGATCGCCAGCGAGGAGGGCGCGGACACGGCGGCGAGGATCGGGATGCCGGCCATCACCGCCTTCTGCGCCAGCTCGAACGACGCCCGGCCGGACACGAGCAGCACCGTGCCGCGCAGCGGGACCCGGTTCTGTTCGGTGGCCCAGCCGATCAGCTTGTCGACGGCGTTGTGCCGCCCCACGTCCTCCTTGATCGCGAGCAGTTCCCCGGTCCGGGTGAACAATCCGGCCGCGTGCAGACCGCCGGTGGTCTCGAAGACCCGTTGCGCGGCCCGCAATCGGTCGGGCAGCTCCGCGATCGTCGCGGCCGGCACCCGCACCGTGTCGGTGGCCGGTGAATGATTCGTGCGTTGCCGGATCGCGTCGAGGGACGCCTTCCCGCACACCCCGCACGAGGAGGTGGTGTAGAAGTTGCGTTCGATTCCGGTGTCGGGCAGGAACACCCCGGGTGCGAGGTCGACGTCGAGGACGTTGTAGGTGTTGGCACCGTGCTTGTCGACGCTGTTGCAGTAGCGGATCGACGCGATGTCCGCGCGGTCGGCGATGATGCCCTCGGTCAGCAGGAAACCCTGCGCCAGTTCGACATCGGAGCCGGGTGTGCGCATGGTGACCGCCAGTGGTGTCCCGTTCACCCGGATCTCGAGCGGCTCCTCCACTACCACGGTGTCGGGGCGGGTGGACTGCCGGGTGTCGGTGATCCGGGTGACCGGGGTCCGGGTGGTCACACGCCCCATCACAGACGCCGTTCGAGACGGATCGTGATTGCCTTCGACACCGGGGTGTTCGACTTGCGGGCCACGTGATCGAGCGGGATCAGTGGATTCGTCTCCGGGTAGTAGGCGGCGACGTTCCCCCGCGGCGTGGGGTACGGCACCAACCGGAAGTCGTCGGCGCGGCGCTCCTGCACCGTCCCGTCGGGGGCCTCCCATTCGGAGATCAGGTCCACCCGGTCCCCGTCGGTGTACCCGAGTGCGGCGATGTCGTCGGGGGCGATGAACAGCACCCGCCGTCCGCCCTTGACACCGCGGTAGCGGTCGTCGAGACCGTAGATGGTGGTGTTGTACTGATCGTGCGAGCGCATCGTCTGCAGGATCAACCGGCCCTCGGGCACCGGCAGCCAGGACAGCTCGTTGACCGTGAAATTGGCCTTTCCCGTGTCCGTCACGAACCGGCGCTCGTCCCGGGGTGGGTGCGGCAGCCCGAACCCGTCCGGCCCGCGGACCTTGGCATTGAAATCCTCGAACCCGGGGATCACCCGGGCGATGGAATCGCGGATGCGGTCGTAGTCGGCGGTGAACTCCCGCCACGGCACCGAATGGTCGGGACCGAACAGCGCCTGCGCGATCCCGCACACGATCGCGATCTCACTACGCAACTGGTCGCCGGCCGGCTTCAGGCTGCCGCGGGACAGGTGCACCATCGACATCGAGTCCTCGACCGTGACCTGCTGTTTCTTACCGTTCTGGACGTCCTTGTCGGTGCGGCCCAACGAGGGCAGGATCAGCGCGGTCCGCCCCGTGACGAGGTGGGAGCGGTTCAGTTTCGTCGACACCTGCACCGTCAGCGCACACCCCCGCAGCGCGGCCTCGGTGGTCTCGGTGTCCGGGGTCGCGGAGACGAAGTTGCCGCCCATCCCGACGAACACCGACGCCTTCCCGTCCCGCATCGCCCGGATCGAGTCGACCGCGTCCAGGCCGTGCTCCCGCGGTGACCGGATGCCGAATTCGGCGTCCAACGCAGCGAGGAACGATTCGGGCATCTTCTCCCAGATCCCCATCGTCCGGTCGCCCTGGACGTTCGAGTGCCCGCGGACCGGGCACACCCCGGCCCCGGGTTTGCCGATCATCCCCTGCAACAGCAGCAGGTTCACCGCGTCCTGGATGGTCGCGACCCCGTGCGTCTGCTGGGTCAACCCCATCGCCCAGCAGATGATGGTCTTCTTCGAGGCGATCAATGCGTTCGCGGTGGCCTGGATCTGTTCGAGCGTCAGCCCGGTCGCCGCCGCCACCGTGCCCAGATCGACCTGCCGCAGATGCGCCGCGCACTCCTCGAAGCCCGCGGTGTGCCGGTCGATGAACTCCCGGTCCAGCACCGTCCCGGGATTGCGGTCCTCCGCCTCGAGCAGCAACCGGCCCAAACCCTGGAACAGGGCCTGGTCGCCGCCGATCCGGATCTGCAGGAACTCGTCCGCGATCTGCACACCGTCGCCGACCACCCCGTGCACCTTCTGCGGGTCCTTGAACCGCATCAGCCCGGCCTCCGGCAGCGGGTTGATCGCGATCACCTTCGCCCCGTTGCCCTTCGCCTTCTCCAGGGTCGAGAGCATCCGCGGGTGGTTGGTGCCCGGGTTCTGCCCGGCGATCAGGATCAGGTCGGCGTTCTCGAGGTCGGGAACCGACACCGACCCCTTCCCGATCCCGATCGTCTCCACCAGCGCACTGCCGGACGATTCGTGGCACATGTTCGAGCAGTCCGGCAGGTTGTTCGTCCCGAACGCCCGGATCATCAACTGGTACACGAACGCCGCCTCGTTCGACGTGCGCCCGGACGTGTAGAACACGGCCTCGTGCGGCGACGCCAACGCCCGCAACTCGCCGGCGATCATCGCGAACGCCGCGTCCCAGCCGATCGGCTCGTAATGCGACGATCCCGGCAACAACACCATCGGATGCGTCAACCGGCCCTGCTGCCCCAACCAGAACTCGGTACGACCCAGCAGATCCGACACCGAATGCGCGGCGAAGAACTCCGGGCCGACCGTGCGGGTTGTCGCCTCCTCCGCCACCGCCTTCGCCCCGTTCTCACAGAACTCCGCATGCTTGCGGTGCCCCGGAGTCTCCGGCCACGCACACCCCGGACAGTCGAACCCCTCCCGCTGGTTCAACTTCATCAACGTCCGGGCCGTGCGCACCGGGCCCATCTGTTCGATCCCACGACGCAACGACACCAACACCGCAGGAACACCTGCCGCATAGGATTTCTCGTGCGTGACGACGACATCGTCCTCGTCGAAGGTGTACCTGTCGGTGGTGTCGGTCATGGAGTCAGTTTCCTCGTGCAATCCATTCGGCGAGGTGCGGGGCCTCGGTGCCGATCGTGGTTCCGTCACCGTGACCGGTGTGGACGAGCGTGTCCTCGGGAAGAGCGAACAGCCGGTCGCGGATCGACCCGATGATGGTCGGGAAATCCGAGTACGAACGGCCCGTGGCGCCGGGGCCACCCGAGAACAGGGTGTCGCCGGAGAACAGCGCCCCGGCCTCGGGCAGGTACAGGCACACCGACCCCGGCGAGTGGCCCGGTGAGTGGATCACCTGGAGCTCGGTGCCCGCGATGGCGATCCGCTGCTGGTCCTCGAGATTCCAGTACTTCGAGTCGGGGTGGCTCATCTTCCACAGCACGTCGTCGCCCGGGTGGAGCAGCACCGGTGCATGCAGACGCTCGGCGAGTTCGGGGGCGACGGTGACGTGGTCGTTGTGACCGTGTGTGCAGATCACGGCGTTCACGTGCCGGTCCCCCACCGCGTCGATGATCGGCTGCGCGGCGTGGGCGGCGTCGACGATCACGACGTCGGTGTCGTCACCGATCAGCCAGATGTTGTTGTCGACGTTCCACTCTCCGCCGTCGAGGGCGAAGGTTCCCTCGGTGACGACCCGCTCGATCCGCAGCTGCCCGCTCACAGGACGACCACCGAACGCAGCACCTCGCCGGCGTGCATGCTGTGGAACGCCGCTTCCACCTCGTCGATCTTGATGCGTTCGGTGACGAACTTCTCCAGCGGCAGCCGGCCCTGCTGGTACAGGTCGACGAGCATCGGGAAGTCACGCTCGGGCAGGCAGTCGCCGTACCACGA
Source organism: Rhodococcus wratislaviensis (assembly GCF_041228765.1). NCBI lineage: Bacteria > Bacillati > Actinomycetota > Actinomycetes > Mycobacteriales > Nocardiaceae > Rhodococcus > Rhodococcus wratislaviensis. Next base: position 2,189,488 of record NZ_CP150488.1, on the reverse strand, counting down.
CGACTTCAGGGATCCGCCGCGGGAGAAGAAGTCGATAAGCGGCATCTCGAGGGTCATGTCGGGGGTCGGGACACCGACCAGCACGACGGTGCCGGCGAGGTCGCGGGCGTAGAACGCCTGCTTCCACGTCTCCGGGCGGCCGACCGCATCGATCACGACGTCGGCGCCGAAACCGCCGGTGAGTTCCTGTACGGCCTCGACGGCGTCCACCTGGCCGCCGTTGATCGTGTGCGTCGCACCCAGGTCCTTCGCCCATTCGAGTTTCTTGTCGTCCCGGTCGATCGCGATGATCTTCACGGCGCCCGCCAGGCGGGCGCCCATGATCGCGGCGTCGCCGACACCACCGCAGCCGATGACGGCGACGGTGTCTCCACGGGAGACGTTGCCGGTGTTCACGGCGGCACCGAGGCCGGCCATCACGCCGCAGCCGAGCAGCCCGACGACTGCCGGGTCCGCGGAGGCATCCACCTTGGTGCACTGCCCGGCATGGACGAGCGTCTTGTCGGCGAACGCGCCGATCCCCAGCGCGGGCGTGAGTTCGGTGCCGTCCTCGAGCGTCATCTTCTGCGCAGCGTTGTGCGTGTCGAAGCAGTACTGCGGGCGGCCGCGCTTACAGGCGCGGCACTGACCGCAGACGGCGCGCCAGTTCAGGACGACGAAGTCGCCGACCGCCACAGAGGTGACGCCCTCGCCGACACTCTCGACGATGCCGGAAGCCTCGTGGCCGAGCAGGAACGGGAACTCGTCGTTGATCCCGCCGTCGCGGTAGGTGAGGTCCGTGTGGCACACACCGCATGCCGCGATGTCGACTACCACCTCTCCGGGACCGGGGTCCGGAATGTTGACGGTCGCGATCTCGACGGGGGCACCCTTGGAGCGGGCGATGACGCCTCGTACCTGCTGCGGCATTGGACTCATTCCTTCGGTCGATCAGTCATAGCGGGATCGATGCATGGCCATATATGCACCTCTCCCGAGACCCTACGTTCCCGAAGATCACGGAGGGACTGATCGAAGTGAGAGGTTGACCTAGCCGGAATGCCAGCCCCTCGCTGCGGTATCGCAACAGAGGTCATGACAGGAAACTGACGGTTGACACGCTCCGGTATATACAGGACTATACATCTCGAAGAGTGAGGCACACCACATCGATCACGGAGTTCTGATGACCCGGAGAGATTCCAGCTCGACCGAGGAACCGCACCCGCCCCTTCCGGTGGTACTCGACGGTGCCCAGCTCACCGTCGATCAGCTCACGGCGCTCGCCCGGGAGCCCGTCGTGGTCGAACCCGACCCCGCAGCGCTCGACCACGCACGCCGTTCGTGGGAGACCGCGGTGCGCATCGCCGAACGGCAGCCCATCTACGGACGCACCACGGGCGTCGGGGGCAACCGGGACACCTCCGTCTCCGACGGTGTCGACCAGGACCTTCGACTTCTCCGCAGCCACGCCACGGGCTCGGGCCCCTCGCTGCCGGATCACGTCGTCCGAGCCGCCATGATCATTCGCGTCAACCAAATTCTCAACGGCGGATCCGGTCTGCACCCCGACATCGTGACCGCGTTGATCGATGCCGTCGCGGCGGACGAACAGCCCACCGTGCACGCTCGCGGGGCGATCGGCACCGGCGATCTCAGCGCGTTCTCCGAGATCGCGCTCGGGTTGATGGGCGAGGCACCGCTGCGGGACGGTCGGCTCGTCACCCGGTGGACCGCACACCAGGGTGACGCACTCCCGCTGATCTCGACGAACGCGATGACGGTCGCGCTCGCGGCGACGGCCACCGACAGCGTGGCGAACTGGCTGGAGCACTCACTGATCGTCGGCGTGCTGTCGCTGCTGGCGACGCGCAGTTCCGTCGAGCCGTTCGCGGCGCGGGTGCAGGCAGCCCGCAGGCACCTCGGTCAGGAGGAGGTGGCCGGCCGCGTCCGGGAACTCCTCGCGGGCCAGCACGTACAGGCTGCCCGCGTGCAGGATTCGTACGGATTCCGCGCCCTGCCGCAGATCCTCGGGGCGACCTGGCAGGCGCTGCAGAGGTTGCGGGGGACGCTCGCGATCGAGATGAACTCGTCCTCCGAGAACCCCCTCATCTCCGTCGAGGACGACGCCGTGTACCACAACGGGAACTTCCACGGAATGCCGATCGCCCTCGCGGTGGACGAGGCGAAACTCGCGCTGTCGAGCGCAGCGCTGTTGTCGCAGTGCAGGCTTGCCAATCTCTCGGATCCGGTGGTCACCGGTCTCCGGCCGTTCCTGGCCGACGGTCCGGCGGGCAGCAGCGGCACCATGCTGCTGGAGTACACGACGTCCGCGGCCATCGCCGAGATCCGGATGGCCGCGGCGCCGGGGTCTCTCGGACACACCGTGATCTCCCGCGGAACCGAGGACCACGCGAGCTTCGCATCGCAGGCCGCCACTCAGCTCACCGACATCCTCGCCCAGTCTCGCATCGTGCTCGCGTGCGAACTGATCTCGGCGGTGCGCGCCCTCGGCCAGCAGAACCACGAACCCGACACGAGCACCGAACTCGGCGCGTACCTGGACCGGGCGCGCAGGTGCCTGGACCCGCGGACGACCGACCGTCCTCTGAGCGACGACCTGAAAGCAGCGGTGAAGTTTCTGGAACAGATGCCGAATCCGGAGAAAGACGCAACTCGGTAAAGCAGTCCCACGACACCGAACTTCCGAGTGTGTCACCACTCGGATTACACGAAAGTAGCTCGCGAATGATCACATTCGACAAAGTCACCAAGGCGTACCCGGACGGCACGACAGCGGTGAACGAACTCGACCTCGAGTGCCCGAGCGGGAAGATCACCGCACTCGTCGGCCCGTCGGGGTGCGGCAAGACGACGTCGCTTCGCATGATCAACAGGCTGATCGAACCGACGTCCGGAACCATCTCCCTCGACGGCGAATCCACGGCGGACATGGATCCGGCACTGTTGCGCAGGCGCATCGGATACGTCATCCAGCACGCCGGACTGTTCCCGCATCGCACCATCGTGGACAACGTCGCGACGATGCCGAAATTGCTGGGAAAGACGAAGAAGGAAGCGCGAACCCGGGCGATGGAGCTGCTCGAGACGGTCGGTCTCGCGGCGAACTTCGCGGACCGGTACCCCTGGCAGCTCTCGGGTGGCCAGCAGCAGCGAGTGGGGGTCGCGCGCGCCCTCGCCGCGGACCCGGCCTTCATGCTGATGGACGAACCGTTCAGCGCTGTCGACCCGGTGGTCCGGAGCCAGCTCCAGGACGAATTCCTGAGGCTGCAGAAGGACATCGGCAAGACGATCATCATCGTAACGCACGACATCGACGAGGCCCTCAAACTCGGCGACCAGGTCGTCGTGTTGCGGACCGGCGGAATCCTGGCGCAGGCGGCGACGCCGCTGGAGTTGCTGACCGAACCCGCCGACGAGTTCGTCGCCGACTTCGTCGGACGCGACCGCGGCTACCGTTCGCTGGGTTTCTCGAACCTCGGCGGCCGCGTGGAGACGGTTGCCGAACCCGTTGCCCGTCTCGGTGATTCGGCGTCCGACGCCCGCACTCGGACCACGGACGACTGGTTACTCGTCGTCGACTCGGCGAACAAGCCGATCGGCTGGGTGCAACCGGCGAAGGTCGTCGACCGTATCCGCCCGGGCGACGTGAATCTCAGCGGGACGGTCGCCGATGCGCACGGGACGATGCGGGCGCTGCTCGACGCCGCCCTGTCCGCGCCCAGCAAGCGCGGTGTCGTCGTCGACGGCGACGGCGTGCTCGTGGGGACCGTGACGGCACACGCGGCGGTGGCGGCGATCGAGTCGGCGGATCTCGTGGCCGCGGAGGCGATGGCCCGATGAACATCGAATGGCTCGGCCGCCAGTCCGACCGCATCGCCGAACTGGTCGGCTGGCACATCCTGCTCTCGCTCGTGCCGCTCGTCGTCGGTGTGATCGTCGCGTTGCCGATCGGCTGGCTGGCGCATCGCAGTCGCCGGATCAACCCCTACGTGGTGGGGACCGCAGGCCTGCTCTACACGATCCCGTCGCTGGCGCTGTTCGTCCTGCTCCCGCCGATCCTCGGAACGAAGATCCTCGATCCGATGAACATCGTCGTCGCGCTGACGATCTACACCGTCGCCCTGCTCGTCCGCGTCATCGCCGACGCCCTGGATTCGGTGCCGCAGGAGACGGTGCTCGCCGCCACGGCAATGGGCTACCGGCCGTACCAGACCCTGCTGAAAGTGCAGCTGCCGGTGGGTGTTCCCGTCATCTGCGCCGGACTGCGCGTCGCTGTCGTGTCGAACGTCAGCCTCGTCTCTCTCGCCGCGCTGCTCGGGATCCCGCAGATCGGTTCACTGTTCACCCAGGGCTTCCAGTTGCGTTTCTACACACCCATCATCACCGGTATCGCGCTGTGCCTGCTGCTGGCGCTGGTTCTCGACCTGCTCATCGTGCTCGCCAATCGGTTACTCACGCCGTGGACCCCGAAGGTGGTCGCATCATGATCGACTTTCTGCTCGACGGTGCTCATTGGACCGGGCCCGAGGGCATTCCCGCTCTCCTCCTGCAGCACCTGATGTACACGTTCCTCGCCCTGTTCGCGGCGGCGCTGATCGCGGTTCCGCTCGGTCTGTACATCGGGCACACCGGCCGCGGAGCGGTCGTCGTCGCGGGCCTGGCCAACTCACTGCGCGCCCTTCCGACGATCGGTTTGCTGATCCTGCTGGTGCTGGTCATCGCGCCGTCGTTCACGACCAAGCTGGCCTATCTGATTCCCAGCCTGATCGTGCTGGTGCTGCTGGCCATCCCGCCGATTCTCACCAACACGTACGCGGGCATTCGCTCGGTCGACCCGGCCGCCGTGGACGCTGCGCGGGGCATGGGGTTCCGGTCGATGCGCATCCTCACCGAGGTGGAGATGCCGTGCGCACTGCCGCTGATGCTGTCGGGTGTGCGCAGCGCCGTGCTGCAGATCGTCTCGACGGCGACCGTCGCCGCCTACATCTCGCTGGGCGGACTGGGACGTCTCCTCATCGACGGCAAGGCGCAGAGCGACTACGCGCAGATGGCCGCCGGAGCGGTCCTGGTGTCCCTCCTCGCGCTCGCATTCGACCTGGCGATCGGATTCCTCACGGTTCGGGTCGTCTCACCCGGTCTGACGCGACGCGTCCGGAGCGGCGCGAAGCAGCGATCCGGTGCCGACGACACCGCCGTCGCGGCCCGACCTACATCCGCTCCCGAACCCTCGCTGATCTGAAGGACATCATCATGAAGAAGGCATTGATCGTCGCGCTGACCGGCGCCACCCTGATGTCGTTGACGGCATGCGGGATCGGCAAGGACCCGTTGGCGTCCGATGACGGCGGAAGCAGTGACGGCGCCATCGTCGTCGGCTCCGCGGATTTCCCCGAAAGCCAGCTGATCGCGACGATCTACGCGGAGGCGCTGCGCGCGAACGGCATCGACGTCACCGAGAAGCTCAACATCGGAAGCCGGGAGGTGTATGTCCCGGCCATCCGGGACGGCTCCATCGACCTGCTGCCCGAATACTCGGGTGCGTTGCTCCAATATCTCGACAGCGCCACCACCGCGACCGCGTCGGACGAGGTGACCGCGGAGATCAAGGCCAAGCTGCCCGCCGGACTCGTCGCACTGGAACCGTCCCCCGCCGAGGACAAGGACGTTCTCGCGGTGCGGCAGGAGACCGCGGACGAGTACTCGCTGGAGACGATCGAGGACCTCGTGCCCCACGCCGACGAGCTGACCCTCGGCGGCCCGCCCGAGTGGAAGACCCGGGAGAACGGCGTCGCAGGCCTGCGGGACAAGTACGGCCTGACGTTCAAGGAGTTCCTGGCACTGGACGCGGGCGGCCCCCTCACGCTCAACGCCCTGCTCAGCGGTCAGATCGAAGTGGCGGACGTGTTCAGCACCGACCCGGCGATGCGTTCGGAGAACCTCGTGGCGCTCGAGGACACCAAGCACCTGTTCCTGGCGGAGAACATCACCCCGATCATCAACGAGAACAAGGCAGGCGACGACGTCCGCGGCGTCCTGGCCGCCGTGTCGGCCGCATTGACGACCGAGGATCTCATCGAGATGAATCAGCGGGTGGCCGACCTCGAGGACATGGGCGACATCGCCCGGGAATGGCTGCAGGACAAGGGCCTGGCGTCCTGATCATGCCCCGGCGTGAAATTGCCGGTGCAGTGCGTGGATCGCCTCCTCGAGTTCGGGAATCGGACCCTCCACCTCGACGTCGGGCGCCCCGAGGTCGCTCGCCCGTGACTCCTTGCATGGTGCCACGGACGGGCGCGTCAGCTCAGCGCATCGAACGTCGCCGTCGCATATTGGGCGGTCCGGTCGGAGCCGAGTAGTCCCGGCCCCATCTTGTTCATCACGTACGTCATGGTCATCCGTCGTTCGGTGTCGACGACGACCTGCGAGCCGCCCCAGCCACCCCAGAAGCAGATGCGCCCCTCGGGGACGAACGGCACGGACACGGGCGTCGGCAGACCGTACCCGATGCCGAATCGAATCGGTTGCCCCAGAGCCAGATCCACGCCGTTGGACTGCTCCTCGAAGATCAGGGAGATGGTGTCCGGCGACAGCAGGCGGACACCGTCGAGTTCTCCCCCGCAGGCCACGACGGACTGGATCCGGGCGAGCGACCGGGCGTTGCCCTGACCACCGGCCGCGCCGTTCTCCGCCGTGCGCCACTCGTCGGACCAGGACGCGGACGCGTCCGGTCCGGGGCCGGTGAACGTCCTGACGATGACGCTGGACGGGTCGAGGGAGGCCAGGTCGATCGGCAACGGCGGCGGCGGGACCACGTTCGACACGCGGCCGAACTCCGACGGGGACAGCCCGATGTGGAAGTCGGCCCCCAGCGGCCCGGCGATCTCCTCCGCGACGAAACGGCCGAGTGTGCGCCCGTCGATTCGGCGGACGACCTCACCGATCAGATGGCCGTAGTTCAGCGCGTGGTATCCGGACGCCGTGCCCGGCTCCCACCACGGTGCCTGGGCCGCAAGTCGTTTTGTGGACTCGGCGAGGTCGAACGTGTCCTCGACCGTGATCGGCTGATCCCACCCCGAGACACCCGACGTGTGCGAAAGCAGATGGCGGACCTCGACGCGCTCCTTGCCTGCCGCGGCGAATTCCGGCCAGTACTTTGCGACGGGCGCGTTCACGTCCAGCAGTCCGCGATCGACGAGCATCAGTGCGGCGAGCGCGGTGACCGTCTTGGTGCACGACCACACGTTGGTGATGGTGTCGCGCCCCCATTCGGTGGTGTGATCGGTGTCGGACCATCCGCCCCACATGTCGACCACCGGCTCTCCGTCGAGGGTGACGACGATCGACGCGCCGAGTTCCTCACCGGAATCGAGATTGTCCTTCAGTGCCTCCTGCAACGCCGTGAAGCGCTCGTCGCACACTCCTCCGAGCTTGGTCACCTGTGGTTCCTCTCCACCAGCCGACGCAATATTGATCTTGACATCGGGTTCAATTGAGGGTTTCAGTGTGGGCCAGGGCCTCCTGTGATGTCAATCACTTCGATGTCCATCCTCGCGAGGTCCCGCCACGGTCGGGGCTCACCGGGTTCACCCGTGTCGGGTGAGGTTCGCGACGGCGCGGCGGCCGACGCTGAACCCAGGACTACCGGTGAGGAGACATGCCATGGGCAAACCATTTCGGGGTGTCGTCAACGTCGACATCCGCGACTCGGTTCCGGATTGGGCCCCGTTCGAGCCACCCCAGGCTCCCGCCGATGCACCCAACGTCGTCTATGTCGTCCTCGACGACGTCGGCTTCTCCGCGATGCGCTGCTACGGCGGGCCGATCGAAACACCGAACATCGACCGGATCGCCGCCAACGGTGTTCGCTACACCCAGTGGCACACCACCGCGCTGTGCTCGCCCACGCGTTCCTGCCTGCTGACGGGACGCAACCACACGCGCAACAGCATGGCCTGCATCACCGAGGCTGCGATCGGATTCCCCAACGCGAGTGGCACCATCCCACCGGAGAACGGCATGCTCTCGGAGATACTCGCCGAGCGCGGCTGGAACACGTACATGGTGGGTAAATGGCACCTGTGCCCGACCGATGAGATGAACCTGGCCGCCACCCGCCGGAACTGGCCGAGCGGGCGAGGCTTCGAACGCTGGTACGGCTTCCTCGGCGCGGAGACCAACCAGTGGTATCCGGATCTGGTCTACGACAACCACCCCGTCGACCAGCCGCGGACACCGGAGGCGGGCTACCACCTCACCGAGGACATCACGGACAAGGCGCTCGAGTTCATCAAGGACGCCAAGGTGATCGCGCCGGACAAACCGTTCTTCCTCTACTACGCGCCCGGCGCGTGCCATGCCCCGCATCACGCCCCGAAGGAATGGATCGAGAAGTTCGCGGGCAAGTTCGACATGGGCTACGACGCGATCCGTGAACAGACACTCGCCCGGCAGAAGGAGTTGGGCATCGTCGCGGCGGACACCGAACTTCCGCCGATCAATCCGATCGGCACCCCCGAGACGCGATCGGGACCCGAAGGCGAACCGTTCCCGGAACTCGATTTCACCCGACCGTGGGACACGCTGAACGACGACGAAAAACGCCTCTTTGCGCGGATGGCCGAGGTCTACGCAGGCTTCCTGGCCCATGCCGACCATCACATCGGGCGTTTGCTCGATTATCTCGAGCAGAACGATCAGATGGAGAACACGGTCATCGTGGTCGTCTCCGACAACGGCGCGAGCGGGGAGGGTGGCCCGAACGGCTCCGTCAACGAGATGAAGTTCGCCAACGGCATCCCGGACGACCTCGCGGAGAACCTCGCGAAACTCGACGATCTCGGCGGGCCCAAGACATACAACCACTACCCCAACGGCTGGGCGATGGCGTTCAACACCCCGTTCAAGATGTGGAAGCGCTACGAGTTCAACGGCGGGACTGCCGACCCCTGCATCATCTCGTGGCCGGCGGGAACCAAGGCGCGGAACGAGATCCGGGACCAGTACCATCACGCGATCGACCTCGTACCGACGGTCCTCGACCTGCTCGGGGTCGATGCTCCCGAGACCATCAAGGGTCACGTCCAGCGCCCGTTCGACGGCGTCAGTATGCGGAGCAGCATCGACGACAAGTCCGCGCCGTCGGAGCGGAAGTCTCAGTTCTACTCGATGCTCGGCTCGCGGTCGATTTGGCACGAAGGATGGAAGGCCGTCACGACACATCCGACCATCGCAGGCTGGGGGCACTTCAACGACGACGAATGGGAGCTCTACCACACCGACGTGGACCGCGCCGAAGTGCACAACCTGGCAGCGGAGCATCCCGGCAAGCTGCGGGAGTTGGTGAACATCTGGTTCGCAGAAGCGGGTGCGAACGGAGCGTTCCCCCTGGACGATCGATCGGCCGTCGAGATCATGGGCACACCCCGTCCTCAACTGACAGCGGCCCGAAACCGATATGTGTATTACCCGGACGTCGCCGCCGTGTCCGAATGGCAAGCAGTCAGTACCCGCGGCCGATCGTTCGTGATCGGTGCGCTCGTCGACATCCCGGCACCGGGAGCCGAGGGCGTCCTCTTCGCGATCGGTTCCCGCTTCGGGGGCCACGCGCTGTACGTGAAGGACAACCGGCTGCACTACGTCAACAACTTCGTGGGCAGCGAAGAACAGATGATCGTCGGCTCCGAGGACATCCCCACCGGAACGGACCTGATCCTGTCCGCCTCGTTCGACAAGGACGGGCAGGAGCCCACGTCTACCGAGGGAATCCTGTCTCTCTTCCACGCGGATCGAAAGGTGGGAGAAGGCCGGATCAAAACCCAGATGGGGGCGTTCGCGATCGCGGGTGCGGGGCTGTACGTCGGTCGACACCCGGGCGAGCCGATCACCGAGGACTACCCCGGCGAATCACCTCACCGCTTCACCGGTGGCACGATCAATCGGGTCGCGGTCGACGTCAGCGGCGAACCGTATCTCGATCTCGAGCGGGAGGCCGCCCTGATGCTCATGCGCGAGTGATTCCGTCGGCACGCGACGCGCAGTGCTGCCCTCCACCTCAGCCGGTCACGGGCAGCACCAGCGCCTGTCCCGGATCACCCGAGGCGATGGTGACCTGGTGCGGCACCAGACTTCCGCGGAAGCTCGGGTCTCCCCCGGCCACCACGAGGCGAACGCGGTGCCCCTCGTCGAAGCGGTGGACGATGGCCGGCATCGTGACCTGGACGGGCTCACCGGGTGCCACGATGCGCACCGGAGCGACCTGCCCGTTGATCAGCGTTTCGGTGCCGTCGGGAGCCACGTCGTACAGCTTCGCGAAGACCACGACCGAGTCCTCGACACCGGCGACCGCGGGTGCGGCCGTGACGCGGACGTCGAGCGTCGGGGCTCCGACCACGTCCACCGGGGCGTCGAGGATGCCGGACGACCATTCGGCCTGGGTGCCGGGGATCAAACCCTGCGAGACCTGGTTCTCCGGCCGGGTGTCCGGCGCTTCCCGGTCGGTGGGGAGACCGCCGGGCAGCGTGTTCAGCGTCTGCGCGCCGGGAACGATGCCGTCGAGGCGGTCGGTCAGCGCACCGTCGCCGGAGAGGTAGAGCGAATAGTCGTGGCCCACCGAGACATCCGTGGATTCGGCGTACGCGGGCGCGGCGTTGCCGGTGTAGTCGACCCAGTTCCGGAAATAGCTGAATACCGGTCCGGTGTCGACCGCGCTGTCCTTCAGGTAGTGGTCGAACCAATCGACCATCCGGCCCGTCTCGTACTGGGTGTCGGGGTTCGGATCCTTCATGCTGATCTCGCCCTCGGCGGGAGTGAGATCGGAGTGCCCCCAGCTGTGCCAGATCATCTTCACGTCGTTGCCCTGCGCCTGCAGGGTCTCGAACGTGGCCTTCGACTCGTTGAGGTCGAACAGGGTGTCCTGCTGGCCCTGCATGATCAACACCGGAATCTTCACCCGGTCCGCGTACGACACCACGGACGACTGGCGCAGGAAGTCTACGGACCCCGGGTCCGGGTAGCCCTGCACCGCGGCCTGCGCCAGTGCGGCGCAGGCGGGGTCGGCGAAATTGGGGCAACCCAATGCCCGCACAGGGTCCTGCGTGTAGCCCTCGACCCGGGGGTTGGTCACGCCGATGGCCCCGAACATGAGCGACCACACCACCTTCGACGCTCCGGGAACCGACGTGCTGACCCCGGTCGTCTGGTCGGTGCCATTGGGTGCGAGCGAGTAACTGAGGTCGTTCCACGTGATCATCGGGATGATCGTGTCGATCCGGGGGTCCACCGAGGCCGCGGCGAACTGCACGGCCCCGCCGTAGGAGCCGCCGACCATGCCGACCCGCGGGTCGTGCGCCTCGGCGGCGCCGTGGTGAGCGGTCGCGTCCTGCACCACGTAGTCGAGACCGGGGACGGGAACGGTGTGCGCGGGATCGACGAACGCCATCCCGTCGCGTCCGCCGAGGAAGCTCACCAGTTCACTGGCCGCGCGCCCGTCGTAATCGGGGTTGTCCATGTGAATCTTGCAGCCGGAACCGCCGAAGCCCAGCCCGGAATACGCGAGCACCGCGTAGCCGCGGGACGCGAGGAACGAGGCGATACCGGCCTGATCGTTCTTGGAACCGCCGAAGCCGTTGGTGGTGAGGACGGCGGGCACCCGATTCGACGCCGACGCCGAGTCGGGCTTGTACACGTCGCCGATCACGTCGCACGGCTCGTCCCGGTTCGGCCCGACGAGAACCTGGAAGTGGAGCGTGGTCTTGGTGAACCCGGCCGGATCGGCTGTCGCCGGCCCCGACGCCGCGATCGGTGTCAGTACCGCGGCGGCCGCCGTCACCACCGCCAGCGTTGATCTACGCGCCCTGTGTTTCACAGCCCACCCGCCGTCCGTCACTCCGCCCCGAGCACCTGCGACGAGCGTAAACGCTCTGGACGCACGACCAACTCAGGCTGGCGGTGTGTCGCGGCACCGGTGTGGGGCGCGGCTCGCAGACTCGCGCAGGTCGTCCGGCACCCGGCTGCGCCCCTCGTGCGGTTTATATTTGAGCTGTGGTCATGACCAAGCGCGCCGAAACGTCCCTATTGACCGATCAGGTCTACGAGACGATGCACGAGGCGATCATGAACGGTGATCTGCCTGCCGGCTCCCGCCTGCGCATTCGCGACATTGCCGCGCAGGTCGGCACCAGCGTGATGCCGGTGCGCGAGGCGATCCGGCGTCTGGAGGAAGCCGGTTTGGCCGAGCGTGTCCCCCACAAGGGCGCGGTTGTGAAAGGCCTGACCCTGGCCGAACTGGTGCATGTCTACGATGTGCGCCGGCTGCTCGAGGTGGAGGCCGCACGATTGGGCGCCCAGCAGATCAGCTCAGCGGACGTCGACCGGATGCAGACCGAGTACGAGCTCATGCTGGCCGCCATCGCCGAACGGCGGGTGGTGGCGCTTCTCGACCACGACGAGGCGCTGTTGACCATTCTCTACGAAGCAGCAGCGAACCCCGTGCTCGTCGATTCCATCCGTAACCTGTGGCAGCACTGCCGTGCCTACAAGATCGTCGGTGCCCAGGGCACCCTGGACACGCCGGAAGACGACTCGTTGTGGAGGTACCAGGAACGTCTCGTCGAGGCCGCCCGCAAGGGCGACGCCGACGCTGCGGCCGCCGTCAACAACGAGTCGTTGATCAACGCGACGTCGCGGATCAGGGTGCAGCTCGCCGCCCAAGAGGACGCGGGTTAGCCTCGGCAACAACGACTTTCGCGGCTATTCTCGTAAGCGGTACCCGACGAGGAAGTCATCGCCGCGCTCACCGCCGACGCAGCCGACGTCCGCGAGTGTCAGTTCTGCCGCGATGAGTGATCGAGTCGATCCAACCAGTCGCCGAACAACGCGGCGAGTAGTTCGGGCCGCTCGTGCATGAGCGCATGGCCGACATCCTCGACGACCGCCAGGGTGGCGTGCGGGTAGCGCTCGAGCAATTCGGCCACGTCGGCGTACCCGACGACCGAATCGCGGCGGCCCGCCACGATCAAGGTCGGCCCCGAGAACGCGCTCGACGCGACGTCGACCGTCCACCCGGCGAAGATGCGCCCGAGGGCCTCCTCGTCGACGAGCGTCGTACCCGGCACGACATGGTCGCGGTAGCGGCGAGCGGTGGCCGCCGTGCGCACGACGAAATACTCGTCGAATCCCGCCCACTGCGCGCGTTCGAGTTCGTCGTAGACATCGGCGTCCTGGCGAACCACGCCGTGGTCGGGCACGTGTCGTGACCGCTCCGCGACCGGACACAACAACGCCAGACCGAGCACCGTGTCCGGTCGCTGTGCGGCCACCCCACGGGCCAGGTAGGCGCCGTACGAATGTCCCACCAGCATCACCGGGCCCGCGCCCAAGCTGTGGATGAAGTCACCGAGCAGCGACACCACATCGTCGTTGCAGGTCAGGCCGCCGGTTGTCGAGAGGCCCATCCCCGGCAGGTCCGGGTAGATCCGTCGGTATCCCGTGCCCGGAACGATGGCTTCGATCGCCGCCTCGACCTCCCGGTGATCCACGCCGGCGCCGTGCAGTGCCACGAGCGGCACGCCGGTGCCGCGCTCGACGTAATGGACCAGGGCTTCGTTGATCCGGCGCTCCATGTCGACACCTTATCGATCCACGCGGCCACACGAGCCGCGCTCGACCAATTGCCCGATTCCCTGTCGACAACTGAAATATGCTGCGTGAGGTGGACATTGTCGATGCTCATCATCACTTCATCAACCTGCCCGAACTCGCGTACCCGTGGATCGACAGTCGCCCGCCCGTGCTCACCGCCCTGCTGCCGAACTACTATGACGCTGCGCACCGGTACCTGCCGAGCGACTATCGGGCACAGGTCGAGGGGATGCCCGTCACGGCCTCGGTCGCGTGCGAGTTCGGCGCCGCAGACGGTGTCGCGGAGGCTATCTGGGTTCAGCACTGCGCCGACCGCTTCGGAGTTCCGAACGCCTTCATCGCGGCCGTGCAGCTCGATTCGGTCGATCTGGCAGGCGTTCTCGCGCGATACCGGGATCTTCCGGTTGTCCGGGCTGTGCGTCAGCCGATGTACTGGGCGGCCGACCCGATCAAGCGCCTGGGTGCGCGCGGCGACTACCTGTCGGACCCGGCGTGGCTGCGTGGATTCGAGCAGGTCGCCGATGCCGGGCTGGTATGGGATCTGCTCGTCTACGACGAGCAGCTACCCGCCACGCACGACCTCATCACCGCGTTTCCCGACACCACCTTCGTGTTGGAGGCGGCCGGTTGGCCTGTCGACCTCACTGCCGAGGGCTTCACCCGTTGGGAGGAACGCCTCACGGCAGTGAGTCAGTTTCCGAATGTCGTCCTCAAGTTGCAGGGAATCGCCCTCATTTTCGGAACATCCCCGGAAGCGATCAGTCGGTGGGTACGGGCGGCCATCAGCATCTTCGGCGCCGGGCGGTGCATGTTCGCCTCGCATTATCCGATCGACCACCTGCTGTGGGATACCGAAACCATGGTGTCCACCGTCCAGGCAGCACTCGGCGACCTGCCGTCGACAGAACAAGCGCTCTTCTTCGGCGAAACCGCACGTCGGGTGTACCGCCTGCCCGCCGGTGACGCTTAGTATGAGGGAGATCGGAGTACCTGCAGTTTCGACGCCGCCAATCCACTTTCGGCGTCCGGCCAACGCTGTGAGGAGTCCACGTGACGCGAGAGGGCAGTATCCGGGTCGGCGACCGGACCATCACGTATCTCGAAGCCGGTGACCCGGGCGGACCGCTCGTCCTGCACAACCACGGCGGACCCTCGAGCCGCCTGGAGGCCGAGCTGTTCGATTCGCATGCGAAGGCCAATGGCCTGAGATTCGTGTGCGCGGACAGGCCGGGCATGGGCGGGTCCGATCTTCAGCCGGGCCGCACCTTCGAAGGCTGGACCGATGACCTCCTGCTGCTGGCCGACTCCTTCGGCGCACAGCGATTCGCGGTGACCGGCTGGTCCGAGGGTGGACCGTGGGCCCTGGCGGCCGCCGCGTATCTGGACCCCGCGCGTCTCGTCAATGTCGTGTGCATCGCCGGTGGCAATTACGGAACGTTCGGATCGAACTGGGCCGCGAAGTATCTCAGCAGCGTCGACGCGCTGGGCGGCCGCCTGGCACTTCACTTCCACCCCGGTTTCACACTGATGTACGACGTGCTCGGTATCAGTGCCACCCACTTCGCGGATCGCTACGCGAAGGCGATCACGCAGTCGGCGTGCACCGCGGATCGGGAGGTGCTGGCCGACGAGAAGGTCCTCGACGCGTTCCTGAGGGCAGGGCGCGAATGCTTTCGACATGGTGCGGACGGACTCGTCGTCGACGCCACGATGCTCTACAAGGCCTGGCCGTTCGACATGACGACAGTGACGCGCCCCGTACACTTCTGGCAGGGCAGCGCCGACACCCTGGTGCCTGAGATCATCAACAAGACAGTAGCGGACAAGACCCCGGGCGCCGTCTGGCACCCGATCAGCGGCGGTGGTCATTTCATTGCCGTCAGTCACGCGAACGACATTCTCGCACTGGTGGCGAACGATCTTGCACCAGTGCAACACTGACATTCTCCGTCAGTCCAGGACTTCTCGGGCGTCGAACCGAGTCTTGTAGAACAGCACCGTCACGGCGACGACCGCTTCCAGTGCGGCCGTCGCGAGTGCCGCCGCCATCGGAGCCGACATCGAATGACCCATCGGGGCCGACGCCGCTGCGTGCATCGCGTGCCCGTGGTGGCCGCCGCCACCGGAACCGGGACTCATCACGGTGACGTGCAACGCGATCATGCCGACGTTCATCAGCGCGACGAGACCCCAATCCCGGTGCGAACCACGCATCCACAGGTGCCGCGCGCAGTACAGGCATCCGAAGATCATCGCGACGGTCACCAGTCCGAGCATCGGCGACGACGTCGCATGCTCACCGAGCGACGCGGCGTGGAGCCCTGCCGCGGCCACCGCGAGGGCCGCGGCCGCCCGCCGCAACCAATGACTGGTGCGGTGGGCGGCCGGAGAAAGGACGGCGGACACGACTTCTAGCCTTCGCAGCAGTGCTTCGCGGTGCTCGCCGGCACGTCGAGCGCGGGGTTGCGGTCGAAGAATCCGACCGGCTTGAGCTTGAACCCGGCATAGTCGACCGGCATGACCGGCCAGTCCTCGGGCCGGGGGAAGTGCGTCAGCCCGAACGTGTGCCACAGCACCAGGTCTTCGCCCTCGATGTCCCGGTTGCCCGCCACGAACGTCGGCAGACCCGCCTGGCCCGGATGCTGGTTGACGAAGTCGCCTGCGGGATAACGCTCGGACTCGTCGTATTGCGTGACCCACAGGTGCTTGGTCGCGAACGCGGCGCGGGAGGCGATCGAACTGGACGGGTCCGCCAGGAGCACCGGCTGACCTTCGGGGTGCAGCGCGTACCCGACGTCCTGCCCCAGCCGGTTCTGCTTGGTGGGATTGGTGATGTGCCAGACCCGGGCCTTGAGGTTGTCGGCGGTGCGTTGCCCCTCTGATTCGGTGGTCAACTTGGTCTTCTGGCAGCGGAAGGCATTGCCCCACGGGTTCTCCGGACCCATCGGGACGGGCACGGCATCCACTTCCTCGACGGTGTTCACGTTGCCGTCGACGGCCATGTCGAGCCTGGCGGAGAAGAGGTGCTGGTGGAACGGGGCGCCGAGCCCGGGTGCCATCTGGGTGGAGAATCCCTCGGCACCGCGGTAGGCGGACGTGAAGACGATTCCGGTGGCCTTCGCCTCGAGTTCGATGGTGCCGTCGAGGTAGAGGTACCAGTAGAAGCCGTAGTCGTAGTTGCCGATGGTGAGGAAGAACGAGATGACGAGGCGGCGCGAGCGGCGGGTCTCGGTCATGCCGTTGAACATGTCCGTGTGCTTCCACAGGACGCCGTAATCCTCCTCGTGGAGGCAGATCGCGTTCTTCATGACGCGCGGGTCACCGGACTCGTCGGCGATCGTGACGTCGAAGTACTGGATTTCACCGAGGCAGTCGCAGCCGAGTTCGAGCGAGTTGGTGTACCGGCCGAACAGGTACTCACCCTGGTCGAAGTAATTCTGCCAGTAGCGAACCGGGGACGGATCGGCGTAGGGAACCACCATCTCGGCGATCGAGGCACGATAGATCACGGGACGTTCGACTCCCCCGTCGTCGAACGAGAGCTGGTGCAGCGTCAGACCTTCGCGCACATCGAAACCGAAGCGGAACTTCCAGTCGGCCCACGTGATCTCGTTGCCGTCGACGGAGAAGCTGGCACCCTCGGGCTGAGTGATCTCGATCGGCTTGAGGTCCGTGCGGGTGGGTGTGGCGTGCGGTTCGGCGTTCCATTCGCCGCGCTCGGCGGGGACGGGAAGCTCGATCTCGTCGACCACCTTGACGACGCGACGCTCGGTGAGATCGACGTAGGCGACGACCCCGTCGATGGGGTGCGCCCACGGCAGATCCGCCTTGTCCTCCTGGTGGAAGGCGAGGACGCGGACGATGCGGTGCCCGACCTCGTCCTCGTGACCGAACACGCCCGCCGACAGGGGAACCGCACGGACCTTCGACGGTTCGATGCCGCGCTTGGCCATCGCCGCGAGCCAGTCGGAGCTGCCGAGCAGGAACGCCTCGATGTCCTCGAACTCCTCGTCGAGGATCGGCACGTGGCCGTCGGTGGCGGAATCGACGGTGGTCGAGCTGATCACACGGTTCTCCGTCACCGACACGACGAGGTCGGTGCCGATGCCGGTGGATCGGTCGAGCAGCAGGATCCGGGCGCGTCGCTCGATCGGGTCGCCCGCGGTGAACGCAAGGACCGTCGACTTGTGCGGCTCGGCGAGCGCAACGAAGACGAAGCGCACGTTCTCGCCGATCAGCCCCTCGTCGGTGAGGAGTGTCTTCGCCGAACGGATCTCGTCCGCAGACAACGGAGTGAGCGGATGATCCGGGGCGGCGGAACCGACGGTGGCCGGGGTCTCGGTGGTGGCGGTACTCATCGTGCGATCTCCTTGTCGATGATGGTGTCGTTCGTGTCGTGCTGCGGTAGGGCGGTGTCGTGGCGTGCGGCGTGGGGTCGGAGAACGGCGACGGCTGCTCCGCCGGCGAAGGTTCCGACGAGCAGGACCCCGATGACGGTGGCGAGAGTGCTCGACCCGCCGACGAGAAGGGGAAGGTTGGCGACGGTCATGATCAGGAGCCCGGCCAGGCCGACGAGGCCGAGCAGGGGTGCGATGACGGTGTTCCACACCCGCCGGTCCACTCGCGTCCTGCCGAAGTAGACGAGGACGGCCACGGAGGTCAGAGTCATCAGTGCGACGATGCCGACCGAGGACACGCCGGCGAACCAGGCGAACACCTCGGTCACCGGGTCGAGTCCGGCAACGGCGGACGCGACGATCAGGACGAGAGCGGACGCCGTCTGCACGACCGACGCGATGTACGGCGACGCGTGCTTGGCGTGCGAGCGGCCGCATCCCGCGGGCAGGGCAGCGCTGTTCCCGAGGGAGAAGATGTACCGGGACAGCACGTTGTGGAAGGACAGCAGGGCCGCGAACAGGCTCGTGATCAGAAAGATCTGGACGAGGTCGCCGGCGATCGCGCCCACGTAGCGGGTGGCGGTCTCGGTGATCATCCCTTCCGGATTCTCGGTCGCGATGGCCACGGCGCCCTCGTCGCCCCACGCACTGACCATCGCCCAGCTCGACAGTGCGTAGAAACCGCCGATGACCAGCAACGCCAGGTAGGTGGCCCGGGGGATGGTGCGGCCCGGGTCGCGGGCCTCGTCACGGAAGACGGCGGTGGCCTCGAATCCGATGTACCCGGCGATGGCGAAGATCAGTGCGATGCCGGGTGCTCCGGAGAAGAACTCGGCGGGGTGGAACGCCGCCGTCGAGAATCCCTCGTCGCCGCCGCCCCGGACGATGACGGCGGCGTCGATGACGAGGACGATCCCGACCTCGCAGACGAGAAGTACGCCGAGCACCTTGCCGGACAGGTCGATGTGCCGGTATCCGAGGATCGCGACCACGGCCGTCACGGCCAGGGCCCACACGTACCAGGGAAGTTCGGGGCCACCGTGAGCGGTGACGAAATCGTTGACTGCGGCTCCGATGTATCCGTACACCGCGCCCTGGACCGCGGTGTAGGACAACAGCGCGAGGAATGCGGAGCCGAGACCGGCATGCCGGCCCAGGCCCTGCGTGATGTAGGTGTAGAACGCGCCGGCGCCGGGGAGGTGCTTGGCCATCGCCGTGAATCCGACGGCGAAGAACAGCAGCACCACCGTGCAGACGATGTACGACGCGGGATAGGCGGCGCCGTTGCCCGCTGCGATGCCCAGGGGCACGGTTCCGGCGATCACGGTCAACGGGGCCGCCGCTGCGACGACCATGAACACGATGGCACCCGGACCGAGGGTGCCTGCCAGTCTGCGAGGGCCGACGTCGCTGACCGCACTCGAGTGCGTGGGGGCGTTGGTTGTCATGGCTTCCTTCGACTTTCACGAGGAGAGGGTCTGCGTGGAGGCTCCGCGGTGAGCTCTGGAACGAGCATGCGACTGCGGGTTGTCGGCGCAGTTGCCGCAGCGTCACAGTCCGTCGACAGCAAATGAGAACGCACGCAGGACGATTCTCATTCGGGTCCGGTCGAGGAATCTAGAGTGCGATGTTGACGGACTTGCTCTGGGTGTATTCGGCGATGGCGCCTTCACCGAGTTCCCGTCCCCACCCGGACTGCTTGTAGCCGCCGAACGGAAGCGCCGTGTCGAACGCATTGTGGCAGTTCACCCACACCGTGCCCGCCTTGATCTCGGCGGCCACCTCGTGGGCGCGGGACACGTCCCGTGTCCATACGCTGGCGGCGAGGCCGTACGGGGTGTCGTTGGCGGCCGCGCGGACGCCTTCCTCCCGGTTGAACGGCACCGCCACCGCGACGGGCCCGAAGATCTCCTCCTGGTACACGCTGAAGTTCCGGTTCACGTCGACCAGCAGGGTGGGCTCGACGTAGAAGCCGGTGTCGCCGTGCCGCTGCCCCCCGGAGAGGGCGCGGGCACCGTCGGCGAGTCCGGCGTCGATGTATCCGGTGACCTTGCCCAACTGCTCCTGGGAGATCAGCGGGCCGATGTCGTTGGTGGGGTCGAGTCCGGGACCGATCTTCTGCGCCTTCGCGAAATCGGCTACACCGGATGTGAATTCGTCGAAGATCCGGTCTTCGACGAGCAGGCGCGTTCCGGCGGTGCAGGCCTGGCCGTGGTTGAACAGGAACCCGCCTGCCACGCCCGGGATCGCCGCCTCGAGGTCGGCGTCGGAGAAGATCACCTGCGGGCTCTTGCCACCGAGTTCGAGGGACACCTTCTTCAGGTTCCCCGACGCGGCATTGACGATCTTCTTTCCGACCTCGGTCGAACCGGTGAACGCGACCTTGTCGACGTCGTCGTGGCTCGACAGCGCCGCGCCGATGTCACCGAAGCCGGTGAGCACGTTGAACACGCCGTCGGGGACGCCGGCCTCGGCAACCACCTCGGCGAGGAGCAGCGCGGTGAGCGGGGTCTGCTCCGCAGGCTTGAGGATCATGGTGTTCGAGCAGGTCAGCGCGGGCGCCACCTTGAACGCGGCCATCACCAGCGGGAAGTTCCACGGGATGATCTGGGCGCACACACCGACCGGTTCACGGGTGGTGAAGGCGTGGAAGCGGGCTCCGGGCGCCCACGGCACCGACACGGGAATGGTGCGGCCTTCGATCTTGGTGGCCCAGCCGGCGTAGTAGAAGAAGATCTCCGCCGCCCACGTCACGTCGACAGCCTTCGCGACGGCCACGGACTTGCCGTTGTCGATCGACTCGAGCTGCGCGAACTGGTCGGCCCGGGCCAGAATCCCCTCGCCGATCTTCCAGAGGATCCGCTGACGTTCCGCGGGGGTGAGCGAGCGCCACGGCCCGGACTCGAAGGCCCGCCGGGCCGCCGCTACCGCCCTGTCCACGTCTTCGATGCCGGCGTGCGGCACTGTCGTGATCACCTGTCCGGTGGCGGGATCGACCGTCTCGAACGTCCTGCCCGACGCCGAGTCCACCCATCGGCCGTCGACGAACATGCGCTTCGGCGACGAAACGAAGTCGACGACCCGGGGGTCGAGTCCGGCTGGGGTGTGAACGACTGCAGTCATCATGTCCTCTTCGATGGAGTGAATGAATCTGTGGATGAATCCGGCTTCTGCAGAACACTTTTGGCGGTAGTTTTCGCCTCGTCGTGCTGCGGCCTGAACCCACGATAAACCCCGGATGTGTCGCCGGTCACTACTAAATCCGGATGGGAATCAGCGACTGCGGCATTCTCATTCGACTTTTCGGCCGCGGCGGCGCCGATTCTCATTCCGGCTTTTCGGGTCGGTGCAGCTGATCCGCGGTGCGCGCAGGCGCAGGCTCCGGAATCGGGAACGAATTCTCCGGCCATTCTCATTCGAGGTGATCGAAAATTAATTCCGATCGGCGCATCGCGCTCGTCTCCTGCGCTAGCGTGCAACTCATGCAGCCCCGGGTTGATCACTCGCGCGGGGCCGGCCGGAAAGTGTGGAGAGCAGGTGCGTGGTGTCCGGTACACCGAGAATCAGAAGTAGATCACCGGTCGCCGGTCTCGAGCGGGCGCGTCTGAGTTTCGTCCAGGTGCTGGGGCAGTCCGTTTCCGCGGTCGCACCTTCGGCCGTGATGGTCACGCTGCCTGCTCTCGTCATACCCGATGCGGGCCGGGCGACCATCGCGGTATTCGTCGCGGCGGCGATTCTGATGACGGCGGTCGGCTACTGCATCGGGCAGTTCGCCACCCGGATGGTGGCCGTCAGTGGTCTCTACAGCTACATCGTGAAGGGCCTCGGCCCGGTACCCGGTTTCGGCGGGGGCTGGTCGCTGCTCGTCGGCTACGCCGCCGCGGCCATGGCGAGCACGCTCGGTGCCGCGAGTTACCTCGCCGCGCTGCTCGGGCGAGTCGGGCTTCCGGCGGGGACGCCTCTCATCGCGGTCCTCGCGGCGATCGTCGGACTGCTCGCTCTTCTGCTCATGGTCCGGGGAGTGCAATTGTCGGCGCGGATCATGCTCGCCATCGAGGTCTTCGCCATCGTGGCGGCCTCCGCCGCGCTGGTGGTCGCATTCGTGCAATCGGTCCGCGAGGGCGCCACCCCGTCCGCGGGCGGCGCGAAATCGGGGTCCGCGGTCGGGTTCGCCGTATTGCTCGCGATCACGTCGTTCGTCGGATTCGAGAGCGCGGGCACGGTGGCGCGGGAAGCCCGCAACCCGTTCGTCGCCGTCCCGCGCGCGATCCGGTGGACCCCGATCGCCCTGGGGGTTCTGTACGTGTTCGCGGCCGCCCTGCAGTTGCCGGAGCCGGTGCGGCAGGGAGTCGACTCGCTGCCGATCGTCCTCACCTTGCCCGACACGTCGGGCGCCGGTTCGTCGGCGTTGTCGATCGTCATGGAACTCGGCATCACCGCCTCCTGGTTCGCGTGTGTCCTCGGATCGACGACGGCGTTGTCGCGCACCCTGTTCGCGATGGGCCGCGAAGGGGTGGTTCCGAGTGTGTTCGGCCGGACGCACCACCGGTTCCACACCCCGCACGTGGCGCTGACGGCCGCGATGCCGGTCGTCGTCGCGGTGCCCGTCGTCTATCTGTTCGTCAGCGGTTCGAGCCGCGACGTCCTGATCGGACTCCTCGCCGTGTCCGCGCACGGCTACGTCCTAGCGTACGTCCTGCTGTGCGTCGCGACGCCGGCGTTCCTTCGGCGGATCGGCGAACTGACTCGGCTTCCCCTGATCATCGGAGTGCTGACGGCGACGGCGATGGTCGCACTGGTCGGGTGGGCGGCGTTCTCCCGCACGTATGTCGCGGGCGCGGCGACGGCGGTCTACGTGCTCCTGATGATTGTCGGCGCCGCGGTCTTCGCGATCCGCGCCAGGAGATCCCCCGGAATCGGAGAACGGATGGGTGTGTACGACGAGGCCGTGGCCGAAGACCTGCTCGGCCGGTACCGACCGTGGGAGGTCCGCCGGTGAGTGCCGACGACAGAGCCCTGTCGGGGCGGCAGCCGAAGGCCGTCACCAGCGCGCTGCGGGTGCTCGAGGAGGTCGCCCGGGCCGGCTCGGGTGTCACAGCGAAAGACATCGCGACCCGCCTGTCGATGCCGTCGGCGACCACGTACCGACTGCTCAACATCCTCGTGGGCGAAGGCTATGTGGTGCGGCTCCCCGACCTGTCCGGGTTCGCGCTGGGCCAGAAGATCGGGATCCTCGTCGACGCCGCCGTCGTGCCCACAGTATGTGCGGCGGCGCGTGAGGTTCTCGCCGAACTGCGACTGTCGGTGCGCTTCGGGGTCCACCTGTTCTTCTACACCAACGTCGCCGTCCGCACGGCCGACGCCGACCCCGAATACCCGCCGCCGGAGGACGAGTCGTTCCTCAACCAGCACCTCTACGCGTGCGCCGTCGGCAAGCTCCTTCTCGCGGAGAAGTCGGAACTCGAATCCGTGCTTCCCCGGTGGGAGCCACGGGCGCTGACGGCCCGCACGATCGTCGCGAGGAGCGAACTGCTCGCGAATCTGGACCTGATCCGAAGCCAGGGCTTCGCCACCCAACTCGCGGAACTCCGGGACGCGTCGGCTTGCGTCGCCGTCCCCGTCCGGTCCGGAACGGGGGCCCTCGTCGGCAGTCTCGCACTGTCGGGACATGTCGATCACGAACACCTCATGCTGCGCCACGTCCCGTCACTGCGCGAGCACGCGGAACGGCTGGCCCCGCTGATGGCCTAGCGCTACGGCGTCTGCGACTGGCGGGCGAGCCGGCGGTCGTAGTCGGCCCGCCCGGCGGGGTCGACGGCAGTGAGCGCCCGCCGGTCGTCGATCAGACGGCGGCCGAGATCGAGGAGACGCTCGGGGACCACGGCGTCGATCAGATCCCATCCGGCGAGGTAGCGGGGCACGGCGGTTTCGGCGCGACGATGGTCGAGCGTTCGGACGATGGCGTCCGCCACGTCCTCGGGGTCGACGGTCGGCATCCCGCCGTCCAGCGGCACACCGGACGACAGCCCGGTGCGCACCGCGCTGGGAAGAATGGTGCTCACGCTGACTCCGGCGGGAGCGAACTCGGCCCGGACGGCGGCGGAGAGCCCCACCGCTCCGAACTTGCTGGCGTTGTAGACGGCCATCCCGGGCACGGGCAGTTTGCCAGCCATGGATGCGACGTTGACGATGTGACCACGCCCGCGCTCGATCATGCCGGGCAACACCGTTCGCATCCCGTGCAGCGGACCCCACACGTTGACGTTCATCGTCATCCGGCTGGTCGAGTCGGGTTCCTCGAGGAACCCACCGAGCGGCATGACGCCGGCGTTGTTGACCAGCACGTCGATGCGGTCGCAGTCCGCCAGCACCGCGTCGACGAACCGCCGCCACGACTCCGCGGACGCGACGTCCACCGTGTACGCGCGGGCGCCGATCGCGGCCGCGGCCTCGTCGGCGACCGCACGATCGAGGTCACCGATGCACACGGTCGCGCCCCTGGCCGCGAACAGTTCGGCGGTGGCGCGCCCGATGCCCCGTCCTCCTCCGGTCACGACGACGACAGCGTCGTCGAGGTCGATCACGGGATAGTTCCGACCGCTGAAGATGCCCCTATTTCGGAGACTAGCAGTATCCGAGTTACGTCGGTAGCCCGAATTCCCTCCTGGAGGTATCGCTCGACCAGCCGACGTCAGGCGCCGACGGCCACTCCGCGCGGTGCGGGAGTGAGGCTCGCGCCGCCGAGACCGAGGTGGTCACGCAGGGTGCTTCCGGTGTAGTCGGTGCGGAAGAGTCCACGCCGCTGCAGCTCGGGGACGACGAGGTCGACGAAGTCGTCGAACGTTCCCGGTGCCTGGGCCGCGGACAGGATGTACCCGTCCGCCTCCCCGCCGAGGAATCCTTCCTCGATCTGATCGGCGATCTGCGACGCCGTCCCGACGAACTGCGGCAGCAGCACACCCTGGGCGTAGAGCTTGCCGATGTCGCGCAACGTGAGGTCGTCCTCGACGCTGAGCCGGCGCGCGACGTCGAACAGTCCCTGGGTGCCCGGCACGACGACATCCTCGATCGGTGCGTCGAGGTCGTACTGCGAGAAGTCGTGATCGGTGTGCACCGACAGCGTGATCAGGCCGGAGACGGGGTCGGCGAGTTCGTTGTGGAACGCCTGCTTCTCCCGCGCGATCGACTCGGTCTCACCCACGAACGGCACGAAGGACGGGAAGATTTTGATGTCGTCGGGGTTTCGGCCGAAGTTCGATGCACGCGACTTCACGTCGTCGTAGTAGGCCTTACGGCCCTCACTGGTCGGGTCGATCTCGAAGATCGCCTCGGCCCAGCGGGCGGCGAAGTCCTTACCGACCGAGGAGGACCCGGCCTGGATGATCACGGGACGGCTCTGCGGTGAGTGCGGCACCGTCAACGGTCCGCGCGTCTTGAACCACTCGCCCTCGTGGTCGACGGTGCGCACCTTGTCGGGATCGGCGAACACACCCGACGCCTTGTCCTGCACCAGGGCGTCGCGATCCCAGCTGCCCCAGAGCTTGAATGCGACCTCGAGGAATTCCTGGGCGCGGTCGTACCGCTCGTCGTGACCGAGGTGGTTCTCGATGCCGAAGTTCTGGGCCTCCGCCTGATTGAGCGAGGTGACGACGTTCCAGCCCGCCCGGCCCCGGGACAGGTGGTCGAGGGTGGCGAAGATCCGCGCCACCTCGTACGGGTGGAAGTAGGTGGTGGACTTGGTGATCGCCAGACCGATCTTCTCGGTCACATTGGCCAGGCCCGCCGCCACCAGCGAGGGGTCGATGGTCGCCGACGCCTGCGTTCCGCTGCTCAGCGGAACACGGATGTCGTTACCGTACCGAACGGGTGTGGCGAGGAGATCGGCGAAGAACAGGAAGTCGAACTTTCCGCGTTCGAGTGTCTGCGCCACGCGCCGGTAGTAGTCGGGTCCGAGGTAGTCGGTCTCCGACGCCGGATGCCGCCACGCGGCGTGGGAGTGGGTGACGTGCGAGGCGATGAGGAAGCCGGCGAGGTGCAGTTCACGAGACATGGTGTGGCTCCTTGATCGGTCGGAAGTCTTAGTTCAGCCTTCAACAACGCGGCGATGGATGTCACCGATTGGACTCAGCGTGACGCGAAGTCCGCGACATTCGCAGACTCGCATGGAGCCGAGTCCGTCGAAGTCAGGTCGATATCCGGTGCACCGCAATATGATGAGTGATGACGAAAAACCCGCCGGTCCCCCACGATCCGGTCGTCCTCGAAGCGTTCCCGTGAGGTCGGCTCTGTCGGCGGTCCTCGCCGGGTGCGTAGTGGCGCTCGCGCTCCCGTGGTCGCATGTCGCCATGGCCGACGCCGCGCCCGATTCCGCCATCCGGTACGTCGCGTTGGGCGATTCGCGGGCCACCGGGTCGCCTCACGACCCGCTGTCGATTCGAGACGGGTGCTTCCGCACCTCCGACGCGTACCCGCAGATCGTCGCCGACACCCTGGGCGCGGCATCCTACGTCAGCCGGGCGTGCGCCGGGGCGAAGACCGAAAATATCACGGATACACCACAATTCACCATCACCGGGCCGCAGCCACCGCAGATCGGCGCACTCCAGCCGGACACGACGCTCGTCACCGTCAGCATCGGGGGAAACGACATCGCGTGGTCGTCGTTGGTGGAACCCTGCTACACGCTCGTCCCGGGACTCGACGCGAACTGTCGTTCCGACGCCACCACTGCCCGGCGCATGAACGACGCTCTCACCGTGCTCGGCCCGAAGGTGTCCGCCACCCTGGCTGCGATCACCGGGAAGTCCCCCGCCGCAACGGTGCTCGTGGTGGGGCACGGGGGCATCTTCGGCGACCGCGGTTGCTGGCCGTACATCCCCACGAGCGACGCCGACGCCGCCTTCGTCGTGCAATTCTTCGTGAGAATGAACAACGTTCTCGCCGACGCGGCACGCACGAACGGCGCCTACTTCGTCGACGTGGCCGCGGCCGCAGTAGGGCACGATGCGTGTGCCGGATCCGATCGACGGTGGTTCGAAGGCCTCGTCCCCCAATCGTTCACGATGCCCCTGCACCCCACCCACGAAGGACTGAGGGCGATGGCGTCGCTCGTCGTTGCCACCCGTCCATGATCCGCTTCGTGGAAACCGACTGGCGCCACGCCAGCCCAGGTCAGCACTGAGCTACTTGCCGACCCCCGGCTGGATATCCGACCCGGTGGCGCAGGCGTGAGGTCGTCCGGTATACCTTTGAAACGGGCCGTCCGGTTTGTTACTGGAAACCACCAGTAACCGATACCGACGCTCACACGAAGTACATCGATATCTGTTTCCCGACACGTGGATCTGTCCACGAGCCGGGAACGGAAGGACCGCAGTGCTGTTGGCAGAAACGTCACGAACACCGGCCCCCGTGGCCGCACCCGATGCCGAGGACTGGCGCGAGCTGGCCTCATGCCGCGGGGTCGCATCATCGGTGTTCTTCTCCCCCGACGGCGAGCGCGGTCATGCCCGCGCCCGTCGCGAAGCGAACGCCCAGCAGATCTGCCAGGACTGCCCTGTGCTCGCCCAGTGTCGCGACCACGCCCTGACAGAGGACGAACCGTACGGAATCTGGGGCGGGATGACCGAAGCCGACCGCCGACGGCACGCCCGCCGACTCCGTTCCGGCGAGCGCCGCTGATCAGTTCCGCCGAACAACTCGGTACCGGATCACCGTGCCTCCAGCTTGTCGATATCGGCGAGGACTTTCTTGTGCCACGCGATCTCGGTCTGGATGCGCATCTTGGCGTGGGCGACGATGAGATCGTCGGCGGTGCTCTGGTCGGGCCATCGGCGATCGAGCTGGTGATCGAACTGCAGCTCGCGTGCCGCGAGGACCGCGATGCGGTCTTCGACGTAGCCGCGAAGTACGTCTCGGTCCAGATCGGCACTGACGGCCAGGGCGAGGTCGACGGGGTCCGGTTTGAGTTCGAACTCGGTGAACGCCTCATCGCGGAGCGCTCGAAGTTCCCTGATTCCTTCCGCCGTGATCTCGTACACAGTTCTGGCGGGCAGCGCACCGTCCTGCTCTGTCCGCAACGGCCGGATCAGGCCCTCGTCTTCGAGCCGATGCAACGCACCGTAGAGCGACCCGGGCTTCACCTGTGACCACAGTTCGGCCCGATCCACACGCGCGTCGCGACGCAGTTGGTGACCGTGCATCGGTCCCCGCTTGGAGAGAGCGCCGAGGACGAACAGCCGCGTGGGATTCATGCCGTCAGTTCTACCCGAGTACTCACATTTGAGTACTCTCCTTCGCATGGCCATTCGACCAATACTCATTGCCGGAGACACCAGACTGACCACACCAGCGGTGACGGTCACCGCGTTCGACAGCGAACTCGCCGCCTTCGTCGACGACCTATACGAAACCAACACCGCAGCTCACGGCGCCGGCCTGGCGGCCAACCAAGTCGGAGACCCGAGGGCGATCTTCGTGTACGACCTGATCGACGACACCCGGCGACATCGAGGGCACGTCATCAACCCGACACTCGAGACTTCACCGCTGCCCGAGACCATGCCCGACCCCGACGACCTCGAAGGGTGCCTCTCCGTTCCGGGCGAGCGTTATCCGACGGGCCGAGCCGAATGGGCGCGAGTGGTCGGCGTGGACATCGCCAACAACCCGATCTCCGTGGAAGGCACCGGCTATCTTGCCCGGTGCCTGCAGCACGAAACCGATCACCTTGCCGGGCATCTCTATCTGGACCGGCTCGTCGGACGCAATCACCGCGCCGCCCGCAAGATGATCAAACGGCGTCAGTGGACCGACCCCGGCAATGCGTGGGTACCCGGAGCGGATCGTGATCCGTTCGGTTGGTGAGAGGCATGGCGCCGTAGATCCCGTGCGGAGTTCCCGGATACACCTCGAGCGTGCCGTCCTTCGCGCCCTGCTCGGTGTAGTAGATCTCGGTTCCATCGGACGTGGTGATGTACGGCATGACTGACGCTCCTCGGGTGTGGGGTGTTCGGCGACGGGTCGAAGTACTCGGGGTCAGGCCCGGCACGGCGGACGATGCGAGCGGACTCCTCGCGCTCGAAGCCCTCGAACGACGATGCGGCCAAGTCGAATACAGCGCCGAGCACCGCATCGCTCATCGCAGTGCCGGAATCGAGTTGGGTGTGTTTTCGAACTCGTTCTCGAACACGCTGTTCTCGTTGACGAGGGCACCGACGTCCGCGGCTAGAAACCATGTCCACCGAAGCCACCGAAGTGGCCGAAGTGCCCGAAACCTCCGAAGCCGCCGAACTCCCCATGGAAAGGCCCGACATCCTGCCGTCCGGGTCCGAAAGGCCCTGTCGTTCCCGGCCAGCCCCAGGGGAAACCCGAATCCGGAAGGTCCGTCACGGGACCCGCATCCGGCACGACGCGGGCGGCAGGAGTAGTCACTCCATCGGGTACCGTTGCGGCGGAAGCAGTTCCGGCACCGAGGGCGATAAGCGGTGCGATTGCGGCCACGGCGACCGCCGCGCGGATTGCGAACTTGTTCATTGTTCTCACCTTCATTTTCTTTCTGTGCTGCGCCGATTTGTGCGGAGCAGGTGATGGGTTGATGATCGAACGACCATTGATGTAAATCGTCGCGGAATCGGGGCCCGGCGTCGCCACTGCCAGCAGGAGCTTGCGGATGCAACCAGCCACAATCTCTCTCTTCCAGGTAGCTGCAATTCCATGATTGTTCGATGTGTGCATGCCGGCGTCACGGCGTGTCGAGCCGGGCGCCGATGACGTATTGTCGAAGTCGATCACCTCGACGGTGATCGGGCTTTTTTCTCACGGACGGGGAAGCTCGGGGTCGACGATGGCCGAATTCCATCCTCCGGCGACGCGGTCTGATCCGCTCGGGGCGATTGCGGTCGAGCTGGCCGCGGCCGGGTTCGATGACGCTCAGGAAGTCGGACGTGGCGGTTTCGGGGCGGTCTATCGCTGCCGGCAGCGCTCACTCGAGCGCACTGTGGCCGTCAAGGTGCTCACTGCCGCCGCACTCGACTCGGACAATCTCGACCGATTCCTCCGCGAACAGCACGCCATGGGCAAACTGTCCGGGCATCCCAATATCGTCAGCATCTTCCAGAGCGGCACCACCGAATCGGGGGTGCCCTACATCGTGATGCAGTACCACCCGCGGGACTCCCTCAACGCGCTGATCCGCGAGGCGGGTCCCCTGAGCTGGCAGGATTCGCTGCACATCGGGGTCAAGATTGCCGGGGCGCTCGAGACGGCGCACCGGCGGGCCACCCTCCACCGGGACA
The DNA here is from genome assembly GCF_041228765.1 of Rhodococcus wratislaviensis. Classification (NCBI taxonomy): domain Bacteria; kingdom Bacillati; phylum Actinomycetota; class Actinomycetes; order Mycobacteriales; family Nocardiaceae; genus Rhodococcus; species Rhodococcus wratislaviensis. The sequence goes on along the minus strand of NZ_CP150488.1, from coordinate 2,159,154 downwards.
TCAAACCCGCGAACATCCTGCTCACCGAATACGGGGAGCCTCAGCTGACCGACTTCGGTATCGCACGAATCGCGGGTGGCTTCGAGACCGCCACCGGCCTCATCTCCGGTTCCCCCGCGTTCACCGCGCCCGAGGTACTCCAGGGCGAGACGCCCACACCGGCCTCGGATCTCTACAGCCTCGGCGCCACGCTCCTGTGCGCGCTCAACGGGCACGCGGGCACCGAACGCCCCCGCACCGACCAGACGGCCACCCAGGTTCCCCAGACCACCGACGCGACGCCGCCCGATACGACGTTGTCCGACGTTCCCGCCGACGTCCGCTCCGCCATCAACCATGCGATGGCGGGCAACGTCGAGGATCGGCCCGCGACCGCCGCCGAGTTCGGGGAGGAATTGCGGCGGATTCAGCGCCGCCACGGCCTGACCGTCGACGACATGGCCGTGCCCACCGACAACGGCGACGACCACGCCCGCGAACACCCGCAGTCGGCGCGGGCACGGGCGAACTCCGACAGCAGCCCGGTGACGACACGGCTGCGCGTGATCCTGGCCGAGGACGACGTCCTGCTCCGCGAGGGTGTGGCGAGCCTGCTCACCCGCTCCGGCTTCGACGTCCTGGAACAGGCCGGCGACGCAACCACACTCCTCGAACTGGTCCGCTCGCGAGCCCCCGACCTGGTGATGGTCGATATCCGGATGCCCCCGACCCACACCACCGAAGGCCTCGACGCGGCCCGGGCGATCCGCGAGGAATTCCCCGCCGTCGGCATCCTGGTCCTGTCGGCGCACGCCGACGTCGAACACGCGATGGAGCTACTGGCCAGCGGCCGGGGCATCGGCTATCTGCTCAAGAGCCGCATCACCGACGTGGAGGATTTCATCGATACCCTCCAGCGCATCGCCGCGGGGGCCTCCGTCGTCGACCCCGCACTGGTTCAGGAGTTGGTCTCCGTCCGGCGGCGCAACGACCCGCTCGGCGCGCTCAGCGCGCGGGAGCGGGAGGTACTGGCCCTCATGGCGGAGGGACGTTCCAACTCCGGCATCGCCCGCCGACTGTGGGTCACCGAGGGCACCGTCGAGAAACACGTACGCAGCATCCTCACCAAACTGAACCTCCCGGAGACCGGAGACGATCACCGGCGAGTTCTCGCGGTCGTCACCTTCCTCGAGGCCCACTGACCGGAGTCACGGGTTTCCCCTCGGTTCCGTCACCGGCGCGGAGCAGATCCCGGATTGCGTCGGACGACAGCTCGGACTTCGACACGAAACCCACCGCGGGGCTCCCCGAGATCACCTCGGCCAGGTCCTGCTCGGCGTGCGTGGAAATCAGGATCACCGCCGACGGGAAAGCCTCGCCGTCGAGTCGCTCCGCGAGGTCGAATCCACTCTCTTCACCGAGTTCGACGTCGACCAGGATGACATCGGGTTGCAAATCCCCCGCCGCCAGGACCGCGTCGGCACTAGTGGACACCATGCCGACGACCGTGATGCCCTGCTGCTCGAGCAAACGCCGAGCAGTATCCGAAAAACCTGGGTTGTCATCGACGATCAGGCACCGTAGACGACCGAATTGCAACACCATGGCTTCCATGGTTGACCCCATACTCCCCGGTACGCATTCCCGCTAGCAGGAAGATACCGCGTCACGGGCGGCGCGTTCCCCGTCGGTCACCCGCCGTCGACCGGGATGGTGATGTCCAGCGTGGTCCCGTGACCGGGCGGACTCGTGATCTGCATGTGGCCGCCGAGTGCCTCGACACGGTCCTGCAATCCGATGAGCCCGGAGCCCGCACCGGACGAGGCACCGCCGACACCGTCGTCCCCGATCACCAGGTGCACAGTGCCGTCCGCCGCGCCCAGGGACACATCCACCTCCGAGGCGTGGGCGTGTTTGGCGACATTGGTGAGCGCCTCGGCGACCACATAGTAGGTGGCCACCTCGACCGATTCGGTGAACCGGCCATCCAGCGCCACATCGAGGGACACGGGGACTGCCGAACGGCGAGCCAGCGTCCGCACGGCCGATCCCAGCCCGCCCTTCGACAGGATTGCCGGATGGATCCCGTGCGAGAGTTCCCGCAGATCCTCCGACACCCCCGTGAGCCCCGAGGCGATCGCCGACAGCTGCTCCTTCACGTCCACCCACTCGGCCGGCACCGACGCCTCCGCCATCCGCACCTCCAGTCCCAGCGACACCAGCCGCTGCTGGGCCCCGTCGTGCAGGTCACGTTCCAGGCGACGGCGCGCCTCGTCGCCGGCTGCGACGATCCTGGCCCGCGAGGCGATCAATTCGGCGCGGGTCGCCGCATTGGCGATCGCGGTCGCGACCAGGTCGGCGAAGTCACCGAGGCGGGTTTCGGTGTCCGCGGGCAGCGGCTCGGTCTGCCGCGATCCGACGATCGCCGCGCCCCACACCCGTTTGTCCACGACGATCGGGACTCCCACGATCGATCCGAAGCCCTCGGCGCGAATGCGCGTCGCGACTGTCCCACCGACGTGTGCGTGGTTGTCGATCCTGGCACCTCGGCCGGTGCGTAATACGATCGCTCCGACGTCGTCGCCCGCCGTCGAAATCCGGTCACCGGTGACGGGCAGCAGAGTGACCCCGGGCTCATATCGGACGGCGACCAACGTCCCGGTGCCGTCCCCTTCGTAGCGAAGCAACGCGGCATTGACCACATGCAGCCAGAGCGCCAGTTCTTCGGCCACCGCCGTGAACACCTCCGACGGGCTCACCCCACGCGCCGCCAAAGTTGCCACCCGGCGCAGTGCGGCTTGGTGTTCGGCGAGGATCGCGAGCTCGTCCCGGCTCGCCTCCGCCTCCCGGCGGCGCAGAACCGCCTCCGCGGTGCGCAATCTGGCCTGCCCTGCCATGAGATTTGCGACCAGCGCGACGGGCAGGAAGACCACGACGGCCACCCAGTCGCCGGGTTTGGCCGGAAGCAGGGTCCCCTCCACCTGGAGGTGAAAATAGACATAGACGATGGCGCTCACCAAAGTCGTCATCACCGACAGCGCGAATCCCCACCGAGCCGAGACCACCAGAACCCCGAGCAGGAACACGGCGCCGAATGCGTTCTGCGGCGCGACCTTGTTCAGCTGGTGCACCACAACGGTTTCCACCGCAATCACGGTGGCGGCGACCACGATCCCCAACCACAACGGCGGGGTGGTCGGACGCACCAGGAGCGATATCAGACGCGCAGGCATCCGGTGCGCGTCCGCATCGAAAGCACCCCACGGGGACGCTGCGCCGCGCCGGGACAGCGCTCCGATTGACCGCCGTGACCACTGTCGCGTCATCGTGCATGCTCGGATCAGTCGTGGAGTTCTCGGACAGACCTCGTGAGCATCATATCGAGGTGCCGGTCCGGTCTCATCCGATCGAGCTCCCGTCACCCGGCTGACACCCGCCGATGTCGCTACGCTGGGCACAGGCCGATGCAGTAGACCTTGGGAGGAAGCGGTGGTAGCCGTACAGATACAGGTAGGTGATCTGGTGCAGGCGTCCGGTCACGCCGGTCCCTGGCTGGTGGTCGAGCTCAGCAAGGGCATGGCGTCGCTGCAGCATCCCGACGGCCATCGACTCTCGGTCCGGACAACGGCCCTGTCCGTGGTGCACAAGGCGACGAGCCCCGCAGGCGAGGTCGAACCGGCCGACCGCGAACAGCCGGGAGAGGCCCCCACCCTCTTCGACTAGTCGTCGATCGTGGTGACGATCGATGTGGCGGCCGGTGCGCGCGGGGTCGAGCCGAACCCGAATCGGACGGGCGGATCCACGGGCCGCAACGGGCCGAGATCCCGGCCCCGCCAGGAGCCGGACATTCCCACCAGCCGCCGCTGATCGACGGCGCCGTAGTACTCGCGACGTCCGTTGCCCGCGGTGCCACGGGTGCGCACACCGTGGAGGGCGACACGGGCGATCGGGTCGCTGACCACACAGAACCACGGCGCACTCGCGACACCCCGCGGGATCAGGTGCAGCAGGCGTCCGAGTGCGGTGCGGGCGCCGACCTCGAAACTCACGTCGAGGTCGCCGGCCTCGACGGTCCGGCTGCCACCGGACCGCGAGCATCGGACAGGCGTGATCACGGTCTCGTCGAAGACGTACGTCGCGGTCACGAAGTCGCGGACCGCGGCCGACGGGGCGAGCAGTACCCGGTGACCGTCGGCGAGTTCGACCATGACATCGGTGAACTCACCGAGCGGCGATCGCGACCAATGTCCGACGACGATGCGCACGCCCGCGCCGGTGCCCAGGCCCGTGATCTCCCCCTCGAACCGCCATCTGGTCATCCGGCCAGCGTATGCGCGGTCACTCCGTCAGGTGCCGGTACGCGGCGGTGCTCCGGTCCGACAGCACGGTGCGGAGGATGAATCGTGTTTGCGCCGTGATGTATTGGTCCACCGTGTAGCGGGTCGCGAAATGCCAGTGCTTGAGCGCCCACCCGTGCGCGAGCATCATCATGTCGAAGGTCGTCAGGTCGACGTCGAGATCGCTCGCGATGCCCGCGGCGATCGCGGCGTCGAGGGCGTCGTGGAGCGGCTTGGACGTCGCGACCTCGAGTTCCTTGATTCGCTCACGCCCGTCCTGGTCGAGTGTCCGACTCTCCCGGTACGTCAGCACGACGGCATCCAAATTCTCGTCGACGATCTCGACATAGCGCCGGAACCCGGCCACGAGCCGCTCGACGGGGTCGTTTCCCGCTGCGTCCATCGCGGGCTCGAGCTGATCGCGGAATGCGTCGAGGATGTCGACGATCGTGGCGAGGAGGATGTCTTCCTTGCCGCCGAAGTACTTGTAGATCAGCCCGACACTCACCTCGGCCTCGTCGGCGAGCGCCTGCATGGACATCTGGTGGAAGCCGGTCCGCTGCATCACAGTGACGGCGGCGTCGAGCACCTGACGTCGCCTCGAGCTGACGCGGACGGCGCGGACGGCTTCCTCGAGTGGAAGGGCGGACGTGTCCTTCGCCATGACAGATGACCTCTCCTTGCTGGCAGAACCTGCGGTGAATGAGTATTCACAGTATCCCGCGCGGGGCCGGAACTGCAGTCCGGCCCGCGTCAGATACCGAGATCCTTCGCGACGATGGTCTTCATGACCTCGGTGGTACCGCCGTAGATCGTCTGGATCCGAGCGTCCACGAACGCGCGCGCCACCGCGTATTCACGCATGTATCCGTACCCGCCGTGCAACTGCAGGCACCGGTCGGCGACGCGAACCTGCAGTTCGGTGGTCCACCACTTGAGCCGTGCCGCACGGGCCGGGGTCAGCTCGCCGCGGACGTGCTGCCGGATGCAGTCGTCGAGATAGGTCCGGGCCAGATCGAGTTCCGTGGCCAGTTCCGCGAGAACGAACTGGGTGTTCTGGAAACCGGCGATCGGACTTCCGAAGGCGCTGCGTTCCTTCACGTACTCCAGCGTCTGCTCGAGCACACCCTCGGCGGCCGAGACCGCGCCGACGGACAACGAGAGGCGCTCCTGCGGCAGATTGTGGACGAGCTGATAGAAACCCTGCCCCTCCTCGCCGAGGAGGTTGGCCACCGGGACGCGCATGTCGGTGAACGTCAGCTCGCTCGTGTCCTGGGCGTGCAGCCCGATCTTCTCCAGGTTTCGGCCACGGGAGAATCCCGGTGTGTCGGACTCGACGACGAGCAGGGACAATCCCTTGTGCTTGTCTGCCGACGTACGCACGGCGACGACGAAGAGCGTGCCGTTCTGGCCGTTGGAGATGAACGTCTTGCTGCCGTTCACCACGTAGTGGTCGCCGTCGCGCACTGCCGTGGTGCGGATGCCGGTGAGGTCGCTCCCGGTGCCCGGTTCCGTCATCGCGATGCCGAGAATCGTCTCACCGGTGACGGTTCCGGGAAGCCAGCGTGCCTTCTGCTCCTCGGTCGTCATGTCCGTGAGGTAGGGCAGCACGACGTCGTTCTGCAGAGAGAATGCGATGCCCGCGGCGGCGGCGCCCGCCCGATTGACCTCGTCGACGACGATCGCGTTGTAGCGGAAGTCCTCGACGCCGGGGCCGCCGTAGGCTTCGGGAACCGGGAAGCCGAGCAGCCCCTGCTTACCCGCGTCCGTGAACAGTGCGGGGTCCAGGCAGCTTTCGCTCTCCCACTGCTCGTGCCGCGGGACGATCCGCTCGCGCACGAAGCTGCGGACACTGTCTCGGAACTGGTGGTGCTCGGACTCGAATTCGATGGTCATGACGGTGTCCTTTACGAGCTGATGGTGCGGGATCCGCGGGCACTCGGAACGACGAACGCCCCGCTCTCGAACTCCCGGCGCGCGGTGTCGGTGGCCTTGTAGTGCAACTTCTTTCCCGTCGCCGACACGGGGAGTGACTCCACGAAACGGTAGGCCCGGGGGCGCTTGAACTGCGACAGCATCGGGTGTCTGCGGCAGAAGTCGTCCAGATCGTCCGCGGACGGGACCGGTGCGGTGGTGACGACGTACGCGACGACGATCTGCCCCCACTTGTCGTCGGGAACCCCGACCACCAGCGAATCCGTGACCGACGGGTGCCCGCCCAATGCTTCCTCGATCTGCACCGGGTGCACGTTCTCGCCGCCGGACAGGAGCATGTCGTCCTTGCGGCCGACGATCGTCACGAACTCCTTGTCGTCCCAGGTGGCCAGGTCGCCGATGTGGAGCCAGCCGTTCCGGAACTTCCGTTTCTCCTGCTCCGGGGCATCGAAATAGGCGTTGGCGCCTTTCGGTGAGCGGACGATGACCTCACCGATCTCGGTTCCGTCCTTGGCGACCGTCTCGTGCGCGTCGGCGAGGCGGTCGTCGAACAGCCTGACCACGGCGACGTCGTCGTCGATGCAGGCCCGCCCGGCGGTCCCGGCCATCTCCGGCAGATCGGTCGGCCGGAGGAACGTATTCCAGAATCCTTCGGTGCTGCCGTACCCGTTGAAGATGCGGGGATTCAGCACCTTCTGGTAGTGCAGTGCCGCCTGCCGATCGAGGGGCGCGCCCATCGTCACGATGCCGTTGAGGGTGGACAGGTCACGGGGCTTCTCCTCCTGTGCGCGAGCGAGCATCGCCAGGTTGGTCGGGGCACCGATCAGGAACGTCAGCCCGAATTCCTCGACGTGGTCGAGGGTGACCTCGGCGTCGAAGCTGCGCTGCGCCACCAGCGAGGCGCCGAGATAGAACGTGGGATTCGGTCCGGCGCAGTACAGTCCGCCGCGGTGGAACCACGGCGTCATGTTCAGGGTCTTGTCTTCCGCGGTCAGCGGAAGGTGCATGATCACGTCGTGGGCGCTGAAGATCTCGATCATGCTGTTCAGCGGAACACCTTTGGGCATGCCGGTGGTTCCGGACGTGAACAGCCGGGTGGTCTCGTCCCACACCGTGCGCGTCACCTCCGGCGGCGACGCCGACTCGGCCACGAGTTCGTCGAACCGGATCACCTCGAAGCCATTGCTCGGCAGCGGTTCTCCCGGCCCGACGGCGACGACGAGGGCGGGCTTGTACGTGGAACGTGCCAACGCGTCCCGCACCATGTCACTGATCTCGGTGTCGTAGACGAACACCGTGGGGCGGTTCGCGTCGAGGATGACCGCCGTCTCCCCGGACGCGAGCCGGAAGTTCATCGGCGAGCCGACCGCACCGCAGGCCTGCCCGGCGAGGTACAGCTGGGCGAACTCGGGACCATTGAACAACTGGTAGGCGACGACGTCGCCCGGTGCGACTCCGGCGCGGGCAAGCCCGGTGGCGAGCCGGTCGACGCGATCGCCGAGTTCGGCGTACGTCCAGCTCTCGCCGGTCGACGGGGACTGCATCGCGAGTCGATCGGCGTACCGGTGGGTGTTGCGCCGGAAGCCGTTCAGATAGGTGAAATCGTGCTCGAAGTACTGACGATAGGCGTGGGCATCGTATGTGTACATCATGATGAGTCCTCCGTCCGGTGCCGGTCAGCCGGCCATGGTGAGGCCACCGCTGACGCTGATCACCTGGCCCGTGATGAACGATGCGGATTCGGACGCGAAGAACAGGACCGGCGCCGCCACTTCCTCCGGGCGCGCGAGCCGCCGGAACGGAATGGCCTTCACGAGAGCCTCTTTGAGCTTCTCGGCCTGCGCCTGGAACAGCGGAGTGTCGGTCGGGCCGGGGCACACGCAATTGACGTTGATCCGGTACCGGGCCATCTCCCGGGCGAGCGACTTCGACAGCGCGATCACGCCGCCCTTCGCACCGGCGTAGATGCTCTCCCCCGCACTGCCGACACGGCCGGCATCGCTCGCGAGGTTGACGACGCGCCCGCCGTTCCCCGCCTCCACCATGCCGGGGAGGAACGCACTGCACATGTGCACCGGCCCGAGGTAGTTGATGGCGACGACCTTCTCGGCGAATTCTGTAGTGGCGTTGAGGAACTGGTCGGTGCGGTCCCATCCCGCCGCGTTGACGAGAACGTTCGCGACGCCGACCTCGGCGGTCACCCGGTCGCGCAGGGCGTCGACCTGCGCCCGGTCGGCGACGTCGACGGTCATCGGAAAGAGCCGGTCGGGCCGTTCGGCTGCCGTCTTCTCCGCGGCCTGCAGGTCGAGGTCGGCGACGACCACCGTGTCGCCCTGCTCGGCGAGGGCGAGGGCGATGGCGCGGCCGATGCCGGATCCTGCGCCGGTGACCACTGCGATGGTGTTGCTCATGGTTTTTCCCACTTTCCGTGCTGTCGGACTCAGGCGTTCACGTATTTGCTGAAATCGGGCTTGCGCTTCTCCGCGAACGCCGCCGCCCCCTCGAGACCCTCGGGTGAGTGCGTGAACAGGTCCAGCGCCGACATCGCGAGGTTGCTCAGTCCGGCCTGGTGATCGGTGTCGGCGTTGAACGACTGCTTCAGGAATCGCAATGTGGTGGGGCTCTTCTCGGCGATCTCGGCGGCGACGGCCTTGGCCTCGTCGAGCAGTCGGTCGGCGGGGACCACCCAGTTGACCAGGCCCCAGCGTTCGGCGGTGACCGCGTCGTACTGGCGGCAGAGGTACCAGATCTCCCGGGCGCGCTTCTCGCCGACCACTCGGGCCAGGAACGCGGATCCGAAGCCCGCGTCGAAGGAGCCGACTCGGGGACCCGCCTGGCCGAACTTCGCGGTCTCGGACGCGATGGTGAGGTCGCAGAGAACGTGGAGGACGTGGCCGCCGCCGACCGCGATGCCGTTCACGGCGGCAATGACAGGCTTGGGGACGTCGCGGATCAGCTTGTGCAGGTTGCCGATCTCGAACATTCCACTCTCGGTCGGGCCGTAGTCGCCCGTCTCGGCGCGCTGCTTGACGTCGCCGCCGGTGCAGAACGCCTTTTCCCCCGCACCGGTGAGGATGATCGCCTGCACCGCGTCGTCGGCCCACGCCGAGCGGAAGGCCTTGATCAGCTCCTCGACGGTCTTGCCGCGAAAGGCGTTGTAGCGCGCGGGACGGTTGATCGTCACGACCGCAGCCGGGCCGTCGACCTCGTAGGTGATGTCTTCGTAATCGGTCACGGTAATTCCTCTCTCTGGAGTCTGCAATGAGGGTGTGTTCAAGAATTATGAACAGTGATTCTATGGGAATGAACGTATATTCACATTGGAGGTTGTGTCAAGGGTCACTCGGCGCCCGGTGGCGCTAGAGGAAGGCGCTGACCCCGGTCTCCGCCCGGCCGATCAGCAGCTTCTGAATCTGGCTCGTGCCCTCGTACAGCGTCATCACACGCGCGTCGCGCATGTACTTCGCGACGGGATATTCGTCGACGTACCCGTAGCCACCGAAGATCTGTATTGCATTGTTGGCGGCGCGAACCGCGGCCTCACTGCAGAAGTACTTCGCCTTCGACGCGGCCGTCCCGAAGGGTTCACCGCGCTCGATCAGGTCGGCCGCCCGCCAGGTGAGCAACCTCCCGGCGTCGGCGTCGACCGACATGTCGGCGATCAGGTCCTGCACGAGTTGGAACGAGGCGAGCGGACGGTCGAACTGCGTGCGCTCGCGGGAGTAGTCGACGGCGGCCTCGAGGCAGCCCTGGATGATTCCGACGCAACCCGCACCCACCGAGACGCGCCCCTTGTCCAGTGAGTGCATCGCGATGGAGAAACCCTGCCCCTCGGATCCGAGCAGGCAACCCGCCGGTACGCGCACGTCCGTGAAGGACAATTCGGCCGTCGCCTGCCCGCGCAATCCGAGCTTCCCGTGGATCTCGCGCGATTCGAATCCCGGAGTGTCCGTCGGAACGAGAAAGGCCGAAACCCCCTTGGGCCCCGGACCTCCGGTGCGCGCGAACACCAGGCACAACTTCGCCCACGTGCCGTTGGTGATGAAGATCTTGGAACCGTTGATGACGTAGTCGTCGCCGCTGCGTACCGCCTTGGTCTTCAGGTTGCCGGGGTCGGAACCGTTGTCGGGCTCGGTGAGCCCGAAACAGGCGAGCGCCTCGCCGGACGCGATGCGGGGAAGCCATTCGTGCTTCTGGTCCTCGGTGCCGTGCGACAGGATCACCTTGCCCACGAGCCCCATCGACACCGACACGATGCCCCGGACCGCGGAGTCCGCCCGGCCGAGTTCCTCCATGCCGAGGCAGTACGTGACGTAGTCGCCGCCGAGCCCGCCGTACTCCTCCGGAATCGTCATGCCGAAGAAGCCGATGTCGGCCAGTTTCTCGACGATCGCGGTGTCCACCGATTCGGCACGGTCCCACGCGGCGCGGTGCGGGACGACCTCCTTGTTCAAGAAGTCGCGGGCCAGCTGCCGGAACTCCTTCTGCTCCTCGGTCAGTGCCAGGTCCATGGATGCTCCTCGATGCCGTGATGAACGCACGATCACAATTTGTGAGTGAGTACTCACTTTGAGTGAAGCTATATTCACACCGGGGTGCCGTCAACCCCGGGCACTGGCCCGGTTCCGCATCGGCTGAGTAGGCTCGACTCATGCCGGTCACCTGGTCGGACGAGGTAGATGACGTCATCGGCGGCGATCTGACCTGCGGGTTCGCGTATATCACGCCCGCAGGCGGGGCCGTGGTGACGGCGGTGGCGCCCCTCGGGCTGCGCGACCGCGAGCGGGGGACAGTCGGCTTCACCACCTCGCTGGGGTTCGGCCGCAAGCTCGATCGCATCAAGGGTGAACCCCGGGTGGCGCTCGCCTACCACGCCCGCGAGCACGGGATCGGCGACTCCACCAATCAGCGCTATGTGCTCGTGCAGGGAGACGCGACGTTCGATCCCACCCCCGACCCGGAACTGCTCGACGAGATCGGCCGACGCTCGGTCCCCTACGCGGGCGAGCCACGCCGAGGCGTGTTCTGGGACCGGTGGCTCAGCGCGTACTACTCCGACCGGGTACCGGTGACGGTCACGGTGACACGTGTCATCGCCTGGCCCGACCTGCACCTGACCGGCCCGCCCGAGGTGTTCGGCGCACCGTTACCCGCGGTGGACGCGGAACCCCAGACCCCGCCGAAGAAGGGCACCGGCCCCCGCGTGGATGCGGCCAAGACCGGGGAGCGCGCGGCGAAGCTGTCGCACCGGCTGCTCGCCTACCGTCAGGCGGACGGATATCCGGCCGTCGTACCGGTCGACGTGAGTTCTGCGAGCAGCGAGGGCGTGCGCCTGACGGTGCCCGCAGGAGTGCCGCAGGGCGGCCGCCGCGCAGGGCTGCTCGCCCACGCCTACCGCGCCCAGCTCGTCGGACTCGAGTCGCATCAGAACTCCGGCTGGATCGAGGTCACGGGCACCGAGGCGCTGTACGCACCCCATACCCAGACCGGGTTCGCGGCGCCGCCGAACAAGACCCTCCTGCTCCTCGCCAACGGTTTTCTGGCCCGGCGGGGGTTGGCGAAGGCCCGCAAGGAGGGCCGGACCCAGGCCACCGGCGCCTGATTCGGACGTCATACGTGGTTCACCGCCGACGCGTCCGTCGCTGTATTCTCGCCTCAACCGAACCTTCGGTCGGCTCCGTGTATGTCGGCGCACCGATGCGGTGGAGTTCTGCACCTGGAAGGATTGCGCGCATGACTACGGCACGCCCCGCACGGAAGACCGGATCGCCCGGACGTCCCGGCTACGACCTCGACTCACTGCTCGCTGTCGCCGTGAAGGTGTTCAACGACAAAGGCTACGACGGCACCAGCATGGAGGTGCTGGCCCAGCGCCTGGGAATCACGAAGTCGTCGATCTATCACCACGTGTCCGGGAAGTCGGAGCTGCTCGAACTGGCACTGTCGCGTGCGCTCAACGCCCTCTTCGCGGTCACCACCGAGGAGAAGGCGACGAGCGGACGGTACATCGACCGTCTCGAGTACCTCGTCCGCCGCAGTGTGGAGGTTCTCGCCGCCGAGCTTCCCTACGTGACGCTCCTGCTGCGCGTTCGGGGCAACACCGCGGTGGAGCGTCGCGCGCTCGCCCGCCGCCGCGAGTTCGACGCGTTCGTCAGCGACCTCGTCGTCGCGGCGGCGGAAGAGGGAGACCTGCGGCCCGGCATCGATCCCGCGCTCACCAGCCGGCTCGTGTTCGGCACGGTCAACTCGCTGATCGAGTGGTACCGCCCGCGCACCGGCGGGACGGTCGCCGACCTGGCGGACGCCGTCGTCGAGCTGACGTTCGACGGGCTGCGCCGCACCTGACCACCGTGCCGCCGCACGCCTTCCTCGCGACCGGCGTCATCGCACTCACCATCGAGGCTCATGCGCCGGCGAACAGCACCCCCTAGACGTTCGCGGCGCGAAGCAGGGGTCGCCGCATCGCTTCCAGGCCCGCGACGACCGCCACGGCGATCACCACGTGCATGACCGAAAGCGCGATGGTGCTGGCGGTGTCGAAGTCGGCCTGAATGGTGAGGGCGATCGTCGCGAGCGGCAGCAGGGCGCCGATCACTTCGGCCGGCCGGATGACGGCTACCCATTTCAGCGACATCAGCGCGGCCAGTGTCATCCCGAGCAGTATCGGAACGACCGTCAGCATGACGACACCGCCGGGCGCCACACTGCTGGTCTTACCGGCGTCCGTCATCTCGAAGGAACCGCCGGCCGCCAATCCCAGCAACCAGATCACCAGGTTGGGGACGAGCGCGCCGATCGCTGTCGCGGCGATCGCCCAGGGGCGGCTCAGTTCGAGCGTCGCAGGGTTGAGGCGTGAGGTCGTGGTTGCAGAAGTGGTGGTTCCAGTGCTGGACATGTTCGTTACTCCCCTGTCGAGTGGACTTCGAATTGCTACTGACCGATCCTGCAACCTCAACCATTGTTTGGGTCAAGGCCTGAAATCGAGGTCTTTTCGGTGAGACCTGACAGGTAGACCCGAGAGGAACCGAAAACTCATCGCGGTCGGCCCCGATCGGCAACCTGAGGGATGATGGCGGCTATGAACGCAGCCCCCACGACGCCACCCCGATCGCGGCGGCTCCGCAACCCACTCCGCATTCTCGCGCGCTGGCTCGGCACCCGCGAGTGGATGATGCGCATGGCACCGGTGATCATCTGGCTGGAGTCGCACCTGCGCGCCTGGACCGGCAACCGGGTGAGCCTCGTCGGCATCGGCGGACTGCAGTCTCTGCAGGTGACGGTCCCAGGCCGCAAGAGCGGCACCCCGCGGACGACGGCCCTGCTCTGCATTCCCTACGGCGACGGATACATCGTGACCGGTTCCAACTGGGGACGTCCCGAGCACCCGGCGTGGTCGGCGAACCTGCGTGCCGCCGACGAAGCACTCGTCAAGGCCGGGGCACACGAGTCCCGGATGCGCGTGCACATGGCCACCGGCGACGAACGCGAGAACCTCTGGAAGCTGGTGGTCGACTACTGGCCCGGCTACCTCATGGAGCATCGACGGTCCGGAGGACGCGAATTCCGGCTCTTCGTACTGGAGCCCACCGGATCGGCTACGACGACTCGCGAATCCTGAAGACGGGCTCCACGAAGCGTTCGACGGCGCGACGCTCCGCGGTCGCGTCGGGCAACGGCCAGGTCAACAGAGCCAGGACGACACGCACGATCCATCCCGCAGCCTCCTCGTCGGGCGCAATGCGGGTCAGTGAGATCGCCACCCGGCCGAGTTCGGGTGCGCGGGCCAGGTACTCGTCCGTACTTCTCGACCGTGCCCCGGTGAACCACCGCGCCAGCGTCGGCTCCGCGCGGATCTCCACCACCGCAGCGAGAATTGCCTCGACGATCCGCTCCGACGTTTCGAACGGTTCCAGCGTCTGCTCGATGCGTTCGGCCACGGTGTCGGCGGCGCGTGACATCACGGCGTCGACGAGTGCCCGCTTGCCCCCGACATACCGGTAGAGCGTGGCGCGTGAGCACCCGGCACGCGCCGCGACCTGGTCGACATCCACCCCGTCGATTCCGCGTTCGCGGATGAGGTCGGCCGCGGCGGCGTGAATCCTCTCGACGGCGAGCACCCGCCGGCTGCCGCCGGTCAACCAATCCGCGTGTTCCACCCGCTCCACCGTTCGAGACCTCGTTGCCATTTTGTCTCAACATGAGACGAATACACGAGAGATTCTAGAACATGTTTTCTTGTTTAGTTCCGTGATCAGCGACGATGGTTCCGGATCCACTCGCGCTGAAACACCGGCAAAATTGCCGTTGAACAGCGATGTCTCAGTATTCCGGCCACCCTTGACAGCACCCTCCTCCGACGCGAACTGTGGTGATCCATAACAGGTTCTTGTCAACAAGGAGTTGCTCGATGGCCCACTCGCCGACCCGCGGAATCGACATCTTCGATCCCGTCCATCTCGACGAACCGAACGAGCTCTATCGGACACTCCGCGAGCACTCCCCCGTCCACCACATCGCCGGCACCGACTTCTTTCTGGTGTCCACGTGGGATCTCGTGACCGAGGCGGCGAACCGCACCGACGTCTTCTCGTCGAACCTCACCGGCGTGCTGGTGCAGCAACCGTCGGGACCGCCCGCGACGTTCGACCTGGACGGCGGCGGTCAGGCCGTGCACGTGCTGGCCACCGCCGACGACCCGACTCACCTGCACCATCGCAAGCTCGTCCTGCCCACGCTCGGCCGCCGCATCCGCGCGCTGACCCCGACCGTGCACTCGCTCGTCGGCACTCTGTGGAACGAGGGACTGCGCGACGGGCAGATCGACTGGGCGTCCGCGATGGCCGACCGGCTGCCGCTCGCGATGGTCGCGCAACTCATCGGCCTGCCCGAGTCGGACGTACCGCAGCTACTCACGTGGGCTTACGACAGCACGGAGATGCTCGGCGGGGTCGTCGCCGCGGATCGACTCGGTCCCCTCGTCGCCTCCGCGGCCGAATTGGCTACCTACCTGCGGGCCGAACTCGTGCGGGCGAGGACGAACCCCCGCGACGACCTCCTGGGGGTCCTCGCGCACGCATGCAGTGCCGGCGAACTCTCCGAGGACGTGGCGACACTCGTTCTGGTCCAGCTGGTCGGCGCCGGCGGCGAATCGACCGCGGGGCTGATCGCCAACGCGGCCCGCCTCCTCGCCACCCGCCCCGGACTGCAGACCCGGCTCCGGCAGCAACCCGCACTCGTCGACGCGTTCCTCGACGAGGCGCTCCGTCTCGAGTCGCCGTTCCGCGGCCACCACCGTCACGTCGTCGCGGACACCACGCTCGGGGGCGTCGATCTGCCCGCCGGCAAGCACCTGCTCCTGCTGTGGGGCGCGGCCAACCGGGATCCGGCCGTGTTCGAGCGTCCGGACGAGATAGTGCTCGACCGGCCGCACATCCGTTCCCATCTCGCGTTCGGCAAGGGCGTCCACTTCTGCGTCGGATCGGCGCTGGCCCGCATGGAGGCCCTCGCGGCCACCACCGCACTGCTCGCGCGCACCGACAATTTCTCCCTCGCGGCCGACGCCGAGCCCAGTTGGGTCCCCAGCCTGTTCGTGCGCCGTCACAGCGCGCTCCCGCTCCGGATCGGGCAGGCGACACGCCCTGATTGACATTGACGTCAACATCAACACATACTGTGACCGTGACCACAAGTGAGGCTCAGGAGCGGGCGCGGTCGGCGCGGAAAGACAACGACGGTCCCCGCCGCCGCGAACTCCTGTGCGCCGCGAGCGCCTGCTTCGCCGAACTCGGCTACGACCGGACGACCGTCGAAGTGATCACCACCCGGGCCGAAGTGTCGCGGGCAACGTTCTACGCCTACTTCTCGTCGAAGGACGAGGTGTTCCACGCCGTCGCCGCCGACGTGTGCGAGGAGTTCCTCGAGGCCCAGCACGTGGAAGGACCGGCCAGCGAGGACCTGCGAGAGGTGCTGCGCACCACCACGAAAGCGTTCGTGGAAGCCGTATACACCAACGGGCGCGTCCTCGAACTGATCAGGCACCGCGCCCGGCTCGACCCCGAGGTCGGCCGAAGCTGGACCACCGTGCAGACCCGGCTCATCCGCCGCTACACCCGGTTCATCGAGCGCATCAACGCCTCGTGCGACGTCACACCGTGCGCGCCGCCCGCCCGCATCGCGCAGACCCTCGCCGACGCCCAGCTCGCGGGCGCCGCCCGGCTGGTGGACGCGACGGCCCGTGAACAACGCCGGTACACCGCCGACCTGACCGCCATCTCCGAAAGACTCATCGGCTTCGCCTAGCAACGACAATCCGCACAGAATCGGGAGTTCGGTATGCCCACTTCGCCTTCGAGCGACCCCACGGCACTGGAATCGGCCCTCGCCGAGATACGCGAACTCCAGGACGCCGCGTGGCCACCGCAGGTACCGCGGACGGTCGAGTACCCGATCGAGGGCCGCACCGTGATCGACTACCTGCGGCACTGGGCATCGGAGCGACCGCAGACCGTCGCGATCGACTTCTACGGTCGTGCCATCACGTACGCCGAACTCGACGAACTGTCCGACCGCTTCGCCGGCTGGCTCCGGAAGCGGGGCGCAGCCGCCGGCGACCGCGTCGGCGTCCATCTCACCAACTGTCCGCAGTTCCATGTCGCCATGCTCGGGATCCTGAAGATCGGCGCCGTCCACGTCCCGATCAACCCGTTGTTCCGGGAGCACGAACTCGCATACGAACTCGTGGACGCCGGTGTGGAGATCCTGCTGACCCAGGATTCTTTCGCGGACATGGTCGAATCCGTGCGCGACCAGACGGCGCTGCGGCACGTCGCGGTCACGGCGCTGTCGGACATGCTGCCGGACGAACCCAGCGTGGCACCACCGTTCCCCCACGCCTCCGCAGTCACCGACTGGGCGGAGATCATGAACACCCCACGCGCCGAGCCGATTCCGATGGATCCCGACGCGCTGGCGGCACTGAACTACACCGGGGGCACCACCGGGATGCCGAAGGGCTGCGAACACACGCAGGCGCACATGGTCTACACCGCCGCCACCGCGACGCTGGCAGGCGGCAGGCAGGTGGGCGAGGCTCCCCCGGTGGTCCTCGGATTCCTGCCCATCTTCTGGATCGCCGGCGAGGACTTCGGCATCCTGTATCCGCTGATCAACGGCGGCACCGTCGTGCTCCTCAACCGCTGGGACCCGGACGCCGCGGCGACGCTCGTCGAAAGTCGTGGGGTGACGTCGATGGTGGGGACGGTCGACAACTTTGTGGAACTGATGGACCTGCCCGGCTTCCGCGACAGAGACTTCTCCACCCTCGACAACGCGATGGCCGTGTCGTTCGTGCTCAAACTCGACCCCGCGATTCGCGGGCGCTGGCGCGACGCCACCGGTCACGTGCTGCGGGAAGCGAGCTACGGTATGACGGAGACGCACACCGCCGACACCATCACGCTCGGTTTCCAGACCGGCGACGAAGACCTGCTCAGCCAACCCGTGTTCTGCGGACTCCCGGTTCCGGGCACCGACGTGCTGATCGTCGACGAGGCCGGTGCGCCCGTGCCGGTGGGGCAACCCGGACAGATCATCGTCCGCAGTCCGTCGCTGCTCACCGGTTACTACGGCAAACCCGATGCCACCGCCGCCGCGCTCCGCGACGGCTGGCTCCAGACCGGCGATGTCGGCAAGCTGAACGGCAAAGGCGCACTGCACTATCTGGCGCGCAACAAGGAAATGATCAAGACCAACGGAATGAGCGTGTTCCCCTCCGAGGTGGAGGCACTGCTCCTGCTGCATCCCGACATCCAGTCGGCAGCGGTCGTCCCGAAGCCCGATCCGGGCAAGGGTCAGGTGCCGTTCGCCTTCGTCCAGCTCCTGCCCGACCGCCAGGTTTCCGCAGAGGAACTGCGGGAGTGGGCGGCCCGGAACATGGCCACCTACAAGGTCCCCACCGTCGAGGTCCTCGACGCCCTACCCATGACGGCGACCGGGAAGGTCCGCAAGGCCGACCTGTTCGCTCTGGCCGAGGAGTACAAGTGACCCTGCTGGTCGCCAATCGTGGCGAGATCGCGCTGCGCATCATTCGCACCGCCGAGGAGATGTCGGTCGGCACCGTCGCCGTCTACGCGGAGGACGACGCGGACAGCCCCCACGTGCGCGCCGCGACCGAAGCGGTCGCACTCCACGGTTCCGGCCCGTCCGCCTACCTGGACACTCGGGCCATCCTCGACGCGGCCGCGGAGTTCGGTGCCACGGCAGTGCATCCCGGGTACGGCTTCCTCAGCGAGAACGCCGACTTCGCACGTGCGTGCGCCGAGGCCGGGCTGACCTTCGTGGGACCGAGCCCCGAGGTGCTCGACATCTTCGGCGACAAGTCGTCCGCACGCGAGGCCGCGGTCGCCGCGAAGGTACCGGTGCTCGCCGCGACCACCGGTCCCACCGACCTCGACGGCGTCCGCACGTTCTTCGCGGAACACCCGGGCGGCATCATGATCAAGGCGCTCGCGGGCGGCGGCGGTCGCGGCATCCGTGCCGTCCGCAGCGCAGACCGGATCGACGAGGCCTACCGGCTCTGCGCGTCCGAGGCGCAACTCGGATTCGGCAACCCCGCACTGTTCGCCGAGGCACTGCTCGACGGCGCCCGGCACGTCGAGGTGCAGGTGGTGGCGGCGCAGCAGGCGGGCGCGACGAGGGCCCTGGCCGTCGGTGACCGCGACTGCAGCGTGCAGCGTCGCCACCAGAAACTCGTCGAGATCGCCCCCGCGCAGGGGCTCGATCCCGGACTGCGCAGCGACCTGCACGAGGCCGCGGCCCGGCTGTGCGCCAGTGTCGGATACCGGGGACTCGCCACCGTCGAATTCCTGGTGTCCCGGGACGGCTTCGTGTTCCTGGAGGTCAATCCCCGAATCCAGGTGGAACACACGGTCACCGAGGAGGTGACGGGTATCGACCTCGTCGCCGTGCAGATCGACATCGCGCGGGGAGCTGATTTCGGGGACCTTGTGCTGCAGGACGGGATCAGCGCCGTGGGGCTCGACACGTCGGGCGTCCCCGCCGTCGCGCGCGGGATCGCCGTCCAGGCGCGCGTGAACATGGAAACGATGCGCCCCGACGGTCAGGCCGTCCCCGCAGCGGGCACCCTGTCGGTCTTCTCGCCGCCCACGGGACCGGGTGTGCGGGTGGACACCTACGGCCGGCCCGGGCTGTCGCCGAGCCCGCGGTACGACTCGCTGCTCGCGAAGGTGATCGTGCATTCGCGGGGCCCGTCGTTCTCGGCCGCGGTGCGCAAGACGGATGCGGCGCTCGCCGAGTTCGTCGTCGAGGGCGTTCCCACCAATATCGGCTTCCTCCGGGCGATTCTGGCCGATCCCGGCTTCGCCGACGGCGTCGTCGGCACCGACCATCTCGCCGAGCGGAT
Organism: Rhodococcus wratislaviensis; assembly: GCF_041228765.1. Lineage (NCBI taxonomy): Bacteria > Bacillati > Actinomycetota > Actinomycetes > Mycobacteriales > Nocardiaceae > Rhodococcus > Rhodococcus wratislaviensis. The sequence goes on along the minus strand of NZ_CP150488.1, from coordinate 2,139,483 downwards.
GAGTACGCTCGTCGACGCCGCGTACGTGCACCAGCCGGCGGAGGTGGCGTCGGAGGCACTCGAGTTGCGGGCCGGCGAGGACGTGTTGCGCGCCCACATGGCCGGGACGGTCGTGGAGTCGACCGGAGAAGGGGCGACCGTGGAGTCGGGTGCCCAACTCGTCGTGCTCGAGGCCATGAAGATGCAGCACGTGATCGCCGCCCCCGCGGGCGCGGTGGTCGAGCGGAATCTGGTGTCGCCCGGGCAGACCGTCAACGCCGGTGACCCGTTGGTCGTGATCCGCCGCACCGGATCAGAGGCAGGCGACGTCGCCGACAGCGCAACCGATCTGGATCGTGAGCGCGCGGATCTGGCAGAGATCCGGCAGCGGCACGACGTGACCCTCGACGCCGCCCGGCCCGCCGCAATCGCGAAGCGCACGAAACTCGGGAGACGCAGCGCACGCGCCAACATCGACGATCTGGTCGACCCCGGCAGCTTCGTCGAATACGGACCCTTGGTCCTGGCCGCGCAGCGCAGCCGCCGCTCCGAGCTGGATCTGATCGAGAACACCCCCGCCGACGGTCTCGTCGCCGGACTCGCCACCGTCAACGGTGACGTGTTCGGCTCGCGCGACGCCCAGGCGGTAGTCCTGTCGTACGACTACACGGTGCTCGCCGGAACCCAGGGCATGCGCAACCACGCGAAGACGGACCGGGTGATCGAACTCGCCGGCCGCAAGCAGGTTCCGGTCGTCCTGTTCGCCGAGGGTGGCGGCGGACGGCCCGGCGACACCGACGCCGGCCCGGCAGCGGGCCTGGACCTGAACACCTTCCGGTCGCTGGCGGCGCTGAACGGGAAGGTCCCGCTGGTGTCGGTCGTGTCCGGTCGATGCTTCGCGGGCAACGCCGCCCTGGCCGGAGTCTGCGACGTCCTCATCGCCACGCCCGACGCGAACATCGGCATGGGCGGCCCGGCGATGGTGGAGGGCGGCGGGCTGGGCGTGTACCGGCCGGAGGACATCGGGCCCGTCGACGTGCAGCGACGCAACGGCGTCATCGACCTGCTCGCCCGGGACGAGGCGCACGCGGTCGAATTGGCGAAGAAGTACCTCTCGTACTTCCAGGGCGCGCTCCCCGACTGGGAGGCCCCCGACGAACGGCTGGCACGCCACGTCGTCCCGGAGAACCGGTTGCGCGCCTACGACGTGCGCAGTGCCGTGGAATCCATCGCCGATGTCGGCTCGGTCCTCGAACTACGCCGCGACCACGGCGTCGGTATCGTCACCGCGCTGATCCGGGTCGAGGGAGCCCCGTACGGTCTCGTCGCGAACAGCAGCCACCACCTCGGCGGCGCGATCGACGCGGTCGCGGCGGACAAGATGGCCCGCTTCCTGGAGCTGTGCGAATCGTTCGGTCTGCCCGTCGTCTCACTGTGTGACACACCGGGATTCATGGTCGGACCCGACTCGGAGAAGGAGGCCACGGTTCGCCGGTTCGGGAAACTGTTCGTCGCGGGCGCGCGGATGACCGTGCCGTACGGGACCATCATCCTGCGCAAGGGGTACGGCCTCGGCGCGATGGCCATGGCGGGCGGCTCCTTCCACGCGTCCGAGTTCACGGTCGCGTGGCCGACCGGCGAGATCGGGGCCATGGGACTGGAAGGCGCGGTGCGGCTCGGCTTCCGGAAGGAACTCGAGGCCATCGACGACCCCGCCGAGCGCGACACCGCGTTCGCGCACCTCGTCGACGCCGCCTACCAGCACGGGAAGGCCCTCAACGCGGCGACGATCTTCGAACTGGACGACGTGATCGACCCGGCCGACTCCCGTGCCTGGATCGTGCGCCTCCGGCGCCCGTGAGTACTTGTTAACCGCCGGACGTTAATAAGTACTCACGGGGCGACAGCCACGACGGCCCGGCCCGAGTAAGTGCCGGCTCGCACCCGGTCGATCACCGAGACGACGTCCGCGATCGGAACGTCGTGGGTGATCGACTCGAGCCGGGACGGCGCGAGGTCGGACGCGAGACGGCCCCACAGCCGGCGCCGCTGGTCGATCGGGTACTGCACCGAATCGATCCCGAGCAGGCTGACACCACGCAGGATGAACGGCAGGACCGTGGTCTCCAACTTCGGTCCGCCGGTCAGCCCGCTCGCCGCGACCGCGCCGCCGTACTCGATGGTGCTGAGCACGTGTGCGAGGGTGGCGCCGCCGACGCAGTCGACCGCGGCGGCCCACTGGGCCTTGCCGAGCGGACGCGGTTTCGTGTCGGGCTCCGGGAGTCGTCCGATCACCGTGCTCGCGCCCAGTTCGGTGAGCAGTTCCGCCTTCTCCGGCTTTCCGCTCGACGCGACCACCTCGAAGCCCGCCGCCGACAGCAGGTCGACGGCGACGGTGCCGACGCCGCCACTGGCACCGGTCACGAGCACCGGACCGTTGCCCGGCGCGACTCCACGGGACAGCAGTGCCTCCACGCTCATCGCGGCCGTGAAGCCGGCGGTCCCGATCGCGGCGGCGGTGCGGGTGGACATGCCGTCGAGTTTCACCACCCAGTCGGCCGGAACGCGGGCGAACTGCGCGTACCCGCCGTGCCGGGCGGTGCCGATGTCGTAGCCGTGCGCGACGACCGTGTCGCCGACGGAGAACTCCGGGGACTGCGACTCGACGACGGTGCCTGCCACATCGATGCCGGGCACGATGGGGTACTCGCGGACCACTCCACCCTTCGGCGTGAGCGCCAGCGCGTCCTTGAAGTTCACGCTGGAGTATTCGACCTGGATCGTCACCTCGCCCTGCGGGAGGAACGACTCGCGGACCGTCTCCTGGGAGAGGCCGATGGCACCCTCGTTCTCGCGAGCGATCCAGGCGGTGAATTCCTTCATCAGCTTGCTCTCCTGACCTCGGGGGTGCGTCGAGACCATCATGCGACAGCCGTGCCCCGCAGACGAGGCCGGGGCGAAGTTCCCCGGATCAGAACCTGAGGAGCACCTTGCTCGACGACGACGCATCCCTGGCCGCCGCGAAGGCGGTGAGCGCATCGGCGACGTCGTACTCGGCCGTGACGATCGGATCGACCACCAGCGAGCCGTCGGCGAGGGCGGCCACCACCTCGTCGATCTCGTCGTTGAACCGGAACGAGCCGACCAGGTCCAGTTCCCGGGTGATTGCAATCGACACGGGTACCGGCTGATCACCGGACGGAAGCAATCCGACCATCACGACCCGGCCGCCGCGGGCCGTTCCGTGTATCGCCGATGCCAGACCGCGATGGTTGCCCGAGCATTCGATGGTGACGTCCGCTTCCACGGCCGCGACTGCGTCGGCATCGGTTGCGGTGAGTGTCTCGTCCGCACCCACGGCGCGCGCGATCCTCAGCGGGTACTCGTGCATGTCCACCGCCGTGATCTTCCCGGCGCCCGCTCGCTTCAGTACCGCCACCACGAGCGCGCCGATGGGTCCGGCACCGATGACGAGGACCGACCTGCCCTTCACGTCCCCTGCTCGCGCGACCGCGTGCCACGCGACGCTCGCCGGCTCGGCCAGTGAGGCGAGACGAAGGTCGAGGCCGTCGGGAAGAACCCGGAGCATGCGCGTCGGGACGGCGACGTGGCTGACGAACAACCCGTCCGCGTGCGGGAAATGCGCCGCACTGCCCAGGTATGTGCATCCGGGAGAAATATTGGGACGATCGGCCGGATACTTCGCGCTGTCGCCGCCGGGGGTCGCGGGATGGATGGTGACGGGGGTGCCTGCGCCGGGACCGCTTCCGTCCGTCGCGCCGATCAGGACGGTGCCCGATGCCTCGTGTCCGAGCCGCATCGGTGCGCGAAGGATCGATTCGCCGGCGGCGCCGTGCTGCCAGTAGTGGAGGTCGGATCCGCAGATGCCGCCGTAGGCGATGCGGATCACCGCTTCGTCGGCCTTCGGTGCGGCGATCGGCACCTCCTCCACGCGCAGGTCCTGCGCACCGTGGGCGACGACCGCCTGCGCGTGCGTCGGAACCTCGGTGGCTTCGGAGGCGGTGGTCGGGCTGGTGTTCATCGGTGAAATCCAGTTCTGTCGGAGGTCGGAGCTCGTCATCTGGTGACGGGTTCCGTGGTGGTGAGGAGTCCGAGTTCGTCCCGGCGCGGCATGCCCTCCCAGTCGCCGGACACGGTGCATGCGAATGCCCCCACCGTCACAGCGGTTTTCAGGCGGTCGGCGGGTGCCTTCCCGGCCAGGCGTTCCGCGAGGTAGCCGGCGACGAAACCGTCTCCTGCCCCGACGGAGTCGACCACGCTCACCGGCACCGCGGGGAGGGAGTACGTCTCTCCGTCGACCATCGCCAGGCATCCCTGGTCGCCCAGCTTCAGGATGCTCTCGCGTGGTCCGAGGTCGCGGACACGGGCGACGAGTTCGGCGGGGGTGCCCTCGCCCACTGCGATCGCGGCCTCGTCCTCACCTGCGAAGACGATGTCCGACAACGCGATCAGCTCACGGAAGACGGGGCCCGCGTCGTCCGGCGACCACAGCGCGCGGCGATAGTTGAGATCGAACGACACCGGAATACCCAGTGCGCGTGCCCGTTCGACGCAATGCAGGGTGGTCTTCCTGGCAGAGTCGGACAAGGCTGGGGTGATGCCGGTGACGTGCAGCAGGGACGCCGACTCGAGGCGGGCGTCCGCGATGTCCGACGTCGTGAGCCGCGACCCCGCGCTGCCGGTCCGGTAGTACCACACGCGGGTGGCAGTGGCGGTTCGCCGCTCCTTCACCATCAGTCCGGTCGGAGCATCCGGATCGCGGATGACGTCGGCGGTGATTCCCTCGGCCCGGAGTTCCCGTTCGATCAGGTCGCCCAGGCTGTCCTGGCCGACGCGACCGATCCAGGTGACGTCGACGCCGAGTCGCCGCAAGGCGATCGCGAAGTTCGATTCGGCGCCGCCGATTCCCAGGTGGAGCGTCGATGTGTGGGCGAGTGCACCGGTGTCCACAGCCCGGGTGAGGGCCATCGTCTCGCCGAATGTCAGCACCGCCATCACACGACCTCCAGTTCGGCGACGACGTCGCCGAGGCGCCGGCATCGTTCGGCCAGCTGACCGAGGTCGCCGCCGCGGAGTGCGTCACCGATCAGCGGGCCGCCGAGGCTGACCGCCGCCGCTCCGGCGGCGACCCACGCGGGGACGTCCTCGATGCTCACCCCACCCGAAGGGACGACCTGGATGTCGGGGAAGGGTCCGCGCAGGTGCCCGATGTACTCCGGTCCGACTACCGATGCCGGGAACAGTTTCACGGCAGTCGCACCGGCGTTCCATCCGTTCCACAGTTCGGTCGGGGTGAATCCGCCCGGATAGATGGGGATTCCGGCACGGACGGCCGTGGCGATGACCTCGAGGTTGGTCGTCGGCGTCACGAGGAAGTCGGCTCCCACATCGAGGGCGGCGCGGGCCTGGTCGACGGTGGTGACCGTCCCGACCCCGATCTCGACGCCGTCGGGTGCATCGCGCCGGATGCTGCTCAGGGACTCGAGGGTGCCCGGCGTGCTCATCGTCAGCTCGACGGCGCGCACGCCGTTCTCGGCGAGGACGTTGACGACGGGGGCGTACCGGTCGGCGTGCGCGGCGCGCAGCACCGCGATGACGGAGGAGGTCATGCCGCCGTCACCTCACGGTCGGTGGCATTGGCGGCCAGCGTGAGGTCGCGGTCGCGGGTTTCCGGTGCCATCGCCGAGGCGATCAGAACGGTCACGGCCATCACGATCATGTAGACGGCCACGGGGATCCACGAGCCGGAGAAGGCCGTGACGAGGGCCGCACAGATCAGCGGTGCGACGCCGCCCCCGAAGATCGAGGCGAATTCACGGCCGAGAGTGACGCCGGCGTAGCGGTAGCGGGAGCCGAAGATCTCCGGGAAGTAGCTCATGGTGACGCCGACGGCGCCCTGGCAGGCCAGGATGAAGCCGACGATCATCGCCATCGTGATCAGCAGGTGTGAGCCGGTGTTCAGGGCCAGGAAGGTCGGGACGGGCAGGATGATGAGAGCGATCACGATCGAGATGTACACCGGCTTGCGGCCCACCCGGTCGGAGAGACGGCCGAACCCGTAGGCGGCGATGCCGCCGCAGATGGCGCCGACCAGGAGCACCTTGGGAATGAAGGTGGGGTCGACGTGGACGTCGTTCTTGAGGTACGACGCCATGAACACCTGATAGGTGTACGACTGCGCGCTGATGCCGATCGTCATGAACATGACGATGAACAGCGGCTTCTTGCCGTTCGCGAAGATCTCCTTGACGGGTGTCTTCGGAACCTGGTGCTGCTCCTTGAGTTCCTGGAACACCGGGCTCTCGGTCAGCTTGCGGCGGATGACGAACGCGGCGACGGTGACGAGCAGACTACTGATGAAGACCAGACGCCAACCCCAGGACATGAGCTGCTCTTCCGGCAGGAGCTGCGCGGCGATCCACGCGACTGCGCCGAGAGCAGTGCCCAGCGCGGCCCCGGTCATCACCAGAGCTGCGAGCCGACCTCGCCTGCCTATCTGCGCTGTCTCCGTCAGAAGGGTTGCACCGCCGGACTGTTCGGCTCCCGCACCGAAGCCCTGGAAGAACCGGCAGGCGACGAGGAGAGCGGGTGCGAGCAGCCCGACCTGACTGTAGGTGGGCAGCAGGCCGATACCCAGTGTTGCGCCGCCCATCAGCATCAGCGTCGCGACGAGCACCCACTTGCGGCCGAGACGTTCTCCGTAACGCGAGAAGAACAAGCCGCCGAGCGGCCGGGCGAGAAACCCGACGGCGTAGGCGCTGAAGCTCGCGAGGATGCCCGCCGCGGGCGAGATGTTCGGAAAGAACAGTGTGTTGAAGATCAGCGCCGAGGCGGTGCCGTAGATGACGAAGTCGTACTGTTCGAGCGTGGTGCCGATGAGTCCCGCCCACGCCGCCCGGCGGACCGCGGACGGGTCTGCCTGGGGTGTGCCGCCTGCGCGGCCGGGAGTTTGCGGGTTCACCGTGGGGTCGAGTGTAGTGTCCATGGATTCCTCCATTGGTGGTTCCCGGAATTGTCCGGGCAGGGGTGAGGGAGTCAGATGGCCGCTCTGGACTGCAGCGACGTGATCGTCCCGAGGTCCGGGTCGGATGCTTCGGCGGCGGCGACTGCCGGCCCGTGGCGGACGATGATGTCGACGAAGTCGGCGATCCGCGAGACGAACTCGGTGTGCGAAGCGAGAGTGCTGGGAAACAGACCTCCGTCGACGAAGACGGAGCGAACGAATTCGGTAGTGGAAGCGGCGTTGTCGGCCATTCCTGCCAGGCGCGGTCGAGCGGGGTCGGTCATGGATCGTGCGTGGGGGCCGGGATCGAACCCGGGCAGTGGGGCAATGCAGCAGAGGTATGCCGCGACCGTGAGAGACAGGTACTGCGGGACGGTACCGCGGCCGAGATGTTCGAGTGCGGGGATCGGGATGCGCTGCGCCAGCTTGACCGATCCGTCGGAGCCGACCTGCGAGGTACGGTGCCCCAGAGCGGTATTGGACCAGCGCGAGAACAGTTGCCGGATGTAGTCGTCCGTGTCCACCGATTCGGGAACGGTGACCGTCGGCAGGTACTCGTCGCACAGGATCCGCCGCGCGGCGGCCTCGACGAACGGTTGCGCCACGGACTCGGGGATGGTGGCGCGCCCGTCGAGAGCGCCGAGGTAGGCGATGAGCGAATGCGTTCCGTTGAGCAGTCGGACCTTCATCAGCTCGTAGGGCTCGACGTCGTCGGTGAACAGCGCGCCGCCGTGCTCCCAGACGGGACGGCCGGCGGCGAACCGCTCCTCCATGACCCACATCGTGAACGGCTCGGCGGGGACGGCGATCGTGTCCCGCACGCCGAGGTGTGCCAGTGCCGCCTCGTTGTAGCGGTCCGCACCGGACGGCACGATCCGGTCCACCATCGAGTTGGGGAACGTCACGGACGAGGTCATCCAGGACAGCATGTCGTCGCGGAGCGGCGGCGCGAAGGTGCCGACGAACTCGCGTACGAGCCTCTCGGTCTGACGCCCGTTGGACAGCAGGTTGTCGCAGCTGAGGATCGTGATCGGGGCGGCGTGTGTGCTCGCCCGCCGGGCCAGTCCGCGGGCGATCTGCCCGATCGTGGTGCGGGGCGTCCGCACCTCGGCGAGGTCGCGGCGCACGGCGTCGGAGTCGAGGTCGAGGGAACCGGTCTCGGGTGAGACCGTGTACCCGTGTTCGGTCACCGTGATCGTGACAATTTTCGTCGCCGGGTCCGCGATGGCGCGGACGACGGACTCCGGGTCCTGTTCGGCCACCAGGGTTCCGGTGTGCGAACCCGGGACGCTCACACGAGAACCCTCCGGCGAGATCTCGACGACGCTGTACAGGAGGTCCTGCGCGTTCATCGCATCGGCGACGGCGCGCGAACGGCTCGCCACACCGAGAATGCCCCAGGGTCCGGGTTCGCGTTCCATCGCGAGCGCGGTGTACACCGCTTGGTGCGCGCGGTGGAAGTTGCCCAGGCCCAGGTGCACGATCCCGGTGCCTTCCGGCACCCGCCGGTGGATCAATGCCGCAGAGGGAACGTGTCGGCGAGAGAGTGTCGGTTCGGACATGCCCGTCACCAATCCGTCATGGAGCCGTCGCGGCGCCGGGCAACCGGGAGATACGCCTGCTCGTACGGATACTTTTCCGCGAGTTCCTCGTTCATGTTCACTCCGATACCCGGAACGTCGCCGGGGGTGAGGTGACCGTCCGAGAACGACCACGCGTGGGGGAAGACCTCGCTGACGAGCGGGTCGTAACCCATGTACTCCTGGATTCCGAAGTTCGGTGTCGCGAGCCCGAGGTGCAGGCTCGCGCCCAGGGAGATCGGTGAGACGTCCGACGGGCCGTGCGGTCCGCCGCGAACCTGGTACACCTCGGCGAGCGCGAAGATCTTGCGGACGTGGCTGATTCCGCCTGCGTGGACGATGGCCACGCGGATGAAGTCGATCAACTGCTCGGTGATCAGGTGCTGGCAGTCCCAGATCGTGTTGAAGACCTCGCCGATCGCCAGGGGTGTCGTGGTGTGGTTCCGCACCAGACGCAGCGCATCCTGGTTCTCGGCCGGCGTGACGTCCTCGAGCCAGAACAGGTCCACGTGCTCGACCGACTTCCCCAGCCGCGCGGCCTGCTGCGGGGTGAGCCGATGGTGGGCGTCGTGCAGCAATTTGAGTTCGGGACCGACGTGTTCGCGAACGGCCTCGAGGATCCGGGGGGCATGGTTGAGATACGCGTCCGTGTCCCACACTTCTTCGACCGGGAGGGCGCCGCGGCTCGCGGGCTCGTATCCGGCGGCGCCCTGGTGAACGCCGTACACCGAATCCAGGCCGGGAACCCCGGACTGCACTCGAATCGCCTGAAAGCCCTTCTCACGCTTCGCGTCGACGGAGTCGAGCAGCGCGGGCGCGTCCCACCCGGTCGCGTGGGTGTAGGAGAGCACCCGGTCGCGGACGGCACCACCGAGCAACTGGTAGACGGGCTGGCCGAGGGTCTTGCCCTTGATGTCCCAGAGGGCGACGTCCACGGCGCCGATCGCGGCCATCGTGACCGGCCCGCGCCGCCAGTACACGCCGCGGTAGAGGTATTGCCAGGTGTCCTCGATCCGCGCCGGGTCGCGTCCGATCAGCAAGGGAGCGACATGGTCCCGGAGGTACGACGCGACGGACAGTTCACGGCCGTTGAGCGTGGCGTCACCGTAACCGACGACGCCGTCGGCCGTGGTGATCTTCAGGGTGACGAAGTTGCGGGTGGGGCTGCAGACCAGTACGTCCGCGGAAATGATCTTGTCGGTCATGCTCGTGATCCTTTCGAGCCGACGGCGGGAGCGACGACGTTGCGCAGTTGCTCGCCGCGAGCGAGTCGAGTGATGTTGTCGGCGATGTCGTCGACGCGGCCGACGAAAGTCTGTCGTGACACCCCGGAAGAGTGCGGTGTCATCAGGATGTTGGGGAGTTCGGAGAACGGCAGAGCGCTGGGCGTCCCGCGACCGTCGGGTCCGGGATAGTCGTACCAGACGTCGATGGCCGCAGCCGCGATGGTCGACGAGGACAGTGCGTCGAACAGTGCCTGCTCCTGGACGAGAGGTCCGCGGCCCACATTGACCAGCACACCGTCGCTGCCGAGTGCGCGCAGTTCGTCGGCGCCGATCATTCCCCGCGTCCGGTCGTCGAGCGGTGCGGACACGACGACGACATCGGATTCGACGAGGAGACGCCCGAGCTGGGAAACGTCCGCCGCCCAGTCCAATCCCGCACTCGGCGCGTCGACGTTGCCACGGCCGGTCACGGCCGCTCCTGTCGCGCCGAATGCTCGGAACAGATTCCACGTGGCGTGGCCGATGTGGCCGAACCCCACGAAGCCCACTTTCGCGTCCTGCAGCGAATTCGACTGTGTGAGACGGTCGTCGTAGACCGAGGTCGCCCAGACCCCCTGCCGGAGCGCCTTGTCCTGAGCCACGAAACCGCGCCGGAGCATCACCGCGGTCGCCACGACGTACTCGGCGATCGACTTCTCGTGGTGGAAGGTGTTCGCCACCAGCACATCCGGTGCCAGGGCGTCGAAGGCGATATTGTCCGTTCCTGCACCGGCGACATGGACGAGGCGCAGCCGCTCTGCAGACGACGCCAGGGATGATGTGAACTTTCCCCCGACGTAGACGTCGGCGTCGCGAAGATCCTCGGCCAGGGCCGCTTCGTCGAAGCCGTCGTGCCAGGACAGCCGCGAATCGGACGGAACCGTGGCCTCGAGCCGGGATCGGTGCGGAATCAGGTTGCGGTCGGCAACAACGATTTTCATCTAGCGGCTCTCTTTTCCGGGGCGAAACACCCGATCGTGCGCCGGTCCGGCCGAAGCACGGACGACCAGCTGAGTGGGGAGGTGGATTTCTCGGATATCGGAGTCCGGCTCGTTCGCGCGCTGGAACACCAGATCCAGACTCAGCACGCCGGCTCGTGCCATCGGCACGTTGATGCTCGTGAGCGCGGGGCTGGCGAGTTCGGCCAGCGGCGAGTCGTCGATGCCGACGACGCTCAGGTCCGCCGGCACCGAGAAGCCCATTGCGCGGACGCCGTTCATCACTCCGATGGCCATCGGATCGTTGTGCGTGATCACGGCGCTCGCGCCCGTCGCGATCACGCTCGCAGCCGCGGCATGACCGCCGGCGAGGGTTTCCTGCTGCCAGCCGAGCAGGCTCAGCTGCACATCCCGGGCCTTGCAGAGTTCCTCGACCGCGGCGACGCGACGCTGGTTCGACCAGGACTGCGGCGAGCCCTGGACGTAGGCGAGGTGCTCGTGCCCGAGGGCGACGAGGTAGTCGACGGCCTGACGAATTCCGTCCTCGGAGTCCGCCACGATGCAATCGCATTCGGGTGACGAGCGGTTGACGAGCACCAAGGGGGTGTCGCCGGCGAGCTGCACGATGTCCGATGCGGGCAGCCGCGGAGCGCAGACCACGAGCGAGTCGACGCGTGACTGCAACTCGCCGAGAACCTCACGCTCACGGTCGGCGCTGCCGTCGGTGTCGGTGAGGAGCACCGTCTGGCGCCGGTGCCACCCCTGAGCCTGCGCCGCCTTCACGAAGCTCGCGAAGACCGTGTGCCCGATGTCGGGCACCACGACCGCGACGGTGGTGGCGGTGGGGCGCACCACGTCGGTGCGCGTCGGTGACGCCGCCCGATAGCCGATCTCGTCGGCGACCGCGATGATCCGCGCGAGCGTGTCGGGTCCGATCCGGTCCGGGGCACTGAACGCCCGCGACGCGGTGGACAGGGATACCCCTGCACGTTGTGCGACCTCGGTCAAGGTGGGTGCCACGGTGCTACCGCCTCGCTGTTCGTTGTGACTGCCGACACACACTATCCACCGTCTTGCGCAAGATTGTCAATACTTGCGCAAGGCTTGCGGCAACCGTGGGCTCGTGCGCGTTCACACGTCCAGGATCGACAACAGCCGGTCGGATTCGAACAGCGCCGCCCGGTCGAACGTCGACGTCGAGGCCAGGAGTTCGTCCGCGCCGGTGCGCGCGGCCAGCGCGTCGAGCGCGACCGTGACCTGCTCGGCGGTGCCGTGGATCGACGTCACGATCGAGGCGTCGACCTGTTCGCGCAGCCGCGAAGTCCACGCCCGACCCCGGATGTCCGCGACCGATTCGAGCGGCGGGAACTCGCCGGTCCGACTCGACTGCGCCAGCGCCCACGCCTCCGGAAGTAGCAGCTCACGCGCCCGGTCTTCGTCCTCGGCGATCATCACCTCGAGCGAGATCATCACGTACGGGGACCGATTTCCGGCGGACGGGACGAAGCTGTCGCGGTACCGGTCGAGTTCCGGGACGCGGGTACCCGACCCTCCGAGGACCGGCCCACCGACCACCACCGGCAGACCGGCCTTCGCAGCGAAGTCGAGCCCCCGCCGGGTGGCGAGAACGAATATCGGCGGCGGACTCGTCACCTGGGGACGGGCCGTCACGGCGCCCTTGCCCTCGAGATAGCTCCGCACCTCGTCGAGGTCGTCGGCGAACGTGTCGGGGGCGTCGCGGTCACGGCGCAGCGCCTCGCGCACCGGCTTCGTGAACCCGAGCGACCGTCCGACCCCCAGATCGATCCGGCCCGGGTACATCGCCTCGAGCATCAGGAACTGCTCGGCCACCACGAGAGGCTGGTGATTCGGCAGCATCACACCCCCCGAGCCCAGCCGGATCCTGTCGGTGCGGGCGCCGAGGGCAGCGAGCAGCACGGGCGGCGACCCACTCGCGATGCCCGGCACGGCATGATGCTCGGCCACCCAGAACCGATGGAAACCCAGCTGCTCGGCACGCACCGCACGCTCGATCGTCCCGGTCAGCGCGGCCGAGTCGGGCACACCCCGTCGCGTGCGGGACCGGTCCAGAATCGAGAGCTTCACCCCCGAGGCAACGGTCCGTCGACCGACGGTATTTCCTCACCCCGCCCGCACTCGGTGGACGAGTGTGCCCGCTTCGCTGACATACTGACCGCCGCAGGATCCACGATCGCCGGGAGGTCAATGGTGAGCAGCACAGGGACTATGTCGTACTCGCTGGACGTCACGTCGCGGTCCGCAGCGCAGATGCGGGAGTGCGCAGAGTTCTTCAGCGAGCCCGAGCTGGCCCACCTGCCCACGGCCCGCCTCGCGGACGCACTGGAGTCGCTGGCGGAGACGGGCCGCTACGAGCACACCGTGGAGGAACTGGAAGTCGGCTCGCAGCTGGCCTGGCGCAACCACGCCCGGTGCGTCGGTCGCAAGCACTGGCGCACGCTGAAGCTGATCGATGCCCGGCACGTCACCACCGCGGACGAGATTGCGGAGGCGTGCTGGGAGCACCTGCGGGTCGCGACGAACGGCGGCGCCCTGCGCTCGGTCATCACGGTCGGTCCCCTACCGCTGGCGGACGGACGCGAGTACAAGATCGTCAGCCCGCAACTGATCCGGTACGCGGGCTACCGCCACGCGGACGGGACGGTGACCGGGGACCCCGCCCAGGTCGGAATCACCGAGGCGGTGACGAAGATGGGGTGGCGGGGCGCAGGCACGCCGTTCGACGTGCTGCCGCTGCTGGTCAGCACACCCGACGAGACGCTGCGCTGGTACGAGATTCCATCCGAGCTGGTGCTCGAGGTCGAGATCGAGCACCCGGACTACGCCTGGTTCGCCGATCTCGGTCTCAAGTGGCATGCCGTTCCCGCCGTGTCGAACATGAGCTTCTCGGTCGGCGGGCTGACCTACCCGCTCGCCCCGTTCAGCGGGTGGTACGTGAGCACGGAGGTCGGGGCCCGCAACCTCAGCGACGAGGATCGGTACGACATGCTGCCCGCGATCGCCGAACGGCTGTGCCTGGACACGACATCGGAGCGGACGCTGTGGCGCGACCGCGCACTGGTCGAACTGAACCGCGCCGTGATCCACAGTTACCGGCAGGCCGGCGTGCACATGGTCGATCATCACACCGTTGCCAAGCAGTTCATCAGCCACGTCGAACGCGAAGAGTCACTCGGCCGGAAGTGCCCGACCGACTGGTCGTGGATCAACCCGCCGATGTCGGCTGCGCTCACCCCCACGTTCCACCGGCTCTACGACGCACCCGACATGGACATCCGCCCGAACTTTCTCCCGGCCGCCAGCTCGGGTTGCCCGATCTCCGGTCAGCCGCGGTAGGGCGGGGCGACGCCCCAACCCCAGTGCGGTACGGGTGCGTGCTCGACCACCTCGGCGCCCGGGCTCGAGTTCTGTAACGCGAGCCTGGTGCCCCACTCGACGTATGCCATGAAGGCCGAGCGGAATTCGGGGTCGGACGGCAGCCCGGCGTCGTCGGCGGCAAGACTCATCGTCGCGGCGAAGCGGTGCCGCTGCTCCCGGCTGATGTCCAGACCGATGTGGTGTCGCAACATCCGTTCGTAGCCACCGAGTCGGTCGGTGTAGCCGGGTGGACCGCCGAACACCTCGCACCACCACAGCGTCACGTTGCGGCGATGCTCCTCGTGCACTCCGCCGGGGAACATCGGGGACAGCAGGTCGTCGCGCTCCACCCGGTCGTAGAAGGCGTCGATCAGCCGCCGGAACGACTGCTCACCGCCCGCCCATTCGTACAGGGACGGTGTTTCCTGATCACCCATGGGAGCTCCTCATCTCCGTCTTCTCCATTACAATACACATCAGTATTGAATTGAAACGAGGATCGAGCATGACTGTGACCGGGCGCAGCCGCGACACCGACATCGACACTCGCGTGCTGAAAGTGGCGGGCAGGCAATTGTCCCGGGCCGGATACGACGCGATGTCGATCGCCGCGATCGCCGCGGAGGCCGGCACCACCCGGCAGGCGCTGTACCGGCGGTGGGCGTCGAAGTCGGAGCTCGCCGCCGCCGTCGTGGCGCAGTTGGCCGACGAACGGTCGGGGCGGGCCTCGGCCGATCCCTTCGGGGATCTGGTGCGCGAGCTGACCGACTTCCAGCGCGGGGTGTCGCGGAGCGGCCGGTTGTCGCTGGTCGGCACGATGCTGCAGGACACCACGGACGCCGACGTCCGCGCGCAGTACCGCGCCCGGGTGGTGGCGCCGCGCCGGCGCCGAATCCGCGCCATCCTGGACCGCGCCGCCGAACTGAAGCTGATCGACGCCGACGCCGATCTCGACGTCGCCGTCACGATGACCACCGGCAGTTGGTACGGCCGGGCGTTGGCCGGTGATCGCCCACCCGCCGATTGGCCGGCCCGGACCGCGACATTGATCTGGCGGGCCGTCGGCGGGACGCCGCCGGCCTGACGCGGTTGCTACGCCGTCGACGCGTTCGTCGACCGCCGGTCCCCCATGTTCCGTGACATCAGGACACCGATGAGGAGGAGGACACCCGCGACGGCGATGAACCAGCCCGTGCGGTGCAGTCCGTCGTCGCCGATCACATGACCGGCGGTGGTCTGCAGCACGACGGCGGACAGGTTCGCTCCGATGTACTGCACGGTGCGGTACATCCCGATCGCCGTGCCCACTTCCTCCACCGACGTGACCGAGCTGATCAGATTCTGATTGCCGATATTGTTGAATCCATTGGGAATTCCCAGCACTGCGGCCACCAGGAGAAGCACGACGATCGGGGCCGTACTGCTCTCCACCGACGCCAGGAGCAGCCCGCCCACCAGGAGCGCACATGTCCCGACGGTGAGCGTTCGGCGCACCCCGTACCGCCGATACGTCCGTGACGCGAACAACGTGGAGCCGATACCGACGACGGCGACGGGCAGCATCGTCAGACCCGCCTCGGTGGCGCTCATTCCGCGGGAGTACTGCAACCATTGCGGGATGCCGAAGAAGACACAGTAGAACGCGGTGTAGGTGAGGAGGGTGCGGGCGAGTGTGGCGCTCAGCGCACGGTTCCGGGCCAGGGCCCGAACGTCGATGAACGGCTCGTCCGCCCGCCGTTCCCATTGGACGAACAGGGCCAGCACCAGCACCCACACGGGGATCAGCCACCACACGGGGTCGGTGGTGAGCGACAGCAGGAACAGCATCGTCGACGAGACGAGCCCGAGGAACAGGACGACCCCGGCCACGTCGAGCGCGTGCAGCAGTTGCCGGCCGCTGACCGAGATTCCGCCGACGAAGCCGACCTTCGCGAATTTCGTGACCGCGACCGCGCTGAACGCGACGATCGGGAGGTTGATCCACATGATCGACTGCCACCCGAACGCCCCGACGAGCAGTCCGCCGAGCGTCGGGCCCAGTGCCACGACCGCCTGGCTGCAGATCGCGAGGGTCGTGATCGCGGTGCGCGGTTGCGCGCCATGTCGCTCCGCGTACCCGCGAATCATCGTCATCGCATTGGGATACTGTGTCGCGGTTCCGATTCCGACGAGGATGCGGGAAAAGATGAGCCAGCCGACGCTGGGTGCGAGCAGACCGGCGATCGAGCCCAGCGCTACCAGGGCGAGGCCCCCGAGGTAGACCTTCCGGGCTCCGAGCAGCGCGCCGAGCTTGCCTGCCATCGGGGCGGTGACGGCCGTGGCGATGTAGAGCCCCGAGATCACCCACGTGATCCCGGACGAGGAGCCGAACTGGGCGGCGATGCCGACGATCGCCACCGCGATCATCGACGAGTTCAGCGGCTGGAGGATGCTTCCCGTGGCGACGGAACCGCTCACCCGGAACGGGACGGACGGGGACTTCTGGGCGAGGCCGGTATCGGCGACGGTCGCGCTCACGAGTTCATCAGTGACTCCTGCGGCGCCGGTTCGGGAGTTCCGGCGAGCCGGCGGAGTAGCCGTCCG
Organism: Rhodococcus wratislaviensis; assembly: GCF_041228765.1. Classification (NCBI taxonomy): domain Bacteria; kingdom Bacillati; phylum Actinomycetota; class Actinomycetes; order Mycobacteriales; family Nocardiaceae; genus Rhodococcus; species Rhodococcus wratislaviensis. The sequence goes on along the minus strand of NZ_CP150488.1, from coordinate 2,122,718 downwards.
GCGATGAAGAGGAGGTCACGTTCGGCGTCGGTGCATTCGGCGGCCAGCGCGGCCGTCAGCCACTCGCTACGCCGCGACCGGTCGTCGACGAGCGTCTGCAACCCCAGCGCGGTGATCGCGACGATGCTCGCTCGCGCGTCCTGGGGATCCACGGTCCGGGTAACCATGCCAGACTCCTCGAGTATCGAGACGGTCCGCGCGATGGACTGCGGCGCCACCTGCTCGAGATCGGCGAGAGCGCGTGCGCTCATCGGACCTTCCCGGTCCAGATGCGCGAGGGCCTGGAGCTGAGAGGGGGTGAGCAGGTGCCCTGCTCGCTGGGTCCGGATACGTCGGTTGAACAGAACGACGTCCTCGCGGAGCTGATCGACCTTGCGGTCCATGGGGCCTCCCTCTCACAGTCAGGTTCATTAGCCAGTCTAGCTGTTTTATTTCCGGTCTTCAATGGACGTAATCGTCCTGATATCGACGAAACAGACACTAATTTTCATCAGCACTGCTGTCTAATGCACCGAAGGGAGGCGCCACGCGCTCGAATTCCTGCAGGCAGGGCGAGCGGGGCGGGTGTCTCACAGGAACCTCCGAGGCGATCGCTGGCAGTATGAGGACGGCGAGCGCTGATCCAGATCCGAAAGAAGGTGGTCGTGACTCTTCGCACACGGACAGCCGGCATTGTCGCGGTGGTGGCCATGACGTTCCTGGCCACGGCATGCACCATCGGAGACACCGGCACCTCGGAACCCCCGACCACCTCCCAGTCCGCGCCCGCCTCGATTGCCGTCCCCGCCTCCGACGGGGCGCCGATCAACCCGACCACCCCGATCGTGGTCACCGCGACGGGCGGCCGGCTGACGGCCGTGACCGTCACGAATCCCGCGGAGCAGAACACACCGGTCGCCGGAAACCTCACGCCCGACGGCACGAACTGGACGAGCAGCCAACCGCTGGGCTACGGCTCCACGTACACAGTCGTCGCGGACGCGGTCAACCCCGACGGCGCCCCGGTCGAGCAGACCTTCACCGTCACGACGTTGACGCCCGGCACCACCGCGTACGCGAACGTCGTCCCGGCACCCGAGGTCGTCGCGGACACCGGGATCGGCGTCGGCCAGCCGATGGTCTTCCAATTCACCGCACCGGTCGTGAACAAGGCCGAGGTGCAGCAGCGACTGCAGGTGACGACGACACCGCCGCAGCCCGGCGCCTGGTATTGGACCGACGACCAGAACGCGCACTACCGAGCGGCGGGATACTGGGCGCCCGGCACCAAGATCCACATCGAGGCCGACGTGTACGGCGTCGATCTGGGCGACGGGACCTTCGGCGCCGAGAACAACTCCGCCGACTACACCGTGCACGACTCGTGGGTGGCCAAGGCGGACGGGGCGAGCAAGATGCTCACCGTGTTCCACAACGGCGTCCAGGAGAACGCGATGCCGATGAGTCTCGGCACCCCCGACCACCCCTCGCACGAGGGTCCGCACGTGATCTCCGACAAGCAGCAGAGCATCATCATGGACTCCTGCACGTACGGGGTCTGCGCCGGCGACCCCGACTACTACCGCGAAAAGGTCGATCTCAACCTGCGGATCTCCAACGACGGCGAGTTCGTCCACTCGGCGCCGTGGTCGGTGGGCGACCAGGGCAGCAGCAACGTCTCCCACGGCTGCGTGAACCTGGCACCCGCCAACGCGCAGTGGATGTTCGACCATTTCGGTATCGGCGACGTCGTCGAAATCACCAACTCGGGCGGACCGCTCCTGCCCGTGTGGGACACGTACGGGGACTGGGAGGTCCCGTGGGATCAGTGGCAGGCAGGTAACGCAACCGGATAGGAGGCGCTCGTGAGTTCACCATCCGCGGAATGTGTCGCGCAGTTGAAGGCGGTTCTCCCGCACCGGGTTCATCTGCCGGACACCGACGACTACCGCACCGCACTGGGCAGAGTGTTCTTTCCCGATGCCGCGAGACGCCGGCCGTCCTGCGTCGTCCAACCGGTGTCCGTGGAGGAGGTCTCCACCGTCATGAGGGTCGCGCATCGGACGGGCGGCACCGTCACCGTCCGCGGCGGTGGGCTGAGTTCCAACTGCGTCGCCGACGATGCCGTCATGCTCGACCTGTCGGCGCACCTGAACACGGCCCGACCCGACGACGACCGGGTGGTCGTCGCCGGCGGTGCCACCGTGGGAACCATGCTGGACGCGCTCGCACCCACCGGCCGGGTGGTACCGGTGGGGATCGTGGGCCACGCCGGGTTCGGACTCGTCACCCGCGGCGGCGTCGGATACCTCACTCGCAGTCTGGGATTGACGCTCGATCAGCTCGCCGAGGTCGAACTCGTGCTTCCGTCGGGCGAGGTCGTCCACCTGTCCGATGCCAGCACCGGCGACGAGGCGGATCTGTGGTGGGCGGTCCGGGGTTGCGCGCCGTGCTTCGGCGTCGTGACGTCGGCGGTGCTGCGGACACACCCGGTGGGTCCGGTGTGGGTCGACCGCATGGTGCTCGGACTCGAGGCGCTCGCCACCTACTTCCGTGTCGCCCCGACGCTTCCGCGGGACACGACGATGGGCGCGGTACTCGGCTACAGCGCACTGTCTCCCGAAGAACCCGTCCTCTTTGTGTACACCGCATGTGCGAGCGGGGACGAATCCGACATCGACCGCGCCCGGGCGGCTGCCACCGCGGTCGCCGACGTGTCGGGCAGCGTCCTGTACCGGTCGGAGTTGTCCGGCACCTACCTCACCGGGTTACCCGAATTCGCACCACCCGGACCGGGCGGCGCAGAGCCGGAACCGATCCGGCTGCCCGGACCGGGCGAGCGCCGGGGGTCGTTCTTCGGCAAGGCGGTCTTCACCGGACCGACCCTCGACTCCCCACTCGCGGAGGCGTTGGCCACCCAGATCCGCGGGGCGCCGACGCGCGAATGTCGTATCGACTTCCAGCACACCGGCGGAGCCCTCGCCGACGTCAGAGACGGCGACACCGCGTTCTGGGGCCGGAGCGGCGAGTGGAACATTCCGCTCAACGCCATCTGGTCCGACCCCTACGACGGTGCCGCCTGCCTGTCGTGGGCAGGTGGCACCCTCGACGCGCTCGCACCCCACACGATCGGCGTCTACAGCGTCGAGGTCCGGCCGGGCTTTCCCGAGACCGGCGCCGAGATCGACGCGGCCTACGGCGGGAACCTTCGCCGACTGCGAGAACTGCGGCAGAGGCACGATCCGATGGGGGTGCTGACGCACTATCCGCTCTGAGATTCCGGGTGTCACACGCAATCGCCAACGGGAGCCACACCGGCGAAACGGGCCGCGAGGAAAATCGACCGCATCCAGTGCACCGGAGATCAAGTGGCGGTGCGATTTCCGTCGGGGGGGGGACGAACCACCTGCACCGCATCCCCCGCAGCACATGCCTGACGGACGAACTCGTCTGGACCGGGACGGGGACCAACTCGTCCCCTCCGCATGATAGCTGTAAAGAGGTGTTCTCGTCCCGACCGCTGCGAGGCGACAGCACGATCAGGTAGAGGGTGTGGCATCACCCCGCCAGCCTCGCGGAACCACCGCCATCCGACCGTCTTCGACACGCAGACTGCTAGCGGACCTGCCAACCTCCCTGTAGGCGGACACGTTCGTCCCTGCTGACGGTCAGCTGATCGCCCTGTCGATGGGCATGGGGCCGGCGGTGTGTCGGTCCTGACACCGACGCCCCTCCAGGGTTTTGCTCGAGGTCTTCGACCACCTTGAGCGACTCCCACCGGAGGGACGCATGAAGAAGTCTGACAGGGACATCATGGAAATTCTCGAGGCCTACGACGTAGCCCTCGTCGGCACCGTTGCGGACCATGACACCACCCTTGACCCGGATAACCGCTCTTTTCGGTGTTCCGTCCGGGCGCAACACTCCGGCGCGTTTCATGATTTCCTGGGCCTTCACGAGTTTGAGTTTCTTGCTGGCGTCGGCACGCAACTCGTTCGCTTCCCCGGACCGGTACCGGGAGACGGCTGCTCTTGGAACTCGCGTTTTGGCGGTGGGAGCTCCTACTCGCCGCGCAACGAGCGTCAGCATCGCGGCCCCGGTGCCGGGACGCCATGTGCCGCGATCCCAACCGATTCGCCCTCGCGTGTGTCGCAGCGTCAGGTGATGGTGTAGCCGAGCTGATAGGCCGCGCTGTCGATCGGCCCGGACAACCCGGGATGCGACAACGGCAGCGACAACGCCGGCAGCACGGGGAACGCGTCGGCGGCGCGTTCGGTGATCGCGATGCAGACACTGCCGGCGAACCGGCCGCGGTAGACGATCCCGTCGAGATCGTCATGGGCGCGGTGAATGGTGCGGGCCCAGTGCTGGGTTCGGCCGTGCGCGGCGGAGTCGAGGGCGTGGTTGCCGCCGACCCGTGTCGCCCACGTCCCCTCGCCGATGCCGGACACATCGAGCAGTCTCAGCGGCCGGGTGAATCGCAGCCCGGTCAGATACGGATCGCCGCGGTGGCGGTCGATCACCCGGGCGCTCTGAAACGCCTCGGCCAGCCCGCCGCGGGGACTGGAGGCGCCGTACCAGATGCCGTAATCGGGATGCTCGGCGCGTGGGGGCGGGTGGTGGTCGAACCGCAGGATCGGCCCGAACGTGCGCAGTCCGTTCCAGGGCAGCACATGGGTGCCGGTGGTGCGATGCACCCGCCACACCGCCTCGGCCGGTTGCCAGTCGATCACTTCCTCGCCGCGCACGCCGGCATCACGAAGGTCGGCGATGGTCGGTGGTGCGGGCAGCATCGACCCCATCTATGCCGATTCCCATTCGGCGGCGATGATCACGTCGTGGACCTGTTCGATGTCGGCGGCGGTTCCGGCGCTGCCGGTCAACCAGGCCACGATCGACACTGGCCGGCCCTCCACGGTCAGGGACGGTTGCGGGAGGGTCAGCAACGCCTGCACGGTCAGCGGGTGCAGGTCTTTCGCCAACAACGGCATCACCTGGTCGAGGTGCGGCACCGCACCGGTATCGGTGAACTGAGCGGGCGGGAGCAACCGGTTCCGGCCCGACGCGAACGCCCACAGGGTGCCCTCGCCGAGGCGTTGCCGGATCCGGGCCGCGGTCACCCCGAGACGGTCCGCGGCCTCCGCGATCGACAGGGAGTGGCGGACCAGTTCCTGCATCCGAATGCCGCGGTCCACCCGTGCGGTCGTCGCCGCGGCCGGGTCGTCGACGAACCCGGCCTGATCGAGCAGGGCTGCGTCGTGGTCGGACAGCGGCGGTGCCGCCGGGTTCCGGTCGGAGAGGCTGTGCAGGATCTGGGCAAAGAACTTCCGGCCGACGTCGGTGCCGGTCACCTCTCGTAGCGCCTCCTCGAAGCCGAGATCGCCGCGTAGGTAGCGGGCTTCGGTGCTGGCATCGGTGGCCTCGTTCATCACGCCCAGCCCCTTACTTTCATCTATTATCACACACAAATTCATGATAGCGCGAAACGAGAGGGGCCGCTACCGCACCCGTGACGGGCTGGTGCCGGCGACTCACCTGATGACCTCCTGCCGGGGGTATGCCACCTGCCGCTGAAGAACCGGTCAGCTCGGCCCGTCCGCCCGCGGCGCACATGCGGGGCTTCGTGCGGTGTCGGGACCATGTGCCAGGCTGTCGTGCGCTGCCCCGACCACACACGTCAGGGCGGCAAGTAAGGCACATGCGGGGAGGAAGGGTTCATCGGGGTGGATACAGCAGTAGCGCAATGGGCGGGACGCCGCGGACGCCGTCTGACCCTCGCAGAAACCAGCAAGTACGTCCAGACCCACCTCGTTCAGAGCGTGGACATGCAGATCGTCATCACCGGGGAGTGCCGCTGGGTCCGACGACTCTCCGGTGGCGGCTGGCAGATGGACCTCGCCGCCCCACACGGCCGCGCCGTCGACTGCATACCCGTGTACTTCAGCAAAGATGTCGCCGCCGCAGTAGGCGCATTCCTCAAACACCGTGTGGGACGCCGCTTCGGCGACCACATCACCAACGGCGCCGGAGTCACCATCGCAGGAATTTTGACCGTCAGTTCCTACACCCGCGCTCTGCAACTGCGCGCCAACCAGATCTACCCCGAACGCACAGACCCAGGGCCCGTGACCGTCGCCGAGAACGCACATCGAGACAGGCTCGAGAGCCTCGGCTTCCCCAAGTCCCTGTTCACTAAAGGCATCCCCATCAGCCTGAAGTGGCCGGACAAGCTCCGCCACATCACCGTCATCTCCTCCAACGGCTCCAAAGCCGTCACCGACATCGAGGCGATGCTCGGCAAGGTACGAGTCGGTGTCCCCACCCTCGACCCGGTCGTGGTGTCGATGAACCGCCACCAGATCGCCGAACACCTCACCACACCGTCGGCCTTCGGCACACAACTTGCCGGGCAACTATACAAAACCACTGCCGCACAAAGAAAGATCACACCCGCACCCACCGTGCACACCCAACTGCACGCAGCGAAGACGCAGGCCACCGGCGCACACGAGGACTACCGCGCACGGTACGACCAGCTCGTCCAGTGGCACACCGCAACCACCCACAACACCCACTACTGGTGGGACGCCTACGTCGATGAACTCCGCACCGGCAGCGCAGCACCGAGTCAAACTCCATTGCGTTCGGGCAGCCATCGCGACACTGCTGGTCGGCACCGGGCTCGTCACGGCGACCGCGTTGCTGTCACCGAACCCCACCGTTCCCATCACCACCGGAGCCGCGACACTGCTGCTCGCCGCCCTGTGCTGGCACACCAGAACCCCCACGACCACCCCACCACGATCGATGCGATTCCGCCGGCCACCGCAGAACACCCACGACTGGATCCGCGCCACCCGCAAAGCCCGCACACCCCACCGATACCGCACCCTGTGGACACACATCCCACCAGAGCTCACACAACCCTGACACCACACCAACAACACCGGTGCGGATGTAAATGGTGAGCGCGCCCTCGAGCGGGACGATCGCGACGAAAAAGCTGTCGACAGGAAGGACTGCCGCTGCAGCGAATCCGCCACAACACAGCGCCGGCCGAGGACGCCACGACTCGGGGTGAAACTGGGTGAGGCCACCGGGCGCCGTCGGCCTCCCCCGGGCCCGGGCCAGACCCGCGCCAGCGCCGCCGTTGCCGTCAGGACGGCGGCCACCACCGCGATGACGCATACGAACGTCGCAGGGACGGTGGAATACCCGAACAGCCCAGCAGCGCCCACACCGGCGGCCGTCGCCGTCAGCGCACCGACCGGCAGCAACACCGCTAGCATCCGCGCGGTCGCGGACGCCGATCATCACCCGACCCGGCCAACACCCACCAAACACCCAGCAGCGCGTACCCGTATGTCAGGACCGCGCTGCCGGCGTAGAGCACCAGCACCGAAGCCCATTCCACGGCGATGCTCACGGTGGCCGTGAAAGCGGCATAGATCAGCACCAGCATCGGCAGCAGCCCCACGGTAATACCAGCCAGGGCCGCGGCGACGGTCCGGCCGAGCAGGAAGGTGCGCCGACGGCGGCGTTCGTCCTCGCTCGTCTCGTCCCGCACCACCCGCCACCCGGACAGCCACAAGACGATCCCGCAACCGGCCCCGGCCACCATGGCTGTGGCCAACCCGGCCAAGCATTCTCTTCCGACGCTGACATCCGAATGTGATTGCACCGCAATTAGTTCCGCCGATGAGAAATCGACGGGACTGAAACCTTCGGGCATTGCACCGAGATCTCGGGACTGCCATGACGCGAAACGCACCCCGGAACAGAGAAACGGCGGGAAAGTGCTTGAGCCCACTATCACGGCCACAAGGAGACCAAGAGGAGGCAACACCTGATAACGCCTCCCAATTGATATCCGATCCCATTACGGGTTGCGAATACTGCGTCGTGGAGCGGGATGCGGATCCAACCGTGCGTGTCCGGTTCCAGGCCCGGGCTACGGAAGTCGGGCGCTGCCCGCACCCACATAGTTCAGGTGGTGGACCTCGTCGAGGACCTCGCCCACCTCGTCGAAGGTGTCCGGGTCGGTCAGCACGTCGTGGGATTCGGCGATGGTGAGTGCGGTCGAGTCGAGGGTTCCGCGGTTCAGCAGCATCAGGGCGAGTTCGGCGGGATTGCAGCGGCAGTGATAGTTCACCCGTCGGCACCGGGGTTGACGTCGAGGATCTGATGGCAGGTGGTGCGGGACCAGGGGTAGGCGCCGCGGTCACAGCCCACCAAGGTCCCCGACAGGTTCAGCGATCGGAGGTCGCCGTCCAGCAGGGACGCCGCCATGACGTACCGATCCACACCCTCCGGGTGTGTGCCTTGTCGGCGAGCCATTTCCGGCGCATGGTCCCCGACCGCGGGATGTGCATGTCGCGCGGGATGCCGGTGACGGCTCCCGCAAGGGACGATGCGACGTACAGGTAACCGCCGTGGGAGTTCGTCGATCAGATCAAACCACCCGGGCAGTGGGTGACCGGGCGCTCGGATGCCGCTGGCTTTGAACGAGTTCGGCGGGTGCCCGGACCCGGTACTCGAGATCCGGTGCAGTGCGGTGCCCGCGAGAATAAGCCTGGTCTGCGGGCCGGCCGTTGCAGCACTGTGCCCCGGGATCACTCCATCCCCCCTCTGCTCGGCCGCCACCATCAGCTCCACCTCTGCCTCGGTCAGCGCGTGCGCGCTGAGTCGGTCCACTGGCCGCTGGTCCCCGATCAGCGGATTCTCGGTGGACCACCTGTCCAGGGCCCCACGGGTCCAGGTCGCACTCCATCAGCAGGTTCACGTGCTCGGCGGCGGGGCGGATCTGTTTTGCGCTCGTGGTCGAACCGGACCAGCGCCGAGTCACCCGGAATTCACGACGACGGTCACGTCGATGCTCAACCCCGCCGGCATCGATTTCCTGCACCGCACCGCGACCGAATGCAATGACACCGCCGTGCTCCATGCGTTCAGTCCACCAGCTCGCTGTCGGTCAGCGGTCGCCCGATCGTGGACGAACTCGAGGCCGATCCCGCGATCAAGGCTGTCCTCGACAGCTTCGACCTGGGCCGAAGCGCTCCTGCCGCACCCGTACTCGTCGCCCAGAACGTCAGCGACGACGTCACCCCTGCCGCGGACACCTACGAAATGGCGAACGCCTGGCGTGCAGCGGGTGCCGACGTGACCGTCGCAAAACTCGACACGCCCCCACTGCTCCCGCAAGCCGGGGTTGCAGGGCATTCGGCCGGGCTGCTCCTCGACAATCCGACCGCTGTCGGATGGCTCATCGACAGGTTCAACCATTGACCACTTGCCGATCGTCAACAGAAGCCGGCTCGGTATGACGGAGTGGGCGGATGAGGCCAACCGAAGTCGGTGACGAATTCCGGGCGTGTGTCGGCGTGTGTCGGCGTGGTCCGGAGATCGTCTCGGACCTTCGACACAGGAAGCCCCGCTATCTCAGAGCCGCTCTCACTGTGATCACAGCGGGCTGGGCTCCCAATTCAGCGCAGACGCCGATCGCGTAGCCCGATTCGGTGCGGCGTAGGCGTCCTCCGTCGCGGCGAGCGTCCCTTCGTTTGCCTCGTGCTCAGCGATCTCCCGCCAGCCACGTCTGGCTCGAGTTCGGGGGCAGATCGATCGTCTCGCGGAGGAGGCGGTGCGCCTTGGTCCTCGAGGTGGCCTGAGCGAGGCCTTCATTCGACCCCGGACGGTTCACCTACTCGTCTCGTGATCCTCCCCAACTGCTGACCGATCCAGCAGCGCGGCAATGACAGCAGGCTTCTCGAGGGAAAGAAAATGCCCGGCATCCGGTATCTGTACGAACTCGGCACCGGGCAGCGCACGGTTGTTCGCGTCGCGGTCGGACGCCCTGGACCAATCGTGTTCCCCGTAGACCAGATTCACGGGAACCGTCACCCGTGGATACACGGACCTGGCAGCGACCAGACTCGGCAGAGCGCCGTACACGGCACGGGCCACCGAGGCATAACCGGGCCGCTTCCCCACCGCGAGAAGCTCGTCCAGATATTCATTCGTCAGAGCGGAGTCGTCGACGAGACCACCTCGCAGAATTGCACGCATGACGGGTTTCGGTTCGACCGTCACGAACCGAGGGCCGATGACCGGCGCGAGGATGGCCGAGATGATGCCGCGCGCAAGTACACCGGAACGAAGAATCCCGCCCGCGTAATCGTAGGGATTGATCGCGACGACTCGCCGAACTCGCCCCGCAGACTCCGCCGCGGTGGTGAGGGCAAGGACCGCTCCCATCGACTCCCCCACCACCGTCACCTCGCGCAGGTCCAGGTGCATGAGCAGCCGTCTCACGCCGGCACGCATCGCAGGTTCGTCGTAGGACGCCCCCGGCACGATGTCCGAGTAACCCATCCCCGGCAGATCCAGTGCGTAGAGCGTGTGGTGCCGAAGTAGAAACGGGATGAGGCGGTGGAAGTGTTCCGCCTGCGTACGAACGGTGTGCAACAGCAGAACCGGAGACCCGGAACCACCCATGAGATAACGCAATCGGCCGGCGAGCGGGCCGTCGTCGGGTGACGGGTCCAGGAAATGACTCGTCGTGCCCGCGATGGTGATGCTGGGTCTGGGATCGCCGGCGACCATTGGTGAACTCCCCACTCCAGGATTACTTGATATTCTCAAGCTAGCATGTGATGGTTGCGCTGTCGTCGCGGTAAGTCTCGACGACGCAGCATCGGCCCGGTGCACGCCATCATCGCCGTGAGGCCTCGACAAGCCGCACCGTCGACTCTTCCTTCGGTCGCGACGGCAGGAACAACGCTGCGACGATGGCACCGAGCGCGGTCACTCCCGCGGCGACATACGATCCGGCCGTCAGGCCGTCGAGGAAGGCACTGTTCGCAGCGTGTGACACCGCCTGCGCTGTGATCTCGTCGCCGCCTCCGCGGAGCTGCTCGGAGGCATATACCGCGGCGCCGATAGACTCCCCGGCAACAGATTTCACCTCTTCAGGGAGGGCCTGCGCCGCGTCGGATGCTGCCAGAGACGAGGCGTACAGGGAGGCGTAGACGCTGCCGATGATCGCGACTCCGAGCGTTCCGCCGACCTCCCTGGTGGCGTCGTTCATCCCCGATCCGATACCCGCTTTCTCCAGCGGCACGGCCCCCATGATCGCTTCGGTCGCCGGAGCCGAAGTGAGTCCCAGGCCGAGACCCAGTGGGACCATCTGCAAGGCGATCTCGGTGTAGCTCGTCGATTCGCTCAGCGTGGAGATCCAGAGAAACGCCGAGGTGAACAGGACGAGGCCGACGGTGACGATCAGCTTGTTGCCCAGTTTTACCGCCAGGATGGTGCCGAGGACGGACCCTACCGCGATCGACGCCGCGACCGGAATGAATTTCAATCCTGTGTCGAACGGGCCGAACCCGCGCACGAGCTGGAAGTATTGGGAGATGAGGAAGATGAAGCCGAACAACGCGAAGTAGGCGAAGGTCACCGCGGCGCTGGCAGCGGTGAAACGCAGGTTGGTGAACAGCGTGACGTCGATCATCGGGTCGATCTGCTTGCGCTCCCACATAACGAGAGCGAACAACAGTGCCGCGGCGACGGCGAATCCTCCCAGGGTCGCGGCGCTGGCCCAGCCGTGTTCCGGCGCTTCGATGACGGTGTAGACCAAAGTTCCGACTGCGAGCACCGACAGGACCAGGCCACCGGCGTCGAGGGGCGGTGTGCTGGGGTCACGGGAGGTAGTCACCACTCCCGCCGACACCGCGATCGCGATGACGGCTGCGGTGGCGAGCGCGAGGAAGACGCTCCCCCACCAGAAGTGCTCGAGCAACCAGCCGCCCAGGATCGGCCCGCACGCCACACCCACTCCTGTTGTGGCCCCCCAGATTCCGATGGCCTTGGCCTTCTCTGCGCGTTCGGTGAAGACGTTGGACAGGATCGACAGTGTCGTCGGGTAGACGAATGCTGCGCCGAGCCCCATCACCGCCTGCCAGGCGATTAACTGTCCCGAACTCTCGGCGAACGACGCTCCGACAGCTCCGCCGCCGAAGATCGTCAGCCCCAGAAGCAGGGCGCCCTTACGTCCGTAGCGGTCGCTGAGGCTACCGAACGCCAAAACGAAGGTGGCGAAGAGCAGGTTGTAGGCATCGACGATCCACTGCAGTTCCCGGTTGGTCGCCTGGAAATCCAGTGCGAGCGAGGGTAGGGCCACATTGATCACGGTCGTGGCGAGGCTGATCGCCAGAGTCGCCGCGCACAACACGAGCAGGACCGCCGAGCGCGACGTCTGGCGTCGCTCTTGGATGATTGAGTTCACGACTTTATTATTTCAAGCATGACGAAGAAAATGTCAAGTGTAAGATGGGTGTGTGAAGTCGTACGGGGAATTCTGCTCGCTCTCGCGGGCGCTGGATGTGGTCGGTGATCGGTGGACGATGCTGGTGGTCCGCGAACTGCTGGTCGGGCCTAGCAGGTATTCGGATTTGCACAAGGCGCTGCCCGGGATCGCTACGAACCTGCTGGCGAGTCGGCTGCGAGCCCTGGAAGAGGCGGGAGTTGTCGCGGCGACCGATGCGCCCGCGCCGGTGTCCGCGCGTGTCTATTCCCTGACCGAATGGGGCCGAGGACTGCAACGCCCCCTGGTCGAACTCGCGCGGTGGGGCGTGCCCCTGATGTCGGCGGGTACCGGCGAGGACCACAGCAGAGGACGGTGGCTGGTATTCGCGATCATGGCGTTGTTTCCGGAGCCGGCCGCGACGCAGGAGGACTCCGGGGTTCCCGCGGTGACGGTACGCATCGATGCCGACGGCGACAGTCTGCTGCTCGTCTCCGACCCGACGGGAGTTCGCGCGTCGGTCACGAGCGCCGGCGAGCCGGCCGAGGTGATCGTGGCGGGTTCATCCGAGGAGGTGTTCCGCACACTCTCCGGCGACCGCACCGAAGGCCCGCACGCCCACGTCACCGGCGACGCCGACGCGCTCCGACGCTTCTTCGCGCTGACCTCATCGGCACTGACCGCCCGGCCGAGAGAGAGCATCTGACGGATCGACGCGGGTCCGGGAAGTCAAGCGGCACGACCGCCGCGACGAACACAACCCGGTTTGGCCTCGTCCGCGACCTGACCGCTCAGCAGGCCGGGCAGATCACCGACGCGATCACCGCGTCCTCGCCATAGATGCTCACGCTGACGAACTCCGTCATGGCAGGTGGTCAAGGCCCAATTCTGCTGAACTCGACGCCGATTTCAGAATCGCGATAACCACACGCCCGTCACCGCCCGTCCGTCGCCGGCGGCGGCGGGCTGATCCTCGTCGACCATCTGCGTCTCGGCGCTCTCGGGCGCGGCAGGTACTGGATTCAGTGCCAGGAACTCCACCAGCGAACTATGGGCACCAACCAAGGGTCCACACCATCCAGCTCGTCCCAACCCGTACGGCGGGATCACTACACCGTGAATGGAAGCGCCTGCCGCCACCGCACTGCCGCGACCAGTGCGTCGATGACGGGCATGAGCGGGGGGAAGTAGTACGGCATGTCCAGCATCACGATCACCTCCTGCGCTGCGTATCGCCGGGAAGAGGCGGATCGGTACAACGCCTTCTCCCCGGAGCGGCCGGGATCCGATGGCGTCGGCAGGAATGGTCGACGCGCAGGCCGTCAAGGGCGCCGACACGGTCGGCACGGACACCCGCGGATGGGACGGCGGGAAACGGGTCAACGGCCGGAAGCGACACGTGGTCACTGACTCGCTGGGCCTGTTGGTGGTCGTGCTGGTGACCGCGGCGAGCGTACAAGACCGCGACGGCGGGCGCCTGGCGTTGTCCCGGGCGAAGACAGTGATGCCGTCGATGGTGTTGGTGTGGGCAGACGGCGGCTACGCCGGACGCCTCGTCGCGTGGGTCGCGGAGCATTGCCGGATGACGCTCGATATCGTGCGGAAACCCAAGGGGAAGGTCGGATTCAGTGTGCTGCCACACCGTTGGCTAATCGAACGGACACTGGCGTGGATCGTGCGTGGCCGTCGACTTGACCACGACTACGAACGCCTCCCGGCGCACTCGGAGGCGATGATCACTCCCCTGGCAGTCGACCCGCGCGGCGTGACACTTTCAGAACACTTTCTAAGACTCAGGCCCATCGCGGTTACGACCGCTGCCAGGAAGAACGACCATCGCCTCGTCCGCGCCATGGACAGTATTCTGCCACTCAATTCGGTCTAAGTATAGATATTATCCGACCAAAGCAGTCAAGGCCGCCCCGCGCGCACTCAGCACCGCTCAACCCCTCCGAAGCGGGATCAAAACACCTCATCCGGGTGACGCACCCATCGTGACCATCCATGAGACTCGAGTCACAGAGCATGAGTACGTAGGGGGTGACCCTCATGCGTCCGGCTCTCTTCAGCCCACCCCAGAGAGAAGGTTGATCATGACGACAGTCGAATCCGCCGACACCACAACAGTTCCCGACGAGATAGGCAGGCAGATCGTCCTCCCCGAGGGACACAGCGACGACGCAAAACTCTACGAGGCGTACCGGTGGCTCCGCGAGAACCAGCCCCTCGGGCAGGCACGGGTAGAGGGGTACGACCCCCTCTGGCTGGTCAGCAAGCACGCCGACCTGATGGAGATCGAGCGACAGCCAGAGATCTTCAGTGCGGGTGGTGGCGAGAACAAGGGCTCGCACAACCCGATTCTCACCAATCAGGCCGGTGACGAGTTCACGAAGACACTCACCGGTGGCAGTCTCCGCATCCTCGACGCGCTGCCCTACCTCGACCCGCCGGAACACACCACGATCAAGGACGTTGCGTTCGACTGGTTCCGCCCGGCGAACCTCAAGAAGTGGGAAGACCGCATTCGCGAGACCGCGCGGGAATCCGTCGCGCGCCTCGTGTCCGGAAAGCAAGACCTGGATGCCGTGCACGAGTTCGCGGTTTTCTTCCCGCTGCACGTCATCATGTCACTCTTCGGTGTTCCCGTGGAAGACGAACCACGCATGATGGCGCTGACGCAGGACCTCTTCGGAGTCGCCGACCCGGACGCGAAGCGCGACGACATCGAAACCCTTTCTCCCGACGCCGCGGCACAGCAGTGGGCGGCGGCAATCGCGGACTTCTACGCGTATTTCGATGTTCTCGTCGAGAACAGGCGCGCCGAACCGCGCGACGATCTAGCCACCCTCATCGCCGTCGCGAAGGACGCGAGCGGGGAGTACTTCCCCAAGACCTTCGCCTACGGATGGTTCGTGGCCATCGCCACCGCCGGCCACGACACCACGGCCAGCACCCTCGCGGGATGCCTGCAACAGCTGGCTGCACGTCCCGACATCCTCGAGCGTGTCCAGGGCGACCTCAGCCTGGTTCCACACCTCGTGAACGAGGCACTGCGGATCGTGTCGCCGGTGAAGCAGTTCACCCGCGTCGCTCTCAGCGACTACGAACTCCGCGGACGCACCATCAAGGCCGGCGACCGCCTGATGCTGCTGTTCCAGTCGGGCAACCGGGATGCCGAAGTCTTCGACAATCCGGACACCTTCGACATCGATCGACGCCCGAACAAGCAGATCGCCTTCGGCTACGGCCCGCACATGTGCATCGGACAGCATCTCGCCAAGCTCGAGATGAAGGTCATGCTCGAGGAGCTGCTGCCCACACTCCGGCGCATCGAGGTGACCGGTGACCCCAAGATGATCCAGACGAACTTCGTCGGCGGACTCCGGCGCCTGCCCGTCCACCTGACGTTCGCCTGACCCGGTGGTGCGCCGAGGCGAGAACCGCTTCGGCGCAACGCCTTCCCGCGAGAAAGCGCCACCACATCATGACGAAAGTTACCTACCATCTGCCCGACGGGACGACCGAGCAGGTCGACGTCCAACTCGGCGAGACGCTCATGAATGCGTCGCTCCGAAACAATCTCCCCGGCATCGTTGCCGAATGGGCCGGCAGTTGCGCGTGCGCGACCTGCCACGTTCATCTCCCGAAGGAGTACACCCACTTCTTCGCCGAACCAACCGACGAGGAGACGGACCTGATCGCATATCTGGATGCGGCGGACGACGATTCCCGCTTGTCCTGCCAGCTCGTCGTCGGTGACTGCGATGCCGAGATCCACGTCCGAGTCGCAGACAGCAGGTGACATGGTGACGACGCAACTACACCGCAGCACGGCGATGAACGTCCGGCATGCCTGCTACCTCGTCGCCGGGATCGCGGCGCTACTCCTGACGTGGCCGTTCGCGTTCGACTGGATCGGCGACGGCGGCAACATCTTGAACCCGGTCGAGTTCTTCGGTGACGGCATCGAACCGGGCGGCACGGCGGCCTTCCTGAGCATCGACATGTTGATCGCGTGGGCGGTCTTCATCGTATGGGTTCTCACCGACACCGTGCGGATCGGGATGGGCCGCAAATGGGGCGTGGTCTTCGTTCTGCTGTCCTACATCGGCGTGTCGATGGCCTTTCCGTTCTATCTCATTGTTCGTGAGCGGTTCCTGGCGAGCCGCGCTCCCGGACAACCGGTGCCGCCGTCGGACGGCCGCGAATCCAGCGCCGCGCAAAGCATGTAGCCGGCCGGCAGGTACACAACACGCGAAGTGCCGTTCACACCACCCGACGAGCCTTCATCCCCTCGAAGACCGGTGCGACGCGAACCACGTCGCCGGTCGTCGGGGCGTGGACCATCTGCCCGTTCCCGACGTAGATCGCGACATGCCCGGGGCCCGCCGGGCCCCAGTTCCCAAACAGCAGATCTCCCGGCATCGCATCCGCGAGCGGAACCTCCACACCGACATTCCACTGCGTCTCGGAGGTGCGGGGAAGGGAAAACCCGGACGTGGCCGCGTGGACGGCATAGGACGTCAGACCGGAGCAGTCGAACCCGCCTGCCGAAGGGCCATTCACGTTACCGCCGCCCCACACGTACGGGAGACCGAGATACCGGACGGCGGCTTCGACGATCTTGCCGCCGATGCCGTCCGCCCCGCCTCCGAAGATCCCGAGAAGCGAGGCATATCGCGACTCGGAAGCGCGGATCTTCGCAACGTAGGGCTTCGTCTGGTTCTCGTAATCTGCTTCACCCGAGGGCATACCGCGATGCAGTCGAACGGCGCCGACGCCCGCGTTGTACCCCGCGATCGTGAGGTCGAGCGTGTCGCCGACCACCTCTCCCTGCGATTTCCACTGCTCGATCTGCTCGTACATGTCGCAGAGAAGGTGGCCCGAGGCCATCACCGAGTCTGCGACGTCGAGGATGTCGGCCTTCCCGTCGCCGTCGGCGTCCTTGCCGTACCTTGCCCAGGTGGCCGGCATGAACTGGCCCGGACCGCGAGCGCCGGACGGCGACACCGGAGCAGTGACACCATAGCGAAAACCGTTCTCCGCGGAGTACAGCGCGGCAAGAACGGGCGCCTTCACGCCGTCGCAGATGGCGCCCGCCTTCTGGAACCACGGAACGAACACGGCGATCGAACCGATAGCCGACGACGTCGCTGCGGAGGGATCGAGCACCGACGGCACCCATTGCGACAGCACACCATCACTCTCTCCCTGCGCAAGTGCATCGTTCGCCGTCGGTGACGGCCACCATGACGGGGAATACGGCTCCGTAGCGACCGGCCCGGAGGACTGGGGACTCACGTTGCCCTCAGGTCGGGGATCTCTGGGAGGCAACGGATCCTGCGGGGGTGCCGGCACCGGCGCGGGAGGTAGATATGGTGCTACCGCGTCCGCAACGGCAACGGCCGCGGCGTCGACAGCTCGACGAGCCGGGTCCTGAACTTCTGGGGGCAGATTCGCAATGGCCTGGTCGATCTGCGCGTCGAACCCCGGTGCGGCCTCTACGATCGACTGAACCTGTTGCGTCGCAATGCCATGCGCGGGCTCTGGCAGATCCGTTCCATGCACGATGCCCCCGATTGCCGCGGCTACCCCGACGATGATCGCCGAAGGATCAACAGACATTCGCTTCCTCCTGAAGTGTGAGCCAGGCCAAAAAACCCCTGAGATGTGACTTGAGTCTCTCGCGCTCGCCTTCGTCACCGCGTCGCACCAGAGGGTGGTTCGGGTACTTCATCGGAGCGACGGTCGGCCATCCCACGATGTGGCCCCGATTTCCCACCTCCCCCCACCGGGGGGGGTGAAGGGGGAGATTGGAGCGAACTTGCCCTTCACCCCTGTTTTTCACCCTTGTGACCTACCTAACATCACCCGTACGGAAGTGATGCCCGCCTACGGGTGAACGCCGAAACAACCTGAATCTAGGAGCAATCGTGCAGATCAGCGCCGCCGTAATCAACGAAGTCTCGGGAGACTTCGCCATCGAGACCGTGTCTCTGAGCGAACCCACGGAACACGAAGTCCTCGTCGAGATCGCCGGCGTCGGTCTCTGCCACACCGACCTGGCCGTCAAAGAGGGGCATCTCCCGTTCCCCCTCCCGGGCGTCGTCGGCCACGAAGGCAGCGGCACGGTCGTGGGAGTCGGATCGGGGGTCACCAAGGTTGCTGAGGGCGACAGGGTCGCCATCAGCTTCAACAGTTGTGGCCAGTGCGCCCACTGTGGCAAGGGCGAGCCTGCCTACTGCCACAATTTCATGGCATTCAACTTCGGGGGCGGGCGCCCGGACGGCAGTTCGGCACTCACCTCGGGAGACACCACGCTCGGCGGCAACTTCTTCGGCCAGTCCTCCCTCGCGACACATGCCATCGCTCACGAGCGCAATGTCGTGAAGGTCGCGGACGACGCCCCTCTCGAACTCGTCGGTCCGCTCGGCTGTGGAATCCAGACCGGCGCGGGCGCGGTGTTGAACTCGCTCGACGTCGCTCCGGGGTCGTCACTGGTCGTCGTCGGAGCCGGTTCGGTCGGCCTGGCGGCAGTGCTCGCTGCCGTGGTCCGCGAGGTCGGCACGATCATCGTCGTCGAGCCTCACGAGTCGCGGCGCGAGCTCGCGCTCTCCCTCGGCGCTACCCACGTGGTCGATCCGGCCAACGGTGCACTCTCCGAGCAGATCCGGGCAATCGTTCCCGACGGCGCCGACTATGCCATCGATACGACCGCCCTACTTCCCGTGCTGGACCAGATCTTGCAGGCACTGGGTGTCCGGGGCTCCCTCGGCCTCATCGGGGTCCCCGCCGACCCGACCGCCACACTCCCGATCGGCATGATGCCGACGCAGCTGTTCGGTCACACGATTCGCGGGATCGTCGAGGGAGATGCCGACCCCGACACGTTCATTCCTCACCTTCTCGATCTCCACCGTCAGGGCAAGTTCCCGTTCGACAAGTTGATCACGACGATGCCTTTCTCCCAGATCAACGAGGCTGTGGCCGTGCAACATCGAGGTGAGGCGGTGAAGGTCGTCCTCGTCCACGAGTGATGACCAACCCTGTTTGCCCGTCGGATGCTCCGGAAACAGTGAGAAAGGCTGGTCGATGTCTGTAGATCTGAAAGCACGCCCGCCGAAGGCGAGTGCTGTCCGGAAGGCCGTCCAGGTCGCGCCGACGGCGGTCGGCGCGTTCTACGCGACGTCGATGGAGACGTTCCGATGCATGTTCAAGCGCCCCTTCCACGCTCGCGAGTTCGTTCAGCAGGCGTGGTTCATCGCCGGTGTG
This sequence comes from Rhodococcus wratislaviensis, assembly GCF_041228765.1. Lineage (NCBI taxonomy): Bacteria > Bacillati > Actinomycetota > Actinomycetes > Mycobacteriales > Nocardiaceae > Rhodococcus > Rhodococcus wratislaviensis. The sequence goes on along the minus strand of NZ_CP150488.1, from coordinate 2,103,169 downwards.
TCGATCATGCCGGCGCTGCTGATGGCGATTCCCTTCTGCATGATGTTCGTCTATCAGATCAACATCCTGCTGGCCGAGATCGGTGCGGTCGACCTCAGTGGCGCCGGCGCCGGCGTCGCGATCATTCGGGAAATCGGCCCGGTTGTCACGGTTCTCGTCGTGGCAGGTGCCGGCTCGACCGCGATCTGCGCCGACCTGGGTTCACGGACGATTCGTGAAGAGATCGACGCGATGAAGGTGCTGGGGATCGATCCGATTCAACGCCTGGTTGTGCCGAGGGTGCTGGCGTCGACTTTGATCGGGATGTTCCTGAACGGCCTCGTTTCGGCGGTCGGCCTGGTGGGCGGATATATCGCGACCGTCTACATGCAGGGTGCGTCGCCGGGCCAGTACGTCACGGCGATCTCGATCCTGACCAAACTGCCCGACTTCCTCGTCAGCGAGGTGAGGGCGGCGGTGTTCGGCCTGCTAGCAGGCCTCGTCGCGTGCCATTTGGGACTCAACGCGAAGGGCGGACCCAAGGGCGTCGGAGACGCAGTGAACCAGACCGTCGTGTTCAGCTTTCTGCTGCTTTTCCTCGCCAACTCGGTTATCACGACTCTCGCGCTGCACTGACAGCGCTCCACCTCAAGCCGCGAAGACGGCTGTCAACGGGAGAATTCTGTGTCGAAAGCTACTCGGGCCACCGGCGCGAGACCCAGGGTTGCCAAGGTCGCGCTCAGCGTGGTCGATGCACCGATCGGCCACATGGAGGAGATGGGGCGACAGCTCCACTTCTACAGCCATGCCGTCACCGCGATTCCACGCACTTTCCGGCGGTACCGGAAGGAAACGCTCCGGCTACTCGCCGAGGTCAGCATGGGCACCGGCGCCCTCGCGGTCATCGGAGGAACTCTCGTCGTCATCTCCCTGCTCACCACCGCCGTCGGATACGAAGTGGGCCAGCAGGGTGCTACCTCGATGGGGCGCATCGGGATCGGCGCGCTGTCCGGATTCATCTCGGCATTCTTCAATACCCGGGAGGCCATTCCGGTCATCGCAGGTATTGCGCTGACGGCGACGGTCGGTGCGGGTTTCACCGCACAACTCGGCGCGATGCGCGTGAGCGAGGAGATCGATGCCATGGAGACCATGTCCATTCCGTCGCTCCCCTACCTGGTGACGACCCGGGTGATGGCCGGGATCATCGCGGTGATTCCGCTGTATGCGGTGGCGTTGTTCGTCGGATACGTCGCCACCCAGCTCGTCACCGAATACCTCGGCGAGGCGAGCGGAACGTACCAGCACTACTTCAACGTATTCCTCGTGCCCAGCGACGTCGCGTGGTCGATGGTGAAGGTCCTCGCGATGTCGGTGGTGGTGATGTGTGTGCACTGCTACCACGGTTACAACGCGAAGGGCGGGCCGGCGGGAGTCGGCGTCGCGGTCGGGCGGGCCGTGCGCACCTCCTTGATCGCGATCATGGTCATCGACCTGCTCATCGGAATCGCCGTCTACGGTGGCTCCGCCGGCGCCGTGAAAGTGGCGGGCTGACATGGGTGGCCATATCGAAGAGCGAAGCCGCCTGGTGTATGTGCTCCTGGGTGTGTGTCTGGTGACGCTGTTCGCGATCGCGACGGCGGTATCCGTCGGCGTCTATCGCGGATCGTTCGCCTCGACCGTCCCGGTGACGTTGTATTCGGCGCGGTCGGGTCTCATGCTCGAACCCGGATCCGATATCAAGATGAGAGACGTCGTCGTCGGCCGGGTCTCGAAGGTGCAGCTGGTGGACGACCAGGCCCAGATCACCATGGACATCGACGAGAGCCGGACGTCGGCGATACCGGAGAACATCACTGCCGTGATCGATCCGACCACGTTGTTCGGCCGCAAGTTCGTCACACTCGTGCAGCCGGAACATCCCTCGGCGACCACTGTGTCGGCGGGCTCGGTAGTCCGGGGCACCGGCGTGGCCACCGAGGTGAACGACCTCCTCGACTCGCTGGTGACGGTGCTGCGCACCGTGGAACCACAGAAGGTCAACGCGACGTTGAGTGCGTTGTCCACGTCGCTGCAGGGCCGCGGCGACCAACTCGGTGACATGATGGTCGAGCTCGACACGTACCTGTCCGAGTTCAACGGCAGTCTTCCCACGTTGCAGCGCGATCTGGTCAAGGGTGCCGAGGTCTCCGAGGTCCTCGCCGACGCCGCTCCGGACCTCCTTCGGACCGTCGACCATGTCAGCACCACCGGTGACACGGTGACCGAGAAGGAGGACCAGTTCAGCGCGTTCCTGCTCAGTTTCAGCAGCTTCGGCAACAGCGGACGAAGTTTCTTCGAGGCCTCCGGTGACCCGTTGGAGAAGTCGTTGGATGCGCTGGAACCGACTACGGCACTGCTCGCGCAGAATGCGCCGATGTATCCGTGCTTCCTCGCGAGCATGGACCAGACCAACAAATATCTCGAACGCACCGTCGGTGGTAGTGATCAGGCCGGGCTGAACATCCTCGGCACCCTGTTGATGGGCGATCCGCCGTATACGTACCCGGAGAACGCGCCGAAGAACGGTGCGGACGGCGCACCGCGGTGTTACGACCTCGCGCAGGCACCCGGGCACACCGATTTCGACGACGGCAGCAAGGCATATCAGCCCGCGCGTGGTGTCGAAGACCTGATCGGCAATCCGTTCGCGCAGTTCATGTTCGGAGGTGGGCGCTGATGACCAAGGCACCCGGAATCAAGTTGCTGATCTTCGTCCTGGTCACCTCGTTGACCGGATTCGGTGTGGCGACGGTGGTGGGCAACATGCGCTTCGGCAGCACCAACACGTATCAGGCCGTCTTCGCCAACGCGTCCGGACTGGGCAACGGCGAGGACGTCAAGGTCGGCGGTGTGCCGATGGGCAAGGTGAAAGGGGTGGAGTTGGCAGCGGACGGCACCGCGGTGGTGTCGTTCTCCCTGTCCACCGAGCGCCCTCTGACGGAGGGGACCACGGCACGGATCAAGTACAAGAACCTGATCGGTGACCGTTACGTGGAGTTGTCGAACGGACCGGGTGCCATCGGTGCGCTCGACGGCCCGATTCCACTCCAGCAGACCACCCCGGCACTCGACCTCGACCAGGTGGTCAACGGGTTCCGGCCCCTCCTGCAGGGGCTCGACCCGGATCAGACCAATCAACTGTCCGCCTCCCTGATCGAGGTACTCAACGGCCAGGAGGCGAGCATCGGGCGTCTGGTGAGTCAGATCGGGTCCTTGAGCAACACGCTGGCGGACCGGGATCAGGCGATCGGTCAAGTGGTGAGCAACTTCAACACCGTCGTCGGGACCGTGAACGATCGCGGTGACCAGTTTTCGACGCTCATCGATCAGCTTCAGCGGCTGGTCGCGGGCATCGACGGTGACCGTGATCTGATCACCAACTCCCTGGTGAACATCGACCACGTCACCGACAGTCTCTCGAGTGTGCTCGACCAGAACCGGCCGGCGATCGCGCAGGACGTCGTCGCATTGGGTGATCTCGCGGGCAACCTCAACGCCAACACCGACACCCTGAACATGGTGCTCTCCACATTGCCCGAGAACTACCGCCTCATCAGCCGCGTCGCGGGCTACGGCAGTTTCGTGAACTTCTTCGTCTGTGGTCTCGCGATCAAGTACGCGTCCGGGCCCGGTCCCGGCGGAGTCACACCGATGTTCAAGGCTCCCGCAGAAAGGTGCCAGTAATGGCTCAGAAATCCTTCCTCGAGCGGGATGCGTTCCGCATGGGCCTGATCGGAACAGCGGTCCTGATCGGGGTCCTGTTCCTTGCGCTCAACTTCAAGTCCATCCCCGGTATCAGCGGGGCCACCACCTACCATGCCGAGTTCGCTGATGCCAGCGGCCTCGCCGTCGGTGACACGACACAAATTGCCGGAGTGAAAGTCGGTGAGGTGAAGAAGCTTTCGATCAGCGACGGAAAGGTCGACGTCGAGTTCGACGTCGACAGTGGCGCGGTCGGGCTCGGTGACGACACCACGGCAGCGATCAAGGTTGAAACTGCTCTCGGTCGGCGGTACGTGGAGATCACTCCCGGGCGTCACGGCGAACTCGCCGACAACGCGACCATCCCCCTGGCACAGACCAGCTCGGGATACGACATCACGCGGGCGCTCGAGGAAGTCACCGACAAGGTGTCCGAGACCGACACCGTCAACCTGTCCGGCGCACTCGAGCAGGTCTCTTCGGTCGAAGACGAGCTTCCGCCGGACCTGCGGTCCTCTCTCGACGGCCTGTCCCGCCTGTCCGCGACGGTATCGAGCCGGGACGAGGAACTGCGTCGGTTGCTCGCGGGTGCGGCCGATGTGTCCAAGATCCTCGCGGATCGGGACGGCCAGGTTTCCGCGCTGTTCGGCCAAGGCCAGTCGCTCTTCGCCGCGCTGAACAACCGGGCGGACACCATCCATCGCGTCCTCGTGCAGTCCCGTCAGGTGGCCGACGCGCTCACCGGGCTGTCCCGCGACAACGCGGCAACACTCGGACCCACTCTCGATCAGATGAAGACTCTGGTGGCCACATTGAACAGCAATTACGACAACATCAACGCATCGCTCACCGGCCTCGAACGGTTCGCGAGGCAGGTCGGTGAGGCGGTGGGCAGCGGACCGTTCTTCGGGGTGCTGCTGCACAACATCGTCCCGGCCAATCTGTCCGGGCAGCTTCCGGGAAGTTTCGGGGGGCCGCGCTGATGGCATCGGTACGCGAAATGGCACGGGAACTGCAGGCAAGGCTGTTCGCCGTGATGATCGCCGTGGCCCTCGTCGGGTTGCTGACGGCCGCCTGGATCGAAAACCACTCCGTCAACCACGTCACGGCCTACTTCCGGAACACCACCGGCATGTACGTCGGAGACCGGGTGATGGTTCTCGGCGTCGAGGTCGGCCGCATCACGACGATCGAACCGGACGGCGAACGCGTCCGGGTGGAGTTCGAGTACGACAACGAGTACGACGTCCCCGCCACCGCGAAGGCGGCGGTCGTCGCCCCGACCCTGGTGACCGGCCGCTACATTCAGCTCGCGCCGGCGTACTCGGGTGGACCGACCCTGTCGGACGGTGACGAGATCCCCCTCGACCGGACCGCCGTACCGGTCGAGTTCGACGAGATCAAGAAGCAGGTGGTCAAACTCAGCGAGGATGCGGGCCGCACCCCGGAGCACCCGGACGGTTCCCTCAATCGCTTCGTGAGCAGCACCGCCCACACCCTGGACGGAACGGGTACCGCACTGCACGATTCCCTCACCCACCTTTCCGACGCCGCCACCACACTGAACGCGAGCGGCGAGGATCTGTTCGGCACCGTCGAGAACCTGCAGAAGTTCACCACCGCCCTCGCTGCCAGCGACCAGCAGATCCGGGCGTTCAGCGGTGAATTGGCCAACGTGTCGGGGCTGCTCAACGCCAACCGGACCGAACTCGACGCACTGCTCAGCAGCATGCTGACCACGTTCCAGGAAGTCACGAAGTTCGTCGAAGACAACCGTGGGGCACTGGTCGAGAATACCGGGCAGCTCGAAACCATCTCCCGGTTGCTCGTCGACCGGCAGGACACCCTGATGTCGATCCTGCACGCCGGACCGACGGCGCTGTCGGACTTCTACAACATCTACGATCCCGACGCCAACTCACTCACGGGCGCCCTCGCCGTGCCCGAGATGCCGGACCCGCGCTCGCTCATCTGCGCGCTCTTGACCACGGTCGACGCACCCGCGAATGAATGCGCGACTGCTGCAGGAGCTTTCGCCGCACCTCTGGCCAATGCTGCCGTGCAACAGGCAACGTCGGCACCCGTAGACAATCGGACTCCACCGGCAGGCGCGCCGCGATCCCCCGGCCCGAGTGATCCCGTCGCCTCCATCACCCAGAGTCTCCAGAATCTCATTCTTCCGGAGGGACCACGATGACGAACTCAATTCGGAGGTCGGCGCTCACCGCGACCATGCTCGTCGGCGTCGTGGCCGCGGCGGCCGGGTGCCGATTCGACGGAATCAATTCGATCGGACTGCCCGGCAACGTAGTCGGAGGTGACGCACACGAGGTGACGGTCGAACTGGCGGACATCCAGAATCTGGTGGGCAACTCGCCGGTGAAGGCCAACAACGTCATCGTCGGGAACATCAGCCACATCACGGGTGACAACTGGGGCGCCAAACTGATACTCGAAATCGATCCCGAGGCGGAGATCCCGGCGAACGTCAGCGCCAAGCTCGCGCAAACCAGCGTGCTCGGCTCCCAGTACCTCGAGCTGACGGTGCCGCCCGGTGTCGAGGCGGTCGGCGCACTCGCCGACGGCGACGTGATCCCCCTCGACCGCACCAGTCAGTACCCGTCCACGGAGGAGGTGCTCTCTGCGCTGGCCCTCGTACTCAACGGAAGTGGTTTGCAACAGATCCGCACCGTGACCTCCGAACTCAATCGTGTTCTGGGTGGCCGCGAGGAATCGTTGCGCAGCCTCTTCGGCAACCTCGAAGAATTCGTTGGCGGTGTCGACCGACAGCGCGACGACATCGTCCGCGCGATCGACGGGCTCGACCGCCTGGGCGCGGAACTCGCCAGCCAGAATCAGACGATCGACCGAGGCATCACCTCGATCCAGCCGGCGATGCAGATCCTGGACGAGCAGCAGAAGCAACTCACGACGATGCTGAACGACGTGGGGCGGTTCGGCGAGATCGCCACCGAGATACTCGAGAGCAGCCGCGAGGATCTCGACGCGAATCTGCGGTCGCTGCAGCCGGTGCTCTCGCAGCTCGCCGCGGCCGGCGATCACCTTCCGGAAGCACTGAAGATCGCGGCGACGGTCCCGTTCCCGGTGACCACCACTCAGCGCGCCATCAAGGGTGACTACATGAATCTCTTCCTCACGCTCGACGTCAGCGCCGAGACGGTAGGCGGCAAGGTTCTCGGCAGCATTCCCCTCGACGAGTTGGCGGGACTGAACCCGGCTCGCCAAGCGGTGAATCCGCTGTTGGCACCCACCGGTGCAACGACATCCGGCGGACCCGCAACGTCCGCACCGAAGAACGGAGCACCGCGCTGATGAGATCGAAACTCGTTCGCTTCCAGCTCATCGTCTTCAGCGTGGTGGCAGTTCTCGCGGTCGGCAACGCTGCGGTCAACTATCTCGGGCTGAAGAGGGTCACCGGGATCGGCATGTACACGATCACGGCGGAGTTCGACCGCGCCGGAGGACTCTATGTGAACTCACTGGTGACGTATCGCGGCGTCGGCGTCGTGAAGTCGATCGACGTCCGCCCCGATCGGGCGGCCGCGGAACTGCAGCTCGATTCGGACTTCGCTGTTCCGGCGAACAGCCAGGCATTCGTCCGCAGCGTCTCGGCCATCGGTGAGCAGTATCTGGACATCGTTCCGGCGTCCTCGGAGGGCCCCTTCCTCGAGGACGGTGACGTGATCACCGAGCAGAACACCGAGATCCCGGTGCCCGCCTCCGAGGTAGTCGACAAGGTGAACGTGCTCCTGTCGGAGCTGCCCAAGGACGATCTCCGGGTCACGGTCGACGAGGCCTACACCGCCTTCAACGGGGCGGGACCGGCCCTGTCGCGGCTCATCGACTCCTCGCGCCCGCTGATTGAACTCGCGCAGGCCAAGATCGGTTCCACCAGAACACTGCTCGATGACGCCGAACCCGTCCTCGAGGCCGGTGCCGACTCCCGCGCCGACATCGCGAGCTTCTCCCGTGATCTGTCCTCGTTCTCCGAGCAGTTGGTGATGAGCGACGCGCAGGTTCGCGGTGTCCTCGACAACGGTTCCCAGTTCTTCGACACGGTCAGCGGCACCCTCGACGACGTCCGCCCCACCGTTCCGCTGCTGCTGGCGAATCTCCAGACCGTGGGTGAGGTGGCACGGGTCAACATCCCCGGGATACAGCAGATCCTGGTGATCTATCCGGCGGTGTCCGCGTCGATCAACTACATGCACCGCGGAGTCCAAACTGACGACCGGGTGTACGGCCAGGGCGCCCTGGACGTCAAACTCGGCAACTCCGCGAACCCGCTCCCCTGCACCGAGGGTTACCAGGAAACGCAGCGCCGCGACCCGAGCGACGTCAGCTCGGCTCCGGCTCCGGAAAATTCCTACTGCAAGCTCCCGCAGGCAGATCCGCGGGTCGCACGTGGCGCACGGAACATCCCGTGCGCGACGAATCCCGCGGTGCGCACCGCCGAGATCGCGAACTGCCCCGGCGGCCTGCCGTCCACCTGGCCGGAAATGCTGGCACGGCCCGGACAACCGTATTCGCCCCCGTCGACCGACACCGGCGCACCGGACACGGGACCGATCGCGAGCCGGCCGGCTCCCGAAGTTCCCGAACCCCTGACCGTCGCGCCGGCTTCGTGGACGCCCCCGCAGGCGATTGTTCCCGACGGCACCACCAGCGTCCCGTATGACCCGATCACCGGGAACTTCCGGGCACCGAACGGCGATCTGTATTCGATCGCCAGCGTTTCTGCACCAAAGCTAGAGGAGGAATTGACATGGCAGGCACTACTGCTCCGGTAGAGGTCGAACCGGACCTCGATCACACCGGAAACGATGCCACGGCCGCGACAGCCGACTCCGAGGTGCGTCAAAGTACCCGAGGGTTCATCGCGACGATGGCGGCAATCGCACTCGTCGCCCTCGCCGCCCTTGTCGTCGGCGGCGTCTCGTGGACGAACCTGCGAGCGGAGCAAGCAGCACAGTCACGAGACGAGCAGATACTGGAGACGGCCCGCCAAGTGGTCGTCAATCTGGTCACGCTGAGGCATCAGAGTGTGGACGAGGACATTCAGCGCGTCGCCGACGGCACCACCGGGCCGTTCCGGGAGCAGTTCACCAGTGCGTCCGGCAGCTTCGGTGACGTGCTGAACCAGGGCCAGGTGGAGTCGACCGGCGAAGTCAAGGAAGCCGGCCTGGTCACGTCCGACGACGAGCATGCCGTCGTCCTCGCCGCCGTGACGTCCACAGTGAAGAACACCGAGGCGCCCAACGGCGAGATCCGCGTCTATCGCATGAAGGTCTCTCTCGATTCGGTGGACGGCAACTGGCTCGTCTCAGATGTGGAGTTCGTAGCATGAGAAACACACTCGCCCGGATACCCGAAGCAGTCGCATCCTGGTCCTCCGCGCGGCGGCGGGCCACCCGATACCTCGCCGTGCTCCTCGCCGGTGGGCTCGTCGCGGCGACCGTCGCCATCGCTCTCCAGGTACACGATCGCCGCCAGATCGACACCGCGGAGGGGCAGGCGCGCGACCGCGCCACCCAACTGGTCGCCGACGTACTCTCCTACGACTTCAACACCGTCGACGCCCACTTCGCCGACATCCTTCCCAGTCTCGGCGGAGACCTGCGCGGCCAGTTCGACAGCGTCGGCAAGGAGGTCATCATCCCGTCGGCGAAACAACGCCAGGTCGTGACCTCGGCGACCGTCGTCGAATCCTCCGTCGTCTCCGCGTCGGAACACGCAGTGACGCTGCTGTTCTTCGTCAACCAGTCGACCACCAGCACCGACAGTGCCGCCCCGAAATTGGACGGAAGCCGCGTCCGCGTCGGCATGACCGAACAGGAGGGTACGTGGGTCATGACGGAAATGATCCCCGTCTGACCAGTTCCCCGAAACATGGGGATCAGTCGATGTTTTCGCAATAGTAGGAGGTAGTCGTGGGTGTCGAGGTATCGGTCGAAGGTCTGACCAAGTCGTTCGGCTCGCAGAAGATCTGGCAGGACGTCACGCTGACCCTTCCGGCCGGTGAGGTCAGTGCGTTGCTCGGGCCGTCCGGTACGGGTAAGTCGGTGTTCCTGAAATCTCTGATCGGTCTGCTCCGTCCGGAGCAGGGGTCGATCGTGATCGACGGCACCAACATTCTCGAGTGCTCGTCGAAGGAGTTGTACGAGATCCGGAAGTTGTTCGGGGTGCTGTTCCAGGACGGTGCGTTGTTCGGGTCGATGAACCTGTTCGACAACGTGGCATTCCCGTTGCGGGAGCACACGAAGAAGTCCGAATCCGACGTGCGCAAGATCGTGATGGAGAAGATGGAACTCGTCGGTCTGCTCGGGGCGGAGGACAAACTGCCCGGGGAGATCTCGGGTGGTATGCGCAAACGGGCCGGCCTCGCCCGCGCCCTGGTCCTCGACCCGCAGATCATCCTCGTCGACGAGCCCGACTCCGGTCTCGATCCTGTCCGCACCACCTACATCTCCCAGACACTGATCGACATCAATGCCGAGATCGACGCGACGATCCTGATCGTCTCGCACAACATCAATCTCGCCCGCACGGTTCCCGACAACATCGGTATGCTCTTCCGCCGGAAACTGGTGATGTTCGGCCCGCGAGAGGTTCTGCTCACCTCGGACGAACCGGTGGTCAAGCAGTTCCTGGGCGGCACCATGATCGGCCCGATCGGCATGTCCGAGGAGAAGGACGAGGCCACCATGGCGGCCGAACAGGCCATGGTCGACGCCGGCCACCACGCCGGCGGGGTCGACGACGTCGAGGGCATCGTCCCACAGATGAAGGCGACGCCCGGAATGCCGTTCCGGCAGGCGGTCGCCCGCCGCCAGGAACGCGTCCGCGAGATCATGCACACCCTGCCCGACAGCGCCCAGATCGCCATCCAGGAAAGCTTCGAGGAGGGCTTCGGGACGTACGACACCGAGGAATTCCCGCTGTACGAGGAACCCCTCGAATCCGTGTAATCCATCGTCAGCGAACGACTCGGCAAGAAGAGCAACACAACTCAGATCAACGAGAGGAACCCGTCATGACGACGAACAACAACGCATTCTTCATAGGAGGCGAGTGGCACGCGCCCACTTCCAGTGACGTGATCACGGTCGTGTCACCCAACGACGAGCAGGTCGTCGGTCACGCCCCCGACGGCGCCGAGGCCGATATGGACGCCGCTGTCGATGCGGCGCGCCAGGCCTTCGACGATCCCACCGGCTGGTCGCAGTGGGAGCCGTCGCGGCGAGCGGCGGCACTGAAGCGCCTCGCTGATGCGCTCGACAAGCGCGCACCCCAGATGGTCCAGGCTGTGAGCTCGCAGAACGGCATGCCCGTCGCCGTCGCGGAGAAGCTGGAAGCGGTCTTCCCTCAGATCCTGCTCCGCTATTACGCGGGCCTGATCGAGAACGACGGATTCGAGGAAACGCGTCCGGGCCTGCTGGGCGGGTCGACCCTCGTGACCAAGGCCCCGATCGGTGTGGTCGGCGCTATCGTTCCGTGGAACTTCCCGCAGGCGCTCGCCGCATTCAAGTATGCGCCGGCCCTCGCTGCCGGGTGCACGATCGTCATCAAGCCGTCCCCCGAAACAGTGCTCGACAGCTACGTCCTCGCCGAGGCGATCGAAGAGGCGGACCTTCCGGCCGGCGTGATCAACATCGTTCCCGGCGGCCGCGAACTGGGCGCGTACCTGGTCTCGCACCCCGGCATCGACAAGGTGGCGTTCACCGGGTCGTCTGCCGCCGGCCGCAACATCGCCGAGGCCTGCGGTCGCCTGCTCCGGCCGGTCACACTGGAACTGGGTGGCAAGTCGGCGGCCATCATCCTCGACGACGCGAACCTGGATCTCGCCACCGTCGGGGAGCAGTTGTTCGGCGCGACCATGTTGAACAACGGGCAGGTCTGCTACCTCGGCACCCGCGTGCTCGCACCGCAGTCGCGTTACCAGGAAGTGGTCGACACGTTCAGCGCTCTGGCCGGGTCGCTGACCGTGGGAAGTTCCCTCGACCCCGCCACGATGATCGGCCCCATGGCGAGCGCCCGGCAACGCGACCGCGTGGAGTCCTACATCGCAAAGGGCAAGGGCGACGGCGCCCGCATCACAGTCGGCGGCGGACGCCCCGAGGGCCTCGAAAAGGGATGGTTCGTCGAGCCGACCATCTTCGCTGACGTGGACAACAACTACACCATCGCCCAGGAGGAGATCTTCGGCCCGGTGCTCTCGATCATCTCGTACCGCGACGACGAGGAGGCGGTCCGCATCGCGAACGACAGCGACTTCGGGCTCGGTGGCACCGTCTTCACGGCCGATCACGACCACGGGGTCGCCGTCGCCCGGCGCGTCCAGACGGGAACGATCGGGATCAACGGCTACCTTCCCGATCCCACGGCACCCTTCGGTGGTGTCAAAGCCAGCGGCCTCGGCCGTGAATTGGGCCCGGAAGCACTCTCCGCCTACCTCGTGCAGAAGTCGATCTACCTGTGACACCCGGGTGCGGGTGCGGCACACGCGCCGTACCCGCACCCTCCACGGAGCACTCATCCCGACGGGGTATTTCCCTCATCCCGGAGGAGGAGAAGACGTCCGTTTCATACCTTTTTCCCACCCCGGTCGACATTATGGTTAGACCAATCACTCCGGCCTGTCTCCTGTCGAGGAGAGGCACCTGAAAGCAAGGATCCGCGCATGGATGTCATGGAACACGCGGGAGCCATTCTCCCCGAGGACCGCTACAGTGCGAGCACCCTCGAGGCGTTCCGATCGAACGGCTATTGGCGCGACGAGAGCCTGGCCGAGCACGTGGATCGCTGGGCGACTATCGATCCGGACTTCGTGGCTGTCACCGACGGCTACGGGTCACTCACCCGAGGCGAGCTGCGGGCGCAGGCGTACCGCCTCGCGGCGGCACTGAAGAAGCTCGGCGTCGACAGCGGCGACCGCGTCCAGGTCCAGTTGCCGAACTGGAACGAATTCGTCGTCATCTACGTGGCGCTCGCCAGGATCGGCGCGGTACTCGTTCCGACGATGCCGGTGTACCGGCACGACGAGGTCCGGTACGTACTCGAGCACTCCGGCGCCAAGATCTCCTTCGTCACAGAGGAATTCCGCAAATTCCGGTACACCGACATGCTGGCCGAGGTCCGCCCGGAAGTGCCCGGACTCGAGCATGTCGTCGTCGTGCGCGGAACAGCGCGGGCAGGCGAGATCGCGTTCGAGTCACTCACCGTCGGCGACCGCGTCCCCGGTGACGACGAACTCGGGCCGCCGCCGTCCACCGATGCGGCCCACGCCATCATCTACACCTCGGGAACCGAGTCGCGGCCGAAGGGCTGCCAGCACACTTTCAACACGCTCTCGTTCACCGTCCACGGATTGGGTGGAGACGTGATGGGCCTGAACCCCGCTGACGTGATGTTCATGCCCTCCCCCGTCACGCATGCGACCGGACTTGCCGTGGGTGTTGCGGCACCCCTGATCCTCGGAAGCGGCATTCATCTTCTCGACGTGTGGGAACCGGGCGAGGGCCTACGCCGCATCGCGCAGTTCAAGACGACGATCAGCATGGCGGCGACACCGTTCCTTCAAATGGCGCTCGGGGCCATCGAGTCGGGCGCCGACCACGATGTCAGCTCGATGCGGATGTGGGTCAGTGCAGGCGCACCGATCCCAGAAGCACTCCTGAGGGCGTGGAAGAAGGCACTCCCCGCATGTCTCCTCCTCCCCGTGTACGGCAGCAGTGAGGGACTTCTGGTGACCGCTGTACGCGCGGACGACCCCATCGAGAAGGTGCTTTCCTCCGACGGACGGGCCTTCGACGGGGTCGATCTCGAGATCCGCGACGAGGAGGGTGCCGTCGTACCCGCCGGCGAGGAAGGCCAGATGTTCTATGGGGGTCCGGGGATCTTCCTCGGCTACTGGCGCGACTCCGAACGGACGGCGGCATCGGTCGACAGTCGAGGCTTCCTCGCCTCGGGTGATCTGGGGCGCGTCGACGCAGAGGGCTATCTGCGGGTCACGGGACGGATCAAGGACCTGATCATCCGCGGCGGTATGAATATCTCCGCGCGTGAGGTGGAAGAACACCTGCTGGCACATCCGCGCATCACGGGCGCGGCCGCGGTGTCCATGCCGGATCCCCGCCTCGGAGAAAAGGTGTGCGCCTTCATCGAGGTGAACGGTCCGGCGCCGACCTTGGACGAGCTGGCCGATTTCCTCCGAAACGAGCGGAAGGCCATGATGCAGAAGATTCCAGAGAAGGTGGTCGTCGTCGATCAGCTTCCCACCACCGCCACCGGAAAGATTCAGAAGTTCTTGCTTCGCAAGCAGGCGGCCGAACTGACCGGCAACGCGTAACACCTTCCGGCACTGCCGGATACCACGAGCAGGGGCTGTCGCAACGAGGTTGCGCCAGCCCCGTTTCGTTACCCCGATTCCCGACGAAGCAATCTCACCCCAAGGGCGTAGGAAGATCTCTCGTCGAGGTGACGTGTCATCGGGCGGCGCAGGAGAGACTTGGATCACACGAGAGACCTCGAAAGGAATCGAAATGAGCAAGATCACCTACGTGCTGCCCGACGGAAGTGAGTCGACGATCGACGTCCCGACCGGCCAGAGCATCATGGACGGCTCGGTCCGCAACAACCTTCCGGGGATCATCGCCGAATGCGGGGGAAGTTGCTCGTGTGCAACGTGTCACGTCATTCTCGACGAAGACTCCACGGGCCTGTTCGACGAGGCCACCGACGAGGAGCGTGATCTGCTCGAATACCTCGAAGGGGTGCAGTCACATTCACGCCTGTCGTGCCAGTTGATCGTCAACGGGCAGTGTGACGGTGTCCGAGTCGTCGTACCGGACACCAACGGCTGACTCAGGTGGTGCGGCGGGACGAGGCGTCGGAGTCGGTGATCTCGAGGTACCGGTAGATCGCCTCCGACCGGTTCATCGCCCCCAGCTTCCGCAGGATCTTCTTGACATGCGATTTCACGGTGAACACGCTGATCACGAGTTCATCCGCAATTTCCGTGTTGGATTTTCCCGCCGCCAAGAGCTGGAAGACTTCGCGCTCGCGCCTGGTGAGTTCCTCGAGGCCCGGTGCGCGGCAATCGGAAGGCAGTGGCACCGGCGACCACGCCGCCGCACCGGCGCCACTCGGCTTTCCGAAAGCGACTTCGGCGTTCGACAGTCCCTCCGCCTCACGACTTTCCTCTTGCAGGCGTTCGAGGATCAACCGTTTCTGCTCGCTGAGCCGTTCGGAGACGAGGGCCCGTTCGAAGAGCGTCCCGAAGCTACCCGCGAAAGCATCGAGAAGGTCTCGCTCGGCGACGCTCGGCTTTCGCTCGTCGGCGCGACACGCGTGAATCAGGCCGATTACCCCCGTGGAGACCGCAATCGGGGCCAGGACGTACCCGCCGGCACCAAATAACGGGACACCTGGGACGGCCGTGGAGTTCCCCGTCGAAAGCTGCGGATTCGGCAGTACGAGGACTGCAGCGCGTTTCTGGACTGCCTCTTCCTCCGGCGACCCCGGCGCTATCGCTGTCGACGCCAGTGCAGTCACGTCCGGCGCAGAGCCCTTCTCGAACTGCGTCTCCACGATGGTCCACGCGTTATCGTGAACCTCGGACAGCAGCACCCGGCCGAGGCCGGTCATCGCGGCGGCCTCGGAGCACACACTCCTGGACAATCCGGCCACCGTTTCGGCACCGCGAAGACGTCGAACGGCGCCTGCGAAGTCGGCGGCACCGACAACACCAGACGAGGACGGCGCCGCGTGCAGACGGAGGCGGACCTCTCGGATCTCGACGAGGAGCCGCCCGAAGGACACCTTCTTGTCCGCTGGGATCGACGACAGTCCACGGAGTCCTGCTTCGGTCGCCTCGTCCAACATGGCGAGCATGAGGCCCGGTGACGCCTTCCGCGTCTCAGTCGGGGCCTCTGGCCCGAAACCGAATTCCTTACGCAAGCGGCCGAGAAGCGATGTGGCCGTCTTCAGACCTTCGGCCTCGGCTCGCGACCGTGCCGAGTTCTGTGCCGGTGATTGGCCATTGTTCACGATGGCGTGCCCGTCATCGTCGGTTCTGGTGGGAATAGAGCACCGCCGCCGCGGCCCGCGTAGGCACCCGCAGCTTCTTGAGGATGTGCTTGACGTGTGACTTCACGGTTCCCTCGGAAATCACGAGTGTCTGCGCAATCTGATTGTTGGTGGCTCCGGTAGCGATATGGGAGAGGATCTCGCGCTCGCGGAACGTCAAGACCGCGTTCACCTCCACCGCGCTGGTCTCGTCGACGATGCGTCGAGGGACGGAGGACCGCACGTCCGGCGGGGGACGCAGGCCCAGTTCCGTCTTCTGCATGCGTTCGAGCATCGAATCGGTGGCGTCGAAGGAGGCTGCGAGTCGCGTCCGCTGCGCGCAGATTCGTTCCCGCAGTACCGCTTGCTCGTACACGAGAGCGAAGAACGTTGCGAACGCGTCCAATCGGTCGCGGTCGTCCGGGTCGAGCGAGTCCCGCACGCCAGGACGATCAGCATGTACGAGGCCTATCACTCTGCCCTTGGAAACTATGGGCGCGGCAACATAGCTGGAGCAGCGTGACACAGCCACGATCTCTTTGAACGTCCGGTCGTCGTCTGCCGGCGCTGGAACGAGGGCGGGCACTCGCCTGCGGACGAGTTCCGTCTCCAGCCGCGCCTCCGACAACGAAAATTCCGCGGAATCAACGAAGTACGAGAAATCCATCGGTGACCCGTCGAATTCGGGCTGCACGTGGAGTCTCTGCGGTCGCCACAGTGATCCACTGATCGCCGAGATCATGGCGCGCGCGAACGGGAGCGCAGAACAGATCGCCAATGGTGCCGCCTGAACGATGTCATCGGATGCGAGATCCCGTAGCCCGGCCGCGGCGTCGTGGACGGCACGCAACTCGGCGGCACGGCTGATGGCCGCGCTCTCGGCGCACCGCTCCTGGTGTTCTTCGATCCGGACCAGGAGGAAGCACGCCTCCTCGATGTCAGCCTCGGGCAGGCGTCCTTCGGTCAGCGCGTCCCCGAGTTGGTGTCGGGCAGCGGCGAGTGCGACATAGGCATCATTGAAGCTGCAAGCACGGAAACCCGGCCCGAGGATCTTCGCTGCCAGTTCTACATACTCGTGCGCGTGCTGAACGAGGCCCTCGTCCCGCACTGCGACCGACTGCGCTGTCCGACTCATCACGCTCCGTAGTTCAGTTGCCTCACGACGCGGATTGCGTCGCAAGGCAGACGTTCCTCATCCGACAACCCAGTATATGTGACTGCCATCACTAAACACGATTCGCGCACTGAGGGCAAGACGTGCCGCACACAGAATGGAGTGACCAATAGCGTTGGGAGGGTGCGCGTTCCAGAGCTGGCACCAGACACCGTGCGCCTGCCCGACCGAGCAGCGCTCTTTGCTGCAACAATGTTACCATTAAAAAGGTACGACCGAAAGGAATTCTATGGACGCCGTGGTTTTACGAGAGTTCGGGGAGCCGGACGTCTTGAGGTTGGAATCGATTCCCGATCCGGTTGCGAGCCCGGGCTGGGTCACTGTCCGACTGAAGGCCGCCGCGCTCAATTGGCACGACGTTCTCGTTCGCCAGGGCAAGTACTCGTCCCCACTGCCCCATGTCCTCGGCGCCGACGGCGCGGGTATCCGCACGGACACGGGCGAGGAGGTCCTCGTCCTCCCGTCGCTGTGGTGGGGCGACCGCGAGGCGGCCCCCGGTGCGCAGTGGGAGATCCTCGGCGACCACCAGCGCGGCACTTACGCCGAGCTGGTCCGCGTCCCGGAAAACTGCGTCGCCCCGAAGCCTCGTGGCCTCAACTGGGAACAGTCGGCTGCCCTGCCCCTGGTCGGACTCACGACCTACCGCGCCCTCTTCACCCGCGGACGCCTCCGCGCCGGTGAGAATCTCCTCGTCCTGGGCGCCGGCGGTGGCGTCGCGACGATGGCAGTAATGCTCGCTTCCGCGATCGGCGCCAACGTCACCGTCACGTCCTCTTCTGCCTCCAAGATCACGCAGGCCCAGGAGCTCGGCGCCGCCAACGGCGTCCTTTACACCGACCCCGAGTGGCCGGACGCCGCGCGAGCGCTGTCCCCGGAGGGGCAGGGGTTCGATCTCGTCCTCGACTCCGTCGGGACGTGGGAGCAGTCCATCGCAGCGCTGCGACCGGGTGGCCGGCTGGTCGTGCTGGGGGCGTCGCGCAGCGATCTCGCCAGCCTCGACGTCCGGCCGTTCTACTTCGGCCAGTACGAACTGATCGGAACCACGATGGGCAGCCCACAGGATTTCGCCGGACTTCTGACGCTGCTCGACGCGAAGGACGTTCCTCCGGTCCCCATCAGTGCCGTGTTCCCGCTCGCGGAGGCGGCGGCCGCGCACAAGCATCTCGAGCAGGGAAGCGGATTCGGCAAGGTCGTTCTGTCCCACGGCTGAGAGCGGTGTCTATCATCGACCGCAACGTGGTTCGGTGACGAGGAGAGGACGCTCAGTGGCGAGTGAACCGCCGGCGCCCGCCGACGACGATCGCGGTGATGTGGTCGACTGGATGCGCACCGAATGGGCGGAGTCGCGGGATTCGGCCGAGTTGGAGTTCGCCACGACGATGGCGTTGCTGCGCACCCATCAATGGGTCGTCCGCGCCATGGACCGGGAGCTTCGCTCACTTCGCTTGTCGCGCAACGCATACCTCATTCTCACTTCGCTACAACTGTCCGACGAACACACTCGGACGCTCGGCAAGTTGAGCAAATACCTCATGGTCCACCCCACCACGGTCTCGATGGCGGTCGATCAACTCGTGAAGGCCGGCCTCGTCGAACGCCGCGCGCACACCACGGACCGCCGAACCGTTCTCGCCACGCTGACCCCGGCAGGCATGACCGTGGTCGAGGAAGCGAATGATCTTCTCGCCGGGGTTCGTTTCGGCCTGGCGTCGGTCGATACCGAGACGCTGGAAGCGGTGATCGGACAGCTTCAACAGGTCCGTCGCGCCGTCGGCGACGTCGAAACCGGGAACTGAGCCCAGCCCCTCTTCCCTGCTGACCGGTCGAGTCCGACCACCGTTCCGCGACGAAGTGCAACTACCTGGTGGACACCCCTTGCCCCAGATGCTTTGTCGACCTACTATTCAAACCTAGAATACTTCTTCAGGGCACGGAACGGACCGTCCGGCTACTCACTGCGCGCCGCGCTTCGTCTTCCCCGTCCCGAGCCAAGCAACGCACAGGAGCGCCTCCGATGGTTTCATTTGCATTCACCGACGAACAGGAAGAGTTCCGGAAGACGCTGGCAGCGTTCAGTGATCGTGTCCTCCTCCCGGGTTACCGCGACCGCGCGGCGTCGACCGAATTCCCCTTCGACATCATGAAGAAAATCGGCGACCTCGGTCTGCTGGGCATCGGCCTGCCCGAGCAGTACGGCGGAACCGGCACCGAGGATCCCGTTCTGCTCGGACTCGCCACCGAAACCCTGGCCTACGGCGACGTGAACATGGCGTCGGCCCCCGTCCAGATCGGCCTCGTCGCCTCCCAACTGGCGCTGTGCCGGGACGAGATTCAGGAGCGTTATCTTCCTCCCCTCATCCGCGGTGAGCAGACCATCGCCATCGCCCTGACCGAACCCGGGTCGGGGTCCGACGCAGGTGCACTGACCACCACCGCAACGGCGGTCGACGGCGGGTGGCGCCTGAGCGGTGAGAAGACAGCGATCTCCTGGGCGATGAATGCCACCGCGGCCCTCGTCTATGCGCGCGAGCCCGGATCGAGTCGCGCTCGGGGCGTCAGTTGCTTCGTCGTGCCACTCGACGCGGAAGGCGTCATCGTCAGCCACATGCCCGGCATGGGCTGTCTGCCGCTGGGCTGGGGAAGCATTCATCTGTCGGATGTCTTCATTCCCGAATCCCACCTTGTCGGTGAACTCGGCAGGGGCTTCCACTCGGTCATGGACCACTTCGACTTCAGCCGTGCCGCCCTCGGTCTGATGTGCCTCGGGGCGGCAAAGCAAAGCCTGGAGGAAGCCGCCGCATACGCCAAACAGCGGGAGACGTTCGGGCAGCCACTCTCCGAACACCAGGGTCTGGCATTCCAATTCTCCGAACACGCAACATATCTGGAGGGTGCGCGCTGGATCTGCTACCGTGCGCTGTGGCTCCGGGAAACGGCCCAGCCGCACACTGCGCTGGCGTCGATGAGCAAGTGGTGGCCGCCCGTCGTGGCCAAGAACGCGATCGAGTTCGCGATGCGAGTCCACGGCAACCTCGGCTACTCCACGGAATCTCCCCTGCAGCAACGCTACCGCGACGTCACCGCCTACCTCGTCGCGGACGGCACTGCAGAGATCCAGAAGCGGATCATCGCGAAGGGCATTTTCGCGCGCGGCACAGTATCCCTCTGACAACATCACCCCCGAACGGAGTACACGAATGGGTACGCACGAAATCTCGCCCCCGAAGGAACTGAAGGACAGCAGTGGACTGATCGTGGGCGGCACGGCCGGCATCGGCCTCGCGACGGCTGTGGGACTGGCGCAGGCCGGGGCACCGCGCATCCTGATCGTCGGACGCGGAGCTGAACGCGGAGAGGCTGCTCGGGAGCACATCTCATCCGTCAACTCGGCATGCGACGTGATCTTCCTGTCCGCCGACGCGACCACCGTCGACGGCGCCGCTCACATCGCGTCCGAGGCCGAGCGGATCCTCGACGGCGTGGACATTCTCGTCTCCACGACGGCCGCCGACGTTCGGCCGGAACTCTTCGCGAACATCCCCACCGACGACATCGCTAGGACATTCAACCAACTTGCGTTGCCGTGCATGTATCTTGCGAGCGAGATTGTCCCTCACATGACAGCGCGGAAGGGTGGCGTGATCATCAACGTCGCCTCGGATGCGGGCAAGACCGCGACGCCGGGCGAATCGGTGATCGGGGCCGCAAAGGCTGCAATCATCATGTTCACTCGCACCCTCGCCATCGAAGCCAAGCGAAGCGGGATTCGCGCCAACGTCCTGACGCCCTCACTCGTCAACGGGACCGCGTCGACCGAACGGATCACCTCCGACGGATTCAGCGCAAAGCTGTTCGCCAAGGCCGCTCAGCAGGCGCATCTCGGCGTTCCCGAATCCGACGATATTGCCGCACTGGCCGTCTTCCTCGCATCGCCGGCGGCGCGCCGCCTGACCGGACAGGCGATCAGCGTGAACGGGGGAATTTCGGCGGCGTGACCCTCCACTCCCTGCACGGAACATGACAGTGGCCGGTGGTTCTCGAACCACCGGCCACGACCGTCGCACCCGGCTATGCGTAGACCGCAAATGCCTTGTTGGAGTTGAAGACGTCGGTCACCACGAGGTCCGACCATTCCCGCCGCAGGCCGAGTTCCTCGACCGCACCGAGCATGCAGAACCAGTTGAGGATCTCGTGCTGGCCGGCGTCGACGACTTCTGCGCTGGTGTAGTTGCGCATCAGCGCGAAGTCGTCTTCGAGCAACGCCTTGTAGATGCGCATGTCGGCCTCGGTGTCGGGGCGCATATGCCACAGCTTGTCCGCCAGGAAGGCGTGGGACCAGCTGGAGGAGGCGACGAACGCCACCCTGAGGTCGCGGTCGCGGAAGTGCTGCGCGACCGCGCGACCCACTTGGAAACACCGCGCCGGTGTCGGGCCCGCCGGGTCGAGCACCTCCGACTCGATATCGGCGAATCTGGCCAATCCGCCCTTTCGCGCGATGGCGTGCTGCCCATAGCAATTGACGGTTATCGGGATGAAGGGGTACGCCATCTCCGCACCGGCGTTCTCGTAGTCGAGGAATAACTGCGTGTTGAGGATGGCGTGCGGAAAATGCGCGCCGGCGCGTTTCTTGTACGAGTACGCCATGTCGAATCCGCGCTCGATCAGGCCGTCCGTGAGTTGCCTGGCTCCGGACACGTCGCCGTGCATCACGATCTCGAAGTCGTCAGGCTTACCCCAGTAGTTCGGACTGCCCCTCTCGTTCATCACCTCGAACGCGGGCACCTCGAGGTCGCCGTAGGCGAGCACGCAGAACGGGGGCACCACCTCCTCGCGGAAGTTCTCGTACTGGTCATCGCCCCAGACCACGACGACGTCGGGAGCGAACTCGTCGACGGCTTCACGCACCCGAGTCAGATTCGACACCAGTTCCGCGCGATGTGCGGTTGCGGCGGCCGTTCCGCCGTCGTCCGACCATTCGCGGCGCATCCGGTCCGGCCAATGTGCCGGGTCCTTCTCCTCCGCCGGGATATCCGGATCGGTGAGGGTCCATCGAAGCAGACCTGCCATGTGCTCGTCGGTTCCCGCCAACAGCGGGTAGTGCGTCATGCCGAGAGCGAGGAAGTCTCCCATTGGCCGTCCTTTCTGAGGTGGCGCCTCGGCACCGTCACACGCGCCGGGCGTATCGCTCCCCATCGTGTGACGTGCGCGTGCTCCACGCACAGCAAGTTCCAGTGCCCGGAACGCGGTGATCAGTCGTCGAACGGAAACAGATCTCCCCTACCCTGGGCGAGCATCTGGGTGGTGTCACTACAAATGCGGTGCGCAGTCAGCTTCACGGCGTTGATCACCGACTCCGAAACCTGCTTCGACGAGTCGAATTGAACGGCGACAGCACCCATCGGCCGGCCTTTGATCAGGACGGGCGCAGCGATGTTGCCCAGGCCGAGAACCACACCATCCTTCTGGACGGCAACTCCCGATACCCGCACCTGCTTCAATTCTTCGCGAATCCGGGCCGGGTCCGTGATGGACTTCGGCGTGATTCCGACGAGGGGGCCGGACAGCAGTTCGGTGAGCTCGTCTTCACGCAGGTACGCCATCATCGCCCGGCCCATCGCGGACAGGTGCGCGGGGATCCGGGTGCCCACCTCCCCGATGGGCCGCGCGTGATCCACGGCGAAGAGCGCCTGCAGCACGACGACCTCGTTGCCCCGGAGCACCCCGAAGTGCACGGATTCCTTCGACCACGCCTGCAACTGCGCAAGATGCGGCAACGCCACCTCACGCATTCCGTCCACCGGCATAGAAGAAACCAACTGCAGCAGCCGAATGCCGAGCCTGTACCCCGCACCGTGTTCCTCGATCACATCCAGCTCACCCAAACGCTGCAGCAAACGGTGGACCGTCGACTTGGGCAGACCCGTCTTCCTGCTGATCTGAGTCAGTGTCAGCACCCGATCACGCTCGTTGAACGCTCCGATGACCAAGAACGCTTTCGCCAGGATGGAGGGAGGCGTACTCTCCGCGCCACCGACGTCTTGCTTGTCTTCTGCCATGTGCACCATCCGGGCCTCCGCACTCTCCGCTCCGCCGACCCACGGGGAAACCCACTGTAACGGCGGTCACAACGTGCCGGCATTCAGGGTACGGGTTTCACCGCCCGGTTCCAGCCCCCGGAACAGCGGCCGCCGCCGTCTCGTGTGACCACCTAACGTTCCCTCGAACAACAGGTTGCGCACGAAAGGAGACCTCGTGGTTCCACCCGGCACCATCGATGTGCATGCGCACTACTTCCCCCCGGGCGCTCCTCCTGCCGAGGTCATCGCAGGTTTTTCGCGAGCACCTCGATTGGTGGTCGACTCTCCGGCAGAGGGAAGGCTGGTTCGCGGGTCCGACAACTTCCGCGTCGTCCGGCGCCCACTCTGGGACGTACGGGCGCGTCTGGAGGACATGGATCGTGCCGGTATCGGGGTGCAGGCGATCTCTCCCGTTCCGGTCACACTGGCGTACGGTGCCCCGGCCGCACCGTTCGCCGCGTACTGCCGGTGGATCAACGAGTCCGTCGCCGGCGCGGTGGCAGAAAGTAACGGCAGACTCATCGGCATCGGAACCGTCCCCCTCGGGTCACCTCCCGGCTGCCTGGCCGAACTACGTTACCTTTCCGAGGTTTTGGGTCTTCGCGGCGTCGAGATCGGCACGCGAATCAATGGAATGGAGTTGGACGACCCGGCGCTGGCGTACTTCTTCGACGCCGCCGACAGCCTCAGGCTCGCGGTGCTCGTCCATCCCGTCGACGGCGGCGGCGGCGCGGTGCGCCGTTCCGGATTCACCTACGACTTCGGACTGGGGATGCCGTCGGACACCGCGTTGGCGGCCACCGCGCTCGTCTTCGGCGGGGTTCTGGACCGCCATCGAGGACTGCGCATCGCGATGGTCCACGGGTGCGGCACCTTCCCCTGGGCGTACCCGCGACTGCGCCTCGGCGCGCAGATTGCCGCCACCCACCTCCCCGAGGAGCTGGACCACCTCGTATCGCGGCTGTATGCAGACACCTTGGTGTTCGATGCGGCCCACCTGCCGGCATTGGTGCACCGCTTCGGCTCGAACAGGGTGCTGCTCGGTAGCGATCACCCATTCATCCCGGGTGAACCCGAAGGTGGACTGGCGGACTTGGACTCTGCGGCACAGTACCTGCCGCCCGGAACGGTACCGAGAATCCTGCGCGACAACGCACTCGAATTCCTCGGACTGTCCTCGGGCGCGCTCGTCACCGATCACTTCTCACCGATAAAGGAAGATCACTATGGCACTCACTGATGAAAATCTCGTCGACATTCCCGGGCTCGCCAGCCGGTGGGTCCGACTGGCGAACGGCGCTCGCGCGCATTACATGACTGCCGGCACGTCCGGCCCCGCCGTGATCCTGCTCCACGGCGGCCTACCCGGGTCGTCGGGTCTCGCGGGATGGCGCTTCATGGCTCCTTACCTCGGCGAGAACGGTTTTCGCGTCTACTGCCCCGACATGCCGGGCTTCGGCCTGTCGGACACGCGGGAGGAGTACTGGCCGGACGGCATGGAGTCCTTCGTCGACTTCATCGACCAGTTCGCCACCGCGCTGTGCCTCGACGAGTTCCACCTCGCGGGCAATTCCATGGGTTGCATGAACACGGTCAACTACACGGTTGCGCACCCGGACAAGGTCAAGAGTTTCATCCTGATCGCGGGAGATGTCGGCGACGTGGTCCCGGAACATTTGACACCGCCGGCGGGCGAGTTCCGTCTCACCGCCTACGACGGCACACGCGAGGGAATGCGCACGATGATGGAGGCGATCATCCACCGCGGCGAGGCGATCAGTGAGGATCTGATCGACATGCGTTACCTCTCGGCGAGGGACCGGATGGACGCGCACGCGAAGTTCTGGCCCACTCTGTTGCAGTACCGCCGGATCACCGACTGGACAGACGAGAATCGCGCCGCCCGTCTGGCCACCAAGGGGCGTCTGGACCGGTTGAGCACTCCGGGGCTCTACCTGTACGGCCGCCAGGACATCCTGACTCCGGTCGAGTGGGGATACGTCCAGGAAGACCACCTGCCCAATGTCCAGTTCTTCTACCCCGACGAGTGCGGCCACCAGGGTCAGACCGACCGGCCCGATCTGTTCAACCCGGTCTTCCTGGAGTTCTTCCGGGACGGCAAGGTCTCCGGAGATCTCGCCGATGCCGCCGGCGTCTCCGACCGTCGCCCCGAACTGCCGTTGATCGATCGCTCCCTGGTCCCTGCCTGACTTCTCCACCGACGGCCGGCTCCGAATCTCAGGATTCGGTGTCGGCCTTTCGGCCGTTTCACCCCCTCGCGAAACCTAGGACGTGTTCGATGTCTGTGCCGCACACTGCTTCGCCCGGAAAGTCACCAACCCCCACGACGGAGGCGCGGGAACCCGGTCGTCGTGACCGGACCTGGCTTTCAGTCTGCGCGGCAATGTTCGTGGTGGCGTGGGGAGGTAATCAGTTCACGCCGTTGTTGACCATGTACCGGGCGGAGCGCGGGTACAGCGAACTCGCCGTAAACACGCTGCTGTTCGCGTATGTGATCGGCTTGATACCTTCGCTTCTGCTCGCCCATCGACTCGCCGAGCGGTGGGGCCCCCGGGCTCCCCTGGTCCTCGCCGTGCCCGCGAGCGCACTGGGTTCGATCCTGGTCGCGGCTGGGTCGCACAACCCCGTTCTGATGTTCGCCGGGCGAATGTCGACCGGCGTGGCACTGGGCATCGGGATGGTGGTCGGCGGGCTGGCGCTCGACTCGCTGACGAACACACCCGGCCGCGCTCCACGAGCGTCGGCGATGAGTCTGACCAGCGGATTCGCCGTGGGCGCCGGCGCCGCGGGCGCCCTCGCCCAGTGGGTACCCGCGCCGACCACTGCGCCTTATGCCCTGCACGTGATCCTCTGCGCTGCCGGTGCGGTGCTGGTCGTGCGATTCACACCGAAGACAGCACGCACACCGGCGGTACCGCCGGGCAGGGCGCCGGCGCGAACACCACTCCCCGGCGCATTTCATCTCCTGGTGATCCCCGCGGCTCCGTGGATCTTCGGCGCGCTGGGTATCGCCTACGCGGTCCTCCCGTCCATCGTCGCGCCCCAACTGAACGGCTTCGCCACTGCTTTCTCCGGACTGCTATGTCTCCTCAGTCTGGGTTTGGGCTTCCTCGCGCAGCGGCTGGTCGGGACCGCCGAACGGCGAACGGGTCCGGCGCGGACGACAGGAGTGGCACTCGTTGTAACCGGCACGCTCGCGGCCGCCGGCGCCGCCGCAACCGAGGCGCTCTGGCTGGCCGTGGTCGCCGCATCAGTGCTGGGGATCGGCTACGGGTTGACGTTGGTCGGTTGCCTGCGCGACTGTGAGCGATTGGCTCCGCCCGGCAGGTTGGGGACCATGACCGGGCGGGTCTACTGCCTCGGCTACCTGGGGTTCGGATTGCCGACCGCGATCGCTTGGCTGCACAGTTCGTTCGCGATCGGCACGGCGGCGACATTGTTGTGTGTGGCCGCGGCGGCTGTCGTAACCAACGCTGGAGGAGCGGCCGTTCTGCGCATCGTGCGACGAGTGCATCCGGGCTGATCTGCACTCTGAGGTGTTCCAGCGGTCGGAACTACGCACCACGCGGGCGTGCGACGTCGCTACGTTTCGACTATGTCCTTCCTGATCGTCGGCGCCTCGGTTGCAGGCACCAGAACAGCAATCGCTCTGCGGCAGCGCGGTTTCGCCGGGCGCATCGTGCTCCTCGAGAGCGAGGAGCACTGGCCGTACGACAAGCCCCCGCTGTCCAAGGATCTTCTGGCCGAGGGAGATGTTCCGGACGTCCCGCGCCTCCTCACCCCCGACCTCGCAGCAGAGTTCGACCTCGACGTCCGGTTGGGCGTGCGCGCCACCCGCCTGGACCCGGCACGGCGGGTGGTGCTCACCCACACCGGCGAGCAGTTCTCCTACGTGCAATTGGTGATCGCTACCGGCGCCCACGCGCGCACGCTGCCGATTCCCGACGCTCCGGCCGGGGTTCACACGCTGCGCACGCTCGACGACGCGACGGCCCTCCGAGAAGCACTCGCCGCCGGGCCACGCGTCGCCGTGGTGGGGGCCGGATTCATCGGCGCCGAATTCGCCTCCGCGGCGCGAGGCCGGGGACTCGACGTCACCCTGATCGAGGCACTCGACGTCCCGATGAGTCACATCTTCGGCGCCGAGGTCGGTCATGAGATCTCCTCGATCCACACACTGGGCGGGGCAAAGCTCGTCACCGGAGCGCGGGTCGAGCGTTTCCTCGGCAGCGAGCGGGTCGAAGGGGTCGCCCTCGCCGACGGAACTGAAGTACCCGCCGACCTCGTCGTCGTCGGCGTCGGCGCAGTACCGAATACGCAGTGGCTCGGGGGAAGTGGGCTTCCCATCGACGGCGGGGTGCAGTGCACCGACCGCTTCGAGGTCGAAGGCTTCCCGTCGATCTTCGCCATAGGCGACCTCGCTCTGCGTCGGCATCCGCTGTTGGGTGTGACTGCTCGGATCGAGCACTGGACCAGTGCCGGTGAGCAAGCCGACGCCGTCGGGGCGATCGTCACCGGTGCCGAGCCCCCTGCACCGCAGCTTCCGTACGTGTGGTCCGACCAGTACGGCGCCCGGATCCAGATCGTCGGGATGCCCTCGCTCGGCGAACTCGCCCACCGTGAGGGGTCGATGTCGGAGGGCCGGTTCCGTGCCGTCTACACCGACGCCGACCACAAGCCGATCGCCCAGGTCAGCGTCAACGACACCCGAGTCGTCGCGGCATTTCGCAAGAACCACCGTCGCGGCGGGAATCTCGAGGACCTCGTCGGCGAACAGACTCCCGCCCGATAAGGAAGGTAATCATGCGTCAGATCCAGCATTTCAAAGGCGGCCCGGACAAGATCCTTCACATCGAGACCGAGGGCTGCAAGGTCAACGTGATCATCGGAACTCACGACCTGAGCAACGAGGTCTTCACGACCGTCGAGATTCTGCCCGCCGAACCCGACGACGACGGAAGAAACTGGATGGCAATCGGCCCCACCGCCGTGCTGGTCGTTCCGGCCACGGGCTCCGATCCCGACAGTTGGCTCTTCCGAGACCTCGCCGCAGCCAACCCGACACCTCATCAGAACGGATCATCCTCATGACCGCAGAGCAATTCATCATCGACGACCGCGAGAACAACCTCTTCCGGGTCAACCGTGAAGCCTTCACCTCTGAAGACGTGTTGCAGCGCGAGCGAAAAGAGATCTTCGGCAAGACGTGGCTCTACGTCGGACACGAGTCCGAAATTCCCGGCAAGAACGACTTCCAGACCCGGGACGTCGGCGGCCGGCCGGTGATCTTCAACCGCGACCGCCACGGTGACGTCCGGGTGCTGCTCAACACCTGCCTGCACCGCGGGTCCTCCGTCTGCCGGCACAGCTCCGGGAACGCCAAGATCTTCACCTGCTTCTACCACGGCTGGGCGTACCGGAATTCGGGCGAGTTGGTCAACGTGCCCGGCAACGAGGACTACAAGAGCGAGCCGGCGGCCGTGTACAAGGGTCTGCAGTCCCCTGCACAGGTGGACTCCTACCGCGGGCTCTACTTCGTGAACTTCGATCCCGACGCACCGGATCTGCTGACGTTCCTCGGTGAAGCCCGCTACTTCATCGATCTGGCAGCCGATCAGTCCCCCGAAGGCGTCGCCATCCTGGAGGGAACGCACAAGTATTCGCTGAAGGCCAACTGGAAGCTCCTCGTCGAGAACAGCATCGACGGATACCACGCCAAGTCCGTCCACCACACCTACTTCGAGATGATGATGGAGCTCGGCGCCACACCCCCGATGCTCGGCAAGGACACCGTCAACGGTGTCGCGCCGGCCGGTATGGGCACCGAGTTCCCGAACGGGCATGCCACACTGATGTATCCGGCCAACGGACTCCCGCTGGCGACCGACAGCGTCAAGCAGACCCTCGCCGGCCTTCGATCACAGGCTGAGCAGGCGTTCGGTGAGAACTACGCCAACGCGATGTTCGGTCTCGCACGAAACTCGGTGTTCTTTCCCAGCCTCATCCTGATCGACCTCAGCTTCGGACTGACGCTGCGCACGTTCTACCCGGTCAGCGCATCGGAAACCCTCGTCACCGGCTGGCAGATCATCCCCAAGGGCGTCGACGAGGAGTTCGTCAAATATCGCATCAACAACGCGCTCACGTTCTGGGGACCGGCGGGGCTCGCAACCCCGGACGACGTCGAGGCGCTCGAGCAGGCCCAGAAGGGGTTCGGCGCACGCGGCGAGGTCGGCTGGTCCGACGTGTCGAAGGGAATGGGCAAGCCCGTCCCGGCGGCCAACGACGAACTGCAGATGCGGTCGTGGTGGCGAGAATGGAACAGGCGCATCACCGGAGAACAGCTCCCCACCGAGGGAACGTCCTTCGTCCCCTTCGACAAACAGGGTGTCGATGCCTGACCTCGCTGGATCACACCGAATCATCCACAACGCAGCTCGTCATCTCAGAAGGACATCCCTATGACTTCCGTATCGGAGACACCGTCCATCACCACTCGTAGCGCAGTCGAGGAGTTCCTCTTCCACGAAGCCGGCCTGATCGATCGATGGCGGCTCGAGGAGTGGCTCGATCTGTTCACTCTCGATTGCACGTACGAGGTGCCCGCCACGGACCGTCCGGACGCAGACCCCGGTCTCACCTGGTCGCTCATCCACGACGGTCGCACCATGCTCGAACAGCGCGTGATCCGCCTAAAGAAGCCCGAAGCGCACGCCGAGTTTCCGCATTCTCAGACGAGCCGGATCGTCGGCAACGTGCAGATTCTCGACAAAACCGACGAATCGATCTCCGTCACCGCAAATTTCATCATCAACCGGGCAAAGGCCGGCAAGTTCGACACGTACGTCGGCCGATACGAGTACGAGCTCGTCCCCCGGAACTCGTCGTT
Source organism: Rhodococcus wratislaviensis (assembly GCF_041228765.1). Taxonomy (NCBI): domain Bacteria; kingdom Bacillati; phylum Actinomycetota; class Actinomycetes; order Mycobacteriales; family Nocardiaceae; genus Rhodococcus; species Rhodococcus wratislaviensis. Next base: position 2,073,198 of record NZ_CP150488.1, on the reverse strand, counting down.
CCTGATCCGTCGAAAGCGTGCCGTTCTGGCTCACGACATGCTCGATCCCCAGGGCAAGATCAGCTTCATCATCTGAACGCATCCGCGCTTTACGAGAGGGCCGACCATGGCACCAGAAGTGTCCACCGAAGCACTGATCTTCGCGTGCAACGAGGACGATCTGACCGACGGTGAAAACCTCCGGTTGGACGCCGATGGCGGGATCGCCGTCTTTCGCGTCGACGGCGAGTTCTTCGCCACGTCCGACTCCTGCAGTCACGAGAAGTGGTCGCTGGGCGAGGAGGGCGAGCTCGAGGGGCACGAGGTGCTCTGCACGCTCCACATGGCCCGGTTCGACGTCCGCACCGGGGCGCCCCTGTGCTTTCCCGCGGTTCTCGCACTGAAGAAGTACCGAACTGTCGTGACCGACGGCCGGGTGTACATAGCACCGAACGAAGACTGAACGCTCTCGCGTGCAGCGCATTCCAGCGGAAGGTAATACCACAACATGAACAGGTTCAAAGGCCGGACCGTGGTTGTCACCGGGGCCGGCAGCGGCATCGGCCGCGCCATCGCCGTGCGGCTGGCGGATGAGGGTGCCGATCTCGTTCTCGGAGACCTCAGTGCGGACGCCGTGGAGGCGGTCGCCGAACACCTTCGGCCCGGCAACGCGGCGTCGGTGACCACGGTCGTCGGAGACCTCTCGCAACGAGAGGATGCCGCCGACCTCATCCGAAGGACGGTCACCGAACGCGGTGCGATAGACGTGCTGGTGAACTGCGCGGGCGGCGGCGTCATCCTTCCGACGTTCGACCACACCGAAGAAACATTGCGGGCCACCATCGACCGCAATCTCTGGACCACCCTGTACACCACGCTCGAAGCACTACCCCACATGGTGGACGCCGGATACGGCCGGATCGTCCACATCGGAGCCGAATCCGTACGCAATGGTTTGTATCGGCACGCGATCTACAACGCCGCGAAGGGTGGAGTTCATGCATTCGGAACCGGGCTCGCGCGGGAGTTCGCGGATTCCGGAATCACCGTGAACACGGTCGCTCCGGCATGGATCGAGACGCCGGAGGCCGCCGCCAAGTTGGCCTCCGCACCGCCCGAAGTGAAAGACGACATGGCGATATTCGGCGCCCAGATGCGCACCCTCATCCCGATGGATCGCCCTGGAACGGTCGAAGAAGTAGCGGCCACAGTTGCCTTCGTCGCGTCCGAAGAAGCGTCCTACGTCACCGGTCAAGTGATCAGCGTGAACGGTGGCAGCTCGATGCTGTGACCACGGCGTTGCACACCCCGGCCTTGCCATCCGCTGGTTGGAAAGTTTATGGTCAGTCCATTCGCATGAGAGGAGATCAGCGTGTCGATCAGAGTGGGATTGTCGGTCACCGACGCACTCCTTGTGCCGAAACCCGCAGATCGGCGGCTTCTCCTCGATTCCGCGGCAGAGGCGGGGATCGACCACATCACCGTCGGTGACCACATCAGCTTCCACGGCGGTACCGGGTTCGACGGCATGGTGTCGGCGACGTCCGTGCTGTCGGCCCACGACACGCTGTCGGTGATCATCGGTGTCTACCTGCTCGGTCTGCGGCATCCGATGCTCGCTGCGCGCCAGATAGCGACGCTGTCGCAGATCGCTCCCGGCCGGTTGGTCCTCGGCGCCGGTGTGGGCGGCGAGGACCGCTCCGAGATCTCGAACAGCGGGGTCGACCCCAGCACCCGCGGCCGTCGCCTCGACGAGACCCTCGACGTATTGCGCGCCGTCCTCACCGGCGAGGAGGTCACGCATCACGGCGAGTTCTTCACCCTCGACCGCGCGCGCATCCTGCCGATGCCTCAACCGCAGGTGCCGATCCTGATCGGTGGCCGCGGCGAATCCGCCATCCGACGCACCGCCCGGTACGGCGACGGCTGGCTCGGTATCTTCTGCACTCCGCGGCGCTTCGCCGAGACGCGAACCGCGATCCTCGACGCCGCAGCGAAGGAGAACCGCGCTCCGGATTCGTTCGGTGTCAACGTGTGGTGTGGCCTCGACACCGATGCCGCGGTCGCAGATCGTCTGGTCGGCGAGAAAATGCAGGCGCTGTACCAGTTGCCGCGCGAGAAGTTCCGACATCTCGCACCCGCCGGCACCCCCGAGCAGGTGGCCGAGTGGCTGAACTCGTTCGTCGAGGCAGGCGCCGACAACATCACCCTGGTCCCGGCAACCACGTCGATGGAATCGGCCATCGAGCACACGGCCTCGGTCCGCGCGCTGCTCCTCGACCATCACCGCTGACGTCGATGCCCACCTCCGACGAGCACAGCGGCCGTAAGCATCTGCCGCTCAGCATGTTCGACGAACTTCTCGACGACGCCGCCGTCGCGGTCGACTGCCTGTCCGCTATCGTCCGGGTCTGCTCCGAGGCCACCGGAAAGGCGGTGACCCTGTTCGATCGCAAGGGCCACATCGTTGCGTCCACCCGACCCGAGGCGGCCAGGCAGACCGCGTTCCCACCACTCGGCGACATCGTGGGCGGGCAGCCGACCCCGACCGGCGCGGACCCCGTCCTCATCGCTGCCGAACTGGGCACCGGGTTGTCGCGGCGCAAGATCCTCAGCGCGATCGTCGAACGCGGTGAACACCTCGGATGGCTCGTCGTCGACGAACAACCCACGCCGTTCGTTCCCACGGACGAGTACGTGACCCTCCGCTGCGCCCGTCGCATCGGGGCGCAGTTCCTCACTCAGCGTCGCATCACGCGGGTCGCCTGGAACGCCCGGTCGAATCTCGCCCGCCAACTCGTTCGCGGCTCCGGCGCCTGGGCCGATCTCGCGGCCGGTGCCGAATACCTCGGTGTGAACGTCCACGCCCACCGCGCCCTAGTGTATGTCCGCGAACCCGAGGGAGCGCCCGACGATCTGGACCGCACCCTCGCCGAGTACACCGAGCGGGCGCTCGGCCTGGAGGTGCTGTCGACGCGCGGGTCGGAGGGAATCCTTCTGCTCATCGAGGCGCCCGCGCATGCCGCATCGCCGACCGTCGTCAGGCGCATCACCGCGACCCTCGAGGCCGCGGTCACCGAACTGAGCCCGACGGGCGGGTTGATTGCCGGGGTGTCGTCCGTGTACGAACCCGATTCGTTCGTCCGCGCATATCGGGAGGCCCGGGAGGTCGTGCGCTGCATCGACCGTTTCACCGACGGAACCGGACACCGCGTTCTCGCCGTCGACGATCTGGGACCCGCCCGGCTGTTCCTGGCGAACGGCGAGGTGTCGGCGATTCGGCACTTCATCGACGACATGCTCGGCCCCCTCCTCGACGACGATGTCGCGTCGGCCGAACTGATTCGCACACTGGCCGTCTGGTTCGAGGAGAATCGCGGCATGCGCCGCACCGCCACCAGGCTGGGCGTGCACGAGAACACGGTCCGTCTCCGGTTGTCGCGGGTGCACACCCTTACCGGTCTCGACGTCACCGGCGACGCGACCCATCAACTGAGCATCCACACCGCACTACTCGTCCTTCGGCTACGCGACTATCCGGCACTCCACGCCGAAAGTCGTTGCGCCGATGCGAAGGACGACACCGCGTCGCTCACCGACGAACGGAGAACCGCATGACCGACCCGCGCCGCCGCAAGGCCCTGGTGACCGGTGCCGCACGCGAGGGCGGGATCGGCAAGGCCATCGTCGCCCGCCTCGAGGCCGACGGGATGGAGGTCGTCACTCTCGACCGTTCACCTGGCTGCACGTATCAGGCCGAAATGTCCGCCGACGAACTGCCGGCACTCGACGACATCGACGTCTACGTCGCGAACGCGGGGCTGACGACGATGTTCGGTGCCGCGCACAGCTTGTCGATCGACAAGTGGCGGAAGGATCTCGACGTCAATCTCACCGGGACCTTTCGAGTGCTCCAGCAGTGCCTGTCGGGAATGCGGGAACGGCGGTACGGGCGCGTCGTCGTCATCTCCAGTACCGCAGGCACGCAGGGCATGCCGGCCCAGGTCTCCTACAGCACCACGAAGGCCGGCCTGCTCGGTCTGGTCAAGACCGTTGCGGCCGAGAATGTCGCCCTGGGCATCACCGCCAACGCGGTCCTACCCGGAATGACCGCCAGTTCCGGCATCCTGTCCATGCCGCAGGACATCCAGGACGCGTGGCTCGCATCGATGCCCAACGGCTTCGTCGACCCGGCCGACATCGCGGACGCCGTCGCGTTCTTCGCCTCCCCTACGGCTCGCAGTGTCACCGGCCAGTTCCTCACCGTCGACGCCGGCGACGGACTGAACACCCGCACGGTCACGTCCTCGGTGGCACAGCGCTGACGGCGCCCGCGCGCACTCAGTTCACCAGCACGCCCCCGTCGACGGGGAGACTTACCCCGGTCAGGTACGCGGACGCGTCGCCCGCCAGGAACACCACGACCGCGGCGATGTCTTCGGGATCGCCGATGCGTCCGAGGGGAATCTTGGCATCGATGATCTTACGTTTGTAGTTCTCGCTGTAGTGCGCGGTCGCCTCCGACGGAAAGACCCCCGGCAGAATGGCATTGACGCGTATTCCACTCGGCCCGAGTTGCGCGGCGAGGTCGCGGGTCAGGCCGAGGACGGCCGCCTTGCTCGCGCTGTATGCGGCGGCGGGCATCTTCGCGGTCGTGAGAGCCATGACGCTGGAGACGTTCACGATCGAACTGCCCGCCCCCATCACCCGCGCGCACGCCTGGATCATCCAGTAGGAGCCGTGCAGGTTTACATCGACGACGGACCGGAAGTGGTCGGGCGAATCCTGCGTCACGTGGTGGTACTCGCCGCCGGTGCCCGCATTGTTGACGAGGACGTCCACCTTCCCGAATGCGTCGATGGCGGCATCGACGAGCCGATTGCACTGATCCACCTGCGTCACATCGGTCTCCACCGCCACCGCGCGGGGGTTGTATTGCCGCACCAACTCCGCGGTCGCGGCCAGTTTGTCGCCGCGCCGGGCGCCTAGGACGACGTCCGCGCCCGCCTGCGCCAGCGCGAATGCGTAGGCCACGCCGAGTCCGGAGGATGCTCCCGTCACGATCGCCACCTTCCCGCGCAAGGAGAATCGCTCCAGCATGTTTCGGTCATCGGCGGTATTCGACATAGGCAACCTCTATCACGCAGTCGGGCGGCAGCCGAAGCATCGAATGGAACGCCACTGTGGGTTTCTTCAGCGGCAATCGCTTCCGTGTTTGCGGTGTCGGCATACCGGCCTGATCGTGGACTCGTGACGGAATTCGACGTGAACATCCTGACCACACGGGCCACCGACGCGTCCGGTCGCCGGTGGCCGGGAGCCGTGGTGTCCGCACCCTCGGCGCTGCCGGGTGGGGTGTCGAGCCTGACGTACCGGGCCACGCTGACGCGACCGGGCCTGCCCGACAGCGAGATAGTCCTCAAGATAGCACCGCCCGGGCTGGAACCGGTCCGCAACCGGGACGTGCTCCGCCAGGCACGCATCATCCGTCTCCTCGACGGCGCACCCGGCGTCCGCGTGCCGTCGATTCTCTTCGAGGAGGACGGAACGGCCGAACGCCCACCGCTCTTCGCGATGACCCTCGTCGACGGACAATCCTACGAGCCACTGCTCGACGTCGCCGACGACCCGCCCGCCCCGGGCACCGTCACCGTCCGCGCCCGTGCGGCCGCCCGGATGCTCGGCCGCATGCAGAACCTGGATCCCGTCGCACTCGGAATCGGCGACGAACCGGTCGTCACGGTGCCGGAGGAACTGGAGCGCTGGCAGCGCCTGCTGGACACCGTCGGCGACGACATCGCACCCCGGCACGCCGAACTCCATGCCGCCCTCGCGGAACGGATCCCGACACCGGTCGCTCCCACCCTGCTACACGGCGACTACCGACTCGCGAACATGCTGTTTTCTGGCGAAGACCTCGCCGCGATCATCGACTGGGAGATCTGGTCGGTCGGCGATCCCCGCACCGACCTGGCGTGGTTGCTGATGCACACCGACCCGGTGCACCGGTTCCGGCGGTCCCGTCCCACGACCGATATCGAGGCCGGCACCGGAATGCCCTCCCGCGACGAACTGTTGGGCGCCTACCGCGCCGAGCGTGACGTTCCGGTTCCCGACCTGGACTGGTTCCTCGCCTACTGCCACTACAAGACGGCGTCGACCCTCTCGGTCTTCGTCAAGCGCAACCGGAAACGCACCGATCCAGACCCGGCCCTGGTCGTCGCCGCCGACAGCCTCGCCGCGGTGATCGAGCGCGGCCTCACCGTCCTCGGAGCACCGGTGGCGCCCTGAGGACCGACGGCATCAGGCCGACGACACCACCTCCGTGACATTGCGAGGTACCACCGCCGTGACATTGCGAGGTACCACCTCGACGACAACCTTCCCCGTCGCGGCGCGGTCGTCAAGCGCGCGCAGGGCGGTCGCCGCCTGCTCGAGCGGGAACGTCGCCCCGACGAACGGCCGGATCGCGCCCTCGGCGGCGAGTCCCTCGACGGCGTCCCGGACCATCCGCAGCGTCCCTGGATATTCGGTTTCCATGTTGTCCATGGTGATTCCCGTGACGGTGAGGTTGCGGTGGAGGAGCCGGTTGACCTTCACGGTCGGGATCGAACCTCCCGTGAATCCGACGACGACGAGCCGCCCGCCCTGCCGCAACGAGCGGAGCGAGTCGGTGAACCGGTCACCGCCCACCGGGTCGATCACGACGTGGACGCCGCGCCCGTCCGTCAGATCGCGGACGTCGTCGAGCCAGGGTCCGTCCGACCGGACCACCGCGTGTGCACCGCATCGCCGGGCCACCGCGGCCTTCTCGGCATTCGAGACCACAGCGATCGCCTTCGCGCCGAAGGTCTCGGCGAGGTCGAGTGCGGCGGTGCCCACCCCGCCCGCTGCGCCGTGGACGAGGACGTACTCCCCTGGCTGAATCTGCGCTCGATGAAGTGCGTACCAGGCCGTCGAGTAATTCATGTACAGGGCAGCGCCTTCGACGAATGACATCGCCGCCGGGAGCTTCACCGTGTAGTCGGGCAGAGCCAGCGCGCGGTCGGCGAGCGCACCGTGCCAGACGATTCCCCCGACCCTGTCGCCCGGCCGGAAATCGGTCCCGGCCGGTGCCTCGACCACGACACCGGCGAATTCGCTGCCACATACGTATGGTGTCGGCACGCCGTTCTGGTACTTGCCCCAGGTCTGCAACGGGTCGATGAACGACAGACCGGCGGCGTGCACGTCGACGAGCAGCCGCTGTCCGTCCGCGCGTGGGTGGGCGCCGACAGGTTCCGGCACTTCTGCCAAGGTGGCGGCCTCGGGGCCGGTTAAGTCCTCGACGACGACTGCGCGCATGGACGTCACTCTCCTCGTGTTCAGTGGAAGTAGGCCACGACCGCGTCCGCGACGCAGGCGGGCTTGTCGGAGCCCTCGATTTGGAAGGTCTGACGGATCGTGAACCTGTATCCGCCGTCGATCGGCCGCGCATCCTGCAGTCGCGCCGTCATGCGGATCCGGGAGCCGACCCGGACAGGATTCAGGAACCGCACCGAATCGAAGCCGTAGTTGAGGCCAAGCGAGTGCCCGTTCATCTCGAAGATTTCGTAGAGGAACTTCGGCCCGAGCGACAGGGTGAACATCCCGTGGGCGATCGTGCCGCCGAATCCGGCCTCCCGGCCCCGCTCGGGATCGAGGTGGATTCGCTCGAAGTCCTCGGTGTCGTGCGCGAACGCCGTGATGCGGTCCTGGGTCACGTCGTGCCAGTCCGTCGTGCCGAGGTCGGTGCCGACCCTCGCTGTCAACTCGTCGATACCGTTCAGCTTCAGCATTCCCGCATGCAACCACAGAATTCCCCACGATCAATGGAGTCGTCCTCACCCGCACTGGAGAAATCAACAGTGCGGCGCGACGACCTCCTGGCCGCGGATCCCGTCGCTCCCTAGCGTCCGAGACATCGGATCCCGAATCGGAGGACGCCCCATGGACTGGACCATTCCCGACGACGTGCAGCAGTTCGTCACCGACCTCGACGCGTTCATCGACCGTGAGATCGTGCCGCTCGAGGCCAAGCACCCGCAGTTCTTCGATCACCGCCGCGAGTACGCGCGCACGGACTGGGAGCGGGACGGGTTTCCGAAGCAGGAATGGCGCGAGTTGCTGCTCGAGGCACGGCGTCGATCCGATGCCGCCGGCTTCTTCCGGTTTCCACTGCCGCGGGCGCTCGGCGGGAACGACGGCAGCAACCTCGCGATGGCCGTCGTCCGCGAACACCTTCTCACCCGGGGTTCGGGCCTGCACTTCCCCCATTCCGACGAGGCGTCGGTGGTCGCGAACCTGCCGCTCGCCCTCGTACTCCACGAATACGGCACCGCGGAACAGCGGGAGCAGTACCTCGAACCGCTGATCCGCGGCGACATCGAGATCGCGTTCGGACTCACCGAGCCGGGGCACGGCAGCGACGCGACGTATCTGGAGACGACGGCCCGGCGCGACGGCGAAGACTGGGTGATCACCGGGGCGAAGCGCTTCAACAGCCTGGTCGACTGTTCCGAGGTCGACCTTGTGTTCGCACGCACGTCGGGGCAGGCGGGCACGGCGGACGGGATTACCGCGTTCCTCGTGCCGACGGACGCCCCCGGCTTCTCGGTGCCGTTCAACCACTGGACGTTCAACATGCCCAGCGACCATTCGGAGGTCCATCTCGACGACGTGCGGGTGCCCGCGGGAGCCGTGGTCGGCGAGGTCGGCCGCGGACTCGACTGCGCCCAACTGTTCGTTCACGAGAACCGCATCCGGCAGGCGTCGTCTTCGCTCGGCGCCGCGCAGTACTGCATAGACGAGAGCGTGCGGTACGCGCAGGAACGGGTCGTCTTCGGCAAGCCCCTGCACGAGCACCAGGGCATCCAATGGCAGCTGGTGGAATTACAGACCGACGCGGAACTGATCCGCAACACGATCTACAAGACCGCCGCGATGATGGACGAGCTCGGGAAGACGGCCGTCACCGACAAGGTCGCGATGGTGAATCTGCGCAGCAACCAGCTCGCGTGCCGGGCCGCCGACCGCGCGATCCAGATCCACGGCGGCGTCGGATACACCCGCCACAAGCAGTTCGAACACATCTACCGCCACCACCGCCGCTACCGCATCACGGAAGGTACGGACGAGCTCCAACTTCGTCGCATCGCGAGCAGGATGTTCGACTTCGGGTCTCGGCGGGGAGCGACTGTGGGAACCGCTTGAGGCAGTTTGGTCTGTCCTTTGCATTTGGCCTGTCCATATGCTCTCATGCTGTGACGAGCGCCACTCAGGTGGCTCGCCCGCACCCCAAGTACACGGTCCGACCCTCGACATCGATCGACAGGAGCTCCCATGAGCACAGCGTCCACGCGGCATCTGAACCGCTGGTGGTACGTCGTCACAGGCTTTGTGACACTGCTGTTCGGCACGACCGCCGTCAACGTGTTGTTCAACATTCTGGGTAAGCCCATGACCGCAGAATTCGGCTGGGAACGAAGCGTCATCAGCAACGGCCTGTCCATCGAAACGGTGCTGGTGGGCATCAGCATCGTCATTCTGGGTTTCCTCATCGACCGGTACGGGCCCAAGATCCCGTCGGTTCCGATGTCACTGGCGTTCGGCATCGGCCTGATGCTGATGTCCGCGCTGCCGAACAATCAACTCGTCTTCTACCTGCTCTGTGTCGTGATCGGCGCCGGAGCGGGCGCCGTGAACCCGGTGGCGCACTCGACCGTGGTGAGTGCGTGGTTCCAGGACCGTCGCGGCATGGCGCTGGGCATCCTCATGGCCGGCCTCGGCTCGTGCGGAGTACTCATGCCGTATCTGGCCAACTGGATGCTCGGCATCGGCGGATGGCGGATGGCGTTCCTGGTCATCGGAGCCCTGTGCACGGTCATCCCGGCCGCGGTCTACGCCTTCGTCACCCGCATGCCCGCCGAACACGAGGCCGAGCGCGTGGCCGCGCGTCTACAGGGCCGGATGGCCGGGGAATCGCTGCTCACCATCGCGAGGAAGTACCGGCAGTTCTGGCTGCTGTCCGTCGCCATCTTCTTCGTGTCGTCGGCGACGTTCGGCCTGATGTCCCAGGTCGTGCCCATGACCACGGACAAGGGCATCAGCCAGGGCACCGCCGTCTCCATTCTGTCGGTGCTGAGCCTGGCGTCGATCGGAGCACGACTGCTGGTCGGCTACCTGCTGGACCGGTTCTATGCCCCCGTCATCGGCTCGATCATCTTCGCCCTGTGTGGGGTCGGGGTCTTCCTCATGATCACGTCGTCGCAGACGGGCGTACTGTTCGCCGGCGCCGCCCTGATCGGTCTGGGTCTGGGTTCCGAAGGCGACCTCGCCGCCTACATGGTGAGCCGGTACTTCCCCAAGCACTCGTACGGCCGGGTGCTGGGATTCATCTACTTCCTGTACGCGCAGGGGTCGGCGTTCGGCATCTTCCTGCTCGGACAGGTTTACGGCGCCACCGGCTCCTACAGTGCCGGCGCGCTTCCGATCATCGTCCTGGTCGGCGTCGCCATCGCGTGCCTGCTGATGATGGGTTCCTACCGCTTCACGCTGGACCATCGCGAAATCGGCGCCGACAATGTGACCGTAGAACAGAAGGAGCACGTATGACCGACGGATTTCACGACGCCCTGGTGACGCACACCGCCGAGGACATGCCGGAGAAGTTCTTCGACCGGTTCATGTTCAATCTCCACCCGGACGGAGCCGCTGCACCGTCGGTGATCCTCGGCGCCGGCGTCTATCCGCCGCGGAACGTCGTGGACGGCTTCGTCGTCCTGACCACGGAGTCCGAACAGCGCAATCTCCGCTTCTCCACCGAACACTCCGACACCGACGGCGCCTCCGTCGGACCGTTGACGTGGGAAACCGTGGAGGACAACAAAATCTGGCGAATTCAGCTGGGTGAGAACAAGACCGGGCTCGAACTGGATCTGCTCTGGCGCGCACGGGCGCCGTACTGGCTCGGATCGGTGGACGTGAAGAACACGGACGGCAACGTCACCGCGTTCGATCACCTCTTCCAGCCCGGTCGCTACGAAGGCACTCTCACCCTCGACGGAACCACTACGGACGTCGGGGGGTGGTACGGCCTGCGGGACCGCTCCCGCGGCGTGCGCACGATGTCCGGGGGCCAGGGCCTGCACATCTGGTACCAGGCCCAGTTCCCGGACCGCACGTTCGGATTCCTGCTCGTCGAGGACCGCGTGGGCGGACGGATCCTGTTGGAGGGCGCCGTCATGCACGACGACGGCCGACTCGACGACATCGCCGACGTCCGGCACGACCTGGTGTTCACCTCGGGCAACGACCTCGCTTCCGGCACGGTGGAGATCGTGACAGCCTCCGGAGCCACCTACCGCGTCGACGCGGACGCCTCGGCCGGCGGGGGCTTCATGGCAGGCGGCGGCTACGGCGGGCACCACGGCAAGGTCCGCGGCCGCGACCACGAGGAGTTCGACGTCTACCCGTTGGACGGGACGGTGGGGCCGAAGACTCTCGACTCGGCCCTGACCGACCGGTGCTGCACGTTCGACTGGGACGGGCAGACCGGGTACGGGATCTTCGAGTTCGCGCTGTCGCGGTCGTCGTCCTACGCGTACCGCGCCAGCATCGCGACGTAGTCCGATGCGTATCACTGCCCCTGCACCCGCCGACAGTGCAGGGGCAGTGCACTATTCGCGGAAGGCGTCCAGGCCCTCGCTCGCCATCCGCACCATGTGGTCGGCCAGCCCGGCCGTGCGAGTCACCTTGGCCGGCCAGTATGCGATGGAGAAGATCATGCCCAGGCAGGACTGGGTGGCCACGGACACTTCCGCCGGTGACGCGGCGGGGATCGACCGCGCCACCGCAGCCTCCCAGCTCTGGACGTACTGCTTGCGCCGGCGATTGATCGCCTTCCGCCACGGATCGACCAGCGACCGGTCTTCACGCTGGCTGACATTCACGAGATGCCGGTGCCGGGCTGCGAACAGGGCGTGGTGCCGGATCATCCGCTGGAGATCGAGATCCGCGTCGTCGTGGACGGGTTCGGTGGCGCCGATCAACTCGTCCATCGCCTCGTCGAACAGGGTGGCCAGGATCTCGTCCTTGCCGGAGAAATGGCGGTAGATGGCGGGACCGCTCAGTCCGGCACGGGACCCCAGTTCGTCGACACTAGTACCGTGAAAGCCTTTTTCGTAGAACAGCTCTGCGGCAGTGTCGAGGATCTTCCGGTTCCGGTCCACCGCGCCATTCTAGCACCGGTTGTGAACGATCGTTATAGTGGATCGATGACGATACCAGGCGGAATCCCCTCCTACCTCCAGGTGGTCGCACTGCCCCGCGAGTGCGGGCCGGTGCTCGTTCCGTCCGCCTACGAGGACGAGAACGGCCACATGAACATCCGCCACTACTTCGACCTCGAGGCGCAGGCGATCGCGGAGGTGTTCGACCGGATGGGCATCACCGACGACTACCGCGCCACCCGCGGCCAGGGGTTCTTCACCGCGGAGCACCACATCCGCTACTACGCGGAGGTCCACGTCGGCGACCGGGTGTCGGTGCACGCGCGGATCGTCGCACGCTCCGACAAGGTGGTGCACGCGATGGCCTTCCTCGTGGACGACACCACCGAGCGCCTCGCCAGCACCCTCGAGGTCACCGCCACCCACGTCGACCTCACCAGCCGCCGGGTCGTGCCCTTCGCCGACGACGTCGCCGAAGCGGTCGATCGGGAACTCGCCCGCACCGACGTCGACTGGCCCTCACCCGTCTGCGGTGCGATGGGCATCCGCGCCCGGGCCTGAGCGGATTCCGTCCGCCCCGGGCAGACGCGCACCTTCTCGGTTCCCGCACTCGCTGCAGGGGCCGACAGGGGGTGCGTGAGCGCAAATGTAGTGCGTCTACCTCGATCACGTTCGTAGATAGTCGAATTCAGCGCTCGAGTACTTCCCGACGACTCGAGGCCACCTGCGCCTCGTCGCACGGGCTCCAGACGAGCCGGTTCCGAGCCGAATCCATTTTGCAGAGAAGTGCGAAATCCATCGCCGCAGGTACAGGCGTTTTTCAGTCGCCCCCTTGAAAACGCTCGTTATCAGCGCTACCTTCGTCATAAGGTAAGACCAAAAGAATTTCGCGGACCGGCTCTCGTTCCGCGTGCAACAGGAAAGGACCAGTAGGTCGATGAGTGACTTCACGGATGTGACGTACGAGGTCGAGAACGGACTCGCCTGGATCACGATCAACCGGCCCGACCGGTACAACGCGTTCCGCGCGAAGACCGTCGACGAGTTGGTGAAGTCGTTCAAGAAGGCGTGGGGCAGCTCCGAGGTCGGGGCGATCGCGCTCACCGGTGCCGGCGAGAAGGCGTTCTGCTCGGGTGGCGACCAGAAGCAGCGCATGGAGACGGGCGACTACGGTCCATCCGACAGCGGCTTGTTCGAGGTCGAGGCGCTGCACCGGGTGATCCGGGACGTGCCCAAGCCCGTGATCGCCGCGGTGAACGGTGTCGCGGTCGGCGGCGGACACGTGCTGCACCTGCTGTGCGACCTGTCGATCGCCGCAGAGCACGCCATCTTCGGGCAGAACGGACCGCGCGTCGGGTCGTTCGACGCCGGACTCGGCACCGGGTACCTCGCCCGGGCGATCGGCGAGAAGCGGGCGCGTGAGATCTGGTTCCTCTGCCGGCGCTACAGCGCCGAGCAGGCCCTCGACTGGGGCCTGGTCAACAAGGTGGTGCCCGGTGACCAGTTGCGGGCGGAGGTCCGGGCGTGGGCGGACGAGATCCTGCAGCTGTCGCCGACGGCGCTGAAGGTGCTCAAGCAGTCCCTCAACGCCGACACCGAGCACTTCATCGCGCAGGGCAACATGGCGTACTCCACGCTCAAGCTGTTCGGTGAGTCGGCCGAGGCCATCGAGGGCATCAGTGCGTTCAACGAGAAGCGCAAGCCCGACTTCTCCAAGTTCCGCGGGGCCTGACCCATGACTTCCGGACGGCGGGGCTGTCTTTCGCCTCGCCGTCCGGCAACTCACTTCCCAGGACCCGTCACAGAGAGCAGTAGGCCACATGCGTTTCACCCGAGAGCAACGAGAGTTCGCGGTCGCCGTCCGCGAGTTCTGCGACGCCGAATGCAAGACCCTCCAGCAACGTGACTTGCTCACCGAGGGCGGAACATTGGCAAACAGCCCGATCATCCTCGACAAGTTCGCCGGCCTCGGCTGGCTGGGAGTCTCGCTGCCGGAAGAATACGGTGGCGGGGGCGGAGGAATGGTCGAGGAATGCATCTTCCTCGAAGAGTCCTCCCGGGGGCTCGCCCCCATCACCGCCTACTCCACCGGCCTCACCGCCGCCCAGACCTATCTGCGCTACGGCACCGAGGAACAGAAGCGCACGATCGTCGGAAACATGGCGTCCGGCAAGCTCGAGGCGATCGCCCTCAGCGAGCCCGGTGCGGGTTCCGACCTCGGTGGTGTCCGAATCAAAGCAGACCTGCTGGACGACCACTACGTCATCAACGGGCAGAAGACGTGGATCTCCGCAGCCCACATCGCCGAGCACATCCTCCTCCTGGCCCGGACCGAAACGTCCGGCAACAAGCACCAGGGCCTGACCCTGTTCATGGTGCCGACCGACACGCCCGGCCTCCAGATACACGAGATCAAGACCATGGAAGCCCGGACCTGCAACGACCTCTACTTCACCGACGTCGCGGTCCCGGTGAGCGCTGTCGTCGGCACACCGAACCAGGCGTGGCGCCATCTGATGCGCGGACTGAGCGTCGAACGGCTCATCATCGCGACGATGGCGCTCGGCGGCGCCCAGCGTTCGCTCGACGACCTGATCGCCTTCGTCACCGAGCGCGAGCAGTTCGGCCACAAGATCAGCAGCTTCCAGGCCATCCGGCATCGGATCGCGGATCTCGCCACGGAGATCGCCTTCGCGAAGTCCTTCGTGTACGAGGTGGCCGAGCGGATCGACGCCGGCGAGGAAGACAACCTCAACCGCGAGGGCTCGATGGCCAAGCTGAAATGCACCGAGATCGCGAAGAAGACCGCGCTCGAGGCGATGCAGATGATGGGTGGTTACGGCTACACCCGCGAATACGGCATGGAGGAACAGGTCCGCCGCTCCCTGGCGCCGCCGATCTATGGCGGTACCAACGAGATTCAGCGCGAGATCATCAGCAAGAGCCTGGGCCTGTAGCCCTCGTTCCCGACCATTAGGACCAGCGCATGACCACTTCCCCCTTCGCGTCCGACGCCCTCGCGGGCAAGCGCGTGCTCATCACCGGCGGCGGCACCGGGCTCGGTCGCGGCGTCGCCCGGCACCTCGTCGACCACGGCGCCGAAGTACACCTGTGGGGCCGCCGGCCCGCCGTCCTCGAAGAGGCCGCCGCGGAGGCATCCGTCTCCAGGCCGGGCTCGGTGCACTGGCAGACCGTCGACGTCCGCAACGCCGACCTCGTGTCGTCCGCGATGGACGAGATCTGGGCGCTGCACGGCCCCCTGACCGGCGTGATCAACAACGCCGCCGCGAACTTCATCGCCCCCACCGAATCGCTCAGCCCGCGCGCCTTCGAGGCCGTCACCTCCACGGTGATGAACGGGTCGTTCAATACCACCCACGCCGCGGGCCGTCGCTGGATCGAGGGCGGCACCAAGGGCGTCGTCCTGTCGACGCTCACCACCTGGGTGTGGAGCGGTTCTGCGTTCGTCGTCCCGTCCGCGATGGCGAAGGCCGCCGTGCACTCGATGACGATGTCGCTCGCCGTCGAATGGGCCCGCTACGGCATCCGCCTCAACGCACTCGCCCCCGGACCGATCCCGACGGACTACGCGTGGGAGATGCTCAACCCGACCGAGAAGAGTGCCGTCGGCGCCACCCAGGCCGACCAGGTGCCGATGGGCCGGATGGGCACCATGGAGGAACTCGCCAACCTCACCATCTTCCTGCTGTCGGACGCCTGCGACTACCTCACCGGCCAAACCATCGCGATGGACGGCGGCCAGATGCTCGCCGGCCCCGGCACTTTCGCCGGACTGACGTCGATGAGCAGCGAAGACTGGGCCGCCGCCCGGGAAAAGAGCAAGGCCGCCAGCGAAGCCGCGAAGGCCCAGCGCGGGGTCTGACCCACACCCGTACGAGGAAGGCCTGCCGACGAGACTCGCGTCCGTCGGCGGGCCTTCTCCTGTCTGTCCAGGAGGGACATGACCATCGAGGACGTCACCGCACTCCCGTTCGTCGCGACCGGTGTCGAAGCACTGTTCCGAGTAACACCCGTGACCGGCGACGCCACCCACGGCAAGTCCACGATGACGACCGGACCGTGGATGGCCGATGAGCGCGGACTGCCGTGCCGCGGCGCACTCGGTGTGCTGATGGACGACGTGACGGGATATCCGATCACCGCCCGCGCCCCGGCCGGGCACTGGTCCGTCACGACGGACCTTCACCTCGACTTCTCCCGCAACCCTGCACTCGACGGTTCGGTCCTGCGGGCAGAGAGCCAAGTCGTCACCGAAGATCCCGACGGGGGGCTGGCAACCAGCCGGGTCGTCGACGAGTCCGGACGGGTCGTTGCGCTCGCAAGCGCCCGCCTCCGATTCGTCGCCGCCGACATGCCAACGGGTTCGGTGCCCGACCACGTCGCTCCAGCCCGAATGAACGCGACCTCGATCATCGAACTGCTCGGTGCGCACCACCGAAGGGACAACGCCGCTGCCGGCCTCGAACTCGAACCGTCGGAGTCGCTCCGCAATCCGCTGGGCAACGTCCACGGCGGGGTCCTGCTGTGCGCCTCCGAGCTCGCCGGCCACTCCGCGGTGACACCACATGCCGAATTCCAGACGACGTCCATCGCCATGGCGTTCGTACGGCCCTGCCCGGGCACCGAGCCGATCACCTTCGCACCCAGAATGATCTACCGCGGCCGTACCTTCGCCGTAGTTCAGGTAGTCGGACGCAATCCATCCGGAAAGACCTGCACCACAGCGACGGTCACGTGTCATCGCATGTGACCGGCCGCTGCGCCGGCGATCAGGCGCCGGTGCCACTCATCGCACGCGATTCGTGCTCGAGGACCTTCCCGGTCGTGTTCCGCGGGAGTAGGTCGACGATGCGCAGTTCGAGCGGCAACTTGTACCGGGCCAGTGCGGCACCGGCGAACTCTCGCAGCTCCTCCAACTCCAGTCGCGCGCCCGGCACGGGGACGACAACCGCCACCACCCGTTCTCCCCAGCGATCGTTGGGGGCGCCGATCACCGCGACCTCGGCAATGCCCGGATGGCCGTACAGCACGCTCTCGACCTCTGCGGGGTAGAAGTTCTCGCCACCACTGATGATCATGTCCTCTGATCATGTCCTCGAGCCGGCCCGCCATGTTGTAGTAGCCGTCATCGTCCTGATAGGCGACGTCACCGGTGCGCAACCAGCCATCCGGGCCAAGTGCGGCGGCAGTTTCCTCGGCCATGTTCCAGTATCCCGGGGTCACGGTGTCGCCGCGCACGCAGAGTTCTCCGCGCGCACCGGGCGTCGTCACCACGTCGCCGTCGGCGTCGATCAGACGGGCCTCGTTCAGCATGCCGGCGGTGCCGCAGGGACCCCAGCTTGTCGAGCGCGCGATCGGTGCCCCGGAACGTCGCTCCGGTCGCCGCCTCGGTGAGACCCCAGCACTGGCTGACGGGAATGCCCCGTGCCCCATACAGCCGCAACATCGGTTCCGGGACAGGCGCTGCACCCGCGACGATGATACGGACGCTGGACAAGTCGGCGGTGTCGAAACGCTCGCGTTTTGCTCGTGAACATCATGGCCGGCACCATGAACAGCGACGTCACCTGATATCGCTCGATGTCGTCGAGCAGTGTCCCCGCGTAGAGTGGCGCCGACGTGAGCGCGGCATGTTCGGCGTTGTAGTTCACCGCCAGCATCCAGTTGACGTTGCTGGCCCACAGGTTTCGGTGTGTCAGTATCGCGCCCTTCGGCCTTCCCGTGGTTCCGGAGGTGTACAGGATCGGGGCGGGCGAATCTGCGTCGAGGCGACTTCGCCCACATGGCAGGGCCGCTGCGCCGGCAGGTCGTCGATTCCTTCCCAGCCGTCCCTGCCTGAGACAGCCTTGACGCAGAGGTCAGACCACGGACTGTGTCAGCCCCGCCGCGCGGTGGGCGGCGTCGAGGAAGGCACGCACGAGTGCCCCGTCGCGGTAGTACTGATCGCCGACTCCGGCGACGGCGCGGCGGCGCCCGTACTCGTACAGCACCGCCAGCTTCCACAGGGCCAGTGCCGTGTACCAGTTCAGGTTCGACAGGTCGGCGCCGGTGGCGGCCGCGTATCGCTGGGCGAGTTCGTCGCGGGTCGGGTAGCCGTCCTCGAGCACCGCGACGCCTAGGTCCTCGGTGGGTGTGTGCTCCTCCCCTTCGACGGGATACGACGCGAGAAAGTACCCCAGATCGAAGAGCGGGTCACCGATCGTCGCGAGCTCCCAGTCCAGCACTGCGGCAATACGTCCCGGTGAGTCAGGGGCGAGAATAACGTTGCCGATGCGGTAGTCGTTGTGGATGATCGCCGCACCGGATTCGGCGGGCACGTTGGCGCCGAGCCACGCGTCGATGTCCGCGAACTCCGGCGGCGGCGTCCCGTCCTCGGCCGCCACCAATTTGCCCATGCGTCGCAGGTGACGCGCGTTGAATCCCTCCGGACGACCCAGATCACCCAGCCCGGCAGCCTGCCAGTCCACCGCATGCAGTGCCGCGAGGGTGTCGATCAACGCCTCACCGATGCGACGGCGGTCCGCGGGCGCGCTCAACGCCGGCGGTGTCTCGGTGGTGACCACCGGACCGGCGACGTAGTCCATCACGTAGAACGGGACATCGAGTACGTCACCGGTCTGCCCGACGGCGAGTACGTCCGCCACCGGCACACCACTGCCCGCAAGGCCCCCGACGAGGCGCGCCTCCCGCAGCATGTCGTGGGCGCCCGGCGGAACCGGCGGAGGCGGGGGACGGCGGACGATCACCTGACGGACCCCGTCGGACACCAGGAACGTCAAGTTCGAATGCCCGTCGCCGATCCGGGAAGTCGTGAGCGTGCCATCGGTGATGCCCCGATCGCGCAGGAACGACTCCAGCGCACCGAGCGTGTCGGGCGTCCAGTCCCAGGTCATTCGCTCGCCTCCATCCGTGTTCTCATTCGTTGATACCTATCGGCCTGTGAAGCGCGGTTCCCGCTTCTCCTTGAACGCCGCGAGCGCCTCCGGCATGTCTGCGCAGCGGGTGAGCAGCGCCTGTCCTCGGTTCTCCAACTCCAGGGCCGCGGAGTAGGACGTGACTTCCTGGTTCCGCTGCAGAGCCCGCTTCGACATCCGGACGCCGCCCGGGGAGTTCGAGGCAATGGCCTCGGCCACCGCGACGGCCTCGTCGAACAGGTCCTCGCTCGGCACAACTCGGTTGGCCAACCCGATTCGGGCAGCTTCCTCGGCGCCGACGAAGCGTGCCGTGTACGCAATTTCCGCCGCCCGGCCCGGCCCGACGAGCCGGGTGAGCTTCCACGACGTGCCCAGTTCGCCGACGGACAGGCCGACTTTGACGAACGCCGCGTTGAACTTCGCCGTCGGCGCTACGAGGCGGATGTCGGCGGCGAGCGCGAGAGCCATCCCGCCTCCCGCCGCGGCACCGTGAATCGCCGCGATTACGGGGAACGGCAGGTGGTACAGCGCCGCCAATCCGCCGGTCGCGGTCTCCTGGAACCGCAGGAACTCGCGCACACCCATTTCGGTGATGACGTGGATCTCGTCCAGATCGAACCCCGCACAGAACACCCGGTCGCCCGCGCCACGGATGATCAACGCCCGGGCGTCCGTGTCACGCAACGCGTACGCGGCGGTGTTGAACTCCTCGAACATCTTCACGGTCATCGAGTTCATCCGGTCCGGCCGGTCGATCGTGAGGACGGCGATCTTGCCCTCGATCACCTCGAGGGTGAGGGTCTCCAGCTGGGGCGGCGTGTAGTTGCTCAGCACCGCTGTATTCTCCCGCGTTTCCGTCTGCGTCATGCCGGTCACCGCCCCGTGAACTTCGGGTTGCGCTTTTCCTTGAAGGCGGCCAGGGCTTCGGGCATGTCCTCGCCGCGGGTGAGCAGCGCCTGACCGCGGTTCTCCAGTTCGAGCGCCGCCGCGTACGACGACACCTCCATGTTCGCGTGGAGCGCGCGCTTCGACAGCTGCACTCCGGCAGGAGAATTCGCACAGATCAGGCAGGCCATCGCGAGAGCCTCGTCGAGCAGCGACTCGGCCGGAACGACCGCGTTCAGCAGTCCGAGGGACTCGGCCTCGACGGCCTCGATGAAGCGGCCGGTGTAGGCGAACTCCGCTGCCCGCGCGGGACCGATGAGCCGGGGCAGGTGCCAGGACGCGCCCAGGTCGCCGGCCGAGAGACCGATCCGCACGAACGCCGCGTTGAAGCGCGCCGCCGGCGAACCGATCCGGATGTCGGCGGCGAGGGACAGGGACAGCCCACCGCCGGCGGCCGCACCGTTGACCGCCGCGATCACCGGGACGCGGATACTGCGGATCGCCGCGAGTGCCCGCGCCGCCAGTTCTTGCTGGTCGAGCATGCCCATCGGCGTCAGTGACGACAGCCCCTCGGCGTCGTCGAGGTCGAATCCCCCGCAGAACGCCTTACCGGCGCCGGTGAGGATCACGACCCGCAGGTCGTGCTCGTGATCCAGCTGCAGCGCAACCTTCTCCAGTTCGACGAACATGGTGTTCGTCATCGAGTTCATCCGTTCGGGGCGATTCAACGTCACGACGGCGATGCCGGGTTCCGGCCGCTCGAGCGTGAACGTCTCCCATGTGGTGGGCTCGGTCACGAGTTCACTCCTTCTCAAGTTCGGCGATCCCAGGTGATCGCCGTCAGTGTGTGGTCCGGGCGTCTCGCGCCCGGCAGGTCAGGTCGCTGCGGCGGCCTCGCGCACGGCACCCGAGCGCAGCCAGTCGGCGACGCGGCCCGAGGCGATCCCCCAGTCGGTCAGGATTTCGGTGGTGTGTTCGCCCGGCGCCGGCGGACGGCGGTCCACCGCGGCAGCCGTGCGACTGAATCGCGGCGCGGGCGCGGGCTGAACGAGCCCGTCGACCTCGACGAACGTGCCGCGCGCGACGTTGTGCGGGTGCGCCGGCGCCTCGTCGACGTCGAGGACGGGCGCGATGCAGGGCGTCAGTCCCTCGGCGGCGTCGAGCCAGTCGGCGAGAGTGCGACCTCGCACGGCGTCGGCGAAGATCTTCTTCATCTGCGGCCACTGCGATCGGTCGTTCTGGTCCGGGAGGTCGTCGGGCAGGTCCAGCAGCGCGACGAGGTCGGCGTAGAAGTGCGGTTCCAGGGCACCGACGGCCAGCCATTTGCCGTCCGCGGTCTCGTAGGCGTCGTAATAGGGCGCGCCGCTGTCGACGAGGTTGGTGCCGCGCTCACCGTTCCACACCCCGGTCTGCGCGAACCCGAAGAACGGTGTCGCGAGGAGTGCGGCACCCTCGACCATCGAGGCATCGATCACCTGTCCGAGCCCTGAACGTTGTTTCTCGAAGATAGCGGACACGATGCCGAGGGCGAGAAGCATTCCCCCGCCACCGAAGTCGCCGATCAGGCTGAGCGGCGGGGTCGGCGGCTGGCCTTGGCGTCCGATCATGGACAGGGTGCCACTGAGCGCTACGTAGTTGATGTCGTGTCCGACGTGCTGGGCGAGCGGTCCGTCCTGCCCGAAACCGGTCATACGACCGTAGATCAGCCCGGGGCTCCGTGCGGCGCAGTCGTCCGGTCCGATGCCCAGTCGCTCGGCAACTCCGGGACGGAAGCCCTCGATCAGGACGTCGGCGTCCTCGACGAGCGACAACACCACCTCTGCACCCTCCGGGTGTTTGAGGTCGACGGCGAGTGAGCGACGGCCCCGGTGCAGCAGTTCCGTGCGGAAGTCGGCGTTCGGGCCGACCAACCCGGCACCGACGGCGCGGTCCACGCGAATCACGTCGGCGCCGAGATCTGCAAGGAGCATGGCGCAGAACGGCCCGGGGCCGATCGAACCGATCTCCACCACCTTCAGTCCCGACAGCGGTCCGGTGAACGAGCGTTTCACGCTGCCCTGCGCCATCTACCCGCCTCCCGTCACTCTTTGGTCCGATAATAATACCTTGGAACCGTTCAAGGTGGAATCCCCGGACGGTCGCTTTCGAGCGTATGCACTGACGACCAGCACGACCGACAGCAGAACCACCGCTCCCCCGACCACCAGCGCGGGAGTGACGGGCTCGGACAGCACGACCGATCCGAGCGCCACAGCCACCAGCGGATTCACATACGTATGGGTGGCAACCAGCGGCAGTGGCGC
Source organism: Rhodococcus wratislaviensis (assembly GCF_041228765.1). NCBI lineage: Bacteria > Bacillati > Actinomycetota > Actinomycetes > Mycobacteriales > Nocardiaceae > Rhodococcus > Rhodococcus wratislaviensis. The sequence goes on along the minus strand of NZ_CP150488.1, from coordinate 2,050,848 downwards.
GTGGTGCAGTAGCCACGCGTATGCGGTGAACCCGACGATCGAGCCGAACACCACGAGGTAGCCGAACGCACCCCATGCCCGGGGTCCGATGGCACCGTCCAGGCGTTCTCCCGTCGCGACCGAGGCGAACGCCATCGCCGCGCCCGCCGCCAGAAGCTGATACATCGCACTGACATACACGTCGTGGGGCAGCCAGATCCGCGGCTTGATCCACGACCCGAACGACCACGAGAGACTGGACAGCACGATGACGGCCACACCCACGAGCGGGAGTCCGGACCGGTCACCACCGTGCGGCAGCACCAGGATTGCCAGACCGATCAGCCCCACACCGACGCCGGCCAGCTCCAGAACCTGCGGTCGGTCGCCGGACAGGGCGCGATAGATGCAGATCCACAGCGGCACCATCGCGACGAGAAGTGCCGTCACCCCGGAGGGCACTCCGTGCAGCTGGCCCACCGAGGTCAGGCCGTTGCCGCAGGCGAGCAACAGCACACCCAGGAGCGCGGCACCCGCCGTTTCCCGCCCGGTGAGGCGCAGCCGCCGCCAGCCGCCGCGACAGGCCAGGAAGGCGGCCATCAACGCGGCGGCGAGCAAGAACCGTGCGCCCATCGAGCCGAGCGGCGGAACCTCTTCGATCACCAGGCGGATCGCGAGGTAGATCGACCCCCAGATCACGTAGACGAGGAAGAGGGCGAGCGCGATCGCACCCCTTCCGGCACGCCCGGACGACACGACGCTCAGGAGAAGCGCGGAGCGCGCTTCTCGAGGAAGGCGGTGATGCCCTCCTTCGCCTCTCCGTTCTCGAACAGATCCTGCTCCTGGGCGACCTCGAACGCGAAGCCCTCCTCGAGCGGTGTATCGAACGACGCGTCGACCGTGCGGATGACGGCGCGCTGCGCGGGCAACGACATCGTGCACAACTCGGCCGCGAGGGCCAGCGCGGCGTCCGTGGCGGTGCCCGCGTCGACGAGTCGGTCGATCAGACCGATCGCGTGCGCCTCGGGGGCGAGGACCTGACGGGCAGTCAGCATGATGTCCAGGGCGCGGCCGCGCCCCACGAGACGCGGAAGTCGCTGCGTTCCACCGGCTCCGGGAATCAGACCCAGCTTCACCTCGGGCAGCCCGAACTTCGCGTCCGCGCCGCCGACCCGCAGGGTGCAGGCCATGGCGAGTTCGAGGCCACCGCCCAGCGCGAGGCCGTCCACCGCGGCGATCGAGATGCGGTCGGCCGAGGCGAGCCGGTCGAGTGCCCCACGGAGTCGATCACCGTACGCGGTGAAGGACTCGGCGTCCACGGACGACATGTGCTTGATGTCGGCGCCGGCCGCGAAGAAGCCCGGAATGTCCGAGCGGACGACGATCACCTTCACCGAGCCGTCGGCATCGGCTGCGTCGAGTGCGGCGTTCAGGCCGTCGATGATCGGCAGCCCGAGGGCGTTCGCCGGCCGTCGCTGCAACGTGATCGTCATGACGCCGGCGTCGACGTCGCTCCACGCGACTGCGGGCGTTGCGGTTTCCGACATGCACACCATCCTTCTCGGTCCAGTCCCAGGTGAGTGGCAATGTGTGCCCAGGGACGCATTGCCACTCACGTGGGGTATTGACCCAACCATACTAATTGTCGGACCGAAATGGAAGGTCAGGGTCGGCGCGGAAACTTCTCGAACTCGGGGCGCCGCTTCGCCTTGTACGCCTCCCGGCCCTCCTTCGCCTCGTCCGTCGAGTAGAAGAGCAGATTCGCATCGTGGGCGAGCTGCTGGATCCCGGCCATGCCGTCCTCTGCAGCGTTGAAACTGGCCTTCATCAGCCGCAGCGCGAACGGCGAGAGCTCGAGCATCTCGCGGCACCACTGCACGGTTTCCAGCTCCAGGTCGGCGAGCGGGACGACGGTGTTGACCAGCCCCATCTCACGCGCCTGCTCGGCGTCGTACTGGCGGCACAGGAACCAGATCTCCTTGGCCTTCTTCACCCCGACCAGTTCGGCGAGCAACCCCGCGCCGTAGCCGCCGTCGAACGAACCGACCTTCGGCCCGACCTGACCGAACCGGGCGTTGTCCGCGGCGATGGACAGATCGCAGACCAGGTGCAGGATGTGCCCGCCGCCGATCGCGTAGCCGGCGACCATCGCCACGACCGGCTTCGGCAGGCGCCGGATCTGGATCTGCAGATCGGTGACGTGGAACCGGCCGACACTGCCCGCCTTGCCCGGCTCGGTGAGGTAGCCCGTGTCGCCGCGCACCCGCTGATCGCCACCCGAACAGAACGCGTCGGGCCCCTCTCCCGTCAGCACGATGACACCGACCGAGGAGTCCTCGCGGGCATCGACGAGAGCTTCGGAGATCTCCATCAACGTCTGCGGACGGAACGCGTTGCGCACCTCCGGCCGGCAGATCGTGATCTTCGCGATTCCGTCACCACTGTGCTCGTACCGGATGTCCTCGAACTCACCCACCGGGGCCCAGGACACGAAATCCGTTGTATCACCGTTGTTCGTCATGCCCCGATCATAGGCACATCTGTAAACGATCGTTACCGTCCGACCCCCGCGAATGCCGGACGCGCGGCCGGATGACTCCAGCCGCGCGTTCGGGAAAGCCTGGAGTCAGGACATCGTCAGACCGCCGCTGACCGACAGGGTCTGGCCGGTGACGAATTCGGCCGCGTCGGACGCGAAGAACGCCACCGCGGCACCGATGTCCTCAGCCTTGCCGAGCCGCTTCATCGGCACGGCGCGGGTCATGCCGCCGATCACCTTGTCCGCCTCCTGGCCCGAGCTGTCCGCGAACTTGCGGAGCGCAGGAGTGTCGGTCGGGCCGGGGCACACCGTGTTCGCGGTGACGCCCTTGGTCGCGACCTCACGGGCGAGGGTCTTGGTGAAGGCGATGATGCCGCCCTTCGCACCTGAGTAGACGGCCTCGAGGGACGAGCCGACCCGGCCGGCGTCGGAACCGATGTTGATGACCCGGCCGAAGCCGCGCTCGACCATGCCCGGGACGGTTGCCTGGATCACGCGCAGCTGGCCCTTGAAGTTGATGTCGAGGATCCGGTCCCAGAACGCCTCGTCGGTCTTCAGGAACGGCATGAAGTCGTCCCAGCCTGCGTTGTTCACGACGATCTCGACCGGGCCGAACTGCTCGGCGACCTGCTTCACCGCGGCCTGCACCGACGCGGTGTCGGTCACGTCGACGGGGACGGCGATCGCCTGGCCGCCGGCGTCGCGGATGCCGGCGGCGGTCTCCTCTGCGACCTCCAGGTTGAGGTCGGCGACCGCGACGCGGAAGCCCGCGGCCCCGAGGGCGTCGGAGATGCCCTTGCCGATGCCCTGCGCACCGCCGGTCACGAATGCAACTCGATTACTCATGTTCTTCTCCGTCTGTGTCTTTCGTGGATTGATGGTAAGCCGACTTCAGCGCAGGCTCGATGCCCATTCGATGGGACCCGCGACGATCGAGTGACTGGTGAGCTTGCGGCCCAGCACCGTCTGGGCTTCGCGCGCCGCCTCGATGACCCGGGGAAGGTCGAGACCCGTCTCGACGCCCATCTCGTGGAACATGCTCACCAGGTCCTCGGTGGCGATGTTGCCCGTCGAGCCCGCCGGAACCGGGCAGCCGCCCAGCTCACCGAAGCTCGATTCGAAACTCGCGCAGCCCGCTTCGAGCGCCGCGTAGGCGTTGGCGAGGCCCTGGCCGCGGGTGTTGTGGAAGTGGGCGGTCACCTCGACACCCGGCAGCCGGTCGAGTGCCGCGGCGAAGAACTCCGACGCATACGCAGGGTTGCACATGCCCGTGGTGTCGCCGAAACCGATCTCGGTGGCACCGGCCTCGGCGAAGCGCTCCGCCAGATCCAGCACGCGGGTCAGGTCGACCTTGCCCTCGAACGGGCATCCGAACGACGTCGCGATCACCGCGGCGCAGTCGAGCCCCTCGGCGACGATCCGCTTGGCCATGACGTCGTTGTCGGCCATCGTCTCGTCGACGGTGCGATTGACGTTCTTCTTGTTGTGGGTCTCCGACGCGCTGACGAAGATCGCGACCTCGTGGAACTTGTCGCGCACCTTCAGTGCGTTGTCGAGCCCCTTGCTGTTGGGGACGAGCACCATCAGCTTCGTCTCGTCCGGAACGTCGATGCGCGACAGCACCTCGACCCCGTCCGCGAGCTGCGGGATCACGTCGGGCCGCACGAAACTGGCCACCTCGATCCGGGTGAACCCCGCCCGCCCCAGGGCATTGATCAACCGCACCTTGTCGTCGGTCGGAATGTGCTCCGGCTCGTTCTGGAAGCCGTCACGGGGACCGACCTCCCGGATCTGGACCCGCTGGGGACGCGTCATGGCGTCGACTCCTTTCCCCTCACTCCGCTGCGGATGCAAGGTCGTATTCCTCGAGATCGAATTCCAGGGTGGCGCGGTGCTCGGGTGCCGCGACCGCGATCATGCGGCGGGCGCGTTCACCGAGAGAACATCCGCGCAGTGCCGCGACACCGTGCTCGGTGACCACGAAGTCGACGTCGGCGCGGGCGGTGGTGACCGCGCCGTACTGCAGGGCGGTCTTGATCGTCGACTCCCCGCGAGAATCCGCGCGCATCGCGATGATCGAGCGGCCGCCGGTCATCGCCGCGGCCCGCGAGAAGTCCACCTGACCCCCGACGGCACCCGCGTAGGTGGTGTTGCGCATTTCCGCACCGACCTGCCCGGTCAGGTCGACCTCGATGGCCGAGTTGATCGACACGAACGAGCGAAGCTGTGAGAGCACGTGCGGCGCATGGGTGTAGCTCGCCGGGCGGAACGCCACCGGAAGTCCGGGCAGCCGGTCGTACAGCGCCGCGGTCCCGAGCGCGGCGCCCGTGATGTGCAGGCCCGGATCGATCTCCTTCCGCGCCCCGGTCAGCACGCCGCGGTCGATCAGCCGCAGTGCCGCGTCGGAGATCATGCCGGAGTGCAGCCCGAGGTCCTTGTGCCCCTCGAGAGCGGTGAGGACGGCCGACGGCAGTGTTCCGACGCCGATCTGGATCGTGTCGCCGTCCGCCACGAGATCGGCGACATTCCGCGCGATAGCCGACTCCGCCGCCGCGGGTGCGCGGTCCGGCGCCTCGAGCAACGGCCGGTCCGTCTCGACCACCGCCGCGAAGCGCGACAGCGGAATTCGCGGTGCGCCGAGCGTGACGGGCATCCGCCGGTTGATCTCGGCGATGAGGACCGGTGTGTGGTCGAGGGCGTCCGCGATGTAGTCGACACCGACGCCGAGCGAGCAGTTCCCGGCGGAGTCCGGCGGCGACACCTGCACGAAACCGACGTCGCACGGCAGCCGTCGTTCGGCGAACAGCCGCGGCAGCGCCCCGTAATGGCAGGGCACGACCTCGAGGCGGGCGAGACGGCGAAGCTCGCCGAGGCCACCGTAGGAGACGACGGAGAGCTCGTCGGGCAGTTCGCTCGTCAACCGCCGATCCCAGGTGAGTCCCACGAACGCGCGGACCGGGCCGATCGACGAGACCTGGTCGAGCAGCGCGTGGACGAGCGGGGTCGGTTCCGCGCTCGTCTGGCTCCACCAGATCCCGTCGCCGGGCCGGATGTGCGGTGTCAGGTCGATCATCAGTCGATCCGCTGGATCAGGGTCGCCGTTCCCAGGCCGCCGCCGCAGCACATGGTCACCAGGCCGATTTCGGCGTCCCGCCGCTCGAGCTCGGCGACGATCGTCGCGATGAGACGGGCCCCGGTCGCGCCGACCGGGTGGCCGAGCGCGATCGCACCGCCGTTGACGTTGACCCGGTCCATGTCGGGCTTCAGTTCCCGCTCCCAGGCCAGGACGACCGAGCTGAACGCCTCGTTGACCTCGAAGAGATCGATGTCGTTCATGCTCATCCCGTTGCGGTCGAGCAACTTCCGGGTGGCCGGGATCGGCCCGGTCAGCATGATGATCGGGTCCACCCCGACCGTGGTCTGGTCGAGGATCCGGGCCCTGGCCCGCAGTCCGTGGGTATCGGCCGCCTCGCGGGAGGCGAGCAGTACACCGGCCGCCCCGTCCGAGATCGGCGACGAACTGCCCGCGGTGATGCGGCCGTTCTCCCGGAACACCGTCTTCAGCCCGGCCAGGCTGTCGAGGCTTGTGCCGGGGCGGACGGTCTGGTCGCTGGAGCGGGTCTCGCCGGCGAGATCGAGGGGGATCATCTCCGCGTCGAAACGACCCGCTTCGATGGCGTCGCTCGCCAGACGGTGGGAGCGTACGGCGAACTCGTCCATTTCCTGCCGCGAGATCTCCCACCGGTCGGCGATGAGTTCGGCGCTCTCGCCCTGGTTCACGAAGTCGTACCGGTCGCGCAGTGCTTCCGGCCACGGGTCCCCGTACAGTTCGGAGATCTTGGCCGGTGAGTTCATCGGCACGTGGCCCATGTGCTCGACACCGCCGGCGAGGACGACGTCGTGGGTGCCGGAACCGACGAGGGCGGCGCCCATCTCGACCGCGGTCTGTGCGGACCCGCAGCGCCGGTCCAGGACCACGGCCGGAACCTCCGGCGGGTAGCCCGCCTGCAGCCAGGCGTTGCGGCCGATGTTGCGGGACTGCTCGCCGAACGGTGCGGTGCAGCCGATCACGAGGTCTTCGACGACGGCCGGGTCGAGGCCGCTGCGGCGGATCAGGTCGGTGTACACCGCGCCGAGCATGTCGTTGGGGTGGGTGTCGCGGAACCAGCCGCGGTCGGGGTGCGACTTGCCCATCGGGGTGCGGGCGGCTTCCGCGATGACGACCTCGCGCGCGGAACGCTGGAAGGGGTTGCGCTTGTCGGCCATCAGATCACCGTTCCTCCGTCGACGGGCAGTACCTGGCCCGTGATGTACGCAGCGCCGTCGGACGCGAAGAACACGAAGCTCGCGGAAATCTCGTCCGGTTCCGCCCAGCGGCCCAACGGGATCCGCGCGAGCGTCTTGGCGGCGAGCTTCTCGTTGCTGCGGATGTTCTCCGTCATCTTGGTCGCGGCGAGCGGGGCGAGCGCGTTGACCGTCACCTGCTTCTTGGCGAGCTCACGCGCCAGCGACTTCGTGAGACCGATGATGCCCGCCTTCGCGGCACCGTAGTTGGCCTGCCCGATGGTGCCCACCAGGCCGGCCGCGGACGTCACGTTGATGATGCGCCCACTGCCGTCGGTGGGCAGGTACGGGAGAACGGCCTTGCTGCACACGAAGCTGCCGACGAGGTGGATGTCGACGATGCGGCGGAAGTCGTCCTCTTCGAGGTTCGGGAACATCGCGGGAGCGATGGCACCGGCGTTGTTGACCAGGATGTTGAGTGTGCCGTCATTCAGCGCGGCGGCCTGTTCCGCCGCCGCTGCGGCCGCCTCGCCGTCGCGGACGTCGAGGGCCGCGGACTTCGCCGAACCGCCGGCCGCGGTGATCTCCGCGGCCACGGCGGCTGCGGCGTCGCCGTCGACGTCGGTGACGAGCACGGCCGCACCCGCGCGGGCGTAGGCATGCGCCACCGAGGCGCCGATGCCGCTGCCGGCACCGGTGACGAGTGCGGACTTTCCGGTGAGTTCGAACATCAGTAGCTCCTGGGGAGGCCGAGGACGTGCTCGCCGAGGTAGTTGAGGACCATCTCCTGGCTGAGCGGGGCTATCTTGGTCAGGCGGGCTTCGCGGAAGTACCGGGCCACGTGGTACTCCTCCGAGTAGCCCATCCCGCCGTGGGTCTGCAGGGCACGGTCGGCGGCCTGGAAACCGGCGTCGGCGCAGAGGTACTTGGCCATGTTGGCCTCGCGGGCGCAGGGCTTTCCGTTGTCGTAGAGCCACGTCGCCTTGCGCAGGACGAGTTCCGCGGCGTCGAGTCGTGCGAGCGAATCCGCGAGCGGGAACTGCAGGCCCTGATTCATGCCGATGGGCCTGCCGAACACCTCACGCTCGTTGGCGTACTGGACGCCCCGGCGCAACGCGGCCCGGCCGATGCCGAGGGCCTCCGACGCGACGAGCATGCGCTCCGGGTTGAGGCCGTCGAGAATGTATTTGAAGCCCTTGCCTTCCTCACCCACCCGGTCCTCGACCGGGATCTCGAGGCCGTCGATGAACAACTCGTTCGACGTGACCGCGTTGCGCCCCATCTTCTTGATCGGGCGGATGTCGACCTTCGAGCGGTCCAGGTCGGTGAGGAACAGCGTCAGACCGTCGGTCTTCTTCTTCGCATCTTCGAACTTCGTTGTGCGGGTGAGGAGAAGGATCTTCTCCGACTCCATCGCCTTCGAGATCCAGACCTTGCGGCCGTTGACGATGTACTTGTCGCCCTCGCGCCGCGCGAAGGTGGTGATCTTGGTGGTGTCCAAACCGGCGCCGGGCTCGGTGACGCCGAAGCAGACGTGCAGATCGCCGTCGACGATCCGCGGAAGGGTGCGCTGCTTGAGCTCCTCCGAGCCGTGCACGATCACCGGGTGCATCCCGAAGATCGACAGGTGCATCGAGCTCGCGCCGTTCATGCCCGCGCCGGAGGCGGCCACTTCCTCGAGCAGGATCGAGGCCTCGGTGATGCCCATCCCGTGCCCGCCGTACGCCTCCGGCGTGGTGATGCCGAGCCAGCCGCCCTTGGCGAACGCGTCGTAGAACTCGGTGGGGAACTCGTGTTCGCTGTCCTTCTCCACCCAGTACTGCTCGTCGAACTTGCCGGCGAGCTCTCGCACCGCATCTCGGATCGTCGCCTGATCCTCGGTCAGATCAAAGTCCACAGCACGTCCCGTCGTCGTTGGTTCCGTTTGGACTTAAATTACTAAAGGACAGACCAAAAAGTCAACGGCCGATCATCCAGCGGCCGGCAACAGGGGCAAATCCCGTGCGACGCGCTCGTTCCACACGCCCGGGCCGCCGAACAACTTCTTGTTCAACTTGGCGCGCTTGTAGTAGAGGTGCAGATCGTGTTCCCACGTGTAGCCGATCGCGCCGTGCATCACGAGAGCACTGTCGGCCGCCTGCACCGCATTGCGGGGCACCTGAGCCTTGGCGACGGCAGCATGAATCGCACGGTCGTCCAGACCGAGATCGACCGACGCCGCGGCGTAGTACGCAATGGACCGTCCCGCCTCGACGGACACGAGAATGCCTGCCGCAGCGTGCTTCACGGCCTGGAACGACCCGATCGCGACACCGAACTGCTGCCGCTGCTTGCTGTAGTCCACGGCGAGATGCAGCATGCGGCCCATCGCCCCGAGCGAGTCCGCGGCCACGAGCACGGCCGCCCGCAGTCCGGCGTCCTCGAGAGCGGTCTCGGCCTCGATGTCGAGACGCCGCCCGGTGACGCCCTCGAACCGGACATTCGCGGCCGCGCGGGACGGGTCGAGGAAGCGGTGCTGTTCGACCGTGACACCCGGGTCGTCGACGCGTACGAGGTACAGGGCCGCGGTGCCGTCCGGGCCGGTCGCCGGGACAACCAGCAGTTTCGCCCGTTCGGCGCCGAGCACCGTGGCGACGCGGCCGGTCAGTGCGCCGCCCTCGTCGGCGCGGACCGAATCGGCGAGGCCGAACGGACGCGTCGCGTCGACGGCCACGGCCGCGAAACCACCCCCTGCCAGCACGTCGGCGGCGACGTCGGCGGGCAGCAGGGGCGCCGCGATGACGGACGCGGTCCAGGCGCTCGACGGTGCGGCGTACCGGGCCAATGCCTCTGCGGTCAGCGCCAGTTCGAGCAGACCACCGCCCTGACCACCGATGTCTTCGCCGAGGCCGGCGGAGAACCAGCCTTCCTCGACGAATTTCTGCTCGAATTCGGCAGGATCTCCCGATTCACCCCACTTGCGGACATTCGCCGGAGCGGCGAACCGCCCGAGCCAGCCGTCCAGGGCTTCGGTGAACATTTCCTGCTCTTCTGACAGTTCCCAGCGCATAGAACTGGTCCTCTCGATGAGACGAAGAATAGGCTGCAAGACGAATGCAGCGAGAACCCAATGGTATATTAGGTCTGACCGTTAGACCAGAGAGGGCGGGGAGCCATGCCACCAGCCGTGCCGAACACCACCCGGAACGGGCGTTCCTCCATCCAGTTGACCCCGATGGAGGTACCGAAGGCGTCGGACGTCCTCGCGAACGAACTGCGCGAGCGCATCCTCAGCGGGGACTACGTCGAAGGCACACCGCTGCCACCGGAACGCGAACTCGTCGTCCAGACGAAGATGAGCCGCACCACGGTCCGCGAGGCCCTGCGCATCCTCGAGGTGCAGGGACTGGTGCGTATCAAGGCGGGCCGGGCCGGGGGCGCCTTCGTGCAGCGCCCGGGTGAGCAATCCATGGCCGACACGGTGGCCCTGCTCATCCGCGGTCGCCAGATCCGTCTCGCCGCTCTGCTCGAGACCCGCGAGGCGATCGAGCCGTTCTGCGCGCAACTCGCCGCCCGCCATCGCACCGACGAGGATCTCGCGCGACTCGACGCCGCCAACGACGATATCGCCGGTGCAGGCGACAGCCTCGACGACTTCCTTCAGGCCAACATCGACTGGCACGTCGCCGTCGCGAGCGCCAGCCACAACGAGTTGCTGTCGGGTCTGATGATCTCGCTGTCGCGGGCCATCTACGCCGCCACCGAAAACGAAGGCTTCATCGACGACAAGGTCCGCGAGATCACCGTCAAGGCGCACCGCTCCGTCACCAAGGCCATCCGCGACAAGGACGCCGACGCCGCCGTGCGTCGCATGAGCCGGCACGTCCACTCGTATGCCGAGTCGATCAAGGACTTCGAGAAGCGCACCGACATCCCACTCGACGAGTAGCTTTCACATTTTCCGTTTCGACGAAGAAGGGGCCCACACCGTGCGGTGTGGGCCCCTTCTTCGTTACTCACATGTCGCCGCCCGCCACCACGGCGCGGATCTCGTCGATCGCCTCCGGGTTCTCGGCACCGGACAGGTCACCCGGGTCGGTCCCCAGGGCGGCGGCGCGCACCGCCCGGCGCAGGATCTTCGCCGACCGGGTCTTCGGCAGCCGCGACACCCGGTGAACCACGCTCGGCGCGAACGGTTTTCCGAGCTCCGCGGCAACGGCGGCGACCAGTTCGGCCGAGATGTCCGCCGTGTGGGCGTCCGCGCGGGGAACCCAGAACGCCCACACCGCCTCGCCCTTCTTCGGGTCCGGGACACCGACCGCCGCCGCCTCCGAGACCGCCGGATGCGCGGTGAGCACCGCCTCGACCTCCGCCGGGGCGAGGCGCTTGCCGGCCACGTTCATCACGTCGTCCGAGCGGCCCCGGATGTACCAGTGGCCGTCGTCGTCGACGAGGGCGTAGTCGCCGTGCCGCCACATGCCGGGGAACGTCGACCAGTACGCCTCCAGGTAGCGTTCCTCGTCCTTCCACACCCCGCGCGTCATCGACGGCCACGGCTGCCTGCAGACGAGTTCGCCCTGTTCGCCGCGCAACGACCGTCCCGCATCGTCGACGACGTCGACGTCCATCCCGAGCGACGGACCGCCCAGCGAGCAGCTGTGGATCGGCTCCACCGGGTACGGCGCCAGGAACGAGCCGCCCACCTCGGTGCCGCCGGAGAAATTGATGACCGGAACGCGGCCCCCGAACACATCTTGTGCCAGCCAGTCGTACGAGTCCGGATCCCAGGGCTCGCCGGTCGACCCGATCGTGTGCACGGACGACAGGTCGTACCGCGCCGCGACATCCGAATCCCGTCCGCGCAGGGTACGGATCAATGTCGGCGAGACGCCGAGCATGGTCACCCCGTGCCGCTGCGCGAGCTGCCACAGCCGGTCGGTGTCCGGCACGTCCGGCGAACCCTCGTACAGCACGAGGGTGCCGCCGTTGGCGTGGGTGCCGACGATCGACAGCGGCCCCATGATCCAGCCCATGTCGGTGATCCAGCAGAACACCCCGCCGGGCGTGAGGTCGAACGAGTACGCCACCTCGCTGGCTGTCTTCACGAGGAACCCGGCGTGCGTGTGCACGGCTCCCTTCGGCTTGCCGGTCGTCCCGGACGTGTACGCCAGCGCGAACGGCTCACTCGCGTTCATCGCCTCCACCGGGCCCGGGTCGCCGCCGTTGCCGAGCAGCTTCGCCCAGGAGATGTCGCGGCCGGTCGATTCTACGTCGACGCCGATGTTTTCGACCACGACGACCGACTGCACGGTCGGGCACGAGACGAGAGCCTCGTCGAGGGCCGGCTTCATCGTGACGGACTTGCGCCGCACCGTTCCGTCCGCGACGATCACCACCTTCGCGTCCGCGTCCTGGATGCGGGACGCGATCGCGCTGGGAGCGAAGCCGGAGAACAGCGGAACCAGCACCGCGCCGAGCCGCGCGACCGCGTACACCGACACGACCGCCTCGGGGATCATCGGCAGGAACAGGGCTACGGCGTCCCCCCTGCCGACGCCGAGCTCCCGAAGTCCCGCGGCCGCCCGCTCGACGTCCGCCGCGAGCTCGCGATACGACAGGCTCCGGACGGTGCCGTCCTCCGCCTCGTGCGCGACCGCGGTCCGGTCGGCGGCCGCCGGGTCGGTGAGCCACCGCCCCAGACACGCGTCGACGACGTTCGTCTTGCCCCCGACGAACCAGTCCGGGTGCTCGATTCCGCGGGAGGTGTCGAGCACCTCGCGGTACGGGGTCTGGAACGGCAGGCCGAGATCGCGAACCACCGCGTCCCAGTACCACCGCACGTCGGCGACGGAACGGGCACGGAGTTCGCCCAGGCCCGAGAGCCCGTGGGCGCGGGCGAGCCGGGTGACGTTGGCGTTCTCGACGTACTCGTCGGTGGGATGCCAGGTGTAGTCGGACACGGTCAGCTCCTCGGCATGTCGAGCATGCGCTCGGCGACGATGTTGCGCTGGATGAAGGTGGATCCGCCGGCGATGGCGGTGCCGCGGGCCTGATACGCGAGTCGTTGCCACCGCGCTGTCTTCTGCTGGTCGTCGTCGAGGGCGAACTGCCCGCCGACCGGTTCGAGGGACAACCGGAAATCGGCGAGTTCCTCGACGAGCGGGCAGAAGAACAGCTTGCCGATCGACGTGACCGGCCCCGGCGGGCCGTCGTTGGCCGCGAGCGTGATGACGCGCTGGCCGATGAGGTAGTGCACGAGGGCCCGGCCGTACAGATCGGCGACCTTTTGCCGGATCACCGGATCCTCACCGAGCGGACGGCCTGCGTCGTCGGTCATCCCCGCGATGTCGCCCACGATGTCGTCGACGGCACGTTTCGTGTTGACGCGACCCGTCGCAATCGCCACCCGCTCGTAGGCGAGCGTGCCCATCGCGACCTTCCATCCGCCGTCGACCTCCCCGACGACGAGGTCGTCGGGAATGAACACGTCGTCGAGGAACACCTCGTTGAATTCCGCTTCGCCGAGCATGTGGGCGAGCGGGCGCACCGTGATGCCCTCACTGGCCATGGGCACCAGGAAGTAGGTGATGCCCTTGTGCCGCGCGCCGCCGCCGGTGCGGGCGAGCAGGATCGCGTGGGCCGCGATGTGTGCGCGACTGGTCCAGATCTTCTGCCCGTTGACCTTCCAGCCCCCGTCCACCTTCGTGGCCTTGGTTCGCAGTGACGCGAGGTCCGATCCTGCCTCCGGCTCGGAGAACAGCTGGCACCAGATTTCCTCGCCGGTCAGAATGGGCCGGAGGAACCGTTCCTTCTGCGCGGGTGTCCCGAAATCGATGATGGTCGGGCCCGCGAAGTCCTCGCCGATGGTGTTGAGCCGCTCCGGCGCACCCACGCGGTCCATTTCCTCGGTGAAGATGGCCTTGCGGATCGGGTCGGCGGCCTGACCGCCGTACTCCTGCGGCCACGACATCCCGCCGTAGCCGGAGTCGAAGAGCAGTCGCTGCCATTGCTGCCAGAACGGCACCTTGTCGACCAGATCGACCGGTTCCGGCCACGGCAGCGTCGGGACCGCTTTCTCGGCCCACTCCCGGACCTCTGCACGGAATGTGGCCTCGTCTGGGGAATCAGCGAGCTCCATTGCACCCTCCTCACGAATTTAGGCTCAATGATACTATAGGTCAGTCCAAAAAGGAGGCCCGGATGTCAGACCCACTCCCCGCCGGCGTCGTCGACCGCGTCGAATACGACGTCGAACGCGGCAAGATCCGCGAATTCACGCGCGCGACGTTCACGACCGACCCGTTGCACACCGATCCGGCCGCCGCGCGCGACGCCGGATTCAGCGATGTGCCCGCGACTCTCACGCACACCGTCGTCGCCGGACACCAACGCGACCAGCGCGCGTTCGTCGACTCGCTGGGCCTGGCCCTCGCGCGGGTGGTGGTCGGTTCGGTCACGTGGACGTACCTGCGACCGCTCACCGCCGGCGACCACGTGGTCGGCACCCGCCGCGTCGTCGACGACGTACAGCGAGAAGGCAAGCGGGGCGGGACGATGCGCGTCGTGACCCTGGAGACCGAGTACGTCGACGCCGATGGTGAACCCGTGGTGCGGCTCGAGGAAGTCCTGATCGAACGAGGAGAGCAGCGATGAGAACTCCGGCCAAGGTCCGCGTCGGCGATGCCCCCGACACCCGGGTGGTCGGCCCTATCAGCCAGACCGACATCGTCCGGTTCGCCGGCGCCGGAGGCGATTTCAATCCGCTGCACCACGATCCCGGCTTCGTCGCCACCTCGGGTTTCCCGGGGGTGATCGCGATGGGGCAGATGCAGGCCGGGATTCTGGCCGGGTGGCTGTCCGACACGTTCGGCGTCGAGCATGTGCGCTCCTTCGGTGTCCGGTTCGTCGCCCCGGTCTTCCTCGGCGACACCCTGACCGTGGGCGGCACGGTCGCGACGATCACCGAGGCGAATGGTGAGTCGCTGGCGACCCTCGATCTCGTCGCCTCCGGAGACAAGGGCCCGGTCGTCACCGGATCGGCGACGGTCGTGGTGGCCGCGACCTGACCACTCTTCCCGCACGACCAAGGGGGCGAAGCCGATCGACTTCGCCCCCTTCGTCTTCCGATCAGCTGACGGCTTGTGCCCGCTGCAGCCGGTCGGCCTCGATCTTGGCCGCGATCTGGGCACGGAGCACGTTCTTCTGGATCTTGCCCGTGGCCGTCGTCGGCAGCGCCTCGACGATCTCCAGCCGCTCCGGAACCTTCTGGATCGCCACCCCCTGCTCGAGCAGGTAGGTCTTGATCTTCTCGAGCGTGATGTCGCCGTAGCCGGGCGCGGCGACGAGGTACAGACACACCGCCTCCCCGAGACGCTCGTCGGGCATCGCGACCGCCGCGACACCACGCACGGCGGGATGCGCCGCCAAGAGATCCTCGACTTGACGGACACTGATGTTCATGCCGCCGCGGATCACGATGTCCTTGGTGCGGCCGGTGACGCGCACGTAGCCGTCCTCGTCCATCCGGCCGAGATCCCCGGAGAGGGAATACCCGTCCGGCGTGAACAGCTTGGCCGTCTCCTCGGGATTGTGGAGGTACCCGAGCATGTGCATGGCACCCTTATAGGCGATGTCGCCTTCCTCACCGCGCGGAACCTCGTCACCGAGTTCGTCGACGACCTTCACCGACTGCATCGGCAGCGGACGCCCGTCCGAGGTGAGCGACCGCTCGGGCTCGTCATGCACCGTGCACATGGTGGTCGTGACGTTTTCCGAGCGGCCATACAGGCTCAGTACCTGCAGGCTCGGGAACAATTCGGCCGCCTTGGTGACGAAGCTGGCGGGAATCGGGGCGCCGGCCGCCACCCACAGCCGCATGCTGCTGATGTCGTGCACAGCGGGGTCGTAGGCGTCCATGACCATCTGCAGGAACGTCGTGGCACTCACCGCGACCGTGCACCCGCGTTCCTTGATCTGCGCCATCCCGCGGACCGGCTCCCACACCTCGATGAGATGCGACGCCGCTCCGTGCATGAGCGGAAGGACGATGCTGGTGACCAGGCCGGTGGTATGCGTGATCGGCGAAGGGCCGAACTGCACGTCGTCGGGCGTGTAGGCGAACCCCTTGGCCAGCAGGCGGGATCCACAGGCGAACGTGTTGAACGTGTGGATGCAGCCCTTGGGCCGGGACGTGGTGCCGCTGCTGTAGACGATGACGAACGGCTCGTCCGGCCCGACACCGGGCCCGAGTTCGGCGATCGCCTCCTCGGGTCCGATCTCCGCGAACAGCGACTCGAACGACACCGCGCGGTTCGGCAGGTCGCCGTTCCCGCGGACGACGACCACGTCCTCGAGCGAGTCGACGGCACCCAGGATCTCGGTGTACATGCCCGCGTAGTCGAACTTCTTGAAGCTCTGCGGCGTAATCGCCAGCCGCACACCGGCATTACCCAGGATGTATTCGACGTCGTCGCGGCGGTAGATCGGCATGATCGGCACCAGGACGGCGCCCAGGCGCGACAACGCCACGGCGATGATCGCGAATTCGATCCAGTTCGGAACCTGCACCGACACGCGGTCGCCGACGGTGATCCCGTGCCGCCGCAGTCCCACGGCCAGGCTCAGCGCCCTGTCCCGCAACTGCCGGAAGGTGATGCCGCCGCTGGTGTCGTCGGTCAGAAAGACACGGTCGCCCCGCTCGGCAACCTGGACCTCGAGCATGTCGAAGAAGGTGTCGCGGTGCCACTGCCCGGTGGCATAGAACTCTCGGATCTGTTCGTCCGAATAGCGATCGGTGACCGATGCGAACGCCATGGGATGCCTTCCTCTGAGCGCAGATATGAAGAGGGAATAAAAGACTCTGTGTTGGCCCTCACAATATAATGGTTAGACCGAAAGTGCAATGAGTTCGGACCCAGGCGATCAGCGCATGCTCCATACGGGAGAACGCTTTTCACGGAACGCGGTGACCCCCTCGACGATGTCGTCGGTCGTGAACGCGAGAGCGAGCTGCGACTGCAGCGCCGTGAGGGCGTCCGGCAGGGACATGTCGCGAGTGTTGTTGATCGCCTCCTTTCCGAGCCGCATCAACAGCGGCGACTTGCCCGCGAGCCGGCGGGCCCACGCCCGGACCTCCGCCTCGAAGTCGTCGTCCGGGATCACCCGGTTCACCAAACCCAGCTCGAGCGCGTCCGCGGCCGTGATGAGCTCGCCGTACATCATCAGCTCGTTCGCCTTGAGTCGCCCGACGTTCCGGTAGATGAGCGCGGAGATCATGAAGGGAAAGACACCGACGTTGATCTCCGGGCACCCGAACCGGACCGACTCCTTTGCGAGCACGAAATCGCACGCCAGCGCGAGCCCGAACGCGCCGGCCAGCACGTCGCCACCCGCCGCGCAGATCACCGGTTTCCCGAGGCCACCGATGAGTTGATACAGCCGCGGGAAGCGATCCAGCCCGGCATATTTGACGATCGTGGGCGTCTCGCTCGCGAACGCCTTGAGGTCGCCGCCCGCCGAGAAGATCTTCTCGTGCGACGACGCGAGCACGACGACCCGCACCTCCCCGTCGTCCCGGGCGCGTTCGAGGGCGGCAAGAAGCTCGTCGAGCAGGTCGCCAGACAGCGCGTTGCGGGTTTCGGGGCGATTGAGGGTGACAACGGCGATGTGCTCGTCGACGTCGTATCGCACAGGGTGCGCCATTAGGCCGGTCCTTCCATTTTGGTCGTACCATTCGACCCTAGTACGGGGTTCGCATCCGAGACAAGAACCTCCTCGGATCATTTTCGCGGAGTACGTGACGTATTTGGACTGACCATATACATTGGAGACAGGCCGCGGGCGGTGCAGCAACGTCCCAGGTGACACCTTCTCTATACTGTGCGTTGTGTCACAGGAACGGACGACGGTGTCGTCGTCATCCGTGCGGCGGCCACGGCGCGAGGAGTGGTGAGTGGTCATTTCGACGAGTTCGTCCGAGCTTGCCGAGCAGGCGGTTGCAGAGTTGCAGGACCTTCTCGGCAACGAGCCGAATCTGATCCGCCTGGCGGACGGCGAACCCGACCTCACGGTGATTCGTGCGTTCGCGGCCCGGAAGTTGCGTGAGGGCGTCGACTCCCCCGAGCGCACCCTGCGCCTCGCAGCACTCGTGACAGAACTCGACGCCGCGAGTCGCGACGACATCGCCCGCCGACTGAGCGTGCACACCGCCCAGTTCGAGGCACTGCAGCGGGTCGTCCGTGCGCTCGATGCCGGTGCGGATCGCCTCGCCGACGTCGTGACCCAGGAACTGTGCACGAGCCTCGGATACGGCAAGGCGATGTTCTCCGTGGTCCGCGGTTCCACCTGGTCTCCCATCGCGTTAGCCGTCAACCCGGAACTGACGGGGGACTTCCACGAACTCGCCACGGCAATCGACGGACGCGAGATCGCGCTGCGCGAGGCACCGCGCGAGGCCGAACTGGTCCGCCGGCGCCGACCGTATGCCGTGGACGCCGTCGACACCTACCGGCACACGTACCGCCCGCTGATCGATCTGTCGCGGCCCGCCGGATACCTCGCCGTGCCGGTCGTCGTCGACGCCCGCGCGGTGGCGATCATCCACGTCGACCGCCAGAGCGACAGCCTGTCCGACACCGACGTCCACCTCGTCGCGGTACTGGCCGGCGCCTGCGCCTCATCGAAGGAACGCGCCGACCTGCGGCGGCAGATCTCCACCCGCAACGAGCACGTCGACGCCGAGATACAGCGGCTCACCCAGGCACTGCGGCACCTCGAGCAGCCCCTGACGATGCCGGAGGTCGCCACCTGCGACCTTCCCCGGACCGACGCGTCCACCGACTCTCCGCAGACTCCGGTCATCCCGCGCGCGCATGCGCTGACCGCGCGCGAACGCGAGGTGCTCACGTTGATGGCCACGGGGGCGACCAACGCCACCATTTCCCGTCGGCTGTGCATTTCCGACGGCACCGTCAAGTCCCACGTCCAGCGGATCTTCAAGAAACTCGGCGTCTCCACGCGGGCCGAAGTGGCGGCGCTGTGCGCCAACGCCAACGCCAAGACGGTGTGCGGTGGCTGACGCTCCCCACCCCGAACCGCACACGGACGAGAACACCACGGACACCGATCGCGCCATCGCGGACATCCTCGCCGAAATGCGCACGGCCACTTCGGAGCACGCCGTCGAGCTCGGAAGGCGTCTGGTCGATCTCCTCGATCGCAGGAACGCACTCGCTGCGACGCGCACCGCCGACATCGCTGCAATTGCGGAAGGTATCGATCGCGCCGTCCACGCACTCGACGACGCCGCCTCGAGTGCGGAACTCATGCGGCGAGCGTGTGAGCGCGCCGCCGAACTCTGCTCCGCGGACAAGGTGGTCCTCTCACGCCTCGACGGCGACCGGATCATTCCCGTCGCCGCGTTCAGCGCCGACCCCGACACGACGCCCGCTCTGCCCGCCGGGTTCGGTCTCCCGGCAGGTTCACCCGAAGCACGTGCCCTCGAGACGAACACGGTCACGGTCGGTTCCCAGATTCCCGCCGAGCTGCGAGAGACGCTGGGCGCGAACGGTTTCACCATCGTGCCCGTCGTCGTCGACGGGACCGCTGCCGCGCTCCTTCACGTCGGCGCAGTGCTGGACGGGTCCAGGCGCCACGCCCTGGGAGTGTTCGCCGAAGTGCTCGGCGGGCACTTCGAGCGAGTCGGTCTGGAGTCGCGTCGCGAGCGTCAGACTGCGCTCTTGCGCGAAAGCGCCCGGCGGTGGACCGGCGACGACGCGCCACCTTCCCACGGCGCCCTCGATCTCGCTCCGTCGCAGGCCGACCGCGACGCCGCCGAGCAGCGCCTGCTCGAACCACTGACCGAACGCGAAGCCGAAGTCATCCGATTGATTCTCACCGGGGCGTCGAATTCCGCGATCGCCGGCGAACTGGTCATCACCGTCGATACGGTCAAGTCCCACGTGAAACGCATCCTCCGCAAACTCGGCGCCACCAACCGCGCCGAACTGATCGCGAAGTATCAGTCCTCCACGCGGTGACGCGGCCGGATGGCTTCAGGCGTCCGAGGACGGCACGGTCACCGTGACGGTGTCCACGTCCGGTGTCAGGACGAGCTGGCAGGCGAGACGCGAACACGGCTGGACACCGTCGAGGAACTCGAGGAGGTCCTGTTCCTCCAACGTCGGCTCGCCGAACGCCGCACTCGCATCGTCGTCCAGGTACACGTGGCAGGTGGCGCACGAGCAGCTACCGCCGCATTCGGCGACGATGCCGGGCAGGTTGTTGCGTACCGACCCGTCCATCACGCTCTGGCCGGCGGGGACGTCGACGGACGACGTCGAGCCGTCAGGGAGTTGGTATACGACGGTGGGCATGGCGATCTCCTTCGGGTTGACCGGGTGAACGTCAAAATTGTGTCGCCGGTCACTGTCCGGGCGCATCACCACTTCGACTGATTACCCCCCTCCGGTGGGGTGATTCCCGGCGTCTACGCAGGCGGCGACGACGGGGTGACGCGGCACACATCCCCCGTTAGGTGGACAACTATCGATCGATGGTGTGATGCCCCTCACTCCCGCAGCTGACAGGCTGAAGTCACTCCAGTCGGCGAGGGCGCCGCGACGTTCGGCGCCGCATCTCACTGCACCACGAAGGGGAATTGATGAGCACTACAGAGCAGGTCACGGAACTGATTCCGGACGCTGTCGCCCGCCAGGTCGTCCTGCCCGAGGGACACCGGGACAACGACGCGCTGTTCGAGGCCTACCGCTGGCTGCGGGAGAACAACCCGCTCGGGCGCGCCGAAGTGGAGGGGTACGACCCCATCTGGCTGGTGAGCAAGCACGCCGACATCATGGAGATCGAGCGCCAGCCCGACATCTTCACCAGTGCGGGCGGCGAGGACAAGGGCTCCGTCAACCCGATCCTGGCGAACCAGGCCGGCGACGCGTTCACCAAGAGCATCAACAACGGCAGCCTCCGCATCCTTGAGACCCTCACCTACCTCGACCCGCCAGAGCACACGGCGATCAAGGACATCGCGCTGGACTGGTTCCGGCCCACCAACCTCGCCCAGTGGGAGACCGTCATCCGCGATCTCGCCAAGGCGGCCGTCGCCCGGCTGCTGAAGACGGACGGGCGGATCGACTTCGTCAAGGATTTCGCCCTCCACTACCCCCTGCACGTCATCATGAGCCTGTTCGGGGTACCGGAGTCGGACGAGCCCCGGATGATGGCCCTCACGCAGGAATTCTTCGGCACCGCCGATCCCGATGCCGCGCGTGAAGACGTCGAGCCGCTCACCCCGGACGCCGCCGCGAAGCAGTGGGTGGCCACGATTCAGGACTTCTACGCCTATTTCGAGCGGCTGCTGCAGGACCGGCGGGCCAACCCGAAGGACGACCTCGCGACGATCATCTCGGTGGCACGCGACGAGAGCGGCGAGTACTACCCGAACGAGGTGGCCTACGGCTACTTCATCGCCATCGCGACCGCGGGTCACGACACCACGTCGAGCACCCTCGCCGGCGGCATGCTCGAACTCGGCCGCAACCCCGACCTGTTGGCGAAGGCGAAAGCGGACCTGGCGCTGGCCCCGCACATCGTCAACGAGTCGCTGCGCTGGGCCTCGCCGGTGAAGCACTTCATGCGTCAGGCAACCCAGGACTACACGCTCCGCGGTCGCGACATCAAGAAGGGCGACCGCTTCATGCTGCTGTACCAGTCGGGCAACCGCGACGCGGATGCCATTCCGGACCCCGACCGCTTCGACCCGACCCGCCGCCCCAACAAGCACATCGCCTTCGGCTACGGCCCGCACATGTGCATCGGCCAGCACCTGGCGAAGCTGGAACTTCGAATCATGTTCGAGGAGTTGCTCCCCCACGTCGAGTCGCTCGAGTTGGTGGACGACACCAAGATGATCCAGACGAATTTCGTCGGCGGGCTCAAGAACATGCCCGTCAAGATCGAGTTCACCGGTTAGCACGATGCTCACGCCACACACCACACCCACAGTGGTGATCGTCGGGGCCGGGCATGCCGGCGGCACACTCGCCGGCATGCTGCGGCAGCAGAAGTTCGACGGCCGTATCGTCCTCTGCGGCGAGGAGTCGCATCCGCCGTATCACCGCCCTCCGCTGTCGAAGAAGTACGCCGACGACGAGTTCGTCCAGTGGCTCAAACCGGAAACGTTCTACGCAGACAACGCGATCGAGACGCTGCTGGGAGATCCGGTCGTCCGGATCGATCGCGAAACCCGTACTGTGACGACGGCGTCCGGCACAGTCCTCGCGTACACGACGCTCGTCCTCGCGACGGGTGCCGCGCCGCGAACCCTGACGCTGCCGGGGAGCGACCTCGAGGGTGTGCTCAGCCTGCGCACCCTCGCCGACGCCACCCTGCTGCGCGACGCCGTGCACACCGGATCGGCACTTGCCATCATCGGCGGTGGATACGTGGGCCTCGAGGTCGCAGCCTCGGCCCGCGCTCGCGGATGCGAGGTCACGGTCATCGAACGGGAGGACCGGGTGCTGGCGCGGGTCGCCAGTCCGGAACTGTCGACGGTCCTCACCGAGTTCCACCGGAACCGCGGAACCCACATCCGCACGGGCGCGGAAGTTCGGGAGATCACCGGGACGGCGGGACGCGTCGATGGTGTCGTGCTCGGCGACGGAACCGAAATCCCCTGTGATCTCGTGCTGGTGGGTGTCGGCGCAATCCCGAACGACGCCCTGGCCCGCGAATCGGGCATCGACTGTCTCGCGGGCATCGTGGTCGACGGTTCGGCACATACCTGCGATCCGAACATCCTCGCGATCGGTGACGTGACCTACCGCCTGCACGACACGCTCGGCAAGATGGTGCGACTCGAAAGCATCCCCAGCGCAGTCGAACAGGCGAAGCAGGCGGCGTCGGTCATCACGGGGACGCCGCTGTCGCCGCACGAGGTGCCGTGGTTCTGGTCGGATCAGTTCGACCTGAAGATGAAGATGGCAGGTATGGTCGGCCCCGACACGAGGGCCGTCCTGCGCGGTAACCCGTCCGATTCGTCCTTCGCCCTGTTCCACCTCGACAGCGACGGCGTCCCGGTGGCCGTCGAGACCGTGAATGCCGCAAGCGAATTCATGGCAGGCAAGAAGTTCATCGGCAATCGCAGCAAGGTCGATCCCACCGCTCTCGCCGATCCGGCCATCTCGTTGCGGGAAGCCGTCCTCTGAGCATTTCGATTCCGGTCGTCCCCACCGGGCCGGCCGCACAAGACATGGAGACATGACGATGGAAGCACTCGCAGCAGTCGCGAGAGAACCGCACACCGAGTTCACGCTCGAGCCGATCACCATCGACGGACCGAAGACCGGCGAGGTACTCGTCGAGATCGAGGCCGTCGGCATCTGCCACACCGACCTCGCCGCCCGCGACGGCGCCCTCCCCACCGCACTGCCCGCCGTCCTCGGCCACGAAGGCTGCGGCATCGTCCGCGAAATCGGCGACGGCGTCACCAAGGTCGCCCCCGGCGACCGCGTCGCCATCACCTTCAACAGCTGCGGCACCTGTCCCTCGTGCACCACCGGGGCACCGTCCTACTGCCACCAGTTCATGCACCTCGCCTACGACGGCGTCCGCGACGACGGCACCGGCCCGATCACCACCCCCGACGGCGAATCCCTGACCGGCCTGTTCTTCGGGCAGTCCTCGTTCGCCACCTACAGCCTCGCGTTCGAACGCAACGTCGTGAAAGTGCCCACCGACATCCCCGCCGAACTCCTCGCACCGCTGGGCTGCGGCATCCAGACCGGCGCCGGCGCCGTGATGCGCTCCCTGAACTGCCGGCCCGGATCTGCGATCCTCGTCGCCGGCGCCGGATCGGTCGGCCTGGCCGCCGTCATGGGTGCCGTCGTCCAGGGCTGCACCACCATCATCGCCGTCGAACCCCACCAGTCTCGTCGTGATCTCGCCCTCGAACTCGGCGCCACCCACGCCCTCGACCCCGCCGCCGGCCCGGTCGCCGAGCAGGTCCGCGCCATCATCCCCGCCGGCGTGGACTACGCGATCGACACCTCCGGCGTCCCTGCCGTGATCGAATCGCTCGTCGGCTCCATGACCTTCCACGGCAAGATCGGTCTCATCGGCGTGCCCGCAAACCCCGAATCCTCGATTCCGCTGAACATCATCAACTCCCTCGCCATGGGTCTGTCGATCACCGGAATCATCGAGGGCGACAGCGTCCCCGACGAGTTCATCCCAGAACTCGTCGAGCTGTACAAGGCCGGCCGGTTCCCGCTCGACAAACTCGTCACCACGTTCCCGTTCGCGAAGATCAACGACGCGATCGACGCCCAGCACCGCGGCGAGGTCCTCAAACCCGTGCTCGTGCAGGACTGACACCCCCTCACCGAACCTCCCCAGAAGGACACCCGATGACGATCGACTACACCGATCTCTACATCCGCGGCGGATGGGCCAAGCCGTCCGGCGCCTCCACCATCCCGGTCATCTCCCCCACCACCGAACAGCAGATCGGCTCGGTCCCCGAGGGCGCCGAGACGGACATCGACGACGCCGTCGACGCCGCACGCGCCGCACTCGCCGAGTGGGCGGCATGGAGCGCAGCACAGCGCGCCGAGGTGCTGGGCCGCTTCGCCGACGAACTCGAAGCCCGCGCCGAGGACACCTCGACACGCGTGAGCAGCCAGAACGGCATGCCCATCACCCTCGCCCGGCAGTTCGAGGGCGGCTTCCCACCTGTCTTGCTCCGCTACTACTCCGAGATGGCGGCGAAGCAGGAAGACGAGATCCGGCCCGGCATGCTCGGCGGATCCACCCTCGTCACCCGCTCCCCGATCGGCGTCGTCGGGGCCATCGTCCCGTGGAACGTGCCGCAGGCCATCACGTTCCTCAAACTCGCCCCCGCCCTCGCCGCCGGGTGCACCGTCGTCCTCAAGCCCTCCCCCGAGACCGTGCTCGACGCGTTTCTCATGGCCGAGGCCGCCATCGCCGCGGGACTGCCCGCCGGTGTGCTGAACATCGTCCCCGGCGGCCGCGAACTCGGCGCCTACCTCGTCGCCCACCCCGGCATCGACAAGGTGTCCTTCACCGGCTCCACCGGGGCCGGCCGCGCCATCGCCCGCACCTGCGGCGAACTGCTCCGGCCCGTCACCCTCGAACTCGGCGGCAAATCCGCCGCCGTCATCCTCGACGACGCCGACCTTGCCGCGAACCTCGAATCCTTCTACGCCGCAACCCTCCTCAACAACGGCCAGATCTGCTGGCTCGGCACCCGCGTCCTCGCACCCCGCTCGCGGTACACCGAGATCGTCGACACCATCACCGACCTCGCCAGGGGCCTGTCGGTCGGCGACCCGCTGTCCGACACCACCCAGATGGGTCCCCTCGTCTCCGCCCGGCAACGGCACCGCGTCGAAAGCTACATCGACAAGGGACGCTCCGACGGCGGCCGCGTCACCACCGGCGGCCGCCGACCCGACAACATCGACCACGGCTGGTTCGTCGAACCCACCGTCTTCGCCGACGTGGAGACCGGGCACACCATCGCCCAGGAGGAAATCTTCGGACCCGTCCTGTCGGTGATCCCCTACACCGACGAGGCCGAAGCCATCGCGATCGCCAACCACTCCGACTACGGACTCGGCGGCTCCATCTGGACCGCCGACCCCGACCGCGGCGCCGCGTTCGCCCGCAACGTCGCCAGCGGAACCGTCGGCATCAACGGCTACTCCAACGACCCCACCGCACCCTTCGGCGGCATCAAGGACAGCGGCCTCGGACGCGAACTCGGACCCGAGGGACTCGCGAGCTACCAGCAGCTCAAGAGCATCTACCTCGACGTGAGATGACTCGGTCGGGTGCGGCCGCGCGAGGAATCGCACGGCCGCACCCGCCTACCCGACAGCAGAGAAACAGGAGACACCCGTGACCAGGGAAGAACTCGACATGCTCGACTTCGCGGTCAAATGGGCACCCTTCGGCGGCGGTGACGAACACATCCTCCCCGAATTCGGCGTGTTCCCGGCCGTGTTCTACCGCCGGTTGCAACGTCTCCTCACCCACCACCCCACCATCAACGACAGCGTCAAGCGCCGACTCGACGAACTCTGCACGACCAAACTCGCACCCGCACGACCGGGCAGGAAAAGGTCGTACTCGCGCGTTCGCACCGCGGGGTGACTGGACCAGCGCGACCTATTTCGGCGCGGATTCCTCGACGACCCTGAGCCAATGCGCATGGGCGTGCGCTGCCCACTGTTCGCGGCGTCGCTGAAACAGCACGGCGCCGTCACGACCGATCCATTCCGGCAAGAGTTCCTTGGGAAGTTGTGGGTCGAGCCTCATGAACCTCTGCTGCAGACTCACGAGTTCGATGTAGGCAAGTAGCAGTTCGTCGTCGTCGCCCGGCTCGGATGCACCGTCCTGCGTAAGCAGTGTTCGGTAGCTTTCGGCAAGGTCGGTCAGATCCCAGGCTCGATCGACGACTTCGTGGTTGCCCAGTCCTCCCGGGTGAAGATTCCCGGTGAGGACGAGTGCCGATTCGGTCAGACCGAGCGTCGAGATCAATTCGCTCAGCTCTCGCGCTCTGTCGACGTGCGGTGTAACCCAGACTCCTGGTGTGGGATTGCCCATCCCCAACCACGTCAGTCCTCCGTTGAGACGGTTGCGAACCGAGTTCTTGCGTTGGGGCACGGTGATCGTCAGCACGAGCCATTCGTCATCCCACGGAGACGGTCCGTCGAGGAACGCATGCGACCGCTTGATGCCGTCGGCCGCCAACGCGCGACCGTGGTCGGCGAGATGCCAGCGCACCCCACGACCGACGCGTTCCCGCTTGATCCACATGGCCGATGCGGCGCGCGAGAGCAATTGCCGTGCAGCGTGATCCTCTATCCCCATCCCACCGAGGACCTTCATCAGGGCAGCCGTCCACGCCCCCTCCTCGGCGTCGTACAAAAACTCACCGATGACCGTCAACAGCATCGACCGCGCACTCGGCGGCGGCAGTGGCTGCCGCGCAAGACGGTTGGACGCAATCAACGAGTCCTCCTACTGTGTCGCAACGAATGTACCCACTTCGACCCGCACCGAGAACTCGTAAGCCCCCAACTTCTCCTCCAACGACTCGATGTCGACGCTCGATGCCGATGCGGGTGTCAGCGTCACGGTCACTTCCCGACGAAGACCGGTGTCGTCGAGTGCGATATCACAGACTACGGGTGCCCGGCTCGAGCTCGAAACGACGTGACAAACCTCGTCCTTCAACGCCAGTGCTCGTAGTGCGGGCTTCGATATCTTACCCACGGGAGTCAGCGGCAGCCGATCCAGCACCGTGACATGGACCGGGGTAGCCGCTTTCTCCTGCACATGTTCTCGGCAGAACTGCAATAGTTCGGCGGGCTCGGCAACAGACCCGGCCTTGAGCTGAACATAGGCGACCGGCATCTCCCCCTTCGCCTGGTCCGGTCGACCTACCGCAGCCACCACTTCGACCGCCGGATGCGAGCCCAGCGCCTCCTCGATATCTCGTGGATCGATGTTGTGACCCCCACGGATGATCAAATCCTTGCTGCGTCCAGAAACCCAGACGAATCCGTCTTCGTCCACTGTGCCTAGATCGCCCGTCCGTCCCCACACTCCCCCGCCGGGCACACCGGTCACGAAGAAGCCGGCATCGAGATGCGCGTCATGGTATCCGGGGCTGACAGTCGGTCCGCCGATCAGCAACTCTCCCTGCTCCCCTGGATTGCAGTCACGCATCCACCGGCCGTCGATATCGAGAACGACAGCGCGCACCCGGGAGTGCGGCAGGGACCGGCCGGCCGAGCCCACGCGCGGTTCGACGCCGTCGTTCGGATGTCCGGTGATCGTTCCGTGAAACTCTGTGCCTCCCCAACATTCGCGCAGCCATATTCCGAACCGATCGTGAAACGTCCGGATCAGAGCAGTGGAAACCGTGCTTCCACCGACGTGGAAATCGGTCAGCGTCGTCGAGCCCTTCGGTGCGTCCGCCGCGTTCAAGATCGCGAATGCTGTCGTCGGGGTGGTCATCGTCGATGTCATGCCGTATCGCTCGACGATCGCCCAGAAATTCTCGACAACGTCCCGAGACCGGAAGCCACCGGACGTCAAAGTCAGCAACGTCTGTCCGTAGACGACCGATCGAAGGGCAAGCGCGATGCTTCCGCCGCAGTGAAAGTTCGGCATACCGTGGCCAACCACGGCATCTTCCTCGCACCCCATCAGTGCTCCGACGTTCCACGCCACGACGAGTTGGCCGCTCTGCGACATGCGCACCAACTTCGGCGCACCCGTCGTGCCACCGGTGGGCATGACCATTGCATCCCGGTGGGGGTCGTCGTCGACGTCGACGGCGCGGCCGCGATGTTCGGTCAATGCTTCCGTGAACGTGCTGTTGTCACCGCCGACGAGAAGGACATCCCGAAGCGTCGGGACACTCGTCAGAACCGTATTGGCGTCCACACCGCGTTCCCGAAGGATCTCGTCAGTCGTGACCAGGACGGTCGCCGAGGTGAGCTTCAGGATGTTGACGAGCGAGGCGAGTTCGAGAAAGGGGTTCAGCGGCACGGCCGTACCCACCCGCTGAGCACCCCAGGTGGCGAACAATCCCTCGGGCACCATCGGAACCATCACGGCGACGACACTCGGTGCGTCCGCCGCACGTTCGAGGAACACCGATGCCGATGCCTCCACCCCTTCGAGTAGCTCGTGATAGGTGACCTCTCGGGTCGGCCTCATGAAGTCCGGCGCGTCGAGATGCAGAATCGCGCTCTTGTCCGGGTGCCGACGAGCCGATTCGGTCAGGCATGCGTGAATGGTCGAACCGGGTAGCAGGTGCTGGTGTCGCTGCTGTTCCACGTCGAGGATGTCCTCTCTCGACCGGACACGACGGCGCACCAAGGGCGCACGTGTGCTCATCTCAGGCAACGGAGATACCACCGTTCACACTGATCACCTGTCCTGTGATTCTGCGCGAGAGCGGAGATGCGAGGAACAGAATTGCGTCGGCCAGATCCTCGGGCTCGGTGAGACCCAGCTGAGCCTGTGAGACGATCTTGTCGAAGATCTTCTTGCTGAACTCGGCATTCATGGCCCGATCGTACGATCCGGTGTTGACGATGAGTGACGGTGTCAGAACATTGACACGAACGCCGTATCGCTTGGCTTCGACGGCGAGGGTTTGCGAGAACGTCACGATCGCAGCCATCGCGGCACCGATTCCGGTCTCTCCCGGGGTGGGGACCTTCGCTGCGTCCGACGCGATGGTGACGATCGCGCCGTGTCCGCGCTCGCGCATCACGGGCACGACGGCCCTGCTCATCAAGATCGGTCCGATTGCCTGCTGGACCAAGATGTCGATCAACTTGCCGGGTTCGATGTCGTGCAGCAACGTGGGCTGATATTGCGCGACCGTAGAGTTGACGAGAACATCGACTGCGCCCAGATGTTCGTGTGCCTGCCGGACGACTTCGTCCGCTGCCCCGGCTTCGTTGACATCTGCCGCGACGAACAGGATGTCGCATCCGGGATTGGTCTCTGCGAGTCGGGCAAGTGCGTCCTTGCCGCGACGTTCGTTGCGGCCGACCAGTACCTGCTTCGTCGCCCCTGCGTCGGCGAAGTATCTCGCGGTGGCGAGACCCACCCCCGACGTCCCACCCGCAATGAGAATGCCTGAGCCGGAAAAGTCGTACCCGCGCTGCGCGGACAGTGGCGATGTGTGCGGAGGGATCATTGTACGTTGCTCGCTTTCATTGAAGATGACGGAGAAGTCTGCGCGACGGCCGAGGCCTGCTGCGGAGCGTGAAGCTTGACGATGTAGGCGGCGCTGAATGCACCCAGAGCGCAGAGTGCGAGGCACAGTGCGCTGACGGTCCACACACCGCCCGCGGTGGGCTCGAGCGCGGTCGCGACCAGTGGTGCGAAGCCGGCAACCAACGCCGCCAGCTGCATTCCGAACGATCCTGCGGTGTATCGCACAGCGGCAGGCAGGCTCTCCACGACGAAGGCCGGGAAGATGCCGTTGACCACCGCGTGCCCCAGCCCTGCAACGAGGATGAGTGAGATGAACACCAGCGCCAGGTTGCCGACGCCGAGCATTGCGAAGTAGAAGAACAGAAGCACGGCCTCGCTGAGCAAACCGAAGACGATGAGTCGACTCCGACTGACCCTGTCGGAGAGTGCCCCCCACACCGGGTTCATGAGGACTACGACCAGCGTTGCCGCAGAGACCACCCACAACATGCTCGTTCGAGGAATACCCGACTGGTTGACGGCATAACTGAGGCTGTACACGGTGATGACGTACCAGATGGACATCATTCCGGCCATGATGAACGTGATACCGAGGATCGTCATCGGATGCTTGGACAGCGCGTCACGGATCGGATTGTGCTTGACCGCAGCCGCGTCAGAGGACGAAGCTGCACGGTCGGTCTGACTCTGCTTGAAGTCCGGTGTCTCGTCCAGACCGCGACGGATCAACATTCCGACGAGAACGATGACGGCACTGAGCAGGAACGGAATCCGCCAACCCCACGAATTGAACCGATCGTCCGGCATCAGCGTGACGACGGCGAAGACGATCGTCGCGAGGAGGGTTCCGCCCTGGGCGCCCGCGGTGGAGAAGCTGCCGTAGAAGCCACGCTTGTTCTTCGGGGCATGTTCGACCGAGATGAGGACAGCTCCGCCCAGTTCACCGCCGACCGCGAGTCCCTGCAGGACTCGTAGAACGACCAGAAGGATCGGGGCAAGCGAACCGATCGAGTCGTAGGTGGGCAGCAAACCGATACACACGGTCGCGGCGCCCATCACGGAGATCGTGAGTAGCACTGCAGTCCGGCGACCGTGCTTGTCGCCGATGTAGCCGAACAGCAACCCGCCGAGTGGACGAGCTACATATCCCGCGGCGAAGGTGGCGAAGGACAGCAGCAGTGCGACATGAGTGCTGACGTCACGGAAGAAGAGGTCGCCGAAGACGAGGGCTGCGGCAGTTCCATAGGCAACGAGGTCGTAGTACTCGATTGCCGATCCCGAGAAGGCCGCAAGAGATGCACGGCGGGAGGTTGCTTTCGATGGTGGCGTGACTATGTCGAGAGGCAGGGACGAAGTCATATCTGCTCCTGGAGCACTGGAAGAGGAAGGATCGCGACGAAGGGTCGACCGCGACGTCGATTGCCGAGCGGTCCGCGAATGGAATGACCATAAAATGTGACGTGCATCTCGTCAAGTGGACCGTCCGGACGGATTTGCGTGAGGCCTGTTGCATGCAAACGTATTTCGTCATTTTGCGCGAGCCGGCAGCAAGCCACCACACATCGCTCCCATGATCCGGTTCGCACGTTCGTAGCCTCCACATCCGCCTCGCACTCATCAGAGTAGCCCATCTAGCTGCGACGTTGTACAAATTTTTAAACATCTAGTTGCAACTTGTGAA
Source organism: Rhodococcus wratislaviensis (assembly GCF_041228765.1). Taxonomy (NCBI): domain Bacteria; kingdom Bacillati; phylum Actinomycetota; class Actinomycetes; order Mycobacteriales; family Nocardiaceae; genus Rhodococcus; species Rhodococcus wratislaviensis. The sequence goes on along the minus strand of NZ_CP150488.1, from coordinate 2,019,607 downwards.
AAATGGGCGCATGATCGCTCCTGTCGGGTACGTCACAGCCGAAGGCGCGTGCCTGGGTCCAGCGCCATGAGTTACACGAGAAAAGGACGGGCGAGAACCATGCCGTCGACATTCACACGGGCAATGCGCGCCATGAGCGCCGTCGCCGATAGTCCGAACGACTATGTCGCACAGTGGAAAAGACGAACCGGGAGACAGGCACTCGGAGTTTTTCCGATGAACTTCCCCGCCGAACTCGCGCACGCCGCAGGTGTACTTCCCGTGATCATCCAAGAAGACCGGCAACCGATCACAGTCGGGCGTAATCTGCTGGGCGAGTTCAACTGTGGATACACCCGAAACGTCGCCGATCAAGCAGCACTCGGCCGATTGGACGTCTACGACGGCTTCTTCCATGCCGACCATTGCATCCAGTTACTGGGTGCCATCGACGTCGTGCGCGAGGATGAATCGGACAAGCCGGTCTACTTCGGCCAATTGATGTCCTCTATGAGCGACGATTGGGCATTTCCGCAGGTACTTGGAAAAATGGAAGATTTTCGCAGCGAGCTCGAGAAATTCGCTGATCGCAGGATCTCCGACGCGGATCTCTCGCGAAGCATCGACGTCTTCGACGCCAACCGGCGCCTGATGCGGACGATCTTCGAGAACAGGCGGTCCGGCGACGCCGCACTGACATCCGCCCAGCTCCAGGTCCTCGTCAAGTCCAGCATGATCATGGACAAGGAGGAACACACAGAACTGCTTCGCGACGTGATGGGCGACTCGAGCCATGTGCCGCGCGACGACCGCATCCGCATCCACCTCTCCGGCCACTTCTGCCACGCCCCCAAACCGGAACTCCTGGACATCATCGAGGACTGCGGAGCCATCGTGGTCGACGACGACCTCTTCCACGGAACACGATATGTGTCAACAGATATCGGATCTGGAGGCGATCCTCTCGAAGCCCTCGCGTCGGTGTACCTCCGGCGCAACACCGCCGTACCCTGCCCCACCCGGGTTCAGCACGAAGTGGACTGGGACCGGTTCCTCGTCGACTCGGTCGACGCCAGCGGCGCGCAGGGCGTCATCGTCCTGATGGCGAAGTTTTGCGAACCGCACATGCTCTTCTACCCGGAGCTGCGGAAAGCATTGGAAGCCAAATCGATTCCTCTGCTGCTCATCGAAACCGAACACGAGGGTCTACCGATGGAATCCATCCGCACCCGGGTGGAAGCGCTGGTGGAGCGAATCAGACGCAAGCAACTGTCCACCGTTTAGCACCCACACCCACCTTCGGAGGAATTTACTGTGTCAGCCCCCACGCTCGGCAATTCCAACAAGATCGTTATCCCGACCGCCACCAACATGGTGGGCGACTACTGGGAGAACCTGTTCACGGCGAAGGAACGCGGCAAGCAAGTGGTCTGGTACAACGGTTCAGCCGTGAACCCGATCTTCCAGGCCGCCGGACTCGAGTGGTGCCACGGCGAGGCGTTCTCGGCACGCCTGGCCGCACAACAGCTCGAGAAGCCGGCCCAGCTCGCCGGCGAGGAATACGGGTACATCGGCGAGTTGTGTTCATACGCAAGAACACATCTCGGTTGCGCCGTACTCACCAAGCAGGCCAAGTCCGAGGATGAGAACGGCATCGTCGGACTCGTCGACCAACAGCAACTCGCCTCCCGCCTGCCTGCACCGGACTTCTTCGTCAACGCGTACGCCGGCTGCAGCACCGGCCAGCAATGGGACGAAATTTCGTACCGCGTCTTCGGAAAACAGGTGCCGATCTTCAACGTCTCCCTCCCCTTCCTGCCCAGCAACAAACCCGACGCAGGCTACCTTCGCGGTGAGGAGTGGGAGCAGGCCTCACGTTATGTGGCCGATCAACTGCACAAGCTGATCGCCTTCCTGGAGACGATGACAGGCCGGCCATTCGACTGGGATGCGCTACGGCAGAACATGTCCTACATCAAACGCGCCTCGGAACTACGACGCGAGGCGATGGCGCTGTGCCGTGCCGCCCCGACACCGGCCACCTACTGGGACTGGATCGCCAGCATCGCGCACATCAACTTCATGCCCGCCGGACCGGAATTGGTCCAGTACTTCGCCGACGTCAAAACCGAAGTCCAGTACCGTCTCGACCACGCCATCCCCGGCGTCCGCAACGAGCGCTACCGTCTCTACTTCGACGGCATCATGAACTGGAACAAGCTCGGCTGGCTCTCGCGCAAATTCGCCGACGCCGACGTCGCCGTGGTCTGCGGAAGATACACCCACAATGCGTTCTGGCAGGAACCGCACCTGATCGACACGGAAGATCCCATTCTCGGTATGGCGCAGCACTATCTGCTGTGCCCGACGAACCACGGCGTAAAGACGCTCAAGCACCTCACCAACCGCGATTGCATCGACTACGGAATCGACGGAATCGTCTTCCACGCCTCCCGTACCTGCCGAGCATTCACCAACCCCCAGCACCTGCTCGCGAAGTCGGCGCAGAAAGAACTCGGAATCCCCTCGATGTTCTTCGAAGGTGACGTCGCCGACGCATCCTTCTACAAGGACGAGATCCTCGAAAGCCGTCTGGCAGCCATGCTCGAGGGCATCGACGTCCGCCGAAGCCGGGTCTGATCGACGTGACGGAATACTTCATGGGAGTCGACCTCGGATCGACGTCCGCCAAAGCCGTCATCCTCGACGGGTCCGCAGCATTTCTGGGCGCGAGCGCCATTCAGATGGGCGCCGTGAGCCGAGCTGGAATGCGGCAGGCAATCGACGACGCCCTCGGCCGGGCCTCGGTGGCGCCGTCGCAGATCACGGCTACCATCAGCACCGGCTACGGTCGCAGACTCGTCCCCGGCATCGGGCGGACGTTCACCGAGATCACCTGTCATGCGCGCGGCGTCGCAGCATTGTGCCCCGGCGTCCGATTGATCGTCGACATCGGTGGGCAGGACAGCAAGGTCATCGCTGTGGACGGCGAGGGACTCGTCGAGGACTTCGCAATGAACGACCGATGTGCCAGCGGCACGGGGCGATTCTTCGAGGTACTCGCGAGGGCCATCGAGTGCGAGGTCGACGAGCTGGCCGACCTCGCCCTGTCGGGTGAGAAGAACCTGGAGGTCAGCAGCATGTGCGCAACCTTCGCCGAAACCGAGATCGTGTCGCTGCTCGCAAGCGGGTGCGAGCGGACCGACATAGCCGCCTCCGTTCACCGGGCGGTTTCCGCCCGGACGCTCGGTTTGATTGCTCAGGTGGGCAAGAAGACGCCGGTAGTGATGACCGGTGGGGTGGCGAAGAATGCCGCGGCCGTACACTTCTTGAGCTCGGCACTGGGGGTGCATGTGGATGTCCCGCCGGACCCGCAGATCACCGGCGCCTACGGTGCAGCCCTCCTCGCGCTCGAGACGTGCGGCACCGTGGCTTCGCCCCCGGACGTCGAACTCTCGCCCACCGGCCCGCCGGCCCACTCGTGCGGAGACTGCACCGGCTCGATCGAACTGCACATGCCGACCGTACCGGCGTCATAACGCGGTCGCCCAGCCTGCTGAACAGCCGTAGCTGCACCAACCACCTGACGATCGAGCTCTGTCCACGACGTACGGAGATCAATGAAGCACACGCGTAATTCCTTCTGCCGGATCTGCATCAATCACTGTTCGATACGTGTCGACGTTGACGAGGGAGTTGCGACCGCGATCCACGGGAACGGTCGCAATCAGGTGTACGGCGGATACACCTGCGTCAAAGGACGATCACAGCACGAATACCTCCGGCACGCCGATCGTCTCGTGCACTCGCTGGTGCGGACACCGGACGGCCATGTGCGTGTCCCCGTCGAGCAGGCCATGGACGAGATCGCCGCCAAACTTGCGGACATACGCGATCGGTATGGACCTCGCGCGATCGCCAGCTATGCAGGGACCATGGCGCACATCACCACCGCTCCGACTGCAGCACCCGTCCACAACGCCCTGTTCGATGCCCTCGGCTCCGACATGAGGTTCGACCCGAACACCATCGACAAAGGCGGGAAACAGGTCGCGCAGTCCCTCCTCGGGTACTGGTCCGCCCCGTCCCAGGGATTCGACGCACCGGAGGCCATCCTGCTGATCGGGATCAACCCGGTGGTTACCTGCACGGGCTTTCCAGCGGGCTCGCCCAAACGTTGGCTCCTGGACACCCTTGCCCGGGGGTGCAAACTCATCGTCGTCGATCCGCGCCGGACCGATGTGGCACGACACGCCGATTGGTACCTGCAGGCGGCACCCGGGCACGACATCCCAATTCTCGCGGCCATGATCAGGATCGTCATCGACGAGGGCCTGTTCGACCGGGACTTCGTCGCCCGGCACGTGCGCGGCCTTCCGGAGTTGAGCGCCGCGGTGCACGGGTTCGATCCTTACGAGGTGGCGCGGTTGGCGGGGATATCCGGCGCGGACCTCGTCGCCGCCGCCCGCTGCTACGCCAGCGCGAAACGTGGCTACACCATGGCGGGAACCGGACCGAACATGGCGGGCGAGGGCACGCTGGTCGAGTACCTGGTGCTCGCCCTCGAGACCTTGTGCGGACGCTGGCTGCGCGCGGGCGAGACCGTGTCGGCGTCACCCACGTTGCTCCCGTCCTATGTTCCTGTCGCCCAGGCCACATCGCCGGATGCCGACTGGGCGTTGCCGGGCACGGTGCGGGTCCGCGGATTGCGTAAGACCCGGGCGGGCAGGCCGACGGCAACGCTGCCGGAGGAGATTCTCACCCCGGGAGAGGGGCAGGTGCGTGCCCTGATCAGCTGGGGAGGTAACCCGGCCGTAGCGTTCCCCGACCAGCGGCGGACTGTCGAGGCACTCGAGTCCCTGGAATTGTTCGTCCAGATCGATCCGTGGTATTCCGCTTCGGCACGTGTGGCCGATTACGTGATCGCACCGACGATGCCGTTGGAGGCGCCGTCGACGACCGTGTTTCTCGATGCGCTCGCAGCGAGGGGAACGGGCTATGGAATCGGGCAATCCTACGCACAGTATTCGCCTGCAGTCGTCGAGCGCCCCGAGCGGTCCGATGTCATCGAAGAGTGGCGGTTCTTTCACGGGCTCATGACACGACTCGGGTATCCGGTCGAGGTATCGCCGTTCGGATGTCCGTCGTCTCCCCCTCGGCCGATCGACGGCGTCTCGACAACCGACGAACTCATCGACATCCTGACCGAGGGTTCCGCCATCCCCCTGTCGGAGGTCAAATCCCATCCCGACGGAATGACCCGGACGACCCGCCTCCTACAGGTGCAACCGGGCGACCCCGACGTGCTCGATCGCCTCGACATAGGCAACCACCTGATGCTCGCCCAGTTGGCCGGACATGCCGGCGTCGTCGAGCTACCCCGGTCGGACCGGCCGTACCGTCTCCTGTGCCGACGACACCTCCACGTCTACAACTCCTCCTGCAACATCGATCGAACCCACCGCGGCGTCCCCTACAACCCGGCGTTCCTGCACCCCGACGACATGACCGAGCTCGGTGTGTCCGACGGCGCGCTCGTTCGTATCAGCTCGGACCTGTCCTCCATCACCGCTGTGGCAATGAAAGATCCAGCACTACGAACCGGAATGGTGTCGATGGCGTTCGGCTACGGACCCACCGGTGACGCCGAAGAAGTATGGGCAGTCGGCAGCAGCCCCAGCCGGCTCGTGTCCCTCTCCGAGAAGTTCGACCGGTACACCGGGCAGCCGCGAATGACGAACATTCCCGTCTCGATCGACAGAATCGACCCTCCATGCCACACGTGATCACCCAACAGTGCTGCAACGATGCGAGCTGTGTGAGCGTCTGCCCCGTCAACTGCATCCACCCCACTCCTGAAGAGCCTGACTACGCGCGCGCGGAAATGCTCCACATCGACCCTGCGACCTGCATCGACTGCGGGGCATGCACGGATGTCGACGTCTGCCCGGTGGACGCGATCGTCCCGGACTCGGCTCTCACACCCGAGACCATCCGGTACGCGGACCTCAACGCGCGCTTCTTCGACGACTCGACACGAACGCAATACAGGCGCGAAAGAGTTGCGCGCGAGCGATCCGACCACAACGGGTCATCCGTAGGCCCGCTGCGTGTGGCCATCGTGGGGTCCGGGCCGAGCGCCTGCTACGCGGCGGACGAGTTGACGACCACGCCGGGTCTCGACGTCGAGGTTCACATCTTCGACCGTCTGCCCACGCCGTGGGGCCTGGTTCGCTACGGAGTTGCACCGGACCATCAACACACCAAGTCCGCAACACGGACATTCGAGCGCATGGCAAGTCGACCGGGAGTGTTCTTCCACCTCGGGGTAGAGATTGGCACGCACCTCACCCACGACGAACTCCTTGCCCACCATCATGCGGTGATCTACGCGGTAGGTGCGCCCGCCGACAAGCGACTGGACATTCCCGGAGAAGACCTGCCGGGCAGTGTGTCGGCAACCGATCTGGTCGGGTGGTACAACGGCCATCCCGATCACACAGACCATGCCTTCGACCTGTCCACCGAGCGGGCGGTGATACTGGGCAACGGGAATGTGGCGCTCGATATCGCACGGATCCTCACACGCGACGTCAAGGAATTGGCACGTACGGATATCGCCGGACACGCCCTGTCGGCGCTGGCCGGCAGCGGCATCCGGGAGGTCGTCGTAGTAGGTCGCCGTGATCCGGCGTATGCCGCTTACACGACACCCGAGTTGCTGGGGCTCGCCGGGTTGACAACCGAGGTCGAGGTAACCCTCGACTGTCCCGCGACGGAAGTCGACCCTGCCGAGAATGACAACGATCAGACGGCCTGTCCACCGACGACGCTGAAGGCGCAAGTTGCAGATGAGCTCGCGTCACGACCCGCAGGTAGCGCCCCACGCAGGATAGTGCTGCGATATCTGGCATCACCGGTGGAGATCCTCGGCGACGATCGCGTGCGAGGAATACGGTTGCGACGCAATGAGATGGTCGCCGATGGTAACGACCGTTCCGGCATCCGGCCCACGAAGACCACAGATGTGCTCGAATGCGGACTCGTCGTACGGTCGGTCGGTTACCGAGGCCGCCCGATGCCCGGCCTTCCCTTCGACATCGACCGCGGAATCATTCCGAACCACAACGGTCAGGTTGTGGATCCGAATACAGGAGAAACTCGGACGGGTGTGTACGTGACCGGGTGGATCAAACGTGGCCCTTCCGGCGTCATCGGCACGAACAAGCACTGCTCGATCGAAACGGTCACGAGTCTTCTCGACGACCACGCGAACGGGCGACTCACAGCTGCAGCGAGAGGCAGTCGATCGTTGCTGGATCTCGTGCGAGAACGAAGGCCGGAATCGATCGACTACGAAGGGTGGCAGGCCATCGATCAGTTCGAACGGGCTGCGGGGAAGCAAGCGGGACGTCCACGGGTCAAGATCGTCGACATCGATGGCATGCTTGTTCGGGCCCAATTCTCCTGACGCTACGCCGTAACGCACCACCACCCCCTGGCGGCGATCGCTTTCTGCCGGCAGGGGGGGCGAGGGTGGGGTTCATGGTGTGTCAGAAGGCAGAGATACCGCCGTTGACACTGATCGTCTGACCGGTCAGGCGAGCTGCATCGGGGCCGCCGAGAAACACGATGAGGGATGCGAGATCCTCGGGCACAGCCACCCCGAGATGAGCTTGAGCTGACGCCTTCTCGAAAAGCGACTTGCTGAAACCATCGCTGAGCACATTGGCCGCTGTTGGTGTGCCATCGATCAGCGAGGGAGTCACCGCGTTCACTCGCACACCGTTGCGCTTGGCTTCGATCGCGGTAACCCGCGTGAACATCACGATCGCGGCCATCGCGGCCCCGAGAGCACTCTCGCCGGGCGTCGGCACCTTGGCTGCATCGGACGCGATGTTGACGATGCTTCCCCCTCCCTGTTGCTGCATCAACGGCAACACTGTCCGGGTCATCAGCATCGGGGGTAGGGCCTGCCCCATCAGGATGCCCGCGATGTCGGCGACAGGAGTACGGTGCAGCAGCTCAGGCCGGTAGGACGTGGTTGTGGAGTTCACAAGAACGTCGACCGATCCCAACGCCCGGTGAGCCGCGACGACGGAAGATTCCACCTGACCGATGTCGGATGCATCAGTCGCGATGAAGGTTACGTCGACATCCGAACACCGATCCTGGACCGTTCGCTCTGCGGCCTTCCCTCGCTCTTCGTTTCGACCGAGCAACACGATTCGGCGTACGCCCGCGTCAACAAAGCCGAGAGCCGTCGCGAGGCCGACACCTGAGGTGCCACCGGCGATCAGCACTCCCGAGTCTTCGTAGTTCCGGACCAGCGTGGATGAGGACATGCACTACCTCCAGGGGCGATGCTATTACAGCATAGTTGACAGATATTGATGTGTCATGGACATTTATGTAGAGTATAGACACAACGCAAGGCATCTCCGAAAGGACGTCAGGACCCCGGAGGGCCTAGTTGTTTTTGATTGATGATGAGGTAATCGCTTTATCCTCGCCGGTACCGGAGGCATCCACGACGCCGCCCGGCTCGACGTTCCAGTCATATGACAATGCTGGACGAATTTTGGTTTTCAATGTATTACTTCAGTGTGTGATAGAGGCAACAAGGTTTCGAGATGTCTCGTGTACCGAGGATCGAAACGACACTTCAACTCGAACGCTGAAGACAGGATTACGCCCCATGCACCCAGAACTATCACTGTGGCCGTCGACTTCCAGCACAGGAGTTCGCGACATTACCCTCGGTGGGTTGCTTCGCGAGGCTGCAAGCACAGTGCCCGACCGCATCGCCCTCGTCGACGCCGCTCCGGACCCCAGCGAGCGGACCTCGTGGACCTACAGCGAACTGCTGACCGAGGTCGAGTCGGTTGCCAAGGCACTGCTGACCAAGTGCGAACCTGGAGATCGGATCGGTATCTGGGCCCCGAACAGTGCCGATTGGGTCATCCTGCAGCAGGCCGTCGCGATGGCAGGAATGGTCGTCGTCGCTGCGAATCCCGCCTACCGCGCCCACGAACTCGAATACGTGCTGAAGCAGGCCGGTGCCGTGGCACTGTTCTATCGCGACTCCTACCGAGGAGTCGACCTCCGATCGATCATCGACGAGATCCGGCCCAATCTCCCCGGGCTGCACACGATCGTCAGCACCAGCACGTGGCGGTCGTTCGTCGACGCCGCCGACAGCACGAAGGACTTGCCCGACGTAGATCCCATGGATCCCGTGCAGATCCAGTACACGTCGGGAACAACGGGCTTCCCGAAGGGTGCTCTACTGCACCACAAGGGCATCATCAACGAGGCCAACTTCGTGTTCGACCGCGCCGACATGGAAGAGGCCGGCGTGTGCATCAATGCGATGCCGATGTACCACATCGGCGGCGGCGCGGTCACCGAGTTGGGGACTTTCTCGAAGCGGGGCACCTACGTCGTACTCCCTGCATTCGATGCCGCGCAGACTCTGGAAATGATCGAAACCTACAACGGCACGCACTCGTTGATGGTCCCCACGATGCTCATTGCACTGCTCGAACACCCGGATCTGGCGACGAGGGACATTTCCAGCCTGCGCACGGTGTTGTCCGGAGCCGCAACCGTGCCCGAGAGCCTGATCCACCGAGTCATCGACCGCCTGGACTGCCGGTTCACGATCCTGTTCGGACAGACCGAGATGCACGGTGTGATCAGCCAGACTCGCGTCACGGACGATCCGGTCGATCAAGCAACCACCGTCGGTCAGCCGTTACCCGAACTCGAGGTAAAGATCGCGGACCCGCTGACGGGTGAAGCACTGCCAATCGGTGAGCAGGGCGAAATCTGTTGCCGCGGTTACCAGAACATGCTCGGTTACTACGAGATGCCCGATGCCACCGCCGCAACCATCGACGCCGAGGGATGGCTACACATGGGAGACCTCGGCACCATGGATACCCGGGGCTTCATCAAGGTCACCGGACGCCTTACCGAGGTGATAATCCGCGGTGGCGTGAACCTGTATCCTCGCGAGATCGAGGAGCTACTGTTCCAGCACCCGTCGATCGCCGACGTCATCGTCGTGGGCGTGCCGGACGAGCGGTGGGGTGAGCAGGTGGGGGCAGTCATCCGACTCCACGACGGCCACGATCGCCCCGACCCCTCTGCGCTCAAATCCTGGTGTCGCGAACGCATTTCGGCCCACAAGGCGCCTTCGCTCTGGTATTTCACCGACCAGTTCCCGATGACGCCGAGCGGCAAGATTCAGAAGTTCCGCCTGCGCGACCGAATTATCGCCGGCGAGCTGGCGTCGGCACCCGAACGCGCGGACGTGAGTTGACGCATCAAGGCGCTGACGCACCTACTTTGTAGCACTACGTACACCCCATTTCCCCGGCAGGAGCCCTGCATGCATCCCATCACCAACCGGTATACGCGCCTGATCGGAATCGACCACCCGATCGTCCAGGAAGGACTCGGCCCGTTCCGGACTCCCAAACTCGCGGCCGCTGTCTCCAACGCGGGCGGGTTGGGGACGGTCTCGATGCCCGGCATGCCTACCGACCTCGAGGCAGGCGCACGCACGTTCCGCGAACACATCGAGGAGTGCGCGTCCCTGACCGGCAATCCGTTTGCGGTGAACATTCCGGTCGGTGTCGACGGCAACGGCGTCGTACTGCCGTTTACCGACGTCTACATCCGCACGGTGCTCGAGGCTCGGCGATCAGATTCGGTACTGACCGACCAGTTGACCGTACTCACCACCTCGGCGGGATTCCCCGGCGACTACATCGGGCTGATCAAAGACGCCGGTCTGATCCACCAGCACAAGGTGGGGTCCACGAGGCAGGCCGTCAAGGCCGCAGACGCCGGCGTCGACGTCGTCATTGCTGCGGGTTTCGAGATGGGCGGCCACGCACCGAGCAAAGCCGTTCACTCGTATGTCTTGATTCCCAGTGTCACCGAAGCGGTCGACATTCCGGTTCTGCTCACCGGCGGCGCCCGCGATGCCCGGGGCCTCGCGTCGGCGCTGGCGATGGGCGCAGACGGTGTGGCGATGGGAACCCGGTTCATCGCCAGCACCGCGAACTCCGACTGGCATCCGGCGTATATCCAGGCGATTCTCGGGGCCGGGGAGGGTGACGATGTCGCATTCGACGGTGTCTACGGGCCGTGTCGAGGCCTGCGCAATGCTGCATCGAAGATGCTCACGGATCACCAGGAGTCGGCGGGTGAGATCCTCGACACCGTCGAGCTCACACGATGGAAGATCGAATCGATGCAGCGCGCTCAGACCGACGGGGACGTCACCGAGGGCCTGGTCCTGACCGGCCAGGTGGCGTCCGCGATCAACGACATCATCGAAATCGCCGAGTTCGTCCCTCGCATGGCGTCCGAGGCGGCCGACATCCTTCGCCGACTGGCATCTGCGTTGCCGACACCGGTGCCGACGCCGGTCTGAGCAGATTCCCTGGCAGCGGTGGTTCGAGTGGTCGCAGATAGCATGTCGTCCGTGACCGAATCAATGTCGAAGCCGGGTACGGGGGGGTCGACCTCAGTTGGCAGCGCGCGTTCCGCACTCATCTCGATTCTCGGCGAGTTCGTCGCTCCGTACCGTCGACCGGTACGGACGGCGGCGCTGCTCTACGCCCTCACCGGCCTGGGCTTCGGGGAGGCTGCCAGTAGGCAGGCAATCGCTCGCGCGGGTGCATCCGGTCTGATCACCGCCAAACGGGACGGTCGCGAAACGAAGTGGAGCCTCACCGAGCGGGGCCATCAGCTGTTCATCGAAGGTACGACGCGTGTGTTCCCGGACGCATCCCAAGCCGCGCGATGGGACGGCCGGTGGCTCGTCGTCATCGTTCCTGTTCCCGAGTCGCACCGCGCGGTACGGAAGAAGCTGTATGCCGCGTTCCGATGGGCCGGTTTCGGCAATCCCAGCCCCGGTGTGTGGGTCACCCCGCACGTTGATCGCCTGGCCGAAGCCACGAAGGTCATCGATTCCCTCGGACTGTCGCCGAACACCGTCTCCTTCATCGGGTCGCCCGCAGCCGCGGGCATCTCGGAGGACGAGTTGGTGCAGCGTTCGTGGGATCTCGAGAAGATCGCCCACGATTACGACGACCTACTGACCAGGTTCGCTGACAAGAAAGGCCTGTCGGGCGAGGCTGCACTGTTCGCCCACCTGGAGTTGGTGGACGCACTCCGGCAGACGCCCTACATGGATCCACACCTGCCGGACATCCTCCTCCCCGGCTGGGCCGGCCTCGGGGTCGTGAAACGACTCCAGGATTTCCGCACCGAGTGGGCACCTGCAGCGCACGCGCACTGGCTGTCGATAGCGCGCCTCGACTGAACACCGCTCGAACCGTTCGGGCATACGTCTAACCAGATTTAGTTTTACATTTCTCGACAGCGCCTGTCCTAAAATGTATAGTTCGAGGCAGCGCCGTTGCGGTGCGTTTCACTTCAGGAAGTTGAAGGAGAACAGTGAGCGAACTCCACGCACCCTCGCTGGCCACGCTGCGAATTGCCGCCGACGATCCGGTGTCGTACGCACAGAACTGGAAAGACACACATCGACGACCTGTCATCGGCTCGTTCCCCATGAACTTTCCGTCGGAGATCATGCATGCTGCAGGCGCCTTGCCGGTGATCGTTCAGGAGAGCAAGACACCGATCACCGAGGGTCGCAGTATGCTCGCCGAGTTCTATTGCGGATACACCAGAAGCGTCGCCGACCAGGCGGCCATCGGCGAACTCGACGTGTTCGACGGATTCGTCGCTGCCGACCACTGCGTTCAACTTCTGGGCGCCGTCGATGCCATCCGCTATGCACGACCCGAAAAGCCGGTGCACTTCGCGCAATTCACCAGCGCGATGGATGACGCCTGGACCAAATCGCGAGTCGACGGCCGAATCGGCGAACTGAAGACCGAGATCGAAACCGTCGTCGGCACTGTCGTGGCCGCCGAGGACCTCACACGCAGTATCGGACTGTTCAATGCGAACCGTCGCCTGCTCCGCCGGTTCTACGACTTGCGCCGATCAGGCCTGACACGCATCACTGCCGGCGAGATGCAACTTCTCGTCAAATCGAGCATGGTCATGGATATCGAGGAGCACACAGCCGTCCTCGAGACACTACTCGATCGACTCGTGCTGCGCGATCAGGCACCGGATGACCTCGTGCGGCTGCATCTTTCGGGTCATTTCTGCCACGCGCCCAAACCTGAGATCCTCGACGTCATCGAGGAATCCGGCGGACTCGTCGTGGATGACGACCTTTACACCGGCTACCGCTACATTTCTACCGATGTCCCCGAAAGCGACGATCCACTGAAGGCGCTGTCGACGTGGTACATGCAGCGAAACATCAACGCACCGTGCCCTACTCGCGTCACCAGCAAGGTTGACTGGGATACGTACCTGCTGGATTCGCTTGCGAAGAGTCGTTCTGTCGGAGTCGTCGTTCTGATGGCCAAATTCTGCGAGCCGCACATGCTGTACTACCCGGAGTTGCGCAAGGCGCTCGAAGAGCACGATGTGCCATCGCTGTTGATCGAGACCGAACACGAGGGCATTCCGGTGGAAACGTTGCGGACCAAGATGGAGACATTCATCGAGCGCATCCGTCGTCATGCCGCACCCGTCCCTGCCTGATTCGTAACCCACGTTCGAAGGAGTTCGTAGTGCCGATCGCAACGCCCCAAGACAAGACCAACCGACTGTCGAGCACCCGAGTCGGCGGAAAGATGACCGCCGATTACTGGGAGAACATCTTCACCGCCAAGGAGCGTGGCAAGCACGTTGTCTGGTACAACGGTTCCGCCCTCAACCCCATCTTTCAGGCAGCAGGCCTCGAATGGTGCCACGGTGAGGCATTCGCTGCCCGCCTCGCCGCACAGCACCTCGAGGAGCCGGCCCAGGCCGCTGGTTCCGAGTACGGTTATATCGGTGAGCTGTGCTCGTATGCCCGCACTCATCTCGGGTGCGCTGTATTGACGCAAAAGAACGTCAACGAACGCGAGAGCGGCGTCGTAGGCATGCTCGACCAGCAGGAACTGGCGGCCAAACTTCCTGCGCCGGACTTCTTCGTCAACGGGTATGCAGGTTGCAGCACCGGTCAGCAATGGGACGCGATGACGTACCGTGTCTTCGACCGAAAGCTCCCCATCTTCAACGTGTCGATTCCGATGCTGTGGGGCAACAAGCCGGACGCTGGATACATGCGTGGTGAAGAGTGGAACGAGGTCAGCACCTACGTAGAAGGCCAGCTGCGGGAACTGGTCGAATTTCTCGAGCATCAGACCGGGCGACCGTTCGACTGGGATGCGTTGAGCGAGAGCATGTCCTACATCAAGAAGGCATCGCAACTGCGCCTCGAAGCGATGGAGCTGTGCACACTCGCCCCGACTCCGGCGACGTATTGGGACTGGGTCGCCAGCATCGCACCCATCAACTTCCTCCCCGGTAATCAGGCACTCGTCGACTACTTCGCGGGTGTGAAAGCCGAGATCCAGCAGCGCATCGTCGACGGAGTCTCCGCCGTCGCAAATGAGCGGTACCGCGTGTACTTCGACGGCATAATGAACTGGAACAAACTCGGATTCCTCACCCGCAAGTTCGCCGAGTACGACGTCGCTGTCGTCGCTGGTCGCTACACGCATGAATCCTTCTGGCAGGAACCGCAACTCATCGATGTCGACAATCCGCTGCGCGGGATGGGCCAACATTACCTGCTGTGCCCACTGAACCACGGGCTCAAGAATCTTCAGGAATTGCTGCTCAAGCGCCTCGACCAGTACTCCATCGACGGCATCGCCTTCCACTCGACTCGCACGTGCCGCGCAATGACGAATCCACAGTCGATGCTGGCCAAAGCAGCCGAGCGGGAACGTGGGGTCAAGTCGTTCGTCTTCGAAGGCGACGTCGCGGACGCTTCGTTCTACAACGATGAGCTGTTCGACAGTCGCCTCGAGGCGATGTTGGAGGCCATCGACGTGCAGCGGATGAAGACGCTGGTCTGATGAACTGGTACGTGATGGGCGTCGACCTCGGCTCGACGACGGCCAAGGCCACCGTCGTCGACCAGGACGGTGGCTTGGTCGGCTCGAGCGTTGTCCAGATGGGTGCCGTCAGTAGAGATGCGGTGACACGCGCAATGAACCAGGCGCTGACGGCAGCAGATGTCACTCAGGACGACATCAGACGAACCATCAGCACAGGATACGGGCGCAAGCTCGTCCCAGGCGCCGACCGGTCGTTCACCGAGCTCACCTGCCATGCGCGCGGAGCAGCCGCCCTGTACCCGGGGGTCCGATTGGTCATCGATATCGGCGGTCAGGACAGCAAAGTCATTGCGGTCGACTCCGACGGTTTGGTGGATCGCTTCGCCATGAACGATCGGTGTGCGAGCGGGACCGGGCGCTTCTTCGACGTGCTCGCCCGCGCACTGGAAGTCGATGTCGAGGAGGTGGGCAGCCTCGCGCTGGCGGGCGCCGACGGCCTGGAAGTCAGTAGCATGTGCGCCACCTTCGCCGAGACAGAGGTGATCTCCCTCCTTGCTCAGGGGCAAGCCAAGTCTGATATCGCCGCCTCGGTCCACAAAGCCGTTGCCGCGAGAACCCTCGGCTTGGTCGCCCAGGTCGGCAAGGCGACGCCAACCGTCATGACCGGCGGCGTCGCCCAGAATGCGGCAGCCAGGCATTACATCGAATTGGCATTACGCCACCCTCTCGAACTGCTCGAGCAGCCACAGATCGCAGGAGCGTACGGCGCCGGCCTTCTGGCACGGGACGAGTACGCAGGATCAGTCGCCCCGACCGAGTCGCGTGACGGCGCAGCCAAGCAACAACTGGCCGCACGGGCAGCCGGAATAGTTCCTCAGTGCGCCGGTTGCGACGGAACCGCCGGCGACCACAGCCACGTCTCAATTCCGCTGACGGTGCGGACCACGACATGAGCCCCGTGCATGACTCCACGATCTTCATCGTGGGTGGTGACCAAGGACTTGGTTTGCTGATTGCGCATCGACTCGTCGAGCTCGGTGCACAGCGAATCGGCCTGATCGGCCGCGATGTCGAACAAGGTGAAATTGCGGCAAAACGGCTGTTCGAATCGGCGTCGGGTATTTGGGCGCTGTCCGGAGCCGGGGATCTACCCTCGAACGAGGACGCCTGTCGGGTAGTGGCGGAACTCGCAGCGTCACTCGGTGATGCCGACATTCTCATCAACTGTCTGCCCGGCGACACTGCCGTCACGGACGTCGTACTGAAATCCATGCGTGCACTCGGCCACGGAACCGTTGTGAACGTCGGCGGGACTTGCGATTCGGATTCCGGCGGTGTCAGCGTTCAATCGGTCGCTGTCGACGAGGATTCCGTCGTTGCGGACAAGGTGCTCGACCGACTGCGACACAACTAGCTCCGGTTTCGCAATCTTGACCGTGCCCGAGCCTCCGCGCCGCCCGGTCTTGACCCACAAACTCGCTGGTTCGCCCTTGCCGTATCCATCCTCAGGATTTATGGTCAGTCCAAATGCTGGAAGACCTGTCGCACTGGAATCGATCGAGCCATGAACCAGCACTCACCAAAACGGTGATGACTAGCCGCCTTTGGTGCGCCGCCACAAGCGAGGAGCCATGACTGATCGGTCGCCGATTCCGCCTCACCTGCGCCTGCTCGACGACGTACTCACACGCACCGCCGAGCAAGCTGACTTTGCGACCGCCTACGTGCTGGTGGCGGACGGGGCCCGCGGCAGGTTCATCCCGCTTCCGTACAGCGGACCCCTGGCCTCCGGACTGCGAGTGCCGCCGAGTGACCCGCTGATTCGTCGAGCGTTGGCGTCCGACGAGCCGATCCTTGCTGCGGGCGCGGCACTGACAGGAACCTGCTTCCAGGATTCCGCGCGGATCGTGGTGTTTCGGCTGTCCGATCCCATGTCGGATCCCGTCCGGATCCTTCTCCTCACCGACCCGCGGCTCGATGCCGAGTTCACTACCCTGCACTCTGCTGCGCTCGGCTCGATCCGCTCGCTCGTCGATTCCGCGGCGGCTACCGTCCTCGACGCCGAGGAGCAGCGCCGCCGGATGCGGGACCTCGAGCACGGCCGGCTGCTGACCGATGAGCGTGCCGCGGTGGTGGAGCGACTCGAGGATGCCGTCGCCGTTGCCGACACCATGTCCGCGATCGTGAAGGTCTGCGCGGAGTTGACGGGGAAGTCCGTGGTCCTGTTCGACAGGCGGGAGCGAATGATAGCCGCTGCCGGTCCACACACGGCGCGGCGAACGTCGATGCCCACGCTCGCAACCATTCTCCGCTCCTACCCGTCGGACGCGGATGCCGGATCGAAACCGATCGTTCTCACCGCCGGAGCGTCGACCGAGATGATCCGCCGAAAGATCGTCACCCGGGTCGCCGAGCGGGGTGAGCATTTCGGTTGGCTCGTGATCGACGAACATCCCACACCGCTCCGCCCGACCGACGAGTACACCGCCGCGCGGTGTGCACGTCGTATCGGCGCCCAGTTCCTGATCCAACGACGCATCGCCCGCGTCGCCTGGAACGCGAAGTCCGCGTTGACCCGACAATTGATCCTCGGTACGACCGCTCGAGAGGATCTCGCGGCGAGCGGTGAGTACCTCGGCGTCGACACCGACGCACACCGCGTGCTCGTATTCGTACGGGCTCCGGACGGAGAGCGCGAGGAATTCGACCAAGCCGTCACCGAACACCTCGAGCGTTTCCTCGGTGTCGAGGTGCTGTCGACCGCCGGGTCGGAGGGGGTGATCCTCTTGGTCGAGGCCCCAGTCGATGTCGCATCCGTGATTGCGGTATCGCAGGTCAAGGATGCGCTCATTCGCGCGGCAGCGGCGGTGTGCCGATCCCCGGGGCTGATCGCCGGTGTGTCCTCGGTCTGCGAACCGGCCGGACTCTCCCGCGCCTACCGTGAGGCCCGCGAAGTCGTCCAGTGCGCCGACCGATTCACCCCGCCCGCGGCGCGCCGAATTCTCGCGGTGGACGATCTGGGCCCGGCCCGGGTGTTTCTGGCCAACGGTGACCTCGACGCCGTGCAGCGGTTCGTCGACGACCTCCTCGGACCTCTCGTCCGAGATGCGCCCGGCACCGACGGTCTGCTGCGTACCGTGCAGTGCTGGTTCGACGCCGGCCGGAGTCCGCGCGGTGCCGCGCGCCATCTCGGCGTGCACGAAAATACTGTGCGACTACGCCTCTCGCGCGTTCACACCCTGACGGGCCTCGACGTGGTCGGCGACGCGGCACATCAGTTGAGCATCCAGACCGCGTTGCTGATTCTCCGCTTCCAGGGCCACCCCGCGCTCGACCCCGTCGAGGAAGCGACCACGACAGCCGGCGAGGTGGTCGATGAGCCGTGTCTCACCACCACGGTGCGACCGCGTTCGGCCGGGAACGCACCGGCCGCACATGCGACACCTCGCCCGCGTCCCGGTCCGTCGTACTCGTCTCCAGGATCGACAGGTACGCCGCCGCCACCATCGACAGGGTGACGTGTCGGTACCACGCCCTGTACCCGCGGACCTGATAGTCCGCGAGACCTGACTTCCTCCGTGCCGCGCGGAGGCACCCCTCGACTGCCCGATGACCATCGGCTGTCCGGGCGAGCTCGGACAGGATGCTGCCGACCGGCCCGAAACACAAGTGGTAGGTGACGTCGGACGGATCGGTGATCGATCGTCCGGCCAGCAACCAGCTCCCGTGACGCTGTCCGGACCTGTGCAAATCGACGGCCGCCCAGTCCCGCACGCGAAGTCCGGTGGCACTGTCGCCGTGACTGAGCCGGTGCCACACCGTCTCCGACAATTCGTCGATCACGGTGTCGACGTTGCGGACCTGGAGGTTTGCCGTGGTCACCCGGCAGTCGCCCGGTACCTCGATGATGTGGGGAACACCCCGCTCCTCCAATGATCTTCGCAAATGCTCCGATCGGCCGTAGGTCACGCCCGCCGTCACCCAGACGAACGGCACCCCTGCGTCGAGAGCCCGGTCGATCATCGTTCGCGCCAATTCTTCCGGGCTCTCGTATTTCACCGAATCGTCGATACCCGCCGCCCGGCAGCGGTCCCGGTGGTCGGTCCATTCCCGCGGCAGGTACAGCTCCCGGTCGATTAGGCCCACACCCGCGTCGGATGCGTACGCCAGGAATACTCCGGTCTGGGCGTTCTCGGTCCTCCCGGTCTCCCCCGATACCTGAGGGGCGGCCCCGGCAGACCGGCCGCCCCGCTTCCGGAATGAGAGATCACCGACGATCAACCGCCCCTGCCAGACATCGCCGACGGCCTGGACCACCACCCCACGCGTGTCGTCGCGCACGCCGTCCTCGTCCCAGGATGCCGCGTTCAGCAACCGTTGCATGCCCTCCGGGCCGGTCTCGCCCGCCGCCTCCGCCTGCGTCCACCCGTTCTTGCGGCGGGGGCCACCCATCAGTCCGTAGACGTAGGCCGACATCCGCCGACGCGGCTCGACTCGGGGGAATCGAGGGGCGAACTGCGCGCAGAAGACCACGAAGCCCCGCGGGAGGGCACGCGCCGTTCCGCGGTCGCGACGTCCCGCGTCGTGCGCCCGACCCGATTCATTCATCACGATCTGTCGTTGTAGTACATCCGGCACGGTTTCGGAACACCCCGCCATTACAGGTGATGTCGCGCACTCAACAGCTCGGATACGTCCACGGTCGCCCATCAGTCCCATCCAACTAGCCATGGGAGACCGAATGCGGGTATCTGCGCACTGGCAGGCCGGATTCTCTATTACTGCATTCACCAATGATTGGCAAGCATCCCCGCGGGACCGTGCTGTCGGCAGCCACAGCGCCGATTCACCCGCGATACCGGTGGGCGCCGGGCAGAGCGTTGTCCTGCCATTCCCGCCGTTCCTATGGTTCGCGGTGACGTCGTCACTTCCGCTGGGATCTGCACCCAGTCCGCGATTCCCCCTCAGAAGGTTCAGGTGACCATGGACAACCACCGTCGGCGAAACACCGCCGAACTCACAACCGACCACGCTCCCGGTTCGAGCATTTCGCGCAAGATCTCGTTCCGGATCGTGCCGATGTTGTTCCTCGCTGCGTTGCTCAGCTACGTGGACCGCACGAACATCGGCGTGGCCAAGCTGCAGATGCAGGCCGATCTCGGCCTCTCCGAAGCCGCCTTCGGCCTCGGCGCCGGAGTCTTCTTCATCGCGTACGTCCTCTTCGAGGTTCCCAGCAACATCGCACTCCATCGCATCGGGGCCCGAATCTGGATTGCCCGCATCATGGTCACGTGGGGGGTGGTCACGGCCTTGATGTCGCTGGTCGAGAACATCTGGATGTTCTACGGGATGCGCTTCCTCCTCGGCGCCGCGGAAGCCGGCCTGCTACCGGGCGTGGTCTACTACCTCACCCGATGGGTGCCCTCGGCGAACAGGGGACGGATCCTCGGGCTGTTCTTCCTTGCCATTCCCGTCGCGTCGGCAGTCGGGTCGCCCCTCACCAGCACTCTCATGTCGGTCCACCCGTGGGGCCTCGCCGGCTGGCAGTTCATGTTCATCGCCGAAGGCCTGCCCTGCCTGTTGCTCGCCGCCGTCATCGTCAAGTTCCTCCCGAACGAGCCCGGCGACGCGCGTTGGCTCGATGCGGCCGAAGCGCAGTGGCTCACCGACAAGATCAACCAGGAGGACCCCACCGTTACCGAGGCCGGCGCCAGTCGTCCGCACTGGACGGACGGACTGAAGAACTACCGGGTCCTCATGCTCGCTGCCGTGTACTTCTCGATGGTCGTGCCCATCTATCTCATGGGATTCTTCCTCCCCTCGATCATCAAGGAGATGACCGGAGGCACCGTCGGCACCACCGGGATCGGCTACCTGGCCGCGGTGCCGTACGTCTTCACGGGAATCGCCATGGTGCTGATCTCCCGGAGTTCGGACCGCACCCAGGAACGCATGTGGCACTTCGTCGTTCCTACCCTGGCCGGCGCCTGTGCCTGGGTGATCGCCGCCGCAACGGTGTCCTCCAGTCCGTACATCGCAGCGATCGCGATCTGCGTCGGCACCATCGGCGCGATGGCCACCATCCCGACTTTCTGGACCACCGCACCGAGAATCGTCTCCGGCGCCGCCGCGGCGTCCGGGATCGCGTTGATCAGCAGCATCGGCAACATCGGCGGATTTGTCTCGCCGTACATGTTCGGCATCATCCGCGACGCCTTCCCAGGCGAGGCCGGAAACAGGCTGTCGTTCCTCGTCGGCGCGATCATCCTCGGCCTCGGCGGCCTCATCATGATCGCCGTCTCGAAAACCCTCCGAACGACCACACCGATTCACGCGAATACCAAACAGCTGCAACACGACTGAATACGACAGACCGACCCGCCAGACCACACGATTGGACAACGCATGATCACGCACACCGATACCGAATTCCACTCCCGAGACCTCACCGACAAGACCTGGACCGAAACCACCGTCCTGATCATCTCCGTGCCCGAAGCGAGGATCTTCGGCAACGCCTATGTGCTGGCCCGGCCGAACCTCGGCGTCACCCTGTCCTCGGTCATCCTGGCCGAGGGATTCTGCCGCCAACCGTACGAAGTCGATTTCACCGACCCCCAGATGCATCTGCCCTGCCCCGACTCGTTCAGCAACTACTCCCTCCAGAACGGCCTGACCGTGTCCTCGGACGGCCCCCGCAACTACCACATGCAGTACAAGAACGCCTTGGGGGCAGCAAGTTTCGACCTCACCTTCGAGGGACTGCACGAGCCGTTCGACCCGCACGACCCGAACCAGAATCCGCTCCTCGAACTCGACCACGAGACCGCAGACGACTCGCGAAAGGGCAACGAGTGGGAGAACGGGCACTTCGAAGTCAAGGGCCGCATCCGCGGCGAACTGGAACTGCGGGGCAAGACGTACCAGGTCGAATCCTACGAGGGCATGGACCACAGCTGGGGGCCCCGACCGGAGGTCGGCACCCGGTCGGTCTCCTGGGTCTCGATCAACTTCGGTGAGGACTTCGCGATGCACATGGCGGTGCCGATGCGGATCGAACGAGGGCAGGTGTTCTACGACAAGATCCGTTTCGGATACGTCGTCGAGCACGGCGAGGTCTTCGGCCTGCTCGACGGAACGATCGAGGCGGAGCGCGTCGACATGCTCGCGTTCAGCAATCACGTCACGGCCACCGATGTCCGCGGCAGAAAACACGAGTTCTTCGGCAGCGCGATCGCGGGACACCCGTGGTACACGTTCAACCCGTCCCACGTCTGCTACCAGTCGTTGTTCCGGTACGAGCGGGGTTCCGCCGTCGGCTACGGCGAGATGGGAGACATCTTCGGATTGGACTACCTGGCCGAGCGGATGTCCCGTCACGGACGCCAGAAGTAGGAGCGAATTCAGATGACCAGCACTTCTTCGTCCCTACCCGACAGGGACTGGGCCGACGCCCCGACGAACGCCCAGATCGAACGTCTCCGCGCGCGGTACCCCACCGAGCCCGAAGTCGATCGGACGCTGACCCGCAAGATGAACCGCCGCGCACTCGGTTCGTACCGGCGAATGGACCTCGACGAATTCACCCGCTGTGTCGAGACGTTTCTGTCGGCGCACCTCGACGGCCCCTTCCGGGTCTCCGATGCCCGCTGGTTCACCGGCGGCGTGTCCAAGGTCCAGATGGGATTCACATTGCACCGCAATGATTCCGAATCCCCGACGAGTGAGCGACTGGTCGTCCGCATGGACCCGGCCGAGGGATCGAACGCCACCAGTCGCCTTCGCGAGTTCGAACTCGTCGGCGCGGTACGGGGCACCGTTCCCGTTCCGGAACCACGCTTCATCGACATCGACGGCGAGTATTTCCCGGAGCCCGCACTCATCTACTCCTACGTCTCGGGGGTGACCAAGCCGTCGGCGACCACCACCGGCAGGATCAGCGGCCTGGGAACGAATTTCGGTGCCGGCACACGCGAGCGTCTCGCCGATCAGTTCGTGTCCTACCTGACCGCCCTTCACGCGTTCGATCTGTCCGAGGCGGAGTTCACCAGCCTCGCACGACCCCGCGTGGGGACCGACGACGCGGCGCGGTGGCTGCTCAATCAGGCCCGCCGGACATGGGTGGAGGACCGTGCGGCCGACATGCCGCTGATGGACGTGGCCGAGCACTGGATGCTCGCTCATCTGCCCGTCCTCGATCACGTGAGTGTCGTCCATGGCGACTACCGCAGCGGAAACTTCCTCTACGACGAGGACACCCTGAAGATCACGGCCTGGCTCGACTGGGAACGCGGCCATCTCGGCGACCGGCACCGCGACCTCGCGTGGACCACGCAATCGACCTTCGGCCACTACGACGAACAGGGGCGGTACCTCGTGTGCGGGCTGGTCCCGGAGGACGACTTCTACCGGCGCTACGAAGCCGCCACCGGTTTGCCGGTGGACTCCGAGAAACTCACCTTCTACAAGATCCTCAACGCGTACCAGATCGTCGTGTCCACGATGGCCTCCGCACACCGGGTCGCGAAGTTGGGCAAGTCGCATCAGGACGTCATCCTGTGTCGTGTCAAGGGCATGTCTGCGGTCGCGGCAGACGAACTGAACACACTCCTGGAAGAGGTGCTGTGATGGATCACTCGCGCAACACACTCGGAGCCCTGCGCAAGTCGCTTCTCGACTCGGTCGCGCCCGCCGTCGACCGAGCCGATCCGCTTGCCTCCGAGCAACTACCGCTCGTTGCCGACTACTTGGGGTTCCTGCGCACGCGGATCTACCGGATCCACGAACGGTCGAGATTCGAACTCGGCGAGTATCTCCGGATGGCCGACGGCGTCTTGGCGCGAGTCCCGCGATCGAGCCCAGCGATCGGCGACCTGACCAAGCACATCGATACGGCCCGGACCGCACACGAATCCGCGTCCACCGGCACGGCGGAGCTCATCGAGCTGGGCGCGACCCTGGCCACCGCTGTCAGCACCGTCGTCCAGGACGAGTCACTGCCGGACGAGGTCCGCCTGGTAGTCGGAAAATGGGTCACCGAGGCATCCCGCGACCTCCTCGCGTTCGAGCGGTCCTGGTACGCGCCCTTCGGGTTCGAGGCCGCACCTGAGGAACTCCGGAGCATCGACGAGTTCCTGTAGGCAGGCGCACCCACCGAGGCGGCCGGTCCGGACCTCACGCCTGAGGACGTGAGGTCCGGACGCCGCGTCGGACGAGTCACCACGCCGGGCACCCCCCGGAACCCTCCTCGCACCGGATAGTGGGCCTCGCCACACTCCATCATTGGCTTTATTATCAGTCCAAAAATCGAACGATGAAAGCAGCCCCGATGAACACGGACCCTGGACGAGTAATTGGGTGACGCCCACAGCCTGCCCGGCGCGCTCAGAGCCGGTGAGGGAAACGCTGCCCGTTAATCCGGTCATGGTGCGCGGCGATCGCCGGCACGTCACCGCCCGAGCTGCCGGGTCGCCGACCTCCGGAAACCATCCCGAGATCAGCTCCCGCCAGAGCGTCTCGTCGAACTTCCCGCCCTCGCCCGGCGTCCACCCGGCCGCCAACGCGGGTGCCAGGTATTTCCGGATCGTCTTGCGGTTGATTCCCAGGGCCGTCGAGATCTGCACCTGGGACCGGCCGGCATGCCAGTGCCGGAACAACTCCGTCAGATCGGTCATCGTCCACGATCTCCTTGCCACCGTCAGGCCCCTTCCCGGGCCGTTGTCGGTGGCCCAGTGAGGAGCGAACCTGCAGCAGCGCCGGAACCCCGGCCGACACGCCCCGAGGTGGGGAATTACGTGACGGCCGGGTGGGGAATTACGTGACGGACGAACCCCTCAACCAGGGGAATTACATGGCCGCTGACAGGCCGGGATGGCGGACCATGTCGTCTGCGTCAACGCGATGCCGATGTACCACATCGGAGGCGGCGCCGTCACCGAACTCGGGACGTTCGCCGCGCACGGAACCTATGTCGTCCTGCCCGGCTTCGATGCCGCACTGATGCTCGAAATGCTCGAAACCTGTCGCGGAACACACTCACTGATGGTCCCGACGATGCTGATCTCGCTTCTCGAGCATCCGGATCGCCGAAGTCGTGACCTGTCGAGCCTCCACACCGTACTGTCGGGAGCCGCCGCTGTTCCCCAGTCGCTGGTCGAACGGGTCATCGACGAACTCGACTGCCAGTTCACGATTCTGTTCGGGCAGAGCGAGATGCACGGAGTCATCAGCCAGACCCGGGTCACCGACGACCCTGCCGATCAAGCGACCACCGTGGGCCAGCCACTGCCCGAGCTGGAAGTGAAGATCATCGATCCCGTGTCCGGTGAGGTTGTGCCGATCGGCGAGCAGGGTGAAATATGCTGTCGCGGCTACCAGACGATGCTCGGATATTCCGACATGCCGGACGAAACGGCAGCGACGATCGACGCCGACGGATGGTTGTACATGGGCGATCTCGCCACGATGGACGAACGAGGCTTTCTGCGGATCACCGGGCGCCTCAAGGACATGATCATCCGGGGCGGACTCAACATCTACCCGCGCGAGATCGAAGAACTGCTGTTCCAGCACCAGGACGTGGCCGAGGTGGCGATCGTCGGGGTTCCGGATGAAAAGTGGGGCGAGCAGATCGGCGCCGTCGTGCGGCCCACGGACCCGGCCAATCCGCCGGACGCGACCGAATTGAAGGCCTGGTGCCGCGACCGAATCGCCGCACACAAGACGCCCTCGCTGTGGTATTTCACCGACGGACTCCCCATGACGCCCACCGGCAAGATCCAGAAATTCCGCGTGCAGCAGGAGATAGCGTCCGGGGCACTGACCGCCACGCACCTCGACGACAAGCCGGCGCCGGAACGGCTGTCCAACAGCTGATTCGACGTCCGGGCAACAGGGTGGGCGCGGACCCGATCTCGGATCAGCCCGCGCCCACGCACACTCTAGTCGCCGATCCGCTCCCCTGTCTCCGGGTGGAACAGGTGCACCGCTCCTTCCCGCTTGCGCAGCGACACGGTGTCGGCCAGCCGCGCGGGGGTGCGGGTCAGCGACCGGGCCACCAGTTGCGTACCGTTACCGGCGATGTGGGTGTGCACGTAGGATTCACTTCCGAGTTCCTCGACCAGGTCCACGATCACCTCGATGCCACCCTCCCCTGTCGACAACTCCAGCTGCTCGGGACGCACACCGACCGTGACGGTCTCCAGTCCGGCGGCGTGCAGCGCCGACAGCTGGTCGCGTTCGAGCGCGAGTGTCGAGTTCCCGAGGCGCACGCCGTCACTGACGATGGGCATGGTCATCAGGTTCATCGCGGGCGAACCGATGAATCCGGCCACGAACGCGTTCTTCGGGCGATCGTATAGTTCGGTGGGAGCCGAGAACTGTTGCAGCTTGCCGTTCTTGAGGACGGCTACCCGGTCACCCATGGTCATGGCCTCGACCTGGTCGTGGGTGACGTACACGGTGGTGGTGCCGAGTCGGCGCTGCAACGCCGCGATCTGCGTGCGGGTCTGGACGCGCAGCTTGGCGTCGAGGTTCGACAGCGGCTCGTCCATGCAGAACACCTGCGGCTCACGCACGATCGCCCGGCCCATCGCGACGCGCTGGCGCTGACCGCCGGACAGCTTGCCGGGCTTACGGTCGAGGTAGTCGGTCAGGTCGAGCAGCTTGGCGGCATCGGCCACCTTCTTCTTCCGTTCCTCCACACCGACTCCGCGCATCTTCAGCGCGAAGCCCATGTTCTCGCCCACCGTCTTGTTGGGGTAGAGGGCGTAGTTCTGGAACACCATCGCGATGTCGCGGTCCTTCGACGGCACACCCACCATGTCCTTGCCACCGATCTCGATGGTGCCCTCGTCGATGTCCTCGAGGCCGGCGAGCATCCGCAGTGCCGTGCTCTTGCCGGAGCCGGACGGGCCGACGAGGACGATGAACTCGCCGTCTTCGATGTCGAGGTCGAGCGTATCGACCGCCAGCGTGTCGGCGTTCTCGTAGATGCAGGATGCGCCCTTGTACGCGATGTCAGCCATGATTGCTCCTCTTGTGGGTACCGAAGTCGGGGGAAGTGGTTGCCGGGGTGATCATTTGATCGCACCGAAGGACAGGCCGCGGACCAGCTTGTTCTGTGCGATCCAGCCGGCCAGGATGACCGGGAGCGCCGCCAGCGTCGCCGCCGCCGACAGCCGGGCCCAGTACAGGCCCTCGCCGGTGATGAATCCGACGAGGAACACCGGAATCGTCTGCGCCTGAACGGCGGTGAGGTTGACGGCGAAGAAGAATTCGTTCCACGAGAAGATCACGCAGATCAGCGCGGTGGCCGCGATGCCGGGTGACACGAGCGGAAGGATCACCTCGCGCACCGACGTCCACAGACTCGCGCCGTCCATGCTCGCGGCCTCGAGCAGTTCGCCGGGGACCTCGAGGAAGAACGAGCGCATCATCCACACCGCGATGGGAACGTTCATCGCCGTGTACAGGATCACCAGCGCCCAGATGTTGTCGAGCAGGCCGATGTCGTTGACGATCACGTACAGCGGGATGATCGCGGCGACGATCGGGAGCATCTTCGTGCTGATGAAGAAGAACAGGGCGTCCTTCGTCTTGCGGACCGGACGCAGCGACAGCGCGAACGCCGCCGGCACACCGAGCACCAGCACGAGGATCGTCGACATGGCGGTCGCGAACGCCGAATTCAATAGTGCCGTGCCGATTCCACTGTCGAGGACTGCCTTGAACTGGTCCAGGGTGGGGGTGAAGAACAATTTCGGCGGGGTCGTGTAGGCGTCGCCCTCCTGCTTGAACGCGGTGAGCACCATCCACGCCACGGGGAAGAAGAAGCCGAGCGCCACGATCCACGCCACCACGCTCCACGGGCTGAACTTGCGGTGCTTACGCGCCCGCTTCGTCTCCGGGGCGGTGGGGGTGGACTCCACCGGCGCCGCCGCAGTGTCGGTACTCATCACGCTGCCTCCTCGTTACCGGTAAAGCTCTTGAAGATCAGGCGCAACGCCAGGGTCGCGACGACGATGGTCGCAATCACGACGATGACGCCCATCGCGGCGGCCTGCCCGATGTCGAAACCGAGGAATGCGCGCTGATAGATGTAGAAGGGAAGGTTGGCACTGGCCGTGCCCGGCCCGCCCTGCGTCATCATGTAGATGGCGTCGAACGTGTTGATCAGGTAGATCGCACCCAGCACCGCACCGAGTTCGATGAACCGGCGCAGATGCGGGAGGGTCAGTTCGCGGAACATCGCGAACGGTTTGGCGCCGTCCACCCGTGCCGCCTCGAGGATGTCGCGCGGCATGGACTGCAGACCCGCCAGGATCAGCAGCATCATGAACGGGGTCCACTGCCAGATCAGGTTCACCATGACCGCGGCGAGCGGGAACTTGCTGACCCAGTCGACCTGTCCCACCCCGAACGGGGAGAGGACGAAGTTGACGATGCCGAACACCGGGTCGAACATTGTTGTCTTCCACAGCAGCGCACCGGCGACGGGTGTCACCAGGAACGGGGTGATGAGGAGGGTACGCACGATGCCACGGCCCAGGAAGGCGCGGTCGAGCAGCAGCGCGAGCAGCAACCCGAGCACCACCGAGATCAGCACGGTGCCGACGATCAGGATGACGGTGTTGACCGCGACCTCACGGAACTGGCTGTCCTGGAACACGTCCACGTAGTTCTGCAGTCCGACGAACGCCTGGGAGCCCGGTCGCACCAGGTTCCAGGACTGCGTCGAGTAGTACAGCGTGAACAGGAACGGGATCTGGGTCACCACGATCATGAAGATCAGAGCGGGCAGCAACGGCCCCCGGCGACGCCATCCCTCGGCGCGGGAGACGCTGTCGTCCTTGGCCTCCCGCAATTCCCGCACCCGGTCGGCGGTGCCGTCCGTGGTGGGTTTCTCGGCGATGGTTGTCATCGTTCCTCCCGATATGTCGCGCCGACCACCTCGGCGTACTGCTGTGCCTGGGCGAGCGCCTCGGGCACCGTCTGCTGGCCCGCGATCGCCGCACTGATCTGCTGGCTGACGCGGGTTCCGAGATCCTGGAACTCCGGGATCGCCAGGAACTGCACGCCGGTGTACGGAACCGGTAGCACGGTGGGCGCCTCCGGTGTCGCGTTTTCGATCGCCTCGAGTGTCAGCGGTCCGTAGGCCGCCGAGGCCTCCTTGTACTCGGGAATCTCATAGGTCGACAGCCGGCTGCCCGGCGGCACCCGCTCCCAGCCCAGATCCTCACCGACCGTGCGTATGTATTGCTTGTCGGTCATCCACGAGATGAACTTCCACGCCGCATCGGGATTCTCACTGCTCTCGGGAATTCCGAGCGACCAGCTGTACAGCCAGCCGGCGTTGTCCTTCACCTCGATGGGCGCGGGCGCGTAGCCGATCTTGCCGACGACGGCGCTCGACGACGGATCCTCCAGCGTGGACACCGCGGACGTCGAGTCGTACCACATCGCCACCTGCCCCTGAGCCAGCTGCGTCGCGCACTCACCGAAACCGCTCGTCGCGGCACCGGGCTCACCGTATTCGCGTACCAGGTCGACGTAGAACTGCACCGCGCGTTCCACCTCCGGGCTGGTCAGCTGAGCGTTCCAGTCCTCGTCGAACCAGCGGCCACCGAACGTGTTGATGACGGTGTCGAGGGGTGCGAGCACTTCACCCCAGCCCGGCTTGCCACGCAGGCAGATGCCCGCCATGTCGTCGGAGTCGAGTTGCTTTGCGGCCGCTGCCACCTCGGTCCAGGTCGGCTTCTCCGACAGGGTGATGCCGGCCTGCTCGAACAGGTCCTTGCGGTACATCAGGAACGAGGACTCGCCGTAGAACGGCACCGAGTACATGTTCCCCTCGTAGGACAGGGATTCGCGCAGGGTCGGGATGAAGTCGGCCTCGTCATAGCCCTCGGTGGCCTGCGCGTACTCCGACAGATTCTTCAGCCAGCCGTACTTGGCCCACTGCGGGGTCTCGTAGTTGCTGATCATCACGACGTCGAATTCGCCGCCACCGGTCGCGGTGGATGCCGTGATCTTCGCGCGCGCCTGATTCTCCGACAGCGTCACGAACTTCAGGTCGATGTCGGGATTCTCTTCCTCGAACTGCGAGGCGAGCTTCTGGGCATCTTGCATCTGCGAGTTCGAGACCATCGCGATGGTGATGGTCTGATCCGACGCACCGAGCGTTCCGGCGCCCGCGCATCCGCTGAGCGTGAGGCACAGCGCCCCCGCTCCCGCTACCAGCATCGTCGCCGGCTTCTTGTGTTTCTTCACCGATCTTCACCTCTCCTTGCGTGGTGCTACTGATCGAGCAGCCAACGCGCGCATTCGATGTCGCAGACCAGCATCTTGGCCAGTCCGCCGTGGAGGGCACCCAGTGCCGCTTGGTGTTTGGCGACGCCACCCGTGACGAGGATCGATCCGTCGCACGCGCGGATGTCGTCGAGGGGAACGGACATGGCCCGTTCGTCCAGTGGGCCGGCGACCTCGGTTCCGTCGAGCCGGTAGAAGCGTCCGCCGACTTCGCCGACCGCGCCGAGGTCGGTGAGCACGGACAGCATGTCCGTGTCGATGAAGCTGCCTTCGAACAGGGTGGTCGACGTGGAGACGGCGCCCGTGCCGAACATCATCATTTCCGCCGTCCGGCCCGCCTCGAGCGCCTTGGAGATGACGGAGTCGCCCCGCATGGATACCACGGTCGACGCGTCCGCGTACAGGGGAACGGGAAGCCGAACAGTATTGGCCTGCAGCTGCTCTGCGCATCTACCCAAGACGTACTCCGTTCCGGTCTGATAGTTGATCGCACTCACCGATCCGTCGAGCTGGACGACGGACGCGCACGTGGCCGCCCCGGATGGCAGACCCTGCGCGACGGCGACCGTCTCCGGCCCCCACGTGAATCCGAGGGTGTCGCCTTCTCGTATCCGGCGGACCAGCAGCGACGCCGCCGCCCGCCCGACACCGGCGAAGCTGTTGTGGTCGTCGATCGCACCGGCGGCGTCGACGGAATCGGCGACCACCACCGCCTCGACGAGTTCGTACTTCTCCTCGAGCGCGCGCTCCTCGTCCGAGCGCAACGCATCACGCAGATGAGCGGGAGCCTGCACCTCGATGCGCACCAGGCCCTGGGCGCGGGCTCGCGCCACCAGCCGGCCCGCGGTGGGGCGGGAGACGCCGAGGCGCGTGGCGACCTCGGCCTGGGTCATTCCGTCGAGGTAGTACAGCGTCGCAGCGCGCAACGCGAGGCGCAGATCCTCCGTCGTGGACGGCGGTGGTGCCGCGATGAGAGACGGCGCCGGGGCCGCCGAGTTGGGGGATGTCACTGATTCTCCTCGCCATGATCCCGAGCCCGTCGAGCGTGTCTTCGGAGCCCCGAGAAACTGTGAGCAAATGATCACTATGCGTTCATCTGCTCAATACGCTAGCATCGAAGTGTGACCCACACAACACTTCCTTCGGATATCCCCAGGACGATGCGTGCCAGCGTGCTCGTCGAGCCGGGCGTGATCGAGATCCGGGAACGCCCCGTGCCCACTCCCGACCCCGGCGACGTCCTGGTCCGCGTGGCGTCGGTGGGCGTCTGCGGATCGGACGCCCACTACTACCGCGAGGGCCGCATCGGCGAGTTCGTGGTCGAACAGCCGATCGTGCTGGGCCACGAAGCGTCGGGCACCGTCGTGGGCGTCGGAGCCGGGGTCCCGGCAGCGCGTATCGGGCAGCGAGTCTCCATCGAACCGCAGCGCCCCGATCCGGACACCGACGAATCCCGGCGCGGTCTCTACAACCTGTGCCCGCACATGCAGTTCTATGCCACCCCGCCGATCGACGGGGCACTGGCCGAATACGTGACCATCGGCTCGGCGTTCGCCCATGCGATTCCCGACGAGATGTCCGAGGACGCGGCCGCGCTGTGCGAGCCACTGTCCGTGGCCATCGCCACCACCCGCAAGGCCGGAGTGACAGCCGGATCCCGCGTCCTCGTCGCCGGCGCGGGACCGATCGGAATCGCCATGGTGCAGACCGCCCTCGCGTTCGGAGCCACCGAAGTGGTCGTCTCGGACCTCGATCCCCGGCGACGCGAGGTCGCGACGAAATTCGGTGCCACCGCGGTGCTCGACCCGCGTGAGCAGGACGTCGCGGGACTCCACGTGGACGCGTTCGTCGATGCGTCCGGCGCACCGAGTGCGGTACTGGCCGGGATCCAGGCCGTCCGGCCCGCAGGATCCGTGGTTCTGGTGGGCATGGGCGCCCCCGAGATGACGCTGCCGGTCCAGACCATCCAGAACCGAGAGTTGGTGCTGACCGGGGTATTCCGCTACGCCAACACCTGGCCGACGGCGATCGCGCTCGCGCGGTCGGGACGTGTCGACCTCGATTCGATGGTCACCGGAAGATTTCCGCTCGCCGAAGCGGAGCAAGCACTGAACGCAGACCGGACGCCGGGCAGCCTCAAGGCCGTCGTACGCGTCCAGGAATGAGGAGAGACCGATGCAACTGTGCGCGCAGGCACTGCAAGAGTTCGACGACACCGTGCAGGTGCCGAACTACGATCGAAGCGACATCACCGTAGGGATAGTGCATTTCGGTGTCGGCGGATTCCACCGCGCGCATCAGGCGATGTACGTCGACCGATTGCTGCGGCGCGGGGAGGCCCGCGAGTGGGGCATCTGCGGGGTCGGGGTCCTGCCCGGTGACCGGCGCATGAAGGATGTCCTCGACGCGCAGGACGGCCTGTACACGCTGGCGCTGCGGCACCCGGACGGCACCTGGGACGTGAGCGTCGTCGGGTCCATCGTCGACTACCTCTTCGCCCCCGACGATCCGGAGGCGGTGATCGAGAAGATCGCCGCAGAGTCCACGAAGATCGTCTCCCTGACGATCACGGAGGGCGGCTACAACTTCACCCACGACACGGGCGAATTCGATGCCGAGAACCCCGACGTCGTGCACGATCTCACCGACGGTGCCGTGCCGCGGACCACGTTCGGACTCGTCGTCGAGGCACTGGCCCGGCGCCGCGCGCGCGGGTTGCCGTCGCCGACCATCATGTCCTGCGACAACATTCAGGGCAACGGCGACGTGGCGCGCAAGATGTTCCTGGCGTACGCCGAGTTGAAGGATCCCGAACTGGCGGCGTGGATGCGCGAGGAGACGTCGTTCCCCAACTCGATGGTCGACCGCATCACGCCCGTCACCACCCCCGAGGTGACGGAGGCGCTGTCGGCTCGGTTCGGCATCGACGACCAGTGGCCCGTCGCCGCCGAACCGTTCACGTCGTGGGTGCTCGAGGACGCCTTCCCGCTCGGTCGCCCCGCATTCGAGGACGTCGGCGTCCAGGTGGTCGACGACGTCGAACCCTACGAGTTGATGAAGCTGCGCCTGCTCAACGCGAGCCACCAGGGCCTCTGCTACTTCGGCTACCTGTCGGGATACCGGCTCGTGCACGACGTCGCCCAGGATCCACTCTTCGCCGACTTCCTGCTGGCGTACATGGACGAGGAGGCCACGCCCACCCTGCCGCCGGTGCCCGGGGTCGACCTGGACGACTACAAGCGCACGCTGATCGAACGCTTCTCCAATCCCGAGATCCGCGACACCGTCGCCCGCCTGTGCGCCGAATCCTCCGACCGTATCCCGAAATGGCTGCTGCCGGTGATCCGCGAGAACCTGGTGGCCGACCGGCCCATTCGCCTGTCGGCCGCGATCGTGGCGAGCTGGGCCCGGTACGCCGAGGGAGTCGACGAGGACGGCGAACCCATCGACGTCGTCGACCAGTTGAAGGACTCCCTCGTGCCGATCGCGCAAAGCCAGCACGAGAACCACACGGCCTTCATCGAGAACCAGGCGGTCTTCGGTGACCTGGCCGAGAATCCGCGCTTCGTCACCGCGTATCTCTGGGCGCTGGACTCACTGCACGGCGTCGGTGCACGGAAGACGCTCGAGGCTCTGCGTGAGAAGGTGCAGTCATGAGTCTGGTCATCGGTGAAGCCCTCATCGACATCGTCACGGCGAGCGACGGCGCCACCACCGAATACGTCGGCGGCAGCCCGCTCAACGTCGCGGTCGGTCTCGGCCGGCTCGGCCGCCCGGTCGAGTTCGTCACCCGGATCGGCGACGACACGAGGGGCCGGTCGATCGTCCGGCACCTCGAGGAGTCGGGGGTGAGCCTCGCGCCCGGCAGCATCACCGCGCAGCGAACGGCGACGGCGCACGCCACCCTCGATTCCGCCGGATCCGCCACCTACGAGTTCGACATCGAATGGGATCTTCCCTCCCCCAGCGGTGGGTCCACCCCGGCGCTCGTCCACACCGGTTCCATCGCCGCCGTGATGGAACCCGGCTGCGACGTCGTCGCCGACATGCTCGACCGCCGTCGCTCCTCGGCGACCATCAGTTACGACCCCAACGTGCGACCGGTGTTGATCACCGACAAGGCACGCGCCCGGCAGCGGATCGAGCACCTCGTGTCGATCTCGGACATCGTCAAGGTCAGCGACGAGGACCTCCGCTGGTACGACCCCGAACGGGATCCCGTGGACATCGCCCGCGCGTGGTTGTCCCGCGGACCGGCGATGGTCGCGGTGACGAAGGGCGCCGAGGGCGCATTCGCGGTCTGCGCGGCCGGACTCGTCGAGGTCGCGGCCCGCGACGTCGAGGTGGTCGACACGGTCGGCGCGGGCGACGCGTTCATGGCCGGGCTCCTCGACGGGTTCTGGTCGCACGGTTTCCTCGGCGCGGAGAGCCGCGACGCCCTCCACGCGATCGACCCGGAAGAGGTGCGGAACGTGCTGGACAACGCGGTGCTGATGTCGGGTCTCACCGTCGCGCGCGCCGGGGCGGACCTCCCCACCCGCGAGACCCTGGATCGCGCGGCAGGTGTCCGGCAATGACACTCGTCGCAGGCATCGATTCGTCCACGCAGTCGTGCAAGGTGATCGTCTGCGACGCCGACACCGGTGAACTCGTCCGCGAGGGCAGGGCGTCGCATCCGGACGGCACCGAGGTCGACCCGCAGGCGTGGGCCGCGGCCCTCGACAGCGCCATCGCCGCCGCCGGCGGACTGGACGACGTCGCCGCGGTGTCGGTGGGCGCCCAGCAGCACGGCATGGTGTGCCTCGACGACACCGGAACGGTCGTGCGTCCGGCGTTGCTGTGGAACGACACCCGCTCCGCCGACGCCGCCGCGCAGCTGGTGAACGACCTCGGCGGTCCGGACGCATGGGCGGACGCGGTGGGTGTGGTGCCGCTCGCCGCGATCACCGTCAGCAAGCTGCGCTGGCTCGCCGATTCCGAACCGGCGAACGCCGACCGGACGTCCGCGGTCTGCCTGCCCCACGACTGGCTCGGCTGGCAGCTCACCGGCAGAGCCGATCTCGGCACCCTCGCCACCGACCGCGGCGACGCCAGCGGCACCGGATACTTCTCCGCGGCAACGGATTCCTACCGCCCCGACCTGCTGTCACTGGCACTGCGCGGACGCACGGCCGCCGTGCCGCGCGTGGCCCGCCCGGCCGAGCGGATCGGGGAAACCTCGTGGGGTGCCGCCGTCGGACCCGGCACCGGCGACAACGCCGCCGCCGCACTCGCTCTCGACGCCCAGGAAGGCGACGTCGTCGTCTCCGTGGGAACGTCGGGCGTCGTATCCGCGGTGTCCGTGACACCGGCGAACGACCCGGGCGGCTTCGTCGCCGGCTTCGCCGACGCCACCGGACGCCACCTGCCCCTCGTGTGCACACTGAACGCCGCCCGGGTGCTCGACGCGACCGCCGCGCTGCTGGGCGTCGATCACGACGAGTTGTCCCGGCTGGCGCTGTCGGCGCCGTCCGGCAGTGGCGGCCTGGTGATGGTGCCGTATTTCGAGGGTGAGCGCACCCCCAACCGCCCGAACGCCACCGGCTCCGTTCACGGACTCCGGCTTGCCAATTCGACCCCCGCCCACCTCGCCCGAGCGGCAGTCGAGGGGCTGCTGTGCGGACTGGCGGAAGGCATCGACCACCTGATCGCCCAGGGCGTCACCGTACGTCGCATCCTCCTCGTCGGAGGCGGCGCCCGCTCCCGGGCACTGTGTGAACTCGCGCCCGCCATCTTCGGCGCCCCGGTCCTGGTGCCGCAACCGGCGGAGTACGTCGCGATCGGCGCGTGCCGTCAGGCGGCGTGGACGCTGGCCGGCACCCCCGAACCACCCAAGTGGGATCAGACCTCCACCCGGCGCTACGAGGCCGACCCGGCACCCGAAGTGCGCGAGCGGTATAGGCGCTCCGCGCCTGTGCGTGGTTAAAGAGTCTCTGGACTCCTCAACCACGCACGGGTGGCTACGCCACCTTCACCAGCATCTTCCCGACGTTTCCGCCGCGCATGAGCTGCAGGAACGCGTCGACCGAGTTCTCGATGCCGTCGACAATGGTCTCGTCGTGAACCACGTCGCCGGACGCGAGCCACGGACCCATCTTGGCGGCGAACTCGGGGAAGACGTGCGTGTAGTTGCCGAGGGTGAAGCCCTCGAGGGTGAGGCCGCGGCTGATGATGTTCACCATGTTGTCGGGGCCCGGCGTGCGCTCGGTGGCGTTGTACGCGGAGATGGCACCGCAGAGGGCGGCTCGTCCGCCGTTCCGCATGACGTCGAGTGCGGCCTCGAGGTGGTCGCCGCCGACGTTGTCGAAGTAGACGTCGATGCCGTCACCGGCGAGCCCGCGAAGCTGTTCGCGCACCGGTGCCTGCTTGTAGTCGAAGGCGGCGTCGTATCCGTAGCGGTCGGTGAGCAGCGCGACCTTCTCCGCGGACCCGGCGGATCCGATGACGCGCGACGCGCCCTCGAGTCGGGCGATCTGCCCGGCGGCGGTCCCCACCGCACCCGCGGCGCCGGAGATGAACACGGAGTCGCCGGCCTTCAGATGGGCGATGTGCACGAGTCCGACGTAGGCCGTGAGCCCGGTCAGTCCGAGAATCCCCAAATAGGCCGAGATCGACACTCCCGGAATCTCTTCGACGACGCGGAACACCGAGGCGTCACCCTGCGCGACGTCCCGCCACCCGAGGTCGTGCACCACCACCGAGCCGACCGGATGCGTGGCGGCGGTGGATTCGACGACCCGGCCGACAGCTCCGCCGGTCATCGTCTCGCCCAGCGCGAACGGCGGAATGTACGACTTCACGTCGTTCATCCGGCCGCGCATGTAGGGGTCTACCGACACGAACTCGTTGGCCACGCGCACCTGGTCGGGCCCGAGGTCGGGCAGTTCGACGGTGGCGGTGCGGAAGTCGTCCTGGGTGGGCCAGCCCACCGGCCGGTTGATCAGCTGAATCTGGGTGCTCGACGTCATGGTGTTCCTTTCGATCCTTCTGAGGTCACAGCGCCAGTCCGAGCGCGAGGAGGACTACGGCGAGCAGCGGAAGTGTTCCCTGCGTGATCGCCGCGCGAGCCTTGTCGGGCGACGACAGCAGGAGCACGAGCGCTGCGAGCAGCATGGATCCTGCGCCGGCGAAGATCAGGGCCGAACCGACGGCGGTCGCGCCGATGATCACGGCGACGATGCCGACTGCCGTCACGATCGCCAGGAAGAGGTTGTAGAAGCCCTGGTTGAAGGCAAGCTCCTTGGTGGCGCCGGCTTCTTCGGCACTGGTCCCGAACGTCGCGCGGGTGCGCGGCGCGGTCCAGAGGACGGACTCGAGCACGAAGATGTACACGTGCAGCGCACCGGCGAGTGCGGCAAGAACAAGACCCGCGGCGACCATACGAAACTCCTCCTCGTTCTGAACTGACCATTTCAATATATACTGAAATGGTCGTTTCACAACCAGGAGTGAGGATCGTCATGCCGCGCACGCAGGATTTCGACACGGCCGAAGTGGTCGGCCGCGCCCGCGACCTGTTCTGGGACAAGGGCTTCGAAGCCACGTCGATACCCGACCTCGAGCGCGTAACCGGCTTGAATCGGTCGAGCCTGTACAACGCGTTCACCAGCAAACGCGGACTTTTCGACGCCGCCGTGCACGACTACCTGGACCGGGTCGTTCGCCCCCGGCTCCGCATCCTGACCGACGAGCCCACTCGCCCCGACGCCGCCGTGCGCTACTACCGCAGCCTCGCCGGCGCCCTCGCGTCTCTGCCCGACGAAACCCCCGGACGCGGCTGCCTCCTGCTCAACAGTGCCGCCGGTTTCGCCGCCCACGACGACACCCAACGGTCCGTCGTCGACGCATACCAGCGTGAACTGTCCGGGGCGCTCACCCACGCACTCCGGGCGCACGACCCGGACGCGTCGACCGCCACCCTGGCACACCGGACCCGGCTCCTGACGTCACTGTCCGTCAGCGCGCTCCTGCTGTCGCGGGTCAACCGGGACGAGGCCGTGGCTGTCGCGAACACCGCCGTCGAGCAACTGGAGGAATGGCGCCGCACGTGAGTGGCAAGGAGTGCCCCGACACGCTTTGCCACTCACGTGCGCTACCGCTGCCCGCCGACCCAGTCCGCCATCACGTCCGCCAGCGCCTCGGCGCCGCGGTTGCAGTCGTCCGCCTCGGCGAACTCTTCGGGCGAGTGGGACACGCCGGTGGGGTTGCGGACGAACATCATCGCGGTGGGCACCCTGGCCGACAGGATCCCGGCGTCGTGCCCGGCCGCGGTCGGGAGGACGGGAATGTCACCGAGGTGGGCGAGTGAGCGGCGCAGTCGTTCCCGGGTGGAGTGCGGGAACTCGACGATCGGCGTGACGGATTCGGCGTCGACCACGAGGCCGATGCCGTCGGCGGCCGCGTAGGCCTGCGCCTCGGCGGTGATCTGCTGCACCAGCTTCGTCAGCGTCTCCTCGTCGGCGGCCCGGGCGTCGAGCCACGCCCGCACCTCCGACGGAATAGCGTTGGCACCGTTGGGAAGTACCCGTATCTTGCCGAACGTCGCGACCGCCTCGTGCAGCGTCGCGGCGGTCCGGGCCGTGTGAACGGAGGACGCGAACGCGAGCATCGGGTCGCGACGGTCGACGAGTCGGGTGGCGCCGGCGTGGTTGGCCTCCCCGGAGAACACGAACTGCCACCGGCCGTGTGGCCAGATCGAGGAGGCCACGGCAATGGGGCTGTCGATCAGGTCGAGGGCGCGCCCCTGCTCGACGTGCAACTCGACGTACACGCCGACGCGGTCGACGAGGTCGGGGTCCTCGCCGAGATGGTGCGGGTCACGGCCGGCGCCGACCAGGGCCTCGCCGAGGCTGATGCCGTCGTTGTCCCGCAGCGCCAGGGCGCGAGCGGGTGCCAGTGCCCCGGTGGACAGTTGCGAGCCGACACAGGCGACACCGAACCGCGCGCCCTCCTCGTCGGAGAACGCCGTCACCGCCACCGGACGCGTCGGCGCGATCCCCCGCCCACGGACGAGGTCGATCGCCGCGAACGCGGACACCACCCCCAGCGGTCCGTCGTAGGCGCCGCCGTCGGGTACCGAGTCGAGGTGCGATCCGGTGACGAAACTGTCGTGGGGGTCGCCGTCCCAGCCCTCGGGCATCCACCATGCCCACAGGTTGCCGTTGCGGTCCTCCTCGACGCTCATTCCGCGCGCCTGCGCGCAGTCCGAGAACCATTCACGCAGCGTCATGTCGGCGTCGTTCCACGCGAATCTCCGGTAGCCGCGGGTCGACTTGTGCTGTCCCACATCGAGGATGGTCGTCCACAGCGAATCGAAGGAAGTCATGTTCTCGGTCCTCTACTCATAGTTCAGGCTGACAGGCGCTTCGCACCCGTGCGTGGTTAGCGAGTCCCTGGACTCCTTAAGCACGCACGGGCGGCGGAGCCGCCCTACAGGGCGCCGGGGATCCAGGTGGTTCCGGCGAGGGGCACGCGGGCCATCGCCGACGCCTCGACGGTGAGGGCGACGAGGTCCTCGGGTTCGAGGTTGCGCAGGTGCGACTTGCCGCAGGCGCGGGCGAGGGTCTGCGCTTCCATGGTGAGCACCCGCAGGTAGTTCGCGAGCCGGCGGCCGCCCTCGACGGGGTCGAGGTTCTTCGACAGCTCCGGGT
This sequence comes from Rhodococcus wratislaviensis, assembly GCF_041228765.1. Classification (NCBI taxonomy): domain Bacteria; kingdom Bacillati; phylum Actinomycetota; class Actinomycetes; order Mycobacteriales; family Nocardiaceae; genus Rhodococcus; species Rhodococcus wratislaviensis. Next base: position 1,979,631 of record NZ_CP150488.1, on the reverse strand, counting down.
CCTGGGTGGTGATCCCGGCGGGGTCCTTGCCGGCCTGGAAGTCGTCGTAGAACCCGGCCGCGGAACCGAGTTCCTCGTACTGCTTCGCGTAGCGGGGGCTGTTGTCGCCCAGCGCGATCAGGGCGGCGGTGCCGATGGCGACGGCGTCCGCCCCGAGGGCCATGGCCTTCGCGACGTCCGCGCCGCTGCGGATCCCCCCGGACACGATGAGCTGGACCTTTCGGTGCACCCCGAGTTCCTGCAGCGCCTGGACCGCCTGCGGGATCGCGGCGAGGGTGGGGATGCCGACGTGCTCGATGAACACGTCCTGCGTGGCGGCGGTGCCGCCCTGCATGCCGTCGACCACGACGACGTCCGCGCCGGCCTTCACGGCGAGCTTCACGTCGTAGTAGGTGCGGGTGGCGCCGACCTTGATGTAGATCGGCTTCTCCCAGTTGGTGATCTCGCGCAGTTCGATGATCTTGATGGCGAGGTCGTCGGGGCCGGTCCAGTCGGGGTGCCTGCACGCCGACCGCTGGTCGACACCCATCGGGAGGGTGCGCATCCCGGCGACGCGTTCGGTGATCTTCTGTCCCAGTAGCATTCCGCCGCCGCCGGGCTTGGCGCCCTGGCCGAGGACGATCTCGATGGCGTCGGCCTTGCGCAGGTCGTCCGGGTTCATCCCGTACCGCGACGGCAGGTACTGGTAGACGAGGTTCTTCGACTGCCCCCGCTCCTCGGGGGTCATGCCGCCGTCACCGGTGGTGGTGGACGTACCGACCTCGCTGGCGCCGCGGCCGAGGGCCTCCTTCGCCTGCCCGGACAGTGCGCCGAAGCTCATGCCGGCGATGGTGATCGGGATGTCGAGGTGCAGCGGGAACTTGGCGTTGCGGTCGCCGAGCACGACGTCGGTGTCGCACTTCTCGCGGTAGCCCTCGAGCGGGTACCGCGACATCGAGGCGCCGAGGAACAGCAGGTCGTCGAAGTGCGGCAGCTTGCGCTTGGCACCCCACCCGCGGATGTCGTAGATGCCGGTCTCGGCGGCCCGCTGGATCTCGGAGATGACGCCGCGGTCGAACGTCGCCGATTCGCGCAGGGCCGGGTTCGGGGTGTTCATGACGGTTCTCCTAGTACGCGCTGGCGTTGTCGACGTGGAAGTTGTAGAGCTGGCGGGCAGAGCCGTAGCGGGTGAACTCGGACGGGTCGGCGTCGAAACCGGCCCGATCCAGCAGCTCCCGCAGTTCCGTCAGGTGCTCCTCGCGCATCTCCTTCTTGATGCAGTCGGCGCCGAGGGAGGCGACGGTGCCGCGCACGTAGATGCGGGCCTCGTACAGCGAGTCGCCGAGGGCCTCGCCGGCGTCGCCGAGGACGACGAGACGTCCGGCCTGACCCATGAACGCGGACATGTGGCCGATGTTGCCGCCGACGACGATGTCGACGCCCTTCATCGAGATGCCGCAGCGGGCGGCGGCGTTGCCGTCGATCACGAGCAGGCCGCCGTGGGCGGTGGCGCCCGCGGACTGCGACGCATCACCCTTGACGTGCACCGCCCCCGACATCATGTTCTCGGCGACCCCGACCCCGGCGTTGCCGGTGACGGTCACCGTCGCGTGCTGGTTCATGCCGGCGCAGTAGTAGCCGACGTGACCCTCGATGGTGACGTCGATGTCGGAATCCAGGCCGCAGGCCAGTGCGTGCGCGCCCTGCGGGCCGGTGACGGTCACCGCCTTCGGGGCTTCCGGCGAGGTGAGCCGCTCGTTGACGGCACGGGTACTCGACGTCTCCAGGTTCAGGACAGTCGCTTCGGTGGTGGCTACCGGTGCCATACGTACACCTCTTCCGGTTCGGGCTCGAAGATTCGGGCGTTGTCGACGCCGGGCAGGTTCGCCAGGGCGCGGTATTCGGAGGCCATCGCGACCCACTGGTCGGTCTCGGCGATGACGGCGGGCTTGCAGGAGATGGCGTCCCGGACCACGGCGAACGAGTCGGCCGTCGAGACGAGCAGGGTGTAGAAACCGTCGAACGTCTCGTTCAGCATCAGCAGCGCCTTGTCCAGGTCGACGCCCTCGGCGAGTTGCTTGGCGACGAACCGCGCCCCGACCTCGGTGTCGTTGGCGCTGTCGAACAGGACGCCGTCACGTTCGAGCTGATGCTTGATGCTCATGTGGTTCGAGAACGAGCCGTTGTGCACGAGGCACTGGTCGGGGCCGACGGAGAACGGGTGCGAACCCTCGGCGGTCACCGCGGATTCGGTGGCCATGCGGGTGTGCGCGACACCCTGCCATCCACTCGCCGACGGCAGCCCGAACCGGTTCGCCAGGTCGATGGGGTTTCCGACGCCCTTGAGGACGGTCAGGTCGTCACCGAAGCCGATGACCCGCACCGACGGCACCACACTGCGCACGGCAGCCGCGAGATCGGCCGCGCCGACGACGCCGTGCAGGATCGTCGTCGGGTGCAGGTCGATTCCGGTGACGGTGGTGTCGAGGGACGCCGACAGCGTTGCGGCGAGTTCCGCTGCGGGGACGGGGCAGTCGAGCAGCGAGACGGTGGATTCACCGACCGGGGACCAGGCCCGGTCCCCGTAAATCGCCATGCCTGCGGAATCGGGTCCGCGGTCGCACATCTGACCGAGCATGTCGGTGAGCAGGGCGCCGAGTTGTGGGTACAGGGACGGCTCACGCAGGTGAAGTCCGACGATTCCACACATGGATGTCTCCTTTCGGGAGGTCTGTCAGAACGCTGTCAGGTAGTGGTCGAGTTCCCAGGGGGAGACGGTGTTGTGCCAGGCGAAGAACTCCTCGCGCTTGAGTTTCGCGAAGTACTCGGCCACACCGGGGCCTGCGACGTCGAGGGCGCCCGTCACCACCGGATCCGATTCGAGTGCGTCCATCGCGTGCAGCAGCGTCATCGGCAGCATGTCGCTGGGACTGTCGCCGGAGCCGGGGGTGCCCGGGTCGAGATCCCGTTCGATGCCGTCCAGGCCGGCGGCGATGGCGGTGGCCGCGGCGAGGTAGGGGTTGGCCGAGCCGTCGCCGCCGCGCAGTTCCACCCGGTTCCTGTCGGGAACCCGGAGGTAGTGGGTGCGGTCGTTGCCACCGTAGGTGGCGTACCGAGGCGACCAGGTGGCACCGCTGCTCGTCGAGGTGGCGCCGGTCCGCTTGTACGAGTTGACCGTCGGGGCGATCACCCCCTGCAGTGCGCACGCGTGCTCGAGAATTCCCGCGATGAACGCGTACGCCGTCCTCGACAGTCCCAGCCCCTTCGGGTCGTCCCCGTCCGGGAACACCGAACCGGCGTCGTTCCACAGCGACAGGTGCAGGTGCATGCCGGAACCGGTGCGGTCGGAGAAGGGTTTGGGCATGAACGTGGCCTTCATGCCGCGCTTCTCGGCGATCACGGACAGCAGGTACCGGGCCGTGATCACCCGGTCGGCAGTGGTCATGGCGTCGGCGTAGTCGAAGTTCTGCTCGAACTGCCCGTTACCGTCCTCGTGGTCGTTGGCGTAGTTGCCCCACCCGAGGGTGTTCATGGCCGCGGACACCTCGGTCAGATGGTCGTACATCCGGGTGACGTCGCGGGCGTCGTAACACGGCTGACGGCTGACGTCGGCCGTATCGGCGGTGGTGAGGGCGCCGTCTCCGACGCGGTGGACGAGGAAGTACTCGATCTCCGCGCCGACGTTGACGAACAGGCCGAGATCGGATGCCTTCTTCAGCGTCTCCTTCAGGATCACCCGCGGCGCATACGGCCAGGGCTTTCCCTCCACGTGCGGGTCGCAGTGCACGATCGCCAGCCCGGGCTTCACGAACGGAATCGGTGTGAACGACGAGACATCCGGTACAGCAACGAGATCGGAGTCCTTGGGCTCCTGCCCCATGTGCCCCGCCGCGTACCCGGCGAAGCCCACGCCGTCGTCCTGAAGCTGCTCGACGGCCTCGATCGGGACCAGTTTGGCGCACGGCTTGCCGGACAGCGTCACGAACAGGGCGAGGATGAAGGTGGTTCCGGTGGCCCGGGCCACCTCGGACAAGGTCTGCGGTGGGGTTGTCACGATGTTCTGCGCGGTGAACGCGTCAGCAGTGTCGACAGCCATGGGTAGCTCCTGAACTGGTGGTCTACGGGTGAGGGGGTCTGTGGGTCAGCGCATCTCGCCGGCGCCCTCGTAGGGATGCAGGCTGAAGAGGAGGTCGCCCTCCTCGAAGCGCGAGTAGCGGAAGTCGGACGGCTCGACGTTCGGGAGGCCGGTCTTGCCGTCGTCGAGGAGCATGTCGGCGACGAGGCGGCCGACCGCGGGCGAGATCTTGAAACCGTGACCGGAGAACCCGGTGGCCAGGAACAGTCCGTCGACCGGCGCGGGTCCGATGATCGGGTTGTAGTCGGGTGTCACGTCGTACGCGCCGACATAGCTCGAGGTGATCCGCGGGTCGGGCATGTCGGGCAGACGGTTCCCGAGCTTGCCGATGTTCTTCTCGATGGTGCTGTCGTCTGCGCGGTTGCTGTACTTGTCGGGGTCGATGTACTCGGGTGCGGCGTGGTCGCTGTTGCCGACGAGCAGTTCCCCGTTCGGCTCGCGGCAGATATATTGCAGTCCCGCGAGGTCCGACAGCACCGGCACCTCCGGAGTCGGAACGCCCTGATCGATCAGGACGAGCTGCGCCCGTTGGGCTTTCACCGGGATGTCGACGCCGACACCGGCGCCGAGTTCGGGGGCCCACGGACCGGTCGCGAGGATCACCTGCTCGGCATGCACCTCGTCACCGTTCGTGAGCGTCACCCCGTAGATGCGGCCGTCCGCGTTCTGCAGCAGCGACGCCACCGGCGTGCTCTGGCGGATCGTGACACCCAGCTTGCGCGCCGACGCACCGAACGCCATGCCGGCCATGTACGCCTCACCACGACCACCGAGTGGCTCGTAGGCGAAGGCGGCGAAGTCGTCGAGGTGCAGCCCCGGCCACAGTTCGGCCATCTTGTCGTGGCCGATGTAGTCGACGTCGATACCGAGGCCCTGCATCATCGCGACGTTCGCCTTCAGCGGGTCGATGTTGTTCTCACCGACGCCGACGACGTATCCGCACTGGCGGAACGCCATGTCGTCGCCGAAGATCTCCGTGGCCCGGGTGAAGATGTCGACGCCGTACCACGACATCGCCGCCAGCGACGGCGTCCCGTAGTGGCACCGGACCACGCCGCTGGACTTCCCGGTCATGCCCGAGCACAAGGTGTCACGCTCGAGGACCAGGACATCGGTCTCTCCGCGGTCCGCGAGCGACCACGCGATGGCGAGACCTTCGAGTCCCCCACCGACGATCACGAACTTTGCTGTCTGTGTCACGTTGCTTCCTTCATTCGGCCGGATGATCGGGCGCTGTCGGCTTGGGTAGCGGTTCGTTTCACCTCATGAATCGCTGTTGTTCACTATGAAACAGTTCTACTATGTCGATCGTGTTACGGCAACGTTGTTGGTGCATCACCAAATCACTTCGTTCAGACCCTCTTTCGATAACGATCCTCGCGCTGATCTGCACGTTTACGGCCTTGCCAGATTGATTTACGCCATCGAAATATGTCTTGTGGTTTCCTGTTGCTACTCCTCGTTTCATGTCGAGGAGGTCGCGGATCCACTCACCACGCCTTCAGGGAGAACCCATGACCACGACCGACAAGCCCACCGCCGTCCCGTTCCGCGTCACCGCCGGATTCCACGAGAACCTGCCGCAGATGCCGGTGTCGGAGTACCCGGGCACCAAGGGATACATCGACGACGTCTTCGCCAACCCGGACGGCTCGGAGATGTCGGCCGGCTACTTCGAACTCCAGCGCACCGACGCCCCACTCGACTACTACTACGCCTACGACGAGATGAAGGTCGTCCTCGAAGGGGAGTTCACCCTCGAGAACCTCGACACCGGCCAGGTCGAGGTGGCGAAGGCGAAGGATGCGATCTTCTTCCCCAGAGGCTCGCGTATCCGCTTCACCACCCCCGACCGCGCACTGGCCTACTTCGTCGGCCACCGTTCCTTCGCGCCCTGATCCGCGATGGCGGTCTCGATGAGGTCGACGAGCGTCCCACGGTGGCGATCCGATTACTCGGCCGTCGACGAACTGGCGGCCGGCGCTCGCGTCACCCGGTACGCACTCGTCTCGGACAGCTCGGTCAGCGCGCAGGCGACACGCGAGCTGTCCGAGCGGGTCGCCCCGGTGCCGACTCACGCGGTGACCGTCGACGACGTGGCCGGATCCGGGTTCGGCGGGCTCGACGACCTGCTGTCCGAGGCGCGCATCGGATGGCGGTTCGTCGTGGCGGGCTCCGAGCGGACGGTGGGGGCGATACGCACTCGGCTCATCTCCGCGGGCGCGGTGCCCGCGGAGATCGCCGCGGTGATCACCGACCCCGGCGCCCCGGTGCGCGACGTGTTCTGCGCGCACTGCCACACGACGTCGTCCTCGGTGCCGGTCGCCATCGGCGGCCGGACACCGTGCGCGGGGTGTTCCGCCGAACTCACCGTCTACTACCACTACTCCCGGCGCCACAGCGCCTACCTGGGATACCGCGCCGACTCGGAGGAAATGCCATGACCACGGCCCTCGAAACAGTTGCTGGCGAGAGCATTACCGGAGGACTGACCCTGACGGTGCGCGAGGCACGATTGCTGTGCCCGGGCATCCGTCACATCGTCCTCGCGGACCCGGCGCGCCGCACCCTGCCGTCGTTCACCCCGGGCAGCAACATCGCGGTCAACTGGGCGGAGGGTCGGCAGAACTCGTACTCGCTCACCGGCCCCTCGATCGAGCCGGACCACTATGCGATCTCGGTCCGGCTCGACGAGAACGGCCACGGCGGTTCGCGCTGGGTCCACGACCTCCAGCCGGATCAGCGCGTCCGCGTGAGCCTTCCGCGCAGCGCATTCGCTCCCGTGCTCAATGCTCGGCACCACCTGCTGGTCGCGGGCGGAATCGGTGTCACGCCGATCCTGTCGCACGTGCGGGCGGCCCTCGAGTGGGGTCGTTCGTTCGAAGTGATCTACTCCTTCCGCGATCAGTCGGGAGCGCACGCCGACGAATTGGCTGCGCTGTGCGGCGACCGGATGACCACGGTCTCCACGCCCGGAGAACTCGCGGACCGCCTGATCCCGAAACTGGCGGACCAACCGCTCGGCACCCACGTGTACACGTGCGGTCCGGCGCCGATGATCTCCGCCGTGGCCGAGTGGGCCCGCGACTGCGGCTGGCCGCCGGGGCGCGTGCACTCGGAAGCGTTCGGGGCGGGCCCGCTGCCCGAGGGGGCGCCCTTCGCCGCCACGCTCGGGCGCACCGGGATGATCGTGCCCGTGCCCTCGGGAACCAGCCTCCTCGAGGCGTTGCTGGACAAGGGAATCAACGTCCCGAACCTCTGCCGGCAGGGTGTGTGCGGCGAATGCCGGCTGTCGGTTCGCGGCGGCGAGATCGAACACCGCGACCTCTTCCTCACCGACGAGGAGAAGGCCTCCGGAGATTCGATCATGCCGTGCGTATCACGTTCCGCAGGAGACCGATTGGAGCTGGATCTGTGACATCGACCGACTCGCGTGCCGACCACATCACGCGCTTTCCGTTCCCCTTCCCCCGCGACCGGTACCGCTACAGCACCAACGTCGAACCGGCCGGACACCGCACCGACACCGTGGCCGGCAGCTGGGGTGATACCCGCATCGCCATCGACGCCGACTACCACCGGGAACTGGCCGAGCGCGAGCGAATCCTGGCCGAGGATCCGTCGCGGCACCAGTGCCTGTCCCACATGGTCCCCGCCGCCTGGGACGCGATGCTCACACTGATGCGCACCCTCGCCGACGAATACCCCCACACCATGACCCTCGAACAGCGCGCGGACGGGTGGTTCTGGAAGAACGACCTTCTCGGGATCGAGCACAGCTTCGTGTTCGGGGATCTCGATACGTTGCCGGCGCCACCGCTGATGTACATCTGCGGCCAGATCCAGGAGGACGTCGTGCTCCTCGATCAACGTGAGGGCGAATTGTGGGGCGACGCCGGGCTGGTGACGTTCGCGGCGGACTGGTCCTTCGGATTCGACGTGGGCATGAGCTTCCTCGAGATCCACGGCCCCGTCCCCCGCGTCCACAGCGAGAAGATCATCACCCGCGCACACAACTTCCTGATGCGGCTCGAGCCCGGCCAGAGCTATCGGCGCACCAATTGGACGTTGACCGTCGACGGCAAGCTCGACACGTCGACCGAGACCTACCCGGAGTGGGGGAAGGACCGGCGCACCCTCGCCGACGGTCCGCTGGACGAGGTCGGGGACCGCCTGTTCCTGAGAACCGAAGTGCAGCATCTGATCCGGCTCTCCCACTCCGGCGTCGTCATGTTCCTGATCCGGACGTATCTGCTTCCGCTGCGGGACGTCGCGTCCGTTCCGGAGTGGGGCGGGCGTCTGTACCGGGTGCTCGAGGACCTCCCGGTGGACATGGCCGAATACAAGGGCATCAGCCGTACCCGGGAACCTGCCCTGAGATGGCTGCTGACTCATGGGAATGTGGAACCGTGACGCTGGCCGACAGGCGGCCGCGGCAGGCAGCGCCCCAGAGCGATCAGGCTCTCGACCTCGTTCTCGCCACGGTCTCCGTGATCGCCCGCGACGGCCTGCGCGGGCTGACGACCCAGGCTGTCGCCCGGGAGTCCGGTGTCTCGATCGAGGGCGTCCTGCGCAGCGTCGGGTCGACGGACGCCCTCGTCGACGCCGCACTCCGTTACGCACTGGACAAGAGTGCGAGTGTCTTCGCCGACATCGCCGCCGGATCGTCGCTCGACCACTTCGTCGAACACCTCACCGACCTCGTCGCCCGCGACCCCGACCTCCAGGTGTTCCAGTACGAGCTGATGCTCGAGTCCCGGCGGACCCCACGCCTCGACCCGCACGTGAAACTGCTGTACGCCACGTATATCGAGGCGACGTCCCAGGCGCTGACCCGCCTGGGCATCACCGCCGACGAAGACCTGACCCTGCTGGTGTACTCGGCGATCGAGGGATTCATCATGCACCAGCTCGTCGCGAAAGATCGTCCCGCGACCGAGCGCGCGATCGAGCGGCTACGCCGGATTCTGTCGACCGCGAGGTAGTCCCTGCACGTGAGTGGCAAAGTGTGCCCCGGCACGCTTTGCCACACACCCGCGGCCGGGGTCCGGCGACCTGCAGCTGCCGGCGGACTGGACCGGTGTGCCCGCAGCCCCCTTTGATCAAACCGGCAAACCCGCACTCATGACGACGAACGACAATCGGCGGACGAACGAGGTGGGTGATGCGTGGTGCATCACCCGACGCAGTAGCCGTTCAAGCGGGGCCGTCAGAGTCCACGAACACCATCTTCACATCGTCGCCGACCCCCAGGTGAGTGGCAAGGTGTGCCCGACACTCTGTCTGAGTTCAGGACATGTAGGACTGTCGATGTTTCAGGACATCGAGGACACTGACGACCCGTGCCCGTGACAATCGGGCATGGGTGGAAAAGGGTTTTCGATGAATCCGGACATCGTGGCCACGGTCTCGGCGGTCGCAGGCGGGGCACGGGTGAACGTGTCCCGCCTGTGCCGAGAGCAGGGCATCTCCCGCAATACCTTCTACGTCCTGGTGGGCAGGTTCCGCACCGAGGGCGCCGCAGCGTTCACCACCCGCTCGACCCGGCCACACCACAGCCCGACCCGTACCGGACCCGAGGTGTGTGAGGCCATCGTCCGTGCCCGCAAGGAACTCGACGACGAGGGCTTCGACAACGGCCCGATCTCGATCGTGTGGCGCCTCGAGGCCCAGGGACTCGACCCGACCCCGTCGCGCTCAACGGTGTACCGGGTACTGAGGGAGTGCGGACAGATCGTTCCTCAGCCACGCAAGAAACCCCGTTCACGCCGCAGTTTCGAGTACTCCGCCCCCAACGGGTGCTGGCAGATCGACGGCCTCGAGCATTATCTCGCCGACGGCACCGTGGTGTGCATCCTGCAGATTCTCGACGACCACTCGCGTCTGGACGTGTGCTCGTATGCCGCCCGGGCCGAAACCTCCGCCGACGCGTGGGCGGCACTGCAACGGGCGATGGACGGGCACGGGTGCCGGTGCACCTACTCTCCGACAACGGGCTCGCCTTCTCCGGGAAACGCCGGGGCGGGATGTCCGAGGTCGAACGCAACCTCGCCGCCCTCGGGACCGTGACGATCGCGTCTCGGTCCGGCACCCGCAGACCTGCGGCAAGAACGAACGAGCCCATCAGACCCTGCGCAAGTGGTTGGCCAAGCAGCCACTGGCGGCGACGCTGACCGAGCTGCAGTCCCAACTCGACACCTACCGGCAGCTCTACAACAACAGGCGCCACCAGGGCATCGACGGTATGACCCCGAACCAACGCTGGAACGCCACGCATCCCGTCCGGCCCGCCCCCCGGTTCGGCGGCCCGATCGGGATGCACCACCCGGCCGGTGTCGAGTACCGGCGTGATCCAGTTCGACGGGCTCTCGATCATCCTCGGCCGCCGACACAAGAACACCACCGCGACCGTCTACTGGCAGGGCGATCGTGTCGCCGTAATGATCGACGACACGATCGCCCAGACACTTGCACTCGACAGGACCACGCGATATCAGAAACTGTCCTCAAAGTTCTGAGACATGACACTGTGCCCCGACACGCATTGCCACTCACCCGCGGTCGGGGTCCGGCGACCTGCGGCTGCTGGCGGACTGAACAAACCCGCACTCATGCCGACTAACGGCAATCTGCGAAAATCAGGGCGGTGATGCACCGTGCATCACCAGACTCCCGAGTGATGCACCGTGCATCACCCCACCAGTAACCGTTCAAGCGGGCCGTCGGAGTCCACGAACGCCATCTTCCCATCGCCGCCGACCCCTACGTGAGTGGCAAAGTGTGCCCCGGCACGCTTTGCCACTCACGTGCGGTCGAAGACCTCCGCCAGCACGACCGACGCCGGCCCGGACACGCGGACCGACCCCTGCTCGACGAGGAGGCAGTCGCCGGGCTCGACGGGACCGAGATGCGTCGTCAGCCGCCCGCCGAGGACCAGGACGAGGACGGCCAGCCGCCCGCCTGCGTTCACATCCTGCGCCGCTCCGATGTCGACGATGTCCACGGAGGCCGCGGCGGTGGACCTGTGCACCATGACGTTGAACGCCTCGGTCGGTCCGTCCGCCACACACTCGGGGCCGCGCTCACCGGCGAAGGCCGTCGGACTCAGCCGCGGAACCACGGTCGGGGCGTCGCCGAAGTCGAGCGACACGGGATGGTCGCCGATCACCGTGAATATCCGATCCACCCCGGGGAACGGCGAGAACGTCGACGACGCCTCGAGGGTCGCGACGCTGAAACGCCACCGGGACGTGGCACCGGCGGCGATCTCCGCCGTCGTACCGGCACCGTTGGCCCACGGGGTGATCAGACGGTCCGAGCGCCGGATGATGCGGGCCTCGCGAACTGTGATCACACATTCTCCTCACTGACATCGTCTACTGTCACGATACATTGTTAATTCAGGAAACAAACGGTGCGCACGCCCAAATCGGTTACGTATTCGTCACGTGGCGAACCATTTCCGCAATCTATTCTTTGGTTCACTGTGGCTAGACATTGATTCCCAACGGCGGACGTAACGAGTGTCCCGCCATCCTCGATCAAGGTGGACGACTATGAACGAAGCAGTCGCTGCGGCCGACACCGCCTGGATTTTGGCGGCCTTCACGGCAGTGAGCCTCATGGTGCCGGGCCTGGCCATGTTCTACGGCGGAATGGTCAGCGTGCGCAACACGCTCAACATGGCCATGATGACGTTCGGCGCGTTCGCCGTCGTCGGCGTGCTGTGGATCGTGTTCGGCTACTCCGCCGTGCTGGGCAACTCCCTCGGCGGTCTCGGCATCCTGGGCGACCCCCTCGAATTCTTCGGCTCGAGCGCGCTGCTGGAGGCGCCGGCCGAACCCGGACTGCCGCCCGCGCTGGTCTCCGGTTTCCAGCTGTTGTTCGCCGGCATCACCGTGGCACTCATCTCGGGTGCGCTGGCCGACCGGATGAAGTTCGGCGCCTGGATGCTGTTCGCCGGACTGTGGGCCACGTTCGTCTACTTCCCCGTCGCCCACTGGGTGTTCGCGTTCGACTCCGAGGACGGATCGGTGATCGGCGGATGGATCGCCAACACGCTCGGCGCCGTCGACTTCGCCGGCGGCACGGCAGTACACATCAACGCCGGCGTTGCCGCTCTCGCCGTCGTCCTGGTTCTCGGGGCCCGCAAGACGTTCCCCGTCTCGCCGCGCCCGCACAGCCTTCCCCTGACCATGCTCGGAGCCGGCATCCTGTTCTTCGGTTGGTTCGGGTTCAACGGCGGCTCGGCGCTGTCCGCCGGTAACAGCGCTTCCGTCGTCATCCTCAACACCGTCGCCGCGTCGTGTGCAGGCATCTGCGCGTGGCTGGCCGTCGAGAAACTGAGGGAAGGCCACGCCACGTCGCTGGGCGCCGCGTCGGGTCTGATCGCGGCACTGGTCGCCATCACACCGGCCTGTGGCGCCGTCTCACCCCTCGGCGCACTGGTCGTCGGAGGCGCCGCCGGCGCGGTCTGCTGCTTCGCGGTCTCCTGGAAGTACCGGCTCGGCTACGACGACGCACTCGACGTCGTCGGCGTGCACCTGGTCGGCGGCATCCTCGGCACCGTCCTCATCGGATTCCTCGCAGATCCGGCCGCCCCCAGCGGCGCCGCGGGACTCTTCTACGGCGGCGGCGTCGACGTGCTGTGGCGCCAATGTGTCGCCGTGGCAGCCGTTCTCGTCTACAGCTTCGTGATCACGCTGGTGATCGCCCTGGCACTGAAGAAGTTCATGGGCATCCGCGCCGACCAGGAAAGCGAATACGACGGTCTCGACGTGGCCGTTCACGGCGAGACGGCCTACGTGCTCGACGCCGTCGGCCTCACTGGCGCGTCCAAGCACGGCACCGACGCGGTGCTCGGTGCAGAAGCAATCACGACCAGGGCGGCGGACCCCGCCAAGGCCTGACCCAGCGTCCGACACAGGCAGTGGCCCTGACCCGCAGCACTCCGCGGGGGCAGGGCCACTCTCGCGTCCCCGGCTAGGTCAGGCTCTGGACCAGATTCCGAAGCCTCGCGCTGTAGTTGTTCGGCTGGGCGGAAAGGAACTGGCTCAGCACGATCAGGTCGAATTCCTCCATGGCGGACGAATCTGCAGTAATCGCGGCATGATTCGCGACTTCGTGCTCCAGAAGTTCGACCGACTCCCGCCACCCGCGGATCGCGGGGCTTCCGAGTTCCATCTGCGGCTCGAATCGCAGAGGTTCCGCGAGCGGACTTCCGAGGATTTCCTGCAAATGCTCCTCGAGACTCAGGCGCGCCAGTCGGATGATCAGCTGAGATTGCCCTTCGTGCCACTGCATGGTGGCGGGGCGTCCGGGCTGCAGAATCGACGCGACCGACATCGTCGAATCGAACTCCTGTGCGCCAGAGGTAATTCGGGCGGTGCCCGACAGCGGGATCTGCACGACGTAGAAGTCGCCGAGATCGTTCGGGTGCATCTGCGCGTCGGTGCCGTAGTCGAAATAGTAAACACCGATCGTGCCCGCGGTGGCCAGGTGGACTGGCTCGAGGTGGTCGAAGGGCAGCGCGGTCTTGTCGTCGGACGCTATCTGAACTGTCGCCAGCACCGTAACCACGACCTTTCGAAATCACCCGCCACTCTACGCGCCGGCGCGGGGGTCGAGGAAGGTCGAAATCGCGATTTCGTCGTCAGTCCTCGTGGTGGTCGGGGTAGGCGGTGACGGCGAGGAACCGGATGGGCAACCGCACGAGATCGTTGGGACCGTGCAGGCCTTCACCGTCGAGGAGCAGCGAATCCCCGGGCCGCAGCGTGTACTCGGCCTCGCCGTGCCCGTAGACCATGACGCCTTCGAGCATGTAGAGCAACTCGGTGCCGGCGTGCTGGAACAGCGGAAACGTCTCGCTGGAGTCGGTGAGCGTGACCAGCACCGGCTCGAGCCGCTTGTGCTGCCCACGCAGTGCGCCGAGAAGTTCGTAGTGGTGCCCGACCCGGGTGCCTCGCCCGACGATGACGGCACCGTGGCCCGCCTCGACGTATACGGCGTCGCGGGCGGTGTCGGCACCCCGGAACAGCGAGGTCACGGGCACGTCGAGCCCGGCCGCCAGACGCGCCAGCGTCGACAGACTGCAGGAGGTCTGCGAGTTCTCGATCTTCGACAGCATGGCCTTCGAGATTCCGACCTTGGCCGCCATGTCTCCGACGGAGAGTCCGCTGGCTTTGCGGAGCGACCGGACCTGTCTGGCGATCACCTTCTCGAGGTCGGGCCCGGTAGGCGTGTCGGACGGCACCTCACGTTCGACGGGCGCGGGGTCTCCCGTGTCGCGGTGGACCTCGGTCTCGGGTCGAGTGGTCACGTCCGCATCGTAACAGCGCCGTTTACTGTCAGGAAACTGCGACTCACTACGCCGGACGGTGGATCGGTGCGCATACGAGCAACAACCATGCGCGTGCGTGCAAGACGACGCCGCGCCCGCGCCCGCATGCTTGTGACAGCCATCACAACACCACCGGGAGAGTTGACGCTATGACCGCAGTACACGAGAACGTCAGTGCCACAGGGCTTCCTGATGGAACCGCAACGCAGCTGTTCATCGGCGGACAGTGGCGCCCGGCGTCGGACGGCGGGACGTTCACGGACCTGAACCCGGCCACCGGCCGGCCCCTCGTCGACGTGTCCGCCGGAACCGCGCAGGACATCGACGACGCGGTCCGGGCCGCCCGCACCCAGCTGAACGGTGAATGGGGGTCGCTGCCCGGCGCCGCCCGCGGACGGATCCTGAACAAGGTCGCCGATCTCATCGAACGCGACGGCGAGATCCTGGCCCGGCTCGAGGCCCTCGACGTCGGCAAGCCCGTCGGCCAGCCCACCATGCTCGACATCCCGATGGCCGTCGGCACGTTCCGGCACTTCGCCGGCTGGGCCGACAAGATCACCGGCCAGTCCATCCCGACCGCCGGCTACTTCGGCCGTCCCACCCACTCGTACACCGTCCGCGAACCGGTCGGCGTGATCGGCGCGATCGTCCCCTGGAACACCCCGCTGATGATCTCGGCGTGGAAGATCGCCCCCGCCCTCGCCGCCGGAAACACCCTGGTGGTCAAGCCGCCGGAGGACGCACCGCTGTCGATCCTGCACCTGGCGACGCTGCTGGAGGAGGCCGGACTGCCCGCCGGCACCGTCAACATCGTGCCCGGCCTCGGCGAGGTCACGGGCGACGCACTCGCCGGCCACCCCGGCGTCGACAAGATCAGCTTCACCGGCAGCCCCCGCGTCGGCCGGATCATCGCCAAGCGCGCCGCCGACACGTTCAAGCGCACCACCCTCGAACTGGGCGGCAAGTCCCCGCAGATCATCCTCCCCGACGCCGACGTCGAGGCCGCGGTGGGCGGCACCGCGATGGGACTGTTCTTCAACCAGGGCGAGGTCTGCGCCGCGGGCACCCGCATCCTGGTGCACCGGTCGCTGTACTCGCAGGTGGTCGACGGTCTCGCCGCCGCCGCGTCCGCTCAGGTCCTCGGCGACCCGTTCGACCCGGCCACCACCATGGGCGCCCTGGTCAACGCGAAGCAGCGCGACACCGTCCTCGGTTACATCGAGTCCGGACGCAGCGAGGGCGCGCGGGTCGTCGCCGGCGGTGGCCGCCCGGACGGGGACGGGTTCTTCGTCCAGCCGACCATCTTCGCCGACGCGAACAACGACATGACGATCGCGCGGGAGGAGATCTTCGGCCCCGTCGGCACCGTCATCGCGTTCGACAGCACCGACGAGGCGATCGCGATCGCCAACGCCACCGACTACGGGCTCGCCGCCTCCATCTGGACCCGCGACGTCTCCCACGCCCATACCCTCGCCGGCAAGGTCCGCGCCGGAGCGGTCGCGGTGAACGGCTGGGCACCCATCGACCCCGCCCTGCCCTGGGGCGGCATGAAGACCAGCGGCACCGGCCGCGAACTCGGCTGGGCCGGAATCGAAGCCAACACCGAGGAGAAGGTCGTCACGATCATCCTCTGACCCCCACCGCATCGACGTCGTCGGACAGGAGCAGGACTTATGAAGACCCAGGCAGCAGTGCTGTGGGAGCCCGGTCAGCCGTGGCAGATCGAAGAACTGGAACTCGACCCGCCGAAGCACGGTGAAGTACTTCTGCAGTTGGCGGCGTCGGGGATGTGCCACTCGGACGAGCATGTCCGGGACGGCAGTCTGCCGCTCGAGTACTACCCGTTCATCGGTGGCCATGAAGGCGCCGGAATCGTCCTCGAGGTCGGGCCCGGCGTCACCAGCGTCGAGAAGGGCGACCACGTCGCTCTCGGATTCATCCCCGCGTGCGGCCGGTGCCGGCAGTGCGCGACGGGGCAGTCCAGCATCTGCGACCTGGGAGCCCACCTGCTCGAGGGCTGGCAGATCTCGGACGGCACGGCCCGGCATCACGTTCGTGGCAAGGACGCTGCCATCCAGTGCCTGATCGGGACGTTCTCGCCGTACACGGTGGTCAACGAGGCGTCGTGCGTCAAGATCACCAAGGACATTCCGCTCGACAAGGCCGCCCTGGTCGGCTGCGGAGTCACCACCGGCTGGGGGTCGTCGGTGTACGCGGCCGGCGTCCAGGCCGGTGAGACCGTCGTCGTGATCGGCATGGGCGGCGTCGGGTGCGGGGCGGTTCAGGGCGCTTCGCTCGCCGGGGCCCGGCACGTCGTGGTCGTCGACCCGTCGGAGTTCAAGCGGGAGCAGGCCAAGATCTTCGGCGCGACCCACACCGCGGCGAGCATCGACGAGGCGCTCCCCCTCCTCCAGGATCTGACGTGGGGCCAGCTCGCCGACAAGGTGCTCATCACCGTCGCGAATGCGAGTGGCCGCATCATCGCGCCGGCAATGAGCCTGGTGGCCAAGGGCGGCACCTGCGTCCACGTGTCGGTCGGCGACGTCACGCAGAGCGACGTCGACCTGAACCTGTTCGATCTGACGGCGATGCGCAAGACCCTCAAGGGCGCGTGGTTCGGCAACGCGAACATCCGGTTCGACATCCCTCATCTGCTCCGCCTGTATATGGAGGGTCAGCTGAAGCTCGACGAGATGATCACGAGGACATACACACTCGATCAGATAAACGACGGCTACGAGGCGATGCGGAAGGCCGAGAACGTCCGCGGCGTCATCATGTACTCGTAGATCGGCACTGTCGGGAGCGGTGGGGCGCTGCACGCCTCTCCGCTCCCGACATGGTTCCCTGTCCCCATGCCGTACGTGTTCCTGATTGCCGCGATCGCCGCCGAGGTCTTCGGAACGAGCCTGCTGAAGTCCACCGAGGGCTTCACGAAGCTCTGGCCGACGGTCGGGTGCCTCGCCGGGTACATTCTCGCGTTCGTGTTCCTGTCGCAGGCGGTCAAGACGGTGCCGGTCGGCATCGCCTACGCCATGTGGTCGGGGCTCGGGACGGCGGCGATCGTCGCGATCGGCGCGGCGTTCCTCGGTGAGCCGCTGACCGCGACGAAGATCTTCGGCCTGGGGCTCGTCGTGTCGGGAGTGGTCGTTCTCAATCTCGGCGGAGCTCATTGATACCGTGGTCGCATGATCGCTGGTGGGGCAGGTACGCGTCGTGCCTAAGCTCGTGGATCACGACGAACGTCGGCGAAGCATCACCGCCGCCGCCTGGCGGTTGATCGCCGCCCGCGGCATCGATGCTGCCAACATGCGCGACATCGCCACCGAGGCCGGGTACACCAACGGCGCCCTGAGCCACTACTTCGCCGGCAAGGACGAGATCCTCCGCACCTCGTACGAGCACATCTCCGAGGCCACCGACCGCCGGATCTCGGAGGCGCTCGGCGACGCGACCGGGCTCGACGCGCTGCGCATCCTCTGCCGCGAAGTGATGCCGATCAACGAGGAGCAACTTCTCGAGGCCCGGATCGCCGCCTCGCTGTGGCCGCGGGCCATGTACGACGAGCAGATGGCCGCCACCAACCGCCGCACCATGGACAATTGGCGCGAGCAGATGGCGATCTTCCTCGAGCAGGCCCGCGAGGAGGGCACCGTCGGCGACATCGACGTCACCATCGTGGTCGAGCAGCTTCTCAACATGATGATGGGCATGCAGATTCTGGGTGTCCTCACGCCCGGCGAAACGTCGTCGGAGCGTCAGCTGGAGATGCTCGAGCAGTTCGTCGCCGCACTCTGAGTTTTCCGGAGCTCATCCAAAACCGTTGCTGCGGAATCCGATAGAAAACGGTTTTTGACCGAACGGTCAGTTTGTTCGGGCGCGAAACTCACTGTTTACACGAGGACACCTCGGCTGTAACGTACGTCACTAAGCTTTTTATTCAACACCCGTAGAACCAAAGGATCGCGACATGCCCACCCTTTCCCCTGCGCGTATCGACCACCCGCTGTCGCTGCCGACCGTCGAAGAAATCGCCTCCCTCCGCGAGATCCTCGAGGCCGCCGACGCGCTGACCGAGCAGACGAGATTCGTCTACGTCGGCCTCGAGGAACCGGACAAGTCGACGCTGTACACGGCGGAGGCCCCCGAGACCGATCGCCGATTCCGCGTTCTGCTGCACGACATCTCGTCACCGAACGCAGTGGACGTCGTCGTGTCGGTGACCCAGCGGTCGGTGATCAGCTCGGTGACCCTCGACGCCGCCCGCGACGGTCAGATGCCCGTCCTGGACGAGGAGTTCGAGCTCGTCGAGCAGGTGCTGGCCGCCGACGAACGCTGGCTCGCCGCGCTCGCCGCCCGCGGACTCGACGTCGCCGACGTCCGGGTCGCTCCCCTCTCGGCCGGCGTCTTCGACTACCCCGGCGAGACGGGCACGCGGATCCTCCGGGGGCTCGCGTTCCGACAGGACCATCCGAAGGACCACGCCTGGGCCCACCCGATCGACGGGCTCGTCGGATTCGTCGACGTCATGAACCGGACCGTCACCGACGTCCTCGACCTCGGTGCCGTCCCGGTCCCCGAGGAGTCGGGCAACTTCGACGACCTCGCCGTCACCGGTCCCCTGCGCACCACCCAGAAGCCCATCGAGATCACCCAGCCCGAGGGACCCAGCTTCGTCGTCGACGGCAACCGCGTCGACTGGGAGAAGTGGTCGTTCCGGGTGGGCTTCGACGCCCGCGAGGGTCTCGTGCTCCATCAGCTCGGATTCGCCGACGGCGACCGGGTCCGCCCCATCATCCACCGCGCGTCCATCGCCGAGATGGTGGTGCCCTACGGCGACCCCTCGCCCGTCCGGTCGTGGCAGAATTACTTCGACACCGGCGAGTACATGGTGGGCCGCTACGCGAACGCCCTCGAACTCGGCTGCGACTGCGTCGGCGACATCACCTACTTCGACGCCGTCATCGCCGACGAGTTCGGCACTCCCAAGACGCTGAAGAACGCCGTGTGCATGCACGAGGAGGACTTCGGCGTGCTGTGGAAGCACACCGACCTGTGGGCCGGGTCCGCCGAGACCCGCCGCCAGCGCCGTCTCGTCATCTCCTTCTTCACCACGATCGGCAACTACGACTACGGATTCTTCTGGTACCTGTACCTCGACGGCACCATCGAGTTCGAGGTCAAGGCCACCGGCATCGTCTTCACGTCGGGTCACCCGGGCGGCGACTACCCGTACGCCTCGGAGATCGCCCCCGGCCTCGGCGCCCCGTACCACCAGCACCTGTTCAGCGCCCGCCTCGACATGATGATCGACGGCGACCGCAACTCCGTCGAGGAGGTGCAGACCAAGCGGGTGAAGATGGGCCCCGGGAACCTGCACGGAAACGCGTTCACCCTCGAGCGCACCCCGCTGACGAAGGAATCCGAGGCGCAGCGCCTCGCGGACAACAGCGTCGGACGCGTGTGGCACATCAGCAACCCGAACAAGCTGAACCGTCTGGGCAAGCCGGTGGCGTACGCACTCCACCCGGAGGGTCAGCCGATCCTGCTGGCCGACGACGACTCCTCGATCGCGGCCCGGGCGACGTTCGCCACCAAGCACCTCTGGGTCACCCGGTTCGACGAGAAGGAGCGTTACGCGGCAGGGGATTTCGTGAACCAGCACGCGGGCGGCGCCGGACTGCCCAGCTTCGTCGCCGGCGACCGTGATCTGGAGAACGAGGACCTCGTCGTCTGGCACACGTTCGGGCTCACCCACTTCCCGCGACCGGAGGACTGGCCGATCATGCCCGTCGACTACACCGGATTCACGTTGAAGCCCAACGGCTTCTTCGACCGCAACCCCTCTCTCGACGTTCCGCGCACCGTGTCGAAGCACTGCGCGACCGGAGGCGGCAGCTGCCATTCGGACGGGGGATCAGATGTCTGACACCACCACGGGTTCGGGAGCCGGCAAGTTACGCGGATCCATCGGCGTCGTCGGGATCGTCTTCCTCGTCATCGCCGCGGCGGCGCCCCTCACCGCGATCGGCGGCGCTCTGCCCGTCATGATCGCTATCGGCAACGGCGCGGGCGCCCCGACCGCGTATCTCATTGCCGCGCTGGTCCTGCTCGTGTTCAGCGTCGGATACGCGGCCATGAGCAGCCACATGGTCGACACCGGCGCCTTCTATGCTTACGTCGCCAAGGGTCTGGGCGAATCCTGCGGACTCGGGGCCGCCGGCCTCGCGCTGCTGACCTACACCGCCATCCAGGCCGCCGTGTACGGCCTGGCCGCCGCGACGATTCAGGGCCTCGTGGTCCAGTACGGCGGACCCGACCTGCCGTGGTGGATGTGGGCGCTGGTGCTCATCGCTCTCGTGGCGGTGCTCGGATACCGCAGCATCGACCTCGGTGCCAAGGTCCTCGGGGTGCTCCTCGTGCTCGAGATCGGCATCATCCTGGCGCTGTCGTTCGGCGTCCTGGTGCGCGGCGGCGCTGCCGGTATCGACTTCGCGTCCTTCACCCCGACGTCGTTCTTCAGCGGATCCCCCGGTGTCGCATTGATGTTCGCGATCGCGTCGTTCATCGGCTTCGAGGCGACCGCGATCTACGGCGAGGAGGCCCGCAACCCCCGCCGCACGATTCCGATCGCAACGTACGCCGCCGTCATCGTCATCGGACTGGTATATGCGCTGGCGAGCTGGGCCGTGGTGCTCGCGTTCGGCAGCGACAACGTCTCCGCCGCAGCCGCCGCCGACCCTGCCGGGCTGACGTTCGCCGCCGCCGCGCACTTCCTGGGCGGTCCCGCGGCCGACGTCATGGCGATCATGCTCGTCACGAGCCTGTTCGCCGCGCTCCTTGCCTTCCACAACGCCATCTCCCGGTACGTGTTCGCCCTGGCCCGCAAGGGTGCGGCACCGCGCGCACTGTCCCGCACCCACGCCAAACACGGTTCCCCGCATGTCGGCTCGGTCGCCCAGACGATCTCCGCGACGGTGGTCGTGGGGGTGTTCGCACTCGTCGGCGCGGACCCGGTGCTGGAACTGTTCACCTGGATGGCGGGTCTGGCCACCGTGAGCATCCTGGTGCTGATGGTCCTCACCAGCGTCGCGATCATCGCGTTCTTCGCCCGCACCCGGCTGGACACCCGGATCTGGCACACCCGCATCGCTCCCGTCCTGGGTTGCGTGGGTCTGGTGGCAGTCACCGGATTGGTGCTCGACAACTTCACCACGCTGATCGGCGGGTCTGCACTGCTCGCCGACATCCTGCTGGCCGTCATCGCACTGTTCTTCGTCGCCGGACTGGTCGTCGCCCGGGTCACCAGACAGAACCGGGCCGGCGTCGAGCGTGACCGCGAACTCACACCCACGATCTGAGTCCACGATGTTCGAGATCCCGGCCGTGCACGCGGCGATGTTGGTCGGAGCCGTCGGCGCCGTCATGCCGATGTGGCGGGCGCACGGCACCGACTGCAGGGTCCGGATCGCGCACGGCGCGATGGCGGTGTCCATGGTGGCCATGATGATTCCCGGTGCGCCGGCATGGATTCATCTGCTGGAGGGGGGTGTGCTCATCGCCCTCGCCCTGTTCGTCACCGGCGAGACGATGCACCGCCGGACCGCCGTCCCCTGCGCGGTGGATCTCACGGCCATGGGAGTGCTGCTACTGCTCGCTCCGACGGCGGCACCGATGCCCGCGGCGTCGGCTTCGGTGCCGCCTGGCCACCATCACGGCGGCGCCGGAATCTCGACGGGCTGGCTGCCCGTGGTCGTCCTCGTGTGCTGGGCCCTGGTGGCAATGCACCTCTTTCGATCCACCCCACCCCGCGAACGCCGGTCCGGCGTCAGGACCGCGGCGGCGGGATCCGCACTGATGATCCTCGGCATGGCCCCGATGGCCGTCTGACTGCACTCCCCGACAGCAACCTGGAGGAACCGATGAGTTACGCCGATGCCGTCTACGTCCACGGCAAGGTCTTCACCGTCGACGAGGACTTCACGATCACCACCGCCCTCGCGGTGCGTGACGGACTCGTCCACGCGGTGGGCAGCGATGCGGAGATCGAGCCGCTGATCGGACCGGACACCGTGGTCACCGACCTGGGCGGGAAGACGATCCTCCCGGGAATCAACGATTCGCACCTGCACGCGATCGCCTACGGGCTCGACACCCCGCCGCTGTCCCTCGACGTGTCGTTCCCGACGGTCCGGTCGATCGCCGACGTCCGCGAACTCGTGCGTGAGGCCGCCGCAGCGGCCGAGGACGGTGCGTGGATCATCGGAACCGGCTGGGACGACGGCTATCTCGACGAGTGTCTCGCCGAAGACGGACGGACACCGACCCGCTGGGACCTCGACGAGGTGTCGCCGAACAATCCCGTGTTCCTGCAGGACTTCTCGCGGCACACGTCGTGGGTGAACAGCGCGGCGATGGCGCTCGCCGGGGTGGACGAAACGACCCCGTTGCCGCCCGGCAGCCGCATGCCGGTCGGCGAGGACGGCGTGCTGACCGGCATCGTCATGGAGGGTGCGCAGGCACTCGTCCAGCGTGTGCTTCCGGCCCTCACCCGGGAGCGCCGGGAGGAGGCACTTCGCTCGGCGATCTCGATCCTGCAGAGCGAGGGGATCACCAGTTTCACCGATCCGGCGATCGGACCCGGCGGCGAGGCCCTCGCCGGCGGGGCGATGGGCGCCGAGGGTCTCGCGGTGTATGCCGACCTCGCCCGCCGCGACGAGCTCGGTGCGCGCGTCAACCTTCTCCTCCTGCCCACCGGAATGTCCGGATCGGCTGACGATTTCGGGCGGAACCTCACCGAGATCGAGGTTCCGGAAACGGTGGACCCACGGATGTTCCGGGTTCTCGGGGTCAAGGTGTTCGCCGACGGCATCCCGCCGAGCAAGACGGCGTGGATGCACGAGGAGTACGTCGGCGGCGGCTGCGGCTCCCTCTGCGTCGGCGGCGACACCGACGAACGTCAGGTGTTCGAGGTGACCGAGATGGTCCGCATCGGCCACGAGGCCGGCTACCAGATCGGGGTGCACGTCACCGGTGACCGTGCCATCGACACCGTCGCCGACGCGATCATCGCCGCGCAGAATGCGCACCCCCGAGAGGATGCCCGGCACTACCTGATCCACGGCGACTTCATCAGCGAAGCCACCCTGAAGCGTCTGGCCGAGAACGGCATCGGCGTCAATATGAACCCGACGATCAAGTGGACGATCGCCGACCTGGAGGTCGGGGTTGTCGGAACCGAACGTGCCGCCTACGAATGGCCCTATCGCAGCGCCGTCGAATCCGGGGTGCACTTGATGAGCAGTTCCGATGCGCCGGTCACACCGCCCGATTGGCGCCAGGGCATCTCGACGATGATCCTGCGCGAGAGCAAGGCCAGCGGCGCGGTGAGCGGACCCGACCAGCGCATCGGCCTCGCCGACGCCGTCCGCACCTACACGATCAACGCGGCCTGGCAGGACTTCGCCGAAGACTGGAAGGGATCGCTCGAGGTCGGCAAGGTGGCCGACCTGTGCATCCTCGACGGCGACCTCGAGACCGCCGACCCGCACGACATCCCGGCAATGCAGGTCGTCTCCACCGTGCTGGGTGGGAAGGTCGTGTTCCAGCGCGTCACAGAGAGTGTCGCGTAAGCCCGGTACCGATACGTCGGAACAGCCGGTTCGCCGCTTGGTCGGCGAACCGGCTGTTGGGCGTCTACCCGATCCGCCGGTTCACTGAGCCCATGCCGCCTCCGCGATCCAGTACTCGCTTCCGTCGGCGCTGATTCCGCGGTGCCATTCGGTGGTCCGTCTCAGGTTCGGCTCGACGCGCGCGGTGGCCGCGTCGGCTCCGTCCGGTCCGTCCTCCCGCACCTGCCAGTGCACCCAGTTCACTTCGTTGCCGTCCTCGTCGTGCACGAAGAGGTCGACGTGATGCCAGCCGTAGCGGTGGGTGTCGGCGTAACAGGTCAGGAATGTCCTGTGATGATGCGAGTAGTCCACGAGGTACCTCCGGCCGCGGTGGTGTTTCCCACCACGCTAGAACCGGATCGTGCCCAACGGAATCCAAGAAACCTTTACCTGCGCGAGGTCCCGCTTCTCAGTGGTTCGGATCGGCAGGCAACGTGAACGTGAAGACCGCTCCGTGTGGATCGTTCTCACGCGCGGTGAGGGTCCCGCCCTGGCGGGTGATGATGCGGTGGCTCAACGCGAGCCCGATTCCGTGACCCGTGGACTTCGAGGTGAACGCGCCGTCGAAGATTCGGCCGTCAGGGATGTGCGAGAGACCCTTGCCGTGGTCTTCGACGCTCACGACGCCCTCCGTCTCGGTGATGTCGGTGCGTACCGTCACGATGCGGTCGGCTGCCGGCCATTCCGACATCTCGTCGATCGCGTTGAAACACAGGTTCAGGATGACCTGCCCGGTGAGCACACGCTCGCACACAACGGCAACCGTGTCGTGCGCACGGAGGTACTCGACGTGAACGCCCTTCTGCCGCGCCCGGATGTCGATGAAGTACGCGCATTCGTCCACGATGTCGTTGAGATCGACGATCTGCTGGGACTCCTCGAGTTGCGTCACGTACTCACGCAGACTCCGGACGATCTGATTGGCCCGGTCGATCTGCTTACGCGCCTCCTTCAGGCCCCAGCTCACCTCGTCGTGATCGCTCCGGCCGTCGTCGAGGCGGCTCTGCGTTCCGGCGATGAAATTGGTGGCGGCCGCGAGCGGCTGGGCCAACTCGTGGGCGATGGCCATCGCCATGTCGCCCATCGCGTTGTAGCGGGCCAGGTAGTTGAGGTACTGCGAATCCCGTTCGTGCTCCTGCTCGGTGCGGACGTGTTCGGTGACGTCGTGGAAGAGCAGCAGGTGGCCGCTCAGATCGTTCTCGATACCGATGTGCTGGCAGCTCCCCGCATGCCACCGGCGCTCCTCGGCGGTCAGTTCCACCTCGTAGCGCAGACTCTGGGAACCCCCGTCGACGGTCGTGAGTTCCAACGCGCGGCGCACGCTCTCCCGTGACTGCCCCGCCCGGCAGAACTCCGTGAAGCGTTCGCCGACGAGAGATGCCACCGGAACCTTCAGGAGCTGCGACGCCGCCTCGCTCGCATATGTGATTCGGCTGTCGTCGTCCAGGACGAGGATTCCTTCGGCCATGTTCCGCAGGAAGGCGGCCAGGCGGGCCTCGGTACGGGTGAGATCGGCCTCGGTGCGGGTGAGGTCGCGACGCATCGACGTTTCCTGCTCGATGTCGCGGAACTGCACCATCACCACGGTCCGGGCGCTCAACTCGACCCGTATCGCGATCGCCTCCGTCAGGACTTCTCGCCCGCTCTTCGCGCGGTACGCCCATTCGATGACCGCCGCCCCGTTGTCGACGGCCTCCTGCAGCCACCGCCGTCCCACCGACCGGCGGTACCGCTTCGCCGGGGAACTCATATCGGGCGCCTTGAGCGGTTTGAGCTCTTCGACCGTGAATTCGAGCAGTTCCGACGCAGCCCTGTTCGCCCAGAGGATGTCCTTGGTCGCCGCATCGTGGACCAGGACGCAGTAGCGAAGGGACTCGACGAGTCGTTCGTAGTCGGACGGCGCGAGATCGGACAATGCGGCCTCCTTCGGCTCATCTCGAGTCTACTGAGCGGACGGACCACGGACACGATAGGGAAATCCTTTACTCCGAGACGACATCTCTGCATGTCCGCGGGAGGAAGCACCGATTGAGTGATGCCCACCACCGCAATAGCCTGACTTCGACACGAAACACGCCACACCCCTTCCTTCTTCGCGTCGATCGGAGTATTTGATGACCAACGCACCGACCCTCGAAACGACGGACGCCGCCGCGAACGGGACGCTGTCGTTCGAGGACGTTCTCGAGCACGTCGCATTGCGGCGGGAAGAGTTCGCGCGCCAGAAGTTCGTGCCTCGCGACATGATCGACGAGTTCAAGCAGATCGGCATCTACCGGGCGGCGACACCCCGCCAATTCGGCGGCGACGCACTGCCCCCGAGCGAGTTTCTGCGGATGATCGAACGAATCTCCGCGGTGGACGCGTCGGCGGGCTGGGTCGCCAGCTTCGGCTCCGCGCTCGTGTACCTGGCGGCACTGCCACTCGCGACGCAGGCGGAGTTGTACAAGGACAGCCCCGACCTCGTCTTCGCCGGCGGGCTGTTCCCGGTGCAACCCGCCGAGCAGGTTCCCGGCGGTCTGAAGATCACCGGGCAGTGGAAATTCGCCAGCGGATGCAAGGGCGCCGACATCCTCGGCGTCGGGATTCGCGGCGGCGACTCCACCGCGGGGAAGCCGCGCACCGCCCTGCTGTGGCCGAAGGACGTCGAGATCGTCGAGAACTGGGACGTGGTCGGACTGTCGGGCACCGGAAGCCACGAACTGAAGGTCGACGGCGTCGTCGTACCCGAGGACTGGACGTTCATCCGGGGCGGAACCCCCACTGTCGACGAACCCCTGTACCGGTATCCCTCCATCGCCTACGCCGCCCAGGTTCTGGCCGTCGTCAATCTCGGTGTGGGGCGCGCCGCGCTCGACTATGCGATCAAGGTGGGTGCGGGACGCACGGGAATCACCGGGGCGCCCAAGCTCGCCGATCGCGCCTACTATCGCATCGACCTGGCCAAGGCGGAGGCGACACTGAGATCGGCCCGCGCCTTCTTCTACGAGGTCACCGACGAGGCGTACGCCACGGTGGTCGCCGGCGATCCCGTCCCGGACAAGCTTGCGGCACTTCTCCGCCTGTCCTCGACGCACGTGGCCAAGGCCGGCGCTTCCGCCGTGCACACCGCGTTCCAGTTGTCGGGCACCGGCGCGATCTACGACGGCAACGCGATGCAGCGGTACATGCGCGAGGCCCTGGTCCCGCCGCAGCACGCCTTCCTCGGCGACGGCATCTACGACAGCGCCGGTGCGGTGCTGATGGACATCCCGCCGTTCCCCGGCTTCATCTGACCACCCGTTCGAATCGAGGAGATCATCGTGAGTGACACCAAGACCGCACCGCTGCGAGTGCTGTTCTGCATCGGCATCAACCAGAACTTCTTCGACCTCCCGACCGGCCAGGGCGGGCTGGTGTGGAAGGCGTTCTCCGGGATGATGGATGCGGTGGCCGAGACACCCGGCGTCCGCGTGATCGGGGACATCGACGACGACAGCCACATGGTCGGACCGTCGGACGGCTGGCCCTGGACGTGCTACATCCTCGCCGACGTCGACACCCAGGAGACCGTCAAGGCGGTCTGCAACCTCTTCCGCACCACCCAGGTCGGCGAGTACACGTTGTGGCGATACGCGAAGATCGAGGCCCGCATCGGCCGTGCGCTCACCGTCCGCGAAGACGTCGACCTCGGCGTGTGAGCGGAATGCACTCCGCGGCCGCAGTCGAGCGCATCGAGAGCCGCGAGGCCGTTCACCGCGTGATGTGTCGGTACATGGAACTGTGCGATGTTCCCTCCGTCCAGTTTTCGGTCGAGGAACTCGCCTCGCTGTTCACGTCCGACGCGGTGTGGGAAGGCATCGGCGCCGAGTACGCACGTAAGTTCGGCAGGCGTCGGGGCCGGCCGGAGATCGTCGGAATGCTCGCCGCGTACCTTCCACCGAACTCCCATTTCCGGGCAAATGTGCATGTGCTCGGCAGTGAGCAGATCGAGGTGGACGGCCCCGCGGCGCAGGGGCGGTGGATCATGCAGCAGCTGTCGCGATACGAGGACGGATCGGCCGAACTGCTCGTCGCCCGCATCACCGCCGACTGTGAACTCGTCGACGGTACCGCCCGAATCAAGCACTTCACGACCGAGAAGCTGTTCGTCACTCGCCTCGACGAGGCGACACGACTGCTCGAATCGAATTGAAAGAGAACGTGATGACCACTTCGCTGGATCCCACCACCCCGGACACCACATTCGCGGACACCAACTTCGCGGACCTCGTCACGGACGACCGCGTGGACGGATCGCTGTACACCGATCCCGACATGTTCGAGGCGGAGCTCGAGAGGATCTTCTACCGCACGTGGGTATGGGTTGCCCACGAGAGCGAGATCCCCGAGGCGGGAAGCTACAAGATGGCGACCATCGGCCGGCAACCGGTGATCGTCAACCGCGACCGCAAGGGGAGCTTCAATGTCCTGCTGAACCGGTGCCGCCACCGCGGAGCCAGCGTCTGCGAGGTCCCCAAGGGCAAGGCGAACGGGTTCACCTGCCCGTATCACAGCTGGTCGTATGCCCTCGACGGTCGTCTGCGGGGAATCCCGTACCCCGACGGCTACGACGAGGACCTCGACAAGAAGGACCTCCCCCTGCAGAGCCTGCGGGTGGAGTCGTACGCCGGGATGATCTTCGCCAGCTTCAACCCCGACGTCGAACCCCTCGACGACTTCCTCGGCGACGCGAAGGCATGGATCGACCTGTTCATGAAGCAGGGCGCCGGGTACCCCATCAAGACGCAGGGCGAACACTGCTTCCGCTTCCGCGGGAACTGGAAGATCCAGTTGGAGAACACCACCGACGGATACCACTTCCCGATCGTGCACCGGTCCTGGATGTCCTCCGTCGACGCCGAGACGGCCGACATGCTCTCCTTCATGACCGATGACAACGCCGTGACCCACGCGCTCGGGAACGGCCACAGCGTCGCCATCATGGTCCCGGAACACGTCGACCTGGACTACGACGACGGCACAGAGAAGATTCAGGCCCGTTTCGACCACATCGTCGAAGAACTGTCGAAGACGATGCCCGCCGACAAGGTCCGCCGCATCGTCCGATCCATGCACGGCGCCGGGTTCAACCTCAACATCTTCCCCAACGTCGCGATGTCGATGTCGTTCTTCCGGGTACTGCGCCCGATCTCCGTCGACGAGACCGAGATCCGGCACATCGCCCTCGGCATGGACGGCGGACCCGAGATCGTCAACCGCGAACGCCTCCGCATTCACGAACATTTCCAGGGCCCGTTCGGGTTCGGCAGCCCCGACGATTCCGAGGCCTGGGACCGGGTTCAACGCGGGTCCCGCGGCGCACCCGGAATGCCGATCATGGTGAACCGCGGTCTCAATCGTGAAGCGCTCGACAGAGACGGACACCGCACCTCGCACGTCACCGACGAGACCGGCATGCGCGAGGCCTACGCAATGTGGAAGAGGATGATGACCGATGAGCACTGATCTGATGACCGCCCAACTCGCCGACACCCAGGTACTGCAGGCGATCGAACTCATCTGGCACGAGGCGGCCCTCCTCGACGCCAAGGACTACCAGGCGTGGGACGCCCTCTGGACCGACGCAGGCCGGTACGTCATTCCCATCGATCCGGACACCGACGACTTCGACGGATCGCTGAACATGGTCAACGACGACACTCGCATGCGGCGCATGCGTATCGAACGCCTGACCTCCGGCTACTCGATGTCCGCGCTCGCCGCCGCCCGGACGGTCCGCACCGTCTCGCGCTTCACGGTCGAGGAACGGACCGAGGAGTCGATCACGGTGAGGTCCGCACAGATCCTCGTGGGGTTCAAGCGCGACGATCAGCAGACACTCGCCGCCGACGTCACGCACCGCATTCGCTACACCGAGAGCGGGCCACGGTTGGACCTCAAGGTCATCCGGCTCGTCAACTCGCAGGCCGCGGTCAACGCCTCCGGCTACCTGCTCTGACGAGCACCTTCCGAACGATATCGACCGAACAGGAGCTCGACGTGGATTCTGTCGCAGTAGTCACCGGCGGCGGACGCGGCCTCGGTGCCGCGATCGCACACCAATTGCACGACCGCGGATACCGCGTCGCGGTCGCGGACATCGACAGCGGTGCCGCGAAAGAGACCGCGGCGGAGCTGGATCCGGACGGCAACTCGGCCATCGGCGTGGAGCTGGACGTTCGGAAGAGGACGAGTTTCGAAGCCGTACGCGACCGGGTGATCCAGGAATGGGGTGGCATCGACGTCCTCGTCAACAACGCCGGCCGATCGCAGACGGGCTCGCTGATGGACATCGCGCCGCAGGAATTCTCCGACATCGTCGAGATCAATCTCAACGGCGCCTTTCTCGGCTGCCAGGTCTTCGGAAGCTACTTCGCCGAAAGGCGATACGGCAGAATCGTCAACATCGCGTCGCTGGCGGGACAGAACGGCGGCACGGCGACCGGCGCGCACTACGCCGCGGCCAAGGGCGGCGTCGGCACACTGACCAAGGTTTTCGCACGCGAACTCGCCCCGTCGGGTGTCACGGTCAACGCGGTCTCCCCCGGGCCGCTGGATCTGCCGGTCGTGCGTGAGACGGTGCCCGCGGACAAGCTGGCCGCCATCCTCACGACCATTCCGGTGGGCACCCTGGGCTCGCCCGACTTCATTGCCGAGACCGTTGCCCTGCTCGCATCGCCGACGGCCGCGTCGGTCACGGGGGCCTGCTGGGACGTCAACGGCGGCCTGTACATGCGGTAACCCGTCCGCGCGACGAGAAGGATCATCATGAGCTTGTTCACTGTCACGGTTGCGGACATTGTCGAGGAAACGCCTGATATCAAGTCGTTCCGGCTGGTTCGGACAGACGGGTCACCGTTCGACCCGTACCCTGCCGGCGCCCACATCGACATCCTCGG
Source organism: Rhodococcus wratislaviensis (assembly GCF_041228765.1). Taxonomy (NCBI): domain Bacteria; kingdom Bacillati; phylum Actinomycetota; class Actinomycetes; order Mycobacteriales; family Nocardiaceae; genus Rhodococcus; species Rhodococcus wratislaviensis. The sequence goes on along the minus strand of NZ_CP150488.1, from coordinate 1,948,584 downwards.
TCCCACCGAGGTCCTCACCCAGTACTCGCTGTGCAGTCCGCCGCACGAGTCCGACTCGTACGTGGTCGCCGTCAAACGCGAGACCGGCCCGCGCGGTGGATCGGCCGCCTTGCACGATCGTGTGACGATCGGCAGTGAGTTGCAGATCAGCCGGCCGCGCACACTGCTCACGCTCGCCGAGTGCGCCGATCGGCACATCCTCGTCGCGGCGGGGATCGGCCTGACCCCGATGCTGAGTCTGGCGTTCGCGTTGCATCGGCGGGGACAGCAGTTCGACCTGCACTACTTCGCGCGGACGAGGGCGCAGGCCGCGTTCGCCGACCTGCTGGAGAGTGCGGATTTCCGCCGGGACGTGCACCTGCACTTCGGCCTGACCAGGGACGACCAGCTCTCCGCCCTCGAGAAGATCCTGGCGGACGCGTCGGCCGCGACCCACGTCTACACCTGCGGCCCCGAGGGTTTCATGGATCGGGTGCGCGGACTGGCGGAACCCGCGGTCGGTGAGGACGCGGTCCATTTCGAACACTTCGAGGCGGCGACACCTGTCGCGACCGGGTCGGACACGGCGTTCGAGTTGGAACTCGATACGGGCGAGGTGTTCGACGTGCCTGCCGGAAAATCCATCGCGGACGTACTCGAAGAGAACGACATCGAGATCGACACGTCGTGCCGGGAAGGTATCTGCGGCACGTGCGTCCTGGATGTGCTGGAGGGCGAACCCGACCACCGCGACAATTGCCTCACCAAGAGTGAGAGAAGGGCGGGAGACAGAATTGCCGCGTGTGTGTCGCGCGCGAAATCCGGGCGGCTCGTCGTCGAACTTCCCTGAGAATCCGAATCATTTCAGGTCACGGCAATTCCGGCCTGCAGAATGTCGCGAACGAGAACCGCGATGCTCTCTGCTCCGGTCTTTTCCTTGATACGGGTGCGATGCACGTCGACCGTCTTCACGCTGATCCCCAACTCCTTGGCGATGTTCTTGCTCGGCAATCCGTCGAGGACGAGTGCGAGAATTTCCTTTTCCCGCACCGTCAGCGTGTCTATCCGGCCCTGCAATTCCGTCCTGTTGCGTCGCTCGCCGAATCGTTGACGCGCGACCCGGAGCGCATCCTGAATCACGTCGAGCATGTGCTGCGGATCGTAGGGCTTCTCGATGAACGTCAGCGCACCCCTCTGCAGCGCCCGCACCGACATCTTGATGTCACCGTGTGCCGACACGAAGATGATCGGGATCGGGGATTCGTCGGCGAGGAGTGCCTCCTGGAGTTGGAATCCGCCGACTTCCGGCATCCGGACATCCAGCACGAGGCAGGCCGGGATGTCGCGGCGGTACTCGTCCAGGAACGACTGCACCGAGAAGTAGTACTCCGACGTGATGTTGACCGAATCGAGTAGCCACGCAAGCGATGCGCACAACTCCTCGTCGTCGTCGACGATGTAAACCCGTGTTTCCTGCTGATCCATCGAATCCCGCCTCGCACAAATGGCCTGTTACCACGTCCAGTGAACACCGACCGTATCGGAAGCGATAGGCAACTGAAGAAATCCCCTACCCGGGTACGCGACTTACTACACGAAAGTAGCGTCGCCGCCACTGTTCTCACGCAGGCGATTCGTCCTATTCTTCTCTGGGGAACGCGGCGCAACGCGAAGACACGACTTCCTGTTCCAACTCATGGAGACTGAAAATGCCCGAACTCACGACCATGCAATCGAGCTTCCGCACCGCCATGGCGAACCTGCCCGCTGCGGTCAACATCGTGACGACCGATGGCCCTGCCGGACGCTGCGGAATGACGGTCACCGCCGTCTGCTCGGTCACCGACTCCCCGCCCACCGCCCTGGTGTGCGTGAATCAGAACAGTGCGATGCACAGCGTATTCCGGAAGAACGGCCGAGTCGGCATCAACGTTCTCTCCGGCGACGACGAAGAGCTGGCCATGCATTTTGCGGGCGCAACGAAAGTCGCGATGGCGGATCGCTTCCACTGGGACATCTGGGAGGAAGACACCGGAGACGGTGTTCCGATCCTGCGCGCCGCTCACGTGGTTCTCGCCGGCCGGATCGCGGACAGCAAGACCGTGGGATCACATTCGGTGATGTTCATCGAACTGGACCGCGTGCAGACCCGCGAACACGGCGACAGCCTCGTCTACTTCCAACGCAAGTTCCACCGTTTGTCGGTTCCGGTCGAGTCCCCCGACTGGCTGTTCTACGACGAATGGTCCGACCCGATCACCGTGACGCCCGCTCTCGTTCCCGCCGCAGCCGGAGGTAAATAGCCATGGTCACCTCGTCACCGCCCGAACAAGTCCCACCGAATTCCGACCTGCAGGCGCTCGCAGACACGCGTGCCGCCTTGACCTTTCGTCTCAGCGCCCTGGTCCTCGCACTGTTCCTGCCCCTGCCGATCCTCGGTGGGTTCACCTCGCTGCTGGACGGCGTCGTCTTCAGCGGTGTCACCGTGGCGTGGCTCTACGCGGTCGCGCAATTCGTCGTCGCCATCGTCGTGGCCCGGTACTACATGGCGCGGGCAGCCGAACTCGACTCCCGGTCCGCCTCGCGGGCGAAAGGATAACCGCCATGAACCTCGTCTCTGCATCGCTCTTCGCGGCCCTCGTCGCGGTCACCCTGATGATCACCGCGTGGGCGTCCAAGAGGAACAAGTCCGCCGCCGATCACTACGTCGCGGGCGGCAGCCTCACCGGCAGGCAGAACGGTGTCGCCATTGCAGGCGACTTCATCTCCGCTGCCTCGTTTCTCGGTGTCACCGGCGCGATCGCCCTGACCGGCTTCAACGGCTTCTATCTCGCGGTCTTCGTGCCCGTGGCGTTCGTCCTCGCGATGCTGCTGATCGCCGAGCCCCTGCGCAACCTCGGCCGCTTCACCCTGGCGGATGTGCTCGCCACCCGCTTCCCCGGCAAGGATGTGCGGTCGATGATGGCCGTCAGCACCGTCGTGATCAGCGTGGTCTATCTCGTGTCGCAGCTGGTCGGTGCTGCACTTCTGGTGTCGTTGCTGTTCGACCTCGACTACGCCGTGGCCGTGTTGATCATCGGGACACTCACCACCGCGTACACCCTGGTGGGTGGAATGCTCGCCACCAGCTGGATCCAGATTATCAAGACCGGTCTCCTCATGGTCTGCGCCGTGGTGCTGTTCGTTCTCGTGCTGGTGCGGTTCGATTTCAATCCCTTCGGCCCGTTCAGCACGGCGCTGGCCGAGTTCGGGCAATCGTTCGTCGCGCCGCAGCGCACGTCCGGTGCGGCGTCGTTCGATCAGTTGTCGCAGACCGTCGGACTGGTCCTCGGCGTGCTCGGCCTGCCGCACGTGATGATCCGATTCCTCACCGTCCCGGACGCGAAGCAGGCGAGAACGTCCGCCTACACGGCGATCTGGATCTTCTTCGCCTTCTACCTGCTGGTTCCCGTGCTCGGTTACGGCGCCGCCAAGCTGGTCGGTGTCGAGGTGATCAAGTCCGAGAATCGCGGCGGCAACCTCGCGGTCGCGCAGCTCGCCGAGACGGTCGGCGGCGGAGTCCTGCTGGCGTTCGTCGCGGCCGTCGCGTTCGTGACCATTCTGGCCGCACTGTCCGGCCTGGTGATCGCCACCTCGGGTGCGATCGCACACGACCTGTACGGGCAGGTGATCAGGAACGGATCGGTGTCGGCGAAGGCTCAGCACCGCGCGGCCCGGGTCGCGACGGTGGCGACCTGCGTCATCGGTGTCGCCATCGCCTTCGCGGCGCAGAAGCAGAACGTCGCGTTCCTCGCGTCCCTGGGCATGTCCATCGCAGCGTGCGCGAACCTGCCTGCACTGCTGCTGACCATGTACTGGAAGCGGATGACGGCGCGCGCCGTCATCTCCGGCATCGTGGTCGGGCTCGTCCTGTCGGTCACCGTCATCCTGCTCAGCCCGGTGGTGCAGGGACCGGACTCCATCCTCGGATTCTCGAACCCGGCACTCGCCGTGGCACCCCTCTCGCTGGCGGTGTCCGTCATCGTCGCGCTGGTGTCGGCGCCGTCCGGGGAGACGAAAGCACGAGCCGATCGCCTCTTCTCGGTGATGCGCACCCGAGCGCTCACCGGGCAGACCGAGGCGACGAACGACGACACGATGGTGGCGATGCAATGACGACGGAACTACGGTCACCGAGCCCACTCCGGGACCTGGTCGAGCAGCTGGCGACGGGCGGGACAACGCCGATCGACGTGGCGGAGACGGCACTCGCGCGGATCGCAGACCTGGATCCGGAAATCCACGCCTGGGCTCACCTCGATGCCGACGCGGTGCGGTCCGCGGCCGCCCGGATCCAGGACGGCGGCCGGGGCGGCGCGCTCTGGGGCGTGCCCGTCGGCGTCAAGGATCTCATCGACGTCGCCGGTGTGCCGACGCGCTGTGGCAGTGGACTGCGGAGCACGGAACCGGCGACGACGGACGCCGACTGTGTGGCCCGTGCGCGCGCACTCGGCGCGCTCCCGTTCGGCAAGACCGTGACCACCGAGTTCGGGTATTTCACGCCCGGCCCGACCCGCAATCCCCGCGCCCTGGGTCACACCCCCGGCGGGTCGTCGAGCGGCTCGGCGGCAGCGGTGGCCGCGGGTATGGTGCCGCTGGCCTTCGGCACGCAGACCGCGGGATCGCTGACGAGGCCGGCGTCGTTCTGCGGAGTCGCGGGTTTCGTCACCGCCCACGGCGAACTCCCCACCGACGGCATCACCGGATTGAGTCCCAGTCTCGACACCGTCGGGCTGCTGGCACGAACCGTGCCCGATCTCCACTTCGCGTGGACAGCGCTGCGCGACGGCGCACGGGCACCCGTTCTCGAGCCGGTCGCGCCGCGCCGGCTCCGCCTGTGGAGTGGGTTCGAGCTCGGCGAGGTGTCCCGGGAGATGACGTCGGCGCTCAGAACGACCGCCGATTCCGCCGAGTCGGCGGGCGTTCGGTGCCGTGACGTCGATGCCGCCGCGACAATCGTGGCGCTGACGGAACACCACCACACGGTGATGGCGTACGAGGCGGCCAGGGAACGCGCCGCAGAGGCCGCGCAGACCGACAAGATCAGCGCACCCCTCGCCGAACTGTTCGCCGCAGGGGCAGCGACCACCGAGTCGGACTACCGCGCCGCCCTCGCCGGAATCCGCGAGACCCGGCAGTGGCTGCTCGCGGCGTTGGACGAGGACGAAGCAGTCCTCGGGCCCGCGGCTCTCGGCGCCGCTCCACCCGGCCACCACGCGACAGGGACGCCTGTATTGAGCCGACCGTGGCAGGCCATGGGCCTGCCGGTGGTCACCATCCCCGGGAAGCGTGACAGCGCAGGGCTTCCCCTCGGATTGCAACTGATCGGACGTCCCGGCGGCGAGCAACGTCTGTTCGAGACAGCCGCGTGGCTGGAATCCGTGCTCTGACAACGACAGACGGGCGTCAGTTGACGAAGATCGACGGTTGGCGATGCTTCCACGGCGCCGCCTGCTCCAACTGCGCGGCCACCTGCAGTAGCAGATCCTCTCTGCCGGTGGCCGCGACGAGGTGGATCCCAATGGGGAGGCCCTCCCGGCTCAGCGCGAGCGGCAGGCTGATCGCGGGATTCCCGGACACGTTGAACGGTGCGGTGAACGGCCCGAACTCGAAGATGCGGCGTAGCCACGAGCGCACGCTGTGCCGGGGATCGTCGTAGTCGAGGGTGCGGTGCGGCACCGGAAGCCAGGCGACGGTGGGTGTCACCAGCAGATCGAATCGGGTGAAGAACAGTCCGATGGACCGGGTCACCCGGTGCTGCGCGTCGAGTGCTGCCGCGACGTCGAGCGCGGTGAACGCCTGGGTCTCCCGCAGCACCGTCCGCGAGACCGCCTCGAGCAGAGCGGGATCGGGTCTGCGTGGAGCGCGGAGGATCGCCGCGCCGGCGGCGATCGCAGTGAGGGTCGACGCCTCGACGACGTCCTCCGCGTCGAATTGCGGGCTGTCCTCGGTCATGGTGTGGCCGATCCATTCGAGGATCGTGCCGGCGGCGACCGTCGCCGCCGATACCTGCATGTCGACGGAACTCCCGCCCCACGGCTCGGTGGTCAGGGCCACCCGCAGACGGCCGGGATCGGCGTGCACCGCGTCGGCGTAAAGGCCGGACGGCGCCGGGGCGGCGTACTTTTCACCGACCGGCGGGGCGGCAACGGCGTCCAGCAGGTGGGCCGTGTCGCGGACCGTTCGGGTGAGGGCGAACTCGTAGATGTGCCCGAACCCGGCCTCGCCGACCAGTGGGCCGCAGGGGATTCGGCCGCGGCCCGGTTTCAGGCCGACGAGCCCGCAGCACGAGGCCGGCACCCGGAGCGAACCGGCGCCGTCGTTGCCGTGCGCCAGCGGAACCGCCCCGGCGGCGACGAGTGCAGCGGAGCCGCCGCTCGACCCGCCGGTGCCGCGATCGAGCGCCCACGGATTGCGTGTCGGCCCGTACCTCCGCGGTTCCGTCGCGAAGTTCAGCCCGAACTCCGGCGCTGTCGTCTGCCCCAGGGCCACCAGTCCGGCAGACCGGAACCTCGACATGAGTTCGTGATCCACCCCGGCGACCGCGCCGCGGATGCTGCGGCTGCCGAGTGTGAACGGCATGCCTTTCGCGAACGGGCCACTGTCCTTGATGAGGAACGGCACCCCTGCCAGTGGACCGTCGGACCGGTGATCGAGAGCCGGGTCGAACAGCGGCAGGGTCAGTGCGCCGAGGTCGGCATCGGCCCGCGCGATCGCCGCGCGCGCAACGGATTCGACCTCCGTTGCCGTCACCTCACCCGACCGGATCAGCTCACTCAGACCGACGGCGTCGAGCTTGGTGTACTCGTGCAGTTCCAGCGGTCCACTCCTCAGGTCGCGACGATCGTTCCAGTCTGACCGGGAGGGCGGTGCTGCGCGAGCGAATTTCTGCCACCGTCACGCGGTGATCGACAGCAGTTCCTGTTCGCGGAAGGCTCGCGGCGACACCCCGTACGTCTCCTTGAACAGCCGCGAGAAATGCGAGGAGTTGACGAGGCCGTATCGGGCACAGACGGTTCCGATGCTGTCACCACGGAATCGGACGTCCTTGAGATCGCGGCGGCACTTCTCGAGCCTGCGATGCCGGATCCATCCGGCCACCGTGTGTCCGTCCGCCTCGAACATCTTCTGCAGGTGCCGCGTCGACACGTGGTGATGGGACGCCACCGTGGCGGTGTCGAGCGTGGGGTCGTGCAGCTGTGCGTCGATGAACGACTTCACACGCAGCAGCAGCGATGCGCCGGGCGCGATCGCGTCGGCGGGCGCCTCCGATTGCACCGCGGCACTGAGCAGGTCGAGCACGGCGTCCTCGACGAGGGGGGTCGTCGGCATGGTGCCGGTCACGACGGAGTGATGGAGGTTCGTCAGGAAGGGTGAGACGAGAGCGCCCATGCCGGTGCTGCCGTGGATGCGGCGCGCCGACACGGTGCCCAGTTCCCGCGAGGCGATGCGCAGTAGTTCGCGGGGAAACATCAGCACGAACATGCTGAAGTCACCCGCGAAGTGCAGGTCGTACGGCTTACTGGTGTCGTAGACGGCGAAGTCGCCGGGCCCGAGCACGGCCTCTCGATCGTCCTGGACGATGACGCCGCTGCCCGACAGTTGCAGGCCCACCTTCACCAGGCCGGGGTCGGACCGCTTGATCGACGTGCGGGTCCGGCGCACGTCGATCGCGTGTCCCCCGACCTCGCTGAGTTGCAGCCCGCCGAGCGCGGTGGTGCGCAGGGTCCCGGTGAAGTGTCCCGGTCCGTCCTCCGCCGTGGACACCACGGCGAGTGGGACGAACGCTGTGGAGACGGCCTGACGCCAGTGCTCGAACTGCCCGTCGTCACGCGCGGGCCCACCACCGAGACGCACCTTCGATCACCTCACAGAGCGGAGCGGTTGTCGATCAGTCGACGTGCCTTACCGAGTGAGCGTTCGAGGTCGCCGGGAGCGACGACATCGACCTTCACGCTCACGCCGATCCTATTCTTCACCAGCTTCTGCAGTTCACCCGCGGCCCGCGCGTGGTCGTCGATCGCGGAGTCCGGGCGCGATTCCACCCGCACGGTCAGCTCGTCCATGCGGCCCGGGCGGTCCAGGATGCACTGGAACTGCGGGGCCAGCGCCGGCACCGCCAGGATCAGTTCCTCGATCTGGGTGGGGAACAGATTCACTCCGCGCAGGATGATCATGTCGTCGGTGCGTCCGGTGACCTTCTGCATCCGCCGCACCGACCGCGCCGTCCCCGGCAGCAGCCGGGTGAGGTCGCGGGTGCGGTACCGGATGATCGGCATGGCCTCCTTGGTCAGGGACGTGAAGACGAGCTCGCCCTCCTCACCGTCGGGCAGCACCTCCCCGGTGACCGGGTCGATGATCTCCGGGTAGAAGTGGTCCTCCCAGATGTGCAGGCCGTCCTTCGTCTCGACGCATTCCATCGCGACACCCGGGCCCATCACCTCGGACAGGCCGTAGATGTCGACGGCGTCCATGTTCAGCTGCTTCTCGAGTTCGGTGCGCATCTCCTCGGTCCACGGCTCCGCACCGAACACACCGGTCCGCAGCGACGTCTTCGACGGATCCATGCCCTTCTTGATCATCGCGTCGACGATCGTGAGCATGTACGACGGGGTCACCATGATCGCGTCCGGCTCGAAGTCCTCGATCAGCTGGATCTGGCGGTCCGTCATGCCGCCGGACATCGGGATCACCGTGCAGCCCAGCCGCTCGGCACCGTAGTGCGCGCCGAGACCACCGGTGAACAGGCCGTACCCGTACGCGACGTGCACCTTGTCCGTCGGCTTCACCCCACCCGCCCGCAGGCTCCGCGCGACCAGGTCGGCCCAGTTGTTCAGGTCGCCGGTGGTGTACCCGACGACCGTCGGTCGCCCGGTGGTCCCGGACGACGCGTGGATGCGCGAGACCTTCTCCTGCGGCACCGCGAACATCCCGAACGGGTAGTTCGCCCGCAGGTCAGCCTTCGCCGTGAACGGGAACTTCGCCAGATCCGACAGGTCCTTCAGGTCGCTCGGGTGCACACCGGCGTCGTCGAACGCCTTCCGATAATGCGGAACGTTGGTGTACGCGTGGAGAAGTGACCACTGCAGGCGTTCGAGTTGCAGCGATGAGATCCGGTCGCGCGTGGCGAACTCGATGTCCTGCGAGGGGGTGGCGATACTGGTCATTCTAGTCTCCGGGGTGTGCGGGCTGGGTATGGTCAGGCGTCGAAATCGACGGTCACGTCGTCGCTGACCGGGAAGGTCTGGCACGTGAGCACGAAGCCGGAGTCGACCTCGTAGTCCTCGAGCGCGTAGTTGCGGCGCATGTCCACGTCACCGCACGTGATCTTGGCGCGGCACGTTCCGCAGACGCCGCCCTTGCAGGCGAACGGAAGGTCCGAGCGGTACTTCTCGGCGGCATCGAGGATCGACTCGTCCCGCGGCAACGTCGCGGTGGTCGAGCGACCGTCCAGGACGAGGGTCACCTCGCTGCTCGGCCCGGTGACACCGGGTTCGCGGTGGGTTTCCATCGGCGGGGGGACGTCGTCGACGAAGAACAGTTCGTGGTGCACGCGGCTCTTGTCGATCTGCAGCTCACCGAGAACCGTCTCGGCGTCGGTGACCATCCCGAACGGGCCGCAGAGCCAGAAGTGGTCGATGTCGGCGAGCGGCACGATGGACGTGAAGAGGGCACGCAACCGGTCGGCGTCGAGTCGCCCGGTGAACAGCTCGACCTCGCGGGGTTCGCGGGACAGCACGTGCACCACGTCGAAACGCGACCCGTACGTGTCCTTGAGGTCGGCGATCTCCTCGGCGAACATCACCGAGCGGGTGCGCCGGTTGCCGTACAGGAGAACGACTTCGGCCTCGGGATTCGCGAGCATCGATGCAGCGATCGACAGCATCGGCGTGATGCCCGAGCCGGCGGCGATCAGCACGTGGCGACCGCCGGCCGCCGGGTCGGCGACGAACGTTCCGCTCGGGCCCTGCACCTCGATCCGGTCGCCGGGGCGGACGTCGCGCACGAGCCACGTCGAGAACAGACCGTCGGACACCTCGCGCACACCGACCCGCGGCGCGGAACCGGCAGGCGCGCAGATCGAGTACGAGCGCCGGTGTTCGACGCCGTCGATCGTCCGCCGCAGCGTGAGCGACTGTCCGGGACCGAACGCGAACTCGTCGGCGAGCTCGGCCGGAACGTCGAACGTGACCGCGACCGCGTCGTCGCACAGGGATTCGACGTCGGCGACGGTCAGGGTGTGGAATGCCCTGTTGCGCAACGCCGCACCGGGTTTCGGGGAGATCGCTGTGGTCATGGTCAGATTTCCTTCACGTGATCGAAGGGTTCGAGGCAGTCGAGGCACCGGTAGAGCGCCTTGCACAGCGTCGCCCCGAATTCCGAGTCGAGCCGGGTGTTCGCCGAGTGACACTTGGGGCATGCCACGGCTCGCGGCTTGACGATGAGCGTCAACGGCACCGGACCCGAGGTGCGTCGCGGCGCGGGACCGGGTGTCGAGTAGCCGTTCTCGCGGAGCTTGCGCCTGCCGTTCTCGCTGATCCAGTCCGTGCTCCACGGCGGCGACAGGACGGTCCGGACCTCGACGCTGCCGAACCCCGCGTCCTGCAGGGTGTGCTCGATGTCGTCCCGCATGGTGGCCATGGCGGGGCAACCGGAATAGGTGGGGGTGATGGTCACGACCACCGAGCCGTCGGCGAGTTCCTCGACGTCGCGCAGGACACCGAGATCGGCGAGCGTGAGCATCGGCATCTCGGGGTCGAGGACCGATTCGGCGAGGCGGCGGGCGTCGCTGCGCACTGCCGTGGTCATGTCACCACACCCCTTCGGGATGTGCGCGGGCCACGCTCTGCATCTCGGCGAGCAGCAGTCCGAGCGTCTCGGTGTGCAGCCCCTGCCGGCCTGCCCGGCCGCCGACGGTGCCGACGGTCCGGCCGGTCGGTGCGGTGAGCTCGGCGGCATGCAGCACCTGCTCGAGCACGGAATCGAACTCCTCGCGCACGTCCCGCGGGTCGACCCCCACACCCACCTGTGCGAGCGCGAGCTCCTCGGTGGTCGGGGCGAACAGTTCCTCGACGTACGGCCACACCCGGGCGAGGGCGTCGACCATCCGCGACTTCGACTCCTCCGTGCCGCAGCCGAGCGTCACAACCCAGCGGGCCGCGTAGTCGCGGTGGTAGGTGAGTTCCTTGACGCCCTTCACCGCGACCGCGGCGAGCACCGGATCCCGGGACGTGCGGAGACGATCGAACAGCGCGAGACGCCACGTCGAGAACACCAGCAGTCGCGTGATCGACTGGGCGAAGTCGCCGTTGTCGAGTTCGGCCAGCCGGGTGTTGCGGAACCGGTTCTCGTCCCGGAAGAACGCGAGCGCGTCCTCGGCGGGAATCGGGCTCGTGTCCGAGATGAACGGCACGACCGACGCATCCGCCGCGGCCGCACGGGCGAGCAGCAGTCGCGCCTGACCGAGCAGGTCGAGTCCGACATTCGCGAGCGCGACCTCCTCCTCGAGTTCCGGTGCGCGCGTGCTCCACTCGGCGAGACGCTGCGAGCTGATCAGCGCATCGTCACCGAGCATCAGGCAGTAGCCGGCCAGCGCGGAGAGGTCGACGTCCTCCGGAACCGTGGTGTCGACGCCGGCGAGCGGGTCGTCGAAGCTGGTGCCGAACGCCCACTGGCCGTGGCTGTCTTCGTCGACGAGGCCTTCGTAAGCATTGTCGTGGTCGGTCATCGTCAGCCTCACATGTGGGGAACGTTGTCGGGGATCTCGTAGAACGTGGGGTGCCGGTACACCTTGTCGCCGCTGGGCGCGAAGTAGGGATCCTTCTCCGACGGGCTGGACGCCACGATCGAACTGGACCGCACCACCCAGATGCTCACGCCCTCGTTGCGGCGGGTGTAGACGTCCCGGGCGTGCCGGACGGCCATCTCGTCGTCCGCGGCGTGCAGGGATCCGACGTGGACGTGGTTGAGTCCGCGCTTGCCGCGCAGGAACACCTCGTACAGGGGCCAGTCCGCGCGCACTGCATTGTCGTCCGTGCTCATCGTGCGTTCTCCTTGCTGCTCTCGCGGCGGGCGAAGGCAGTCGCGGCCTCCCGCACCCACGCCCCGTTCTCGTGTGCTGCCCGCCGGTTGGCGACGCGCTCGACGCTCGACGCGCCGTTGCCCTTGATCACCTGCATGAACTCGCTCCAGTCGGGCTCACCGAAGTCGTGAGCGCCGCGCTCGGCGTTCCACTTCAGGTCCGGATCCGGGAACGTCACGCCGAGCACCTCGGCCTGCGGGATGGACATGTCGACGAACCGCTGACGGAGTTCGTCGTTGGTGTGCCGCTTGATGCGCCACTTCATGGACTGCTCGGAATTGGGCGACTGATCGTCCGGCGGTCCGAACATCATCAGCGCCGGCCACCACCAGCGGTTCACCGACTCCTGCACCATCTCGCGCTGGGCGTCGGTGCCGCGCATCATCGTCATCAGCAGTTCGAAGCCCTGACGCTGGTGGAACGACTCCTCCTTGCACACCCGGATCATCGCCCGCGCGTACGGCCCGAAGGAGCTGCGGCACAACGGGACCTGGTTGCAGATCGCGGCGCCGTCGACGAGCCAGCCGATCACGCCGACATCGGCGTAGGTGAGCGTCGGATAGTTGAAGATCGACGAGTACTTCTGCTTGCCTTCGATCAGCTTCTCGGTGAGGTCGGCGCGATCGGCGCCGAGCGTCTCGGCCGCCGAGTACAGATACAGGCCGTGCCCGGCCTCGTCCTGGACCTTCGCCATGAGGATGGCCTTGCGACGCAGCGACGGCGCGCGGGTGAGCCAGTTGCCCTCCGGCTGCATGCCGATGATCTCCGAATGCGCGTGCTGCGCGATCTGCCGGATCAGCGTCTTGCGGTAGCCGTCGGGCATCCAGTCCCTCGGCTCGACCCTCTGGTCGGCTGCGATGGTGTCATCGAAGAGCTCTTGCAGCTCATCGGGAGCGTGTGACGTGGTCATATGTCCTACCTCTATTACCGAATGATCGGTTGGTATCAAGTATGCATGTCAGCCCCCGCCCACACAAGGGCGGGAGCCGAATTACGTCAGTGGCCTTCGAAGGTCGGCGCGCGCTTGGCGAGGAACGCGTCGACCGCGCTGCGGTGATCCTTCGACCGGCCGAGCTGCTCCGCGGCCTCGCGCTCCCGCTCGAGCGCCTCCGACAGCCCGCTCGACGCCGCCGAGACCAGCGCCTTGACCTGCGCATACGCGGCCGTCGGGCCGTCCGCGAGCTTCCGCGCCAGCGCGGCGGCCGCGTCCCCGAGTTCGGCGTCGGGCACCACCCGGTGCACCAGGCCCCAGTCCAGCGCCTGCGCCGCCGTGAACCGGTCGCCGAGCATCATCAGCCCGGTCGCCCGGCTCGCTCCGAGCGCCTGCACCAGGGTGTGACTCAGCCCGGAGTCACCGGCCAGCGCGATCCCCGTGAACGCCGTGGCGAACTTGGCGCCCTCCCCGGCGATCCGGATGTCGGCGGCCAGGGCGATGCCCAGCCCCGCCCCGACACAGGCACCGCCGACTGCGACGACGACCGGGACGCGAACCCCGGCCAGCGCCCGGACCAGCGGGTTGTAGTGCTCGGCGACGGTGTCCATCGCGTGCGCGGCGTCCGCCTCGAGCCCGGCGACGTGCTCGGCCAGGTCCTGGCCGACACAAAAGTTCTTCCCCTCCGCCTGCAGCAGCAGGGCACGCACGCTGTCGTCGGCGGCGACCTTCTCCACCGCCGCCAGCAACTGTTCCTTCACCGCACGGTCCAGGGCGTTGGACGCGCCTGCGCGGCGCAGGGTGATGGTGGCCAGTCCCGCATCCACGGAAAGTCCGACCACGTCGTCAGTGCTCATGAGAATGTGCCTCCTGCTGGTTGTGGTGTGCGTGGCCCGTCAGGACCAGGTGAAGAACCCCTGGCCCGTCTTCCGGCCGAGTTCCCCGTTGGCGACCTTCTCGCGCAGCAGCGCGGGCGGTGCGAACCGGTCGCCGAGCGTCTTCGCGAGGTGCTCGGCGATCGCGAGCCGGACGTCCAGTCCGACCAGATCGGTGGACCGCAGCGGCCCCATCGGGTGGCGGTAGCCCAGTTCCATGGCCCGGTCGATGGACTCGGCCTCGGCGACGCCTTCCTCGAGCATCCGGATCGCCTCGAGCCCGAGGCACACGCCGAGTCGGCTGGTCGCGAAGCCCGGGGAATCGTTGACCAGCACCTCGGTCTTGCCGAGCTGGGCGACCCATTCCCGGACCCGGTCGACGGCACCGGCGTCGGTTGCGGGGGCGCGGACGATCTCGACGAGCGTCGACGCCGGAACCGGATTGAAGAAGTGCATGCCGATCAGCCGCGCCGGGTCGTTCAGCGCCGCCCCGAGGCCGGCGATGGAGATCGAGCTGGTGTTGCTGGCGATCACCGTCGACGGGTCGACCGTCTTCTCGACGAGCGAGAGCACGGACAGCTTGAGGTCCACCAGTTCGGGCACCGCCTCGACCACCAGATCCAGGGCCGGCGGAAGCGCATCGGGGGCGGCCACCGTCGACACCCGTGCGAGGATCGTCGCGGGATCGACGTCGCCGAGTTTGCCGCGTTCGTGCGCGCGGTCGAGTCCGTCGGACACCCGCTTCAGGGCCGCCTGCCGGTCGCCGCTCTCGGCGATGGTGACCGTGGATCCGAGGGTGGCGAAGACCTGCGCGATGCCCGCGCCCATCCGGCCGCCGCCGACCACGCCGACGTTCTTCGGTGCTGTGCTCGTCATCTCTTCTTCTCCAGAAACGCGGTCATGCGGTCGTGTTTGTCGCGGCTCTCGAACAGCACCGCCTGGGCGATGTCGTCGGCGAACGGGTGCGAGCCCGGTGCGTCGACGATCATCTTCGTGAGCTTGAGCGCCAGCGGCGCCGAACGTGTGATGCGGTCGATGACCTTGTGCGCAGCATCGATGTGCTCGCCGGGTGCGACGACACTCATGACGAGCCCGCTGCGCAGCGCGTCCTGCGCGTCGAGGTTCCGGCCGCCGAGGAGGACCTGCTTGGCGACGGACTTGCCGACCAGTTCCGGCAACCGGTAACTGGCCCCGGCCGCGGCCATGATGCCCAGCCCCGGCTCCGGATTCCCGAAGACCGCGGTCTCGGTGGCGATGCGGATGTCGCAGGCGTAGGACAGTTCGGCGCCGCCGCCGAGCGCGTACCCGCTCACCGCGGCCACGGTGGGCAGCGGCAGCTTCGCGATACGGTCGAACAGGTTGCGGTTGATGCCGGCGAACGCCTCGTCGCGGCCGCGCTCGCGCAGTTCGGCGATGTCGGCGCCGCCGGCGAAGTGGTCGCCCTCGCCGGTCAGCAGCATCGGCTTCGGCGTCGCCTCCAGCGACGCGCACACCTCGTGCAGTTCGGCGATCATCTCCGCGTTGATCGCATTGCGCTGCGCGGGACGGTGCAGCGTGACCACCATGCGGTCGTCGCGGTCCTCGATCTTCAGTGTGTTCACGGCGCCTCGATCAGCATCGCGACGCCCTGGCCGACGCCCACGCACAGCGTGGCCAGTCCGCGGCGGGCGCCTTCGCGTTCCATCCGGCCGAGCAGCGTCAGCAGGATGCGCGCACCCGAGCAGCCCAGTGGGTGGCCGAGTGCGATCGCGCCACCGTCCGCGTTGACGATCGACTCGTCGAGCTTCAACTGCCGGATCACACCGAGCGACTGCGCCGCGAAGGCCTCGTTGAGTTCGGCGGCGCCGAGGTCGGAGATCGACCAGTTGGCGCGGGCGAGGGCCTTGCGGGTGGCCGGGACCGGGCCCAGACCCATGACGTTGGGGGCGATGCCCGCGCTGGCGCTGGTGACGATGCGGCCGCGGACGGTCAGGCCGTACTTCTCCACCGCCGCCTCGCTCGCGACGACCAGGGCCGCGGCGCCGTCCGAGAGCGACGACGACGAGCCGGCGGTCACGATGCCGTCCTTGCGGAACACCGGTTTCAGCGAACCCAGCTTCTCCAGCGTGGTTCCCCGCCGCGGGGTTTCGTCGGCGGTCAGCTCACCGTCGCGCACCGGCACGGGCACGATCTCGCGCTCGAACCGGCCGGCGTCGACCGCCGCGATCGCCCGCTCCTGGCTGCGGAGCGCGAAGGCGTCGCTCTCGGCGCGGGTGATGCCCTCGAGCGCGGCGACCTCCTCGGCCGTCTCGCCCATCGACAGCGTCACCTTGCGGACGTCCGGTCCTGCCCCGGCCGGAACGTCGCGGTCGGCGGCGGTGAACCGCGGGTTCGTGAAGCGCCAGCCCAGCGAGGTGTCGGCCACCTCTCCCGGGCGTGCCCACGGGGTGCCGGGCTTGGCCATCACCCAGGGTGCGCGGGTCATCGATTCGACGCCGCCGGCGATCACGATGTCGGCCTCGCCGCTGCGGATGGTGTGCGCGGCCGACGCGACGGCGGTCAGACCGCTCGCGCACAGCCGGTTCACCGTGTAGCCGGGAACGCTGTCGGGCAGGCCCGCGAGCAGCACGGCCATGCGGGCGACGTCGCGGTTGTCCTCGCCGGCCTGGTTGGCGGCACCGAGGATCACCTCGTCGACGGCGTCGCCCGGGATCCCGGCCCGGCGGGCGGCCTCGGCCACGACGAGACCGGCAAGGTCGTCGGGGCGCACTCCTGCGAGCGCTCCGCCGTACCGACCCTGCGGGGTACGGGCTCCGTCCACCAGAAACACTTCGGCCACAGTCTTCTCCTTCACGGGGGTGCCGTCTATTAATAACCGAATCTTCGGTCGGTACGCAAGAGGAGGTGGCGCACGAAAAGTTGCGATCCTCCCTTGACAACCAGCGGCAGAAGCGACGATTCTGTTAACCGACCGAACGTACGGTGAAATGGAGTTGTCGTGAGCAAGTTACTGGAAAGCTACGCCGCCGGACGCTGGTACACCGCGCCGGACGAGGGAACCCCGCTGCTGAGCGCGGTCGACGGCTCCGAGGTGGCGCGCATCTCCGCGACCGGACTCGACCTCGGCGAGATGGTGACCTACGCCCGCGAGGTGGGCGGACCGGCGCTCGCGAAGCTGACCTTCCACGAGCGCGCCGCCGCCCTCAAGACGCTCGCCCTCACCCTCATGGCCGGCAAGGACGAGTTCTACGCCCTCTCCACGGCCACCGGCGCCACCAAGCGCGACTCCGGCGTCGACATCGACGGCGGCTTCGGCACCCTCCTCAGCTACGCCAGCAAGGCCAGGCGGGAACTCCCCAACGACACCGTCTACCTCGACGGCGCGCTCGAGCAGCTGGGCAAGAAGGGAACGTTCCTCGGCCAGCACGTCTACACCTCCCGCCGCGGCGTGGCCGTCCAGATCAACGCGTTCAACTTCCCGGTGTGGGGCTTCCTCGAGAAGCTCGCCCCCGCGTTCATCGCCGGCGTCCCGTCGATCGTCAAGCCCGCGAGCCAGTCGGCCTACCTCACCGAGCTCGTGTTCCGTCGCATCATCGAGTCCGGGCTGCTGCCCGAGGGTTCGGTCCAGCTGCTGTCGGGGAGCGCGCGCGGGCTGCTCGACCACCTCGGCGGGCAGGACTCCGTGGCATTCACCGGATCCGCCGACACCGCGGCCACCCTGCGGGCGCATCCGAACGTCGTCGGTGAGGGGGTCCACTTCAACGCCGAGGCCGACTCGCTCAACGCATCGATCCTCGGCTCCGACGTCGAACCCGGCAGCGAAGAATTCGACCTCTACGTCAAACAGCTCGTCACCGAGATGACGGTGAAGGCCGGCCAGAAGTGCACCGCCATCCGGCGCGCCCTCGTGCCGTCCGCGTTGATGGACGACGTCATCGCTGCGGCAAAGGCCCAGCTGTCCCGTGTCGTGGTCGGCGACCCCGACGCCGAAGGCGTCACGATGGGCGCCCTCGCCAGCCTCGAGCAGCGCGACGAGGTCCTGAAATCGCTGCGCGGCCTGACCAAGTCGGCGCAGATCGTGGTCGGCGACCCGGAGAACTTCGAGGTCGTCGGCGCCGACAAGGCGACCGGCGCATTCCTGCCGCCGATCCTGCTGCGTTCCGACGACAAGGACGCCACCGAACCCCACGACATCGAGGCCTTCGGTCCCGTCAGCACCGTCATCGGATACGACAGCACCGACGAGGTCGTCGAACTCGCCGCCCGCGGCAAGGGCAGCCTCGTCGCCTCCCTCGTCACCCGCGATTCCGCACTCGCCCGCGACATCGTGCTCGGCCTCGCCCCGTTCCACGGCCGCGTCCTCGTCCTCAACCGCGACGACGCGAAGGAATCCACCGGCCACGGTTCACCCCTGCCCGTCCTCGTGCACGGCGGTCCCGGACGCGCAGGCGGCGGCGAGGAACTCGGCGGCATCCGCGGCATCCTGCACCACATGCAGCGCACCGCGGTCCAGGCCACCCCGGACATCCTGACCGCGGTCGGGAACAAGTGGGTCACCGGTTCGCAGCGCAATGACGACGGCATTCACCCGTTCCGGAAGAACCTCGCGCAGTTGCGGATCGGCGACACCATCGTCGGCGGCCCCCGCCAGGTCACCCTCGCCGACATCGACCACTTCGCCGAGTTCACCGGCGACACGTTCTACGCCCACACCGACCCCGAGGCCGCGGCCGCCAACCCGCTGTTCGGCGGCATCGTGGCCCACGGGTACCTCGTCGTCTCCCTCGCCGCCGGCCTGTTCGTCGAACCGAATCCCGGTCCCGTCCTCGCCAACTTCGGCGTCGACAACCTCCGGTTCCTCACCCCCGTCAAGGCCGACGACAGCCTCACCGTCACGCTGACCGCGAAGCTCATCACCCCGCGCAGCAGTGCGGACTACGGTGAAGTCCGTTGGGATGCAGTCGTCGTCAACCAGGACGGCGATCCCGTCGCAACGTACGACGTTCTCACCCTCGTCGCCAAAGGAGAAAACGCATGAGCTTCAAGGTCGCCGTCTGCTACGGCCACCCCGATGACCCCGAGGCGTTCGACGCCTACTACCGCGACACCCACATGCCGTTGGCCCGCAAAGTCCCCGGACTGTCCGACTTCACCTGGGGCAAGTGCAGCGCCCTCGACGGCGGGCAGCCGCCGTACTACGCGGTGGCGAGCCTCGTGTTCCCCGACGCCGACACCATGAAGTCCGGGTTGCAGTCCGAGGAGATGAAGCAGGCGGGCAAGGACGTCCGCAACTTCGCCACCGGCGGCGTCACCATGTACGTCCAAGAAGAAGAATCCGTCTACAACCAGTAGGAGAACCATGACTGTCGACGCATCCGCGGAATGCGGTGTCGCGCGGAAGATGTTCGAGGCCGACAATGCGTCCCAAGCGCTCGGCATCGAGATCCTCGAGCTCAGCCCCGGTCACGCGGTCGCGTCGATGGTCGTGGGTGAGACCATGGTCAACGGCCACGGCATCACCCACGGCGGGTTCGTGTTCACCCTCGCCGACACCGCCTTCGCGATGGCGTGCAACGGGTACGACGCTCCCGCCGTCGCCGCCCGCGCCGACATCCGGTTCCTGACTGCCACCCGCCTCGGCGACACCCTCGTCGCCGAGGCCGTGGAGCGGGCCCGCTACGGGCGCAACGGCATCTACGACGTCACCGTCCGGCGCGGCGACGACGTCATCGCGGAGTTCCGCGGAGACAGTCGTGCGCAGCCGCGCCCGTGAGTACTTATTAACCGCGGGACGTTAACAAGTACTCACGGGGTTCGCTGTCGGCGACGAGAGGTCGGGACCGTATGCGATCACGGCCGGGCCCGACCAGGCCCTGTGGCTGACGCTCGTCCACGCCGGACGGATCGCCCGCCTCACCGTCGGCGGCGAAGTCGCCACGTATCCGCTCGACACCGCGGAGTGCGGGCCCACGATCATCACGTCGGGCCCGGACGACGCCCTGTGGTTCACGCTCAACCAGGCGAACGCAATCGGACGTATCGACGTCGACGGCAACATCGTGGTGCATTCTCTGTCCACTCCCGCCGCCGGACCGGTGGGGATCACCCGCGGGACCGACGACGCGCTGCGGTTCGTCGAGATCGGCGCCGGGCAGATCGGCCGGATCTCCGTCCACGGCCGGATCGACGAGTTCGCACTCCCGGACCGCTCGGCCCGACCTCACGCCATCATCGCCGACCCCGACGGCAGTTGCTGGTTCATCGAATGGGGCGCAAACCGCATCGGGCACATCGGCTCGGGCGGCGCCATCACCGAATACGACTTGCCGACAACGTCTTCGGAACCACACGGGATCGCCGTGGGGCCGGACGGTGCGGTCTGGGTGGCGCTGGAGATCGGACGTGTTGCGCGCCTCGCGCCCGTGAGTACTTGTTAACCTGGATCCACCGATAGGGGCGGGTCGGGTGATGGGTTCGGTTGTGGCCGTTGATGGGCTGTCAGGGGTGTGGGTGATCGCCCGACCGATGTGTCGGGTTGTTCCACTGGGTCTTTCGGGTCGGGGCCGGGGGTGGCCGGGCGGATTAGGTGACCTGGGGTCTTCGATGTCGGGTGTGGGTGAAGAGTTGGTTCCATTCGGATTCCCAGGGCCAGCGCCGCGGCAGGTGCAGGGTGAGGCGGCGGGCCGAGGACGCGATCCGCGCCGGGACCGAGATCAGGGTCCGGCGGATGGTGGCGGTCGTCGCCTTGGCCAGGCGGGCCCCGGTGAGGGTGGCGGCGGCGCGGGTGAGATTGAACGCCATCACCGCAAGCACCAGCCAGGCACTGTTGGCGGCGAACCGCCCCGACGGCAGGTGCGCGAGCGCGGAGTTCTTCAGGTCGGCGTGGACCTGCTCGATGATCGCGTGCCCGCGGTGGATCTTGTCCGCGGCCACGGTGTCCAGGACGGCGGGGTCGGTGGTGGTGAAGAACGCGTGGAACCGCCAGGCGTCGAACAACGTGCCCTGACCATCGGTGTGTTCCCGCAGGTCGGGGATGCGGCGCACCACCAACCGGCCCGGTGTCCGCTCGGAGGCGAGGCGGGTGAACGCGGTGAAGTCGATCTCGGCGACCTCGGCGCGGGAGATCCACCGGCCGGCCTGTTCGTCGTAGACGGCGTCGGTGTATTCGATCGGGGTCCACGCATCCTCGTCGATGGCGGCGATCGCCGCCTTCACCGTCGCGGTCATCCGCACCGTGACCGAGACGTCGGCGCCGGAGCGCAGTGCCGCGGACACGGTCGGGTGCCCGTAGAAGGCCGAGTCGGCCCGCACCAGCACAGACCCCGGTGACAGCTGCGGGCGCAGGCGGCCGAGTGTGGCGAGGGCGTCGCTGACCATCCGGGATGCCCCGCGTGGGGATCCGCAGCCGCCGCGGCGCAGGCGTTGGCCGACGATCACCGGTGCCCGCCCGTCGGTGGTGGCGGTGGCGATCAGCGCGTTCAACCCCCGGACCCCCGTATATCCGTAGCCCGAACCCTGCTTGGCGTGCCCGTGCACCTCGACGATGGTGTCGTCGAGGTCGACGAGGATCCGCCCACCTGATTCGGGCCCACCGACCAGCGGTGTTCGTTCGGCCAGGCCTTGCAGGAATCGGGCGGCGACGGCGTCGAGTTGGCGGACGTGCCCGAAGGAGAACGTCCGCAGGAAGGAGCCCAGCGTCGACGGGGCGTACGGGCGGTCGAATACCGTGGGCATGGCGCCGTGCCGCAGTAGCGCCATGTCGTCGATGCTGTCGGCGCCGGCGACCATGCCCGCTACCAGTGCGGTCACCTTCCGGCCCGCGTGTGCGCCCTTGTCGGTGGGCAGCGTCAGATGCTCGTCTGCCAGGTCATCGAGGCCGCAGTCCTGAGCCAACCCCAGGACCGGGACCAGTCCGGCCGCGGCGAGGAGATTGCGGTCGTCGAACGCCGAGGCCGTCACCGGGTGGGTGTGGGATAGTTGCACCCTAGAGATGCCCTTCGTGTCGATCGAACTGGTTCTGTGAGAAGTCCAATTCTTTCAGCACGCAAGGGCATCTCGCCGTTTCGACTCACCTACCCCGACACCACATCGGTGGATCCAGGGTTAACCGCCCGCGGTTAACAAGTACTCACGGGTCAGGTGACGGGGGCCGCGTGCTTTCCGCGCTCGGACGCGGCAGCGGCGTCGCGCGCCGCCCGCTCGGTGGCGGCCGACTCGATGGCGATCGCGTGATCCACCGCGTGCGGCGCGATGCCCAGGTTGTCCAGCGTGTCCCACAGACTCGACAGGGCAGTCTTCGGGTCGAGGTAGTACTCCGACTCGCGGACGCGCCAGAACGTCCAGCCGCACCGTTTGAGTTCCTGCTCGCGTTCGAGGTCCGCGATCCGCTGTTCCGGGGTGGTCGAGAACGCGTCGCCGTCGCATTCGACGGCGAGTCTCATGGTGCCGCCGGTGACGACAAGGTCGATACGCCGATTATTCACCTCGACTTGGGAATTGACGTGATAGCCGCGTTCGGCGATGTCGTTGAACACCCGCTGCTCGAGCAGATTGTCGAACGGCGGGATCCGGACGTCGCGGTCGACATCCTGCGGCATGGGATCCGCCGGTGCCGGCGACGTCGACATCATGTAGCTGAGCAGGGAGTTACGCAGGTCGGCCCGCTTCAGTTCGTCGACGGTGACGGAGTGGAACAGCCACAGCTGATCCTGCGCCCGTGAGGCCGCGACGTTGAACCGTCGCTTGTACTGGTTCGCCGTCAACGGTGCGAAGTTCTGCTCGGGTCCCACGACCATCGACAGGAAGACGACGCTCCGTTCGTCGCCCTGGAAGTCGGGCGGCGTCCCGACCCGCAGTCGCCGCTGCTCCCACTGTTCGATGCCGATGCGTTTGACGAGCTCGGTCCGGATGGCGTCGACCTGGGACTGCCCCTGCAGCACGACGATTCCGAACGTCTTCCCGTCGTAGCGGGGGTCGACGAGGCATTCGATGAGCTGGTCGACGAGGGCGGCGGCCTCGACGTGGTTGGTCAGCGTCGAGTCCTTGCCCGACACGGTGGCGTCGGATACGTACGTATGTTTCAGCGGCGGAAGCCGGTCCGCGCCGAACTGCCGCACCGGGATCAGCGGCAGTTCGCCGTAGAACTGGGTGCTGGACCAGTTGATGATCTCGGGCATCGAGCGGAAGTGCTCGCGGAGCCGGACCACCTGCCCGAAGCTCGTGCGCAGGATCGAGAACAGGCTCGACCGCGGCGTGAGCGTGGCCTGGACGTACTCGGGAAGGTCCGGCAGGTAGGCGTCCAGCCGGGTGAATACGTCGTCGAGGGTGCCGGTGGTGGGGATGTCGGCGGGTGCGCACTGCTTGTCGTCGCCGACGACGATCACCCGCGGCGCCAGCCACAGCAGGAACAGGTTGGTGATGTCGGCCTGGCTCGCCTCGTCGACGATGACGACGTCGAAGCTGCCCGGCACGGGCGGGATGGACGCGAGCACCTGTTGCAGCGGCATCACCCACGCGGGGACGGCGCCCTGTGCCTCGCCCATCGCGGATCGTGCCGCGCTGCGGTACTTCTCGGCGTACTTCCCGGCACCTGCCCCGATGCTCGAGATGTGCTCGCGGTACGTCTGCAGGGCCCGGACCTGATCCGCCGTCAGATGTTCGAGGCAGTCGCGCCAGGCGGTGGCCGCCGCGAGCCGCGCCGTCAGGTGCGCGAGGTCCGCGTCGACGGCGTTGAGTTCGGCTTCCAGTTCCTGTTCGCGACCGGCACGGTGCTGCTCGGTGACCCATTGGCGGGCACGGCGCCACGCCCAGGCCTCCGCCATCTGCCAGCTCATCTCGTCCCACTCGGTGAGCGCCGCCGTCCTGCGCACCAATTCGTACAGTGCCGGGGCGACGGGTGAGAGTTTGTCGGACAGTTCGTCGAAGAGCCGCTGATCCTGCTGCTCGACGCGGGCGATCGCGTAGCGGCCGAGGGCATCCGAGAGTGCCGCGTTGTCGGCCTGATCGAGCGCCGCAACCAGGGCGGTGCCTTCCGGCGACGGTCCCGCGTCGACCTCGGTGGAGACGGCCGAGACGATGGCGTCGAGTTCCGCACGGGCACTGTCCACATCGGCGCGGGTGGTGATCGCCTCTGCGGCCCCGGCCACCGCGACGGCGTCCGCGAGGCTACGGATCCGCGGGGCGTTCGGGGACAGCGCGAACAGTTCGCGGGCCAGCGCGTCGCGGGCGACGAGCAGGGCGCGCACCCGGGCGACCCGGCCGACGATCATGTTGAGGCTGTCGACCTGGACGGCACGGGAACCGTTCATGTCCACCGGAATCCGAAGATCTGCCAGCAGGGTGGCGGCGGTCTGCGCCGCGTCGTGGGCGCGCAGGTGCTCGGTCACGAGCCGAACCGTGGCGGCGGTCGTGGCCGGTGCCCCGTCGACGGTGGCGTCGAGGCCGAGTTCCTCGACGGCCTTCTGTTCCTCGCTGCGACGGAAGCGCGCCTTCCACTCGACGGCGCCGGATTCCATCGCGACGGCGAGTGCACCCACCGCCTGCAGGGCGGGTCGGGTCATGACGGCGCACTTGACGTCGTGCGCACCGATGTAGCGGTCGGCGGCAGCGGCCGCCTCGACGATCGCGGGCAGAGCGTCCAGACGACCCCACAGGTGCGTCGCCCGGCCGGAGAGGACCGTGTCGGCGAGGCTCTGGAACTGACCGTCCAGGTCGAGGACGTCGTGAGCCCGGGCCTGCAGTTCCTTGCAGTGCCGGCGAACGGTGTACGCGGTCTCGGGGTCGACGCCACCGAGGACCTCGAGCAGATGCGCCGACTGCGGGGTGTCGATGGGGACGCTGGTCGAGGCCCGCGAGCAGAGCCGTTCGAGTTCGGCGCGGTTGGGCAGCAGGGGGTCGAGTGCGGGAAGCGTCTGCCGGGAGCGTTGCGCCCGCTCGGGGGACGCCGTCACGCACAGCCGGCGTAGCGTCTCGACCTCGGTGCCGGTGAGGGGCGGCTGCTCGGACAGCAGCGGACCGGGAAGCCACTCGAAAGCGTCCTGCAGGCCCATGACCTTGCGGACGATGGTGGCGGCGGTGCCCTCGTAACCGTCCGCGACGGCGTCGTGGAGGTAGGTCTCGGACTCGCGCAGCGCCTTCACCTGCTCGAGCACGACGGCCCGCTTCTGCACGGCCTCGTCCCGCTGCGCACGGAGGTCGGCGATCTTCTGGCCCTCGCTGTGCGGGTTGAACGACGACTTCCGTTCGGCGATCGTCGCGACGCTGCGGGTGAGCTCGTCGGAGCCGCCGCGGGACAGGTCGGTGATGGAGACGCACAGTTCCTGCATCTCGGGCGGGAGCTTGTCCCTCAGCACCCGGAGCGCCTGCGCCTTCTCGCTCGTGACGAGTACCCGCTGACCGCGCGCGAGCAGCGCCGACACCAGGTTGGCGATCGTGTGGGTCTTGCCCGTGCCGGGCGGGCCCTCGACCACCACTCCGCTGTCGCCGCCGAGCCGCTCGATGATCTGCGACTGCTCGGCGTTGGCCGGAAGCGGGAAGAGGGGGTCTTCGGCGAGCGTCGACGAGGTGGCGGCGCCGGTGCGCTCGAACCACGACAGCCGGTCTGCCGGTTCGATTGCCTCGACCAGCTGCGCCAGTCCCAGCGGAACGGTCGCGCCGTCGCGGTCGAGGTGGGAGATCATCTGCTCGTAATACTCGACCAGGGCGAACGCGCTGCGCTTCCGCAGCACCAGGGCCGGCGACAGTGTGAGGGTGCCGTCGGCGTCGGCGTCGGGCGGCCGGACGCCGTCCCGCACCGTGACGGGGGTCATCAGCGATTTCGGCGCCCACTCCGCGAGCAGTGTGCGCACGCCGTCGCTCAGCGGCGACGCGGCGGTGTCCTGCAGTTGTTTCTGCAGCGGCATCGCGTGCGCGCTGTCGTAGACGTCCAGTCCGGTGAACAGCTGGGAGTCCTCGAGCCGGGGCTGGGAGCCGGCGATCAGCCGCACCAGCAGGTCGCCGGTGCGGGGGTCGCGGTGGATGCTCGCGGACTGGGTGACCAGGTGGGTCTGGACGCCGCCGTCCGGACCGGCGCCCGCCAGGGTCAGCAGACCGGACGCGAGAACGAGTTCGATCGACTCGGGTCGGGCGTTCAGTTCCTGCAGCATCCGCTGCAACGACTGGTACAGATCGGCGTGCGGGCGACGCTCCCGGTCCGCCTTGGCCCACGCCTGCCAGCGCGGGACGTAGGCGTCGAAAGCCTGCCGGACGTCGTACGCGCGGCGCACGTCGTATTCCTCGTCGGAGTCCTCGGCGTAGGCGTCGGACGCGTTCAGTTCGAGATCGGAACGCGAACTGTCGGAGCGGGCCGACGCGTCCACCCAGCCGGCAAGGACCGTGGGCAGTTCCGGTGGATCCTCGACGCCGATGAGGGGCACGCGCAGGACGATGTCACCCTGCGCGGCGGCGGAATCGAGTTGGATCGTGCGGCCGTCCTGATGCAGCCATTCGGCCTGTTCGTGCTGGTCGACGCGGAGAACCGGCTTCGTGCGAGCCCTGACGATCTCACGCAGGAACTGCAGCAGGCGCTGGACGCGGCCTGCGAGCTCGGCGTCGTTTTCGGGACTCGACAATGTAAACCTCTGCGAATTCTCGGTGATCACGTGCGCTTGCCCCCGCCGTGCACACTATCGGGTCGAGGGGGTGAAGTTCGAGGCGTCGTCCCCTGGCAGAGTGACTGGACGGTCGCTCGAGGTGCCGATCGGACGCCAATCGGTACCGACCGGTCTCTACTATTCATCCATGAGGGAATCCCGTATCGCGATGATCGCGGCGGTGATCGCGACGGTCGCATCGACGGCGTTGGGAGGTGGTTCCGTGTCGGCTGCGGCTCCGGCGCCGGGAGCCCGGGTCACGGCCTCGTCCGACGGGTTCGCGCTCGACGGGCAGCCGTGGTGGCCGACCGGGTTCAACGCCTACCAGCTGGCCACCAACTGGTCGGTGAACTGGGGGTGCGGCGCCATGGTCGACCTCGACGCCTACTTCTCCTCGCTGCCGCCGCATTCGCTGACCCGGTTCGACCTCTTCCAGGCGCTCGCGATCAACCGGTTCACCGGACAATTGGACTTCGGGCCGATGGACGCCGTATTCGCTGCGGCCGAGGCACACGACCAGATGCTGATCCCGGTCCTCGCACCTCAGGACGGGGCGTGCGAGGACGGAGTGTTCAAGGGCAGGCAGTGGTATGTGGACGGCTGGAAGTCGATGACACCGGGCGCTCCCCGCACGCTGATGAGCTTCCAGGACTGGACGCGCACGGCGGTCGACCGGTTCAAGGGTTCGCCGTCGCTCGCGGCGTGGGAACTCGTCGGGGAGCCGGAGACCAGTACGTGCACGGACGCCGACTGCTCGTGGTGGACGCGCTCGTGCGAGCCGGGCGCGGCGCAGGTGCTGCGCGATTTCTTCGACGCCGCGAGCGCCGAGGTGCGCGCCCGTGATCCGCGCACCCTGATCACGGCGGGATTCACCGGTGGTGGCCAGTGCGGAACCCAGGGCGACGAGTACCAATTCGTCTCGGCCTCACCGTACGTCGACGTCGTGCAGTACCACGACTACGGTGCCGACGGCGTTCCACTGCCCGGCGATCAGTGGAACGGCCTCGCCCGGCGCCTCGATCAGGCTGCGGCACTGGGCAAACCGCTCCTGGTCGGCGAGATCGGCGAACTCGCCGGATCGTGCGCCACCCTCACGGACCGGGCGACGCACATCGCCGCCAAGCTCCAGGGGCAGCGGGATGCGGGTGCCGCGGGGGCGCTCCTGTGGGCGTTCGTGCCCGACCCCCGGCCCGCCGACTGCACGTACGACATCGGTCCCACCGACCCCCTGTGGGACGTGGTGGAGCAGTTCGGCAGCTGGAGGCCGGGCACCGCGCCCGCCGACACATAGGTGTGGATCGTCAAGCCCAGGAGACGGATTCCTCCGGGTCGAGTCTGGGCAGCCGGTCGAACCACGGGTTCTCGCCCGGGTGGCCGATGTTGACGACGAGGGTCGAGTGCCACTGTCCGTCGGGGAAGAACTCCTTGTCGAGCCCGTCGGCGTCGAATCCGGCCATCGGTCCGGCCGCCAGACCCAGCGACCGCACGGCGAGGATGAAGTAGCCGGCCTGGAGGGCGGCGTTGAAGTCCCCGGTCTGCTTGCGCATCGGCTCGTTCGCCTCGAACACGTCGCGGAGTTCGGGACGGAACGGCAGCAGCGCCGGGATGTGATCGTGGAAACGTGGGTCGACCGCGAGGACGGCGACGGCAGGCGCCGACGCGGTCTTCGCCTTGTTCCCCTCGTTCATGTGCTCCACCAGACGAGCGCGGCCCTCGTCGGTGCGCACGAACAGGACCCGGAGCGGCTGCGTGTTGGCCGCCGTGGGCGCCCAGCGCGCGAGTTCCCAGATCTGCGCGAGTTCCTCGTCGCTCACCGGAGTCGGAGCGAAGCTGTTGGCGGTGCGCGCCTCTGTGTAGAGCAGCGCCCGTGCTGCCTCGTCGAGCCCTGTACCTGCAGTGATTGCGTGAGTCATCGACTCCCTTTCTGCTTGTTACTTCGAAAATACTAGTTGCAGGGTCGATGCTAGCACCGTTGCTAGGGTGGAGGCATGGCTGACGACGGCGAAGTGACGCACGAACCCCGTGCCTGCGACGCGGCACTCGCACGCGCCTTCACGTTTCTCGGCAAGCGCTGGAACGGCGTGATCCTGGGCGTGCTGATGGAGGGACCGTCCACGTTCTCGGAGTTACGCCGCGGAGTGGGCGGAATCAGCGATTCGGTGCTGTCCGACCGGCTCGCCGAACTGGCCTCGGCCGGTCTCGTGCTGCGCTCGGTGGAGGAGGGCCCACCGGTCTCGGTCGCGTACGAACTCACGCCGGCGGGCCGGGCGCTCCTGCCGTCCCTGAACGCCCTGACGGCCTGGGCACGCGAGAATCTGCCCGCCTAGCCGGATTCAGGCGACGAAGACGCGGACGGTCAGCGTCCGCCGCGTCGCAGGGTCACGCGATAGGTGTAGTGCTCGGGCAGGAAGTAGCTGACCGCCAACTCGACGGTCCGTCCCTCCGAATCGGAATAGAGGCGGTCCACCCGCAGCATCGAATGACCCTCGGGGCAGCCGAGTTCGCGGGCCACGTCCGCGGGGGCGGGTGCGACCGTGATCGATTGCGCCGCCTCCACGATGGGGCTCCGCAGGTGCGGCTCCAGCAGACCGATGATCGTGTACGCGCTGACGGCGCCCTCGGACATCTCGGGCGCGTCGACGACGAGCCGGGCGATCTCGTCGGGAAGGTACACGGTGGTCAGCACGAACGGGGTGTCGTCGTGGCGTCGCCGGAACACGACCGTGTGGACGAGGTCGGTGTCGAGGCGGAGCCTGCTCGCCGCCTCGATGTCGACCCGGCGGCGCAGGGGGGAGACCACCTCCATGGTGGTGTCCGTGGACAGATTCATCAGATCCTCGATCGACCCCAGCTGACGCAGGTATCGGCCGTCGGACTCCGCTGCGAACGTCCCCCGGCCCGGGACCCGGTAGACGATGCCCTCGGCTACCAGGTCCTGGAATGCGCGTCGCACGGTCTGCCGGCTCACGCCGTGCTGTTCCGCGAGCTCGAATTCGGTGGGGAGCTTGATGCCACCGCGGTACTTGCCCGCGGCTATGTGTTCACGGAGCTGCTTCGACACCAGCTGGTACGCCGGCTCCGTCTCTCGTTCTCGTTCCCTACCGTTCATCGCGCACCGATCCTACGTGCAGGTCGCCGGACTACAGACCGCCCCGCGACACGAGTTGCGAGACGATGACGTTGCGCTGGATCTCGTTGGTGCCCTCGCCGACGATCATCAGCGGGGCGTCGCGGAAGTACCGCTCGACGTCGTACTCGGTGGAATAACCGTAGCCACCGTGGATCCGGACCGCGTTGAGCGCGATGTCCATCGCCACCTCGGACGCGTACAGCTTGGCCATCCCGGCCTCCATGTCACACCGGTCGCCGCTGTCGTACTGCTCGGCCGCGTGCCAGGTCAACTGCCGGGCGGCCGTCAACTTGGTCGCCATGTCCGCGAGATAGTTGCCGATCGACTGGTGCTTCCAGATCGGCTTCCCGAAACTCTCCCGCTGCTGCGCATACGCGAGGGAATCCTCGAGCGCCGCCGTCGCCACACCGAGGGCCCGGCAGGCCACCTGGATGCGTCCGGTCTCGAGGCCCTTCATCATCTGCGCGAACCCCTTGCCCGGGGTGCCGCCCAGGACCGCGTCCGACGAGATCCGGTAGTTGTCGAACGACAACTCACAGGTCTCGACGCCCTTGTAGCCGAGCTTGGGCAGATCCCGCGACACCGTCAGACCGGGACCGTGCTCGACCAGGACGATCGAGATGCCCTTGTGCTTGGGGCTCGCCTGCGGGTCGGTCTTGCACAGCAGCGCGATCAGGCCGGACCGCCGCGCGTTGGAGATCCACGTCTTCGAACCGGTGATCACCAGGTCGTCGCCGTCGGTCTTGGCATTGGTGGACATCGCCTGCAGATCCGACCCGCCGCCGGGCTCGGTCAACGCCATCGTGGCCCGG
Organism: Rhodococcus wratislaviensis; assembly: GCF_041228765.1. Taxonomy (NCBI): domain Bacteria; kingdom Bacillati; phylum Actinomycetota; class Actinomycetes; order Mycobacteriales; family Nocardiaceae; genus Rhodococcus; species Rhodococcus wratislaviensis. The sequence goes on along the minus strand of NZ_CP150488.1, from coordinate 1,918,128 downwards.
ATCTCACCGGTCGCCATCTTCGGCAGGTACCGCTGCTTCTGCTCCTCGGTGCCGTACAGCGACAGCAGCTTCGCGACGACGGTGTGCCCGCCCATCGCCCCGGCCAGGCTCATCCACCCCCGGGCCAGTTCCTGGGTCACCTGCGCGTAACAGGGCATCGACACCGGCGATCCGCCGTACTCCTCCGGAACCGCCAGACCGTAGATCCCGATCTGCTTCATCTGCTCGATCCACTTCTCGGGGTACTCGTTGGCGTGTTCCACCGCCTGCACCGTCGGCTTCACGTCGCGGTCGATGAAGGCGCGCACCGTCTCGACCAGGTACGCCTCTTCCTCGTTCAGCTTGCCCATCACTCCACCTCGCACTCGCACAACATTTGTACGGCCATAATCCGATAATGTCTTCCTAAAGTCAACGATCGGTCTTGACATGATGGCTGCGCCGCTGCCAGCATCAGCAGCGCAGCCCTACCGGGCTGGCCGTACATATCAGCCCGACCCGGGCTCCCGGACGCTAGGAATGAAGCATCGTGCAGAACCTCACCCGCAGGCGCGCCGTTCTGGTGGCCCCCGGATCCGACCAACGCAAGGCCGTCAAGGCGCTCCGGTCGACCGCCGACGAGGTGGTCCTCGACCTCGAGGACGCCGTCGCCTCGGCCAGGAAGGCCGACGCCCGCGACCTCGTGCGCCGTCTCGTGCGCGAGTCCGACGGCTCCCGGGCCGTCTCGGTCCGCATCAACGCGCTGACCACGCCGTGGGCCGAGGACGACCTCGCCCTGTGCGCTTCCCTCGGCGACGCACTCACGAGCATCGTGGTTCCCAAGGTGGAGACAGCGCAGGATCTGGCGCACGCCGATCGGGCTCTCGCCGGTACCGACATCGGGTTGCAGGCTCTCGTCGAAACTCCGGTCGGGGTGCAGAACATCGGCGACATCACCCGGGCCGTCGCCCGGCTCGAGTCCGTCGTCATCGGCTACGCCGATCTCGGGGCGGCCCTCGGTCGTTCCCGCTCCGCCCTTCCCGAGCACTGGCTCGCCGTCCAGGACGGCGTCCTCGTCGCCGCCCGCGCCGCGGGCATCCAGGCGATCGACGGACCGTTCCTCGGTATCGCCGACGACGGCGCCTTCCGTCACTCGGCCGCATGGACGAGCGCGCTCGGGTTCGACGGGAAATGGGTCATCCATCCCGCCCAGGTCGATTCGGCTGCGTCGGCCTTCACCCCCACCGACTCCGCCGTCGAGGACGCACGCCGCGTGATCGACGCACTCGCCGCCGCCGAGGCCGCGGGCAGCGGGGCGGCGCAACTCGACGGGCAGATGCTCGACGAGGCCGTCGCGGTGGCCGCACGACGGGTCCTCGCCCAGGTAGGTGCACAGTGACGATCACGCAGACGTACGTCGGTGGACCGTACTTCGACGAACTCGAGGTGGGGCAGGTGTTCGACACCGCTCCCGCCGTCACCCTCACCAGCGGCCTCGCCGCCGCCCATCAAGCCATCCTCGGCGACCGTCTGCGGCTGCCCCTCGACGCGCACCTGTCCCGGGCCGTCACCGGATCCGGGGACGCCGTGGCGAATCCCGGCCTCGTCTGCGACGTGGCCATCGGACAGTCCACGCTCGCCACGCACCACGTGAAGGCCAACCTGTTCTACCGCGGCCTCCGCTTCCACCACTTCCCCCATCTCGGCGACACCCTGTACACCCGCACCGAAGTGGTGGGTCTGCGCGAGAATTCGGCGAAGCCCGGACGCAAACCCACCGGGCTGGCGGCACTGCGGATGACGTCGACGGATCAGGACGGCCGCACCGTCCTCGACTTCTACCGCTGCGCCATGCTCCCGCTGAGCGAGAGCCCCGACGAGGACCGCGTCCGCAAGTCCGACGACCTGTCCGCGATCGGTCCGCAGACGGAGCAGTCCTTCGCCGCACCCGAGGGCTGGGACCTCGACCGCTACCGCGACAAGGTTCCCGGACAGCACTTCTCGACCGACCTCGCCGGCGCGGTCCTGCGGAGCAGCGGCGACGTGGTCTCGAGCGCCCCCGAACTGGCGCGCCTCACCCTCAACATCGCGGCCACCCATCACGACGAGCGGGTCGGCGCGGACGGACGGCTCGTCTACGGCGGGCACACCATCGGCATCGCTCTCGGGCAGGCCACGCGCGCCCTGCCCAACCTCGTCACGGTCCTGGGCTGGAAGTCCTGCGACCACACCGGTCCCGTTCACGAGGGTGACACCCTCACCAGCGAACTCGAGATCGAGAGCGCCGAGGCGTTGCCCGACGGTGGCGGCGTTCTGCATCTGCGTTCACTCGTGTTCGCGCACAACGCCGCAGCGTCCGACGTTCCCGTCCTCGACTGGCGTTTCACCGCCCTCATGGCCTGACCTCCACCATCAAGGAGCTTCTCTCGTGACTGCCCACACTCCCCTTGCCGGACTTCGGATCGTCGAGGTCTCCAGCTTCATCGCGTCCCCCCTGTGCGGGCTGACACTGTCTCAGCTGGGGGCCGAGGTGATCCGGGTCGATCCCATCGGCGGCGCCGCCTGCTACAAACGCTGGCCGGTCACGAGTGACGGCGAGAGCATCTACTGGGCCGGCCTCAACCGCGGCAAGCGGTCCGTGGCCGTCGACATGCGCAGTCCCGAGGGGCAGCAGCTCGTACAGCAACTGGTCGCGGCCCCCGGTGCGGGTGGCGGAATTCTCGTCACCAACGCCGGTGGCCGTGACTGGCTCGATCACGACGCGCTCAGGGCGCTGCGCTCCGACGTCATCACCCTCGAAGTCCTCGGTGGCTCCGACGGTTCCCCCGCCGTCGACTACACCGTCAATGCGGGGCTCGGCTTCCCGTCCATCACCGGTCCCACCGATCACGCCGGCGTCGTCAACCACGTCCTGCCGGCGTGGGACGTGGTGTGTGGGCTGTACGCCGCGCTGGCCGTCGCCGCCGCCGTCCGGCACCGCGACGCCACCGGCGAGGGCACCCACATCCGCCTGCCGCTCGAGGACGTCGCGCTGGCCACCGCCGGCACCCTCGGCTACCTCACCGAAATCCAGATCAACGGCACCAGCAGGCCGGCGACCGGAAACTCCGTCTACGGCACGTACGGAACGGATTTCACCACCAGCGACGGCGAACGGTTCATGATCGTCGCTCTCACCCCGCGGCACTTTCGTGACCTGGTCGCCGTCACCGGAACCACGACCGCCGTGGAGGCACTCGCCACCGCACTCGACGTCGACTTCGCGCGCGACACCGATCGCTTCACCCACCGCGACGTCCTCACCGCCCTGTTCGCCCGCTGGTTCCGCGAACACACCGCGGCCGAAGTGGCGGAGGCACTCTCGAAGACGTCCGTCCTCGCCGAGCGCTACCGCACCTTCGAGGAGGTCGTGAAATCCGGGGAACTCGAGAACAACCCGATGTTCACCCCCCTCGACCAGCCGCGGATCGGCACCTACCTCGCCTCCGGGCATCCCGCATCGTTCGACGGCCACCACGCCACCGTGGCGCCCGCCTCCGCGGTCGGCGACGACACCGGGAGGGTGCTCCGGGACCTCCTCGGCAGCTCCGACTCCGACATCGCCAAACTCCTCGACAGCGGCATCGTCGGCGGGAAGTAAGCGTCGAGCAGACCGGGGCCTCGGCGCCCCGGTCTGCTGCGAATTCGGCTACACGGCGGCAGTGGTGGTGACCGCCGGACGGGGTACCGATTGGGTGTGGAGGTAGTCGAACAACTGGCGTAGTCCGAACGACCAGTCCGGCAAGAACGCGGTGTCGCCGACCTCGTTGATCAGTGAACCGAGATGTTTACTGCTGATGGTGACGACGTCGCCGGCCTTGTGCGTGAAGCCTTGCCCTAGCAGGTCGCGATCAACGGTCGGAGCGAAAAGGGTTCCTGTGTAGAGAGCGAAACCGTCGGGGTACTGATGGTGGTCACCGGTGGTGGCCGAGACCAGTTCCTCGAACGGGCGGCTGGGTCACCTTCGCGTCGCGGAGGCACCGCTCGACACTCGCCCGAGTCGCCACCAGCTCGAGCAGCTGGTCATGAATCGGCCGGGCCGTCCCCGATGTGGACGTGGGTGATCCGTGCCAGTGCTCCTCGCCGGGCGGGGTGTAGATGGTCTGGCCGGGGGGTGGCGCGAATCACGGTTCCGTCGCGGGTGCCGATCAGCGCGACACCATCGGTGATGTGGAGGGTTTGACCGCTCTCGTGGGAGTGCCAGGCGGTACGGGCACCGGGCGCGAACCGGACGCTGGCGACGACCATCCGCTGGCCCGGCTCCTGCGGGGTGGCGATCGGGTCGACCCACACGTCGCCGGTGAACTGCTCCGGAGGATTTTTACCTGTCGGGTTCTGGGCTAGACGGTATGAGGGCCTACGTTGTGGGGCCGAGGGCCTCGTTCTGCAAAGCCTCGTGGGTTGCCAGGTGAAAAATCACTGCTGGTAGAGCCACATTTGCAGGTCAGGAGGCCCCCGGTGAGAGTTCAGCGTACGAGTGTCGGCTTGGATGTGCACGCGTTGTCGGTCGTAGCGTGCGGGATCGACGAAGATACTGGCGAAGTGTTCAGAAGGCGGCTGAGTCCCGACTACGGCGAGGTCCTTGCCTGGCTACGAACGCTCCCGAGTCCGGTGAAGGTGGTGTACGAGGCTGGCCCGACAGGGTTCGGGCTGTGTCGGGCACTGACCGCGGCCGCTGTGGAGTGCGTGGTGGTGGCCCCGTCGAAGCTACAACGCCCTGCCGGAGACCGGATCAAGACCGATGCCCGTGACGCCCTGCATCTGGCTCGACTCCTGCGGTTGGGTGAGATCGTCGAAGTGAGCGTGCCCTCGGTGGAACAGGAAGCGGCCCGTGATCTCGTCCGCGCCCGTGAGGACGCCCGGGGGGACTTGATGCGGTGCCGGCATCGGTTGTCGAAACTACTGCTGCGGCAGGGCCTCGTCTATTCCGGTGGGGCGGCGTGGACCGCTGCTCACGACGTATGGCTGCGCGGACAAAGTTTCGACCAACCGGCACTTCAAGCGGCGTTCGACTCGGACTACGAGGCGATGATTTTGACACTCGCACGCCGTGACCGCCTGGATGCCGCGATCGCAGACATGGCCGAGGACAGCCCCTACACGCCGATGGTGCGCAGGCTCGGATGTCTACGAGGGGTGTCCACGCTGACTGCGTTCGGCCTCGCGGTCGAGATCGGGGACTGGCAACGATTCACCGGCAACACCATCGGCGCCTACGTCGGTCTCGTGCCCAGCGAGTACTCATCCGGGACCTCCCGCTCGCAGGGATCGATTACCAAGACCGGCAACGGCCACGCCCGGCGGTTACTGGTCGAGGCGGCCTGGCATCACCGCAAGACCTACCGCAACCCCGGCCAAGTAATGCACCGCCGCTGGGAGAAGGCGTCTCCCGCGGCGCGAGCACGCGGGCACGCAGGCAACCACCGACTCCACCACAAATGGGAACAGTTCACCGCCCGCAAAAAGCGTCCGGTGGTTGCAAATGTCGCCGTCGCGCGCGAGCTCGCCGGATGGTGCTGGTCCCTCGCCACGATCGACGACTGACTCTCAGTTCCCATAATCTGGTCGACGAGGCAACGGTGGCGAGACCGGCAGCGTGAGGAACGACCTGCGATACAGCTATGAGCAGCAACAGAATCCGAGAACCCACTGTTGCGACGCCCGACACTAGAGCAGCAGCACCGTTCCTGCCGAACAATCGTCCTGCGGTATCCAACCCGCGCATATCAGTCTGACCACGTGTCGCGAATATCGACATGCCGACCCCACTGCTGACACCGATCGTCGACCGAAACGGAGGCGGCCCCGGAAACCGAGGTTCCCGGGGCCGCCTCCACCTGCCACTTGACAAGACACGACCACATATCAGCTGTTTCATAGATTCGTCTCCTTCGGCGCAGCGGCCTGAGTCTTCTGTGGGTCGGTGTCTTCCTGTTGTTGTGCGGTGGCGGCCCAGCTCGCCAGGAGACTGAGTCGTTCCTGGCTCGCTGAAGCGGGTTCGGCGGTGTAGATGAGGAACGAGAGTCCGGGTTCGGCGGTCAGCTCCATGCCCTCGTAGGACAAGGTCAACTCGCCTACGACATGGTGTTGGAAGTTTTTGGTGCCCGAGCCGTGGCGGCGTACGTTGTGCGCGCCCCACCGGGTGCGGAACGCGTCACTGCGTGTGGAGAGCTCACCGATGAGATCGTGCAGTTGCTTATCGCGGGGGTCACGGCCAGCCTCGGTCCGGAGGATCGACACGGTGATGTCGGCGGCGGCTTCCCAGTCGGGGTAGAACTCCTTGGCGCGCTCGTCGAGGAAGCAGAACCGCGCGAGATTGCCCTGCCCCGTCCCGTCGAAGACGCGATCGTAGAACGCGCGACCCAGCGCGTTGGTGGCAAGGATGTCCATTCGGCCATTGCGTACGAACGCGGGCCCGTGAGTGATCACATCCAGTGCCCGCGTGAGGCTCTCCCTGGCTACCCACCTCTTCGGGTTGCGCTTACGCACCGGTTGGGCGGCACCGCCCGCGACGCGGGCCAAGTCGAAGAGGTGCTCGCGTTCGGCGTCGTCCAGTTGCAGTGCTCGCGCGACCGCTTCGAGGACGGAGTCGGAGACCCCGGCAAGGTTGCCGCGTTCGATCTTGGCGTAGTACTCGATGCTCACATCGGCGAGCATCGCGACTTCACTGCGTCTCAGTCCCGCCACACGCCGCTGCCCGGAGACGGTCAGACCTGCCTGCTCGGGGGTGAGGTTCGCGCGGCGGGACATGAGGAACTCTCGTGCTTCACTCCTGTTGTCCACGCTCCAAACGTTATGCCGACGCAGCCACGCAGGGGATGCTCTGGTGGTACACCCCTCATCAGAGACTCCCTCCGGGGACGTTTTGAAGCTGTCATAGAACTTGCAGAGATTCCCCGATGGTGACGATGGCGCCGAAACCACACTTCGCCTGACTTTTCATGGCGTCGATCAGTCTTTGGCGGTCGATGGCGTCTGTTCGCGTCCCTGCCGACCGTCGGCATCGGTGCTTTCCTCACCGATCGCGACGCAGCACAACGGCATGAAGTCGAAAGCAGTGCATGCGAGGAGTCGCAGCAGCAAACGAACTGAACAACGACGAGGCATCCCAGGATGCCGGATGAGAGGAAAGATGATGACATCTGAGAACACGGGTACTGGCTGGACCGGTGGACAGAACGCGTTCGGCGATTTCGCCCCCGGACTCGTCCACTACACCGACAAGGTGCTGTTCGACGAGGTATGGGAACGGTCCGGTCTGTCCAAGCGGGACCGCAGCCTGCTCACCGTCGCCGCACTCACCGCGACGGGTAAGACAGATCAGCTCACCTTCCATCTCGACTACGCCCGCCGCAACGGTGTCACCGAGGACGAGCTGAAGGAAGCGATCCTGCATTTGGCGTTCTACACCGGATGGCCCAACGGCATGAGCGCGATGACCGTCGCCAAGACATCTTCACCAAGGAGAACTGACCATGTACGGAGCCGTCATCCACGCCACTGGGGACGTCCGCTACGAACAGCGCGAGGACCCACAGATTCTCGCTCCGACCGACGCGATCATCCGTCTGGCCGCCTCCTGCGTGTGTGGGTCGGACCTGTGGGACTACCGCGGCATCAACCCCGTCGCCCAACCCACCCCGATGGGCCACGAATACGTCGGCGTCGTCGAACAGATCGGTGACGACGTCAACAACGTCAAGGTCGGTGACTTCGTCGTCGGATCGTTCTTCGCCTCCGACAACACCTGCGAGATCTGTCAGGCCGGTTACCAGTCCCGCTGCGAGCACGTCGAGTTCGCCGGCGCCGGTGGCGCGCAGGCGCATCTGCTGCGGGTCCCTCTCGCCGACGGAACCCTCGTCGCCACTCCCGGCATCCCCGACCCGGATCTAGTCCCGTCGTTGCTGGCCGCCTCCGACGTGCTCGGCACCGGCTGGTACGGCGCCGTCGCTGCCGAGGCCGGCCCCGGTAAGACTGTGGCTGTTGTTGGTGACGGCGCAGTGGGCTTGCTCGCCGTTCTTGCCGCCAAGCAACTCGGCGCCGACCGGATCATCGCCATGTCCCGCCACGAGCCTCGCCAACGCCTTGCCCTGGAGTTCGGTGCCACCGACATCGTCACCGAACGCGGCGACGAGGGCGTGGCCAAGATCAAGGAACTCACCGGCGGACTCGGCGCGCACTCCGTGATCGAAGCGGTCGGGACGCAGGAAGCGATGATGCAGGCCATCCGATCGACCCGCCCCGGTGGGCATCTCGGTTTCGTCGGCGTCTCACATGGCGTGAACCTGCCCGGCGAGGAACTGTTCTACGCCGAAATCCACCTGCACGGCGGTCCCGCCCCGGTGCGCCGGTTCCTTCCCGACCTGATCGACCGGATCTGGCGACGCGAGATCGACCCGGGCAAGGTCTTTGATCTCACCCTCCCGCTGAGCGAGGTCGCCGACGGATACAAGGCCATGGACGAGCGCCGCGCCATCAAGGTCCTCCTCCAACCCTGAGAGCCTCTTCCACGGCCGAGTTGTCGCTTCCCGTCCTTGGCACGGGCGGGAGGGAAGGCGTCTGATCCAACAGTGAGGCAGGCAGGCTGGAAGCCCTACCGCTGTCGGCTTTCCGCAATCCGCGCTTCCGCGATCGCGGTCATGACGCGCTCAGTCATCTCCGGCCACGGTGGTCGCCGTAGCACCGCGATGGTGCCGATCACCGCCGCCGCGAATCCTGTGCATACCCCGATCAACGCGTGCAGGCTGGTGTCGACGGCCGGGATCCACGCGGTATTTTCTGCGCTGACGGAGTAGATGCCGACCGGACGCTCGGGCCGTGAGCCCCACCCTTTACGTGAAACGGTGACAATCACGGTGCCGTTACTCGCCTCGTATGGCTCGCCGAAGACCAGCAAATCGAGTCCTCCTGTCGGGGGTCGTCGGTCCCACTGTGCCCGACGGAACGTCTTTATGTGACCGATCCCGACCATGTTCACGTGGTGGTTACCCAAATCCCCACCGCGGGCATCTACCGTGAGACACGCACGTCATTCGGTATCGCCGACGATCCCGGCCCCTCCCTCGCCGAGCACCTACCTGTGGAGCAGCCATGGAATTCCTGGCCATCATCGTCGCCCTGACCACCGCCATCCTCATCGTTCCCGGCGCCTATCTCCTCCTGTGCGCTGTGATACTCGTCGAACGATGTCGATGCGAAGCCGACCACGACCGGTAGTGGCCACCGCCGTCTCAGTCTCGGGCGTACACCTCCACTCCCCCGACAAACGTCGATTGGACGCCGATTTTCGAGATCTGGTCGTGCGGCACATCCAGCGGATCCTCGTCCAGCACCACGAAGTCGGCGAGCCGGCCCGCGGCGAGTGTGCCCTTGCGGTCTTCCTCGCCGGTGGCAACCGCTGATCCTGCCGTGTAGATCGCGAGGGCCTCGGCCGGCGAGACTCGTTGCGATGCCCCGACGAGGGCACCGTCCCACCCGGTTCGAGTGACCATGCTCTGCATCGCCAGGAGGGGTTCGACTGCCCCACAGGGGAAGTCGGAGGACCCCGCCACGGTGACTCCGGCATCGAGGAACGCCCGGTGTGCAAACATCCGCTCTACCCGTTGCTCGCCGTACCAGTCGATGAGATGGCCGCCATGCTGATGGACGTAGTTGCCGAAGGGGACCGCGATCGCGGAAAGCTCGTGCATGCGTCGCAAGATGTCCTCGTCCACCACACTGCAGTGTTCGATGCGGTGCCGCAGTCCGGGTCGCGGCATTTGCTTTTGCGCGGTTTCGAATTCGTCGAGGACGAGCCGGATGGCGCGGTCACCGTTGGCGTGGACGCAGACTCGGTTGCCGTCACCGTGCACCTTCTGGACCACCTCCGCGAGCTCCTCACGGGTGAGCACCTGGATGCCGTGATGCCCGGTGTCGTGGTCCGGTTCTTCCAGCAGGAGGGTTCGCCCGCCGACAGCGCCGTCGACGAGCGCCTTCACCCCGACAAAGCGCAGGTGGTCGTCGCCGAAACCCGAGCGTAGGCCGAGCCGGTGTACTGAGTCGTAGTGCTCGGCGGCGAGAAGGAATCCGACACGCATCGTCAGCAGGCCCTGCTCGCGAGCCGCCTCGAACAGACGAATATCGGCGGGCCCGGCAAAGGCGTCGCAGACCGAAGTCAAGCCTGCTGCGTGCCAGCGCCGAATCACGTTCCCCAGCGCTGTTATCCGTTCGTCGAGTCCCAACTCGGGTACGACCGTCCTCCCGTCCACATCGCCCTGGGCGTAGGCGAAATCGGTGAGAGCGCGCTCATAGAGAATGCCGTTGAGCCGACCAGTTCCGTCTCGTCCGAAGTCACCTCCGCTGGGCGGTTCCGAGTTGTCGGTGATGCCCCCCGCGGCGAGTGCTGCGGAGTTGACCACTCCCCAATGACAGGCGACATGGAGGACGATCGTGGGAACGTTCCCGGTGACGGTGTCCAGGTCCCAGCGGGTCAGAACGCGACCTTCGGGCATCTTTGCGTCGTCGTAGCCCACCGCGCGAACCCAGCCCTGTGCAGGATCGCCCTTGGCCGCGGCACCGACTTTGTCGAGTAGCTGCGTGAGCGTGGATGCCTGCGAGGGTGACACGTCGAGCTTCAGTTCGTTGTCGGCGGCCATCGCGAGGTGCAGGTGTGCGTCGTGAAATCCGGGTGAGATCACGGCGTCTCCCCGGTCGTCGATCCAGGCGGTGGGGAATTGTCGGAGCAGATCGTTGGTGTCGCCGAGCGCGACGATGCGGTCACCGATCATCGCGATCGCGTCGGCGGATTCCGCAGCGGAGGTGAGGATTCGACGTCCGCGAACGATGCGCGGTTGTTCCGGTGTGTCCATGAGATAGTCCTCGAGTCGTGGTGATGTTGGGGGTGTTCAGTCGACTTCGGCAGCGACGTGACGGTCGGCCGAGACGTTGAGGCTGATATCTGCGGGCTCCGATTGAGGGGCGGGCCGAGTTCGCGTTCGCCGGGCGAGCATGACCACACACGCCAAGGTGAGCAAGGTGAGGGCCACGTGGTACCCCGCCACCATGGCGATGCCGCTGCCGGCGAGGAGCCACTGAGCGATGAACGGCACCATTCCGCCGATCAACGTTGCAGACAACTGGTAAGCCAAAGAGATACCGGTATAGCGGATCCGGGCGTCGAACGCTTGCGCGAGGAAGCTGGCCAACACCGCAAAGTACGCCGGACTCGTCAGAGCACCGAGGGCGAGGCCGACGTAGATCAGACCAATCTCACCTGTGCTGACCAGCGCATAAACAAGCGGGGTCAAGATCACCGTGGCGACCAGCGCCGTCACCATGATTCGCGTCCCCCCGAAGCGATCCGCCAGGAGTGCGCCGATCGGTTGGACGAAGAACTGCACGACCGTTGCCAGCAGCAAGGCCGACAAGATCGTCGATCGGCTGACACCCAGGTCCGTGGTCGTCCACGCAACCATGAACGTGCCCATGAAATAGGCCCCGCCGACACCGATCGCCGCGGCTCCGATTCCGAGAAGGAGAGGGGCGGGAGCGGTTCGGATGGTTTCGAGTGCCGGCGCCTCGGAAATCTCCCCGTGTTCTTTCGCCGCAAGGAATTCCGGTGATTCCTCCACACCGATTCGAATGATCAACCCGACCAGAAGCAGTACCGCCGAGAAGAGGAAGGGGATCCGCCAGCCCCAGGCGGCGAAATCGTCAGCCGGGAGTGTGCTGACCCCCAGAAAGGCCAGGGTCGCCAAGATGTTGCCGACGGGCGATCCCTGTTGCGCGAAGGCGCCGAACAGCATCCGTCGGCCGGGCGGCGCGTGCTCGGCGGCGATCAGCACCGCACCACCCCACTCGCCGCCCAACGCGAGTCCTTGAACCATCCGGAGCAGGATGAGCAGAACGGGGGCGGCGAGGCCGATCGATGCATAGCCGGGCAAGAGTCCGATGGCCGTACTGGAAAGACCCATCAGGACGAGGGTGGTGATCAGCGTCTTCTTCCGGCCGATCCGATCGCCGAGATGGCCGAAGATCACACCCCCGAGGGGACGAGCCAGAAAACCCGACCAGAACGTCGCGAACGAGGCGAGCAGTCCCACGGTCGGCGATGCCGACGGGAAGAACACAGGCCCGAAAGCGAGTGCGGCTGCGGTACCGAAGATGAAGAAGTCGTACCACTCCACCGTGGTGCCGATCAGCGCGCCGAAGCCTGCTCTCCGCGCCCCTCGAAGGTTCGGGACGGCCTCGGAACCCGGGCCGGGTTTAGCGTTCATGCCTTCTCCTCGAAAGATCCGGAGCCATGAGCCGGCTCACAATCATCTGCGTGGAGATAAGTGTGAAGAGTGCTGCTATAACCGTCCAATATCCATTTCGCAGCAGCCCGATGCCTAGGAGGCATGGTGGAGATTCGTGTACTTCGATATTTCCTCGCCGTCGTCGACCATGGGTCGGTTACGGCGGCCGCCCGGGCGGTGCGAGTGGCGCAACCCTCGCTCTCCCGGCAACTCCACAATTTGCAGCAGAAGCTGGGTGTCGAGTTGTTTCGGCGCGGACCGGGCGCTTTGCGTCTGAGCGTCGCGGGCGAACGCTTCCTGCCACTCGCCCGCGACCTCGTGGCGCGGGCCGACCAGGCGAGCTCGGTACTCCGGCACCTCGCCCGCGGCGACGACATTCCGCTGACGATCGCAGCGCCGGCGACCACCATCGCCGACGTCCTCGGACCGTATCTCGCGGGCCGATACCTGCGGTCAGGCCTGAACGACATCATCGAGCGGGATACCCGCACCGTGTACGACGTGGTCCAGCGCGGAGATGCCGACATCGGGATCTCGACGTTCCCACCGCCCGGGTCGATGGAGACCCGGGTAATCGGCCGCGCCCCGGTGTGCGCGCTGACGGCACCCGAACATCCCCTGGCCGGACGGACCCACGTCTTCCTGGCCGACCTCGTTCGAGAGTCGCTCATCCTGATGCAGCGCAACAACGCCGCCCGACTCGCATTCGACACCGCAACCGCCGGCCAAGGCCTCGCCTACGTCGACCCCCGGGTCGTGTCGGTGACGTCTGTGGCCAGAGCACTCGCCGCATCGGGCCAGGGGGTTGCCGTACTGACCGACCAATCCCTCTTCAACCTCGTCCGTGTGCCGATCCGGATCCCCGAGGGCATTCTCGCCGTCACCCTCTATGCGGGCTGGGAGCCCGACCACTTCGCCGCGCCGGCAGTGTCGGCCCTCGTCGATTCGATCTCCGACTACCACCGAAACGTCCTGACGCCGACGGCGGAGATCACCATTACCGACCCGCTGCACACTCCCGACCGACAGTGACACCGGCGCTCACTGCGTGAGGAAGTCGGCGAGAGCCTGCGCCACGAGGTCGGGCTCGTCCTCGGTGAGAAAGTGCCCGGCTTCGGGAACGAACGTTGTTCGCGCCCCGGGGATGCGGCTCGCGAGATCGTCGGCGAACGAACGGTTCAGCCATTCGTCGTCCGCGCCCCACACGATCTGCACCGGCACCTTCACCGTGCCGAGTTCCTCGACGACCTCGGCGGTGTCGCGTTCGTCGAAATAGTGGACCTGGTCGAGGTAACGCTGCTGTCCGGTGGGGCCCGCGAAGGGACCGAGGTAGGCCTCCGCGACGGACGACGGCAGCCGACGACGCGTCGCGGTGTCGAGGTGCGCCTCGATGATGCGCTGGAAGATGTGCGTCGGCATCGTGCGGTACACGTCGAGGTTGCGTTGCATGTGCTGCGCTACCGGCGTCACCCACGGCGAGAGCACGGCCGCGTCGAGGAGGGCGATGCGCCGGACCGGGACTCCCTCGACGAGGTGCGCCCGGAGTACCGCCGCCGCACCGATGTCGTGGCCTACCAGCACAGGCCGGTCGAGTCCCCAGTGCTCGAGCAGCCGGGCGAGCACGCGAGCGTGCGTGCGGATCGCCACCGGCTCGCCGGGAACCGCGGGCGAGTCACCGTAGCCCGGGAGGTCCCAGACGTACACCGTGTTCTGCTCGGCGAGGCGGGGAATCACCGCGCGCCACAGATACGAGGACGAGGGTGTGCCGTGCACCAGGACGACGGGCGGGCCGTCGCCGAAGACTCCGGCCGCGACGGTGGCGCCGTCCACCGTCACCCGGTCGGGAAGGTGCCACCGGCCGGTGTCGGCCGTGTTGGAGATCTGCTGTCGAGTCATGATCATCCTCCGAGACGTAATGGTTAAACTGGTCCGGTAACCATTACGCTAGACGGAGGATGTAAGTGCTGCAACTGACTTTCACCGATTACACCTTCGGGGCATCGGTGGCGACGGCGCTCGTCCTCACCGCCCCGGAGGTGCTCGTCGCGACCGGTGACGCCCTCACCGACGGCGAGTCGCTGCACGCTTTCCTCACCGAGCACGGCATCGCCCCCGGAGACCGGCCTGCGACCGGCACCGATCTGGACGACGTCCGTGCGTTGCGGACACGCGTGCGCGACGTCGTGGCCGCGCCGAACGAGGAGGCGATCGTCGACGGAGCCAACCAACTCCTGCGCGTGGCCCGCACCGTCCCCTTCCTCGCGCGCCACGACGGCACATGGACGTGGCACCTCGAGACCGCACCCGAGTCGACTCTCGCCGACGACCTGGCCGTCGTCATCGGAACGGGCCTGCTCGGAACCGTGGCTTCACTGGGACCGAGCCGGTTCCGGTCGTGCGAATCCCCTTCGTGCAGCGGAATTTTCGTCGACACCAGCCGGGCGGGCCGGCGCCGGTTCTGCATGCCCCAGGTGTGCGGAAACCGCGTCAACGTGGCGAACTTTCGCGCCCGTCGTCGACGCGAACAGCAGGATCATCCCGGAACCGGCCCCGCAGACGCCGGGTGAGCACGTAACTCGGCGGCCACGGGTCCGGTGGGAGACGCTGGGAGCCGCTCAGACTCGGGCCGCCGGAGACGCGGCGAATCCGGCGCTGGGCGCGAACCGTGCGAGCACGTCCTCGGCCGGTTCCCCGGCCGCCGCGGCGATGAACGCGAGAACGTCCTCCCTGGTGTCGATACCGATCAGGGTGTCGGGTTCGGAGAGGAACCCGAACAGGGCCGCGGCGACGGGTTCGCTCACGGTTGCCGCCGGGAACAGCAATTCGGCGTGGACCGCGTACTTCGGGTCGCCGAGGAACAGCCGGGTGACCTCGGCGGCCGCGTGACCCCGTGTGTTCCAGTGCTTCTCGAACTGCTCGGACAGCCAGTCGGCGGTGAACTCGCCCTCGTGCCCGCGGACCGCCTCGACGAGCGCGGCCACCTGCACGGCGGTGTTCTGGGCCCCCTGTCCGGCGAGGGGATCGAACGCGATCGCGGTGTCACCGATCGCCGCGACCACGTGGCCGCTCGTGGTCGTTCCGACCGCGCGGCGCACCGTCGGGGTGACCGCCCCTGTCAGCCACGAGTGCGGGTCGGACTCGATGACCTGCAACCGCTCGATCTCGGGGGCGTCGTGCGGGAAGTAGTCGCGGTAGAAGTCGACGACGGTCTGCCGCGCGGAGTGCACGTCGGTGACCGCGGCGAACCGCTCCTCCCACGGGCTGCCCGGTTTCGCGAAGCCGAGGAAAACTCCACGTGGCACCGGCGTCCTTGTGCAGGTACGGGCCGAGCCAGGCCTCACCGAAATCGGTGTGCAGGTTGAAGAGATTGTGCGCGCCGCCCGCATCGGACCGGTAGCCGAAGGTGTCGGGGCCGTGTCCCAGGCCCTGCAACGTCACCAGCAGCAGTCGGCGCTGCGGTTCGCTGTACACGGTCCGTTCGGTGTCCACCGGGAACAGCGTGGACAGCCCGCCCTTTCCGGTCGCCACGAGCGTCAGATCGTGGTCGGCGGCGATCGCGTCGAGGTCGTCGAGGTTCACCGCCCGGACCTCGAAGCGGCCGCCGCGATCCAGGAACCGGCCGAGCCGGTCGTCGGCCCGCAGTCGCACGTCGACGCCCTGCGCGACGTACCGGAAGTCGGGGTCGAACTCGAGGACGTCGGCGCGGGTGTCACCCTCTCCCGTGTGCAGACGGGTGCTCATCCCGGTCGAGTGCGGACCGTCGGCGTAGAGGTCCTCGATGATGCGGGCGTCGGCCTCGCGGGACTTGCCGAAGTAGACGGCGGTGCCGGTGGCCGGGACGTCGTTGCGCAGGGCGTCGCGGTCGCGGTCACTGTAGAGGGTGACGGCGAAACCGGCGTCGACGAGGCCGAGCGCGGCGGTGGTGCCGGCCAGTCCGGCTCCGACGACGGCGGCGGTGCGGGGTGTGCTCATGGGTTCTCCCGGTGGTTGTGGTGGTCGTTCAGGTGTTCGTGTACGCGCGGTAGCGGTCGGTCCGCGTCGAGAGGTCGCCGCCGAGTCGGTACCGCGCCCCTCGGTGGTCGGTGGGAAGCAGATCGCCCTTCCCGAACAGCTTGTGGCGCAGGGTTCCGTCGGTGTAACCGGTCGGGTAGGCACCGCGGGCCTGCAGCGCCGGCACGACATGGGTGACGACGTCCTCGAACGATCCCGGCGTGATCGCGTACGCCAGGTTGAACCCGTCGACGTCGGTGTCGGCCACCCACTCCTGCAACTGCGTCGCAACGGTCTCGCCGGAGCCGACGAACCGCGGCCCGAGACCGCCGATGCTCGCCCACTCCGCGATGTCGCGGACGGTCCACTCGCGGCCGTCGTCGGCGGCCTCCTGGAATGCGGCCACGGCCGACTGGATGGCGTTGCTCTCGACGTTTCCGATCGGGTCGTCGAGGTCGTACCGCGACAGGTCGATCCCCATCCAGCCGGAGGTGAACACCAGGGCGCCCTCGAGGTCCGCGTATCGCCGGTACTCCTCCTGCTTCGCGGCCGCGGCCTCGTCGGTGCTGTCCGTGATGACGGTGGCCAGCGCGTAGATCCGCGCCGAATACGGGTCGCGGCCGGCGTCGACGAGGCCCGCCGGATCCGTGCGACGGTGTCCTTCAGCACCCGCTTCGACGGCGGCCCCACGAAGATCGCCTCGGCGTTCTCGGCGGCGAACCGCACACCGCGCGGCGACGCCCCCGCCTGGTAGATGACCGGCGACCGCTGCGGCGACGGTTCCGACAGGTGGATGCCCGGAACCGTGAAATGCGTTCCGCGGTGGCCGATGTGGTGCACCTTCTCCGGATCGACGTACACGCCGCGCTCGGTGTCGCGCACGACGGCGTCGTCCTCCCACGAGCCTTCCCACAGCTTGTAGAGCACCTCGAGGTACTCGTCGGCATGGTCGTACCGGGTGTCGTGGTCGAGTTGATCGGCGTCACCGAAGTTCCGGGCCGCGGACGGCAGGTAACCCGTCACGACGTTCCACCCGATCCGTCCCCGGGTGAGGTGGTCGAGGGTGGAGAGTCGGCGCGCGAACGGATACGGATGCTCGAATCCCGTCCCCGTGGTGACGCCGAAGCCGAGGTGCTCGGTGACCGCTGCCATGGCCGAGACCAGCAGCAACGGATCCGCGACCGGGATCTGGGCGCCCTGCCGCAGCGCGGCCTCATCGGTTCCGCCGTAGACGTCGTAGGTGCCGAGCACGTCCGCGATGAACAGGCCGTCGAACAGCCCGCGTTCGAGGAGCCGGGCGAGGTCGGTCCAGTAGCCGAGGTCGGTGTAGCGGTGCGACTGGTCCGCCGGGTGCCGCCACAGTCCCGGCGACTGGTGGGCGACGCAGTTCATGTCGAAGGCGTTGAAACGGATCTGCCGGGTCATGCCGGTGCGCCCGCGTCACGCACGCTCTGCCGCTGCCCGGCGCTCCAGGCGTACGGCAACGGATCACCGTTCAGGACGTACGCCCCCACCGACTGCTGCTTGTAGATCAGAGGGTTGTGCGCCGAAATCGTGCGTGCATTGCGCCAGTGCCGGTCGAGACCGAGTTCCGACGAGGTGACGGACGCACCCCCCACCTCGAACAACTGCGCGGTCGCGTCGAGGACGAGGCCGATCACCACGGACTGCGCGCGGGCTGCAGCCGCCTCGGCGCGGTCCAGGAGTTCAGGGTCCTCACCGCCGGCGTCGAGCAGGTGGTCGAGTTCGTCGGCGACGGCGAGCACGGTCGCGCGGGCGCCGTACGCGGCGGCGGACAGCTTGCCGATCACCTGCTGCACGAGCGGGTCGTGCCGGGGCAGGTCGGCGGCGACGTGGGTGAACGTGCGGGTACGGGCACGAACCCACTCCGCCGTGTCCGCCTCCGCACGACGGGCGATCCCGGCGAGGACGGCCAATTGCACGAGTTGTAGGTAGGACGTCGCGTAGGTGCGGCCGGGCGCACCGTATCCGGGCCCGAGGATCCGGCCCTCGGGCACCACGACACCCGAGAATGTGGTCGTACCGCTCGCGGTGAGCCGCTGTCCGAAACCGTCCCAGTCGTCGGTCTGTGTCACGCCCGGAGCGTCGGCGTCCACCAGCACCGACACCCGCTCGCCGTCGCGGTCGGCCGCGACGAGGATGTGATCGGCGTAGAGACTGCCCGTGCTGTAGTACTTCACGCCGTCCAGGACCCAGGTGCCGTCGTCGCGGCGGCGCAGCGTCGTCTGGTACCGGTCGGCGGCTCCCACACCGGGTTCGGTGATGGCGTTGCCGACCAGTGTTCCCTCCGCCGCCGCGCGCAGCCACCGCTCACGGGCGTCGGTCGGCTCGGCGAGACGCTGGTCCTCGACGAAGCTCCAGTGCACCCGAAGCGCTTGCGGCAAATTCGATTCCGCGGCAGCCAGATCGATCAGCAGACCGAACAGCTGTCGGACCGACGCACCGAACCCGCCGAACTCGACCGGGACGCGCAGGGCACCGAACCGCGCGTCGCGAAGCAGACCCACCTCGTCGAACGGCAACCTGCGATCCCGTTCCCGGCCCAGCGCGCCCTCGGCGATCCGGTCGAAGATCGGATGGAACCGATCTTCGAGTTCGCGGTCGGTCACTGCCTCGGCCTCGATCGTTGAACTGCTCACTGCCCTGCTCCTCGGTGCGTCGACGATGTCGACACCACGATGAAACGGACCGCGTGGGGGCACTACTTACGATCGCACAGAGTCGAACGCGCCCACGGTCGCGGCACGTAGACCAGGATGGGGCCCAGCCCTCCCCCGCAACCGACTTCTTGTTGCAGATGCCGCGAAAAGCGGGAGCGGAAGCTGCCTGGAGCGGCGTGTGCGCCGCATTCTGCGAATAGCGCAGGCCCAGCCACCTGCCTCACAGGCCGAATGACGTTGGCAGTACTCGTTATCGGGCGCGACAAGCGTCTCTTCTCACTTGCAGTTGCCAAGTAAGAGCGATCAATACTCGGCGTGAGCCGAGAATCCGGCGGCCAGAGGCGGATCACTATTTGTATGAGGTTTGAGTCTCGATAGTGCCCACAGCGCGTTGAGCCTGGCGCCATGGACGGCAACGTGAGGCCACACTCCTCACGCCGGGTTGATGTGGAGACGACTTGTGTCGCTCGCAGACCACGCTGCAAATGATGGATATTTGATGGCTTTTTCGTCTTGATTGAGGCATGGATCACAGCAAGACTGGCAGCATGAGTAAGAGCGATGCTTCACAGGCACGGGGTGCCCGGTCGTTCCCCTCGAGGGGACGGCGCCGACAGAGCCACCTCGATCGGTCGCGGCACACGCGTTGACCGGTTAACCGGGCGTCACCGACGCCCTTTCACACATGCCACGGCTGGTCCGGAACCGCCGATGTCACAAGATCTTTCGCTTGCAATCACATGCCACCCTCGGCACATGCGGGGGGTGACGACGAACTCGACGTATGGAGTCCTGACATGGATATGTTGCTCGCCGGTGAATGGCGCGGCGCCGCAGACGACCGCACGGAGACCGTCCGGTCACCGTTCGACGGTCATGCGGTGGATACGGTTCCGGTCGCCACAGCCGCCGACGCCGCCGCGGCCCTCGATCGCGCCGAGATCGGCGCACGAGTGTTGCGGTCGATGCCCGCGCACGAACGAGCCGCCGTTCTGATGCGTGCCGCGGATCTGGCCGATCAGCGCGCCGAGGACATCGCGCAGACCATCAGTGCGGAGACCGGCAAGCCGATCAGTGAAGCCCGCGGTGAGGCCGGCCGCTCGGGCAGCATCATCCGGCTGGCAGCCTTCGAGGGCAGCCAGCTCTACGGCTCGTCGTTGCCGCTCGACGCCAACCCCGGAACCGGGCTCGAGAAGATCGGCTTCACCCTGCGCCAGCCCTGCGGCATCGTCGTGGCGATCACCCCGTTCAACTACCCGGCACTGCTGGTGTTGCACAAGATCGCTCCCGCACTCGCCGCGGGTAATGCGGTGGTGCTCAAACCGGCCCGCACCACCCCGCTGACCGCACTGAAGCTGGCCGAGTGCTTCGTCGACGCCGGCCTCGCACCCGAGACGCTGTCGGTGCTGACCGGGCCGGGCTCCGTGCTCGGTGACGTCCTGGTCACCGACCCCCGGGTGCGCAAGGTGTCCTTCACCGGTTCCACGCAGACCGGCACCCGTCTGGCCTCCATCGCGGGAATCAAGAAGCTGTCCTTGGAGCTGGGCGCGTCCTGCCCGGTGATCGTGCTCCCCGACGCCGACATCGAACTCGCCGCCTCGGCGGTCGCTGCCGGCGGGTACATCAACGCGGGCCAGGTCTGCATCAGCGTGCAACGCGTGATCGTCGATGAACGCGTGGAGGCGGACTTCCTCGACGCCCTCGTCCCGAAGGTCGAAGACATCGTCGTCGGCGATCCCGCGAACGCCGACACCAAGCTCGGTTCGTTGATCTCGGAAACCGAAGCGACACGGGTGCATTCGGCCATCGCCGAGGCTGCCCTGGCCGGCGCGAAGGTCCTCACCGGCGGTGACCGGGACGGCGCCGTCGTCTCCCCGACCGTCGTTGCCGGCGTCGACCCGACCTCCCCCTTCAGCCGCGACGAGTTGTTCGGCCCCGCGGTCGCCGTCTCCTCCGCCCCCGACATCGAATCCGCGATCGCCCTCGCCAACGACAACGAGTACGGCCTCGGCGCCGGACTGTTCACTTCCGACGTCAGCGCGACGACTCGGGCGATGCGGCAGATCGACGCCGGCAACATCCACATCAACTGGACTCCGCTCTGGCGGGCCGACCTGATGCCGTACGGCGGTCTCAAGGGCAGCGGCATCGGCAAGGAAGGTGTCCGGTCCGCGGTCGAGGAAATGACCGAGGAGAAGACCATCATCCTGCACGGCCGACCCTGGTAACCGGTTCCCGCTCACTCACATTCGTGGCACTCACAGAAAACGACGACATGACACCACTGAGCACACACAAGACAGTTCGGCTGACCACGGCCCAGGCGGTCGTGAAATACCTCGCCGCGCAATACTCGGTCGCCGACGGCGACCGGCGCCGCCTGATCCCCGCCGCACTCGGCATCTTCGGTCACGGCAACGTCGCAGGCCTCGGACAGGCCCTCGACGAACTGTCCGACGACCTGCCTTTCATCCAGGGTCGGCACGAGCAGTACCTCGCGCACATCGCCACGGCCTATGCCAAGGCCAGCCGCCGCCGCGCCACCCTCGCCGTGACCGCGTCCATCGGACCGGGTGCGCTGAACCTGGTCACCGCTGCCGGGTTGGCGACGATCAACCGGCTTCCGTTGCTGCTGCTGCCCGGTGACACCTACGCCACCCGCCATCAGGGGCCGGTGCTCCAGCAACTCGAGCATGCCAGCGAAGCCGACCTCACCGTCAACGACACCTTCCGTCCGGTCGCCCGGTTCTTCGACCGCATCACCCGCCCGGAACAATTGCTGACCGCGCTCCCCCAGGCCATGCGGGTGCTGACCAGCCCCACCGACACCGGCGCCGTCGTACTCTCGTTGCCGCAGGACATCCAGTCCCACGCCTTCGACTTCCCGGTCGAGTTCTTCGAACCCCGCGACTGGAAGATCCGCCGCCCGCTGCCCGACCCCGCGGAGGTCGACGCGGTCGCCGCCCAGATCCGCGAGGCGGCGCGTCCGGTGATCATTGCCGGTGGCGGCGTGCACTACTCCGACGCCACCGCGGCACTGGAGGAGCTCGCCGAGCAGGCCGGTATCCCCGTCGTCGAATCGTTCGGCGGCAAGGGCGCGGTCAGCCGCGACGAGTGGTGGCAGCTCGGCGGTGTCGGACTCGAGGGCAACTTCGCCTCCAACATCCTGGTCAAGCAGGCCGACCTCGTGCTCAGCGTCGGGACCCGGCTGACCGACTTCGTCACCGGATCGCAGTCGATCTTCGAGAACGAGAACGTCCGGTTCGCGTCCCTCAACGTCGTCGACGGCGACACCCGCAAGCAGGGGGCCACCGGAATCCTCGCCGACGCCCGCCTCGGACTCGAGGCCTTGACCGCCGCGCTCGCCGGGCACACCACCAGCACGGCCTGGCAGGACACCGCGCGGACGGCGAAGGCGGACTGGGCCCCGATCCGGGCGGCCGCTCTCGACCCCGACACCGCGTTCGTCCCCGCCGAGCACCCGCACGCCCCGGTCACCGGTGCCGTGCTCACCCAGCCCCAGCTGATCGGGCTGCTGCAGGAACACGCCCGCGACGGCGACACGATCATTGCCGCGGCCGGTGGGCCGCCCGGCGACCTGCAGAAGGTGTGGGACGCGACCGGGAACCGGCACTGCCACCTCGAATTCGGGTTCTCCTGCATGGGGTACGAGATTCCCGCCGCGATGGGTGTGCGCCTCGCCGAGGGCAACCAGGGCCAGCGAATCGTCACCTTCATCGGCGACGGCACGTTCCTGATGGCACCCACCGAGCTGGTCACCGCCGCCCAGGAGGGCCTGGACGTGACCATCGTGGTGTCCGAGAACCACGGCTACCAGGTCATCCACCGGTTGCAGATGAACCGCAACGGCCGCGAATTCGGCAACGAGTTCCGCTACCGCACCGACGGTGACATCATCGCCGAGACCGGCGAGAAGGCGCGCCTCGAGGGCGACTACCTGAGGGTCGACCTGCGGCAGATCGCCGAAGGACTGGGCGCACGGGCCATCCGCGCCACCACCGCCGCCGAGTTGAGTACCGCCCTCGACGAGACCCGGACCGCGTCCGGCCCGGTCGTGATCGTGGTGCCGACGGTGCCGCACGTGGACCTGCCCGGCGGGGACGTGTGGTGGGACGTCGCACCCGCCGAGGTGTCCGATCAGGAATGGGTGCAGACCCTGCGCGCAGACTACGACAACGCCGTGGGACGGCAGAGGTGGTTCGGATGAGCAACAGTCCACTCGACAAGGGCACTCTCCGTCAGCGGTTGGCCGACGGCGAGACCACCGTCGGCACCTTCGTCGGCATGGCGTCCTCGACCGCAGCCGAGGTGTGCGCCGCCGCCGGCGCCGACTGGATCCTGATCGACCTCGAACACGGGTCCGGATCCGAGGACGTATTGCGCGACGGCATCCTCGCCGCCGGCAGTTACGGCATTCCGACCGTCGTGCGGATCGAATCCGGTGAACGGATCCGGATCGGCCGGGCCCTCGACCAGGGCGCGGCCGGGATCATGGTCCCGCGGCTGGACAAGCCCGACCAGGTCGCCGACGCGGTCACGCACCTGGCGTACCCGCCGCACGGAGACCGCGGGGTCGCCACCTACAACCGCTCCTGCCGGTGGGGCATGGACCGCTCTCCGCTGCTGACGGACGAGCAGTCCGCACTGGGCGTCATCCAGATCGAAACCCTCGCCGCCCTCGACTCGGTCGACGAGATCGCCGCGCAGGACGGGGTCGACGTGCTCTTCGTCGGACCGTTGGACCTGTCCTTCGCCCTCGGAGTGCCCCTGCAGTTCGACAGCCCGGTGTTCACCGCCGCGCTCGGCCGGGTCCTCGAGGCCGCCCACCAGCACGGCAAGACGGCAGGCATTCTCGCCGCGAACGCAGCGCTGGCCGCCGGCTACGTCGAACTGGGATTCCGCTTCGTGGCCGTCGGCTCCGACTCGACCATGCTCGCCGCCGCCCTGACCGAGGCCTTCGCCACGGCTCGGCCCGAGCAGACCGCCTAGCCCACCCGGGCAGAACCATCTAGCCCACTGGGGCAGAACCGAAAGAGGTAACACCGTGAGCACGACCGCACGCACCGTGGGAGTCGGCCTGATCAGCGTCGGCTGGATGGGACAGCTGCATTCGCGCGCCTACCGCGACGTCCCGATCGTCTACCCCGAACTCGGGATCACCCCGAAGCTCGTGATCGCCGCCGACACCGCACCCAGCCGCGTCGAATTCGCGCAGAACGTCCTCGGTTTCGCCGAGGGCACCACCGACTACCGTGAGGTCCTCGCGCACCCCGACGTCGAGGTCGTGTCCATCTGCGCGCCGAACTTCCTGCACGCCGAAATCGGAATCGCCGCGGCGAAGGCCGGCAAGCACTTCTGGATCGAAAAGCCGGTCGGGCGTAGCTATTCCGAGACCGCCGCGATCGAGGACGCCGCGACCGAGGCCGGAGTCATCACGTCGATCGGTTACAACTACCGGCACGCCCCCGCCGTCGAGCACGCCCGCACGCTGATCGCCGACGGTCGGCTCGGCCGCATCACCAACGTGCGCGCCTCCTTCTTCTCCGGCTACGCCAACGAGCCCAATGGTGCGTTGTCGTGGCGGTTCGACCGTGAGCTCGCCGGCTCCGGTGTGCTGGCGGACCTGTTCAGCCACGCCAGCGACCTGTGCCAGTACGTGGTCGGCCCGATCGCGGAGATCAATGCGCTCACCAGCACCGTCTACACCGAACGCCCGAAGCTGGAGATGGGATCGGGCACCCACTTCGCGGTCATCGAGAACGGGGACATGGGGCCGGTGGAGAACGAGGACTACGCCGCGGCGCTGGTGCGATTCGGATCCGAGGGCCCGGGATCGGGTGCGGTGGGCACCATCGAGGCGTCCCGGGTGATCGTGGGCCCCGAGTGCGGTTACCAGATCGAGGTTTACGGCACCGAAGGGTCCGTCAAGTGGGACTTCGAGCGGATGAACGAGCTGAAGGTGTGCCTGGGCCGCGCGAACGCCGAACAGGGCTACACCACGGTCAACGCCAGCCCGAAGCACGGCGACTACTCCCGCTTCCAGCCCGGCCCCGGCAATGCCCTCGGGTTCGACGACCTCAAGACCATCGAGGCCAAGAAGTTCCTTCTCGCGGTATCCGGTGGACCGCAAGAGAATTCGAACGTTCACGACGCCGTGTCGGCGGCCGCGATCGTCACCGCCGCTGAGGTGTCCGCCGCGAGCGGGCAATGGCAGAAACTCGACGAAATCGCCGGTACCACCGCCTCCCGCACGGCCTGACCGGTTCCCCGCCCACGACCTTTCGACACTGCAAGGATGCTGATGCCAACCACGACTTCGACCCAACTGTTCGTCGCGCTCGGCCCACTCGACCGGGAGCTCGTCGACCCGTATCTGGAGGCGCATCAGCAACTGATCCTCGACCCTACCGAGGAGCAGTTGGCTGTGGCCGAGGCGGCGATCGTGCGGGCGGCGTTTACCGTCGACGCCGCGCTGCTCGACCGCATGCCGGCGCTGAAGGTGCTCGCCCGCACCGGTGTCGGAACCGACCTCGTCGATGTGGAGGAAGCCGGACGCCGCGGAATCCCGGTGGTGATCACACCGGGCAGTAACACCGTGTCGGTCGCCGAAGGGGTGTTCGCGCACTTGCTGTCACTGGTCAAGAGACTTCCCACTCTGACCGGTCTGGTCCGGGGCGGGCGGTGGAACGACCGGGGTGCGGTCACGGTCGGTGACCTCGAAGGCGCCACCCTCGGCGTCGTCGGATTCGGGCGGATCGGCCGCAAGGTCGCCCAGATCGCCGAGGCGTTCGACCTACAGGTGCGGGCGTACGATCCGTTCGCCGAGATCCCCGAGGCGTACCGGTGTGCCACCGTGGACGAGGTCCTCCGCTCCAGCGACTTCGTCACCCTGCATGCGCCGCTGACCGCCGAGAACCACCACCTGATCAACGAGTCCCGGTTGGCCCGGATGCGACCGGGGTCGATCCTGGTCAACTGCAGTCGCGGCGCGCTGATCGACCTCGACGCCGCGCACGCGGCGATGCAGTCCGGGCACCTCGCCGGGCTCGGTCTCGACGTGTTCGATCCCGAACCGCCCGCGTATCACCCGGTGTTCGACCACGCCAATACCGTGTTGAGCCCGCACCTGATGGGGTTCACACAGCGGGCGATGGCATTGACGATCCGCGCCGCGGTCGAGGGCGCGATGGCCGTCCTCGACGGCCGCGATCCGGCCGCGGTGGCAGCGTCGTGAGCATTCGGGTGGGGGTGATCGGTGTCGGCGTGATGGGCGCCGATCACGCCCGGACCCTCGCTCGGTCGGTGTCGGGTGCGCAGGTGACGGTGGTGACCGATTACGACGCGGCCCGTGCGGACGCGGTCGCGCTGGAGGTGTCGGCGCGCACCGTCGCGACGGCGACAGAGTTGATCACCGCCCCGGACGTCGATGCGGTGGTGATCGCCTCCCACGACTCCGCCCACGCCGAGCAGGTGGCGCTGTGTCTCGATCACCGCAGGCCGGTGCTGTGCGAGAAGCCGCTGGCCCCGACGCTCGCCGAATGCGTCGACCTGGTCAGCCGCGAAGAGGCTCTGGCACTGGCGAATCCGCTCGTGTCGGTGGGCTTCATGCGACGGTTCCACGCCCCTTACCAGGCCATGGTGCAGGAGATTCGGTCCGGTTCCGTCGGAGCCCCGCTGCTGGTGCGTGCGTCCCACCGCAATGTGACGTCGTATCCGGGTGGCGACTCGGCAAGCACCGTCACCAATTCTGCGATCCATGAAATCGACATCACCCGTTGGCTTCTCGGGTCCGAGATCGTCGAACTCAGCTGGCATGCGCCGAAGCCCACCTCGCTGGACACCTCACGTCACGACCCGCAGATACTGATGCTGCGCACCGCCGACGGTGTGCTGACGGTGGTCGATGTGTTCGTCAATGCCCGATACGGCTACGACGTGCGCTGCGAAGTGGTCGGCGAAACCGGTGCGGTGAGTCTGGCACCGAGCCACGTTCTGACGGTCGACTCGTCGCTGCGTTCGGCGGCGACGTACCCGGAGGATTGGCGGCCGCTGTTCGCCGATGCCTACCGGCGCCAACTGCAGGCGTGGGTCGACGCCCTCACTGCCGAGGTGCCGTCCCCGCTCGCGTCGGCCCGTGACGGGTTGCGGGCCACGCAGGTGGCCGCGGCCCTGATCGACTCGATGAACAACGACGGTGCCACCATCAAGGTCGACTACCACTGATCGTGTTGTGGTCCCCTCTGTGATGCATCCCCCGAGCGACGCACCACCACTACATACATCTGCGTTCTACGATCGAGACGACCACTGAAGGGTACGAGGCATGAACAGCTCACCGGGGCCGGAACTTCTGGCCGCATGTTGGACTTCAGCCGGAGACGTGATGCCGGCGCGAGGGTCGGACCGTAGTCCGGTCCCGATCCGGGAGCGGATCGAAGCCGTCGCAGGAACCGGCTACACCGGCTTCGGTTTGACCCGGCCCGACCTCGTCGCCGCGCGCGAGACGATCGGCCTCGGCGAAGTCGCGAAAATGTTTGCCGACAACGGCATCACTCACGTGCAGTTGGAGTGGATCACGAACTGGTGGACCACCGGCGAGGCCCGCAAACTCTCGGACGAGGTCCGCCGGGACCTGTTCGAGGCCGCCCCCGTTCTCGGGGTCGACAACATCAAGGTCGGCGCCGACGACGATGGCGTCCCGGTCTCCCGGGACGTGCTGTGCGAGCAGTTCGACGCCCTGGCTTCCGACGGTGCCGCGGCAGGGGTGAAGATCGCGTTCGAGAACACACCGTTCTCGCACCACGTCAAGACCACCGAACAGGCTGCTCAGTTCGTCAAGGACGTCGACAATCCCAACGGCGGGCTCATCCTCGACATCTGGCATGCATTCCGGGGTGGGACGGATTACGACGTCCTCCCGGAGATCATTCCGTCGCGTTTCGTCTTCGGAGTCGAACTCGACGACGGCTGGACTGTTGTGCGGGGAACGGATCTGGAGGACACCTTCGACAACCGAGTTCCCTGCGGTGAGGGCGAATTCGACGTTCCGAAGTTCATCAACGCGGTTCGCCGCATCGGCTTCGACGGGCCGTGGGGTGTCGAGCACATGTCGCAGGAATCCCGGCAGCTGCCCGTCGCCGATGCCCTCATACGGGCGCGGGACGGGGTCCTGCAGTGCTTCGCGGTCGCCGACCGGGCCGCGAATCGGGACGACACCTGATCGCACCGGATCTTCACCACCCGTGACCCGCGTCGTTCTTCGGCGCGGGTCACGGGCGCGGAAGGACGATTCACCGCAAACCCTGTGCCGCCCAGCAGGATCGAGTGATCCTGGCAGACCGTGGCAGGATCGCCGCGCGAACACGAACCACCTTTTCGCGCAAAACGAAACCACCTCGAGGTGAAAATGATGGGAATACCGTATTGATTGAGGCGTACGTCACAGCAAGACTAGCAAGAGCACACGGACAACATCCGCTGACGCATTCGCGTCGCTTGCTGGAGAACCCGGCCCCGACGCGGACTGGCCGTGTGCAGCACCGACCCACCGGCACCAACGCCGGCCGGGACAGATCGAAAGGAATCCAGTGGCCACCCTGTTGAACGGGAAAGTCGTTCTGATCAGCGGAGGGACGCAAGGTGTCGGCGCCGGCGTCGTGCGGGCCGCAGCCCGCGAAGGCGCCCGCGTGGTCTTCACCGGGCGCCGCGCCGAAGCCGGCAAAGCGTTGGCCGCCGAGCTCGACGCATCCGGTGCGCAGGTGCGGTTCCTTCAGGCCGACATCACCGACCCGGTCGAAGCCCGCGAGACGGTGACCCGGACCATCGAGGAATTCGGCCGCATCGACGCACTGTGCAACGCGGCCGGCCTGACCACCCGCGGCACTCTCCTCGACACCACACCCGAGTTGTTCGACCAGCACATGGCGGTCAATCTGCGGGCCCCGTTCTTCACCATGCAGGCCGCAGTGGCGGACATGGTCGAACGCAAGGAGCCCGGGACGATCGTCAACATCCTCTCCATCGCGCAGCACGGCGGGCAGTCCTACCTGGCCCCGTACGTGGCGGCGAAGGCGGGGCTCGCGGGACTGACCCGCAACGCGGCCTACGCACACCGCTTCGACCGGATCCGGATCAACGGCCTCAACATCGGGTGGACCGAGACCGAAGGCGAGACCGCGATTCAGCAACGCTTCCACGGCGCCGATGACAACTGGGCCGCCGAAGCAGCCGCGAAGGTACCGATGGGCAAGCTCGGCCAGGTCGACGAGATCGCCGACATGGTGGTGTTCCTGCTCTCGGATCGCAGCGGCGTCGTCACCGGCTCGGTGATCGACTGGGACCAGACCGTCATTGGAGGACAAGACTGATGGGATCGACAATCGGCGTGATCGGCCTCGGCCGGATCGGCGCATTCCACACTGACACCCTCGCGCAGCTGCCCGGGGTGGACGGCCTCGTCGTCACCGACGAGCGCCCCGACGCCACCGCCGCCGTGGCCGCCAAGTTCGGCGCCAAAGCGGTCGATGACGCCGCCGCCGTCTTCGCCGCAGGCGTCGACGGGGTCGTGATCGCCGCGGCCACCCCGGCGCATGCGCCCCTGATCCTGGCGGCCGTCGAGGCCGGGATCCCCGTGTTCTGCGAGAAGCCCGTCGCGTTCACCGCCGACGAGAGCTACCAGGTCGTCGAGCGCCTGAAGACGACGACGGTGCCGGTACAGATCGGGTACAACCGGCGGTTCGATCCCGCATTCGTAGCGGCACGCAACGCCGTCGTCGGCGGGGAGCTCGGCTGGCTGCACACGGTCCGCTCGACCACCCTCGACCCGGCACCGCCACCGGCGGAGTACGTGGCCGCCTCGGGCGGGATCTTCCGCGACTGCAGCGTCCACGACTTCGACATCGTCCGCTGGGTCGTGGGCCAGGAAGTCGCCGAGGTGTATGCCGCCGGCACCAACCAGGGCGATTCGATCTTCGCCGACTGCGGCGACGTCGACACCGCAACCACCACACTGACTTTCGAGGGCGGCGCCCTCGGCGTCGTCTCCAACACCCGCTACAACGCCCGCGGCTACGACTGCAGGCTCGAGGTCCACGGCTCCCAGGACAGCGTCGTCGCCGGCTGGGACGCCAGCGCGCCGGTTCGCAACCTCGAACCCGGCATCGCGTTCCCCGACGGTCCGCCGCACCGGTTCTTCATGGACCGTTTCACCGCCGCCTACCGCGCCGAACTCGGCGCGTTCCTCGAGGTGATCGCCGGCACCGCACCCTCGCCGTGCACCGCCGCCGACGCCCTCGAGGTGGCCTGGATCGCCGAGGCGGCCGCTCTTTCCCTTTCCCAGCACCGACCCGTACAGATGAGTGAGGTTCGACGATGATTCGTATTGCAGGAGCGCCTATTTCGTGGGGTGTGTGCGAGGTCCCGGGCTGGGGTCACCAACTCGGCCCCGAGCGAGTGCTGTCGGAGATGCGCGACGCGGGTCTCGAGGCCGCCGAGATCGGTCCCGACGGATTCCTCCCCGCCGACCCGCAGGAACTGGCGGCGACGCTGGCCTCCTACGACCTGAAGGCGGTCGGCGGCTTCACCCCGGTGCTGCTGCACGACTCCGGTCACGACCCGGTTCCGGACATCACCGGCACCCTGGCCGCGTTCACGGCCGCCGGCGCCGAGGTGCTGGTACTGGCCGCGATCACCGGCACCGACGGCTACGACTCGCGTCCCGACCTCGACGACGCCGGCTGGAAAACCCTGTTGTCGAATCTGGACCGGCTGCACGACGTCGCCGCCGAACAGGGCATCCGCGCCGTGCTGCACCCGCACGTGGGCACCATGATCGAGAAGAACAGCGAGGTCCAGCGGGTCCTCGACGGCTCCTCGATTCCGCTGTGCCTGGACACCGGGCATCTGCTCATCGGCGGCACCGATCCCCTCGAGTTGGCGCGCGCCGCCGCGGACCGGATCACCCACACGCACCTGAAGGACGTCGACGCCGAGTTCGCCGCCCGCGTACAGGCCGGTGAGCTGAGCTACACGCAGGCCGTCGCCCAGGGCATGTACACCCCGCTCGGCACCGGTGACGTCGATGTCGCAGGCGTGGTCCGTCACCTCGTCGCGTCCGGTTTCGACGGCTGGTTCACGCTCGAGCAGGACACCATCCTCGCCGGCGAGCCCGAGGGCGAGGGACCGGTCGCGGACGTCAAGACCAGCGCCGCGTTTCTGCGGAGTCTGCAGCTGTGACCGAGCTGCGCATCGGCGTCCTCGGCGCCTCCCGGATCGCGGAGCCGGCGATCGTGAAGCCCGCCCAGATCCTGGGGCATCGGCTGGTTGCGGTCGCCGCCCGCGACCGCGGCCGCGCAGAGGCCTTCGCGCAGACGCACGGGGTCGAACGGGTCCTCGACTCGTACGCGGATCTGATCGCGGACCCCGAGGTCGACGTGGTGTACAACCCGCTCGCCAACGCCTTCCACGCCGAGTGGAATCTGAAGGCGATCGAGGCGGGCAAGGCGGTCCTGACCGAAAAGCCGTTCGCTCGCAACGCCGCCGAAGCGGAGCTGGTGCGGAACGCCGCACGCGAGCGGAATGTGCCGATCATGGAAGGGTTCCACTACCTGTTCCACCCGATCACCGGGCGGATGTTCGCCCTTCTCGGGGACGGCACCCTCGGAACGCTGCAGCGTGTCGAGGTGATCATGCGGATGCCCGAACCCAAGCCGGACGATCCGCGGTGGAGCTTCGACCTCGCGGGCGGCGCGGTGATGGACCTCGGCTGCTACGGCCTGCACGTGCACCGGCAGTTGGGCCGGTTCGCCGGCGGCGAACCCACTGTCGTTGCGGCCCGCGCCGTCGAACGCACCACAGGAGTCGACGAATCCATGGATATCGACCTCGTATTCCCCAACGGCGCAACGGGTTCGAGCATCAACTCGATGAACTCGGAACGATTCGAGATGACCCTGCGCCTGGTCGGCGATCGGGGCGAGGCCTTCGCGCACGATTACGCGCTGCAGTCCGGCGACGACCGGATCACCATCACCACCGACGCCGGGACCACGGTCGAACGCCTCGGAACCCGCTCGACGTACACCTACCAGCTCGACGTATTCGCTCAGCACCTCGCCGACGGGACCGCGTTCCCGATCGACGTCGCCGACGCGGTCACCACGATGGAGCTCATCGACTCCACGTACCGCGCCGCCGGCCTACCCGTGCGGTAACGCCACATTCACCCCGCCGGGCCGCGAGAACCGACTTCCACCGTCCGGCCCGGCGGGGGTTCCACCCACACCCCTCACCGTTTCCCCCTCGCTGCTCCTCCATGCCTGCATGGTTGCGGCTTCCGAAAGGCCAAGCACATGGATACACACGACGGCCGGTCCGTCCCGTTCACAGGCAAGCGCACTCGCCGGGTGACCACCCTGGCGTTGGGCATCACCACGGCAGTGCTCCTCGCGGGATGCTCGAGCACGGGCGGCAATCCCGAGGCATCCGGCAATGGCATGGCCTCGGGCACCGCGGACACCCCCCGCGCGACCATTGCGATGATCACACACGAGGTTCCTGGCGACACCTTCTGGGACCTGATCCGCAAGGGCGCCGAAACCGCGGCCGCGAAAGACAACATCGAACTGCGCTACTCCTCGGACCCTGAAGCACCGAACCAGGCCAACCTCGTGCAGAGCGCCCTCGACAGCCAGGTCGACGGTATCGCCCTCACCCTTGCCAAGCCGGACGCGATGACACCTGTGGTTCGGGCGGCCGTCGATGCAGGTACCCCGGTCGTCGCCTTCAACTCCGGTTTCGACCAGTACCAGGCCCAGGGTGTGGCCCAGTACTTCGGTCAGGACGAGAAGCTCGCCGGCATCGCGGCGGGGCAGCGTCTGACCGCTGACGGTGCCAAGAAGGCTTTGTGTGTCATCCAGGAGCAGGGCCAGGTCGCGCTCGAAGCACGCTGCGCCGGCGTGATCGAGGGGTTCAAGGGACAGACCGAGATCCTCAACGTCAACAGCAAGGACCTGCCGTCGGTCGAGGCGACGATCACCGCAAAACTGCAGCAGGATCCCGCGATCGATCACGTCGTCGCGCTGGGCGCGCCGATCGCTCTGACGGCAGTTCAATCCGTCACCAACGCCGCCAGCTCCGCGAAGATCGTCACCTTCGACACCAATGCAGCCCTCGTGGATGCGATCGAGGCCGGGGACGTGCAGTGGGCTGTGGATCAGCAGCCGTTCCTGCAGGGGTACCTCGCCGTGGACTCGCTGTGGCTGTACCTGAACAACCGCAACACCATCGGAGGTGGCGCGCCGACGCTGACCGGCCCCGCCTTCATCGACCAGTCCAACATCGACTCGATCGCCGAGTACGCCAAGGCCGGAACCCGCTGAGCACGGTGCCCGGCACACCGTTGCGTGTGCCGGGCACCGTCGGCGTAACGGAAGGAAAGTCATGTCCACACAGCAAGATCTGGACCTTGCCAGTCACAAGGTCGTCCACGACGAGAGGGTGAAGGAGCAGAAACGCCTGCAGCGTCTGCTGGTCCGCCCGGAGATCGGGTCCCTGTTCGGGGCGATCGCCATCTTCGTCTTCTTCATGGTCGTCGCACCCCCGTTCCGCAGCCCCGAAGCGTTGGCCACGGTGCTCTACGCCTCCTCCACGATCGGGATCATGGCGTGCGCGGTGGCGCTGTTGATGATCGGCGGCGAATTCGACCTCTCCGCCGGTGTCGCGGTCACCACCAGTTCCCTCGCGGCGTCGATGATCGCCTACAACCTGCACCTGAACCTGTGGGCCGGCGCCGCCCTCGCCCTGGTGGTGTCGCTGGCGGTCGGGTTCTTCAACGGGTACCTGGTGATGAAGACGAAGATCCCCAGCTTCCTGATCACGCTGAGCTCGTTCCTGATGCTCACCGGCATCAACCTGGCGGTCACCAAACTGATCACCGGGCAGGTCGCCACCCCCAGCGTGTCCGACATGGCCGGGTTCGACTCGGCGAAGAAGGTGTTCGCGTCCTCCTTCGAGGTCGGCGGGGTGTCGGTGCGGATCACCGTGCTCTGGTGGCTGCTGTTCACCGCGATCGCCACCTGGGTGCTGTTCAAGACCCGGATCGGGAACTGGATCTTCGCCGTCGGCGGCAACCAGGACTCCGCCCGCGCCATCGGTGTGCCGGTCACCAAGGTCAAGATCGGGTTGTTCATGACCGTCGGGTTCGCTGCCTGGTTCGTCGGCATGCACCTGCTGTTCTCGTTCAACACCGTCCAGTCCGGGCAGGGCATCGGCAACGAGTTCCTCTACATCATCGCCGCGGTCATCGGCGGCTGCCTGCTCACCGGCGGCTACGGCACCGCGATCGGCGCCGCGATCGGCGCGTTCATCTTCGGCATGACGAACCAGGGCATCGTCTACGCCGGCTGGAACCCGGACTGGTTCAAGTTCTTCCTCGGCGCGATGCTGCTGTTCGCGGTCATCGCCAACAATGCCTTCCGCAACTACGCCGCCAAGAGGTGACCGCATGAGTACCATCGAACAGATGCCCGTCGATACCGAACCCGGGGACGGCGGCAAGATCCCGCTGATCGAGCTCAAACACGTCGGCAAGCAGTACGGCAACATCATCGCCCTGCAGGACATCAACCTGCGGGTGCGGGCCGGGGAGGTCACCGGTGTCCTCGGCGACAACGGGGCCGGCAAGTCCACCCTGATCAAGATCATCGCCGGGCTGCACCAGCAGAGTGAGGGCGAGTTGCTCGTCGACGGCGAGGCCCTCACCTTCGGCTCCCCGAAGGAGGCCCTGTCCAAGGGCATCGCCACCGTCTACCAGGACCTGGCGGTGGTGTCGCTGATGCCGGTGTGGCGCAACTTCTTCCTCGGTCAGGAACTGCGGAAGGGACCGCTGAAGTCCCTCGACGCGAACGGGATGCGCGCCACCACGATGTCGGAGTTGTCGAAGATGGGCATCGAACTGCCCGACGTCGACGCCCCCATCGGCTCGCTGTCCGGTGGGCAACGCCAGTGCGTGGCGATCGCCCGGGCGATCTTCTTCGGCGCCCGCGTCCTGATCCTCGACGAGCCCACCGCCGCCCTGGGTGTCAAGCAGTCCGGGATGGTGCTGCGCTACATCTCCGCCGCCAAGGAACAGGGCTTCGGGGTCGTGTTCATCACCCACAACCCGCACCACGCCTACATGGTCGGCGACCACTTCGTCCTCCTCAACCGCGGACGCCAGAAACTGGACTGCACCTTCGACGAGATCAGCCTCGAAGAACTCACCCAGCAAATGGCAGGCGGCGACGAACTCGAAGCACTCACCCACGAACTGCGGCGCTGAACTCACGGATCCCAACCACACGACTGCACCGCCCCGGAATTCCGGGGCGGTGCAGTCGTGCGCCGATACTCCAGAACCACACCCTCAGGGCATGTTGTAGGGAGTGATGATCCGGATCGGTGACATCGCCGTGGTCACGTTCGATAGCCCGCCGCGCCCCTGAATCAGCATGCGGCAGGCCAGGTTCGCGTCCGACCGAAGATCGTGATCGAGGACCGCCGAGATCTTCTTGTCGCGAAGCAGTTGCTTGTTGTCCTGGTCGAGGTCGTGGCCGATGAACACGCGGTAGCTCCGGCCGAGCTTCTCGAAGGCACGCACGGTCGCCGTGTTGCCGCCGCCGATCGAATAGACCGCCTCGATCTCGGGGTTGCGTTCGAGGGCCTCGAGGACGAGGTGCTCGACGGTGGTGTCGAGGCCCTCACTTTCGGAGATGTCGATCAATGTGCGCTGAGATCCGATACCCCCGACGCTCCCCGAGCGGCGCAGCGCGCCGCGAAAACCCATCTCGCGCTCCTCTTCTCCACGAAACGCGTTGCTGCTCAGCGTGACCAGCACACTGGCCGAGGTGTCGTACAGCCATTGCTCGAGCAGATACGCGGCGGTCTCACCGGCGGCCCGGTTCTCGATACCGACGTAGCCGACCCGACTGCTGCTCGGCACGTCGGTGGCGTAGGTGACGACGGGGATCCCCGCCTCGGTGAGGCGGTCGATGGCGTCGGAGACCTCGGTGGTGTCGGGGGCCTTGACGATGACGCCCTGAGATGGCTGTTTGACGAGTTTGTCGAGTACCTCAACCATGGCAGGTACCGAGCCGGTCTCTCGAAAGTGGAATCGGGTACGAACCACGGCAGGTGCGAGTGAGGGTAGCTCGGCTTCCACCGCCTCGCGGAACGCTCCGGAAAATCGCGCCGGGGCCTGCATCACGACATCGAAGAGGTACTTTCGCCCCGCCAACCGCAGCTGGGATTGCTGTTTGTCGAGGTCGATGATCGCCTGCGCGACTTCTGCGCGGGTGCCTTCCCGAACCCCGGGTCGGTTGTGAAGCACGCGGTCGACCGTCGCCTCGCTGAGGCCCGCCTGCTGGGCGATCTCTCGAACCTTGTAACGACTGTGCGCCACAACTTCTCCCTTGAGGTGAAAATGATGGACAATGCCTGTTGATTGAGGCGCGTGTCACAGCAAGACTAACAGGGGCAAACGAAATACGCTCCCGGCAACCGGCTCGTGATCGACACGGCTTGCCGCGACCGGTGCCACTCAATGACCGTTGTTCCGCACTCCCCGGCTTCACGCTCACGGCTCGCACCGACCTCAACTCTGGAAATCCGCACGCACACTTCGGTGCCCGAACAGGGCACCGCGGAAAGGCTTTCACATGACCACGCCAGCGCACCAGAATCCCGAACGCCACCAGGTCGTGGTGATCGGCTCGGGATTCGGAGGGCTGTTCGCCACGCAAGGTCTGAAACGCGCCGATGTCGATGTGACGGTCATCGACCGCTCCACCACCCACCTTTTTCAGCCGCTGCTCTACCAGGTGGCGACGGGAATCCTGTCCGAGGGAGAGATCGCGCCGTCGACTCGGACGGTGCTGAAGGACCAGGACAATGCAAGGGTGCTGCTCGGATCGGTGATCGACATCGACCTCGCCGCCCGCACGGTCACCTCACAGTGCGACGATACGACGACCGTCACCCGCTACGACAGCTTGATCGTGTCCGCCGGCGCGCAGCAGTCGTACTTCGGCAACGACCACTTCGCTGAGCACGCACCCGGCCTCAAAACCGTCGACGACGCCCTCGAAGTTCGAGGCCGCATCCTGCATGCCTTCGAGAAGGCCGAGCTGACCGACGACCCGATCGAACGCATCCGTCAGCTCACCTTCGTTGTCGTCGGCGCCGGACCCACCGGGGTGGAGTTGGCCGGTCAGATCGCCGAGCTCGCGCACCGCACCCTCGACGGAACATTCCGATCGATCTCCCCCAAGGCGGCACGAATCGTGCTGCTCGATGCCGCACCGCAAGTGCTGCCGCCCTTCGGGGCCAAGCTCGGCAGTGCGGCGGCCCGCACCCTGCAGAGCAAGGGCGTCGAGGTCGAACTCGGATCGATCGTCACCGACGTCGACGCCCATGGTTTGACCATCAAGGATGCCGACGGAAATACGCGGCGAATCGAGGCGGCGTGCAAGGTGTGGTCTGCCGGAGTGGCGGCCAGCCCCCTGGCGAAACAGCTTGCCGAGCAGACCGGAGCACCACTCGACCGCGCCGGCCGCATCGGTGTCGGTGCCGATCTGACCCTGCCGGGACAGCCGAACGTCTTCGTCATCGGCGACATGATGAGCCGCGACCAACTTCCCGGTGTGGCCCAGACCGCCATCCAGGGTGGACGGTACGCCGCCGATCACATCGCCCGGGAAGTCGGTGAGACTTCTCCTCCGTCGGAGCGAGCACCCTTTCGCTACCGGGACAAGGGCAGTATGGCCACGGTCTGCCGTTTCAGTGCCGTCGCGCAGGTTGGACGGTTCGAGTTCAGTGGATTCGTCGCGTGGCTGCTCTGGCTCGCCGTCCACCTGGTCTACATCGTCGGCTTCCGCAGCCGCATCGTCACTCTGTTGTCCTGGACATCATCGTTCCTCGGTCGCGGCCGCGGCCAGCTGACCACGTCCGAACAGCAAATCCGCGCCCGCTCCGCCGTGACCGGCCAACACATCCAGTTCGGCAACCCCTTCCTGGCGCACAGGACAACTGGTGTCCAGAACCCGTCCAGCGGCACAACCGCGCGCGAAGCCGAACCGGCGATCCGCGCCTCCTAGACGGCAGCCCAACCCCGTTGTCCCCCAGTCGATCGGAAGACCCATGACAGAGAAACTTGGTGACGCCCTCATCGACTTCGCCCTGCGGTGGGCCCCGTTCGGCGGCCCGAACGACGACGACCTCCTCGTCGAATTCGGCATGACCTCGCGCACCTACTACAACCGACTCGCACGCGCGCTGCGGGTGCGGCCGCCCGCTGAGGTCGGAGAAGACATCCATCGCGCACTCCTGGCTCTGTGCTACCGCCCGCACACCACCTCGTACGAGTCCGAGCCCTCCCACATGACCTAGTCACAAGCTCCACGCATGAAAGGTTCACCGATGTCTGACGTCATCTCTCATTGGTTCGACAACAAGAGTTTCACCGGTACGAGCGGCAACACGGCCCCGGTCACCAACCCGGCGACCGGTGCCGTGACCGGTCAGGTCGCCCTGGCCAGCGTCGAGGACGCCCGCGCCGTCATCGACGCCGCCGCGGCCGCGTTCCCCGCCTGGCGCGACACCTCCCTCGCCAAGCGTTCCTCCATCGTGTTCAAGTTCCGGGAACTGCTCAACGCCCGCAAGGGCGAGTTGGCGGAGATCATCACCGCCGAGCACGGCAAGGTCGTCTCCGACGCACTCGGTGAGGTCTCCCGCGGCCAGGAAGTCGTCGAATTCGCCTGCGGCATGCCCCACCTGCTCAAGGGCGGCATGACCGAAAACGCCTCCACCAACATCGACGTCTCCTCCATCCGCCAACCCGTCGGCCCGGTCGGGATCATCTCCCCGTTCAACTTCCCCGCCATGGTCCCGATGTGGTTCTTCCCCATCGCCATCGCCGCCGGCAACACCGTCGTGTTGAAGCCGTCCGAGAAGGACCCGACCGCCGCGATCTGGATGGCCGAACTCTGGGCCGAAGCCGGACTCCCGGCCGGGGTGTTCAACGTCCTGCAGGGCGACAAGACCGCCGTCGACGAACTCCTCACCAACCCCGCCATCAAGGCCATCTCCTTCGTCGGCTCCACCCCCATCGCCCAGTACGTGTACGCCACCGGCACCGCCCACGGCAAACGCGTCCAGGCACTCGGCGGGGCGAAGAACCACGCCATCGTCCTCCCGGACGCCGACCTCGACCTCGCCGCCGACGCCATGGTCAACGCCGGCTTCGGCTCCGCCGGCGAACGCTGCATGGCCATCTCCGCCCTGGTCGCGGTCGGCGACATCGCCGACGAACTGGTCGCCAAGATCAAAGAGCGCACCGACACCCTCGAGATCGGCGACGGCACCCAGGACTCCGACATGGGACCGCTGGTGACGAAGGTGCACCGCGACAAGGTCGCCTCCTACATCGACGCCGGCGAACAGGACGGCGCCACCATCGTCGTCGACGGGCGCACCGTGCAGGCGAATGGCGGTGCGGACGGGTTCTGGCTCGGACCGACCCTGATCGACCACGTCACCACGGACATGAGTGTGTACACCGACGAAATCTTCGGACCCGTCCTGTCCGTGATCCGGGTCGAGTCCTACGACGAGGCCCTGGAACTGGTGAACGCCAGCCAGTTCGGCAACGGCACCGCCATCTTCACCAACGACGGCGGCGCCGCGCGCCGGTTCCAGAACGAGGTCGAGGTCGGCATGGTCGGCATCAACGTCCCCATCCCCGTCCCCATGGCCTACTACAGCTTCGGGGGCTGGAAGAACTCCCTGTTCGGCGACAGCCACGCGCACGGCACCGAAGGTGTGCACTTCTTCACCCGCGGCAAGGTCGTCACCACCCGCTGGCTCGACCCCAGCCACGGCGGCCTCAACCTCGGATTCCCCCAGAACAACTGACCTCCGGCGCCAGCCGGCACCCCGGCAAAGACTCGGCAAATGATCCCCCGGTTCGATACAAGAGTCTCTGCTTCAGCAGAATTCGCATCTCCTGTCATGGAGTGCAACGAGGAGAAGTTTCATGTTGACCGACTCTGGCCGCGAAACCCACGCCACATCCAGTCCCACTCGCAGCAACCGCCCCTCCAAGCGTCTCGGCCTCATCGCATTCATCGCAACGTTCGGCGGCCTGCTCTTCGGATACGACACCGGTGTCATCAACGGTGCCCTCGAACCACTCGAGGAAGACCTCGGGCTCACCGCGCTCACCGAGGGCTTCGTGGTCAGCATTCTCATCTTCGGCGCGGCATTCGGAGCACTGATCGGCGGCCGACTCTCCGACCGATACGGCCGTCGCCACAACATTTTGCTGCTCTCGGTCGTTTTCATGACGGGAACTCTCGGCTGCGTCCTCGCGCCGACATGGGAGGTACTGGCAGCCTTCCGCTTCGTCCTCGGCCTCGCCGTCGGTGGTGCATCAGCAACCGTCCCGGTGTATTTGGCCGAGATGTCCCCCGCGGAGCGACGCGGCAGCATCGTCTCGCGCAACGAGTTCATGATCGTGTCCGGTCAATTCCTCGCATTTGTCATCAATGCCGTCATCTTCAACCTCTGGGGGGAGCACGATTCGGTCTGGCGGTACATGCTGCTGGTCGCTGTGGCCCCGGCGATAGTGCTACTCCTCGGCATGCTTCGAATGCCCGAAAGCCCGCGGTGGCTGATCTCGCAGGGTCGTCACGACGACGCACTCATGGTCCTGAAGCAGGTCCGCACCCCCGAAGCCGCGCATGCCGAAATGGCGGAGGTCGAAGCCCTCGCCGAGGAAGAAGAACTCACCCAGGTCGGCGGCCCAATCGACCTGTCCGTGAAGTGGATACGACGCTTGATGCTGATCGGGATCGGACTCGGGGTATTCCAGCAGTTCACCGGCATCAACTCGGTGATGTACTACGGAACCCAGCTGCTCGCCGATGCTGGATTCTCCTCGAGCGCCGCCATCGTCGCGAACACCCTCAACGGTCTCGTCAGCGTACTCGGCATCACCATCGCGCTGAAGGTAATGAACAAAGTCAACCGACGCACCATGCTGTTCGTCGGTTTCGCTCTCATCACCATCTTCCACCTGCTCATCGGTCTCTCCGCAGTGCTGCTACCGGATGGCCCCGTCAAGGCGTATTGCATCCTCGTATTCGTCGTCCTGTTCGTGTTCTCCATGCAAGGCACAATCGGACCCCTCGCGTGGTTGATGCTCGCGGAAATCTTCCCGCTCAAGATCCGCAGCTTCGCCATCGGCGTCTGCATCTTCGTCCTCTGGATCGCCAACGCCCTGGTGGCGCTGTTCTTCCCTCCAGTCGTCGCAGCGATCGGCATCGCGATGACCTTCTTCATCTTCGCCGGCCTCGGCCTTCTCGCACTGATCTTCACCACCCAGGTGCCTGAAACCCGCGGACGTTCCCTCGAGGAGCTCGAAGACCATTTCCGCGAGAAGTACTCCTGATCACGCGTCTTACGAGAAGGACCCGATCATGACGGTGTCGGCCAGCGACTGATCCTGCACGCGCCCGTACCCGTCTCGGCCGTCGAGAACGAGTGACATGACGTCGGTCCACAGAGACCGCGCCGTTGCACACCCTCATGTGGTCGAACGAAGATGGAACGGTGATCATCGAACGCAGCTCGGTCGTCGGCGCACCGATCGGACAGGTGTGGGCCAGGGTCGTCGACCCGGAGGGGATCAACGACGAAATGCGTCCGTGGATGACGATGAGCATCCCGCGGGGTCGGGAGTCGATCACGATCGACACGGTCCCGGTCGGTGAACCGCTCGGGCGGGCGTGGCTGCGGTTGTTCGGGCTCGTCCCGTTCGACTACGACGATCTGACCATCGCCGAACTCGAACCGTACCGGCGGTTTCACGAGAAGTCGACGATGCTCAGCATGCGCCGGTGGGAGCACGAGCGGACGCTGCGGCCCTTCGATGACGGGAGCACCGGCGTCCACGACCGGATCACGTTCGAGCCGCGGCTTCCGCTGGTGCCGTTGACGCCGGTGCTCGCCCGCGTCCTCGGCGCGTTCTTCGCGCACCGGCATCGCCGTCTGGTGCGGCACTTCACCTGACGGCCGCGTCCAATGTCACACCGGTGCAGTTAGACTGAACCAATGCGACATTGGGCGCGGCCAACGAGTCAGTGCGCCGTGTACCCACCGTCGACGACGAGTTCGGTGCCGGTGGTGAAGCCGGATTCGTCCGAGGCGAGGTAGAGCACCCCGTACGCGATCTCGTCGGGCTCCCCCTGCCGCGGGAGGGGGTTGCCGGAGACGAGTTGACGGTAGTACTCCTCCGGTCCGATGGCGCTGCCCTCGGCCGACCGCTGGCTCATCGCCGTCCGCATCGACCCGGGGTGGATCGAGTTGACACGAATGCCGTGCGGACCGTACGTGACGGCGTCGGCCTTGCTGAGAAGTCGCACAGCACCTTTCGACGCGTGATACAGCGGTACGTTGGAGCCTCCGGTCAGCCCGTGGATCGACGAGAAGTTCACGATGCTGCCCTTCGTCCGGCCGATCATGTGCGGCACGACGTGCTTGGTCGTGAGCCAGACGCCCTTGACGTTGACGTCGAAGACCTGGTCGAACTCGGCGACCGACGCCTCGTGCGACGGCGCGGGCCTGCCGATGATGCCGGCACAGTTGACCAGGACGTCGGGGACGCCGACGGTCTCCACCACCGCTGCGACTGCCTCGGCGACGCTGGCCTCGTCGGTGACGTCGACGGCGAACGACGTGATCGACCCCGACTCCCATGGGGCAGCCGGCACTGTGAGGTCGAGGGCCGCGACGACCGCCCCCTCGCATGCGAGCATCCGCGCGGTCGCGCCGCCCAGATCACCGTTCGCCCCCGTGACGACGGCGACCTTCCCTGCCACACGACCCGTCATGACCTACCTCCCACTGCTGCGACGGCCCACGGGCCGATCATCGGAATCCACTCGGTGATGTCGTACGACGCGACGTACCCATGCGTCCGGAACGGGTCGCCCTCGACGACGTCGACGACGTCCTGCTTGCCCGCGGCCTCGTAGATCATCGCCGCACCGGGGTCTTCGCCTGCCGCGAACGGACCGGACCCGAGGATCAGTCCGCGGTCGGCGGCCGCCTGCAGGTAACTCTTGTGTTCGGGGCGGTGCTCGTCCCGGCCGGCCGTGTCACCGGTGTATGCGTAGCGGACGAGGAAGAACGGCATGTCAGACCTCTTCCAGAACGGTCGGCTCGACGGATTCGCTGCGCAGCGACGCGAGGATCTCGGCGTCCCGGCCGATGGTGTATCCGAAGACGAGGGCGGGACCGATGTTGGCGCCGTAACCCGGGTAGCCGCCGCCGAAGATGCTGACGGCCGCGGAACCGGCCGCGAACAGACCGGGGATCGGCTGGTTGTCGTCGTCGAGTACCTGGCTGTGCCGGTCGACGGCCAGGCCGGAATAGGCTCCGAGGTCTCCCATCTCGATCTTCGCGGCGTAGTACGGTCCCTTGTCGAGCGGCTCGAGGTTCGGGTTGGGCTGGTGTTCCATGTCGCCCTTGAAGTGGTGGAACCAGTTGGATCCGCGATTGAACTTCGGGTCCTCCCCCTTCGCGGCCCCAGCGTTGAACTCGGAGAGGGTCTTCGTCAGCCCGGCGGCGTCGACACCGATCTCGCGGGCGAGGTCCTCGACCGTGCCGGCCTTGTGGAGGAAGCCGGTCTTCTTGAAATAGCCCTGCGGGATCGGCCACGGCTTGGCGTACCCGATTCCGTACTTGTTCATGGCCTTCGAGTCGGCGATGATGTAGCCGAACGTCTCGTCCTGGCCTGCGTTCTCCTGAATCATCGCCATGCCGAAGTCGTGGTACGAGCTCGACTCGTTGGCGAAACGTTCGCCCTTGCGGTTCACCGCGATCAGTCCGGGGAGCCCGAACGCCCGCAGGTGCGGGAAGATCCGTCTCTGCCCGCGCAGACCGGTGAACACCGTCACCGGGGCCCAGGCGG
The DNA here is from genome assembly GCF_041228765.1 of Rhodococcus wratislaviensis. Lineage (NCBI taxonomy): Bacteria > Bacillati > Actinomycetota > Actinomycetes > Mycobacteriales > Nocardiaceae > Rhodococcus > Rhodococcus wratislaviensis. The sequence continues at coordinate 1,874,137 of NZ_CP150488.1, read as the reverse complement.
CCGGCTCGTGGACGTCGGTGTCGACGTGCCCGCCGAGCGGCGCGGCCAGGCGCACGTTGTCGCCGTCGTGCCCGACCGTGGGAGTGAAGTGATTGTCGCCGTGCGGATCATGATCCCAGTACTCCGCCCGCAGCGCCGGATCCGAGGAGTATCCGCCGGCGGCGATGACGACGCCGAGCCGCGCCTCGACCGTTCCCGCGTGCACGCCCCCGAGTACCGCCCCGGTGACGACCCCGTTCTCCGACTGCAGAATCTTCGTCACCGGCGTCTCGGTCCACATCCGGATGCCGAGCTTCGCGGCGGACGACACCATCCGCACCATGAGCGAATTGCCGTTGGTCCGGTCGAACGATCGACGGCAGAGCACCGTCTCGAACCACGTCTTGAGGAGCTTCTTCGACACGTACACAAACGATTTCAACGACTGATTGGCGTGCAGGAACTGTGCGATGTCGGGTCCGACCTCCGGCATGTACCCGAATACGGTGTAGGTGTCGAGGTAGGGACGCAACCGCAGCCGGTTCTCGCCGAGCGTGCGCGCGTCGACGACCTTGCCCGAGATCGCGCGTCCCGACGGCTTCGCGCCCGGCGCATCCATCTGGTAGTCCGGAGCCATTTCCGGATAGACGAATTCGACGTCGGTGTCGCGCTCGAGCCAGTCGATCGCCTCGGGGACCTCGTCGAGGAACGTGTCGACCATCTCGGCCTTGTAGCAGTCCTTGGCGAGTGCGCGGATGTAGGTTTCGATCTCCAGGCGGGTGTCACCCTGCGCGACGCCCTGCTTGTTGCCCGGCACCCACGCCCAGCCGCCCGAGATCGCGGTGGTCCCGCCGAGCCACTGCGACTTCTCGGCGACGATGACGCTGTGCCCCTCGCTCGCCGCCTTGAGTGCGGCGGCCATGCCTGCGGCCCCGGATCCGATGACCAACAGGTCGCATTTGACAGTTTTCGAGCTCATGTTTGAACCTTCCCTGGAGAGTCGGCACACGATCGGACATGTACTGGTGTGCAGTACCTTTCGGCTCACGCTGTGCGATCGGTGACAGTGTGTTCGTGACAATCACTCTGACCGACCTGCGACCGGAGTCACAGCGCGACTCCAATGGATGGAAAAGGATTCTGTCAGGGCCGCGATCCGCGCGTCATCGCCCGGGTGATGCCGCGGGACGCCGTCGTCAGCGCCGCGACCACCGACTGAGGGTTGGCCTGATCGTGCGGTATGACGACGGACAGGGCGGCGATCACCCTGCCGCCGTCGGTGTCCCGCACGGGCACAGCGACTCCCGTCGCTCCCGGGGTGATGAGACCGGCGGCCACCGCGAAGTGCTGGTGCCGGACCTCGGCGAGCAGACGTCGCATCTGCTCCGGGTCGGTGACGGTGGCATCGGTGTAGCGCTCGAGCGGCTGCGCCAGCAACTGGTCCTGCACGTCGCGGGAGGCGTTCGCCATCAGGACCAGGCCGGACGAGCAGGCATGCACCGGAAGACGTCCGGCGATCTTGGTGACGTTGACGACGGACCCACGCGTGGAGAGCCGTTCGACGAACAGCACCTCGTTGCCGTCGAGGATGCCCAGCTGGGTGTGCTGCTTGATCGCGGCGTTCACGTCCTCCATGAACGGCATCGCGGCCTCGCGCAGGCTCAGGGTGTGCGAACCGCGGGACCCGAGTTCCCACATCCGCACGCCGATGCTGATGCGGGTGTCGTTGCGTTCGAGGAGGCGGTACTTCACGAGTTCCCCGACGATGCGGTGCGCCGTCGCGACGGGGAGGTCGGACCGACGTGCGATATCGGACACCGACAGGGACGGTGTGTCCGCGTCGAAGGAGGACAAGACCCTCACGACGCGGGCAGTGACCGATTCTCCAGTCGGTGTCCGTGACATCGTCCTATTGTCCTCCGGCTACTCCTGCGGGGTCGACGTACGTCCGAGTTCGGCCAGCGGTACCCGGTACGTCTCGCGGGCAGTGAAGGCGGCGACGGACGAGACCAGCATGCAGAGCGCCGTGAACACCGCGACGGGGACCCACGCGTTCACCCCGGTGCCCAGCAGCGCCCAGCCGATCGCCGGGGCGAAGCCGGCGATGAGGAAGCCGATCTGCGTACCGACCGCGAAGCCGGAGTAGCGCACGGGCGCGGCGAACATCTCGGTGAAGAAGCTGGGCCAGAGGCCGTTCACCATCGAATAGAACAGCGTCATCGTGAGCAGCGCGGCGAGGAAGATCAGTGGAATGGAGCCGACCGAGATGGCCCAGAAGTACCCGAAGATCGTCACGGCGCACCCGAGGGCACCGGTGATCCAGACCGGTCGGCGTCCGACGCGGTCCGACAGCTTGGCGAGCAGCGGGATCGCGACGATGGACCCCGCGATCGACACGGACGACGCCCACAGCATCGTGGTGCGGTCGATGCCGACGTCGGGTCCGGTGGCGTAGGCGAGCCCGAAGACCGTGAACACCGTCTGCCCGACCGCGAACAGCGAACACAGAGCGATCCGCAGGACGTCCCGCCACTGGGTGGTCACGACGGTGACGACGGGCAGCTTCTGCACTTCCGCGTGCTCGCGCGACTCCTCGAACACCGGGGTCTCGTCGAGCTTGGTGCGCACGAAGTAGGCCACCACGAGCATGACCGCGCTGCACCAGAACGGAATTCGCCAGCCCCAGCTGTCGAGTTGTTCTTTCGGCAGCGCGGCCACGGGGATGAAGACGAGGGTCGCGAGGACCATCCCGGCGGCATATCCGGTCATGGTGAAACTGGTGAAGAACGCCCGCCGCCCCTCGGGTGAGTGCTCGAGCGTGAGGGTGCTGGCGCCGGCGGCCTCACCGCCCGCGGAGAATCCCTGCGCGAGCCGGCACAGGACGAGGAGGATCGGGGCCGCGATGCCGATCTGCTCGTACGTGGGCAGGAATCCGATCGCGAGACTGGACAGGCCCATGATGAGCAGGGTCAGCAGCAGAATCTTCTTGCGTCCCAGCTTGTCTCCGAAGTGGCCGAGGACGATGCCGCCGACGGGCCTGGCCACGTAGCCGACGCCGAACGTCGCGAGCGCGGCGACCGTGCCGATCGCGTCGTTGCCTGCCGGGAAGAAGGTGTGCCCGAAGACGAGGGCGGCGGCGGATCCGTAGATGAAGAAGTCGTAGTACTCGAGCGCACTTCCGAGGAAGGACGCGAGCGCCGCCTTCTTCGGCGTCTTCGTGACCTCCGTGGGTGTCGCGGTCGTCGGGCTGTCGTGCGTGACGGCGGATACGTTCATCGACTCTCCTGCGATCGGGCCTGGCGTGGTGTGACACAACGTGCCAATCACGGCTACGCGTGCACAACGTCACATCCATCCATTGGAAAGCCGGCCTCGCGCCCCGGACGAACGGGACGGTCGTTGCGTCAGATCGAACGAGCGTCCCGTTCGTCCTGCAACGGCAACGGCTACGGATGCGCCGGGGACAACTCCCAGCCGGTGCTCATGTCGCGGGCGAGGTCGGGCACCCGCCGCAGCACCCGCTGGCTCTCGACGAAGTCGCGGAACGGGATGGCGAGCAGAGCCCGCAACTCTCCCGGACGTCCTTCGGCGAGCCGCTGGTAGGACGACGCGATGTCACTGACGATGTACTGCCAGCGCGGTTCGCGATCGGCCCAGTTGAAGCCGGGCATGGGCGTGCGGAGCCGGTAGGTCGAGCCGTTCACGTCGCCGTCGACCGACATCGGCGCAACCTGTCCCGGTGCGCGCGAACCGGGAACTGACGGTTGCGCCGCCAGGGTCGTTGCGTACGTGAGCGCGCGGCCGACGCCGTCGCGGGCCGCCGCGGTGACGTCCCACTGATCGGCGATGATCTGATTCTGCTCCCGCGACGCCATCCGGAACAGCGCGTCCACATACCCTTCGGGTGTGCCGGAGAAGATGCCGTTCCAGGCAATCTCGGCGTTCTCGTCGAGCAGTCCGGCGGCGGCCATCTCCTCGACAGCGGTCCGGCCCTCGTTCAGGTACGCCTCGTGCATCGGCACCATGTCGAAGTAGATGTGCTTCTGCATCATCAGCAGGCGCTTCTGGTACCAGTCCATGTCCTCGGCTGTCATCGCCGGGCCGAGGGTCGCGAGCGTTCTCGGGTCCGCGGGCAGGAGCGTCATCGCTCCGCCGGGCAACCCCCGGACCGTGGACGCGACGGCGTTGCCCAGGGCGTGGACGGCGTCGACTCCGAGCACGGTGCGGCCGAGGTCGAGGTCCCAGAAGCCGGCGGCAAACGAACCCCCCGCCAGCCCGGCCATCCCGGACCAGTAGAGCTCGGTGCGCTGAAGTTGGTACCGGCCGTAATTCTCGTAGACCCGGTCGACCACCGCAGCGTTGGCGATCAGCCCCGCGTTCGGATCCCACGCCGCCAGGTCGATGCCGGACGCCTCGGATCCTCGAGCGAGCCAATACTGTTGCAGAAGAGCGGAATAGCGTGTAGCAGCGACGCCGTCGGAGCGGGCGGCCGCGAGCGCGGCACCGAGAACGGCGGAGTCGGTGGGCAACCGGGGGTCGAGTCCGCCGATCGATTCCGCCGCCGCGTTCGCCGGCGTGATGTCGAGCAGGCCCTCGTAACCGGCGGCGTGCGCGACGATCGGCGGCGGCGCCGCGAGCCCGACGATCCCGAGCAGCGCGGCGAGCACCGCGCGGATCGTGGTGTTGCGGACCCACGGCGATTGGCAGTGCACAGCACCGGGCATGTCAGGTATTTAACAACATATATGTGATGGCGTCCGGGGTTTGCCGGGATTGCTGCCGGCACACGCAGTCCAGGTCAGCGCACGTGAGTGGCAAAGCGTGCGCCCGGACTCCGCGCCACTCACATGGGCGGGGTACCGAGTTGGCCCAGGACGGCCGAGAGGATGGTGTGCGCGCTGCCGATGACGGACTCGATCGGCTGCGGGTTCTCCGACAGCACCCATTGCTGGGCAATCATCAGGACGGCTCCCACCAGGCCGGTCGCGAGGGTGCGCAGGTGGAAGTCGGGGAATGCGGCCCGGTCGACGGCCGGACCGATGACGACGAGGACGGAGTCCACGAACGACAGGGTGACGCGTCGGTACGCGTGGTCGACCTCCGGACCGACGCCGAGAACCTCCTGGAATGCGATCCGCGGGATCCGCGGGTCGTCGGCGACGGTTCGGAAGAACGCGGTCAGTGCACCGCGAACCCGCGCGTCGAGATCGGCGCCGCCGTCTCCCGCGCCGCGCAGGACGCTGTCCCGCAGGCGGTCGGTCACGCTCGCGTACGCCGCCAGGAGCAGGGCCTCGCTGTCGTCGAAGGACTCGTAGAAGTAGCGCTTGGTGAGCCCGGCGGTCGCGCAGATCTTCTCCACCGTCGCGGACCGGTATCCGCTGGTCCCGAACACTTCGACGGCCGCGTCGACGAGGCGCACGCGCCGCTCTTCCTGACGCTGGCGCGGACCCGCACCGCGGTAGGTGCGGCCCGTTGCGTCGAGCTTGGGCGAACTCACGCCCCCATATTGACACCGCACAGTTCCAGATACAAACTGACACCGAACGGTGCCAGATCACACGCCAGGAGATCCCATGCCCACGCTCAGGAACAAAGTCGCGCTCGTCACCGGGGCCGCGCGTGGCATCGGTGCAGAGACGTCTCGCGCCCTCGCCCGCAAGGGCGTCAAACTGGTTCTGATCGATCTGGACGCCGAACCGCTGAAGGCGCTCGCCGCCGAACTCGGCGACGACGTCGCGATCGCCGCGGCCGCCGACGTGTGCGATCTGGCCGCCGTGCAAAAGGCCGTCGACGCCGGCATCGCGAAGTTCGGCGGCATCGACCTCGTACTCGCGAACGCCGGCATCGCCAGTTTCGGCTCGGTCCTGCACGTCGATCCGGCCACGTTCAAGCGGGTCATCGACATCAACATTCTCGGCGTCTTCCACACCGTCCGCGCTGCACTGCCCTCCGTGATCGAACGCAAGGGCTACATCCTCGTCGTCTCTTCGCTCGCCGCGTTCGCGCCCGTGGCCGGTCTGGCCGCCTACAACGCGAGCAAGGCCGGAATCGAACATTTCGCCAACGCCCTGCGTCTCGAAGTCGCACACCACGGCGTCACCGTGGGCTCCGCGCACATGTCGTGGATCGACACACCGCTCGTCCAGGACGCGAAAGCCGACCTCACCGCGTTCAACCAATTTCTCGCCACTCTGCCGGGACCGCTCGGCAAGACGACGTCGGTGGGCTCGTGCGTCGACGCGTTCGTGGTCGCCCTGACCAAGCGGAAGCGCCGGGTCTACGTGCCCCGGTGGGTCGGAATCTTCGCCTGGCTGAAGGCGGTGGTGACGTCGCGGATCGGGGATCGCACGCTACTACCCCCGGTCCCCCGGATCCTTCCGCTGATGGACGAGGAAGCCGCGAAGCTCGGCCGGTCCACCAGCGCACGTAATGTCGCTCTCGGCGACGTCGCCGTAGACCCGAAGTAACCACCCGTCCCCGCCAGCGAGAGAGTGTTCATGTCACACACCGATAGCGCCGTCGAAACCACCGGCGCGAAGGCTCCCGTCGAACACGTCGACGTGCTGATCATCGGGGCCGGACTGTCCGGGATCGGTGCGGCGTACCACCTGCAGGACAACTTCCCCCGACGGACCTACGCCATCCTGGAGAGCCGCGAATCGATCGGCGGCACCTGGGACCTGTTCCGCTACCCCGGTATTCGCTCGGACTCGGACATGCACACCCTCGGGTACCGGTTCAAGCCGTGGACGGGTGAGAAGTCCATCGCCGACGGGCCGTCGATCCTCGAGTACGTCAAGGCCACGGCGGCCGAGCACGGCATCGACCGGAACATCCGGTTCCAGCACAGGGTCGTTCGCGCCGAGTGGTCGACACCCGACGCCCAGTGGACGATCGACGCCGAGCGCTCCGATACCGGTGAAACGGTCCGGTTCACCGCGAACTTCCTGATGTCCTGCAGCGGTTACTACCGCTACGACGAGGGCTACACCCCCGAGTTCCCCGGGATCGACCGGTTCGCCGGGCAGGTTGTGCACCCGCAGAAGTGGCCGGAGGACCTCGACTACGCGGGTAAGCGTGTCGTCATCATCGGCAGCGGCGCCACCGCGGTGACGCTGGCGCCGTCGATGGCCGCCGACGCCGCACACGTGACCATGTTGCAGCGGTCGCCCACCTACATCATCTCGATGCCGGCGAAGGACAAGCTGGCCAACAAGTTGCGGCGCCACCTGCCCGCCAAGCTCGCCTACGCGCTGACTCGGCTGAAGAACGCCTCGGTCGCGACCGCGATCTATCAACTGTGCCAGCGCTATCCGGAATTCATGAAGGGGCGCATCCGGCAGATGCAGGAGAAGTGGCTGCCGCAGGGCTACGACATCGACACCCACTTCACGCCCCGGTACAACCCGTGGGATCAGCGACTGTGCCTCGTGCCCAACGGGGACCTGTTCCGTTCCATCCGGAACGACGAGGTGTCGATCGTGACCGATCACATCGACACCTTCACCGAGACCGGGATCACGCTGAAGTCCGGGGAGGAGCTGCACGCCGACGTCGTCGTCACTGCGACCGGCCTGAACCTGCTCGCGTTCGGCGGAACGACGCTCGCCGTCGACGGCCACGACATCGACCTCACCGACACCATGGCGTACAAGGGAATGATGCTCAGCGGGGTGCCCAACTTCGCGTTCGTCATCGGGTACACCAACGCGTCGTGGACGCTGAAGGCAGACCTGGTGTGCGAGTACGTCTGCCGTCTCCTCGCGCACATGGACGCGAACGGGTTCACGCAGTGCGCCCCGGAGCGCGACAGCTCGGTCGAGGAGGAGCCGTTCCTCGACTTCGCCGCCGGCTACGTGCTGCGGTCGGTGGAGTCGTTCCCGAAGCAGGGGTCGGAAGCGCCGTGGCGGCTGCGGATGAACTACTTCCGCGACCTGGTGACCTTGCGGCACGGCAAGATCGTGGACGACGCGATGGCGTTCCGCCAGTGAGTACTTGTTAACCGCCCGTGGTTAACAAGTACTCACGGGCCCGGAGGGCACTCACTCTCGCGTAGCGCCCTGCCCTCCTGCACGTACTGCTCGTACTTCTCGGCGTTCTTGTCGGAGGCCCGCGTATCGCGCGGCGGCAATTGCAGTTCGACCTCGGCCGGCATGCCGGCCTGCAGTTCCCGTCCGCGTTCGAGTTCGGCATCCAGTTCTGCGCCGAAGAGCAACGCCAGGTTGGTGATCCAGAGCCAGAGCAGGAACACGATCACGCCGGCCAGGGAGCCGTACGTCTTGTTGTAGCTGCCGAAGTTGGCGACGTACAGGCCGAACAGGACCGACGCGAGAATCCACGTCACGATGGCGAGGAACGCGCCGGCGCTGATCCAGCGGAACTTCGGTTGCTTCACGTTGGGCGTGACATAGTACAGGATGGCCACGGCTACCACGACGACGCCGAGGACGAACGGCCAGCGCGCGATGTTCCAGACGGTCAGGGCGGTGTCGCCGAATCCGATCGCGTCACCCACCGAGCACGCGACGGGACCGCTCAGGGCGAGCATCGCCGCAGCAGCGGCCACCAGAACCAGACCGACGATGGTGACGGCCAGCATCAGGGGCCGGAGCTTCCACACCGGACGCCCTTCCTCGACCTCGTACATGCGGTTCATGGCGCGTCCGAACGCCCCGATGTAGCCGGACGCCGACCACACCGCACCCAGCAGGCCGAGGACGAGGGCCATGCCCGCGGTCGGAGCCGCGACCAGTTGCGCGATGGGGTCACGCAACGTGTCCACGGCGGAGGACGGCCCGAGGTCGTCGACCATCTGCAGTACCGCATCGGTGGTGCGTTGCCCCTGACCGAACACCCCCAGCAGCGAGACCAGTGCCAGCAGCGCCGGGAACAGCGAGAGGACCGCGTAGTACGTCAGTGCGGCGGCCAGGTCGGTGCACTGATCGCGCGTGAACTCGTGCGCCGTCTTCCTGATGACGTACCACCAGGACGGTTTCGTCAGGTCCGCAGGCGAATCCGGCTTACTCGGATCGTCGGGGTCCGGTTCGGCGTGCTGATCGTCGTTCATCGGTCACGCCTACCCGGAACGCAGGTCGGGGAAACTGCGGCCTTATTCGCGGTCGGTGCCTGCGGTGAAGTTCGCGACGACCTCTGCCGCGATCTCCCGAAGTTTGACGTTGCGATTCTGCGAGTACGAGGCGAGCTTGTCGAAAGCGGTGTCGGCGTCGCACTGGAAGGCGGCCATGGTCAGCCCGACAGCTTGGCTGAGGGTTGTTCGCGTATCCAGCGCTTTGCGCAGTTGTTCCGTTTCGAGCTCACTGTCCGTGACCAAAGTTTCGCGAAGCCATGACATTTCGAGATGAACACGCACCCGCGCGACGAGTTCGCTCGGCTGAAAGGGCTTGACGATGTAGTCGTCGGCTCCGTGGTTCAGCCCGTCGATGGTCGACTCCGTTCCCGCGCGGGCCGTGAGCAGAATGACCGGCAGCCGTGCCGTCGACTGCTCCGATCGCAGCTCTCGGAGGAAGTCGATGCCGTCGCGACCGGGAAGCATGATGTCGCTGAGCACGAGATGCGGCGTGCGGGCGGCGACGTATTTCAGCGCGGACTCCGCGTCGGCGACGGCGTCGACGTCCCAGCCCTGCGCTCGCAGCAGTCGGGTGAGGTACGCCCGCAGGTCCGGGTGGTCTTCGACGACCAGGATGCGGCGGCGGTCCGCTCCGGATGCGTGCGATGCCGCGGCTTCGGCGGACGGTTCGCGCTGGTCGACGTCGCCGGAGGACGTCATCGCACCGATGGGTCGGTCGTGTGTGCGCGGGGTCACACCGTCCGGCGCCGGGATCCGCGGTACGCGGACGGTGAAGGTGCTGCCCCGGCCCGGTGCACTGTCGAGATCGACGGAACCGCCGAGCGCCGCGGCGAGATCGGCGACCAGGGAAAGCCCGATGCCGACGCCGCCACTGCCCGGCCCGCCCGCCTCGACGCGATGGAACCTGTGGAATACGCGTTCGCGTTCTTCGGCGGGAATTCCCACACCCGTGTCGGTCACGCTCAGCACCAGCCGGTCGGCGTCCTGACGGAGCGCGACGGACACGGATCCGGACCGGGTGTACTTGACCGCGTTCGACACGAGGTTCAGCACGATCTTCACCCACATCTCGCGGTCCAATTCGACCGGACCCGAGCCCTCGTCGATATCTGCCCGCAGTGCGAGGCCGGCCTGCACGGCGGCGGAATCGAACATGCTCACGCAGTCGGCCGTCAACCGGCCGACATCGGTCGGCTCCGCGCGGGGCCGAAGCTGACCGGCTTCCGCCTTGGACAGATCGAGCAGGTCGTCGACGAGCTGTTGCAGCCGGACCGCCGCCCGGTAGGCGGCCGCGATCGCGTCGCGCTGATCAGCGGGCGATTCATCGCCGGTCGGCTCGCGCAGTGTCTCGAGGGGTCCGAGCAACAGGGTCAGCGGGGTACGGAACTCGTGACTGACGTTCTGGAAGAACCGCGTCTTCGCCGCGTCGAGCTCCGCCAACGCAGCGGCGCGGTCCCGTTCGAATTCGTAGGCCAGAGCGTCCGAGATCAGGGTCGACACCTTCGCCGTGACCAACTCGGCGAAGCCCCGATACGCGTCGTCGAACGCGCGATACGGACTGATCCCGAGCACCAGCACGCCCACCGGCTCCGCGTGACCCGTCACGATCAACGGGCACAGCCGCACCTCCGTCACCGCCTTGGTCGCCACCGGCTGGGTGACGTCGGTCGCCGGGATCCGGGCGGGCCTGAACTCGCCGTCGTCGTCCACCCCGGCGGCACCGACGAGCACGAGGTCCTCGGCAGCGTCGTCCCCGGGACCGCCGACGACCTCGCGGCGGAGATAGATCGCCGCCAGCGGGACGTCTTGTCCGCTGGCGCCGAGTACCCGCACGACCGCACGGCAGGCATCGACCAGCGGATCGTCGCCGCCCGCGGTGGATACCGTGCCCAGTTGCCGCAGAGTCTCCAGTCGACGCTCCCCGAGCACGCTCGCGGTCACGTCGGTCGTCGCCACGAAGACCCCGGCGACGTTCCCGTCCTCGTCCTGCACCGGACTGTAGGAGAACGTCCAGTACGTCTCCTCGAGGTACCCGTGCCGCAGCATGTACAGCGGCTGATTCTCCGTGTAGGTGGATGCGCCGCCCGCCATCACCTGCTCGGCGAGCGGTCCCACCTCGTCCCAGATCTCCGCCCAGCACTGCGCCCCGGGTTCACCGATCGCGGCCGGGTACTTGGCGCCGAGGACCCGGGTGTACGCCTCGTTGAAGATCTGCACGAGCTCAGGCCCCCACCAGAGCAACATCGGGACCTCGGAGGGCAGCACGGTTCGCACTGCCGCCCGCAACTCGACAGACCACGTCTCGACGGGCCCCAGCGGCGTGGCCGCCCAATCGGTGCGGCGTAGCCGCTCCCGCGTCTCGCCCGGCCCGGCGAACAACCGTTCCGCCGGCCAGGAATTACCGAAACCCGAGCCAGTCACATCCATGGACCTTTCCGCCCACTGCCGGTCGCCCGGACCCTTCCAGTTGTCAACAGGGAAATGATGGCCCAGCACCGCGTCCGACCGCCACTTCTCGTATTCCGACATTCGGAAGCGAAGTTGGAAACGAGTGACCTGTCCGCCACGGTAGGTGAGTCGTGAGCCACATCACAGCCCACCTCTGAGGAAGAGCAGGTCCAGCGCATGCAATTCGACCTACGCGAACGCATCGACAGCAGCCCGATGACGCGTTACCAATGGGGCGCCATCGCCATCTGCGGTCTACTCAACGTGCTCGACGGCTTCGACGTCCTCGTCATGGCGTTCACCGCACAGTCGGTGTCGCAGGAGTGGGATCTGTCCGGGTCGGTCGTCGGCCTCCTGCTCAGCGCCGGACTGTTCGGCATGGCCGCGGGGTCGCTGTTCCTGGCGCCGTGGGCTGACACCATCGGCCGCCGCGCCATGATCCTGCTGTGCCTGGCACTCGCGTCGACGGGCATGCTGCTGTCCGCGGTCAGCCAGAACGCGATGCAACTCGGACTGCTCCGCGCCCTCACCGGCGTCGGCATCGGCGGAATCCTCGCCAGCAGCAACGTCATCGCCAGTGAGTACGCGTCGAACCGCTGGCGCGGGCTCGCGGTGAGCCTCAATTCCACCGGTTACGCCGTCGGCGCCACCCTCGGCGGAATCATTGCCGTCGTCCTGCAGAACTCGCTCGGCTGGCGCTCGGTGTTCCTGTTCGGCGGACTGTGCACGGCGGCGATCATCCCCGTCGTCTACGCCCGGCTCCCGGAATCGATCGACTTCCTGCTCGTCCGGCGACCGGCCAACGCCCTCGACCGGATCAACGCGTTCGCCCAGCGGGCCGGTCAGCCGCGACTCGACGAGCTGCCCGCACCGCGTGCCGCCGGCACCGCCGACGCCGGTTTCGCGATGCGCGTCCTGCTGTCCCCGCAGCGACGCCGCAGCACACTCCTGGTGTGGTTCGCGTTCTTCATGGCGATGTTCGGGTTCTACTTCGTCACCAGTTGGACCCCGAAACTGCTGGTCGAGGCGGGCATGTCCGCGAACCAGGGCGTCACCGGCGGAGTGCTCCTCAACCTCGGCGGCGTCTTCGGCGCCACCCTGCTCGGGGCGCTGTCCGCACGCTTCGCCCTGAAGCGCGTGCTCATCGCCTACATGGCGATCGCGGGTGTGCTGCTCGTCGTCTTCGTCCCTGCCACCGCGTCCATCGTCATCGCGTTCGGACTCGGCGCCCTGATCGGCGTCTTCGCCAACGGCTGCATCGCCGGGCTGTACGCGCTCACGCCGTCGGTCTACTCGCCTGCCGTCCGGGCCACCGGCGTCGGCTGGGGAATCGGCATCGGCCGCGTCGGCGCCATCGCGTCGCCGATCGTCGCGGGCGCCCTACTCGACCGCGACTGGTCGCCCACCCAGCTGTACATCCTCGTGGCCGCGTCCTTCGTTCTCGCCGGACTCGCCGTGTCGCGGTTGCGTTTCGAGAAGACCGGCGTGGTCGCCACCGCGGACGCACCGCTGACCACCCACTGAGGCGGCTCCGCCGCCCGTGAGTGGTTAACGAGTGCAGAGACTCGTCAACCACTCACGGGCCCGGAGGGCCTAGATCCCGACCTTCGACAGGATCGCCGTCATCGCCGCCCGGACGCCGGTGGACAGGGTGGGCTCCGCGACGGGCGCGAAGAACGGTGAGTGGTTCACCGGCACAGGCATTCCGCTCTCGAGCGTGTCGGTGGTGTGACCGCCGAACATCCAGAACACCGACGGCACGCCGATCACCTCGGCGAGCAGGCCGAAGTCTTCCGAACCCATCATCGGCGACGACGGCGTGACGTTGTTCTCGCCCAGCACCTTCCGCAGCTCGGCGACGAGATCGGCGGTGGCGTCGGGATCGTTGTAGTTGCGCGGGAACGTGTACAGCTCCTCGATCAGCGGCTTCGGTGCCCCGGACGCGTCGGCCTCGGCGTAGATGATGCGGCGCAGCGCGGCGTTGACCTGCTCACGGACCTCGGGGTCGAGGGTGCGCACGTTGATCGTGAACTCGGCCCGGTCCGCGATGATGTTCTCCTTCAGCCCGGCATGGAACGTCGCGACCGTGACGACCGCCGGCTTCAGGGGGTGCACTTCGCGGGACACGATGGTCTGGATTCGGTTGATCATGTTGACGCCCTGGATGATCGGGTCGATCGAATCCTGGGGCTGGGAGCCGTGTGAGCCCTGGCCGTAGACGGTGACCTTCAACGAATCGGCCATGGCCATCGCGTCGCCACTCGTGACGTGCACGGTGCCGGCCAGCATCGGCCCGACGTGCTGCCCGAAGACGATTTCCGGCTTGGGTGCCCGATCCCACAGGCCGTCCTCGATCATCGCCCTGGCGCCGGCCGCCGTTTCCTCGCCCGGTTGGAAGAGGAACACGATCGTTCCGGCCCAGGCCTCCCGCGCACCGGCGAGCAATTCGGCGACGGTGAGCAGGGTGGCGACGTGCGTGTCGTGACCGCAGCCGTGCATCACGGGCACCTCGGTGCCGTCGTCGAGGTGTCCGGTGGCCGTGCTGGCGTAGTCGACGCCGGTGTCCTCCGCGATCGGCAGCCCATCCGAATCGGCGCGGAACGCCACCGTGGGGCCCTCGCCGTTGGTCAGGACACCGACCACTCCGGTGCCGCCGCAGACGAACGTGTCGATCCCCAGGGCGACGAGGGAACTCTGGATCAGCTCGGCGGTCTTGTGTTCCTGCATCGACAGTTCCGGGTTCGCATGCAGGTGGCGGTAGAGGTCGTGCATCTTCGTCCGCAGCTCGTCGGTGAGCGCGATCGGCAGGTCGGTCATGGAGCCTACTTTCGAATCAGGTGAAGGTGACGTATCTCCGCGCATCGATTCTTACTCGATGGTCGCGAGCGCGGCAGGGCTCTGGTCGTTCTTGTTCCTGAGGAACCAGGCGAGGACCGCCGTCACGATCACCGCGATGGCGGTGGACGACAGCGCGAGGCTCGGCATCGCCGGAACCACGACGAACGTGATGATCGCGGCCACCAGCAGCGCGACCACCGTGGCCCGGGGCTGCTTCATCGACACGATCGCCTGCACGAGGACCGCCCCCAGGACCGAGGGAAGGATGTAGGAACGGGTGACGGTCACGATGTCGGCGGGAATCACACTGATCAGCCAGGTGCCGAGCAGCCCGACGAACACGGCCAGGGACACGAGGTGCACCATCGCGGCACCGCAGATCGCCAGGACCGCAGCCAGTTCGGCCCGCTTGGATCCGGGTTTGGCTCCGATGTTCGTCTGCGCGATCAGCGCGGCGGGCAACAGCTTGTTCGCGATGTTGCCGATCATGAACGCCTGGTACATCGCGGCCGGACCGAGGATGGGGAAATAGGTCAGGGGTTCGACCAGCCAGATGATGAAGAAGGTCCCGGCCACCGCGGCAAACGCGGTCCACAACTGGCCCGCCGTGACGTCCACCTCACCCGAGAACACCAGGTACAGAGGCGCACCGATCGACAGGAGCAACCCGGCGATCATCGTGATACGACCCCAGCGGGATGTCGTCTTGTCGAATTCGGCGAGTTCACGCGCGCCGGTGGACACTGTTACGGCTTCGTCGGTAGTCATCGAAAAGTCCTTTCCGTGCGAGTCGTGAATCAGGAGGTGACCAGGTAGGTGACGGTGAGGGCGACGAGGATCGAAATGCCCAGTCCCCATTCGCGGAGCCAGCTCTTGCCGAACGTGCGGGCGACGAAGAGGCAGATCCCCATCGCGACTGCGGAGGCGGCGAACGCGACGATGTGGTAGCTGGACTTCGTCAGTTCCTGAAAGCCCAGCGATGCGAACGCGCCGATCAGAGCGGCTGAGGGGACGACCGCCATCAACGCCGGATTCACCGTGCGGATCTTCGCGTCGCCCCGCTTGAGCAGTGGAGTGAGGATGAGCGCGGACAGCATCCACATCACGCCGCCGATGCTCATGGCGAAGAAGGCGACGACGAACACGTTCTGGGTGTACGTGTCGGCGCCGAGTTTCGCGCCCATGGAGTCGGCGGCGATGCTGGCCGCGGACACGTCGTACGCGGCGGAGCCGATCAAGCCGATGCGGGCCAGCACCGCGGGCGTGCCGAAGAGAGCGAGGAGGGCGATCGCGACGAGGCAGACCGCCAGGGACGGTCCGATCGCCGAGACGGCGCCGGAGCGGAACGAGACTTTCATGTCTTCCGGCGACATGTCCGCGACGGGTGCCACCTTGCGGACCGCGGTCATGTAGATCGCCGACTGCACGACGATGACGACGAAGATGCCGGCAACGGCCACCCAGAGAACAGGTGAGTTGGCGACAGCCATGATGTTCGTGGATGTCCCACTAGCAGTCACATTCATGGATCTCCCAGGGAGAGTGAGTAACCGGTGAACCGATTGCTCGAGCGATGTGAGGGTGATCCGGTGGATCACCTCGGCTGACACCCGCTCTGTTCCGTAACCTGAGAGTTTGGAGACACACTCGTGGGAGTGGTCATCGTGCCCCGTCGGTGAGCGTGCCGTTACAGGCGACACGCTGCTCTCCAGAGTTCCCGACCCTGACTGTCCTGGTGCCTGAGAGTTTGTGGGTACTTGCTCCTTCGGCGCCCGGGACGCGGTCCCGGAACTCTCCAGCCAGGTTCATAGGGAGAAACCATCGAGATGGTTCCGAATCGAACTGACTCGGGACGTACTGTTCCGCAGACGTATTACGAAAGCATGACTTCACCGTTCCGGCGTGTTAACTCGACAGTTCCTGGTCGGAAATCGCCAGTGCGCGTTCGCATGCCGAACACCCCATGTGAGTGGCAAAGCGTGCGCCAGCACACTTTGCCACTCACATGGGGGTCAGACGTGGACGTGGAGCGGTTTGCCGGCCACCGCCATCAGCGCCTCACCGAGCGCCTCGCCCTGTGTGGGGTGGGCGTGGACGAACTTCGCCGCCTGCGCGGCGTCGACCTGGAAGTTGTAGAGCAGCTGCGCCTCACCGATCAGCTCGCCGACTCGGTCGCCGACCATGTGCACGCCGACGACCACCCCGGTCGGCGCCACCACGAGCTTGACCGCCCCCGACGTCTTCAGGATCTGGCTCTTGCCGTTACCGGCGAGGTCGTAGGTGACGGTCTCGACCTTGTCGCCGAACTTCTCCCGGGCCGCGGTCTCGGTCAACCCGACGGACGCGACCTCGGGGTGGGAGTAGGTGACCCGCGGAATGCCGGTCTCGTCGATGGGGTCGGGGCGCTGCCCGGCGATCTCCTCGGCCACGAAGATGCCCTGCTGGAAGCCGCGGTGGGCCAGTTGGAGACCGGGGACGATGTCGCCGACCGCGAAGACGTTCGGGACCGTGGTGCGCAGTCGGTCACTGGTCACCACGAAGCCTTTGTCGAGCATCACACCGGTCTCCTCGTACCCCATGGATGCGGTGTTGGGTCCTCGCCCCACCGCGACCAGCACGACGTCGGCGTCGAGCACGTCGCCGGAGTCGAGCGTGACGGACACTGCATTCTCGTCCTGCGTCACCTCGGTCACCCGCACACCTGTCTTCGCGGTGATCTTGCGACGACGGAATGCGCGCTCGAGGTACTTGGAGATCGTCTCGTCCTCGTTCGGCACCAGCCGCGGCATCGCCTCGACGATCGTCACGGACGCACCGAACGACGACCAGACACTGGCGAATTCGACGCCGATGACACCGCCGCCCAGGATGATCGCCTTCTCGGGGACCGAGGGCAGCACGAGCGCCTGATCACTGGTGACGACCCGGCCGCCGATGCTGATGCCGGGCAGCGTCTTCGGCGACGACCCCGTTGCCAGGACGACGGCGCCGCCCGTGATCAACTCGCCGTCGACCTCCACTCCGTTGGGTCCGACCAACCGTCCACGGCCGTTGACGACGGTGATGCCGTACGCGTCGATGAGGCCCTGCAGTCCCTTGTGCAGTCGGGTGACGATGGTGTTCTTGTAGCTCAGCACCTTCTCGAGGTCGACACCGCCGAACGTGACGTCGACACCGAACTGCGAGGCGGTGCGGGCACTGTCCGCGACCTCGGCGGAGTGCAGCAGCGCCTTCGTCGGAATGCACCCCTGATGCAGGCACGTGCCGCCGAGTTCGTTCTCCTCGATGAGAATGACCGAACGGCCCAGTTCGGCCGAGCGGATGGCGGCCGCGTAGCCGCCGGAACCGCCGCCGAGGATGACGACATCTGCAGATCGGGTGGACATGGGAACTCCTTGCTGGAACGGACGAGAAAGGGGATTCAGTGAACGGCGTTCGCGGCGACGGCCTCCGCGTGCAGGCGGCCGGCCCGGTAGGAGGAGCGCACGAGCGGACCGGACAGGACGCCGAGGAATCCGATCTCACGGGCGATCTCGTCGAGCATGACGAACTCCTCCGGTTTCGCCCACCGCTCCACCGGGTGGTGCCGGGCCGACGGCCGCAGATACTGCGTGATCGTGATCAACTGGCAGCCGGCGGTGTGGAGGTCCCGAAGTGCCTCGATCACCTCGTCGGTGGTCTCCCCCATCCCGAGGATGAGGTTCGACTTGGTGATCAGGCCGTCCTCCCGAGCCCGCGCGATCACCTCGAGGGAACGCTCGTAGGTGAACGCAGGCCGGATACGACGGAATATCCGGGGAACGGTCTCCACATTGTGCGCCAGTACTTCCGGGCGGGTGCCGAACACCTCGCGTAGCTGCGCGGCGTCGGCAGTGAAATCGGGGATCAGCAGTTCGACGCCGGTACCCGGGCACAAGTCGTGAATTTGCCGCACCGTCTCGGCGTACAGCCAGGCGCCGCCGTCCGGCAGATCATCGCGGGCCACGCCCGTGACGGTGGCGTATCGAAGGCCCATGGTCTGTACCGACTCCGCGACCCTCCTGGGCTCTCCCCGATCGAGTGCGGCGGGACGGCCGGTGTCGATCTGGCAGAAGTCGCACCGCCGGGTGCACTGGCTTCCGCCGATGAGGAACGTCGCCTCACGGTCCTCCCAGCATTCGAAGATGTTGGGACACCCGGCCTCCTGGCACACGGTGTGCAGGTTCTCGCGTTCGACGAGGGCTGCGAGTTCCCGGTATTCGGGGCCCGTCCGCATCTGCACCTTCATCCACGACGGTTTGCGTTCGACCGGGGTCTTTGCGTTGCGGACTTCGAGGCGGAGCAGTCGGCGGCCGTCAGGGACTGCAGTCATGTGAACTCCTAGGACCGGTCGAAACCGGTCGGTATGCGACGTCGGGCCCGCGCGGTGGACAGCGCGGCACCGGGAAGGGTGAGCGGGGAGAGCGAGCACACATCGACAACCGTTGCGGCTGCAAGCATCTGGGCTCTGGTCGCCCGGCGTGTGCGGTCACGTCGGAGCGAAGATGCATCGAGGATGCCAAACGACGTGGACTTTTGGCAAGACCGTCGGTCCGAGGAGACAAACCCGGGGCTCCTGTGTACTGTTTGGCCAATCACAACTGAAGACGCCGTTGACGCGCAGCGGGAGAACCTCCGTCTCGGAGGCGCCGTAGGAGCAACTTCCTCCCCGGGAATCTCTCAGGCCCCAGTACCGCAGCGCAGAGGCAACTCTGGAGAAAGCGTCGGCCGTACGGCCGGAACTTACCGAAGGTGAAGAGCACGCCGCAGTTGCGGTGCGCCCAAACTCTCAGGTTTCAGGACAGAGCGGGGAGGTGCCCCCTTGTCGATGTCCGGTGCGGTCCGGACTCAACGAAACCGGAGTCACCTCGTGCCAGCAGAAACCCGCACCGCCACTCATGGCGTGCCCCTCACCAGCGACTTTCCCTCGCGCCACATCGGCCCGGACGCCGACGCGTCCCGGCGCATGCTCGGCACCCTCGGCTACGACACCCTGGCGAACCTGATCGACAGCGCGGTGCCGGAGCAGATCCGAAGCTCACAGCCCCTGAGTCTGCCCGCGGGGCGGTCCGAGCAGCAGGTGCTCGCCGATCTGCGGGCCCTGTCGGAGCGCAACGAGACCCGCGTCCAGATGATCGGTCTCGGATACTCCGACACCGTCACGCCCGCGGTGTTGCGGCGGAACATCCTGGAGTCCCCGGCCTGGTACACGGCCTACACCCCGTACCAGCCGGAGATCTCCCAGGGCCGGCTGGAGGCGCTGCTGACGTTCCAGACCGTCATCGAGGATCTCACCGCGCTTCCCCTGGCCGGCGCCTCGCTGCTCGACGAGGCAACCGCCGTGATGGAGGCGGTGCTGCTGATGCGGCGCGCGAACAAGCCGAAGGCCGCCACCAACCGCGTCGTCCTCGACGCGGACTGCCTGCCGCAGACCCTGGCCGTCGTCCGGGGACGAGCGAAGGCGGTGGGCATCGAGGTGGTGGTCGCGGACCTGTCCGGGGAACTGCCCGACGGTGACATGTTCGGGGTGGTCTTCCAGGCGCCCGGGGCGAGCGGCGCGGTGCGCGACCTGGCTGCGATGATCGCCGCGGCGAAGGCGCGTGGTGCGTTGACCACCGTCGCGGCGGATCTGCTGTCGCTGACGATCCTGACGCCGCCCGGCGAGCAGGGCGCAGACATCGCGGTCGGGTCGGCGCAGCGTTTCGGTGTGCCCCTGTTCTTCGGCGGACCGCACGCCGGCTACATGGCCGTGCGCGGCGGACTCGAGCGCATGCTGCCCGGCCGCCTCGTCGGAGTATCCGTCGACGTCGACGGGAAGACCGCCTACCGGCTGGCGCTGCAGACCCGCGAACAGCACATCCGGCGTGACAAGGCAACCAGCAACATCTGCACGGCGCAGGCATTGCTCGCCAACGTCGCCGCGATGTACGCCGCATACCACGGCCCGGAAGGGTTGCGCGCCATCGCGAACCAGGTGCACGCCCACGCGACGACCATCGCCGGCAGCCTCCGCGCCGCCGGTCACACGATCGTCCACGACACCTTCTTCGACACGGTTCTCGTGCGGGTCCCGGCGGGCGCCGAGACGATCGTGGCACTCGCCGATCGCGACGGGATCAACCTCCGTCTCGTCGACGCCGACCACGTCGCGATCGCCTGCGACGAGTGCACGACCGACGACATCGTGCGGCGGGTGGTCGCCGTGTTCGGCGCACTGCCGACGACCGTCGCGGTGCCCGAACTGCCGTCGGCACTTGCCCGGACGTCGGACTACCTGCAGCACGGCGTGTTCCACAGTCACCGGTCCGAGACGGCGATGCTGCGCTTCCTGCGCACCCTGTCGGACAAGGACCTCGCGCTCGACCGCACCATGATCCCGCTCGGATCGTGCACCATGAAACTGAACTCCGCCGTCGAGATGGAGCCGATCAGCTGGCCCGGCTTCGCGTCCATCCACCCGTACGCCCCGGCTGCACAGACGGCCGGCTACCTCGAACTCGTGGCCGACCTGGAACGGTGGCTCGGTGAGATCACCGGCTACGACCGGGTGTCGTTGCAGCCCAATGCCGGATCACAGGGTGAGCTGGCCGGTCTGCTCGCGATCCACGGCTATCACGAGTCCCGCGGCGAACTCGGCCGCAACGTCTGCCTCATCCCCCAATCCGCGCACGGAACCAACGCCGCGTCCGCGGTTCTCGCGGGCATGAAGGTCGTCGTCGTCGCGACCGCGGAGAACGGCAACATCGACTTGGGCGACCTGCGCGCGAAGATCGCGGCACACGAGGGTGCGGTGGCCGCCATCATGCTGACCTACCCGTCCACGCACGGCGTGTACGAGAACGACGTGCGGACGGTCTGCGATCTGGTGCACGAGGCCGGCGGGCAGGTGTACGTCGACGGCGCGAACCTCAATGCGCTGGTCGGTCTCGCGCAACCCGGCAAGTTCGGCGGCGACGTCTCACACCTGAACCTGCACAAGACGTTCTGCATCCCGCACGGCGGCGGCGGACCCGGTGTCGGGCCCGTCGCGGTGCGCGAGCATCTGGCGCCCTTCCTGCCGGGAAATCCGCTGGGCGGCGACGACCTCGGCACCCCGGTATCGGCGGCCAACTACGGATCGGCGGGCATCCTGCCCATCACCTGGGCCTATCTCGCACTGATGGGGCCGGACGGGCTGACGAGCGCCACCGAAACCGCGGTGCTCGCAGCCAATTACGTTGCCAGGTCACTGGACCCGCACTTCCCCGTGCTCTACACCGGACCGTCCGGCCTGGTGGCGCACGAGTGCATCCTCGACCTCCGGCCCGTCACCAAGGCGACCGGAGTCACCGCCGAGGACGTCGCAAAGAGGCTGATCGACTACGGCTTCCATGCACCCACCCTGTCGTTCCCCGTCAACGGCACGCTGATGGTGGAGCCGACCGAGTCCGAGGACCTGGCCGAACTCGACCGCTTCATCGAGGCGATGGTCTCCATCCGCCGCGAGATCGACCTGGTCGGTGACGGCGTGTGGCCACTCGAACGCAGCCCACTGCGACAGGCCCCGCACACCGCCGAACAGGTGACCGCCGACAACTGGGACCTGCCCTACCCGCGCCACCTCGCCGCCTACCCCGTCGCGTCGCTCCGCGCCGCCAAGTACTGGCCCCCGGTGCGCCGCATCGACGGCGTCCACGGCGACCGCAACCTCGTCTGCTCGTGCCCGGCGCCCGAGGCCTTCGAGAACACCACCGACATTGACACTTCGGCCATCGCCGAGACCCCCGAGGAGGCCTTCGCATGACCCTCACCACGACGCCCACCTCCCCGCTGCTCGGCGAGCACGGCGCCCTCGGCGCCCATTTCACCGATTTCGCCGGCTGGCAGATGCCGCTGAAGTACGACAGCGAACTCGCCGAACACCACGCAGTCCGGACCGCGGCGGGGCTGTTCGACCTCTCGCACATGGGCGAGATCGCCGTCACCGGACCCGAGTCCGGAGCGGTCCTGGATTACGCTCTGGCCGGCGAACTCTCGAAGATCGGTGTCGGCAGGGCCAAGTACTCCCTCCTGTGCAATGCGGACGGCGGAGTCATCGACGATCTCGTCGTCTACCGTCTCGCCAACGAGCATTTCCTCGTGGTCGCCAATGCGGCCAACGCGCCGACGGTGCACCGCGAACTGGCGGCACGCGTCGAGGGCTTCTCCGCGAACGTCGACGATCAATCCTCGGAGACCGCGCTGATCGCGGTGCAGGGCCCGGCCGCCCAGGACATCGTGCAGTCCCTGGTTCCCGCTCAGCAGGTCGAGGCGGTGGCGGAATTGAAGTACTACGCCGTCACGCGCGCGGTGGTCGCCGGCATCGACGTCCTCCTCGCCCGCACCGGGTACACCGGGGAGGACGGCTTCGAACTCTATGTTCCCAACGACCAGTCCGTGCAGTTGTGGCGCGCACTGCTCGACGCCACCACGGCCCGCGGGGGCGTCCCCGCCGGCCTCGCCTGCCGCGACACCCTCCGCCTCGAGGCCGGAATGGCGTTGTACGGCCACGAACTGACCCTCGACACGAATCCGTACGAGGCCGGGCTCGGCAAGGTGGTCCGGCTGAACAAGGACTTCGTCGGCCGCGATGCCCTGCAGACGTTGTCGGATCAGGCGCCGCAGCGGGTGCTGGTCGGCCTCGCGGGTACCGGCCGCCGGGCCGCCCGCGCCGACTACACCGTGTTGGACGCGGCCGGCGAGTCGGCGGTCGGCACCATCACGTCCGGGGCGTTGTCTCCGACGCTCGGCCATCCGATCGCGCTGGCGTTCGTGGACGTCGCGTTCCGCGAACCCGGTACCGAACTGACGGTGGACATTCGAGGCAAGAAGGAACCGTTCGTGGTCACCCCGTCGCCGTTCTACCGCCGCTCCTGAACCGTTCCCACTCAGCCCTGGAAGAGGTACCGCCATGTCTTCAGCAGCTTTCCCCGACGACCGCAGCTACACCGACGACCACGAGTGGGTCCTGATCGAGCCGGGCGCCACGCTCCCCGACGAGCCGGTCCGCGTCGGCATCACGTCGGTCGCCGTCAACTCGCTCGGCGAGCTCGTCTTCGTCGACCTGCCGGAGGTCGGGTCGACCATCGTCGCCGGTGAATCGTGTGGCGAGGTCGAATCCACGAAGACCGTGTCCGAGCTGTACCCACCGGTGAGCGGCCGGGTCACGCTGATCAACACCGCCGCCGTCGACGACCCGGGACTGGTCACCTCCGACCCCTACGGCGAGGGCTGGCTGTTCGCCGTCCAGCCGTCCGCCGCCGGCGAGCTCCTCACCGCGGCCGAGTACGCCGAGAAGAACGGCGTGCAGGCATGAGCGTCCTGAACCGCGACCTCGCGGATTTCGATCCGGACGTCGCCGCACTGATCGGCAAGGAGCTGGGGCGCCAGCGCACCGGCCTCGAGATGATCGCGTCGGAGAACCACGCACCCCTTTCGGTGATGCAGGCGCAGGGGTCCGTGCTCACCAACAAATACGCCGAGGGCTACCCCGGCAGGCGCTACTACGGCGGCTGCGAGCACGTCGACACCATCGAGCAGCTCGCCATCGACCGCGTCAAGGCACTGTTCGCCGCCGAATACGCCAACGTGCAACCGCATTCCGGTGCCACCGCGAATGCCTCGGTGATGCACGCGCTGATCAAACCCGGCGACACGATCCTCGGACTGTCCCTCGCCGACGGCGGTCACCTCACGCACGGCATGCGCCTCAACTTCTCCGGCAAGCTCTACAACGTCGCCGCCTACGGGGTGTCCGAGCAGGACTACCTCATCGACATGGACGAGGTGGCGAAGGCGGCGCGCGAGCACCGGCCACAACTGATCATCGCCGGCTGGTCGGCCTACCCGCGGCACCTGGACTTCGCCCGCTTCCGGGAAATCGCCGACGAGGTCGGCGCGTACCTGATGGTCGACATGGCTCACTTCGCGGGCCTGGTCGCCACCGGATTCCACCCGTCCCCCGTCCCGCACGCGCATGTCGTCACGTCGACGACGCACAAGACGCTCGGCGGACCCCGCGGCGGCATCATCCTGACCAACGACGCGGCCATCGCGAAGAAGATCAACTCCGCGGTGTTCCCCGGCCAGCAGGGCGGTCCGCTGGAACACGTGATCGCGGGCAAGGCAACGGCGTTCAAGATGGCGGCCGAACCCGAGTTCGCGGAGCGTCAGGAACGCTGCCTCGACGGCGCGAAGGTACTCGCCGAACGGCTCAGCCGACCCGACGTCAAGGAGTCCGGAATCAGCGTCCTCACCGGCGGCACGGACGTGCACCTCGTCCTCGTCGACCTGCGGGATGCCGCGATCGACGGGCAGCAGGCCGAGGACCGCCTCGACGCGATCGGAATCACCGTCAACCGCAACGCCGTTCCGTTCGATCCGCGGCCGCCGATGGTGACGTCCGGACTACGCATCGGCACCCCGGCACTCGCCGCCCGCGGCTTCGGCCGGGACGACTTCGCGACGGTCGCCGACCTGATCGCGCAGGCCCTCGTCGCGCCCGCCGACGCGGACACGTCCGGGTCGGCCGCCCAGGTCCGGGCACTCGCGGACAAGTACCCCCTCTATCCGGGTCTGTAAGTCGTGACGATCAGTGTGTTCGACCTGTTCTCGGTCGGTATCGGACCCTCGAGTTCGCATACGGTCGGGCCGATGCGGGCGGCGGGCACGTTCGTCGACGACCTCGACACACTCGGCCTCCTCGGGGACGTCGCCGGTGTCCGTGTCGATCTGTACGGATCGCTCGCGGCCACCGGCGCCGGGCACGGCACCATGTCGGCGATCCTCCTCGGCCTCGAGGGATATCGGCCGGAGACCATCGCCACCGAGGAGATGGAGACGCGGCTCGACGAGGTGCGGGCGAGTCGGCGGATCCGCCTCGACGGTGTAGTGGACATTCCGCTCGCCGAAGACGAGATGGTGCTGCACCCGTTGACGGTCCTGGACTTTCACCCCAACGGCATGACCCTCACCGCCACCGGCGTGCACGGCCGCAAACTGCATGCGCAGACGTACTTCTCGATCGGCGGCGGATTCGTCGTCACCGGCGCCGAACCGGAAGTCTCGGTCGGCGCAAGCTCGAATTCGCTGTCGTTCGGGTCCGCGCGCGAACTGCTCGACCTCAGCGAGCATTACGGTCTCTCGATCAGCGAGATCATGCTCGAGCACGAACGCACCCTCCGGCCCGAGCCGGAGGTCCGGGCGCGGCTACTGCACATCCGTGACGTGATGGTCGAGTGTCAGCAGCGCGGAATCGGCCGGGACGGGTACCTGCCCGGCAGTCTGCGGGTGCGCCGACGCGCCCGCGGCTGGTACGAGCGGCTGAACGTGGAGGATCCGGGTCGTGATCCCGCGTTTGCGGAGGACTGGGTGAACCTGGTGGCCCTCGCCGTCAACGAGGAGAATGCGTCCGGCGGACGGATCGTCACCGCCCCCACCAACGGCGCGGCCGGCATCATCCCGGCGGTGTTGCACTACGCGCTGCACTACACCCCCGCCGGGAAGGCGGATCCGGACGGCACGTCGGTGCGATTCCTGTTGGCGGCAGGCGCAATCGGATCCCTGTACAAGGAGCGGGCGTCGATCTCCGGGGCCGAGGTGGGCTGTCAGGGCGAGGTCGGGTCCGCGGCGTCCATGGCCGCCGCCGGACTCGCCGAGATCCTCGGCGGCACCCCCGAGCAGGTGGAGAACTCGGCGGAGATCGCGATGGAACACAGCCTCGGTCTCACGTGTGATCCCATCGGCGGCCTCGTGCAGATCCCGTGCATCGAGCGCAACGCCATCTCGGCGGGCAAGGCGATCAACGCCGCCCGGATGGCGCTGCGCGGCGACGGCACCCACCGTGTCAGTCTGGATCAGGTGATCGAGACGATGCGGGCCACCGGCGCCGACATGAGCTCGAAGTACAAGGAGACCTCCACCGGCGGTCTCGCCGTGAACGTGTCGGTCAACCTGGTCGAATGCTGACGTAAGTCTTTCGCGGACCAGGGGACGGGCGCGGTGCCGGGGATCCGATCGGGATCCCCGGCGCCGCGGTCACGCATGTGCGGGTTGCAACAGACCGATCCGGTCGAATCGCTCCGCACGGTCGGAGAGTCGTTGGGTGGTGTCGGCCGCATCGAGGACCGACAGCTCGCGGTGGAGCACCGCACCCACCCGGGTGCAGAACGCCGTGGATTCGTCTGCCGCATCGGGGAATTCGGGGATCACCTCGTCCACGATGCCGCTGGCGAGGAGATCGGACGACCGGATTCCCTGCCGGGCGGCCATGTCCGGAGCGTGCGCGATGTCGTGGTGCAGGATCGCGCTCGCGCCTTCGGGGGGCAGGGGTGACAGCCAGCCGTGCTGGGCCGCGAGCACCCGATCGGCCGGGATCAACGCGAGCGCGCCGCCGCCGGTGCCCTGCCCGAGCAGCAGGGAGATGGTGGGGACGTCGAGCGAGACCATGTCGGCGATGCAGCGCGCGATCTCGCCGGCGAGACCGCCTTCCTCCGCCTCCTTCGACAACGCCGCTCCCGCGGTGTCGATGACCGTCACCAACGGCAGGTTCAGTTCCGCCGCCAGCCGCATCCCCCGGCGTGCCTCCCGCAGCGCCCCCGGGCCGAGTGGCGACCGCGTGGTCTGCCCACGACGGTCCTGGCCGAGCAGGACGCACGGCATGTCACCGAACCGGACGAGGGCGAGGATGAGTCCCGGGTCGACCTCGCCCTGACCGGTTCCGTTGAGCGGAAGGACATCCGACGCGGAGTGGAACATCACCTCACGCACACCGGGCCGGTCCTCGCGGCGCGAGGCAACCACCGAATCCCACGCGGGGACGTCCGGCAGACTCGCGAGCACGGGGGTTTCGGCGAGCGGCGACCGGCAGGCACGGCTGGAGGTGATGATGCGCAGCGCGCGGTCGACGATCTCGGCGAGCTGGTCCGGTGGCCGCACCGCGTCGATGAGTCCGTGCGCGTGCAGATTCTCGGCGGTCTGGACACCCGCCGGGAACGGTGACTCGTACAGCGCCTCGAACACGCGCGGTCCGAGGAAGCCGACGAGCGCTCCCGGTTCCGCGATGGTGACGTGACCCAGCGATCCCCAGGACGCGAACACTCCGCCGGTCGTGGGGCTCCGGAGGTAGACGAGATACGGCAGATGGGCCTCCTTGTGTTTGATCACCGCCGCCGTGATCTTGACCATCTGCAGGAACGCGGTCGTCCCTTCCTGCATTCGCGTGCCACCCGACGTGGGCAGGGCGAGCAGCGGAAGGCGTTCGCGCGTGGCGCGGCGGATCGCGGCGACCAGACGCTCGCCCGCGGCCACACCGATGGAGCCGCCGAGAAAACCGAATTCGCAGACGAGGATTGCCGTTCGGCGGCCGCGGATGGTGGCCACCCCGGTCAGAACCGCCTCGTCGAGGCCGGTCTTCTCCTGTGCGCGAAGAAGTTCGTCGGCGTACTCGGTGTCCGCCGCGACCTGGATCGGGGGCGTGTCCCACGACTCCCAGGTGCCGGCGTCGACCACGAGGTCGAGCAGTTCGGGTGCGGTCAGGCGGGTCATCGGACCGACTCCCGCAGCAGCCATTCGGACACGGTGTCGTTGTCCGCGCCGAGCACCGGTGGTGCGGTGTGCTGGGTGCGGGTGACCTCGGTGCCGTCCGGTTCGAAGAACCGCAGCGGCGGGCCGGGCAGCGTGATGTTGCCGAGGGTGCGGTGGTCGACGTCGATCAGCAGCCCCTGGGACTTGGTCTGCTCCCATTCGTAGACTTCGGAGATCGTCCGGACGCGTCCCGCGGGCACCCCGATGCGGTCGAGTTCGACGAGAAGTTCGTCGCTGGTGTACGCACCGAACGCGTCCTCCACCAGTTCCAGGACCTGCTTGTGGTTCTCGACGCGCTCCGGGTTCGTGGCCATTCCGGGGGTGTCCGGATCGAGGTGGAAGCCCGCGCAGAACCTCTTCCACAGTCCCTCACTGCCGACCGAGATCTGGACGGCGCCGTCGGCGGTGCGAAACAGCCCGTACGGCGAGATCGACGGATGGTGGTTGCCCTGCGCCTCCCCGACCTCACCGGCGACGGTCCACTTCGTCCCCTGGAAGGCGTGCACCCCGACGACGCCGGCCAGCAACGACGTGCGCACGACGCGACCCCGACCGGTGCGCTCCCGTTCCTGCAGGGCGGCGACGACGCCGAACGCCCCGTACATGCCGGCGAGCAGATCCGCGATGGGCACGCCGACGCGCTGCACGTCGTCGGGATTGGGTCCCGTCAGCGACATCAGTCCGGCCTCGCCCTGCGCGATCTGGTCGTACCCCGCGCGTCCGCCCTCGGGTCCGTCGTGACCGAAACCGCTGATGGACAGGACCACCAGGCGCGGGTTCAGCTCCGCGAGACGTTCGGTGGTGAATCCCAGGCGGTCGAGGACGCCGGTGCGGAAGTTCTCCATGAGGACGTCGGCGCGCCGGACCAGGGCTTCGAGGGTGGCCCGTCCGTCGTCGGCCTTGAGGTCGAGGGTGATCGACTTCTTGTTCCGATTGGCGGACAGGAAGTACGTCGATTCCCGCTCCGCGTCAGCCGGGTTCACGAAGGGCGGCCCCCACCCGCGGGTGTCGTCGCCGCCGTGCGGGGTTTCGATCTTGATGACGTCCGCGCCGAGGTCGCCGAGCATCATCGCCGCGTGCGGGCCCGCGAGTGCGCGGGTCAGATCGACGACGACCAATCCTTGCAGCGGGCCTGTGCGCTCCATCGTTTTCGTGGACATGTGAAACCACCGTTACTTCCTGGCGAGAGCCGCGAGAGCTGGACTGTTGGTGCAGTGACCTAGTGGACTAGCCAATTAAATGAAACATCTGATCCGGCCGATGTCAAGAGTCGAAAATCGACGTGCCGGGGCGGGCGGCGGGCCGGGCGCCTACCCGTCGACCGTCAGAGCCAGCCGGGTACGACCAGAATCGCCCAGGCCGCGAGTGGACCGATGGCGACGACGAGCGCGCTGTACTCGAGGATCTGCTTGTAGAAGCGGTCTCGATCGACGTTCTGCGCGTTCGCGAGGACCAGCGCTCCGTTGGTCGAGAACGGGCTGACGTCCACGATGGTCGAGGAGATGGCGAGGGCGACGATGACTCCCACCGCGCCCACCTCACCGGCGAGAAGGAACGGGACTGCGAGCGGAATGGTCGCTCCCAGAATTGCCGTGGACGACGCGAACGCGGAGACGATGGCCCCGATGTAGCAGAGGAGAAGGGCGACGAGGAGAGGCATGCCCAGGCTTGCGACCGCGTTTCCGACGTACTCGACGGTGCCCGCCTCCTGCAGGACTCCCACGAAGGTGAGGACACCACCGATGAGCAGCACCGTCGACCAGCTGATCTGCGCGATCGCGCCCTTCTGCGCCTTCGGCGAGGCGAGCGCCAGGATGACGGCCACCGTCATCGAGATGAATCCCACGTCCAGGTCGAGGATCAGCGAGAACACGGCGAGCGCGGCGAGACCGACCAGAGTGAGCGCCTGATCGAATGTGACACGAGGCTCGGGCGAGCCGGCCAGGGTCTGCGTCGGGCGCACCTTGGTCGCCGTGGCCCCTCCCGACCGGGAGTCGCCTCCGGTCGCGGGCGCTCCTCCGCCCGAACCACCGGCGCCGCTTCCTCCGATGTCCTCGGCGGCGTCGTCGTGGACGCTGCGCCCGATCAGGTCCCGTCCACCCAGGAAGACGAACAGCAACACCCCGATCGCGGCATTGAACAGGAGGCTTCCGAGGAACAGCGTGAGCGGGCTGTTGGTCAATCCCGCCTTGGTCGCGATGTCGTTGACCGTGACGCCGTAGATGCTGATCGGCGAGAATCCGCCCGCCTGGGCCCCGTGCACGACCATCATGCCCATGAGCAGGGCGTTGATCTTGTACCGGGCAGCGAAGCCGAGAGCGATCGGCGCGACGATCGCGACGGCGGCGGGGCCGAGCGCACCGATCGAGGTGAGCACCGCGGTGATCCCGAACATCACCCAGGGGATCAGCGCGACACGACCGCGGACCAGCCGGACCGCCCCGCGGACCATGAGGTCGACGGTCCCGTTGTTCTGGGCGATCGCGAACAGGTAGGTGATGCCGACCAGCGTGAGAAACAGGCTGCTGGGGAATCCGGCGATGATGTCGTCGCTGCTCATGTGCAGTGACAGAGTTCCGACGAAGAATGCGGCAACGAAGCCGAGTGCGCCCATGTTCACGGGCAGCACGGTCGCCGCCAGGAACATGACGGCGAGCGCAAGTATGGGGATCAACTCGGTCGACATGAAAGTCTCCGGTTCTGTGGCAGTGGCATCTGGTCTCGACCGCCGCCGGCGAGCAAATTGACTCAGTGGCAGATTGGCCTAGCCACTTCATAAAAGCAGTGTCGTGGATCACTGTCAATAGGAACTATGGGTGCGGTTACATGCCTATGCGAGATACCGTGGAGTAGTTTCAGTGGAATGGAGAGTGGGTGGCCCAGTGGCTGAGCAACTGCGTCCGGTAGCACGACCGCGGCTATACGAGGTGATCGTCGAACAGCTCTGCGCCCATATCGCCGACCACGAGATGACGCCGGGCGACCGCCTCCCCGCCGAGCGTGAACTCGCAGCTCAACTCGGTGTGAGTCGCGCTTCCCTGAGTCAGGCGCTCGTCGCCCTCGAGGTGCAGGGTGTGGTGTCGGTCCGGCACGGCGACGGTGCCGTGCTCGTCCGTCGCCCCATCGAGGAACGAGCCGTCAAGGCGCTGCGCGAACACGCAGACCGTCTCCCCGAGGTGATCGAGGCCCGCGAGGCACTCGAGGTCAAACTTGCCGGGCTCGCCGCCGAGCGCCGGACCGACGCGGAGATGGCGGCGATCGATTCCGCCCTCGCGACGATGGAAACCGAGATCGCCGCGGGAGATCGCGGCGTCGTCGGCGACGAGCAGTTCCACGAGGCCATCACCGTCGCCGCGCACTCGTCACTGCTGGCCAAGCTGATGCACGAGATTTCCGGGCTGATCCGGGAGACCCGGATCGAATCCCTCTCCCAGGCCGAACGCCCGCGGGCCTCGCTCGAAGGGCACCGGCGCATTGCGACGGCGATTCGAGACCAGGACTCCGCGGGCGCTTCCCGTGCGATGGCCGATCACATCCGGATGGTGTCCGACGTCGCGCTGCTGCGCGAGGGCGGGTAACCGGGTCTACCCGCCGACCACCGACTGCGGCCGATGGGCAGCGAGGATCTCGTCGGTGTCGGCGCCCAGTACCGGCGGCGCGGACGTCAGGTGCGGGCGTTCGCCTGCGAAACTGACCGGAAACGCGATCTGCTGCAGGCTGCCGAGCGTCGGGTGGTCGACAGTGCCGATCATTCCGAGTGCCGCAGTGTGCGGGTCGGCGTAGATCTCGTCGAGGTGCCGGATCGGTGACACGGGCACGGCGTGCGCGGTGAGCGTGTCGCACCATTGCTCGACGGTGCCCGATGCGAAGGCCGCCGACAGTTCCCGGTCGAGATCGCCGCGATTCGCC
The DNA here is from genome assembly GCF_041228765.1 of Rhodococcus wratislaviensis. Lineage (NCBI taxonomy): Bacteria > Bacillati > Actinomycetota > Actinomycetes > Mycobacteriales > Nocardiaceae > Rhodococcus > Rhodococcus wratislaviensis. Next base: position 1,842,255 of record NZ_CP150488.1, on the reverse strand, counting down.
ACGCGGTCACGGTTGCGCGCGAATCGCGGGTCGACCGTCAGATCTTCGCGTGCGATCGCCGAGCACAGGCTCCCCCACTGGCTGTCGTTGCCCACCGCGACGACGAAGTATCCGTCGCTCGCGGGAAACGCTTGATAGGGAGCGAGATTCGGATGACCGGATCCCAGTGCGCCGGGACGCTCGCCGGTCGCGAAGTAATTGGTCGCCCAGTTCACATGCAGGGCGAGCTGGCACTCGAACAGCGACGTCGTCACGTACTGCCCTCGGCCGGTCCTCGACCGTTCCACGAGGGCGGCGAGCACGCCGATCAGCCCGAAGAGCGCCGCCCCCAGATCGCCCATCGCGAATCCGGCCTTCATCGGCGCCCCGCCCGGCTCACCGGTGAGTGACATCAGTCCGCCTGCGGCCTGCGCGATCATGTCGTAGCCCGGTTCGTCGCGCAGCGGACCCTGCTCCCCGAACGCGGAGATGTGCAGCACGACCAGATGCGGGTACCGCTCGGACAGCGTCCGGTAGTCGAAGATCCGCTGTAATCCACTGCCGGGCTTGAAGTTCTCGACGACGACGTCGGTCTCCTCCAAAATTCGGTGGATGACGTCTTGTCCCTCTTCCGATTTGAGGTCGACGGTCACCGACTTCTTGCCCCGGTTGATCGCGAGGTAGTACGTAGCGTCGGGGCCGACGAACGGCGGCCCCCACGACCGTGTCGGATCGCCGCCGTCGGGGTGTTCGACCTTGGTGACGTCGGCGCCGAGGTCCGCGAGCGACATGGTGGCGTACGGTCCGGCGAGGATCTTGGAGAGGTCCAGCACCCGGACACCCGCGAGGGGCGCCGGTCCGGTGTGGGTGGTGTTCACAGGAGAGCTCCTGTCGCAGAGTCGGATCGGGGTGCGGCGGCCTGCGCGGCGTCCGCGGTGACGTCGGTACCGTCGACGACGGCCGCGAGATGGTGGAGGGCAGCCCCCGGGAGGTGGCCGGTGTCGCCGGACAGGTAGGCGTTCGCGACGAGCAGCGACCGGTAGCCGCTGCCCGAGGTGATCGCGAAGTCGGCGAGGTCGTAGAGCAGGGTGGCCATCGCCGCGCGGGCAAGTTCGTTCGCGTAGCGTGCGCATCCGGCCTGCGCGGTGTCGTCGTCGCCGGCGACCAGCAGATCGCCTTCCTCGACGAGGTCGTCCCAGCGTCGACGGAGAACGTCGGCGCCGGCGCCGCAGTCGGGTCCCCATCCGGCGAGGATGCCGCGCATCGTTTCGGCCAGCCGGCGATGCGCACCGAGCTTGCGCATGCACCGCAGCACGTCCAGGGCGATGACGTTGCTCGACCCCTCCCAGATCGATCCCAGGTGGGCGTCGCGGACCAGCCGGGCGTGGGCCCATTCCTCGATGTAACCGTTGCCGCCCCGAACCTCCATGGCCTCGCCGGTGACCACCCGCGCCCGCTTGCAGATGTAGTGCTTCGCGAGCGGGGTGAGGACCCGGATCAGGGCACGCGCGGAGTCGTCGCCGCCGTCGGCGGCCTGCAGGCACTGCGCGCTGTACGCGACCAGGGCGAGCGCCGCCTCGGCGTCGAGCGCGAGCGGCAGCAGGGTGGCGCGCATCAGGGGCTGGTCGAACAGGGCCTTGCCGAACACGACCCGCTCCCGGGTGTGGTCGACGGCGTCGCGCACGGCTCGTCGCATCAGGGCGCTCGACCGCATCGCGTTCGACAACCGCGACGTGTTCACCATCTCGGCCATCTGCCGGAACCCGCGGTCGAGTTCGCCCACCTGCAGGGCGTACGCGCCGGTCAGCGACACCTCGCCGCTGGGCATCGATCGGGTGCCGAGCTTGTCCTTCAACCTGTCGATCGTGAAGCTGTTGCGCTCGCCGTTCGCCAGAACCTTGGGCACCATGAACATTCCGACGCCGCGGGTGGACTGGTCGTCGCCGCCGGGGAACCGGGCCAGGGTCACGATGACGTCGGCATCGGGATTGGACGCGAACCATTTTTTCCCGGTGAGCCGCCACGCGTCGCCGTCACGCTCGGCCCGGGTCTCCGTGCGGGCGATGTCGGTGCCGGCCTGAGGTTCGGTCATGAACATCGCGCCGGTCATCGCGCCCTCGGGGTCCGTCGACGTCAGCGCGTCGATCCACGGTCCGAACACGTCCGGGTCACCGAACATGCGCAGTGTGCGGGCGGCGGCATCGGTCATCGACACGGGGCACGCCAGCCCGAACTCGGCCTGCACGAACACGTACGACGCGAGGTACTTCACGAGGTGCGGCGGGACTGCGTCCCAGCCGTGCAGGCCGCCGCGGTGCGACAGTGCGGACAGTCCGTATTCGCTGTATGCGGCGCGGCACAGTTCCTGGTAGGAGGGGTGATACGCGATCCGGTCGATGCGTTCGCCGTCCCGGTCGAACTGCTGCAGCACCGGCGGATTCTTGTCGGCGGTGGCGGCGAGGGCGTCGAGTCGCCCGTCTGCGTCGGCGCCCAGCCGGTCGAGCAGGGTGTTCAGCCTGTCCCGGTCGGACGCTGTGGTCCACCGGTCGACGACGGCACGCAGGGCGGGATCGGTGTGTGCGAAATTCATGAGTGTGCAACATCTTTCCGGGTCGAGGTGTGTTCGGGACGGGGCTCGGCGTCGGTCCGGCCCGAGCGGGCTTTCCCGCGGCGGAGCAGCAGGGTCATGCAGGCGAGCGAGAGCACGACATAGCTGAGCCCGAGAGCGACGACCGGCCAGATCGAGTCGGTGTGGGTGAGCAGGAACTGGCAGAGCATCGGGGCTGTTCCGGCGAAGATCGCCGTCGACAGCTGATACGACAGCGAGATTCCGGTGTAACGGACGTTGGTCGGGAAGACCTGGGCGAGGATGCCGGCGAGCGCGGCGTAGTACATCGCGTGCGGCGCCGTGGCCAGCACCATGCCGAGCATGGCCAGGGGCACCGACCCCGTCTGGACGAGGAGGAACATCACCGGCAGCAACACGAGTTCGGGCAGCAGCATCCACCGGACCGCCCGCGACGGATCGATCTTCGTGGCCAGCACGGCGCCGAACGGCTGCACGAGCACCTGCGCGACGAGCGCGATCGTGATCACGAGCAGGAAGTCCCCGCGGTCGAATCCGAGATCGGCGGTGGCCCAGGCGAGTGCGAACGTGGTCTTCACATAGGTGATGGCGACACCCGCGACCACGGCACCGACGCCGAGGACGAGTTCGACGGGGTGCGAGCGCAGCACCTCGACGAGCGGCATCCGGGTGCGCTCCTGGGCGACGACGGCCTTCTTCATCTCCGGTGTCTCCGAGATCCGCAACCGGATGTACAGCGCGACGACGACGAGGGCGGCGGACGCGAGGAACGGCAGACGCCAGCCCCAGGACTCGAACACGCTGTCCGACAACAGCGTCAGTGCCAGGAACGCCAGGGTTGCGAGCAGATTGCCGACGGGCGATCCCTGCTGCGCGAATGCGCCGTACAGCACCTTCTTGTTCGGTGGTGCGAATTCGGTGGCGATGAGCACCGCGCCACCCCATTCGCCGCCCATGGCGATGCCCTGGACCACGCGGAGCGCGACGAGCAGTATGGGCGCCCAGATCCCGATCTGCGAGTAGGTGGGCAGACAGCCGACGCCGACCGTGCCGACCCCCATCAGAATCAGCGTGATGATCACGGCGTTCTTGCGTCCGAACTTGTCGCCGAAGTGACCGAACACGATCCCGCCGAGCGGGCGGGCCACGAACCCGATCGCGAACGTCGCGAAGGCGGCGAGGGTGCCCACCGCGGGCGAGGCGTCGGGGAAGAACAGCCGACCCAGCACGAGCGCGGAGGCGGTGCCGTAGATGTAGAAGTCGAACCACTCGATGGTGGTGCCGACGAAGGCGGTGACACCCGCCTTGCGGGCCTGCCGGGTGCTGTTTTCGGGTGGTGCGGCGTCGCGGCCGGGATTCGGATTCACGGTTCTCCCTGACTTTCGTGCTCGGAGGCATCACACCGAGGTGCGGGTGAGGTGTGAATCACTATGCTCGCGAATCCGTGTAGAGTCCAAGACTTAATTCAGCTTGTTTAGGTGATCCAGACACATAGTCGCGAGGAGGGGTCGTGGAACTCCGTCACCTGCACGCCTTTCTCGCGGTCGCGGAAGAACTGCACTTCGGGCGGGCCGCCGAGCGTCTCCACGTGGCGCAATCCCCGCTCAGCCAGACCGTGCGGGCCCTCGAACGCGAACTGGGCACCGACCTGTTCGTCCGCACCACCCGCTCCGTCCGGCTCACGGCCGCGGGCGAGGCGCTGGTGGGGCCGGCCCGGACCATCGAGGCGCAGGTCGGGATCGTGCGGGGCATCGCGCAGGCGGCGGCCGCCGGGGAGACCGGCCGCGTGACCGTCGGCTTCGGCGGCGCAGGCGGCTACACCGTGCTGTCCGTCCTCGCCCGCTCCCTCGCCGACGCCTACCCCGGCATCGAACTGGACCTCCGCCCGCAGATGTACTCCGGTGAGGTGCTCGACGCCCTCACCCGCGGAACCCTCGACATGGGCATCGTGGGACTGCCGGTCCCGCGGGGATTCGCCACCCACACCGTGCGCAAAGAGGCCCTGATGGTCGCAGTCCCGGCCGGGCACCGTCTCATCGACGCAGGTGCCGTCGTGCCGCAGGAACTGGCGAGCGAACGCTTCGTGATCTACCCCGCCGAACACGGATCCGTCGTCCGCGACGCCACGCTTGCACTGTGCGCGGCAGCAGGATTCGCCCCCGTCGTCGCGCACGAGGCGCCCGACCCGTATAGCCTCCTCGCGATGGTCGGCGCCGGGGTCGGAGTGGCCGTCGTGGTGGATTCGACGGCGCACCTCACCATGGACGGTGTCGAATACCTGCCCATCGCCGGCGACGCCCCCACCCTCCCCATCGCCATGGCCTGGCAGGACACCAACCCTTCGCCCGCAGTGCAGACGGTCACCCGGGTACTGCGCGACGTGATCGGGGATGTCGGGTAGCTGCGGCCGCCACCCCGCAGGGGTCGTTCAAGGCCTGCGGCCGTGGAAGGTGCGGCGCAGGTCGCTCACCCAGGCGTCGGGGTTCTCCCAGGGGATGAAGTGGCCGCCGTGGTCGTGGGCGTTGACGTTGACGTGGTTGAACCACTCGGCCTGCGGGCCGGTCTCGAACGCCCGGACACGCTCGTCGGCGGTGTGGATGCCGGGCGGGTTCTCGTATGTGACGAAGGTGAGGCCGACCGGGGCCTGCACGACCGGGGTGCGGTCGTGGGCGGGAGCCCAGGGGTAGCGGTTGGCGTTGGCGCAATAACGCATCGACGTGGCGATGGAGTTGTTCACCCAGTAGATCGTGGCGTGAGTGAGCAGGTCGTCCCTGGTGAAGACGGACTCGACGTCGCCGCCGTTGTCGCTCCAGGCGTTCCAGCGCTCCAGCGCTCCAGCAGCCAGGCGAGCAGTCCCGCGGGTGAGTCGCTCAGCCCGTGGGCCAGGGTGGCACCATCGAGCATGTGTACGGCGAGGTGGGACGCCGAGCGGTGGTCCAGCTCGATGATGCGGGCACGGACATCTGCGGGCTGGTCGTCGGCGAGGGGCCGATTCCGGGCGAAGTCCCAGGCGCGTGGGCCGGTGAAGAAGTCGAGCGGCAGCCCGGAGCCGATGTGGATGCCATACAGTTCGTCGGCGTACTTGTGGCCGAGCTGGCTGGAGACGATCCCGCCGATGTCGCAGCCCCCGGCAGCGTACTTCTCGTATCCCAGGGTCTCGGTCATCAGGGTGTGCCAGAGGTCGGAGACCTTCCAGAAGTTGACGTCCGAAAAGCCTGTGAGCGCGCCTGGGAAACCGAAGCCGGGCAGGGACGGCACGATGACATCGAACGCGTCGGCGGGGTCACCACCGAACGCGGCCGGGTCGGCGAGCGGGTCGATCACCTTCGACCAGTGCCAGAACGTCCACGGCCAGCCGTGGGTGAGGATCAACGGGATCGGGCGCGGGCCGAGGCCGGGCTTGCGCATGAAGTGCACCGGAACACCGGCGACGCTCACCTGGTAGTGCTCGTAGGCGTTGATGGCGGCCTCGGCCTCGCGCCAGTCGTAGCCGTCCCGCCAGTAGGCAACCAGCTCACGGAGATAACCGTCCGGGACACCGTAGAACCAGTCCCCGTTCCCCTCGTCCAGCGGCGGACGAGTCAGTGTGAGACGGGCGCGCAGGTCATCGAGGACCTCGTCGGACACATGGATCGGCGTGGGCTCCAGGGGAAAGGCGTGCGGGATGGTCACGGCTGCTTCCTTACTCGGTGAGAGACACGGTGCCGCCGGCCTGATGGCCGTGACTCGACCACCTTGACACCGGCGGGCGTGACATGCACCAGCACCGCCCGGCCGCCTCGCTCGACCCGGGGCGGCCTCTCATATTTGTGGAGAGCGGTGGTGTGGACCTCGACGATGCGCTCGCCGTTCCGACAAGCGGCGAGAACGAGGCCATCCCGCGGGATCCATCAGGGCGGTGTCGCACTCACGCGACCGGCATCTCTGCCTGTGCGTCATGGAAGGCTCGCTCGAGCTCAGCCGAGATCCGACCGCGGGAGGACACTTCGTGACCCGCCCCGATCGCCCACTCACGAATCTCCCTGGACGTCTTCTTCGCCGGAGCCGCACTCACCACTGACCTCTTCACCGGCAGCTTCACCGCGACCATCTTCTTCACGGCAGCCTTCTTCACGACTGTCTTCTTCTCAGCCGCCTTCGTCGCCGGCGCCTTTTTCGTCTGAGCCTTCGTCGCCTGAGCCTTCGTCGCCTGAGCGTCATGGAAGGCTCGCTCGAGCTCAGCCGGAATCCGACCACGGGAGGACACTTCGTGACCCGCCCCGATCGCCCACTCACGAATCTCCCTGGACGTCTTCTTCGCCGGAGCCGCACTCACCACTGACCTCTTCACCGGCGGCTTCACCGCGACCATCTTCTTCACGGCCTTCTTCTCCAAAGCCGCCTTCTCCGCGACTATCTTCTTCCCACCCTTCTTCTTCGCCGGATCCTTGCTCGCCGCCACCCTCTTGGCCGGAGCCGCCGCGGCCGTGTTCTTCGCGGCCGGCGTCTTCGCGGCCGTCTTCTTCGCGGGCGTCGTCTTCTTCGCGGCCGTCTTCTTCGCGGGCGTCGTCTTCGCGGGCGTCGTCTTCACAGCTGTCGTCTTCGCAGCCGTCTTCTTCACCCGCGCCGGCTCAACCTGAACCTTCTTCGCCTGAGCCTCGTCGAAAGCGAGCTCGATCTCGGCCGGAATCCTTCCGCGGGAGGACACTTCGCGACCCTCCCTGATCGCCCACTCACGAATCTCTCGCGTCGTCTTCTTCGCCGGAGCCTTGCTCGCCGCCACCCTCTTGGCCGGAGCCGCCGCCGCGGTCGTGTTCTTCGCAGCCGGCGTCTTCGCGGCCGTCGTCTTCGCGGCCGTCTTCTTCGCGGCCGTCTTCTTCGCAGCCGTCGTCTTCGCAGCCGTCTTCTTCACCGGCGCCGGCTCAACCTGAACCTTCTTCGCCTGAGCCTCGTCGAAAGCGTGCTCGATCTCGGCCGGAATCCTTCCACGGGAAGACACTTCGCGACCCTCCCTGATCGCCCACTCACGAATCTCTCGCGTCGTCTTCTTCGCCGGAGCCTTGCTCGCCGCCGCCCTCTTGACCGGAGCCGCCGCGGTCGTGTTCTTCGCAGCTGGCTTCTTCGCAGCCGTCTTCTTCGCGGCCGTCGTCTTCTTCGCAGCCGTCTTCTTCACCGGCGTCGGCTCAACCTGAACCTTCTTCGCCTGAGCCTCGTCGAAAGCGTGCACGATCTCGGCCGGAATCCTTCCGCGGGAAGACACTTCGCGACCCTCCCTGATCGCCCACTCACGAATCGCCTTGGTCGTCTTCTTCGGCAAACCTTCAAAACCCCTCGGTGATACCGCCATGTTGTCTCCTTCTTCGCCGGGCAATCGTCGAATGCACACAGTAACGGCTGCATCCCCTTCGTAATGAGGACGCTCACCCGAACAGACATTTCGACCTCGCACCAAGCAACATTTCAGGACCAGCGGGACTCACCCTGACAAGACGATTCCCGCGGTCCGAGACCGTGCGGCGGATCCAAGACACCCGCTCTGTAACGCTCGTCTCCAGTTGGCGTCCGACCGCTTCCAGGACCCTATTCCGGTTGCGGATCCGCGCGGTCCGCTTCGGCCTGCAGCCCTGGCCTCGTCCATCCGCTGAACCTGCGCAGCAGTGCCGCAGATTTCGCGACCACGAACGTGTTGCCGGCAGCCGAGTTCGGCGGCGATCACCGACACGGGTGTGAGCTCATCGGTCTTGCCGTCGCGCTCCAGCACTCACAGAACCTGACCCTCTTTGGTCCGCAACGGCTCCTCGACGACCGTCTCACGTTCCGCATCAGCCATAGGCTGGTGCGAAACGGTGGCGAACTGCCCAATGGTCGCGAACACCACACCAGTGCTGCGTACGGCACACCCGAGCTCGCCAGGTAGCCACACTTCGGTCGTTGCTTAGCCCTCCGGACGCGACGACTCCGGGACCAGCTCAGCGGAATCGCTACGAGGGCGATGCTGCCCTGCCTGGGCCAGGTGGCAGGCACGGGGTCCCCGGCAGTCTTCTTGGTTTTCGGATGTTCTCTCGGTCGTGCGCGACGAGACAGGTCGAGGTGGTTACGCTCGCATGATGGCTGCAATCCCCGATTCCACAGTGAGCACGAATACCGCCGTGGCTGGCCTCGAGAGCACCTTCGCCGACGAGCTGGGCGCCTTGACGGTGCCGTGGCAGGGTGCTCCTGCGCCTGACCCCACGTTGCTCGTGCTGAACGAGCAACTCGCGGCGTCGCTGCGGTTGGACGTCCAGGCACTGCGACGAGAGGACGGGGTCGGCGTCCTGTCCGGATCGACGGCACCGGCCGGGGCCAAGCCGGTGGCGATGGCGTATGCGGGCCACCAGTTCGGCGGATACGCACCGCTCCTCGGGGACGGTCGGGCGTTGCTGCTCGGCGAACTGACGAACAGTGATGGGCAACGGGTGGATCTGCATCTCAAGGGCTCGGGGCGCACGCCGTTCTCCCGGGGCGGCGACGGGTTCGCGGTGGTCGGCCCGATGCTGCGCGAATATCTGGTCAGCGAGGCCATGTACGCCCTCGGCATCCCCACTACGCGCGCGCTGTCGGTGGTCACGACGGGTCAGCACGTCCACCGACACGGTGCCGAGCCCGGTGCCGTGCTCGCTCGGGTCGCGGCCAGTCACCTGCGGGTGGGCACCTTTGAATACGCGGTGCGGCAGGGTGAGGTGTTGCAGCCGCTCGCCGATTACGCGATCGCCCGCCACTACCCGGAGCTGACCGAACTGCCGGCGGACGGTGACGGTAGTCGCTACCTGGCATTCTTCGAGGCGGTGGTGGAGGCGCAGGCGTCACTGGTGGCGAAATGGATGCTCACCGGTTTCGTGCATGGGGTGATGAACACCGACAACACGACCGTTTCGGGTGAGACCATCGACTACGGTCCGTGCGCGTTCCTCGACGCGTTCGACCCGGCCGCGGTGTTCAGTTCGATCGACCACGGCGGCCGCTATGCGTTCGGCAACCAGCCTGCTGTCCTGAAGTGGAATCTCGCGCGCTTCGCGGAAACTCTACTGACACTGATCGGTTCCACCCCGGATGACGCGATTGCCGCGGTGTCGGCAGTCCTCGATACCTTCGACGAGCGTTACGACGCCCACTATGCGGCCGGTATGGCGGCAAAGCTCGGGTTGGCCGGCAAAGCCATCGATCGGGCATTGGTCGACGACCTGCTGACGCTGCTGGAGGAATCCAGTATGGACTGGACGGGCAGCTTCCGTGCTCTCGCGGACGAGCTACGCGGCAATTCGACGCCTCTCGACGGTCTCGTACCGCGCGAGCGCATCGGGCCGTGGTTGGAACGCTGGCGCGGCGCACTGACGAAACATGGGCGCGGGGCAGCGGAGACCGCGGACGCGATGGACTGCGTCAACCCGCTGTACATCCCGCGCAATCATCAGCTCGATGCCGCTTTGCGCGCCGCGACCGACGGGGAGCTCGCTCCGTTCGAGAAACTATTGGAGGTCGTCACGCATCCGTTCGACCGCCGCGACGAGTGGTCCGACTACACCACACCCGCCCCACCGTCGTTCAGCAAGACCTTCCAAACCTTCTGCGGTACTTGACTTCCGGCCCGGAAACAGGGTGACGCCGGGTTCACGGTTCTTCCCGTCCCACGCCCATCCCTGGATGCGCAACGAAGGGTCCGGTGCCAGGCAGCACAAAGGGCACCCGACCACGCCGCGCGAGTCGGCTGGCGGCGGCGCGCCACCATTCGCGTCAAGGCGTGGGTAATCGGACGCTGTTTCGGGTAAGCGGACGTCGGTAGACCCCTCAGCGGCAACACGCCGTCCTGAACTTCCACCCGATATAGAGGCCTCATGAACGCCATCACCGCCCTCCCCCTGGCCATACTGCGCGTGCAGTACACGATCGTGCGCTACCCGCTCCATCTGATCGACGACCAGGTCATCGCACACCTGGCACCCGCGGCACCGGCCCGGCGGCTGTACCGGGGCAGCCTCAACCTGCTCGATTGTGCCGTCGGCACCGTTCTGGGTGACCAGGACCGTGCCCATCGTGGTGCCGACACCGAGCCCCGCATCACCCCGGTCTCCGGCAACGCAGCCGACACGGATGACGCCAGCGCATCGGATATCGCCGCCGCTGGCGCCGTGGCCGCCCCTCGGTCGGCGACCGTCGAGAACGCCGAGTTGAACGAGAAGGCAGCCCACCAACTCGACACCGATTCGCTCGCCGAGCACCTCGAAGACATCGAGGCGCAAGAACAAGTCGAGCACTCCGCGACCACCGACCCGGCGACCACCACCGTCATCACCCAACTCGCGGACGCCGCGAGCACCGAACCCGACACGACACTGACCGGAGAACTGGCCGACCGCGTAGCCGAACTCGCCCGCGCCGACACCCCACCACCGGGCGCCGGAACTACCCAGACCGGCAAACGCCACTGACGACCGCGCGATCACCGCAGCAACGTCCGCACATCATCGAGGGCCAAGGCCTGACGGAGACCAGTTCTGCACCGGCCCAGGCTCTGGTGATGGGCGTCCTCGCCGCCGCCCTCTCGGCAACCACATCGTCTTCGGGTCGACCGGATGCGTACCCGACGCTCGACTGCCTACTCGCAAGCTTCGGCCGCTCACCGAGACGTGCGCACCTGTCCGGACCCAGGACGACGAAACCGATACTCGGACATAAAGTCTCGAGTCGACTAACTCACACGGCATACCGACCAGGAAGCGCTCCTCCGAAGCGTGTCGCAACACCCCGCGCAGATCTAGCGGGCAGACCCGCCGTCGAAACAGTCGACCAGGACGGTCATATGTCCCACGGAACTTGTCCGATGGCCTGCCGGCCAAATGAGCTCCGCGGGCAGGCCGAGGGGTTTGCATAGCCCGGATCCGGGCCTGCCGGACCTGCGTCTCGAGGTGCTCGAAGGAAGTCGCGGACAGCCTTCTGTTCGGTCAATACATACGTACGTATGGTCAGGTGACTATGCCAACCGCACCCGCACAGGCACGGATTCCCACGACCGCAGCGTGTTGTTGAGGTGCCGCCGCACCGGTCCGGCGACCTCCAGTGATTCGACCCGGGATGCCAGTGCCGTCAGCAGCGCCTCCGATTCGAGCCGGGCGACGTGCTGGCCGACGCACTGGTGGAGTCCCATCCCGTACCCCACGTGCCCGGACGGGTTGCGGCCCAGATCGAACGCGTCCGGGTTGTCCCACCTGCGGGGGTCGCGGTTCGCGGCGCCGAGGAACATCAGGATCTTCTTCCCGTCCGGGATGATCGTGCCGCCGATCTCGGTGTCGCTGGTGGCGGTTCGGAAGAACGTCTGGACCGGCGACTCCCATCGGACCGCCTCGTCGAACGCCGTCCGGGCCAGCGTGCGGTTCTCTCGCAGCCTCGCCCACTGTTCCGGATGCGTCGCGAACGCGTAGAGCACGGCCGCGAGGCCGTTGACCGTGGTGTCGACCCCCGCCGTCAGCAGGGACCGCACGACGAGCGGCGCCTGCTCGTACGTGATGTCGCCGCGGTCCGCCGCCGCCCAGATCTGCGCGCCGAAGCCGTCACCGGTGAGCGCGTCGCGGGCGCATTGCGCGTTGACCCAGCCCATCAGTTCGGCCACCCGCGGTGCCCCATTCTCCACCAGGCTGTTGACCGGACCGAACGCGTTGAACGCGTGATCGCCGTACGGCAGAAGGTTCTCGCGTCCGGCGTCGGAAATGCCGACGGCATCCGGAAAGACCCGCAGCGGGAACGCGGCGGCGAGGTCGGTGACCGCATCGAATTCCGTTGCATTCGACAGCAACTGGTCGACGAGGATCTCCGCGTCCCGAATCCAGGACGCTCTGAGCTTCTGCAGCGCACGAGGACCCAGAATCTTGCTCAGCACCGCTCGTGGAGCGTCGTGGTGCGGCGGGTCGGCCTCGAGCAGGACGCTCGGCGGACGCCACGGGGTCTCGTCCCGGAAGTTGCTCAGCCCGACCCCGGCGGCGGATTGGAACGACTGCCAGTCGGTCAGCGCGGCGTGGACCTGCTCGTAGCGGCCCAGCGCGAAGACGTCGTATCGCCGCAGGTACACGACGGGGCCTGCGTCCCGCAGGTCGGCCTGGAACGGTAGCGGGTCCTGCAGGACGTCGAGGGCGAACGGGTCGGCGTCGCTGACGGGCAACGCGCGGGCGGGGGCGAACATCGTCACGGTGAATCCCTTCGAGTGGGTCGGTCAGAGGTCGAGCACGAGACGGTCGGAGCAGGACCGGGAAACGCAGATGAGCATGCAGTCGCCGACGGACCGCTCGTCGTCGTCGAGGACGGAATCGCGGTGGTCGGGGGCTCCGGCGAGGACGGTGGTCTCACAGGTCCCGCACGTGCCCTCGCGGCACGAGGACAGGACGTTGACCCCGGCCGCCTGCACGGCGTCGAGGACGCTGGCCCCGGGTGTCACCGTCACCGCGAGGCCGGAGCGTGCGAGTTCGACCTCGAACGGTTCGTCGCGCAGCGGCGCGCCGCGGTCCTTCGCGACGAAGCGTTCGGTCCTCAGCCTGCCGACGGGCCAGTCCGCGCAACAGTTTTCGACGGCCGCGAGCAGCGGTCCGGGTCCGCAGACGTAGACCTTCGCATCGGTCGCGGCGGCCGCGGCGAGATGCGCCGGCAGGTCGAGGTGGCCCTGCTCGTCCCGAGGCACGACGGACACTCGGTCACCGTAAGCGGCGAGTTCGTCCCGGAACGCCATGGACGTGCGGGTGCGGCCACCGTACAGAAGCTGCCAGTCGATGCCCATCAGTTCCGCCTGGCGAACCATCGGCAGCAGCGGGGTGATCCCGATACCGCCGGCGACGAACAGGTACCTCGGCGCGGGGACGAGCGGGAAGTTGTTGCGCGGTCCGCCGACCCCGACGAGATCCCCCTCCGCGAGTGCGTCGTGGACGAACGACGACCCGCCCCGGCCGGCGGGTTCCCGCAGCACCCCCACGCGGTAGCTGTACGCGTCCCACCGGTCGCCGCACAGCGAGTACTGCCGCGTCAGTCCATTGGGTAGCAGCAGGTCGATGTGAGCTCCCGGGGCCCAGTCCGGCAGTCGCCGCCCGTCGGGATGCCGCAGGGTCAGTGCGACAACACCTTCCGCGACAAGCTCTTTGGCCGCAACGCGTAGCGCTGCGTCGGCTGGCGTACCGGAAGAAACCGGGTTTTGTGGCATCTCGACTCCTCGATCTCGCGTTTGTTCGAGGATCTTCCGAGCCGGGGGTGAGCCGCCAGATCATTTTCAATAGTTGAAAGTCGAGATGTAACGGGGGTCACTCAACTGGGCAGGGGCGGTCCGCCCGCTCGCTCGAGTCCGTCGAGAATCAGATCGAGCCCGTATTCGTACTCGTCACCGAAGTCGTATCCGGGCGCCATGGCGTGCTGCGTCACGAACTCGGTGAGGTGGGGGTACTCGCCGGCAGGGACGCTGCCGAGTATCGATTCCGCCACGTCGGTGAGCTCGTCGGAGGAGCCGAACGGCAGGCTCGTCTCCTGCATCGCGAACCCGTAGACATAGCTGTCCAGGGCCGAAAATGCATGCGCGGCAAGCGCGATGGAGAATCCCGCTGCTCGCAGAATCCCCAGCACCGCGTCGTGGTGCCGGAGCGTCGCGGGGCCGGGGGTCGCCCGCGATTCCATCAGGACGGTGGCCCAGCGGTGCCGTGCGAGCACCTCCCGTGCGGAGATCGCCCGCCGTCGCATCGCGGACCTCCAGTCGGGACCGTGCGGCGGCAGGTCGATCTCGCCGAAGACGACGTCCACCATGCCGTCGAGGAGGTCGTCCTTGTTCTTCACGTGGCGGTACAGCGACATCGCCTCCACCCCGAGCGTCTGCGCGATCCGGCGCATCGTGAGCGCCTCGACGCCGCTGTCGTCGGCGAGTGCGACGGCGGCGCGCAGGACGCGCTCCCTGGTCAGGGGAACTCGGGGTTCCACCGTCGGGTCGGTCGCGGCCGTCATCGCACGTTCTCCACCAGTGCAGTTTACGTTGTAAGTCTTGACTTACAACGTAAGCTTACATCGTAAGTAAGTCGCTTCCAGAATCGGAGTCCGAGCATGGAGACACCATGAAGGCCGTCGTCCAGGACGTCTACGGTCCGCCCGAAATCCTCGAACTGCGGGACGTCGGGATGCCGGTTCCCGCCGACGACGAGGTCCTCGTCCGAGTACACGCGGCGGGTGTCGACCGCGGCGTCGCACACCTCGTGACCGGGCTCCCGTATCCGTTACGCCTCGCGGGCTACGGGATCCGCCGGCCCAAGGCCGCCGTTCCCGGGATGGATCTGGCCGGGCGCGTCGAAGCGGTCGGCCGCGCGGTCACGGGATTCCGTCCCGGCGACGACGTGTTCGGCATCGGCGCCGGGACGTTCGCGGAGTACGCGTGCGCACCCGCGGCCAAACTCGCGCACAAGCCTGCCGGTCTGACGTTCGTGCAGGCCGCGGCGATCGCGATCTCCGGGCTGACGGCGCTGCAGGCCGTGCGCGACCACGGCAGGGTCACGGCGGGGCAGGCGGTGCTGATCATCGGCGCGTCCGGCGGAGTCGGCACGTTCGCCGTGCAGGTGGCCAAGGCGTACGGAGCCGAAGTCACGGGCGTGTGCAGCACCGCGAAGGTCGACCTGGTCCGGTCGGTCGGGGCCGACCACGTCGTCGACTACACCCGCGAAGACTTCACCCGCCTCGGGCGGCGCTACGACGTCGTTCTCGACATCGGCGGCAACTCGTCCCTCTCCCGCCTGCGCCGGGTCCTCACACCGCGCGGCAGACTCGTCATCGTCGGTGGCGAAACCGACGGGCGGTGGCTCGGGGGAACCGATCGCCAGATCCGCGCACTCGCGTTGTCCCCGTTCGTGAGTCAAACACTGTGCGTGTTCGTCTCGAAGGAGGACGGTAAGGATCTGCTCGTTCTCCGCGACCTCGTCGAGTCCGGCGACCTCACGCCCGCAATCGACCGGACGTACTCGTTGAGCGAGGCCGCCACGGCACTCCGACGCCTCGTCGACGGTCAGGTTCGCGGAAAGCTCGTGATCGCCGTGACTGCGGACTGAACTGTCAGGTGTGTGCCCTTCGGCTGATGTCTTTGTCGACGGCGGTCGCGATGTCGTGGACGAGCCGGGAGTGCCAGAGTTTGTGTGCCTCGAGGTCCGCGGTGAGCGCGTGGCAGTCCGGGCATTCCCGGGGGCTGGGTTGCGAAGTGCTTTCCATGATGCTGCGCTTTCTGGGAGAAGTGGTTCCGATTCCACCGTGGCACGGGCGGGGCGGATAGTCCACCGCGCACAGCGTCCCAGACATTGGTCAGCCGCCCGCGCAATTGCGTCGGATTCCGGCAAATCCGTGGGCGTCTGCCACCCGGGCTCGCCTCATGTCGGTGCCGCCGCCATCACGCGGGTGATGCCCTTCGCGGCCGCCTGCAGCGCGGGGATCTGCGCGTACGCTTTCTCGTCGTTCGGCACGATGACCGACAGCGCGGCGACCACCCTGCCGCTGCCGTCCCGCACCGGAACCGCGACGCCCGTGGTGTCCGCGTAGAGGTGGCCGGCGCAGAGGATGTAGCCGTGCCGCCGCACGTCGGCCAGCACTCCCCGCAGCTGTCGTGCGGTGCGGATCGTCTTGTCGGTGTACACCTTCAACGGCTCGCTCAGGATGCGCTCCTGAAGCTCCGACGGGCCGTGCGCGAGCAGGACCAGCCCGGACGACGACACATGGAGCGGCATCCGGCCCGCGATGCGCGTGTAGTTGACCACGGCCCCCGGTGCGGTGAGCCGCTCGATGAACAACACCTCGTCACCTTCGAGGACACCGAGCTGAGTGTGCTGCCCGACGACGGCGTGCAGGTCTTCCATGAACGGCATCGCCGCTTCCCTGAGCCCGAGGGTCGGGGACGCCCGCGACGCGACCTCCCACAGGCGGACCCCGATCCGCACCTTCCGGTCCTCACGCTCGAGCCAGCCGCAGCCCACCAGTTCGTCGATCAACCGCGACGTCGTGGAGATGTGGAGACCGGACCGTCGCGCGATCTCGGACACCGTGAGCAGCGAATCGTCCGAACGGAACGATTCGACTATCCGCACCGCCCGGGCCAGGACGGACTCGCCGGTGTGCACACGCGCCATGCCTTCAGTGTGCACACCGGCGAGGCGCTCAGCGCAGGTCGCGTCGCCGGAACGCCGCCACACCCACCACGATCAGCACCACCGTGATCAGGAGCAGCCACACGATCGGTGTCGCCTCGAACTGCCCGCCCGGCAGCTTCGGGGCGTGGCTGAACGGCTCCAGATTCAGCACCGTCTGCGGGAACTGCGCGATCGACCCGACCATGAAGATCAGGAGGAACGCGACGAGCACGCCCCACGCCACCGGCGTGAACCTCGGGACGACACCGAACAGGAGGACCGTCACTCCGGCGAGCATCCAGATCGCGGGAAGCTGCACGAGCGCCGTCCCGATCACGTCGGGTAGGGCTCCCCCCACGTCGCCGATGGATGCACCGTACGTGAGTCCGGCGGCCACTCCGGCCACGATCATCGCGACCGCAGGTCCGAACAACGCGAACAGGATGTGGCTCGACGCCCACCGGACGCGGCCGACGGAACCGGCCGTCACGGGTTCGAGGCGCTGGGCATTCTCCTCGGAGTACAGCCGCAGCGACGCGGAGATCGCGTAGGCCGCGGCGGCGATCGCGAGCATGGTGAACGCGTAGCCGATGAACGATTCCTCCAGCGACTGCGACCCGCCCATCCGCGTGATGATGTCCCGGATCGTCTGGCTGTCGCCGACCTGGCCACCGATCCCCTTCGCGGCGCTGCCGATGAGCAGGCCGTAGAGTCCGAGCCCGGCGGTCCAGGCCGCGAGCGTGCCACGGTGCATCCGCCACGCCAGTCCCAGAGTTCCGGCGAGCGCCGGCGACGCATCGGTGGGACCGGGGCGTTCGGCGATCAGACCGGCACCCACATCGCGTCGGCGCAGGAGAGCGTATGCCGCCCAGGTGAGGACGACTGCCGTGACGAGGCTGGGAACGACGACCCACCAGCGTTCGTCGGCGTACGGACGGATCTGCAGGTCCCAGCCGAGCGGTGAGAACCACGACAGGGTGCCGGACCCGGCATCACCGACCGCGCGCAGCGCGAACGCGACCCCGAGCACCGTCAACGCGACACCGCGCGCGACGCGGGCGCCGGTACTCACCTGCGCCGCAACGGCTGCGACCGCCGTGAACACCAGACCGGAGCAGGCCAGCGACGTCCCGAACGCGACCGATCCACCCACCGGAAGGTCGCGGGCGAGCAGCGCTGCCGCACAGAGAATTCCGGTGACGACGGAGGCGCCGCCGGCGAGGAGCAGCGCCGCGGTCAGGCCCGAATACCGTCCGACGGAGGTGGAGTCGAGAAGCTCCGCCCGGCCGGTCTCCTCCTCGGCTCGGGTGTGCCGGATGACCGTCAGGATCACCACCAGCCCGATCAGCGTGTAGTAGATGCCGGCCTTCCAGACACCCACCGACCCGAGGCTGGAGTTGAAGATCGGCCCGTACATGGCGATCTGCGCGGGGCTGGCCGCCGTGGTGGCCGCGAACTCCGCCAGCTGGGCGTCGGAGGTGTAGATGTCGGCGATGCTCGCGACGTACAGCGCCGGCGCGAACGCGAAGATCAGGATCCACAGTGGCAGCGCGATCCGATCCCGGCGCAGGAACAACCGCAGAAAGTGCAGCGTCCCCTTGAAATCCGAGGATGATACCGGCGCCGGCTCCACGGGCCGGTACCGGGACACCGTTGCGGTACTCATGCCCGCACCTTCTCCACCGTGTCGGACGACGTCGTCGTGCCGTCGTCGATCTCGTAGTGCCGCAGGAAGAGTTCTTCGAGGGTCGGCGGCTGACTGACGAGGCTGCGAACCCCGGTGTCGCCGAGCACCCGGATGAGCTCGCCGAGATGTTCGCTGTCCACCTGGCAGTGCAGCGTCGACCCGTCGAACTGGATGTCCGCCACGCCGTCGATGCGGCTCAGATCACCGGGATCGCCGAGCAGTTCAGCGGTGATCGACGTACGACTGAGATGCCGCATCGACGCCAGTGTCCCGGATTCGACCGTGCGTCCCGACCGAATGATGGTGACCCGCTCGCACAGCGCCTCCACCTCGGACAGGATGTGACTGGACAGCAGCACCGTCACACCCCGCTCGCGGGCCTCGGCGACGCATTCACGGAATACCTGTTCCATCAACGGATCCAGGCCCGATGTCGGTTCGTCGAGCAGCAGCAGGCGAGCCTCGGACGAGAACGCCGACACCAATGCCACCTTCTGACGATTGCCCTTCGAATACGCCCGCCCCTTCTTCCTCGGGTCGAGGCCGAAGCGCTCGATCAGATCCTGCTTGCGGGTCTCGTGCAGTCCGCCGCGCATCCGCGCGAGGAGGTCGATGGTCTCGCCGCCGGACAGCGACGGCCACAGCGTCACGTCGCCGGGGACGTACGCCATGTCGAGATGCAGGGCCACGGCGTCGCGCCAGGGATCGCGGCCGAACACGGTGGCCTCACCGCTGTCGGAGTGCAGGCTGCCGAGGAGGACGCGGATGGTGGTGGATTTGCCGGCGCCGTTCGGCCCGAGGAACCCGTGCACCTCCCCCTCGCCGACCTCGAGGTCGAGTCCGTCCAACGCCCGGGTTCGTCCGAACGTCTTCACCAGGTTGCGCACTTCGATGATCGCACTCATAACTGCTCCTAGTTCGGGGAGTCGGTATGTTCTGCGGGAGCCGCGCCCGCCTGCGCGGCGCCGTCTTCGGTGGCCAGATATGCCTCGAGCGTCGACGAATCCGGCAGCAGGCCCTCGGTGTACATCTCGAGGGCGGGCAGCGTGACGTCGGTGGCGAGGTCGCGGATGGCCGTGGCGTAGTCGAGCGGAGCTTCCTTGTCGGCGCGCATCTGCAGGTAGAGCAGCATCGCGCCCACGTTGTAGAGAGTGAGGTAGCGCGCCCGCGCCTTCGGGTTGCGACTGGGCCGGACACGTCCGGCTGCCACTCCCAGCGCGAGATACTGCTCGGTGTCTTCCACCATGTGCTCGAAGAGGGATTCGCCGAGACCTCCGCCCGCCTGGAAACTCCGCACGATGTACGCGACGAGCGGGGCGTACTGCTCGATCTCGGCGAGGGCGTGCATTGTGCCCGCCGGCCCGGGGGTCGAAATCGCCTCCGCCTTCTGCTCCCGGATGATCCGCAGGACGTGCTCGTCGCATTCGGCGCGCAGCCCGTCCTTGGAACCGAAATGGTGGATCACCAGACCGGGTGACACTCCGGCTGCGGTGGCGATCGCCCGCACTCCGGTACTGAAGCCGTGATTGCCGAACACCGTGATGGCCGCGTCGCGCACTCGGGCGCGAGTGGTCATATCGGGTTGCGGGACCTCGGAACCGGCACTGGTTGAACGCATGTTTAATACGCTAAACGCGCGTTCAACCGCGCGCAAGGGGTGAGGGCGTCAAGATTTCGTCAAGGCGGGAAGTCCCGGCTCGACCGGGTGCCCGGTGAACACGACGCTCGGTCGGGGATACCGGTTGCGGGCGCAGGCCTCGTCCAGCGCCTCGTCGACGATCTCCCGCAGATCGACACCGTCGACGCCCTGCAGGACCAGTTCCGTCAGGATCACGCCGTAATCGCGCCGGACCTGTTCCATCAGCCCGATCGCTTCGTCGATCGCACCGGAACCGGCAGTGCAGCGGAAACCGATCAGCCGCAGCTGCGGTTGTTCCATCACCGCACGCAGCGCGTCTTCGATCCCCTGGCCGAGCACCGAAAGGTCGAGCACGATGTTCTGGCGTGGCTGCTCGTGTACGAACGGGTGGGGAAGGTGAAGCGTCATCGGAACCTCCTCGGGGATTCAGTTCCAGATCTACCCCCACCAGGCGAGGTCGCGGCCGTTCTTGACGGCACTATGACTCCGGTGGCCGCAATCCTGACGCGGTGTTGGCGCCGCGAGGGTCGCCTTCCCTATGCCGTTGCCTTCTCGACCGCGTCGCGAGTGAGACCGGCCAGCTTTTCGACATTCTCGGTGGTAGCCGGATAGCCGGCCGAGGTCACCCCGATGACGTACTCGCCTGCGAGCGCGCCGTACCCGATGTGCGTGTCGGCTCCCTGAGTCACGGAGCCGGCGAATGCCTTGTCGCCGACGTCGGCCGGCGCCGGTAGCGGTACGAACCCCTGGACGGTTTCGCTGTTGCCGATCGCTTGCTCGAATGCGCTCGCAGCTGCGTCGGCGCTGGGATACTGATCGACGGAGACGGTTACCCTTCTGCCGTCGCCCCCTTCGTAGATCACCATTCTCGTCGCGTCGGGGGAACCGGACGCAGTGGAGTTCTCACTCGTCGCCGTCTGTTGCTCTATCTCCGGAAAGTACTTCTGTACGACGTCCAACCCCACCAGAACCTCCTGAGGCAGCAGGTTCGTCCCGGATGTCGTCGCGTCCTGCTGCGATTCGGCGCCAGACTGCGTGTCCTGCCGCCCACACGCACCGGCGAACACGACTCCGGCCAGGATGATCGCGAGGATGGCGAGCGGTGCGCTACTGCCGGTCCTTCGCACGCGGTATCGCTCCGTCGGCTGCATCATGATCGATACCCCCTCTTGCTCGGGACAATGCCTCATCGTGTGGCCGGACCATGAGCTGACCGACCAGAGCTCACATGGCACCAATTCTCTCCGCTCCGAAAGCCCTTGGCAATCGTCGCGCTTCGTTCGGCCGTGCTCGAGTGCCAATTTCCCGATGATGCGCTGAGGTCATTGCCGAATACGACTGCGTGAGTGGCGGTCCAGTTCGCACGACCTGTAACAGATCCTGTCCCGCTTCCGAAATGGAATGGGGGGCGACGGACGTCTCAATTCTCGTGGTAACGAAGGAATGGAGCGCTCATGAATAAGCAGCTGGGACGACGGGTCTGTGCCGCGGCACTCACCGCTGTCGGACTGGGAACCGCTGTGGCGACCGGAGGAGGCGCTGTCGCAAGCGCTCAGCCCGCGCCACCGACATCGACGACCATGACGTGCTCGAGCGCGAATCCCCTCGTCTGGGCACCGCCGTTCACGTGGACCATCAACGCCGCGTCTGGGGAGTCGCTGCGACCGGGTGGATCCGCACTGGAGCCGGCAATTCTGCTGAGTGGCGGCAATGAACTGCCGACGCCGCCGGGTGGTCTCATCCCGAGCATCGGAGTCAACTGGTACGGCACGCGGGTGTCGGTCGACTGGCACAACACGACAACCGGCGCGACCGGACACAGCGTCAGCGACGAGGCTGCCTGGCAGCAGAAGCCTGGAATCCCGATCAACCGCACCTGGACGGGAACCGGAACGGTGTCATTCACCGTGACCGTCCAGACCGGCGCGGGATGGTGGTTCGTCAATTCTCAGAATGCCGTCTGCCAGGGAACGATCTCCGTCGTACCCGGACGGTGACTCGGGACCTCGGCTACGGTCAGGCCGGAGGCCTTGGGTCATTCGCCTCGGCGAGTTCGGCAAGCCTGTCGACAGAGGCCTGAAGCCTGTCCGACGTGGTGGCCCGGGCGCGCTCGAGGCGCTTCTCGTCGGTCAATCGCGACCAATCGTAGGTATGCGTGACGCGGACGCGCGCCTCGTCGACTCGGTCGAGTTCCCAGCGCCACAGATGACCCGGCGGTTGTTGGCCCTGCACCGAGGGCAGCCAGGCGATCAGGCGCTCCTCCTCGAACTCCACGACGTGGTTGTCGCGGATGCCGCCGTTGGTGAGCGTCATGGTGAACACGTCACCGGCGGCGCGTACCCGCTGGCCGGCGGCGGCCTCGGCCAGGTTGTCGTTGCCATCCCAACGCGGCTGTTGCGACGGGTCGGCAATCAGTTCGAAAACCGTCCGCGCCGGGGCGGCGATAATGCGGCCGGCGGTCACGACGGTGGGAATCCCGTTCTCCTCGGTCATAACTCGATCAAACCATGATGTGTCGGCAGAACTGCGCGACCGGCCGATGTCTGGATCGCGGATCCGGAGTCGAGCCCGTATGTTCTGAACAAATGTCCACCGAGGGATGGTGACCGTGACAACTGGAACACAGATCGACGAGGCACGCGATGCTCCCGCTCGCCCGTTCGAGCCCGACGACCGTTGGGTTCCGGTCGATCGGAGATGGTTCGGCCTGGACCGTGCCACGATCGCCCCAGCGCTGATCGTCCTCGCTGTCGCGTCGGTGATGGCACTGATTCTGCCGGCAATCAATCGGGCGGTGCCCTACGAAGACACGGTCGCCGCCGGTGACGTGCTCGAGGTCAACGGCGATGTCACCTTCAGCCCGGCCACCGGGTGGGGCATCACATCGGGAGTGCGGGTCGGCGACAGGCCGGTCTCGGGCGACTACCCCGACACCGCCACCGTCGTCGACGGCGACGTGGTGTTCTCCGTCCACACCGGCGAGTTCGACGGCGACGCCGAAGCCTTGCTCGCCCAGATCGCCGACACCACCGACGCCCTGCACGGCGCGCAGGGCTTTCACGTGACCGGGAGCCCCGAGACGATCGTCACCGACACCGGTGACCGGGGAGTGATCGCCGGGTTCTCCGGCACGCACTCCGACGGCGTGATTGCGGCCTTCGTCCTCGACGGCCGTGGGGTGGAAGTGGTGGCCACCGGCCCGGCCGAGGTCTCCGGCGACACCACCGTCACCATTGCCCGCATGATCACCAGCATCGGCCACCGCACCGGGGAGGGCTCGTGACCACACCGCGACTCGACGACCTCGACGCGGAGCGCGTCGCAGCCATCGACAACTCCGGGTGGGGAAAGTCGTTCACCTTCTTCCAGCCCCGCAACCTCGCGTTCTGGGCGTATCTGCTGCTCGTCGTCACGGGCCTGTTCTCCTTCGCCTCGATGCTGGCCGGTCAGTACGCCGCGTACGGGCAGGCGATCGTGGTGGCGGTGGTGCTGTTCGCCGTCTACGGTGCGATCTTCTGGTGGTTCACCCACCACATCGACCGTTACGCCCGCCAGCCCGCCGCGCTGGTCGTCGTGGCGTTCCTGTGGGGTGGCTTCGCCGCCACCTGGACCATGGCCGCGCACGCCAACGATGCGGTGCGCGCGTTGTACGCCAAGGCATTCGGCCAGGCCTGGGCGCTGGACTGGGGCGCGGGACTGGCGGCGCCGTTCGACGAGGAGATCGCGAAAGGCGTCGGGTTGCTCCTGCTGATCTCGTTGGCACCTCGCCTGATCCGTACCGCCTTCGACGGGTTCATCCTGGGCGCGTTCATCGGCCTGGGATTCCAAATCGTCGAAGACGTCGCGTACGCCCTGGGATCTGCGGGCTCGCAGTTCGGCGCCAATCAGGTCGAGTCGGCGATGTCGACGGTATGGATGCGGATGGCCACCGGTGTCAGCGCACACATTCTCTACAGCGCCGTCTTCTGCGCCGGGCTCGTCTATCTCGTCGGCCGGCCGGCCGAACGTCGCAAGGTCGGGCGGGGACTCGCGTTGATGGCAACCGCGATGCTGTTGCACGGGGTGTGGGACTCCATGGGTGCGCTCGTGCGAGGGCACACGGCGCTGCTCTTCGTGCTGATGCTCGCCGTCATCGTCATCGCCCTCGGAGTCGCCGTCAAGGTCTTCGCGATGACGGTCCCCACCGAACGACGGTTCTTGCGCGCGATCATGGCACCCGAAGTCGCCCGGGGCGGGCTGACCGCCGCCGAACTCGAGGCGATGTGCGGCGACCGCAAGGCGCGAAAGGCGTTCCGCAAGGCGGGAGTCGGACGAGCGAAGCGGACCCGCGCCGTACATATCCTCGACGCCGCCGACGAACTCGCCGACGCACTTGCCGCCGCCCGCGGCGCGGACACCGGCCGTGTCGCGTTTGCCCGGTCCGAACTCGCCCGCATCCGGGACGGCGCTCCGCCGCCTTCGAGGGACGCCGCCCTGACAAGGTGAGCGCACCAGTCGCGTACATATCGGGACAATCCGGACAACCGAGGAAAGGGCACATCCATGCGCAATTTTCGACGTACGGCAGTGGCGGGGACCATGATCGCGGGGCTGATGACTGCGGGGGCGGCAACGGCGTCCGCCGCCCCGTTCGGCTCTCTCGGCGACGGACCCGACCTCGTGATCACGCAGGCGAACGCCGAGGGTGTCAACGCGTGCGCCGTGCGTGTCACCAACGAGGGTGACGGGACCGCCACCGGAGTCACGGTCCACACTCCGCTCGTCTACGAGAGCCGGAACCTCGGCACGCTCGCCCCCGGCGAATCGAAGATCGCCGAATACTTCGATTGCGGATTCTCGGAGCGCATCTTCTACTTCGCGACGACGAGCGGCGAGACGAACTGGTCCGACAACTTCCTGTACATCGAACTCTGAGCGCCGGGGACGCCGGGAGCGCGGGCTCACAGCCTGGTCAGCTCCCGGAAACCATGGAACCAGGCGCCGCCCGCGGACTGGGAGCGTTCATGGCCCAGAACGCCACCGCCGTCGCGGAACCCGCGCAGTCGACGTCACCGTAAGTCGTGTCCCCTGAGTCCGGGGTCTCCCCGTAACCTGCCACCATCCTGGTCGAGCCCGGCGGCACAACCCCCTACGGTCCCGCCGCCGCAACCGTCAACTCCCAGCAGGTCGCCACCATCCACAGGTCAACTACCCCCTCGAGCCCGACGACGGAGTGATCTCCCACCCACTCGATCCGGTCTTTCACGTCTTTGGGGCGGTCGACGATGTTGGCCATTCCGGCTCTTGCGCTGGCCGACCTTCCGACTGGGTCGGCGCACCGTCGACGAAATGCTTGTCCAGACAATACGGCAAATGCCTTCTTCGATCGGTGGAGTAAGACCCCGTTCAGGGCGAGATTCGGGAACTATTCCGGATGCTGTCCAGGAAGCCGCTGAGGACGTTACGCAACGCCGCGGCGTCCGGTCACCGCGATTGTTCGTGACGCGGCGTTCCGTGACCGAGATACTGCGAGGAATCGGTGACTGTTCACTCAAAGGCTCCGATCAAGCGCGATATCCTTGGAGGACTCTGCAGAGGTGATTGAGGTGGCAGGGACGTTCCGGTGTTACGTGATGAATAAGCCGACGGAGTGAGCCATGCCGCCGGCTGAAAACGATCCGTTATCGACCCAACGCGACGAACTGCACGCCGTCGATACGGAGCTTCGAGACGCCGGATTCGACGACCCCCGAGAGATCGGCCGCGGCGGGTTCGGTGTCGTGTTCCGGTGCCGGCAGCGTTCCCTCGATCGCACGATTGCCGTGAAGGTCATGACCTCAGAGCTGGACGACGAGAACCGCGCCCGGTTTTTCCGGGAGCAGCGGGCGATGGGACGACTCACCGGCAACCCCAACATCGTAAACGTGCTGCAGGTGGGCACCACGGGAAGTGGGCGGCCGTACCTGGTGATGCAATTCCATGCCCAGGGCTCACTTCAAGCATGGATTAGCCGTCAGGGTTCACTTCCACTGGACGAAGCTCTCCGGATCGGGATACGTATCGCCGGAGCATTGGAGAGCGCCCATCGGCTCGGGATCATTCACCGCGACGTCAAACCTGCGAACATCCTGCTCACCGACTATGCCGAGCCCGCCTTAACCGATTTCGGAATCGCACACATACCTGGCGGATTCACCACCACCAAGCGTGTCATCACCGGATCGCCCGCCTTCACCGCACCTGAAGTGCTGCGGGGGGACGAGCCGAGCGCGGCGTCCGACATCTACGGTCTCGGCGCCACCGTATTCTGCGCCCTCACTGGTCATGCCGCCTTCGAACGTCGCAGCGGAGAGAACGTGATCGCTCAGTTTCTGCGGGTCACGACCGAACCGGTCCCCGACCCACGGATCGCCGGAATCCCCGATGACGTCAGCACCGTTATCGAACGTGCAATGGCTGCCGAGCCACACCAACGCCAGCCCACTGCTGCTGCGTTCGGTGACGAACTCAGGGGCATCCAGGCACGCTACGGATTTCCGATGGATGTGATGGCGGTCCGCGTCGAACCGGGAGGCGGGTCCGCCGGGTCGCACGCCGGCACGAGAGGGTATCGATCGCACTCCGTACCCCGTGTCGGCAAGTCCGCACAGGGTGATCTTCCTCTGGAGTTGACCAGCTTCGTCGGTCGTCGTCACGAACTCGCCCAGGCCCGACGACTGCTCGGGGTGTCGCGCCTTGTCACCCTCACCGGCATCGGTGGGGTCGGCAAGACTCGGCTGGCGCTGCGTGTGGCGGCGAAGGTACAGGCAGCGTTCACTGACGGTGTGCGGATCGTCAAGCTCGGCGCCGTCGAGGACGACTCCCTCGTCGTGGTCGTCGTCGCATCCGAACTCGGGCTACGCAATCAGACGGCGCGACCGCTCATCGCGATTCTGCAGGAGTTTCTAGGCTCGCAGAAGCTTCTTCTGGTGCTCGATAATTGTGAGCAAGTGCTGGAGAAAACGGCAGAAGTTGTCGACCAACTTCTGCACTTCTGCCCCAATCTCTACATCCTCGCCACCAGCCGCGAGCCACTGGGAATCAGCGGGGAAGCCGTTCTGCGCGTGCCACCACTCAGCGTCCCCAGCGACAGCCGCCCGACGACACCGGAAGGCCTTCCCCAGTTCGACGCCGTAAGGTTGTTCGCCGACCGGGCCGCTGCTGCCGTCCCCACCTTCGCTCTGACCGAAGCCAACACGAGCACGATCGCGCAGATCTGCCGGCAGCTGGACGGTCTGCCCCTGCCGATCGAGTTGGCGGCCGCACGATTGCGGGCGATGTCCCCCGAGCAGATTCGGGATCGGCTGAGGGACCGCTACGAAGTGTTGTCCCGCGGGCACTGGGCCGGACCGCCGAGACAGAGAACGATGCGATTGTGTATCGACTGGAGCTACGAGCTGTGCTCACCGCAGGAACGACTCGTGTGGTCCCGGTTGTCGGTGTTCGCGGGTCACTTCGAACTCACCGCGGCAGAGACTATCTGCGGCCGCGACATCTCGTCCGACGAGTTCTTGGACACGCTTACCTCTCTGGTGGACAAGTCGATCCTGATCCGGGAAGAGATCGGCCGGGATGTGCGATTCCGGATACTCGAGATCCTGCGCGTCTACGGCAAAGAGAAGGCGCAGGCGTCCGGCGAACTTCAGCAACTGCGCCGTGAGCATCGAGAATGGTGTCGGCAGCTGTCCGCTGGCGCGGCCGCCGATTGGATCAGCCCCCGTCAACTCGAGTGGATCACGCAACTGACCCGTGAGCAGTCGAACCTACGTGAGGCAATGGAGTTTTCCGTGGGCGATGCCCCCGAAAAAGGTCTCGATATCGCCTCTTCTCTATTCGCGTTCTGGTTCTCCCACAGCCTGTTCAACGAGGGCAGATACTGGCTCGGACGTCTACTGGCGTGCGAGGCAGGGCAGCATCCCGCCACCAGGATCAAAGCGCTCTACGCTGCGAGCTCGCTTGCCGCGGTACAGCGAGACTTCGACACTGCGTCGACCCTGATGGAGGAGGCACGCTCGCTGGCCGAGGAAACGACAAACCCCGTTGTCCACATTTTCCTCTCCCGCGCCGAAGGCGTGGTCGGAGTCTACAAGGGCGACCTCACTCCTGCGTGCGCCGAACTCGAAATGGCGCGCGCCGCATTGCCCACCGATCATGATCTCACGCAACATGTTTGGATCCTCGTGATGCTAGGTGTGGGTTACGATCTGCTCGGAGAGTCGAATCAGGCGATCGCGTGTTTCAACGATGCTCTTTCCATTACGGAAGCTCACGACGAGACCATGTACCGGTCGTACACACTGTGGGCGATGGGCGTGGCCATCATGCGCCGAGGCGAGTTGGAACGGGCGAGCAGGCTTCTGAAAGAAGCGTTGGTGCTGATTCGACGTGTGGACGACCGCTTGGCCGCGGCGGTGTGCCTCGAGGCGCTCGCGTGGACAGCGGGCGAGGAGCGACAGTTTCAACGATCCGCCACACTTTTGGGCGCCGCGGCGAACTTCGCGCATTCCGTCGGGAGTAGCCCGCTGCTGTTCACCGCCCTCAACGAGCAGCACGATCGATGTGTGACCGACGCCTCCCGCGAACTCGGCTCCAGCACCTTCAGCGCAGCTCGAAGCAAGGGAAGCCAGTTCGACACGGATGGCGCAATCACCTACGCGCTCGAGGGGGAGGCGGTGGAGTCCTCGCAACGACCGCACTCGTCGCAATCCGGCCAGCCGTCTGTCCGGTTGACCAACCGTGAACGCGAAGTCGCTGCGCTCGTCGCCGAAGGGCTAACCAATCGTCAGATCGCGACCAGACTGACCATATCGCCGCGGACCGCACAGGGTCATGTGGAACACCTCCTCACCAAACTCGGATTCAACACCCGCGCCCAGATCGCGGCATGGTTCGTAACCGAGAACGCGTGAGCGTGATGTAACGGTGAAGGTTCGGTCTCCGCCCTGGGGGAACGAACAGTGCTCACCGGCTGGCGGCTCAGTAATCAGCTTTCCCCCGGACGATCCGAGACCTGTCGAAGGCTCCCTGATCGACTTCCATCAGGCGCGCTGAACAGTACCGGAGCAGGAATGAACGCGTCGTGCTGGCGATCTGTTGGCGATCCCAACTCGCATCCAGGTGACGCGTTCATCTGCTCAGGCGAATGAATAGCTCTAGCGTGCCGTCAAGGCACTAAGCTGACCTCGGCAGCCGGTTCCTCGGATACGTCAGCCTGTTGTAGCCCTGCAGGTGCCCGGTCAGGATATGCGACCTCACCAATGACTGCGCGATCCAGTTTCGCCTCCAGGCCTTCATCGACTCGCCCGTCACGCAGCCCGATGGTCTTCTCGACCACGAAGACCACGAGAAGCGCCGACGCGAGACCGAGCACCAGGAAAACGATAACTCCGTACACTTGATGTCCGATGTTGATCGAGGCGTGCTGGAAGGCGTACTCACCCTGCGCAATTCCAAAGTAGCCACCCTGCTTGACGCCACCTGCCAACACCGCGGCCATCAAAGCGCTGTAGATTCCCGGGCCCAGCGTAAGTGGTACAACTTTGACGTCGTCCAGCCGGAGCCTGATCATCAGCTTGTAACCGCCGAGCAGGATAAAGGGCGCAAACACGGCGGTCAGACCTGCCTGCCAGGGCTTGACGACGTCGATCAGCCCCGACACCGAGATCCAGCCGGCCACCGGTGACACCAAGAAGAAGTACGGGTGTTTCGCTATCTTCCAGACCAGCAGGCCGCCGATCGCCGAGGCCGCGAAGGCCATCATGAGATTCGTGACAATCAGCCCCATGCCGCTCTCGTTGAGGGTGATCCCGAAGTATCCGGATCCGGGTACCAGGTAACCGTTGGTAAGCGCATAGCCGCAGATTCCGGCAAGGAAGAGGACCATTCCGACCACGACATACAACATGTTGTGCGGGATCGCAGGCTCGGTCGCGGTGCCGTCGAAAACACCCACCCTTGGCCTGGCTCGCCACACCAATACGAGCGCCCAACACCCAAGCAATATATAGAAGAATGCACCGCCGAAGTCGTGGGTACCGGCGTTGGACAGCGGCCCGACAGAGCCGTAGACCAGGTACCCAGCGACCGGGATGACTACAGCCCCGAAGAGTAATGCGATCAACGCCAAGGAACTTGTTTTGACCCGTTCGATCACAGACCCGGCCAACAGCGCCGCGAAGAAGGCGGCGAAGAGAATGAAGAGCGCGTAGAAGGCCTGGAAGGAGTCAGCATTCGGCACGACCGCTGGGTCGAGATCCTGGGGTAGGGTGTTGATGCCCGTTCCTCCGAGCCACCACGACTTGATCGCCTGGCCGAGCGGATTCGCAACACCGAAAGCCTGGTTGAACTGCGTGACCCAGATCGCGAATCCGATCAGTGACATACCCGCCGCAGCAACGAATGCGGCGACAAGCTTTTGCGTCAACGTGTGCATCACGTTTCCTGCGCGACTGAGGCCGGCGTCGAATAGAAGTATCCCGGCTATGGCCAGCAAGATGGCGATCAGCCCGATAATGTAGACCACCGTCGGAAACTGCGCCGCCATAGAAACTTGATCAAGGTACATTGGCATCCTTCTACCTGAGAGTGGAGTGGTAAGACGCGGTTGCCTCGTGATTCCATAAGAGATTCCTTGCCAAAGGAACCATCTATACGAATCAGGCCAGCCCCTGTACGGCGTGCCGCCGTCAAATTCCTCACGATGTGTGAGACGTTTCTGAGTCTGTTCCCCCACCGGATGCGCGGTGACCTTAAGTGCAAAGATTGCCGCGCAACTTCGTTTGATCTTTGATAGAGCGATTTTTCGAGTGAGTTTCGTCGTCGAGCCTAAAGATCTGTTTCGATGACGACTGCGGAGTTCATGCCGCGCTCCCACTGGTTCGCCGGATGGTGCTCACCATCGGGTAACGACCAGTTTCTGATCGGTGAAGAAATCCAACGGCGCAGCACCACACACATGCGAATCACCGTAGAACGAGGCACCGTACCCGCCCATCGTCACATTCGCCGGCGGCGCCGGAAACGCATTGACACCCACATTGCCGGCCCGGATACCCCGCTCGAACTCCGCCGCCACCGCACCAGAGCTGGTGAACACCGCTGCAGCGTTACCGAACTCGGTGTCATTCGACAACGCGATCGCCTCCGCGAGCGTATCCACCCGATGCACATTGATCACCGGACCGAACAACTCCCGACCCTCCACCCCGTGCCGCGGATCCAGATCGGCCACGACGGTCGGCCCGATGAAATAGCCGTTCTCCGACCCCACCCCACCCACCGGCTTCACGTTCCGACCATCGAGAACGAACGTCGCACCCAGATCCTCCGCCTCCCCCAGCGCCGCCAGGATCCGCACCTTGCTCTCGGCGCTGACGACCGGGCCCATCGTCACACCCTCGTCCATACCGTCACCGACCACCAACTGATCGGCCAACGCCACCACCCGGTCCATCAGATCGCCGTAGACATCACCAACCACCACCACCCGACTCCCCGCCAGGCACCGCTGACCCGCCATCCCATAGGACGAGGACACGATCCCGGCCGCCGCCCTATCGAGATCCGCATCCGCGGCCACCACGATCGGATTCTTCGCACCACCATTGGCCTGCACCCGCTTCCCGGCCGCTGCCGCCGCCCCGTAGATCGCCCGCGCCGTCGGCGACGACGTGATGCACGAGACCGCCACCACCGACGGGTGGGCGATCAGGTGCTTGACCACATCCGCCCGGCCGTGCACCAAGTTCAGCACCCCATCCGGCAGACCCGCCTGCTGCAGCAACCGAATCGCCGCGGTGGACGCGAGCGGATCCTGCTCGGACGCCTTGATGATCAACGCATTACCCGTGACCAGAGCCCACGCCGAGAACTGCACCGTGTTCATCACCGGGAAGTTCGACGGCGTCACCGCCACACACACCCCCAACGGCTCCCGCACCCGCCGCGCATCCACACCAGTGGTGACGTTCACGGCGTCGCTGTGATACAGCATCGGAGCGGCAATCGCCGTCTCCAAGAAATCGACCGCCCGCCCCACCTCACCGCGCGCCTCATCCAACGTCTTACCCTGATCGATCGTGATCGTGCGCGCCAACGACTCGACATTGTCCTCGAGGATCACCTTCATCCGATACAAAAACCGCACCCGCTCCGACAACGGCCGCGAACCCCAGTCGGCGAAGGCACGAGACGCAGCCACCACGGCCGCCTCCGCATCCTCGATCGTCGCCGGCACCAACTCCGTAATCACCCGCCCCGTCGCAGGATTGAACACATCGATCGCATCCACTCCCGACCCCGGCACCCACCGACCACCAATCAAACACGCAGCCGTCAAATCCACATCGGCGATTATCACTATTCAAACCCTCACTACTCGAAAATCGTTGGTAGGTGCCGCCGATGACCGCGCCCGGCAAGACCGACACATGCGGGTCCTCGGTCAGACGTGGGCGGATACGACCCCGCACCGGCGCCACCGACGACCATGGAGCCATATGTGCCCGTGGTCTACGACAGATCGACGACGACTGTCTTGAGCTCGAGATATTCGTCGAGACTCTCCTTGCAGGTCTCCCGACCCAACCCCGACTGCTTGTGCCCACCGAACGGCAACGCCGCATCCACCGTCTGATAGCAGTTCACCCACACCTGACCCGCTTCGATTCCCGCGGCAACGCGGTGCGCGCGGCCGAGGTCCCGGGTCCACACCCCCGCACCGAGTCCGTAGTGCGAATCGTTCGCCAGCGCCAGCACCTCGTCCTCGGTGTCGAACGGCACAATCGTCAGAACCGGACCGAAGATTTCCTCCCGCATGACTTTCGAGTCCGAGCCGACGTTCGCCAAGACGGTGGGCTCGACGAAATAGCCTTCGCTCCCCCACGCAGAGCCCCCGGTGACGATCTCGGCTCCCTCGCTGCGGGCGAGTTCGATGAAACCGAGCACCCGGTCCCGGTGCTCCGCGGAAATCAGCGGACCCATCTGCGACGCCGCATCCAAGCCGCGGCCCAACCGGATGCTGTCAGCCGCCTCGACCAGCCCGTTGACCACATCCTGGAACACTGAACGGTGCGCGTACAGACGCGACCCGGCGACACAACTCTCACCCTGGCAGGCGAAGATCGCCAGCGCGGCCGACGGAATCGCCTTCCCCAGATCGGCGTCGCCGAAGATGATATTCGGTGACTTCCCGCCCAGCTCGAGGGAGACGCGCTTGAGGTTGCCCGTGGCCGCCTTGATGATCGCCTTCCCTGTCGGACCCGAGCCGGTGAAACTGATCTTGTTCACGTCCGGGTGCTCGACCAAGGCGGCCCCCACCGTCTCTCCGTAACCGGTGACATAGTTGAAGACGCCCTCGGGGAAACCGGCCTCCAGCACCAACTCCCCCAGCAGTGCGATCGACAGCGGAGTCTGCTCGGCCGGCTTGACAACCACCGTATTTCCCGTCGCGAGCGCCGGCGCAATCTTCTTGACCGCCATCATCAACGGCAGATTCCACGGCACGATGCACCCCACCACACCGAGGGGCTCGCGTAGCGTGTACGAGTGATAGGGGCCGCCAAAGTTCGTCGGAAACGACACCGGGATCGTGTCCCCGGTGATCTTGGTCGGCCATCCCGCGTAATACCGCAACACATCGACCGAGAACGCCACATCGACGTATCTGGCCTCGCCGATCGTCATCCCCGCATCCAGCGACTCCAACTCTGCGAACTCCTGCGCACGGTCCTCGATCAGATCCGCCAGCTTCCACAGCAGTCGGCCACGTTCCTGCGGAGTCAGCCGGCGCCACGGTCCGCGGAATGCTGCGCACGCAGCCGAGACCGCGCGGTCGACATCCTGGGCGTTAGCGGCCGGGACAAGAGCGACGACCTCCCCGGTCGCGGGATCCTCCACCGCGATCGTTTCGGCAGTGGACGCGTCGACCCACTCGAAGCCGATCAGCATCCTCTCGGCCTTCTTGATGTTCGTCCTCAGTTCTTCACTGAGCAGCGTTGTGGACATGGTTCCATCCTCATCTTCATCGCATTAACAGGTTTTCGGCACTCTCACAACGGAAGGTGCCGCCCTGGGCCGCCACACAGCCTGGCCAGATCATGTGGCGGCCCGCATCTGGGAGCTCGAGGCGCGGGAAAACTCAGGCGTTCTGCAGTGCCTGCACCGCGGTAAAGTTCTTCATCAGTGGGAACACCTCACGCCCCATCCGCTTGATGTCCTCCACGTAGTCCGGGAAGATCAGCATGAATCCAGCGACGTCGAGTTCGGCCCACTCGTCGAGCTGGCGCGCGATACTCTCCGGGGAACCGGTGATGAAATCCGTCGAAAACTGCACAAATCCCTTGGCGTCGACCCCGGCGAGGATCTCTGAGGTGCCGCCCTTGGCGGAATCGGTGGATGCCTGCCCGATCATGTACTCCATCACGCCCCGATCCGGGCTGTCGATGTAGCTCTGCAGTTTTGCTTCCGCTTCCTCGTCGGTGTCAGCGAGGACAACACCCAGTGCCACAAACGGCCGGATGGTCCGCCCCGCGTTCTCCATCTGCTCGTTGAACCTGCCCACGACCTCCTCGAGGGCGTCCACGCCTCCCCAGGCCAGGCGGAACGAGTAGTCGGCGTACTTCGTGGTGAATGCAATGGCGTCGTCCGAGGCGCCGGCACACACGATGTTCACGTGATTGTCTGGCTTCGGGCCCATCCGCAGATCGTCATACTGGAAGTGCTTGCCCTTGAAGTTCGAGACGCCGTTCTCCCAGAGCTCGCGCACCACCTGGCAGTACTCACCCGCGTACTCCCAGCGGTAGTTGTTGTACTCATAGCCGGGCCACACATTCATGACCTCGAGCTCACGGGGGTGCCAGCCGCCGGGAACGATGTTGAGTGAGAAACGCCCGTCGCTGATCTGGTCGATCGTCACCGCCATCCGCGCCGCGATCGCCGGATGGATCGCCAGAATATTCACGGAGCCAATCAGCTTCATCGTCGTCGTGTCCCGGGCAAGGGCAGCCATCTGTGTCATCGACTCCAGTGCGTCGTCCCAAAACCCCGTCGTACCACCGTGCCCGCGCAGCGCCGACAACGACAGGGCAAAGGAGAACCCGTTTTCCTCACCCGCCTGGATGATCTCCCTCATGTGCGAGTACGTCGGCGAGTACTGTGGAGCAGCCTCAGAAATGATGTAACCATTCCGAGCACTGGGAATGAAAATACCGAACTCCATCGCAGGTGTTCCTCTCTTTAGCGACCCGCCTTCTCACGGATCGGTCGAATAATGCGCGGAGCCTCTGATTCGAGGGCAATCCGACTAGGACAAGACTTCGGATTCGGGCGTCCTGGGCAGGACGGTGTCAGTAGGGGCTGGGAGCTGTTGTCGCCGTCATGTCTGCGCCGTGGTCGTCGCAGAACCCTGTAGGAAGCATGATCAGCTTCAGCGTGCAGTTTGGGCACCGTGCTGACTTCGACGGCGGCCCTCATTCGGCGCGGGCGCTTCGTGTGCTTGTGCAGATTTTGTCTGTTCCGGTCGAGCGGTCTCACCGATGACTTCGGGGAAGAGTTGTGCCTCGGTCGACGACTTGTCGGTCGCACGGCCCGACATTTTCTCAGCGCGGTTCTACCGCTGGTTCCGTGGTCGGATCGCGAGGGCGTCGATCTCGACGCGGCAGTCGCCGGCGATGCCGACGACGAGCGTCGTGCGCGCCGGGTACGGGCCTTCGCCGACGACCTCGGTGTACGCGGTCCAGAACTCCTTGCGATACGAATCGTCGGCCAGGTAACACGTCGTCTTCACCACGTCCCCGAGCGTGCAGCCGACAGTCTCGAGGATCCCCTGGATCTCCTCCAGCGCGAGCTTCGTCTCGTTCGCGATGGTGTCGGCCTCCGGCTTACGCGCCAGCGTCTCCAGATCCAGCGCCATCTCGCCGCAGAACACGTAGTCCTTGGTCGCCACACCCGGATTCATTCCGAATCGAGGGTAGGGAAGGTTGCCCGGGTTGAGGTATTCCGCCATGAGTACTCCTTCCGTGAGGGCTTCGTCGATCACTGCGCAGCCGCGAGGGTGGAGTCGAGCTTGCGCACCTCGGGCATGACCTCGGCCGCGAACAACTCGAGGGAACGATCCACCTCGTCATGTGCCACACCGGGAAAGCCCATCTGCAGCAACCAATTCTGAATGCCATGCGATCTGGTCAGCCGCATCATCTTCTCGGTCACACTCGCCGCCGAGCCGATCATCAGGTGATCGCGCTCCATCAGCAGATCGAACGGATCCATCTCTTTGAACCGCGGATCTTCCGGATCCTCGTCGGCGTCGAGCCACACCCCGATGCCACGGACCCGGCATACGAACTCGAAGAACTCCACCACACTCGCCTCGGTGACCCGACGCGCCTGCTCATCGGTCTCGGCGACGTAGCACAGTCGCAGCACCCCGACATCCTCCCCCAGGTCCGGCGTCGCGCCGGTGACAGCCGCCTTCTCCGCCCGAAAGAGGTCGAGCAGATTGCGCAGCACCTGACCGGTCGGATACCAGGTAATCGGCTTGAGACCCTTCTGCGCCGCACCACGGAACCCCTCCACCGACTCGGTCACCGCGAACAGCGGCGGCATCGGCTGTTGGAACGGCTGCGGCGTCATCCCGAACGCCTTCAGATAGCCCTGCTCGTCGACCCAGCCCTCCGGCATCGGCGCCCCCGGCGAGTGAATGAACTTCGTCCGCGGCTCCGGGAACGTGTACCGCTCTCCCGACCAACTGAACAGATCCTCCGTCCAGATCCTGCGGACGATCTCCAGGTTCTCCTCGAAGATCGCCCGGCTGTTGTCCGAACCATTCCACCGATTCGCTGCAGGATTGAGGTTCATCACCTCGATCGGCAGGATCCCGCGACCGAACGCCACATCCAACCGGCCCTCGCTGAAATGATCAAGCAACGCAAGATCCTCCGCCACCCGCAACGGATGCCACAACGTCAACGACACCGCAGCCATCCCGAACCGGATCCGGTTCGTCCGAGCGGCCAGATCCGTCGCCAACATGATCGGATTCGGGCTCGCATCCGTCCCATCTGTGTCGAAATGATGCTCACCCAACCAAATCCGGTCAAACCCCAACTCGTCCGCCGTCACGGCATGACGCCGCGTCGCCTCCAGCACCTCATGCCAGGACAACTCGCCCGAACGATTCGTCAACGCATACAGCAGATCGATTTTCATTTCACTCCAAAGTTCATTGGTTCTCGCCCATATTTCGGACAAGGACCGCATTGCTGTCCAAGCCCGTACCCGAAGGCCGACCTTGGGGGTACAACCGTTCAGGTGATGCCCATCACATGAGAATCGCTGCAGCCACGCCTCGGTGCCAGCGGGAAATTACCTATTCGCTACCTATTGGCCGTACCCACGTACTACGTAGGTGGGCATGTGAGAGTGGGTGCCGTGGTATGCCCAGGTCGCCGGAAGCCGAGTGCTTTGACTGCTGGCTGGTTCAACGACTCGATGGGAAGCCCGGGCGGACCCTCGGGGCCACTCTCACGTCCTGCGCGGCCGGCTGACAACCCGCGCACCGGCACTTCGGACCAGCCACTTAGGTCACACACGGTGCGGACATGGTGCCGCTGTCAGCGCGTCGATTGGGATCACCAAAGACGCGCACTCGCCGTGCGGACGGTCCGTTCTCGGATCAGCCCCAGCTCGGACGAGAAGGTGGCTCAGCGGCCGGGTTTCTGTTCGTGGACCCACGCGGCAAGTTGCGTACGCGAGGTGAAGCCGAGTTTGACGAGGGAGTGCTCGACGTGACCTTCGACGGTGCGTTGGGAAATTACAAGCCGGTCGGCAATTGCCCTGTTACTCAGTCCTTCGGCGACCAGTTCAGCCACTTGTTGCTCGCGTCGGGTGAGGCTGAGGGCCTCGCCACTCGTCGCGGGCACCTCGGCCCGCGTTTCTTCACCCAAGGCGTAGGCAACCGCCTCGTCCGCGCTCAGTGCTGCGCCTCGATTCATTGCGGCCTCAAATGCTCTTTCACCGAGAGAGGTTCGAGCGTGCTGCCGCGACTTCTCGTGCAAAGTGGCAGTGTTTGTCAGAGCGGGTGCGCGACCACCGGTAGCGCTGAACAGTACGTCCGCAGCGCCCAGCAGCACCGTGGACCGTTCCGGCCTCTGTTCGACGTCGGTCCACGCAAATTGCTCGAGCGCCCAGGCGTAGCTCAGCTGACTTCCCACCATCCGGGACAACCGCAGACCATCCTCGAGGAGCGCGGTTCCACGCTCACGTTCTCCGTGCTGCCACATCGCGAAACCATAGTCACACAACGCCATTGCTCGCCATATTCTTTCCTCCCGCGACTCGGTAAGCGCGATGAGCTCCTCGTAGCTCTCTGTAGCTCGCTGGATGTCGCCGGTCATCTCGAAGGCGAGCGCCAGCCAGACCAGTGCCGGCACCAGCTGGTTGAGATCGCCTTCGGGACGGAAGACGTTGATCGCGTTCTCGAGGCTGGCGATACCTGTCCGAAGCTCTCCGTTGGAAACGGCGAGGCACCCCTCCGCGAAGGCGACCAACGCATCGAGGTCGGCATCCCCAACCCGGGCAGCCAGCAGTCGTGCCTGGTCCGTCGATACGGTGCCGGCGGCAACGTCGCCCTGCAACGCGGCCAGCATGCTGCTGGTGCACAAAGCCTCGATCCGGTCGAAGGGTTGCTGACCTTCCCGACTTGTGAGTGCACGATCGAGCCAGTGACGGCCTTCGCTGAACAATCCTCGCACGAACCAGAATTGATACATCGCGGTGACGATGCGCATGCCCGCTTCTGCCTCGCCGTCTTCGCTGAGGCAGAACTCCATGGCGTCGCGCAGATTCGGCTGCTCACGCTCCAGTCTGGCGATCCACTCCACCTGCAGCGGACCGATCCATTCGGTCTTCGCGCGGAGCACGAGTTGCTCGTACCAATCTCTATGCCTTTTTCGAAGCTCCCAGTATCCGCCGGCTTCGTATAATTTCTCTCGTCCGTATTCACGAATCGTGTCCAGCAGTCGATACCGCACCACCGACCCGACCTCTTCGCGGATCAAGACCGACTTATCGATCAGAGACGTGAGCAGATCGAGTAACTCTCCGTCAGGCGGGTCCGCGGCGAGGACCCCCTCGGCGGCGTCGAGCTCAAAACCGCCGGCGAACACCGCCAGCCGAGCCCATAACCACTGTTCCTGCGACGAGCACAGGTCATAGCTCCAGTCGATGCACAACCTCAAGGTCTGCTGCCTCGTCGGTGTTCCTCTGCCGCCTAGGGTGAGAAGTCGGAGTCTGTCGCCGAGGCGCTCCCTTATCTGCTCGACCGACATCGCCCGCAATCGTGCCGCCGCCAGTTCGATCGGCAAGGGCAGGCCTTCCAGACGCCGGCAGATTTCAGCCACCGCGCCCATGTTGTCCTCGGTGAGCCTGAAACCCGGCACTGCGGCGCCCGCACGCTGCTCGAACAGGGTCACCGCGTCATATCGGGAAATCTCGCGTAGCGTCGCCGTCGATCGCGTCAGCTCCGGCAGCGACAGCGGGGGTACTCGAACCACTACCTCCCCACGAATGTCGAGAGACGCACGGCTCGTGGCGAGGATGTGGACACCCGGGCACGTCCGCAGTACGACCTGTGCAACACCTGCAACTGCCTCGATTAGATGCTCGCAATTGTCCAGGACTAACAGGATCCGTTTTTCCGCCAGCTGTTCGGTGAGCACAGTCATGGGCGGCCGGACGGAGTGATCCTGTAAACCCAGCGCACCCGACACAGCCTGTCCGAGCAGGTCCCCGTCGTGTAGTTCACCCAGTTCGACGAACCAGACACCGTCGTCGTATGTCCTACGCGAAACGTCGCCGATCCGCAGGGCGAGCCGGGTCTTGCCCACGCCGCCGGCGCCGATGAGAGTTACCAGCCGCGATCCGGACAGCAGCTGGCGGGTGTCTGCCAGCTCGTGCCGACGGCCGACGAAGCTGGTCAGGTCCAGTGGAAGATTTCCGGATTTGCCTCGCCTCGACTTGGCATGCACGCCGATGTCCGCGGGGGGCTCACTTTCGGGCATGGTCGCATCCAATATCGAACCGGCACATTACGCAGGAGGCTGATTTGACGGGCGCGTCCGATGCGCCGAGCCGATCGGCCAATCCGAAAGAAGTCGGCCGTACAGTCATGCGCCACCTCTTGACAAATCGTGCCCGCTATACGATGTACGTTCTACAGCCTGGTGACGGCGAGTTCAACTCCCCTGGCCCGCTCGACTGCGGGCGTCACCGCGGTGATGGCCAGTCCCGCGAGATTCACGCTTCGACCCGGTCGTCGGATGCGGCGAGGGAGTTCCCTCGTGAACGGATTATCCGTTCCGATTCCAACGGTCGGCCAGCCGGGCTGTTGCTCAGCCGAAGGCGGTGATACCTCGCTCCCTCACGGGTGTCGCCGGGCACAGGTCGGGGAGGTCGTGGCCCATCCGGTCCCGTTTGGTCTGTAGGTAACCGAGATTGTGGTTGTTCGGCCGCGGCAGTAGGGGAACACGTGCTGCGACCTCGATGCCTGCATCCTGCAGACAGGTCACCTTCTGCGGATTGTTCGTCAGCAATCGCACCGACCCGATACCCAGATCTCGCACGATCTGCGCAGCCGTCCCGTAGTGCCGGGCATCAATCGGCAGACCGAGATCCAGATTTGCGTCGACGGTGTCCCGGCCGAAGTCCTGCAGACTGTAGGCCTGCAGCTTCGCCGCCAGTCCGATGCCGCGCCCTTCGTGCCCACGCAGGTAGATCACGACACCGCGGCCTTCACATCTGATCCGCTCCATCGCTTCGGTCAGTTGCGGCCCACAATCGCAGCGACACGATCCGAAGACGTCACCGGTCAGGCACTCCGAATGCACTCGTGTCAGCACCGGGGCGGCATCGGAGATGTCGCCGTGCACCAGCGCGATGTGCTCGGTGCCGTCGGTTTCCACGCGATATCCGAAGGCAGTGAAGTCGCCGTGCCGTGTCGGCAGCCGGGTCGCGGCGACCCTCTCCACGAGCAACTCGTGCCGGCGCCGGTATCCCACCACACTGTCGATGGAGATCATCGCCAGACCGTGGGTGTCAGCGAAGTCCCGCAGCTCAGGAGCCCGTTTCATGGTGCCGTCGTCGTTGACGACCTCCACCAGCACACCCGCCGGAGCCAACCCCGCCATCGTGGCCAGATCCACTGCGGCCTCGGTATGGCCGCGCCGCACCAACACCCCGCCCTCGCTGTAGCGAAGCGGGAAGACGTGACCGGGCCGCGTCAGATCCGACGGCACCGAACCCGCACCGGCAAGCACCCGAGCAGTCCGTGCACGATCGGCCGCAGAGATCCCCGTGCTCACACCGTCGGCCGCGTCCACTGACACCGTGTACGCCGTGCGCATCCGGTCCTGGTTGTGCGGGGTCATCAACGGAATGTCCAGCCGGTCGAGCATCTGAGGCGCCATCGGCACACAGATCACCCCACTGGAATACCGAATGGTGAACGCCATCAGCTCCGGTGTGGCCTTCTCCGCGGCGAAGATGATGTCACCTTCGTTCTCCCGGTCCTCGTCGTCGACCACCACGACCGCCTTACCGGCCGCGATGTCGGCGATTGCCCGCTCCACACTGTCCAGACGGACTCTGTCGCTCATGGGAGTGCTCCTGCCTTCTCAATGGGAGGTGCGGGACGCTCTGGGAAGGGCGTCCCGCACCCGTCAATCTCTTTCCAGAATGAGTGCGTTTGCCATGCCGCCCGCCTCGCATACCGTCTGCAACCCGCGTCGCTGGTCGGCGTCTTCCATCGCATGCAGCATCGTCGTCAGCAACCGGCAACCAGTCGCTCCGAGCGGATGACCGAGGGCGATCGCTCCCCCTCGCGGATTCAGGCGGTCGATGTCGACCTCGAGATCCGACTGCCACGCCAGCGGCACGGAGGCGAAGGCCTCGTTGACCTCGAAGTGATCGATCTGATCGATCGCCAGGCTGGTCCGGGCCAGGATCTCCC
Source organism: Rhodococcus wratislaviensis (assembly GCF_041228765.1). Taxonomy (NCBI): domain Bacteria; kingdom Bacillati; phylum Actinomycetota; class Actinomycetes; order Mycobacteriales; family Nocardiaceae; genus Rhodococcus; species Rhodococcus wratislaviensis. Next base: position 1,800,210 of record NZ_CP150488.1, on the reverse strand, counting down.
GTGTCGCCGCGATCGGCGCCGTCAGCATCATCAACGGATCGTCACCGCAGGCGTAGAAGGACCGGAGTCGGGCCCGGGGACGCCAGCCCATTCGCCTGGCCGCCCGTTCGCTGGCGATCAGCACCGCGCTGGCGCCGTCGGTCAATTGGGACGAGTTCGCCGGCGTGACGTGCCATCGCAATTCCGGGAACCGTTCGGCGTACTCCTCGGTGCGGAAGGACGGTGTCAGCGCCCCGATCGAGTCGAGGGTGGTACCGGGACGAATGGTCTCGTCCCGGTTCACCGTCTCCTCCGTGGCCGGCACGCGAATGGGCACGATCTCGCGCGCGAAAGCGTTGGCGGAGTCCGCCCGCGCCGCGAGTTGATGTGAACGCGCGGCGAACTCGTCGAGTTGTTTCCGGTCGAGATTCCACCGGTGCGCGATGAGTTCGGCTGCGACACCCTGGGGTAGCAGTCCCGGAGCGTACCGCTCGTTCACCGAGGGACCGTAGATGTCAGCACCCTGACGATTCGATCCCATCGGCACACGGCTCATCGACTCGACGCCGGCCGCGATCACGATGTCGTAGGACCCCGCCATCACGCCTTGCGCCGCAAACTGCAACGCCTGCTGACCGGAGCCGCACTTGCGCTCGATGGTCACGGACGGCACCTGCTCCGGCAGCCCCGCCGCCAGCCACGCCATCCGCCCGATGTTGCCGGACTGCTCGGAGGACTGCGTGACACACCCGACCAGTAGATCGTCGACCTCGCCGGGATCCACCGCCGTTCGCTCCACCAGCGCGGAAACCACCTGCGCCAGCAGCTCGACCGGATGAACACCGGCCAGTGCGCCAGCCGGGCGGGCTCGGCCCATCGGCGACCGGACCGCGTCGATGACGACCGCGGAGTTCATGCCGCGCTCCCACTGGTTCGCCGCATGGTGCTCACCATCGGGTAACGACCAGTTTCTGATCGGTGAAGAAATCCAACGGCGCAGCACCACACACATGCGAATCACCGTAGAACGAGGCACCGTACCCGCCCATCGTCACATTCGCCGGCGGCGCCGGAAACGCATTGACACCCACATTGCCGGCCCGGATACCCCGCTCGAACTCCGCCGCCACCGCACCAGAGCTGGTGAACACCGCTGCAGCGTTACCGAACTCGGTGTCATTCGACAACGCGATCGCCTCCGCCAGCGTATCCACCCGATGCACATTGATCACCGGACCGAACAACTCCCGACCCTCCACCCCGTGCCGCGGATCCAGATCGGCCACGACGGTCGGCCCGATGAAATAGCCGTTCTCCGACCCCACCCCACCCACCGGCTTCACGTTCCGACCATCGAGAACGAACGTCGCACCCAGATCCTCCGCCTCCCCCAGCGCCGCCAGGATCCGCACCTTGCTCTCGGCGCTGACGACCGGGCCCATCGTCACACCCTCGTCCATACCGTCACCGACCACCAACTGATCGGCCAACGCCACCACCCGGTCCATCAGATCGCCGTAGACATCACCAACCACCACCACCCGACTCCCCGCCAGGCACCGCTGACCCGCCATCCCATAGGACGAGGACACGATCCCGGCCGCCGCCCTATCGAGATCCGCATCCGCGGCCACCACGATCGGATTCTTCGCACCACCATTGGCCTGCACCCGCTTCCCGGCCGCTGCCGCCGCCCCGTAGATCGCCCGCGCCGTCGGCGACGACGTGATGCACGAGACCGCCACCACCGACGGGTGGGCGATCAGGTGCTTGACCACATCCGCCCGGCCGTGCACCAAGTTCAGCACCCCATCCGGCAGACCCGCCTGCTGCAGCAACCGAATCGCCGCGGTGGACGCGAGCGGATCCTGCTCGGACGCCTTGATGATCAAGGTATTACCCGTGACCAGAGCCCACGCCGAGAACTGCACCGTGTTCATCACCGGGAAGTTCGACGGCGTCACCGCCACACACACCCCCAACGGCTCCCGCACCCGCCGCGCATCCACACCAGTGGTGACGTTCACGGCGTCGCTGTGATACAGCATCGGAGCGGCAATCGCCGTCTCCAAGAAATCGACCGCCCGCCCCACCTCACCGCGCGCCTCATCCAACGTCTTACCCTGATCGATCGTGATCGTGCGCGCCAACGACTCGACACTGTCCTCGAGGATCACCTTCATCCGATACAAAAACCGCACCCGCTCCGACAACGGCCGCGAACCCCAGTCGGCGAAGGCACGAGACGCAGCCACCACGGCCGCCTCCGCATCCTCGATCGTCGCCGGCACCAACTCCGTAATCACCCGCCCCGTCGCAGGATTGAACACATCGATCGCATCCACTCCCGACCCCGGCACCCACCGACCACCAATCAAACACGCAGCCATCAAATCCACATCGGCGATTGTCACTATTCAAACCCTCACTACTCGAAAATCGTTGGTAGGTGCCGCCGACTCGACGAACACGTATGGACGGTTCGGCCCCGAGAAGCCGATGAGTTGCTATGACGTCGGCGTCAGTGTTCGGTCGACACCGTAGGTAACACCGAGTTCGCCGCCCACATCGTGGGCTTTGAGGCGCGGAAGCACCTCGGAGGCGAGCAGTTCGAAGTTTCGGGATGACACTTCGGGCGCCATGCCGCCGAAGGACGGTGCGATCAGGACCCCGCCCGCGTCCAGTCGATCGACATACTCGAGAATCCGGTCGACGACCTGATCCGGCGTTCCCCACACCTGGAGATCGGCGAGGAAGTCACAGAAGCCGTCGACTCCGTGCTTCTCGATGTTGCGGCTCAGCCCGGCGTAGTACTCGTAGCCTTCAATTTTCGCGAAGCCGACGTTGTCGAATTCGTAATGCTCGACGGTCGACTCGGCGTAGCGCCGGAGGTACACATCGCGCATCTGCCGGGCCTCGGCTTCTGTCTCTCCTACTCCGACGAAGACGCAGATGATCGGCTTTGCCGGCTCCTCGCCGTTGATCTCGAGGTAACGGGCACGGTAGTCGCGCATCTCGGCTTCGGCTTTGTCCCAAGGCTTCTGCGCGATGACCATCAGCCCGACCTGCAGGCTTGCCATGAGGTCGATTGATTGCGGAGACACCGCCGATGCGAAGGTGCGACCGCGGAACGACGCATACGGCGCGGGGCGCAGGTCCATGGCCGGCTGTTTGTACAGTTCGCCGTCGGCTTCGATGACGCCGGACTCGAGACCGTTCAGGATCGCTTCGGCATACTCCGCGAAGAGCCTGCGGGACTTGCCCATCTCCACCCGGAAGCCGTCGAACTCTACCCGGCCGAGCCCTCGGCCGATGCCGAGCATCGAGCGGCCACCCGAGAGATGGTCGAGCAGGATGAAGTTCTCGGCGGTCCGAACCGGGTCCTGCCAGGGAAGGACGGACACCATCGTCCCCAGTTTGACCGTGGATGTCTTGGCCGCAAGCCACGAGAGGAACTGCGGGACATCGGGTGTCATGCCGTAGGCAGTGAAGTGATGTTCTGGCGTCCATACCGAATCGAAGCCGGCGGACTCTGCCCGCAGCGCGAGATCCAGCTCGTTGCGGTAGGTCTCCGCGTCCGAGACGTTTCCGTCGATGTTCTGAAATACGAGAGTGATGCCGGTGTGCATCTCTCCTCCTTCGTCGAGTAGTGCAATCGGTCCTACCGACCGGTTGGTACGTAGTGTAGCGGCCGAAACCTCGGGGCGCCAGAGGCAAATCGCCGTCGAATCAGCTGATTCGTGGGACCGCGCCCGGAATCACCCAGCGGGTCTGCCGCACAGCAGATCGGCGGCCTTCTCACCGATCATCACGGTCGCAGCATTCGTGTTACACGAGACGATGCTCGGCATGACTGACGCATCTGCGACGCGCAACCCGTCGACGCCGCGCACCCGAAGGTGCGGATCGACCACCGCCGTCGCGTCAGTGCCCATGCGACAGGTTCCCGAAAGGTGAAAGAAGCTGCTGACACTGTCGTGGATCGCCTTCTCCAACTCCGGGCGGTCGAGGCGAAGTAGTGCGGAGGCGTCGGAAGTGCCACCCCATGCGTCGAATGCGCTCGTCTCGGCGAGTGTGTTCACCACCTCGATTCCGGCGATGAGCTGTTCGATGTCGTATGGGTCGCTGAGGTATTTCGGATCGATCAGCAGCGGCGCTTCCGGGTCGGAAGACGCCATGCGAATGCTTCCGCGGCTTCGCGGGCGCATGTGCCCGATCCCGAAGGTGTAACTGTTCTCGGCTGGCCGTTGCCACGGCGTGTGGTAGTCGACCTGGATCTGCACGATTTGCAGCTCCGGCCGGGTTTGAGACGGGTTCGTCTTCGCGAACAGCGTCGACTCGGCGTAGTTGCCACTCGGTGGGGGCAGCTGTCGATCCGCGCGCATCCGGACTCCCGCCAGCAAGATGTGGTCCTGCAGGTTCAGGCCGACCTCCGGCGACTCGATCACCGGTTGCACGCCGACCGACTCGAGGTCTCGGACCGGTCCGACGCCCGAATGCAGCAGCAGCCGCACGGAATCGACTGCACCGGCGCACAAGACAACGTCGCCGGCCGCCGCGGACCGGATCGAGTGACCGTCCCAGGTGTACTCCACCCCGCGACAGCGATCGCCCACGATGACGAGGCGTCGACAGATCGCCCCGGTGCGAACTGTCAGATTTGTCCGGCCGCGAGCCGGCCTGAGGTAGGCGCTCGCGGTGCTCTGTCGCCTGTTCCCGCTGATCAGCAGCTCATGGCACGCTGCCCCGAGTAACTCGCCACTGTTGAGGTCTGCTGCGACAGCGTGCTGCGCCTGCCGCGCGGCCTCGACGTGGGCGAGTGACAACGGGTGGGGCGAGTCGATCGGCCGCGGCGCCAGTGGTCCGCCCCGACCCCGGAATCGGGGGTCGCCGTCGGGGACGTCCTCGGAGCGCATGAAGTAGGGCAACACCGAGTCGTAGTCCCAACCCTCAGCGCCCTCCGCGGCCCACGAGTCGTAGTCGACTCGGTGTCCCCGCAGGTGCGCCATGACGTTGATCGAGCCCGAGCCGCCCAGGACCTTGCCGCGGGTCGCGGGGACCGTCCGCCCGAGAGCCTTCTGCGGAACGGTCGCGTAGTTCCAATCCAGCTCGCTGCCAGCCAAACTCGGCCAGGCACCTGGGTTCTCGATTTCTGGTCGTCGCTCGGAGCCGCCGGCCTCCAGGAGCAGGACACGGACCTCGGGATCCTCGGTGAGTCGCGCAGCAATGATGCACCCGGCGGTTCCGCCGCCGACGACGATGTAGTCGTAGGTGTCCACGATGCTCTACCGCCCGACCCCGACCGGCTGCACCGCGCCCGCCGTCACGGTATTCGCGTTCGGAACGTCACCGAGTAGTTCTGCTGGCATGATCGAATCCTCAATGTCGTACGGATAGAGTGGTTCTCATCGTTCTCGAGAACGGACACCGATCTCGGATATCTCGGGGAACGACCGCCCGGAGTCACTGATTCAGGCTGGAGCGCGTCCGGTGAGTGAGGCTTCTCGACAACAGAGGAACGCCTTCCAGCCAGGAAGCGTGCCGCCGGCTCAACAGATAAACGAAGTTCGTCTGCGCTTACATACTAACCGGGCGGTACGTAACGTTGTGAGATGACGTTACCGCACTACACGTCAGGGGGTCAAGAGATCGCGACGATACCGCTGGGACCGCGGTTCACCCGGATGCCGCGAACCCGCTGCGTCACGGTAGGCGCTAAACGAGCACGGCCTCCACGAAGGGGCATTCGTGGAGGCCGGGTGGTCGAAGAGTGCAGCTCAGGCGTCCGCCGGTCGCTCGATCAGTCCGTCGATGAGGATGTCGGCGTAGATGGTGCCGATTTCGCGGGGGGTTACCGAGCCCTTCAGGTCCAGCCAGACGTGTGTCCACGCCCCCATGCCGATGATCCCGAATGCCACCAGTCGTGCCGGGCCCTTCTGTCGGAACACACCCTCCTGCATGCCGCGCTCGATCACGTCGACGAAGAAGCGCTCGAACTCGTCACGCTTCTGCTGGATCTCGGCGAAGACATCAGTGGGCAAGAACTTCCGTTCCTGCATGAACACCGTGATCTCCGCCTTGTAGATCGACATCGGTTCGAGTAAAGCCTCGGTGATCAGTCGTCGCAGGATCTGATCCGGACTCTGTTCCTTGTCCGCCATGACGCTGCGCGCACGCCCGAGCTGATAGTTGATGAACTCGTCGTGCACCCGGTAGAGCAGGTCTTCTTTGCTCTGAAAATGGTGATAAAAGGCGCCCTTGGTCAGCTCCGCCGCATCGACGATGCTCTGGACAGACGTTGCCGCGTATCCGTTCCGCTCGAAAAGTTCGACCGCGTTCTCGAGCAGGGCACGCCGAGCTCCCTCGGGGTCGCGGACCCTACGGCCACTCGTCTTGCCACTCGAAACCTTCGGCCTCGCCACGAAACTTCCTCCCTGGCTGTTCAGCCCGCCGTCCATCTCGAACACTCTGTCCGGAGCGGGTAGGCGCGATGCTACGGCACGTCCAGTACACCCACGGCTCGTCGGCGTACCGATCAAGTATACATTCGTACCAGTCGGCATGCTATGCGCGCCCGGCCAACCTATGGAGAGGCTTCGGGGCCGGGGAGATCCCGAAGGATCTGGACTGCCGTCATCGCGGTGGGCCAGCCGGAGTAGAACGCGAGGTGAGTGGCGACTTCCACGAGTTCTTCGACTGTGAGGCCGTTGTCCAGTGCCCTCCGCAGATGGAAGGGCAGCTGCTCGGAGCGGTAGAGCGCGATCAAGGCAGCGACGGTGATGAGGCTTCGGTCTCGAGGTGTCAGTTCACGACGTTCCCAGATGTCGCCGAACAAGGTGTCGTCGGTGAGTTCGGCCAGCTTCGGAGCGAACGAACCGAGTGCCCGTCGGGCGGGGCCGGGCATATCGGGCATAATTGTTCCTTCGAGGTACTTGGGGCCGCGGTGTCGCCGGGTGTCCCGTGTTCATCTACGCCGGCGCAGTGCGCAGTGCGTTCGTCAGCGAGGCACCTTCCCTGGACAGCCAGGTGCTGACCGTGTCCGTGAGGTGGTCGAGTTCGGAGTCCACGACGTAGAGACTCCGAGTGGGCACGACGGCACCCAGTTCGACCAGCAGCGGTCGGAGGTGGACCTCGCCGGCCATGGCATGGTGTGGGGCACCGCCCACCATCACGGGCACCGCTACGACGCCGTCGAGTGAGACGAAGCCGAAACGGTCGAAGAAGGATTTGAGCAGGCCCGTGTAGGTCGCCTTGTAGGTCGGCGAGACCACGATGAGGGTGTCGACTCCGCTGACGAGCTCCATGTCCCGTTGCACCGTCGCGGAGTCGGGGTCCAGAACGTCCCCGCCGTGCATCGCCAGATCGACGACAGGACCGACCCTGCCTCCGACCGCATCGGCAACTTGACGGCCTACCTCCAGTGCGACGGTTGCCGTCCGCGATGCCGGCCGCGGGTTTCCGACCAGAACGCCGACTGTGATGTCGCTGTGCGCCATGGACTCTCCTCGATTGATCGTCAGCGAGTATCGGTTCATACCTGCGATCCGACGGCCGTGAAGAATTCCCGGCGTGCATAGGCCAACGCATGGCAATCCTCGCGCACTCCCCCGTCGACCACGGCACCGACCACGATCGTGTGATCGCCGGCCTCGACCATCTGCTCGACCCGGCACACTGCGAACGCCGCGGTGTTCTCCGCGAGCACCGGCCCGCCCAGTCCTCCGTCCGGGGCCGACCATGCATGTCCGTCGAACTTCGAGTCCGACTTGACCGCGAAGGCCAGCGCGACGCTCTCGTGGCCGTCGGCGATGTAGTTGACGGTGAAGGATCCCGACGAACGCACCGCCTGCAGGGTGTTCGACCCGTGGTCGAGGCATGCGAGGACGAGCGGGGGATCCAGCGAGACAGAGCACACCGCGGACATCGTCAGACCCTGGTGCCTGCCGTCGTCACCGGTGGCAGTGACGACTGTGGCGGGGCCTGGTGCATACGCCATGATGTCTTTGAACTTGCCCAAGTCGATCATTGTTCGTTTCTCCTAGCTCGATCGGGATGACGTGGTGCGGCCCGCGGCGCGAATCGCGTCCTGGACACCGGGGTTGTACGCACTGGCTGCCTGAGCCCAGGACTCGAATCCCACCGTCACGTCGAAGGAATTCTCGGCGGCGAGATTCACGGCTTGTTTCATGTCGCGAGCGAGCGACGGCTGCAGATCAGCGACCGAATGTGCGAGAGTCAAAGCTTCTCCGAGCGGGTCATCGGCGTAGACGTCTGCGAGTCCCTCGTCATGGGCCTGCACGCCGTCGAGTGTCCGGCCGAGGAGAACCGTGCGTAGTGCACGTCCCCGCCCCAGCTTCTGCGTCAGGAAATAGGTGCATCCGCCTCCCGGATGCAAGCCCATTTTCGCAAAGGTGGCGCCGAATCTGGCGTTCGGCCCCGCGATGGTGATGTCGCATGCCAACGCGAGATTCAACCCAGCACCGATCGCGTGACCGTTGACGGCGGAAACCGTGGGGTATGGGAGCTCCCGCAGCCACAGGAAGCTCTCGTAGTACGACAGTTGACGGGCCCGCATGCTCGACGGGGTCGCGCCGTTCACGCCGAAGATCGCCATGAGATCCGCCCCGGCACAGAAGGAGGTCCCGGATCCGGTCACCACCAGGCACCGCGTTTCAGTGTCGGTGGACAGCTGGTCCGCCGCTTCGAGTAGCTCGAGGCGCATGGCGGGGCCGATGGCGTTCCGCTTCTCCGGGTCGTCGAGTACGAGAACCCGGATGCCGTCGTCGTGGCGCTCGATGCGGATTTTATCGAATTCTGTCATTTCCCAGTCCTTCTGCGAGGTTCCGGTCGACACCGATGAACGTGGTCCGACCGTCGGCGTTCGTTACCGACTCAGGCTGCGTCGGGACGTACCGCGACGGCTTCGATCTGAACACGCAGGTTCGAGGCGATACCGAGGACGAACGTCGACCGTGCCGGGTATGGTCCCTCACCGAAAGCGCCCTTGTACGCATCGAGGAACTCGAAGCGATGTGCCTCGTCCTGCAGGTAGCAGGTGGTCTTGACGACGTCTCGCAGTGTGAGGCCTGCGTCCGCCAAGATCGTGGCGACGTTCTCGAGGCAGATCCGGGTCTCGTCGGCGATCGATTCCGCCTCCTTACGTCTCGCCATGGTCTCGGGGTCGATCGCCAGGCCCGCGGCATAGACGAACACGTCGGTCGCGGTACCGGACGACAGCCCCTGCGGGCTGAAATCTCCCAGGTCGGTTGGATTCAAGTAGTCGATCATTTCGACCTCGTCTTTCGTTTGTACGGTCTGGTTGCAGTCATCACGCATTGCGTAAATCGACGGTCCGGGTCTCACCGAGTGCGCTGACAGAAAGCGCGGCCACGATGCACAGCGCGGAGATCATCACGGAAACCGCGATGCTGCCCGGGCCTCCCGGCGCGATGAAGGTTGCAGCGAGGAGCGGGCCGAGGCCGCCACCGATCATGCCGGCAAATTGGTAGCACAGGGATACGCCCGTGTAGCGGGACGCCGTCGGGAACAGCTCCGCGAGCAGTGCGGGGACCGGGCCGTTCGCCGCCGCGTTGAGCACGGTCATGCTGATGACATACGAGAGCAGGATCAGTGGGAAGCTTCCCGACGTCACCAATGGGAACATCGCGAACGCGTGGATCGCCGTGAGCAGGGCTGCGGTGACGTAGACCGGTCGCCGGCCGTATCGGTCGGAGAGCCACGCGAACAACGGGACAGTGAGAAGCATGCCCGCCGTACCGATCATCATCGCGTTGAGCAGCGTCTGGCGCGGGATCCCGAAGTCCTTGTGCGCGTAAGTCACCAGCAGTGACGTCGCCACTGCGTACGCCATGAACGGTCCAGCGTAGACGCCGATTCCGAGCAGCACGCGACCCCGGCGTTCCCGAAGTAGCGCGAACAGCGGCGCGCGGCGCGGCTCCTCTTCGTTACGCTCCTTCTTCTCGGCCAGCAGGACGGGACTCTCGCGTACGCCGACCCGGATGTACATGCCGATTCCGACGAGGACGACCGTCACGAGGAAGGGTAGACGCCAACCCCAGGACAGGAACTGGTCCTCGGAGAGCCCGCCCAGCGCCGCGAACGCAACGAAGGACAGCAGGAGTCCGGCCGAGGCTCCCATCTGGGTTGCGCTGCCGTAGAAGCCGCGGGACTTCGTGTTCGCATGTTCGACAGCCATCAAGACGGCGCCGCCCCATTCACCGCCGACGGCGATTCCCTGTATGAGACGGAGGGCCACGAGCAGGGTCGGGGCGAGCACGCCGATCTTGTCGGGTGTCGGCAGCAATCCGATCGATACGGTTGCCACCCCCATGATGCTCAGGGTCCAGATGAGCGAGGATTTCCTGCCGAACCGGTCGCCGAAGTGGCCGAAGATGATTCCACCGAGCGGGCGGGCGAGGTATCCGACGGCGAGCGTGCCGAACGAGGCGATGAGCGCCACGGCCGGCGACGATCCCGCGAAGAACACCGGGGCGAACACCAGGCTTGCCGCGGTCGCGTAGATGAGGAAGTCGTAGTACTCGATCGTGCTGCCGATCGCGCTGGCGATATAGACGCGGCGCCGTTGGCGAACAAGATCGTCGTTGGGCCTGTCCGTAGTTGCCCTTGGGGAGGAAGTGCCGTCAAGAGTGCTCATTGCGGTCTCCGGATTCGGGGCGGGGGGTGGATCGCTGGTGATCACATCGGCCCGCTGAGTGGGGGCTATTTCGGGAGAATGATGTCGAGTGGCCGGTTGTAGAGGATGTCCTCGACCACGTCGTGTGGGATCGGGAGTGGCATGTCGAGTTCCGAGATCGCCAGGAACTGATCGGCGGACTCTTTCGGGCAGAATGACGGGAAGTCGGAGCCGAACACAAGGCGGTCGGTGACATGGCCCTCGATGGCGAGTCGGAGCCCGTTGTAGAGCTGCCAGGTCTTCACCGGTAGCGTCGATACGTCGGCGAAGACGTTGCGGTTCTTCATCATCAGCTCGACCGTCTCGTTCATCCACGGCTTCCCGAAGTGGGCAACGAGGATGTTCATATCCCGGAACTCGCGGGCGACCTTGTCCAGAAACATGGGGTACGCGTATTCGTTGCACCCGTCGGGCGCGAACACGCTCGCCTGGTGGAACATGAGGAAGATGCCGAGATCAGCGGCAGCGCGATAGACCTCGTAGGCCTCGTCGCAGTGCGGATGGAAACCCTGATACGGCGGTGAGAGTTTCACCCCGTGAAGGCCGTATTCGCGTACGGCGCGGCGGAGTTCGTCCGCCGCGCCGGGCTGGGTCGGGTCGACGCTGCCGACCCCGATCGCCCGTTCCCGGTTGGCGTCGAGGTACTCGCCGACATAGTCGTTCGGCACCTTCATTCCGATCCGGGCAACCTGCAGGCCGAGGACCAGGAACCTCTCGACACCGGACGCCGCCATCACCCGGGTGTGCTCGGCGAGGTCCGCGCGGCCGAAGCCTGGCCGCCCGACGAGCTCGGTTCCTCGGTCGGTCCATACCGGGCCCAGATGTTCGGGTAAGTAGATGTGTGTGTGCCAGTCGGTGAACGGACGGTCGGGCATCGCGGCTACCCCTGTCTCTTCGGCCGGAGCGCGACGGCGTCGATCTCGACGCGGCAGTCGCCGGCGATGCCGACGACGAGCGTCGTGCGCGCCGGGTACGGGCCTTCGCCGAAGACCTCGGTGTACGCGGTCCAGAACTCCTTGCGATACGAATCGTCGGCCAGGTAACACGTCGTCTTCACCACGTCCCCGAGCGTGCAGCCGACAGTCTCGAGGATCCCCTGGATCTCCTCCAGCGCTACCTTCGTCTCGTTCGCGATGGTGTCGGCCTCCGGCTTACGCGCCAGCGTCTCCAGATCCAGCGCCATCCCGCCGCAGAACACGTAGTCCTTGGTCGCCACACCCGGATTCATTCCGAATCGAGGGTAGGGAAGGTTGCCTGGGTTGAGGTATTCCGTCATGAGTATTCCTTCTGTGGGATCCGGTGGATCAGTTCGCGGCGACAGCCGTAGAATCGAGCGTGCGGAGTTCCGGCATGCACTCGCTGGCGAAGAGTTTCAGCGATCTGTCGATGTCGTCGTGTGCGATGCCCGGCACGCCCATCTGCAACAGCCAGTTCTGGATGCCGTGCGACTTCGTCATCCGCGTCATCTTCTCGAGCACGGTGTCCGGCGAACCGATGAAGAGGTGATCACGATCGAACATGAGATCCCAGGGGGCCATCGCCTTGTACTTGGGATCGTTCGGGTCCTCGTCGGCGTCGAGGAAGACCCCGATACCGCGAACCCGGCAGATAAGTTCGAAGAACTCCACCACCGCCGGCTCAGCGATGCGACGCGCCTCCTCGTCCGTGTCCGCGACGTATGCCATGCGCAGCACGGCCACATCCTCACCGAGTGCCGGGGTGACGCCGGTGACCTTGGCCCGCTCGTCGCGGTAGAGCTCGCAGAGGTTGTGGAGAATCCGACCGGTGGGGTACCAGGTGATCGGCTTCATACCTTTCTGAGCGGCGCGCCGGAAGCCCTCGACAGTCTCGGTGACCGCGAACAGCGGCGGCATCGGCTGCTGGTACGGCTGCGGAGTGATCCCGAACGCTTGAAGCATGCCGTCATCGCCGACCCAGCCTTCCGGATCGGGCGCACCGGGCGAGTGGATGAACTTCGTCCCCGGCTCCGGGAATGTGTAGCGCGGCCCCTTCCAACGGAACTGGCGGTCGGTCCAGATCCCCTTCACGATCGCGAGGTTTTCGTCGAAGATCCCGTAACTGTTCTCGCTGCCGTTCCAGCGGTTTGCCTCGGGATTGAGATTCATCACCTCGATCGGCAGAATTCCCCGACCGAACGCCACATCGAGGCGACCGTCACTGAAGTGGTCCAGGATGGCGAGATCCTCCGCCACCCTCAGCGGATGCCACAGGGTCAGCGATACCGCCGCCATCCCGAACCGGATGCGGCTCGTCCGAGCGGCCAGATCCGTCGCCAGCATGATCGGATTCGGGCTCGCATCGGTCCCGTCGACATCGAAGTGATGCTCCCCCAACCAAATACGGTCATATCCGAGCTCGTCCGCCATCACGGCATGTCGCCGCGTCGCCTCCAGCACCTCATGCCAGGACAACTCGCCCGAACGATTCGTCAACGCATACAGCAAATCCAGTTTCATACTTCACTCCAAGTCTCTGTGGCCGAACGCCGCTTCCCGACGAGAACGACCGTCGTTTCTTCAACCGGTTTTCGAGGGCCGACATCACACCGCACCCTTCCGTGACGACCATCACACGAGGGTCCCTGCGGACCAGCCCCGATGCCAGCGGGAAACTACCTATCCACTACCTGTGCACTACGTATCTGCCATGACCGCCTTCAGCCATGACTGCGACCTCCGCAGCACGGCAATACCTGTCCCGTGACATATGCCGCCTGGTCGGAGCCCAACCAAGCGACGGCTTCGGCGATATCGATGGGCCTGCCCGGGCGTTGCAGCGGAATGCGCGAGATGATGCGGTCACGCACCCTCGCGGGTACCGCGTCGGTCATGTCGGTGGCGATGAAGCCCGGTGCCACGGCGTTGACGCGCAAGCGCGGCGCGTGGCTCAACGCCAGTGACCGGGTCAGGCCGACTACGCCGCCCTTGGAGATGGCGTAGTTGAACTGGCCGACGTTGCCGAGGTATGCGCGTGAGCTGATATTGACCACCGCGCCACCATCGACGATCTCGTCGGCCAGTTCGGACGTCAACTCGAAGGTCGCGCCCAGGTTGATTCGATTGACGAGTCGGAAGTTCGGTTCGGTCATGTCGCCGATCAGAGCATCGCGCGTGATACCGGCATTGTTCACCAGCAAGGTCGGCTGCCCCTCTTCGGACCGTATTGCGGAGCGAATCTGCGCACGGCCCTCCGGATCGGCGATGTCGGCCTTCACTGGCGTGGCATCAATCGATGCTGCGCTGTCCCCGACCGTCGGATCCACGTCTACCAGGACCAGGCGGTAGCCGTCCTTCGTCAGGCGCCGGGCAATTTCGAAGCCGATACCCCGGGCCGCGCCTGTGACCACTGCAATCTTCATGGCAGAGCTGCTCCTAAATGTTCGTCGCCGAGTACGAAGGCTTGACCGTTGGCCCCGCGAGTGGCGACGAGGAGATCCACCGCGTCGGCAACCGACTTCGGTTCCACATCGTCGGCCACGGCGACGACCGTCGAGTAGCCGTTGTGTTTTCGGCGCTCGAGCGCGAGTGCGCGTGCACCGCTGAGTAGGCCGGCTGCGACAGCCGCGTCCAGCGGTTCGGTTCGTCCCAGCAGTGCGGCCGAGCGCACGACGTAGACCACTGCACCACCTGCCGCGACTGTCTCCCGGGTCATGTCGAACGCCTGAGCCAGTTCGTCCTCGGTCTCCGCCCATACACGAAGACCGGTCCGTGCGACGAATACGAGACCGTCACGGGGGTCTTTTCCCGCAGGGCCGGCGCCGGTCAACACCTCATTGAGTTGCGGGTCGTCCGCGCGGACCCTCATACCTTCGCCTCCCGCTTCACCAATGCCACCACTTCTCCTTCTTGTACGACGACATCGTGCTGGTTGAGAACCTGCACGTGCTGGACCATGACGCCACGGTCGGGTTTCGACGTGGGAGTCAGCTCCACGACCTCGTTGGCCGCGCGGATCGTGTCGCCGATGAGCACCGGACGCACGAAGCGCCAGCGACGGATCTCGGCGAACGCCACCAGGGTGTCGTCGAAGATTCCGAGCCGGCCCCGAAGGCCTGTCACGATCGACAGAACGAGCGCTCCGTGAGCGATCCGTTCGCCGAACTGACTCTCGCGCATAGTTTGCGCATCAGTGTGCAGCGTATGAAAATCACCGGACACTCCGGCGAAGTTGACCACGTCCGCCTCCGTCACAGTGCGACGCGGAGTCTCGAACGTCATTCCGATTTCCACGTCGTCGAACCACAGTCCGGCCATGGGACACCTTTCGAGAATTCATTTGCGGAACTCCGACTCGAAGCAGTTTGCCGAGCGGCTACCGTTCACGGAAACTTAGTACCGCCCGGTCGGTACGTCAAGCGTCAAGATGCACTCACGTGGCAGATCTCGGTACCTGCACCGAATTAGCCACCAGCATTGCGTATACCGCCCACTTTTGCCATAGTGCGTAATCAAGACATGCGGCGGTCAACATCGACCAACATTCCAACCGGTTTGCAGACGGACATGCAGGCACCGGGACCCAACGTCGACGCAACACCCGAAACCGACTCAGCCACAACCGAAGGGATTCTCCAATGAGAGATCCGCGACTGGTTCCGCCCATCGCGTCGGACCCACACGACATGGACGACTTACGCGCCGAAGTCCGGCAATTCGTCGACGCTCAGTTCGCTGATGGGCGCATCACTCCGCGGATCGACAGCTGGCTCACCGGCTGGCACGAGGACTTCTCGCGCGCACTCGCCGACCGGGGATGGGTCGGCATGACGATCCCAATCGAGTACGGTGGCCGCGGTTGCAGCCACCTCGAACGTTTCGTCGTCACCGAGGAACTCCTCGCTGCAGGCGCCCCGGTCGCCGCGCACTGGATCGCCGACCGCCAGATTGCACCGTCACTCCTTTTGTACGGCAACGAATTTCAAAAACGGAAGTATCTACCCGAGATCGCCCGTGGCGAGTGCTACTTCGCCATCGGCATGAGTGAACCCGACTCCGGATCCGACCTCGCCAGCGTCCGCACCAAAGCCAGCCGCGTCGACGACGGCTGGGTCCTCAGCGGCACCAAGGTCTGGACGTCCGGCGCCCACCATGCCCACGCATTCATCTGCCTCGCCCGCACGACCCCCGTCGACCCCGCACATCGGCACGACGGACTGAGCCAGTTCATCGTCGATCTGCGGTCCCCGCGCGTCGACATCCGACCCATCGTCTCGATGCACGGTGGGCACCATTTCAACGAAGTCATCCTCAACGACGTCTTCGTCGCCGACGACATGGTCTTCGGCACCATCGGCAGCGGCTGGCAGCAGGTCACCTCGGAACTGAGCTTCGAACGCAGCGGACCCGAACGCTTCCTGTCCACATTTCCTCTCCTCGCCGACACCGCCGAACAGATGCGGACAGGGGCAGTACCCCGACACCCCGACCTAGGCCGGTATCTCGCCCGAACAATGGGGCTGCACCAGATGTCCACCGCGGTCGCCGGAGCCCTCGGACGCCACGAACCCGCCGACGTCGCCGCGGCCGTCGTCAAAGTCCTCGGAACCACCACCGAAGGCGACATCGCCGATTTTGCCGACGTCATCACCGGTGACGCCGGTCCGACCCCCCGCCGCTACCGGGCAATGATCGATGACGCCGCCGCCCAACGCCCCGGATTCACCCTTCGTGGCGGCACCAACGAAGTTCTGCGCGGCGTGATCGCGCGGGGATTGGGAATGCGCTGATGACGACACCAACCACTGTCGACCCCGATCTTGTGGCAATGATGTCTGCGGTCTTCGTCGCTTACCGCGACCAGAAGGAACCTGACGCCGGTACCGCTACGTGGGACCCAATCCTCTGGTCCCACCTCACCGATCTCGGCCTAACCCGCCTCACCGGATCAGAGGAATCCGGCGGCAGCGGAGCCGGATGGCTCGAAGCCGCGGAACTGCTCCGCGCCGCGACAGCCAACGGCGTCCGAATCCCGCTGGCCGAACACGACCTGCTCGCCGGCTGGCTGCTCGATACCGCCGCGCTTCCCGCAGACGACGCCCGCCGCACCGTCTGCCTGCTCGATCACACCGGAACTGCCCACCGGGTGCCCTGGGCCGCCCAATCCGACAAGATCGTCACGGTCTGGCGCGACACCCACACGTACGTTGTCGCCGACATCGAGACGAACATGCTCACCATCACGCCTGACGCCAACATCGCCGGCGAACCCAGGGACACCGTCACCATCGACAGCGCCCACTCGGGCACTCCGGTAGCTGACGCGGTCGTCGACCAACTACTCCTGCGCGGCGCACTGATCCGAGCCGTGCAGACGAGCGCCGCCCTCGACCGCATCCTCGACCTCTCAATCACGCACACCACCGAACGCACCCAGTTCGGGCGACCGCTCGCGAAGTTTCAGGCCATACAAAACCTCGTCGCCGATATCGCCGCCGAAGCCGCACTCGCCCGGGCCGCCACCGAAGCCGCCCTGAACGAAGCCGTCCGCACCGACTGGTCCGCACCGAACCTCGACGTCCTTGTCGCCGTTGCCCGTTCCTGCGCCGGGCACGCCGCCTCCATCGTCGTCCGTAATGCCCACCAGGTGCACGGAGCGATCGGCACCACCCGCGAGCACCGCCTGCACGAGTTCACCCAACCTGCCCTCGCGTGGCGCTCCGAGTTCGGCTCCCTCCACCACTGGGACGACATGCTCACAACCGCGTCCATCACGGCAGGCCGACAGAACCTGTGGTCCGTTGTCACCGCATGAGCTCTGGGCGTGTGTGGCCGATGAATCAACGAGGGTGCAATGACACACTTTATTATGCAAGGAATTACGGCAGTCTTCCGCGTTCTCGCGCACACTCTCGCTCCCGCGCGGGAGCTCGAGTTCTGGGCTGAGATGACGAGTCCGGCGTCCTCGCCTGAGCCCAGCAGACCGGTCCACGCCCTTGACAGAATCGACATGAGAAACGCCGGCGGATACACAACGGGAGACGCACGATGAGTTGCGGTCAAGACCTACCTCGCGAAGCGCGCGAACTCATCACCCTCGCTCGGATGTGGATTCCCTACGGAGGAGTTCCTGCAGAGCTGGTCTTCCAGACTTTCGGAATCGCCGAGCACCAGTTCGTCGACAGGCTATGGGCGGCAGTCCAGGATGCGCGCTGCGACCCACACCTCGTCCGTGCGCTTTCGTCCGTCTATCCGCGCCGTCGGTCACCCTGGGCAGCACCCACAACGCGCGGTAGCTCACCGGTCTGAGCAGCAGACACCGCCCCACATACTGCCGATCCGCACTATTCGAGGCAACTGCAGCACCACGGGGTGCTTTGTCCACACGTTCTGCTCATCTCCACTAGCTGTTTCGACAAGACCGGGAGACGGGAGTGTTGCGCAGGTGGTTCTCGACTGCATCCGGCGATTTTCCGCCCGCTCGGTCAGGAGGTACGAACCATGCGTCGGCGTTGGGGCTATCGATAAGGGGGCTCGGACTTGGTGGGGTTCTCGGCCGCGGCGACGAACCCGAAGCGGTACAACGTGCCTTTCGCCAGGAACTGCAACCCGTGGGCTCGTCGGCATTCGTCCTGTTGGCATTCGCGCATGTGGCGGAAAGCGTGGTTGTGCTGTAGAACTACAAACAGCGAGACCGGTTTGTGACATGAACCACATCTAAACGTTACTTTGCGACACCACTACACAGACATGAACAACAGTTCCGGGGGGAGCGGATCCGCGCAGATGGATCCGGGTTCGGGAACGGTAAGGACACCACATGCTGTTGCCGATGGCACCGACCGATTCACTGTTTCTTCTCGGCGAGTCCCGCGAGCATCCGATGCACGTCGGCGGCCTGGCAGTGTTCACGCCACCCGAGGGGGCGTCGGCGGCCGATGTTCGTGCGATGTTCGATGCCGCGCTGGTCGGTGACCAGGTGGCGGCGCCGTTCCGCAAGCGGGCCCGCCGTTCGGTGACGTCACTCGGCCAGTGGGGCTGGGACACCCTCCCGCACCACGAGGTCGACCTGGAACATCACGTGCGCCGGGACGCCCTGCCTCAGCCGGGCGGGATGGCCGAACTGATGACCCTGGTGTCGAGGCTGCACGGCACCCTGCTCGACCGCAGCCGCCCCTTGTGGGAGATGCACCTGATCGAGGGACTCGCCGACGGCCGCTACGCGATCTACACCAAGATCCACCACGCGCTCGCCGACGGCGCATCCGCGATGAGGCTTCTCCGCGACAGCATGAGCGAGGACCCCCACCGCCGGAACATGCCCACCCCCTGGCAACCCCGCAACCCGCTGTCGGCCGTCCCGGACGTGGGCGTCGCGGTTTCGGGAGGGCTCGGCTCGGCACTGCCCGCGATGGCGTGGGACGCTGCCCGCGCCGCGGTCGGCGAGGTGGCCGGACTGCTGCCCGCAGCGGTCGGCACCGTGGATCGTGCCCTGCACGGCAAGGGTGGTGCGGTGTCGCTGACCGCACCGCATACCCTGTTCAACGTGCCGATCAGCGGAGCCCGGCACGTCGCCGCCCGGTCCTTCCCCCTCGAACGGATCCGCCTGCTGGCCAAGCACGCCGACGCCACCATCAACGACATCGTGCTCACGATGTGCGCGGGCACCCTCCGGGCCTACCTGCACACCCGCGACGCGTTGCCGGACAATCCCCTGATCGCGATGGTCCCCGTCTCCCTCCGCGCACCGAACACCGGGGCCGGCGGCAACCGGGTGGGAGTGCTCATGTGCAACCTGGCCACCCACCTCCCCGACCCCGCGCACCGCCTCGAGACCGTGCGCAACTGCATGAACGAGGGCAAGGCCGCCCTCCAGGCGATGAGTCCCGCCCAGGTGCTCGCGATGAGCGCTCTCGGCGCCGCCCCACTCGGAGTCGAGATGTTCCTCGGCCGGCGCGGCCCGCTGCGGCCCCCGTTCAACGTCGTCATCTCCAATGTTGCCGGCCCCCGAACCCCGTTGTACTGGAACGGGGCCCGACTCGAATCCCTCTACCCGCTCTCCATCCCCACCACCGGGCAGGCACTCAACATCACCTGCACCAGCAGCGACGACCAGATCGTCTTCGGCCTCACCGGCTGCCGCCGCACCGTCCCGGATCTGCACCCCATGCTCGATCAGCTCGACGCCGAACTCGATCTCCTCGAAACCGCTGTCGGACTGTGAGTCGGTAGGACATCTGCAGGGTCACACCGTCACCGTGCTCGCGGCGGCCACGCGCACCTGAAACTCGAGACGCGCCACGGCCTCCCGGGCAGAGTCGAGGGCCTGCTCGGCGGTGTCCCCGACGGCGCGGGCGTACGCGACACGCGAATCGGACGACTCCAGGACGGTGACCGCGCCGCCCGGGCGGACCAGGAGTTGCACGTCGGTCACGCCGTCGACCTTCCGGGCGTCGTCGACACCGCCCACGTCGACGAGGACGCCCGCGACCGGTGCGGCGGCGAACCAGATCGCGGAACAGCGGCCCGGCCGCTCCTCGGCGAGGACGGCCCGGATCCCGGGTAGGACCTTCTCCCCGACGGTCTGCCGCACGACGCATTCGGCGAGGTCCACACCGGTGGCATCGAGTGCCAGGGACGGAATCTCGTCGCCGCCCATCCGCACATGGGTTTCGATCACCCTGGGGCCGGTTGGGGTGAGCACGATCTCGGTGTGGGTTGCACCGAACTCCACGCCGACGGCGTCGAGCACCCTCGTCACGTACGTATGGATCCGTTCTTCCTGTTCCGCGGAGAGGGCGGCCGGTGCCACGTGCCCGAGTTCGACGAAGTTGGCGGGGTCGGAGAACTTGCGGGTGACGGCGACGATCTGGTGTTCGCCGCATTCCGACAGGGCCTCCACACTGAATTGCGGGCCCTCGTGGAACTGCTCCACCAGCACGCCGCTGTCGGTCAGTCCGTCGAAGTCGCCCCCGGCGCGCGCGAACGCCGCGACCAGTGCGCTGTGCTCCCGAACGATGGCCACCCCGGCACTGCCCGCGCCGCACACGGGTTTGACGACGCAGGGTAATCCGTGTTCGG
This sequence comes from Rhodococcus wratislaviensis, assembly GCF_041228765.1. NCBI lineage: Bacteria > Bacillati > Actinomycetota > Actinomycetes > Mycobacteriales > Nocardiaceae > Rhodococcus > Rhodococcus wratislaviensis. The sequence continues at coordinate 1,779,480 of NZ_CP150488.1, read as the reverse complement.
ACGCGAAGGCGCGCAACGCATCCACATCGGCGACGACCGCGGAGGCGGTGGCGTCGACACCCGACTCGCGAAGCGCGGCCCGCATGGCGTTCTTGTCGTGAACGGACGTCACCGTGCGGCGCGAGTGGGTGGCAAGGCCGAGGGCCTCCCCGATCGAGGCGCAGCGGTCCTGGTCGCGTTCGCCGAATGTGGCGATCCGGGTGAACGGCTGCTGCGCATGTGCGGCGGCGGCCAGCGCGATCCATTCCTCGTCCGGCGCATCGTGACGCACGGCGATGACCCGCGCATGCTCCGTCAGGCGGCGAAGCTTGGCGACGAATTCCAGTCGGCAGATCACCGAGGTCTGTGTGCCGGGGAGGGCGTCACGGACCCGGCCCGGGAGGTCGCGGCCGCTGCCGACGACGAGGACGTGTTCGGTCATTTCTTCACCTCGAGTGTCGAGAAGGGAGACAGTGCAGGAAGGTCGACGGCCGGGAGTTCCTTCGTTCGTGCGCGTTCCGCGAGACTGCGATGCGCCGCCGTCCGGGAGACCAGTGCCGCGGCCCCGAACGTCCCGGCCAGGACGGGCCAGGCCAGGATCCCGGCAGGCAACAGGACGACGACCAGAATTGTGGGGCCGAGCACCTTCTGGCCGGTCATGCCGAGGCTGAACGCGCCGAGGTAGCGGGCGACGGCCAGCTGCGGGGACAGCTCGGCCGACAGCTCCCAGGCGGCCACGGAGTGGATGTTCTCGGCGATCGACAGCGCCACGACTGCAACGACAACGGCGGCGATCGCCACTGTGGTGGCGGCCATCTGGCCGATCGCGAGTGCACCGCAGCAGAAGGCCATCAGTCCCCCGGTCCACGTCAGGAGCCGCACCGCCGCGGCCGCGCCCTCCGCGAACCGGGCGACGTAGACCTGCAGGACCACCGTGAGCACGGTGTTGACCGCCATGAGCACCGGCACCCACGCGAGCGGCACCGACGTGTACTCGATGACCCAGATCGGGAGCAGAACGATCAGCACGGTGTCGTACAGCGACAGGACACCGTTGCCGACGGTGAAGACCATGAACCACCGGTCGCGGAACGGTGAGCGCACCCCGGTTTCGGTCTGCTCGGGACCGTCGGGGCGAGGCGTGCGTTGCACGACCGTTCCCGTCCTCCGGAGTACGAGCCGCACGGCGAACGCGATGACCACGAAGGAGATTCCGTTGCCCAGGAACAGCGCCGTGAACGCGGCGGGGGTGCCGGTCACGAACACGACACCCGCCAGCAGGAACCCCGCGGTGAGACCGACGTTGCGGATGGCGCGGATCGTGGCCATCGTCCGGGTCCGGTCGCGGCCACCGATCACCGCCGTCACCACCGCCTGCTGGATCGGGCTGCTCGCCCGGTCGGCCGCGGTGAGCAGCACGGTGAGCACGAGGTAGGCGGTGAAATCGGGTACGAGCGCGAAGCATCCGTAGCCGATGCCGCGCACCAGCAGGAGTGCCACGTAGAACCGGCCGGGCCCCACCCGGTCGGCCAGCCTGCCCAGGGGTACCGGGGCGAGCAGCGCGAGCGCACCCGCGATCGTCGTCGCGAGGGCGATCTGGTTCGCGCTGAGGCCGACCACGCCGATGAAGTACAGAGCGAAGGACGCGAAGAACATCCCGGTGCCCAGCGAGTCGATGCCTGCGCCGACGGCGAGCGTGCGACCGGCCGGGCTGTCGGGGAGCAGCGCATCACCGAGCCGCCGGAGGCGGGTGTTCACGGGATGCTCCCCGGCGTCAGGAACGCGTGCACGAGATCGGCGGACCGCTGTACGTGGGTGGGTGTCGCCGCCTCGGGCGCCGGTCGCCGCAGGTGGTTCCAGGAGTACCGGCGGGCCGCGTTGACGAGTAGTTCGGTGGCCCTGGACGACTCGGCCGCGGCGGACTGCGCGACCAGCGCTGCCGCGATGAGGAGTCGGCTCATCCGGTCGACCAGAACACACCCGGCGGCGGCGACGGTCGCGGGGTCTGCACCGACCCATTCGTGGCGGGTGGTGCCCAGGGCTCCGAGCGCGTCGTCCACCATCTGCCAGGCCGCGAGCAACCTCCCCTGGGGAGCCACTCCGAGAAGCTCCCTGGCCCGATGGGCCGCCGCGTCGAAGTGTTCGCGAATCGTCAGCAGTTCCAACGCGTGGGTGGTCAGGGTCCAGCAGTCGGCCCGGGCGGTGCCGCTCCCGTCGGCGCGGACGGTGTCCGCTGCAACCGAGTACGCGATGCAGCGCCGGGCCACCCTCCGTGCGCGACCGTGCGACAGCTGCGGAAGGGCGTGCCAGGCCCGGACGGCCATCACGTCGACCACCCGGTCGGCGATCTCCTCGCGCCGCGCATTCGCCCACGCGCTGCCGTCGAGCAGGTCTGCCGCGCTCGCGAATCCGGTGACGGCGCCCTCCAGGATTCCGAGGCCCGCGGCGTCCCACACCGCGGCGACATGATCAGGGGCCGAGGGAAGCGAACGGGCGCTCATGCGAACTCCAGCCAGTGGCGGTAGGCGGGCTCCCGCCCGCGGACCACGTCGTGGAACACGTCGCGCAGCTGCTTGGTGATCGGGCCGCACCCACCCGCCGCCACCGGTCGGTCGTCGACGGACGCCACCGGGACGACTTCGGCGGCCGTGCCGGTGAGGAACGCCTCGTCGGCGACGTAGAGCTCGCTGCGGGTCAGGCTCTGCTCCCTGACCGTGATCCCCAGGTCGCGGGCGAGTGTGATCACGGTGTCCCGGGTCAGACCGGGCAGGATGTTGTCGCCGACCGGCGGCGTGATCAGCTCACCGTCGCGGACGGCAAAGATGTTCGCGGCGGAGGCTTCGGCGACGTGCCCGGTGGAGGTGAGCATCAGTGCGTCGTCGTATCCGGCGCGCAGCGCGCCGACCTTGGCCAGTGCCGAATTGACATAGGCACCGGTCGCTTTGGCCAACGGCGGGACCGCGTGCACTCCGTTGCGCTGCCAACTGCTGACGACGAGGCGGCAGCCCTCTTGGTCCGCGGTTTCGCCGAGGTAGGAACCCCACGGCCAGGCCGCGACGGCGACCCGGGCAGTGTCCAACGCGGGCGCGACACCCATCGAGCCGTAGCCGAGGTAGACGATCGGTCGCAGGTAGCCGGAGTCCAGGCCGGTGCGGCGCAGCAGTTCGAGCGAGATCTCGGTGAGCTCGTCCACCGACCACCCGGGGTCCAGCAGGTATACCCGCGCCGAGTCGTGCAGCCGACGCAGGTGGTCGCGCAGCCGGAACACGGCCGGACCTCGGTCCGTCGCGTAGGCCCGGATGCCCTCGTAGACACCCCATCCGTAGTGCAGACTCGGTGTCAACACGTGGACCTGCGCCTGGTCCCAGGCAACGAATTCACCGTCCATCCAGACGGTACTGGTCGGGATCAGTTCCATTGTTCTGCTTTCGGTTCGGTGGCGGCAGGCCGCCGGGAAGGGACAGGGAGTGCCGGTGCGCCGACCAGATCCAGCCGCCGCTCGATGCTGCGCGATTGCAGCGTCAGAGCCTCTCGATACTTGTCGGCGCCTTCGCCTCGGAAGGCGAACCAGCCCCAGCGGGGTCGCAGTCGGCATCCGCGGGCGATCTTGGCCTCGTAGGCGGCGAGGCCGTAGTGGACGCGACGGATGCCGTGCTCCACCGCCCACCGCGCCGTCTCGTGGTAGGTCAGCGTCAGGTAGCAGCCACGAACACCCGGGGCGAATCCGGCAGTCCTGGCGAACAACGTGTCGGGGGTGCGGAGGTAGAGCACGAAACCCATGAGCCGACCGTCGAGTTCGGCGCGGAGCACCACACAGGAGTCGCCCAATTCCTCACGGACGGCGTCGAAATCGCGTCGGACGCGGTCCTCGCCACCGGGTAGCCCGTACTTGGCCCGGTGAGCGACCTGGAGGGCGACGACCTCGTCGTCGATCGCCGCGGGACCCCAACGGACCACTGTGCGCAGACCGGCCTCGGTGTAGTCCGCGACCTCCTTGCGGAGCCGGACGCGACGACGCTTGCTCAGGCTCGCGACGTATTCCGCCCAGCTGTGTCCGCTCAGGTCCTGCACACCCTCGGCGCCCAGCAAGGCCGCCGTGTACCCGGCGCGGGTCGCGGAACCGTCCACGCCCTCGGCCTCCGCCTCTCCGACGTACAGCAATGCTTCACTGCGGCAGCCGAGTTCGTCACCGGCCTGATGGAGCAGGTCGGGCAGGGCCGCCATGACCGCGCGGCGCTGATCGTCGGAACGGCCGGGCGCGTGCGCGACACCGTGGTGGTTTCCGAACGTGGCGAGCGCCATCGACGGGTACTGATCCTCGCGGGCACCGGGCAGTGCCTCGGTCAGCTCGGCCCAGCGCAGCCGATCGGGGTGATCGAGCAACTCCGGTTCGGCCATCGGTCCTGCGGTTCCCGCCAGCCGGGGCGGGTCGTAGAAGAGCAGGCCCCCGGGCCGGGCCGTGAACAGCAGCGGCGCGACCGCGACGGTGCGGCCGCCCGCACGCACCTCGAGGTAGCGCACCTCGTGCAGGTCGGTGCGTTCGGTGAACCGCCACCACCGCGCGTCCTCCCAGATGATGTCCGGGTCGGCGATGCCCGCGAAGTCGGCGGCGGTGGGGCGGGCGCCGCGGGGCAGGACGTGGCCGGTGATCCCGTCCACATGGGTGGCGGTCATGCTGCGTCCTCGCTTTCGGCACGGTCCCAATCGAATCCGGCGCTCACCTGTTCCGCGGTGGCGATCAGCCGATGTCCCAGCGCCGTGAAGTCGGGGTCGGTCACCACCCAGTAGGCCAGGAAGTCCGCCGACTTGCGGTCGCGGTACCGGGCAGGGGTCCACTCGTCCCCGACGTGGGTGTTCAGCGTGAAGTCGTGCACGCCCGGCGGTGCGTCCGGCAGTCGCAGCACCCGGCCCTGGCGCGGCGGCACGCCGTAGAACGCCGCGTGCGGGGCGGCCGCCACTCGGTCCCGGACCGCGTCCAGGTCGGTCGGCAGCCCGCATTCCACCCGTGCCCAGAGATGCCGGGGGTCGATGCCCAGGACATGGCGCAGCATCGTCGGTATCGGCCCGCCGCCGATCCGTGCGGCCACTTCACAGAGCACGATGTCGCCGCCGGCGGTGACGAAGAACTCGGCGTGCACGCAGACGGTGGGCGGTGAGACGAGTGCATCGACGAGCCGCCAGGTCTCGTCCACGAGGCGCGCGCAGACCGGATCGGTGGTGTCGACCGACCGGGAGCCGAACGGGGCGTCGGTCCAGTGCTCGAGGCATCCTTGGCCGGTGTAGCGGGACGCGACGGCGGCCACGGGGGCTCCGGCCACGCGGAAGGCGTCCACATGATGCACCGCTCCCTCGACGAACTTCTCGACCTCGTACGGTGTCGCCGTGACGATGTCGGCGAGTCCGGTCGCCTGTGCCGGCGAGTCGAGCACGTACACGCCGGTGGAGCCGGAACCACTACGCGGTTTGACGACGACGCGGCCCGGATTCTCAACCATGAAGTCGACGATGTCCGCCGGGTGGCGCACCGGCGCGAAGGTCGGGACGAGAAGCCCCGCGGCCTGCGCCAATTCCTTCATCAGGATCTTGTCGCGGTAGGCGCCTGCCGTGGCGGAGTCCAGGCCGGGCAGGCCGAGTTCGCCGCGCAGTCTGGCGGCCCGTTCCACGTCGACCTCGGCCAGGGCGAACACAGCTTTCGGCCGGTGCCGTCCGGCGAGTTCCCGAGCGGCGCCGAGCACAGCGTCGTCGTCGTGATAGTCGGTGACCGTGACGATCTCGGCGAATCCCTCACCCGGGTCCGTTCCGGCGGCGCAAACCGCCACCAGCCGTCCACGTTTCTCCGGCAGCCACTGGGCGAAGGGCAACCCGGCGGCGCGCGGGCTGATCAGTACGAGAATCATCGAGAAGTTTCCTTCCTGGTCGCGGCGAATCCATCGAAGTTCGGTGCCACCGTCGCGAAGACTTCCGCGGTCCGGGCGTCCAGCGGTATGCCCCGCGCCCGCCGTTCGCGCTCGTGGGCGCGTTGCGGATCGCCCGGGGCCACCACCGGCGACCCGGTGGCGGATGTTGCCCCGCGGACGGTGCCCAGGAGGTCTGCCAACCCGGCCGCGAATTGCGTATGCCCACTGAATGCTCCGGGGTCCAGAGCGAGGATGAAGTGGCCGACCCCTCGGCTTCGACCGGGCGTTCCCTCACCGACTTGCTCGAGCTGCCAGTCGGGCGGCGACCCGGTCAACACGGCGCCCAGCAGAGTGACCGCCATTGCCAGGCCCTGTCCCTTGTATCCGCCGAGTGGTGACAGGGCGTAGGCCTCGTCGGGTTCCGCGGTGGGCCGCCCAGCACGGTCGGTGGCCCAGCCGCTGTTCAGTGGTCGTCCCTCGGCCCGGCGGTGCTTCACCTCGCCGAAACACACCTGGCTGGTGGCCATGTCGAGGGCGAGCCCGTCGTCCCCCGTACCCGCGGCCACGCTGATCGGGTTGGTGCCGAACAGCGGCTCGACCCCGCCGTACGGGGCCACCCGGGAGGCGGCGGACGTGACTGCGATACCGATCATCCCCTGCCCGGCCAGGTGCCGCGTGTAGACCGACGCCGCGCCGAAGTGGTTGGAATTGCGCACGCCCACCGCCGCGACGCCGAAAGCCTTGGCCCGGTCGGCTGCCAGGCGGGCGGCGGCGAGTCCGGCGAGCACGCCGAGTGCGCCGTCCGCATCCAGCAGCAGTCCGGCCCCACGGTCCCGGACCACGGTCGGACACGCCGCTGCATTCGCGACGCCCGTCGCGAGTTCGTCCAGGTATTGCGGCAGCAACCGCAGACCGTGGGTGTCGATGCCGCGCAAGGAGGTGTCGACGAGCGCGGCGGCCACCAGATCGGCGTCGTCCTCCGGCACTCCCGCCTCGACGAGTGCGATCGCGGCAAGCCAGCGGGCCTCCTGCTCGTCGAACAGCGAGTTGTTCGGCTGTGTCGGGTGGATCATGAAGCACTCCAATGCATGAAGACGTGTCGGCCGATGCCCGGGATGTCGAACTCCGGGCCCAGAATCCGGAAGCCCTGCTTGACGTAGAAGCCGGCGGCGGACGTGCGGGCGTTGCACCAGACCGCGCCTGCACCGGCCAGTACGGCGTTCGTGAGGACGGTGCGCAGAAGTGTTGTCCCGGCACCGGTACCGCGAACCTCCTCGAGGGTGGCCATACCTCGGAGGCGCCAACCGCGGCCGGGGAGAAGGCCTGGCACGGCGTGCGTTTCGGGTGGATCCTCGTGGTACAGCGAGGCCACGCCGACCGGACGTCCCGCGACGAGTGTGGCGAAGTGCCGGGTGCCGACGTGCGCGTCCTCGGGGTAGGCGCAGGTCTCGGGTGGTTGACCGGGCCGGAGCACCGTGTGGCGGATCGGCCGCACGTCGGCAGCGGATACCGGCCGAACATGCCAGCCGTGCGCGGTCGGATCGGGGAGGTAGCCGGAACCGGGACGATCTGGGAGGGTGACGCGGCCGGCGCCGTCGAGTGTCAGCCCGTGGCCGGTGTTCACCGCGAGGAGGTCGACTGCGTCGACATCCAGGTGGTCGGCCAGTCCCCCGAGGTGGGCGGTGGCCGACACCCCGGCCGCGGATTCGGGCATGCAGCCGAGCATGGTGATCAGGCCGCGTTCACGGGCCCGGCGCAGCAGCGCGAGGGACGGGGTGATGCCCCCGGCCTTCATCGGCTTGACGTTGATGCCGTCGAACGCGTCGGTGCAGGCGTCCAGATCACGCGGTGATGCGATGCTCTCGTCCGCGATCACCGGGATCGGGCTGCGCTCCTTCAGGATCCGGGCCTCTAGCCACGCCGAGCGCGGAAACGGCTGCTCGATCAACTGCACGCCGAGTTCCTGCAGGCCGGGCAGGACGGGGAGCAGTCGGGACAGCTCCCAGCCGCAGTTGCCGTCCACGGAGAACGGCGCGTTCGTATGGCAGCGGAGTTCCTTGACGACGGTGAGGTCGCCCGGATCGGCGAGCTTGATCTTGTACGCCGACCACCCGGGACGTTCGCGGAGTTTGTGGACCATCATCTCGGTCTCGTCGAGCCCGATACTGAAGCTGGAACGCAACTCCCGCGGTCGTTCCAGCCCGAGGGCCTGCCACAGCGGCACACCGAGCAGCCGTGCCCGCAGATCGTGCACCGCGGTGTCGAGGGCGGCCAGGACGAACGGCGAATCGGGCAACTCGGCGGACAACGCTCGCCACACCGCGACCGGGTCGTCGGGACCGAGGTCGATCAGCAACGGCGCAATCCGCCGCAGATCCGCGTGCATCCGGTCCAGGTCCGAATTGTAGTGGTCCGTCATGAACGCGGATGCCTCGCCGAATCCGGCCAGACCGTCCTGCTCCACCTCGACCACCAGTCCCCGCTGCACCGGAATCGCCTCTCGCGCAGAGCGCCACAGATGCCGTTGCGTCAAGCTGATCTCGTGCGCGGTGACCTTCACGCGTTGCCTCCGGCGCCGAAGAATTCGCGGTCACGCGGGCCGTGCGGGCGGAGGTCGTCCCACCACTGCGCGTGCTCGTCGTATTTCGCGAAGAACGGCTTGCCGACCAGGTCCGCCTGGCGTGCCTGCAGGAACCGCAGCGCGAACGCCCGTCCGCCGTCGAGATCGACGACGCCGTCGACCACGACCTTCCCCGGGGACGCCGACATCACCGGACCCCGCGCGGTCCGCCCGAGTCCGGAGACACGTTGCAGCGCTTCGCGGTAGATGTCGACCGCTCGCGCCAGTGGTAGACCGAAGTACGGTCGGGCACCGGTGTCCCGCTCGACGAACATGTAGTACGGCACGACCCGGTTGCGGACCTGTGCCTGCCAGAGGTCGGCCCACGTGCGCGGGTCGTCGTTGACGTGACGCACCACCGGGGCCTGAGCGCGGAGCACCGCGCCGGTCGACGCCAGCCGGGCCAGCGCCGTCCGGGCGGCATCGGTTTGCAGTTCCGCGACGTGCGACAGGTGCAGCATCATCGCGACGTGCTTGCCGGCGGCGGTCAGCCGCTCGAGCAGCCGCAGCAGGTCGTCGGCTTCCGGCCCGGCCAACAGCCGGTACGGCCAGAACGAGACGGCCTTCGTGCCGATCCGGATCGTCTCGACGTGTTCCCGCCCCGGTTCGAGCAGCGGCTCCAGATACGAGGCCAGCAACTCGGTCCGCATCACCAGCGGGTCGCCGCCGGTCAACAGCACGTCGGTGATGCCGGGGTGCAGGTCGAGGTACCGGGTCATCGCCTCCGGCCCGGACATGGCCATCTTCAGGTCCGGGGTGTCCACGAACTGGGCCCAGCGGAAGCAGTAGCCGCAATAACTGTGGCAGGTCTGCCCCTGGCGGGGGAACACCAGCAGGGTCTCGGAGTACTTGTGCTGCATGCCCGAACCGTCGATGTCGTCGTGCTGCGGAACGTTCATGCTCAGCTGGTCACCCGGGTGCGGGTTCAGTGCGGCCCGGACCGTGTCGACCGCCTGCCGGACGGTGCCCCGATCTCCCTGCGCCACGGCCTGCTCGATCAGCGCGAAGTGCTCGGGCTCGAGCATGTCGCGGTGTGGGAAGGTCAGCCGGTAGATCGGGTCGTCCGGCGCACGGCCCCAGTCGATCAGCTCGTCGATGACGTAGCTGCTGACCTTGAACGGCAGCACCTGGGACACCACGTGGGCCTCGTGCCCCAGGACCGGGTCGCCGGTTCGCTCGGCGACGAGCTTGCGGAGCCGGTCGCCGCTGATCGATCGCGGAGCGAGGGCCGCGCGGGTGTCGAGATCGAGCAGGGTCATTTGTCCGTCACCGCCAGACCCCAGTCGAAGTCGACGTCGCCCAGAACATTCATGTCCGACATCAGCGAGTACAGACCGCTGTAGTCGCGCACGAGCCGCGAACCGGATTTCTCGGCGCGCACGTCGGCGAGCATCTTCTCCCATCCGGTGACCTTCTCGATCCGGAAGATCGCTTCCCACGTCGAGTAGTCCGTGGCGACGAACGCCTCCAGCCCGGCGACCAGCATGTCCAGGAAGAAGCGGCGTTTGACGGGGTCCAGCACCTCGTACACCAGCTTCGCCATCTCGTCGGAAATCGATGCGTGGCAGTACTCGTCCCGGTTGTGCAGCTTTGCGGTGGTGGAATTGACCACCTGGATGTCGTGATCGTCGGCCAGCAGATCGAGATACGCGTTGATCGAGATCTCGGAGACCGTGGCGAAGGCCAGCGTGGTCAGGCTGCGCTGCCAGCGTTCGGCGGCATGGGCCCGCAGCCGACGGTGCGTCCGCGAGGTGTGCGATTCGGGTAAGGCGCTGTCGGGGAACAGGTTCTCCCGTTTACGTCTGGTCAGCGCGCTCGCGTTGATGTGCATCAGGGTGTGGTACTGCTCGTCGACCATGGCCTGGGCGAGGGCGATGTCCATGTCCTGGCCGCCGAGACCCGGGAATTCGCCGTCCATGACGAGTGCGAACGCCGGGTTGGCGACGCGCTGCTCGGCGAGCACCGTGTGCCGGTTGTACGCGATCCAGGCCCAGCTCAGCAGCCGCGACCGCAACGGGTCGGGCATCGCCTGCCACGTCGGATGGTCGCGGAACGGCACGATTGCCTCGGGGTAGTCGGCCCGGCCGGCGTCGAACAACTCGTCGAGGTCGGGCTCGTCACGCTTCACCGTCGACCGTCGGTGCCAGTTGCCGGCGAGGCGGCTGATGACGGCGTTCTCGGCTTCGTCGGCGGGGTCGAACGACGGCAGTCCGGGAAGGTGCACCAGCCCGTCGTCCTCCGAGCACTGCAGGTTGAATTCGTCGATGATCATGCGCGAGTCCGGTCGCCGGCCCAGAACCGAGTGAGGTGACGGGCGCGGTCGGCGTACTCCGAACGCGCGTGCAGCATGCGCTGGTTGTCCCAGATGAGCAGTGCGTTCTCGGGGATCAGCACGCGGGTGCGCAGTTCGTGGAACAGGTCGCTGACGCGATGCGCCAACCTGCGACCGGCCCGGCCGAGCGGCAGCCGAAAGTCGTCGACGTCGGAGTCGTGGTGCGGGTCGTAGTCGGCCGCGGTGAGCAGGTTGTAGCTGAAGCGCAGGGCGGTGCGGCCGGTGTCGTCCGCGCCCAGCATCGTGGTGCGTACACCCCCGTCCGGGCCCGGGAAGGTCAGTTCGGCGTCCGTCATCAGGGTGAGCTCGGCCGGTTCCAGGGCGTCGACGAGCCGCCGGATGTCGAGAAGATCGGTGTGGCCGCCGCCGCAGCGCGCCTGCCGGTGGCAGAACAGCGCCAGGTACGCCGGGCTGGGATTCCAGCCCGGGGCCTCGGTGTGCGCCAGAATCGTGTTCGCGCTCTGCGAGTACGCCCGATGATCGTTGCCGGGACGGTACGTCACCTCGTGAGTGAGGAGCCCGTTGTACTGCGGGACCAGATCACCCAGCGAGACAACCACTTCCGCCGCGGCGGCGCGGTCGGGCACGTCGTGGACGACGACGTAGCCGTCCTCCCCCAGCCGGGACCGGTCGAGACGACCTTCCACCGTTTTCCCACCTGCAGGGGCAGAAACCACATGACAATTCGGCGACATCCATTCCTCCATTCCGAAAACCCGACTGGGATACGCACCCCGTGATGCCGGTCGGTCGAGACCGGGATCGTCGTGATCGGTTTCAAGAATGTGGCCGTGCCGCCACGCACACCAGGCACCCTAGGGGAGCCAAAACGTCACCCGGACAGAACTGCCGGGGCTGTAACAACATCTTCAGGTGGCCGCACCGACTGATCACCCACCGCCGAGGCCGACCACTCCGATCATCAAGGGCAGGAAGACGATGATCAGAATCGCGCCGACGATGTCGAAGGTGATACCGCTTCGGATCATCGTGGTGATCCGGACGGCTCCGGAGCCGTAGACCACGGCGTTCTGCGGCGTCGAGACCGGCAGCATGAAGCCGAACGATGCGGCGAACGTGGCCGCGAGCGCAGGCACGAAGGGGTTGACGCCGGCCGCCACCGCCACCGGGATCACGATCGGCACCACGACCGCCGCCGATGCCGTGTTGCTCGTCGTCTCCGACACGGCGATGGCCAACAGCACCGCGAAGATCGTGATGGCGACGACGCTCGTCAGGCCCAGCGAGTCCGCGACGGATGTGCCGATCGTCTCGGCGAGTCCGGTGTCGGCGAGCAGTGCGCCGAAGATGATGCCGCTGCCGAACAGCACGATCGTGCCCCAGTCGATCTCTGCTGCGTCCCGCCAGGTCAGCGTGAATTCCCGATTCTCCCAGTCGGTCGGCAGAAGGTAGAGCAACGCCGCCCCGAAGACCGCGACCATGCCCTCGTCGAGTCGGTCGCTGATCGTGGCGTAGAGGTCCGAGTCGTTGCCGGCGATCACCGCGACGACGCCGGGCAGGATCCACAGCGTCACCGTGACTCCGAACGCGATGAGCGTGTTCTTCTCGGCACGCGACAGCGGACCCATTTCTGCGCGCTGTTCCGCCAGGTAGTCGGCGACGCCTTCGATGCGCCGGATCTCGGGCTTGTTGAGGCGCAGGAGGATGATGGCGAGCGCGATGAACATCAGCAGGCAGATCGGGATGGCCATCACCATCCACTGCCCGAAGCTGATCCGCTCCCCGGTGGCCTCCTCGATGAGCCCGCGTCCGATGAGGTTGGGTGGGCTCCCCACCGGCGTCAGCAAGCCGCCCACGCTGGCGCTGTACGCGAGCATCAGCATGATCGCGGCCCCCACCCGTAGGCGCAGCGGGTCGAAGTCCGGGGCGACGACGCCGCGGTGCTGCATGACCTTCGCGATGACGCCGAGAATTCCCAGTGCCGTGGGCAGCAGCATGGCCACGGTCGCGGTGTTCGATACGAACGCCGAGAGCCCGCACGTGATCGCGCCGAACGCGACGATCACGCCGGTGGTGGACTGGCCGACACGCGGCAGGGTCAGGATCCGAAACGCGAACCGCCGCGCCACGCCGTGCTTGAGCATCGCCTGGGCGAGGATGAACGCTCCGATGAACGTGAAGATCGTCGACGACCCGAACGCGGCGAGGACCTCGTCGGCCGGCGCCACCCCCAGAAATACGACGATCGCCACCCCGAGCAGCCCGGCGATCGGGATCGGCACCGCCTCGGTCACCCACAGCACGATGACGCCGAGCAGTACGCCGGCCAACGTCTGCTGGTTGGGCGGTATGTCGATCGGCAGGGCGAGGAAGCCGATCGTGATCAGCGGCGCGAGAAACAGCCCGATCGTGCGGCGGCCCTTCTCGAACCGCTCCTCGGCGGGTGAGAGCTGCTGTTCGCCGAGGCTGCGATAGGTGGTGTGCCCGAGCAGCGCCTTGTCGACGTCGGTGCGGTCGCCGTGGTTCTCGGCTGTCATGGTCCCTCCCCTGCGACACGGATCGGTACGGGAGTAGTACCCAGCAACGAACGTCCTAGTCGTTGCGACAGCATGTTTTCTCGCGGATGGGCACGAACGACGCCTAGGCCGTCACCTTGTTTCTGGGAACGATCAGCACCGGCACCGGTGCGTGACGCAGGATCTTCGAGGCTGCCGAGCCGAGGAATACGTGGGCCGCGGGTCCGGCTGCGCCCGACCCGAGCGCCAGCATGTCGCCGGCTTCCCAGGAGACGGCCTCCACCGCTTCGCGCCAGTCGTGGCCGCTGCCGACCACGACGTCTACGTCGGGTACCGGGATTCGGGCGCGAACTACGTTGAGCTGCTTGATGATGTCGTCGCGCGTCCGGCGCGCCCACTGTTGGACCACGAGGTCCTCCGTCGATCGCTCGATTGCGCCACCGAACATCGTCATCGGCCGCACCGTGAACGACACGATCCGCAGTTGCACCGGCCACTGCCTGGCCAGTTCGGCGGTGGCAGCAACGAGCCCGTTGACATCGGCCTCGCCTCCGTATGCGACGGTGATCCGGCGGATCGACTCGGGCACCGGCGGGTAGCCGCGCGGAGCGATCGCGACGGGCACCGCCGCGGTATGGACCAGCCGTTCGGTGACGCTGCCCAGCGTCACCCTGCCCAGCAACCCGGACGACGACGACCCGACCACGACGAAACGCGCGTCGTGGTCGGCAACGAGTTCGATCAAACCTGTTGGAATGGAATCGGATTGGTAGACGAGGCGGGGAATGTCCAGGCCCCCGGGCAGCTGGCCGACCACCCTGTCCAGTGCGTGCGAAGCCTGCTCGGTGACGTAGCCCAGGTATTCGCGTTCGATGGGGTCGTCTTTCGCAGGCCACGGCCGTTCCACGATCGCCGCGGCCACAACCTTGTCGCCGGTCCAGCGTGATATCTGCACCGCCAGGTTGAGGGGCGCGGTCCCCTGACGGCTCGAGCTGAAGCCGGCGATGATCGTCATCGGGGGGATCCCTCTGCGGCGACCGGGGTGACGACGACGTGTGTCACCGGCACAGAGTGCTCGGCGCGGGCGCGGTCCACGACGTCGAAGCGGTGCCACACCGACTCTTCGGGTGGCAGTGTCGAGATGACGATCTGATCCGGACGGAACGAGTCGACGGCCGCGGCCAGGGCCCGCAGCGGCCGGTAGTCGCCCAACTCACCGTCGGCTTCGAGGTTCTCCGCGCGGAGGGTCGCCAGCGTGTCGTCCAGCCGTTGCTGTGCGACCTCTCGGGTGGCTTCCGCGACGTCGAGTGGACCGTGGGTGGCGGCAGTTCCAGTCTCGATCGGGCTGGCCGGCACGACCACGAAGTAGGTGGCATCCCGATCCGCGTCGATGCGACGAAGCTCGTCGAGCATTTCCTTGGACTGGACGGTCTGGTTCGCCAGCACCAGCACACGGTGAGGTCGTGTCGTCGCCGCGACGCCTTCCACGACCGGCCGCCGACCCACGAACCACTTGTTGGCGAGGAACAGCAGGATGACGACTGCCCACGACACCAGACTCAACACCAGTTGCGACCGCACGTCGTCTTGCAGGCCCATCTGCACCAGGATCGCCACGATCGCGGCCGCGGTGATGATCGACAACACCGGGAACAGCCACATCTTGACCCGTAGCTCCGAGTCCGGGGTGCGGTACCGCAACACGATCTGGGAGACGGCGATGAGCAGGTACACGAACAGGATGACCGCACCGCTGGAGTTCAGCAGGAAGACGAAGACGGTGTCGGGTGAGACTGCCGCGGCGATGACACACAGAAAACCGACCACCGAGGAGGCGAGAATCGCGATGGCAGGCACCCCGCGACGGGTCACCCGGACCAGCTGCGCGGGCGCCTCCCGGCGAGCAGCGAGCACGAACAACATGCGGGATGCGGTGTACATGCCCGAGTTGAGACAGCTCAGCACCGCCGTCAACACCACGGCGTTCATGATGTGGTCGGCGTACGGAATACCCATTTCGGTGAACGCGGCGACGAAGGGGGACGCGGCCGCATCCTCGTCGTTCCACGGCAGGATCGTCGCCAGCAGGAACGTCGAGCCGACGAAGAACACGGCGATTCGCACGATCACCGAGTTGGCGGCCTTGGTCACCGCCCGCTCCGGATCCGACGACTCCGCAGCGGCGATCGTCGCGATTTCGGCGCCGACCATGGAAAAGATCACCGTGACCACACCGACGGTAATGGCCATGGCGCCGAACGGAAGGAACCCGTCATGGCTCCACAGGTTGGAGAAATCGAGTGATTTGGACGGCCACAAGCCGAGCACGAACAATGTGCCCAGCCCGATGAACACCACGATCGCGGCCACCTTGATCCCGGCGAACCAGAATTCGAACTCGCCGAAGGACGAGACGGAGAACAGATTCGTCGCCGTCATCAAGATCATCAGAACCAACGCCGCCAACCACAGCGGGACGTCGATCCAGTACTGGATGATCGTCGCACCGGCGATCGCCTCGAAACCGACGACGATCACCCAGAAGTACCAGTACAACCAGCCCACGGAGAAGCCGGCCCAGTTGCCCAACGCGGCGCGGGCATAATCGGCGAACGATCCGGTCGACGGATTGGCCACCGCCATCTCGGCCAGCATCCGCATGACCATGATGATCAGGACCCCGGCAAGCCCATAGGTAATGAAGGCCCCCGGCCCGGTGTCGCCGATGACCACACCCGAGCCGACGAACAGGCCCGCGCCGATCACCCCGCCGATCGCAATCATCGTCAGCTGCCGCTGGCTCAGCGCCTTCTTCAATGTGGGTGTTGCGCTCATGACGTCCCTCCGATACTCGACGCACCGGCTACTCGCTCTCTTGGCGAGACCGGCTGTCGGATTCCGTGGGATGTACTCGGCTGGGCACGCGACCAGAGGGAATGAGCCGCAAGGCTTACGTCTCAATCGTAAGCCGCACCGTCCGTCCACCGAGCGGGATCGGGCAGCTGGATCCGGTGCGCGCTGCGCGTGAGTGCGCCGGAACTTCCGCCCCGGGCAGGCGACAGCGCCCCCCGAAGTGCGCACAATAGAAGGGTGCAACCGGCGCGCCCTCTCCACGGAACGAGGTAGAGCGGCCGCAGAAGGAGTTCACGATGAATTCGAAGAAGACCGTGGCGGCAGCCGTGATCGCCGGTGCGCTGGGCTTCAGCGCACTTGGGCTCGGCACCGGCACGGCAAATGCTGATCCACGGCCACCGCCGATTCCCGGTATCTCGGTACCCGACGTGGTTCCACCGCCCGGACAGCTGGGGCAGCTGCCGTTCATCCCACCGCCGGGCCAGTTGGGACAGCTTCCGTTCGTGCCGCCCCCCGGCCACTGGGACAAGCCGTGGAAATGGCTTCGTTGAGCCGAGTCGGGTGTGCGCGGGCTTGACCAACTCAGACCGACTTGCCGCGCAGTCGATCAGCGGGCGAGGGCCTAATGGCGCGTCGTGGTGCCGTCCGCGTGGTTTCAGCCTGCCGTGCAGGGTGAGTACGTCGAGGTGGGCGCTGATCTCCATGACGGCGGACAGCCGGTGCTCGGGTGGCGTTCGTCGAGTTGCCGCCTTCGGTGAGTCCTTCGCATCGATTTCGCCACGTGGTAGGCCGTGGTCGCGCCGGCTGCGATGTGCTCACACGCTTCGTCGAGCCGCTCACGGTGGTGGTGGAGAAGTTCGTCGACTCGATCGCGGGTGCTGGCGGTGACGGGGGCCGTGAGAAGGCAGCAGTGCGGTGTCGGGAGACCTCGAACGAGTTCGAGGGAGCGGAGATAGGAACGCAACGGATTCGGTTCGGGTGCCCACTCGAAACCGATCGACGGCGTGATCCGCGGCAGAATATGGTCACCCGAGAACAGAATTCGGGTGTCGGTGTGTCGGAAGACGACGTGCCCTCGGGTGTGTCCCGGGGTGGCGATCACCTCGAGCGCCCCGTTGCGTGACGGAATCACGTCACCGTGGTCAGGCCAGCCGTCCGGTCGGCCGTGGGCGATGTCGGCCCCTTCCCCGGCTTCCTCATTTCGGGCGATACGCTCAGCGAGTTTTGTTGCCCCGCACCGTGTGAGCAACCGCGGATGATTCGGAAACCGTCCCACATCGGTCAGGAAACTGTCGATACTGTGGCTCTCTTCTCGGCCCGCGAACAGTGTGCAGCCCTGCGTCGTCCGCCACGCGAATGCCTGCGAGTAGTGATCTCCGTGGTGGTGTGTTGCCAGGCAGACCGTGATGTCGTCGAGTCGGTGGCCGAGTTGCCGTAGCGCGGCGCTATGGCCTGCTCGGTTTCCGGGCCGACCCAGCCGGGATCGATGACGAGCAGGCCGTCGGCACCCTCGAGCGCGTAGTAATTGACCGCAACCGGCCCGTCCAAGGGGAGGGGCAGGGGAATGCGGTGTACGCCCGGGGCGACGAATTGAGCACCGGGTTCGGTCCAGTCCTGCGGTTGCTGCATGGTGGGCACCGTGGTTGTCTCCTGTGGAACGTGGCCGGTTCGTTATGTCAGGCGTCGGCGAGGTGCTTGGTGAAGAACTCCGTCAGCTTTACCAACGCGGGGTGATGTACTCGTCCTTGTCGTAGAGGTCGACGTGGGTCGCGCCCTCGATCGTGAAGAGCTCGGCGGTCTCGCCGGCGTTCTTCACGGCCCGCTGGCTGTCGGGCAGTGTGACCGCTTGCGTGCCTGCGATCATCAGCAGCGGCCGTGGCGCGATCTTGGCGGCGTCGGCAAAGGAGTCGAACTGGTCGAGTTGGTCAGCGCTGCGCGCCACCCACTTGTTGGTCGCGCGCGGGTGATGGCCGCGTGGAGTTTTGTAGTAGTCGAAGAACTCCCGAACGGGACCGGGGGTGGAATCGTCGACAGAGTCCGGCAGCGCGTCCACGAGGGTCGCGGCCTTGCCTGCCGCTTCCTCGCTGCGCAGGCGGCCGGCCTGCTCGACCATCTTCGCGAAGCCGTCGGGGTCGCCGCCTCGGAAGAAGCCCGGCACGTCGGTTCCGCTGACGGCGGCCACGGCCTTCATCCGGTGGTCCGTCTGCGCGGCGTAGGGGGCGTAGCAGCCCGACCCGCAGATGCCGAGTATGCCGATCCGTTCGGGATCGACGTCGTCGCGGGTGGTCAGGTACGACACGGCGTTGCGGAAGTCCTCGGCCCGCTGAAACGGGTCTTCAAGGCCGTGTGGTTCGCCCTCGCTCTCACCCTGGTAGGCCGCGTCGAACGTCAGAGTGATGAAGCCCTCTTCCGTGAGGCGCGGGGCGTAAAGCGCCGGCGACTGCTCCTTCACCGCGGTCGTCTGGTGCCCAACCACAATGGCAGGTAGCCGTGCCGAGGTCGGGTGGTCGGGGGTGTAGAGGTGTCCTGCAAGCATCATGCCGCTGCTCGGGAACCGCACATCGGTCTTCATGGATTCGTTCTCCTTCGGCGAGTTGGATGTGGGTGCTCACTCGGTGTGAGTGTTACCCCTCTGATGGATGTGCGGAATCGGATGGGGAATCTTCTGGCCCGTGGGAATGCCGTCCAGGGTGTCGGTATTCCCGGAGACGATCTCGACGAGATACCCGTCGGGATCGGCGACCATGCAGATGTTCACGGCGCCCAGACTCAGCGGCTCGACCGCCAGGTCGAACCCGGCGTCGCGAATCTCCTTGCGGGCGGCGTCGATATCGTCGACATTCACCACCAGCGGAGCCCACCCGGGTGAGGCGGAAGGAACGGGCATGACGTCGCCGTGCAGGAGTACGAGACCCCTTGTTCCCGTTGCATCTTCGAGTAATGCCTCGGTCACGTCCGGATCGGCGAACTCGAGCCGTACCGCTTCCTTCAGGCCGAAGACGCTATAGAACGCGAGGGATCGATCGAGGTCGCTGACGACGAGTTTGAAATTGGTGATCTGTGCGCGCATGTGAGCACCTCCGTGTGAGTGACAAGTCCGATAGAGGGAGATGGGATGGGGTGTGGCGCCACCGCGCCGGGCACCCCATCCCATTTTCAGAGTGCCGTGGCGTCAGCCGGGCTTCTTGGCTGTAGTTCGCCGCTGCCGAGTGGCCTCGACGTCGACGTGGAGGCCCTCGGGGTCGAAGTGCGGGTCGCCGGTGATCACGACGCCGAAGTCGCGTTCGGCACCGGCGATGGTGACGTAGCCGTCGCGGACGTCGAGTTTGACGCGTTCGGGGTCGCGCTCGAGCGGGTCACCCCACCCACCGCCGCCGTTGGTCAGGTATCGCCAGGTCGCTCCGGGTTTCGTGGTCCAGATCGGGGTCTGCCCGAAGTAGAAATAGGAGCCGTCCACGTCGGGGACCTGCGTCTGCGGGTTCAGTGTGCCGGCGACGGCGACGGAATCGGTGTAGACGGAGTCGTCGGAGTCGACCAGGATGCCGGTGCCGCTGGTCGGCGCTCCGTCCTGGCCGAAGATCCACACTCCGCCGAGGGCGCCATCATGGCCGCCGTGCACGCCGATTCCGCTGGGCCGGCGGAACCGCAGCGGCATCGTCTGGTGCTGGGCCGCCTGGGTGTACTGGATGTCGCGGGCGATCGCGGCGCCGCCTCGGTTCAGGCCGGCTCCGGCCGTGTCGGGGATGTATTCGCGGCGCATGATCCGCAGCGGGAAGTCGACTTCGAGTGACTCGGTGGAGGGCGACATGATGTTGAGCAGGTAGTTGCAGGAGCAGCTGTCGCCGTCCCCCACCTGCGATGCACCCCAGGGTCCGTTCTCCCCTCCGGCCATCGCCGAGCAGAACCAGGGTGTGCCGTCCGGTCCGACGCCGTTGGCGTTGTGGACGTTGGTCGAGCCGAAGTCGCCGCCGATCGCGTTGGCACCCAGCACCGGCTCCAGCGCCCGGAGGAGCACCGTGAAGATCACCGCCTCGATTTCCCAGTAGCAGAAGATCGCACCGTCGGGCGGCAGGGCGCTGGTGATCGTTCCCGGGGGGATGACGAGGTCGATGTCCCGGAAGGTGCCGGAGGTGAAATCGCTGCCCGGTGCGAGCAGCATCTTCAATCCGACGCCGATCGCGGACTTGGCGTCGAGTGCGCCGGCGTTGATGGAGGTGCGGGCCTGCCTCGAGGAGCCACTGAAGTCGACTTCGACCTTCGTCCCGCGTTTGCGCAGCGCTACCTTGATCACGTACTCCTCGTCGGCGTCGACGCCGTCGGCGTCCACGGACCCAGCGCCCTCGTAGTCTCCGTCGGGGATCGAGGCGATGGCGTGGCGCATGCTCTCCGCGGAGGCGTCGCAGGCGTAGCGCAGGCTGCCGAGATAGGCCTCGATGCCGTAGCGTTCGATGGTTTCGTGGATCAGCTGCTCCCCCAACGTGCAGCAGCCCTGAATGGTCTTGAAGTCCGGCAGCAGGAGCTCGGGCATGCGCACGTTGTCGAAGATCATCGAGAACGTCTCCCGCACCGGTTCGCCCGCGTGATACAGCAGGCGCGGGCTGATCACGAGGCCGTTCTCGTAGACGTTGCGTTTGGTGCCGGAGAACCCTCCGGGTACGTCGCCGCCGATGTCGAGCTGGTGGGCGCGCAGCACCATGAACCCGGCGATCTTCTCGTCGTGGAACACCGGCCGGATGAAGCAGACGTCGTTCGGGTGGTTACCCATTCGGTACACGTCGTTGCAGATCAGCAGGTCCCCGGGTACGAGCCGCTCGGGTCCGTACTCCTCGACTGCCACCCGCACACCGTCGGACATGGTGCCGAGGAACACGGACAGGCCGCTGGTGACCGCGCTCATCGTGTAATCCTGCTCCGGCGGGGCACAGATGCAGGCTGCGAAGTCGTACGACAGCGCGATGATCGGAGAGAAGGCGCGGTGCAGGAGGCCAGTGACGACGTGCTGCACCGAGTAGCTCAGCCGGTTGGAGAGCACGGTCGCCGTGAAGCGGTCGCAGTCGTAGAGTTCCCGGAATTGCGCGTCGGTGAGGTCACGGAGCAGGATGTCGGCGCCGGCGACCGGGGCAGGGATCGTGGTGGTCATGGTTACTTCTCCTCGGAAACGCCGGTGCTGTCGGTTGCCCGGGTAATGACGATCTCGCCGACAGTGCCCACACGGGCCGTCTGGCCGGGCAGGACGAACGTGGTCGACAGTGGCTCCCGGATCACGGCGGGGCCGTCGATGACGTCATCGAGCATGAGAGCGTCGCGTTCGTATTCGGCCGCGGTGATGTCGTTCTCCTCGAGGTAACGCAGGCTGATCGTGCCGACCGGCTGGAGTCTCTCGCCCGCCGGGCGTCGGAGCGGTCGGGCGTATTCGACCTTGGTGGTCGGAACGATGGCGGTCAGACGGTAGGTAACCCCCTGAACCGGCATGCCCTCGAAGCGATTGCCCGAGCGCTTTTCGTAGCCGTCGTGGAAGTTGGCGATCATCTGCCCGACCGTCTCGGCGGTGATCGGACCGCCGGGGACCTCGATGAACGGGGTCTCCCACACCTGTCCCATCAGTTGACCGTCGAAAGTCCGGACGAACGTGACTCGGTCGGCGTCGTCGCCGAGCGTGCGCCGCATCGACGCTTCCATATCGGAGTAGATGCCGTTGATCTCGTCGGCGGCGTCCGGCGTCAGGACCAGGTACGAGGTGCGGCTGTCGGCGTGCACCTGATCGGCGCTGACCAGCCCGAGCGCCGAGAACAAGCCTGGGTGGGGTGGAACGATGACGCTCTTGAGATTGATCATGTCGAGCAGTGCCGGCAACATCATCGACCCCGCGGCGCCGAATGAAATCATCGCGTAGTCGCGAGGGTCGACTCCGTTCTTGACGACGACGTCGAAGACACCTTCGGCGACGTTGTTGACCGCCATCTTGTAGGCGAACCGGACCCGTTCGGCCAGACTTGCCTGAGTATCGAGTCGCTCGAACGCTTTTCGGGCCAACTCCGGGTCCAGTCGAGAGCGACCGGCCGCGAATCGCTTCGGGTCGAGGATGCCGATCATCAGGAAAGTGTCGGTGGTAGTCGGCTGCTCGCCGCCGCGCCCGTAGCACGCAGGTCCGGGATCGGCGCCTGCGCTTTCCGGTCCGACCTTCAGCTCGCCGGTCGGGGTGATGCTGACGATGCTGCCGCCGCCTGCCCCGACACTGATGATCTCGTTCGACAGCGTATTGACGATCAGGTCGTGCTCGAGCTCGAAAGTCGTATTGACGAAAGGGGTTCCGCCGGTGACGACGCTCATGTCGCTGGACGTACCGCCGATGTCGACGCACAGCAGGTTGGGTTCGTCGATCATCGCACCGAGGTGCGCGCACGCCACCGTTCCGGCGGCAGGCCCCGAGAAGACGATGCGCGAGGGCCGCTCCATCGCTACATCGACAGGCGCCAGAGTTGCTGCGCAGTCGGCGAAGTTGAGGTCACCGGTAAACCCGAGCTCGCTGAGACCGGCTTCGAGTCGCTTCGAATAGGGGCCGTAGATCTTCTTGCACAGCACGTCGACGACCGTCGTCGACGCGCGCGGGTACTCGCGCGCTAGCGGGGAAACCTCGCTCGAGATGGAACAGGCGACGTCGCCGACCTCCTCCCGCACGAGTTCACGCAACCGCCTCTCGTGGCGGCCGTCGACGTACGAGTTGAGCAGGCAGATCGCGACGCCCTCGACCTTGCAGCGGGCGAGCACCTTCAGCTCTTCGCGGGCCTGCTCCTCGTCCAGCTCGATCACGATCGAACCATCTGCGCCGATCCGCTCGCGGATTCCGCGGCGGAGATAGCGCGGAACGATCGGCGCGGTTGCGTCGCCGAAGCTGCGACGCCAGGTCGGATCGGTGTTCCCTTCGGCCGGCCGCCAGCCGCGCGCCATGTCGAGGATGTCCCGATGGCCCTCGGTGGTCAGGAAAGCGATCTTCGGTATCCGCCGAGTGATGATCGCGTTCAGACCGTGGGTGCTCGCATGGTTGAACACCGCCGCCGACTCGACACCGACCTCGGCCGCACCTTCGAGCACACCCTGGTAACTCTCGACGACGTTGGTGGCTACCTTGGTCGTCTCGATCCGGCCGTCCTTGATGGAGACGATGTCGGTGAAGGTACCGCCGACGTCGACCCCGATCATTTCCTTCATCTTTGCCACAGTCTTGCCCTTCACTGGGGCCACTCCTGCTCGTCAACCGTGGGAACACGGTCTGCATGACGCAGGGCAGCCTTTGGTCGTAGTCGAGGAGATTGACGCTCTCGCTGTCCGAACTCGATTCCGGTTCAAATCCGATCTGCCAGCAGTTCGATCGGTCCCAGTTTCGGCCCGGGGTTCCGGGCGACCGAATGCAGGCAGTGCGCGCACTTGACGACGTCGAACCAACCTCCCTCGGAGAGAAGCGGGTACGCCTGCAGCGCGCTTGCTCCGCATTGCGGGCAGTTTCCGTCAACGGGCGCTCGCTGCACCGACAGTGTCGGCTCACTCGGACGCGGATGCGCGATCGTCATCTGTTGCTCCTTTGCTGTCTTGTGCCGAATTTCGGCCAGATCCGGACTGGAATCCGGAGGCCGATTCGTGGCCATGTGTTGTGACGGTTCACGAGCGTTCGCCGGGGCCGCCCCGATCTCGACGGGGTGCACTCACTGTGGGACTCGGACTGGGGATCTAATCATCCATCGAAATTCCATCTCAGCGTCCTTGCAGCGAACTTGGCCTCTGAGGCATGTCCGGCTGGGTACGGATACGTTGGATTAATCTAACCGCTGCTCGAAAAAAACTATAACATAGCTCACACTCGCCGCAAGGGCTGATTCCTCACCGATCGGACGTCTACGGCAGCAAACTCCACCAGCGGGGGTATTCTGTTGGTGATTAGAATTCAGCTGCGCGGCTCGACGGCGGGTCGTGTGGGGCGATGTGGCAGATGCAGCACGAATCCGGAACCCTAGGCAGACGGGCGCAGAGGACTATGACTCAGACCAACACGAACGGATCGGCGCGCACTTCGAGGCTCTCGAAGTCGGCGGCGACGCGGCGGCGCGTGATAGAGGCAGCTGCCCGGGTGCTGGTGGAGCAGGGCTATGCGGGTACCCGACTCTCGGACATCGCCACCGAGGCGGGGCTGCAGGCGGGGAGCCTCTACTACTACTTCGAGTCCAAGGAGAACCTGGTCGAGGAGGTCCTGCGCTACGGTGTGCAGTTCACGCACACCCATGTGCGGGTGGCTGTCGAACAGCTGCCCGAGACAGCGACGCCGGGAGAACGCCTCTCGACCGCAGTCAGCGGATTCCTGGAAGCGACGCTCGAACTCGGCGACATGTCACCTGCGCACGTACGGACCTACCAGCAACTCCCGCCGGAGATACAGGAACGTCTGCGGCCCATGCGCCGGGCGTTCGGACGCTTCTGGGAGGAATTGATCGATGCGGCGATCGCGGCCGGAGATGTCCGGGACGATATCGATCCGTTGATCCTGCGTCTGTTCATCATCAATTCGCTCGAGCGGGTCGCCGAGTGGCCGCTCAAGACCCGGCGTTCCCCTCGCGATCTGTCGGACCTGATGCAGACCCTGATCTTCGATGGAGTCGGTCAGGGAGACCGTCATCGACGCAAGTAGGCCGTAGGAGGAGCTCCTTTACCCTCCACCACAACATATTCGGGGACGCCCGGCGACGCTGGAATTCCACTTGCGCCGGCAACCGTCACGTTCACGGGCACCAGTTCGCTGATCTCGTGCCACCGGTAGCCCATGACGGTACTCACCACTCGTGCGACGGTCGGACCGAGCGCGGATTGGACTGCGCGACGACCGCGGTAGTTCGATCTGCCGGCGACGTGACCGCGGACGATGTCCGTGCCGCGCCGGACCTGGCCACGCAATCGGGTCCCCCGCCACTCTTCGCCCCGGGCGGCCATGAATCACCTCACCTGAGGGTTGATCAGAAATCTAAGAGCGGTTAGACTATAGATCCTAACCGCTGTTAGAAGTTCGGAGCTGCTCCCGCAGTCATGGGAGGTCCAGTCCAGTTATCGATGCCGGGAAAAATTGATCTGCTCTTCGATTCCCGCTACATGGCGGGCCCGGGCCCCGAGGTTCCACCTCCGGTCAGCAGACATTCGTCCGATCGCTGCACTGACCGAGGTCGAGAGAAATGCGCATCGAACCGGTCGAAGCACAGGCAATTGAACGCCAGAGGAGTGCCGTCGAGTGAGTACAGTCAACAGTTGTGGCCGACCCGAGGTCGTCGTTGCCGGCGATCTGCGTGTACCGAGGCCGGACGCCCTCCTGATCGGTGGGGAGTGGCGCCCGTCGATCGGGGGTGAGGTGTCGAAAATCGTGTCGCCTGTGACCGAGTCGACCGTGGCAGAGGTCGCGATGCCGTCGGTCGAGGATGCCGACGCAGCGACTGCCGCGGCGGCGGAGGCTTGTCGCGGCGACTGGCCCCGGTGGTCGATTGCGCGGCGCAAAGAGGTGTGCGCCCGCTTCTGCTCGCGAGTCGAGGAGCGTCTCGACGAGATCGGTGAGGTCTGGGCGGTGGAGGCCGGCATTGCTGTGCGCTGGAGCCGCACCCTGCACCGCTTCGCGGCGAAGGCCGCGTGGCGTACCGCGCTCGAATCCGTCGAGCAGGCCCTGGCTCCGGAAGTGCGGCAGACATCGGTCGGACAGGTGCGGATCGAGCACGGGCCGGTCGGCCCCGTTCTCGCGGTGCTCCCCTACAACGGTCCGCTGGCGACCATCGGTTCGAAGGTTATCCCGGCACTGCTGGCCGGCACCGCGGTTATCGTCAAAGCGGCACCGGAGTCCGCGCTGATAATGCGGATCGTGTCGGAGTGTGCGCTCGATGCCGGCTTTCCGCCGGGCGTGTTCAGCATCCTGGCCGCCGACACCGAGGTCTCGCGGCATCTGGTGCGGGACCCGAGGATCGAGCTGATCTCCTTCACCGGGGGACCGCGGGCGGCGTCGGACATCCTGTGTCAGAGTGCGGAACGTCTGCCGCGCACCGTCTTCGAGCTCGGCGGCAAGTCTCCCGCCGTACTGCTCGAGGATGTCGACCTCGATCAGGCGATGCGATCCCTGGTTGCGGGAGCGATGAGTGGTTCGGGGCAGGTGTGTGCGACGTTGTCGCGGATCCTCGTTCCGGTGTCGCGGCACGACGAGGTCGTCGATGCACTCGCCGGCTCGTACCGCGCCTTGCGGATCGGCGACCCCCGCTCCCCCGACACCGATCACGGTCCGCTCGCCAACCAGGCGGCCTACGACCGCACAACGGGTTTCGTGGCAACGGCACGGCAGGAGGGTGCGGAGGTGGCGTGTGGTGGCCGCCGGCCCGAGGGCTTCGAAACAGGCTGGTTCTACGAGCCGACACTGCTTGTGGGGGCAGGGGAGAACGACTCCGTGGTCCAGGAAGAGGTATTCGGACCAGTCACCGTCGTCCAGCCCTACACGGACGTCGATGACGCGGTCCGAATCGCGAACGGGACGGACTACGGCCTGGCGGCGAGCGTGTACACGCGAGACCGCGAGCACGGCCTCGCCGTCGCGCGCCGAATCCGGGCAGGATCGGTTGCTCTCAACACTTTTGGGCCGACGATGGCTGCACCGTTCGGCGGCGTGAAGCGTTCCGGATGGGGCCGAGAATGCGGGCCCGAAGGAATCCTGGAGTTCACCGAAACCAAACAGATCCTGATGGGCTGACAGTACAGACGAGAAGCCGCGAGCAGCACCCGATGCTCTCGCAGGCAATACGAAAGGACAAGACATGGCTGATCAAGTGGCACTGGTGACCGGCGGAGCGAGCGGAATGGGACGAGCCACGGTGGCTCGGTTCCTCGACCGTGGATTCAGCGTCGTCATCGCCGACCTCAATCAGGACGTGGCAGAGAAGGCGATCGCGGAGATCGCGGAGCAGGGCGCGGGCGACCGCGTGACGTTCGTGCGCACCGATGTCAGCGCGGAAACCGACTTCGAGGAGGCCGTGGCGAAGACCGTCGAGACGTTCGGTCGCTTCGATGCCCTTGTGAACGCGGCCGGTGTCGGCGGAGCGTTCGGCCCGCTCACCGATATCGACGTCGAGGACTGGGATTACACGTTCGATGTCCTGCTGCGCAGCGTCTTCCTCGGCATCAAGCATGCGGGCCGGGTCATGCGGGCGCAGGGGACCGGCGGGTCCATCGTCAACTTCGGGTCGGTGGCCGCGCACGCCGGTGGGCTGGGGGTCCAGCCCTACTCGGTTGCCAAGGCCGCGGTTCTCCATCTGACACGGGTAGCCTCGGTCGAGTTCGCGGCCGATCGGATCCGGATCAACGCGGTGTCCCCGGGGATCATCCAGACACCGCTGATCGGCCTCGATGAAAAGGACCTGGCTCCGGTCCTCGGGACGGTCCAACCTCTCCCCTACGCCGGTGAGCCAGATTTCGTCGCCGGTGTCGTCTCGTTCCTGGCCAGCGACGACGCTCGCTTCATCACCGGCGAGAACATCACTGTCGACGGTGGAATGGTCGCTGCAGGACCGCAACTGGGCGACATGGTCAACAACAACCCGGCATTGCGCGGTCTCGTCGGTGTGAACCGGGGCAGCACTGGTGAGCGGTCGACGATCCGGCGCAAGGTCGAAGTGTCGGCCGGTGCCGTGGACGGCGCACGATGAGCGTTCCCACTGTCGCAACACCGGACGAGCGGCGGGCGGCGCTCGAACGAGCGTTCGCGCCGTGGCAAACGCGGACCTTCGACGAGCAGTTCGATCATGCCGTCGCAAAGTACGCGTCGCGTCCCTACGTGATCAGTGGGGACCGGGTCTTCACCTACGCCGATGTCCAAAGCCGTGCGCGCCGCTTTGCGGACGGATTGGCAGCCTTGGGGGTTCGCCCCGGTGACCACGTCGGTCTGATCATGGCCAACTATCCCGAGTACGCGCCGATCAAGCTGGCGATCGCCCGGGTGGGCGCCGTCGCCGTGCCGCTGAACTACCTGTACCGCACGCAGGAACTCGGGTACGTACTCGCGCAGTCGTGCTGCCGGGTGCTGATCACGATGACCTCGTTCCGGGACATGGACTACCAGTCGATGCTCGACGACCTCGCGCCCGGCTGGGAGCGCGACGGGAAGACAGCGCTGGGTGACCTCGAGTTCGTGATCACGTTCGCGCCGGACGGCGCGAACGAACGGCGCGAGGGCGCGCTCGATCTGACAGATCTGGAACGGATCGGCGCCGAATCCCCCGGCTCGGCACCCGGCGGTCTGCGGCGGCCCGACGACCCATCCGACATTCTCTACACCTCGGGTACCACCGGGCAGCCGAAGGGCGTGATGCTCAGCCACGACGGCCTCCACCGCGCCGCCTACGGCTCACTGCACTGTCGCGCGCTCCCCGACGGAAACCGGGTCGTCTTCGCGCTGCCCTGCTACCACCTGTTCGCCTACGGCCAGGCGGTACTCGCGTCGGTCTTCGTCGGCGGCGCAATGCTCCCCCAACCGAAGTTCGATCCCCTCGAGTACTTCACGGCCATCGAACGGCACCGCGTCACCGATGTTCTCGCGGTACCCACGATGAGCGTCGCCCTTGTCGAGCACCCAGAGCGGAACCGATTCGACCTCTCGTCGTTGCGGATGATGCTGTCCGCGGCGGCGGTGGCTCCGACCTGGCTGTGGCAGCGGATTCGGGACGAACTCGGCGTCGCCGAACTCGTCACCGCCTACGGCATGACCGAGATGAGCGGGACGATGACCATGACACGTCCCGAGGACCCGTTCGACGCAATCACCTCAACCGTCGGCCGCCCCTTGCCGAGCGGTGCTGCAGGACTGTCGCGGATGAACGGGGTGATCGCCGAGTACCGGGTGATCGACCCCGTAACGGGCAACGAGGTTCCCCGTGAAGAGGTCGGTGAACTCATCGCACGGGGCCCCACGACGATGAAGAGATACTGGAACCGGCCCGAGGACACCGCGGCCATGCTGCGCGATGGATGGATGCATTCCGGCGACCTCGTGCGCTTCCAGGCGGACGGCTCGATGGTCATCGCCGGGCGGACGAAGGATCTCATCAAGACCGGCGGAGAGTTGGTCATGCCCAAGGAGGTCGAGGACTTCCTCACCGGCCGGCCCGGCGTCAGTCAGGCGTACGTGGTCGGGATCCCCGACGAACGCTGGGGGGAGGTCGTCGGTGCCTTCATCGTCCCGGAGCCGAACGCGACAGTGAGTGTCGAGGACCTGAGTGCGGTGTGCCGGGCCGAACTCTCCCGCTTCAAAGTGCCCCGGCACATCTTTCTGATGGACTCCGGCCAGATCCCGCAGACCCCGACCGGCAAAGTGCAGAAATTCAAACTCGTTCCGACGGCCCAGCGGCTGATCGGTTCACACACCCCGCTCGGTATCACCGCTTCGAGCATCACCCAAGGAGAATGACGTGACCACCCTACGGACCCCGCTCTGCGACCTGCTCAACATCGACGTGCCGATCATGCAGGCCGGCATGGGCTTGATCGCCTACGCCGACCTCGCCGCCGCCGCTGCGAACGCCGGCGGGCTCGGCTGCCTCGGCGGCATCGACATGTCCGTCGCAGAGGTCGACAGCAACATCAAACGGTTCCGCGAACTGAGCGACAAGCCATTGGCCCTCGACCTCGGATTCCCCGAGAACGCGCCCTCCGCGCGAACCGACGTCGCACTGCCGAACCCGCTGCCCCAGCCCATCCGGCAACTCCGCGCCGAACTCGAGGAGATGGGAATCGCGGTCCGCGACGACGTCCCGGACCAGGCCATCAGCCGCGATGACAACCTCGAGAAGCTCGACATCGCCCTGGACCAGGGAGTCGAGATCATCGTATGCGGCCTCGGCACCCCCGTCGACGTCGTCGAGAAGTGCCACTCTCGGGGAGCGACGGTGATGAGCATCGTCGGCACCGCACGCGCCGCCCGGAAGGTGATCAACAACGGCACTGACGTGGTGATCATCCAGGGCACCGAGGGCGGTGGTCACTCCGGTGACGTCGGTACCCTCGTCCTGCTCGCCGAGGTACTCGACTTCGCCACCGTCCCCGTGGTCGCTGCCGGAGGCATCGCGACCGGATCGCAGATTGCCGGGGCCCTCGTCACCGGCGCCGACGGCGTGTGGATCGGAACCCGGTTCATCGCGACCGCCGAAGCGGGATGCCAGGACGTCTACAAGGAAGCTGTCGTCGAGGCTGGACCGAACTCGACGCTGCGCACCCCCCGATTCGACGGACTCCACGTCCGCCAGCTCCGTAACCGATTCACGGACGTCTGGGACGGACACGAGAACGAGATGCAGCCCTACCCCGTGCAGCGGATGCTCACCATCCCGATCCGCGACGCCGCGGCGAAGAACTCGGTGAAAAGCCACATGAACCTCGCCGCTGGGCAGGCCGTCGGACTGATCAACGACCTGCCCAGCGCCGGCGACGTCGTCCGACGCCTCACCGAGGACACCGTCACCGCACTCGAGCTCGCTGCCAAACGCATCCACACCTCCAACTGAGTTGAATTCGCGAAACCACCGATCCATCACTGAATTCGACGTCCCGGTCATTGAGGCCGGGCCGGACGATCTGTCGACGACGAAAGGACTCATGCCATGCCCGGTCTGTATTTCGAGGAGTTCGAACCCGGTGCGGTCATCGATCACCCGACCCGCCGCACTGTCACCGAGACCGACAACCTGCTGTTCAGCACGATGACGTTGAACCTGGCGCCGCTGCATCTCGATGCCGAGTACAGCAAGAACTCCATGTGGGGACAGCGGCTGGTCAACAGCCTGTTCATCCTCGGGCTGGTTTCCGGTATCTCCGTCCCGGAGACCACACAAGGAACCACACTCGGCAATCTGGGCTTCGAGGAAATCAAATTCCCCAAGCCCGTCTTCCACGGGGACACGATCCACGTGCGCA
This sequence comes from Rhodococcus wratislaviensis, assembly GCF_041228765.1. Lineage (NCBI taxonomy): Bacteria > Bacillati > Actinomycetota > Actinomycetes > Mycobacteriales > Nocardiaceae > Rhodococcus > Rhodococcus wratislaviensis. Next base: position 1,748,355 of record NZ_CP150488.1, on the reverse strand, counting down.
CCGAGATCGTCGGCAAGCGGGAATCGAAGAGCCGCAACGATGCCGGGATCGTCTTCTTCCGCCACTTCGGCATCAACCAGCGCGACGAGATCGTCTGCGACGCATGCCGAACCGGCCTGATGTTCAAGCGGTCCGCGGTCGACACCGTTGCCGTCGCCGGCGCCTGAACCGCCGGCAGCAGAAGGACACGATGATGCGAGGCTTCGGAGTATTCGGGGCCAGTGACGAGCCGGCCTGGATTCCGGGCGCGCCAGCCCGCGACCGCAGTCGCCTGCTCACCGCGATGGGCACCTGGGGTTACGCACGAATCGAGGACCTGCACCGGGCATCGATCGACGATCCCGACTGGTTCTGGCGGGCCGTCGTCGACGATCTCGACATCACGTTCGACACCCCCTTCGACACCATACGGGACGTCACCGCCGGAATACCGTTCCCGCGGTGGTTCACCGGCGGCCGGATCAACGCCGCGACCCTGTGCGCCCATCGGCACGCCCACGGACCGCACGCGAACAAGCCGGCCGTCGTCTACGAGGGCGACGCAGGGCAACACCGGTCATTGACCTACGCCGAACTCGACACCGAGGTCCGCCGCTTCGCCGCGAACCTCACCGCCCTCGGTGTCGGACGGGGCGATCGGGTGGTGCTGTTCCTCCCGGTCACCCCGGAAGCGACGGTCGCGTTCCTGGCATGCGCGATGATCGGCGCCATCTCGGTGCCGGCCTTCACCGGATACGGGGCCGACGCACTCGCCGCCGCGTGCGGGACTCGGGAGCGGCCGTCGTCGTCACCGCCGACGGCACGACCCGCCGGGGAAAGACGATGCCGCTCAAACAGACCCTCGACGAGGCTCTGAACTCCGGTGCAGCGGTCGACCATGTCGTCGTGGTCCGTCACCTCGCGCACGGTGTGGACATGCGCAAGGGCCGCGACGTGTACTGGGACGAACTCGATCCGACCCCGGCGCCGGTGGGGACGGCACCGACGGAGTCGAACGATCCACTGACGATCGTCTACACCTCCGGGACCACCGGCAAACCCAAGGGCATCGTGCACTCCCACGCCGGACTGCTGGTCAAACGGCCGTCGACTTCGGCTACGGGTTCGACATCCACTCCGACGACGTCATCGCCTGGATCGCCGACATGGGGTGGGCACTGGGCCCACTTCTGATCCTCGGCGGCCTCCAACACGGCGCCACCATCGTGATGACCGAAGGCGTGCCCGACTATCCGACCGCGAACCGGTTGTGGGCCATCGCCGGCCGGGTTCAACGGCCCGCTGCTGGGGATGGACGTGGCGGTGTTCGACCCTGACGGGCGGCCGGTCACCGGCGAGGTCGGAGAACTCACCGTCCTCAACCATCAAGGTATCCGGCCGTCGCGTCGGACCGGCGGAGATCGAGGCCGCGCTGCTGAAGGACCGCACCATCGCCGAGGCTGCCGCGATCGGCGCTCCCGATCCACAGCGCGGCCAACATGTCGTCGCCTTCGTCGTGCTCCGCGCCGATGCGGTCGACCACGAGCACCTCACCGCCACCGCGGTACAGAACGTCGGGCGGTCCTTCGCACCGGTCCTGCAATGTGGTTCCGACGTTGCCGAAGACCAAGAACGGCAGGATCATGCGCTGCGCCATCCGATCCCGGTACCTCGGCCAGCAACAGGGCGATCTGTCGTCACTGGACCCGGCCACCCCCATCGACAGCATTCCCGTCATGCAGACCTAGAGGTTCGGCCGCCATCCGCAGCGGTGGTGCCGACTACGCTGAACACGAGAGGAACACTTTTCATGAATCCCTACCGGAGCATGCTCTTCGTACCCGGTCACAAGCCGTCGTGGGCCGAGAAGGCTGTCGCCGCCGGAGCCGATGCGATCATTCTCGATCTGGAGGGCTCCGTCCCCGCCGCCGACAAGGACGAGGCACGGCAGACGGTCCGCGAGACGATCGACCGCCTGCGCGCGCAGAATGTCCGCGCCGACATCTGGGTTCGGCCCAACAGCGTCGACAGTGGCCTGTTCGGCGCTGACATCGAACGGGTTCTCGGGCCCGGTCTGGCCGGACTGTTTCTTCCGAAAGTCTTTGACGCCAAGGAGATCGTGCAGATCGATGCCGTGGTCTCACACGTCGAGAAACGCGAGGGGCTCGATTCGGGTTCGGTGGGCCTGATCGTCAGTTTCGAGACCGCGGTCTCGATGGCGCACTGCGAAGACCTCGCCGTGGCGAACCCTCGTGTGTCGAGCCTGCTGGGGGCCACCGGCCCCAACGCCGACGTCGGACGCGAACTGGGGTTCGAGTTCACCCCTGAGGGACTGGAGACCCTGTATCTGCGCAGCCGCATCATTCTGGCAGCACGCGCAGCGGGACTGCATCACCCGGTCTGCGGCGTGTGGCAGGACATGAAGGACTTGGACGGGTTCCGGCGTTTCGCCGAGGACAACCGCCGGCTCGGCTACAAGGGCATCGTCCTCATCCACCCCTCGCACGTGGAGATCGCAAACGAGGTCTTCACACCCTCACCGGAGAAGGTCGACTTCTACCGGCGGATGATCGCCGCTTTCGAAGATGCGGAGGCCCGGGGCAGCGCCGCGGTCGACTTCGAGGGCCAGCACATCGACCTGGCCCACGCGAAGACGGCCCGCAGTGTCATCGACCTCGCCGAGGCCATCGGCGTCGGCTGAGCCACCCGCGTGGTACCTCCCCCAGCATTCGTCGGGGATCCCGGCGAACGCTGGGGGAGGGCGGCCTCGAAGCATCGTCAGATCGTGGTGTATCCACCGTCGATCACGAATTCCTGACCGGTGATATACGACGACTCGTCACTCGCGAGGAAAAGCACGAGTTCGGCGACCTCCTCCGGCCGACCGACCCGCCCCAACGGCACCGCCGCGAGAAGCTGCGGCAGCACCTCCTCGTCCGAGACCAGGTAGTCACTCTGCGGGGTGTGAATGATCCCGGGGTGCACCGAGTTGACCCGGATGTTGCGCTTGGCCAGATCAGCTGCGGCACTCTTGGTCAGCAATCGGTTGGCGCCCTTGGACGCCGAGTAACCTGGGTGAAGCTTCGGCCACACGATCATGCCGGCGATCGAGGACATGTTGACGATCGATCCTCCACCCTGGGCCTCGAGGTGCGGCAGAACGGTTTGAATCCCGTAGAACTGGCCGTAGACGTTCAGCTCCATCAGGCGCTTGAAGTCATCGATTGTCGCCTCCTCCCAGGTTTTGGGAGTCCCCGGGAGGCCCGCGTTGTTCACCAGGATGTTCAGCTTGCCGTACGTGTCGATTGTATTCTGGACGACGGCATTCCAGTGTTCGGGTTTCGTGACATCCAATTCGATGCCGATCGCCGAGCCGCCCTGATCGGTGATCCGGGTCGCGACCTCCACCGCGAGGTCCTTTCGAATATCCGTGACGACGACGCTGGCCCCCTCCCGCGCGAACACGTGCGCGTCGGCAGCACCCATGCCCGATGCCGCGCCGGTGATCAGTGCGACCTTGTCTCTCAACCTGTCCACGATCGAAACCCTTTCGCTAGTTCAATTGTCATGGGTAACTTCAGATGACCCTTTTCGCCCTGAGCCCGGCCAGATCGTCCTCGGTCAATCCGGCCAGCTCGATCAACACCTCATCGGTATCGGCTCCGAGCAGATGCGCTGAACGCCCCACACTGACGTCGGCATCGGACATGTGGATGGGCACTCCCCCGGCGACAGCATCGAGTGTGCCGGCCGTTGGGTGCACGAGCGGTTCCAGAACTCTCCTGTCGAACAACGCCTGATCCGCGAGTACCTCGACCGCCGTGCGAACCGGTACGCACGGAACGGACCGCCGTGCTCCCAACTCGGCGATCACGTCATCCGTGCTGTGCTGCGATGTCCAGTCCTCGATGATCACGTTCAATCCATCAGCGTTGACCGCGCGGGGACCGCGGCCCGCAAATCGCGGGTCGTCCATGAGCTCCGGCTGTCCGATCGCGTCGAAGATCGCAGCCATCCACGCATCGGAAGCTGCGGCGATCGACACGTGGCCGTCACGCGTGCGATAGATACCGAACGGCGCCAGACGGTTGTGATGATTTCCCGAGCGCGCTTCGAAACCGTTGCGCTGTAACACATCGGAGTGCTCGAACGGCAAGAGCGCACTCATGCACTCCAGCATCGACACCGTCACATGCTGGCCTTCGCCGGTGACCCGACGTTGCAGCAACGCCGATTGCACTCCGATAACCGCGTAGAGCGGGGCCAACATGTCGGATATGGGCAGTCCGAATCGCATCGGCGGGCCATCACTGCACCCGGTGGTATCCATGACTCCGCTCAATGCCTGAACGGTGATGTCCATCGCCTTGACACCGGGGTAATAGCTCGGCCGCCCCAGGCCACTGAGCGAGCAGTAGATCAATCTCGGGTTGATGGCGCGCAATGTGTCATAGTCGACCTCCAGTCGTTCGACCACTCCCTCGCTCAAGTTCTCGAACACGATGTCGGCATGTTCGGTCATCTTGTAGAAGATCTCGCGCCCCTCCGCAGATTTGAGGTCGAGTTCGACAGACTTCTTTCCACGGGCTCGGGACAATATCGACAGAGAAATGTCGTCGTCTCCCACGGTGCCGAAATGAAGCCCGCCATCGGAGTTCGAGAACGGGGGATTGAAGCGCGCAATATCACTCCCTCCGGGAGATTCGATCTTGATGACTTCGGCCCCCATCGCAGCCAACAGCAGAGTCCCGTACGGCCCTGCCAGCGCCACGGTGAGGTCCAGGACTCGGAGGCCCTCGAGGGGGCGGCGTTGTGCCGCAACGTTGTCAGGCAATGTCTGCTCCAGTGTTGACGCTCTGTCTGGTCGTGAGGAGTGAATCGGCCAGGTCAGTGGAGATACCGAAGGACTTCAGCTCCACGTATTCGTCGAAACCTTCAGGCCCGGCCTCCCGGCCGATCCCGCTGCATTTGAAGCCCCCGATAGGTGCCCCGAATCCGGCCACCTTCCCATTCACCTCGACTGTCCCCGTCCGGATACGCCGCGCCACCTTCAGTGCGTGTTCGGCGTCGGCGGAGAACACCGAACCGTTGAGACCGTACGTCGAATTGTTGGCTATGGCGATCGCCTGATCCTCGTCCTGCGCGGTCAGCACGGACAGCACCGGGCCGAAAATCTCCTCCTGCGCGATGGTCATCTCGGGGTCGACGTCACTGAAGACCGTCGGCTCGACAAACCATCCATGGTCGAGCCCCGACGGCCGGCCACCGCCCACGACGAGCTTGGCTCCTTGGTGACGACCGGACTCGATATACCGCTCGACCCGCTCGCGCTGCCGTGCACTGACCAGCGGGCCGATCTGGGTATCGGGGTCGGCGGGATCGCCGACGGGCATGTCCGCGATCATCGCGGTGAGTCGGTCGAGCAAGTCCGCCTTGCGGTTCGGCGAGACGACGAGTCGAGTTTTGTTGTTGCACGCCTGACCGTTGTAGCGGAGCGAGAGCGCGCGAACCGAATCGATCACCACATCCAGATCGGCGTCGTCGAGAACCAGTGCTGCCGACTTCCCACCGAGTTCCAGACTGACCCGCCGCAGGTCCCTGCCGCAGATCTCGGCGATGCGGCGGCCGGCCCCGGTCGAGCCGGTGAAGGAGACCTTGTCGACGCCTGGGTGGCTGACCAGATACTCGCTTGCGCTGCGCTCTGCAGGGACGATGTCCACCACCCCGTGCGGCAGCCCGGCCAGGTCGAGCGCCTCGGCAAGCACGTACGAATCGAGCGGCGCCTCCGGTGACGGCTTCAGTACCGCCGTGCAACCGGAGATCAGAGCAGGCGCAAGTTTCAATACGGCGATGACCAATGGCGAGTTCCACGGCACCACGGCAGCGACCACACCGACAGGCTCTCGGGTCACCAACGCGTCAGCCGCAGCGCCGCGGCGCACCTCGCTCCACGGATGGTCGGCGGCCAAGGTCAGGAACGTGTCGAGCAGCGCAGTCGCTCCCGGCGCCTGCATGGCTCGCGATTGGGTGATCGTGCACCCCATCTCCTCGGTGATCAAGTCTGCCAACAGATCATGGCGCTCGAGGAGGGCATCACGTAGCCGCTCGACCACTTCCAGTCGCCCGGCCAGGGGCAGGTGGGGCCACGGTCCATTGTCGAATGCCTCTCGTGCCGCAGCGACCGCTCGGTCCATATCGACATCGTTGCCCGACGGCACCTCCGCGACGACACGTTCGGTGAACGGCGAGATCACCGTGAGAGTGTCCGAGGACGCCGGATCGACCCACCGGCCGCCGATGTAGAGCCTCTGGTAATTGCCTTGCCACGTCATTGCAGTTTCCTTTGCGACCGATAGTCGATGGGATTTCGGGTCGGGCCGACGACGCACTAGTGGTCGTGGAGAATCACTCCGCGGATGATTTTGCCGTCGATCATGTCCTGGTAACCCTGGTTGACGTCTTCGAGGCGATACGTCTTCGTGCGCAATTCGTCGAGTTTCAGCTTGCCCGCGTCATACAGGCGCAACAGCTTGACGATGTCGTAGTGAGGGTTGAGTGTTCCGAACATTGATCCTTTGATGGTCTTCTCGTACTTGGTCAACACCGCACCCGAGACGTGGATCGTAAGTTCCTCTGGCGCACCGAGGCCTGTCACAACGACGGTTCCGCCCTTGCCGACGATATCGAAGGCATCCTGAATCACCCTCTCGTGGACCACACCGACCGTCACCAGAGCTTGATCCGCTCCCTGACCCCAGGTGAGTTCGTTCACCTTTTCGGCTGCCTCCTCGGGGGTGGCGAACGCGTGGGTCGCGCCGAACTCGAGAGCGATCTTCCGCTTGAGCTCTACTGGGTCGACCACCACCAGGTACTTGGCACCGGCGTACGCCGCACCCTGCACCGCATTGATGCCGATGCCACCGATGCCGTACACGACGACAGTGTCGCCGACGCGTACCGAACCGGCCGAGGTCGCCGTGCCCCACCCGGTCGGGACTCCGCAACCCACCAGCACAGCCGACTCCAGGGGAAGCCAGTCGTCGATCTTGACAACCGACTGCTGCATCACTGTTGCGTACCGCGAGAAGGTGCCGAGCATGGCGATACTGCCGTAGGCACGGCCGTCGTCGTCGTGGTATCGGAACTCACCGTCGGGGAAGGTTCCGTCCATGGAATGAGCGCCCCAGTCGCACAGACTCGTGCGGCCGGTGGCGCAGTACCGGCAGGCGCCGCACGCGGGCATGAAGCTGCACACCACATGATCACCAGGTTTGACGCGCGTGACACCGGGCCCGACGGACTCGACGATGCCGGCACCCTCGTGTCCGACGACAATCGGCTTGCGACCGGCGAGGATAGGCGGTTTACCGTCCTTGACCCCGTCGATCATGTGGAAATCAGAATGGCAGAGACCGGATGCGACGAACTTGATCTGGACCTCGCCCTGGCCAGGATCCATGACATTCAGTGTTCGTAGTTCGAACTCGGTGCTGCCCTGATCGACAACTGCGGCGAGCGTCTTCTTCATGGACTCTTCCTTCGGTACTTCATGTTTCGACAGTCCCCACTGCTGGGGACGCCGGAAGGCGGGGTGAGTGGACCGGGGTGATCAGGACTACGTGCGCTCGGCCGCGATGTAGATGTAGACCATCGTCGCAACCTTGCCGCTGCGGTTGCGCCAGGCATGGCGAGTGCCGCGTTGGACGACACAGGTTCCCGGAGTGATCCGCCGCTCCTCTCCGTCGTCGAGTTCCAGGTACAGCTCACCTTCGAGGCAGATTCCGTAGTCGATGCTGTCGGTGACATGCATCCCGGGATCGTCGCTTTCGAACACGCCGCCGATTCCGCCCGGCTGCGCTTCCTCGGCCTTGGCCAGCGCGTCCGCATCACCCGTGGGCGCTTCAGGCGGGAATTGGACGATCATGAATCGCGAACCGCCGGGCTTGGGGAAGAACGGCTCGAATTCCGGTGCCGGGTTGTCGCCCGCACCGACTCGCGGGATACCCGCGGGCGTGCCCCACATGTTGAGAAAGTCGATGTCCAGCACGGTCTCCAGCTCGACTGGCCCCTCCGATTCGAAGACAGATTTTCCATCGGCGGTGCGATCGGTCACGATTCGCTTGAATTCAAAGGTCACGCTGATTCTCCTTGCTTCCCGAAGAGGCACTCGGCACGCAAACGGGGTGCTGATCGATCCACTCCGCTTGCCGGCTTCGAGACATCCGAGGCGGATGGCTCCGATCACATCAACCCGAGACTGTGGCCCAGCACACGGTGACGTGGTAATTTTCTAACACCGTTCAGAAATTAAGGCAAGGCTTTCGGCGAAACCTACACACTCCACCCGCGGCGATGAGACGGTCCGGCGCCGGGTATCAAGACCGAACCGGAGCCGGTGATTCCACGGGATGGAGGTGCAACGATGGTCACCACCCGGGGGCAGCGACAGAAATACTGAGCGTCAAACAATTCGACGACAATGGCGACGTTGAAGTCGCGCAATGCTCGACTGCGACCCGCGAGTGCCCTCGCGGAAGTCGTGGTGCTCGGCGGCCAATTCGCCTACCGCCGTTGTGGTCGCGTCGGGTGTGCTCGGACGTTGACCAACCCAGACAAACGTGAGGACGATCTTCCCCCGGGACTGGTTGCTGCGCAGTCGATCAGCGGCCTTCTTGGCCTGATCGAACGAAAGAACACTGTCGACGGCGGGACGAACCCGTCCGTCTGCCACAGCGGGGACGACGTCGGGCGTCAGGGCCGGAATCATAGGGGCCGGGTTCCCCCGCCCCGGCTGAACCCGAACGACTGACGAGTCTGCCCTAAACGCGGCGTGGTGGGGGCGATCGGAGAAGGTCTGTCCACCGTGGCGCCCTGCTCGCGGGCTCGGACGTGCCTGACCGGTGGTGCGGAGGCCGGTCCCCGCTAGCCTCGCGGCGACCTATGCGTTCGTGGCGAAGATCGGGCTGGTGGAGACGAACGGGCTGAACTCCATCCGGCGCGTCCTCCATTCGCCGTCTCGCCGGACGAATTCCAACGCATAGCCACCCGACAGCAGTTGGTTGACGCCGTCGTCGGTGAGCCGGAAGTAGAAGACGTCGGTCTTCGCGGTCGCGGTGTCACCGTCGATGTCGATTACCGGATTGGTGATGTGGTGGTGGCATTTGGGCACCTGATCCCATACCTTGTGCACCAGTGCGCGGATTCCGTCGATCCCGTGGCCCTCACCTCGGGGTAGTACATAGTCCGCGTCGTCGGACCAGATGCTCATGAACGTCTCTTCGTCCTGCTTGTCGATGCCGTGGCAGTACTTCGACATCAACATCTTGATTTCTTCGATGTCGATCACCCACTGGATTTTCTCCTGCGGGGTACCTGCTTGTTCCTTCATGTCGTTCCTTCTCTTTGGATTCGTCGGTTCGGGTAACTGCACACAACACCAACCTGCGCAATCAAGCTAGACGGAGGTGGGCACGACGACGAGCGCCCACACGATGAGCGGAGCGAAGAGCACGACGATTCCACAGTAGGCAAGCAGTTTTCGCTGGAATCGAATCTTGTCCTCGACTTCTGCATTCGCGAGAATCATGACTCCGTGCAGGGAGAAGGGACTCACGTCGACAACAGTCGCCGAGAAGACGATTGCGGCGACGAAGCCCAGGACGCCCACCTCACCGCCGAGAAGCAACGGCATCGCGAGCGGCAAGGCGATGCCGATCGTCGCCGTCGACGACGCGAACGCCGACATGATGCCGACCGCGTAGCAGAGGATCAACGCAGTGAACAGTGGAGCTACTGCCACGGATACAGTGTTGCCCAGGAAGTCCAACGTTCCATTCTGAGTCAGAACCGCCATGTAGGTGAGCATTCCGCAGACGAGGACAACCGCCGGCCACGCCACGTTTTCCACGATCTTCGGGTGTGACTTGGGCGCCATCAGCAGCAAGGCGGCACTCACACAGATTGCACTGACACCGATGTCGATTCCGAACCCGACCGAACCCATGGCAAGGAAGAAGATTCCGGTCAGGGTCGCGCCCTGGTAGCGGTCCAGGCGGGGACGCGCGGGTGCTGTCTCGACGGCAGTGCCGGTCGTGCTCCGACTCAACACTGCGGTCGACACACCCGAGCCGTCGGATGCGGGGGACGAAGGTCTCCCCACCCCGATCCCGCCGATCGGTCCATCCGGCGCTGTTACGTCGTCGCCGCGGCGTCCGCCGCGAATGAGGTCACGACCGAAGACCAGGAAGAGCACCACACCGATCGCCAGATTCAGCACGAACGGCACCAGGAAGATGAAGCCCGGATTTGTCGGGAGGCCAGCGGATTTCATGATGCCGGTGACGAGCGCGCCATACAGATTGATCGGAGAGAATACACAGGCCAGCCCCCCGTGAGTGATCATCATGCCCATCAGGAAGGGGTTGATGCGGTTTCTGGCGGCAAGGGGCATCGCGATCGGGGCGAGCATTTCCACCGCCAGGACGGCCCCCATCGACATGAGCAGACCGGATAGTGCGAACAGCATCCACACGATGGCCCAGCGTCTGCCGCGGACGAGGTGCAGACATCTGTCCATGATGTAGTCGAGGGTGCCGTTTGCCTTCGCGATGGCAAACAGGAGGGTGATGCCGCCGACGATGAGGAAGGTTCCCGCGGGGAAGGCGTCGACGACGTCCTCGATAGGGATGTCGGAAACCCAGGCGCCCACGATGAATGCCGCGGCGAACGCGAGGATGCCCATGTTGACCGGCGTGACGGTGGCGACCGTGAAGATCGCCGCCAGGACGAGAACGGAAATTGCGTAGGTCATACCCAGTCCTTCCAGGACCATGTGGTGGAGCACCAAACACGCATCAAGGAATCATGTTCTGCAGCGGGGATTCTCGGTGGAGACATGCGTGTTTCGGCAGGCCCGCGGACACGGTGCCGGCGCTCCGCTTCGCGCCTCGCTGCCGCCGAATCGTGCCGGCGCCGGCTACCGTGAAACCAGGGCCTTGGCCAGCTCGACGCCGCCGTTGGCGTCGTCCCAGATCACGGCCGCCAGTTCGTCCCCGGTTGGAAAGTTGCCCTGAGATGCGAGCCCGTCGCCCTTGGCGATGATCTGCTCCTTGGTCATGGGGTGTTGCGCCGTGCCGACGCTGTCGACCACTGTCGCCGACCTGGTGCTGCCGTCGGTGAAGCGCATGCGCACGCCGGTCGCGAAGTGCTGTGGGTAGTACTTCTCCTCGAGGTCGGGATCGACCTCGAACCGGACCTTGCCGGCGATACGCAGGATGCGTTCATCGTCGAGGAAGTCCTCGCCATAGGCGTCGTATCGGGTGGGTCCGTAGGCGAGCGTGGCGCCGACGATGTACGGGCAGCTGTACTGTGCCGTCATCGTGGACTCGGCCTTGGTCATGTGCTGGTCGGCGATGAGCTGGGGCCCGGTGACGAGAACCTCCTCGATGCTGTCGGTGGAGGCGCTGAAGTCGTCGGTCACCTCCCGCAAGGCGTCGATCGTCGAGTGGAACAGCCGGCAGCACGAATATGGCTTGAAGCTGATCACGTGAATCTGCAGCTTTTCGTCCGGCGTGACGTCGCGTAGTGGTCCGCCGAAGCTGGCGGCGGCGCCGTAGGTTCCCTCGACCGACAGTTGCGGTGCCGTCACATCGGGCAGCATCGCGAAGTCTGCTGCGAGTACACCGTTGCGGGCGCCCAGTCCGGCGTGCACGCGTTTGACCTCGCCCCCGGTCGGCTCGACCGAGAACTGCATCGAGCCACTGGCTTGGGAGAGGGCATGCCCCCAGGCGGTCACGAGGACGCCCGGATCGACGGGCTGCTTGTTCCGGTACGCCCGAAGGCTCAACACCGCCGCCGCAGCACCGAACGATCCGAATACGGAGGTGGGGTGGAATCCGCGGTGAACCGTCTCCAACCCGCCGGCAGTCGTGCCGATCAGCGCCATGGCTTCGTAGCCGGCGGCGACTGCGCGGAACAGTTCCGACTGCGACGCGTTCGTCTCCGCGGCGACGGCAAGCGCTGCCGGAATGATCACGCAACCCGGGTGGCTCGTCGTCACGTCATGCGTGTCGTCGAGTTCGTAGCTGTGCCCCGCGGTGCCGTGGACCAGAGCAGCGGTGGACGCCTCGGTGGTCCAGTCACCGCCGAGCACGACACTGTTCCCGGTTCCTGCAAACCTGCGCGACCACTCGGCGATCTGCTGGGCCGCGGGACGAGTGCTCCCCCACAGCGAGACGACGAAACTGTCGAGCGAAAGCCGCCGGACCGCTTCGACGTCCTCTGCGGTCAATGACGAGTTCGCCACGTGGGCGACGTGATCCGCCAGTCGCGCTGTGAGACCGGCGAATCCGGACTCATCCTTGCTCTTGTTCATTACTCTCTCTCACTACTACGCCTCCGAGACGAAGAATTGGCTGGTGCGGCGTCGTCACTTGTAACCGCCTTCGACCTTGCCGAGCCGTTGCCAGTCGTCCGGGTCGTGCAACACCCAGATCTCGGCCTGCAGGCTCGCACTGATCTGCTTGATCCGCTGGATGGATTGCACGGTCTGAATCGCATTGACGTCCACCGGGCACGGGCATTCCGATTCCAGACCGGAGCGGAGATGGACCGAGTCGCCGGTGATCAGGAACGACCGCGACGGGAGCTTGACCAATAGACTGACCTCGCCGGGGGTATGCCCCGGGGTCTGGTAGATGACGAGGCTCCCGTCGCCGAACAGGTCGTAGTCCTCACGCAGCGGATTCCACTTGAACGACCGTGTCAGCTCGAGATCCTGCGTCCGGTAGAAGCCGCGGTAGGGCGGGTCCGGCCAGAATGCGTAGCGCAGATCCACTTCCGACATGTAGAACTCGGCGTCCGGGAAGAGGTACATGCCTCCGGTGTGGTCGAAGTGGGAGTGGGAGATGACGACGTGAGTGATGTCGGAGAGCTCGAACCCGCACTTCTGGATCTGCAGTTCCAGGGTGTTCTCCGGCGGGCAGTCGAGGGCGAACACATCGACCAGGTCGCCGTACACCGAGCGGGGGTCGTTCCACGCCTCCGGGGCCAGGCCGGTGTCGAAGAGGACCAGGCCGCGATCGTGCTCGATGAGGAAAGTCGGAATCGGGACCGAGAGCGGTCCGTGGTGGCCCATGGTGATCAAGCCACTGTCGAGGGTGATGGATGCTCCGGCCAGGGGCCAGAGTCGATTTGCCGTCATGGACATAACCTTTCGAGGTTGCGGGACAAGGGAGTGGGCGACGGCCATGTCAGCCGAGGGTGTCGGCGACCTCCGCGGAGATGCCGTAGGACTTCAGCTCGACGAACGCGTCGAATCCTTCGAGGCCGGCCTCGCGGCCGATACCGCTGTGTTTGAATCCACCGAACGGGGCGTGGAAGCCGGCGCTGTTCCCGTTGATCTCGACGGTGCCAGTCTGGATCCGGCGGGCGACCGCGAGTGCGTGGTCGGGATCCGCGCCGTAGACGGCACCGCTGAGCCCGTACGCCGAGTCGTTCGCGACGGCGATCGCCTCTTCTTCGTCGTCGACGACGAGCACGCCCACGACCGGACCGAAAATTTCCTCCTGCGCGATCTTCATGTCGGGGGTGACGTTGGTGAACAGCGTCGGTTCGACGAACATGCCGCGCTGGAACTCGGCGGTCCTGCCACCGCCGACGACGACGGTTGCGCCTTCCTCCCGACCCGCGGTGATGTAGCCTTCGACGCGCTCGCGATGTTGCAGACTCACCAGGGGGCCGATCTCCGTCGACTCGCCGAAGGGATCACCCACCCGGAGATCCTCGACCATTGCCGCCAACCGGTCGGTCAGGTCCTTCACACGACGCCGCGACACGATGATCCGCGTCTTGTTCGTGCATGCCTGACCGTTATAGCGGAACGACTGCGTCCGGAGGGACTGCACCGCACCATCGAGGTCGGCGTCGTCGAGGACGATCGCGGCGGACTTCCCGCCCAGTTCGAGTGTGTAGCGCCGGAGGTCGTTGCCACACAACGACGCTATGCGTCGACCGGCGACAGTCGAACCGGTGAACGACACCTTGTTCACGCCGGGGTGGGTGACGAGGTATTCACTCTCCGCCCGGTCTGCGGTGACGATGTTCACCACGCCGGCCGGGAAGCCCGCGGCCTGAACCATTTCCGCGAGAAGGTAGGAGCTCAGCGGAGCCTCGGGGGACGGCTTCAGGATGACAGTGCAGCCCGCCAGTAGGGCGGGAACGAGCTTGAGCATCGCGACCGACAGTGGTGCGTTCCACGGGACAACTGCCGCGACCACTCCGATCGGCACGCGGGTGACGAGCGCGTTGCCGGTGTTCGAGCGGCGCACGGTCCGCCACGGGTACTGCTCGACGAGCTCGAGGTTGGTATCGATCAACGCAATGGCGGCGCCGGACTGGGATGCGACCGTCTGCGTGATCGGACAGCCCATCTCTTCCGTGATCAACGCCGCGATCGATTCACGATTCTCGGTGATCGCTTTGCCGAATCTGCGGACCACATCCATCCGCTCCGACAGGCTCATGCGCGGCCACGGACCGCTGTCGAACGCCTCGCGCGCAGCACCTACCGCGCGGTCGACGTCCGCCCGCGAACCGGCGGGAATCCGAGCGAGCGCCTGTTCCGTAAACGGCGACACGACCCCAATAGTGTCATCGGTGGCGGGTTCGACCCACTCCCCACCGATGAACAAGCTCGTGTAGTTGCCCTGCCACACCATGAGGAAACTCCTGCCAATTCTTGGATTGAAGACGAATGCACTATCCGCCACGCGGCCTGGCAGCCCGGCAAGGCGACCGACCACACCGTCCGAGAGACGACGAGACGGTGCAACCATCACTCGCCGCCACGTCTTGCCACCCACCGACGATGAGGAAGTGCCCGGGCTTCGCTTGCCGCACTGTGATTCACCTTCAGCCGTCGGAGACTTTCGCACGGCGATCAGGTTCAACTCACAGACCCGATCTGTTGTGACCTACGCCTCCACAACTATCGAACGGCTGATCACGACAGTCAATTGGCAATTCGGCAAGGTCACTTCGCGGGCGTCGAAGTGTGCAGCTCAGAGCATGGCTCCCCGACGCTGCGGCGGACATCTACTCTGCGGACGTCTGCGGGACCTGTCTGACCAGGCACCCGAGGAAAGCGGCGACCGTCGGGGCACCCAACGTCCGCGTCGTCGTGGCGACATTGATGCGCCGCACCGCCCAACTCTCGTCGAGCGGCCGCACCAGCATCTCGGAGTCTGCTGCCTGGGTAGCCATTCTCTGCGGGACGACCGTGGCTCCCAGGCCTGCCCGGACCATGCCGAGCGCCACCTCACCCGTGCGCACCACATGTCGGAGATCGCGGGCTTCTGCTCCGTGAGCCTGGAAAATCATCACCGTCGTGTGTGTTGCGATCAGCCCCTCGGTGGCAAGTTCGCCGAATCTCACGGAACTCCGATGTGCGAGACGGTGTTCTCGTGGCAGTACGGCTACGAGAGGCTCGCTGCCGAGGAGTTCCATCTCGGCGGCGGCGCACTGCGGTTCGCCGACGCTGGCGAACACACCGATATCGCAGTCCCCGGCTTCGATCTGGCGAATCACTTCGCTGTTGTCCACCTCGCGCAGCGACAGCTCGACGAACGGACGCTCGTTGATGAACATTCGGACCGCTGGCGCCAGGAGATCGATGATCACCGAGTGCGCCGCGGCGACCACCAGCCGATCCTCCACCTGCGCGGTGAGGGTGGTCAGTTCCGAGTGCAGATCGTCGAAGTCGGCGAGCATTTTCTGCGCGTATCGGACCAGGACCGCACCCGCCTCGGTTGGCGCCACGCCCGTTCGTGCCCGGTGCAGGAGGGGGAGGCCGAACATGGCTTCGAGAGCCTGAATTCGCTTCGTGGCTGTCGACGGGGCGATATGCTCCCGCGCTGCAGCGAGCCCTATCTGACGTTCTTCGACGGCCGAAAGAAAGAGCCTCAGGCTGAAAAGGTCGACCTGCCACTGCATGGTTGGAGCATAATACCGATCAGTCGGATCACCCGGTCCACGTCGCGCACGCTCGGGAAACCCCCGGTTCGCTCAGGACGAATTCACGCGTCGGACTCGTCGTGCGGGCGGTCGAGCAGCTGCTTGACCAGTGCGCGCGCCGCGGGGCTCGGGCCTCGCCCGTGTGCGGTGGCGAGGTGGATCCTGCGCACCGCCCACGGCTCGGCGAATTCCATCACCGCCACACGGCTCGTCATTTCGTGGCTGAGCAGGCACTCCGGCTGAACAGTGACACCCATACCCGCCTGTACGAGACTGATCGCGACTTCTCCGCTCCGTACGGAGTGCTTGGAATCGAATTGCTCGCCCAGCCGGTTCGCCGCGGCCCGGAACGCGGGGACCATCGCGCGTGCCGCGAACAGGTTTTCGGGCAGCAGTTCCTGAAACGTCACAGCCGACTGCTCGGTGAGCCGGTGGCCCAGCGGCACCACAGCGACCAGCCGGTCTCGCCGGTAGGGCGTGACGTCGACGCCGTCGAGATCGAGTTCGTGTGCGGCGGCGAATACCCCGAGGTCCGCTTCGCCGCGCGCGACTTGTTGAACGATCTCGGCGTTCTCGGTCTCGCGCACGGCCAGGTCGACGAGTGGGTATTCACGGGTGTACTCGCCCAGCTCTCGCGCCAGGAACGGAACGATGATCGATCGGGCCGAGACGATCGTCAGGTCCCCCTGCACGCCTTCGGTCAACGACGCTATCTCTGATCGCATCTCCTCGAGGCTGCCGAAGATCGAGCGAACGTGTCGTTCGAGGACCGCACCGGCGGGGCTGGGGACCACCCCCTTGGGGCCACGATCGAGAAGCTTGATGCCGGCGATGTCCTCCAAGACCTGGATGCGCTTGGTTGCCGTGGATGCGGCGATGTTCTCCCTGATCGCGGCCAGTCCGATCTGCTGCTCTTCGATCGCGGAAAGAAACAGTCGCAACGTGAACAGATCGACCTGTCGAATCAGATGAAGTCTGTTGAACATAGCCATACCGCCCTCACGATCTTCGAAACGCGCACTCGGCCACGCCAATCGAGCCGTGCCTTCGCGGCCGGGACCGCAAGCGACAACTTCTGGAACAGGGTTGACGTGGCCTAGCTCACTCCCTAGTGTTCCAGATCATACCATCGTAGTTACGAATGCCATGTTCATATATATGAACATGGACAGTTCTCATTCGAAGCAAGAGAAGAGGCTCGACCAGTGACCCATCCACCGGAATCGCTCCACAACGCCCCCAATCCGCCCCGTCGGAAGCCCAAGAACGTCGGTCCCGCAGTAGTAGTCGGCACAGCGCTCGAGCTGTTCGACTTCTACCTCTACGCATCGATGGCCGCGCTGGTGTTCGGCCCGCTCTTCTTTCCCTCGGAGAACTCCACGGTCAGCACTCTCGCCGCGTTCTCCACATTCGCGGTCGGGTTCCTGGCCCGCCCGCTCGGTGGAATCGTGTTCGGCATCCTCGGCGACAAGATCGGTCGCAAGGCCGTTCTGTCGTTCAATCTCCTGCTGATGGGTCTGGCCAGCGGCTGCATCGGCCTGATCCCGTCGTACGAGACGATCGGGATTGCCGCACCCGTGCTGCTGGTTCTGTTCCGCATCGTCCAGGGACTCGGTGCCGGCGCCGAATTCGGCAGCGCGATCGCGATGTCCTACGAGCACGCCGACGCGAAGTCGCGCGGACGGCAGGGCGCGTGGCCGGCTATGGGAGTGAGCGTCGGCCTTCTAGCGTCGTCTCTGGCGGTCGCCGCTGTGACGAGCCTCGACAAAGCTGACCTCTACAGCTGGGGCTGGCGGATCCCGTTCCTGGCCAGCTTCGTCCTCGTTGCTCTGGGCTACTGGATGCGGCGGAACCTGCCCGAGACCCCCGACTTCGAAAAGGTCGCGGCCCAAGCTCAGACCCGCAAGAAGGCGCAGCCGTTCCGTAACCTGCTGAAGAACCACTGGCGTGGTTTGACCGTCGTCGCCGTGTCCACCATCGGCCTCAATGGCATCAGCTACATCTTCAAGACGTTCTCGCTGTCCTATCTCTCCGAGTTCCGCGACGTCGCCGCCAACGTCGGCGCGTTCGGCATCAGCCTGGCCAGTGCCGTCGCGCTCGTGACCATCCCCATAGCCGGACGGCTCTGCGACAGCGCCGGGACACGCCGGATCATGCTGATCGGCGCCGGGTGTGTGGCTGGGCTGGCGTTCCCCTTCTTCTGGCTCCTGAACACCGACCGGCCGGTCTACATCTGGCTCGCACTCATCCTCACCGTCGGCATCGTCCAGCCCACCCTGCTCGCGGCTTCCGGGTCCTTCCTCGCCCGGCAGTTCCCACCCGAAGTCCGCGCCTCGGGCCTCGGCGCCGGACGGGAAGTCAGCGGTGCCCTCGCCGGTGGCCTCGCTCCGCTTGCGGCACTGACCATGGTCACCCTCTCCCCGACCCACTCCACCTGGGGCGTCTCCCTGATCTTCATCGTCGGCGCGATACTCATCGCGGGCGCTGCACTCGGTGACCAGTGCCGCACCATCAGCATCAGCAATCACACCAGTGCCGCCGAAAGCGCTCCGGCCGCCCGGTGACTCGGCTGGGGCACTGCCCGGCGTGGCAGTGCCCCAGCCACCTGTAGTCTGAGTCGATCGGTGATCGAGAAGAGGGAGAGCCACGTGCCGCCGGTCCCTGGTGAGGCGAAAGAGCATCGCACGGTCTCGCGTGTCATGACGATCCTCGAGCTCGTTTCCCGGAGCGCGAACGGGATGTCGCTCGCCCAGCTCGCCGCGGCGCTGGACGCCCCCCGGTCGTCGGTGCACTACATCGTTAAGGGCTTGGTCGCCACCGGATACCTCACCGAGAACGGTGCCTACACTCTCGGCCCCGCCGTCGGCACACTCCTCGCGGCGCACACCCCTCAGATGGACCGGGTAGCGCGGGAGAGCATGGAATCGCTGCACAGCCGCTTCGACGAGACGGTGACGCTCTGCGTGCGAATCGGGGAATCCGTCGTGAACATCGACATCATCGAGTCGACGCAGCCGATTCGGTTCTCGCCCGCACTCCACGTCCGGCGCCCGCTCTTCCCGTCGACCGCAGGCAAATGCTTCCTGGCCTACAGCGATCAGCGTTTCCGCGACACCTATCTCGACACCCACATCGAGGAGCCCGAGAAGCGCCGACGGGCACACGAGGAACTCGGGCGCATCACCCGTGACGGAATCGCGTTCGCGAGTAAAGAGGTGACACCCGACCTCGGCGGCGTGGCCGCCCCGGTCTTCCACGGCGAGAAGCACGTTGCGGTCCTGACCGTCGCCGGGCCGCGAACACGGATCGACCTCCGACTCGAGGAGATCGCCGACGCCGCGATCACCGAGGCACGCCACGTCGCAGAGCGCCTGACGGCACAGTAGCGGCGGAAGCCTAGGTCGCAGCACCCGATTTCGGCTGCGACCCCGCGTCGTCGCCGTGTCCGAACATCCGCAGGTCGACGGCGCGCCGGGCGTTCCCGACCGCGGAAACGGTGACCGAACCGACCACTCCCACTCGGTCGAACACCAGCCCCGTGCCGACCGAGATGCCGTGCTGCTCGGAGCGGTCCAGTGCAGCCAGTCCGAGTTCGAGACCTTCCGGCAGACGCGCCAGCGCAAGAGTCACATCGGCATTGATGTACTCCAATCCCGCACTGCCCAAATTACTTACGACATTCGCGGCATCCGCGACACTCGCGGCCATCTGGAACGCGGTCAGCGGTTCGCCCTCGACCACCGGGATCGCAAACTGCCAGATCTGCTTGCGATCACCGTTCTGCGGTGCGTCGGCAGGCGGTGTCCAGCCTGCACTCTCGCTGTAGTACAGCCTTTCGGCGCCGCCCGCGGACCGCCGGCAGTCCTCGTGGGGCGGCTGCGGGCTGTTGCCCGAAGCCCATACGCTCCCCTCCGGTGTCGAGGTGGGACTCAGATACAGCGCGCTGGCCCGTGCGACCGCTTCCCCGTCCTGGGTCAGCACCGCGTCGACGAGGCACAGGCGGCGTCCTTCGCGAACAACGGTGGTGGACGTGACGGACGGCTTCATCCCCGCGGGACGGAAGAGGTCGAGCGTCCACCGAACCGGTTGGAGGTCCTGACGCCCGAGCGCCTCCACCGCCCTCTCGGCGGCACGAGCAAGAGCCCCGCTGACGGCCATACCACGCATGTGCTCACTGCCCCAGCCACTTCCGGCGGGCGATTGGGGCAAGTATTCCTCGGACTGCACATCGCGACCGGGCGCCAAGCGAAAGAAGGCGGACGTCATCCTCGATTCTCCTCTTCTTCGTTTTCGAATCGGAACGATCTCATCGCATATTACGGACCGTGACAGTGTCACGACGAAAGGGATCTACAGAAGCGCCGGCTCCCACTGTCGGCCGTCGATGACGAGTGCCTTTGACGGCGGAATCCGATACCACGACGGACTTTCCGATACGGCAGAGGCAATGACGACGCGGCGTGCTTCATGAGTCACGCGCTTCTCCCTACCGTGGCCGGTTCCGCACATAGAACTCTTTCGCAGATTATCCTCGGTGCGAAACCGCGTCAATTTCGTATTTTCGAATCATCTAGTTCCCGGGAGCGAAGCGTCTTTTTTCCATTTTACGAACTGGCGATTTCTTCCAGAGAAACCGCAGTTCACAGTTGACGCCAAGTCATTCCACGGCGTACATGTTGCGTATGCCACAAACGGAATTGCGCGTTTTCGACAAGCTCTATATCGGTGGTGAATGGGTCGACCCCATCGACGGCGTCATCGTCGAGAGTATCGACCCAGCATCGGGAAAGCCGTGGGCGGCGGTCGCGATGGGGGGTGCGGGTGACATCGACCGTGCTGTCTCGGCAGCGGCCGAGGCGTTCGCCGGCCCGTGGCGCCGCACCCCCGGTCACGAGCGCGCAGCGTTACTGCGACGGTTCGCCCAGCTTTTCGAGGAAGCGATTCCCGAATTGGTGGAACTCGAGTCCCACGATACGGGCGCCCTGAAGTCCGACCTGCGCGGGAGTCTGGCTGCACAAGTGCAGTGGTACTACTGGTTCGCCTCGCTCGCCGACAAGACCCAAGGTCGCACGATACCGATGGACGACACGGTGCACGCCTTCACCACCATGGTGCCGATCGGTGTGGTGGGTGCAATCGTGCCCTGGAACGCGCCGTTGCTGACCACGTGCATGAAGATCGGTCCTGCCCTCGCTGCAGGTTGTACGGTCGTCGTCAAGCCTGCCGAACAGACTCCGGTGTCCGCACTCGTCCTGGCGCAACTCGCGGAGAAGGCGGGGTTTCCACCGGGTGTCCTCAACGTCGTCCCCGGTTACGGGCGCACGGCCGGTGCGCGCCTGGTCGCTCACCCCGACGTCGGCAAGGTCTCGTTCACCGGCTCGACCGACACCGGCCGGCGGATGGTGGTCGACGGCACCGACAACCTCAAGCGATTCACCTTCGAGCTGGGCGGCAAGGCGCCGCACATCATCTTCGGCGACGCCGACGTCGATCAGGCGCTCAATGCGGCCACCGCCTCGGCGTGGCGGTTGTGCGGGCAGAGCTGCGCGCTCGGGTCGAGGGTGCTGGTAGAGCGATCGATATACGACCGTGCCGTGGACACCTTCCGCACCCGAGCCGCCCAGGTACGTGTCGGCATTCCGGCCGACGAGACCGCACGCATGGGACCCCAGGCGCACGAAGAGCAACTCAACAAAACCCTGTCGTACGTGAAGATCGGCCGGGACGACGGCGCCGAACTGGTCGCCGGAGGCGAACGGATCCTCACCGACGAACTGGCACCCGGTTACTTCGTTCAGCCGACCGTTTTCGCCAACGTCTCCAACGACATGCGGGTGGCGCGTGAAGAGATTTTCGGCCCGGTGGTGGCACTGATCCCGTTCGACGACGAAGAAGAGGCCATCGCCATCGCCAATGACACCGCGTACGGGCTGACCGCGGGACTGTGGACGGGCAATATCGGTCGCGCGCATCGGGTCTCGAACCAGATCGAAGCCGGATCGGTATGGGTCAACACCTACTCGTTCGTGCGGTGGTCACTTCCCTACGGCGGCTTCAAGGCCAGCGGTTGGGGCCGGGAGAACGGCATCGACGCCCTCACCCCGTACATGGAGACCCGTACGACGGTCATCGGCCTCACCGCGCAATTCCCAAACTATTTCGAGAACACGGAGGATTGATCGCGATGCGTGCAATTGCCTTTCCGGGCGACGACACCACTGCCATCAGAGAGTTCGACGACCCTGTACCGGGGCCCGGCGAGGTCGTCGTCCGGGTCCGAGCCTCGGGCATGTGCGGAAGCGACCTCCTGTTCCGTCGGGGCGCGATAGCTGTCGGAACCGACATCATCCAGGGCCACGAACCGTGCGGGGACGTCCACGCCGTCGGTGACGGTGTGACGCCGATGATGGCGCGCGTCGGCGATCGAGTGATGATCCATCACTATTGGGGCTGCGATGCGTGTCCCGCCTGCCGCTCCGGCTGGCCGCAGATGTGCGAGCGCGAACCATCGAAGGTCATGGGAATCTCCGCGAACGGTGGGCACGCCCCATTCCTCAAAGTGCCTGCCCGCACTCTCCTGCCGCTTCCGGACACCTTGAGCTACAAGGCCGGGGCAGCGATCGGGTGCGGAACCGGCACGGCGTGGGGTGGCCTGCAACGGCTCGGCAATGTCGCAGGGGAAACGATCGTGGTATTCGGCCAAGGCCCCGTCGGTCTGTCGGGCACGATGCTCGCGTCGGCGCTGGGTGCGACGGTAATTGCCGTGGACATCGATGACAACCGCCTACAGCGCGCCAAGAGTTTCGGTGCGGCCTCGACTGTGAATTCGCGGTCCTCAAATGTGGTCGAAGCGATCGCCGACATGACGGGTGGACGCGGCGCACCGCTGATTCTGGAGACTTCCGGAAAAGCCAACGACGATGCTCTCGCAGTACTCGCTCCCTGGGGCCGCGCATGCTTCCTCGGCCTGCCCGGGCATATCGAGTTCGACGTGCAGGCTCACTACAAGAAGCAATGGACGTTGATGACGTCGTGGACGATGTCCACGATCGAGCAATTGCGGTGCGCCGAGTTCATCGCCGCACGGAATCTCCCCATCGACGACATCTACACCCACACCTGGTCCCTGGATCAGGGTGTGGAGGCGTACGAATGGTTCGCGCAGCAGAGCGACGGCAAGGGTGTCTTCGAGTTCTAGCGTTCAGATCGCCCGGCCGCCGGAGTGCCCTCGGCAGTGGCGCTGACCATTCACTGATCCATCCCGAACGGGTAACGGGGCGGACGCGCGTCGCGCATCCGCCCCTACCCGTCGGTTCAGGAATCGAAGACCACGACTCCACGCAGATTGCGGCCGGCCTTCATGTCGTCGAAGCCGACGCTGATGTCGTCGAGGGAGTAGCGGGTGGTCACCAGCTCGTCGAGCCGAAGCTGCCCGCGCTGATACATCTGCAGCTGTGCCGGGATGTCCGCGGTGGGGCAGCTGGCCCCGAACAGGGAGCCCTGCAGCCGCTTCTGGTACAGGACGAGCTCGTGCAGGTTGATGTCACCGTCTTTCACCGCGATATCACCGAGCCCGACCGCCACACACGTACCGGCCTTGCGGACGGACTGCAGACCCTGCCCCACATGACGTCCGCTGGTGACGCCGACGGTGACGATGGTGGCGTCGGCGCCCTGACCGTTGGTCATCGACCGGGCCACCTCGGTGGCCTCCTCGATGTCGGCGACGGCATGGGTGGCCCCGAGCTTCAACGCCGATTCGCGTTTGAACTCGACCGGGTCGACGGCGATGACGGCGCCCGCACCGGCGTGTGCGGCACCCTGGACGGCATTGATCCCGATCCCGCCGATGCCCATCACGATGACGACGTGCCCCGGCCTGACCTGTGCGGAGTTGACCGCCGCACCCCAGCCGGTCCCCACGCTGCACCCGGTCAGGCATGCGACGTCCAGTGGGATCGAGGGGTCGATCTTGATCGCCGATGCCGTCGAGACGGTCACGTATTCGCAGAATGTTCCCAGACCGGCGAGCTGTCCGACCGGTGCACCGTCGAGGGACAGTCTGAACGAGCTCGGATCGTCGAAGCGGGCACCGGTGGCGAGGAAGCGGCCGAGATCGCACAGGTTCTGATGACCGGTGGCGCACCATCGGCAGCGACCGCACACCGGGAGGAAGGAAAAGACCACGTGGTCGCCCTCGGCGAAGCCTGTGGTGCCCGGTCCCACTGCCTCGACGACCCCCGAGCCTTCGTGGCCACCCGCAATCGGGAGGATCCCCGGTTGCTGGTCACCGGTCGCGAAGTGGTCGTCGGAGTGACAGAGGCCGGTGGCGGCCATCTTGACCCGGATTTCCCCAGGCCGGGGATCATCGACCTCGAGCTCGACCACCTCGTACGTGCCCGGCGACTGCCGCAGCACAGCGCCCCTGGTCAGCATGAGCGCGCCGCCCGCGTGCTGGAATCGGACACCGCCTTGCCCGCATCGACGCGATCATTCGGTGTTCTCATAGTGCATCCACTCCTTTTGGTGACGATCCCGCTGGTGAGCGCCGGTGATCACCGGCGTACGTTCGATGACCCCGACTGGCAGACTGCGCACAGTGTCGACCATTGCCGAACCTTTGCCGTTTGTCTTCGTGCGCGGATAGTCGCCGCAGCACGGGAAGAAATACTGTCTCCATGAATGGTGTCACTGTTCAGTCGAATTCGTCAATGGCGGAATAGAATTGATGAAATGGATCGATGGAATTCGATCCGTTCGAATCGACACTTCACGTTTCTTCAATTGGAACCGACACAGGTGAGCAATAGACTCGAGGCGGTCGATTGGAGTCGAAATATGAAGAAATCCCGTGGCCCGCTCGCGGGCGTCAAGATCGTGGAACTGGGTGGAGTCGGACCGGTTCCGTTCTGCTGCATGCTTCTGTCCGACCTGGGTGCGGACATCATCCGAATCGACCGGCCACCCGGCTACGACGGCGGCGCGCCGGTAGATCCACGTTTCAACCTTCTCAATCGCGGTCGCCGCAGTGCTGCAATGGATTTGAAGAACAACGCGGCAGTCGGGGCGGTCCTCGACCTCGTGCGTCGAGCCGATGTGCTGGTGGAGGGCTTTCGGCCCGGTGTGGCGGAGAAGCTGGGAATCGGCCCGGACGACTGTCTCGCCGCGAATCCCGCGCTGGTGTACGGGCGGATGACGGGATGGGGTCAGGACGGACCGCTGGCCCAGTCCGCGGGGCACGACGCCAACTACATCTCACTGACCGGCGTCCTTCATGCCATCGGCGCCAAGGATGGGCCACCGACGTTGCCGCTGAATCTCGTCGGCGATTTCGGCGGCGGCTCACTGTATCTGGCACTGGGAGTGGTTTCGGCTCTGCTCGAGAGCCGGCTGTCCGGACGCGGCCAGGTGATCGATGCAGCGATGGTGGACGGGTCGGCGTCGCTGATGGCCCTGTTCTACGGCCTTCACGCCGCCGGATACTGGCGCGACGAGCGCGGAACCAACCGACTCGATTCGGGCGCACCCTGGTACCACGTGTACGAATCCTCGGACGGACGCTGGCTCAGCGTCGCCTGTAACGAAACCCGATTCTGGCGCAACACTCTTCGCCTCCTCGGACTGAGCGAATCCGACATGCCCGACCAGCACGACCGGACCCGCTGGCCGGAGATACAGGAACGGTTCGCCGCGGTGTTCCGGACCCGCACCCGCGACGAATGGTGCGCCCTCGCCGAAGGGGAGGACGCGTGCTGGGCGCCGGTGTTGTCGCTGACCGAGGCGCCGCAGCACAAGCATCTCGTTGCGCGCGGCACGTTCACAGAGGTCGACGGCGTGGTGCAGCCGGCACCGGCGCCGCGGTTCAGCCGCACTCCGGGCGCGATCCAGGGCCCGCCCGACGCGCCCGGACAGCACACCGACGACGTTCTCGGCGACTGGGGTTTCACGGCCGAACAACTCGCTGCGCTCCGCGCGGCGGGCGCAATCACCTGACCCCCTCGGCTGCGCCTCACAACAGGATTCGCACTCGCCGAATCGTTGATTCGAAAAGAATCACTAGGTTCGGCAACCGCGCAGTTCTAACATTTATTCAAGCGGTGCAACCGAAATACGGGCACCATTCCTTCCGATCTGGAGAGAAGAATATGAATTCGAACTTCCTCGACGAATCCCAGGCAGCCTGGCTCGACGTCGTGAACGATTTCATGGACAACGAAATCACCGTCGAGTATGTCCGGCACTGCGACGAGAACCGGCTCTACCCGTACGAGGCGTACGAGAAGATCGCCAAGCAGGGCTGGCTCGGCATCCTGTTCCCCGAGGAGATGGGCGGCTCCGGCGGCGATATCTTCGACTACTCGCTGATGGCAGAGGGTCTCGGCAAGTTCGGATTCGACTTCGCGTGCTCGGTGCTCGTTCCGACCTTCACCGCCATGAACATCCTGAAGTTCGGCACCAAGGAGCAGCAGGACCGCTACGTCAAGCCGTTCATCGACGGTGACATTCGCTTTTCGGTCTCGATCTCCGAGCCCGACGCCGGTTCGGACGCCGCGAACACCAAGACCCGCGCTCGCCGTGACGAGAACGGCGACTGGGTGATTACGGGCTCCAAGCTCTGGTGCTCAGGTGCAGCGGCCGACAACACGGTCATCGCGATGCTGGTTCGCACCGACACCTCCGACAAGCACAAGGGTCTGTCGGTGCTGCTGATCCCGAATGACACCCCGGGACTCGTCATCAACAAGCTGCCGACCCTGTCGCGGCACGCGACCGGCACCACCGAGATCTTCCTCGACGAGGTCCGGGTTCCCGGCGACGCGCTGCTGGGCGAAGAGGGCCAGGGCTGGAAGGTCATCACCGACCACCTCGAACTGGAGCGTTGCGCCGTCGCAGCCGCTTACACCGGCAACGCGCAGGAGGCGGTCAACAACGCCAACCGGTATGCGCACCAGCGCACTCAGTTCGGCAAGCCGATCCGTGAGTTCCAGGTCCTCAAGCACATGCTGGCGGAGAACCAGACCCGCGTCGACGCTGCTCGTCTGCTCTGCTACCGGGCCGCCGCGATCAAAGCCGAGGGCACCCCCGCCGCCCGCGAGACCTCGATGGCCAAGCTGTACGCGTCGGAGACCCTCAAGCAGTGTGCGCTCGACGGCATGCAGATTCTGGGCGGCTACGCCAACCTGCCCGAGGGCGACATGGAGCGCTACCTGCGCGAGTCGATCCAGTGCACGATCGGCGGCGGCACTTCGCAGATCCAGCGCACGATCATCGCCAAGTCGATGAAGCTGACCAACGCCTGAGTCTCCCCCGATCACCCTTCACGTCCCAAGGAAGCAGCGATGACAACGACGAATCCCGTAACCATCAACAACCGCATCGACATGCCGCTCGACGAGATCGAGGTCGGCACGGTGTTTCGCAGCGGCGGTCGCACCATCACCGAGACCGACGTGGTCAACTACTGCGCGCTGACCGGGAACTGGATCGAGATCCACTCGAACGTCCACTACGCGGCCCAGACCCGTTTCGGTGAGCGCCTGGTACAGGGGTCGCTGACCTACTCCATCATGACCGGCCTGATCACCTTCGGTCCGCCGATCCAGGCGAACTACGGGATCAACAACCTTCGGTATCTCACGCCGGTGCACATCAACGACACCATCTACGTCACCGCCGAGGTCCTCGCGAAGAAGGACAAGGACGACAAATACGGCGTCATCACGCTGCTGATGAAGGCGCTCAACCAGAACGGCGACGTGTGCCAGAAGAGCGAGTGGAGCCTGTTGATGCTGCGCAAGCGCGAGGATCTGGAGGCCCTGGTCGGCGCATCGCTGCCCACCGAGCGCGCCAAGAACTAACTATGTCGTCGAAGCCCGGCGCAGCGATCGTCGGCATGGGCGATGCGTACGCATCGCGATGCAAGGCGCCGGGCTGACGTCGACTATCACCGCCGCGTCGCAGACGATCGCCGCAGGCACGGTGGTGAACGTGCTCTGCCTGCACGGCGATGCGACGGAGTCGGCATTGTCGTGGACACAATCGGCCGGGAGCGGGACGATCTACTCGTACAGCACGATCATGCGTGGACCGACGCCGGTCTGGACCACGATCGTGCCGTACGCGGTCGGCTTCGTGAAGATGGACGACGGCGACACCTTGTTCGCACAGATCGACGGCGAACCCGACGCCATCGCGATCGGAAAACCGATCACGACGCGTTTCGTACAACGTGGGGAGCAGAAACTCCCCGTATTCACCATGACGGACCACCAGTAGGAGCAGTGACATGACCGGACCATTGGAGGGTGTGCGCATCCTGGACCTGACATCGAACTTCATGGGCCCGTATGCGTCGCTCCTGCTCGCCGACATGGGCGCAGACGTCTGGAAGATCGAGTCACGGGCCGGCGATACGACTCGCGGTGTCGGCCCGTCCCGCAACCCCGGAATGAGCGCGATCTTCCTGCACCTCAACCGCAACAAGCGCAGCCTCGTCCTCGATCTCAAGTCCGCCGGCGGCAGCGCCGCACTCGAGCGGATGATCGGTTCCGCCGACGTGCTGCTGTACAGCTTGCGGCCACAAGCGATGGCCAGGCTGGGGTTGAGCTACGAGGACGCCCGCGCGATCAATCCGCGGATCATCTACTGCGGCTGTTACGGGTTCGGCCAGAACGGCCCCTACGCCGACCGGCCGGCATACGACGACCTGATCCAGGCAGCGGTCGGCATGCCGGTACTCCAGAGCCGCAAGGCAGGTCCGCCGACCTATGTGGCCACCGCCATCGCAGACCGCGTCGTCGGCATGGCCGCGAGCACGGCCGTGTCGATGGCACTGTTCCGGCGCGAGAAGACAGGTGTCGGTCAGGAAGTCCAGGTACCGATGTTCGAGACGTTCGCGCATTTCGTCATGGGCGACCACCTGTACGGGCACACGTTCGATCCGCCGATCGGCGATTGGGGGTACGGCCGGATGATGAACCCGGACCGCCGCCCGTATCGGACGCTCGACGGCGGCTACCTCGGGGTGAACGTCTACGTCGACAAGCATTGGCAGCGCTTCTTCGAAATCTCCGGACACCCGGAGATGGTCGAGGACCCGCGTTTCGCCGACATCAACGGACGGACCCACAACATCGGAATCCTGTACGAGTTCCTGGGGCAGGTGTTCGAAACGAAGACGACCGCCGAATGGATGAAGCTCCTGACCGAAGCGGATATTCCGGTCATCGAGATGAACACCCCGGAATCGTTGCTGGACGATCCACACATGAGGGAGGTCGGCTTCTTCGTCGACCAGGACCACCCCTCGGAAGGCCCGCTGAAGACGATGGCGATTCCGCAACAGTGGAGCGAGAGTCAGCCGGACCTGCGGTACCCGGCGCCGCGCCTCGGCGAACATTCGGTGCAGTTGCTCACCGAAGCCGGTTTCGATCGCGGTGAAATAGACGAGATGCTGAATTCCGGCGCCACGTACACACCCGAAGTGCGCGCCGCACATTCGGCCGGCTGACCACCAAGGAGGAAGACGATGCAGCGTGATCTGCCGTTATCGGGAGTTGTCGTGGTCGAGCTGGGCGACAGTGCCTCGGCACCGTTCAGCGGGAAGATCCTCGCGGAACTCGGCGCCGAGGTGTGGAAGGTGGAGCGTCCGACGGGCGACTCCGCCCGCGGCTGGGGGCCGAGCACATGGAAGGGCAGCGGCGCCGCGTTCCATGCGCTCAATCGCGGTAAGCGTTGCATCAGCATCGACATCAAGGATCGAGATCAGCTGAAGACGCTGCACACGCTGATCGCCGAACGTGCGGACGTCTTCATCCACAACCTCCGGCCGGGTTCCAGCGCGAAATACGGGCTGGACGCCGACAGCCTCCGGGTAACCAAGCCGGAGTTGATCTATTGCGAGATCGGCGCGTTCGGACATGTGGGTCCGCTGAACACACTCCCCGGATACGACCCGCTGATGCAGGCATTCTCCGGAATCATGAGCATCACGGGCGAGGAGGGACAGCCCCCGGTGCGGGCAGGGGTGTCCATAATCGACTTCGGGTCCGCGATGTGGGCGGTGATCGGCATCCTGTCGGCGCTGCACCGCCGTCAGGTGAAACACGCCGGTGCGACGGTCAACGCGTCGCTCCTCGAGACCGCCATGGCGTGGATGTCGATCGGCGTGGCGAACTACAACACCGACGGCGAACCCGGTGGCAGGCATGGGTCGGGTGTCGCTTTCATCGTCCCGCACCGCGCGTACTCGACCAGCGACGGCGATCTGATCGTCAGTTGCGCCAACGACCCGCTGTTTGCTCGCCTCTGCGCCGCACTCGGACATCCGGAATGGTCGACCGACGATCGGTTCGCCACCAACGCTGGGCGGTTGCAGAACCGGGCCGAGATCGACCGGCTGATCGGTGAGCAACTGGCGAAGGAAACACGTGCCCACTGGCAGGAACTGCTGCAGGGCGCCGGCATCCCGGCGGCACCGATCCAGACCACCGCCGAAGTCGTCGCCCACGAGCACACCCATGCGCTCGGCATCATCGGCACGCCGTCGGACGACGAGATCGGACTCGTCGGTCTGCCCCTGTCGTTCGACGGCCGCCGCCCACCACCCCTGCATGCGGCCCGCGACATCGGGGCGGACAACGACCAACTTCCCGAAGTGCTGAAGATCAGACCCTGACGTTGGTGCCCGCCTGGTATTCCGACAGCTCGATGAGATTTCCGTCCGGATCGCGGATGTACACACTCGTCATCAGCCCTCGAGCGCCGTGGCGCTGAACAGGACCTACCTCCACCGGAACGCCCCTGTCGGACAGCTCGCGGACAACCGCGTCGATGGACTCTTCGACCTGTCTTGGCTCACTTCTCGGTGAGGAATGACGTTCCAATCTCTTGACCTGGCACTTCTCGTGTCTACGGCGGCGGTTTCACGCACTAACGGCGCCGGTCTACCCTCGTCGGGTGACGTTCATCAGGCGGGTCCGGACGAAGTCCGGGGCCACAGCGGTGCAGGTCGCCCGCTATGTCAACGGCCGGCAGGAGATCGTCAAGCACATCGGGTCAGCGCACACCGATGTCGAGCTCGGGATGCTTCTCGAGCGGGCCCGAGCGTGGATCGAGCCCGATCAACAGGCCCTCGACCTGGGCGTCACCCCGCAAACACCGGCGGCGAGCGTCCTGGCGGCGGGCCAGGGCGTGTTGTTGCCAGCCGCGGATGACCGGCCGGTCGTCGATGCGCCGGGGCGGACCGCGTCGACGGGGTCGGTGGTACTGCGGCAGATCCTCGAAAGTCTCTACGACCAGCTCGGTTTCGGAGTGCTCGGCGACGAGGTGTTCCGGGATCTAGTGATCGCCCGAATCGTCGAGCCCGGCTCGAAACTCGACGCCGCCAGGGTGGTTCGTGACCTCGGGAAGGCCCCGGCGAGCTACGCCACGATCAAGCGGCACCTGCGGTGGATCGTCGACCGCGACTACCGGGACCAGATCGCGACGAAATGTTTCGAGCATGCCGCCGAAACAGGTGGCCTGTCCCTGATCCTCTACGACGTCACGACCTTGTATTTCGAGGCGGAGAAGGAAGACGAGCTCCGCAAGGTCGGCTACTCGAAAGAACGCCGCGTCGATCCGCAGATCGTGGTCGGTCTGCTCGTCGACCGGACCGGATTCCCCTTGGAAGTCGGATGTTTCGAGGGGAACAAGGCCGAAACCCACACCATCGTCCCGATCATCCGGCAGTTCCAGACCCGCCACGACATCACCGGGGTCGAGATGGTCGTCGCCGCCGACGCCGGGA
Source organism: Rhodococcus wratislaviensis (assembly GCF_041228765.1). NCBI lineage: Bacteria > Bacillati > Actinomycetota > Actinomycetes > Mycobacteriales > Nocardiaceae > Rhodococcus > Rhodococcus wratislaviensis. The sequence continues at coordinate 1,716,575 of NZ_CP150488.1, read as the reverse complement.
TGCTCTCCGCCGGTAACTTGAAGGACCTCGACGACGCCGGCCTGAAGTTCATCGTCGGCTCCCGCGTCACCAAAGCACCCATCGATCTGTCGAACCATTTCCATTGGAAAGGAGACGTTTTCGTCGACGGACAAGTCATCGACACCGTCACGCCGCGGCATGCGAAGAGCACCGTCAACAACATCCGTCACCGCACCGAACCGGTCTGGGATCCGGCCAGGCACCCGAAGTCGTGGCGGGCGGTCTGGCAGTACTCGAAACGCCGCGCGGTCCGCGACAACCAGACCTTGAACGCCCAGGAAACCCGAGCCCGCGAGGTCGTCGACGGGGCGAAAGCCCCGAAATCGACCCGGTTCGTCAAGACCACCGGCAAGGGACGCAGCCTCGACACCGCATCGATCGAGCGGGCCCGGTCGCTGATCGGGTTGAAAGGCTATGTCACCAACATCCCCGCCACCCTGATGGAACCCGGCGAGGTGATCGGCAAGTATCACGACCTCTGGCACGTCGAGCAGTCGTTCCGCATGTCGAAAACTGACCTGAGAGCCAGGCCGATCTTCCACCGCACCCGCGACGCGATCGAAGCGCACCTGACCATCGTGTTCGCCGCCCTGGCGGTGTCCTACCTGGCCCAACACCGCAGCGGACTAGCGATCGGCAACGTCCTCAAACGACTCCGACCTCTCCGCTCGGCCACCATCGCGATCAACGGCACCCGACACACATTCCCACCCGAACTCGACCCCGACACCCGCGACCTCATCGACAAGATCACCGGACCCGGACTCACGCACTAACGAAATGAGCCAACTCAGGTTCGACGATCAGACAGACATCGGCGCTACCGGGTTGCGCGTGCCGAGCGTTGGGCGTCACCGCGCTCGGTTGCTGGTGCAGATTGATCTTGCTGCGGCCGAACAGCAATGCCCGGCGATCGTCGCCGTACCGGTGTTCGGACATCCCAAGCACCGTCGAGTAGAACTCGACGGTGGTGTCGATGTAGGCAACAGTCAGCACGAAATGGTCGATATGCGCGACATGCATCTGAATCGTCTGTTCCCGTCTCGAACAAACCTACCGCTCAGTTCATTTGCGCCCGAGCACCGATCGGCGCCCGCACTGAGAATTTTCTGCAGAATTGTTCCGAAAGTCAAAGATGCGGAAGCTAACCCGAGGTAAGCCTCACGCTATGGATCGTAACTTCAACTCCCCCTTGCATTTCTGTGTGCGTTAGCCCACTCTTGACACTTACGCGACATTGCCGAATATTCACCTGTGGCTGAACTCTTCTCGTGCAGGCGAGAATCATTGTTCAGAAAAGAAAATTCCCAAAGGCCGAACGCACGCCGCGAAGCCAGGAAAGCACTGAGAACCATGAATCTCGCATCACACGTCGATCGTGACGATTGGCGACCACAGGCGCGTTGCCGTGGCATGGACATCGCCGTCTTCTATACCGATCGCGAAGACAATCGCACATGTTCACGCCGTCAGGAGCAGCAAGCGAAGGCGATCTGCCGCCAATGCCCGGTGATCAGCGAATGCCGCACAAGCGCGATTCATTTCGGAGAGCAACACGGAATCTGGGGCGGCCTGAACCCGAACGAGCTTCGCGCCGCGCGCAAGTGGAGTCGATGGCAAAGATAGCCAATCAATTGTCGCGGTCATGGGGGTGCTGGTGGCCCCTCCCACGTCGGCTTCGAGATACGTAAGATCAGGCCAGCGGGCACACTCGATCGGCTCGCCGAATCGAATTCGTCGGATCACTCGGCCCTCATCCGACATCGGCAGACGTCGCATTACCCGTCCCGACGTTCCGGTCGGGGCATCCATCATTTCTTGCCGCCATCACAATGCGGTGGGACCAGGAGGACAAGAATGGTCACGAACCACGAATCCCATTACATCGGCGGCGAGAACCGGGCCGCCCACTCCGCCGAGACAATCTCCGTCATCAATCCGTCGACGGAGGAAGTCTTTGCCTCCATCGTCGACGGTGATTCCTCCGATATCGACGCGGCCGTGCAGGCCGCCGACGCCGCCGGGGTCACGTGGGCCGCCACCCCTCCGTCCGAGCGAGCCGCTTCCCTGCGCCGCCTGGCCGACACCTATGAAGGCCGTATCGACGAGATCGCTGCGCTGGTGACGCGGCAGAACGGCACCCCGATCAGCGTGTCCCGGGCGATGCAGCAGCAAGTTCCGCTGTACTACCGGTATTTCGCGTCGCTCGCCGACACCCTCGTCGAAGAGGAGCCACTGGAAACGTCCATCGGTGACGCGCTCCTGCAGCGTCGGCCGGTCGGCGTGGTGGGGGCTATCACCCCCTGGAACGGCCCCCAGCCCCTGCTCGCGTGGAAGATCGGACCGGCACTCGCGGCAGGATGCACCGCCGTGATCAAGCCGGCACCAGAAACTTCGCTCGATGCTTTTCTCTTCGCGGAAATCGCCACCGAAGCGGGTATCCCCGCCGGCGTCGTCAACGTCGTCACGGGAGGCCGCGAGACCGGCAGCGCCCTCGTCGAGCATCCGCTGGTCCGCAAGATCGCCTTCACCGGCTCCACCGTCGCCGGCAAGGCCATCGCCGAGACCTGCGGCAGGGACCTCAAGCGGGTAACGCTCGAACTGGGCGGCAAGTCGGCCGCCATCCTGCTCGAGGACGTCGATCTCGACGCCTTCAAGCCGTTCGTGGCAACCGCGTGCTCACCGAACACCGGCCAGATTTGCCGGTCCCTGACCCGGGTGCTCGCACCCCGGTCGCGGTACGACGAAGTAGTCGACGCTGTCAGTGCCGCGATGAGCGAGATCCCGATCGGCGATCCCACCGATCCCGCCAACCTGTTCGGCCCCCTGGTGTCCGAACGGCAGCGAGATCGGGTCGAGTCTTACCTGGAGCTGGGACAACGTGAAGGAGCGAAGGTCGTCGTCGGCGGGGGCCGATCCACGGCGAACGACCGGGGTTTCCACATCGAGCCGACCGTCTTCCGTGACGTCACCAACGACATGCGCATCGCCCGTGAAGAGATCTTCGGCCCGGTCCTCGTCGTCATCGCCTACGAGAACGAGGACGAGGCCATCGCCATCGCCAACGACTCCGAGTACGGCCTCGGCGGCGGCGTCTTCTCTCCGGACCGCGAGCACGCCACCGCCGTCGCACGGCGCATCGTGACCGGCACGATCGGTGTCAACAGCGCGTCATTCCCCACGGAGGCTCCATTCGGCGGTGTCAAGAACAGCGGCATGGGCCGAGAACTCGGGCCCAGCAGCCTCGAACCGTACCTGGAGCTCAAAACGATCTTCCGCAGCGCCTGACAGCCGGATCCCGGAGAAGGGGGCACCCCCGCGAAGGACGAACAGTGCGAAAAACGTCATGACAGGCTCGAAGTGACCGAAAGACGCCACCGGTAGGCGGCATGTGATGCACCGCGAGGCACTCGTTCGCGCTGCGCTGCGAGGGCTGAAGCCCGGACGGCCCCTCCAGGATCCTGCCCGTCTGCTTCGTGTGGCAGTCGGCATGATCGTCGCGGCGATCGGTGGCTACTTCCTGCACGACTTCGAAGAGAAGGTCCTGATCTGTGTCGGTGCGTTCCTCGGGGGCATCGCATCCTTGATGCCACACAACCGCTCACGTCTGGGAGCAGCCGTCCTCACCGGAACAGCCGAGATCTTCGCCGCGGCCGCCGGGATCCTCTTACACGGGCTGTGGTGGCTATCCTCCCCGTTCTCTTCATCGGCTTGGTCACGGCCGGGATCCTGCGTGTAGTGGCGCTGAGCATCAGCATGCGGTTTCTCGTGGTCACGATCATCTTCGTCGCCTTCGCCGAGATCACCCCGTCCCTGCCGGTCGGTGCCCGTGAGCTCGCACTGTTCGCGGTCGGCGTCGCGATCATGCCCATGGCACAACTGCTCCCGCCGTACGAGCCACGCCATGCGGTGCAACGCCGCGCCGTCGCATCGCTCTACGACGCCTTGGCCTCCGGGGGGCCCTACGGTCCGGCGCTACTGGCCGCCGACCGAAGCCTTGCCCTGCTTCGCGGGCGCCGCCACCGCGAGATCGACCACCTCACCGAACTCGTCGAGCGTGGGGAGGAAATAGCCCAGTTGCTCGCGGCTGTGAACAATCGGGACGACGATGTGGCCGCCCCCTGGCGAGCAGCTGTGTCCGAGCATCTGCACGCGATCGGAGGCGCCATCCGGCGCCGCCGACCCGAACTTCTCCCGTCGGACCTGGCAGTGACACCCGGGCAGGACCGACTGCAGGGCAGGCTGATCGACGCGATCACGACCGCGGCGCGGACCACCGCCGGCGCCCCTGCCCCCGTCCCGTCGGACGAGCGTCGACCGCCGACCTCGCGGGAACTCGTCCGTGCCGAATTGCATCCGGCGTCACCGATCGTCCATCATGCGTTGCGGCTCGCGGTCACCGGTGTCATCGGTCAAGTGATCGGCGTCGCGATCGGCGCCTGGGTCGGCACTCAGGTGTTGCTCCACGGACACGGCTTCTGGGTTGTCGTCGCTGTGGTGCTGATCCTGTTCCCCGACTACGGAGAGACTTTTGCGCGCGGCATCGGCCGTACCGTCGGTACGCTCGCCGGCGCCGCCGTCGGTCTTGCGTTGTCGTTCCTCCCGCCGGATCCGATACTGCACACCGTCACGCTCATCACGCTGTTCACGCGCACTCGCAGGGCACGCTGATGCTGCGCAAACTGATCCACGACCGGATCGACCCCAATCCCGCTCTCCGTCAGCAGGTCGTCGGGGCGTTCTTAACGGGCGGCAACGTCCTCACCGCCCGCGGCCGCACGGTCTGCGGCGACATCCAGAACATCTCGGTGTGCACGCAGCAGAGTGAATCGGGCTGTGTCGTAGCCTATTCACCGCGGTGGCCGATCCCAAGGTGATGCTTACTGTCAATCTCCTAGTCTGGGCGATCGCGACCCCGATCATGGGGCCTGCTCAGTGATGGGCGCCATAAGAGGCGACTGTTGCTCGGGGACTGGCAACCGTGGTCGCCGGGTCGATCGTCGCCGCGGCGGCACCCAATTTCACCGTGTTCCTGGTCGGACGTGCGTTGCAGGGATTGACCCATGGGATCGTCCCGGTGACGATCGCCCGGGCGCGCCGGTACCTGAGAGACAAGAACATGCGGTATGGCATCTCGAGCGAGTCGGTGACCGTCGCGAACGGCCTCGGGGACGGGTACCCGTTGACCGGGATCCTCGGCGACCTTCTCGGTCTCCGCTTCGCCTTATGGTTCGCCGCCCTGTTCACCCGCCTCACCCTCGACGCGCCGGCCTGCGCGGCGGTATCCGTCGCGCTTGTCACCAACCGCGTGACAGCACCGCGGCCCCGAGGGCACTGGACCGTGAACCGTTGCGGCAACCGTGGGAGCACGAGAGACTTAGGTACCACCACGCCCATCCCACGCACACCGGTCTGCGGATCGTGACCGTTGACGGAGGTCGCGATGGCCAACTGGCGGTGCCTGTGCCGCGGGCAGACGGAAACGCTCCGATCAACGCGCTCGGACGGTCGTGCAGGCACCGACTCTGGACACATGCCCGAGCCGGGGCTGAACCACACCCACCGAGCGTGGCACTCGAGTCGATACGGTTCGAGCCACCAGCATCAGAAGGCGGCCTGATCGGCATCCGTCAAATACAATGATCGCCAACACGATCGGTGCACACCGGCGAGAACTCTTGGCGCGTGACTTCCGAAAAAGATTCGAGACCGTTGCGAAATCCGGCAGTCCAGGACCCCGGCATATGGATGCCGATCAATGAAGGGTGAGCCCTCCGGTAGGGCTGAGTACCGCGCCCGTCAAATACCTCGACTCGTCGGACGCCAGAAAGCTCACCACGTCACCGATATCCGGAGGTGAAGCGATACCGAACGGCGCCTTCTCGACAATCTTCTCGTACTGCCGACGATGCGCCACGGAGACGGCGTCATCGTGATCGAACGCAGCCTGCCACGACGGTGTGTCCCGGACGACGGTCACGCACACGCAGTTGACTCGGATCTTGTCTCTGGAGAGTTCCTTCGACAACAGTTTGCTCACCTGAATCAACGCAGCCGAGAATGCTGCGATGCCCGTCTGCCCCGGCGTCGGTGCACGTCCGCCCTCAGAGGTAACGAATACCACCGACCCACCGTTCTCCCGCAGGTACGGCACCGACGCCTGCACCACCGCTAGCTTTCCGAGCAAAGCTTGACCTGCGAAATTCGTGACCCGTTCCAGATCGATGCCTGCGAACGGCCCTCGGACCTTCGGATCACGCGCCTGCTCGTCAAACCCGCCGGCATTGGGCACGACAATGTCGATACGACCACACTGCTCGACGACGGATTGGGCCAACGTCCGCATATCGCTGGTTGACCCGACGTCCCCGGATTGGAAGTGCGCATTGCCGCCTGCCGCGCGGATCTCGTCGACCACGTAGGCAGCTCGCTCTTCGCTGCGCCCGTTGACGACCACAGTCGCTCCGCGAGCGCCCAATCTGGTGGCAATACCGCGCCCGATCCCGCCGGACCCGCCGGTGACGATCGCGACTTTCCCTTTGAGGTCCGACACCACCCGCTCACTCATCGGGCACTCACCACATCACGCTGTCCGAGCTCGTCGGTCACCGCACCGGATGCGAGGAGCGTGCCGATTTCGCCTTCACTCACTCCGGCCTCACGCAAGAGCTGGACCGAGTGCTCTCCGAGTCGTGGCGCCGGATGGCGGACCGCCGGGGCACAGGAGCTCCATGTCTGCGGGATGCCGAATGAATTGATCCTGCCTTCGGACGGATGTTCTTCGACAAACGAGAAGCCGGTCTGCCGCAGGTGAGGATCATCGAGTGCCCCTGCGGGAGTGTTCGTCTCGATCGCCGGGACATCCGCAGCCGCCAGATCGGCCAGCCATTCGTCCGCCGGACGTGTTGTAAAGATGTCCGACAGAAGACGCAGCAACTCCGGCATGTTCTCGGCGCGGGCGTGCACGTCGGCGAATTTCGGATGGTCGGCCAAGTCTGGACGACCCGCGACCTGAAAGAAGCTCCGCCAGTGCTTGTCGATGTAAATGCTGACAGCGACGTACCGCCCGTCCTTCGTCCGGTACGGACGACGGTCCGGATTCATCGTCCGCGCATAGCCCCAGTCGCCAATCGGCGGATCGAAAGAGTGCCCCCACAGGTGGTCCCCGAGAACCAACTGCGCGAACGTCTCGAACATCGGAACCTGGACTTCTTGCCCAACGCCCGTGACGTTGCGGTGATAGAGCGCAGCACAGACAGCCATCGCGGTAGATATGCCGACCACCCGGTCTGCGATCGGTGTGGCGACGAACTCCGGGCTACCAACCTTCCGGTTCTGCAGTGCAGCCATTCCCGACGCCGCCTGAATCAGGTCGTCATACGCAGGGCGGTCCGCATATGGTCCACTCTGACCGAATCCCACGGCGCCGGCATAGACGATCCGTGGATTGACCTCGCGAACATCGTCGTAGGAGAACCCGAGCGAACGCATTGCTTTCGGACGCATGCTGTACAAGAACACGTCAGCGCCGGCGATCATCCGGCGAAGCACCGACGCCCCACCCTCCGATTTCAAATCGAGCACGATCGACCGCTTGTTACGATTCAAGTGCAGAAAGTTCGAACTCATCCCCACATTCCGCGCCGGACCGACCTGGCGGATCGTGTCCCCACAGCCGGATTCGACTTTCCACACGTCGGCACCCATGTCCGCCAGGTGCAAAGACGCGAACGGCCCCATCACGTTCGACGTGAGATCGAGGACCCTGACGCCGTCGAGCGGACCGGAGACGGTCATGACACCCTCCGATACATGGTGACGACGCACGCGCCCCCCAGCCCGATATTGTGCTGTAGGCCGATCCGTGCATCGTCGACCTGCCGCTTTCCTGCCGTGCCGCGCAGGTGCCAGACGAGCTCGGCACACTGCGCAAGCCCGGTCGCACCGAGCGGATGACCCTTGGACATCAACCCACCGGAGGGATTCACCACATACTTACCTCCGTAAGTGTTGTCCCCGTTCAGAATGAGCTTCTCCGCAGTACCTTCGGCGCACAGGCCCAGGCCTTCGTAGCTGATGACTTCGTTCGGCGTGAAGCAGTCGTGCAACTCGACGACGTCGACGTCCTCAGGGCCGACGCCGGCCGACTCGTACACTTCTGCCGCCGCACGGCGCGTCATGTCGGCGCCGACCAGGTTGATCAGGTCAACCGAACTGGCCTCGGTGTCGGTGGTCATCGACTGCCCGATTATTTCGACACCCCCCGTAAGTCCGTGTCGTTGGGCGAAAGCCTTGCTGACCACGATCGCAGCTGCCGCTCCGCAAGTGGGTGGGCATGCCATGAAGCGGGTCAGATACGGGAACAGGGTCGGCGCTTCCATCACCTGATTTACGGTCAGAGGCTTGGTGAACAGCGCATACGGGTTGTTACCCGCGTGGGTACGCGACTTGACCGCAACTCGCGCAAAGATGTCCGGATTCGCACCGTACCGCTCGATGTACTCCCACCCGGCCGCGCCGAATGCCTGGATCGCACGTGGGGCATCGGTCGGCAGCTCCGGATGCAGCTCCACCCGACGCTCGTGAATCCAGCCCACCGGAGACGTCCGATCGGGGAACGCGCTGCCGAGGGCGCCCGGTGTCATCTCCTCGAATCCGAACGCCAGCGCGCACTCCACGATCCCGGTCTCGACTGCCTGGCGGGCGAGCATGAGCGCGGACGAACCGGACGCGCAGTAGTTGTTCAAGTTGTACACGGGAATGCCGGACATCCCGACCGAATACACCGCGCGCTGACCACACGTGCTGTCGCCGTACACATAGCCGGCGAACGCCTGCTGTACCAGGGAGTAGTCAATTCCCGCGTCGGCGAGGGCCCCGCGGATCGCCTCCGCAGCCATTACCTCGTACGGGTCGTTTGCGCCGGGCTTGGCGAATTTCACCATGTTGACGCCGACAACTTGCGCTTTGTCACTCATCTCGGGATCTCCGAACTCTTGTCGATTGTGCAGTACGAAATCGAACCGATCAGTGCATCAAGTGCAGATCGGGCTCGGCGACCTCGAACTCGATGCGCAGCAGGGCCTGGCACATCGTCTTGCCGGTGAAGTCGGCGCGCAGGCTACGTGTGGCTCCGCCGCCGAGTGCATTGCGCAGAACGAAATTCATCGCTTCCAGGGTGTGCACCTCGTAGCGGTTCACCTCGCCCTTGACCATTCCGCCGAAGAACTCCTTGACCACGTCGGCGGTCAGGTATTCCAGGATCAGCGGGTAAAAACGCTTCTCCTTGGCTATGACAGCGATATTGCAGATGTCGCCCTTGTCGCCGGAGCGGGCGTAGGCGATGTCGTTCAAATGGATACGGCTCATGTCGTCACAGTTCCCTAGTCTCGACGGTCTGCGAGATCTCCTCGCGCGGAATCAAAGTCGGCCAAAGTGCGAAAACCTCGCGCGGCGGCGGAGTGTTGAGCTGACCGGTCGATCCGATCGGGCCGGTGCCCATCAGCATCACGCATTCGCGAGCTACCTTCGCTGCCTCTGCACGCTCGGCGCACTTGGCCGCGACGCGAATGCGGACCTCATTGATGTCCGGGTCCGGAGCGGGTGACGCCGACCAGTGGCACGAGTTGACGCCGATCATGTCGAACCGGACTTCCTCGGCATCGAGGTTTACCATCTGCAGACGCTTCTTGATGATCTCGATCGACCGCTCGGCCTTTTCGACGGCGTCCGGCCAGGTCACTGACGACTCGGCCTCGCCGATGAAGCCGTCCATGTAGGCGATGCCCGCTTTGAGAGCGTCCGGACGTGGCTTGCCCTTCGCGCCCCATACCTTGACACGGTCCTTGGCGACCTCGTCCATCTCGACGTTGGTGAAATCCGTGATCACCTCAGGCATCAGGTAGTTACCCGGGTCGTGCACTTCGTACAGGAGGTGCTCGGTCAGGGTGACCTGGTTGACGACGCCGCCGGTGCCGTCCACCTTGGTGATGAACAGTTCACCGTTCTCGTTGACCTCGGCGATCGGGTAACCGATATTCCAGGGCTCGGGAACCTCGCGCCACAGGCTCGAGATCCCGCCGCTGCACGCCGCGCCGCACTCGATCAGATGTCCGGCGAGGATGCCGATCGCGAGGTTGTCCCACTCGTCCCACTTCCAGCCGAATTCGTGGACGAGCGGGGCCAGAATAGCCGCGTCGTCGGTGGCTCGATCGGAGATGATGATGTCGCAGCCCGCTTCGAGCGCCTCCACGTAACCGTATGCGCCGGAGTAGACATACGATCCCACGATCTTGTCGCGCACTCGGCCGAGATCCGCGTCGCCGTTGTCGAGGTTGGTGAACTGGACTCCGTTGTCGAGAAGCTCCTCGACCTTGGCCTGAACATCGTTGGTGGTGACGATACCCACCTTCAGCTTGGTGATCCCGAGTTCCTTCGCGGTGGTAAGGATCGTGTCAGCACAGGCCTGCGGATTGGCAGCACCCGCGTTGGTCAAGATCTTGATGCCCTTTTCCAGACAAATCGGCAGCACACCACGGACCACAGCCCGGATCGACGGGACATAGCCGCGCGACGCATCCTTGCGCTGCATCTTCTGCAGGGAGGGGATGGTCGGCTCGCCCAGGAAGTCATATGCGAGGTACTGCACGTCACCGTGCTTGGCAATCTCGATCGCGGGGTCCAGATTGTCGCCCCAGAATCCACTTCCAGATCCGATCCGAATCTTCTTCATACTGTGTCCTCTTCCATTGCTGAATGTGTCGTCTCGCGAGGGCCGCGGCCCGGCTCCGCCGAGAAGCTCGTTGAGCTCGGCGTCATCCCGGCCGACGGGCCCGGCCGCACACTGGACCGGCGGTGACTCGCGGTCGTCCTTCATGTGAGGGTCGTCGCAGCATCTCCGGGGGTGTTCCTCGCGATAGCCGGGACTCTGCCTGACCGAGGACCTCGACCCATTCTGCTGTCGACTTGGCGGCGAGCACCTTGTGTCCGAGCTTATGACTCACCCAATCGCCGATCAATTGACTTCTGACGAAGTTCGAATTCAAGTTTTCCGAAGGACCCTCTGATTGCCGTGGACCGAATTCGAACTTCGAGATTTTTCAGTCGATTCGATGCTGCCTCTGATGTTTCATAAGTGTGAGCCGAGTTACATGCCGGCTTGCAGTCATTCTCCCGACATGAAAGCAACACATGCCCACTTCGCTCACCCCCAGCGCGTCAGCCTCTCGCGGCCCCGGTCTGGTGTTGGCCCTGTGTTTCGCCACCATTCTCGCCGACGGATACGACCTGATCGTCTTCGGTGCAACTCTGCCCTCGCTCATGCACCAGTGGGGGCTGGAAAAATCTGCACTGGCGGACGTTCACAGCATGACTCTGTGCGGCCTGATGGTCGGCTTCCTCGTCGCCGGCACTCTCGCCGACCGCATCGGGCGGCGCGCCGTGATCTTGGCCGGTGTCACCTGGTTCTCATTGTTGTGCCTGGTGTGTGCGTTCGCGCCCAGCTTCACGGTCTTCGGAATCGGCCGCGTTCTCTCCGGCGTCGGACTCGGTGCGGTCGTCCCCGCCGCGGTAGCCCTGGCCAGTGAGTTCGCAACCGCCCGGCGCAAGCAGCTGTTCAATGGAATCACCCTTACCGGATACCCGATCGGCGGTGTCCTCGCCACGGTCGCCGCGCTGATCGTGCTTCCCGGTGCGGATGCGCTCGCGAAATCCACGCCACCGTCCGAGCAGTGGCGGCTCCTGTATTTGCTTGGCGGTGCGCTGATCGTCCTCGTCCCGATCCTGTATTTCGCGCTCCCCGAATCGCCGAGCCTCCTCGCTGCGCGTGGCCGCGACGAGGAAGCACGCGAGGTCGCCAACCGGTTCGGCATCGAACTCACTGCGACAGAAGCCCGTCCAGCAGATCAGGCGAAGGGCGGCATACGACTGCTCCTGTCGCGTCGATACCTGTTTGCCACGGCAATCTTTACGGCGGTGATGTTCTGCTGCCAGATTCTCGTCTACGGCCCGAACACCTGGCTGCCGAGTATGACCAAGGAATTGGGTTTCGGTGGAACACAAGGAATTCTGGCGCTGATGATGCTGCAGTTCGGTGCGGTCGTCGGCACGATCGTGGGCGCCCTGCTCGTGGACCGGGGTGGTGCCACGCAAACCATAATCCCGTACTTTCTCCTCGGAGCCATCGCTCTGCTGGCGCTCGCGTTCGGTACCGAACTCGGTGCGGCCGGCCTCTTCGTCGCCGCTTTCGCAGCGGGCGTCGGAACCGTTGGCACCAGCACGCTCATGTACGGTGTGATCGCTGCACACTATCCGACAGCAATTCGGGCATCCGCAATCGGATTCTGCCTGGGCATCGGCCGAATCGGTGCGATTCTCGGCCCTCAGATCGGCGCGCTGTTCGCGACGCCACGCGCAGGACTCCTCGCATTCATGGTCCCCTCTCTCGTCGGTGCCGGACTGATTCTCGTCCTCGCCCTGAGCACGCGGAATCGACCGGTGAACGACAGCGCCCAGGGCGAAGACCTGGTCGACAGCCGGGCATGAGGAGTGCTGGTCAGATCTGTTCACGCTGAGGCTCTTGATTTCAGCGATCGAAGAAGGAAATCGGGTGGGCTGCGTACCGGTCTTCGCTGACATTCACCAAAATCCACTGAGCGCCATGAACCACTACTGGCATCGCATTGTTCGACACACCGAGAAACGAAGGTCAGGTATCCATGATGTCGACTGAGTTCGCTGATCCCCTCCGCACGCTTTACCTGGATTGGGTCGCCCGCATGCAGGCCGACCCAGAGATGTCGGTGCAGATCATGCGGGACATGCAGGAGGGGTGGCACACCGTCGCAACCGAACCGAAGGGAGTCAGCTACGAGTCGGTCGACATCGACGGACTCTCCGCAGTGTGGAGCATTCCGGCGGACGCCGATCCGACAACGGTCGTCCTCTACTTCCACGGCGGGGGTTTCGTCACCGGATCCGCCCACTCGCATCGGAAGATGGCCGGTCACCTCGCACGAGAAATCGGTTCTCGCGTCCTGCTCGTCGACTATCGACGCGCACCGGAGCACGCCTATCCCGCTCAGGTCGACGATGGGGTCACGGCGTTTCGGTGGTTGATCGATCAGGGCTTCGCGCCGAACCGGATTGTCAGTGCGGGTGACTCTGCAGGCGGCACACTCGCCCTCGCTCTCGTCGTGAGTCTCCGAACCCGGGGCCTACCGACCCCCGGAGCAGTGGTGACCTTCTCTCCCGGACTCGACTGGGACGGCGAGTGGATGGTCAACGAAGAGAACGACATACTCGCGAGCAAGGCCATCATCGTGGCGATGGGCTCACTCGCCTTCGGTGATCGCAACACCAAGGACCCGCTCTGCAACCCGACGTACGCCGATCTCGTTGGATTTCCCCCCGTGTACCTGTCGGCGGGCGGGCACGAGAATCTGCTCGGCGGCATACGGAAATTTGTCGAGGCGGCCGATGCCGCGGGCGTCGAGGTGACGCTCGACGTCGCTCCGAGCAGACAGCATGTTCACACGTTCGCGGTGGGCAATGACCCCGAGGCCGACCGGACAATCACCGAATCCGCCGCCTGGGCCCGCGAGCGGTTGGGCTGACGGCCGACGCCTTGTCTGTGTTCGGTCACTTCACACTCACACCCAGGAAGAAGAGCGAAAGATGAAGCACCAGGCACGACGTGTTGTCACCGGCCACGATTCGGACGGCCGCTCGGTCGTCCTTTCCGATTCGATCGTCGACGCGTTCGAAGCGTCCCCTGCCGCATTCGCGACACGGCTGTGGGCCACCGACACGTTTCCGTCCGACAATACGGATCCGTGGGACGGAGCGGAGTTGATCGAGACGTTCTCGACCGCAGACGGAACCGCCTTCTACATTGTGGACTGGGCTCCGAACAGTGAGTTCCCGTTCCATCGAACCCAGAGCCTCGACTGCGGCGTCGTGATGAGCGGTCAACTCGAAGCAGTGATGGATGGCGGAGACGTCGCCGTGTTGACCACCGGCGACAGCATCGTTCAGCGCGGGACTATGCACGTCTGGCGCAACTCCACCGACCAGTGGGCACGTACGGTGTTCGTTCTGGTCGGGACCTCACCGGTGACCGCCGGCGGACAAACCCTCGAACCCAACATGTAACCCTAATCGTGCGTCCGCTCCACAACCCAGGCCGCGACCTGGGTCCGGGAGGTGAAACCCAGTTTCGCCAGGATGTGCTCCACATGTCCTTGCGCGGTGCGGGGTGAGATCACGAGGCGGTCGGCGATGGCCTGATTGGTCAGGCCTTCGGCGATCAGATCGGCGACCTGGCGTTCCCGCTTGGTCAGTCGCGTCGACGCGTCGGCGTCTCGTGTGGTGGTGCCGGACTGTTGCTCGTGGAGGGCGTACGCGATTGCCGCATCGAAGCCGAGCTGTTCACCTTTGCGGTGGGCCGCTCCGAATGCTTTGTCCCCGATCTCCTTCCGGGTTTCATTTTCGCAGTCCTGATGGTAGACAAGCAGATTGGAATGTATGATCACAGCGCTGCCCACCGACCGCGCCAGCCCTTCCGCGGCTCCCATCAGCACTGCGGCCCGAGTCGGGTCGCGCCGCTCGGAGGCGATCCAGGCCAGCGCCTCGAGTCCGGCCGCGACGACGCGGGGACTGCGCACCTGCCGCGTCAGCTCCAGGGATTGTTCGAGGAGCCGGACCGAACGATCGGCATCCCCCTGTCGCCACATGGCGATGCCCAGAGCCCACAGCGAGTGGGACCGATACATTTTCTCGCCGTATCGTTCCGTGATCGAGAGTGCACGTTCGTGGCATTCGATCGCCTGGTCCGTCAGGCCGGACAGGCCGTAGGCCACACCCAACGGGTACAGGATGCTGACTTCGAGTGTGCGATCCTTGCGTGCGGTGAACTCGGCGAGTGCGGTTTCCAGTTGCGAGCATGCTCGCGCGAGATCCCCTCTGTAGAGGGCCAGCATGCCGTCGGAACAGTCGACGTAAGCACGCATCACGGGGTCGCTCGTGTGCGCGGTGAGAGTCCGCGCCTCCTCGACGAGCGCTGTTCCGGCCTCGAGGTCGCCCTGAGCGAAGGTCATCACGCTGCAGCCGTAGATCGCCTTGATCGAATCCAAGGTGGGTGGGCCACTGCGGCGGGCGAGCAGTTGGTCGAGCCAGCGCCGCCCCTCGTTGTAGAGACCCTGAGAGCTCCAGAACAAGAACAGCGCGGCCGCGGTGCGCAGGCCGGCGGCGGGATCGTCCTCGGCGCTGAATTCGAGGGCCTCCCGCAGATTCGGCTGTTCCCGCTTCAGGCGGGCGATCCAGTCGAGCTGGCGGGCACTGATCCACTCGGCCTCCGCATCCAGCGCCAACGCCTCGTACCAGTCCCGGTGCCGCCGACGCAAAGACACCGCCTCACCGGTCTGCTCGAGTTTCTCGAAGCCGTACTCGCGGAGAGTCTCGAGCATCCGGAACCGCACCACCGACCCGTGCTCCTCCCGGATCAGGATCGACTTCTCCACCAAGGACGTCAACGTGTCCAACAACTCGTCCGGGTCGAGGCCCTCGCCGCACACCCGCTCCGCGGCGTCGAGTTCGAAGCTCCCCGCGAACACCGCCACCCGACCCCACACCAGTTGTTCACCGGCGGAGCACAACTCGAAACTCCAGTCGATACACAGCCGCAGTGTCTGCTGCCGCGTCGGCGCACCCCGGCTGCCACGGGTCAGCAGGGTGTAGCGGTCGGTCAGCCGGCCGAGGATCTGCTCGGGTGACATCGCCCGCAACCGCGCCGCCGCCAACTCGATCGGCAGCGGCAACCCGTCGAGCCGGTGGCAGATCCCCACCACCGTCGCCGCGTTGCCCTCGGTGAGCGCGAACCCCGGAACGGCAGCATTGGCGCGTTCGGTAAACAACGTCACCGCATCGTATTTGGGTAACCCACGCACGGAAGGCCGCCGTTCCGGATCGGGGGCAGCCAGCGGCGGGACCCGCAGCACCGCCTCCCCGCCGATGACCAAGGGTTCCCGGCTGGTGGCCAGAATCCGCAACCGCGGACACACCCGCAGCAAGGGACCGACGAGTTCCGCGACCGCGTCCACCACCTGCTCGCAGTTGTCGAGAACCAACAGCACCTCACGCGGGGCGAGGAACTCGATCAGGACCTCCCGCAGCGGCCTCGCCGAGTGATCCCGCACCCCCACGGCGCCGGCCACCGCATCGACCAGTGACGACGCGTCACGCAGTTCACCCAACTCGACCAGCCGCACACCGTCGGCGTACTCGCGCTGCACGGCGGACGCGACCCGCATCGCCAGCCGCGTCTTCCCGACACCCCCGATCCCGGTCAACGTCACCAGCCTCGACCCGGCCAGCAGGTTCTTCGCCTCGGTGAGCTCGTGTCGGCGGCCGACGAAACTGGTCAATTCCAGAGGGAGACTTCCCGTCGCGCCCAGCGTGGAGTGCGCCGGCGAGCCTCGTCCGCTGCGCGAGGTCGATGGCTTTCGGTTCACCTGCACATCGGGTTCGGCACGGAGCGCCATCTCGTCGACCGGAAAGCCGTGGGCGCGTTGCAGACCTCGCAGCTGTTCCCCGAAGTCGGCGGCGGTGGGCGGGCGCGCACCGGGCTCGCGGGACATCGCCCGCGCAATCGCGTCGGACACATCGTCCGGGATCCCGTGCTCACGCAGATCGGGCACCTCCTGCGTGGTGATCCGCAGAAACTGCGCCACCACCTGCTCACCGCTGCGACGCTCGAACGCGGCATGCCCGGTCAACGCACTGAACAGGGTCGCGCCCAGGCCGTAGACATCGGCCGCCGGACTCGGCGGATCACCGCCGAGCACCTCCGGCGCGGTATACGCCGGCGACCCGGTGACCGCACCGGTGGCCGTCTCGAAACCCCCGCTGACGTGCGCGATACCGAAATCCGCCAACTCCGGCTCCCCGTACTCGGAAAGCAGAATATTCGCCGGTTTGACGTCCCGGTGCAGAATCCCGAGCCGATGCGCCGACTCCACCGCACCGGCCATCTTCACTCCCACCCGCAGAACCTGCGCCAGCGCGAGCGGACCGCCCTCCCGGACCCGGGCCTCCAACGAATCCTGCGGGTGATACGGCATCACGATGTACGGAAGGCCGCTGTCGGTGGCGCCGACCTGCAAAATGTTGACGATATTCGGGTGCCCGGTCAGCCGGCCCATCGCCTGCTGCTCCCGGAAGAATCGGGCCCGGTTCTCCTCGTCGAGGTCGACGGTGAGCACCTTAACCGCCACCGTGCGATCCAGTTCCGACTGGGTGCAGCGGTAGACCACGCCGAAACCCCCGCGGCCGACCTCCTGAACGTCAGCGAAACCAGATCCACCGAGTTCGGCAGCCGGCGACGGCGGGTACCGCTGCGTGTCGAGCGGATCACCTTCACCCATCGGACGGTCTACTCACCCCGTCGGCTCGTGGTTCCGGCGCATTGGTCCCGACGGCGCGACCAGCGCGGATACAACCGTGGACTCACCTCTCGACGGCGTCTTCTCGAGGATATCGCTGTCGGTGATCGGTGCGGGCGATCCTTGCCGCAGCCGGTGTGAGTCTCCCCATTTAGTCAATTAGATTGATCAATTTGGTTGTACGCTTTGCGCATGATCACCGAACAGGCCACCGCGCAGGTCCTGCGGGAAGCGCTGCGCCCGATCTGGCGACAGCTCACCGCAGGCAGGACGATCTCCGTCGGCAAAATAGGCGTGCTCGCGTACCTGTCGAAGCACGGCCCTACGTCCGCTTCGACCCTCGCGACGGCCGAGAAGATCAGTCCCCAGGCGATCGCCAACGCGGTGCGCGAACTCGAAAGTCTCGGCTTGGTTGCGCGGACACCCGATGAGCAGGATCGACGCCGGATCTGGATCGAGCTCACCGATGCCGGCCGGGAGAGGCTGGCGCAGGAGCGGTCGAAAGGCCTGGACTGGCTGGAACAGGCCATCGCGGAGCGGCTGACGGCCGAGGAGAAGAAGACTCTCGACTCCGTCGTCCCGATTCTGCACAAGTTGGTGGACGATGCCCCATTCGACTGAGTCCACCACGCGACCCCGGTTACTGCCGGCCCTGGCGTATGCCGCCCTGACGACCGCGATCGTCAGTTCACTCGGCATGCTGCTGGTGCCCACGATCTCCCACGACATGCACGTCGAGGTGAGCACCGGCCAGTGGATGCTCACCGTCAACCTCCTGGTCGGGGCGGTCGCAACACCGATCATGGGCCGGCTGAGCGACGGCCCCCACAAGAAGCGCCTGCTCCTGTGCTCCCTGACCACGATCCTCGTCGGTTCGATCGTCGCCGCCGCCGCTCCCAACTTCGCCGTCTTCCTGATCGGCCGCGCGTTGCAGGGACTCACCTACGGAATCGTTCCGGTGACGATCGCCCTGGCCCGCCGCTACCTCCCCGAGAACCAGGCCCGGATCGGCATTTCCAGCCTGTCGGTGACGGTGACGACGGGCCTGGGACTCGGATACCCGCTGACCGGCATCCTCGCCGACCTCCTCGGGTTCCGATTCGCCTTCTGGTTCGCGGCGCTGTTCCTGATCACCACCATCCTCGTCGTCTGGCGTGTCGTTCCCGCAGGTCCCGACGAGCAGGCACCGCGCAACACACTCGACGTCCCGGGCGCACTGCTGGTCGGCACCGGACTCGCGTCCCTACTCGTCGCCGTCAGCGAAGGCTCCCGGTGGGGCTGGGGCTCACCGTGGACCATCGGCTTCTTCGCCGGGGCGGCGACACTGCTGACGGCGTGGTCCCTCGTCGAACTGCGCACCCCCTACCCGCTGATCAACCTGCGGGTACTGCGCAACGGTGACGTGCTGGTCGCGAACAGCACCGCGATCGGCCTCGGCGCCGCGATGTACATCGGACTCTCGATCGGCAGCCTCATCGCCCAGGCGCCCGCCTCCACCGGATACGGCATCGCGCTGCCCCTGTTCTGGGCCGGATTCGTGATGCTTCCCCTGTCGGTGGCCAGTTTCGGCGCGAACCGACTCGTCCGCGCGGTCTCGCACCGGATCCGCATGAGGACTCTGCTGCTCATCGGCGCGGGCCTCGTGACGGCCTCGAGCGCACTGCTCTGGGTCGCCCACAACGCGCTGTGGGAAATCCTGATCGGAATGCTGGGGTTCGGGGCAGGAATGGGCATGACGTATGCGGCGATGCCGGCCCTGATCGCCCGCAGCGTCGCCGACACCGAACTCGGTAGCGCAGTGAGCTTCAACCAGGTGCTGCGCACTGTCGGTGGTTCGTTCGGCAGCGCCCTCGCGGGCGCGGTGCTCGCGGCGAATCTGGCACCGGACCTACTTCCCACCGAAAGCGGGATCAGGCTCGCTCTCGCCGTGGGTGCCATCGGATGCGCGATCGTCTTCGCCGCATTGCTCGTCAACTACGTGAAGTCCCGCCTACCGGCGCCGGAGCGACGAACGGAGGGAATCGGGGCCACCTCCGTTCGCTGGCCGTGAAGCAGATACGCACCGCCGAGAGTTCGGCGAATTCAGTTGATGCCCTTCGCCCACCATCCGGATGGCGGGGATGCCGCAAGCTCCCAGCGTGGCGCATAGTGCTCTAGGAATATCTGCCCCACCAGTTCCCCGCGGCTGCGCACCCCGGTCTTGTCGAAGATCGACTTCATGTGGTCTTGAATTGTGTAGACGGATAACGACATTGCGTGCGCCATCTCCCTTGTCGATCGCCCTTGGACGCACAGCGCAGTGAGATGGCATTCGCGTTGGGACAGTCCGTAGGCCATGGCAATGACGGGCGCGATCTCATGCGGCGTCGCGGGTTGGATGATGACGGCGGTGCGTCCGTCTTCGACGCCGGAAAGCCTGGTCCCGTACAGCAACAGCCAGGCGCCGGATCGCGTGCGTACCCGCGAGCGCGCGGCAAGTTCCAGCGGATCGGTGCCCGGTTCGATCGCCCGCGCCCGGGCCGCGATGGCCTGCACGACCTTCGATTCGAACGGCGTCGACGGCGCCGGGACCTCGACAATTTCGTCGATCCAGCGTTCCGCGGCGGGTGAGACCGATTCCGGGTTGCCGACGGCGTCGAAGACCACCACGCCGGGGCCGTAGTCCACGGTCGTCACGGCGGCCTCGACCTCGTGGAGCATCGAACGTCGCAGACCGGTCGCGAGCGCGGGCGCCAGCGCGGCGATTGCGCGGACGTGCTCGGCGGTGTACCACGGCGCGCCCGCATCGCGCAGGAATGCCGCTGCACCCCAATAGACCCCGTCCGACACCAGGGAGACCCGCAGCTCGTCGCCGATTCCGTACGCCTCGTGCGAACGGTGCCGTGCACTGCGGGACAAATCTCCGTGGGTATCCAGACTGAGTGCACCCGCCAGGCGGCCACTGTGCGCAAGAAACGCCCACTTGTCGACGTCCTCGACCTCGTATTCGTAGTGCGCCAACCAGGATCCGGAACACCCGACGTTCCGGTTGACGCTGCCGGTGAACAGGATGGTGCCCGGGTCGACGGTGTGCCAGCAGCAGCGGTCATGTGGGATCACCGTGCGCAGGGCCTCGCTCATTCGCGCGCTGTACCCCACCCAGTCCAGCTGGTCGGCGGCGGCACGCGAAATTTGATCGCGGACGTGTGGCAGCAAGCTCTCCGCCATGTCCGAAGTGTATCGCAGCAGGTCAGGGCTGCCTACCCCAGAAATCTGGGTGGATTCCCCAGGATTCAGGGATATGACGCAGAACCGACAACGACGACGCTGGTTTCATGACGATGACAGCCCATACCTCCGCCGAAACCGACCACGACCTGCCTAACCCGGAGCCGATCATGCAGTTGGCGTCCGGGTTCATGGCCGCCAAGCACCTCTTCGCCGCCAGCGAACTCGGTTTGTTCGAGGCGTTGGGCGAGGGCCCCACCGACCTGCATGGCCTGGCCGCCCGCACCGGGCTTACTGCCCGAGCCACCCGGATCAGCGCCGACGCCATGGTCGCGCTGGGTATGCTCGAACGCCGAGGCGAACACTATGCCAATACCGAGACGGCGGCCGCGTTCCTCGCCGGCGGATCGCCCGCCGACCTGCGTCCGCTGCTGCGGTTCTGGGACAAGATCAGCTTCCCGGCGTGGGAAGACCTGGCCGACGCACTCGCCCGCGGGCCGAAACGCCAGATCTTCGACCTCGACGCCGCCCTGCAACCCATCGCCTCGATCGGTATCGAGGCGTTTTCGGCCGGCCCCTCGCTCGCCCTGCCGGACACGGTCGATCTGTCCGGCAGTCATCGACTCCTCGACATCGGCGGCGGCACCGGCTCCTGGTCCATCGCGGTGGCGCGCCACTGCCCGCAACTGACCGCGACCGTGTTCGAGTTGCCTGCGGTTGCCCAGACCGCGCAGGACCGCATCACGTCGGTCGGGCTGGAGGGGCGAGTCGACGTATGCGCCGGCGACGCGATGGCCGACCCGCTGCCCGCCGGATACGACGCCTTCCTGGTCGCGAACCTGGTGCATTACTGGTCGCCCGAGCAGAATCGTGCGCTGCTACAACGCATTCGCGATGTCGCCGCACCCGGCGCCACGCTGCTGATTGCCGACTTCTGGACCGACCCCACCCACACCCAGCCGGTCGCGGCCGCCCTGATGGCGGGCGAATTCGCGGTCCACCTCGAACACGGCGACGTCTACAGCGTCGGAGAAGGCATCGCCTGGCTGCAGGACACTGGCTGGCGCTACCGCGACCATCGCCCGCTCACCGGCCCGATGAGCGTCATTGTCGCCGAAACCGCATGACACAAGACAACACCCAAGGAGCACACGATGAGCGAGCATCAAGTCGCAATCGTCGGTGCCGGCACCTCCGGGGTCGCGGCGGCGGTGGCCCTCGCCGACCGTGGCATCAACCCGTTGCTGATCGACCGAGCCGACCAAGTCGGTTCGTCGTGGCACTCTCGTTATGACCGGCTGCGACTGAACACCGGCAGGCAGTTCTCCCACCTGCCGAACCGCCCCTACCCCAAGGGCACACCGACCTTTCCCACGCGGGAACAGGTGATCGAGCATCTCGCGCGGCACGCACGTGCGGACGGGATCGAGTTGCGCCTGGGCTGCCCGGTGGAACGGCTCGACCTGACGGACGGGCACTGGCGGTTGACCACCGCTGCCGGTTCGGTCGACGCTGCCGAGGTGGTGGTCGCGACCGGCTTCGATCATGAGCCCTTCGTCCCGGACTGGCCCGGACGCGGGGTCTGGCGGGGCGCACTGGTTCATTCCTCGCAGTACCGGAATCCCTCGCAGTACAACGGGAAACGGGTCCTCGTGGTGGGAGCGGGCTGCTCGGGCATGGAAATTGCCTACGACCTCGCCACCGGAGGCGCGGCAAAGGTCTGGCTTTCGGCTCGCACGCCGCCGAACATCATGCTCCGCCAGGGACCTGGTGGCATACCGGGAGACTTCATCGCGACGCCGCTCTACCATGCCCCGGTCCCTATCGCGGACGCAATCGCTCGGTTCGGCAGGGAGAGGAGCATCGGCGACCTGCGCGAGTTCGGATTACCGATCCCCGACGAGGGGATCTTCGCCCGCAGCGCCCGCCTCGGCGTGGCACCGGCGATCGTCGACAAGGAGCTCATCGCCGCGATCCGAGAGAGGTCCATCGAGGTCGTTCGCGGAGTCGAGTCACTCGACGCGGACAGCGTGTGGCTGGTGGACGGTGTGCGAATCGACCCGGAGGCAATGGTCTGCGCGACGGGGTTCCGCCAGGAACTCGAAAAGCTGGTCGGGCACCTCGGCGTACTGGACGAGCGAGGTTGGCCGCACGCCACCGGTGAAAAGCCGGCCGCCGAGAGGTTGCGTTTCATCGGGTTCGTGCCCAGGCCGTCGCAGATCGGGTTCGCGGCGAAGCAGGCTCGCCGCGCGGCCCGAGCGATCGCGCGGGAACTGCGGTGAGCGTCGGCGGTAGGATTCTCCCACCCTGCCTCGGCGCTCGAACAATGGCGGGTCTGCGCGGAGATGGCCGACCGGTCAGATCGAACCGTGAAGTCGCGTCCGCCGACCCCGATGTCGGAGCCGGCGGACGCGCGTATCAGTCGGGGCTAGGCACCTTCGACGATGGCGGCCATTCCCTGCCCGCCACCGATGCACATCGTGAGAAGCGCCTTCCCGCCGCCACGTCGCCGCAATTCATGCAGCGCGGTGGTCGTCATTCGGGCGCCGGTCGCGCCGATCGGGTGTCCGAGCGAGATCCCGGACCCGTTGACGTTCAGGCGGTCCCGGTCGTCGAATCCCCACTCCTTCAGGACGCCGAGCACCTGGCACGCGAATGCCTCGTTCAGCTCGATCAGCGTGAAGTCGTCGAAGCTCGCACCCGTCCTGCTGAACAGCTTGGACGTGGCCGCGACCGGGCCGAGTCCCATCAGCGCCGGTTCGCACCCGGCGGCGGACCACCCGGTGAGGAAACCCATCGGCTCCAGCCCGAGTTCGTCGAGCTGATCTTCGGCGACGACGAGCATCGACGACGCGGCGTCGTTCTGCTGACTCGCATTGCCCGCGGTGACGACACCGTCCGGGAGGGCACTGCGCAGCCGCGCCAGGGTCTCCGGCGTGGTTTCGGGCCGGATGCCCTCGTCCCGCGCCACGACGGAGACGTTGCCCTTGCGGTCGGTGATCTTCACCTCGATCACCTCGTCGTCGAACTTTCCTGCCTCCCAGGCGGCGTGGGCCTTGGCGTGGCTCTCGGCGGCGAACGCGTCCGACTCCTCACGGCCGATTCCACACCGTGTTGCGACGTTCTCGGCGGTCTCGATCATGCCGCTGATCTTCCCGAACCGCCATTCCGGCTGGGAGCGTTCCCGACCGCGATCGAGGCGGTCGTACAGGTTCAGCGATCCGGCGCGAGTGCCCCAGCGGGCCCCGGTGGTGTAGTGCTCGATGTTGCTCATCGACTCGACACCGCCCGCGAGCACGACGTCGGCTGCGCCGGTCTGCACCATCATCGACGCGGTCACGAGGGCCTGCAGGCCCGTGCCGCACCGGCGGTCGGTCTGGAGTCCGGCGACGCGGATCGGCAGTCCTGCCTCGAGCGCCGCCCACCGTCCGATGCACGGGGCCTCGGAGCTGGCGTACGACTGCCCCATCACGACGTCCTCGATGAGGATCGGATCGATCCCGGACCGCGCCACGGTCTCTTTGATGACGGTGGCGGCCAACGTCTCTGCCGGGACGTCGCGCAGTGCGCCGCCGAAACGGCCGACCGCGGTGCGGACGGGGGCGACCAGTGCTGCTCTTCGCATTGTTTTTCCTTGTGTCTCAGGCAACCAGGACGCGGACGGTTTCGGCGACGCACGCCGGCTTGTCCGCACCCTCGATCTCGATGGTGTATTTGACGACTACCTGCGCGCCCTGCTTCGTGTGCTCGAACGACACGATCTCGCCACCGGCCCGCACCTTCGCCCCGACCTTCACCGGCTGCGGGAAGCGCACCTTGTTGAGACCGTAGTTGATCACGAGCTTCACGCCGTCGACGCGCATGAGGTCGGCGCCGAGCTTCGGCAGCAGCGACAGCGTGAGGTAGCCGTGGGCGATGGGGGCGCCGAACGGGCCCTGGGCGGCCCGTTCGGGATCGACGTGGATCCACTGATGGTCGCCGGTGGCGTCGGCGAACACGTTCACGCGTTCCTGCGTGATCTCGAGCCAGTCGCTGTGGCCGAGATGTTCGCCGACTGCGGATTCGACGTCGTCGATTCCCTGGAATACGCGCATGACACTCTTTTCGGGTCGGCCCGGTACCGGGCGAAGTGGAAACGGCTAGAGGTTGACGTTCTCGAACACGGCCGCGATGCCCTGCCCACCGCCGATGCACATCGTCTCGATGCCGTAGCGGTCCTGGCGGCGGTCCAGTTCGCGGAGCAGGTTGGCCAGGATGCGACCGCCGGTGGCGCCGACGGGGTGACCGAGGGAGATGCCGGATCCGTTGACGTTGAACCGTTCTCGCATGTCGGACTCGTCGAACTTCCACTCCCGCGCGCACGCCAGGACCTGCGCTGCGAACGCCTCGTTGATCTCGAGGAGATCGATGTCGTTGAGGGTGAGCTTCGCCCGGGTGAGAGCCTTGTCCACGGCCGGGACCGGGCCGATGCCCATCCGGTTCGGCTCCACGCCGGCGACGCCCCAGCTGACGAGCCGGGCGAACGGGCGCAGGCCCAGACGTTCCGCGTTCTCGGGGGTGGTCACGATCGCGGCGGCGGCCGCGTCGTTCTGACCGCACGCGTTCCCCGCGGTCACGGTCGCCTCCGGATCGACGCGTGATCGGATGGGCCGCAACGCCGACAACGACTCGGCCGTGACGTCGCGGCGCGGGTGTTCGTCGGTGGTCACGACGACGTCAGCCTTGCCGCGCTTGCCCGGCACGGTCACCGGGATCGTCTCGGCGTCGAACAGGCCGCCGTCCTGGGCGCGGATCGCACGCGCATGAGATTCGGCGGCGTACGCGTCCTGCTCCTCGCGGCTGATCGAATACTCCCGGCGCAGGTTCTCCGCGGTCTCGATCATGCCGCCCTCGACGGGGAAGTTCACGCCACCGGAGTTGGTGCGGGGCTTGGCCAAGCGGTCGTGGAACTCCACCGAGGCGCCCTTGACGCCCCAGCGCATACCGGTGCTGTAGAACTCGGTCTGGCTCATCGACTCGGCGCCGCCCGCGATCACCAGATCGCTCATCCCGGTCTGTACCTGCATGGCCGCGTAGATCACCGCTTGGAGCCCGGAGCCGCAGCGGCGGTCGAGCTGGATGCCGGGCACGGTGACGTCGAGGCCGGCGTCGAGCGCAGCGATCCGGCCGATGGCCGCCGCCTCGCCGTTGGCGTAGCCCTGACCGAAGATGACGTCGTCGATGTCGTCGGACGTGAGCGACGTCCGTTCGATCAGACCCTTCAACACCGTCGACGCGAGGGTGGTGACGGGGATGTCGCGGTACATGCCGCCGAATCCCCCGACGGGGGTGCGGACGGGTTCGCAGATCACTGCTTCGTACATGGGTTCAGAGCGCTTTCTTGGCTTCGCGGACGAGGCCGCCGCCGATGATCAGGCGCTGGATCTCGCTGGTGCCCTCGTACAGACGCAGCAGGCGGACCTCACGGTAGATCCGTTCCACCGGAACGTCTCTCATGTATCCGGTGCCACCGTGCACCTGCACCGCGAGGTCGGCGACCTTGCCGGCCATCTCCGTGCAGTACAGCTTCGCCACGGACGGGGCGATACGGCGGTCCTCACCGCTGACGTACTTCTGCGCCGCGTCCCGCACGAGCGCGCGGCCCGCGGACACGCCCACCTGCTGATCGGCGAGCATGGCCTGCACCAGCTGGAAGTCACCGATCGGGGTGCCGCCCTGCTTCGTGACCGCCGCGAAGGCGACGGACTCGTCGAGCGCACGCTGCGCGCTGCCGACGGCGAGGGCGGCGATGTGCACGCGGCCCCGGGCGAGCGACGTCATGGCGGCGCGGTAGCCGGCCTCTTCACTGCCGCCGACCAGAGCGGATTCGGGGACGGTGACGTCGTCGAACGCGACCTCCGCCGTCCAAGCGCCCTCCTGGCCCATCTTCTTGTCCTTCGGACCGACCACGACACCGGCGGTGTCGGCGGGAACGAGGAACACCGCGATGCCGGTGCCGGTCTCGTCGGCGGGACGGGTGCGGGCGAACACCACGAACAGATCGGCCAACGGTGCGTTGGTGATGAACCGCTTGGTGCCGTTGATCGTCCACTTGCCGTCCTTCAGGACGGCGCGGGTGGTCAGGCCCGCCGGGTTCGACCCGGCCTCCGGCTCGGTCAGCGCGAACGACGCGACCACGTCACCGGACGCGATGCGCTCGAGCCATTCCGACTTCTGTTCGTCCGTACCGAAATTCACCAGCACCTGGCCGGCGATCCCGTTGTTGGTGCCGAACATCGACCGCAGCGCCAGGCTCGTGTACCCGAACTCCATGGCCAGTTCCACGTCCTGTGTGAGGTCGAGTCCGAGCCCGCCCCACTGCTGCGGGATGGCGTACCCGAACAGACCCATGTCCGCCGCCTTGCGGCGAATGTCGTCCGGAATCAGATCCTTTTCCGCGATTTCGTTTTCCCTGGGAATTACTTCCTTCTGAATAAAGGTTCTCGTCTGCGCGAGAATGTCCTGGAAGTCTTCGTCACTCACTTCGCGTTCAGCCATGAAGGTGAATATCCAGCAACCCGGCCTCGCTGTCAAGCGAGTGCCGCGAACGAGAACGCGCAGCGCAGACGGCATTTACGACCCATAGGAAGAGGGAAACTGTCGGTTTCCTACAGCGTCTTTGACCACGGCGGGGCGAGGCACTTCAATAGGTGTCAGTGTCCGGAGGAATTGTCCGGGCATATTCACGAACAATGAAATTTCCCGGCGAGATGGAACTCGATATTCGACATGGTTGGCAGACCTGAGGACGCACTCCTCTACAAGGGCTACACCGTCGATCCGCACGAATTGGAACAGCTGTTGCTGTCACGACGAGGCATTCTCGACGTCGTGGTGGTCGGCCGCTCCGTTCCCGGGGTCGGGGAGATGCCCGTCGCTTTCGTGGTGGCAGAAGCCACGGCGCGCATCACCGCCGAGGAACTGATCGAGTTCGTGGCGGCCACGGTGCCGCCGTACAAGAAGGTGCGCGAGGTGGTCTTCGTCGACGAGTTGCCCCTGTCCCCACGGGGTGCGGTCCTGCGGTCCGCGTTGCGCGACCGTCTGAACGACGTGCACGCCGAGCAGAGTACGGAGAAATGATGAATACGGGACAGGTGGAACGATGACACGACTGGCGCAGACCGCCGGGCTCACGGACACCCAAGGCGAGATCGTCTCGGCGGTACGCGAGTTCGTGGACAAGGCGATCATTCCGCAGGCGCAGGAGCTCGAGCATTCCGACACGTACCCGACGGCCATCGTCGAGCAGATGAAGGAGATGGGCCTGTTCGGGCTCACGATCCCCGAGGAGTACGGCGGCATCGGGGAATCCCTCCTCACCTACGCACTGTGCGTCGAGGAGATCGCGCGGGGCTGGATGAGCGTGTCCGGGGTGATCAACACCCATTTCATCGTGGCGCACATGATCGCCAATCACGGCACACCCGAACAGAAGGCTCACTACCTGCCGCGCATGGCGACGGGTGAGCTGCGCGGCGCGTTCTCGATGTCCGAACCCGAACTGGGTTCCGACGTCGCCGCCATCCGGACCAAGGCGGCCCGGGCAGCGGACGGCAACTACGTGATCGACGGCCAGAAGATGTGGCTGACGAACGGCGGGTCGTCGACGCTGGTGGCGGTGCTGGTCCGCACCGAGGAGGGTGCGGCGAAGCCGCACGACAACCTCACGGCGTTCCTCATCGAGAAGCCGGCAGGGTTCGGTGAGGTGCTGCCCGGGCTCACGATCCCCGGGAAGCTCGAGAAGATGGGCTACAAGGGCATCGACACCACCGAGATGGTGTTCAGCGGCTACCGGGCCGCGGCCGACACGATCCTCGGCGGCGACCCGGGCCGCGGCTTCCGGCAGATGATGGACGGCGTCGAGGTCGGCCGCGTCAACGTCGCCGCCCGCGCGTGCGGGATCGCCCAGCGCGCGTTCGAACTCGGCGTGAAGTATGCGAAGGCACGGGAGACGTTCGGGTCGCCGATCGCCGAACACCAGGCCATCGCCTTCCGGATCGCGGAGATGGCGACCAAGGTCGAGGCGGCACACCTGATGATGGTCAATGCCGCGCGGCTCAAGGACTCCGGCGAACGCAACGACGTCGCCGCCGGGATGGCCAAGTACCTGGCGAGCGAGTTCTGCTCGGAGGTCACGCAGGACAGCTTCCGGATCCACGGCGGCTACGGCTATTCCAAGGAATACGAGATCGAACGCCTCATGCGGGAGGCACCGTTCCTCCTCATCGGCGAGGGAACCAGCGACATTCAGAAACAGATCATCAGCCGCGGGCTGCTGCGTTCGTACAACTGAGGAAGGAAGAATCAATGACACTTCTCGAGGGACGGGTCGCCGTCGTCACGGGCGCGGCCCAGGGCATCGGTTTCGAGATGGCCCGGAAGTTCGCGAGTGAGGGCGCGTCCGTCGTCCTCGGCGACATGCACGCCGAGAACGTCAAGGCCGCCGCCGGAAAGCTGGAGGCCGACGGCTTCCAGGCCGTCGCCGTCGCCTGCGACGTGACCGATCCGGATCAGATGCAGAACCTCGGAAAGACGGCGCTCGACGCGTTCGGCGCGATGGACGTGTGGGTCAACAACGCCGGCATCACCCGCGACGCGACGCTGCGCAAGATGTCGCTCGCCGATTTCCGCTCCGTCATCGACGTGCACCTGCAGGGCGCGTGGCTGGGCACCCAGATCGCGTCGATCGCGATGCGGGAGGCAGGCAAGGGTTCGATCGTGAACATCTCGTCGATCTCGGGCAAGGTCGGCATGGTCGGGCAGACCAACTACAGCGCCGCGAAGGCCGGCATGGTGGGCCTCACGAAGGCGGCCGCGAAGGAGGTCGCCCACCTCGGGGTCCGGGTCAACGCGATCCAGCCCGGCGTGGTGAACACCGACATGATCCGTGCCCTGCGCGCCGACATCATCGAGGCGAAGCTCAAGGAGGTCCCGATGGGTCGCGGTGCCGAGCCCGAGGAGATCGCCAACGTCGCGCTGTTCCTCGCGTCCGATCTGTCCAGCTACATGACGGGCACCGTCCTCGAAGTCACCGGCGGACGTCACATCTGACAACCGGCGGCCCGACAGTCGCACGCAGTAGTCTGCACTGGTGGAGTCGCGTCACGTCGAGTATTTTCTCGCCACCGTCGACAACGACGGCCTCGCGCTCGCGGCCGAGGCCCTGGGCGTCACCAAGCCGTCGTTGTCGAAGGGGCTGCGCAATCTCGAGCGTGACCTCGGCGTCGAGCTGTTCCACCGCGTGGGCCGCGGCCTGGTGCTCAGCGCGGCGGGAAAGGCCTTCGTCGGTCCCGCGCGGAAGATCGTGCGAGACCTGGTGGCCGCCGAGAGCTCACTCGTCGACGTCTCGGGACTGCCGCGCGGCCGGCTCGACATCTGCGCGTCGGCGCACGTCGCGGAAGGCCCCGTCACGGAACTGATCGGGTCTTTCCGCAAGCAGTATCCCGGCGTGGTCGTCCGGCTCGCCGACCTGCGACCGGTCGACGTCATCGCGTCGCTCATCCGGGACGGGCACTGCGAGATCGCCTTCAGTCACTTCCCTTTCGCTGCAGGAGGATTGACGACCCGCGCCCTCGGAATTCACGAGTACTGGCTGGTGGTTCCGCACGACGCCGAGATCGCCTGGCGGGATCCGTTCCCCCTCGCCGACCTTCCGGATATTCCCGTGGTGGGGCTGCCCAAGGAATCTTCGTCGCGCACCGTCATCGAGAAGGCGCTGCAGGCCGCGGGGAGCCGGACGATCATGTCGGCCGTCGTCGAGCAACGGGAAGCCGTCGGCGCGTTCGTCGTCGAGGGCGTGGGAATGTCGTTCATGGAACGCACCCTCGCGGAACGGGCCGCGGTCGGCGGCGCGCGGATCTGCACCCTCGACCCGCCGATCACCGCCCCGTACGGGGTGATCTACGACGAAGCCCGGCTGTCTCCGGCCGGACGCGCGTTCCTCGACACGCTCGAGCCGTGATCCTCGTCGAGCGCGGCGATGAACGCCGCCGCGGCCGGCGGAAGCGGATCGGGTCGATGGACGAGGCCGATGGTGCGCACCTCCGGCGGTGCGAGCGAGCGCACCACGACCCCCGGCAGTTCCTGTTCGGCGACACGCCGCGGGAGTAGGGTCGCCCCCGCGCCCTGGACGACCAGTTCCCACATCGATTGACGATGCGCACACTCGACGGCGATGTTGTCCACCGGCAGTCGTGGACGTGACCCGATCTCGACGATCATCGGAATGTCGGCGAGCAGGCCGACGGGCACCGGATCGGGTAGCTCGATCGCCAGATCCGCGTGCAGCGCGAGCACGATCTCCTGTTCCCCCACCATCCTGAACTCGAGCCCCTGGTGGTCGACGAGCAGTTCGGTGAGCCCGAGGTCGCACTCACCCGAGCGGACCGCGCGGCCCACCCCGTCGGGAACGTCCGCCGACACCGTGGCCAGGACCACGCGCGGGTACTGCCGATGGAACCGGCCGACGATCCGCGGAAGCGGATCGGCGGCAAGGGAATTGAGAACCGCGATCGTGAGCGTGCCGGACCGCAGTTCGGCGACGTCGTGCACGACGGCCCGCGCCCGCTCCACATCGGCGAGAACCTGCCGCGCCGCATGCGCGAACGACGTGCCCGCGGGGGTGATCCGCAGCTTCCGTCCTCCACGATCGAACAGTTCGACACCCAGATCGCGTTCGAGAGTCCGGATCGCCTGCGACAGCGACGGCTGCGCGATGAACAGCGCCCGCGCGGCCTCGGTGATGCTGCCGTGATCGGCCACGGCGACGAGGTACTCTGCGTCCCGGATGTCCACCAGCCGAGTTTAGCGGCCACGCAGTTCACCGAGGCCACGGCCGGCCGTCGAGTGTCTCGGCCTGGACGACCTGACGCCCGTTCAGGCGGAGCCGGTTCCAATCGTCGATGTCGTGATTGACGCACACCGTCGTATTCGGTTGGCTGCGCAGCAACTTCAACTTCTTCAGCGATTCGATCGCATCGGCGGTGTCGGAGTCGGCCGGCATGCCGACGCAACAGCTGATGCTGTCCTGGATCTACGCGACGTCGCCGGACAAGACCATCGTGCCCCTGTCCGGCAGGCGGAGCTGCAGCCCGAGTGAGCCGCGTCACGGACGATGTACAAAGCACGGTGCATCACATGCGTTTTATATATTCTGTACTATGCACTCATAGGCAGTGGCGCGATCGGTCACAGAACCACTCGGAGGTAACAGATGACGCCGACTACCGGTGTTCAGGCATTGAAAGAACTCATCGAGCCGGAACGCCTGCTGATCGACGGTTCCTGGGTGCCCGCGGTCGAGGGCGCGTCGTTCCCCGCGATCGATCCCGGTACCGGAGAACAGGTGGCCCGGATCGCCGAAGGCTCCGAAGCCGACGTCGACGCCGCGGTGGCCGCCGCCCGCCGCTCCTTCGACGAGGCTCGGTGGCTGCGGTTGTCGGGCCAGCAACGGTCGGTGATCCTGTGGCGCATCGCCGAGACGCTGGAGAATCGGGCCGATCAGCTCGCCGCACTGGAGAGCATGGACGCGGGCATGCCGGTCTCGCAGGCGCGCCTGATGGTCGGCGAGGCGGTCAATCAGTTCCGGTACTTCGCCGGCTGGGCCGACAAGGTCGAGGGCAAGAGCGTCGAGATCGGGCCCGCCGAAATGCGTTTCCAGGGATACACCCGCAAGGAAGCGGTCGGGGTGGCCGCACTGATCGTGCCGTGGAACGCACCGATCGTCGCGATCGCGCAGAAACTGGCCCCCGCGCTCGCCGCCGGGTGCTCGTGTGTGCTCAAACCCTCCGAAGAGGCGTCACTCACCGCGCTGGCCGTCGGCCGACTGGTCCTCGACGCGGGACTGCCGCCCGGCGTCGTCAACGTCGTCACCGGCTTCGGGCCCCGGGTCGGCGCTCCGCTCGCCGCGCACCCCGGCGTCGACAAGGTGAGCTTCACCGGGTCGACCCAGGTCGGCAGGCAGATCGTGCAGGCCGCCGCAGGCAACCTCAAGAAGGTCTCACTCGAACTCGGTGGCAAGTCGGCTATGATCGTGCTGCCGGACGCCGACCTCGACATCGTGATCCCCGGCGTCGGGATCGGGATCTTCTGGAACTCCGGCCAGATCTGCACGTCCGGCTCCCGGCTGTTCGTCCATCGCGACATCGCCGACGAGGTGGCCGACGGGGTCGCCGAGTTCAGCCGAAACCTGAAAGTCGGTTACGGCGCCGACCCGGACGCCGACCTGGGGCCCCTCATCTCGCAGCGCCACCTCGACCGGGTGAACGGCTACGTCGAGAGCGGGATCGCGGCCGGCGCCCGGGTCGTGGCCGGCGGCAAGCGAATCGGCGACCGGGGCTACTTCTACGAGCCGACCGTGGTGGTCGACGCCGACCCCTCGATGGCGATGATCCGCGAAGAGATCTTCGGCCCGGTGCTCGGCGTCATGACGTTCACCGACATCGACGCAGCCGTCGCCGCCGCCAACGACACCGAGTACGGCCTCGCCGGCAGCGTCTGGACGCGGGACGTCGCCCGCGCCCACTCGATCGCTCATCGGCTGCGGGCGAGCCGGATCGGCATCAACGTCCACCGAGCGGGCGGGGTGCAGATGCCCGTCGGCGGTTACAAGCAGTCCGGCTGGGGCCGCGAAAACGGTGCCGAGGCCCTCGCCGAATACCTCGAGACGAAGTCCGTGGTCACCCGACTCTCCGACTGAGACCAGTACATCCCATCCACCGACCCCAAGGAGAAGCATGAGAACCCGCGGCGCAGTCATCCGGCAGATCCCCGGCGAACTCGAGGTCATCGACCTCGAACTGGAGGATCCCCGCGACGACGAGGTGCAGGTCAAGCTCGTCGCGAGCGGCATGTGCCACTCCGACGACCACCACGTCACCGGGGACATCCCGGTCGGCATGTACCCGTTCGCCCTCGGCCACGAGGGCGCCGGCATCGTCACGAAGGCCTCCCCCAACTACAAGGGCATCGAGGTCGGCGACCACGTCGTCTTCTCCGCGATCCCGTCCTGCGGCCACTGCCGCTGGTGTTCGAGCAACCTGCAGAGCCTGTGCAATCTCGCCGCCGGCATCCTTGCCGGCCCGCGTTGGACGGACGGCACGTTCCGGGTGCACACCACGGACGGGACGCCGGTCGGTCAGATGTGCGGCATCTCGACCTTCCTCGAGACCACCACGGTCTCCATCAACTCGGTCGTCAAGATCGACAAGGACATCCCCCTCGACAAGGCCTGCCTCGTCGGATGCGGGGTGAGCACCGGCTGGGGATCGGCCGTCAACCTCGGCAACGTCGAACCCGGGCACACCGTCATCGTCATGGGCATCGGCGGACTCGGCTCCGCCGCACTGCAGGGCGCCCGGCACGCCGGCGCCTCGCACGTCATCGCCGTCGACCCGGTCGCGTTCAAACGGGACAGCGCGAAGACGTTCGGTGCGACCCACGCCGTCGCGACCATCGAAGAGGCGGCCGAACTCGCCAAACAGTCCACCAACGGCCAGGGTGCGGACGCCCTCGTCATCACCGTCGGCGTGCTCGAACCAGAACACGTCGCCCAGGCACTCGCCGCGGTCCGCAAGGCGGGCACCGTCGTCGTCACCGCCGTCGGCGAACACTCCCGAGTCGGTCTGCCCATCCCGATCGCCGACCTGACGCTGTCCCAGAAGCGGCTGCAGGGATGCGTCTTCGGCTCCACCAACGGCACCTGGGACGTCAACCGGCTGCTGAACATGTACAAGGCCGGCCAGCTCAACCTCGACGACATGATCACCCGTACCTACCGTCTCGACGACATCAACCAAGGATACCGAGACCTGAAGGACGGCAAGAACATCCGCGGCGTCATCCTGTTCGACTGAGTGGACGACCGCTCGACAGCGAAGGACCGCCCGGGAGGATCCCGGGCGGTCCTTCGGCTACTCGGGAGCGACGAGTGGGCGGGTTTCCACCCTCGACGCCTCGGTCTCGACAGCACGGGTGACGCGCATGAGGGCCGTCGCCACGACCGCCGCCAGGGCGAGGGGCACGACGACTGCAAGGTACATCGCGCGCGGTGTCATCACGCTCAGTGCGTAACCCGCGATGATCGGCGACAGAATGGCTCCACCGCGCGCGACGCCCATCATCGCGCCGTATCCCTTGGCGCGTGCGAGCACGGGGTATACCGCGGTCGAGGTCGAGGTGTACCCGGACATGGCGGCGTAGGTGCCGCCACCGAGCAACCCGGCCATCGCCAGTGCGAACGGACCCTGGAGCGTGACCGCGAAACCCGCGATGGCCACGGCAGACACGACGGAGGTGACGAGCGCGATCCGCGCCCCGGGGAATCGCAACCCGAATGCGCCGAACAAGCATCCCCCGACGACCGCACCGAAGCTGATCATGATCCCGGCGAGAGCGCCGCTGCCCGCGTCACCACTGGCGTTCTTGATGAGCTGTGGCGTCCAGGTGCTGACGAAGTAGTACCCGGCGGTGAGCATCGAGTACCCGAACGCCAGGAGCACGGTGCGAGATCGCAGTTCCCTGCCGAGCAGACGGGTCGCGTCCCGCGGTGCGGCGACTGCCGGATCGGGCTGCTCCTTCGCGCCTTTCCGCGCGAGGAAGTCCTCCGATTCCCGGAGGAACGCGGCAGTCACGACGAACGACAGGACCCCCAGCGCCGAGCCGATCCAGAACATGCCCTGCCATGCCCCGCCGGCCAGGGAGACGAGGCCCGCGCCGGCGAAGCCGGCGAGCGTCGTGCCGAGCGGGTAGCCGATCATGACCAGTCCGAGCGCCACACTTCGCCGATTGGGCGGGACAACCTCCTGACACAGGACGATGATGACGACGCTGATGGTCCCGATCGCGATGCCGGTGACGAACCGGGTCACGAGGAGCGCCTCGAAACCGGTCGAGAGCGCCGACGCCGCCAGCCCGACCGTGTTGGCGGCAAGGCCGGCCAACAGGACGCGCCGTCGGCCGATGACATCCGCGAAACGGGCGAAGCCGATCGCGCCCACCGCCATGCCGGCCAGCGCGGCGCTGATCAGATACCCCTTCTGCGGATTGGTAGCGAAACCGTCCGGTAGGTGCGGCATCGCGAAACCCATGACGAGGACGTCATAGCCGTCCAGCATGTTCAAGAACATGCAGAAGAGAACGGTGGCAATCTGATACGGGCGCAATCCCGCCTGCGCCGTCCCATTCTTCATACCGGTCATCAGGTCCCTCTCACTCGACTCGCCGACGTGTCCGCGCGCATGTCCGGTAGGAACCACCGACCCGCCGCGGCGCATGCGATCTGGATCACAGTGACAGCAATATATGATGTGTTGTGGATTATGTCCATATGGTCACGGTTTCCAGCGGTGGCTCGAGCATCGACTCATGGGACGGGGGAACGCCGCACGACAGCGGCCGGCAGATCGGCTCAGCCGGGCGCCGCGGTCGCCGGGCGGGGCGCGAATGGTACATTATGTCGAGTCTCTGAATCCGGGAAGGTGCGACCGACGATGGCCCTGAATGACAGATCAAGGCGACAGCAACTTCCAGAGGAAGTTGCCTCGTACGTACGCGAGATGATCATTTCCGGCGAGGTGCGTGCAGGCGATTTCCTCCGCATCGAGCGGATCGCCGAAGCCGTGGGAGTCAGCACGACGCCCGTGCGAGAGGGACTCCTTGCGCTCCGGAGCGAAGGCTTCGTCGAGATGGTTCCCCGGCGCGGCTTCGTCGTGGCCCCGTTCACGAAGCAGGACGTGCGCGACCTCTTCTGGGCTCAGGCGCAACTGGCCGGTGAACTGGCCGCCCGGGCCGCGAAGAACATCACACCCCAGCAGATCGCCGAGCTCGAGGGAATCCTCCAGCAGCACCAGGACGCCATCACCAAGGGCGACACCGACCGTATCGCCTCCCTCGGTCACGCATTCCACCGCAAGATCAATCTGACCGCGGACTCTCCGCGCCTTGCCCGTCTCCTGGGCTCCGTCGTCGCGAATCTTCCGAACCGCTTCTACGCCACCATCGAGGGCCACATCACCACCACGCAAGAGGAGCATCCCGTCCTGCTCGAGGCCCTGCGGAAGCGTGCGGGCAAGCGAGCGAAGGCTCTCATGGAATCGCACATCCTGGACGGCGCAGATCACCTGATCGAGGAACTCGAGCAGCGCGGTCTGTGGGATGCCGACGACGAGGCGAACGCGGGCTGATTCGAAGCCTGCCGCGCCCGTCTCTTTTGTCAGCGCCGGGCGCGCTGCACAGTTTCCGAGGGTAGGAATCCGAACCGCGCTCGATACTGCTGAGCGAAGCGGCCGGGATGGAAGAACCCCCACCGCGCGGCGACGTCGGTGACAGATCCCGGTGCGCCGCAGATGAGTTCGCGATGCACCCGGTCGAGCCGGACGCCGCGCAGGTACGCGGTCGGTGACATTCCCACCACCTCCCGGAAACCCGCCTGCAGCGCGCGCTCGCTGACTCCGGCCATCGTCGCGAGATCGGCGGTGGTGATCTCGTCCTCCGGATGCCGGTCGACGTAGTCCACGACCTCGCGAATCTTGGATCGCCGGGTGTGGGCGGGCTTTCCGTGCAACTCCGGGGTGAGCTGACTCGGCACGGTCATCAGCAGTTGAGTCATGAGGGCCGACTCGAGCTCGTGACAGGCCGCCGGAATCGTGGAGATGCCGTCCGGCCTGGAGAGCTCGGCATAGAGGAAACCGGCAGTCGCGACGAGCGCCTGCCCCGCGCTGGACGTCAGGTCGAATGTCAGGTCGAACCGGATCTCCTCCCCGATCGGGCGTCCGGCCAACTTCGCTGCATGTGCTTCGAGCGGATCCTTCGGCAATTTGATGTGGTACTGCCAGGAATCCGCGCTCCACTGCACCAGCACGGGCGCCTGCGGACCGAACGCCACACCGGCTTCGCCGGCGACGAAGCTTCGCCGCACGCCACTCTGCTCCACGGTGCTCTCACCCGTCACCGGCAGATTGACGTGGTAACAGAGCCGCATCGGCGGCCCGGTCAGGGTCGCAGCGGCTCCGTACGACATCCGGCCGATCGTCAACCGCGGCGCAGGAGCGAGATCGAGTCGGAAATCGAGTTCTCGGCTGTTCGGAACGTGGACGTCGTGGCCCGCAAACGTCTCCGCGACCTGCGCGTGTGCGGTATCGAGATCCGCCGTGCGGAAGCTGAGCTGCCGGTCTGCGCCGGCGTGTCGGCGATGCACGCGCTGTTACCTCCTCCGACCGTCGTAGCCCGACGGCCTCGAACGGCTCGACTACGGATAATACATCATATTCACGAGTTTGTGCAGGTCGCGCGCGTATGCCGACTTTCTTTGTGCGGAAAGTGGACGTCGGCCTTCGCTAGAAGGATTGTGACGCACATCCCATCGAACCTACCGTCGTGACGACCAGCGCATCCGCGTTGTGGCCGCCCCCGAACACATGGAGCTGTGCCCACCATGACCGAAGATCGCGACACCCCAACGACATTGGTTCTCGAACGAACCCCCGTAGACGGCAACTGCCCACGATGCGGCGCCGAGGAACTCCGCCGCTACCCCGTGGTGTCCGAGGGCGGCTGGTTCCAGGTCCTCAAATGTCAGAACTGCCTGCTGTCCCTGGACCGGTCACCGTGGTCCCGGCTCGGGCCGATCCAACTTCTCACCGACCTGCTCTAACGAAGGATTCCACGATGATTGCAGTCGATGTCGGCGGCACGTTCACCGACGTTGTCGCACTACGCGACGGACAGATCAAGACCGCGAAGGTCACCACCGACTACGCCGAGGTGTTCGGGCCGGTCCTCGAGGGTGCCGCGGCGCTCGGCGTGGAGGACGCCAGTGTGTTCAACCACGCGAGCACTCACGGCCTGAACGCGGTGATCACTCGGCGGCTGCCCAAGATCGGTTTTCTCACGACCGAGGGGCACCGCGACATCCTCGACATGGGCCGGGTGTGGCGTCCGGCGCACGCCATCCTGGACTCGCGCTGGCGGCGAAGCTTCGGTGACGCCGCGCGGCCGCTGGTTCAGCGGTACCTGCGGCGCGGCATCCATGAGAGGATCACCGCCGACGGCGGCGTGCTCTTCGAGCTGGACGAAGCCCAGGCCCGCACCGAACTGGAAGTGCTCCGAAGCTGCGGCGTCACCGGTGTCGCCATCTGCCTGATCAACGCCTACGTGAACCAGGCGCACGAGGTACGTCTCCGCGAGCTGGTCCGCGAGGTTCTCGGCGACGTACCCTGCTCGATCTCCAGCGAGGTCTCCCCGCTCGCCAAGGAGTACGCCCGGGCGTCGACCACGGTGATCGACACGCTGATGAAGATCATCTACACCGACTACACGGCCAAATTGGAGAAGGGCCTCGCCGACCTCGGGTTCAGTGGTGAGCTCAACTTCGCCGACTGCGCGGCCACCCTCGTTCCGTCCGGTCGCGCGATGGAACTGCCCTTCCGCATCGTCTTCTCCGGTCCTGCTGCCGGCACCGTCGGGTGTGCCCACTTCGGCGGGCTGATCGGCGAGAACAACCTGCTCTGCGCGGACGTCGGCGGCACGTCCATCGACATCAGTGTGGTCACGGCGGGTGAGCCGTTCGTCAACACCAGCTTCGAACTCGAGCACGACCTCGTCGTGAACGCACTGGCGAACGACATCTCCAGTATCGGTGCCGGCGGCGGCAGCATCGTCGCGATCGGGCCTGCGGGCGAAATTCAGGTCGGCCCGGACAGCGCAGGATCCTCCCCCGGTCCCGCCTGCTACGGACGCGGCGGCACCCAGCCGACCACCACCGACACCTGCCTGATGATCGGGATCATCGATCCCGCCCGGTTCGCCGGCGGCGCGGTGAACCTCGATCCGGCACTGTCCCTGCAGGCGTTCGAGAATCTCGATTCGGAATTCACGCTGGCGCAGAAGGTCCGATACGCCTACGAAATGGCCGTCAACAACATGGCGGAGGGCGTGTTCAACGTCGCGATCAAGAACGGTGTGGACCCCCGCGACTACAGCCTCGTCGCTTTCGGCGCGGCCGGCCCGATGCTGTTGCCCGCGGTGCTCGACACGGTGCATTGCAAGCAGGTGATCGTGCCACCGAATCCGGGCCTGTTCTCGGCGTTGGGCCTGCTGTCCGCGGACCAGGTGTTCACTGCCAATCGCAGCGCCTACATGCTGCTCACGCCCGAGGCCGCCCCGGCGATCGACACGTTGTTCGGCGAGATGGAATCGCAACTGCGCGAAGGGCTCGACGAGGGTACCGGTGTGACGTTCCACCGCAGCATGGACGCCCACCTCGCCGGGCAGAGCTGGGAGACACCGTTCGTCCCGGTTCCGGACGGCGTCATCGACGCCGACGCGATGACCACCATGGTCCAGTCCTTCCACGACACCTACGAGAACCGGTCGGGCAACCGATTCGAATCGATGCCCGTCGAGGGCGTGACGTTCCGGGTCCGGGCGGTCCTCGACACCCCGAAGGTCGCCTACCCCGAGGTCCCGCAGCGCGGCGACGCCCCGCTGAAACCGGTCCGGACGACGGTCCTGCGCTACCTCGGCGACATCGACGCCGACGGCGAAGGAGCACAGACCGCCGACGTGTACGACCGCGACACACTGTGCGCCGGAGACGTAGTGGACGGCCCGGCGATCGTCGACGAAGGCCTGTCGACGACGCACATCGGCGCCACCCAGCGGGCGACCGTCGGCCGCTACGGCGAACTGATCATCCGGAGGAAGTGAACCCATGACCACTCTCGATACGTCCGCGGCAAATGCAGCCGACCAGGCTCGGCTGCGTGACATCTCGGACTCCCAGTTCACCGATGCCTACGGCTGCGACCGCTTCACGGCGGCAGTGATTCTCAATCGGCTGCGGTACGCGGTGGAACACATGTCCACCGGATTCATGCGTGAAGCCTTCTCCCCGATCATCCGCGACTGGTACGACTTCGCGTGCACCATCAGCGGTCCGCCCGATCACAACTATCCGATGGCCGTCGTCAGCAACAGCCTCGTGGTCTTCCTCGGCACACTCGGCGACGCCGTGCGCAACACGGTCGAGGAGTTCGGACCCGAAAACCTGTCCCCGGGTGACGTACTCATCTGCAACGACCCCTACCGGGGCGGAACCCACGTCAACGACGTCTGTTTCATCCGCCCGGTCTTCGTCGACGGCACGATCGTCTCGTTCGTGAACATGCGCGCCCACCAACTCGACATGGGCGGCACCGTGCCGGGCGGATTCTCCGCCACGAAGGCGAACGTGTACGAGAACGGTCTCGTCATCCCGCCGATGCTGCTGTGGTCCAAGGACGAACCGGTGCGCTCGACGTTCAGTTTGATCTTCGACAACACGCGGTGGGGCGGGATGCTGCTGCCCGACTTCAAGAGCATCTACCAGCAGCTGAAGCTGGGCGAGCAGCTCGTGCTCGAGAACATCGCACGCTACGGTCTCGACGCCTATCTGGGAACGCTGACCTACGCCTGCGACACGTCGGCGGAACGTATGCGCGACGCGATCGCACTCGTGCCGGACGGCGACTACGAGGGATCGGCTGTGATCGACGCCGACGGTGTCGACGACAGCATCGACTACACGGTCAAGGTGACCCTGCGCAAACGTGGCCGGGACATCGAGGTGGACCTGTCGGGCACCTCTCCGCAAGCACGCACCTGCATCAACTGCGGTGTGCTCGACACCAAGACTGCCGTCGGCGTCGCTCT
Source organism: Rhodococcus wratislaviensis (assembly GCF_041228765.1). Taxonomy (NCBI): domain Bacteria; kingdom Bacillati; phylum Actinomycetota; class Actinomycetes; order Mycobacteriales; family Nocardiaceae; genus Rhodococcus; species Rhodococcus wratislaviensis. Next base: position 1,675,182 of record NZ_CP150488.1, on the reverse strand, counting down.
GACGATGCTGTTGGACCCCGAGGTTCCGTTCACGTCCGGGACCTGGCGCAACATCGACCTCGCCACCCCGCCGGGCACGCTGGTCTCGTCGCTGCCACCCGACGGCGGAATCATGATGTTCTGGGAAGCATCCGGCGCGGTCGTGTCCGCAGTCTTCGATGCGCTCAATCCGGCACTCGGCGAGAAGGGTGTGGCGGGCGACTACGGTTCCACCAACACCCACAACGCCTCCGGCGTGACCGCCGACGGAACGCCGTGGACCAGTGCCACCCAGTGCGGCGGTGAGCACGGCCCCTGGGGTGCCACGAAAGAGGGCGACGGTGACAGCTACACCGTCCTGTTCTTCCTCAACAATCTCGACCCCGCCACCGAAACCATCGAGCACGATTCCCCCGTCGTGATGCTCCGCAAGGAACATGCGATCGACACCGGCGGTCCCGGCACGTTCCGCGGGGGCGCGGCCAACCTCAAGGACACGCTCTGGCTGAGCGAGGGCAACCACTACCTGTCGCCGTTCCGCACGAAGGTCCCGAGTGGAGTCGGCGCCAACGGAGGCGAACCGGGGCCGAACGGCGCCATCTGGATCTTCCCGCCGGAGGACGACGCGGTCGATCGGCCGCGGATGATCGGCACGTCCCCCGAGGTCTACAGCGACAGCGTCCCTGTCGCCGGGGTGCTCGACCCCGAGACGAAGGCCCTGGATCCGGACGCCGGCGTCTACCACTACTTCGCCAGTCAGCAAGTGTGGCAGACGAAGACCGGGTCCATCCTGCGGTGCCTCACCAACGGCGGCGGCGGTTGGGGCGACCCGTACGTCCGCGAGCCCGAACGTGTGCTGGCCGATGTCCGCAACGAGTACGTCAGCGTGGCGGGCGCGGCTCGGGACTACGGCGTCGTCGTGATCGGCGACCCACGGTCCGATCCCGAGGGACTGCGCATCGATGTGGAGGCCACGGCGGCGCTCCGAAACCGGCCGAGCTGAGTGCGCGCGGACGGAGTAGTCGCTCTACCTGATACGAGGAGGAAGAAGACAATGCAGGGAATCACGTTTCCGGGGGATGGCCGAGTCGTTCTCAAGGAGTTCCCGGCACCCCAACCGGGGCCGGGAGAAGTAGTCGTCCGGATGCGGGCGTCCGGGATGTGCGGAAGCGATCTCCATTTCTACCGGGGCGCAGTGTCTTTCGGAGGGAGCGCCGACACCATCCAGGGTCACGAGCCCTGCGGTGACGTCCACGCTGTCGGGGAGGGGGTGGCGCCCGACACGGCTTCCGTCGGCGACCGCGTCATGATCCACCATTACTGGGGTTGCGACGTGTGCGAGCAGTGTCGCTCCGGTTGGCCGCAGATGTGCGACCGCGGGAACGCCCAGACGATGAGCATCACCACCCACGGCGGTCACGCGCCGTACGCTGTCGTGCCTGCCAGGACTCTCCTGCCGCTTCCCGACGGCCTCAGCTACAAGGCGGGTGCCGCGATCGGCTGCGGCACCGGGACGGCGTGGGGAGGTCTCATGCGGCTGGGCGACGTCGGCGGTAAAACGCTGGTCATCTTCGGGCAGGGCCCGGTCGGACTGTCCGGGACCATGCTCGCCTCGGCACTCGGAGCCCGGGTCATCGCGGTGGACGTCAACAATTCGAGACTGGAACGCGCACGCACGTTCGGCGCGAGTGAGGTCGTCAACTCGGCCGAGGCGGACCTGTCCACGACGATCGCCGATCTCGCCGGCCGGCGGGGCGTGGAGCTGATCCTGGAAACCTCCGGAGTAGCCGGCGCCGACGCGCTGAGCATCCTCGGCAAGTGGGGACGGGCCTGCTTCATCGGACTCCCCGGGGAGGTGCACTTCCGGACCGAGGAACAGTACAAGAAGCAGTGGACGATCATGACGTCCTGGACGATGTCCACGATCCAGCAGCGGCGCTGCGCCGAGTTCGTCGTCGAGCACGGACTCCCGATCGACGACCTCTACACCCACAGCTGGTCGCTGGACCAGGCCGCCGAGGCGTACGAGTGGTTCGACAAGCAATCCGACGGTAAGGGCGTCTTCGAATTCTGACGCCCGCTCAAGTCACCGAATCAACGACATCCCTCGGCCGGACCGGCCGACCACTACCGTTTCGGCCCGCGGCCGGACGGGAGGAGAACGAATGCTGACACAAGACGAAAAACCGCTTGCAGTAACGGATTTCATCCAAGGGTCGAAGAAAAACCTGATCGGCGGCAAGTGGATCGAGGCGGCATCCGGCCGGCAGATCGACACCGTCAACCCGGCGACGGGGCAGGTGCTCTGCCGTATCGCCGGGGGTGACGCGACGGATGTCGACCGTGCCGTCTCGGCGGCCCGCCAAGCCTTCGAGGGCGAATGGAGTCGATGGACGCCGCATCAGCGCCGCAAGCTGATACTGAAGATCCACGACATCGTCCTCGATCACTTCGACGAACTGGCGCTGATCGAGACGCTGGACATGGGGGCGCCGCTGTCGCGGACCACAGGCCTGGCCGAGTGGACCTCGCAGGTTCTGCAATTCTTCGCTTCTCAGTGCGATGCCGCGACCGTGGCGACACCCCCGAACTCGCTTCCCGGGGACTTCCTCACGCTGAAGTCGCTCGCCCCCGTCGGCGTGGTCGGTGGGATCATCCCCTGGAACGGCCCCCTGATCGGCCTGTGGTGGATTTTCGGCCCGGCACTCGCCACCGGGTGCACCGCCGTTCTCAAGCCTGCCGAGGATGCCTCACTGTCGGTGCTGCGAGTTGCCGAGCTGATGATGGAAGCCGGTGTGCCCGACGGTGTGATCAACGTCGTGACAGGATATGGCGCCGATGCGGGCCAGGCTCTGGCGGAACATCGGGACGTCGACCGGATCGCCTTTACCGGATCGATCGGCACCGCGCAGACCATCGTCCGCGCGTCGGCAGGCAACCTCAAGCGCCTGCAACTGGAGCTGGGCGGCAAGTCGCCCGACATCGTCTTCGCCGATGCCGATCTGGACAAGGCCGTGCCCGGCGCCGCCATGGGTGTGTTCACCAACAGCGGCCAGGTCTGCGTTGCAGGCACGCGGATCTTCGTTCAACGTTCGATCCACGACGAGTTCGTCGAGCGCATGACCGAGTTCACGAAGACCATCCGCGTGGGAGACGGGCTCGACCCGAATACCCAGTTGGGGCCATTGATTTCAGAGCGACAACTCGAACGGGTCATGCATTACATCGACCTCGGCGGCGGCGAAGGTGCGCAGCTGGCGAGCGGTGGCAACCGCCTCGGCGGCGAACTCGCATCGGGTTACTTCGTCGAGCCGACCGTCTTCGCCGGCGCGTCCAACGACATGACCATCGCCAGAGAGGAGATCTTCGGGCCGGTCGCCTCGGTGATCCCGTTCGACGACATGGACGACGCGCTGCAACTCGCGAACGACACACCGTTCGGGCTCGCGGGCGGTGTGTGGACCCGCAGCCTGTCCACCGCGCACAAGGTCTCGCAGAACATCAAGGCCGGAACGATCTGGGTCAACTGCTACGGCGTCCTCGACCCGGCCATCGGCTTCGGCGGCACCAAGATGAGCGGTTACGGCTGGAAGGGAGCCCGCGAACACGTGGAGGGTTACCTGTACCCGAAGGCCGTCTACATCAATCTCGACTAGGAGAACCCCTGAGCGCCGCCCGGATTTCGGTCCGGGCGGCGCTCACTGCTTTTGTCCGTGGTGGGTGGCGAGTTCGCCGGCTTCTTCGAGGGTCGCGGCCCAGGTGGCGAGGAGTGTGAGGCCGTCGGCGGCGGGACTGTCCTTCGGTGCGGTGTACACGAGGAGGATGAGGCCGGGATGCGCAGGGAACTCCATCGCCTCGAAGTTCAGCTCGAGGCTTCCGACGGCAGGATGGCGGACCTTCTTGTACCCGGTTCGGTGGAACCGGACGTTGTGTGCCGCCCACCGGGCCCGAAAAACCTCACTGCGGGTGGATAGTTCGCCGATCAGCTCGATGAGTTGTTTGTCGTGGGGGTTGCGGCCGGCCTCGGCACGAAGCATCGCGGCGATGTCGTCGGCGGCGCGGTCCCAGTCGACGTAGAAGTCGCGCGCGGCCGGGTCGAGGTAGACGAACCGGGCGTTGTTCGCCGGCCGACGCGGGTCGGCGAGCACCGGCGCATAGAGCGCGCGGGCCAACCGGTTGGCGGCGAGCATGTCGTGGCGGGCGTTGCGTACCCAGGCGGGTGCGTCGGTGATCGCGTCGAGGACCAGCTGCACGCCGGCCGTGACCCCCGAGGTCTTCGAGCGGCGCTGCCGGACTGGTCCAGGTTCGGCGGCCCGGGCGAGGTCGAACAGGTGTGTGCGCTCGGCCTCGTCCAATTGCAGTGCGCGGGCGAGGCCGTCCAGAACGCTGTCGGAGGCGCCGGCGAGGTTGCCGCGTTCCATCCGCACGTAGTAGTCGATGCTGACGCCGGCGAGCAGGGCCACTTCCTCTCGGCGCAGCCCGGGAACCCGCCGGTTGCCGCCGTATGCGGGCAATCCGGCCTGTTCGGGGTTGATCCGCGCCCTCCGGGACGTGAGGAACTCCCGCACCTGTGCTCGCTGGTCGTCCATGAGTTCCACGGTATGCGGACCGGCACGGCGGAGGGAGGTACTGCGGTTACCCGGAAGAGCAGTGACTCCCGCGAGTGCCCTATCGCGCGTTTACTCGAATTGTGACCACCTCGCACGACCGACCGCCGGTCGCGGCACCGCCGCGGCGATCCTGGCGACAGCCCTGATCGGTCACCGCTGACGAACGCCGCGCACGGGTGCGGAATCGAGTACGACGAACCCCTGGAAGAGAGTTGGACATGGCGATCACCGAAGCTGCCCGGAACAATCATGCCGAGTTGTTTCCGGGACACGTCTCGACATTTCTGGAGACGGATCCGGAGCTCATCGAGGTGTTCGACAACTTCGCGTTCGACGAGGTGCGGCAGTACGGCGGCCTGAACACCCGTACGCGTTTGATGGTGCAACTCGCCTCGATGATCGCGAGCCAGGCACTTGCCGAGTACCGGGTCATGCTGGGCGCAGCCCTCACCGTCGGAGTGAGCCCTGCCGACGCCAAGGAGGTTGTGTATCAGGCGGTCCCGTACGTCGGCATGTCGAAAGTCTTCGACTTTCTCCACGCGACGAACGACGTGCTCACCGAGCGTGGCATCAGCCTCCCCCTGGAAGGCCGAGCGACGACGACGGCCGAGGACCGGTTGGCGAAGGGTCTCGCCAAGCAGAAGGAGATCGTCGGCGCAGACGCCGTTGACGGGATGTGCGATGCCGCAGCACCGGACGAGCTCCACATCCAGCGCTACCTGTCGGCGAACTGCTTCGGTGACTACGTCACGCGCAGTGGTCTGGACACGCCGACCCGTGAGTTGCTCACGTTCGCGATGCTGGTCTCCCTCGGTGGTTGCGAACCGCAGGTCAAGGGGCACACGATGGCGAATCTCCGCGTCGGGAACACCCGGGCCGACCTACTCGCCGTCCTCACCCACCTGCTGCCGTTCATCGGCTACCCGCGCACGCTCAACGCCCTGCGGGTGCTGAACGAGTCCGCACCCGCCGCCGACCCTTCGACGCAGTCATGACGGAACGCACCTGGTTGATCACTGGCGTCAGCAGTGGCTTCGGCCGCCACCTCACCGAGCAACTGCTCGAGCGCGGCGACCGTGTGGTCGGCACCATCCGCCGACCGGAGTCCGTCGACGACCTGACCAGCCGGCATCCGGACCTGTTCCGGGCCGAGGTGCTCGACGTCCGTGACACCCCGGCATTGCGCGCAGCCGTGACGCGAATTGTCGCGGACTTCGGCAGGATCGACGTGGCGGTGAGCAACGCCGGATACGGCCTGTTCGGGGCCGCGGAAGAACTCACCGACGAACAGATCGACGACATGATCGCCACCAACCTCACCGGGTCCATCCAGTTCATCCGTGCCGTGCTCCCGCACATGCGGGCTGCCGGCGGAGGCCGGATCGTCCAGCTCTCGACGTACGGCGGACAGGTCGCGTTCCCCGGCAACTCGATGTACCACGCCACCAAGTGGGGAATCGAAGGCTTCGTGGAATCGGTGGCGCAGGAGGTGGCGCCATTCGGCATCGGCATGACGCTCGTCGAACCCGGTGGCGCGCGCACCGAGTTCCGCTACCGCGGCGCCCAGATCGCCGAACCGATTCCGGAGTACGACGCGACACCCGCGCACAACTTCCGGACGATGCTCGACCCCGCCGCCGGCCTGGCGCCCGGAGACCCGGCACGAATGGCCGCGCGCATCATCGAAAGCGTGGATGCGGAACCGGCACCGCTGCGCCTCATGCTCGGCTCGCAGGCACTCGAGTCCACCCTCGCGGTACTCCGCAAATGCGTCGCCGACTTCGAAGCCCAAACCGAACTCGGCGCCTCCACCGACTTCCCTCCGGAAGCCGACTGACGACTGCATCCATGAACGGCGCGCCCCCAGGTGCTGCTGAAACAACTGACAGTCACCACGACCGAAGAATCGAGAGACACATACTTATGAGCAAGGTCATTCTGGTCACCGGCGCAGGCCGAGGGCTCGGCACCGACATCGCCCGCACGGCCCTCGCGGCGGGCCATCAGGTCATCGCCACCGGCCGTCGCCCCGAAAAAGTGCAGGAACTGCTGGGTGAGAGCGACAACCTGCTGGCCGCCGCCCTGGACATCACCAACCCCGCCGACGCGGAAGCCGTGGTCGCCGCCGCGGTGGAGCGGTTCGGCCGGATCGACGTGCTGATCAACAACGCCGCCACCTTTCAAGCCGGCTACTTCGAGGAAATCTCCGACGCCGCGATGCGTGCGCAGGTGGAGACGAACCTGTTCGGCCCCATGAACGTCACCCGCGCCGTCCTTCCCCAGATGCGCAAGCAGCGGTCGGGGCACATCATGACCGTCTCGTCACTGGCTGGGATCATCGGCCAGGAATTCTGCGTCGCCTACGCCACCACGAAGTTCGGTGTCGAGGGCTGGATGGAGTCGCTGAGCTTCGACCTCGAACCGTTCGGCATCAGGACCACGATCGTCGAGCCCGGGTTCTTCCGCACCGAACTCCTCGAAGAGGCGTCCACCACCTGGGCCGACCAGTCGATCGACGACTACGCCGAGCGCACCACCCAGACCAAGGCGGCCTGGCAGTCGATGAACGGGCAGCAGACCGGCGACCCGCTCAAGCTCGCCCAGGCACTGGTCAAGGTGGCAGAGCTGGATGAGCCGCCGCTGCGGTTCGTCGCCGGCTCCGACGCGATCCCCGCCGTCATCGACAAGGGACGTCAGATCAGCGATCAGGCCGAGGCCTCCCGCGAACTCGGCTTCGACCTCGACATCACCAAGTAGAGAGAAACACGATGGAGTTCATCACCCCCGTCCCCACGGGCAAAGGCCCGGCCGAGTCGTTCACCGGCGACGTCTGGTTCGACGTCATCTATGCCGGGAAGGAACCGTCCCGGGCGCGCACGAACATGGTTCGTTTCTCGCCGGGGGCCCGCACGTTCTGGCATCACCACGTCCTCGGGCAGACCCTGCACGTCGTGAGCGGGACCGCGCTCGTCGGCACCCGCGACGGTGTCGTCTTCGCAGCCCAGCCCGGGGAGACCGTCACCTGCCCTGCCGGTGAAGAGCACTGGCACGGCGCCACCGACGACCGGTTCATGGAACACCTGGCCATCTGGGAAGGCGACGGGTCCAGCACGCCGGAGACGACCTGGCTCGAGGAGGTCACCGACGAGCAATACCACGCGCCGCGCACCCGCCGTTCCTGACAACCGTGCCCGACTCGTTCCCGGAGGAGAGACCACACATGACTGACACGATGCGTGCCCTCGTCGGCGGAATCGGCCCGGAATGGGTCCTCGGGGAGGTCCCCGCCCCACAACGCCGACATCCCGATGCTCGCCGAGGCCGATCCCACCCACGGTGGTCACGGCAAGGAGTTCATCGCCAGGTTCGAGTACGCCGGCGAGGTTGCCGCACTCGGCGAGGGCGTGGATACCTGGCAGGTCGGTGACCCGGTGATGGGGTCGATCCCGTCGGCATTCGCCGAGTACGTGGTCGCCGACCACCGGTTCGTCCTGCCCCGCCCGGAGGGACTCGCCCCGGAGATCGCCTGTGCGCTGCCGACCGGCCTGCTGACCGAGCACGGTGCGCTCACCACCGCCGGGTTCACGGCCGGGCAGAGCGTGCTGATCACCGGTGCGTCGACGTCGTGCTCGACCACATCGCCGGGCAAACCTTCGCCCAGTGCCTGCCCGCCACCGCCGAGGACGGTCACGTGGTCAACATCGGACGCCTCGACGGCGCCGAGTCGACGATCAACCTCGACCATCTGTCCTACCGTCACCTCACCGTCCACGGCGTGTCCTTCGGATTCACCCGCGACTGGGAGATGGCCGGCATCATCGCCGGCCTCCTGCCCGACGTCATCCCGGCCGTCGCGCGTGGTGAGATCCGACCCGTGATCGACCAAGCCGTGGAGCTCACGCAGGTCCAGAGAGTTGCCGATCGGCTCCGCTCCGGTGAAGCGGTCGGCAAGATCGTCCTCACCCTCGCCTCGGCGTGAGGACGCCGGCCGGTTCCCCGTCGCGACGGTGACGCCTACCTTCCTGTTAGTTGCGTGACCGCGGACGTCCGGAGGCGCTGATGGGTGACAGTGGCAGTGCCGGAGGGTTCGATCGCAGGTATCCGAACGCGGAACGTCGTGCCGGCCTGAGTCGACTCGATACTCGCCTGACCGTGATGCGCGTCGACGATCGACGAGACGATTGCCAGCCCGAGGCCGGTGCTGTCGGTCTCGCGGGACCGGGCCTTGTCGCCCCGAACGAAACGCTGAAACAGAGTCTTCAGCAGATCCGGCGCGATTCCAGGCCCGTTGTCGGTGATCGTCAATTCGGCCGTCACCACATCCCTGTCGTAGCGAGAGGAAGTGAAGTACAGAACTTACGTGGGTGCTGCATCCAGATAGGTTGTAACAACCAGGATCAGGAAGACAATCGCGAAGATGATCGCCCGCTTCCGGGTGATCAGCGGTTACGCCTTGGAGGCGGTGGCGCGGTCGTCGAGTGCGCTCACGCTCCGGGAGGTTGCCCTGCCGTACATGGAGGACCTGCGGTCGTCGTGCGGGCCCCGACAAGTTCCGCATGTGCGTGCCGTACTCGATGCATCCGATGGACGCACGTGGTCGACACGATGATTCACGACGTGCTGTACCTGGACAAGGTGGACGACGTCGTCGCCTCCCTGCTCCTGCCGCTGACACCGGACACCTGCCCCTTCCCGGCGGCCGGGTCTGTTCCTACTGTGGATCCATGGACATCGCCAAGGACGTCAAAGAGTTCTTGATGACCCGGCGGGCGAGGATCACCCCGGAGCAAGTGGGCCTGCCACCCGGCCGGCGACGCCGGGTGCCGGGCCTGCGGCGTGAGGAGGTCGCCCAGTTGGCCGGGGTCAGCATCGAGTACTACACCCAGATCGAACGCGGGAACGTCGCCGGAGTCTCCGACGACGTCCTATACGCCGTCGCCCGCGCACTGCGACTCTCCGAGGAAGAAACGGCGCACCTGTTCGACCTCGTGCGGGCCGCCGGCACCTCGACGGGCGCCGCGCGGTCTCCGCGGGCCGACCGGAAGATCCCCGACGGCGTGCAGGCGCTGATCGACGGCATGGTCGACTCGCCGGCGGTCGTGCTGAACGGGCACCTCGACATCGTTGCCGCCAATCCGCTCGGACGCACGCTGTACGCGCCGGTCTTCGCGGGGGCGACGGGAGTGCCGAACCTCGTCCGATTCATCTTCTTCGACCCGCACGCCGACGACGTGTTCCCGGAGTGGAATACCGCGGCAGACGACGCCGTGGCCCTGCTGCGAGTGGAGGCCGCACACTCGCCCCACTCCGCCGTCGTCACCGGGCTCGTGGGCGAACTCGCCGCTCGGAGCGAGGAATTCCGCACCCGCTGGGACGCCCACAACGTGAAGGCGCATCGGCACGGCGTCAAACAGTTCCGGCATCCGGAGGTCGGTGACCTGTCTCTGACCTACAACGTATTCGACATCACCGGCGCGGACGGACTGTCCCTCGTCGGTTACACCGCGGAACCGCAGTCGACGTCCGAGCAGGCTCTGCGACTGCTCGCGATCGTGACCGCAACCGATACACCCTCCACGGCAACCGAATAGGGCGCTACCGGTCCTGCCAGGTGACGACCTCGTCGAGCGTCGCGCGTGCCGTCCGGTAGCTGTTCGCCGGGTGGTCGAGGTCGGCGTAGCCGAAGGAGATCCCGACGAGGATTTTGCGGTCGTCCGAGATGCCGAAATGCTCACGGATGAAGGGAGACTGGCTCGCAAGGGCGGCCTGCGGGATCGTGGCGATCCCCAGGCTCCGCGCCGCCAGCAAGAGGGTGCCGAGGTAGAGGCCGGAATCCACCGCGCCGTACACGCCCTGCTCGGCGTCGGTCGTGATGATCGCGACGTGCGGAGCGCCGAACAGGCGGAAGTTCTCGAACGACTGGCGTGCGGACGCGGCGCGGTCACCGCGTTCGACTCCCACGGCCTGGTACAGCTGCCACCCGCTCGCCCGGCGCCGGTCGCGGTAGACCCCGCGGTACTCCGCAGGCGGATCGAATTCGAAGGCGGCACCGTGTTGCTGCGCGTACTCCGCGAGACCGTCGCGGAATCGCTCGGTTGCCGCACCGCTGGTCACGATGACCTGCCAGGGCTGCGTGTTGCACCACGACGCGGACCGCTGCGCCAGCGTGAACATGCGCTCGATGAGCGGGCGCGGAACCTCGCGCGGCTCGAACGCGCGGCAACTCCACCGTGTCGACAGCAGGTTCTCGAGCACGGTGGATGCATCGTCGACGGGACTCACCGCGATTCTTTCGGTCGATACATCGGCAGACATCGATTACTCACCCATCGTCGTTCGGATACGGAACACGTGCCCCCGGTCGGGGCACGATCAGGCTCAGGGTTCGACGAACAGAACGTCCGCCTGCACCAGGTCGTCGATCTGCTCGGCGGAGTACACCTCCGCGGCGACGTCGCGGCTGTCGGCGCCGACCCGCGGCGCGGTGCCCGCCCGATCGGGGCGTTCGCCCGCGAAGCGCCACGGCGGGCGGATGAGCGCCAGTCCGTCCTGCTGCCGTTCGACCAATTCGAGCCATTCCACCTGCTCGTGCTCGACGAATCCGGTCATCGACAGCACTGGGGCGAACGGCACGTCCGCAGCGGAAAGGGCGTCCTCCCAGTGCTGCAGCGACTGCTGCTCGAACTCGGCTTCGACGATCTTGGCCAGCTCGTGGTAGTTCGACTCCCGGGGGCGGTATTCGGCGAAGCGGGGATCCTCGGTGAGATCCATCCGGTTCATCGCCGTGCACAGCGAGCGCCAGAATTTCTGCGAGGACGACAGGTGGACCGCCAGATACTCGCCGGTGGCGGTCTTGACGCAGAAGTTCTGCGCCTGCGGATGCCTACTCTGCCTGCTCGGATCGTATCCCAGTTCGAAGGACTGCGTGATCCCATCGGTCGCCAGAACGCTGACGGCCTCCATGATCGACGTCTCCACATGTTGCGGTGAGCCGGTGCGCAGCCGTCCGACCAGCGCCGCGAGGACGCCCGTCGCCGTACTCAGTCCGGTGATCAGATCCGCGCTCAGCCCGCCGGCCAGCTGGGGCCGGGCGTCGTCACCGAACAGGGAGTAGAGACCGCCGAACGCATGCCCGATCGTGTCGTAGGCGGGGCGGCTCGCCAGCGGACCACCCGAGCCGAACCCGGTCACCGACCCGTAGACGAGGTCGGATCGCAGCGCACGGCACTCGTCCGGTCCGAGGCCCATCGCCGCCAGCTTGCCCGGCCGCAGGTTCTCGAGGACCACGTCGAAGTGCGGCACGAGGGCCTTGACCAGCGCGACGCCTTCGGGACGCTTCAGGTCGATCGACAGGCTCCGCTTTCCGGTGTTGTATTGGCGGAAGTAGGGGCTGCCGTCGTTCTGGTGGCGACGGAAGTCCTCCCCCACGACGGGCTTCTCCACCTTCACGACCTCTGCGCCGAGAGCGCACAGGATCGACGTGGCGAACGGAAGGGCGATGTAACCCCCGATCTCCAGGATGCGGATCCCGTCGAGCGGCTTGTGCTGCATGGGTGTGCCTCCGTGAGTTCAAGTAACAATATAATACATTATCTGTGGATCGCGTTCTGTCAAGGCGAGACCCACCTCACCCTGCCGGCCGCGGCATTCTCGCGGGAGTCCCTGGCTACAGGGGTACCAGCAGCCTCTCCTCCTAGCGCCGAACCGCCTCGACCTCGAATCACGGAGATCGCCGACAGCAGGAGATGACGACATGGCATGGCACAGCGACCAACTCGACCCTGCACCCGGCCAACGACCCCGCGACGAACGCCGCAGTCGAGACGGCGTACAAGGCCAAGTACTGCAGCCAGCCCGCCGCGATGGATCCGATGGTCGCGAACACCGCCGCCGAAACGACTGTCCGCCTCGACGCCGCCGGATAGGATTGCGGACGCCGAGGAGGATCCATGATGGTCAGGCAAGCACGCAGCACCCACCGTGAGGTCTCGCCGCTCGAGTTGTTTTTCGACCTGGTGTTCGTGCTGGCGATCGGTCAGCTCACGCACCATCTCGTCGACCACCTGACCTGGCACGGCGCCGCCGAAACCCTCGTGGCACTCGTCGCGGTGTGCGGGGTCTGGGCGTTCACCACGTTCGAGGTCACCCTCCTCGACATCGAACGCACGGCCACCCGGGCCGTGACGATCACGGTGATGGGCCTCGGCCTGTTCATGAACGCCGGCATCGGGCACGCCTTCGACGAAAGCCCTTGGCTCTTCGTCGTTCCCATGCTGCTGGCGCTGATCGGCCCCGCCGTCTACGCGGCGGCCACCGCCCCGACGCCCAGCCTCCGCACGCACTTCCTGCATGTACTGATCTGGTTCGCGGTCTCGGCGCCGTTCTGGGTGGCCGGCGCAGCACTCGACCCGAAGTGGCGACTGTGGCTGTGGGCGGTGGCCGCGCTCGTCGACCTCGTCGGCACCTGGAGCGCGCACCCGCTGCCGGGCGGACGCACACAGACGCAGCAACTTCCGTTCGATGCGGAGCACATGCTCGAGCGGATGCGACTGTTCCTCATCATCCTGCTGGGCGAGACGGTCCTCACCCTGGGACGCGTGATTGCCGCCCATCATTCCGATGCACTGACGCTTGCGCTGGCGGCGGGGTGCTTCGTCGCGCTCGTCTGCCTGTGGGCCGTCTACTTCGGGCGCGCCGAACAACTCGTGGAAAGTCATATCGCCGCCACAGAGAACCCCATCCGAGCCGTGCACATCGGGATCAACGTGATCTACGGCGTCGTCACCGGACTCGTCATGTTCGCCGCGGGCAGCGAGTTGGTGCTCGCCCATGCCGGCGACGACCGGGCGGGGGTCGGCGGCGTTCTGATGCTCGCAGGTCCGGCGATCTACCTGCTCTCGCACGCAATCTACTTCCGGCTCACCACCCACACCGGCTGGGTTCCGCGCGCCGTCGGCGCCGCCGTGCTCGGATCGGCCGCCGTCGCGGCGTACTGGCTGCCGTCCTACGCCGTCGTCCTCGCACTGGTCCTCATACTCCTCGCGGTGGCCGTGACCCTCACCCGGGACGCGTCACCGAGCGAATCCTGAACGCCGTTGCCCTCCTTCACGAATTCCATGAAGGCTGATGCGCCGAGCTGTCGGTGGCGATCCAGCTGGACAGCAGGCGGAGAGCCTCCTCGGAGGAGGAACCCGGCGACGCGGTGAATCCGTACAGGGTGAGACCGGCCGCGCTGGCCACCTCGAGCGCTTCGAAACGCAGCGTCAGGTCACCGACGACCGGATGATGGAACCGCTTCGTTCCGCGCCGGTGCGCCTTGATGTCGTGAGCCGCCCAGCGAGTGCGGAACTCGTCGCTGCGGGTAGCGAGCTCGCCGACGAGACCGGTGACCGCCGCCGAGTACGGCGACCGCGCCGCCTCCACCCGCAGCATCGCGACGGCGTCGTCGGCCGCGTTGGTCCAGTCGGGGAATGTTTCGTCGGCGCGGCGGTCGAGGAAGATGAACCGGGCCAGGTTGGGCGCGCCGTCCACGCGGTCGTACACGTCGGCGTACAGCGCGCGACCGAGCGCATTGGCGCCCACGATGTCGAGAAGACCGTTCTGCACGACGGCGGGGGCCGTGATCATCGCATCGACGAGCGCTTGGACCGGCTCCGGCATCTCGACGCGCGCCTTGGCGGGCTTACGCCTGCGGGGCTTCGTGGCCGCGGCGCGGGCAAGGGTGAACAGATGCTTCGTCTCCTCGTCGTCGAGTCGCAGCGCGGTCGCGATGGCGTCCAGCACCTCGTCGGACACGCCCGCGACACCACCCCGTTCGATCTGTACGTAATACTCGGCGCTCACTCCGGCGAGCAGTGCGACCTCCTCGCGACGTAACCCGGCGACCCGACGTCGGCCGCCGGCGGGCAGGCCCACCTGGTCGGGCGTGATGCGTGCGCGACGGGTCGTCAGGAAGTCCTTGATCTCCTTGGCGATCTCCATACCTGCAGCCTAGGGACCTCCGACAGCCCGAGGGAGAGGCTGCCGGTACCCCCGATAACCGGCCTCTGGTACAGCCCCGCGCGTCGCAGCAGAGTGATGAGTGCGGGTCGAGGACATCGTCCACGACGCAATGAGATTCAGACCGCCGGGTTCCGGCGGAGACGAAGGGAGATCAATTCATGGCCACCGAGAGGATCGAGACCGTCAGCGTCAAGACCCCGTACTGGGACATCGCGGCGGACATCTACTACCCGCCCGGATTCGACGAGACGAAGAAGTACCCGGCCATCATCAGCGCGCACCCCATCGGCAGCTGCAAGGAGCAGACGTCCGGCAACGTGTACGGCACCGCCCTCGCCGACGCCGGCTACGTCGTCATCGCATTCGACGCCAGCTACCAGGGCGCCAGCGGCGGCGAACCCCGATTCATCGAAGACCCGGCGCAACGAGTCGAGGACTTCGGCTTCGTCGTCGACCACCTCGTCACCCTCCCCTACGTCGACGCCGACCGGATCGGCGTGCTCGGCATCTGCGGCGGCGGCGGATACTCCATCGCCGCCGCGAAGACCGACCGACGCATCAAGGTCGTCGGCAGCGTCGTCGGCGTCAACTTCGGCCACCTCCTGCACGAGGCGTTCAGTGCATACGACCCGATCGCAACATTGGACGCGATCGCGGCGCAGCGCACCGCCGAGGCCCGCGGCGCCGAACCGAACGTCGATAACCTGCTGCCGCCCACCGTGGACGCGGCGGCCGGGACGGGACTCGACGTCGTCGAGGCCACCGACTACTACAAGACACCCCGCGGGGAGAAGCCGAACGGCGCCACCCGCAGCCTGATCTCACGACGAGCAGCGGGATACGGGTGGGACGCCTTCACCCACGCCGAAGTACTCCTCACCCAGCCGCTGTGCGTCGTCGTCGGCGACAAGCCCGGTGCGTTCGGTTCCTACCGTGACGGCCTCGAGATCTACCGCCGCGCCCGCTCCGAGAAGAAGCAACTCGTGGTGGCCGAAGGCTTCTCGCACTACGACCTGTACGACCAGCCCGAGCCCGTCACGATCGCCCTCGACGCCCTGATCCCGTTCTACGACACCAACCTCTGACCACCCGCGACAACACCCCATCAGAAGGAGACACACCAATGGACAGCATCACTTTCCCCAACGGCCCGATCGCCATGGCCGGCAACCTGTTTCTGCCCGACAACTTCGATCCGCAGAACAGCTACGCCGCCGTCGTCACCGTGCACCCGGGCGGCGGTGTGAAGGAGCAGACCGCGGGCCTGTACGCCGCGAAGCTCGCCGAGGAAGGCTTCGTGGCACTGGCCTACGACGCCTCGTTCCAGGGCGAGAGCGGCGGCGACCCACACCACCTCGAGGACCCGGCAGCGCGAGTCGAGGACGTCCGCGCGGCCGTCGACTTCCTGCAGAGCCTGGACTACGTGGACGCCGAGCGAATCGGTGTTCTCGGTGTCTGCGCCGGCGGTGGGTACGCCGTGAACGCGGCCCTGACCGACTACCGGATCAAGGCTGTCACCACCGTCAGCGCCGTGAACATCGGCACCTCGTTCCGACGCGGCTGGTACGGAACCGACTCCGACGCGGCCGCGGTGCCCACACTGCAGGCAGTCGCGCAGCAGCGGACCGCCGAGGCCCAGGGCGCCGACCCGGCATACATCCCGTACGTTCCGGAACAGCCGGACGAGAGCACTCCGCGCGACCTGGTCGAGGCGCACGACTACTACCTCACCCCGCGTGCGCAGCACCCGAACGCGAAGAACAAGCAGCTGTTCACCAAGAGCATCTCGCGGATCTTCACGTTCGACGCGTTCCACCTGGTCGAGGACATGTTCACGGCACCGTTGCTGATCGTCGCGGGCAGTGAAGCCGGTTCGCTGTGGATGTCCACCGAACTGCACAGCCGGGTGCGCAGCCCCAAGAAGCTGGTGGTCGTCGACGGCGGCGCCCACATGGACTTCTACGACGTGCCGAAGTACGTCGACCACGCCGTGGCCGAGGCGACCCCGTTCTTCCGGGAGAACCTCGCAGCTCGCCCAGTCGAGAACTGACACCACGACCGAAGCCCCGCATCCTGCCGGATGCGGGGCTCTTCGGTCGATCCGCTCAGGCGTGGGCCATGACTGCTTCGGCCTGCGCGATGATGCCCTCGGCGGTCTTCACGTGGGCGATGTCGATGTGCTGGCCCTCGAAATCGACGGCCGCGCTACCGGCGGCCTCGGCGACCTTGAATGCCTCGATCATGCGGCGGTAGAAGTCGACCTGCTCGGGGGACGGCGTGAACACGTCGTTGGCGATGGCGATGTGCGACGGGTGGATGCACACCATGCCGCGGTAGCCGAGCTGCTTGTTGTCCAGACAGAACTGCCGGGCACCGTCGAGGTCCTTGATGTCCTGCCACACGCCGGCGACGGGGTGGTGCAGGCCGGCCGCGCGGGCTGCGAGGACGATGCGGCTCCGCAGGTACAGCGTCTCCAGGCCGGCCGGGGTGAATTCGAAACCCAGCTCGCGGCCCACGTCCGCGCTCGGTCCGGTGGCACCCAGCAGGCTGGAGATGCGAGGGGTGGCTGCGGCAATCTCTTCGCAATGCGCCATCGAGACCGCGGTCTCGTAGCTCACGATAAGTCCCACGCTGCCCGCCTCGAGCCCCTGCCGGGCCTCGATGTGCGACACCACCGCGTCGATCCGCACGAGTTCCTCGGCGTCGAAGACCTTGGGCAGGAACAGTCCGGTCAGCCCGGGCCGGATCACCGCTTCGAGGTCACTGCCCTGGATCCCGGTCACGAACGCATTGGGCCGAACCCACACGTCGGCGCGAACACCCTCGGCGTGCAAACGGTCGATGGTGGCGGCGGTGACGCCACGCGCCTCGTCCTTGTCCGCGACGGGAACCGAGTCTTCCAGGTCGAGGATCAGGGCGTCGGCGCCGGAGGCCAGACCCTTGTCGGCCCAGGAAGGCTTGTGGCCCGGCACGAACAGCATGGAACGGTACGGATTCATGAACACTCCTCAGTGATATGCGAATTCGAAAGAATCAGGACTCGTCGGCGTAGAGGACGCCGGACGCGAGCAGCTCGTCGATCTTCTCGGCGGGGAGCACCTCGCCCGCGACCGATCGGGTGTCGGCGCCGACCTTGGGAGCACGGTCACCGCGGTCCGGGCGCTCGCCGTCGAACGTCCACGGCGGCCGGATCAGGGCCAGGCCGTCGGGTTGCCACTCGACCAGCTTCAGGTGCTCGACCTGCTCGTGCTCGAGGTAGCCGGTCATCGACAGGACGGGCGCGAACGGCACGTCGGCCTCGGTGAGGACCTTCTCCCAGTGGTCCTTCGACTGCTTGGCGAACTCCGCCTCGACGATCGGCACCAGCTCGAAGTAGTTCGACTCCCGCGGGCGGTACTCGGCGAACCGGGGGTCCTCGGCCAGGTCCATGCGGTCCATCGCGCGACACAGCGACTGCCAGAACTTCTGCGACGAGGACAGGTGGACCGCCAGGTACTCGCCGGTCGACGTCGGGACGCAGAAGTTCTGCGCCTGCGGATGGCGGCTCGTGCGGGCCGGATTGTCGCCGAGTTCGAAGGACTGCGTGATGCCGTCGATGGTCAGCGCGCTGACGGCCTCCATGATCGACGTCTCCATCCGCTGCGGCTGCCCCGTCTTCAGCCGCCCGACGAGGGCCGCGAGGACGCCGGTTGCGGTGCTCAGACCGGTGACGAGGTCCGCGCTCAGGCCACCGGCCAGCTGCGGGTGGTCTCCGTCGCTGAACAGCGAGTACAGACCGCCGAAGGCGTGGCCGATCGTGTCGTAGGCGGGACGGTTGGCCAGCGGACCACCGGGGCCGAATCCGGTGACGGACCCGTACACGATGTCGGGGCGCAGGGCGCGGCAGTCCTCGGGGCCGAGTCCCATGGCCGCGACCTTGCCTGGGCGCAGGTTCTCGAGCACCACGTCGAAGTGCGGCACCAGCGCCTTGACCAGCGCGACGCCCTCCTCCGACTTCAGGTCGACCGACAGACTGCGCTTGCCGGTGTTGTACTGCCGGAAGTAGGGGCTGGCGTCGTTCTGATGGCGCCGGAAATCTTCACCGACCACAGGGCGTTCGACTTTGACCACTTCGGCGCCGAGTGCGCACAGCATCGACGTCCCGAACGGGAGCGCGATATATCCCCCGATCTCGAGGATCCGAATACCGTCGAGCGGCTTGTGCTGCATGTTGCCTCGCCTTCGTCTCTACAAAATATTATATATCGTTTACAGTGAGGTCAAGCCCCTTCCGATCCGGGGTACCCCGCCGAGACGACTCCCAGTCGGGGCGATCACGGCAGGCACTTCCGCGGAGCTATGCAACATTATATACTTTGCATGGTGTAGCTCACACATCGAGCAGAAGGCTCCGCCCACCAGGCCGGACACTTCGGTCCCGCCTGCGATCCGGACCACTTCCACCCCTTATCGACCAGCGAAGGAGCGGCACCATGAGCGTGCAGACAGAAATTTGGCAGGGACGGTACGACAAGCTGTTCATCGGCGGACGGTGGGTACAGCCGGCCTCCGAGCGCACGTTCGACGTGATCTCGCCGGCCACCGAGGAGCTCGTCGCGCGCGTCCCGGAAGGCGTCGAAGAAGACATCGACGCCGCGGTGAACGCGGCACGCGAGGCGTTCGACAAGGGGCCCTGGCCTCGGATGTCGCTCGAGGAGCGCATCACGGTCCTGCGGAAGCTCAGCGCGGAACTCGCCGCGCGCGAGGCCGACGCCGCCAGACTCGTCAGCGCCGAGATGGGTTGCCCGATCACCCTGTCCACGAAGATGCAGTCCATCGGCCCCCGGATGCTTCTCGACGCCTTCCTCGACATCGCACCCGCCTACCCGTGGGCCGACACCCGCACGTCGGCATCGGGCAGCGCGCTGGTGACCCGCGAACCGGTCGGGGTCGTCGCAGGCATCGTGCCGTGGAACGCCCCGCTGCTCATCACCATGATCAAGCTCGCGCCGGCACTGCTCGCGGGCTGCACCATGGTCATCAAACCCTCCCCCGAGACCCCGCTCGACGCCTACCTGCTCGCCGACATTCTCGACAAGATCGGCCTCCCTGCCGGCGTCGTGAACATCGTCCCCGCGCAGCGCGAGGCCAGCGAATACCTCGTGCGCCACCGCGGCATCGACAAGGTGTCCTTTACCGGATCGACAGCCGCGGGCCGTCGGATCGCCTCACTCTGTGGTCAGGACCTGCGCCGCGTGACCCTCGAACTGGGAGGCAAGTCCGCCGCGGTCCTGCTCGACGACGCCGACCTCGAGGCCGCAGTCGCCGCGATCCGTGCGGTCTCGCTGCGCAACAGCGGCCAGGTGTGCAGCAACAAGACCCGGATCGTGGTGGCGCGCTCGCGGCGCGACGAACTCCACGACCGGCTGATTGACCTCATCAAGTCGATGCCCGTTGGCGACCCGTTCGACCCCGCCACCGAAATCGGCCCGATGGTCAGCGCCAATCAGCGGTCCCGAGTCGAGGGCTACATCGACGACGCGAAGGGATCCGGGGCCTCCCTGCTGGTGGGCGGCGGACGCCCCCACGGTCTCGACCGCGGCTGGTACGTCGAGCCCACGATCTTCACCGACGTCGACCCTGCCGCGAAGATTGCCCAGGAGGAGATCTTCGGCCCGGTACTCACGGTGCACACATTCGACACCGAGGCCGAGGCGATCGACATCGCCAACAATTCGGAGTACGGCCTCAACGGATCGGTGTTCGCCGCCGACCCGGAGCACGCACTGGCGGTGGCCCGCCACATCCGAACCGGCACAATCGAAGTCAACGGAAACCCGGCGGGCTTCAGCGCCCCGATGGGCGGTTTCAAGAACAGCGGCATCGGCCGCGAGGCGGGCCTCGAGGGCTTCGACGCCTACGTCGAGCTCAAGTCCTACGGAATCCCGGGCGGCCTGCTCGGTTCGCTTTCCTGACCCCCAACACCGCAAAGGACACACCCATGGGCAACATTCCCCCCGTCGAAGAAGCCGTCGCCCGGCTCGTCACCGACCTGACCTTCGACACCATCCCCGCCGACGCCCTCGCCGGCGCCCGCCGCCTCATGCAGGACCAACTCGCCCTCCAAATCGCAAGCGCCTCACTGCCCTGGAGCCAGGCACTGCTCGCACTCACCCGCGCCGCGCACGTCCCCGGCAAATCACACATCGCCGCCACAGGCGACCAGATGAGCGCCGCCGACGCCGCCTTCGTCAACGCCTCCTTCGGCCACGGCTTCGAATACGACGACGCCCACCGCGCCAGCTCCTCACACCCCGGCAGCTGCGTCGTCTCCACCGCACTCGCCGTCGGCGAAGAACTCGGCGCCACCATGGCCGAGGTCATCACCGGCATCGTCGCCGGCTACGAGGTCTACACCCGCATCGGCAACCTCGCCGCACCCCAACTCCTCGAACGCGGCTTCCACCCCCACGGACTGCTGTCGAACTTCGGCGCCGCCGCCGTCACCGCCAAGATGCGCGGCTTCGACACCGAAACCACCGTCCACGCCCTCGCCATCGCCCTCAGCCACGCCTCCGGCACCACCGAATACACCTCCTCCGGCGGCTCCATCAAACGCATCCACTCCGGCATCGGCACCCGCAACGGCATCCGCGCCGCCGACATGGCCGCCGCCGGCATCACCGGCCCCACCACCTTCCTCACCGGCGGCAAAGGCTTCTACCGCACCTTCGTCGGCCGCCCCGTCGCCGACGACGCCGCCACCACCTTCGGCCCCGACAAGACCTTCGAGATCACCCGCATCTGGATCAAGCCCTATTGCTGCTGCGGCATCAACCACGCCTACATCGACGGCGCCCGCCAACTCACCACCCGCGCCGCCGACATCGACTCCGTCGTGCTCGGCATCCAGACCGGCGGCGACGTCGTCATCGGCAACAAAAACGCCAACGCCTACGCACCGAAGATCATCGAGCACCTGCAATACAGCCTGCCGTTCCAGTTCTCGCTGTCGTTGCTCGGCAAGGGCAACGGCTTCCGCACCCACCACGCCTACCTGGCCGGACGGCTCGACCTCGGTCCCGGCAGCGACGTCGCCGCCCTCGCCCAGAAGGTCAAGATCGAGGTCACACCCGAACTCGACACCGCCTACCCCGGCCGCTGGGTCGGCGACATCACCGTCACCTACACCGACGGCACCACCGAACACCTGTTCGTCGACAACCCCACCGGCACCGCCGAAAACCCGATGCCGCAGGAGGACCTCGACGCGAAGTTCCGCGACGTGACCTCGGCATCGCTGGGCACCGAGCGCGGCGACACCCTGCTCCACGCCATCCAGCACGGCGACCCCGACCAACCCGCCTCCGACTTCACAGCCCTGCTGAAGGTCTGATTCCCTCCGGCCGCCGGCCCCCACCGGGCCGGCGGCCGATGACGAGAAGGAGAGCTGATGGACGCCCAGACCACAGCCCGGCCGATCCCCGTCGAGTTCACAGGATCCGGTGGGGTCCGCCTTGTGGGTGATCGGTGGGAGACCGACGATCGGCTGACCGATTCGACAGAGGGGACCGTTCTTCTCCTCCACGGCGGCGGCCAGACCAGGCACTCGTGGGATCGCACGGCGGCGCGACTGGCCGAGCGCGGCTGGCGCGCGGTCACTCTCGACGCACGGGGGCACGGTGACAGCGAATGGGCATCTGAGTATTCGGCCGAGCTTTTCGCGGCCGACCTCCAAGCGGTACTCACCGAACTCGGCGGCCGTGTCGTCGTCGTAGGAGCCTCGCTGGGCGGCCGGACGGGCATCGTCGTCGCGGGCGAACGCCCCCGTTCCCTCGCCGGGTTGGTGCTGGTCGACATCACGCATCGGATCGACCGCACCGGCCAGCGGAGGGTCCGCGACTTTCTGGGCGCGGCGCCCAACGGGTTCGCCTCGCTCGACGACGCGTCCGCGGCCATCGACGCCTTCCGCGGCACGCCACCCCGCCGTCGTCGCAGCGACGGGTTACGAAAGAACCTGCGTCTCAGAGGTGACGGTCGCTGGTACTGGCACTGGGATCCGGCCTTCGTCGGCTATGCGGACAACCGTGGCAATTCCGACGAGCGGTGGCTCGCGGACCTGGCCGTCCGGATTACGGTTCCTACCTTGATAGTTCACGGAACGAGGTCGGAGATCGTCTCGCGGGAGGCGGTCGACGAGATGCTCGACCTGGTGCCGAATTCCGAGGCCGTCGAAGTGGACGCGGGGCACATGATCGCCGGCGACGACAACGAGGCGTTCGCCCTGCACCTCGAAGGTTTCCTCGAACGGGCTCTTCCACCGCACTGAACCCTGCCGCCGGTGTTTGGCAGTGCGGGTGCCCCGCATCCGAGTGGGGGCTCGGATGCGGGGCGTCTATGGGGGATGGAGTTATGTTGCGGCGCTGGGCCGGTCAGGCCGCCGCGGGGCCGGCCCGCCGGTTGTGTGAGGGCAGCGGCCCACGGAAGGGGTCGACACTCGGCGGTGGAATGAACCAGGGGTGCCGGTCGGGGCCGATCTGGACCTCCCACCCGTCGTGGTGAATGATCCGGTGGTGGGCACCGCAGAGTAGGACGAGGTTGTCCATGTCGGTGAGGCCACCGTTGACCCAGTGCACGCAATGGTGGCCCTCGCACCAGACTGGTGGCGCCCCGCAGCCGGGGAACGCGCATCCTCCGTCGCGTACGGCCAGCGCTCGGCGTTGCTTGCGGGTGGCCGTCCGGCTGGTGATGCCGACGTCGAGGGGAGCGCCGTGGTCGTCGAGGATCACCGTGCTCACCTGAGCATCACACGACAGATGCCGGGCAGCGGTGATCGTCAACGGTCCCATCCACGCCGCCCACGCGACGCCCGTTTCCGCCAGCACCACCGCCCAGTCCTCCGGGGAAGTGGGCCGGTCGCCACCGGTTGGGCCAGCGGGGCCGGCGTGCATGTCGGTGCCATCCGTTCCGGCTGCCCCGCCCACGCGGTCCTCGCCGCGGGTGTCGACAAGGTCCCGTGCCCGCACCTGCACGCTGATGTGCGGGCGTTCGCTGGCCTCGGTGCCGTTCAGTCCGGACGCGAGGTAGCGGCGCAGCAGTTCGGTGAAGGCGTCGGCTCGCCGCCGTCCGGGGGCGCGCGCGTCCCGGGTCCCGTCCGCGGCCGGTCGTGGTGCGGCGAGCTTCGACAACGCGGTCAACAGCATTTCTCCGGTTACCGCATCCAGATCACCTTTGACCGAGACCCGTCCGTTCAACATCTTCGACGCGTGCAGTTCATTGCGGTCGAGATCCTCGCTCGCGGGGTACTCGTCGCTTTCGAAGATCCGCTCCACCTTCGCGATACCTTCCCGGATCAGGTCTGTGCGGGCGTGTGGTCCGTCTGCTGCGGCCAGTAAGGCGTCCAGCACCGGACCCATTGCGTTCAGCGGCATTCCCTTCGGGGGTCGTTCACAGAACCGCAGAATCAGCCCTGCGTGATCCGCGGAGATCTCGCAGCCGTAGAACTTTGCGGCAATCGCTGGCTGCGACCGGAGCCCTCGCGCCAGGTTCACGATCCGTCCAGCCGCCCCCGGTTCGAGCATCGTGTGCGCCACGAGCCACGCCTTCGCGTTGAGATGGCCCAGGATGTCGACCCGGCAGCGCGCATCCACCGCGTCCATCAGCTTCACCCGTACCGCCTCGAGGCGAGCGATTTCCGAGGACACCGTCAGCACCGTCTCGAGCAACTGATCCTCGGACAACCGCCACGTCTCCCCCACCGCCGGATCATCGTCCGGCACCGCCCCCTGAGTTCCCTCCCCGTCACCCATGCATGAAGACTACTTCGAACATCAATTCGAAGTCAATGGGAATTCACGTAATCATACTGTGCCGAAACGTATTCGACGCGGAGCAGGTCGCCCGGCCTCGGGCTCGCCTGCGCCGGAGTGTCCAGATAGTTGGACACTGCCACCCCGGCTCCCGGGTTTACGTTCGGCGTGGCGAACTCGCCGACACTAGGAACCACGGAGGTTGCATTGAGAACTCGGAACCCGCCGGCGACTACGCGAATACGTACGACCGTACTGGCGATCGGCCTTGCTGCGACCGTGTCCGTCGGCGCTGTGGCCACCCCCGCAGCCGGCGCGGCTCCGGCGGACAATGCGGAGAGGTCGAGCTACCTCCTGGTCGGTGGCACAGGCTCGTCGAACATCGGGGTGTTGCGCGAATCCGGCGGTCGACTGACTCCCGTCGGGCAGCCCGTGTCCACCGATACCGGCACGCTGTCGATCGTGGTCACACCGAATGGCCGGTTCGCGTATGTCGCACATACTGTCTCGGGAACACTGCAGGGATTCCGCGTCGGCGACGACGGCACACTCGAGCGCCTCGAGGACGCCCGCCTCGCTCCCGGCCGGCCGATCGTGGGTGCAGTCGTGAGCCCGGACGGGAGGTGGCTCTTCGCCACCGTCGGCTCGACGACCAACGACGTGCAGACGTATGCCATCGCGCCGTCCGGAGCTTTGACACTCGTCGATTCGGTAACCATCCCCGGCGCGACGAGTGGCCTGTCCATTCCGGTGGTGTCGCCGGACAGCCGATTCCTGTTCGCCCCGAGCTTCATCGGGGCGACGATGGACTCCTACGCGATCGGATCCGACGGCAGGCTGACACCGACCGGCTCGCAGGTGCCGACCGGTGATCGTCCGGCGCTGCCGTCGGTGACGCCCAACGGCAAGTTCCTGTACATCACCAACGAGGGGACCAACGACGTCTCCGGCTACCGTATCGCGCCCGACGGTGCACTGACCCCGATCGGGCGCTTCCCGACGAAGGCGATTCCGCACGGTATGGCCATCACACCGGACGGCAGGTATCTCTACCTTCCCCAGACCGGCGGTCAAAGTGTGAACGGATTCGAGATCCGAGACGACGGCGCCTTGGTACCCGTGCCCGGCGCCGACGCACCCAGCGCACCGGGCCACTTCCCCGGCCGCGTCGTGCTGAGTCCGGATGCCCTGCGGCTCTACGTCATCGACACGCTGACGACGACCGGCACCGCGAAGGTGTTCACCTACCTGGTGAAGCCGGGCGGGGCGCTCGAGGCCACGGCCGAACCACCGGCCGACACGGGTGTGACGTTCTCCGACGGCGCCACCGGAGTGTTCGCATCCGTCGATCCTGCGTGAACCACCCACCCATCCCGCACTACTGAATGAAATTCGAAAGGACATCGACATGGGACTACTGGACGGCAAGGTCGTCTTCATCACCGGCGCCGCACGCGGGCAGGGGCGAGCGCACGCGGTGACCGCGGCGAAAGAAGGAGCCGATGTCATCATCACCGACATCTGCTCACCCATCGACGGGATTCGATACGCGCTGGCGAGCAAGGAGGATCTCGACAAGACACAGGCTCTCGTCGAGAAGGAAGGCCGACGGGCGGTCAGTGCCGTCGCCGACGTCCGTGATCAGGCCGCGCTCGACGCGGCAGTCGCTCTCGGGCTCGACGCCTTCGGCCGGCTCGACGCGGTCATCGCCAACGCCGGACTGTGGGATCTCGGGCCCAAGTCCTGGGAGATCACCGAGCAGATGTGGACGACGGTCACCGACGTGGTGCTCGGCGGCACCTTCCGGACGATCAAGGCCACCGCGCCGCATCTCGTCGAGCAGCGTGGCGGTGCGGTCGTATGTATTGCGTCGGTGGGCGGCCTGGAGGCTACGGCCGGATACACCCACTACATCACGGCCAAGCACGGCGTCCTCGGCCTGATGAAGAACACCGCTCTGGAGATCGCGGAGTACAACGTGCGGTGCAACGCCGTCTGCCCCGGCGCGGTGGACACGAAGATCTGGGACAACCCGATGGGCCACCAACTGTTCGTCGCCCCCGGCGAGACGGCCAACCGCGACGTGGCGATAGCCGCGACGTACGGTTATGCGCCGCTGGCCGGCCGGCCCGCGCTTCCGCCCAACGCCACCAGCAATGCCGCATGCTGGCTGCTGTCCGACTACGCCGAGCACATCACCGGTGTGGCCCTGCCGGTCGACGCGGGGCACCTCCTGCTCCCCGGCGTGAACTTCGCGCCGCAGACCGAGGGGCCGGAAGCCGATCGCTACCGTTCACCGGCCCAGTCGCCCGACGATCTGTGATGGCCTGACGACACCGGCCCCGACCGCTGCACGCGGCCGGGGCCGGTGTCTGTGCGTCCGACCCTTGCCCGAAGAGGACGCATATATTATATTGTGTTCTCGCTCACATGTGGTGCGAGTCTGTTCCCATCGCACCTGGCCAGAAGGTGGTGTCGGAGTGCCCGGTAGCTCAGCGCATTCCATGGTCGACGCTCGGCCGGAAATCGCGTCGTCGTGGATGCGTTCGCAATTGTCGGGTCTCGACTGCGATACGACGCCGAAGCTGGACAGGATCGACGTCGCCTCGGACGGATGCCTCCGACGCGCCGCGGCGCCCGTTCTGGATCGCGTCTGCCGCGAGTTCGACGGTGCACCATTAGTGTTCGTTCTCGCCGACCACGACGCCAGGATCCTGGATATCCGGCACGCCAGTCCGGCCGTCCGCGACGCTGTCGACTGGATGGGCATCGAGCCCGGCATCCGGCTGGCCGAGGACGAGGTGGGAACCAATGCGGTGGGCACCGTCCTGGAAGCCCGGCAACCGCTGCTCGTCCACGGCCCCGAACACTTCATGTCCGCGTTCCACGATTTCAGCTGCTTCGGCCAGCCGATCATTCATCCGATCACGCGAAGACTCGAAGGCGTTCTCGATGTCGGAGGCGGCGCAGGCGAGGATCACCGGTACTTCGCGCCGATCGCCCAGCGGTTGGTCGGGGAGATCGAGGATCGGCTGGCGCTGAGCACCCCCGTCGCGCAACGAAATCTGCTGGCGGCCTTTCATTCTGCGGCACGGCGAAAGGAACGGCCGGTGATGGTGCTCGGCGAGGGAATGGTGCTCGCGACCCCGGCGGCCCTCGACCTCCTCGATCCCGCCGACCATGCGGCCGTCCGAGCCAGCGCCGACACCGCTCGCACAACGGCCGTCACCAATCGCCTGACGCTCGAATCCGGGCGCGAAGTGGAGTTCACCTGCACTCCGGTCGACGGCGGGAACGGCGTCCTGGTCGATTTCGCCACGGCGAGAACGAGTCCGAAGCCGCAACCACGAACATCGGTCGAGGAATGGCCGCTCCTCGTCTTCGGAGAATCCGGCACCGGCCGGACGACCGAAGCGGTGCGTGCGGCCGGACCGGGCGGGGCGATCGTCGACGCCGCGGACGTCGTGCACACGGGTGAGCAGGCCTGGGCCGTCGGACTCGGCCGGCAGCTCGAGCAGGATGGTGCCGTCGTGATCATCGAGAACGTCGACTTCCTCACCGACTCGATGGCCACTCTGGTTGCCCGCCTCATCCGGGGCACGCGGCGACACGTCGTTCTGACCTCGACGAGTGCGGATGACGACGCGGCGATCCACCCCTCCCTGGTGGGGCTCTGCGCCGCACGACGTGAACTCGCTCCGCTCCGCCGGCGCCGCCACGAGATCCCCGGGCTGGCACGTCGGATGCTGGCGGAGGAAGCCGTGACGTCCGACCTGCGCCTCACCTCGACGACGCTGCAGGTCCTGGCAGCACATCCGTGGCCGGGCAACCTCGCCGAACTCCGGCGGGTGGTCCACGCCCTGGCCCGGACCCGCTCGGCCGGAGACATCATTCCGACCGACCTTCCCGCACCGTACCGGGAAGTCGGCACACCCCTGTCACCCATTCGACATGCCGAACGGGAAGTGATCGTCGCGGCGATCGAAGCGGCAGGCGGCAACAAGCTCAAGGCCGCGCAGTCACTCGGGGTGAGCCGGTCGACTCTCTACAACCGGCTCCGGGTTCTCAAGATCGCCTGACCTCTCCGGTTCTACATCCGGCCCAGCCGTGCCAGTCGCTCCTGGGTCGGCGAACCGTCCTCGGCGGAGTTGAGCACCAATTGCTGCTCGGGCGCACCGGAGTAGCGGAATATCTCCCAGTCGAGAGTCAGTTCACCGACGACCGGGTGATTGAGCACCTTGACGCCGAAGTCCTGGCGCGCCACGTTTCTCGCCGCCCACCATTGTCCGAACTGACGATCGGCGATCGTGAGTTCGCCGACGAGCGCGGACAGGGCCGGATCGGCCGGATTGATGGCCGCCTCGCGGCGCAGGATCGCCACACAGGACCGCGCGACCGCCGTCCAGTCGGCGAACAGCTCCCGCATCCGAGGGTCGGTGAAGATGAGCCGCACATAGTTCAGCTCGTGCGGAGCCATCGCATCGAAGTCGGCATACACCTTGGTGGCCAACGGGTTCCAGGCCAAGATATCGGTCCGAGGACCCAGGACGATGGCCGGGGTGTCGGTGAGCTGGTCCAGTAACCGCCGCACCTGCGGGCGTACCCGGCTGCCGCCGGTGCGCAACTGCGCCGCCGGACGGGGCGTGGACCGGTGGGTGGCGTGGTCGGCCAGATTGTCGAGGTACTCGGATTGGTCCGAGTCGAGTTGCAGCGCTCGCACCAGCGCGGCGAGCACCTGCTCGGACGGGACGAGCCGCCCCTGCTCGATCCGGGTGTAGTAGTCGGTGCTGATCGCCGCGAGCTGCGCCACCTCCTCGCGCCGCAGCCCGCTCACCCGGCGGCGCTGGTCGAGGTCGGGTAGGCCGACGTCGGACGGCGACAGCTCGCTGCGGCGGGTTTTGAGGAACGCGCCGAGCTCACGTAGATGGGGTGCCTGATGTACCGGACTGGGCATGAAACCAGGGTAGGGCCGGGGCGCGGATTTATCCTGGGAAAGATCGTTCCCAGGATAAATGTCTCCCTTCCCCGGTTTCCCCGGAACTCCGAGACTAGGTGTCGAGCGATCCGGAATGCGGATCGGAATTCTCGAAACACCACGGAGGCACCATGACCACCAAATCCGATGTTCGGTTCACCAGCAGCGGCTTTCAGCTCGCCGGCCACCTCTACACTCCGGCCGAGGTCGACGGGTGGCTGCCCGCGATCGTCGTCGGACATCCCATGACCGGTGTCAAGGAGCAGACCGCGGCACTGTACGCGCAGCGCCTCGCCGATCAGGGTTTCATCACCCTGGCATTCGATGCCGCCTACCAGGGTGAGAGCGAGGGCGAGCCGCGCGGACTGGAGGATCCGTTCCAGCGCGCGGACGACTTCCGGAACGCGGTGACCTACCTGAGCACACGCGACGACGTGGACCCGGAGCGGATCGGCGTCCTCGGCATCTGCGCCTCGGGCGGCTACGTTCCGTTCGCCGCGCAGACCGACCACCGGATGAAGGCGGTCGCCACCGTCAGCGGCGCGGACGCCACCTGCTTCTTCCGCGTGCCGGACCCCGAGGCGTTCGCGAAGCTGGTCGATCAGGCAGGCGCCGCGCGGACCGCGGAGGCAAAGGGCGAGGAGATCCCCATGGTTCCGGTGCTGCCGGACTCGGTGGACGCGTCGACGCCGAAGGCCGTCGCGGAGTTCTTCGATTACTACAAGACTCCGCGTGCACAGCACCCGCGGTCGATCGGGAAGTTCGCGCTGCGCAGCGTCGACCAGCTCGACCAGTTCGACGCCTATGCCGGTGTCGCGAAGATCGCGCCCAGGCCGCTGTTGATGATCGCGGGAACCGAGGCCGAGACCAAGGGCTTCAGTGAGGGCGCGGTGGCGGCCGGCGGCGAGACCGCCGAGCTGTTCGAGATCGACGGCGCCACCCACGTCGACCTGTACGACGTCGACCAGTACGTCTCGCAGGCGGCGGACAAGCTGACCGAATTCTTCACGAAGAACCTGGCCGGATAGCCGGATCGGCTGCCGGTCGGGTGTGACCGTGCCCCCGCCCCCGACTGGGGGCACGGTCACGTTCGCGCCTATGGCGTCTTCACCAGCACCGGTCCGTCTGCCACGACCGTGCCGGTGTCCACCGACGGCAGTACGGACGGTGTCAGGCTGCCGTCGGGCCGGACGTCGAACGTATGCACCTTCGACGTGACCGTGGTGGTCAGGACGTCAGCCGCGTAGAGATGCCGCTCGTCGTCACTGAGAAGTACCCGGCCGGGACCCGTCCCCGGCGGTCCCGGATAGGGGGAGCCGGGAAGGGGAGTCAATGCTCCGTCCGCGCCGATCGAGAATCCCGAGACCCGACCGCCGGCGACCTCGGGAATGTACAGACGACGCCCGTCGCCGGTGATCTCTGCGCCATGCGGCATACCGCCCGTCGAATACGGGGATCCGGGCGTGGACGTCATCCGGCCGTCGGGTCCGATCGAGTAACCCGACACATTGCTTCCCTGCTCGTTACTCACGTAGATGAAGCGGTTGTCCGGTGTGGTGCCCGGGTTGACCGGGAGCACCCCGCCGGGTACCGGCGACCCGAGGGCCGTGAGCGCACCACCCGGCCCGATGGCAAAGCTCGAGATTGAACCGTCCACGGCGCTGACGAAACGGAGGTAGCGGCCGTTCGGATCGACCGTGACCATGGGGATCGCACTCGTGCCTGCGACGATGGTCGACGCGATCGGCGTCAGTGCACCGGATGCAGCGACCGAATACGAGGAGATGTGCCCGGGTAGACCTCCCACCGCGACGAACAGCAGACTGCCGTCCGGTGACAGTACCGAGGTGACCGGTACACCGTCGGTCACGACGTCCGCCCCCGGAATCGGGTGCAACGCTCCCCGGTCGTCGATCCGGCAACCCGTGACCTTCCGTGCACCCGCCTGCGTGACATAGACGATTCGACCGCGTGGCGCGACGGCCAACGAGAGGACACCCGCGCCGACCGGGAACGGCGACCCGTCCACCTGTCGCAGCCCGCCATCCGGCTCCATGCTCATCACCGCGACATTCCCGCTCGCGGTACCACCCACCAGGAGGAACTGCGGAACCATGGCAGGCGCGGCCGTTGCCGCAGGAACCTCCGATCCCACGCTCAGCAGAAGTGTTGCAAGAACGACCGCTGACGTCCTGTGTCTTCCGATTGCCGTCATCGACTTCCCTTCCCGCACGCCGCGGTACTCGTGAGCTGTCACGAAGTCGGATCTTTCTGCCACCGAGCATGTTCCGGAACGCGCTCTCCGACCACTCGCGATCGTACGAAGAACACATGCGCGGAACTGTCCAAGAATCTGCACACCTGTGTCCGGTCGCGTCAATCATCCTTTGGATGTACCGGAATACGACCGATGGCAGATTCCGTACGCCACGACGGCAATCACACTGGAGCGCAGTATGGCGACCGTCACCTCCATCCGACCGCATGATCCACATCGGGATCCCACCCATTTCAGGAAGCCGCAGATGACACTCGACACGACCAGCACCTCCGTCTCACCGGTGGTGCGCAGATGAAGACGCGAGGGGCAGTTCTGCTCGAGGTCCCGGGACGATACGAGATTGTCGACCTCGAACTCGACGAGCTGCGCCAGAACGAGATTCGTGTCCGGATGGTCGCCGCCGGCCTCTGCCATTCGGACGACCACTTCGCCACCGGCGACCAGATGCCCGGCATCCTTCCCATCGCCGGCGGTCACGAAGGTGCAGGCATCGTGGAGGCCGTCGGCCCCCACACGCCCGGCTACGAGGTCGGCGACCACGTCGTCTTCTCCTTCCTGCCGGTATGCGGCCGATGCAAGTGGTGCGCCCGGGGACTGCAGAATCTCTGCGATCTGGGCGCTCTTCTGACCACGGGCTGCCGTTTCGACGACCCCGGTTCGTATCGCCTCTCCCGGGGCGGCAAGCCGGTCGGTCAGCTCGCCGGACTCGGCACGTTCTGCGAACGCATCATCGTTTCGACCGCGTCGGCGGTGAAGATCGACAAGGCAGTCCCCCTCGAGGTGGCGTGCCTCACCGGGTGCGGCGTCGGAACGGGCTGGGGTGCCGCGGTCAACTCGGCCGACGTCCGGGTCGGCGACGTGGTCATCGTGGTCGGGATCGGCGGTATCGGGATCAACGCCGTCCAGGGTGCCGCTCACGCCGGTGCCAGTGCCGTCGTCGCGGTCGATCCTGTTGCGTTCAAACGAGACACCGCCCTGAAATTCGGTGCCACGCAGGCAGTCGCGACGATCGAGGAAGCGAACGCGATCACAGCCCCGCTGACCAACGGCCAGGGCGCCGACTCGGCGATCGTCACCGTGGGAGTGATCACCGGGAAGATCGTCGGCGAGGCACTCGCTGCGGTCCGCAAGGGCGGCACGTGTGTTCCGGTCGGAATCGGCGACACCTTCTCCAAGGACGGAGACATCAATCTGCACGACCTCACGCTGAGCCAGAAGCGGCTGCAGGGTTCGCTCTTCGGTGCGAGTCGGCCGACGTCCGACATTCCCGCGCAACTCGAGCTCTACCGGCAGGGGAACCTGCTGCTCGACGAACTCGTGACGAACCGCTACACGCTCGACGAGATCAATCAGGGATACGAGGACATGAAGGCGGGCAGAAACATTCGGGGGATAGTTGTCTTCGATCACGAATGACCGCTTCACGACACTCGACAGCACGCCGATTCCAGGAGCCCTCATGACATGCGACCACGACCACCATTTCATCAACGGCCGACGGGAGCGCGCCCACTCGGCGGACCGCATCCCGGTGATCAATCCGGCCACCGAGGAGCAGTTCGCGTCCATCGCTGACGGCGACGCGTCCGACGTCGACGCCGCGGTGACCGCGGCTGCAGTGGCCGGCGAGAAGTGGGCAGCGCGCACGCCGGCCGAGCGCGCAGGCTACCTGCGAAGTCTGGCCGATGCCTTCGAAGCGCGCAGCGACGAGATGTCGGCTCTGGTCACGCGTCAGAACGGAACGCCGATCAGCATCTCCCGCGCCATGCAGAGCCAGGTTCCGGTCGCCTACCGGTACTTCGCGTCGTTGGCCGACGATCTCGAAACCGAGACACTGGTCGAGACCGCCAGTGGCGACGCGGTGCTGCGCCGCGACCCCGTCGGCGTGGTGGGCGCCATCACGCCGTGGAACGGGCCGCAACCGTTGATCGCCTGGAAATTGGGTCCGGCGTTGGCCGCCGGCTGTACCGCGGTGATCAAGCCCGCACCGGAGACCTCCCTGGATGCCCTCGTCTTCGCCGAGATCCTCGATGCCGCCGGCATTCCGGAGGGCGTGGTCAACATCGTCACCGGTGGCCGCGAAACTGGTGCTGCCCTCGTTTCCCACCCGGGCGTGCACAAGGTGGCATTCACCGGTTCGACAGTCGCGGGCAAGGCGATCGCGGCCGAATGCGGCAAGCAACTCAAGCACGTCACGCTCGAACTCGGCGGCAAGTCGGCGGGAATCCTGCTCGACGACGTCGACCTGGACGCGTTCAGACCACTCACGATGTCCGCGTGCGCGCCGAACACCGGCCAGACGTGCCGAGCGTTGACCAGAGTGCTGGCGCCTTCGTCTCGGTACGACGAGATCGTCGAGATGCTCAGCGCCACATTGAGCGCCATTCCGCAGGGTGATCCGACGGATCCGGCCAACTTCTTCGGACCACTCGTGAACGCGACGCAACGTGACCGAGTCGAGTCGTACATCGAACTCGGCCGCAGCGAAGGCGCCGAGGTCGTCATCGGCGGTGGGCGTCCCGCGAAGCTCGATCGCGGTTACTACGTGGAGCCGACGATCTTCCGTAATGTCACGAACGACATGCGCGTTGCTCGTGAGGAGATCTTCGGGCCGGTGCTCGTCGTGATGCCGTACGACACGATCGACGAGGCGATCGCCATCGCAAACGACTCCGACTACGGATTGGGCGGCGGCGTGTTCTCACCCGATCGAGATCGGGCAACCGAGGTTGCACGCCGGATCGTGACCGGCAGCGTCGGGGTGAACACGTCGACTCTCCCGATCGAGACGCCGTTCGGAGGTCTGAAGAACAGCGGTATCGGACGCGAACTGGGTCCCCAGAGCCTGGACGCCTATCTGGAATACAAGACCATCTTCCGCAGCAGGTGACGCGGAGACGGTGATCGAACCGGTTCCCGGGGCCGGTTCGTTCCGGGACCCGACATCATCGTCTCAGCCAATAAGCCACGGCTTCAGCACGATTCGACGCATTGAGCTTACGCAGGATGTGGGTGATGTGGGTCTTGACGGTCCCCTCGGAGATCGACAGCTTTCGTGCAATCGATCGATTGGCATCGCCTGCCGCCATGAGCTCGATGACGTCCACCTCACGGCTAGACAGCACGGGGTGGCGTGGGTCGCTCATCGTGATCTGGGGCGGTGCAGCGATCTTCACGTTACTCACCAACCGGGTCATCCCTTCGCTGAGCGAGGCCAGTCCCTCCAGAACCGAGACTCGTGCCAACGTGTGACTCAACCCCTCTGCATAGAGGTTGAGCACCGCACGGTCGGTGGCGTCGACGTCGCGAGCCGGATAGTGACTGTCGGCGTGGACGAGACCGATGACCTTGCCGTGCGAACGCAACGGAGCCACGATGTACGACGTGCACCCGGACATCGAGACCAGTTGCCGATTCACCCGGGGATTGTTCTGAACGTCGAACACCAGCCCGGAGCGGGCTCGATCGACCACGTCCGACTCGATGATGGAGCCGTCGAGTTTCGGTGGATCCTGGCGGCCGGCCGCAACCATGTCCCGGGCCAGTCGGGGGTCCCGCTCGATGAACATCGAATGCAGGTTCCACGTCGCATCACCGATGGTGGAGACGAGCGCGCGATCGAACCCGATGGTGCACGCCTCGGCCGCGGCTCGAGACAGAAGCTCGTTCGCGGTCGACACGACCTGTAAGCGGCCGAGTGCCCGGCGTATCCGCCGCATGGTTTCGACACCGTCTGCGACGCGGGCGTCCTCGACCCGCGACTCCAGGTCGCGGATACGGCCGAGGAAGCCGGTCAGCTCGGCGAGACGAGGCGGCGTGGGGCCCGCCGCGGGCCGATTCATTTCAACCACCACGCAGTCCCACACATGCGCCAGGAGCCGCTTCGCGGACGACACGTGCGCGCACTCGGCGACGGAGATGCTGCACTCCAGGGCGTCGCCGGCAGCGATTCCCAGTTCGCGAATCTGCGCGGTGACGTCTGCGTCGAGCTCCACGTCACTGCGTCGTGTATCAGGGGAAGTCATACTCATCGGCACCACTCCAAGACGGGGCCTACATCATATACAAATATGATGCGTGACACACCCCGGGTTTGCCGAATGCCCGGCGCGCAGTCCGCGCGCCCGGCACTCGTTCGCCGATCAGGCTATTGCTCTCCGGGATACGGCGATTTCAGGGCTGGATACCCATCTCCGGGCCGATGTACTCCCGAACTCGAACGGCCTTACCGTCACGCGCCTCGACGATTTGCACGAGGTGCAACTTGACCTCCTGGCCGCCCATCTCCAGTTCGACGGACGCCTCGTTGAAGAAGCCCTTTTCGGTGAACGTGATGCCCTCGGGGCGGAAGTCCGGCACGGGCCCGTCGCCGGCGCGTTCGTACACGGCGGCGACGGCCTCGGACACCGAGACCCACTTGTCGTCGGCGCTGTGCCACACGGGGCAGTCCTCGACGCAGATCTCGAGGAACAGGTCGATGTTCGCCAAGGCCTTGACCCAGTTCTCCGAGAGTTCGATGGTTGCCTGGTCTGGGGTGCTGCTCATCTGTGGTCGGACCTTCCTGTCGGTTTCGCTGCAGGTGATCTGCGTCACCCATGCTGCCCGCGCGTGAACCGATCGAGTGTCCAGATATCTGGACACTGCTCCAAAGCCGGGATCGTCCATAAGTCGTAGTGGGAATCCGACCGCAGGCAGATGTAGGCGCACTACGCCATTCGCCACACTGGCTCGACCGATATGACACAGATCACCGAAACGATCTGTCCACCTCCGCCTCGTTGCGGTCGACACCCTTATCCGAATCGACACAGGAGTCCCATGACTACGGCAACAGTGGCGGCCGAGCCGAGCCGAGTAACGCTACGCGGCCGCCTGGGCCGCTTCGACCAGGCGTATCTGGTCCTCGGCATCACCGTGCTACTCGCACTGGTCGGCGGCGCGACAACGACGAACTTCCTGACTACCGGAAACCTCACCAGCATCCTGAGTCTGTCCGCAGCGTTCGGCATCCTCGCCGTCGGCGAGGCGATCGTGATCCTGGGCAAGGGTTTGGACCTGTCCGTAGCGGGGATCGGTCTCGGCTGCGCGCAGGCCACGTTGGCACTGATGAGCACGGGTATGCCCGAGTGGCAGGCCATCGGGCTGATGGTCGGCCTTGCTGTGGTCATCGGCCTCGTCAACGGCGTGATCATCGCCTTCCTCAACGTGCCCGCACTGTTCGTGACGCTCGCGACCGGCATGCTGGTGATCGGCGGTATCGACATTCTCGTCCTCACCCAGAACGTCTACAGCGTTCCCGGATCGTCGCTACTCGCGGCGATCGGCGGCGGTTCGGCGCTCGGGGTCCCGCGTCCCGTGATCATCGCGGGATCGGCCTTCCTGGTCGCCTGGCTGTTCATTTCGTACACGTCCCCGGGACGCCTGATCCGCGCCATGGGGGACAACTTCGACACCGCCCGAGCGTCGGGCGCCCCGGTCCGGCCGCTGCAGATCCTCACCTACGTGATCTCGGCACTGCTCGCCGCTGTGGCCGGCTACGTCACCGTGTCCATTCAGGGAAGCGTGCAGACAACCATCACATCCTTCGATCCGATCCTGTTCACCGCCCTCACGGTGGTCGTGATCGGCGGCGTGTCGCTGTCCGGCGGCCGGGGAACCATCCTCGGTGTCCTCGCCGGTGCGATCTTCGTCGGAATCCTCAACAACCTGTTGGTACTTCACGGGCTGAGC
Source organism: Rhodococcus wratislaviensis (assembly GCF_041228765.1). Classification (NCBI taxonomy): domain Bacteria; kingdom Bacillati; phylum Actinomycetota; class Actinomycetes; order Mycobacteriales; family Nocardiaceae; genus Rhodococcus; species Rhodococcus wratislaviensis. Next base: position 1,637,817 of record NZ_CP150488.1, on the reverse strand, counting down.
ACCGCCGTCCAGGACCTCATCCGGGGAGCGGTACTCATCTCGGCGATCGCGTTCGACGCATGGCTGCACCCGCGGAACGAGGAGACCGAGAAATCCGGCGAACTATGACACCCCCTCGGAAAACCATCACTCACACAGGCTCTTCCGGCCACCAGAAGGAATCGAGAACCATGAAGACGATGAAGAAGATCGCCGCGTGCATCATGGCGGTGGCGGCCACCGTCGCCGTCGCGGGGTGCACGGTCAACAGTGGTACTGCCGCCACTCAGTCCGAGGGAGGCGAAAAGGCGTTCGGTACCAACGTCGAACTGCTCCCGGCGCGACAGACGGCACTCGACGCGATGCAGGGCAAGAAGATCGCCTTCGTGCCGATTCTCTACAAGGGTTACCAGTTGACCGAGAACTGGGGCACGACGATGCAGCGTACGTTCGACAACCTGGGAGCGGAGTTCACGGTCTACGACTCGAACTTCAGTAGCGACCGAATGCTCAGCACCATCAACGATCTGATCGCCCGCAAGGCGGCCGACGTGTTGATCCTCCAGAACCAGGATCAGGGCCTACTCGACAGCGTCATCGACCAGGCGGCGAAGGCGGGCATCTACACGGTGGTGCTCAACATGATGTCCAACCGGCTCGGAGACGCCTTCGTCGGAGTCGACGTCTACGGTGCCGCGAAGTCGATCGCGGGCCGTGCCGTCGAGGACTGCGAAAAGCGCAACGCCCCCAAAACGATCTCGATCATCGATGGTCCCGGCAACGACCCGGCATCGATCCTCTGGAATCAGGGCATCAAGGACGCGGTGGAGCCGCTGGGCTACAAGGTTCTCGTCAACCACTCGCAGTTCCAGAACGCGCAAGCGCAGGCGGCCGCCGAATCGGTGCTCCAGCAGCAGGGCGAGCTGTGTGGCTTCATGGTGACGTTCGACCTCAACTCGATCACCGTCGGGCAGACGGTCAAGGCCGCGGAGTCGCGGGGACAGGTGCAGCCCGGATCGATCGGCGTCTACACCCTCGATGCGGACAGCAACTGGTGCGACGCACTGAGGCAGGGACTGGTGACCGCGTCAGCGGCCTACGACGTCCAGGGCATAGGTGCCGCGGGCGCCGCGGCGGCCCAGAACCTGATCTTCGACGGCGCACAGCCCGGTGCCACCAACTCGGTCGCCTACGTCTCGAGCACAGTGGTCGACAGAACCAACGTCGACCAGACCACGATCGCCTGCTACACGAGCCAGTAGGGACCGATATCTGATGACAACGACGACTACTTTGCGCCGCAGCGGCTTCGGTCCGCTTCGCCGCGGCATCGATGCCTTCCCCCTGACCGGGGGCCGGCGGTCCGATCGCATCGCGCGGTTCCGCACGATCTCCGACCTGTTCGAGAAGCGGTGGATGGAGGGCGCCGTCCCACTCGTGCTGGCACTCGCGCTGTGCGCGTATGTCCTGGCAACGACGAACGTCGGCGCCGCCAACGCGCCGCTCATCCTCAACGAGGTGTCCGAGTACGGCCTGCTCGCACTCGGCCTGACGCTCGTCCTCGTCGGCGGCGGCATCGACCTGTCGGTCGGATCGATGGTGGGCGTCTGCGCGCTCGGCGCCATGGTCGCCGACCGGGTCTGGATGTGGCCGACCGCGGTCGTCGTCCCGGCGGCGATCGTGCTCGGGGCGTTACTCGGGTCGGTTAACGGGTACCTCATCGCCTATCGGCGGATGCGTCCGTTCATCACCACCCTCGTCACACTCATCGCGTTCGGCGGGGCGGCATCTGCACTGCAGAACGCCTACAGCACCAAGATCGGCATCGGCAAGCAGTCGCTCGTATGGGACTTCTTCAGCAACGGCACGATCATCGGGATACCCACCGAGTGGTTCCTCTTCGCGGTTGCACTGATCGTCGCGCACCTGGCACTGACGCGCTCACGTTGGGGCTGGTGGGTGACGGCGACCGGGTCCGACCGGCGCTCGGCGCGTCGTAACGGCATTCCGGTTACCGCCGTGACCTTCTGGACGTATGTCCTGTCCGGCGCGTTGGCCGGCACCGCTGCGATCCTGACGTCGGCACGACTCAGTCGTACCGATCCCAACATCGGAAGGGGTTGGGAGATCATCGTGCTGACCGCGGTCGTCCTCGGTGGGGTGAGCCTGAAGGGCGGGCGTGGTTCGGTACTCCGTGCGGCGGTCGGCGTCGTCGTGGTTGCCATCATCCAGCAGGCCACTGTCGCCGAGGGCGCCCAGGGGTCCTACTACACGGTTATTCTCGCGGCCGTGCTGCTGGTGTTCACGATCCTCGATCTGCAGTGGGGGAAGTACCGGCAGCGGGCGGTCGAGAAGCTGAAGATCGACCCGGCCCGCCTGTCCCTCGGCCCGCTCGTCGACGTCAACGAACCGGGCACCGTCTGGTCGCTGAACCGGCGGCTCACCGACGCGCCGCCGGTCGGCCTCGGCAAGATCCGGGGAGCAGAGGACTGCGCGGTCGACTCGGACGGCAACGTGTACTGCGGTGACCAGCGCGGCTGGGTGTGGCGGTTCCGCGGCATCGACGACACCGAGGGCGAGATCTTCTCCCGCACAGGCGGATTCCCGTGCGGACACGTCTGGGATGCGGAAGGGCGCCTCGTCGTCGCTGTGGGCGGCATGGGTATCTACCGCATCGGGAACGACGGTGAACCCGAGCTCGTCGCCAACAAGGTCACGCGCAGTCCCCTGTCGCTGATCGATGATTCGGGCCTGCGCGCCATCGATGATCTCGACGTCGCTCCGGATGGCTCGATCTACGCGTCCGACTTCTCCACGCGGACAAACACGGCCGACTTCCTGCTCGAGCTCGTCGAGTTCCGGCCGAACGGCCGGGTCATCCGCGTCACTCCCGACGGGAAGACCGAGGTGGTCGTGTCCAACTACGTCTTCCCCAACGGCATCTGCACCGCCCACGACGGCGAATCGATCCTCATCGCGAGTACCGGCCTGTGTCGCGTCGATCGGCTCTGGATCTCCGGACCGAAGACGGGACAACTCGAACCGGTACTTGAGAACCTGCCCGGCTACCCGGACAACATCAACCGGTCGTCGGACGGAAACTACTGGATGCCGTTGTGCGCGATGCGCACCCAGATGTCCGATCTTCTCGGGAAGTACCCCGCGGTCCGCCGCCGGATGACCCGCGAGGTGTCCGTGGACAACTGGGTGGTGTCGCAGCTCAACGTCTCGTGCGTGATCAAGTTCAGCGACCGCGGCGAGATCCTGTCGGTGCTCTGGGACGAATCGATGGAGAACTATCCGATGGTCACCGCGGCGAAGGAACGCGACGGTGCGCTCTACCTGTGCGGCGTCAGCAACAACCGTATCGGCCGGCTGGAACTCGACCCGAGTGAAGTCGGCACCATCGATCCCTCGGCAGTGCCGGGGACCGCTCGCACGCGCACTCCCGAGGAGGTAGCCCGATGAGTTCGACCCTGAGCACCCTCAGAGAATGGATCAACCCGAATCGGGGCAGGCACCGCACCGTGCCGCCGATGGACACCGGGCTGCGCCCCAATCTCCGGCTGGACGAGGCAACGGAACTCTTGCCTCCCGGGCGGTACGAGCCCGACGACGTGGTGATCACCCCGTCCGGCGCTGCGGCTTTCAGCAGTGGCAACGTCGTGTTCGACTGCCACGACGGTGAGGTCGGCCTCCGCGCAGAGTTCTCCGGCAGGGTTGCGGCCCTCGCGGCCGTCGGCGACGCGGTCGTCGCCGCGGTCGAGGGTCGCGGGCTCTGTGCGATCTCACCGTCCGGTGCGGTCGCGGAGATCTGCACGGACCGGTCGGTCACCTCGTGCGTGACCGCGCTGACGGGGACTCCCGACGGCGCCCTGCTCGTGGCCGTCGGCTCGACCGCCGGGCAGTCCGCGGAGTGGGCACGTGCCCTGGTCACCGGCGACAGGTCCGGACAGATCGTGCAGGTGGACGGAGACCGGGCGCGGGTAGTTGCCGAAGGCCTGGCATGGCCGTCGGGGATCGGCATGGCCTCCGACCGCGACGTGCTCGTGTCCATCAGTCTGGAGCACCGTGTCGAACTGCGCGAACTCGCGGCGCTCGGCGACCGGGGGCGCACCGTGACGGCGAACCTCCCGATCTACCCCGGTCGGGTGAGCGTCGCCGACGACGGCTACTGGTTCGCCGCGCCGTATGTACGCAACCGGGTCACCGAGATGCTGCTCGACGAACCCGAGGTGCTCGCCGAGATGATCGGCACGATCAGCCGCGACGAATGGTTCGTCCCGCGCCTGCACAGTGAGGATCCCTTCACCGAGACGATGCAGATGGGACAGCTGCGGGTGCTCGGGGTCGTGAAGAGCTGGGCGCCTGCCCGCTCCTGCGGGCTGGTGTTTCGCATGGACCGCACGGGTCGGGTCGTCGAGAGCGCTCATGCCCGCGTCGACAGCAGCCGTCACGGCGTCACCGGTGTCGCCGTCCGGAACGGACAAGTGATCGCCGCGGCGCGCGGGCACGGAAATCTGCTGAAACTACAAGCCCACAACAGATGAGGATGGCAACGATGTCAGAGGTAGCGAGTGGCTCATCCGCCGCACCGGTGATCCGGTTGACGAACGTCGGCAAGAGCTACAAGGGAACCCACGCGCTCGCCGGAGTCGACTTCGATGTCCGCCCGGGCGAGGTCCACGCCGTACTGGGCGAGAACGGTGCCGGGAAGTCGACGATGGTGAAGATCATCTCGGGCGCGGTGGCGCACGACACCGGCACTCTGGAGATCTCCGGGCGGGCACGAACGTTCGCGACACCGCGCGAATCGGTGGAAGCCGGTGTGGCGATGGTCTACCAGGAAGGGTCGCTAGTCGAGTCGATGACGGTCGCCCAGAATCTGTTCATGGGCGACGAGAAAGTGTTCAACAACCTCGGGCACCTCAACGTCATTGCCCGAGAACTACTCGAATCGCACAACTTCCACATCCGACCCGACGTGGCAGCCGGTTCACTCGGGGTAGGCCAAAAGCAGATGGTGGAGATTGCCCGCGCGGTCCATCGAAATGCGAACCTGGTGATCCTCGACGAACCGACCGCATCGGTGACACCCGAGGAACGGCTGCAGTTGTTCATGTCGATGCAGAGTCTCGCGCGGCGCGGGATCGGCGTCATCTTCATCACCCACATTCTCGACGAGGCATTCGAGCAGGCCGATCGCATCACCGTCCTGCGTGACGGCGTAGTCCAGGGGACCCTGACGAAACCGGAGTTCACCCACGACCGGGTGGTCAAGATGATGGTGGGCCGCAACGTCGAGATGGGACGCGTGTCGCCGGGCCGCACACCGGAACCGACGCCGACGCTGCAGGTCGAGGACCTGACACTACTGCCCGCTGTGCGCAACATGGCGTTCTCCGCCTATGCGGGTGAGATCGTAGGCCTCTACGGGCTGGTCGGTGCGGGGCGCAGCGAGGTCGCCATGATCATCAGCGGCATCACGAAGCGTCGTCGCCTCCGCGGTGGCACGGTGCAACTCAACGGAAAACCGGTCCGCTTCCGAACACCGCGGCACGCGCGGCGAGCCGGCATCGTCTACATCACCGAAGATCGCAAAGCCTCCGGCTTCTTCAGCCATCTGACAATCGCGGACAACATCTATCTCGGCCACCTGTGCAGCGCGCTCCGCCTGCCGTTCCTGTTCCGCCCCCGCGTCCGGAAGACGGTGGCGCAGCGGTTCGTCCACCAGTTCGAGGTCCGCACCCTCGCGCCCGAAAAGGCCACCCTCGAGGAGTTGAGCGGCGGAAACCAGCAGAAGGTCGTACTCGCCAAGGGGTTGACCCGCAAGCCGCTGGTCGCGATAATCGACGAGCCCACCCGCGGTGTGGATCTGGGCACGATTCCGGAAATTCACGCGATGATTCGCGCTCTCGCCGACGACGGAGTCGCGGTGGTGGTCATCTCGTCCTACCTGCCCGAGATCCAGTCGCTGTCCGATCGGGTCCTGGTCGCACGCGCGGGCAGCATCGCAGCCGAGTTCTCGCCTGAGGAAGCCGACGAGGAGAGCCTCATGTTCGCGGCGGTGCACTGACGCGCGGCGGTGCACTGACGCGCGGCGCCGCGACCTACGTCACGACACGCGCTCGATGAGATTCACCTTGACGTGGTCCGGTCGTGTGAGGGTGCGGTCGGGCACGAGCTCGACGACCGCTTTGACGCCCAGCGCCGACCGGACCCGCTGCTCGATCGACGACCGCAGGTCGTCCTGCTGCTCGGTACCGAGTCCGTCGGAATACTCCACGACCAGCATGAGCGGCTTCTGCGTCGAATGCCCCTCGAAGTCGACGCGGATCCGCATCTCGCCAGTGGTGGCCGGCGCCAGCTCCGAGACCAATTGCTTGACCGCGGAAGGAAAGAGGTTGATGCCGCGCACGATCAGCATGTCGTCGGTCCGGCCGACGCACCGCACCTTGTACCCGGTACGGCCACATGCGCAGTCGGTGCCGGTGACCACCACGTGGTCGCGGGTGCGGAACCGCAGCAGGGGTGACGCCTGCCTGCGGAGCGCCGTGTACACCAACTCGCCCCGCGCGCCGGCCACGGGCGCGACGATCTCGTCGGTCTCCGGATCGATCAGCTCGGCCACCATCAGGTCCGGGGAGAGGAAGTGCATCCCGTCGCCGGCCTCGCACTCGCCCCAGTAGATGCAGGCGATATCGGTGCCGCCCAGCATCTCCCGTGACGTGGCGCCCCACAACGACTCGAGCTTGCCGCGGACCGCGGGCAGACCGCCACCGGGCTCGCCGCCCACACTGATGGCGCGCACACCCAGATCCCGGGCACGCAGGCCGAGGATCGTCGGTGCCTGCTCGGCCAGATACGCCAGGAAGTTCGGCGTGCCGATCAGCGCATCGGGCCGCTGGTCCGCCTGCACACGCAGGAGTCGCTCCGCGCCCGCCTCCGCGCCGATCGGAATGTCGACGATGCCCATGTACTGTGCCATCTGCACGACGGGGATCCCGCCGACGAAGCCCTTGCTCATCCCGAACCCGTGCAGCAACCGGTCGCCGGGTCGAAAACCGTTGGCGTACAGGGCCCGCGCCCCGAGCTCGGACCAGACGTCGATGTCGCGGCGCGTCAACCCGACGTAGGACGGGCTGCCGGTGGTGCCCGACGACGCCTGGATCTGCACGATGTCGGCGGCCTCGGCCGCGACATGGTTGCCCAGCGGCGGCGTGGCCGCCAGGCTGTCCCGCAGTTCCTGCTTCTCGGTGAACGGCAGGCCCGCGAGGTCCTCCACCGTCCGCACCCGGGTGACGTCGACGGAATGCTCGGCGAACTTCGCCTTGTAGAAGTCGCTGCGGGCGGCGAGGTAGTCGAGTTGCTCGCGCAGCCGCCGGTTCTGCAGATCCGCAGCGTCGCCGGGCGCGAGCGACTCGACCGCGCTCCAGTGCCGTGCCGAATGGGGAACAGCCATGGTGCGATCCCTCTTCCTACTCGAATTCAGACCTGATGGCGTCGGTGTGCGCGCCGAGAGCGGGCACCGCGCCGCTGCGCACCGGCCAGCCTTCGGCCACCGCGGGCGGCAGCAGCGCCGGCACGGGGCCGGACGGGGTACCCACCTCGCGCCACCGTCCGCGCTCGACAAGCTGCGGGTGCTCGGTCAGGTCGCGCACGCTGTTGAGCCGGGCGTTGCCGATCCCCGCGGCGTCCGCCGTCTTCTGGATCTCCGCCAGCGTGTGCTCCGCGCACCACGCCCCCACGACCGCGTCCAGTTCGTCCCGCGCCTCGACGCGATTGTCGTTGTGCGCGTATCGCGGTTCGTCGGCGAGCTCCGGTCGGCCGATCATCTCGGCGAGACGTCGCCACTCGCGGTCGTTGGTCGTCCCGAGCACCGCGGTCTGGTCGTCGGAGGTTGGGTACGCGCCGTAGGGCGCGATCATCGGTGAGCCCATGCCGACCGGCACGGGCTCGGTACCGGCGTGGATCACCTGATTGAGGGCGAACCCCATCATCTCGGCGACGGTGTCGAGCATGGCGATCGGGATGACCGCTCCCCGCCCGGTCCGTTCCCGGTCGTAGAGCGCGGCCAGCACCGCGGAGTACGCGTACAGCGCCGTGCCGACGTCGGCCACCGGGATGCCCGGCTTGGCCGGATGTCCCGGTGCGCCGGTGATGCTGCAGGATCCGCCCTCCGCCTGGATGAGCAGGTCGTACGCCCGCTTGTGGTCGAGGGGACCACCCTTCCCATAGCCGGAGATGTCGACCACGATCAGTCGCGGGAAGTCACGCGAGAGGTCCCGGGTACCGATCCCCAGCCGGTCGAGCGCGCCGGGCGCGAGGTTGCTGACCACGACGTCGGCGGTGGCGAGGATGTTCCGGAAGGTCCCCATGTCGGCTGCGGACTTGAGGTCCAGCGCCGCCGACTCCTTGCCGTGGTTCAGCCACGTGAAGTGTGCGGACATCCCGCCGACCACGGAGTCGTACGCGCGCGTCGAGTCGCCGAAGCCCGGGGCCTCCACCTTGATCACGCGGGCCCCGAGGTCCGCGAGGTGACGCGTGCAGAGCGGCGCCGAGATCGCCTGCTCCAGCCCGACCACGGTGATGCCGGCGAGCGGCCCCTGCGTTTCCTGTTCGGTTCCGGTCACGAGAACTTCGGCTCCCGCTTCTCGCGGTGCGAGGACACACCCTCGACCACGTCGGGACCGCCGAAGCCGTAGAACTCCAGCCCCAGCGACGCGTCGAAGATCGGCATCGCCTGCCGGTACCAGCCGTTGAGGGCCATCTTGGTGCCCTGGATGCCGGCACGGGAGCCGGCGGCCAGCTTCCGCGCGATCTCCATCGCCCGGTCCTGCACCTGGTCGTCGTCGACGCACAGCGAGACCATGCCGATCCGCTCCGCCTCCTCGCCGGTGAGCACCTCGTTGGTGAGCAGGTGGTACTTGGCCTTCGCCATGCTCGTCAGCAGCGGCCAGCAGATGGCTGCGTGGTCGCCGGCTGCGACACCCAGCCGGACGTGGCCGTCGACGATCTTGGTGCGGCGGCCCGCGACGGAAATGTCGGCCAGCAGAGCGGCCACCAGGCCAGCACCGGCAGCCGGTCCGTTGATCGCAGAAATGATCGGCTGCGGGACCTCGATGATGTTGCGCACCAGGTCGCGTGCCTCACGCATCACCCGGGTCCGCGACGAGTAGTCGCCGATCATGGCCTCGACGAGATCGAAGCTGCCTCCTGCCGAGAACGCCCGCTCACCGGCGCCGCGAATGACCACGGCGCGAACCGACTGGTCGAGACCGATCACCGGCCAGATGTCGGCCAGCTCGCGGTGCGCGTCCGGGCCCACCGCGTTGAGGTTCGGCCCGTCCAGCATGATGCGGAGAATGCCTTCTTCCGGGCGGTCTACCTTCACGGACGTGAAGTCCTCGTAGCTGGTCACTGTGCTTCCTTCCTGGAAATTCTCGGGTCGATCGGTGCGCCGGCGGTTCGTCAGTCGCCGAGACCCCACCGCGACGCGACGTCCGTGGTCGCGACGGTGCCCACCCGCGGGATCTCGGGTTCGCGAGCGGGTGTGCCGCTGAAACGCGGCGCGGGCATCGGATGCAGGACACCGCCGACGGTCCGGTACACGCCGCGCTGGGTGTTGTGGGGATCCACCGCGGCCTCGTCGAACGTGAGCACCGGGGTGACGCAGGCATCGGTACCCGCGAACACCTTCTCCCATTCGTCACGGGTGCGGCACTCGACCGCGTCGCCGATGAGCTTGCGCAGATGCGGCCACGCGGCGCGATCGTTCTGGTCGGGCCAGTCGGCGGTATCGACGCCGAGCCGTGACGTGAACTCGCGGTAGAAGTCGGGTTCGAGCGCGCCGACGGCGATGTAGCCGCCTTCCGCGCACCGGTAGGTGTCGTAGAACGGTGCCCCGGAGTCGAGGAAGTTCGTCCCCGGATCGTCCGAGTAGAGGCCCGCGGCGCGCAGGCCCTGCAGCTTGGCGGTCAGTGCCGCGACACCGTCGACCATCGCGGCGTCGATCACCTGCCCCCGCCCCGTGCGGGCGGCGGAGACCAGGGCGCACGCAATGCCGTACGCGCCCATGGCTCCGCCTGCCGCGTAGTCACCGAGGAGGTTGATCGGCGGGCGCGGCGCACTGTCGGACCGTGCCATGGCGTGCAACGCGCCGGACTGCGCGACGTAGTTGATGTCGTGTCCGGCGTCCCGCGAACGGGGCCCCGTCTGTCCGTAGCCGGTCAGCCGCACGTAGACGAGGCGCTCGTTGCGTGCCATCACCTCGTCCGGGCCGAGCCCGAGGCGTTCGGTCACGCCGGGCCGGTATCCCTCGATGAAGATGTCCGCGGCTTCGGCCAGGCGCAGCACACTCTCGCGTCCGGCCGGGTCCTTGAGGTCGACGGCCACCGCGTCGACGCCCCGGTTGACCACGTCGACTTCCTCGGTCAGACCGTCCGTCTGGCTGAGGGCGCGGGCCGTCCGGTTCGGTGGCCGCACCACCCGCACCACGTCGGCTCCCATGTCGGCGAGCAGCATCGAGACGTACGGCACCGGGCCCATTCCCGCGAGCACCAGTGCCCGGACTCCAGCCAGCGGACCGGTCATCGTCACACTCCTTCGTCGGTGGGGCTCAGTACGACCGCGGCAGGCCGAGAACCTGCTGCGAGACGTAGTTGCGCACCATCTCCTGCGAGAACGGCGCGTTGCGCAGGAGTCGCACCTCCCGCCACAGCCGCTCGATGTGGTACTCCTTCGCGTACGCGTAGCCGCCCAGCGTCGAGAACACCCGGTCGCACGCTTCGAAGCCGGCCTCGGCGCCGAGGTACTTCGCTGCCGCGGCCTCGTGCCCGCACTCCTGCTTGTCGTCGAAGAGTTTCGCGGCGTGCATCGCCATGCGCTCGGCGGCCTCGAGACGGATCCACGAGTCCGCGAGCGGGTGAGCGACGGCCTGGTTCTGGCCGATCGGGCGATCGAACACCACCCGGTTCTTGGCGTACTCGGTGCCGATCTCGAGGGCCGCGCGGCCGAGGCCGATGCCCTCCATCGCGACGACGATGCGTTCGGGGTTGAGTCCGTCGATGATGTAGTAGAAGCCCTTGTCGACCTCGCCGACCACGTCCTCGTCGGCCACGAACAGGTTGTCGATGAACAGTTCGTTGGTGTCGATGGCCGCGCGGCCGAGCTTGTCGATCTCGCGGATCGTGACGTGCTTGGGGTCGAGTTCGGCGAAGAAGATCGTCATCCCGTGCAGCGGCTTGTCGTCGCGCCGCGGCGCCGTGCGGGCCAGCAGCAGGATGCGGTGCGCGTTCTGCGCGTTGGTGATGAACACCTTCTGGCCGTTGATGACCCAGCCGCCGTCGACCTTGGTCGCCTTGGTCTTGATGCGGGACGTGTCGACACCGGCGGTCGGCTCGGTGATGCCGAACGCGGTGAGCATCTCACCCGAGGCCAGCTTGGGGAGATACTTCTTCTTCATCTCCTCCGAGCCGTACCGGACGATCGGCGCCGGCGGGAAGACGTAGAAGTGGATCGCCGAGCCACCGCTCATGCCTCCGCCGGAGGACGCGATCTCGCCCATCATCACGGCGGCCTCCTGCAGGCCCAGGCCGATCCCGCCGTACTCCTCCGGGATCATCGCGCCGAGCCAGCCCCCGTCCGCGAAGGCCTTGATGAAATCCCACGGGTATTCGTGCTTGTTGTCCTTGTCGAGCCAGTAGTTGTTGTCGAACTTCCGCGCCAGCTCGCGAGTCGCCTTGCGGACGATCTCGATGTTGCTTTCGGTGTCGAAATCTGCCATCTCAGTACTCCTAGTCTTCGCCCGCGTACACGGGAATGTCCTCGAGCGGCGTCGCCGGGTCGAGCGACGACATGTCGCCGATCGGGGCACCGATGAACCGCGACCGGATGGCGCGGCGCATGATCTTTCCGTTCTTCGTCTTCGGCAGCGTCGGCACCGCATAGACCTCGGGCGCAAAGGATTTGCCCGCGTTCGCCAACGCTGTCGCCTGCAGGTCGTCGTTGTCGACGCCGTCGGCGCGCAGAACCGCGAACGCCACCGCGCGCTGACCGCGCATCTCGTCGGGCACGCCGATCACCGCGACCTCCGTGATCCGGTTGTCACGCAGCAGGGCCGCCTCTATCTCGGCCGGCCCCACGCGGCGCCCGGAAAGCTTGATCGTGTCGTCCGAGCGGCCGTGGATCCGCCACATGCCGGCAGCATCGACGCTCGCGAGGTCGCCATGCACCCAGACCCCGTCCCATCGACTCCAGTAGGTGTCCAGGTAGCGGTCCCGGTCCTGCCAGAACGCGTGCGTCATCCCGGGGAACGTGTTGAGCACCGCGAGTTCGCCGATCTGGCCGACGACGGGCTTGCCGTCCTCGTCGAGGACGGCCGCATCGACGCCGGGCAACGGGCCGGTGAACGCCGCCGGTGCGGCGGGAAGGAACGGGTAGCCGACGAGGATGCCGCCACCGACCTCGGTGCCGCCGCTGTAGTTGACGATCGCGCGCTCTCGCCCGCCGACCTCGTCGAACAGCCAGAACCAGGTCGGCTCGTCCCAGGCCTCGCCGGTGGAGACGAACGTCTTCAGGGTCGGCATCGCCGAAGCGCTGCCGTCGCCCGCCGCCTTGAGTGCGCGTGCCGCCGTCGGCGCGATGCCCTGCACGGTCACGCCGTTACGGTTCACGATCTCCCACATACGATTCGGTGTGGGATGGGTGGGCAGGCCCTCGATCATCACGATGGTCGCGCCGAGCTGCAGCGGGCCGGTCATGAGCATCGGGCCCACGAGCCAACCGAGGTCGGTGATCCAGGAGACCACGTCGTCGGCGTGCACGTCGAAGCCGTAGGCGAAGTCGACCGCGGTCTTGGCCGCGAAACCGCCGTGCGAGTGCACGATTCCCTTCGGCCTGCCCGTGGTGCCGGACGTGTAGACGATGGCCAGCGGGTCGTTCGACTCGGTCTCCGCGGTCGGCACCGGCTCCGGATCGGCTGCCAGTTCGTCGTAGTAGACGTCGCGGCCTTCCCGCATCGGCACGTCGGTTCCCAGGTGCCGGATCACCACGACGGAACGCACCGACGGCGCCTGCGCCAGTGCGGCGTCCGCGGTCGCCTTCATCGCGACGACCTTGTCGCGGCGCGTCGTGCCGTCGGCGGTCACCAGGAGGACGGCGTCCGAATCCTGCAGACGCGTGGCCAGGGCGTCGGGCGCATATCCACTGAACGTGGGCACCGCGACCGCGCCGATCATCGCGATCGCGAGGAACGCCACGGCGGCCTCGGGCACGACCGGCATGAACAGCACCACCCGGTCGCCGCGGCGCACTCCCAGGCCCGCGAGGTGCGCCGCGAATCGGCTCACCTCCGCCGCGAGCTCCGCGAAGGTCAGCGTGCGCCGCTGTCCCCCGTCACCCTCGTAGACCACCGCGGTCTTGCCGGCGAGGTCACCGCGGGCGTGCCGGAGGGCCGCCAGTTCGGCGACGTTGATCCGGCCGCCCGGGAACCATCTCGGGAATTCCTTGCCCTCGGACTCGTCGAGAACCCGGTCGAACGGCACCGAGAACTCGACGTCGAGGTCGGTGAGCGCCTCGCGCCAGAACCACTCGGGATCGGCGACGGCGCGGCGGCCCAGCTCGGTGACGGCGGCGGCGTCGTCGCCGAAGCCCCAGCTCTTCATCGCTGCGAGCAGCCTCGCGCGCTCGCGCACCGCTGGGCCGGGAACCCAGGCCATCTCCTCGGGCTGGCTACTGATGCCCATTTCCGTGTTCTCCTCGTCTGGGGCGGTCGATCGTCCGGTCGGGATGTGCGATCAGGCCTGCGCGTCGGCCGACTTCTTGAGCATCAGGCCGACGCGGGTGGCGTCGCACACGATCTCGTCGCGCTGGTTGATGCCGTAGTGGCGGAAGGTGACGATGCCGGAGTCGTTGCGGCTCTTCGACTCCCGGGCCGACACGATCTCGGTGCGCACATGGATGGTGTCACCGTGGAACACCGGCTTGGGGAACTTGATCGAGTCGAAGCCGAGGTTGCCGAGGGTGGTCCCGTACGTGGTGTCGTGCATCGAGATACCGGCAACAAGGCCGAGGAGGAACAGGCTGTTCACCAGACGCTGCCCGTGGATGGAGTCCTTGCTGTACTCCGCATCCAGGTGGAGCGGCGCCATGTTCAGGGTCATCGTGCTGAACAGGACGTTGTCGGTTTCGGTCACGGTGCGGCGCACCTCGTGATCGATCACCATTCCCGGTGCGAATTCCTCGAAGTACAGACCCGGCATGTGACGTCCCTTTCTCTCGAGCGACGACGAGTGCTCTCGGTCGCTGCAGTTCGTAGCCTCACTCTAAGTGAAATATATTATGCATGCAAGGACGGGATGTTTAGTGCTTGATGTATTGCGCAACCTCCGCCACGCGTGAATAGTATATGATGCATAACACACAGCGTTGATGGTGTGATCTCGACGACAAGACTGAAGGGCACCCTTACGTGAACAACACCGAAGAACACCTCATAACCGACCCCGTGCCCACGAAAGCCCCTCGGTCCGAACCGGAAACCGAACCCAGCAAGCTGACCGCGTGGGGCATCACGGGAATGCTCGTGGTGCTGTACCTCATGAACGCGTCCGACAAGGCCGTGTTCGGCCTCATCGCTCAACCGCTCAGCGAGGACCTCGGGCTCAGCGCGTCACAGATCGGCTTCACCGGCAGCATGTTCTTCCTCGCCTTCAGCTTCGGCGGCTTCTTCGCGGGACCGATCAACAAGGTTCTCGCGCTCCGGTGGTCCATCGCGATCATCGCCGTGCTGTGGGGCGTCGTCATGCTGCCGCTCGTCGTGTGGTCGACATTCGCGGTGCTGCTCGCGAGCCGGATGCTCCTCGGGCTCACCGAGGGGCCCACATCCGGTTTGCTGCACACCGCCGCCTACTCCTGGCATGCGCCCGCCAAGCGGGGGCTCCCGAGCGCGCTCATTATCAGTGGAAGCATGCTGGCCAAGATGGCCGTCGTCCCGATTCTCGCGCTCGTGGTGGCCGAGTACGGGTGGCGCGCAGCAATCATCGTGCTCAGTTGCGCGACCGCGTTCTGGTGCGTCCCGTGGCTGCTGACCTGGCGGCCGGGACCGTATGTCGTTGGCGGGAAGCACACGTCGACGGAAGACACCGACAGCGAGCCGGCGGTCGCTTGGCGGCGTCTGCTCACGTCGAGGACCTTCGTGTCCGCCGTTCTCGTCGCGATGAGCGCCTACGCGCTCATGACCGTCGTGCTCACCTGGCTGCCGTCGTACTTCGAGCAGGGTTTGGGATATTCACGGCTCGAGTCGGGCACCCTGTTCGCTGCGCCGAGCTTCGTCGGGCTCGCGACGCTCGTCGGCGGCTCCTGGCTGAGCGACCGCGGGATCAGCCGCGGCCTGTCGATCCGCCTCGTCCGAGTGGTCGTGCCGTGCGTCGGCGTCATCGTCGCCGGTGTGTTGCTGCTGAGCCTGCCGGCCCTCGGATCTCCGCTCCTTGCGGTCTGCGCGGTGTCGGTGGCGTACGGGCTGGTTGTCGCGGTGTTCCCGCTGCTCAATGCCGCGGTGATCGCGACCTGCCCGCCGCGCCAGACAGCAGGCGTCATCGGCGCCTTCTTCGCGATCCAGGCAATCGGCGGGATCATCGGACCGTGGGCGATGGGGATCGTCGTCGACGCCTCGGCGACGAAGATCGACGGGTACCAGGCGTCGTTCCAATGCCTGGGCATCGTGGGTGCCGTCGTCGCGGTTCTCGCACTGATTCTCGCCGACCCGGCGCGGGATCGCGAACTCCTCCGCGTCACCCGCTGACCCACAGCGATCCGCTGCGAGTCTCCAATTTGTGCCCAGCACTTCTGGCAACCGTCAGAAGTGCTGGGCACAGACGTCTGCCATCCGGTCGGCGATGCTTCGGTCCGGTTGCCCCTTCTCGCCATTCAATATATTATGTTTTTAGTGCCCACATCGGCACGACATACCTCGTCGACGATCGGAGCGTGTTCTGTGAGAACATCGCACGCCGCACCGGATGGCGATGTCACCCCTGAGGAATGGCGCCTGCGTGCGCGGTGCCGTGGCATGGACATCGCCGTCTTCTATCTCGACGACGACAACCCGAAGGCCCAACCTCAGCGCGAGCGCACCGCGAAGAACATTTGCCGGCGGTGCCCGGTGATCACTGAATGCCGTCAGTACGCCATCCATTTCGGCGAACAACACGGAGTGTGGGGCGGATTGACTCCGCGGGAACTCGGCGCTGCCAGAAAATGGAGCCGCTGGCAGAGGAAGCCGGGGTAGGGCTCCACGAGTGCCTACACAGAACCGCGCCGCCCTCGCCAGTCTTAGGCAAGGGCGGCGCAGTGGTTCGGATCCGATCAGCCGACGGTGTTGGGCTGCAATCGGTTCAGGATCGTCGAGATGTCGTCGACGTTCTCGAGGTCGTACACGGCCTCGATGACGGCGTCCGCGTCCGCGTCGCTCACTGCTCCGTCGACGTTGTGGCGGAATTTGGCGATCAGTTCGTCGTCGGTCATGTAGGTGGCCGGGTCGGGGGACGGACTGCCCTTGGGGTAGCCGCGTTCGCCGGAGAACTGGGTGCCGCGCGCGTGGACCTCGATGCGCGATCGGCGTGCGGCCGGGTTGCTCGCCAGTTCCGCGGTGTAGTCGGGGTGTTCCTGAAACGTCGTCTTCGTGGTGAGCTCGAGGACGGACGGATCGAGCACCGCTTCCGGCGTCTGCCAGTCCTTGCCCGGGGGAATCCGGTGGGCGGCGAGGGCAAGGCCGTGGGTCATGCTGAACTGCGCGTCGCGCGGATTGCGGATGGTCTCGTTGACCCACACCGGCTGCATCACGAAGCTCTCGCCCCAGGCATTGATGGCCTCGATCTCGTCGGGCTTGATGTCGTTGACCTCGATGATCTCGGTGAGGGCGTCGAACAGCGCGTGCATGACCCGGCAGTGGGGATACGGCTTGAACGACTGGAACGGGGTGAAGGTCCACTCCGTGCCCAGACCCGCGGTGATCGGCGCCGGCTCCCAGCGTGAGGTCCCGATGAATCGGGAGAAGCCGTACTCGCGGTCGTCGAGCATCTGGCGGTCACCGGTGTGCCCGAGTTCGGCCAGGCTCGCTGCCGTCACGGCCGACAGGGCCATGCCCCCGGCGAGCTGGTATTTGATCGTCGTCGACGGCGCGTGCATCATCCATGCCCGCTGGGTGTTGGTCGGAATCGTCGAGCCCATGATCCCGAGCGCATCGGCCAGCGTGTCGTTGCCGAACCCCTTGACCACGCCGATCGCGGCCGCCGCACCGAACAGTGTGCTGCTGTAGCCGATGACCTTCGGGATGGTGACCACACCGTCTTTGATGTCGCGTAGATAGTCGGTGGCCTTGCCGATGCGGTACGACATCTCGTGCGCCACTGCGATCGACGTGAGCAGCCGTTCGCCCGAGGAGTGCAGAGCTTCTGCCGTCGCCAACGCACCGGGCACGACGTAGGGCGTCACGTGACCGGGCGGCAGTACCGCGTCCTGGTCGAGCGCGTTGACCAACTCGGCGTTGGCGAACGCCGCACCGGGTACCGACGTCTTCGTGCCCGTCCCGATGATCGACGCCGAGCCACCCGACCCGCCGAGGAACCGGCCGTACTCGATGCCCCGGCGCGCGCCCGCGTCGCCGAGCGACGCCACCGCGCAGCCCAGGGTATCCAGCAGAATCCGCTTGGACTCGGCAACCACGTCACCCGGGAGTAATCGTCCCTCGGCGCCGGCGGCGAAATCTGCGAGTTCTTCGACAATTGTTGGCATCAGATTCTTCCTCTTGTTGCTGTGTTGGTGGTGGTGACGTCGGTTCGGTCACACGGGCCACTGAATGTGCTTGACTTCGAAGAACTCACGGAATCCCTCTTCGCCGCCTTCGCGGCCGATTCCGCTGTGTCCGGGTCCGCCCCACGGGGCGTCTCCGCGCATTCCGCCACCGCCGTTGATGGTGACGGTGCCCGAGCGAAGGCGGCGAGCGAACGCAAGTGCGTCGGCGGTGGGACCCCACACGTTGGCGTTGAGGGCGTACTTGACTCCGTTGGCCATGCGGACGGCCTCGTCCAGGTCGGTGTAGGGCATCACCACTCCGACGGGCGCGAAGAGTTCCTCCTGCGCGATCTCCGCGTCGTTCGAGATGCCGGTCACCAGAGTCGGTTCGAGGAAGAAGCCGTCATCGAGGCCCGGCGGCCGGCCCCCACCGACAGGAACCTCGGCGCCCGCCTCTCGGGCGCGCGCCAGGAATCCCTCCACATTTGCACGATGCTCCCCGGTGATCAGCGGTCCCAGGACGGTGTCGGGCCGATGCGGGTCGCCGACCGTGAGGCCACCGAGGAACTTGCCCGACCTCTCGACGTACTCGTCGAAATCGGCCTGAGGCACCAGGGTTCGTGTCGTCGCCCCGCACGCTTGGCCGCTGTTGCGGGTGAAGCGCAACGCGGACGCGGGCACCGCCGTCTCGATGTCGGTGCCGGGCAGCACGATGTTGGGTGATTTGCCGCCGAGCTCGAGGACGACCTTCTTCAGCGTCGGGGCCGCCAAGGTGAGGATCTTGCTGCCGACCGCGGCGGAACCGGTGAACGTCACCAGGTCGACCTCCGGGGCACCGACCACCTGGGCGGTCACACTCGGCGGGCCGAAGACCAGGTTGACCGCGCCCGGCGGGAATCCCGCCTCCTCGATCAACCGCATGATCGCGAACGTCAGCAACACGGCCCTCGGCGAGGTCACCAGGACGGTCGAGCAGCCCGACGCCAGGGCGGGGCCGAGCTTGTACGCACACATCATGACCGGGACGTTGTAGGCGACGACCGCGGCCACCACACCGGCCGGGTCCCGCACCAGCATGCTGCTCGAGACGACCGGGTCGTGATGCAGCGGAAGGGGCTGCTCGTACCCGTCCCGCGGCCCCCGGGCCGCCGCGTCGGCGAACCATCGGAAGAACCTGACGGGCAGATCGACATGCAAGGCCGCCGCGCTGCTGACCGGTGTGCCGATCTCGGTGGCGGCGAGGTCGATGATCTTCTCCCGGTCCCGCTCGAGCAGATCCGCCAGCCGGTGCAGCAAGGCACCACGCTCACCAGGCCCGAGACGGCTCCACTCGCCGTCGTCGAACGCCCGCCGGGCAGCGGACACCGCTGCGGCGACCTGCGCCGGGCTCGCCGCCGGTGTGACGGCCAGTTCCCGGCCGGTCGTCGGGTCGATCGACCGGATCGCCTCCCCCTCACCCGCGATCCGGCGCCCGTCGATGTGGCACTCGGCCTCGACAATCAGTGCGGACATGACAATGAACCTCTGCCTCTCGATCGTGCACGGCGCCCTTCCCGGCACAAGGCCGGGCCAGGACCACCATACTCAATATATTATGTTCACAAGTGGAACTTCCGGTGTTACCCCGCCATGTATCCGCCATCGACGACGAACGAGCCGCCGGTCGCATAGCCGGCGCGATCGGAGAGGAGCCAGCACGCCATCTCCGCGATGTCGTCGGGTCGCGCGAGTGCGCCGAAGGGAATCCGGGACATGATGGTGGATCCGCTGCGGCGCTTGGCATCCTTCATCAAATCGGTGTCGGTATAACCCGGGCACACCGCGTTGATCCGGATGGTCGGCGCGTATTCGATTGCCGCAGTCTTGGTCAGGCCGACGACGCCGTGTTTGGCCGCCGCGTACCCCGCTGTGGTTTTGAATCCGGTGAGACCCGCGAGTGATGCGGTATTCACGATGACGCCCCCACCCTGCGTCACCATCTGCTTCAACTCAGCACGCATACAGAGCCACACGCCCTTGAGGTTCACTGCGATGGCCCGGTCGAATGCTTCCTCGTCCCAATCCGCAACGGATCGACCACCCTGACCGATCTGCCCGCCACTCACTCCCGCATTGTTGAACGCGCCGTCCAGGCTGCCGTAGTGGTCGACGGCCGCGGCGACCATCGCATCCACCGACGCTCCGACCGTGAGGTCGGCGGGAAGCGCGATCGCCTCACCGCCCGCCGCGCGCACAAGGTCAGCCGTCGCCGCGACGCCCTCCTCGGACACATCGGTCGCCGCAACCCGTGCGCCTTCCTTCGCGGCCAACAGCGACGTCGCGCGCCCGATGCCTCCCGCCGCGCCGGTGACGAGTACTACTTTCCCGTCGAGTAATCCTGACATTTTCCGTCCTTCTTCCGAGTAGATGCGTTGATGCCTATCCGACGCGTGAGGCCGGCCAGTCGCGGGCCGGCGAACGCCATGCGGGCCAGTTGTCGTCGGGCTCGGGACGCGTCACCGACACGTGGTGAAAGCAGTCCTGGCACTTCACGACCATGCGGGGGCCGAGGTGGTTGGCGACGGGATAGCGAGCGAGACTCGTTGCGCCGCATGACGGACATTCGCCGTCTACGGTGGTGCGTTCGACGTAGACCCGGTCGGTCTCGGGACGGGGAAACAGGAGCCGGTCGACTGCCATGGGGATGCCTTTCTCAGAGATTCCAGTTGCGGGGGGTGGCCACCGGCACGCTCCAGCGCCCCTGGCCGCGGTCGGCGGTCAGCTGCGCTCGTCGTGCCGATGTGGCGGCCTCGTCGACGTCACCGTTCGCGATCACGACCCCGTGGGCGTCGGCCGCGAACTCGGGGCTGACAAGTCCGCTACGGACGTCCTGCAGCACCTTTCCGGGAATGCGGGCCAGGGGGTCACCCCAGCCGCCGCCACCGCCGATGACGAAGCGGAGCGCATCGCCGGCTTTCAGGACGAGTCCGGAGAACTTGCCGGTCTGGTAGCGCGCCCCGCGCCCGAACTCACCGTTGTCCGGGTCCGGCCGACCCTGATCGTCGAACATGCCGAACAGGGGCTCGGCGCCACGCAGGTCGAGTGGATCACCGTGTTCGGCAAGGTCGAAGTTCTCGATGTACCAGCCGTAGGCCGGCGAGCCGGCGCCACCTCCGTTCGAGCCGGGAGCGCCGCAGCGGACCCGGTCGGCGGTGATGGTGACCATCGTGTCGGACTCGGCGAAGATCGAGTAGACCGAGCCGAGACCGCCGCGGAATTCTCCGGCTCCGGCGGTGTCGATCACCATCTCGTGTTGGACGATGACCAGGGGGCTCTCGATCTCGACATGTTCCTGCACCGACGTCCGGCAGTTGCCGATCGGAATCACGCAGAAGGAGACACCGTCGTCCTTCCACGTGCCGCCCCAGCCGCCACCGGCGAGCGCGAAGGCACCCCATGGTGTGCCTTCGTGGCCCGGGCGGGTATCGATACCGCCGAGGCTGACGACGACGGCAGTGCCTGTGTCACAGGCGAATGCCTCGTCCATCGCCTGGCTCAGGGCCTGCGTGACGACATTGATCCCCCGGGCGCCGATATCTGCGTGGTTGGAGCAACTCGACGGCGGCAGGACCTGCACCACGCTGCCGGACGGCAGCAGAGTCTCGATCGGGCGCAGCGTGCCACTGTTGACCGGTGTCGACGGGTCGACCATCAGCTTGACCGCCTCGATGCAGCGTGAGGCCTCGCACCAGGCGGTGCCACAGTTGCCGAGGGGCTGCCGACCCGAACCGGAGAAGTCGATCTCCATGGAATCTCCGCGCACCTTCACGGTCACGTTGACCGGAATCGGCTCGTCGGAGACGCCGTCCTCGTCGAGGAAGTCCTCGGCGGTGTAATCGCCGTCCGGAATACTCGCGATACCTCGCCGCATGCTGGCCTCGGTGGCCTCGATGGCGAAGCGGCCGGCCGCACGCACCTTCGCCAGGCCCCCGCGGGCGATCAGATCCTGCAGCTGGCGCTCGCCGACCACCAGGCAGCCGTGCAGGGCCCGCAGGTCCCCGAGCACGAGCTGCGGCACCCGGTTGTTCTCGAGGATGAAGTTGAACAGCGGGCGAACCGGAACGTCGTTCGCGTACAGCAACGTCGGCGGCAGCTTCAGCTGCTCCTCGAAGTGCGTCTGGGTGCCGTTGGAGAAGCCGCCCGGGATCGCACCACCGAGATCGACGAGGTGGGACGTCGAATGCAACAGGAACTCCACGCGGCCATCGACGAATACGGGCCGGAGCAGGTTGACGTCGGACTGGTGGATGGTGCCGCGCCACGGGTCGTTGACGAAGATGACGTCACCGGGCTGCATGCTGTCGATGTCCCACTCGTCCATCACGAAGTTCGCAATGTGCGGGGCGGTGAACGCGTGCTGCATGCAGCCCTCCCACAGCGCGACGGTTTCCCAGCCGTCGTCGGTGCGCATGTGAATGGCGCTGGTGCAGTCCAGGATGTCGCGGCAGACCGGGGAGAAGGCGCTGCGCATCAGCGAGTCCAGCATCTCCCGGGCGACCTCGGTGAGGCCGTAGCGGAGGATGTCGAGTTCGACATCGACCGCGGGGCCGGTGTCGGGGGTGGTGATCGTCATGGTCTGCTCCTCAGCTCTGGGGCTCGATGATGAGATTCAGGTCGCCGTCCACGTAGGCCGTCCGGCCCGGAAGGACGAGGGTTGTCGCGAACTTCTCGGCGACGAGGGCGGGGCCCTGCACCCGCTCGAAGGGTTGGAGACGCTCCCGAACGTAGATGGACACCTCGACCTGCTCGGTCGTGCCCGGCAAGGTGAGCTCCGTCGTGCGGAGGAATGCCTCGCCGTCCTCGGGGGTGAGGTCGGTCTTGTGCTGCTCGCGCGGGATGATCGCCGTCACCTCGACCGTCGAGATCACGACAGGAATCTCGGTCGCCGCGAAACCGTATGATTCCCGGTAGAAGTCGTGGAACTGCGGCACCAGATCGGTCACACCGTCGGCAGTGAGAGCGCCGGAATGGATAGGCATGCGGTTGTCCCACGTCTGGCCGCGATACATCGCGAAAACGGCCCGCTCGAAGCGGATGCGACCCACGTCGGCGCCCTGGCTGTCGAGTTCGCCGCGGATGCGGTCCTGCAGTGCGACGAAGGCGGCCTCGATCGCATCGGCGCTCGCGGGTGCGAGCGGGCTCATGATCGACTGCGCCCGGGTGACCATCAGGTCACTGCGGAGCAGCCCCATGGCCGAGAACTGGCCGGGGTTGCGAGGCACGATCACCTTGTCCAGGCCCAGGATCTGCCCGACGCGGTCGGCGAGCATCGGGCCGGCCGACCCCGACGGCTGCAGGGCGAACTCGCGGACATCGAGTCCCCGGTAGACCGAGATCGTGCGGACCTTCGCGGCGATGTCCTCACACGCGACCTCGTAGGCGGCCGAGGCGAGCTCGAGGGCCGACATGCCGAACTGCTCCCCGGTCTTCCGGAGCGCATCGAGCGACGCATCGACGTCGAGCCGAATGGAACCGTTGGCGAACAGGTCCGGCTGGAGGACCCCGAGAGCCGCGCACGCATCGGTGAGCGTGGGCTCGACGCCACCGCGCCGGTAACACACGGGACCGGGATTCGAACCGGCCGAAGCCGGACCGACCGCCACATTGCCGAGCGTGCTGGGCCGGATCAGGCTACCGGCACCCGAGCCGACGCTCTCCACGTCGACCAGCGGCATGGTCAGCGTGAGACCGGTTTCCAGCGTCCACAGATCGGTGAGCGGCGTCTTGCCGTGCACGATCGCCGCCACGTCCGTGCTCGTCCCGCCGACGTCGATGGTGAGCAGGTTCGGCGAACTGCTCTCGTTGGCGAGCTTGACGCTGCCGCTCACGCCACCGACCGGGCCGGAGACCAGCTGGAACACCGGAGCGCGGCCGGCGTCGGCGAATGTCGCGACACCGCCGTTCATCATCATGATCCACAGCGTCCCAGCGTAATTGCGCTCGGACAGCTGGCTCATAAGCCGGTCGAGGTAGCCGACGACGGCCGGGCCCACGTACGCGTCGAGGGCGACGGTCGTGGTGCGCTCGTGTTCCTTGGTCACCGGGTAGAGCGCGGAGGTCTGAATGTAGGCTTCCGGCAACTCTTCTGCGACGATCTCGGCCGCCCGCTGCTCGTGGTCGGGGTTGATGTAGGAGTTCATCAAACACACCGCCACCGACTTCGCGCCCTGGCTCGCGAGGGAGCGTGCAGCGTCGCGGACGGCGTTCTCGTCCAACGGCAACAGCTCGGACCCGTCGTACCGCAGTCGCTCCGGAACGCCGAAGCGCGATTCACGCTGCACGATCGGCCGCTCCTGGTGCGGCCGAAGCCAGGTGGGATCGTAGAACCGGTCACCGAATTCGCGGTGCATGCGACCGATGTCGAGCAGATCCCGGTGACCGCGTGTCGCGATCAGACCGGTGCGCTCGCCGGTGCGGCTGAGCAGGGCGTTGATGCCCACCGTGTGCCCGTGCACGATCTCGGCAACGTCCGGAACCTCGACACCGATCGCCTCGATGCTCAGCAGTACTCCCTCCTCCTGCTGGAGGGTCGACAGCACCTTGCCGTCTCGGGTCTCACCCGTCTTGCGGTTGAGCGCAATGATGTCGGTGAAGGTGCCACCGACATCGATGCCGACAATCCAGTCGGCTGCCCGCTCACTCTGCGTCATATCTCGGCCTCCGTGCTGTGTACTTCAGTGACATGCGCAGTGCATCTGCGCCACGTTTGTGTTGCACGTCACTCTTCCGCACGGAGGGTGCGGGAACATCTGACGAAGGTCGTAGATCCGTACGACCTTCAGCCGACGTCAGCGTTACGTCGTAGTGCGCGTGACGTCGGAATTGCGCAGCCAGATCGACACGGCCTCGGCCCGGTTGGCTGCGCCGAGTTTGCGCAGGATACGGGTGATGTGGGTCTTCACGGTTCCCTCGGAGATGACCAGCCTGCGGGCGATCTTGCCGTTGGAGTCGCCGTCCGCCATGAGTCGTACGATCTGCACCTCGCGGCGGGTGAGCACGGAATCGTCGTCGCGACCGAGCGCGACGGACTTCGCTACCCCGGGGCCGGGTGCCTTGGTCCAGCGTCCGAGGCCGTCCAGTTGGGTACGTACCACCGAAAGCCCCTCGAGCACACTGACTCTCGCCAGGTTTTGACTCATCGCTTCGGCGAACGTCGACAGCAGCGCTTGATCGACACTGGTGAGATTGCGTTGCTGGTGATAGCAATCTCCGTGCACCAGCCCGACGACGTCACCGTCGACCATCAGCGGCGCAATGCCGTACGACGAGGATCTGGTGATCTCGGCCAGCGGGCGGTTGACGCGAGGGTTGTCCTGCACCTCGTGGACAAGCGTTGCGCGAGCACCGACCACGGTGTCGTTCTCGACGAGCATGCGGTCGAGAACCGGCGGATTCTCCCGGCCCACCGCCACGATCTCCTCCGCCCAGCGAGGGTCGCGGACGACGTGCATCGAATGCAACCGCCACGAGCCGTCCACCGTCGACAGCAGGGCGCGATCGAAACCGAGGCTGCATACCGCCTCGGGAGCCCGGGCCAGCAGCGCGTCGACGGTCTGCACGTCGCCGACCTGTGCCAACGCCGACTGAACCTTCGCGAGAATCTCCGCGTGGTCGGCCAGCCCCAACTGCGCCACCGCGGCCTCCGCCTCGCGTATTCGGCCGAGAATCGCCATCAAGGGCGTCAGAACATCGGACGACGGGTCGTGTTGGCCGATCGCACGCGTCATCTCGGCGGTCACGAGGTCCCACAGCCAGCCAAGCGCCTGACTGTGGGACTGTGCGCCGGCCGGCTGCGGACCGCTCAGGTCGCGGTCGAGCAGCACACTCACGTCGTGGGTGAGGTCGGCGATCGCATTGTGCAGCGCCGAGGCGTCCTGCCGGATCGACGTGTTGCGCATACCGCACTCCCATGAAGTCGCTGGCCTACGCACCATGCTAGGCATCCTGGTGAGCCACGTCACGACCGCACGACCTGCGGCGGGCTAGCGGCGCTGCGGCTCCAGCACCTCCGGGACCTCCGACGGTGCGGTCGCGTCACGCGTCACCCGACGGGATTGGTCGAACAGCCCGCCGACGACCACCAGAACCGCGCACCCGATGATCAGGAGCGATACGCCCCACGTCGAGTGGCTGGGCGACATGGTCACCATCGTCAGCGCAAGGATCGGGGCCAGGCCCCCTGCTGCGGCGCCGCTGACCTCCCGGCCGGTGCCGATGCCCGAGGCGCGGACCTCCGTGGGGAACTGCCGTGCCATGTACGGGCTTGCCGCCACCATGATCATCGGTGCCAGGACACCTGTGGTCACGACCATGACACCCCAGATGAGCGGGGAGCGACCGGTGTCGAACAGCCAGAAGGCAGGGAAGGCCATCAGTGCGACCCCGATCGCCGCGCCGATCATGACCTTGCGGGTGTCCACACGGTCGGACAGGCGCCCGATCAGCGGACACGCGATGATCGCCGCGATGCTCGCGAACGTCACCCCGAGGGCGCCGACATTCTTCGCCACACCCTGAAACTCCGTGAGGTAGGACAGTGAGAACGTCTTGAAGGTGTAGGAGAGGGCGGAATACCCGCCGTACACGGCCGCAACCACGAGAAGGCCCCGCCAGTTGCCGCGCACCAGGTCACGCAGAACCTGGAAGCCCTTACGTTGCCGCGCCTCGGTCGCCACCTTCTCGAATTCCTCCGATTCGGGCATCGCGCGGCGAATCCAGTAGCCCACGATCACGATCGCAAAGCTCGCGATGAACGGCACCCGCCATCCCCACGTGTAGAGGGCTTCGTCGTCGAGGCTGGTGACCGCGGCAACAGCGAGTGACGCCGCAAGCAGGCCGATCTGCGCCCCCATCACCGGGTAGGCGCCGTACCGGCCCCTGGTCTTCTCGTCGGCATGCTCGTACGCCACCGTGATTGCGCTGCCCAGTTCGGCACTCGCGCCGAAGCCCTGCAGGATCCGCAGAATGATCAGCAGCGCCGGTGCCGCCACGCCGATCGCGGCATACGACGGCACGAGCCCGATGAGCCCGGACGCGATTCCCATGATCAGCAGGCTGATCGACAGCACCGCCTTGCGCCCGATGCGGTCACCCAGGATTCCGAAGAGGATGCCCCCGAAGGGCCGGGCCAGGAATCCGACCGCGAACGTGGAAAACGCCGCGAGGGTGCTGACCGACGAATTCGCCGACGGGAAGAACACCTTGCCGAAGACGAGCGCCGCCATCGACGCGTAGAGGTAGAAGTCGAACCACTCCAGCGACGTTCCGATGATGACTGCCGCGCCGACCTTTTTCCCGCGCTCGTGGGATCCCCGCCGAACGGATACCTCGCGTTTCTTCGCCACGCGTCAAGTCCTCTCTGATGGTCAGCTTGTCGCGTGAATCTATTATGCATAATCTTTAAAATCAAGTGACGAGGGTCATGGGTGGCGAGTGAGTGAGATGCGCGCCACCCCTCCGGCTGCGGGCGAACACACGGGGAGGGCGGTCGGCACGAACGGTGTCGTTCGAGCCCCTGAGGAATGGCTAGGCCGACTCGGCGCTTTCGCGCTCGGCGGCCGCCAGCACGGCCCCGACGACCAGATCGTAGATCGTCCGACGATCGATGCCAGTCAGCTCCGTGATGTGGGCACGGGCCGTCGGGTACTCACCGTCGGGAAGATGGGCGTAGATGCGCGTCCATGACGCGGCGTCCTTCGCCTGGATCTCGGGGTCCAGGGTGGCGAGTACGGCGACCTGCCCGGCGAGCCCGAGCGTGGCGTCGGCAAATGCCCGGTAGTACCGGACCGTGGCTTCGCGTGACAGGCCCGACCGCGCGAACGTCTCGAGGATCAGCTCGACCATTCGGCGCTCTGCCGGACCGCCCGTCGTGCGGGCGAACGTCAGCGCCGCGATGGCAGGAGAGCGGACCGCGGTCACCCAGATCCGATCGGCGATGCGCCGCAACGTGTCCTGCCAGTGCTCGTCTTCGGGCACCTCTCCGATCTCCGCAAGCTCGACCGCGGTCGCGTGGTCGTAGACGGCCAGTAGTAACTCGTCCTTGTCGCGGAACAGCCGGTACAGCGTCGTCGCATCGACCTTCAGTTCCTCGCCGAGGCGACGCATCGTCAGCCCCGCGGCGCCGTCGCGCTGAGCGAGTTCGAACGCGGCCTTCACCGCGGCTTCCTGCTGCAGCCCCTTGCGTTCGCGCCGCGTCGCCCGCCCCGGCGTTGTGGCGCGAGCGGTGTCCTTCGCCATCCTGCTCCCCTCGATCCCTCGACCGATCCACCGTAGCAAAACAGCACCTGCACACCGCGCTACCCACAAAGTTGTCAACAGCGTTGACAACGCCGTTGCAGCAGAGTTTAGTGGTCGTCGCCACAGCACTACTTCAAGGAGTTCGCATGACGGAATCGCGGGTCGCGACAGCGACTGACGAACCACAGTTGACGCCGCGACTGACACTTCCGTCAGTGGTGGCGTTCGGGTTGTCCTACATGGCACCCAGCCTGGTCATGATCATCTTCGGCGTCATCGCGGTCGTCAGTGCCGGCACGGCGCCCACGGCGTTCCTGGTCGCGACCGGGGCGATGCTGCTCACCGCACTGAGCTACGCACGGCTGGCGCGCATCTACCCGGTCTCGGGTTCGGCGTACTTCTATGCGCGCCGCAACCTCGGGTCGGCGGCCGGGTTCCTGGTCGGTTGGGCGATCCTGTTGGACTACCTGTTCTTGCCGATGGTCGCGTGGCTGGCGCAGTCGATCCTGCTCAACGCACAGTTCCCGTCGGTTCCGATCTGGCTGTGGATGTTGATCAACGCCGGCTTGACGACGGCGATCAACGTCATCGGGATCGCACTCGCCGATCGCCTCAACCGGCTGCTGCTCGCCGTCTCCACCTTCTTGGTACTGCTCTTCTTCGCGTACTGCATCAAGTTCCTCGTCGGCAGTCCCGTCGCCTCCTACACCGAGCCGTTCTGGAACTCCAACAGCACGGTCGCCGGCATCTCCGCGGCAGCGGCGATCGCGGCATACTCGTTTCTCGGTTTCGACGCGGTAACCACACTCGCCGAGGAGACCAAGGACGCCGCGCGAAACATCCCGCGGGCCATCATCTGGATCGTCTCGATCGGCGGCGTCATCTTCTTCGCCGTGGCATATGTCATGCAGCTCGTCCACCCCGGCGACATCTTCGACGATGCGCAGGCCGCGTCGTACGCGATGTCGGTGCAGGTCGGTGGTCAGTTCTTCGCAGATTGGACCAACCTCGCCGGAATCATCGCCGGATCGGCATCCTGCCTCGCCGTCCAGCTCAGCTCGAGCCGTCTACTGTTCATCATGGGCCGCGACGGCGTGCTTCCCCGCCGATTGTTCGGAAAGCTCAACGGCCGCACCCAGACTCCCGTGTTCTGCGTGCTCGTCACGGGCAGCATGTGCTTCCTCGGTATGAACATGCCGCTCGAGACCGCGACGGGATTCATCAACTTCGGCGCGTTCACGGCCTTCACCGCAGTCAACCTCTGCGTCATCGTGTACTACCTGCGAAACTACGCCACACGGCAGTTGAGTCCAGTCCGCTTCGTGGTCTTGCCGCTCGTCGGCGCCGCGGTGACGCTGTACATGATCACCCAGCTCAGCGAGCATGCACTGATCTCCGGAATCTCCTGGTTGGCAATCGGAATCGTCTACCTCGTCTGGCTCACACGCGGCTTCCGCCGGCCGACACCCGAAATGAGCTTTACCCACGAGCAGGCGGTCATTGTCGCCGCCGGACAGAGCAGCGAGGCAGTGAAATGATCGATACCAAGTCGTTTGTCAGCCTTGCTGATTGGCAGAGCCCACCGGCCAACCGGTACACCTTCGGCCGAATGCGGCAAGTCGTGCCGACCGCACGGGTCGCTGCCGGATCGGAGCCACTGCGACTCACCGACGGCGACCCGCTCGATCTCGACCTCCCCGTCGGCACCGAGACCCTCCGTTCGGTGCTCGACCGCACCTACACCGACGGGTTCATGGTTCTTCACAACGGCACCGTGCGCGCCGAGTTGTATCCCGGAGACCTCGAACCCGGCCGGACGCACATGCTGTTCTCGGTCAGCAAATCAATCGTCGGAACCGTTGCCGCGAACTTGATCGCATCCGGTCTGCTGGACCCCGACGCAGCGCTCACCGAGTACATTCCGGAGCTCGCGAACTCCGGCTACGCGGGTGCCACCGTGCGCCACATCCTCGACATGCGTTCCGGCATCCGATTCTCCGAAGAATACCTGGAACCGGGCGCCGAGGTGCGGTTCCTCGATCAGGCCGTGGGCTGGATTCCGCAGGTCGACGATTGGGTGCCGCAGTCGCTCTACCAGTTCCTTCCGATGCTGAAAGCGGCTCGCCCCCACGGCGGCCCTTTCGAATACCGATCGTGCGAAACGGATGTACTCGGCTGGGTATGCGAACGCGCCGCCGCCGATCGTATGCCGGCACTGCTGTCGCGGCTCGTGTGGTCGAAGTTCGCCGCCGACGACATGGACGCCGGGGTCGACCGTGCCGGAGCCGTTTTCGCGGACGGTGGCCTCGCCGCGACGCTCCGGGACGTTGCGCGATTCGGTGAGATGATCCGCCGCGGCGGACGCCTCGGCACCGAACAGGTCGTGCCGCTGCACTGGATCGATGATTCCCTGCGTGGCGCGCCGGATTCGCATGAGGCATATTCTCATTCGCCGACCGGAACACCGTTCCCGGGCGGAATGTACCGCAATCAGTTCTGGATTCCCCACCCCGACCGGCGTGTGTTGTTGTGTCTGGGCATCTACGGTCAGTACATCTACATCGACATCGACCGGGGCGTCGTCGTCGTGAAGCTGTCATCCTGCCCGACACCGGTGAACGACGAACTGGACAACGCCGCATTCGCCGCGGCCGAGGCCGTCGCCGCAGCGTTGACCTGAACGGTCACAGGATCAGGGCGGGCGGAGACCCCGATCCACGGCCGCGGTGGCCGCGCACGTCCGCCTGTCCAACGGACGGGATTCGGTAAACACGCCTCGCCGTACGACTGAACAGAGCCGTCCTCTCCGAGGCAGAGAAGGCTCCCGTAACGGACTTGAGCGCATTCCACAGGGGAACGAATCCGCACGATCGAGCATCCGGTGGAAAGTTACTCTCCATCATGCAGCGGTGAGCACCAAACGCCTCCACCGCGGTTTCGACGTATGGGCGCCAGATCTCTGCCAGTTCATCAGAACCGGCCTTGCTCTCCCGACTTTCGAGGCCGAAACCCCAGAAGGGCAGGCCTAGACCACCGATCTTGCAGACGACGTTCGGACGTCGTGCAAGATCATGCAGGGAGTCTCTCCAGCATCGAAAGATTGCGTTGCTCTCCTCAGCGTTCGTTTCCATGGCTATCGCCAACCCCAGATGGTTCAGGACCATCGTCGTCTCCGGAACGGAGTCCGCCAATCTGCTCAGCTCTGGGAGCTGATGGTGGAGGACCGCGGCGTCGAAAGTGAGTTCTCGTTTCCCGAGCTCGCGCAGACCTGACACGAGCCCCGGGCGGCGGATGAGTCCGCTCGGGGGACGGTGCGTGATGTACCGGTAAGGCGCCTCAGACGGGTGGTCGATGAGTATCTGACGGACCCCACGGAAGCGGTCGGGTGCGGTCGAGAGCGCGAGATCGAGGAACTCTCCCACGGACTCGCCGACGGTGAGGTCTGCGTAGCCCACAATCGCGGCCGAGACTCGGCAGTGTCCGTAACCGCCGGTGTCACTCATCGCGGCCACGCCGTTGGCGAACTCGACCTCACCAATCGCGCGCAACTGCGCCGGACCGTAGGTGCGTGCCATCGCCTGGGTTTCGACGTACACCGAGGAGGCGATGTTGTGCCCCGCCGAGGCATCCGCCAGATAGTCCTCGAACATGTAGCGCCCGGTCGGGCGGTCGAAGAGGTGGTGGTGCGAGTCGACGATCTCGAGGTCGGGATCGAGAATCGGTTCACTCGTCCTGCCGTTGTGTTCGGTCATAGCGGTTCCCTTCCTGCTGCGCAGACCTAGGTCAGCTCGTCGGGATCGCTGCATCATTCTCTTGTTCGAGGACGGTCGTGAGCGTCGCTATCGCCGTCACGGCATTGGGCCATCCTGCGTAGAACGCGAGATGTGTGATGATTTCGACGAGTTCATCTTGCTGTACGCCATTGTCCAATGCCCGCGAAAAATGCCCCGGCATTTGGTTTTCCCGGCAGAGGGCGACCAGCGCAGCCACGGTTATCAGACTGCGGTCGCGTGGGGACAACCCAGGTCGCTCCCAGACGTCACCGAACAGCACCTCGTCGGTCAGCGATGCCAGCTTCGGCGCGAGAGTGCCGAACATCCTCTGCGCACGACTGACAGTTGCATCTTCGGTATCTTCGGACATCGGTCTCCTTCGAGGATGGGACGGAACCGCAATTCGCGAGCACGCACTGTGTACATATCGCGCTTTGGCCGTGCTCCGCACTAGAGGTACGTGCAGTTCGGACGTCACGGCGGTCGCCTTCGCACCGCACGTTCGACAAGTCGGCGCGTGCGCCGTCGTCGCCGGCACGGAGAAACTCTATCTGCATTCTACATTGCGTTGCATTATATATTGAGCACAACGCGATGTTCCCCACGAGCGCGGTCCTGGGACTGCCCGGCGCGGCCGACGGTTTCCGGCCGAGTAGCCGGTCCAACCCAGACACCGTCCATCCACCGGTCGTCAGTTCCGTCGACCAACGAAATCAATGAGAAACGGAGACGTTGTGGCACCTGAAGCAACGACCACACCGATCGCCGCTGGCGACGTAACGGTTACCCGTCGCAGCGCTGCCGGCGTGATCGAACTCAGCAGGCCCGAGAAGTTCAATGCGCTGAGCCGGGCAGCCTTCGAAACCATTCGTGCGGCAATTGACGAGTTCGAGCAGCCCGACTCCGGCGTCCGGTCTGTGCTGATCACCGCGCAGGGAAGACACTTCAGCACCGGGGGCGATCTCGCAGAAGCAAAAGTGATGATGCGAGACCCGACACTGCTCGACGACTTCCTTCTACTGGTCCACGAGACCTTACAGCGACTGGAGAACAGCCCACTGCCCGTGATCGCATCGTGCCGGGGCCTCGCTCTCGCGGGCGGGCTCGAGCTGGCACTGTGCTGCGATGTGGTCTTCGCCGCAAGTGACGCTCGTTTCGGCGATCAGCACGTGCAATACGGGCTAGTGCCGGCCTGGGGTGGAACCCAGCGTCTTCCGCGACTCATCGGCCTCAGCCGGGCACTCGACCTGATGTATTCAGGCCGGTGGATCGACGCCGAAACCGCGTTGCGCTGGGGGATCGTCAACTACGTGGTAGACCCCGAGCGATTGGACGAAGAAGCGACGCAGTACTGCAGCGCCTTGGCTTCCCGGAGCCGGCCCGGGTTGGCAGCCATGAAACGGCTTGGCCGGGGCGCGCTGCACAACACCCTGAACCTTGGTCTGCGCCTCGAGCGCGAGACAGTTGTCGAGGCCATGGCCGGAGGGGACCCGGCGGAAGGCATCGCCGCCTTTGAGGCGCGGCGGCATCCGCACTTCACAGATTGAGGTCCCCGACCGAATGGACGGATCGGGCAGGGGCGGTGCGATGGCACTGCCCGATTCCCGAATCCGGCCGATTCAACGCCTGGGGCGAGCGAGTAAAGTCGTTCTCCGTCCACACACGCTCGACCCGCGTGCGGGGACTCTACCGGAGCGTTCGGGTAGCTCTCTTCAGAATGTTCCTGCGGATTCAGGTCCAGAGGTGATCAGTCGATGCCGGCGCGTGGCGAGTCGATGATCGAGCGGGTCGTGCGCGTGCTCGAAGCGTTCAAGGACGCCGGTGGTTCCCTGACCGCGTCGGAGATCGCACGCCAGGCGGACATTCCGATCCCGTCGGCGCATCGTATCGTCACGGAACTCGTCGGCCTCGGGATCCTCGACCGCGACGCCGACCGCCGGGTCCGAATCGGAATGCGGTTGTGGGAGATCGTGACCAGATCGTCAGGCGTCCTCACACTCCGCGAGATCGCGCTCCCCTACATGGAAGACCTGCGAGACGTAGTCAACGCGCCTACCCTGCTGTCGATACTCGATCGCAACGACGTCATCAACGTCGACACCCTGTCGTCGCGGCAGCCGAGTGCCACGAACGTGACGCAACCCGGAGTTCGCCTACCCGCGTTGACGTCGTCTCCCGGCATGGTTCTCGTCGCCTTCGCGCCGCCGGACGTGCGGGAGCGAATCCTCCAGGAGGCCAAGGTCACTCGCTTCACCGAGCACACCGTGGTCGACCGCACTGAACTTGCACGGATCGTGTACGAGACCCGCCGAGTTGGGTATGTCGTCGCACGGCAATGGATCTCGCCCGACGCCACCGGAATCGCCGTGCCGATACTCTCCGACGACGGTACCGCGCTCGCCGCGCTGTCCGTCACGACGCCGTTCGGTGTGGGCGTGCCGTCCGATCTGCTGCCGGCACTGCACACGACCGCCCGCGGCATCTCCCGGGCGTTCCTTGCAGGCAGCGGGCACACCAACCCCCGGTTGACCCTGCTGATGCAGCAGATCCGGCACGCCACCGACCCCACATGAGCTGCCCCACTCTTCCACGGTGTTGAGACCGGTCTCACTAATTGTTTCTCGTTGACCGAGAAAGCTACTTCCGCCCGCTTCGGCGGTGAGCGAATCTCGACCTGACAGAAAACGGAATGAGAGCGGAGACCTCTGATGCGAAACGCAGCGGACGAGGCGAGACACGTGACCGGCCTCGAGGTCGAGGTCGGCGCAGGACGGACGCCCGAGTAGATGACCAGGTACGAGATCCAGAATTCAGAAGATCCGATGAGCACCCTGTGCCGCATGGCGGTGCAGACCGGCTACACGGATCTCCCGGAGGACGTCGTCCGCCACGCAAAGCACACCCTGCTGGACTGCATGGCCGTGATGATCGGCGGCTCGGGCATGGACGGCATCCCGGCGATCGTGGAGATGGTCAAGGACAAGGGCGGAACACCACAGTCCGTCTTACCGTTCTATGGCGGCCGAGTCCCGGCGACGGAGGCGGCGCTGGCGATCGGGCCGATGCCTCGCGCCATGGACTGCGGCGATCTTCACGAAGAAGCGGGTCACATCAGTGAATACGTCGTTGCGTGCCTGCTCGCGGCAACCGGCCTGCGGCCGAACGTCACCGGAGAGGAGTTTCTCACGGCGTTGGTAGTCGGCCAGGAGACTCTCATTCGCGTGGGGTCCGCCTACAAGCTCATCAGCTCGGCCGTGAAGTCCAATGACTGTGGCGGCCACTACATTTTCGGGGCTGTCGCCGCGGTCGGGAAGCTCCTCGGCTTCTCCCAGGAACAGTTGGAGAATGCCCAGGGGATCGCACGCACGATGACCCAGCCCCACACGATGGCGATCTACGCACCCGCCACCCTGATGGTCCGCGTGCACCACGGTCTGGTCTGCCAATCCGCGATCACCGCCTGCCTACTCGCAGAAAAGGGCATCACCGGACCGCGTCAGGAGGTGCTGACGGGAGCCAACGGATACCTGCGCACGGCGCGCTGGCAGACGGATCCCGATGCACTCACTCGCGATCTGGGCGAGCGCTGGGAAATGATGCAGATCATCACCAAGGGCTACAGCGCCTGCTACTTCTCGCACTCGTCGATCGACGGAATCCTGGAACAGATGCGCACACACGATTTCGCTGCCGGCGACATCGCCGAGATTCACATCGATGTCTCCACCTCGGGCTGGCGCGCCGTGTGCGAACCGACCGACAAGAAGTGGCATCCGCAGACGGTTCCGGAATGCCAGTTCAGCCTGCCGTATGCCGTCGCAACCGCCGCGATCGACAAAAAGGTCTTCTTGCAGTCGTACGCGGCCGAAGCCCGGCAACGCCAGGACGTCCGAGAACTGATGTCGACGATCTCGGCCACCGAGGACCCGTCCGTGTCGGATTGGGGAGCCCGGCTCACGACCACGCTGCGAGACGGCCGCAAGATCGTGACCGAGCACGTGTACGTCAAGGGGCACCCGGAGAACCCGTTCAGTGAGCAGGACTTCATCGACAAGTTCCGGATGTGCGTCCCGTTCTCGGTGCTGCCGCTCAGCGAGCAGGTGGTCGAGGCGATGGTCGACGACATCCTTGCGCTGGAGAAGGCCGACGACGTGGTCGCGGCGCTGCTTCTCCCACTGACCCCGGCGCCCTGAGCGCCCGGTGCGCTTTCCTGACCCCCAACACCGCAAAGGACACACCCATGGGCACCCTCCCACCCGTCGAAGAAGCCGCCGCCCGGCTCGTCACCGACCTGACCTTCGACACCATCCCCGCCGACGCCCTCGCCGGCGCCCGCCGCCTCATGCAGGACCAACTCGCCCTGCAAATCGGAAGCGCCTCACTGCCCTGGAGCCAGGCACTGCTCGACCTGACCCGCGCCGCGCACGTCCCCGGCAAATCACACGTCGCCGCCACAGGCGACCAGATGAGCGCCGCCGACGCCGCCTTCGTCAACGCCTCCTTCGGCCACGGCTTCGAATACGACGACGCCCACCGCGCCAGCTCCTCACACCCCGGCAGCTGCGTCGTCTCCACCGCCCTCGCCGTCGGCGAAGAACTCGGCGCCACCATGGCCGAGGTCATCACCGGCATCGTCGTCGGCTACGAGGTCTACACCCGCATCGGCAACCTCGCCGCACCCCAACTCCTCGAACGCGGCTTCCACCCCCACGGACTGCTGTCGAACTTCGGCGCCGCCGCCGTCACCGCCAAGATGCGCGGCTTCGACACCGAGACCACCGTCCACGCCCTCGCCATCGCCCTCAGCCACGCCTCCGGCACCACCGAATACACCTCCTCCGGCGGCTCCATCAAACGCATCCACTCCGGTATCGGCACCCGCAACGGCATCCGTGCCGCCGACATGGCCGCCGCGGGCATCACCGGTCCCACCACCTTCCTCACCGGCGGGAAGGGCTTCTACCGCACGTTCGTCGGCCGCCCGGTCGCCGACGACGACGCCGCCACCTTCGGCCTCGACCAGCCGTTCGAGATCACCCGCATCTGGATCAAGCCGTACTGCTGCTGCGGCATCAACCACGCCTACATCGACGGCGCCCGCCAACTCGCGGCCCGGGCCGCCGACGTCGACTCGGTGTTGCTCGGCATCCAGACCGGCGGCGACGTCGTCATCGGCAACAAGAACGCCAACGCCTACGCACCGAAGATCATCGAGCACCTGCAGTACAGCCTGCCGTTCCAGTTCTCGCTGTCGTTGCTCGGCAAGGGAAACGGCTTCCGCACTCACAACGCCTACCTGGCCGGGCGGCTCGACCTCGGTCCCGGCAGCGACGTCGCCACCCTCGCCCAGAAGGTCAAGATCGAGGTCACACCCGAACTCGACACCGCCTACCCCGGCCGCTGGGTCGGCGACATCACCGTCACCTACACCGACGGCACCAGCGAACACCTGTTCGTCGACAACCCCACCGGCACCGCCGAAAACCCGATGCCGCAGGAGGACCTCGACGCGAAATTCCGCGACGTGACCTCGGCATCGCTGGGCACCGAGCGCGGCGACACCCTGCTCCACGCCATCCAGCACGGCGACCTCGACCAACCCGCCTCCGACTTCGCAGCCCTGCTGAAGGTCTGATTCCCTCCCACCGAGGACGGGCCCATAGCCAGAGGTCACGAGGAAAACTTCCCCAGGAATTACAGCTAGGACACTTCAACACTTCGAGCGAGAGGGACCCGATGAGCGGGACCAAGGATTGGCCGACGCGGACGGGTATGCGCCCGTATCAGCTTGCGACGGTGCTCTTTTGCATGTTCTTGAATATGCTGGACGGCTACGACGTTCTCGTGATGGGTTTTGCGATGCCGCACCTGCCCGAGGGTTTCGCCACCAACCCTCAGAAGGGTTACCTGATCAGCGCGGCACTCGCGGGAATGGCGGTGGGCGCGATCGGCCTCGCCCGTTTCGCGGACGTCTTCGGCCGGCGGCGCGTCCTGCTGGCCGGCCTCGCCACCAACACCCTCGGGTTGGCCGGGTCGGCACTCTCGATCAACTTCGAGACACTCCTCGCCACTCGCTTCGTCACGGGCATCGCGATCGGCACCATCAGCGTCGTCATCATCGTCCTCTGCCAGGAGGCCGCCCCGACCAATCGCCGCAGTGTGGCGGTCGGAATGGTCATGATCGGGTACCCGCTCGGCACGTTGCTGGCCGGCTTCGCCGGTGCCGGGCTCATCGCCCTGGCGGGTGGGGCTTGGCAGGGCATGTTCTGGATCGGCGCCGGGCTGGGGATTGTGTCGTTCATCGTGACCGTCGCTTTCCTCCGCGAATCCCCCGAATTCCTCGCACGCAAGAATGCACCTCGAACAGGTAACCGCGTGGCGGCTGAGCCCGAGGTCCCGACCCCTCTCCTCGGTCGGAATCTGCGAGCGCGCACACTCCTGCTGGTGTTCGGCTACTCGATGCTCACCGCGGGCTACTACTTCGTGAGCACCTGGACGCCGCAGCTCATCAAGGCGACCAGCGGGGACGCGGGCAGTGGCGCCTTGGCAGGCATCATGATCGGCGTCGGTTCGGTTGTTGGAGCATGCCTTTTCGGTGCGTTCGGTCTGCGGTTCCCGGGTGCGCGGATCGCGTTCGCAACCTCCCTTGTGTCCGCTGTGGCGATTGCAGCCTTCGCGGTCACGCTTCAGGGTCCGTTCGCGTTGGCGATGGCCGCGCTGCTCGGCGGTGGCATCTTCGCGGGCCTTTCGGGATACACCTCCGCCTCGACTGAGGTGTACCCGGTGCTCGCGCGGGCCAAGGGGTACGGCGCGATGATGGGCATCGGGCGTGCTGGCGCGATCCTCTCGCCCATCGTCGCGGGATACGCGCTCAGCGTGATGACGCCGCGTGCGATGTACCTGGCGGTCATCGTGCCCCTCCTACTCGCAGCCCTCGTGGCAGTCCCCCTCATGCGCGTCACCCGCGCCGTCGAAGCCGACGCATCTCACGTGGATGCCCACCCCCTCGCAGTTGCAGAGTAGGAGGCCGCGCTCAGGTGGCGGTCCTTCGCTGCAGCCAGATCCTGTGAGCCGGCACGGTGTTCGTCGTCGGCGCGTGGGTGCCGGCGACAGACGACAGGCCGGGGCTGGGACCGTCGTCGAGCGGGACCGCACGTTGAGCATGCCAACGCATGGATGGCGGTGTCGCAGCGTGACATTCCGGATACGAGTTCGTCAGGGACGGAACTGCTTTCACTTCGTCGAATATTTCAGCGGAAGATGCTTCGACGAATCCGGATACACACCGCCGAACCGAAAATCCGGCACCACCGGATCCCAGGTGGTCCGGGCGCGGCTCGATCAGCACGCCCGGATCACACGTACTCCTCACCCGATTCCAGCCGGTAGCCACCGAGCATCCCGTTCAGTCTTCTTCAGTCGCAGTGTTCTGGACCACCTCGAACCAGGTGGAGTCCATCGGGCCGGCCTCGAGACCCACGAGCTCTTCACGAGTCGAACGGAAGGCTTCGTCATGATGCCAGGCCGACCAGTCTTCTCTCGATTCCCAGACGCCGACGATGGCGCGCTCGAGTGGCTCGTCGACCCCTTTGAGAAGCTGCGCAGATATCCACCCGGGCTTTTCACGCGCCGCAGTGACCCGCTCATGCATTGCGCGGTCCCATTGGTCGGCTCCCTCCTCGCGAAGCACAACGCGAGTGACGATTGTCATCATCTTGGCTCTCCTTTCCGGCCCTTCTCAGAATGAACCCGTGGGTCGACAAACTCCACGAATGCGGCAGCATGCCGTCGCGACGACGTGAAAGAGGCAGCACCGCGGGATCCCGCAGCGTCGATCAGTGCCGCTGGTCCGCAGGATTGTCGCCGTCCAACACCGTCCCTGCGGCGAGTTGCCGCCGGAGGAGGTTGAGCGCCGCATGCTGGAGGAGGAGTACGGCCTCGACGTTCGTCCCGAGGATGCGTGCCACCTCGACGGCGGGGAGGCGGTGCGCGAGCCGGAGTCGCAGCACCGTCCGGTGGCGGTCGGGGAGGGAGTCCATCAGGGCCGCGGCCCCGGCTGCCTCCTCGTCGTCGAGGGTCACGACAGGCCTTTCTCTCGGATCGCACCACTGTCGCTGACCCGACGTCCCAGGGGGAAGGGACCGGCGTCCCGATCGTCCGGGATCCCGCCGACCCGGGTCCGCCGTCCTGCCCGACGCTTTACGCTGAACGGCATGACCGCTCTTCGCGCGGAGTGGATCAGAATCTGGCGCAACCCGGCAGACACCCTTGCCACCGTGGCGTTCAATGCCGTCCTGATGATCGGGGCCTGGTTCCTGCTGCCCAGGAACTGGTTGTTCGAGTGGACCGGACCGTCGGGTTTCGCGCTGGCCCTCGCCGGCTGGATGTACGCCGACGTCACCGCCACCAACGTTCTGGCACCGGACCGCGAGCGCGTCCTCGCCGCACTCGACGACCGGGACGCGCTGGGTGCGTTACTCGCCGCGAAGGCGGTGGCACTGTGGATGCTGATCGCCCCGATCTGCGCGACCATCGCGATCGTCGTGGGTTTCGCCGAGCAGGACTGGCTGTACACCGCGGTGGTGGTGGTCGCGGTGGCGCTGTGCCCGTTCGGCGCACTCGCCGGGTCGAGTCTGGTCGGGGTGTACTTCCCCTACCACCAGCGGTCCCTGCGGTGGCGGTGGGAGCAACGCGACCGGTGGCGCACGGTCGTCGTCCGGTGGCTGATCCTGCTGGTGGTGCCGTACGGGGTGTTCCCCGCGTTCTCGGTCGCGATCGCCGTCGTCCCGGTGGTGCTGTGGCGGCTCGTGCGACCGGCCGACGTGCACACGCGGATCGGCACCGCGGACTTCGCACTGTGCGTCGCCCTCGCCGTCGTCATCTCCGCGCTGATGTGGGGGGCGGCGCGTCGAATCGCTTTGTCGCGCATACAACGCGACGAACCGTTATCGGCCTACCTGCGCGACCGGGACAGGGGCTGAGCCGGATCCGATGCAGTGTCCTCCACGACGGCGGCGCCGCGCGCCAGGGCCACCGCGGCCAAGATGACGGCGACCAGGGCGATGACGAGGACGGCGGTCACCTTCCGGTCTGCATCCAGGTACTCGCCGAGCACCACGAAACCGAGCAGCGACGCCACGAGGGGTTCCATCACCGTGGTCGCGGGGAGCGACGCCTGCAGCGCTCCAACCTGAAAGGCCGACTGCTGAAGCGTGACCGCGGCGGCTCCCACGACGACGAGGGCGTACAACTCGATCGAGGTGAACAGCGGTCTCGGCCCCTCACCGGCGAGGTGCACCACGCCCTTCGTCAGTACCGCTGCCACACCGAACAACGCACCACCCGCCAGGCCGAGCAGCAGTGCGCGGCGCGACCGGCTGCCCGACCGCGCACCCAGCAGGCACGCGAGGACGAAGGGCAGCCCGATCAGGCAGATCACGATCCAGTGCCGGGTCTCCGCGCGCTCGACGCCCGGTCGTGGGTCGCCGACCACGACGAGGACCGCGATCGCCGCGGTGAGGGCGGAGGCCCACAGCCAGTCGGCGCGGGTGACCGTCCGCCCGGAGAACCGGGCACCCAGCGGCAACGCGAACAGCAGCGACAGCACGAGCAGCGGTTGCACCAGCAGCAGCGACCCCAGGCCCAGGGCGGCCGCCTGCAGCGCGTACCCGCCGATCCCGACGACTGTGCCGACCCACCACACCGGTTGACGCACCAGCGTCGTGATCGGTCCGAGTACGCCGACGTTCTGGTCCGGGATCTGCGCAGCACTGCGGTGACGGACCACCGTCCCGACGGCGATGCACAGCGCGGCACCCACTGCGAACACCACGGCGAGCACGGAGTCGGTCACAGTCATTCACTGTAAGTGCAGAATGTCCGGTTCGCCCGGTGACGTGAGTGCCGATGCGCACCCCCGCACACATCGCCACTCACGTGCGCAGGTGAGTGGGAAAGCGTGCCGGGGCACACGATGCCACTCACGTCAGGAGAGATGCTTCGGCTGGGGGGTCGCCTTGTGGAATCGGTCCGATCCGACCTCGTCCTGGCTCGCCTCCGGTGGGCATTCGGCGCTGTATTTGCCGGCGTGTTCGACCGAGACGATGACGGACTTCGACGTGGGACAGTTGCTGCCGACGGCCGTGGAATCGAGCGGGACGAGCGGGTTGGTCTCCGGGTAGTAGGCGGCGGCCGAACCCCGGGGCGTGTCGTATTCGACGATCCGGAAATCGTGGGCGCAGCGGACCCG
Source organism: Rhodococcus wratislaviensis (assembly GCF_041228765.1). Lineage (NCBI taxonomy): Bacteria > Bacillati > Actinomycetota > Actinomycetes > Mycobacteriales > Nocardiaceae > Rhodococcus > Rhodococcus wratislaviensis. The sequence continues at coordinate 1,595,748 of NZ_CP150488.1, read as the reverse complement.
GTCGTCGCCTGCCCAGTGGGTGAAGAGGTCGACCATGTCACCGTCGTCGAATCCGAGGGACGCGATGTCGTCGCGGTGCAGGAAGATCACGCGGCGACCTCCCTCGATTCCGCGGTAGCGGTCGCTGAGCCCGTAGATCGTGGTGTTGAACTGGTCGTGGCTGCGGATCGTCTGCAGGATCACGTGCCCCGGAGGCACCTGCAGCACCTCGATCGGGGACACCGCGAATTCGGCGCGCCCCGAGTGGGTGGGGAACGTGCGGGAATCGCGCGGCGGGTGCGGCAGGACGAACCCGCCCGGCCGGCGGACGTTCACCTCGTAGCCTTCACACCCGGGCACCACCCGCGAGATGTGCAGGCGGATGTTCGCGTAATCGTCCCGCATCTTCTTCCACTCGAGACCGTAGCGGTCGCCGATCGTGGCCTCCGCGATGCGCGTGACGATTCCGACCTCCGAATCGAGGTGCGGGCTGGCCGGTTTCAACGGTCCCCGGGACGCGTGGACCGAGCACGTCGAGTCCTCGACCGAGATGAACTGCGGCCCGCCGGCCTGGACGTCCTGCTCGGTGCGGCCTTTCGTCGGCAGGATCAGGGCGGTGTCACCGCACACGAGATGCGAGCGGTTGATCTTCGTCGAGACGTGGACGGTCATCCGGGTCTTGCGCAGTGCGGCCGCGGTGACGTCGGTGTCCGGGGCGGCCTGGACGAAGTTGCCGCCCAGCCCGAGGAAGAAGTGCGCCTTGCCGTCGCGCATCGCGCGGATGGAATCGACGGTGTCGTAGCCGTTCTCGCGGGGCGGATCGAAGTCGAACTCCTTCGCGAGCGCGTCCAGGAAGTGTCGCGGCGGACGCTCCCAGATTCCCATCGTGCGGTCGCCCTGCACGTTCGAGTGCCCGCGCACCGGCAGCAGCCCGGCACCGGGTTTGCCGATGTTTCCCTGGGCGAGAGCGATATTGGTGACTTCCTTGATGATCGCCACCGAGTTGTGGTGCTGGGTGAGGCCCATCGCCCAGCAGAAGACGGTGGCGTCGGACTCCCGCAGGAGCCGGGCCGCGTCGGTGATCTGCTCCCGCGACAGCCCGGTCGTGCGGGTGACGACGTCCCAGTCGATGTCGGTAACGTGCTGCTTCCACAGCTCGAATCCGATCGTGTGCTGTTCGATGAACTCGTGGTCGAGGGCATCCCATTCGACGAGCAATGAGCCGAACGCCTGGAGCAGCGCGAGATCGCCGTTCAGTGCGATGGGCAGATGCATGTCGGACAGGTCGGTGCCGGGACCCACCATGCCGCGGGGCGTCTGCGGATTCTTGAAGTTGACCAGGCCCGCCTCGCGGAGCGGGTTGATCGAGAGGATCTTCGCGCCGTTCTGCTTGGCCTTCTCCAGCGCCGACAGCATTCGCGGATGGTTGGTCCCCGGATTCTGGCCCTGCAGGACAATGAGCTTCGCCTGATAGACGTCGTCCATCGTGACGCTGGCCTTGCCGATGCCGATCGACTCCTGCAGCGCGATGCTGGTCGATTCGTGGCACATGTTGGAACAGTCGGGCAGATTGTTCGTCCCGAACGCGCGGACGAACAGCTGGTACGCGAACGCGGCCTCGTTGGACGCCCGGCCGGACGTGTAGAAGATCGCCTCGTCCGGACGGTCCAGGGCGTTCAGCTGATTGCCGATCAGGGCGAATGCCTCGTCCCATTCGATGGGTTCGTAGTGCGTACCGCCGGGCCGCTTCACCATCGGATGCGTGATCCGGCCCTGCTGCCCCAGCCAGTGCTCGCTGTGGCAGTCGAGTTCGGCGATACTGTGGCGGGCGAAGAATTCGGGTGTTGCGCGGTCGCGGGTGGCTTCTTCCGCCACCGCCTTGGCGCCGTTCTCACAGAACTCCGCGGCGTGGCGGTGACCCGGGTCGGGATCGGGCCACGCGCAGCTCATGCAATCGAACCCCTCGGCCTGGTTCAACTGCAGCAACGTCTCGGCCGTACGAACCACGCCCATGTGCTCGAGCGCGCGCTTCATCGACACCGCGACAGCGGTCGGACCGGCCGCGTGGTCCTTCGGCGGCCCGACCTCGAGATCGGCCTCGTCGTAATCGCGTTCCTCGTCCTTGTGTCGCATCGTTCAGCCTTTCGTCAGGACGACCTCCCCACCAGCCGACCGAGATAGTCGATGACGTCGTCGGTCGCGGTGGCCGCGGCGGTGAGCGCGACGTAACCGTCGGGGCGCACCACCACCAGCGTGCCACCGTGTGCCCCGTATGCGCTGCGTGCCAAACCGCGGTCGTCGACCACGTCCACGCCGGGACCGCGGGAATCGCCCACTACCACGTACTTCACGTCGTCGGGCGCGTCTTCGGCCAGGGTCTGCATGGTGTGCCGGGATCCGCCACCGAACCCGAGAATCGTGAAGTGTGTGCCCCGGAAGACGTCGAACAGTCGCAGCGGCGTGCCGTCCGGGCTCAGGCACGGCGCGTCGGGTGCCCGGTCTCCCGCGCGCACACCTGTCGTCACGTCCCCGTCCCGAGACAGTGAACTCCACGGGTAGCCCAGACCGAGTTGCTGACCGTCTTCGGTCACCGCGCCCGCAAACCCCTCGGAGTCCTCGCGTCCGAGGTTCGCGGCCACCTTCTGCAGCCCCGCACTGCTCACCCCGAGCGTCCAGCGCGCGAGCGGCAACCGTTCCTCCTCGTACGTGTCGAGGAGCGACGGGTCCGCGGAGCCGGCCAGGACGAGAGCGAGTTTCCACCCCAGGTTGTAGGCGTCCTGGATTCCCGTGTTCATCCCGAGCCCACCGGCAGGCGGATGAACGTGGGCCGCGTCCCCGGCCAGGAACACCCGACCGTCGCGGAAGCGGTCCACCATCCGCACGTTCACATGCCAGGTGGACAGCCACGTCGGGTCGGACAATCGCACGCCCGGGCCGCAGGCGATGTCGTCGAGAACGCGCTGGAAGTACTCGAGCGACGGTTCGGGCAGGTTGCCCTCCTCGTCGAAGTCCGCGAACGGCACTCCCTGGAACTGCCAGGAGTTGATTCCGCGGAACGGGCACAGTGCGACGAACCCCTGCTCGGGGTGCGTCCACTGGTACCAGTGATCGGGGACCAGGCCTTCGACGGACACGTCGCCGAGGAGCATGCCCTCGATGCCGCCCGTTCCCTCGAACGACACCCCGAGCGCCTTGCGCACCGTGCTGCGCCCGCCGTCGCAGCCGACGAGGTAGCGCGCCATGACTGTCCCGCCACCGGCGAGTCGTACGGTCACCTTGTCGGTGGTCTGCTCGAACCCCACCACCTCGACACCGCGCTCCACGTCGATCCCGAACTCCGACAGCCTTTCTCGCAGGATCTGCTCGGTCCGCCACTGCGGGATCATCAGCCCGCCGTCGTAGGGCCGATCGGGGGTGGGACTCAGGTCCGCGTGCGGGTCGCTGTCGCGCACCACCTGGCCGCGCACCGCGACCCGGCTGGGCAGATGCCGGAACCCGGCTTCGACGATTTCGTCGACGATGCCGAGATCGTCCATCACCTCCTGGCTGCGCGCGGTCAATCCTTTTCCCCGCGAACCCGCGAACGGCTCGGGCGACCTGTCGAGGATCCGCACCTCGACGCCACGTCGCGCGAGTTCCAGCGCGAGCGTGAGCCCGGTCGGACCGGCACCGGCCACCACTGCCTCGGTAGGGCTCATGGCGTCATCGTATTCGCGACGGCACCGATCCGGCGGGAAAGTCGCTGCACAATCGTCGACGAAGGACCCCCGCGCGCAGTAATCCTCTCGCTCAGAAGTTTCCGCGGGCGGCCTGTTCGCGTTCGATGGCTTCGAAGAGGGCTTTGAAGTTGCCGATGCCGAAGCCGAGGGAGCCGTGGCGTTCGATGAGTTCGAAGAACACGGTGGGGCGGTCGACGAGGGGTTTGGTGAAGATCTGCAGCAGGTAGCCGTCCTCGTCGCGGTCGACGAGGATGCCGCGTTTCTGCAGTTCGGCGATCGGGGCGCGGACGTTGCCGATCCGGGCCCGCAGTTCGGGGTCCTCGTAGTAGGAGTCGGGGGTGGCCAGGAATTCGACGCCCTCGGCGGTGAGCTGGTCGACGGCGGTGAGGATGTCGTTGGTGGCCAGGGCCAGGTGCTGGGCGCCGGGGCCCTGGTAGAAGTCGAGGTATTCGTCGATCTGCGACCGCTTCTTCGCGATGGCGGGTTCGTTGAGGGGGAACTTGACCCGGTGGTTGCCGTTGGAGACGACCTTGCTCATCAGCGCGGAGTAGTCGGTGGCGATGTCCTCGCCGACGAACTCGGCCATGTTCGTAAAGCCCATGACCCGGTTGTAGAAGTCGACCCAGTGGTCCATCTTGCCGAGTTCGACGTTGCCGACGACGTGGTCGAGGGCCTGGAACAGGCGCTTGGGGGCCCCGTCGCGTTTGGTGTGGCCGGAGGTGCGGGCGGTGTAGCCGGGCAGGTAGGGGCCGGTGTAGTTGGTGCGGTCGACGAGGGTGTGGCGGGTGTCGCCGTAGGTGGCGATCGCGGCGAGGCGGACGGTGCCGTGCTCGTCGGTCACCTCGTGCGGTTCGTCGAGGACGGTGGCGCCCTGGGCGCGGGCGTGGGCGATGCACTTGTCGACGTCGGGGACGGCGAGGGCGATGTCGACGACGCCGTCGCCGTGGGTGCGGTGGTGCTCGATCAGCGGGCTGGCCGGGTCGACGGCACCCTGGATGACGAAGCGGACGGCCCCGGATTCGAGGACGAAACTGTGGTGGTCGCGGTTGCCGGTGGTGGGTCCGGAGTAGGCGACGAGGGTCATCCCGAACGCGGACTGGAAGTAGTGGGCGGTCTGGGTGGCGTTGCCGACCACCCAGACGACGGCGTCCCAGCCGCTGACCGGGAACGGGTCGCGGGTGCCGTCGTATTCGACCAGCCCGACCAGCTGCTCGAGCTGGCCGAGGTCGAGACCTGCCAGGCGTTCCTTGTCGGTGAGAGTCTGCTCGATCGTCATCGCTGTCTTCCTGGTTCGAGGGACGGGGGCGTGGCCTGTTGCCTGGGTCACTACGAAAACCCACACCGTCCACATAGGCAACCGAGCCAGCAGAAGCTAGCCGAAGTGCCACCTTCGGCGGCTCCGGTACCAGTTTTCTTATACAGTCGGACTAGTTGAATCCGTTCGGAAAGGTCTGGCCATGAAGGACGCAGTGCAGTTGGACGAGCTCGACTTCGCCCTTCTCGACGCCATGCACGACGACCCGAAGGCCGGCGTGCTGGAGCTGTCGCGCCGGATCAAGGTCGCGCGGGCCACCGTCCAGGCGCGGGTGCGCAAACTCGAGGAGTCGGGCGTGATCGCCGGGTACGAGCCGCGACTCGACATCGCGGCCGCGGGGTTCGACGTGCAGGCATTCGTCACGCTGGAGACGGCGCAGGGCGCACTCGACTCCGTGACGTCGGAGCTGGAGTCGATTCCCGGCGTGCTCGAGGCCTTCGCGACCACCGGTTCCGGCGACATCCTGTGCCGCATCGCGGCCGGCTCCCACCTGGGGCTGCAGCAGACGCTGATCGATCTGAACAAGTCGAGTGTCGTCGCCCGGTCCACCAGCGTGATGGTGCTGTCGGTGATCGTCCCGTACCGGTCGATGCCGCTCCTGCGGACCCTCGACCGGCCGCGCTCGGCGAAGGCCCCGGCCTATCGCACAGCCCCCACGGAACCGGATTAGCAACGCGATCATCTGTTCTGATGCACAAACTGAATAGAAAATCCTGGAACTTCTTTCTCGGTGATGTTCATCGTGGCTATGTGCTGCCCGGCCGGTTGCGGCGCACGAGTGGCGGCCGACACAGTGATCGCCGTAACAGCGCGGGCACCGGCCGGGAACACGGCCGGGTCGCCCCGAGCCCCGGCAGTCGAGAAACCGAGAGAAGCCATGAAGAATCTGCTCACCCGATTCGAAGAGAAGGCCCCCGAGATCGTCTTCGAGTGGCACGACACGGAGACCTCCGCACGCGGATGGACGGTGATCAACTCGCTGCGTGGCGGCGCTGCCGGCGGCGGAACCCGGATGCGTCGCGGTCTCGATCGGCGCGAGGTGGAATCGCTCGCGAAGACCATGGAGGTCAAGTTCACCGTCTCCGGTCCGGCCATCGGCGGCGCTAAGTCGGGCATCGATTTCGATCCGACCGACCCGCGCAAGGACGAGGTGCTGCGGCGCTGGTTCAAGGCCGTGACCCCGCTCCTCAAGGCGTACTACGGCACCGGCGGCGACCTGAACGTCGACGAGATGGCCGAGGTCGTGCCGATCACCGAGAGCTACGGCCTGTGGCACCCGCAGGAGGGCGTCGTCAACGGACACTTCGCGGCCAGCGACCGTGAGCGGGTGCAGCGGGTGGGACAGCTGCGTCTGGGTGTCGCGAAGGTCGTCGAGGATGCGCGGTTCACTCCCGATCCGCAGGCGAAGTACACGGTGTCGGATCTGATCACCGGCTGGGGTGTCGCCGAATCGGTGCGGCACTACTACCGGGTCTACGGCGGCGAACTGGCCGGCAAGCGGGTGATCATGCAGGGCTGGGGCAACGTCGGCGCCGCCGCCGCGTACTACCTGGCGCAGTCGGGTGCCCGGATCGTCGGAATCCTCGACCGCAACGGTGGGCTGACGAACACCGACGGCTACGACTTCGAGCAGATCCGCGCACTGTTCCTGGCCAAGGAAGGCAACGAACTGCGCGCAGCGGGCATGGTGCCGTTCGAGGAGATCAACGAGACGATCTGGAGTTCCGGCGCCGAGATCTTCCTCCCCTGCGCCGCATCACGTCTCGTGACACGCGACCAGGTGGACCGGCTGATCGCGGGCGGCCTCGAGGTGGTGGCGAGCGGCGCCAACGTGCCGTTCGCGGACGACGAGATCTTCTACGGCCCCACTTACGAGTACGCCGACAAGAGCGTCGCCGTCGTCCCCGACTTCATCGCCAACTGCGGTATGGCCCGGGCGTTCGCGCTGCTGATGGAAGGCGACATCGAGGTGTCGGACGAGGCGATCTTCGGTGACGTGTCCGCTACCGTCGCGACTGCCCTCGAGCGTTGCTTCGCGCGTTCGTCGCAGCCGACCGGAATCGCCGGTACCGCGTTCGAGATCGCACTCGATCAGCTCGTCTGACGGCACGGGAGACTCCATGAACACAGTTCACGACCCACCGGCACCCACCAAGGGCCTTCAGCAGGCGATGAAACCGCGGCAGCTGGTGATGATGAGCCTGGGCGGCGCGATCGGCGCCGGACTGTTCGTCGGCTCCGGTGCGGGCATCGCCGTCGCCGGGCCCGCCGTGCTCGTGTCCTTCCTCATCGCCGGATTCCTCGTCGTCCTCGTGATGCGGATGATGGGCGAGATGGTGGCGGCCGACCCGGACAGCGGCGCGTTCTCCGTCCACGCCGAGAACGCGATGGGCCCGGTCGCCGGCCGGACGATCGGCTGGCTGTACTGGGTGCAGGTCGTCATCGTGGTGGCCGCGGAAGCGACCGCGGCGGCGGCGATCACCGCCGCCTCCATACCCGCAGTGCCGCAATGGGTGGCGGCCCTGGCGTACATGAGCGTGCTGACCGCCGTGAACCTGGCGGGTGTCTCCCGTTTCGGTGAGTTCGAATTCTGGTTCGCCGCACTGAAGATCGTGGCGATCGTCGCGTTCCTGGCGGTCGGTTCCGCGATGATCCTCGGCTGGATTCCCACCTTCGACGCGCCGGGCCTGTCGAACCTCACCGGCCACGGCGGGTTCGCCCCCAACGGTGTCACCGGCATCGCGGCCGGCCTGCTGATCGTGGTCTTCGCGTTCGGCGGCACCGAGGTGATGGCCATCGCCGCCGCCGAGACGTCGGACCCGCGGCGCAACGTGAGCCGGGCGGTGCGGTCCATCGTGTGGCGGATCCTGGTGTTCTACGTCGGTTCCGTCCTGATCATGGTGACGGTGCTGCCGTGGGCCGCCGACGAACTCGCGACGGGACCGTTCGTCGCGGTCCTGAACGCCGCGCACGTTCCCGGCGCCGGTGCCGTGATGACCGTCGTCGTGGTCATCGCATTGCTGTCGTCGCTGAACGCCATGCTGTTCAGTGGTTCCCGGATGATCTACTCGCTGTCCGAGCGTGGGGCGGCGGCGAAGGTGTTCGGCCGGGTGTCGGGCAACGGCGTTCCCCGCGTGGCGGTGCTGGCGTCGGTAACGTTCGGGTTCGTCACCGTCGTCCTCAACTATCTGGCCCCGGATCGTGTTCTCCCGCTGCTGCTCAACGCGGTCGGCTCGACGATCCTGGTGCTGTGGACGTTCGTCACCGTCTCGCAGATCGTGTTGCGGCGGCGCGCCGAGAAGGCGGGTCGCACGGATCTGCCGCTGAAGATGTGGGGCTTCCCGTATCTGTCGTATGTCGCTCTCGCGCTGCTGGCCGCGGTCGCGGTGCTGGCGTTGTTCGACGACGCGGCGCGCAACCAGCTGTTCGCGACGCTCACGTTCACGTGTGCGATCACACTGGCCTGCTGGGTGCTCGGACGCCGGCAACGCGGTGCGGCCGCCGACACCGCACCGGAGAAGACGCCCGAGACCGTCGGCTGAGACGACACCGCGGTCTCACGGATGTCGAGGGGTCATCCGTGAGGCCGCGACAGTCTCCCGCTCAGCGGACACATTCCGCTCGCCGAACGTTCCCGCGGCCTACCGTCGACCGCACAGAACGAAGGGCCGGGAATGACCACACATCCAGACGTTTTCGCTCCGGCCACGCTGGGCCCCGTCACGTTACGCAATCGGATCGTCAAGTCGGCCACGTTCGAGGGCCGCACCCCCGACGCGCTGGTAACCGACGAACTGATCGAGTTCCACCGCCGGCCCGCGGCGGGTGGGGTCGGGATGTCGACGGTGGCCTACTGCGCCGTGGCGCCGGAGGGTCGCACCGAACGCGGGCAGTTGTGGATGCGCCCGGACGCCGTGCCCGGACTGCGCAGACTCACCGACGCCATCCACGCCGAGGGTGCGGCCGCGAGCGCCCAGCTCGGGCACGCCGGACCCGTCGCAAACGAGAAGTCCACCGGACTGCCGGCGCTCGCACCGTCGCGGTCGTTCAACCCGCTCAGCATGCGGATGATCCGCAGCGCCACCACCGCCGACATCGCCAGGATCACCGCCGCCCACGGCACCGCGGCACGGCTCGCGGTCGATTCCGGCTTCGACGCCGTCGAGATCCATTTCGGCCACAACTACTTCGCCAGTGCGTTTCTCAGCCCGAAGCTGAACCGCCGCACCGATTCCTACGGCGGATCACTGGAGAACCGGGCCCGGGTGGTGCGGGACGTCGCCCGGACCGTGCGCGACGCCGTCGGCGGCCGGGTCGCGATCCTCGCCAAACTCAACATGGACGACGGTGTACCCGGCGGCTTCTGGCTCGACGAGGCCATCCAGGTGGCCAGGCTACTCGAGCACGACGGCAGCGTCGATGCCCTCGAACTCACCATGGGCAGTTCGCTTCTCAACCCGATGTACCTGTTCACGGGCGACGCACCGGTGCGCGAGTTCGCGGCCGCCATGCCACAGCCGGTCCGGCTCGGCGTCCAATTGGCCGGGAAGTCGATGATCCGCGCCTACCCGTACCGCGACCTGTTCATGCTCGAGCACGCACGCCAGATCCGCGCGGCGGTGACGTTGCCGCTCGTCCTGCTCGGCGGGGTCACCGACCGGGCGGGCATGGACACCGCCATGGCCGAGGGCTTCGAATTCGTCGCCATGGCCCGGGCGCTGCTGCGCGAACCCGACCTCGTGAACCGCATCCGGGCCGAGTCCCGCACCCAGTCGTTGTGCATCCACTGCAACAAGTGCATGCCCACCATCTTCAGCGGGGCGCGCTGCGTGCTCGTCGAGTGATTCGCCGCATGGTCGGTTTGCTCACACGTGGAGCGCGATGAGGGATCCGATGCCGACGACGGCGCCGAAGATCAGTGGGATGCAGATGATGTCGATGAAGATCCCGGTGCCGATCATCTTGATCATCGGCACGTACCCCGATCCGTAGACGATGGCGTTCGGTGGTGTCGAGACCGGGAGCATGGCTCCGGCGTTCGCGCCGAACACGCCGGCCATGGCCGGGATGATCGGGTCGACCCCGATGGCCAGGGCGATCGGAATGATGATCGGGACGACGATGCCGACGCTGGCCGTGTTGCTGGTGGTTTCGGAGATGACCAGCCCCATGACGATGGCGATCAGGGCAAGCACCCAGGAACTCTGCACACCCGTGGCCCGGGCGATGGTCGTGCCAAGGGTTTCGGCCAGGCCGGTCGCGTTCATCATGGTGCCGATGGTCAGGCCCGCGCCGACGAGGAGAACCGTGCCCCAGTCGATCTTGGCGGCCTCGGTCCACGTGAGGGTGGATTCACCGCTCCCGTTTCCGCGGGGCAGAAAGGACAACAGGCCGGCTGTGAGAACCACGACCGATCCCTCGTTGAGGTGGTCGGTGAAGGCGGTGACGATCGGGCTGGTGATACCGAAAGTGGTGACCAGAGAAGGCAACACCCACAGGACAACCGTGACGAGGAAGATCACCAGAACGTTGCGTTCGCCGCGGTTCATGGGGCCGAGATCTGCGTAGTGGGCGCGGAAGTAGTCCTGCCCACCTCGGATGTGCTTCACCTCGGGTCGGTTGACGAGGATCAGCGCCACCCACATGACCGCACCCATCACGAGGAGGTACGGGGCCGACATGGAGATCCAGTCGAACAGTTCGACCTTGTAGCCGGTCATTCGCTCGATCGTGCCGCGGCCGATGACATTGGCGATGCCGGTGATCGGGGTGAGGACCGACCCGATGCTCGCGCCGTAGGCGATGGAAAGCATCAACAGGCAGGAGAACTTGGTGCGGTTGGTCTTGATGCCCGGGTTCTGCTCCTGAATGAGGTCGCCGATCGTCTTGACCACGCCGATACCGATGGGAAGCAGCATCGCGGCGGTGGCGGACGACGACACGAACATCGAGAGGATGCAGGCCACGACACCGAACGCCGCCGCGGTGCGGTACGTGCTGTTGCCGATACCCGGGAACGAGAGCACCTTGAGGGCGAATCGTCGGTCCAGTCCGTGCACCGTCATTGCGCGAGCCAGAATGAAGGCACCGATCACCAGGAACACGGTCGCGGACCCGAAGGATCCGTACACCTCCTGGGGCGTACCGACGCCGAGGACGACGAGTAGGGCGATGCCGATCAGCGCGGTCACCGGGATCGGGACGGGTTCCGTGATCCACAGCAGGACCACGACGGTGAGGACCGCGAGCATGGCCTGCTGGGGATTCGGCATGTCGATCGGCAACACGAGGATGCCGATGAGCAGGGGCAGCGCGGCGATCAGACCGAACCGTCCCCGGATGTAGTCGAAGCGTTCCTCTCCTGCGAGTTTCGGTGGCTGCTCCGTCACGGTGGTCAATGTGCTCATGACGCGGTCCCTGCAAGCTGAGGAATGGAGGGCAGGTCTTCATCCGCTACGGCGCGGTTGTGCCATCCGCGAACAGCGCTCGCGGCGATATCCTTCGCCTCGCCGAGGTAGTCGTCGGCGGTGACGAGTTGTGCGGGCAGCAGTTCGGCGACTCCGGCCTCCGCCGCGACCTCGCGCAGGGTGTCGGCGAGCACGCGATGCGTGGTCCGGGCGCGGGTGGCGGCCGTGTAGAGCAGATCGTGGGCGCGTTCGCGGCCCATCGCTTCGGCGAGCTGGATCATCTGCGCCTCGGCCATGACCAATCCGCCGTCCAGGTCGAGGTTCGCACGCATCCTGTCGGCGTCGACCCGCATGCCCCGGACGATGACCAGCGCTTCGGACAGTGCGCTGCCGGCGAGGACCCCGAGCTGCGGGATCACCTGCCACTCGATCTGCCACTCGCCGGCGCTGCGTTCGTGGCCCGCTTCCTGGATGCGGCTCAGCGACGACAGCAGCGCTCCGGCGGTCTGGGACAGTCCGATGATCGCCTCGGAGGAGATCGGATTGACCTTCTGCGGCATCGTCGACGACGCACCGCGGTGGCTGTTGTAGGGCTCGAAGACCTCGCCGATCTCCGTGCGGGAGAGGTCGACGATGTTGCGGGCGAGCTTCGCGCACGTCGCCGCGACAGTTGCGCAGAGCCAGCCGTATTCGGCGATACCGTCACGGTCGACGTGCCACGGGATGTCGGTGTCGTGCAGGCCGAGCAGCTCGGCGACGCGGGTCCGGACGTCCGCGGACTTCGCCCCGAGCGCTGCGGACGTGCCACCGGCCCCGAACAGGGAGATCACGGCGATGCGCGGCACCGCCTGCTGGAGACGCTCGCGGTGGCGGGTGAACTGACCCAGCAGCGTCGCGAGCGTGGCGCCGAACGTGGTCGGCACCGCCTGCTGGGCGTGGGTCCGGCCGGGCATCACGGTGCCGGCGTGGGCTTCCACCTGGACCGCGAGCGCATCGCCGAGTTCGCCGAGCTGCCGGTCGAGCGCGGCCAGCGATCGAGCGAGCTGCAGGGCGAGCCCAGTATCCATGATGTCCTGCGTGGTCGCACCGTAGTGCACGCGACCGTTCGGTCCCTCCGGCAGCGCCCCGGAGATCTGTCGCACCAGCCCGAGGATCGGGTAGCCGACGTTCTTCGACGTCTCCCACAGGGAATCGCGGTCGATGTTGTCGATCCGAGCCGCTGCCGCGATCGCCGCAGCGTCGTCCGCCGAGATGACCGCGTGCTCACCCTGCGCGATGGCGAGGGCCCGCTCGGTGGCCAGCCAGCTCTCGATGCAGCTGTCGGCGGAAAAGACGTCGAGTTGAGTCTCGTCCCCTGCCAGGTGAGTGAGGAGGGAGAACGGGTTTCTTGACTGAATGGACACGAAGGGCCTTTCGCTCACGTAGTGGATCACCCACATCTGCGACTGTGACTCACGCCATGTGGAATCGGTTCCACAACACTGTGGCGCAAGCCACTGGTTTCTGTCAAGAGAGGTCGATTCCCCGCCGGCCGCCGCCGCCCTCGACGGCTTTACCTGCGGTTACGTTGGGTATGGTGGGTCTGTGCCCAAACTTCAGGACGTCGCCGCGCTGGCCAAGGTGGGGGTGGGTACCGCCTCACGCGCGATGAGCGGGCGCGGCTACGTGGACCCCGACACCCGCAAGAGAATCCTCGAGGCGGCCGATGCGTTGGGCTACCGGCCGAACAAGGTCGCCCAGGCACTGCGGGAGAACAAGACGCGCGTCGTCGGATTGCTGCTACCCGATATCTCGAACGAGTTCTACACCGACAGCGCCGCCGTGCTGCAATCGGTTCTGTTCGAGGCCGGATTCCAACTCGTCGTCAGCGCCAGCGGCAACGATCCCGAATCCGAGGAACGCGGACTGCGCTCACTGCTCGATCACCGCGTCGACGGAATCATCCACGTCCCCGTCGACGCTCGACGCACACTGCCGACCGGCGTGCCGATCGTGCAACTCAACCGTCACTCGGTCCCGCTACAGACCGACGCAGTCGTCAGTGACGACGAATACGGCATCGAAGCGATCACCGAACTGGCCCTCCAGTCCGGCCACACCGATCTCACACTCGTCATCGGCGGGGCCGACCACAGCACGACCGCCGACCGTATGCGCGGCTTCCGCAACGCCGTCGACCGCGCGGGAATACCGGAGGCGCCCAACGGAACTGCCGGTCACCGCTTCCGCATCCTCGAGGGCGACTTCACCTCGGAATGGGGTCGGAACGCGGTGCACGCGATCGCCGACGACCTACCCGGTGCCGTCATCGCCGCCAGTAGCCGAATTGCGCTGGGCGTTCTGCACGCCTGCTCCGACCTCGGCCTGTCGGTGCCCGGCGACCTGTCCGTCGCGGCACACGGCAATCCCGAATGGTACGAGGTGTTTCCACCCGGAATCACGTCCTACGCCCCTCCCCTGGCAGAGATGGGGCAGGAGGCGGCGGTGAAGATTCTCGCCAAGATGGAGTCCGAAGCCGGGGACGGCGCGCCGACCATGACGAGAATGAGGGGGAAAGTCCACCAACGTCATTCGATCGGTGGCAGCATCCCCCCGCCCTCCGCCTGACGGCTGACGATCACCAGCTCGTCTGCGCCAGAACCGCATCCAGCGCCGCGTAGCTCTCGTTCATGCCGCCCTCCATGCCGGACTGCAGCATGCCGTCGCGCTCTTCGGGGGTGTGGAACTGGCTGACCACGGACAGCTTGGTGCGTCCGTCCCCGAGGTCGGTGTAGGTGTTGTTCTCGATGATGACGTGGCCGGGCATGCCGTCCCACTCGAACGTGTACACGAGGCGCTCTTCCGGGGTGATCTCCCGGAATCTGCCCTCGAATCCGTGGGTTTCGCCGTCCGAATGTTCGACGAAGCGCCAGTGCCCGCCGCGCTCGAATTCCCAGCGTTCGAGGTCGAGTTCGTTTCCGCGGCCCCACCACTGGGCGAGCAGTTCCGGTCTAGTGAATGCGGCCCACACGCGGTCGCGGGGGGCGTTGAAGATGCGTTCGACGTGGATCTCCCGCTCCGTCGGCGTCGAGAGGGTCGCGGTCGTGGGAGTCTGCGAGGTGCTCATGACGTGCCTTCCGTTCGATTGAGGAATTCGTCCAGACGGTCCAGGCGCCCTTCGAGCGACAGCTGGTAGTCGCGGATCCAGGCCACCTCACGCTCGAGGGAGTTGGTCCCCAACATGCAGTACCGCACCCGGCCACGCTTCTCGGTCACGACCATCCCGGCCTCTTCGAGCAGTCGCACATGCTTCTTGATGCCGGTGAGCGTCATCTCGAAGAGTTCGGCCAGGTCACTGATCGAGCAGGCGCCCTCGCCGAGCCGACGGAGGATCCCACGTCGCGTGGGGTCTGCCAGTGCGGCGAACGTAGCGTCGAGAGCCGAATACTGAACCATCGAGTTCAGTGTTGCATGCGTGTGGTGCTCCGTCAACGGTTTTCGGTACGGATCGATAACGAATCCGGACGACCGCCTGTCGCAGCGGTGGGCGTCTCGCGAGCGCCGTTAGCGTCGGACCCGTCGGGGCACTTCCGCGGCCGGAGGGAGCGGGAATGGGAACACGCGTCTTTCCTCGCAGCCCGACGATCGCGGTCGCGCTGGCGGTGTGCGCCACCGTGGCCGTCGCGGCGGTGCTCGGGACCGTCGACCCGTGGCTGCCAAAGATCGGACTGTTCGCCGGCGGCGCCGATCTGCACGTCTACCGTGACGGCGGCTGGCGCGTTCTACATGGCCTGCCGCTCTACGGCGGGCCCGTCGTACTGGGTTTGCTCTACACGTACACGCCCTTCTCCGCGCTGGCATTCGTGCTTCTCGAACGGATACCCGGCGCGTTCGTGGACGACCTGTGGATGGTCGTCAACCTGGGCGTGCTGGCGGGGTGCATCCTCCTGTGCTGGCGCATCCTCGGGTACCGGATCACGCCGTACCTGTTGCTGGTCACGGCGCTGACGACGGTGACGTGCACGTTCGTCGAACCGGTGCGGACGACGCTGTTCTACGGTCAGATCAACCTGGTGCTGATGCTGTGGGTGCTGTGGGACTTCTCCCGGCCGGAGCGCAGCATCCTGCGCGGGGTGGGGATCGGGCTGGGCGCCGCGATCAAACTGACCCCCGCCTTCTTCGTCATCCTGCTCCTCGCCCTGCGGCAGTGGCGGGCCGCCGCGGTCGCGACATCCGTCTTCGCGGGCACGGTGGCGTTGGCGTGGGTGGTCGTTCCCCGCGACTCGTCCCGGTACTGGACCAGCACGTTCTTCGACTCGACGCGCATCGCCGACGACGCGCATCCGTCCAATCAATCGCTGCGGGGAACACTCACCCGACTCACGGACGGGCAGGCGCCGCCGTGGCTGTGGCTGATTCTCGCGGGTGCCGTCGCCGTCGTCGGCCTCGTCGTATCGGTGCGCCTGTACGACCGGGACGAGCGACTGCTGTCGGTCGTGCTCGGCGGGCTCACCGCGGCGGTGGTGTCGCCGTATTCCTGGAGCCATCACTGGGTGTGGCTGGTGCCGCTGATGGTTTTCGTAATGCACCGCGCGGTCTCGGGAAACGGACGCTGGTGGTTCGCGTGCGCCGCATTATTCGTCTCGACGGCGGCGTGGCCGTACTGGTGGGGTCCGAACTTCGCCGTCGTCGGACTGTTCCTGTACCCACCGTCGTGGCCGGTCGCGTTCCTTCTGCAGAACATCTACGTGCTCGTGTACGTCCCGGTCCTCGCCGCGGCGATCCGGATGGTCACCCGACGCACGCAGACTCGGCCGATTCTGAGGTCGGTCGTGACCGACCCGCCGGCACCGGATGAGGCCGCTCTGCTCTGCTACCGCGAGTCTGCGTGAGCAGCACCAATCCGGACCTTGTAGCAAATTGCTACAAGTGGTCGGTGGTTGCGCGGTATCGAGGAGGAATCATGAAGAACGTCGCCGACAAAGTGACCAGATTCTCGTCGGAGCTCGTCGATGCCGCGGCGACCGAAGGTGAGCGGGAGAATCGCTCCGCTCGCCAACAGCTCGAACACTGGGCCCGCGTGGGCCGCGAGGTGTCGAATCAGCGTCACGTGGCACGTCGCCGCGTCGCCGCGTCGAGGCCGCTCTCACCGGACGAGTACCGTTGAGCGAGCTGACCGTCGAGGAAGGCGCGGTGTTCAACGCCGAGATCTCGGTGGCGCTCGAAGAATCGTTGGCCTCGGGTAATCACGTTGCCGAACGCGCAGGTCGGGGCTGTCAACGGTCGCGCAGGGCCGCGTCGTCAAGTACCTGCCTGACGGTGCGCAGATTCTTCTGTGAGGCGTCTCGATCTCCTCGTCGGGCCCGACGGCGCCGGCAAGACGACCTTCGCTGAACAGCGCCTTGCACCGCTCCTACCCGGAAGTGCGTTCGTCAATGCCGACGTGATCGCAAGGACCGGTGGCCGGGCAGCGCCGAAGAACACACTTACGAGGCCGCGCAGATCGCGGCAACCATCCGCGACATGCTGATCGAGCGTGGCGAGTCGTTCATCGCCGAGACAGCCTTCTCGCATCCATCGAAACTCGAACTGATCGACCGGGCGCGACGTGCCGGATATGTCGTGGTGCTCCACGTGATCCTCGTTCCGGGCGAGTTGTCGGTAGCCCGTGTCGTCGAACGGGTGGCCGAGGGCGGGCACTCGGTCCCCGAGGACAAAGTCCGCAAACGATTCGAGCGGCTGTGGCCGCTGGTGGCCGAAGCGATCGACCGCTCCGACCATGCGACCGTCTACGACAACACCGCTCCGGACGTCACGCGAATCGTCGCACGGTACGTCGACGGACACGAGGCCGGTGAAATCACTTGGCCTGCCTGGACTCCGGCGGACCTGACCACGCGACCTCCTCGGTCGTAATCGTGCGGTCTCGGTCGATGTCGAGGACGGCGGGGCCGGTCAACTCATAGACGTGCCCGACGCGATCTGCAAAATCCTGGAGTAGGGCGGCGATGACGCGGGCCACGTCGGTAGCGACGATGGGCGAGGTCCCATCGGTACCGAACGGCAAAGCCAGAACGCCACGGTCGGCGACCGAATGGCTCGCGATGAGGGTGAACAGCGAACTATCCAGAAAGACCGTCGATCTGACATGGACGACGGGCCGACCGGACCAGTTCAGGATGCGCTCGGCGAGCCAGTGCAGTCGTTGATGCCGGGACTCCTCTGTGCTGGTCGATGTCGTCTGCGACACCGTTTTCTGCGACATCTTCACCAACTCCTCTGGATCGCCCCGCTCGTCGGCACTCGGGCAGGCAACTGCGGTGGCTTCCAGATAATCCGTGGAGACAGTCATGTTGAAGAACATCCGCGTGACGCGCACCAACGCCGCAGCAACGTCGCCGGGGCACGTCAGATCGCCGGCGACGATCTCTGCTCCCAACTCCCGTAGGGCTTCGGCACGACCGTCATCGCGATGAACCGTCGCCCGCCCCGGCGCGCCACTATGCAGGAGTAACTCGGCGACCAGTCTGCTGATGCTGACGTGTCCACTGCCCACACCGGTTATCCGGAACAGCGGGCGGTCATTCGTCGACCTCACTCCTACGACGTTGCGACAAGACGGCGCACCGTGGCAGCTCCGCGAGTCGGCGTGAGCGGCAGAGTGCCGGCTCAGGCCTACTTCTCCAGTGCCTCATCGATGAGCTTCCGCTGTTCCTCGGCGTGGCGTTTGCTCGACCCCGTCGCCGGGGCGGCAGAGGCCGCGCGAGACACGAGGCGGATGCGCCGCGAGCCGATGGTCCCGAGCTCGCTGAGGAGGAACGTCCAGGCGCCCTGGTTTCTCGGCTCTTCCTGCACCCATACCAGTTCGGCGTTGGGGTAAGAGTTGACAGCATCAGCCAGCTCCGCTTCGGGCAGCGGGTAGAACTGTTCGATTCGCACCAGCGCGATCTGCGGATCCGGGGACTTGGCGAGCCTGTTGAGCAACTCGTAGTACAGCTTCCCCGACGCCAACAGCACGCGGCGAACGTCGGTCTTGTCGATCGCCCGCTGATCATCGATGACAGGTTCGAACGTGCCGCCGGTGAAATCGGACAGGGCACTGGTCGCGCCACGCATGCGCAACATCGACTTCGGGGTGAACACGATGAGCGGCTTGCGTGGGCGAGCGTAGGCCTGGCGCCGGAGGAGGTGGAAATACGATGCTGGGGTCGACGGTTGCGCCACCGTCATATTGTTCTCCGCGCAGAGCTGCAGGAAGCGTTCGATGCGCGCCGACGAATGATCCGGTCCGCTGCCCTCGTAGCCGTGCGGCAGGAGCAGAACCAGAGAGGACTGCTGTCCCCATTTCTGGTCGGCCGAGCTGATGAACTCGTCGATAATGATCTGAGCGCCATTCGCAAAGTCGCCGAACTGTGCCTCCCACAGCACCAGCGCGTCGGATCGTTCCACCGAATAGCCGTACTCGAATCCCATCACGGCGTACTCACTGAGCAGCGAATCGTATATCCAGATCCGTCCCTGTTCTTCGGCAATGTCGGTGAGCGGGAGCCATTCCCGACCATTGTCACGGTCGTGAAGCACCGCATGGCGTTGGACGAACGTGCCCCGGCGACTGTCCTGACCGGTCAGCCGGACTGGGGTACCCTCCACCAACAGCGAACCAAAGGCCAGGAGTTCGGCAAAGGCCCAATCGATGTCCCCGCCGCGGCTCATCTCCACTCGCTTGTCGAGCAGCTGTTGCAACTTCGGGTGGACGGTGAAGCCGGAAGGCCGGCGGTCGAAGGCATCCCCCACGAGTGCGATCACGTCGGGACTCACCGCGGTGGCGTTGGAACTCTTCCGTGCGTCGGGCTCGTGGGCAAGCATCCTCTCCAGCACGTCGACCGGATGCGTCGAGGAGTCCGGCACCAGGCCGCTCTGTTCGGCATGGGTCTCGGCGAATGCGCTCTCGAGCCGCCCGCGGAAGTCCGCATTGGCCTGCTCGTACTCGTCGACGGTGATGTCACCACGACCGACCAGCGCCTCTGTGTAGAGGGTCCGGACACTGCGCTTGGCCTCGATGCGGTCGTACATCTGCGGCTGCGTCATCGACGGATCGTCGGCCTCGTTGTGACCACGGCGGCGGTAGCAGATGAGGTCGATGACCACCTCGCGGTGGAAGCGCTGGCGGTAGGCGAAAGCGAGCTCCGCGACCCGCACGACTGCCTCGGGATCGTCTCCGTTGACGTGGAAGATCGGCGCCTGGATCGCCTTGGCGACGTCCGTCGAGTAAACGGAGCTCCGGGCCTCACCCGGCAGGGTCGTAAAGCCCACCTGGTTGTTGATGTTGATTCGGATCGTGCCGCCCGTGCGGTAGCCGCGCAACTGCGACATCTGCATGGTCTCTCCGACGACACCCTGGCCGGCCATCGCCGCGTCGCCATGGATGATGATCGGCAACGTGCGGAATGTACCGGCAGGCCCCAGGTCCTGCCGGGCACGCACGATGCCCTCCAGCACGCCGTCGACCGCGTCGAGATGGGATGGATTCGCCCCCACGTAGACCGGGATTCTTTCGCCGTCCGCGCCGGTGAAGATTCCTTCGGTGCCAAGGTGGTACTTCACGTCCCCCGAGCCGTCGGAGTTGTCCGAGACATCCGTGCCCTCGAATTCATGGAACACCTGACCGTAGGTCTTTCCTGCGATGTTGGTGAGCACGCTGAGCCGTCCCCGGTGCGCCATCGCGATGGCCACACCGTCGAGAGCACTGTCGGCCGCCGCGTGCATGATCGCGTCCAACAATGGGATCGTCGACTCGCCCCCTTCGAGACTGAAGCGCGTCTGGCCGATGTATTTGGTCTGGAGGAACGTCTCGAAGGCTTCCGCCTCGTTGAGCTTGCCCAGGATTCGCATCTGCTCGTCGTGGGTCGGTTTCGTGTAGGGCAGCTCGACCCTGCCCTGGATCCACGCGCGTTGCTCCGGATCCTGGATATGCATGTACTCGATGCCGACGGTGCGGCAGTAGGCGTCACGCAGAACACCGACGATGTCGCGGAGCTTCATCTGCCGCTGGTCGCCACCGAAGTCACCGGTGATGAATTCCCGGTCCAGGTCCCAGAACGTGAGCCCGTGACTGGCCACATCCAGATCGGGGTGGGACCGCTGGGCGTACTCGAGAGGGTCGATGTCGGCAATGAGATGCCCGCGGGTACGGTACGCCTCGATGAGCTGCTGCACGCGCGCTGTCTTGTCCACCGCGCTCGCCGGATCCACCCTGATGTCGGGTGCCCAACGAATCGGCTCGTATGGAATTCGCAGGGCCTCGAAGATCTCTTCGTAGAAGCCGGACTGCCCGGTGAGGAGTTCGTGGACTCGCCTGAGGAATTCCCCCGACGCCGCACCCTGGATGACCCGGTGATCGTATGTGCTCGTCAGGGTGATCGTCTTGCTGATGGCGAGATCGGCCAGGGTCTGTTCGCTGGCCCCCTGGAACTCGGCCGGATATTCCAGAGCGCCCGCACCGATGACACACCCCTGGCCTTCCATCAGCCGGGTGATCGAATGTTCCGTCCCGATTCCGCCGGGGTTGGTCAGCGACAGTGTCGTCCCGGCGAAATCCTCGACGGTCAGCGCGTTGGCTCGCGACTTGAGGATGAGAGTCTCATACGCCGACAGGAATTCACCGAAGCTCATCTCGTCTGCCCGCTTGATGTTCGGGACGACGAGAAATCGAGATCCATCGGGTTTCGTGACATCGACTGCGATTCCGAGGTTCAGGTGGTCCGGCGTCACAGTGAACGGCTTGCCGTCCACTTCGGCGTAGGACACGATCTGGCTCGGAAAATCCGTGAGGGCCTTGACGAGCGCCCAGCCGATCAGATGGGTGATACTGACCTTGCCGCCGCGCGCCCGCGCCATGTGAATATTGATGACGATGCGATTGTCGATCATGAGCTTCGCCGGGATCGTGCGGACACTCGTTGCCGTCGGAATACTCAAGCTGGCGGTCATATTGGTGACCAGAGCCCTGGCCATCCCGCGAATCGCGGTCCCAGTAGATCCACCCTCGGCCGGTTCGGTCGGCACCTCGAGGATCGCGGCCACCGGCTTCTGCTTCAGTTTCGGCGGGATCGACGTCGGCCGCGCAACCTGCGGCGGGCTGCCGGCTATCGATTCGGCCGCCGCGTCGGTCGTAGCACTTGGTCCGGTCATGTTGATAGACACAGCCATTCTCCTACTTCGCTTCTGCCGGCTCTCGTCTTCCAGTGTAAGACCTTTATGTACCCATAGGTCAAAAACTCGATGTGCGATGCGCCACTCAGCTCGACGACGGCATCCCGCTCCCGGGGCGGACTACAAATCAGCGTTTCAGGCTGCGCGGCATACAGTTCGGTCTCTACGTGCCACTTTTCGTGCTGCTGCTGGTGCGCGTGACGGCACGGTATCGAGCGTAGTACTGGTTCACGGTGAGCCCGAATTCGGTGAAGATGTCTGAGGCACTGGGACCACCGAAGGGTTCCCACGCTCGGTGGAATTGCATGATCGCCCGGTGATATCGGTCCGTCCGCGCATTCCGTCTCGTGCGCGCCCGTTGAATTGTCATATCTCGGTTGTGAATTCTCGCTAGTCGGTGACGCCTTCTGCACGAGCAGCGGCGGCGACTGCCTCCGCGACAGCGGGGGCGACGCGAGGATCGAGCGGGCTGGGAACGATCTTGTCTACAGCCAGCTCGTCACCGACGACCGAGAGGATTGCCTCGGCGGCGGCGAGCTTCATACCTTCGGTGATCCGGCGGGCACCGGCGTCCAGCGCGCCACGGAACACGCCGGGGAAGGCAAGCACATTGTTGATCTGGTTCGGGAAATCGCTGCGCCCGGTGGCCACGATCGCCGCATGCTTGCGGGCGATGTCGGGGTGGATCTCCGGGTCCGGGTTCGACAACGCGAATACGATGGAATCCTTCGCCATGGTGGCGATCAGTTCCTCCGGCACGGTGCCCGCGGACACCCCGAGGAACACATCCGCCCCGTCGAGGGCTTCGGCGGTGCCGCCGCGGCGGCCGGCCGGGTTGGTGCGCGCGGCCAGGTCGACCTTGATCTCGCCCAGGTCCTGCCGATCCTTGGAGACGATGCCCTTCGAGTCCAGCACGGTCACGTCGGCGATCCCGGCGGCGAGCAGGATGTTCGCGCAGGCGACTCCGGCGGCGCCGGCCCCGGAGATGACCACCCGCAGCGAGGCGATGTCGCGGTCCTGGACCTTGACCGCACCCTTGAGGGCGGCGAGGACGACGATGGCGGTCCCGTGCTGGTCGTCGTGCATGACCGGGCAGTCCAACGCCTCGATGACGCGCTTTTCGATCTCGAAGCAGCGCGGCGCGGAGATGTCCTCCAGGTTGACCGCACCGAAGCTCGGGCGCAGCCGGATCAGGGTTTCGACGATCTCGTCGGGATCCTTGGTGTCCAGGACCAGCGGGATCGAGTTCAGGCCCGCGAAGTTCTTGAACAGGGCGGACTTGCCCTCCATCACGGGAAGGGACGCGCGCGGGCCGATGTCCCCGAGGCCGAGCACCGCGGAGCCGTCGGAGACGACGACCACCAGGCGGCTGGTCCAGGTGTACCGGTCGGCGAGGGTTTCGTCGGCGGCGATGGCGCGGGAAACCTGTGCGACGCCGGGTGTGTAGGCAATGGACAGGGCGCGCTGCGTATCGAGGGCGGTCGTGGTCTCGACGGAGAGCTTCCCCCCGATGTGGCCGGCGAAGATCTCCTCCTCGGTCAGCTCGACCTTCCGCGGTGCAGTGCGCTCGGACACGACAGTCATTCTGTACTCAGTTCCCTTCGCTATCGACGATCCGCGTCAGCGTGTCGCCGGAATTGATCGATCAGGCAGAGCTGTTGTAAGGCGTTATTTCTCGATCAGGGCGTCGCCGGGGTCTGCGGCGGTGCGGGGTGTCAGCGGCTCGAGGGGGTGGCCGACGGCGATCGCGCCGAGCGGGTGCCAGTCCGCGGGGAGATCGAGAATATCGCGCACGACGTCGGCGGCGAAGATCGTCGATCCGATCCAGCAGCTCCCGATTTCCTTGGTGGCCAACGACACCAGCAGCCCCTGCACCGCCGCACCGACCGCGACGGTGAACATCGTCGACTCCGCCGCCCGCCGACGTTGGTCGGGATAGGTGTGGGCGCCGTCCGGAACGCAGAACGGGATGATCACCTCCGGTGCGTCGACCAGGATGTTCCCCCGCGCCACCCGCGCCTCGACGGTCTCCGCGCGCAGACCGTCGGAGGTGAGGTCGCTGCGCCACTGCTCAGCCATCCGAGACAGCAATACGTCGCGGACAGCCCGGGTGCGCACCCACACGAACCGCACCGGCCGGGTGTGGTGCGGCGCAGGAGCGGTGAGAGCCTGCGCGATCGACGCCCGGACCGCACCGGGATCGACCGGATCGTCCGAGAACCGACGGACCGAGCGGCGCAACAGCAGCGCCTCCGAACGCCCCAGCTCGACCGATTCGGCGGTGCCGAGCCAGAACATATCCTCAGCGTCAGAACGATTCAGGTCCTGCGCCCGCGAACCGTCGTCGACCAGCTCCAGGCCACGCACCACGGCGACCGGCACCCCGCCGAGCTTGCCCTTGACCAGGTCACCCGCCGCGGCGATCTCGTCGGCGACCGCCACCTCGGTCACGACCAGCTCATTGCCCTGGCTGTCACGCGACCCGGCGTACCTGTGCAGCACCGGAACACCGGCCGCGCCGATAGCGGCGTCGATCTGCCCGTTGCGCCACGCCCGCCCCATGGTGTCGGTGACCACCACCGCTACCGTGACACCGAGCCTGGCCTTTACGGCATCGCGGAGTGCGCGGGCACTGGCATCCGGATCCTTCGGCAGCAGAGCCAGTTCGGAGCCCTCCACATTCGACCCGTCGATACCGGACGCCGCTTGCACGATCCCGAGCCGGTTCTCGGTGATCAGGGTCCGCCCCTTGCGGGCGACGATGCGGACGGCTTCCTGCTCGACCAGCCGCCACCGGGCCGCATCCCGTTCCTCGGGATCGGTGGGCGAGGACACGATGCGGCCCTCGACCTTCGAGAACACCTTGCTGGTGACCACCAGGACGTCCCCGTCGCGCAGCCACGGCGCCGCCGAAATGATCGCCCCGGCCAGGTCGTCGCCGGGCCGGAACTCCGGCAGACCGGTGACAGGGCGGATCTCGAGCGCACGGCCGGGCGCGTGATCGGATTGTCGCGCAATTTCACTCACAGAAGCACCCCTACCAAGTCGAGTGCGGCACGAACCATGTCCGCGGTCGTGCCAGGGTCGGTCATGATCAGCGGGACTTCCCGCACATCCACGCCCGGCACCTCGGCGGAATCGGTGTCGTGAATCAGCCAGCCGTCGAGGATCCCGGTCCCGCTCCGCGCCCCGTACCAGCGCCCGATCGCCTCGGCTGACGTCTCGACACCGATCACGTCGAGACATTCGTCAGCCATGCCGCGCAACGGTTTTCCACCGATGATCGGGGAGATCCCGACCACCTTTGCCGGGGTGGTCCGCAACGCACCCCGAATCCCGGGGACCGCGAGGATCGCGCCGACGCTGACCACCGGATTGGACGGCGCCAGCAACACGATGTCGGCGTCCTCGATCGCCTCGACGACACCCGGTGCCGGTGTCGCCCGCTCGGCACCGATGTGCGCGAAACTGTGTGTCGGCACCTTCGCGCGGTGGCTAACCCACCACTCCTGGAAGTGGATTGTCCGCTGCTCACCGGCCTCGGGATCGGTGATGACGACATGAGTCTCGCTACGATCGTCGGTGACCGGCAGCAGGGTCACACCCGGCTGCCAGCGGTTGCACAGCGTCTCCGTGACCGCCGACAAAGGATGCCCCGTGCGCAACATCTGCGAACGGATCAGGTGTGTGGCGATGTCCCGGTCGCCGAGCCCGAACCAGTCCGGTTTCGCGCCGTAGGCAGCGAGTTCCTCCTTGGCGTTCCAGGATTCACCCACGTGACCCCAGCCGCGCTCGGGGTCGATGCCCCCACCGAGGGTGTACATGCAGGTGTCCAGGTCCGGGCAGATCCGCAGACCGTGCAACCACACATCGTCGCCGACGTTGACCACGGCAGTGACGCGATGGCCCGAATCCGCACCGAGAAGCCTCCGCACCCCTTGCAGGAACCGGGCCCCACCCACCCCGCCGACCAACACGGTTACGTTCACTCAGACCTCGGCTGGGGTGCTTGCAGTAACGGTGGTGTGGTTCTTCTCGGACTTGTTCGCCGCCAGCGCGACGCAGCACAGAAGTGCGGCGAACACCCCGATCCCGGAGAGAGCAGAGAAGATGACGATCGGAGGCCGGCCGGCGAGCACACCGCCCAGAATCGGTCCACAGACACCACCGATCCGGCCCACGCCGGAAACGAATCCAAGAACGCTGGTGCGGATATCGACGGGGAAGTAGGTGGCCACGTAACCGAAGACGATCGGCTGCGTTCCGCCCGTCCCCGCCCCGGTGAGGAACAGAAAAACGTAGAGGACGGGCGACGGCAGGTGTACCGCAAGGGTCATGACGGCAACCGCGCCGACTGTGAATGCCGCAAGAACTGCGCGACGTTCTCCGAACTTGTCCGCAATCCAGGAGCCTCCGGACGCACCGGTGGCAGCACCGATACTGAAGATCACCAAGAAGACCAATGCAGATCCGAGGGAGTAACCGCTGGCCTTCATGATCTGCGGCAACCAGGTGAGCAGTCCGTACCACTGAATCTGGCCACAGAAGGTCAGTGCGGTGAACACTGCCAGGGCACCCCATCCGGTGGGTCCGAGATTCTTGAAGACGTCGCGCAAGGTGCGGCGGGTGGCCCCGCCGTCCGAACGCAGAGCGTGCGGGGCGGGTACCCACCGCCGGAGTTTCACCGCGGCGACCGGCACCACGGTCAGCAGGGGAAAAGCGCCCCCGACGAAGAAGACGCCGCGCCAGCCCAGCACGTCGAGGAAAGCCAGAGCGGTGAGAGCGGCAAGGACGCCGCCTATGGGTATGCCGGCCAGGATCACGCCGTTGAGGAAATTCTTCCGGTCCGCCGGTGCGACGCTCATCGTCACCGCGACCGCGGTGGGCACCACCCCACCGAGGCCGAACCCTGCGATCAACCGGGCGACACCGAGCAGTTCGGCGGTGGGCGCCACTGCGCACAGCATCATGCCGACGGAGAACCAGGTCACGGAGAGTAGGAACAATCGTCGGACACCGTATCGGTCGGCGAGCACGCCTGCTGCGATGGATCCGATACCCATCCCCATGATCGCCGTACTGGCGATCACGCCGACCTGCGCGGTCGTGAGACCCCAATCAGCGTAGAGGAGCAGTTTCGGCGTCGCGGCACCGAAGATGGCGAGGTCGTAGCCGTCGGCGGCTATCGCAAAAAATGCGAGCATTGCGACGCTGACGTATGCGGGAAGGCTGAATCGATTGTTCATGTGTCTCCTCGATAGGGGAGGGAGCCGCTGGGATGCGGAGATCGGGTCTGAATACTGATGGAGGCAGGCCGAATCGGGGCCGCGTCCGCGGTCGAGCGTCAATGACGCTGAGCCGATCCGCTCGTAGATCGTGTGCGCCGGTTATGCCCGGACAGTGGCGAAGGGCCGCCGAGACGGCTCCGACTCGAAGGGGTGCCCCAGACTGCGCAGGACGCCACTCAGGGTCGCACCGGGCCGTCTCACGGCGGCGTCCAGCAGGTCGTCGATATCGTCCACGTCTCGACGTAGGGACTCGATGTTCGAGTCCAGCGTCTCCACTGCGCCGGAATCCAGATGCGCCAACCGTGAACGCCTTCCGAATTTCGGAGCCAGGTCGACGCCCTCGCGGGCTGTCAGGAGACTCGTGCCCTCACGTCGCCAGTCCGCGACGAACGTACGCTCGTGTCGCGCAGCCACCTTCAGCGCGACGTCCAGGTCCTCGCTGCGCAGGCTCGGAAGATCGGCGGGCATTCCCGCGAGCCGGCAGCGCGGCCACAACTCGCGGGCGCGGCGTCCGCCCTCACACAGAGCGGCGTTCATCCCGCCCGTGTCCGGCGCCACCAGCGCAGCGACTTCAGGCGACCCCACGTGGGCGGCGTCCTGAATCCGGTCGACGACTACAAGGACAGCCTCCACCTGCGAGGACGCCAGAACCGCGGAGACCGTATCTCGGAACATGGCACGCACGACCGCTTGCCGGGCCTCCGGCCGGAGCAGGAGCCGGGATTTCGCGGACGTGATGTCCCGCTGGGGAATGACGGCCACCCAGGACCCGCGGGACCCCCGCCCCAGGGATGCGCCGCGTGCCGCACTCACTGGGCGACCATCCCCACACTGAGTGGCAGCACGGTCCTCACCTGGTCGTCGAATCGTTGGGCCGCAGCGGAGCGTTCGGCGTCGACATCCTCGTAGGTGGTGGTGCGCTGCCGGGCCGGCCGGCCCGCCGCGCCGGCCATGTGGGTGATGTCTGCGATGGTCTTCATCGACCCATTGGTCGAACCGGCCATCCTGCTGATGGTCTCTTCCATCAGGGTGCCGCCGAGGTCGTTGACCCCGCCGCGGAGTAGTTCCACACATTCGTCCGAACCGAGCTTGACCCAAGAGCACTGGATGTTGTCGATTAGACCGTGCAACATCAGCCGCGCCATCGCGTGGACTGCGCGGTTGTCCCGTCGGGTCGGGCCCGGCCTTGCCAGCCCTGCAAGGTAGATGGGCGAGCTCTGGTGCACGAACGGCAGCGGGACGAACTCCGTGAAGCCGCCTGTCTCCTTCTGGATGTCGAGCAGGACGCGGAAGTGGCCGACCCAATGCCGGGGCTCGTCCACGTGGCCGTACATCATCGTGGCGGTGGTGCGGATTCCAAGCTCGTGCGCGGTCTTGACGACCCGAATCCATTCGGCCGCGGGGAGTTTGCCTTTGGTCAGCACCCACCGAACCTCGTCGTCCAGGATCTCGGCGGCGGTGCCCGGCACGGAGTCGAGCCCGGCTGTGCGTGCCTCGGTGAGCCATTCGGCCACCGAGATGCCCATGCGCGAGGCTCCGCTCACGATCTCCATGGGCGAGAACGCGTGGAGGTGGATCTGCGGGCTCCGGCGTTTCGTTTCGGCCGCCAGGTCCAGATGGATGGTGCTGGGCAGGCCCGGGTCGATACCGCCCTGCATGCAGATCTCGGTGGCGCCGACATCCCAGGCCTGGGCGACCCGCTCCCCCACCTCGGGGATGGAGAGCCGGTACGCATCGGCATCGCTTGCGCGTTGCGCGAACGCACAGAAACGACAGCCGGTGTAGCAGACGTTGCTGAAGTTCAGGTTCCGGTTGACGACGTACGTCACCGCGTCGCCCACTGTCGACTGCCGAACCTGATCTGCCAACACGCACAGGGCATCCAGATCTGGGCCCTCGCAATGAATGAGCGCCAGGGCCTCGGCGTCACTGAGACCGGCGGGATTCCGCTCGGCCGCACGCAAAGCGGCGAGTACCTCGCTGCCCAGACGAGGAGGGGCGCCTGCCCCCGCACGTGCTGTCATTTCCTCACCGAGCACGGTCCAGTCACCGAAGGCGTTCGCGAAGTCACTGCGGGTATCCGTCCGGCGCCCTTCCGTATCGATCTCGAGGTGCAGATCGGTTCTGCCACTGGACTCGCCAGGCGCGGCATCCTGCCACGGTCGACCCTCCGGCAGCACATCGGCGGCCAGCCCGGTCTCCAGGTCGGCGAGCGCCAGCAGGTGCGGCCGGACGCGGGCGTCCACCCACCGCTCCCCCGCGAGGACGTATTGCGGCTGGACGGCGAGGCGCTCCCGGAGCTCGAAACCGGCGGCAGCACTCAGGTCACGGAGTCGCTCGATCTCCGGCCAGGGCCGCTCGGGGTTCACGTGGTCGGGGGTCAGTGGCGACACCCCACCCCAGTCGTCGACCCCGGCCGCCAGCAGCCGGCGCAGTTCGTCGGGCTCCGACAGGTTGGGCGGGGCCTGGATACGCATCGAGGGTCCGAACAAAATACGGGCCACTGCGATCGTGGCCAGGTACTCGTCGAGGTCTGCGTCGTCCGCCGACCGCATCGCGGTGTCCGGCTTCGCGCGAAAATTCTGGACGATCACCTCTTGGACGGCGCCGTACTGCCTTGCGATCCGGCGGATCTGGAGGATGGACTCCACGCGGTCGGCGTGCGACTCGCCGATCCCGACCAGGATTCCGGTCGTGAAGGGAATGTTGGTGCGGGACGCATCCTCGATGCACGCCAGGCGAACAGCGGGATTCTTGTCCGGGGAACCGTAGTGGCAACCCCCGGGTTCCGCCCACAGCGAGCGTGCAGTGGATTCGAGCATCAGACCCATGGAACCGGCCACCGGCTTGAGGCGCTGGAGTTCCGCCCAGGACATTATTCCCGGGTTCAGATGCGGCACCAGACCGGTCTCCTCGAGCACCAGCACCGCCATGGCTCGTACGTAGGACAGTGTGTCGGCGTAGCCGCGCGACTCCAGCCACTCGCGGGCGGCGTCCCATCGGTCCTCGGGCCGATCACCCAGCGTGAAAAGCGCTTCCTTGCAGCCCATCCGGGCGCCTTCGCGGGCAATCTCCAGCACCTGGTCGGGCGACAGGAAGGGTTCGTCGACCCGTCCCGGCGTCGTCGCGAAGGTGCAGTAGTGGCACCGGTCGCGGCACAGACGGGTGAGCGGGATGAACACTTTCCGGCTGTAGGTCACCACCCCGGGGCGTCCGGCGTCGAACAGGCCTGCCGACCGGACGGCCGCGGCGGCCTCGCACAGTCGGTCGAGGTCGCCGCCTCGCGCACTCAGGAGTGCCTCGGCTTCACCGGCGTCGATCGTCTTGGCGGAACTCACCCGCGCAAGTGCGCGGCTCAGACTCGTCATCTGCTCGCTCCGATCCCTAAGCCCATCGACCGCGCAATGAAGTCGAGCTGGACCGAGGGAGGTCCCGCGACGACACGGGCGATGATCCCGTCGGAGTGGTGCATCGGCAGGGCATGGTCACGCACGTAGCCGTAGGCACCCTGGATCTGCATCGCCAGCGCGGAGGACTCGGCGTAGAGCTGGCCGGAGAGAAATTTCGCCATGGTGCTCTCCACCTCGCACGGGAGGCCCGCGTCGAAGAGGTCGGCCGAACGACGTACGGCGCACCGGGCCGCGTCGAGCCTGACGAACATCTCGGCGAGGGGCAATGTCACTCCCTGGTAGCTCGAGAGCGCCTTGCCGAACTGCTCGCGTTCGTTGGCATACTGGATCGTCAGGTCGAGCACCGCGGCCACGCTGCCGAGGAAACCGGAGCTGATCATGATCCGCTCGAGCACCAGACGTTCCTTGAGGATCTGCCACCCTTCACCCGGCTCACCCAGCACCGCCGTCGCCGGGAGGGCGACGTCCCGCAGGAAGACCTCGTAGATGCCGCTGATGTTCCGCCCGAGCGCGGGCATACGGCGAACCTCGACACCCGGATGGTCGACCGGCACGAGAAAAACGCCGAGCTGGTCGCGCTTGCGGCCACCCCCGCCCACTCGGGCGACGAGTTCCATCACCGCACCGGGGAGACCCGCGCCCTCGCAATAGGTTTTCTGCCCGTTGAGGACCCACCCGTCGCCGATCTTCTCGGCGCGCGTCGCAACGCTTGCGGCGTCCGAGCCCACGTCCGGTTCGCTGACGGCGATCGACAGGCGCGCCTCACCGGCCAGCACCGGTGCACCGTACGTCTGTTGCTGTTCGGGTGTGCCCCAACGGTGGATGTCGCGCAGCCCGCTGAGGTTGAGGTTGAACAGGGCCACGAGGTCGGAGCTTGTGCGGCCGATCTCTTCGCAGAGCGTGATCAGCAGGCCGGCCGTCTCCTCGACGACCTCGCCGCCGGTCACCACGTCGTACCAGCCGAGGCCGGCGATCTCGCGGAACAGCTGTTCGGGATAGGACCCCGCCTCGTCCCAGATGCGCACGTCGTGCGCGGGGGCGTGCCGGGCCAGGAATCCTCGGGCAGCGGTACGGAGGTGCGTCTGCTCTTCGGTCTGAGTGTGGATGCTGGTGGTCATGACTGCCTTTCGAGGGTGGTCGGTAGGGGGCCCGCTTCCGAGACGGAGAGGCCTGCTTTGAGATCGCGCAACAAGGCGGGCGGAAGAACCGCGAGCCGGGCGACCATCTCGCGCGCGGTCCCGTCGAGTGAAGCCTCGGGAACGACGTCCACCAGGCCGAGCCTGGCGAGGTCGTCGGCGCCGTAGCGCTCATTCAGGGCCAGAAGCCGCAGCGCCCGCGCCGGGCCGACGACGGCCTCGAGCCTGCGCACCGTGCTGTCGGGTGGCGGGAACCCGAGTGGGAGCTCGGGGAATCGGAACGAAGCGGCCGGCGCGGCCAGGGTGATGTCCGCAGCCGCGGCGATGGCCCACCCGGCACCGACCGCGGCACCCTGCACCGCGACCACGGCGGCCGGGTAGCCGCCCATCAGGTCGAGACTCTCCTCGATCAGCCGGCGCCGGAGTCCCGGGCGGCCGATCGCGGTGCCGTCGTCCGAACGCACGTCGGCACCTGCGCAGAACGCCGCCCCCTCCGCGCGCACGAGAAGGACATCGGCGCCCGCGCGTTTTCCCTCGGCAAGCCGGGCGACGAACGCCTGCAGCAGGGGCACGTCGAGGGCGTTGCGCGCCTCCGGACGATTGAGCGTCAGCACGACCAGACCGTCGTGGTGCTCGGCAGGGCACAGGTCCCGAACGCCTTCCACGTCCACGCTCATCGAAGCTCCGGCAGGACCTGGGAGGTGAGCAGCTCGACCGCCTCGCGGGGGTCGGGGCCGACCGGGGCCCCGATGTAGGCCTCGGTGAACCCGGCGCCCTCCGCGTATTCGAGCAGCTCGGCGAGAGCCTCGATGCAGTCGCCGGGGGTGCCGGAGACGACGAGCTGGTCGGCGACTTCCTGCGGGAGGAGGTCGGCGGCCGCGTCGACGCCGTCACCGGCTTTGAGTGCCGCTCGGGTGGCGGCGTAGTCGGAGGGTTCGAAGCCCACCCGGTGCAGGTTTTCCGGGGGCTGCTGGCTCACGATGAGTGTGGCCTGTCGTCGCGCGGCCGCGCGGGCGCTGTCCCGGTCCGCCGACACGGACAGGTTGACGCCGTAGATACGGGTGAACTCCTCCCGACTGCTGCGCTCGCGTCCGCGATCCAGGGAGTCGAGATTGCTCACCGCCTCGAACTGGTCGCTGCGGAAGGCCGCGAGACTGTGGGCCGGGAAGTTGCTGGCGCAGATGACGCCGTCGGCGATCTCGCCGGCCATCTCCAGCACCAGCGGTCCGGCGCCGGCGACGATCACGCGTACGTCGGGCTTGCTTGTCCAGGAGAACGACGCCCGACCGTCCTCACGCAATCCGAGGGCCGCGCAGGTCTGCGGGTAGTCACCCATCCGGATCGTTTCACCCTGCCAGAGCAGTCGGCACATCGTGATGAACTCGGCTACGTATTTCGTCGGGTTCTGTCGCGACATGAGCGCGCTCACCAGCCCACCCCCGGTGCCGATTCCCATGCTGACCCGGCGCCCTTCGGGCATGAATTCCGCGAGGGTGGCCATGCTCGACGCCATCTCGAGGGGGTTGCGGCCGAAGGGGAAGGTCACCGCCGTACCGACGCCCATGCCGGTGCGGGCAGCGATGGCGCCGAGGAGGACGGCGACGCCCCGGGACTGGAGTTGGTCGCTGAGCCAGACGGTCTCGAAACTCCGGGCGGCGATCTCGGCCACTTCCACCATCTGTGGCCCGTCAGCCCATCCGTGGAGCTGGATGCCTTTGATCATAGGACTTCTTTTCATGATGATGAACTCGAATCACTATATGGAACAGAGTAGGGACAGAGGGCGGCCACGGTCAAGAGCCGGCCGACGCCTTTTTCGGGGGCCGCGCCGGTCAGGGTCGGGCGTAGTCCGGAGTGACCATGAGCGTGCTCCGGATCTCCGAGATGAGCGGCCCGTCGCTTTCCGTGCGAGCCTTCAGCGCAAGCCACCGCGGATCGGCTTTGAACCGGGCCCAGTGAGCCGTCGCAGCCTCCGCATCGGGAAAGGCCACGAGGTAGACGATCCGATCACGGTTGCCGACCTCGTGCCAGAAACCCTCGACCTGCAGCCCGAGTTCCGTGAACAGGGCCAGGGTCTCGTCGGCGAACCTGCGGTGCAGCTCCTCGGCGCGGCCCGGTAGCGCAATGTACTCACGCAGCTCGTGAATCATGAACAACCCCATTCACGGCGAGACCGGAGCGCGTCTTGTAGCGCCGATTGACGTTGATGAGAACGGCGGTCAGCGGTTCGAGCTGCCGAGCCACCCGCAGTACTCCTCCGTCGATGCCCGGCCGACCGGTGATCGCGACGGCCAGGCGAGCCACCTCGTCCTTGGCGGACCGATCGTCTCCGCACACGAGCACATCCTCGGGAAGGAGGCCTTCGTGCTCCCAGAGGTTGATCGCCGACAGGTGGTGAAAGGCCGCCACGACGGTGGCATCGGGCACGAGGTCGCGCAGCTGCTCGGCAGCGCTGCCTTCTTCGACGTCCAGACCGTAGGCCCCGGACTTGTCGAAGCCGAGCGGGTTCACGCAGCTGACGACGAGCTTGCCCGCGAAGGTGGGCGCCAGTTCCGAGACCAGCTCACGATGGCCGTCGTATGGGACGACCAGCAGAATGATGGAACAGTCGGCGGCAGCCGTCGCGTTGTCGGCGGCGGTGACCACGGCGCCGTCGCCGGCGTGTCTGCGCACCTCGGCGGCCGCCTGCTCCGCACGTTCGGCCGATCGCGATCCGATGACGACGGGCCAGCCGGCCGCCGCAAACCGGTAGGCGAGCCCCTTACCC
Organism: Rhodococcus wratislaviensis; assembly: GCF_041228765.1. Classification (NCBI taxonomy): domain Bacteria; kingdom Bacillati; phylum Actinomycetota; class Actinomycetes; order Mycobacteriales; family Nocardiaceae; genus Rhodococcus; species Rhodococcus wratislaviensis. The sequence continues at coordinate 1,561,536 of NZ_CP150488.1, read as the reverse complement.
TGGGGCCCGGTGCCGCCGACGACGGCGATTTTGTTGCTGATCATCTGTGTCTCCTACAAACAGTGGACGGGTATACCTCGGGCGCGTGGCACTCGGAGGTGGGCGGCCGGCCATCGAGGGTCGACTCGGAGCGGCAGGCCCCGGGTGGGGCCTGCCGCATGAAAAGAAGAGTGCGGTTCGGTCAGCCGCGTTCGGCGTCGAAGTCGGCTGACCCCAACGGTGTCGGGAAATCCTCGGGGATGCGGCCGCCGATATGGGAGCTGATCTCCCGTGAAGCCGTCACGAGGTAGTCGGCGATCCCGGCCACGCCCTCGGCCGTGAGGTCGTCACCGATACCCAATAGGGCAATGAACAGGCATGGCTCCCCGTCTCGGTCGAACACCGGGACTCCCGCGACGTTCAGTTCCGGCCGGTATTCGCCGTAGACCGCCCCGTAACCCTGTGCCCGGAGTTTCTCGAGCTCATCGGCGGAATACTCGACAAGCTCCGGGCGACCCCGGCTCGGCCATGCGGCCGCGAGTCGGCTGATCAACGGAGTGTCTCGGGCGAATCGCGCGCCGACCTCGATGGTGACCTTGACGGCCTTGCGGCTCTCGATCTTCGCGATCGCCGTGAAGTGTCCGTCCGGCATCGGCTGGATCGCCAGACATGCCAGCTCGGTCCGCTCGGCCAACCACTCCATGTACGTCCGCGACGCGGCGACCGCCGACGTTCGCGCGATCGCAGCGACCCCGAACTCCACGAGCAGCGGGCCGAGGTTGTACCGACGGGTCTCCTGGTCGTACACGACGAGGCCCTCGACCACCATGGTCCTGAGCAGGACCGACGCCGTGCTCTTGGCCAGGGCGCACCGCTTGGCCAGCTCGGTGAGCGTCGCCCCGGAGGACTGTTGAACCAGTGTCTCCAGCACGCGGGTGGCGCGTGAGACGGCGGGCACCAACTGCTCGCTGGATTGCTCGCCCCGCTCGTCGGTCGCGCCGCCCGGGACCTCTGCCTTCGTCAAGGGTTCCTACCTTCGTCGTGTCGTTGCTGTCAGCCGACCGTAGCCGCCTGCCCCAGCAGTTCGGCGAAGTGGAACAGCGTGCCGTCGGGATCGCGGGCGAAGAGCAGTCGCCAGCCGTTGACTCCGTCCGGACCCATGATGGTCTGCGGCGAGTGCAGGAACTCGACACCGTCGTCGGCCAGCCGTGCGTATTCGGCGTCGATGTCGTCGGTCAGGATCGAGAAGCGGCACAGGCCGGGGTGGACGAGGTCGGTCTGTGCTCGCCCCTCGGAGCGTGCATCCCGCCACTCGATGAGGTCCAGCATGGCCTCGTCCGGGGAGTCGTTCAGGCGCAGGTGCGCGAAGCGGAGCTTGCTGGCCCCCTCGACCATGAATGCCCGCGCGAGGTTGCTGTCCTCGACCTCTTTGTCCTGCGCTACCGCGAAACCAACTTTCCGGTAGAAGTCGATCGATTTGTCCATGTCGGTCACATTGATGCCGACGTGCCAGAATTTACGCATAGCTTCGTCTTTCCACTTGTTCGTCTTTTCGGATTCCCAACTCACGTTGGGGGCGACACCAGTTCACGGCGACGAATCTTTCCGGTCTCGGTGCGCGGCAACGTGGCGACTGCCTCTATCTCTCGTGGTCGTGCGTGCGGTCCGACCGCTGCGGTGACGAGTTCGCGGAGCTGTGTCGCGATCTTCTCGGTGAGCTCGCCGGTGGCGAGGTGCACGAACGCCTTGACCTGTTGCCCCATCTCCCGGTCGGGCAGCCCCACGGCCGCCGCGTCCAGGACCTGGGGGTGGCACTTGAGGGCCTCTTCGATCTCCGCGGGGCCGATTCGATAACCGCGGCTCTTGATCACGTCGTCGGCGCGGCCGAGGTACTCCAATCGTCGTCCATGGGAGAGCCGCGCCAGGTCGCCTGTCCGGTGCCACCCTCCAGAGGGAGGTACCACTCGAGCGGACGAGCCGTCCCAATGACCGAGAAGGGCAACCGGATCCGGAAGTCCCAGCGCGATCTCACCGACCTCGCCGGGCGCGACGCGGGTGCCCGCGTCATCCAGCAGCGCGATGCGGTGCCCGGGATACGGAGCGCCCATGGTTTCGTCGTCGACGGACCCGAGTACGGCGGAGTCCCCGATGAGGGCGTTCGCCTCGGTCTGGCCGTAGGCCTTGTTGACGGCGTCGCTGAGATGGTGCCTCGCCCAGCTGAGCTCCGTCGCACCGGCGGGCTCTCCTCCGGTCACGACCGCGCGGAGGCGGCGCGGAGCCGATTCCCCGTGCTCGGCGAACATCCGCAGCACCGACGCCGGCAGGAACGCGGTCGTCACACCGAGACGGGTCATCATGTCCAAGGTGGCGCCGGGGTCGAAGCGTTGCGGCCGGTGCGCCACGACGGGAACGCCGAACGACCACGGAACCAGCAGGCCGAGCATCAGGCCGCCGATCCAACCCCAGTCCGCGGTGCCGAAGTACACGTCGCCCGGCCTGAACAGCTCGAAGGCGTAATCGACGCCGGCATGTCCGAGCAGGGCACGGTGTGCGTGGACGATGCCCTTGGCCGGACCACTGGTGCCGGACGTGTACATCAGCAGGGCAGGCTCCGAGGACCGCCCGGGCGCCGGGGCCAGTGGGTCGACCCGGCCGGCCAGGTCCCCGAGCCGTGGGCCACGGGAACCGTCCACCGTGAGCACATCGACGTCGTGCAGGGAGCACTCCGTCGACTCCAGACGGTCGAGGCCCGGACCGTCCGTGACCAGCACAGTCGCGCCCGAATCGACGAGGCGGTGCGCCACCGAGGTACCGGTGAGCAGTCGGGGGACGGGCACGAGCACGGCGCCGGCGACCAGCACCCCGAAGACGACCTCGGCTGCCTCCACCGAAGGGTCGAGGTAGAGGACCACGCGGTCACCGGGATTGATTCCCCGGGAACGGAGGACAGCCGCAATGCGCACAGCGGCACGCTGAATCTGACCGAACGTCACCTCCTCGGGCGCGTTGATTCCCCCGCGCAGCACGGCCACGGCGCCGGGGTCGCGGGAGAAGAGGGCGTCCTCGGTGATCGTGTAGTCCGCCGCGGGTTGCCAGTCGTGGGTGTGGCGAGCATCGATCAGCCGACTTACCCGTGGTCGGGATGACCCGGAGATCAATCCAGGCGTGCCCATATGCTCTTCTCCTTGGTGAAGCTCTCGATTGCGGCCTGGCCGAGGTCGCTGCCGTAGCCGCTCTGCCCGAAACCTCGGTACGGCGACGCGGGGTTGAGCACCCCCCAGCTGTTGATCCACACGTTGCCGGCGTCGAGGGTCTGCGCGAACCGCAGTGCGCGGCCCACGTCGCGGGTGAAGACGCCCGCGGCCAGCCCGTAGACGGTGTCGTTGGCGAGGGTGATCGCCTCCTCTTCCCCTTCGAACGGCAGCACCGACAGCACAGGCCCGAAGATTTCCTCCCGGGCGATGCGCATGTCCGCGGTGACTCCGGCGAAGAGCGTCGGGCGGTAGTAGAAGCCCTGCTCTGCCGCACCGTTCGCCGACTGGCCTCCACCGCTGATCAGCTTGGCGCCGTCCTCCGTCCCGGAGACGACGTACGAGTGCACCGACTCGCGCTGCTCGGCACTGATCAAGGGGCCGATCTCCGTGTCGGGGTCGAGAGGGTCGCCCACTCGGGCGGCCTCGACGCGCTTCTGGACGAGTTCGATCACCTCGTCGTAGATGGGCCGCTCGACGAGCAGCCGACTCGGCGCAGTGCATGTCTGACCCTGGTTGCTGTACATCGCCTGGAAAACCAGCGCGGCCAATGCTTTCGGGGACGAGTCACCGAAGGCCACGAGCGCCGACTTGCCACCCAGCTCCAACGAGGCCGTGATCAGACGGTCGGCTGCCATCCGGCCGATCTGCTGCCCGACCTCGGTCGAGCCGGTGAACGTGACCTTGCCGATCAGGGGGTGCTGCACCAAGGCGTTGCCCGTCACCGAGCCGCGACCGGGCAGGACGTTGACCAGCCCCGGCGGCAGACCTGCCTCGAGGGCGAGTTCGCCGAGTGCCACGGGCACGAGCGGTGCGAGCTGCGCGGGCTTCAGGACGATGGCGTTGCCCATCGCGAGAGCCGGGGCGATCTTCCAGACAGCCTGTACTGCAGGAAAATTCCACGGAGTGATCGCACCGACCACACCGATCGGCTCACGCACGGTGTAGTTGAGGAAACGACCGGGCGCCGGCGTCGTGCGACCTTCGATCTTGGTCACGAGGCCCGCGAAGTACTCGAGTGTCTCGACCATGATCGGCAGGTCGATCCCGAGCGACTCGCGGATCGGCTTACCCATGTCGCGGCTCTGCAGCTGGGCGAGCTCCGTTTTGTGTTGCTCGATTAGCGCGGCGTAGCGGAACATCAGGCGGGTCCGCTGGGCCGGACGCATGCGCTGCCACGCCTTGGCCGCGACCCTCGCAGCCTCGACGGCGCGCGCGACGTCCTGAGGCGTGGCCTCGGCGACGCTGGCCAGGTACGACCCATCGGCCGGGTTGATCGAGTCGAACGTCGCCCCGGTCGACGATGCACTCAGTTGGTCACCGATGACGAGGGGAACTGATGAGGTGAGTGCCTGCACGATTCTCGTCCTTTCTTCCGCCCGGCCCTCAGGCCAGGTTGTGTGCGGTGGGGAGGACGGCATCGGCGAGTTCCGCGAGCTCGTCCATGGTTGCCTCGAGCGTGTCGTGCTCGAAGGACGTGTCGCAGATGAAGTGGGTGACGCCGAGGTCTCCGTACGCTTCGATCGTCTCGGCGTTGTACGGCGCCTTCCGCAAAGGCCTTGCGGTGAGGGTGATCTCGTCCATATCACGACCGGCTTCTTCGACGTACTGCCGCAGGGTGGCCAGGTAGCCGGCGTATTCCTCCGGCCCGATCGCGAGCGGGTGCCAGCCGTCGCCGATGGCGGCGATGCGGCGCAGGGAGGCCGTGCTGTAGCCGGCGAACCAGACAGGGATCGTGCCCCGCACCGGCTTGGGATACATCTTGAAGTCGTGGAGCTGGTAGAAGTCGCCGTCGAAGTCGACCTCGTCTTCCTGCCACATGTGCCGCATCGCGTTGACCATCTCCGTGGTCCGCTTGCCGCGGTCCTTGAATGGCGCTCCCAACAGCTCGAACTGTTCTTTCATCCAGCCCACGCCGATGGCGACCGACAGTCGGCCTTGCGACATCACGTCGATGCTGACCAGCGTCTTGGCGGTCTGGACGAGCGGGCGCCACGGGAGGATCAGGCAGGAGGTGCCCAACTCGATCTGCTCGGTTGCTGCCGCCGCCCACGTCAACGACGTGAGGCAGTCGAGGTACGGCGTGGCGGGGTCCCACAGGAATTTGCCGTCGGCGGTGTACGGGTACGGCGTCTCGACTCGGGTCGGCAGCGCGACGTGATCAGTCATCCAGAGGGAGTCGAAGCCGATCTTCTCAGCGAACCGCGACACCTTCGCGATCGCCTCGGGCCCTGCCCACGGTCCCGCTCCGGGGATCCTGATTCCGACCTTCATTGGTGGTTCCTTTCGCCGTGTTCTGTGGTCATCGGACGATCCTCTCGGCCCTCAGGGCCGCGATCCGGTCGTCCTCGTAGCCGAGATCGCTGAGAATCTCGGTTGTGTGCTCGCCCAGCGACGTCGGTGGGCGATGCACGTGGCCCGGGGTGCCCGAGAGCTTGACCGGGAGACCCGGGACCCGCATCGGTCCAAGTTCCTCGTGGGCAATGTCGACGACGAGGTCCAGGGCCTGGATCTGGGGGTGTGTGACGGCCTCGTCGTACGCGAGGACCGGGGCGCAGATGATGTCGTGGGCCGAGAGCTGGGCGACCACGTCGTCGCGGTCGCGGGCAGCGAACCAGGGCTCGAAGGCGGTGTCGAGCGCTTCGCGGTTTTCCAACCTGGACGGGGCGTCTGCAAAGCGCGGATCGTCGAGAAGCGCCTCGGCGCCCATCGCCCGGGTCAGCTTGACGAAGTGGCGGTCGTTGAAAGCGACCAGGTGTACCGCACCGCCGTCCCGGGTCGTATAGGCGTTGTACGGCGCGTAGAAGTTGCTGCCGTTGCCCACCTTGCCCTGGATGTAGTCGGCGAGGAGGTACTGACCCAGCCACGGGGTCTGCAGATGGAACAGCGCACCCACCAGGGATATCGAGCCTGTCTGCCCCTCCCCGGTGCGCTGTTTCGCGAAGAGGGCGACGAGGGCGGCGATCGCGACGAGGTAGCCCGCCGCGCTGTCGGCGACGGGCGGCCCGGCCTTGAGCGCAGTCCCCGAGCGCTCGCCGGTCGCCTCCATCAGGCCGGTGAGCGCCTGGGCGACGGGGTCCATCGCGGGACGACCCGCGAGGGGGCCGCTCTCGCCGTATCCGCTGACATTGAGGCAGATCAGGTGGGGGTGCCGTTCGCGAAGCTCCGCGGCGGTCAGCCCGAATCGCTCTCGAACCGCAGGCAACATGTTCTCGATCAGCACATCCGCGGTCGAGCAGAGATCGTGGAACAGCTCGCGACCCGCCGCCGTACGAAGGTCGAGCGCGAGGGCGCGCTTGTTCCGGTTCACGCCGGAATAGACACCACTCATGCCGTCTCGTCCCGGTCCGAATGTCCGTGACTCGTCGCCTCCGATCGGCTCGACCTTGACGACGTCGGCGCCGAAGTCGGCGAGCAGCGACGCACCCAAGGGGCCGGCCACCATCGTCGCGGCGTCGATCACCCGGATGCCCGAGAGCGCCTCGATTTTTCCGGTGAACCCCATCACTAGCTCCGTTCATTATCCTGAACTGACATCATTATTTGGAACACCACGGACGTTACGAGCAGCTTCGCTCGCTGTCAATAGGGAAAATCGCCGCCCACCTCGGAGAGACCGTCGATGCGCCGAACGTGGCCCTACCGGCAGCGCCAGGCTCCGGTGATGATCAGGATGAGTTTCATGATGAACACCGTTGAGCCGAAGAAGGTTGCGCCCCAACGATTCTGCACCCCATTTCCGCCGGGACGATGCCCGCACCGTTTCGACGCGAACTGTTGGGCGGAGTTATGCGTCGGTGTTCTCCACGACCCAGGCCGCGATCTGCGCCCGAGAGGTGAAACCCAGTTTCGCCAGGATGTGCTCGACATGGCCTTGCGCGGTGCGCGGCGAGATCACCAGGCGATCGGCGATGGCCTGGTTGGTCAGGCCTTCTGCGACGAGGTCGGCGACCTGGCGTTCCCGCTTGGTCAGTCGCGTCGACGCGTCGGTGCCCGGCGCGGAGGTGCCGGGCGGATGTTCGTGGAGGGCATAGGCGATCGCCGCGTCGAAGCCGAGCTGTTCACCTTTGCGGTGCGCCGCTCCAAATACCTTTTCCCCAAGCCTACTTCGAGACTTCTTCTCACATTCGTCATGGTAGACAAGAAGATCGGAGTAGATCACCACATCGCTTCCCACCGACCGCGCCAGCCCCGCTGCGGCTCCCAGCAGAACCGCCGCCCTCGGTTCGTCGCGCCGTCCGCAGGCGATCCAGGCGAGGGCCTCGAGGCCGGCTGCGGCGACGCGTGGGCCGTGCACCTGCCGGGTCAGTTCCAACGACTGCTCGAGCACTCGGACCGCGCGATCGGTGTCACCCTGACGCCACGCGGCGATGCCCAGAGCCCACGACGAGTGCGACCGGTACATCTTCTCGCCGTGCTGCTCCGTGATCGCGAGAACACGCTCGAGGTGTTCGATCGCCGGGTCCGTCGAGCCGCGGAGTCCGTACGCCAACCCCAACGGGTACAGGGCTGCTACTTCGAGCAATAGATCTCCGCGCTCGCCGAACACCGCGAGCGCGGTTTCGAGGTGCGAGGTCGCGCTCGCCAGCTCACCGCTGTAGAGGGCGAGCATGCCGGCGGAATAGGCGATGAGAGCACGCATCATGGGGTCGCTCGTGTGCGCGACGAGCGCACGACCCTCCGCCACGAGCGCAGCTCCGGCCTCGAGGTCACCCTGCACATCGGCCATCATGCCGGCGCGTTGGAGTGCCTTGATCCACTCGACGGTCGGTGGGCCGCTCTGGCGGGCGAGCAGCTGACCGAGCCAGCGCCGCCCCTCGTTGTAGGATCCCTGGGAGCCCCAGAACAAGAACAATGCGGTGGCGGTACGCAGGCCGGCAGCGGGATCGTCGGCCAGACTGAATTCGAGGGCCTCCCGCAGATTCGGCTGCTCCCGCTTCAGCCTGGTGATCCAGTCGAGCTGGTGGGCGCTGATCCACTCGGCCTCCGCGGCCAGCGCCAGCCCCTCGTACCAGTCCCGGTGCAGTCGGCGCACGGACAGGAACTCGCCTGCCTGTTGCAGCTTCTCGCAGCCGTACTCGCGGAGGGTCTCGAGCATCCGGAACCGCACCACCGCACCGGATTCCTCGCGAATCAGGATCGACTTCTCCACCAACGACGTCAACGTGTCCAGCAGCTCGTCCGGCGCGAGGCCGTCACCGCACACCTGCTCTGCCGCATCGAGTTCGAAGCTTCCCGCGAACACCGAAACCCTGCCCCACACCAGTTGCTCACCGGCGCTGCACAACTCGAAACTCCAGTCGACGGACAACCGCAACGTCTGCTGCCGCGTCGGCGCACCACGGCTTCCGCGGGTCAGCAACGCATAGCGGTCGGTGAGCCGCTGCAGGATCTGCTCGGGCGACATCGCACGCAACCGGGCGGCCGCCAACTCGATCGGCAACGGCAGCCCGTCGAGCCGGCGGCAGATCCCCGCCACCGCCGCCGCGTTCTCCTCGGTGAGGACGAAGCCGGGAACCGCGGCAGCGGCGCGTTCGGCGAACAACGACACCGCATCGTATTTGGTCAACCCCCGCAGGGACGGCCGCCGGTCGGGATCGGGCACCGCCAGCGGCGGAACCCGCAGCAGCGCCTCCCCGCCGATGCCGAGAGGTTCGCGGCTGGTGGCGAGAATCCGCAGCCCCGGACAGGTGTGCAACAGAACGCCGGCGAGTTCCGCCACGGCATCCACCAGGTGTTCGCAGTTGTCGAGCACCAGCAGCAGTTCCTGGACCGCGAGGTGCTCGACGAGGACCTCACGCAGCGGCCTCCCCGAGTCGTCCCGCAACCCCACTGCGGCGGCCACCGTGTCGACCAGCGACGACTCGTCGTGCAGTTCACCCAACTCGACCAGGCGCACCCCGTCGGCATATTCGCGCCGCACAGCCGACGCGACCCGCATCGCCAGGCGCGTCTTGCCGACACCGCCGATCCCCGTCAACGTCGCCAGTCGCGATCCGGCGAGCAGGTTCTTCGCCTCGGTGAGTTCGTGCCGCCGGCCGACGAAACTGGTCAGTTCCAGAGGGAGCCTTCCCGTCGCAACCGGCGTGGAGGGTGCCGGCGACCGGGGCAGTCGCGATACCGAGTGTGCCTGGTCGCGTCCCGAACCCCGTGCGGTATGGAGGGCCATCTCGTCGACCGGAAAGCCGTGATCGAGTTGGAGCCGGCGCAGTTCCTCCCCGAATTCGGCGGCCGTGGCCGGGCGCGCGCCGGGCGTCCGGGACATCGCGCGGGCGATCGTGTCGGCCACGTCGTCGGGGATTCCGTGCTCGCGCAGGTCGGGCACGGGTTGGGTGGTGATCCGGAGAAACTGCGCGACAACCTGCTCACTGTCGCGACGTTCGAACGCGGCATGAGCGGTCAAAGCACTGAACAAGGTGGCGCCGAGGCCGTAGACATCCGCAGCCGGGCTCGGTGGATCGCCCTCGAGGACCTCCGGCGCGGTGTAGGCCGGCGATCCGGTGACGGCACCGGTGGCGGTTCGGAAGCCGCCGGTGATGTGCGCGATGCCGAAGTCGGTCAACGCCGGTTCGCCGTAGTCGGTGAGCAGAATGTTCCCGGGTTTGATGTCCCGATGCAGGATGCCGAGCCGGTGCGCGGTCTCCACCGCGCCGGCGATCTTCACCCCGAGCCGCAGCACATTCTCCAGCGGCAGCGGACCGCCGCGACGGATCCGCACATCGAGCGAATCCTGCGGGTGATCCTGCATGACGATGTAGGGACGGCCGCTGCCGGTGGCACCGACCTGCAGGACGCCCACGATGTTCGGGTGGCCGGTCAGTCGGCCCATCGCCCGCTGTTCCCGGAAGAACCGGGCCCGGTTCTCCTCGTCGAGGTCGACGGTGAGCACCTTCACCGCCACCGTGCGATCCAATTCCGACTGGGTGCAGCGGTAGACCACACCGAAGCCGCCGCGCCCGATCTCCTGGGCGTCGTCGAAACCAGCCTCGCTCAGCTCCGAAGCGACAGCGGGAACGACGTACCGTTGCGTGTCGCGCGGATCACCTTCACCCATCGGACGGACTACTCACCCCGCCGGCTCATGGTTCCCCGCACACTGGTCACCGACGGCGCGACCAGCGCGAATCACCCGTGGACTCACCTCTCGATAGCGTGCATCCAAGGATATAGCCGCAGGACGTGCGTGCGGCGGCATGCCGGATTCCCTCTCGCACCGGTCAGGGGCGCGGTGCTTGACAGCGTCCGAGCACCCTCTCTATGTTTTGTTCCAAATATCGTATTGAGTTCATTATCTTGAACGAATGTAGCGGAACGGCTCGCCGAGAGGGACCGGACATGATTCTCCTGGGGTATCGCGATCACAACGTTCACGAACTGGTGTGCCACGAGATCGCCAAGCGGGCGCGCTACTACGACCGTCTGGGGATCGACGTGGAGGCGGTGCCCGGCTCGGAGCACCCGGAGGCAGAGTTGTCCGCGGGACTGGGCGGCTCGCTCGTCGAAGCACTTCGGGGGCAACGCCACTGGAAGGTTGCGCTCGTCCACACTCTTCACCCGTTGTTCTGGATCTGGGAACGAAGGGGAGGGACACAGCCGGCCGGGCCGACCGTCCTGGCCGCGCACCCCGAAGGATCGATCGTGTGGGCTTTCACCCAGCGGTTGCTGACCAGCTGGGCCGGGAACGAAACCCCGTCGGTACGGCATTTCCCCGGAGGAATCGCAGGTGATCGACAGAGACTGGAGGCACTCCGGTCCGGTGCAGCCGACGCGGCTGTTCTGGGCTCCGCTTTTGCGCCCAGCGCCTTGTCACGGCTCGGGCTCACCGAGTCGTTGTTCTTCGGCGCCGCCCTGAGGTTCCCCACTGCCGGTATCGCAGTCGACCTGCAGAGAACGAGCCTGGACCACCCCTCGGTACGGAAGGTCGTTGCCGCACAGACGGCAGCAATCGGTGACGTCGAGAACCGAACTCCCGTGGCACTCGATGCCGTGGCGTCGCTGCTGCACGACAGCAGCCGGGCGGATGCGCAGCGGATGTTGTCGGACTACCTGTCCCCTCGGTACGGCCCCGATCCACAAGATGTTCGAGCCGCCGGTGCGGATGCGTGTGATTGGTTGACAGGCGTACTACCCACGGGTGGGCACACCACCCCAGACTTCTACGAGGCGATTCGGTGACTACTTCTCGACGTGAACAACTGGTCGTACACGCAGTGCCCGGGACCCATGGCACAACGGTCACCGCGCGAGGGCACGAGCTGACGATCGACGAAGCCCCGCGCTATGGCGGGCACGACTCCGGCGCAAACCCGGTCGAGCACCTGCTTGCCGGCATTGCCGCTGCCTCCCTGGTGGTGCTCCGACTGCTCGGCGAGGTCGCAATAGCCGAGTCTGCCGCGCTCACAGTGTCCGCGAGCTTGAACGTCGATCGCGTGATGGGAGCCGACGACGGCCCCGTCATCGAACTGATTCGCCTGGACTGGGAAGTGGCGAACGCGGCGCACGCCGAGCGGTTGCGTGCCGCCCTTCCCCACCTCGCAAGCCGTCGCCCAGGACAGGCACTGATCGATGCCGCGTCCACCTGTGCGGAAGAGGTGTCCGTCCGCGAATCGACAGCTGCCTGCGTGTAGCGCTCTTCGGCTGCCGCACCGGCCGCGGTAGCAGTTTCCGGGGCGAGTCACTGCACGGCGCGACGCGAAGGGGCAAGGATCAACAGGATGGATTTCACCGCGATCACCCCCACGAAGATCGTCACAGCGGCGAGTAGCGCCGTGGTGACGGCACGCCAGGCAGGCGGGTGCAGGAGGTGAAGCCAGATGATGGCGAGGGCGGCGACACTCGCCAGGGGAAAGGTGAACGACCAGAAACCGTGCGAGAACGGGAGAGCGCGATAGCGCGGCAGCAAGGGCACCTGGACCATCACCATGAATGCCGCAATTGCTGTCAGCGATCCGAACAGAGCGTCGGGTCGGCCGTTCGAGATGGCCAGCCATGCGGCAGCGCCGACTGCCGGCGGAGCGATCATGATGACGAGCGTCGGGACAAGGGGCGCGGGCATGGCGGGGCGCAATGCGAGCCGGAGAAACAGAAGCATGGAAATCACCACCCAGAAGAACAGGCCGATCGCGAAGCTTGCGATAGCGAGCCAGTCGAGACCGGCCTGGGCGGCGGTGAGTGCGCCGACGAGGCCGGCTGCGCTGATGGGAAGGTAGTAGCCGCCGTGCACGGACTCGAGTGCCATTTCTCCGCTCATCCAGAAGCTCATCATCCACGCCCCGAAGATGGCTGCGGCCGTGATGGCGGTCAGGGTCAGCGCCGTACCGGCGACGGGAAACGTGCGGTGCAGGTTTGCACCCAGCAGCATTGCGGAGAGCGGAAGCAGCGCCGCGAGCGGACCGTGCGCGAAGTGAGTGAGTTGGTGCGAGAAACCAAGGGCGACGCGCCGGTCGCGGTGCGCGTGCGCAGCCGCCATCACGATCCAGGCGAGCGCGGCGACCAGCCAGAACGCCTGTGTGAGGGCGAATGGAGTTCCGAGCGCGACCGTCGCGATCGACCAGACCTGGGCAAGGCCTGCCAGACCCAGCGGGATCGCGAGGGAGTTCAGTGGGAAATGGGTGCGCGCGCGTGGCTCGCGGGCAACGCTCCTGGAGTGGGCTGCCATTGAATGCCTTCCTGGCTGGGCGGAGATTCTCGGACCACAGACCGCTCCGAGTTATTGACTCCTGGGTCTAATACGCTGGCGGCTACCATATTGGTTATCGACCTTGAGGTCAAATATGGTTGCGGGTTAATCTACTCCGGTGGCTAGACCGATGCTCTTCAGTACCGATGTGGCGGTTGACAAGGCGATGGACCTGTTCTGGCTCCAGGGATACGCCGCGACGACTCCCCAGGAACTCGCCGGCGAAATGGGAATCGGCAAGGGCAGTCTCTACAACACTTTCGGGAGCAAGCACGCCTTGTTTCTCCGAGCGCTTCGGCGCTACAGCGAAATGCGACTCGAATACCTCGCCGACCTGTTCGCCGCGCCCGGCCCGATGAGGCCCCGCCTCGGGGTGGCAATGACTGCCCTCGCCGGGGTCGGCGAGCACCGGCGAGGGTGCGTCATGGTCAATGCCGCGGCAGAACTCGGCACTACCGACGACGAGGTGAATCGCATCGCGGACGAACTGTTCACTCAGATCGAGGGAGTCTTCGAGCGCGCAATCGAGCACGGACAGGAGTCCGGGGAATTCGACAAGAACCGGCGTGCCGACATCGCAGCTCGTCAAATGCTGGCCTCGGTGATCGGCCTCAGCGTGCTCGTGAAGTCGGGTGGCCAACCGGAGATCTGCGCCACCGTCGTCGAGGGGTGCGTCGACGGGCTGTGACCGTCGCGACCCCTACCCGGCGCCCGGTGCTCGTCGAATCTGAGACACAGCACCAGCCGGAGGCGGTCGTGCCGCAGCCTTTCCGTACCCCGTGACCCGCGGTCAGGAATACCCTGGCAAGTGCACGCCCCTTCACACCTGGATCCGCCCGCCCGGAATCGACCCGCCATGAACGATCGCCCGCCGAGTGATTCGACGGTCGCGTCTGGGCCGCCCACCGAACTGGGTCAGGACACCCAGCTGCCACCGTCGACGACGACGTCGGGCGCCGAACCGGTGTTCGTCGTGGAAAGCGGCGTCGAACGCCTCGTCGCGGATTGGGAGTCTTCCGGTTCGCCCGCCGAGCTCACCGAGTATCTCCCCGACACCTCCGCGATCAGGCGGGCCGCGCTGGTCGAGCTGATCAAGGTGGACCTCGAGTACCGGTGGCTGCGGTCGGGCCACCCGAAGCGCATCGCCGACTACTGCCTCGAATTCCCGGAGCTGCTCGCCGAACCACTGCCACCGGAACTCGTCTATCTGGAGTACCGGGTCCGCCGTCAGAGTGGCGCCAACGTCGATCCCGGTGAGTACGTCGCCGAATACCCGCAGCAGGCAGCCCGGTTCGAGACTCTTCTCGAACACGATCGCCGTATGGACCGGCGGACCATCACTGCGGAACTCGGCCCGGGCGACGACCTCGACGTCGGTGAGCGCCTCGACGATTTCGATCTGATGATGGAGCTGGGTCACGGCGCGTTCGCGCGGGTGTTCCTCGCCCGGCAGCGTTCGATGCAGCGTTGGGTGGCGCTGAAGATCTCCCGGAACATCGGCAACGAGCCGCAGACCCTCGCGCAGCTCGACCACCCGTACATCGTCCGCGTCTACGACCAGCGGGTGCTCGAGGACCGCCGGCTGCGGGTGCTGTTCATGGAGTACGTCCCGGGTGGCACGCTCCTCGACGTGGTGCGGCTGGTCCGCAAGACACCGCCGGAGCAGCGGACCGGGCAGCTGCTGCTCGATTCGGTGGACCGCGTCCTCGCGGAGAGAGGCGAGATCCGGCCGGAGTATTCGAGTGTGCGGGACGAGATCGCCGCGCTGTCGTGGCCGGAGACGGTGGCATGGATCGGGCTGCGGCTCGCCGACGCGCTCGACTACGCCCGGGCGCACGGCGTCCTGCACCGCGACATCAAACCGGCGAACGTGCTGCTGGGACTCGAAGGCATCCCCAAGCTCGCCGACTTCAACGTCAGTTCGAGCGACCGCGTCGAGAATCGCGGCGCCGGCGGATTCATCGGCGGCTCCGTCGCCTACATGTCGCCCGAACAGCTCGAGGTGATCGACCCGAGCACCCACAGGACCGCCTCCGACCTCGACACCCGCAGCGACATCTTCGCGTTGGGCGTCATGCTGTGGGAACTGCTGACCGGGGCTCGGCCCTTCCCGGACGACGACGGAACCGCGTCACCGCCGTCACCTCGGGTACTGCTCGAGTCCCGACGCCGGGGAGTGGACCCGGAGCGATCCGCGCTCCCCGAGGACTGCCCGGCCGCGCTGCGGCGCATCCTGGTGAAGTCGCTCGCACCCGACCGGGACAATCGGTGGTCGAGTGGCCGGAAGCTGACACGGCAGTTCGCGCTGTGCCTCGACCCGCACGCCCGCGACCTCGTCGACCCCGCGCCGGGAAGCGTGCGGTCCACGATGTGGCGGTGGGCGCTTCCCATCGTGATCGCCGCCGTCGGCATCCCGAACCTGGTGGCAGCCGGATACAACTACTACTACAACAAGGTGCTGATCATCGCGACGCTGCCTGTCGAGGCGCAGGAGGATCTCGAATTCGTGCATCTGGTGATCGGCGGGATCGCGTTCCCGCTGGGCGCAGTGCTCATCGTCTACTGGTGTCGACTCTCGCTGACGGTGCCGCGCGGTCTCCGCAACGGCAGAACCTACAGTTCCGAGGTGCTGGAGAAGGCGCGCGCCACGACGCTCGGGCTCGGCCACCGCGCGGTGGTGGTCAGCTTCGGTTTGTGGGTCGTCGCCGGCGTCGCCTATCCGGTCGCCCTGGAGATCACCGCAGGCGGGATTCCGTTGCGCGCGTACACGCAACTCCTCGCGTCCCTCGCCGTGTGCGGGGCGGTCGCGCTCGCCTACCCGTTCTTCATCCTCACGTTCTACGCGGTGCGGTGCCTCTGCCCGATCCTGCTGTCGCACGGCGAGTTGCGTGGAAGCGACGGACGCAACATCCGGGCCCTCGGCCGGAGCATGCCGCGGTACCTCGCCGTTGCCGCGGCCGTCCCGTTGATCGGGGTCGCCGGGCTCAGCTTCGTCGGCGGAAGCACCGGCGATGCCGTGAACGCGACGGTGCGCGCGCTGTGCCTGGGCGGCATCTTCGCGTTCATCGCCGTGTATCAGTTGTTCCGGCGGATCGAGAGCGATCTGCGCGCGCTCGAGAGGGTCGTGTGGCTGGAGGTGCCGGGATCGCCGACCAGGCGACGCCGGTGAGAGCGCAAAAAGAAGGCCCCTGGCGCTGCCGGGTCGGGGTCCGACAGCGCCATGGGCTCAACTGGTATTTCTCTCGAAGCCCCCTCGGCGTTACACCCTTTTTGTCGCACTCCCGGCGAGACCGCCCATCGTCATGTCGTAGAGGACGGTGGCCAGCTCGTTCCGCCGGTCACGAAGGTCGCGGCGGAGATATTCGAGACTCACCTCCCGGTAGCTGACGGTGAGCACCAGCAGCAGCGCGTCGAGGTCCACACCCGGTCCGATCGCGGACGGGTTCACCGTCACATACGTACGGAGGAGGTCGCGGGACCGCTCCTCGATCCGGACGGAACGGTGAGCCGACAGGGTCAGGTGCGGGGCGTCGTTGAGCAACGACGTGAGGATGTCGCGATAGCGGTCGAGGACCGCGAGAAGCTGGACCTGCAGGGCAGCGTCCTTCAGGAATGTCCCCTGCGCGACGGCCTCCTCGAGATTGGCCCCGAGGGAGGCAGTGGTGTCCTCCATGATCTGGTCGATCAGCACCACGATGATCTCGTCCTTGTTTGCGAAGTACTGGTACACCGACCCCTTCGAGATGCCCGCGGCTTCCGCGATCGCGTTCGTGCTGCAGCCGGTGTATCCCTTGGTCCGTAAAACCTGACCAGTTGCCGACAGGATGCGCGCGACCGTCTCCTGCGAACGCTGCTGAGAAGGGTTTTTCCGCTGGCCAGTGGCCATTCGCTCAGCCTCCACGATCTGTTCCGCAATGCGACTTGTACCGGTCCGATTCGGTGGAGTGAACTGTAACTCACAGCCCTCCGAGCGGGGGCTGACGCACCCAGACGCCCCTTTCTCGACTACCGAATCGAGTGCACCGCAATGACAGAAACCCAGTCCCGGGAGTCGGCGCCCGGCCTCTCCGACTTCACGCCGCCGCGGCGGTTCGACATGGACTCGGAGTGGGGTCGCCGCTCGATGCGGACGCTGTCGCGGTTCGTGCACGGCGACCCGACGCCCACCGCGGCGGAGCGGGAACTCCACGCCCGCGCGGTGGTCAGTCAGGACGAGATCGGTGCCGCACTGGCGCGGGCCGTCCTCGTCGACAAGACCGTCACGATGGCCCAGTTCTCTCAGGCACTCTCCGACGGCATCGGCAGCGTGCCCGACGCCGCGCCGCCCCTGGTCGCGTTCTTCGACGCAGTGGACCGCCGGCCGTCGTGGGTCGACGACCGCCGCCTCGAGCACGGGGCCGCCGTCTGCCTCCGCAGCGGCATGACCGGCCTCGACCTGCTCGCGACCGGTTCCCTCATGAACGGCTACCGCAGCGCCGCCACCTCCCGCCAACTCGTGGCCACCGGCAGGCTCGTCGGGGACGGCGCCGGTCAGCGCGTGGCCGAGACCGTGCGGTGGTGGTACGAGTGCGTCCTGCCCGGCGGCATGGACCGCGACCGCCGGGGCTGGCAGTTGTCCGTGCACGTCCGGTTGATGCACGCGTTCGTCAACCTGAGCCTGCTGCAGGACGAAAGCTGGGACGTGTCCGACTGGGGCATGCCGATCAACCAGTCGGATCAGGCCGGGACGCTCGCCCTGTTCTCGACGACGTTCCTCGTCGGACTCCGGTCGCTGGGCGTGTGGGTCTCCGCCGACGAGGGCCGCGACGTCATGCATCTGTGGCGGTACATCGGCTGGCTGATGGGCATCGACGAGCACTGGCTGGTCGACGACGAGAACACCGGACGCCGCAACATGTGCCAGATCGGGATGTTCGCCCCGGGCCCCGACGAGAACTCCAGAGTGCTGGCCGACTCACTGCAGAAGTCGTGGGCCACGTTCCACTACCCGCATGCAGAGCCCCTGCGACGCCGGCTCAACCGCCAGCGTCTGCTCAGCATCCAGCGGATGTTCTCCGGCAAGCGCGGCATGCAGGAACTCGGATTGCCGGTCGTGCCCGCCTGGTTCGTTCCCCTGGCCCTGGCGGGGAACGGCACATTGCACGGTGCGGCGCGAGTGAGTCCGGCAGTCCGGGACCGCGTCGGCCGACGCTCCCGGCGACGAGTCGAGGCGTGGCTCGCTGCCAACGAGACGTCGTCGCGGGCTCAGCGGCGCTCGTAGATGCCGCGGACGTACGCCGCCTGCCCGGCATGCTGCAGATCGTCGGAGACGACGCTGATCAACCGGACGCCGAGAGTGACTGGCGGATCCCAGTTCTCGTCGACGATCCGGTCGAGGTCGTCCGTCCCGATCGACTGGACGTAATCGACGGTGCGGTCGTGCACCGCGTCGTGATACTCCCGCAGGAGGTCGGCCCCGGTCCGTACCTTCGCCACCTCGTCCGCGGAGTGCCCGTAACCGATGTCGGCAACCGGGAACGGCAGGTCGAGGCGCTCCACCCACCCGCCGGACGTCCACACCTGCTCGGTGCCCGCGACACCGGCGACGTGGTCGTCCTGCACGCGCGTCAGATGCCAGATCAGCCAGGCGATGGTGTTCGCCTTCGCGTCCACCCGAAACGTGAGGGCGTCGGCGGGGAGATCGGCCAGCGTGGAATGCACGGTCTCTTGAATGCGATCGAAGGCGTCGGTCAACAGCGCACTATGGTCCACGATCCTCCTTTCGTCGTGTTCACCTCACGTTCCACTATGACGCCACTCGGGCTCACAGAACCGGCATCTCCGAACCTTCCGGAAAAGAGTTCGCTCTACGGGGAGCGGAGTCGGCTGTCTCGATCCGGCGGCGAGCCAGGATTCGCGCGGCACGATCAGTGTCGATGTCCTCGCTCTCGGCGAGAGAGTAGACCTCGGCAAGCGTGTCTCCGATGCCTCGGGTGCGTGCTCCGACCGTCTCCTCGCTCCAGCCGAGGACCTCTCGGCCTACCAAGTGAAATGCGCCGCCGGCGTTGGTAACGAAGTCGGGCGCGTACGTGACATCGCGCTTGTGGAGGATTTCTGCCGCCGCGTCGTCGGCAAGGACGTTGTTCGCGGCGCCGACCACTGCGGACGCGGGCAGTTCACAGGCGACCGCGCTGTCGAGCACTCCGCCCATCGCGCAGGGCGCGAAGATGTCACAGGGCGTGGTCAGAACGTCATCGATCCCGACAATGGCGTGACCGAGTTGCCGAGCCCAGGCCAACCGCTCGGAGTCGGTGTCCGCGACGAGGAGGCGCGCCCCGGCCTGTGACGCGAGGTCGGCCACCCCGCTGCCGACCGCGCCAAGGCCCTGAACAAGCACGGTGAGACCGTCGAGCGTCCCGAGTCCTCGGTGCACGGCCGTCGCCTTCATTGCCTCGAAGACACCCAACGACGTGTTGAATGCACTGGAACCGGCTCCGCCACGCGCGGCGGAGCGGCCGAAGACGAACTCGGTTGTGTCGTTGATGATGTCCATGTCCGACGAGTTGGTATTGACGTCGGGGCCTGTCCAGTAGTTGCCGGCGAGTTTATCGATGTTCTCGGCGTGCAGGGTCAGGATTCGTTTCCAAGTGTCCTGGTCGATCTCACTGCGTGGAGCCGGGAGAGCAATGACCGACTTGCCACCGCCCATCGGGAGGTTGCTGACGGCCATTTTCACAGTCATTGCACCCGCAAGTCTGCCGGCATCGTCGAGCGCCTCACCGAAGGATGCGTACTGTGCCGCGCGGGTGCCACCCGCGGCAGGTCCGAGTCGGGTCGAGTCCAAGCGGATGATGAAGGACACTCCGGTTTCCCGGTCGTGCCGCGTCACTGTCAGTTCGCCGTCCCAGCACAATGTCTTGTCGAGTCTCATAGTGTCCTGTCTTTCGAAAATGTTGCTTCGCCTGAAGTGCACAGTCACGGGAGCGAGCGGTCGTCCTGACCAAACGTTCTCCGATCGCCACTGCCGTCACTCATTCAGTGAGGATTCACCAAATGCTGTCCCGCGAAATCCACTGCGGTCCATGCCATTGCGATGGCGCCGTCGAGAACGCCTCTGTCGGCTGCCGGGCCGATGCAGGCGTCGGCGAATTCGGGTTGGTGGTTGACCGCGGGATGGCAGTCCAGGCCGAGCATGGGGTGAATGGTGGGCACGGCGTGAGAGACGTTGCCCATGTCGGTCGCTGCACCCACCATTCCGTCCGGTAGATCAGGAAAGCTGCGACCGAGGGCTTCTGCGTTGGCGCGGTATCGCGCAAGCAGGGTGGCGTCCGGACGCAAGTCCGCGTAGTCGGGTCCGCTGGGCGTGATCGACATGGCACATCCGGTGGCCACCGCCCCAGCCTCGAAGCAGGCCTTCACCCGCGTAGTGAGCGCGGCGAGTGCCTCCGCGGTATCGGAGCGGACGATCCAGCGTCCGGCAGCAGTATCGGGGATCACGTTGACGGCGGTGCCGGCATCGGTGACGATGCCCTGAATTCGGTCGGTTCCGCGAGTTTGTTGTCGCAGTTGACCTATCGCTACCTGCGCGATGAGCATCGCGTCGGCAGCGTTGACCCCCAGTTCGGGGTAGGCCCCGGCATGGGCGGGCTTGCCTTTGTACGCAACTTCGAACTGGGAAACAGCCGTGCCGGGCATCGCCGCCATCTCGACGGCGGCGGGGTGGACCATCATCGCCGCGTGGAGCCCGTCGAAGGCACCGCGTTCGAGCATGAGGATCTTCCCGCCGCCGCCCTCTTCGGCAGGGGTGCCGAGGAGCGTGACGGTCAACCCCACGTCGTCGACGAGGTCGGCCAGGCCGAGGGCGGCACCGACGCCGGCTGCGGCGATGATGTTGTGTCCGCATGCGTGCCCGATCTCGGGGAGGGCGTCGTACTCGGCGCAAATTCCGACGTGCACCGGACCCGATCCGATCGTGGCGCGCACCGCCGTGGGTAGGTCGTAGCAGCCGTGCTGCACCTCGAATCCCCCGCCGCGGAGTTCGTCGGCGACCCACTCACTGGCTCGGTATTCTTCGAATCCCAATTCAGGGTTCGCGTGGATGCGGTGAGACAACTTCAGAAGCGCCCCTTCGTACCGTCGAATCCTCTCCTCGACAGCAGCTTTCGCTCCGACGGCAGCCGGCGTCATGAGGGCGTGGACACCGTTGCGGGGGCAGTGTGGATCGTTGCGGGCCGGGTCGCGGCGTCATACGCGGCTCGGGCGCCGGTCGCGCCCATGCCGCTGTCGCCCGCGGGCTCATAGAGCCTCTCCGGGCCACCGCCCTGCCACTGATTGATCCAGGTCACCCCGGCAGGGATGCCTGCGGCTGCGGCGGCATGGTCGGGGTTGTGCGTGTAGACGGTGGCCCCGAGCGCGAAGCGTGACGAACTCGCGCGCTCGAGCCCCTCCTCGAATGAGGAGACGACAACGACCGGGGCGATGGGGCCGAACGTTTCCTCGGTCATCACCAGCATGGAGTCGTCGACGTCGGTGAGCACAGTGGCCGGGTAGAAGAACCCCTTCCGCTTCGGGACTACGCCGCCGGTGTGCACGCGAGCCCCACGCTCGACGGCATCGGTCACGTGCCGATGGACGATATCGCGCTGGCGTGCATCGACCAACGGCCCCAGCACGGTTTCGGCGTCGTGGCCGTCACCGAGGGCATAGGTGGATGCAGCCTCGACCAGGGCGTCGACGAACGCCTCGGCGATGTCCTGGTGGACATAAATGCGTTCCATGGACGTGCAGATCTGTCCGGTGTTGACGAACGCGCCGAAGGCGATCGCGGCGGCGGTTGCGACCGGATCGACCCCGGAGTCGACGACGACTGGGTCCTTGCCGCCGAGTTCGAGGATCGACCGGCACAATCGCCCACCGGTTCCAGCGCCGATCCGGCGTCCGGCCTCGACGGACCCCGTGAAGTGCACCAGCCGGATCTGGTCGTGCTCGACCAGCGGTGCCCCCGCCCGGGCGTCACCGAGGACGAGGTTGACCACGCCTGGAGGCAACGTCGACAACTCGAACAACCGGGCGGTGGAGAGTGGTGAGCGTTCGGACGGCTTGACCACGACGGTGTTGCCTGACGCGAGTAGCGGCCCGAGAGCACCCAGCACCATCGGCACGGGGAAGTTCCACGGGGTGATGACGGCGGTGGCGCCGAGCGGATGACGCAGGATCGTCGTTCCGCCGCCGTCCGCGCCGGGGAGGGTTTCGACGAAGGGATAGGTCAGGGCCTCTTCGACCGCGGTCCGAAACCCTTGGACACCACCGTCGATGAAGGACCTACCGAGGGCGACAGGCTTCCCCATTTCCTGACATTCGAGCTCCGCGAGTTCCTCGGCATGATCAGCGATCTGCACGGCCCACCTGGTCAGATGTTCCACGCGTTCGGCGACCGGCAGCTCCGCCCACCCGGGCTGCGCCTCCACTGCCGCATCGACGGCGCGGTCCACATCGTCGGGCGATCCGCCGGGGTAGCGTGCGATCACGTCTTCGGTGGCGGGGTTCACCAGATCATGCAGCGTCGAACTCTGGGAGTCCTCCCATTTTCCACCGATCAAGTTCTGCAAGGTCTTCATACGAAAGTGTTGCCTTCCCTGTGATGTGGAGTTCAGCGGATACGGTCGGCCATGAGCTCGCCGACCATGATCGCCGTCAGATTGGTGTTGGCCCGCGGGACGGACGGGAATATCGACGCGTCGACCACCCGCAGCCTGTCGACTCCGAGGACCCGACACGACGGGTCGACCACGGTGTCCGCGTTCCCGGCTGCACCCATCCGGCAGGTACTGGTGGCGTGCTGAACATCGCTCACGGTTGCGAGCAAGTGGTCGTCGAGCTCGCTGTCACTGTCGAGCACCGAGAACAAGGCCCTGTTCTCGGCCTCGAGCGGCCCATGGGTGATGGCGGCGACCGCCGGGTCACGAGCGAGTTCGACCAGGTCGCGTATCCCGTCGCGCAAACGGGACAGGTCCCGCTCGTCGGAGAGCATCCGAGAGTGAATCTGAGGTTGATCCGCCGGGTCGGCCGAGGTCAGCGTCAACACCCCGCGCGAGTACGCCTGATTCACCCAGACGCCGAACGCACCTGCCAACGCGCGCATATCAGGATTGGCCATGGCAACGACATTCTGATTCTGCGACACGCACATCATGTCGCCGGCGGGGGCGCCGGGCTCGCTGGTGTAGCGGACGCAGACGTTGGTGTGCCGGTCGTCCGGGCTTTGGATCCCTGCCTCGTCGATCAAAGGAATCGACACCACCGCCATCGGATGGTCTTGCAGACCTCGCCCGACCGGAAGGTCCTGGCGCACCTCGATCCCCAACGAGCGCAGATGTCCGGACGGACCGATTCCGGAGCGCATGAGAATCGCCGGAGAGTGGACCGCGCCGGCGCTGAGTACTACGTCGTCGGCGTGCTCGGTCACCACCGTTCCGTCGACGATGATCCGGACGCCGACCGCGCGGCTTCCGGAGAAGATCACCTGGTCGACCAGGGCATCGCCACGGATCGTCAGGTTCGAGGATTCGCGAGCGGCCTCGAGGTAGGCGTCGTTGACCGACACACGCCGGCCGGACCGTGAGTTGATCGGGTACGGCGAGACACCCATGGCGTGGGGTGCATTCACGTCCGCGGCCCAAGCATGACCGGCCGACAGGGCAGCCCTGCACAGCGCGGCATCAACGGATCCCCAGTTCTCCTGGGGCATGCGGTAAATCGGGGTCGGCCCGCCTCGGCCGTGATAGGCCTCGTCACCGTACTCCTCGTCATCCTCGAGCTTGGCGAAGTACGGCAGGACGTCGTCGGGCCCCCAACCCAGGCAACCCCAGCTGACCCAATCGTCGAAGTCCTCCATCGGGGGACGGATCGCGATCTGTCCATTGATCGATGAGCTGCCGCCGACCCCTCTGCCTCGCCAGTAGGGCGCAGGCGCTTGCTTCTCGGTCCGTGCCGCATCGAGCCCCATCCACACCAGATTTTCGGTCGCCGTCGGGTCGAGCAATGCCCTGATCGGGTTGGGTGACCGCCACGCCTGGTGCATCTGCGCCGAGCGATAGTCCGGTCCGGCCTCGAGGAGCAGGACCCGCTTGCCTTTCTCTGCGGAGCGGACCGCGAGCGCGGCCCCCGCCGAACCCGCACCCACCACGATGACGTCCCAGCCTGTCTCGGTCACAACAAACCTCCGTAACGAGTTGCGCGAATGAGGTCTCCGGAATCACCCGGGTCCTGCCGAGTATGATTCTGTAGACAGAGAGTTCAGTCAATAGTGAATATTCATTTTTTTCTGACCGAATGGAGGTGGCGGTGTCCGTCGACGGCAGCGACAGCGGAGAGAAGGTTTCCCTCATCGAGGACTTCGGTGTGCATATCGGCGGTGCGATGGGATGGCCCCCCATGGCGGGTCGAGCCGCGGGCGTGCTGATGCTCAGCGAGGCTCCGATGACAATGGCGCAACTGCAGGATGCGCTCGATGCGAGCAAGGGATCGGTATCCGAGACAACCCGGTTGCTCATCACCACCGGCACCGTGGAACGATTCAAAGAACCGGGAAGTCGCCAGTTCGTCTACCGATGGCGCGACGACGCCTGGATCGGATGCCTACAGCACCAGCTCGAGCAGACCACCGAACTGCTGGCGCTGGCGGAGAGTGCCCGAACCCGCGGAAAAAACCTCCCACCCGAACAGCGCGCCCGCTTCGACGAAATGCACGCGTACTACAGCTTCATGGTCAGCCGACTCGAGTCGCTCCTTGCGGAGTACACGGAAGGATTCAACGCCGCGCGACCATGACCCCTCGGTCTCATTCGGTACGTCTGGACACGAGAGCGAGTCTACGAATCCGACCCTCCCCGGAGTAGTTCGAGCTCGAACCACAGTTCGGCCCGGGTGGCGGGCGCGTCCAGCGAGACACCCAGAAGGTTCTCGATTCGATCGAGACGTCGCCTCAAGGTGTGCCGGTGAATTCCGAGGTCCTTGGCCGCGGGGTCGGTTTGACCGTTGTGAGTCAGCCATGAACGCAGGGTTCGACAGAGGCTTCCCTCCCCTCCCGCGTTTCCGGCATCCTGCAATACCGAGAGATGGTTCTCCGCATAGGACCGCGCCCGGTACCTGTCGAGGTACGAGGCGAGGCCCTCGCCTCCGAGTTGAGCGAAGTGCAGTGCCCCCTCGTTGCGCTGTGCGGCTTCGTCCGCCGCCTGCCTGCTTTCCCGGCGGGCGCGGGCGAACTCGTCCCACCACGCGTTCTCCGAGATTCCCAGCCGGAGGTCGGAAACGGTGACGAGCCTCGAAACCGACTCTTCGACTGAGGCTTCGGAGACCACCACCAGCAGGTGGCCTTCGACCCGGCCGAATATGGCTGCCCCGCTCGGTCCGGTGTCGAGGACCGCGATCGCGCTGTTCAACGCACTCTGCGAACCCACCGCTGTGACCACCTTGACCGGTTCGGAGGGAAATCCGCCCCATAGATCCTGGGAAACCTCCCGGGTCGCCGCCATCTGACCGGCGATCAGGAGTCGAAGGGCTGCGGCTCGCGCGCGTGCGAGTGCCCGCTGGGTCTCGTCGGTTCTGCGCACGAACAACGTCAGGAGGGAGGCCGCCACCGTCACGACACCGTGGTCCAGCGATCCGACCACGCCCTGACGTCCCGCGACGAGATACCCGAGCACTCTGCCATCCACGGCCGCCAGTGGTTGAGAGATGATGTCCTCGCCGCCCTCGGAAGAGAATACGACTTCGCCCGGGCGTGCGATGCGTTGCGGTGCAGTGCGGTTCACGGCTCCGCGCACAGTGCGGTGCGAGCCGTGCACGACGTGTCCTGCCGCGTCGAGCAACGCGGCCCAGCCCCCGATGAGTTCTGCCGTGCGCCGCACAAGGGTCCTCGCACCGTCTGCGGCCAGCGTCGCGTGAATCAGCCGGCGCTGCTGCTGATGCGTGCGCTGCAATCGGGCGTGATCGTCGGACGAGAGCGCTTGCGATACAGCCTTTTCCAAGACGATGAACGGAACAGCGAGGGGCACTTCCACTAACGGGAGCTGTTCGGCGCGGGCCGCCGCGACAAATGCGTCCGGGACGGTGTCGAAGCGCAGTCCGACGCCGAACCCCACGGCCGCGACACCCGCCGCAACCAGTCGCCGCACCCGCTCCTCAACGGCCTCGGCGTCGGCGGGTAGCGACACCCCGGTGGTGAGAAGGAGTTCACCCCCGCTGAGGAATGCTGTGGGATCTTCCAGTTCGGAGACGTGTGCCCAGCTCAGCTCGCGTTCGAGATGCTCCTCGCCGGCCCGGACGGTCAGGTTGAACGCTTGGGTGTCGCAGAGCTGGCGGACTGTGATCGGCATGCACCCAGTGTGCCATTCTGGCGCATCGGTTGACCCCTCCTGCCCAGTTTGGCCACTGTTGGTTGTCGGCCCTCGCCGGAACACTTGCTGAAGACATCGACCGGAGATGCGTGAAAGCCGAGCCCACTGGATCGGCCGTCATCGTCGGGTTCCTCAACGCCTATGGGAGCATTCATGACCGACTTCACCTATCGACTCGCCCAGAAGAGGCACCTCGCCACCACGCTTCCCGGGCCGCGTTCCGCCGAGATCGCAGCCCGGCGCAGGAACTTCGTCGCCGCAGGTGTCGGTTCCTCGGTGCCCGTCTACGCAGTCGACGCGGACGGTGGAGTCATCGTCGACGCGGACGGCAACTCCCTGATCGATCTCGGCGCCGGGATCGCCGTGACCAGCGTCGGCGCATCGAACCCCGCTGTAGCGGCCGCGGTGGCCGAGCAGGCGCAACGCTTCACCCACACCTGTTTCATGGTGACCCCCTACGAGGGGTACGTGCGGGTCGCCGAAGAACTCGCCGCGCTGACCCCGGGAGACCATGAGAAGCGTTCGGTGCTGTTCAACTCCGGCGCGGAGGCTGTCGAGAACGCAATCAAGATCGCTCGACTGGCGACCGGCCGGACAGCAGTGGTCGCATTCGACCACGCTTATCACGGCAGAACCAACCTCACGATGGCACTCACGGCAAAGTCGATGCCGTACAAGGCGCACTTCGGTCCGTTCGCGCCCGAGGTGTACCGCATGCCCGCGTCCTACCCGTACCGCGACGAGTCCGGCCTCACAGGCGAGCAGGCGGCGCTCCGGGCGATCACGCAGATCGAGAAGCAGATCGGCGCCGACTCGGTGGCCGCGATCATCTACGAGCCCATCCAGGGTGAGGGCGGTTTCATCGTGCCTGCACCGGGATTCCTTCCCACCCTGGTCGCCTGGGCGAAGGACAACGGCGTCCTCTTCATCGCCGACGAGGTGCAGACCGGCTTCGCGCGGACCGGCGCATGGTTCGCGAGCGAGCACGAAGGCGTGGTTCCCGACCTCATCACCCTGGCGAAGGGGATCGCGGGCGGCATGCCCCTGGCGGCGGTCACCGGCCGCGCCGACCTCATGGACTCGGTCCACGCCGGAGGGCTCGGCGGAACCTACGGCGGAAACCCGGTGGCCTGCGCGGCCGCGCTCGCCACCATCGACACGATGCGCGAGTGGGACCTACCGGCACGCGCGCGCCAGATCGAGAATTCCGTGAAACCGCGCCTCGAAGCATTCGCGAAAGGGGTCGGAGTCATCGGAGAGGTGCGCGGTCGCGGCGCCATGCTGGCCATCGAGATGGTCCGGCCCGGCACCACCGAACCCGACCCGGAACTGACCAAAGCGGTTGCTGCCGAGGCATTGTCACAGGGAGTCATCATTCTCACCTGCGGCACGTACGGGAACGTC
The DNA here is from genome assembly GCF_041228765.1 of Rhodococcus wratislaviensis. Taxonomy (NCBI): domain Bacteria; kingdom Bacillati; phylum Actinomycetota; class Actinomycetes; order Mycobacteriales; family Nocardiaceae; genus Rhodococcus; species Rhodococcus wratislaviensis. Next base: position 1,533,847 of record NZ_CP150488.1, on the reverse strand, counting down.
ATCCGCTTGCTGCCGCCCCTGGTCATCAGCGACGACCTACTCGACGAGGCCCTCACCGTCCTCGAAGACGCGATTCGCACGCACGCGCGTCGCTGATCCCGACGCGCGGCCAACGACCACCTCGACACCTGAAGGAAACACACATGACCGACACCCAGACCCTTCTGGCCGCACTTCCGACCGACCTGTGGATCGGTGGCGAGCAGGTGCCGGCTACCGGCGGCAAGACGTTCCCGGTCCGCAATCCCGCAACCGGCGAGGTACTGATCGAGGTGGCCGACGCGAGCCCGGAGGACGGCCTGCGGGCGCTCGACGCCGCCGCGCAGGCGCAGTCCCGATGGGCATCGACGCCGGCTCGCGAGCGTTCCGAGATTCTTCGCCGGGCCTGGGAACTGGTCATCGAGCGCCGGGACGACTTCGCGCTGCTGATGACCCTCGAGATGGGCAAGCCTCTCACCGAGAGCTACGGAGAGGTGACGTACGGCGGTGAATTCTTGCGCTGGTTCTCCGAGGAAGCAGTGCGGATCAACGGCCGCTACACGCAGTCACCGTCGGGCAACGGCCGGATTCTGGTCACGAAGGAACCGGTAGGCCCCACGCTGGCGATCACGCCGTGGAACTTTCCTCTTGCGATGGGCACCCGGAAGATCGCACCGGCATTCGCGGCCGGGTGCACGATGGTGGTGAAGCCCGCCGCCGAGACACCGCTGACGATGCTGCTGCTCGGCGAGGTCTTCCGGCAGGCGGGCCTTCCGGCGGGTGTGCTCTCCATCCTGCCGACCTCGAGTTCGTCCAAGCTCACCGCTCCGCTGTTCGACGATCACCGACTTCGGAAGGTCACCTTCACCGGCTCCACCGGTGTGGGAAAGATCCTGCTGCAGCAGTCCGCCACGCGTGTGTTGCGGACGTCGATGGAATTGGGCGGCAACGCGCCGTTCGTCGTGTTCGCCGATGCCGATATCGACGAGGCGGTCGAGGGCGCGATGGCCGCGAAGATGCGCAACACCGGTGAGGCGTGCACAGCCGCCAACCGGATCCACGTCGACAACGCGGTACGAGCCGAGTTCGTCGAGAAGCTGACCGCTCGGATGAAGGCACTGAAGGTCGGGCCCGGGGACCTCGACGGCACACAGGTGGGGCCGCTGATCACCGAGAAGCAGCGGTCGAGTGTTGCAGAGTTGGTGACGGACGCCGTGGACAAGGGCGCCGTCGTCACCACCGGTGGCTGCAACGCCGCCGGCGAAGGCTATTTCTACGAGCCGACGGTGTTGGCCGACGTGCCGGCCGACGCGCGGATTCTGAAGGAAGAGGTCTTCGGGCCGGTCGCAGCCGTCATCGGGTTCGACGGCGAGGACGAAGGAGTCGCCGCGGCCAACGACACCGAATTCGGTCTGGCTGCGTACATCTACACCGAAAACCTCGACCGGGCGCTGAGGGTGTCCAGCGCACTCGAGTCCGGGATGGTCGGCGTCAACCGGGGCATCATCTCCGATGTCGCGGCACCGTTCGGAGGAGTGAAGGAATCCGGGCTCGGCCGTGAGAGCGGTAGCGAAGGTATCGAGGAATACCTCGAGATCAAGTACATCGCACTCCGCTAGCCGGGCAACCCACAACGTCACACGCACCGGCACTTCGATGATGAGGACACGACGATGACTATCCAGACCGATTCCACGGTCGACTATTCACCCACGGCATCAGGACATCCACAGGTCACGTTCGAGCACACCGCCGCCGGCATGGCGGCGGTGGTGGGGTGGCCCGGGACCGAACCCCTGCTGGTCGATGTCTGTGCGATGTTCGAAAGCTTCGGTCTCCGCACCGCAGCGCATCGCCAGGTTTCCGCAGACGGCGCCGAGGGCACCGGATCGGTGCACGAGTTCGCTTTCGCAGGATCTTCCTTCTCCACCCCGGTCCTGGATCACATCGCGGCGGCGTTCGAGGCAGGTTCGGCCGGCCGGTGGAGAATCGATCAGTACGCCCGCCTCGTCGCGACAGCGGGAATCGACTGGCGTGAGGCAGTACTCGTCCGTGCGATGTGCCGCTTTCTCCGGCAGACGCAACTCGGATTCTCCGAGACCTATCTTGCCGACTCGCTGGCGAGCAATCCCGATTTCGTCCGCGCCCTGGTCACGCTCTTCCGGGCACGGCTCGACCCCGCTCGGACCGGCGATCCCGAGAGGGCGAACGCCGCCCTGACCGACCTGGTCGACAGTGCGACCACCCTCGATGAGGACAGGATCCGACGAGCCCTCCAGGCGTTCGTCCTGGCAGTCGTGCGCACCAACTGGTTCCAGCGCGACGCGCAGGGACAGCCGAAGCCCTACCTCTCCTTCAAGATCGATTCCGGACGGTTGGCCACGCGGGGGCGAGTGGTTCCCTTTCGTGAAATCTTCGTTCACTCCGACGAAGTGGAAGGGATCCACGTCCGAAGCGGCGCTGTGGCACGCGGTGGTTTGCGCTGGTCGAACCGCAGCGAGGATTTCCGGACCGAAGTGCTGGGTCTGATGAAGACTCAGTCGGTGAAGAACGCTCCTATCGTCCCGATGGGAGCCAAGGGTGCCTTCGTCGTTCGTTCGGCCGACACCCCGGCGCGGGCGGGATACGCGACCTTCATCCGCGGGCTCCTCGACATCACCGACAACATCGTCGACGGGGCCGTCGTCCATCCGGCCGACACCCTGTGCCTCGACGGCGAGGACGCGTACCTCGTCGTCGCCGCGGACAAGGGCACCGCCACCTTCTCGGATCTGGCGAACGGCATTGCGGCGGAGTACAACTTCTGGCTCGGTGACGCGTTCGCGTCGGGCGGCTCGGCTGGATACGACCACAAGGCGATGGGCATCACCGCGCGCGGAGCGTGGCTGTCCGTCGAAAGGCACTTCCAGGAGGCAGGCCACGATATCGACACCGCCGAGTTCTCCGTCGTCGGTATCGGCGACATGTCCGGTGACGTGTTCGGCAACGGGATGCTGCTGTCGCGGAACATCAGGCTCGTCGGTGCGTTCGACCACCGGCACATCTTCCTCGATCCCGACCCCGATGCCGCCGTGTCGTACCGCGAGCGCGAGCGCCTCTTCGGACTGCCGACGTCGTCCTGGACGGACTACGACCGCGAGAAGATCTCGACCGGTGGTGGTGTGTGGTCTCGGTCGGCGAAATCGATCACCCTGTCACCACAGGTGCAGGCGTGCCTCGGCATCGAGTCCTCATCGCTCGACCCCGACGAGCTGATCCAGGCGTTGCTGCGCGCACCGGTCGACCTGCTCTGGAACGGCGGCATCGGCACCTATGTCAGAGCCGCGAGCGAGACCGACGTCGATGCTCAGGATCCGGCCAACGATCGCGTACGAGTGTCGGCAGGGGAACTCCGGTGCGCGGTCATAGGCGAAGGCGGCAACCTCGGGTTGACGCAGCAGGCCAGAATCGACTACGCGGGTGACGGCGGACGGATCAACGCAGACTTCATCGACAACGCGGCGGGAGTCGCCACCTCGGACTTCGAAGTGAACATCAAGATCGCGCTCGACGCGGCAGTGCGAGCGGGCAGCCTCTCGCCGGGACGACGGGCGTCCCTGCTGGCGCAGGTCGCCGACGACGTCGCCTCGCGGGTACTCGACGACAGCGCGAGCCAGATCCTGGCCATCAGCCTTGCCTCCGCGCAAGCCCGCCATCTCCTCGACAGGCACGTCCGGTTGATCGGCAACCTCGAAAAGGTCGGCGGAATCAATCCACGCACCGAGGGACTGCCGTCCCCCGCGGAATTGAAGCGCCGCGCGACCTCCGGGCACGGACTCACCCGACCGGAGATCGCGATTCTCCTCGCACAGTCGAAGAATTTGGTCTCGCAGGAACTGCTCGCCTCCACCGTGCCGGACGACGAAGTATTCGCTGCGCGCCTCACCGAATATTTTCCGGACGCCATCACCGAGAACGTGGCCGCTCAGATCGCCGCCCATCCCCTGCGGCGGGAGATCATCGCGACGTCGATCGCCGACGAGCTGATCAACCGCGTGGGCCCGGGAGCCATCTTCTGGCTACAGGAGCGCTTCGGAATCACCACATCGGAGGTCGCTTCGGCATACGCTGCCGTGAGCGCGATCTACGAGCTGGATGCGCTGTGGGAACGGGCACTCGAGGGTCCGGGCACCGGCATCGAACGCCCGGAGTCACTGCTCGACACCAGCTGGCTGATCGAACACGCCGTCTCGTGGCTGTTGCGCCGACGACGTGGAATCGTGGTGCCGGAGAGGGAGATAGACCGGTTCGCTGATTCGGTCCGCAAGCTCGTCGAACTCCCCCGGGGCGAACGTCCGCTCGATGCAGATCTTCCCGGTGCGCTCCAATTCGCGGACACCGCAGACTCACTGGGAATCTCGGTGGAGCGGGTGGCCGAAGTGCATCACGAACTCGGGCAGCGACTCGGTATCGGCTGGGTAGTCGACGCATTGTCGGATCGCACGGGTTCCACCCACTGGGATGTGCTGGCCGCGGCGGCGGTGCACGACGACCTGTCCGACCTGCACCATGCGCTGACAGTCCGGGTGCTGGGTGACGACGGCACCGGGACGGGGAACGCAGTCGCTGCGTGGTGCGAGGCCCATTCTCACGATCTGCATCGCTTCGAACTCGTCGTGGATGCGGTTCGCGGGGACGGCGAGGTCGACCTGGCGAAGACCTGCGCCGTCACCGCCGCACTGCGCGCTCTCGACAACTGAACGAATTCGGCTGGCGGATCCGCGACACGCGGATCCGCCGGCCGCTCTGCATTCCCACGAATCCAGGAGCCGATCACGACGGTTGCCTGTGGTGAACGTGGATACTGCGGACCCTCCGAGACGCGATCCCGGGGCCCCGGAGGACATCCGACGAACAATGGAAGTGGGACAAAGTGAAATCGAGTAACACCATCGATACCTGGACGGACGAGTCGGCGAGTGGTGGGCGAAGCCAGGAATTGCCGTACACCGTGGCACGATCCTGGTTCCTGATCTCCGGAGCATCCGACCTGCCGCAGTCGCTGGGATCCGGCTCCGACGTCGATATCCTCGACCTGGAAGACGCCGTACCTCCCGGCAAGAAGCTCGCCGCACGCACCGAGGTCGTGAACGCGCTTCACCATCGACGCGCGTGGGTCCGTATCAACGACGTCACGACCGAGTTCTGGAAGGACGACGTAGCGGCGCTCCGTGATTCACCAGGTCTTCTCGGCGTCATGCTGGCCAAGACCGACTCGGCGAACGATGTCGACAAGGTTGCCGAAGGGCTTCGTGCCACCACACCGGTCATTGCCTTCATCGAGTCCGCCGCGGGTCTCGAAGCTGCAGGAACGATCGCCGCACACCCGCGGGTGGGTCGGCTGGCCTTCGGAAGCGGAGACTTCCGCATGGACGTCGGAGCCGGCACCGACCGTAACGCTTTGACGTACGCGCGTTCTCGGCTGGTCGTGGTGAGCCGCGCGGCGGGCCTGCCCGCTCCGATCGACGGGCCGACGGTGCCCGATGATCAGATCCTCGCCGTCGACGAAACCGAGTACGCGGCCGGTCTGGGTATGACCGGCCGCATGTGCTTACACGCGTCACATGCCACCACGATCAACACGGCCCTCAGTCCGACCGGCCGGGAGATCGAGGAGGCGAAGGAATTGATCACTCTGCTCGGACCCGATGGAGCGAACGCACGAAAGGGAAGCGATCTGCCTCGGCTCGCCAGGGCCCGTCGAGTTCTCGACCGAGCGCGGATATTCGGACTGGATGCCCTCGCATCCGAGCTGCACTGAACCACTGCGTGCTTCGCCGGACATCATCAGCGCACAGGGGAAGAACGCTGTGAGTGGCCGATCTCGCTGACGGGCCGACGGAACAGTCGGCCCGTCAGCGGAGCGTCACGGAGCGGGCCGACTCGGGTATTCGCACACGATGAGGGCGAGCAGCAACTCGGCGCGCACGTACGCCGAGGTCAATGAGCACTCGAGAATGCGCTCGATTCGAGCCACTCGGGTGCGCAGAGTATGGCGATGAATACCCAGGACCGCGGCGGCGGATTCGTTGTGACCATTCGCTTCGAGGAGCGCCCGAAGGGTCGGCAGCAGGGCGGTACGGTTGACGCGGTCGTAGTCGTCCACACGCCCGAGTGTCGACTCGCCCACCACTCGTAGTACCTCACGACACGGCGTCGACACCAAGAGCTCGCCGCCCGCGATCTCCCCGAAATCCAGTACGGCAGCTCCGTCCGACGCGGCGGCCGCAGCAACGTGTGCCTGCCGCGAGGCATTCGCCACCTCAGCGGCAGGCTGCGTTGTGCTCAACCCGACACGCAACCGTGAGCGAATCGGAGGGGGCAGGTCTGCGAGCAACTCTCTACACCTGTCGACGTCGGTGTCTCCGCTGAGTATCACGGTAATCCGGGAGGCATTCTCGTAAAGGAAAAGTGGCCGACCGGAACTCTCGAGTTCGTGGGTGAGGACGGTTCTCACGAACACGAGGTCGGCTGTCGAAAGACCACCGGCATGAACACCGAGAACGCGAACCGAACCATCGATACCGCTGATCGTGATCGGCATCCATCCCGGGTTCACCGCGGTGGTTCCTTCACGATCTACGTGCCTTGCCGCCCATATGGAGCACGTCGGCGAGGGGCTCGCCGGCCCGGAGACGGTCAAGGGTTTCCGGTTCGGCAGCGTCGGACGCGAGGGCCAGGTCGACGACATCCGCCGCACCGTCCGGGGTCAGGACCAGGACACCGTTGTCGTCGGCGAGGACGATGTCACCAGGATTGACGGAAACACCGCCGACCATGACCGGCACGTTGATCGCGCTGTTGCCGCCGTCATGCCTCTTGGTGGTGAGAATCGAGGTGCCGCGAGCAAACACCGGCAGACCGCCCTGTCGCAGTTCGACGATGTCGGTTACCACTCCGTCGACGACGATTCCCACCGCGCCGGCCGACAGTGCCGCGCAGGAGGTGACCGCTCCGACCGAGGCGTGAACCGCGTCGCCCCCCATGTCGACGACCAGCACATCGCCCGGCGTCAGGGCACTCAATGCGTGATTCATCGCCACCGCATCCGCATCCGCAATGCGCGCAGTCATTGCGCGTCCCACCACACGCACATTGGCGAGAAGAGAGCGGATGGCCGGATCGACGAACCCGTCTTCGAGGTAGTGGCCGATGGTCGGAAAGCTGACCCGGCGGAGATTGGCCAGCAGCGCCGCCTCGACGGGCGGCACCTGCGGCGAAGTGGACGTTCGAGGTAGAGACATCATGCGCCTTCCGGGATCGAGTGTTCAGCGAGGACGGCGACGCATTCGATCTCCAAGGCGATGCCGAAAATATTGACGCACACGGTGGTTCGGGCGGGCAGGTCGCTCCCGAAGAACTCTGAATAGACCGCGTTGTACTGCTCCAACTGCCCAGGATCGGTGAGGTAGGTGTTCACCTTGACCACGTTCTGCAGGGAAGATCCGGCCTCACGCAGTGTCGCTTCCAGATTGGCCAGAGTCTGACGAACCTTGTCGTCGAAGGCGGCCGGCTGATCGCTGAGGTCCGAGATGGCGGGGAGCTGACCCGAGGTGAAGACGAACCCGTTGGCCACCACTGCGTGAGAGAACGGTCCGACCGGACGCACGTCGCCGGACACTACGCCTATGCGGCGCATCAGACCCGGACCCGCTCAGGATCCGCCTCCGGGAGAGAGTTCTCTGCCGGCGCTTCGTCGGCCGAGTCGAGGCTGTTTCGCAGCGTTTCCGTCAACAGCAGCAGAGCAACGATGGAGACTGCCGCGGATCCGATCATGTACCAGGCCACGGAGGATCCCGAGCCAGTGGCGCTCAGCAGCGCCGTCGTGATGGCGGGGGTTGCGGCACTCCCCAGTAGTCCGGACAGCATGTACGCGATGGACAGACCCGAGTACCGGACCCGGGGCCCGAACAGCTCGGCCAAGAATGTGGCGATGGGGCCGTAGTTGGCCGAGAAGGCGGTCATCATCATGATATAGGCGAGGATCACCATCGGGACGGACTTGGTATCCATCATCCAGAACATGGGGAAGGCGACGACGGCCTCGGCGACTATGCCGCCGATGATCACGGGTTTGCGCCCGATGCGGTCGGACAGTGCGCCGAACGCCGGAATCATGAACAGCCCTGTAGCACACGCAATCAGGACGGCCAGCAGCATGGTGTCGCTGGAGAAGCCGAGCTGCTGCTTGCCGTAGGTGAGTCCGAAGGCCACCATGATGTTGAACGCGGTGCCGGTGGACAACGTGGCAATACCGCCCAGCAGAACCTGCTTCCAGTACTTGCGCATGAGAACCACGAAGGGAATCTTGGCTTTCGCGCCGGCTTCCTTGACCGCTTGGAACGACGGTGTCTCTTCCAGAGTCAAGCGGATGTAGAGGCCGACGGCCACCAGTAGAGCGCTCGCCAGGAACGGAATACGCCAACCCCAGGTGAGAAGAAACTCCTCCGGCGTGTTTGCGGCAATGATCAGGAAGACCAGGTTGGCGATCAATGTTCCGCCGGGAACGCCGACCTGGACCAATGAGCCGTAGAATCCACGTTTCGTCTTGGGCGAGTGTTCGACCACCATCAGAACCGCGCCGCCCCATTCGCCGCCGAGCGCGAGGCCCTGAATGACGCGAAGAGTCAACAGCAGGATCGGGGCCATGATGCCGATCGCCGAATAGGTGGGTAGCAGTCCGATCGCGAAGGTTGCCGCGCCCATGGTGATCAGGGAGATCAGCAACATGGACTTACGGCCCAACTTGTCGCCGAAGTGGCCGAACAGCGCGGCACCGACGATCCGGGCGACATACGCTGCGGCAAACGTGCCGAAGGCCAACATGGTTCCGACGAGCGCGTCGAAGCTCGGGAAGAAGATCTTGTTGAAGACCAGGGCCGAGGCCGTGGCGAAGACGAAGAGGTCGTACCACTCGACGGTTGTGCCGATAACACTGGCCGTGGCGATTTTACGCATCTTGCTCTTGATATCGTGCGACGCCTGGCCGCCGACTGCAGATTGAGCCATGGGTTCTCCAAAGAACGGCTGGGAAAGAGTGACGGGTAGCTGACCACTCCCGATGACATCAACTATCCGCTGTGACAGGAGACACGTTCAATAGGGAAACACACACTGTTTACCCCTTTCCGGTGGGCAGATTCCCACCTCCCGGTCAAGCTCGGTGCGGCCGCAGCAAATTGAGCCTGCGTTGCCGCAATACCGTGATCCGGGAGCCGTTCTCGCAGAGAACGACTGGCCGCCTCGCGCCCTGGCGTTCCCAGGTGTGAAGCGATGTGACGATCGTGACATCTACTGGAAACATCTGTCCGCACGCACAGCCGGGACTCGAACCGAAGCGCCGATGCCCCGGTTGCCGCGAGGTGCGCGTGCGGAGTTGGGGCACCGGTGGGCACGGGTCGGAGCATCGAACACCGGTGCGTCTACTGCCGACCCGCGAGCACCCGCACTTGGTGCCGGACAGCGAACCAGCCGGCGATCAGTGCCGGGATCACGACGACAACCGACGCGACCGTGTACGTTCCGACCGGATAGTCGAGCGCCATGAGAACCAGGACCGCCGCCACGAACACCAGCGTCGCGTACGACGAGTAGGGGGCGAACGGCATTCTGAACGCCGGGCGTTCCGCCACTCCCCGAGTCGCCCAACGGTGCAGCTTCATCTGGCACAGCACGATCACCGCCCACGTCGTCAGTGTGCCGAGCGAGGACACGTTGATTGCGATCTCGAATGCGTGGTCGGGGACGACGTAGTTCAGGCCCACCCCGATCAGCGTCACCGTCGCGGTGAGGAGAATTCCACCGTAGGGGACGCCGGAGCTGCTCATGCGGGCGGTGAACCGTGGTGCCGTCCCGCTCATCGCCATCGACCGCAGGACTCTGCCCGTCGAGTACAGACCGGCATTCAGACTGGACAGCGCCGCGGTCAGCACCACGAAGTTCATGACGTTGCCGGCGCCGGGTATGCCCAGCTGGGTGAAGAACGTGACGAACGGGCTCTGTGTCGGGCTGTAGTCGGTGTACGGCAGCAACAGGACGAGAAGCAGCACGGCGCCGACATAGAACACCATGATCCGGACGATCACGCTGTTGATCGCACGGGGCATGATCTTCGCGGGGTTCGGAGTCTCTCCCGCCGCGATGCCGACCAGTTCGATGCCGGAGTAGGCGAACGTGACACCGACGATCACGATGACCAGGGGAAGCATGCCGTTCGGGAGCCATCCACCGTTGTCCGAGATGAGCGTGAAACCGGTCTGGTGACCGTCGACGGGGAAGCGGAGTGCGACGACGATCCCGCCGATCACCAGGAACGAGACGAGTGCAACGACCTTGATGATCGCGAACCAGAACTCGAGCTCCCCGAAGACCTTGACGGACAACAGGTTGACGAACAGGACGATCGCCAACGCACCCAACGCGAGCACCCACTGCGGAACCGACGTGAAGAAATGCCAGTAGTGGACGTAGATCGCGGCGGCGGTGACGTCGACGATCGAGGTGATCGCCCACAGCATCCAGTACATCCACCCGGCGACGAAGGCCATCTTCTCGCCGTAGAACTCCCGGGCATACGACACGAAGGATCCGGACGTCGGGCGATGAAGTACCAGCTCACCCATCGCACGCAGCATCAGAAAGGCGAAGAAACCGGTGACCGCGTACACGATTACCAGGGCGGGCCCGGCTGAGGCGAGGCGGCCGCCGGCGCCCAGAAACAGACCCGTTCCGATCGCGCCGCCGATCGCGATCATCCGGATCTGCCTGGTTTTGAGATCCTTCTTGTAGTCGTCGTCGCCCTCGTGGGACAGGCGTGCCGAGGAGTCCGACGGAATGTGTACCGCGGGCGATTCGGGTGAATGGCTCGTACTCACAGTGCTCTCCTAGTCCAGTCGAACAGGTTTGATCGAGTCGAAAAGGTCGCCGGGGCCGGGATTCGACGGCGGCGTGGTGCCTCCGAACTGATTCATGACCCCCCACACCGCGTTGAGGCCGGTGGTGACGGCGCCTTCCGCCCATCCACCGGTGAAGGAAATGTCGTCACCGGCGAGGTAGATTCCCCTGTGCCCGGGCTCGAAGTCCGACTGTTCGAAGTGTGTGAACAACCGCTCCTGGTAGCGGTAGTGCCCGGGCAGGTTGTCGCTGAAGGCGCCCATGAAATGGGGATCCGCCTCCCACGAGACGGTGACCGGTTCGCCGATGATGTGCGAGGCGATGTCGACACCGGGGTAGATCTGGGCGAGTGAGTGGAGCATCATCTTCACGCGCTCGTCGGCGTCGAGCGGCATCCACTTGAGGGAGTCGTCGTTCCAGGTGTACGACAGGCAGATCAATGCCGGCTTGTCCGGTCCGTCGTCGAGCAGATAGGTGCCGCGGGTGATGCGGTCGGTCAGAGTCGTGCTCATGACGTCGCGACCCGTCTCGGGATCGACGTCCTTCCAGAACGGGCGATCCACCATCACGAACGTCTTCGAGGCCTGCATGTAATGGCTACGTTCGATTGCCATCCACAGCTTCTGGCTGAACAGCTCTTCACTGCACTCGATGTGGGCCGACAGCAGCCACGACTGACAGGTGACGACGGCCGCGTCGTACGACTCTTCGTTGCCCCACCGATCCGTGATCGCGATCCGGCCGGGACCGCTGGGCGTGTGGTCGCGCCTGATCCGCTGTACCCCGGACCGGGGCGAGCCGCTGTGGAGGGAGGCGAGAGTCGTTCCGACCGGCCAGTGGACGAGGTCTGCGGGAGCGTGATTCCACAGTCCGTGTGGTACCTGGTCGGCGCCGCCCAGGATGCGCTGCTGGTTCGCGTCCGCGTCGACGTAGACGACGCGCATGACCTCGAGCATCGAGTCCGGGAAGTTGGTATCCCATCCGCCGGTGCCGAACCCGACCTGACCGAACGCCTCTCGATACTCGAAAGGGAGCGCGGAGAACGCTTTCGACGATTCCAGGTATCCGTAGAAGGACATGCCGTCGAAGGCGGGCACCAGCTCGTTCCAGATGCGTTTGATCTTCTTCAGGTCGCGGTCTCGGATTGCGGTCTGCATCTCCGTGAACGCGGCTCGCTCCTCGAGGCAGTCACTCCATGCCGCGGAGACGTCGTGGAAGAACTCGGGCAGCTCGTCCGGGGTGTGGGCGTAGTGCGCCGTGCCGCCCAACTCGACGACCGTGCTCGAACTCGCGTCGGTCAACGGGTTGGGGAACGGTGCGGTGTTCAACCCGAGCAGATCGACGTAGTGGAAGAACGTCTGCCCCGACACCGGGAACCGCATCCCGCCGAGATCGGCGACCGGTCCCCCGTCGGTCCCGAATCTCTTGCCTCGCATCCGTCCGCCGATCTCCGCGGACTCGTAGATCACCGGATGGAGGCCCATCTTCATGAGCTCGTACGCCGCGATGAGCCCGGCCATGCCGGCGCCGACGACGGCGACCTTGCGACCGTATGCCTCGCTCGGCACGGAGCCGATTCCGGCGGGGTGACGAACGTACTCGTCGTAGGGAAACGGGAAATCGGGGATCAGCATCGTGATCGGGGCAGAGGAAGACACACTACTCCTTCAGGGTGGTTCGGTTCGGAAGATGTTTCTCGTCAGTACAAGTCGAGTCGGCGCGAGCGCAGGTACGGATTGTCCACTCTGGCGCCGCGAATCGTTTCGCTCGTGATGTCGGCGAAGATGAGTTTCGCCCCACCCTCGGTCTGCGCCGCGATGAACCCGTCCGGCGCGACGATGCAACTGCGGCCGGCGAACCCGGCGCCGCACTGATTGGCGTACGCGATCGCCACCGTGTTCTCGAGTGCGCGCGCCGGCACGAGCAGGCCTGGCACGGCGGCGGCGTCGAATGTCGAAGAGACTCGGGTGGGTACCGCCGTGGGTACGAGCACCAGGTCGGCCCCTCCGACGGCGAGGGCGCGCACGTACTCCGGGAACTCGACGTCGTAGCAGATCCCCAGTGCGACTGTGAGATCACCGAAACGAACGATGCGCGACAGTTCCGTGCCCGCGGTGAAGAACTGCTCCTCCGTGCCGAAGAGGTGTGACTTACGGTAGTGGAGCACCTGTGTGCCGTCACTCCCGAACAGGGTGGCGGTGATGAACCGTCCGGAATCGGCCTGTTCGACGGTAGAGGCGACGACGGCGATGCCACTACGCTCGGCCAGTTGCGAGACCGCCTGCCGCACAGGCGCACCGTCGAGGTGGTGAATCCTGGCCGGCGCGTATCCCGTGGGAAACAGTTCCGGGGTGACGAGGATGTCGGCGCCCCCGTCGGCCGCATCCCCGGCCGCGGCGGTGAGGATGTCGAGATTCGCGTCGATGTGCCCAACCGCGGACGTTGCTTGGAGGACGGCAATGCGCACTGGGAGACTCCGGAATTGTCGTGGGAACTTGGCGAATTCAAGTCTGCTGGTGAACTGCGCCACATCCAATGACAGCGGTCAACGAAAACGCGGGGCAGAAATGGGCGAAAGCACATCGATTCGGGAACTTTCCTGGTGCTCGCCCGATCCGCTGTACACAATGGGTTCGGATGGTCCACGATTGTCACCCCGGGCACTTGCCTCTTCACGACTTCGCCGCAACACGGGCCGACCACGTCTCAGAACCGGTGCCCGGGGGCTCGCGTTCGGTCCGGCAGCGCATTTGTGCGTTAGTACAGTAGGAACGGAGAACGGTGGCGATGACCAACCGACAAGACACTCAGCGGTGGCACACTCTGGTGTCACGGCAGAGTGAGAACCTGGGCGCGTTGGTCGAACAGTTCATGAAGCGGCTGCTCGATGCCGGCGAGTACCGCGATGCCGGGCTCCGTGAGGCCGAACTCCGCGCCACCAGCAGTGACGTGTTCGCGCTGATGCTTCGTGCTCTCGTCGACCCCACACAGGTCGGAGTGGTCGAGCGCCTGGCCTCCCGCCTCGGCAGGCGCAGAGCACGCGACGGCATCCCTCTGGAGTCGATGCTCACGGCCATCCGACTCGACTTCCCGATTCTGTGGTCGGGACTGCTGTCGACGGCCGGCCGGAGTGAAGCGCACGTGCTCGCCGCGCACGCCGAGGAGGTGTGGAACGTCGTCGACACCTTCGCCCGCTTCGCTCAGGCCGCGTACCTGGCGGAACAGGACCAGCTGATCCGCGAACGGCAAGACCTCCAGCGCCAGCAGATCAGTCTTCTGTTCGACGCTGTCGGCCAGTTCGAGGTCAACCATGTGCAGATCGCCCGGGCTCTCGGCGTCTCGGTGTCGTCGTTCTATCGCGTCGTGGCAGTACCCAGCGAGTCGGCGGTGACGCTGCGGCACAACATCGACAAGGCACATTTCTCCGAACGGGTCTTCACGCACGAGCAGGGGCGCCACCTCATCGCATTCTGGCAGATTCCCGCCACCTCACCCATGGTGGTGACGCCCCGCGAACTGGCGCTACTCGACCGGGTTCGAGCCGCGGTGGCGCCGATCGCCCGGGCGATCGCCGACATTCCCCTGGCAGCGCTCGCCGCGAGCAGAATGGTCGATCAGCTCCGCCCGGACGAGGAACGCGTGACCGATCTGAAGGCCTCGTGGCCGATGCTGGCGAAGAAGTATCTCGCCGAGATCGGCTGCGATCTCGGTCAATACGTTCTGGTTCCCCTACGCGAGGCAACCGAGCGGGAGAACGAGCGGCTCCTGGAGACGATGGTGGCGTATCTGCACACCGGCAGCCTGCTGGGAACGGCCGCGACCATCTACTGCCATCGGAATACCGTACTGAACCGGCTTCACAGAATCGAGGAGCTGACCGGGCTCGACATCACGAAACCGGCCGATGCGGCGCTCGCCATGGTCGCGCTTGCGTCGCAGCAGAACTGAATCAACCGCGCCGGCTGTGCCGGCGCGGTTGATTCGGATTCCGACTACGAGGTCCGGTCGAGTTCTCCGACCGCGAGACGGGCGACCACCTCGGTCAACAGGTCCACACCGGCGCACACATCGTCGTCGGTCGTGAATTCGTGCTCGTTGTGCGAGATTCCGTCGACGCTCGGCACGAACAGCATCACCGTCGGCACGACATCCTTCATGTTCACCGAATCGTGTCCGGCGACCGTCATGATCTGCCGATACGTCAGCCCCAGGTCCTCCGCGGCGGCCATCGAGAGCTTCACACCCTCGGGTTGATAGCCCGCCACTCCCCAGGAATGCGCGGTGGCCTTCTCGATGCGCACCTGAGCGCGGGCTTCGATCTCGGCGAACCGGGCCATCAGCCGCTCGTTGGCGAGATCGACGACCGATTCGATGGGCGATCGCAGGTCGAGATGCATCCGCACTTCCCGGGCGATGACGACCGGGGAATTGGGCTCGATGGTCATCTGGCTGACGGAGGTGTGCAGTGGCGCGGTCGCGAAATCCTCGGCCAGCTCACGCGCCGCGACCACCAGCAGGGAGGCCCCGAGGAGCGCGTCCTGCCTATCGGGCATCGTCGCCGACCCGGTATGGGCCTGATCGCCGTGGACCACCAGTTCGTACTTCTGGGCCGCCCACGTGGAGTCGACCACGCCGATGGTGATTCCGTCGTTCTCGAGATTTCGGCCCTGCTCGATGTGGATCTCGGCGTAGGCGGCGGCCTGCGGACCCGTACCCGACCCCAGGCAGCCGATACCGGACAGTGCCTCCGCGACCGAGACTCCGTCGCGATCGGTGGTCGACAACGCCTGTTCCACATCGATTTTGCCGGTGTAGACGGAACTGCCCATCATGCTCGGCTTGAACCGGCAGCCTTCCTCGTTGAACCAGTTGACCACCGCGAGGTTGTACTTCGGCGCGAGGTTGCCCTCCCGCCACTGCTGTGCGACGCGCTGAGCGGCGTGCGCCGAGGCGAGCACCCCGTACGCACCGTCGTAGCGGCCACCGAGCGGCTGACTGTCCAGATGCGAGCCCGTCACAACGTAGGGGGCGCCGGGATGGATTTCCAGCAGACCGAACTGGTTGCCTGCACGGTCGTATTCGACACGGAATCCTCGGGCGACCAGCCATTCGGCGAGCCAGGCCCGCTGTGCTCCGTCGGCTTCGGTGGCGGCCTGCCGGTCGACGCCACCGCCCGGGGTCGCACCGAACTGTGACAACTGCTGGAAGTCCGTGACCACGGAACGGTCCAAATCGGTCTTGCTGGCGGTGGTCATGTGGATTCCTCCCGGGAGTGGATCTGCGTCCGCCGGCCCCGGCGTCCGGGTAGCGGAGTCAACATCGTGTGCGACTGCGGATGTATCAATACAAGCACGTCCAGGGCTGATTTCGGGATGACGAACCTCAACCGGTTCGCCCAGAATCGTTGTGCATTCCCACAGGCAGAGCATTCGCGGGGTGAACGGGCCGTGTGCGGCGGATTCGCTCAGTCGTGACACGTATGCCCACCCACCCGGCTCGGGTGGGTGGGCATACGTACGTCTTCGACCGGCGGGCTACCGGTCCGGTTCCTCCGGAAGCGCGGCCACCGCCTCGGCGAACATGCGGAACGGGGCGTGGATGGACAGCTCGGAGATCCACGCGGCGTGCGGTGTGATGACCAGATTCGGTGTGGAGGAGAGTACGTGACCGTCGACGGGCGGTTCGGTCGCGAGCACGTCGACCGCGGCACCCGACAGGTGACCGGAGAGCAACGCGGCATCGAGGGCCCCTTCGTCGACGATTCCGCCGCGAGACACGTTGACCAGATAGCTGTCCCGCCGCATGGACCGCAGCGCCTGCGCGTCCAGCCGCCCCCGGGTCTCGTCGCTCAGCGGCACGTGCACGGTCAGAACGTCGCTGGTGGTGATCAGCTCGTTCCAGCTCACCTGGGTGTAGTCCGGGAAGTCGTCGCCGATCGGCCGGCGCGAATGTATCTGCACACGCATGCCGAGCGCATGTGCGCGGTGTGCCACCGCACGCCCGATCGCACCGAAACCCCAGATCCCCAGTGTTGCACCACGTACGAAACGGGGGCGGGGGGTGCCCACGGTCCAGCCGCCGAGGTGAACCGATCGGTCGAGGCGGTGCGTCTGGCGGAGAAGCCCGAGGACGAGGGCCGTGGTGTGGTCGGCGACCTCGTCGGTGCAGTAGTCCGGAGTGTTCGTGACGGTGATACCGCGGCGGCGTGCCTCCTCGAGGTCGAGGTGATCGGTACCGGCGGACGTCGCGGCGAGCAGCCGCAGATTCGGGACCCGATCCAGGTCCTCCGGCCCGACCTGAGCGGTCTCCGGATTCACCGCCATGGCGATGACGTCGTCACCGCGAGGTAGGTGCGGTAACACGTCGAGCATCCAGAGGTCCGGCAGCAGTGCGGGATCGGCGATGAGCGTACCGACCCCGTCCACGACCACGGCGCGGCGTTTGGTGTTTGGTGTCATCTCAGGACCGGTAGTCCGGGGCAATGCGATCGACCAGACGCAGCAACGCAGTCCAGGCGAGGTCCCAGTTGTCGCTGTTGTCGTGGTCATCGGTTTCGCCGACACGGTTTTCGTTGTTCAGCTGTCGAGCGGTGTGCTCGCAGACCTCCGGCGACGGAACGATCAGTTCCTGGCCGGTGGACTGTGCGGCGACCTGCATCTCGCAGGCACGCTCGAGGTAGAACATCCGCAGGAAAGTGCGGCGCGCGCTGTCTCCCACCGTCAGGAGGCCGTGGTTGCGGAGGATCATCGCGTTCTTGTCACCGAGGTCCGCAACGAGTCGGACCTTCTCCGCATCGTTCAGCGCGACACCCTCGTAGTCGTGGTACGCGATCCGGTTGTAGAACTCCATCGACGTCTGGTTGACGGGCTGAAGGCCGTTCTTCTGAGCTGCCACCGCACAACCGTTGCGGGAGTGGGTGTGAAGCACGCAGTGCGCATCGGGCCGGGCGGCGTGGATGGCACTGTGAATGACGAACCCGGCCGGGTTGACCCGGTACTCCGACGGGGTGACCAGCTCGCCGTCGAGACCCACCTCGACGAGGTTCGACGCGGTGATCTCCTCGAACAAGAGTCCGTACGGATTGATCAGGAATCGAGGTTCGTCGCCCGGAAGTCGTTGTGAAATATGGCTGAAGATGAGATCGGTCATCCGGAAGTGCGCGACGAGGCGGTATACGGCTGCCAACTCGACGCGCAGGTCCCATTCGCTCTGCTCCTGCGTCGCGGCCGGGACGGGCGCGGGAATCTGCTGCTCTGCTGTGCTCATGACGACTGTTCCTTCTGTGGGTCGAGAGTGAATGTCAGTGCTTGAGGCCGTCTTCGACAACACTCCATCGTGGTGCGAGAACACCACCGACAAGCGCGATCGCACCGATGGCCACGAGAATGATCGCTGCGGGCCAGAGGTGGTCGCCGGTGACGGTCAGCACGGCGGTCGCGATCAGCGGGACGCATCCGGAGACCAGTCCGGCGATGTTCGACGAGACGGCCACGCCGCTGTACCGCACCTTCGCGGGAAACAGACTGGTGAGTACGGCACCGCTGACGGCGTACGGATAGGACACGGCCGCAACGCCCACACTCATCCCGAGCACGACGAGTACGGGGTGCGCGGTGCCGATCGCCCAGAAGATCGGGAACGCGAGGATCATCGTGGCGACGGCACCGCCGATCACGACGCGGCACGAACCGAATCGCGAACCCCATCGTCCGCCGGAGATGATGACGGGAATCTCGATGACCGCCGCGATGACGGTCGCCAGAAGGAGCATCGACGCTTCCAGGCCGAGAACCCGCTTGCCATAGCTGATGATGAACGTCGTGATCAGGTAGAAGCCGCCCGCGCCGATGAGCATCACGGAAGCACCGACGAGCAGCTGCCGCCACGCCCCGACGAACACCTGGCGCAGGGGCGCCTCCGCAACGGCGTCATCCTCCTGCAAGGCCTCGAATTCGGGGGACTCCTCGAGTTGACGCCGGATCAGGATGGACACTCCCAGCAGGGGCAGGGCCAGCAGGAACGGGATGCGCCAGCCCCAGGAATCGAAGACGTCCTCCGACAACAGGGCGGAGGTCAGGAAGAAGGCACCCGAGGACAGGATCGTGCCGACTGGGGATCCGAGCTGCGGGATGGACGCATACTTCGCCCGTTCCTCCGGTGAGGCGTTCTCGGCCGCAATCGTGACGGCACCGCTCCACTCACCTCCGACGGCGAGTCCTTGAAGCACGCGCAGCACGATGAGTGCGATCGGCGCGATGACACCGATCGAGTAGTAGTTGGGCAGCATGCCGATCAGCACGGTGGCGACCCCGATACCGACGATGGTGGTCATCAAGATCTTCTTGCGACCGACGCGGTCGCCGAGCCATCCGAACAGCAGCCCACCCACCGGGCGCGCAACGAATCCGACCGCCAGCGTGCCGAACGAGGCGAGCGTCGCCGTCAGCGCGTTGTCGGAGACGAAGTACTGCACGTTGAACACCAGCGCGGCGGCGGTGGTGAACAGAAAGAAGTCGTACCACTCCATCGCCGTTCCCACGAATGCGGCGAAAGCCACGCGCCGGGACGTGTCTCGTGGGATCGGGGTCGTGGGGCCGACCTGTCGGGTTGCCGAGGGGCTCATGGTGGTGCTCCGAATGTCGCGGGTGAAGGGCAGGTCGTCCAATTGGCGTGTGTTCAATCAAACCCCACCCGGCAGCGGGAGGAAATCGCAATCTGCCTCGAGGAAGGGCAGGATTATTGTGTATGTGCATAATGTGACGGCGAAGGAGCAACGATGCCGGCGCGCTGTCCCAGGCGATTCACCCACCGCGACAAGAGCCGATGAACGAATCTCCAACGACGTGTTACCCCGATGCTCACAGTGGAGATCTCGACGAAACCTGACCGCAAACTCGGGTGAAAGGACGTTGCCGTGAGAAACCTCGCCAAGCGGAAGCAGGAGACACTGGCTCGTTGGCGTGAACTGATCGTCGGAACCATGCGCAACACGGACGACCTGGCCACCGCGTTCCTCGACAGACTCGAATCCGTCGAGGCATACCAGTCCGGGCTGGTCGACCGGGACGGTCTGCGCGATTCCGCTCGCGAGTCGATTCGGTTGATACTCGAAGCCGTCACCGCAGGCGCGACGACGACTCAGCTCAGCTCGTTGCCCTCCGACCTGGGTCGCCTGCGCGCGCGGCAGGGGATACCCGTCGAAGATCTGGTGACGGCGGTCCGGCTCGACTTCGGCATCATCTGGTCTGCTCTGCTGTGGCGCGCGAACTCGGCAGACATGGCCGTTCTCGCGTTGCACGTCGACAGCCTGTGGAACGTGGTCGACGACTATGCGCGCGCCGTCCACCAGAGTTACCTCGAGGAGAAGGCCGCGATGGCCGCATTCACCCGGGACGAGCAGCAAACGTACCTGGCGGAACTGTTCGGGCCTGCAGGCCTCGTCCCCAGCAAGATCGAACAGATCGCCCGGGCGTTGAAGGTCGACGCCGACGCCACGTTCCGGGTCGTCGTCGTCGATCCTGAAGCGTCCCAGGCGGTGCACAGGATCGCGAACACTCTCGCGGCCGGTGGCGAACAACTCTTCGTGCTGAATCAGTCTGGCCGCGTGGTGGTTCTGTGGCCGGCCCCGCGGACACCCACCCGGGGGCTCGAGACACAGCACCGCCAACTGCAGGACGTGGCCGGCGGCATGGTCGCGGCGGTGTCCGGCCTGGCCGCGGTGCCGGCGGCCGCGAACACCGCCCACGAGATCTTCCGGACGATCCGCCCCGACGAACACGGCCTGACGACGCTGACGGACGCATGGGCCCGGGTCACCAAGGGCCGGCTCGACGATCAGACCGATTTCTCGGCCCACCTGCTGTCCGGCCTCGCCCCGATCACCGACGAGGAACGCGAACGCATCCTCGAGACCGTGCGCGCCTACCTCGCGACGGGAAGCGTCACCGACACCGCGGCGCAATTGTTCTGCCACCGCAACACCGTGCTCAACCGCCTCGGCCGATTCGAGAAGCTGACGAGCCTGAACGTCACCGTCCCCGATCAGGCAGCGCTGGCGCTACTCGCGTTGGCGTGACGCGCTCACGTACGACTCGAATCCAATTCCGGCTCCGCACGGACGTTCTCGTCGGGCTCCGGCGCCGATGCGAGCTTGCTCGGCCACCAGATCTTCTGCCCGATGTCGACGGTGAGGGCAGGCACCAGGAGCGACCGCACCAGGAGAGCGTCGAGGAGCACGCCGAACGCCACGATGAAGGCGATCTGCGCGAGGAAGATCAGCGGGATGACGGCGAGCGCCGAGAAGGTCGCCGCCAGAACCACTCCCGCCGACGTGATCACGCCACCGGTGACGGTCAGGCCGCGCAGTGCCCCGCGGCGGGTGCCGATGCGCCGGGCCTCTTCCCGGACCCGGGTCATGAGGAAGATGTTGTAGTCGATTCCGAGGGCGACGAGGAACACGAACGCGAACAGCGGGACGACGGGATCGGCACCCGGGAATCCGAAGATGTGCTCGAAGACCAGGGACGAGATGCCCAACGTCGCAGCGAATGACAACACCACCGTTCCCATCAGCAACAGCGGCGCGAGGAGCGACCGCAGCAGCACGCACAGGATCGCGAACACCACGAGGATCACGACGGGGATGATCAGCGTGCGGTCACGCGTCGACGTGGTCTTGGTGTCGAGGTCCGTGGCGGTGGTGCCGCCGACCAGGGCGTCGGCGCCGTCGATCGGATGGACGGCCTCACGCAGGCGGACGATGGTGTCCTCGGCCGCGAGGGAATCGGCCGGATCGGTCAGGGTGGCTTCGATCGCCACCCGGCCGTCCACCACCAGCGGGGCCTGCGTGCCGGGGGTGGACAGCACGGTGATGTCGCCGACTCCGTCGACCCGGGCAGCGTCGACTACCGCCTCGCGGGAGCCCTCGTTCGCGATGATCACTGCCGGCGAACCGGAGCCGGCGTCGAAGTGGTCGCCGAGAATCTGCTGGCCCGCAACGGAATCGACGTCGAGGAGGAACGTCTCCGACTCGGCGACACCACTTGCCTCGAACTGGGGCATCAGGAGCGCGAAGAGCACCAGCACCAGGCTGGACGCCACCCAGAATCGGCGTGGATGCGCACCGATCCGTGCCGCGAGTGCGGCCCAGAACTTGTGGTCTGCGGCCTCGTCCTTCTCTGCGTGCCGTGCGTCGAATGCGGGCCTCCTCGGCCAGTACGCCGTCCGGCCGAGGAGCACGAGCACCGCGGGGAGGTACGTCATGGACGCGACGAACGACGCCGCGATGCCGATGGCCGCCACCGGTCCGAGACCGCGGTTGGAGTTGAGATCGGACAGCAGCAGGCAGAGCACGCCGGCGATCACCGTGCCCGCGGACGCGGCGACGGGTTCGAGCGTCGCCCGCCACGCCGTCCGCATGGCGCGGTATTTGTCCTGCTCGATCCGCAGTTCCTCGCGGTAGCGGGACACGAGCAGCAGTGCGTAGTCGGTCGCGGCACCGAATACCAGGATGAACAGGATTCCCTGACTCTGACCGTTCAGCGCGATCACGCCGGCGTCGGCGAGCAGGTACACGAGGAGACTCGACAGTCCCAGCGCAAAGACCGCGGAGGTGATCACCGCAAACGGGAGGATCGGACTGCGGTAGACGACAATGAGGATGAGGATGACCACGACACCCGCGACCAGGAGCAGCAGTCCGTCGATTCCGGCGAACGCCGCGGACAGATCCGCTACCTGACCGGCGGGCCCGGTGACGAGGACGGTGAGACCGTCCGGTGCGGCGCCGAGCGCGTCCCGGAGTTCCGTGACACTGTCACCGACCTCGCCGGCGCTGTCGACGGGCACGAACATCTGCAGCGCCCGGCCGTCGGCGGACGGGATCGGCGGTGACACCTCGTCACCGAATCCCTCCGAACCGGCGAAGGAGTTCGCGGTGCCGGCGAGGAACTCGGTGTCGGCGGCGGTGATCCCCGACGTCCGTTCGGCGACGACGATCGCCGGCACGAACTGCGTGTCGGTGAACCCCTTCTGCAGCGCGGACACCTCGGTGGCCTCGGCCGACGCGGGTAGGAACGACGTGCTGTCGTTCTGCTGGACCGCGGACAGTTTGCCGGCGAACGGGCCACCGAAACCGCCGACGGCCAGCCAGAGAATCACCAGCACGGCTGGCAGAATCCACCGCAGGCGACGAACCGGGCGTGGGCGGGCAGTTGTGGTCACGTGCTCTCCAATGCTGGCGGTGCGTTCGACGACCGGATGTCCGGATTGCGATGTTCCTATTTTGTTCAGCCTGCTGAGCAAATTGCAAATGGAGGCGAAGAAATGACGAGCGACGGCATGGACCAGTGGCCCACCGGACGTCTACTGTCCACGGCTGCGCGGCTGGTCGAGCACTCGTGGGAGGCCATCCTCCGGTCGCAGCACATGACCCATGCGGGTCTCATCTGCCTGCACACGATCGCCGACCGGCCGGCCTCGCAGCGGGACATCGCGAAGGCCTCACGGGTGACGGACCAGACCATCAGCCGCACCATCGACCGCCTCGAACGAGCCGGGTACGTCACCCGGGAAACCGACCCGCTCGACGAGCGGCGCAAGCGGGTCGCGATCACCGAGTCGGGGCGCGCGATCTACCGCCACCTGCTGACCCTCGAGAAGGAGGATGCGGCCCTCACCGCCGCGGTCGGCGACGTGGGGCCGCTGCGCGAACAGCTCCTCCTCCTCGTCCGGTCGCTCGGACTTCCGCCCCGGGACGAGACCGAGAACTGATCACACATTCGCCGGCAGGGCGATGACGACCTCCTGCTCGTTTCCCGGCAGATAGTGCACCGTCACCACCCGACCCACCTGGACGTGCCCGACGCTGCGCGGCGGCAGGAACTTCTCGACGCGGGTGGTGAACGTCGTGCCGTCGGGCCGGGTGACCGCGAGCCCGAGTTCGACCTTCGAATTCCCGTTGCGGATCTCGCCGGGCACACTGAGCGACTGCACCACCGCCTGCGCGGGGATGCCGCGCGCCGCGATGTCGAGCTTGCCCGGGGTGGTGATTCCCTGCCGAATCAGGGATCGGTTCAACGCGTCCTGCGCCGTCGACACGTCTCCCGAGCGGTCGATCTCGACCTTGTCGGTGCGGTCCGGAAGGTAGCGGACGGGGAGGACGACACCCGGACGGAGTAGCGCCAACTCCGTCAGGGGCACGATCATCCGGGCGTGTGATTCGAACATCGTGCCGTCGGCGCCCTCGACGCCGAGATCGATCCGCACTTCCGGTTGATCGTTGAGCGTCATGCCCGTCTGACGCACCGACCGCACGGTCCCGATTCCGACCGCTCCGTGCCGGAACGCGGCACTGTTCCGCCCCGTGAACGCTGCCAGCACACTGTCGCCGGTGACGGCGAAACAGACCACGACGATGCTGACCGCGACGATCGGCCAGATCATCTGCGGGCCGACCCACGACAGCGCGTCGATTCCGTAGTTCGTCCGGCCCCGACCGTCGAGGCCGTACCACAGGTAGTAGCCCACCGACCCGGCGAGAAACACCAGGGCGGCGGTACGCACGATCTTCTTCACGATAAGTCCCTTCCGTACCTGAACTGCGTGGAAGAACATGGGGGACGCGCGCGAACTCGACTGCCGCGACTCCGCGCGCGTCCCGGGTGGGCCGGCTCAGCCGCCCACGACGGTCGAGCATGCGAACGTGATGTCGAACTTCGACGAACTCGGCGCGGTCGGGTTGCTCATGTCGGGCGCCCCGACGCCTTCACCGGTGATCGTGTAGGTGTCGCCGTCCTTCACCACTGTCGCGGAGCCGCCGGGCATTCCCTGCCCGAAGCCGAGGGCGTACGGGAGGCCGTTCGACCCGCCCTTGCTGCCCGCGATCCCGACCGCCTGCACGGTGTCGGTGCCGGTGATCGTCGCGGAGACCGCCAGGTCGCCGTACGTCGCGTTGGCGGTGTCCGCCAGCGCCAACGCCAACGTGTCGCCCTGCTTGGCGCAGGTCGCGTCGAAGTCGGCGTCCAGAGCCTTGCCGTCGACCGCGGCCGAGGACGCGCCTGCCGGGCTCGCCACGTCCGAGGCCGCCGGGGACTGTTCGGAACTTCCATCACCGGAGCTGCTGTCACTGGTGTCGCTGCAGCCCGAGACGAGCAGGGCGACAGCGGCCGCCGCCACGATGCCGGCGGTGTAGACGCGCTTCTGAGTCCGAACGATCTTGGTCATGATCCGTCCTTCACATTTCGTGAGGGCGCTCGGCGCCCGTCGTCGATTCGGCTCGCGGACTGGAGCCGATGTGAGAAAGGTAGGAACGTCTCGCGCCCTACCGATCCCAGATTTGTCGGCACGTCGACGCGGCATCCCTGCGGTAACCTGCTCGAATGCGGACGGGATCGAGGAGCTCAGCGGCTGCTCGGCGACCACGCGCCATGGTGCTCGACGAGGTGTGGCGTGAGCTGGATGGCGTCGAACCGCTCAGTGGGCCGGACGGCGGACCGCTGAGCCGCACCGTGAAATTGATCCTCGATCCGCTGGTCATCCGTCCGGTGCAGAACCCGCTGTGTGCCGGTCCGATCGTCACGGCCGACGGTGCCCGGTTGCTCGCTACCCGGGTGCACGCCTCCGCCGACGTGCTCCGCGCCGCCGCTGCCTGGTTCACGCTGCTCAAACGAGTTCGCCGGGCGCTGCGCATCACGGACGGCAACCCCCAGGATCTGTACTTCCAACGGTGTTTCGAACTCGCGACCGGTTATGGCGCACCCGACCCGCTCCGAGACGAATCCGTCGCCGAGGACACGCTCCGCGACATGCACGAATTCGCTGCCGGCCGCACCACGCAGGCGCTGAAGGCCCACGTCACCGATCCGGCGCGGGCCCGGCAACTGAACGCCCTGATCGACGTCGCGTGGGGGCGGCGACCGCTGTCGGGCGCGGCAACCGGCGACCACGCCCACACAATCGACGTGGTCCTGGACGCCTGCCCCGGCGCGCGACTCGAGCGGGACGGTGACGACGGACGGCAGGCACTCGACACCCTGATCGCCGGGCACGCGGGGACTCACCACGGGATTGCGCTCTGGACCACCGAGGTCTCGGCCCACCGGCTCGGCTTGACGGGCCATCCGGTGCCCGGGCCGCCGCGGCTGGGGGCGTCGGCATCGACCTCGACACTCGGACTCCCATTCGACCGGTCCGTCTACGAACGCGTCTTCACGGTTCTCCGCGCGTCGACCGACCGCGCGGAGCTGCCGCCGATCCACGAACTGGTCACCACCGAGATCGCCCGAAGTTGCTCACCCTGGTCGCTTCTCGACGAATCCCTGCGGGTCGCGGCGACGACGGGCGCCGCACTGGCGACCGGTCTGCGTCCGATCGGAACGGCATCCCCTCCTTCGGCTGCGGACACGACCGCCGTCCGGGTGATCAACGGCCGCTGGCAACGGGAGGCGTACGTCCTGCAGGCGCGCCGCCTCACGGTGAGCGCCGACGCCGCGTCGCTGCCCGAAGCGAATCCACTGACGGCCGTCGCCGCCGAACTCCGCGAGCCGTGGCGACCCTACCTCCGCCGTCTGTGGGTCCGACTCCACGGCCGCGACGTACGCGAGTTCTCCGTCCACGAACCCGACGAACTCTGGGACCTCCTCGACGGCGTGGCGCGATCGGTCATCCTCGACCATCGCATGCGGGTCAAGCAGGCGCTCAGCGCAATTCCGCTCGCAGATGCGGCGGATGCTCCCGAATCGAGGGCGAGTTGACTACCGGCACGGTGCGGATCGAGCACACGCCCGACGGGATCTGGATCATCACCCCCGACGACGCACCCAGCGTCCTGGACGACGCCGCGGGTATCGACGTGGCAGTGCTGGAAGTCGTCGGCGGACACCTGTCGTGGAGTGTGCTCGCCGAACACCCGGTCCCGGTCGCGGTGCTCGACGACGTCGCCTCGGCGCAGAACTGGGTGTGGGCCGTGTTCGGCGAGGAGGTGGCGCTCGCCGTGGCGTCCGGGTCCGGGCGCGACGTCACGGTTTCCCCGGCGCGACCTCGGATGGCCGACAGTGCACGGCGACTCGCGTACGCGCACTGGGCGGCGCGGTGGTGGCCCACCTCGACGATCGACGCCGTCCCGCCGCTCGACGAGGGGTTGTTGAACGGCGAGATGGCCACGCTCGTCGCGGAATGCGATCTACTCGTCGACGGGGACGACGCCCACGTACCAACCGGCCCGGCGCCCGCCGACCGCCCCGGACGGGCAGACGACTACGCCCTCGCGGCCGGCACCGCGACCGCGACGCTGCCGAGCACACTCGTCCTGGCGCGGGGTATCACCGGATCCGACTGGCGCCGGTACCCACCCGGACTCGTCGACGCGTCCGAGCGGGCGGTGTCGTGGGAGGTGGTGCGCGCCGCCGGGGACACGACCGTACGGGTGAGTGTCGTTGCGGCACCCGGTCTCTCCGAACCAGTGCCGGAACACGTACGCCCCCGGGCGCTGGTCGGCACCGCATCGGGCACCGTCGATGTCGCGCTGCAGCTGTCGGGGGACGTCTGGTTCGGCGAGTCGGCCGCACCGCAGGGCTCGGAATCTGGGGTGTCCGTGGACGTGCATCTGCCCGGGTTCGGCGTGAACGGTCACGCCGATGGTGGAGGTCCGGAGGTCCGGGAGCGGGTTCGGGCCCTGGTCCGCCGGCGGCTACGCCGGGCTGCGGAGACGGCACCGGACGACGCGCCGGACGCGCCGTTGCTCGCCGAGATAGCGGCGGCCGCCTCGGATTCGGACTTCTGACGTGGGAGATCAGATTGCGCGGGACCTCCTCGCGGCCGGCGCGGCAGCGTACTCCCGCGGAGAGGTCGCCGAGGCACTCCGGACATTCGAGCGGGTCGCCCGCTCGACCACCGGCGACGTTCGGACGAGCGCGATCATCAACGCGGCCAGCATGTCCGACGAACTGGGCGATCATGCGAGGGCCGTCGACCTCTACCGGGAAGCCCTCGCGGTGATGCCGGCCGACGCGATCCGGATGCGTCCCGCCGCGTTGGTCAACCTGTCGCAGGCATTGCAGCACATCGGCGACCTCGACGGCGCGCAGGACGCGCTCGAGCAGGCGCGGGAACTGCTCGCAACGGCCGACGATCGGGGCGACCTGCGGGTCGCGTGCCTGCTGTCACTGACCGCGGTCGCGATGCACCGGCAGCAGTGGGCGGACGCCGCCGACATCGCCACCGAGTCCCTCGACGCGGCAGTGCGTTTCGCCCCAGGGCTGGCCGGACACCCATTGATGAACCTCGCCGCCATCCACTTCGAGACCGGGCGTTTCGATCTCTCCGACGATTTCGCCGGGCAGGCGCTCGACGCGTTCGAGACCGCGGGCGACGTCAACGCGGTCGCCGAAACGCAGCAGAACCTGGGCATCATGCACGCCCGCTCGGGGCGACCCGAAAACGCGGAACCACTGCTGCTGTCGAGCCAGACGTATTTCGAGCGCGCCGGGATCGGCCACCGGGCGGGGATCGGATCGAAGGTGCTGGCGTTTCTCGCCGAAGGCCGGGGCGACACCGAACGCGCGACGGAACTCTATCGCGGCAGCCTCGACTACTTCCGGAGTTCCGGAGCGGTACTCGACGTCGCGGACGTCGAGACTCGCCTCGCCACTGTCGCCTTCGCCGAAGGGCGGTTCGACGAGGGAGAGAGACTGCTCGCTGCCGCGTTCGACACGTACCACGGGCTGGGGCTCGGGCTGCACTGTGCGCAGGTCGACTTCTGGCACGCAGCCTTGCTCGAATCCGCGCTCGCGGCCTCCGGCACCCCCGACAGCGCGGTGCGGGCACGTGCTATCGCGCTCGCGGTGCCCGCGGCGATCGCCATCGACGCCGTGCGGTCCACGCTGCCGAACGGGCGTCAGCGCGAGCAGTGGAACCGTGAGATCGCCGATCCGGCGATGCAATTGGCGTTCCGGCTCGCCTACGCCTCGGGTGACGCGCGCCTGGTGGCCGATCTCGTCGAAACGCAGTGCGCGGGGACGACGGTGGACGTCGGCCGGGCCGGGCACAGCACCCCGGCGCGGCTCCCCCTGCAGTTGCCCGACCTTCCCCCGGCCGGCGCGGCCGGCACCGACGGCTCGTTCCTGCTCGGCGCCGCACTGGCGGGAGTCGCGGCCGGCGCCGGCCTGCCGGTACCGCTTCCGCCGAGGCTGGCCGTGACATCGGAAGGACGGATTGCGCTAGGCACCTCAATCGAAGTCGCCGAGGAACGCTATGGGCGCGAGGTCCGCGACAGCCGGGTGGTGCCTGCGTGGTGACCGGTAGCCGATCGGCGTGCGTTCGGACGGGTTTCTCGTTCGGCGGTGTGAGCGTCGTCGTCGACTGTGACCGGGGAGAAGCGTCGGCGCGCCCAAGCACCGCGCGGTCGCTCGCGTTGGCGGATCGCCCACGCCTCGATCCCACCGCGGTACGCGGGGCCGGTGAAGTCCGCCAGGAAAATATCGCGACGGAATGTCGAGAACCCGCGCGTCGCTCCGTCCCCGAAGTGAACACGGCCACAATGGGCCGCACCACACCAAGGAGAACATGATGGCCAAGTACCTGCTGCTCAAGCATTACCGCGGCGCGCCGGCATCGGTCAACGACGCGCCCATGGACCAGTGGACGCCGGAGGAGATCTCGGCCCACGTGCAGTACATGAACGACTTCGCCGCCCGGCTCGAGGGCACCGGCGAGTTCGTCGACAGTCAGGCACTCTCCCCGGAGGGCACGTTCGTCCGCTACGACGGCGAGGGGCGACCACCCGTCACCGACGGCCCGTTCGCCGAGACCAAGGACCTGATCGCCGGCTGGATGGTGATCGACGTCGAAACCCACCAGCGGGCGCTCGAACTGGCCGGCGAACTGTCCGCGGCCCCGGGCGCGGGTGGGAAACCGATCCACGAGTGGCTCGAGCTGCGTCCCTTCCTGTCCGAGCCGCCCACGGTGACCGAGTGAACGAGTCGCTGCTGCGAGAACTGGTACCCGCGGTGATCGGTGCCCTCGTCCGCCGCGGAGCCGACTTCGCGGCGGCCGAGGACGCTGTGCAGGAAGCCCTGGTCGAGGCTGTGCGCGTGTGGCCGGACGACCCGCCGCGGGACCCCAAAGGCTGGCTGGTCACCGTGGCCTGGCGCAAGTTCCTCGACGCCACCCGCGCCGAGACCTCCCGTCGAAACCGCGAGGTGCTCGTCGAGGCAGAACCCGTACCCGGCCCGGGCGAGGCGGTGGACGACACGCTCCAGCTGTATTTTCTGTGCGCGCACCCGTCCCTGACACCGGCCTCGGCCGTCGCGCTCACGCTGCGCGCCGTCGGCGGCCTGACCACGCGGCAGATCGCGCAGGCCTACCTCGTGCCCGAGTCGACCATGGCCCAGCGGATCAGCAGGGCCAAACGGACCGTCTCGAGCGTCCGGTTCGACCAGCACGGCGACGTCGCCACGGTGCTGCGCGTGCTCTACCTCGTCTTCAACGAGGGCTACTCCGGTGACGTCGATCTCGCCGTCGAGGCGATCCGCCTCACCCGCCAGCTGGCGGCCAAGACCAAGCACGAGGAGGTCGCGGGCCTGCTCGCGCTGATGCTGCTGCACCACGCCCGGCGCCCGGCACGGACCGCCCCCGACGGCAGGCTCGTGCCCCTCGCCGACCAGGACCGCAGCCTGTGGAACACCCGCCTGATATCCGAGGGCGTCGACGTGCTCCAGGCCGCGCTCGCCCGGGACCGGCTGGGGGAGTTCCAAGCCCAGGCGGCCATCGCCGCGCTCCACGCCGACGCCCAGAAGGCAGAGGAGACCGACTGGGTGCAGATCGTCGAGTGGTATGACGAGCTGGTGCGTCTCACCGACAGCCCGGTGGCCCGCCTCAACCGGGCCGTCGCGGTCGGCGAGGCCGACGGTCCGAGGGCCGGTCTCGCCGCCCTTGCGGGGCTCGACCCCTCCCTGCCCCGCCACGCGGCCGTCGCGGCGTACCTACACGAGCGCGACGGTGACCCCGTGACCGCAGCACGGCTCTACGCCGAAGCCGCCCGATCGGCGCACAGCCTCCCCGAACGCGACCACCTCACGCGACAGGCCGCACGGCTCAACGCACAGCTGCGCAGTTGAGCGGCGATCATCAGTGGGCGTCGTGGAAAGCCTGCTCGATTTCGGTGGGGATGCGGCCCCGGGAGGACAGCTCGTATCCCTGCTCGATCGCCCAAGCCCGGACCTTCTTCGTTTCTCCCTGCGGCCGCTTCGTAGCAGTGGGGTCGACCGGCCGGTACTCGACGCCGTCGACGGCGTAACCATTGCAGGACCCACCTCATACAGTCGACCGGGCACAACCGGCCACTCGTTGGACTGCCCGCTGTCTGAATCCGGGCTAGCCCGATTCGGTGAATCGGGGCTCGATCACCAGGGCAATGGTCGCAGCCACGACGCTGCCGCTCAGGACTCCGGCAAGCGCGGTAGCCCACCGCTGTCCAACCGAAGCATCGGTGGAGGTCAGTGCGCTTACCAGCATTGCTGCCGACCCAGCCAATGCCAGGGTGACGGTCGAGCGCAGAAACTGGCTGGCGCCGTTCTGGAATCGCAGAAGCGCCGGGGGGATCAGTACGTTCGAAACAATGAGCAGCGCAATACCGACGTAGAGCAAAGCATTCATTGGTTTCCTCTCACGGGGCGGTGGACGGTGAGGGGCGAGCTCCTAGCTTGCCGAAGACCGGTGCCGTCCACCGACGTGACGGGTAGTCGACGCGTCCTGGTTGCTCAGGCGCATGTGTCCTGGCCTCCTTCCAGAAGTGTCGCTGTGCAAGCGCGCGGATATCGAGATTCCGGCAAGGGCACCGGGAGAGAAGAAGTGGCGCGCGCCGCCACGTCATATATCCGCGGGTCTGCGTTCGGGTTTACTCCCGCCAACTTCACCCACTCTTCCATTGATGCCCCAGGCACAACGCTGGTACTCCCTACCAAAATTTGCCAACTAATTGAGCAAACATCGCCGATGCCCTCATGAAAGGGACATGCGTGAGCTGGGGCAATCAGCGCTCATGTCGTGAAAACATCTGCCCCGCTGTCGTTCCCGAAGTGCCGTTCAACGACATTGCGGCCCTTGCACTTCTCGTCTTCGGGGCCGACAGGCCGACCATCATCGCCGTCCTTGCGGGCAGGTGTGCTTCCGGTCGTCCGCTTCGGCGATGACCGCCTCGATCCCGCGGGCGCAGGTGCGCCGGGGTCCAATGGTTGCTCGTGGCACCGGTCGCGCTCACCGCGTTCATCGCCGAGCAGATCTTATCCGTGATCGATTGTGCTACAACATATTCTCCTGCTGCCGTGCGGACCCTTGATGCGTACCTCGCAGGCCCGGACGGCCGTTCTGGGCGTTCGACGTCAGTTCCGCTATGCCCGGCTGACACGTCTCGTGAAGCTGCTGGGTGCGTCTCGCACGATCCGGCACAGTTGGCGTGCCTCGGACTTGCCCCGACGGATCCGCAAGCCTGTTCGGGCGTTCCCAACTCGGCCACCGCTGATCGGCTACAAACCCTCCATCTCGACGACCCGCAATGCAAGCGCTACATCCAAGCGCAGAATCGGATCCGTCGTGAAAGGCCCGACGATGCTCTCCAACTTACCGATCCGGTAACGCAACGTGTTGTAGTGGAAATGCAGGACGCGTGCAGTCTCGGCGACATTGCAGTTGGTGTCCAGGAGTGCCTGCAGTGTCTGGCGGAGATCGATCGCTTCGTCGGCGTCGCCGGCCAGCGAACCGAGGACCTCGGTGGCGAAGGCTTGGAGTTCAGCGCTGTCGTCGACCAGGGAGAGCAGCCTGTGGACGCCCAGGCCGTCGAAGTGGGCGACAGCACCGTTCCCGTGCATGCGCCGCCCCACCGTCACAGCCTTCCGCGCCTGGTCGTACGCCTGCGGGATGCCGGCCACCGAGTCGATGACGCGACTTACTCCGGTGCAGAACGAATGCCGGCCGCCTCCACGGTCCCCGGTGACAGCAGCGATCAATTCCTCGATCACAGTTTTGGCATCACTGCCGCCCACCGGCATCAACGCCACCACTTCATGACTGAAGCCAACTACCGGTGCGAACCGATCTCTGCGACGGACCACCTGCTGCCAGGCAGCGGTGAACCGCTGTTGCGGCATTCGCCCGGCAACCGGCCGGGGTGTCGGCCGGCCGGCCGTCGCCGGATCGGCGTCCGGGTCGAGTTCGGCGACGACGACCACCATGCGGCGGTTCACGTCCCATTCGAGCTGCGCGCAATGTTCCGTGATCTGGGCGGTCGTCCCTGCCGTGCCGTTGAGAACATCGCGCAGGAAGTCGCCGCGAAATTTGGATTCGACGGCCGACACCGCGAGCTGCTTGGTGACCGCCAACGCGACAACGGTTGCGGCGCGCTCGAGCGCTTGCACGGTGACCGGGCCGAGTCCGCCGTCTGCCACGAAGGCGACGATGAGGCCATGGTCGATGCCGCCGGCGACAACCGGCGCGACGGCGATCTGACCTGCCTCGGTGTCCGGTGCCGGCTGCAGGCCGTGGTGTAGGCGCTCGGTACGAAGCCGGCCGGACGGGTCGAACAGCGGCAACCCGTGCAGCGCCTGCAGGTTGGGAGTCGCACCAGCTGTCGCCTGCACTCGCCCGTCGGGCGTGCAGATGAGGACCGCGGCGTCGAACAGCGCCGCGACCTCGTCCGCAATCTGCGGCAGATCCCCGCCCTCGAGGACGATCTTGGTCAAGGCACGGTGCATGCGGTCCGCAACGTCCAGTGCCCACGCCTGACGATCGACGAGGTGGGTAAACACCTCGGACATCACCTCGTCGAACCCAATCTCCCGCGGGATGAGGAACAGCGGAAACCCGAGACGGTCGGACGCCTCGAGCATAGCGGCGGGAAGCTCGTCGAGGTACCGGCCTTCCTTCACACCGAGTGCGGCCGCGCCGCGCCGGGCGAGACCTTCGATGAGCTCGACCAGCGCGGCGGGGTCGAACGGCTGGCCCGAGTCGGCATGCCGCAGCGGGAATCCGGTGGTGATCAACAGTTCGTTCGGCTTGACCCACGGCAGTATGTCCGGCACCTCGATGACGTTGACCCGCAGGACGATCTGCTCCAGGCCGCCAGCCCCCGCGATCAGCTTCGAGCCGGTCAGGCTAGGCAGGGTCAGCAGCTCCCGAACCGTCAACTCGTACCCGACAGGTGTTGGCAAATCATGTGCCTGTGGTCGCTCTCCGTTGGCAACATCTTCCATATACCAACCGTACGCCGACGACGATACAGCGCCGCGTCACCAGCACGGCTCAGCCCGGGAGGAGCGAGGGCGGAAGCACACGCTCCACCCACTTCGTTGCCTGCTCGTACGCGTGGGCGAGTTGGAGAACGGCCCGGTCTGCGCCGTGTCGTCCAATGATCTGGATTCCCATGGGAAGCCCGCGGTCATCGAAACCGACCGGCATCGCAGCAACCGGAAGACTCGCCATCGTCCACGGTGCGACGGTCTCCATCCACCGGTGATAGGTATCCATCGGCCGGCCCGCGATCGTCGTGGGCCAGTGTGTGGCCTTGTCGAACGGAAACACCTGCGCACTGGGCGCGAGGATGTAGTCATAGGTTTCGAACATCTTCGTGACCGCCGCCTGCCAGTCGTTACGTGCCGCCGCAGCCCTGGTGAGGTCGAGCGCGGAGAGAGCGATTCCGTGCTCCATCTCCCACACGAACTCGGGCTTCATCTGCGCGCGTGTCTGCGGGTCGTTGTAAAGGTCGACCAAGCCGAGTTGCGCCCACCAGCGCCACCTCAGAAACAGCTGCCAAATGTCCTCGGGCTTGTAGTCGGGGAGCACCGCCTCGACGCGGCAACCGATGTTCCCGAACGCCTCGAATGCGGACTCGCACAGTTCGAGGACTCCGGGTTCCGTTGCCAGGTACCCGCCCCAGTCCCCTACCCATGCGATCCGAGTCCCGCTGAAGTCACGGTCAAGGCTCCGGGTGAATATCTCGGGGTCCTCGTCGATGCCCAGCGGGGCGTTGGCGTCGGGACCCGCCATCGTGGACAGCAGGTGCGTCACATCAGCCACCGACCGCCCCATCGGACCGACAACCGCGCCCTGCGCGATGAATCCGGTCTCGGGGATGCGCCCCCACGACGGGCGAAAGCCCACAACATTATTGAAGGCCGGCGGATTGCGCAGGGACCCCATGTAGTCACTACCGTCGGCGACCGGAACCATCCGCAACGCCAGGGCCGCAGCAGCGCCGCCGCTGCTTCCACCGGCGGTGCGGGAGGTGTCGTACGGTGTCGCCGTCGTGCCCCAGACCGGGTTGTACGTTTGCGATCCGAGTCCGAACTCGGGGGTGTTGGTCTTGCCGATGATGATGGCACCGGCTGCCCTGATCCGGGTGACGAACATTTCGTCCGCGTCGGCGATCCGGTCGGCAAAGATCGGCGATCCGGAGCTGAACGGTAGTCCCTTGACCGCGGACAGGTCCTTGACGGCGTGCGGGAACCCGTGCATCCAGCCGAGGTAGTGCCCGTCGGCCAATTGGCGGTCCCGCTCGCGCGCCTCGGCCAGCAACTGGTCCCGGTCACGCAGGGCGACGATGGCGTTGACACTGCGATTGTGCAATTCGATGTGGTCGAGATAGGCGGTCATGACGTCGATGCACGACACCTGGCGACTCTTGATCACACTACTGAGCGTCAGCGCGTCACACATGACGAGCTCTCCGTATTCGCGCGGCGGGAACGAGGGTTCCGTGCGAGGGCCGGAATCGCCGACGGTGACGGGGTCGATGACGTGTGACATGGGTGAACCTCTCCGCGTTTCAATAACGAATACCGGCGAACCGCCGACGTGCATGGACTCCGACCGCAGCATCGTTCACGATCGGCGGTTGGTGTAGTCGAGGTTGGGTCGCGGCCCGGTTGCCGGGCCGCGACGCAACCTCACTCACGGTGTGAGCACGAACTATTGGCCGAGGTCGACGATGGCGGCAACGGGGCCGCCGCCCTCAGGACCCTGGTGTGCTGCCGACACCGACACGAACACCGCCGGGTCCCCCGTCACCGACGACGCGACACCGCCCACGCAGGACTTGATCTGGCGGTGCCAGTGCACATCCGAGTCATCGAGCATCGCGTTGCGGCGGCCGCGGACCGTCCCGTCCTGGCTTGCTTCACACTTGAGGAAGACGTTGACGAGCCGGCCGTCCAGGTCGCTCGTGTGGGGCCGCTCGGGCAGCTCGAGTCCGGCGTCCCGGATCGCCGCCCAGATGCCGTCCTGGTCGAGCGGGTCCTTCATCACGCTGTGCCCGATCCGGTAGCGACCGCCGACACCACGCGCATTGCCGACGACGACGACCTGGGCCCTGTCCAACTCGACCCCCGACGAACAGGATGCCACCGACGAGAAGAGGTCCCGGCGGTGCATGACATCGGCATCGCCGGGCATGTCGATCTCGCCCAGCGCGACGGCAATTCCCAGTGCCGTAACGCCGTTGGACAGGTCCATCGACTCGTGGGTGTGCTCGGTCCACACCGTCTCGCCGCGGCTCTTGGCGTCGCGGATGGTGTGGATCGTCAGCAACGGCGTCTTCGTCTGCACGTAGTGCACGTCGGCCGGGTCGCTGATGCCGGCATTGGCCATCGCCATCTTCACCGCCGCGGCCACCTTCGTGATCATCGGCGTGCGACCGATGTCCTCGGGCAGCAGCTGCTCACTCATCGCGACACCGACGGTCAGCCGCGGCTCGTCGGTCTTCGCCGCCTTCCCGGCTGGCACAGTCGCGAAGATCGTTGCGTGCGGGCTGATCACACCGTCGGTCCCGCCGGACCAGACGATGGGCACCTCGGCGACCTCGTCGGCGCTGCGGCTGCCCTTCGCCGAGAGGACCTCACGAAAGGCTCGGTCCGCGATGATGCGCGTGTAGTCGTTGACACCGCCGTTGCCCTCGGTCTTGCCGATGACAGCGACGACACGGTCCGCGTCGAGCACGCCGTCGTCGATGAGCTTGGCCAGCTCGCCGGCGTCGGAAACGCTGTGCAGCGGAACCTTGCGGACCTCGATTGCGTCAGGCATTGACATCTCCTCTATGTGGGGCGTACGGGGTAGGAAAATCAGGCGGTGACGATCGTTCGGCTGGCGGCGCGTCCATGGTGAACACGGTGCGGGACGTGGCGACCACCCCGCCCGATCCCAACGAATCGGCATGCGGGTCGTGACCTCGGCGACCACCGCCAGAAGTCACCACCGACTGTGCGGATCTGCGGGAACCCGATCAGAACTCTCACGCCGCCCACGCTATGAGGGCGACCACCTGTGGGCACTGGCAATATTTGCCTAAACCAGAGCTGCCATTGGGCAGATCTGACTCGCCATCATCACCGAAGTCTCGTGGCCGCACCTCGCGCACCCCGCCACCCGATCCACAGGCACGGCATGTTCCGGGATTCCAACCGCGGCGACGTAAGCGGCCACACCTGGCGACTGGACCTGCACCGCATCCCCACCGACCCACCACTACTGCAGGTCCTCGCCGACTCCCGCCACTGGGATCCGTGGTTCTCCCCACCGGAAACCGGACCTGACACACGACCTTCCGCGAGACGGGACTCCCGATGGATGCGTACGGGGGACGCCTCCGCTTCCATTCCCTATGAGGGTTTTCGGGGCGGTGGGTGTCACGGTCGTCACACCGCACCTCCGGCGACTACCCCGGGCGGTGCGGGTGGAGTGCCGCACTGACCTGCAATGCTGCAGATTCGGTGACCATTGATAGCCCCACCCAATCTATGGAATAGGTCTCATAGATTGGACCTATTCCAATGTGCTGGATAACCTCGTCGCTGTCGGCTTCCCCGTATCCACGAATAGAGGTTTCAATGGCCCTGATCAACACGCAGATCAAGCCCTTCGCCGCGAACGCCTTCAAGGACGGCGCGTTCATCACCGTGTCCGCGGACGACATCAAGGACAAGTGGGCGGTCTTCTACTTCTACCCGGCCGACTTCACCTTCGTGTGCCCGACGGAACTCGGCGACCTCGCCGACCACCACGAGGAACTGCAGCGCCTCGGCGTCGAGGTCTTCTCGGTGTCCACCGACACGCACTTCACGCACAAGGCATGGCACGGATCTTCCGACACCATCGGCAAGATCAAGTACGCCATGATCGGTGACCCGACCCAGGAGATCAGCAAGAACTTCGAGGTCCTCCGCGAGAACGAGGGACTGGCCGACCGCGGCACCTTCCTCGTCGACCCCGACGGTGTCATCCAGTTCACCGAGGTCACCGCAGAAGGCATCGGGCGCAACGCCGCTGAGCTGGTTCGCAAGGTCAAGGCCGCTCAGTACGTCCGGTCGCACCCGGGCGAGGTCTGCCCGGCCAAGTGGGAAGAGGGCGAAGAGACTCTCGCCCCGTCGCTGGATCTCGTCGGCAAGATCTGACGCAGCGCAGTCGTACCGCAGGCACGGGCTCAGGTTTCCTGAGCCCGTGCGGGCGGTTCCCGGTGCTCAGCTCCCGTGGGGGCAATCGGTGTCGCACCAACACCTTCCGGACCACCTGAACCCAAATTTCCGGTTTCCGATCCCTTGTCCTCCCGATCGATGGAGTAGATCCTCATGCTCGAAGCCTCGCTTGCCGGCCAACTGAAGTCCCTGCTCGAAAAGCTGACCCTGCCGATCGAGCTCGTGTCCTCACTCGACGACGGACCCAAGTCGGTCGAACTCGCCGAACTGCTCACCCAGATCGCGGCGATGTCGGAGAAGATCACCTACGAACGCCGCGACGACGACACGCGACGCCCGTCGTTCGCGGTTCGCCGCAGCGGCACCGACATCGAGGTCCGCTTCGCCGGCATCCCTCTCGGCCACGAGTTCACCTCGCTCGCACTCGCTTTGCTCCAGGTCGGCGGCCACCCGTCGAAGGAGGCCCCCGAACTGCTCGAGCAGGTCCGCGACCTCGACGGCGACTTCCACTTCGAGACCTACTTCTCGCTGTCCTGCCAGAACTGCCCGGACGTGGTGCAGGCGCTGAATCTGATGTGCGTGCTCAATCCGCGCATCAGCCACGTCGCGATCGACGGTGCCCTGTTCCAGGACGAGGTCGACGGCCGCCAGATCATGGCTGTCCCGACGGTCTTTCTCAACGGCGAGCTCTTCGGCTCCGGCCGGATGAGCCTGGAGGAAATCGCCGGCAAGCTCGACGTCGGCGCCGCTGACCGCGCCGCCACCGCGATCGCCCAGAAGGATCCCTTCGACGTGCTCGTCGTCGGAGGCGGCCCGTCCGGCGCCGCGGCCGCGGTGTACGCCGCGCGCAAGGGAATTCGCACCGGAATCGCCGCGCAGCGCTTCGGCGGCCAGGTACTCGACACCATGGCGATCGAGAACTTCATCTCCGTTCCCTACACCGAGGGCCCCCAGTTCGGGTCGGCGCTCGAGAATCACGTCCGTCAGTACGGCGTCGACATCATGAACACGCAGCGGGCCGCGAAGCTCGTGCCGGCAGCCACCGAGAACGGTCTCGTCGAGATCGAACTGGAAAGCGGTGCTTCGCTTCTCGCGCGCACCGTCATCCTGTCGACGGGTGCCCGGTGGCGTTCGATGGACGTGCCCGGCGAGGACACGTACCGGAACAAGGGTGTGACCTACTGCCCGCACTGCGACGGACCGCTGTTCAAGGGCAAGCGCGTCGCCGTGATCGGTGGCGGTAACTCCGGAGTCGAGGCCGCAATCGATCTCGCAGGAATCGTCGAGCACGTCACGCTCGTCGAGTTCGACTCGGAGCTCCGCGCCGACGAGGTGCTGCAGCGCAAGCTGCGCAGCCTCTCGAACGCCGACATCCTCCTGAGCACGCTCACGACGGAGGTCCTCGGGGACGGAAACAAGGTCACCGGCCTGACCTACCAGGACCGCACGACCGACACGTCGCACACACTCGACATCGAGGGTGTCTTCGTCCAGATCGGCCTCCTGCCCAACACCGAGTGGCTGGCCGGGACGGTCGAGTTGTCCGATCGCGGCGAGATCGCAATCGACGACCGCGGCCAGACGTCGGTGCCCGGCGTGTTCGCTGCCGGCGACTGCACGACGGTGCCGTACAAGCAGATCGTCATCGCCGCCGGTGCCGGAGCAACCGCAGCGCTGAGCGCATTCGACCGGCTCATCCGAACGGGTGCACCGGCCGAGGACGCCGCTGCAGCAACGGTCGGCTAGCCGACCCGATTCCGAAAGCCGTGCCTGCATGCAGGCACGGCTTTCGGCGTCGACAGGCCCGGGTGGCCAGCACCCACCCCACCGTTCCGGCGGGTAGGGGATGCTGGGACGGTGCCGACTCACCCATGTTCCCCGCCGACCGCGATCGTGCGGATGGCCGACGCCGGCGACCTGTACACGTCGTGGCGGTGGATCCACGACTCCCACCCCGGCGGTGTCGGCGTCGCACCAGCCGCGCAGGTGGACGCGACCGTCGCCGCGCTGGCCCGGGCGCTGCCCGACCTCACCGATCCGCAGGGTCTGCACCACGCTCTGACGGCGGGCGGTTTCTCCGGTTACGAGTCGGAGCATGATCTGGCCCAGCTCCTTTCACGCACGTTCCTTCCGTTCGGCCTCGCACAGCAATTGCACGAGTTGTTCACCCGCGGCGTGCGCCCCCACCTGCGGATCCAACCGTCGCCCCGCGTCGCGCAGGTGCCGTGGGAACTGATCGCACCCGACGCCGGGCTGCGTCTCGTCGACATCGCCGATGTCAGCCTGCTGGCGCCGCTCAGCATCGTCCACTCACCCGCCCGGCCGGTCCGCACCTGGGCGCACACCCGGCAACTCCCCGTCGTCGCGGTGCTCGACCCGCGGGTGCCGGGCTTCCGTGCGGATTCGGCGCTCGGCTCGGTCCTGGGGCGGATGCCCGCGGACTGTCCGCTGTCGCGGCGGGTCGCGAGCTACGCCGGCGAAGGCCGGCTGCTTCCCGACGTGAACGAACCGACGGATTGCTTCCGCCGCGAGGACGTCGACCGGGAGTGGCTCGGCACGGCGTTGCGTGAGGGTGCGGGCCGGCTGGTGTACGTCGGGCACGTCACCGCGGCGGCACCCGACTCCGGGCAGAGCGAGCACGCCGAACTCCACCTCGCCTGCGCCGCGGACTCCGTCGGGTTCGCGGAGCCGACCCGTGCCCACCGGCCGTTGTCCGCGAAGGACCTCCTGCTGGGAACACACACGCTCACGGCCGAACCGACCCGTGGCGCGGACCTGTGGCCGATCCCGAGCCGGGTGGCGTTGATCGCCTGCGAGAGCGGTGGCGACCTGCGGTTCAGCGAGGCGCTCGGACTGGTCTCCGCGATGATCGCCGGCGGGGCGGAGCTCGTCACCGCCAGTCGCTGGGCGTTGCCCACCGACCTCGCGTTCCAGCGCATCGCCGGGACGGCACCACACGCGCGTCCGCTGCAGGACGCAATCTGCTCGATCGACGCGGCGCACGACGTGCCCGACGCGGTCGGAGCGCTCTGCGACTGGCAACGCGACCGAGTGGCCACGTGGCGGGACGAGCGGACGATCGAGCACTCCCCGGTGCTGTGGGCGGCGTTCGTGACGATCTCCACGTCCTGATCCGAGGCGGCCGTCCGTTCCCCACATCGTGTCGGCCGGTCGTTGTACCGTCGTTCCTGTCGGTTCCGGCACGAAGAAGGAGCATGTCCCATGACCTCTCGTCTCAACCCCTACATCAGCTTCAACGGCGACGCTCGGCAGGCAATGGAGTTCTACAAGGACGTCTTCGGTGGCACTCTCGCGTTGAACACGTTCGGTGAGTACGGTGCGCCGGACGGCGAGGGCGCCGACAAGATCATGCACGCCATGCTCGAGTCGGACAACGGTTTCACTCTGATGGGTGCAGACACCCCGCCCGGGATGGAACACAACCCGGGAACCAACATCGCGGTGAGCCTGAGCGGAGACGACGGCGACCTACTCCGCGGCTACTGGGCCAAGCTCGCTGACGGCGGATCCGTGTCCGTGCCCCTGGAGAAGCAGATGTGGGGAGACGAATTCGGCGCCTGTACAGACAAGTTCGGTATTTCATGGATGGTCAACATCGCCGGCACACCGGGCTGACCGGAGCGCCGGGTAGTCCTCCAGATCGATATCGGTGGCGAAGGCGTCGGTCAGCTTCATCATCAGGCCGAACAGGAACGTGGACTTGAACATCCAGTTGCGCAGCCTGATTCGAGTAGCCGACTTCGGCGCGAGAAACGGGCCGGCGCTGCCCTTCCGGGCGATCCTCGCGTACCTCAGCATCTGCTCGGTGTAGCGTCCGAACGCCACGCGGTGGTCGCCGTCGGCGGCGGCGAGCTCACCCGCCAGGACGTACGCACCGACGAGGGCGAGTCCGGTCCCGAAGCCGCCCAGCGTGTTTCCGTACGCCGCATCGCCGACCAGCGCCACACGGCCGGCGGTGTAGGTGTCGGTCTCGACCCTCGCGAT
Organism: Rhodococcus wratislaviensis; assembly: GCF_041228765.1. Lineage (NCBI taxonomy): Bacteria > Bacillati > Actinomycetota > Actinomycetes > Mycobacteriales > Nocardiaceae > Rhodococcus > Rhodococcus wratislaviensis. The sequence goes on along the minus strand of NZ_CP150488.1, from coordinate 1,491,476 downwards.
CGAGTCGAGGTGGAAGTCGGGTGCGTCGTCCAGGTGCGCGAGTAGTCCGGGCACGCGCCACCCCGCATCGGCGTACGCGGTGGTCAGCATTCGTTTCTGCTGGGCGGTGTCGCCGCGGTCGTACTCGATCCGGTCGGAGGCGAAGACGAACAATTCCGGAGCCTTCGGTCCACCGACGACGGCCATCCGTCCCGGCTCGTTGTACATCAGTCCCGTCCCGCGTTCCCTGTCCGGCGTGACGTCACTCGCCGAACCCGTGGTCCCGACGACGGCGTAGTAGTACCCGAGGAATCGGACGAACTCGTCTTCCGGCCCGAACCGGTGGCGGCGGACGGCCGAGTGGATGCCGTCGGCCCCGAACACCAGGTCGAACCGGCGTGCGTCCGCTTTCTCGAACGTGACCTCGACGCCCGACTCCGTGTCGACCAGTGCGGTGACGGAATCACCGAAGATGTACTCGCACGAGTCCGCGGTGCGTCGGTAGAGGATCTCGGTGAGATCGCCCCGCAGGATCTCGACGTCGCCGCCGACGAATTCGCCCGGGATGGTCGCCAAGTGCTTGTCGCGTTCGTCGACGATCAGGAGGTCGGTCTTTCCGGTCTGCCTGCCCCGCACGTCCTCGAGAATTCCCATCCTCTCCAACACTTTTCGGTGAACCTCCCCCTTGAAGTCGACGGCCTGGCCGCCGAGCCGAAGGTCCGGTGCCCGTTCGACGACGGTGACGGCGTATCCGCACCGGCTGAGCCAGAACGCCAGAGCAGGCCCGGCGATGCTTGCACCCGAGATCAGGACGGTTCTGTTCGGCATGGAAGCCTCCACGAAGTAATTGTGTCTGATGGATACAATTCAGTGTATGGTAGACACTATTCCGGATCAAGAGTCGTCCGGAGGAGTGCAGATGGTCACCCAGCCCCGTACCGCCGAGCTGCTGTGGGGATCGTCGGAGCGGCCGAAGCGGGGACCGAAACCTGCGTTGAGCCTCGAGCAGATCGTCGCCACCGCGATCTCGATGGCGGACGCCGAGGGCCTCGCGACGCTGTCGATGCAACGCCTCGCGGAGGACCTCGGGTTCACCAAGATGTCCCTCTACCGCTACACCCCCGGCAAGGCCGAGTTGACCGCCCTCATGCTCGATGCCGCTCTCGGACCCGCGCCCGACCTGTCCGAGATCGACGGCGGCTGGCGCGCCGCACTCCACGAGTGGGCTCTCCGGATGTGGGCGGGCCTCCGGCGGCATCCGTGGGTGGTGGACGTCGCGGTCGGTCCGCGAGTGTTGGGCCCGAACGAACTGGACTGGCTCGAAACCGGCCTCGAGGCACTGCGCGACACGGCACTCACCGGTGGGGAACGCCTGGACGCGGTGGTCCTGATCACCGGCCACGTGCGCAGCCTCGCCCAGCAGGCGACGGCACCCGGCGCCGAAACCGACACACCCGAGCAGTCCCTGAACGCGATCATGACGGGGATCCTCGCCGACCACGCCGACCGCTACCCCCAGGTGACGGCCGCGTTCGCGTCGGCCAGTTCCACTTCCGGGCAGGATGACGCGCTGGAGTTCGGCCTGGCCCGGATCTTCGACGGTCTCGCCGCCCTCGTCGCGGCCCGCGCCGACTAGCAGGGCACGGGGCCCTCAGCTCGCCTGCGGTTTCAGGTCGCCGTAGTAGGTGTGCGCCTTGCCCGCGAGAAGCCACAGAGGCGCCGACGCGTCGTCGTCGGACAGGTAGCCCTTGTCACGACCGTCCGCCAGGTACTGGGAGCGCACCCATTCCTCCATCGCCTCGTTCGACTGGTCGGGCAGTCCGTAGATCTGCGCGACGGCGCGGTGGAGTTGGTCGTCGTCGACGGTCATGCCCTGTGGCTGCTTTCGCAGGTTCAGCGCCTTGTCCGTCTCCCCCGCTCGATGCAGGTGAACGATGTGGAAGGCCATTTCGCACACGAACGGCTGGTTTCGATTCACGATGCTCCTCTCCGTTCGTCACCCTCGATCGTCCCGCCCGAGTTCGTCCGGCGCCAGTGCGAGCTATCGCCCGGTCCGCGCTCCCCGCCCGTGCTTGCGGTGTTCGGAGCCGAATGACGCGTTGCCACGACGGATCTCGGTGGTGCTCGTGTGACGCCGGCGGCGAATCAACGCGCGCAGTGTGGCCGCGTTCTGGTAGCCCACAGCGGACGCGATCGTGTCGACGCTCTGCGGCGTCGTGCGCAGCAGGAATGTCGCCTGGTCGAGTCGGATCTCCTGAACGAACTCCACCGGCGACATACCCAGCACTGCGGCGGTGGTGCGTTGCAGCGTTCGTTCACTCACCCCGATCGCGTGTGCGACCGCGTTGATCGGCAACGGCTCCGAGAGGTGGTCGCGAATCCACCGTTCGAAGGCGGTCATCGTCGTATCGGCGGTGGCGAGCAGGGACGGCACCGCGAAGATCGCCTGTGAGGGCCGATCGCCGATCAGGAGGTACCGCGCGACGAGATCTGCCAGCGCCGGGCTGTGCTGCTGGACGATCGCCAGCGCGAGATCGATGTGCGCGAACGCCGCCCCGGCCGTCGTCACCCGGTCGTCGTGGATGAGGGTGCGCCGCTCGTCGAGGTCGACGCGGGCATAACGGGCGCGGAACGCCGGCCCGAGCCACCAACTCGTCGTCGCGGTCAATCCGTCGAGCACCCCGGCCTCGGCGAGGAAGAACGTGCCGCTGCACGCCGCGGCGAGGGCGGCGCCGGAACTGCGACCCTCCGCGACCCAGTCGAGGGCGGGATGCCCGCGCACCACGTCGACGATCCGATCCGGCGTCTTCACCCCGACGGCTGGCATGACGAGGACGTCGGGAGGGTCGGTGATCTCCGTCAGCGGGGTGGTGGCCAGCACGAGTCCGTGACCGGTGCGGACCGACGGTCCGACAGCGACGGGAATGACGGTGAACGCCTGGTCGCCCGCCTCCGCGTTCTCGCGCAGGGCATCGGCCGTCGCCAGGACGTCGAGTATGACGCTCAGACCCGAATCGAACATGCCGTCCACGGCGAGCACCGCGACTCTCATGACGGAAACGGTAACAAAGGTGGCGCTTCCGCCGCCCCGTGTGCCGCTCGACGCCCATAGCGTCAGGGTTGAACGAAGTCGGACATCGACCGAAGAGGAGACATCATGACGATCGACAGAGGAATCCTAGCACTGCTCGAGGCAAAGCCGGGCAAGGGCGGAGAACTGGCCGCGTTCCTGGAGCAGGGGCGCGCCCTGGCGGCGGAAGAACAAGGCACCGTCACCTGGTACGCGTTCAAAGTCAGCGACACGACGTACGGCATCTTCGACACGTTCGAGAACGAGGAAGGCAGGCAGGCGCACCTGACCGGAGCCATCCCCCAGGCACTGGGCACGGTCGGCCCCGAACTACTCGCCAAGGACCCCGACATTCGCCCCGTCGACGTCATCGCCCTCAAGTAGGGCCGCTCCCCGTCGAGCACGGTTTACCTTGATCCCCCGTCGGGCACCCGAACACGGACATAGACCGACGAGAGGTTTGGTTCCCAGTGCGAGCAGTCACGTGGCAAGGCAAACGAAAGGTCAGCGTCGATACCGTCGCCGATCCGAAGATCGAACACCCGACCGACGCCATCATCAGGGTCACGACCACGAACATCTGCGGTTCCGATCTGCACCTGTACGAAACTCTCGGTCCGTTCATGGGACAGGGGGACATTCTGGGCCACGAACCGATGGGGATCGTCGAAGAAGTCGGGGCGGAGGCGGGCAACCTGAAGGTCGGCGACCGCGTGGTGATCCCGTTCCAGATCTCGTGCGGCGACTGTTTCATGTGCAACATGCAGCTGTACACGCAGTGTGAGACGACGCAGGTTCGCGAGCAGGGCATGGGGGCGGCGTTGTTCGGTTTCTCCAAGCTCTACGGCGAGGTGCCGGGAGGACAAGCCGAGTACCTGCGCGTCCCGCAGGCCCAGTTCACCCACATCACAGTTCCCGAGGGCCCGCCGGATTCCCGCTTCGTCTATCTCTCCGACGTGCTGCCGACGGCGTGGCAGTCGGTCGAGTACGCCGCCATCCCCGAGGGCGGGTCGGTGACCGTGCTCGGCCTCGGCCCGATCGGAGACATGGCGGCGCGCATCGCCCACCACAAGGGTGCACGAGTCATCGCGGTCGACAACGTTCCCGAACGCCTTGCTCGCGCCAAGGCCCGGGGCATCGAAACCCTGGACCTGGACGAGCACGGCGGCGATCTCGCCGACGTCATCCGCGATGCGACCGACGGTCGCGGCACCGACTCCGTGATCGACGCGGTCGGCATGGAGGCGCACGGTTCACCGATCGGCAAGCTCGCCCAGCAGATCGTCGGGTACCTTCCCGATGCGGTCGCAGCGCCGCTCATGCAGAAGGCGGGTGTCGACCGTCTCGGCGCGCTGTATTCGGCGATCGACATCGTCCGCCGCGGAGGAACCATTTCCATCATCGGCGTCTACGGCGGCATGGCCGACCCGATTCCCATGCTCACCTTGTTCGACAAGCAGATTCAGCTGCGCATGGGCCAGGCCAACATCAAGAAGTGGGTCGACGACATCATGCCGCTGCTCGGCGACGACGACCCGCTCGGCGTCGACACCTTCGCCACCCACGAACTCCCCCTCGAACAGGCACCCCACGCCTACGAGATCTTCCAGAAGAAGCAGGACGGGGCGGTCAAGATCCAGCTCAAACCCTGAACAACGCAGGCGCCCAGCCGTATCGACGCAAGCCCGGATGCGAAGGCGGACACCGCCAGCGGGTACACCGATCGACAGCGCAGAGTGACTGAGAGAGAAAGCATTCGGCGATGCCCTCAGCCACCCGCAACTACGTCAGCGCGCCGACCCGACGTCGATCGGCACACGAGGTGCCGAACGGTGATCACCGACGATGGTTATCGCGCATTCCACTCGCGTACCGAGAAGTGAACGAACGACGGTGGGCTCGTCGATACTCTTCTCGTCGCCGCTCTGTTCGTCGAGGGAACCGTCCTCTTCGGGAACTCCGACGGCTGCCTTCGGTTCGCGCGTAGCCAACCAGCACAAGATTGCCCCGAAGCACACCACGGCGGTTCCCACCCAGAACGTGAGGCCGAGTGCCGTGGCCAACATCAACGATGAGAATGCGGCTGACAGTACGGGCGTGAAATACGAGGCAGCGGCGAGCAATGTCATGTTTCCGCGAAGGATTCCGACATTCCACAGCGCATAGCCGAAGCCGATCGCGCACGCCGCCACCAACGTGGCCGCGATTGCGGTGAAGCTGAGGTGCATGGGTTCGCGACCCGAAAGGAGGTACATGCACCAGAACGACACGGCCGTCAGCACGAAGAACGGAGTGATGCCGTTGTTCCCGTTTGCGAACATCTTGGTGACGGTGCAGTACCCCGCCCAGATCAGTGCGCCGGCGAACGCGAGAGCGTAGCTCAGGGGATTCGAGCGCACGTTGTCGACAGTGCCTGTGATGTCCAGTCCGGCGTCACCGCCGAGTACGACTGCAATGCCGACTACCGACAATGCGATGCCGGGCAGTATCAGGCGCGACGCCTTCTGTCCCGCGAACACGATCGCAAACACCACCGTCAGGCTGGGCCACAGATAGTTCACGATTCCGACTTCGATTGCCTGCCTTGGAGTGTCCGCCAATCCGATGGCAAGGGCGAAGCACACCTCGTACGCGGCAAACATCACGGCACCTGTGACGAGATACGCCCGGCTGAAGTCTTTGAACTTGGGCCATCCCACAGTCACCGACAACAGCATCGCACAGCACGAGTAGATCATCGCAGCGCCGCCGATCGCGCCCAGGCTATCGGTGACGAGACGGATCATTCCGACCATCGAACTCCACAACACAATCGCCAACAGCCCCGCCGCGGTGGCACTTCGGCTCGACTTGGTCGCTCTCACAACAACACTCCTCCTTTGCCGTGCTCGCAAAACTCTCGGTGAGATCGTCACTCGTACCGGTTCGATCGGGATGCGCCGAGTTCGGGCGCCGTCGCCAGTCGCCGGAAGGTGAACCACTACTGCAACCGACGATGCGGTTGCAATCGACGGTGAATGACACTGCCGCTTACAGTGCGGTAACACGAATGTAATCTGTGATCACATGAGGGACAAGGCCTTCGTCGAGTGAGACATACCACTGTCGGGGTACGGAAAGCTCAGACTGATTGCACTCGCGCAGATTTCAACACTCGCGCGCCCGAAGAGCGCGAAACTTCCTTCGGGCCCTTGTTCTTTCAGGTTCTCGATCTCATGCGGGATCGACACTGAGACCCGGTGACACGTACTGCGCAGCGGCCACCACCCGTTCGACCGGACGAACCTCAGTGGCAGGGCTCGGCACCCGTGAACTCGGTCGGGAAAAAGTGATGAACATCGGTGACGTGGTCACGTAGCCGGCGGCAGGCGTCACCGGGCAGGACCTGTAGGCGGGCGAGAGCCACCGGATCGGCGTCGTCCCCGTCGACGATCTCGACCGGTCCACGGGCCGACGGCACGCACCATGCACGAACGCTGCGGACAGCCGAGCGTGCGCGTGTAGGTCGAGCCCATTTCGATCTCCTCGGAATTTGATATATCAGTCCAAGACTACAGGGCTATCAGCATCACGCAAACGCGAGGCCGATCACAACTTCCCACTTGTGTGATCTGTGATCACACTTTATTCTGAATTGAGCGGGTATGACCGGCATCACTGTCAGCCCAGAGAACGACGCGTCCGAACTGCGAGTTTTGCACAGAACCTTGCACGGCCGGATGGCGCGTCCCGAATCACGAACTTGCCACGAACTCGCCCCCAACTTCCGGCGAGAGACAAGGCCCCAGTGAAGGAGATATCGAAGTGCGAGATGTAGTTGTAGTCGGCGCCGGCCTGGCCGGCCTGTCGGCGGGCTGGCGTTTGCGTCACTGGGACACGCTTGTGTTGGAGTCCGATGAGCGCGTCGGTGGACGTATCCGTTCCGAACGTCGCGGATCGTATTGGCTGAACTGGGGTGGCCACGTGTTCGCCGGTCCCGGATCGTCCACTGAAGCCCTGCTCAACGAGGCCGGGGTGATGTCGGTCGACATTCCCGGGTCGCTGCAGGCCCTTTCGATGAACGGGAAGTTCCTTCGCAAGGGACACATCGCCACTTACCCGTTCCGGATCCCGATGTCACTCTCGGCACGCGTCGCGACCATGCGCGCCGGCATGAAGGTCGTTGCGGGCGTCGGCAAGTACACCGGAGTGGTACGCAAGCGCGCCGGTGAGTCCGGCGCCATGCGCCAGCAGCGGATCTACGACTTCGCGAACGACGAATCCTTCCTCGACTTCGTCGGGGACTTGCCGGAGGACGCGGCTGCGCTGTTCAAGACCACTGTCACCCGGTCGGCTGGAAACATGGACCAGATCTCGGCGGGCGCAGGCATCGGATACTTCAGCCTGGTGCTCGGCTTCGGGCAGGGTCTCAGCCGCGGCATCGTCGGCGGGCCGTCCACCCTCACCGAAGCCCTCGCCGCGTCGCTGGGCGAGCGCGTTCAGTTGGGTGCCGCGGTGCAGGAGGTCGTGCACAAGAAGGACTCGGTGCTCGTTCGCTACCGCCAGGACGGACGCGACCACGAAGTCGAGGCGCGAACGGTCGTACTGGCCACGACCGCGGACGTGTCCCACCGGGTCGGTGTCGATCTGCCGCAGGATCTGCGCGACGCACTTTCTCAGATCAAGTACGGCCCCCACGTCAGCTCGGCGTTTCTCACCGACGAAACGACGAAGCGTCCGTGGGACGACATCTACGCCATCGCTGCCCCCAAGCGTTCGTTCGCCATCGCGCTCAATCAGGCAAGTATCGTCCGCGGCACCGAGTCGGTCCGGCAGCCCGGCGGCAGCTTCATGACATTCTCGCCCGCCGCTCTCGGCAGTGCACTGCTCGACAAGAGCGACGACGAAGTGGTGAACACCCACCTCGCCGACCTCGAACAGATCCTCGGGCCCGGGTTCTCCGACACGGTCGTGGAGGCAAAAGCCGCCCGGTGGAAGAACGCGTCACCATACAGCTTCCCCGGTCGCGCAAAGCTTCAGCCCACGTTGACACGCGGAGCCGGTCGAGTCTTCCTGGCCGGCGACTATCTCGGAACGCTCTACACGGAAACCTCGATCACCTCAGGGTTCTCCGCTGCTCAGGAGGTCACCAGCGTGCTCGCCACCCATCGTCAGACTCGTCGACCTGATGGGCTCACCGTGCACGCCGCCAGCGCCTGACCTTCCCAACACCAGAACATTCCTCAACGATCCAGGAGTCATTTTCATGTCCAAGCAACTCAGCGGTGTCCTCACAGCATTGACCACCCCGTTCGACGCCGACGAACTCATCGATGTGGACAAGCTGAAGCTCGTGGTGGACCGCTCGATCAAGGCCGGCGTCGACGGAGTCGTCGCGGCAGGATCGACCGGTGAGGTCGGGGCTCTGTCGTCGGACGAGCGCCTGCGACTCGTCGACACCGTCATCGAGCACACCGACGGCCGGGTGCCCGTCATCGCCCAGACCGGTGCCACGACGACCGCAGAGGCCATCCGGCTCTCCCGCGCCGCCGAAAAGTCCGGCGCCGACGTGCTCATGCTGATCACACCGTTCTACGAGCCGCTCTCGACCGAAGAGACGGTGGCGTACATCAAGGACGTCGCGTCCGCAGTCGAGTTGCCGATCATGCTGTACAACATCCCCGCGGTCACGGGTGTGAACCTCGACCCCAGCACTGTCCGCTCGCTGGCCGAAGACGTCGACAACATTCGGTACATCAAGGACTCGAGCGCGAACTGGGAACAGGCACTGCAGCTGATTCACCACCACAGCGACGTGATCGGCACCTTCATCGGCTGGGACTCCTACATCTACAGCGCTCTCGTCGAGGGCGCCGCCGGAGTCATGGCCGGTGCCGCCAACGTCGTCCCGGAGCAGATCGTCGCAGTGAACCGGCTCATCGCCGACGGCGACCTGCACGGCGCACTCGCCAAATGGCGCGACCTGTACCCGGTGATCGACGCGATGATCTCCGTTCCCTTCATCTCTGCCGTCAAGGCAGGTCTCGCTCTGCAGGGCGAACCGGTAGGAGCGCCCCGCCGGCCCACCGCAGAACTGCCCGCAGCGCAGATCGAGCAGATCGGACGGGCGCTGAAGACCCTCGCAGAGCGGACAGCGTAGATCATGGCGGGCCTCGACTGGGCCGAGATACTCACCAGAGTGGCGGACGCCATCTGGGGGCCGATGGCCTACGTCGTCCTCGGTCTCGGGGTGGCGTACACCGTCGCCACCAGAGGCATTCAGTTCCGACGCATCCCGGACATGATCCGGCAGCTGAGGGAAACCAGCGAAGGCGAAGGAGGACTGTCCTCCTTTCAAGCACTGGTACTCGCGCTCGCCAGCCGTGTGGGAGTCGGAAGCATCGCGGGTGTCGCAACGGCAGTCGGCGGTGGTGGACCGGGAGCCCTGCTGTGGATGGCCGTGACGGGTCTGGTCGGTTGTACCGTCGGTTATGCCGAGGCAACTCTCGCGCAGGTGTTCAAACGTCAGGTGGAGGACGAGGACCGGAAGAAGGCCAACGAAGACATCGGCGGCATGCCGTACTACATCAAGTACGGACTGAAGCTTCCCAAGATCGCAGGGCTCGTTGCGTTTCTCGGACTCGTCGGCTACGGCTTTCTGTTCCCCGGATTTCAGGTCAGCACCATTGCCTCGAGCGCGCAGCTGGCATTCGGAACACCGACCTGGGTGCCGGCAGCGTTGATCACCGCCCTGATCGCTCTGGTGATCCTCGGAGGCACCACCCGAATCGTCAAGGTCACACAGACTCTCGTACCGATTCTCGCAATCGGATACCTGACGCTGGCGATGGCGGTGATCGCCGCGAACATCGAAAATGTGCCGGATGCGATCAAACTCATCGTGAACTCGGCGTTCGGTATCGACCCTGTGCTGGGCGGCATCGCAGGCGCTGCAGTCGCATGGGGCGTGCGCCGGGCAGTCTTCGCATCAGCGAACGGAATCGGCGAGGCGACATTCGCCGCCGCGGCGGCGCGGACGTCGCACCCCGGCAAGCAGGGCCTCGTCCAGACGTTCAGCATCTACATCGACGTTCTGCTGATCTGCATGGCGACCGGGCTGATGATGGTGGTGTCCGGCCAGTACAACGTCTCCGATGGTTCGGGCGGTTACCTCGTACAGAACCTTCCGGGCATGGAGGCCGGTCCGAACTGGGTCCAGAAGGCCATCGACACACTGGTTCCCGGATGGGGCGCAGCGTTCATCGCAGTTGCCGTGTTCCTGTTCGGCTTCACCTGCCTCATCGTGTACTACTACGTGGCCAACTCGAATCTGTTGTTCCTGCTGAACGGGCGGAAGGGGCCGGTATCCAAGCTGGTCCTCAAACTCGGCACGCTCGTGATCGTGTTCGTGGGTTCCATTGTGAACGCAGGCCTCGTCTGGGCAATCGGCGATATCGGGCTGGGGCTCATCGCCTGGATCAACCTCATGTGCCTGGTATTGCTCTTCCCGCTCGTCCGCCGGGTGTACCGCGACTACGAACAACAGAAGAAACAGGGACTCGACCCCACCTTCGATCCGACATCTCTCGGCATCGAAGGAGCCGAGTTCTGGGAATCGAACACCGTCACCGGACACAGCGTCTCTCGTTGAGGCGTATCCGCTACTCCCCAGTCGATCTTGGAGGTTCATCCAGATGCCCAACACCACTCTCACCGGACAGGTCGCCGTCAGCCGAGCACCTGGTGGTTCATTGAACGTCCGGGACGACCTGCCACCGACCCAGCACTACATCGCAGGAGCGTTCGACGCCGTCGACCACTCCGGCCCCCGCACCGACGTCGTCGACCCGAGTACCGAACAGGTCATCGCCGCGGTACCCCAGGGGACCGCCGCCGATGTCGACCGCGCAGTCGCAGCCGCGGTCGCGGCCAAGGACAGCTGGGCCAGGCTTGTTCCCAAGGAACGCTCCACTCTGCTTCACCGCATCGCGGACAGAATCGAGCGGAACTCCGAGGTGCTCGCACGGCTCGAATCTGCCAATACTGGAAAGCCTTTCGAAGTTTCGAACGACGACGTCGCCGGTACCGTCGACACCTTCCGGTTCATGGCGGGCGCACTGCGGGCGACCACGTCGATGGCCGCCGGAGACTACGCAGAGAACCACCTGTCCGTCATCCTGCGAGAACCGCTCGGTGTGGTCGGCGTCGTGACCCCCTGGAACTATCCACTGCTGATGGCGGCGTGGAAGATCGCTCCGATCCTCGCGGCCGGAAACACGGTGGTGATCAAGCCGTCCGAACAGACCCCTCTGACAACACTGAAATTCGCCGAACTCGTCGGTGACCTGCTTCCTGCGGGCGTGCTCAATGTGGTGTCCGGACTCGGAGCGACCGTGGGAGCACGGCTGACCGAGCATCCCGACATCGATATGATCGCCCTGACCGGATCCGTCGGCAGCGGCAAAGCCGTCGCACGTGGGGCCGCAGACACGCTCAAGCGCGTCCATCTCGAACTGGGCGGCAAAGCACCCGTAGTGATCTTCGCCGACGCCGACCTCGACGACGCCGCGGTTTCGCTGCGTGCGGCGAGCTACTGGAACTCGGGCCAGGAATGCGGTGCAGCATGCCGGATCCTCGTGCACGAGTCGGTCGCCGAGGCGTTTACCCGGAAGCTGGTCGAACAGGTGAGCACGTTCGTGGTCGGCGAGCCAGGAGCAGGTGACACCGTGGAAATCGGCCCTCTGGTGTCGAAGGCGCACTTCGAGCGGGTCACCGCGTATCTAGAACGTGCTGCGCAGCAGGGAATCACCGCCGCAATCGGTGGAGCTGCACTGGACGGACCCGGTTACTTCGTTGCACCGACCGTGCTCGTCGGTGTACCCGACGGCGCCGAATGCGCTCGCGAAGAGATCTTCGGGCCCGTGGTCACCGTCGAGACCTTCACCGACGAGGACGAGGCGATCCGCCGCGCGAACGACGTCCCGTTCGGTCTCTCGGCGTCGGTCTGGACCGAGAACGCCCGGCGCAGTCACGAAGTCGCCGCGCGGATCGACGCCGGAACGGTGTGGGTCAACTCCCATCTCGTGCTGGCCAACGAAGTTCCGTGGGGTGGGTTCAAAGGATCCGGTTACGGACGCGACCTGTCGATCTACGCCCTCGACGACTACTCCCGCACCAAACACGTCATGCACAACCACGGTCGATAAATTCACACTGCGGCTCGTCCGTGCCCCCGCAGAAGGACTCGACTCTGTTCTCTGCGGGGGCCGGTAGCTGCAATCGCGTGTCCGGCATCGTCCACCGGGAGAACGCCGACGGCATTGCCCGCTCAGACAATCCGGACAAGATCGGAGTCGTCATGAAGACAACCGCTCTGACCACATACCTCTACGCACCCTCGGCCGATCTGTGGGATTGGCAGTTGAGCGCCAACTGCCGGAGCATGGGAACCGATCTGTTCTTCTCCCCCGAGGGCGAGACGCGGGAGGCCCGCAGATACCGGGAAAACTTCGCCACCCGGATCTGCCAGACCTGCCCGGTCCTCGAGCAATGCCGCACTCACGCGCAAACGGTGCGCGAGCCGTTCGGGATATGGGGTGGCACCACGGAGTCCGAGCGCCGGTGCGGGAGCGACGCCAGGCCTGGATCGGTGGCGGCGGACGCCGCAACGGGTGGGCGCACAACCCGCCCCGCCGCACGGCGCCTGACGGTATCGGGCAGCCACCCGGGGCCGGGAAGACGTACCCGGCAAGCGTCGTCACCGTCGACGGTCCGATGACGTCCCTGCGCGAACAGAACTGCACTCCCTGACTCGGGGGCATCACACCCATCCGCTCGATCGCCGCGCTCTGATACGCCGTGGTGACGGCACAGCGCTGGACGACGACGCTGCCGTCGCGCTCACCCAAGCGCATTCCCCCAGCCCACAAGGGTCCGGACCGGTCGGCACTAACGCGGCCGGCGGCCTGAATTCGCCGACGCCGGGCCGTCGAGACTTGCGTCCGTGTAATTTGACAACCTCTTGCGTGATCTGTGATCACAAATTAGGCTGAGACGTGGCTCACAGCAGAGGGCCAGGTACATCAGCCGCGAGCCGCCACCTTCGGGTTCGCCGCACTGGTTCGGCTATACGAAGATCCCGATTCGCTTCGCGACGCTGCGGGGAACGCCCCGGCTCCGAACGGTCGAGTTCGACACCCTCCTGCCGCACCGACCTCCGTATCACCGTCAACTAGGAGCGCGATATGACAACAAACCCGTTGGACGACGCACCGCTGTCCAGATTCCACAAAAAGCTCGCGGTGTTCTCATCGGGAGGGCCGTTCCTCGACGGTTTCGTCCTGTCCATCATCGGGGTTGCCATGGCGCAGTTCGCCGATCAGTGGGGTTTGTCATCGATCGAGCAGGGACTTGTCGGGGCATCGTCGCTGGTAGGAATCCTGCTTGGTGCCTACGCCGGAGGATGGCTCACCGACAAGTTCGGGCGTGAAATTCTGTTCACGATCGACTTGATCGCCATCATCGTGTTCTCGGTGGCGCAGTTCTTCGTTCAGGACGTGGTCTGGTTGATCATCCTGCGTCTGCTGATCGGGATGGCTGTCGGCGCGGACTACCCGATCGCAACTTCGCTCCTGACCGAGTTCACGCCACGTAAATACCGCGGCCCGTTCCTCGGCGCATTCGTTGCCATGTGGTTCGTCGGAGCGGCAGCTGCATACGTGGTCGGCGAGGTCCTCGCTCGAACCGGACATGAGGATGCTTGGCGCTGGATGCTCGCCAGCGCGGCGGTACCGGCAATTCTGATCGTCGTCGCTCGAGTCGGCACGCCCGAGTCCCCCCGCTGGCTCATCAGCAAGGGAAGGAACGACGAGGCGAACGAGGTGCTGCGCAAGGTCTTCGGACCAGGAGTCAGCATCGCCGACTTGCCCCAGGAAGAGGACTCGAACGTCAGCGTCAAGGATCTGCTGCGATCGGGCTACGGAAAGCGGATGGCCTTCATTACCCTGTTCTGGACATGCTCGATCGTCCCGTTGTTCGCCGTCTATGCATTCGCCCCGACCATTCTTGCTGCACTCGAACTCGAAGGCGATGCCGCGCACTTCGGGTCAGCGGTGATCACGATCCTGTTCCTGGTCGGCTGCGTCGTCGCACTGCTGCTGGTGAACCGAATGGGCAGGCGGCCGCTTCTCATCCACAGCTTCCTGTGGTCCGGTATCGCGCTGCTCATCCTCGGACTCTTCCCCGGGGCGCCGAGCATGATCATCATGGCCCTGTTCGCCGTGTACGCAGTGGTCATCGGCGGCAGCCAGATCTTGCAGTGGGTGTACCCGAACGAGCTGTTCCCCACCGAGATTCGCGGTTCCGCGGTCGGTATGGCATCGTCGCTCAGCCGTATCGGCGCAGCAATCGGCACCTTCCTGGTGCCCCTGTCGCTCACCGGTATCGGGATCGGACCCACCATGCTGATCGCTGCGGCCATCACCCTGATCGGCGCAGTCCTGTCGCAGTTCATGGCACCCGAGACCAGGGGAATGTCCCTCACCGAGTGCGCCGCCCTGACCACCACACGCTCAGCCCTGCCTACCCCTTCCGTGGTCTAGACCGCGGAACACCCTGAGCAGCACCGCAGTGGTGTGGACCGCACGACACATGTGCAGCCCACACCACTGCGGTGATTCTCGTTCATCGAGGTGTCCCACGGAGGCTACAGAGCGGTCGTCTGCGCTGCCAGGAGCGCTTTGATACGGTCCGTCGCGTCGACGAGGGAAGCGTCGTTCACCGCTGCGGCGGCCGCAACGTCGTTCTTGCTCGCGGCGGCGACGAGGTCCCGCTGATACCTCCACAGCGAGTCGTCCACGGCCGTGTCCAGAGTTCCATTTGCGCCGACAATCTTGTAAGCGCGGCAGTGGACCCATAGAGTGCGAATCGTCTGCAAAAGAACAGGATTCGCCGCGGCGGCATACAGAATCGTCAGCATGGCCTCGTCGTGGTCGAGGTAGGCGACGACACGTCCTTCGTCGATGGCCGCGCGCATCAAGTCGTATTCGGCCTGCATCTTCTCGCAGTCATCGGGGGTGATCCGCTGCGCGCCCAGCTGCGCTGCCTCGATTTCGAGGAGACGGCGGACGTCGTAGACGTGGATCAGCTCCGCGAGTGTCAGGCCCTTCACGACTGCCCCTTTGTGCGGGACGCGTTCCGCCAGCCCGGCCTCCTCGAGACGTCTGATCGCCTCTCGCACCGGCAGGACACTGGTTCCCACTTGCTCGGCGATGTCCCGCACACGCAGGCGGTACCCGGCCGGCAACTCGCCGTTGACGACCGCTTCGCGGAGCGTGAAGTAGACCTGATCGCTCAGCAGCGTCGGCTCGGCGAGCTTGGATGTGACCACAGATCACATCTTAGCTGGCGAGGTGACGACGCCGGCCCCCAGAGGGGCGAGGCAGTCAACTCGTCACGGCAGCGTCGATCCCGAGGTTCCGCCACCGCGGAGGTCGCGATCGACGCCCACGTGTCCACACTCACGTGCGCAAAACGGATAGCCCTCCGTGCGAACAGCGCGCTGACCAGGACAGATAGCAACAGAATCCGCGGCTACTCCCGGCGCATAGCGGATTGCTCCTTCCAGTGACGCCCCTCACACTTGTAACCAAGGAACCCTGATATTCAGCGATCAGCTGTCGCAGGTCTTGCGTACTTCCCGGCCGCAGTGAGGTGGCCGCCTGAACGAGGAGCAGTCAAGAATGACCCGTACCCTTCCCCCTGGCGTTTCCGACGAGCGATTCGACGCAGCGCTCCAGCGCTTCCGCGACGTCGTGGGTGACAAGTGGGTCCTGTCGACCGCCGACGAACTCGAAGCGTTCCGCGACCCGTACCCGGTCGGCGCTGCCGAGGCCAATATGCCGTCGGCCGTCGTCTCACCGGAGTCGACCGAGCAGGTACAGGACATCGTCCGGATCGCCAACGAGTACGGCATCCCCCTCTCCCCGGTCTCGACCGGAAAGAACAACGGTTACGGCGGCGCCGCCCCGAGGCTGTCGGGTTCGGTGATCGTCAAGACCGGCGAGCGGATGAACAGAATCCTCGAGGTGAACGAGAAGTACGGTTACGCACTGCTCGAACCCGGGGTCACCTACTTCGACCTGTACGAGTACCTCCAGAGCCACGATTCCGGCCTGATGCTCGACTGTCCCGATCTGGGATGGGGCAGCGTCGTCGGAAATGCCCTGGACCGCGGGGTCGGATACACCCCGTACGGCGATCACTTCATGTGGCAGACGGGTCTGGAAGTGGTTCTGCCGCAGGGCGATGTGATGCGCACCGGCATGGGCGCACTCCCCGGCAGCGACGCGTGGCAACTGTTCCCCTACGGGTTCGGCCCCTTCCCGGACGGCATGTTCACCCAGTCCAATCTCGGGATCGTCACCAAGATGGGGATCGCCCTGATGCAGCGGCCGCCCGCGTCGCAGTCGTTCCTGATCACGTTCGACAAGGAGGAGGATCTGGAGCAGATCGTCGACATCATGCTTCCGCTACGCATCAATATGGCTCCGCTGCAGAATGTTCCGGTGCTGCGCAACATCTTCATGGACGCGGCCGCGGTGTCGAAGCGCACCGAGTGGTTCGACGGCGAGGGGCCGATGCCGGCCGAGGCGGTCGAGAGGATGAAGAAGGATCTCGATCTCGGATTCTGGAACTTCTACGGCACCCTGTACGGACCTCCGCCGCTGATCGAGATGTACTACGGGATGATCAAGGAGGCGTTCGGCAAGATTCCCGGCGCCCGTTTCTTCACACACGAGGAACGCGACGATCGCGGTGGGCATGTGTTGCAGGACAGGCACAAGATCAACAACGGCATCCCCAGCCTGGACGAACTGCAACTGCTCGACTGGGTGCCCAACGGCGGGCACATCGGGTTTTCCCCGGTGTCGGCGCCGGACGGCCGTGAGGCGATGAAACAGTTCGAGATGGTCCGCGCTCGCGCCGACGAATACGCCAAGGACTACGCGGCGCAATTCATCATCGGACTCCGCGAGATGCACCACGTGTGCCTGTTCATCTACGACACGGCGATCCCCGACGCTCGTGAGGACATCCTGCAGATGACGAAGGTCCTCGTCCGGGAGGCCGCCGAGGCCGGTTACGGCGAATACCGCACCCACAACGCCCTGATGGACGACGTAATGGCGACGTTCGACTGGGGTGACGGTGCGCTGCTGAAGTTCCACGAGAAGATCAAGGATGCCCTCGACCCCAACGGCATCATCGCGCCCGGCAAGTCCGGTGTGTGGCCGCAGCGGTTCCGTGGCCAGAACCTCTGACGCCCCATACGACTCAGTGCGCGGGCGTCTCGGCCAGGGCGATCCGGCAGCGGCTGAGGTAGCCGCGGAACGCTTCGCGCTGACGAACACTCATGTCGGCGAGCATCTGTTCCTCCAGCCCGCAGATGCTCGTGTCGTACTCGGCGAGAAGGTCCAGAGCCTCCGCGGTGAGGCTGGTGAGCATGCGGCGGCGATTGGCGGGGTCGACGCGCCGGGTCACCAGTCCGCGGCGCTCGAGCGCGGAGAGCATCTCGCCCATCGTCTGCGCGGTGACGAAGGAATTTCGTGCCAGCTCGGCGGACGACAACCCGTCACGCCGGCGCAGGACGGTCAGCGCCGTGTACTGCAGTGCGGTGATGCCCATCGGCCGCAGCAGGGCATCCATGTGGGATCGGATCGCCAGTTCGACCTGCTTGATCGCGTACAGCAGGGTCGGCGAGGCGTCGTGCGGGTACTCCCCGTCGAGCGGTGTCTCGTCGATCTCGTCCGGAAGGTCCGCCGTCATCGTCCACTTCTCCCCGCGCCTCGGGCTGGAGGCCCACGAGCTCGGACCTCAGGTTTCCTGACTATCTTAGGTCGCCCGAGCCGGGTTCGACCGCAACGACAAACACAAGGAACCCTGCCGAATACTGTCGGCAGGTCACACGAATCGAAGGCAGCGACATGACCGTCACCGACGACACCGTCCTCATTACCCGACCGCAGATCGGGCCACGTCAGCTGTTCATCGACGGGCAGTGGCGCGAGGCCGGCGCCGGGGAACGATTCGAGATCGTCGACCCCTCCACCGGGAAACCCGTCACCACCGTCGTCGAGGCGGACGCGGACGATGTCGACTCCGCCGTCCGCGCCGCACGTGCCGCGTTCGACGACGGCCGCTGGTCGGTACTGCCCGGCCGCGAACGTGCCCGGATCCTGCTCCGCGTCGCTGCGCTCGTCCGGGAACGGGCCGACGAGATCGTCGCCGTCGAGAGCGTCGACGTCGGCAAGCCCGTCTCGCTGTGCCGTCCGATCGACGTGGTGACCACCGCCGAACAGTACGAGTACTGCGCCGCGCTCGCGCAGACCGCGGGCGGATCGAACCGGGAGACGCCCCTCGCCGCCCACGCCTACACTCGCCGCGAACCACTCGGTGTCGTCGGCGCGATCACCCCGTTCAACTTCCCGCTCATTCTCAGTACGTCGAAGATCGCACCCGCCCTGGCCGCCGGGAACACCGTGGTCCACAAGCCCGCCGAGGACACCCCGCTGAGTGCCCTGCTGATGGCGGAGATCCTCACCGAGGCAGGGGTTCCCGCGGGTGTGGTCAACGTGGTCACCGGCAAGGGGTCGACCGTCGGCGAAGCCCTTCTGCAGCACAAGGGGATCGACAAGATCGCGTTCACCGGATCGACGGCCGTCGGCAGGCACGCCGCGGCCGTCGCCGGCGAGACCCTCATACCCGTCACCATGGAACTCGGCGGCAACGCCGCGCACATCGTCTTCGAGGACGCCGACGTCGAGAAGGCGATCGGCGCGATCATCAAGGGCTTCGTGTTCAACACCGGACAGTTCTGCATGGGCGGGCCGCGGCTGCTCGTGGCCCGGCCGCTCTACGAGACGGTGCTCGGCATCCTCGGCCAGGCCGTTCCCGTTGTGCCCGTGGGCGACCCGTTCGACCCGGCCACCGTCGTCGGACCGATGGCCGGGGACAAGCACGTCCGGAAGGTCGAGGAGTACGTGCAGATCGCCCGCGCCGACGGTGGCCGCATCGTCGCCGGTGGCGAACGCCTGGACCTGAACGGCGGCTACTACTACACGCCGACCGTCATCGCCGACCTGCCCAACAACTCCCGCGTCGTGCAGGAGGAAATCTTCGGGCCGGTACTCACCGTCCAACCGTTCGACACCGAGGACGAGGCGATCGCGCTGGCCAACAGCACCGAATACGGGCTCGCGTCGGGCCTGCAGACGGTCGATGTCGCTCGGGCGCACCGCGTCGCGGCCCGCCTGCAGGCCGGCATCGTGTGGGTCAACGACTGGGCGATGCTCGACCCCGCCGTCCCGTTCGGCGGCGTCAAGAACTCCGGATTCGGCCGCGAATACGGCCCGGAAGCCCTCGACTCGTACTCCAAGGTCAAGTCCGTCGTCATCTCCCTCGCCTAGCGCGCACCCACCACTCAGGAGCATCCATGACCACCAGCACCACAGCCGCCGTCGTCGAAACCGGCGGAGCGAAGTTCACCGTGTCCACCGTCGACCTCGACGAACCACGCCCCGACGAGATCCTCGTTCGCCTCGTCGCCGCGGGCCTGTGCCACACCGACCTCGGAGTGGCCTCGGGCGCGTTGCCGTTTCCACTGCCCGGCGTGCTCGGGCACGAGGGAGCCGGCATCGTCGAAAAGGTCGGCGGCGGCGTGACGACGGTCGACGTCGGAGATCACGTCCTCCTGTCGTTCAGCTCGTGCGGCTCGTGCGGAAACTGCCGCGACGGGCACCCCGCGTACTGCGCAACGTGGTTGCCGCTCAACCTGATCGGGGGCGGGCGTGCCGACGGCACCAGCCCCGTCAGCCGCGGCGGAGAGCCGATCGGTGGCCATTTCTTCGGGCAGTCGTCGTTCGCCCGGCACGCCGTCGTCGACGCACGCAGTGCGATCAAGGTCGATCCGGACGCCCCACTCGACGTGCTGGCGCCGCTCGGGTGCGGTGTGCAGACCGGAGTCGGGGCGGTGTGGAACGTGCTGAAGCCCCGCCCGGGGCAGACCGTACTCGTCACGGGGGCGGGCGCCGTCGGGTTGTCGGCGGTGATGGCCGCGGCTCTGACCCCGGCGTCGAAGGTGATCGTCGTCGACCGTGTTCCGGCGCGGCTCGATCTCGCTCGCGAACTCGGCGCGACACACGTGATCAACGCTGCCGAGGTCGACACCGCCGAGGAACTCGCGAAGATCATTCCCGGTGGCGTCGACGGTGCGGTCGAGACCACCGGCAACGTCGGGGTGCTGCGGACCGCGATCGACGCGCTCGCACCTCGCGGCACGGCCGTCATCGTCGGTGCACCGGCCTTCGGGACCGAGGTGCCGGTCGACGTCAACGCCATGATCCCGGGTCGCACCATCGTGGGTCTCACGCTCGGCGACAGCGAAACCCAGACCCTCATCCCCGTGCTCGTCGACCTCGTCAAGTCGGGCAGGCTGCCGATCGACCGCCTCGTCACGCACTACAGTTTCGACGACATCAACACCGCTGTCGCGGACATGACCAGCGGTGCGTCGATCAAACCGGTCCTCCGGTTCTGATCAGCGCGAAGTAATAGAACGCAGAGCCGCAGAGGGGCTTTCGCCGAACATCTCGCGGTACTGCCCCGCGAAGCGACCCAGGTGGTTGAAACCCCACCGGTACGCGATTTCGGCGACGCCTGCCGTCTCGGGGTCGGCCGCCAGCAGGTCGCCCCGGACCTTCCGCAGGCGGAGGTCACGCAGATAGCGCATCGGGGTGGTGTGCAACGACGTCTGGAAGCCGTGCTGCAGCGCCCGCAGACTCACTCCGACCGCGCCGGCGATCTCGAGGGCGGTCAACGGCTCGTCCGCGTGCGCCTCGATGTACTGCTTGGCGTGCTCGACCACCGCCGGGCAGGCGGGGGCGACGGTCGCCGCCAACTGCTCGCTGTAGTCGTGCCGCGACGCCAGGAGCAGCGACACGATCACGCTCTGCGTCAGCGGCGCCAGCAGTAGCGGGTGACGGAAGAGGGCGTCGGTGTCGCGCAGTTGCACCGACAGGGCCTGCATCACGGACCACCACTGCTGCCCGTGCCCGGTGGTGATGTCCAGCGCGAGGTCGAAGGCGATCGGATTGCGGATCGGACGTCCGAGGAGCAGTGCGAGTTGCTCCTCGACGGCGCGGCGTTCGATCTTCATCCCCAGGATCCGCCGGGTCTCCTGCCCCCAGCCCTGGAGCACCGATCCGCGGTCCGCGCGGTACACGGCGGCGCACGATGGGGTCGCGATGATCCGGTCGGCGCCCGAACTCGTCTTCAACCGGCCGCTCACCGGCACATTGACCTGATACCAGTCCTGGAGTTCGCCGGTCTCGATCTCGACCTCGGTGTCGTAGGACAGCCAGCCCATCGTGACGGGGCCCAACTCGGCGGCGTCGAGGTGTATGCCGAAGCTCTGCTGATCACCGAGAACTTCCACGGAGTGCGGGTAGAACAGTCGCCCACCCACGTGGCGCGCCTCTTCGACGTCTCGGCTGACGAGAGAGACAGACGCTGGGCCGCCGACAGAGGTGGACATTCCACAATGAGACCAGAGTCACATCACGATTGCAAGGTTTCCTTATCTTGAAATCTGTCAAGGACAGTTCTGAAACTGCCCGGTCGGGCAGTACCCCCACCAGCCGGTCCAGGGGCATACTTGGCCGGCTCGGGGGTTTCCGCAGACGATACGGAGAAACTGATGCTCGACCGGCTGTACGCCGCTGTCCTCGCCGTTGCCGGCCTCGGCTACGGGGGATACATCCTCCTCGACGAGCTGACCGGAGGCTCGGACACACCCGGCGAGGACGACCATCACCTCCGCCGAGAATCCTCCGAGCACGTGTCCACGGCATAACGTCTCCGTGGAGCGTCGTCAGGGGAACAGACCCCGCGCCTCGTGCGCCTCCGCTACCTGCCCCACACCGATGACGTGGGCACCGCGCCGCAGCGTCAGGAATTTCGAGGTACGACACGACCACCCCGCCTGCGTTCGCCAGGATGTCGGGCACCACGGTGACGCCGTTGCTCTGCAGGATGGCGTCGGCCTGGGGTGACGTCGGCCCGTTGGCGCCTTCGACGATCATGCGGGCGCGGACATCGGCGGCATTGTCCGCGGTCAGGACACCGTCCATCGCGGCGGGCACGAGAACGTCCACGTCGAGGCCGAGTAGTTCCCGGTTGCAGGGAGCGACCGGCTCACTGGTCGACGGTGAGGCCCTTCGCTTCGAGCACCTGAGCGAGATTGCTGACCTGGATCGGGGTCTCACCCTTCTTGTACCGCTCGATGTAGGTGGCCTCGGCGGCGTCGCGCTCGCGGGAAGCGTCGATGGCGAATTGGACCTCGTCACGTCGCACGACGACGACACCGTCGCAGTCACCCTTGATCACGTCGCCGGGATAGATGATCTGACCGCCGAACACCAACGGCTGATTGACCGGACCGAGGGATTCCTTCACCGTTCCCTCGATGCACACGTGCTTGGAGAAGACGGGAAAACCGAGTTCGCGGATCTCCCGGCTGTCCCGCACCCCGCCGTCCGTGACCAGTGCGCTGATGCCCCGGGCCACGCACGCATTGGCCAGCACGTCGCCGAACTGCCCCGCGGGCTGGTCGCCGGAGGACACGACGAGCACGTCACCGGGTTGCGCGTAGCTGATGGCAACCTGAAGCATGATGTTGTCGCGCGGATGACAGACGACCGTGAAGGCCGTTCCACAGAACGACATGTCGCGATCGATGGGCTTGATCCCCGAATCCAGTGCGCCCTTGCGGCCCTGGGCTTCGTGGATGGTGGCGGCCGAGTAGGCGCCGAGTCGGTCGATCGCGGCCTTGTCGGCGCGATCGATCTTGGTAGTGACGTGAACCATGGTGTCTCCGTGGGTCGTGTGATGGACGGGTGGGTCAGCTGAGCGACGCGACGGCCTTCTCGACGGCGGCGGCCGCGTTCCGCAGAACGTCCTCGGACGTGGCGAACGAGACCCGGAAATACGACTGGGCGCCGTATGCGGAACCCTGGATGGTGGCCACCGAGGCGTGGTCGAGGAGGAAGAGCACCACGTCCTGGTCGTTCTCGAGCAGGGTGCCGTCGGGAGTCCGCTTGCCGACGAGACCCGAGCATCCGACGAACAGGTAGAACGCACCCTGCGGCAGTACGGGCTCCAGTCCGTCTATACGGGAGAACAATTCGAAGATGACGTCCCGCCGTGCGCGATAGCTCGCGACGGACGTGGTGACGAAACTCTGATCGCCGGTGAGCGCCTCGGCCGCGGCGGCCTGACTGATCGATGACGGGCAGGAGGAACTCTGCGACTGCAGCTTGTTGATCGCGGCGATCAGGCCCTTGTTCCCGACGCCGTACCCCAGACGCCAGCCGGTCATCGCGTAGGCCTTCGACACACCGTTGGTCACCAGGATCCGATCGCGGAGATGCGGTGCGGTCGACAACAGGTTCGGCACGGGTGCGTCGGTGAAGACGATCTCGTCGTAGATCTCGTCGCACAGCACGTTCACGTGCGGGTTCCGGTCGAGGACCGTTGCCAGCTCCGCCAGTTCCTGCTCGCTGTACACCGCACCCGTCGGATTCGACGGCGCGTTGAGGATCACCCATTTCGTCGCGGGAGTGATGGCGGCGGCGAGCTTTTCCGCCGTGAGCAGGAACCGGTCGGACTCCGGGCAGTCGACGACGACGGGTGTCCCGCCGTGGACGGTCACCATGTCGGGGTACGACACCCAGTACGGCGCGGGCACGATTACCTCGGTGCCCTCCTCCACCGTCGCCATCAGTGCCAGGAAGATGACCTGCTTGGCGCCTCCGCCGACGGTGATCTCGTTGTCCGCGAATTCGACACCGGTCCGGTCGAGCATCCGCTTCGAGATCGCCTCCCGCAGTGCGGGAATTCCGTTCACGGGCGTGTACTTGGTGAGACCGGAGTCCATCGCGGCGACGGCCGCCGCCTTGATGTGATCCGGCGTGTCGAAATCGGGCTCTCCGACGGTCAGGTCGAGGATCTCACGCCCCGACGCCCGGAGCTCGCGAACCCGTTGCGCAGCTGCCACACTCGGTGACTCACGCATCTGGTCGACTCGTGCTGCTGGGACGAAGGTGGACATTGTTCCTCCTGGTAGAGGGCATGGGAACGAAAGGAAGCCGGGAAGTCGGGTGGTACCTTCCCACCCAGGCTAGCGGGGGTGCATCACGCCTGTACAAGACCGATTACTTGTCGGGTGATAGCCGTTCGGCATGGCTGTATTCAGAACGCCAGCAACACCTTCGCGGACGTGGACGCGTCCTTCGCGACGGCGAACGCCTCGAGGCCGTCTGCGATGCCGAACTCGTGACTGATCACCGGTTCGACGTTCAGGCTGCCGTCCGCCAGAGCGGCAAGGACCGAGTCGATCTCGTCGTTGAATCGGAAGGAACCGACGAGTTCGAGCTCCCGCGTGATGACGAGGGAGAGCGGTGCGGGCTGAAGACCCGTGGGGAGCAATCCGAGCATGACGACTCGGCCGCCGCGCGTCGCGCCCCGAATGGCCGACTCGAGCCCGAAGCGGTTACCGGAGCACTCGACGACGATGTCGGCGTCGACGGCCGCGATGCTCTCGGAGTCGGCGGCGTCCAGTGTCCGGTCGGCGCCGAGCGCCCGTGCGACCGTCCGGGGATATTCGTGCACGTCGACAGCGGTGATCTCCCGCGCGCCGGCCCGGCGCAGGACGGCCACCACGAGGGCACCGATGGGTCCGCATCCGACGACGAGAGCGCTCTTCCCCGACACGTCACCGGCGCGGGCCACGGCATGCCACGCGACGGCGGCGGGCTCCGCGACGGCAGCGGTGCGCAGCGGCAGGTCCGGCGGCAGCGGCCGCAGCATTCGGGACGGCAGAACCGCATACTTCGCGAATGCCCCTTCGGTGTGGGGGAATTGCGCTGCACTGCCGAGGTACGTACATCCGGGCGAGAGGTTCGGACGATCCTCGGGGAACCTGGCGCCGCGACCTCCGGGGGTGGCGGGATGCACGGCTACGTGTTCACCCGCCGCGGGCCCGCTGCCATCCGCCGCGGCCTGCACCACCGTTCCCACCACTTCGTGGCCGAGCAGCATGGGCGCCTTCAGAATCGACTCACCCGCCGCCCCGTGCGTCCAGTAGTGCAGGTCGGATCCGCAGATCCCGCCGTATGCGATCTCGACGACCGTCTCGGACGATTCGGGCCGGCGCAGCGGCACCGATTCGATGCGCAGGTCTCCCGCGGCGTGCGCCACCACCCCGAGGGTTTCGGCGGGCAGCGGAGCGCCGGACTCGCGCTGTGCAGTGTTCACCGCGGGTCTCGATCGTTGCGCCGGACGAAGTCGAGTCCACCCGGCACCTGAAATGTGGGCATGATTTCGATCAGGCCGAGATTGACGTGGCGCGGGGCGTCGATCGCGAACTCGATCGTGTCGGCGATGTCCTTGGTCGTGATGGATTCGAAGCCTTCGTAGTACGTCTCCCACGCCTCCTTCATCGCCTCCGGCGACCCGCCCAGGTTGCGCCCGAAGATCTCGGTTTCGACTCTGCCCGGGCAGATCTCGGTCACACGGATGCGCTTGCCGATGGTGTCGTTGCGCAGTTGTCGCGAGATCTGGTGCACCGCGGCCTTCGTGGCGTGGTAGGCGGTGTGGCCGTAGAAGTTGTACAGGCCGGCGATGGAGCTGATGTTGACGATGTGGCCGAGGTCCCGCTCCACCATTCCCGGCATCAGCAGCCGGCACAGGTGCAGCACCGCACGGAGATTGACGTCCACCATGGCGTCGACCGAGTCCGCCGAGGCGTCCAGGATGTTGCCGGTGGCCGATACTCCCGCGTTGTTGATCAGCACGTCGATCTCGAGCCCCTCGACGGCGGCGCTCAGTACGTCGATGTCTGTGATGTCGACGGCGAGCGGGATCATTCCCGTCGTGGCCGCGACCTCGTCGAGCCGTTCCTTGTTGCGGGCCACACCGTAGACGGTCAGTCCGCGCTTGGTCAGGATCTCGGTGACCGCGGCGCCCATTCCGGTGTTGGCGCCGGTGACGAGTGCCGTCCGGTAGTCGTTGAATGGCATAACGCTCCCTTGCCTTGCTGGTGGTGAAAGTTGGTACAGCCCGATGGTCTTCGAGTGGTCAGGAGACCACCGGGCCGAGTCTGGGTCCGTCAGAGCGTGTCGCGGAGAGGCACGTGCGCCCGGTCGGTGATGGTGCTGACGGCGATGAGGGTTCCCACCGCGGTGACGACGGCATAGACCGCGGGAACGTAGATTCCGAACTGAGGAATCAGCCACGTCATGAGCAGGGGTGCCGTGCCGCCGAAGACCGCCGAGGAGATGTTGTAGCCAAGCCCGTACGCCGAGTACCGGACCCGGGTGGGGAAGAGTTCCACGATGAGGATGTGGATGACGGCGGTGTGACCGGCGAAGATCACCGCCATGATGCATGCGCCGAGCACCGCGAGCACGAAATTGCCGGTCGCGATCAGCGCGTAACAGGGGATGGCGCCGATGGCCATGGCGATCGCGGCGCCGGCGATGACCTTCTTTCGTCCGACGCGGTCCGAGAGAGCACCCATGAACGGAATGGCGACGCAGATCGCCACGAGACTCGCCGCGGTCACGAGCAGGGCGGTGCCGGTCGAGAAGCCGATGTTGTCGCCCTTGAGGAACGTCGGCATGTAGGAGAAGAGCACGTAGTAGCCGGAGCCGTTCATCAGCGGGATGAACAGCGCGAGCAGCATCGCCTTGCGATGCTCGGGGGTCGCGAACGCTTCCTTCAACGGGTTGCGGGACAGTCCGCCTTCCGCCTTGAGCTTCTCGAAGTTCGGGGTGTCGCTGATCGCCCGCCGGATGTACCAGCCGATGATGCCCATCGGGATCGCGACGAGGAACGGCACACGCCAGGCCCAGCTGGCCGGACCGCCGCCGTTGATGGCGGCCTCGTTGAGCCACGGTGACATCGCGAACGCCACCAGCGTGCCCGTGAGCAGCGCCAGGAAGGACGCGATCTGGGCGTAGCTGGTGATGAGTCCGCGCTTGCCCTCCGGTGAGTGCTCGGCGAGGAAGGTCATGGCTCCCGCCGCCTCGCCGCCCACGGAGAATCCCTGCAGGATGCGCAGGAGGATCAGCAACGCGGGTGCGGCGACGCCGATCGCGGCGTAGGTCGGGAGAATGCCGATTCCCGCGGTGGCGACGCTGATCAGCATGATGACGAAGACGAGCATCTTCTGCCTGCCGATCCTGTCGCCCAGGATGCCGCAGACGACCGCGCCGAGAGGTCGCACGAAGAACGAGATCGCGTAACCGGCGAAGACGAGCATCAGCGCGTCACTCGACTTGGAGACGTCGAAGAAGACTATGGCCAGGCCGGTCGCCATGAAGGCGAAGATGCCGTTGTCGTAGAGCTCGACGAAGATGCCCACGCAGCCTGCGAGAACGACTTTGCGTAGCTGGCGGGGTTGCACCTCGTGTTCGGCCGTGTGCCCGGCCGTGTCGGGTGAGATCGCGTTGGTCATGCTGACTCCATCTGGGGTACCGAGCTGTGCTGGGCAAATGTCGTTTCTGTGTGAAGGGGGATCCGAAGACTGGCGAACGCGTTCGCCACGCGGGAGCGAAGAAGATCGATCGAGCGTCGTTGTGTCCGGTACGCGTCCACGGCTTCGGGGACGGTCACCTTCCGGAACCGGACCTCCTGGCCGGGTCGGGCCTGGCCGAGCTGGGACAGAGCGGTGGCGGTCACGACCGCGAGCACCGGGTATCCGGCGGTCACCCCTCGTCCACGATGCAGAACGAGGATCTCGTCGCCGGCCGGAACCTCGACCGCACCGATCGGAACCCCGCGGGAGAGCACCTCAGTCGACCGATCCCGCCGGGGAACGGGGCTGCCCGGATCGGTCGGCGTGAGGCGGAGACCGATGTGATTCGAGTTGTCGCCGATGACGAAGGGGGTCTCGAACAATCGGGCGGAGGTCGAGCCGAATTCGTGGACGTCCGGACCATCCGTCACGTCGATGGACCAGCATCCGGTGAAGGCCGCGGGCCGGGCGCCGAGCCGGAACAGCGGCATCCGGAAATGCGGGTGGTCGATCGGCGGTCCGTCGACGTCGATGGCGACGGACTCGCCGACCGTCAGTTGCCGGCCGAAACCGAGAACCGAGTCGGGGGCGCAGCTACCGAGCAGGTAGGGCGCGTCGATCGTTCCGTGCACGGCGAGGTAGACCCTGAGTCCGTCGCGGATTCCGCGGACGGTGAGTTCTTCGCCCGCGGTCCACACGAACGGCTCCCACTGGGGGCGGGTGACACCCCCGACCCGTACCTCCGCCGGTGCACCGGTCACCGCGACGAGCAGGTCGATGCTCGCGACGGCGCCGAAGTCCATGGCGACCACCTCGAGCAGGGGTGCCGTGCGCGGGCTCCCGACCAGTGCGTTCGCCACGTCGGCGCTGTACTGGTCCGAGGCTCCGCCAGTCATCTGGCCGAACCGGGACGCCCGGAGCCGGCCGAGGTCCTGGATCGAGGTCAGGCCGGGGGTCGTGACGGTGATCGATTCAGCCATGACGAACCCCCTCGTACGTCGACCACTCGGCCGCGGTGATCGGAACGAAGAGGAACGTGTCGCCGGGCCGGAAGTCGGACAGTGGGTCCGTCGCCGGATCGACGATGGTCAGCGGTGTCCGACCGATCACCGGCCAGCCTCCCGGCGCGGGACGCGCGGAGACGACAGCCTGCCTGCCCGCGACTGCGACCGCGCCTGCCGGTACGTGCGGCCGCGGAATCGTGCGGCGGGGGACGGGTCGCGGGAAGGCGGGACCGTCCAGCATCGGGGCGCCGCCCGGGGAACCGAAGCAGCGCATGGTCAGTGGGCCTGCGCCGTGCAGCCGGATCACCTCGGCGGGTGAGAGTTCGAGGTGTGCTGCCACGTCGTCGAGGTCGGGGCCGAATTCTCCCCCGTAGACGACCGGGATCTCGAACTGCCGCGGGCCACGCGTCGCGGCATCCGCTGGGAGCTCGATCAGTCGTTCGACGTGCGCACGAATGGCGTCGTGGGTGGTTGCGCCACAATCGAATTCAACCAGCAACGCGTCGTACGTGGGAATGATGCCGGTGACCGCGACGTCGTCGCCGCGTGCGGCGAGTGCGGCGGCAACCGTGTGGACCACCTGCCAGCGCTCCTCGGCATCCGGGGACAGCGACGTCAGACGTACCGCGGAGTCTCCGCAATCCGAGAGGACGAACTCCCGGCGCGGCCGGATGCACGTCACGCCGGACACGACGCGGACTCCTTCTCTTCCTTGGCTGCTTCCTTGGCCGCGAGGACCTCCGTCACCGGGGCGATGACGACGCCCGCACACAGAAGCGCCTCCCGGATCGCTCGCGCGTTGCGTACGGCGTCGGCGCCGTCACCGTGCAGCAGCACCGTGTCGGCCTCGATCGGGATGCGTGTGCCGTCGACGGCCTCGACCACGCCCTCGCTCACCATCTGCACCGTGCGCGCCACCAGCGCATCCTGGTCGTGAATCACGGCACCGGGCTCGGACCGCGGCACCAGGGTGCCGTCCGAGCGGTACGCGCGGTCGACGATGGCGACGATCGCGACGCGAATCCCACGCTCACGGGCATGGTCGGCGAGTTCACCGTCCTGGGCGAGCACGATCAGCCGCGGGTCGAACGCCTCCATCGCGTCGACGACGGCGCGTGCGTAATCCTCCCGCGTGGCGACGAGGTTTCCCAACCGGCCGTGCGGTGCGATGTGCGCGAGCGTCGTGCCGTGCGCTGTCGCGAAGGCGTGCAGCGCACCGATTTGGTACAGAACGTCCGTGCGGACCTCCTCCGCGGTGAGGTCCATCGCGCGCCGGCCGAACCCTGCCAGATCGGGGAAGCTGGGGTGCGCGCCGATACCGATTCCACGGGCGACGCATCCTCGGACCGTCGCGTCCATGGTCCTGGGGTCACCGGCATGGAATCCGCACGCGACGTTGGCGGACGTCAGCACGTCGAGCAGCGCGTCGTCGTCGCCCATCGTCCATGCGCCGAAGCTCTCGCCGAGGTCGGCGACGAGATCGATCTTGACAGTCACGGTGCCTCCCATGGGGACCTGCAGTGGAACCGCTGGTGCAGTTCCTGTGAACTTTCGATGTAAACGGACGCTACGCAGGATCCGGTTCGGGCGGTTAATACCTGTTTTACGTGAGGCGATAACGAACGTCTATGGTGTTTGAACAGCGGCGATGCAAAAAGGGAAGAACAGCGCCTCGCACTTGGCTACAGCGGTGTTTCCGCCCGGCAACCTTGTCGAAACCGCGGCGTGCTTGCGTCGCCGCATCGTCAGAAAGGCAGATCGCTCGTGGATACCCGACGCTTGTTCTCATTCGTCCGCATCGTCGACGCCGGAAGCATCACGCGGGCGGCGGACATTCTGCACATCGCCCAGCCGGCCCTCAGCCAGCAGATGACGGCGCTGGAGACCCACTTCGGTCAGCAGCTGCTGATCCGCAGCAAGCAGGGAGTCGAACCCACCGATGCGGGCCGCGCGCTGTACCGGCACGCGCAGGTGATCCTGCGGCAGGTGGAGAGCGCTCAAGCGGAGGTGAGCGTCGTCGGGCGTGAACTGGCGGGCGGTGTCTCCGTCGGCCTCGCGCCGTACAGCACCGTGAGTTCCATCGCGCTGCCGCTGCTCACCGCGGTGCGGTCGCGGTACCCCAGCATCCTGCTGCACATCAACGAGAACTTCGGCGGCGTGCTGAGCGAGGCCATGATGACGGGGCGTATGGACATGGCGCTGCTCTACGACGCCGGGCCGATCAAGGGCGTCAACTTCGAGCGACTTCTCACTGAGGAGCTGATGGTCGTCGCGCCGGCAGGCACCGGCCTGCCCGGTGACACCGGAACGGCCGTCGCCATCAAGGACCTCGTCGACCTGCCGCTGCTGCTGCCGGGCCCGATGCACACGATCCGCAAGGTGGTGGAGCAGGCCTACGAACACGCCTTCGAGCACGCGCGGGTGGTCGGCGAAGTGGAATCGGTGACCCTGATGGCGCAGGCGGTCCGAAATGGCCTGGGCGCGACAGTATTACCGTACTCTGTGGCACGCCGCATCATGAATGTGGAGAATCTGGAACTTCGCCGGATCGAACCGTCGATCGAAGTCCAGGTCTCCCTCGGAACACCCGCCAATCAGCCACTCTCGGGACCGGCCGAGGCGGTACGCGAGGTGCTGCGCAGTGTCGTCGCCAACTACATCAGGACCAGTTCGGAAGCCGAACGCGGACCTCAGTAGCCCCTGGTCGGATCGATCGGAGCCAGCAAAGGCGTTCCGGCAGCGAAACGTTCGACGTTGGACGCGACGTGGTCGGCAAGCAGCCTTGTCAGCCCGGTCGCGGGATTCGCGACGTGCGGCGTGATGACGGCGTTCGGCAGCGTCCAGAGCGGGTGTCCGTCGGGAAGGGGCTCGGGATCGGTGACGTCGAGTGCGGCCCCGCCGATCGATCCGGCCTTCAGCGCGTCGACGAGGCCCGCGGTGTCGATGAGGGAGCCGCGCGCCACGTTGACGATCCACGCCGTCGATGTCATCTGTGCGAGCGCGTCCTTGTCGACGATCTGCGCGGTCGCCGCCGTCGCCGGTGCGGCGATCACGAAATGATCTGCTCTGGACCAGATTTCCGATGTCCGATCGGACGGCAGCGTCTCGACGGCACCTGGGACGGGGGTTCCCGAGCGAGTCACGGCGAGCACGTGCGCCCCGAACGCGGTGAGCAGCGGGATCATCGCGCGACCGATGCCGCCGCACCCGACGATGGCGACCGTCGCCCCGCGCAGGGTACCCACCTGCGGGTCGAATTCGGCCTTCCGCCACGACGTCGCGCGCACCTGCTCGGTGAGGGCACGGACTCCGGCCAGGAGCAGCAGCACTCCGTGCTCCGCGACGTTGGCGGCGTAGGCGCCGGCCGCGGACGTCCAGGTCCGATCGGAGTCGACGATCCCCGCGGAGATCCACGGCTCCACACCCGCCGAGGGGAGCTGCACCCAGCGCACGGAGTCCGGCAACCGCGCCGGGAATGTGTCGGGACCCTGCGCCCACACCACGGCTTCGGCGTCCTCGAGCGGAGCGAGTACGCCTCCGCCCCGCTCGATCCCGCGCATCAGGGCGGCGTCCGGATTCGGTCCGAGGTGGATACGAGGCGTTGCGGTATTCGGCATCATGGTCTTTCGAGTCGGTCGGGAGGGGATCACACTACGGCGGTCAGGCCGCCGTCGACGTACAGGATCTGGCCGTTGACGAAGTCCGACGCCGGCGAGGAGAGGAAGAGCAGTGCGCCCACGAGTTCCTCGGTGCGCCCCCACCGCCCGGCGGGCGTGCGTTTGGTCAGCCACGCACTGAAGTCGGCATCGTTCACGAGCGCCTCGGTGAGCTGGGTGTCGAAGTAGCCGGGTGCGATCGCGTTGGCCTGCAGTCCCAATGGTGCCCAGTCGGCGCACATTCCGCGTGTGAGCATCTTCAGTCCGCCCTTGCTCGCGGCGTACGGGGCGATGCCCGCCCGGCCCAGTTCACTCTGGACGGAACAGATGTTCACGATCTTCCCGTGCCCGCGCCGGACCATCGCCCGAGCGAACTCGCGGCCGACGAAGAAGGCGCTGCTCAGGTTGGTGTCGAGTACGCGACGGAAGTCGTCGTCGCCGAACTCGAGCAGTGGGCTGCGGTGCTGGACGCCGGTGTTGTTCACGACGATCTCGACGGGACCTATCTCGTCCTCGACCCGCTGCGCGGCCGCGGCGACCTCCTCGGGAGCGGTGACGTCGAAGGCGCAGGTGTGGACTGTCGCACCGGTGGCGCGGACGATCTCGTCGCGGCTGCGTGCGAGGGCCTCGGCGTCGCGGCCGTTGAGCACGACCTCCGCACCCGCCTCGGCGAGTCCGTTGGCGAGTGCGAAACCGATTCCCCGACTCGACCCTGTGACGAGCGCGATCTTGCCCTCGACATCGAAATTCCCGTGCGCACTCACTGTGTGGCGACCTTTCGTTCTTCGTGCAGGTACTCGACGGCGGCCCGTGCGATCATCTCGGGTGCCGGAGCGACGTCCAGGACCACTCCGAACTCGTCGGCGCCGAGCGGCTCGAGGGCCGCGAACTGGGAATCGAGCAGGGCAGGCGGCATGAAGTGCCCGCTGCGCGCCTGCATCCGGCCGTGGATGACCTCCCGATCTCCCGTGAGGTGGACGAACAGCACCGGGGCGGAGACGTCGCGGAGGATGTCCCGATAGCTCCGCCGTAGCGCCGAGCACGCCACCACGCCGCGGCGCCCCTGATCGGACAGCTCCTGCAGCCGATCACGGACGACTGCGAGCCACGGCGCCCGGTCGTCGTCGGTCAGCGGGATACCGGCGGCCATCTTCTCGACGTTCGACGGCGGATGCAGATCGTCGGCGTCGAGGAACCGGTGGCCGGTCAGTTCGGAAAGTTGCTGCGCGACGGTCGTCTTCCCGCAGCCGGTCACCCCCATCACCACGATGTGGGGTCGCTGATCGCCACTCATGAATTGTTCCTGTCCGCCGGTGGGGAGAGATGCAGTTCGAACATGCCCGACCGGACGACAGCTTGGCAATGGCGGAGGGGATACCGGTTGACGTTGCCGTCATAGCGAAGCGCGAGGGATGCCGGTGTTACCGGCTCACGAGTTTGACCGCCGCGGCCTCGATGGTCTCCTCGGAGAGCAGGACCTCGAGTGCGGCGTCGCCGAGGGGGATGAAGCTGTCGTCGCTCGTCACGCGTGCGAGCGCCCCGGTGAAGCCGTCGTCGACCAGCGCGGCGACCACACCTTCGGACACTCCCCCCGACTGGCGGGTCTCGTCGACGACGAGGACCCGGCCGGTGGCGTTCGCTTCCCGGACGATGTCGTGCACGGGCAGCGGTGCGAGCCAGCGCATATCCACTACGCGCGCAGCGATGTGCGCCTGTTCGAGCCGGCGTGCGACGCGCAGGCTCATGCGCACCCCGTTGCCGAACGTGACGATGGTCAGGTCGGTGCCGTCACCGTACGTGCGGGCGGAGCCGATCGGCACGTGGTTCTCGGTCCGCTTCGCCGGATCCGGATACGGTGCCAGCCACTGCTCGTCACCGTCCTCGTAGAGATCTCGGGTGTGGTACAGCGCAATCGGCTCCAGATACACACACAGTGCCCCCGCGGTGCGGGCGGCCGCGGCGCACGTGTGCATCATGGCGGCGGCGTCGTCGGGGCGTGCCGGGGAGGCCACGACGATGCCGGGGATGTCGCGCAGCGCGGCGACGGCGTTGTCGTTGTGGAAATGCCCGCCGAATCCCTTCTGATACCCGTATCCCGCGACCCGCACCACCATCGGGTTGCGGTACTGACGGTCGGAGAAGAACTGCAACGTCGCGCCCTCCCCGCGGATCTGGTCGGCGGCATTGTGCAGGTAGGCCAGGTACTGGATTTCCGGGATGGGCAACAGGCCGGACACCCCCGCGCCCAGCGCGAGCCCGAGGATCGCCTGCTCGTCGAGGAGGGTGTCGAAGACGCGCGCCGACCCCGCCTTCTTCATCAGGCCGCGGGTCACCCCGTAGACACCGCCCTTGCGGGCGACGTCCTCACCGAACACCAGCGCCTCCGGGTATCGGGCCAGCACGTCGAGCAGGGCGCGGTTGATCGCGAGACCGGTGGTGAGCGAACCTTCCTCCTCGGGAAGCGGGGATCCGACGAGCTGCGCGCGACGGTCCGGGTCGACGCGCTCCGGCACGGCCGCGGCGGCCTGGTCGGCACTGTCGGTGAGTGGCCTCATCACCGCGGCGGGGCTGTCCAGTTGGGGTAGCTCGCCGACCTGCTCGGCCAATCGGAGAACCTCGGCGCGCTTGGTCTCGTAGAGGTCGAGGATGTCGGTGGGGCTCAGGTGCCCTCGCTCGACCAGCAGTTTCGCCGTGCACAGCACCGGGTCGCGATCGAAGTCGGCGGCGATCTCCGCGGATGTCCGGTAAGCGGCCTCCACATCGGAGCCGGCGTGACCCATCAACCGGACGGTGCGCAGGCGCAGGAACGCCGGCTTCCGGTGCCTGCGAACCCAGTCGGCAGCGTGCTTCGCCGTTGCGTACGCCGCCGGCAGGTCGGAGCCGTCCGCCTCGAAGTACTCGAGTCCTGCCCGGTCACCGAAGTTCGCGGCGATCCAGCCCTTCGGGGTCTTGGTGCTGATCCCGATCCCGTTGTCCTCGCACACCAGCAGCAGCGGCAACGGCAACCCCTGGTAGGAGGCGTGCACCGCGGTGTTGATGGCACCGACGGCGGTGGAGTGGTTCGCGGACGCGTCCCCGAAGCTGCACACGGCGACCGCGTCGGCCGGCCACGGCGAATCGACGTGCAACTTCTCCGACCGGGCGATGGAGAAGGCGACACCGACAGCTCGTGGGAGATGCGAAGCGATGGTGGAGGTTTGGGGAATGATGTTGAGGTCGTGCCGGCCGAACACCTTGTGCCTGCCACCCGATATCGGCTCCTCCGTCGCGGCCACGAGCCCGAGGAGGATGTCGCGCAGTGGATCACTGCCATCCACCTGCTGCGCCCGCGCCAGGAAGAAACCACCGGAACGGTAGTGCAGCAGAGCGGGATCGGTGGGTCGCAGCGCGGCCGCGACGGCGGCGTTGCTCTCGTGCCCGGAAGAGCCGATCGTGTAGAAACCCTGGCCTCGCGACCGCAGCCAGCGGGCCGCCAGATCGAGATGCCTGCTGCCGACCTGGGCGTCGAAGAGGTCCAGAGCGCCCTGCACCGACAACGGGGACGGCGGCTGGATCGGATCCTCCGGACCGACGCCGGGGCGGCTCTCCCCGGGGACCAGCCCCGACACGACAGAGGTGAAGTAATCGTCGATCTGTTCGGCCATTCCTAGATCATCCTGTGGCGCCGATCAGCGGGCAAGAGTCGCAGGATCAGAGTCTCGATGCCTCACCGTAAGGTCGACTGTTCCTCGCGCCGGGCCGTGACCGTCACCACGACGAATACTGCGGCCGCGGGTGCCCAGGCGGGCCCCGAAGGCGGCAGGCAATCCCCGGACCTGCTCTTTTACATCATTAAGCAGAACTTGCCCTGAGGGTCACCAGGTCGGTCGCTCCAGCGCTGTCAGTCGCCCGCCCGGTCGTGCATGGTTGATGCATCGGTGACCACGCGCAAGTTACGGGAAGGGATCACGGTGGATAATTCGAGACGTTCAGAGCGCCGCCACGGTGACGTACCGACCCCAATCGTGCGTGGTCACCGTTTCCACGAAGGAGTCGACGACCACCGGTATCAGCGGGTTGCTGGGGTTCCGACGGTGAACCAACGCGACCGTGCGACGCGCCCAGGGAGAGTGCAGCGGCACGATGGACACAGTCGGGTGATCGAGGATTCCCAGTGCGGGGACGATTGCCACTCCGAGTCCGGCACCGACGAATTCCGTGACGAGATCGTAGTATTCGGTTCTGAGATTCAGCTCGGGGACGAATCCCATATCCGCACAGATGCGGTACATCGTCAGCTCACCGGCAGTGCCGGCGCCGCTCGAGATCCACTGCAACGTGCTGGCACGCTCGATGTCCGTCGCCTCATGAATCCCCTCGTCGGAGGGGCTCAGGAATACCAGATCCTCTACGATCAACGGCTTTTCGACTACCGCATCGGACCATCGCTGCTGCAGCGCCGCGTACTCGTAGGTGAACGCGATGTCGAGTTCGCCGGATTCGATCATGGGCACGGTGTCCTTCGGCTCCCCGATCCGAAGGGACACCTCCACTGCCGGATGAGTCTCACGCAAGTTCGACAACGCCGACGGCAGAATGCGTGCACCCGCGGTCGGAAAGCATCCGACGCGGAGACGACCGGTACGGCCGGTGGCGATCCCCCGCACGTCGGCGTCGAGTTCGTACAGCTCGGCCAGAACTCCCCGAGCGCGCTCGGTCAGCATTCTCGCCATCTCGGTGATCTTGACGCCACGCGCCTCACGATCGAAAAGGCACATACCGGATGCTCTTTCGAGCGCCTCCATTTGCTGCGACACCGCCGAGGCCGTGTATCCGAGCTCGCGAGCCGCCGCCGCGAACGATCCGGTCTCGGTCACCACTTCGAGTGTCCGCAGATGAACTGGGTTGAGCATGTCGCGTCATCCTTCGAGTCGAGAACAGACGTCCACGATATCGCCGTCGGCCGGAACCGGTCGACGGTCAAACCCTACGCAGCACAGGAGCACACCGATCATGACCGACCTACTCTCGCAGATCGACGACTGGGGTCCCGAGAAGGTGGTGGTCGTGTCCGACCGCCGCTCGGGCATGAAGGGCGTGCTCGTCATCGACAACACGGCCCGGGGAATCGGTAAGGGCGGAACGCGGATGAGCCCTACCGTCACCGTCGGCGAGATCGCACGCCTCGCACGGGTGATGACGTGGAAATGGGCAGGCGTCGACATGTTCCACGGCGGTGCGAAGGCGGGAATCGCCGGCGATCCGCACGCAGCGAACAAGGAAGAGATCCTCCGGGCCTTTGCCCGCAAGCTTTCCAACGAAGTACCACGCGAGTACGTCCTCGGGCTCGACATGGGACTCACCGAGAACGACGCGGCCATTTTTCAGGACGAACTCGGCGACCGCGGCGCGGCGGTCGGCAGCCCGCACGAACTCGGCGGTGTTCCCTACGATCAACTCGGTGTGACCGGCTTCGGTGTCGCCGAGTCCGCTCAGGTCGCCGCGGAACGCCGGGGCATCGACCTCGGCAACGCACGGATCTCCATCCAAGGCTTCGGCGCGGTAGGTTCCGCCGCGGCCGAACGCTTCGCCGCGTTCGGATCCACGATCGTGGCCGTGTCGACGTCGGTGGGCGCCCTTCACGACCCGAATGGCCTCGACGTCGCTCTGCTGCTGAAACTGAAAGCTGATTTCGGTGACCACCTGGTCGAGCACTACCCGGGCGCGACCGTCCTGCCCGCAGGGCGTGAGATCTTCGTCGACTGCGACGTCCTGGTCCCTGCCGCGTTGCAGGACGTCATCGACGAACAGTCGGCCCGCGAGGTCAAGGCCACGCTGGTCGTCGAAGGCGCCAACCTGCCCGCCAGCCCGCAGGCACTGAAGGTGTTTGCGCGCAACGACGTACTGGTCGTTCCGGACTTCGTCGCCAACGCCGGAGGAATCGTGGCGGCCGGTGTCGCCATGGAGGCCCGCTACTCCCCGTTCCGCCCGGAGGGGACGGCCGTACTCGACCTCGTCTCCCAGCGCCTCCGGGCCAACACCAGCGAAGTCCTCGACGAGGTCGCGGCGCACGGCGCCCTGCCACACGACGCCGCTCGTCGCATCGCCCAGTCGCGGGTGCGTGCCGCAATGGTGGCGCGAGGTCAGATCCGCGCGAACGCATAACAGGGACACCGATCGGAGCATGAGAAGTATGACCGTAATCCCCACCTGGCAGCTGAGGGCGCGATTCGCGGCTGCTCTGTCCTCGATGTACGGCCGTGAGGTACCGGCCTACGCCACACTCGTCGACGTGTGCGAGGACATCAACACCGCCGTCGTCGCCGGCCGCGACGACGCGGAGCGGCTCGGCGACATCGGCCGGGTGACGGCCGAGAGACACGGCGCGATCCGCGTGGGCACTCCCCGGGAACTCCGTGCGGTCGGCACGATCTTCGCCGGTTTCGGTATGCACCCCGTCGGGTTCTACGACCTGCGCGACGCAGCGCGGAGCGCAGTTCCGGTCGTGTCGACGGCCTTCCGGCCGATCGACGCCGACGAACTCGCACGCAACCCGTTTCGGGTGTTCACGTCGATGCTCGCGGTCGACGATCGCCGCTTCTTCTCCGAAGACCTGCAGAGCCGGCTCGAGACGTTCCTCGGCCGACGCACACTGTTCGGCGAGGAACTACTCACGCTGGCCGAGCGTGCCATCGCCGAACGCGGTCTTCCCTCCGCCGAGGCCGATACGTTCGTCCACTTGGCGACCTCCGCATTCGAGTTGTCGTCCGAGCCGACCGATCGTGCGTGGTACGCCGAACTGGAGCAGGTCTCGGCCGTCGCCGCCGACATCGGCGGAGTCACCCGAACCCACATCAATCACCTGACCCCGCGCGTCCTGGACATCGACGAGCTCTACACCCGGATGCAGCGACGCGGCCTGAAGATGATCGACCAGATCCAGGGCCCGCCGAGATGGACCGGCCCCGACGTTCTGCTCCGGCAAACCTCGTTCCGGGCCCTCGCGGAGCCCCGCAAGTACCGTGAATCGAACGGGGAAGTCGTCGACGGCACGCTGCGGGTGCGCTTCGGTGAGGTCGAGTCGCGCGGAATCGCGCTCACTCCCCGCGGCCGGGAACGGTACGACGCGCTCATGGCGGAGACGGATGCCGCCGCACGCAACGGTTCGTCGTGGCAGGACGCCGGCCGGTCGGTGTGGGACGCCTCCGACTTCCCCACCACGGAAACAGGTCTCGAGGAGGAGGCGCTCGCGTATTTCACGTACCGCGTGGGCGACGTGCACTCCCCCTCCGGGGTGGCGGATCGCGATCCGGCCGCACTGGTTCGGTCGGGAACGCTGGTGGCCACTCCGATCGTGTACGAGGACTTCCTTCCGCGCAGCGCGGCCGGGATCTTCCAGTCGAACCTGTCCGGCAACGGCACGAAAGACAGCACGAACACCGGCGCCGACTACACCATCGACTGGTTCGCAGGCGCTCTCGGACGGGAAGTGCACACCCCCGAGGCGCTGTATCGCGCGCAGCAGGACGCCTCGCTGCGAGAAAGTCTGACGCAGCTCGGAATTGAACAGGGTGTCAACTCCCGCTAGTGGCGAGGCGACTCCTTCACGTCTGACCGAATGTTCGAACACATGCCGTTCGGCGTCACACGTGCGGAGTCACGGGATGGCAACATATCTGGTCGGCAGGTAGTGGATGCGCTCGACGGCACCACTACCTGCCGGGACAGACGCACTGCACATTCGAGAGGGCTTGTGATCATGACCAATTCCCCCGCCGGCGAATACCCGCTGGTGCGTGCTCGATGAGCACGACGAGGACCGGTGTCGCCGTGATAGGTACCGGCACCATGGGCTCCGCAATCATGTGGAGACTGTCGGAGCGCGGTGTTCCTGTCGTGGGTCTCGAGCAGTTCACTCCCGGGCACGATCGTGGCTCCGGGCACGGCGAGTCGCGCATCTTCCGGACTGCATATCATGAAGATCCCGCGTATGTCCCTATGCTCCGAGCCGCACTCCGTGGGTGGAGGGAACTCGGTGAGCAGATCGGCGAACCCGTCCTGACGATGACCGGGGGCCTCAGCATCGGCCCCTCGACCGGCGTGATCGTGGGTGGCTCCCTCGAAGCAGCCCAGGTGCATGCCCTCACCCAGGAGATTCTCGACCCGGCCGAGTTCGGTACCCGGTTTCCTGCTCAGCGTTTACGGGAGGGAGATACGGCCCTGTGGGAGAGGGACGCCGGCGTGATAAGGCCGGAGTTGGCGATCACCGGTGCCGTGCGCCGTGCGTGCGAACTGGGGGCCTCTGTGCGTACCGGGAGCCGCGTCCAGGGTATCGAGGACGGTCCCGGTGACACGGTGCTCGTGCGGCTCGAGGACGAGGTCATTCGAGCCGACCACGTCGTGGTCGCGGCCGGCGCCTGGATTCCGGGCCTTCTCCCTGCCGCCCAGTTCCCCTTGACCGTGGAGCGCAAGATCCTCGCATGGTTCCCGGCCGACGATCCGACGCAGTTCGGGCCGGACCGGTTCCCGGTATTTCTGAGGGACAGTCCGGAAGGGAGGTGGTACGGCTTCCCCAGCATGGACGGCGAGACGGTCAAGATCGCGCTCCATCTCGGCGGGCGCGAGACCGACCCTGACGAGTTGGATCGTGTGGTCCACGACGAGGACACCGCTCCGTTGCGGGACCTCGTTCGTCGCTATCTGCCTGGATTGCGTTCGCGCCCGGTGCGGGCGGCGGTGTGTATGTACACGAACACACCCGACGGGCATTTCGTCATCGGAAATCCACCCGCATACAGGAACGTGACGGTCGTTTCCGCGTGCTCTGGTCACGGTTTCAAATTTGCACCGGTGATCGGGGAGATCGCCGCCGATCTCAGTTGCGGATCGACCCCTGAATTCCCCTTGGAGTTGTTCGACGTCAACCGATTCGCGGAGTGACACACCGGTACGGTGTTCGCGCGGTTCCGAATCGAGGGGGAGGGCCGTCGGCCCTCCCCCTCGCCGGTTAGGCGGAGAAGTACTCCGGGGGTGCCGTCGAATCGAGTGCCAGTGCCACAGCCGCACGCGCGGCGACGGGACCTACCAGGTTTCCCGTCCCGTTGTACGCACCGATGGCGATGACGCCGGGAAGAACCTCGGAGCAGAGGGGACGGCCGTCGGTGGTGTAACTCACGGACGCACCCCATCTCCGAACGACGTCGACGGGCTTGCCCGCCATACGTTCCGCTACTCGTTCGATGTAGCCCTGGACGTCCGGAGTTGGTGAAGTGTCGAATGTCCACTCGGTGTCGACGAAACGGTCTCGCCCGCCGCCGACGAACAGGCGCCCATCCTTCGCTTGCTGGGCGTAGTCGTATCCCCAGCGTCCGTACACAGGACACGGCAGGCGCTCGGGCAGCCCCGGCGCCGTCCCGAGCATTTGCAGGCGTGCCGTCCGGACCCGCCCCTGCAAGTCCGGGAGGACTTGTTCGAGTTTGCCGTCCACCGCGACAATGACGACAGGTGCACTGACCGAACCGTGTTCTGTTGTCACCCTTCCACTCTTCACGGAGGTGACTGCCGAGTACTCGTACAGGCCGGCCCGGCCCCGAAGGAGTGACGCCAGCCCCAGAGCTCGGCGAGAGGGGTTCATGGCCGCGTCGTCGGGCAGAAACAGGCCGCGCCCGAGCTCGCCGTCGTATTCTTCGACAGCGATGTCGTTGTCACGCAGCACCTTTGCCAGTGCTGCGCAATCCGCGAGTTCCGCGACACGGTCGGCGGCCTCGGCGTCGTCGGCAGGTTCGCCGGGCAATCCCGCGAGGCGAATGGAGCCCGTCCGCGCGATGACCTCCGGACCCAGCATCTCGGCAAGCCGGTCCAACTCGAGAAGAGTTGCACGATAGAGATCGACCGACGACGTCCCCCAGGTCGAGAGGGACGAGTGGAGGAACGTCGCCGGGCCGCCCAGGAGGAAGCCGCCGTTGCGCCCCGCCGCGCCGGCCGCGACCCGCCCGGCGTCGACGCCGACAACCTGCAGCCCACGTTCGACCAGGGCGCCGATCGCCGCGAGACCCGACCCGCCGAGGCCGACGACACACACGTCGGCCGTGACGTTCTTTTCCAACACCGGAAGACCGTTCCACGACGCGACCACCGGGTCGTCGTCCCACGCGCTCACCGAGTCCCACTGGGTGTCGGATCGAAGATTCGTCATCGCATTTCCCTATCGTTCAGCTCGCGACGTTCCGATGTCCGAGGAGGTTGCCGCCTAGCGCGAAGCCACGACCGACAAGTCTATGTGGCATCGCGGGCGTCGAGATAGTCACAGTTGACCTTTCCAGCGGGGCAACGGTCGCTGCCGGGACCGGTGTCACGAAATGTTGTGGCGGTGTCGCTCGTCGAACCGGTGGATCTCGTCGATGACGGTCTCGACGATGCGTGGCCCGGCACCACTGACGGAGGTCGCGACCGCGAGTACGCCGACCGCACCGGGTTTGTCGGCCGGGTGGGGTGTCCAGGCGGGGACCACGCCGCAGTCGACCGTCACGCCGGGCGCCGGCTCTACCCCGCGCCCGTCAGGCGTGCCCGACATTCGCCGGGCGGCGCCGAGCGCAGTACGGGTCGCGGATTCGAGCAGTTCCGCGGCGGCACCGTCGGTCCGGGAGCAGCACATCAGATTTCCGGCGTCGTCGACCACGCTGACGGCGACAGCGGCGTCGAATGTCGCGGCATGGCGTCGAGCGAGATCGAGGGCGAGTTGCGCACGTGATGCGGTGAGTGTCATGGCGTTCTCCGGTGATAGATCGCGGACGATGCGGCTCAGCTCACCTTCTTGATCAGGTCGGCGAGCTCGGCCAGTTCGACGGCGTCGAGGTCGGTCAACGGCGCACGGACGGGGCCGGCGGGCCGGTCGATCACCTTCATGCCGGCCTTGATGATGCTGACCGCATACCCCTGCTTCTTGTTACGCAGGTTGCAGTACGGGATCACGAACTCGTTGAGCGCGTTGATGACGAACGCGTTGTCTCCGCTGCGGAGCGCGTTGTAGAAGTCGATCGCGAACTTCGGCACGAAGTTGTAGATGGCCGAGGAGTAAGTGGTGACGCCCAGCGCGAGATACGGCAGTGCGAACATTTCGGCGGTGGGCAGTCCGCCGACGTAGGTCAGCCGGTCGCCGAGACTCGCGTAGATGCGCGTCATCTGCTCGATGTTGCCGACACCGTCCTTGAAACCGACCAGGTTCGGGCAGCTGTCCGCGAGCTCCGCGACGGCGGCCTCGGTGTAGACGGCGTTGGCGCGACTGTAGATCGTCACACCGAGAGTGGTTGCGGCACACACCTCTTTGACGTGGGCGACGAGGCCGTCCTGGCTCGCCTCCGTGAGATACGGGGGCAGCAGCAGGATGCCGTGCGCGCCGACGCTCTCCGCCGACCGGGCCATCTGCACGGCGGTGGCCGTGCCGTACCCGGCGGGCGCGATCACCGGAAGACCGTCGGGTGCCTCCTGCACCGCTGCCCGGACCACCTGCTCCACCTCC
Organism: Rhodococcus wratislaviensis; assembly: GCF_041228765.1. Taxonomy (NCBI): domain Bacteria; kingdom Bacillati; phylum Actinomycetota; class Actinomycetes; order Mycobacteriales; family Nocardiaceae; genus Rhodococcus; species Rhodococcus wratislaviensis. The sequence continues at coordinate 1,447,657 of NZ_CP150488.1, read as the reverse complement.
GGCGGGGTGAGTGAGAAGAACTCGCCCGTGCCACCTGCGGCGAACAACCCGGAGGCGTCGAACTGCCCGAGCCAGCCGATGTTCCCGCGGTACGCGGCCTCGTCGAACGAGTGGTCATTCTTGAAATGGGTGATCGGGAACGACAACAGACCGGAGCCGAGCTTGTGGGCGATCTCGTGGGGGGACGCAGTGGCCATGGGTTTCGTTCTCCTCGTTCGCAATCGCGTCACTGTCGGTGCGCGCTGTGTCCACAAGGCTAGGAGCGACAACCATTCAAGTCCAACACTAGTTCTGGATCTATTGATACCCAAAAGGTATTGCGCTCCCTGGAGGAACGGGACGCTCGTTCGATCTGACGCAACGAGCATCCCGTTCGTTCAGGAGAGGTCGAGTGCGGCGCGGACGATGCTGTCGGTGTCGATGCCGTGATAGCGGTAGACGTCGTCGAGGGAACCGACCTGCCCGAACCGGCTGACACCGAGCGCGGCCCCGGGAACGTGGTTGATCCCGGTCAGGAACGCGAGGGTGTGCGGGTGCCCGTCGAGGACGGTCACCATCGGCGCCGCCCGATCCGCGGGGAACACCTGGTCCAGGATCCAGGACGGGCCGTCAGCGAGGCCGCGGCGGGCCTGCACCGCCTCGAACAGCAACCCGGGACTGGTCACACACACCACGTCGGCGGCGATGCCCTGCTCGGCCAACCGGTCCGCGGCGGTGAGGGTTTCGGTGATCACCGCACCCATGCCGACCAGGGTGACCGCCGGTGTGTCGGTGCGGCGCAGCGTGTACGCGCCGGCGACGACCTGCCGGCGGCGGCGTTCCCGGGCGGCGGGGTCCGAGGGGACCGCGGCGAGGGTCTGATCGACCGGGCGGGTCGAGAGCCGCAGATACGACGAGGAGCCGTCCGGGCGGCCCAGCCGGCCGATGCTGTCGAGCAGCGTCCACTCGACGTCGATCGCGAACGCCGGCTCGTAGCTGACGCACCCGGGCTGCTCGAGGCCGATCGACGGGGTCTTGATCGACTGATGCGCCCCACCCTCCGCGGCCAGGGTCACCCCGGACGGGGTGCCGACCAGGATCGACTGCCCACCCGCGTAGATGCCGTAGGACCAGGGTTCGAGGGCGCGTTCGACGAACGGGTCGTACATCACCCCGATCGGGAACAGCGGCTGCCCCCACCGACTCCAGGTGGCACCGAGCTCACCCATCAACCCGACCAGGTTGGTTTCGGCGATGCCGAGTTCCATGTGCTGCCCGGTGGGCTTTTCCCGCCAGTGCATGATCGTTTCGGCGTCGTCGTCGAACCAGTTACGTCGCTCGTTCGGTGACCACACCCCGACCTTGTTGAGCCACCCGGCCAGGTTCGTGGTGGAGGACACGTCCGGGCTGACCGTGACCACCCGTTTCGCCGCCTCGGGGGCCTGGCGGGACAGGTCGAGCAGTGCCCGGCCGAGGGCGGCCTGGGTGGTGGATGTCCCCGACGGGGTGCGGCCGATGTCGGCCGGCACCGGCGGCGGGGTTGCCAGTTCGACGGGCTCGCGGGTGAGCCATTCGGCGGAGGCGGCGCAGACGCGGCCTGCGGTGCTGTCGGTGTCGAACCGGGCCCACGGGTGCGCCGGGTCCATGCCCAACTCCGCGGCCAGCTGCTCGTACTGCTCCACCGTCAGCAACGACGAATGATTCTGCGGATGCCCCTGCGTCGGCAGGCCGCGGCCCTTGATGGTGTAGGCGATGATCACCGTCGGGCGGGTGTCGTCGATCCGCGCGTACGCCGCCCGCAGGGCGTCGAGGTCGTGGCCACCGAGGTTGCGGATCGCTTTGAGGAGGGTGTCGTCGTCCAACTCGGCGATCAGCGACGCGATCGCCGCGGCGTCGGGGCCGTCCCCGGGCAACCGGTCCCGGACCTGCGCGGCGTCACAGCGCAGCAGCCGCTGGTATTCGGGGTTGGGCATGTCCAGGATCCGGGTCCGCAGCGCCGGCCCACCGGTCCGGGTGAACAGCGACTCGAGCAGGGTCCCGAACTTCACGGTGAGCACCTGCCACCCGGCGGCCGAGAACATCGCCTCGAGCCGGCCGGCGGCGATGTTGGGCACCACCCGGTCCAGGGACTGCCGGTTCAGGTCCACGATCCACACGATCTCACCGAGCTCGGACACGGAGGTGTCGAGGATCGCCTCCCACACCGCGCCCTCGTCCAGCTCGGCGTCCCCGACCAGCGAATACTGCCGACCCGTGCCCGCCGACCCGATCTGGGTGTTCACGTAGCGGCGGGCGATGGCACCCCAGATCGGGGCCGTCGCACCGATCCCCACCGACCCGGTCGAATAGTCCACCGGATCGGGGTCTTTCGACCGACTGGGGTAGGACTGCAGGCCACCGAACTCCCGCAACGTCGTCAGATACTTCTCGTCCAGCTCCCCGAGCAGGTAGTTGATGCCGTGCAGCACCGGGGAGGCATGCGGTTTCACCGACACCCGATCCCCCGGCCGCAACTGCTCGAACCACAGCGACGTCATGATCGACACCATCGACGCGCACGACGCCTGATGACCACCGACCTTCAACCCCGACGGGTTCGGGCGAACCCGGTTGGCGTGGTGGATCATCGACGTCGCCAACCACAACACACGCTGCTCGATCTCCACGAGCGCTTCCGGGGTGGCCGCGCGCGGGGTGAGCTGCGCCGTGTGGTCGTCGATCGTGCGGGCGTCGTTCATCGTTTCGTCCTTGCCTGTGAGTTCCTGGCACCGAATCCGATCCTCCTCGGCCCAGTTCGTGAGCGAGGCGGATCGGCGGTGACGGGCAGGCGGACCTGTTGGGAACCGACCTCACCGCATCTTCGAGGTCTCGTGTGCAGATCTCTCACAACAGTCGAACATCGGAACGCACTTTGAGCAATACCGAGCGGCGAGTTTGAGCATACTGCGCATATTCGGAGCAGCCGCCGTGGTCGGCGGTTGGCAAAATGCCCAGCACGACCGCCGCCGTTACCCTCCGGCGCTACCCTGACCTGGAGGCCACGCACACTGACCCAGGGGGAGAGCTTGACCACCACACCAGACCGCGTTCGCACGGCGTTTCCGGAGATCAGCTCGCGTGCGTGGGAGCACCCGGCGGATCGGGCGGCGCTCGTCACCCTGCGCACCTTGAAGGGATTCGACACCGTCTTCCGGACCATCTCGGGTCTGCTGCAGGAGCGCCAGCACCGGCTGATGTACCTCGCCACCTCGGTGCGCGTCGACGAACGGCAGTTCAGCGATCTCCACGACCTCCGCAGCGACTGCGTGCGCATCCTGGGCGCCGACGAGACACCTGAGTTGTTCGTGCTGCAGACCCCGATCATGAATGCCTTCACCATCGGCATGGACCGGCCGTTCATCGTGGTCACCACCGGGCTGCTGGACGTGATGAATTACGAGGAGCAGCGCTTCATCATCGGCCACGAACTCGGGCACGCGCTGTCCGGGCACGCGGTGTATCGCACGATCCTCATGCATCTGATGCGCTTGGCCGGGACCATCGGCTGGATTCCGATCGGCGGGTGGGCGCTGCGGGCGATCATCGCCGCGCTCATGGAATGGCAGCGCAAATCGGAACTGTCCGGCGACCGTGCCGGATTGCTGTGCGGGCAGGACGTTCACACCGCCCTCCGTGTGCAGCTGAAGCTGGCAGGCGGTTCCCGGGTCAGCGAGATCGACACCGACGCCTTCCTGGCGCAGGCCGCCGAGTACGACGCCAGCGGCGACCTGCGCGACGGAGTCCTCAAGCTCCTCAACATCGAACTGCTGTCCCACCCGTTCTCGGTGCTGCGCGCCGCCGAGCTGAAGAAGTGGGTGGACAGCGGCGCCTACGCAGCGATCCTGCGCGGGGAATACCCGCGCCGCAGCGAGGACGACGACGCCAAGATCAGCGAAGAATTCCGCAAGGCCGCGAAATCGTACAAACAGAATTTCGATACCTCGAACGACCCGCTGATCCGCATGCTCCGTGAGATCGGCAGCGGACTGGGCACGACCGTGGACGCCGTCGGAAACGGCGTCGGCGACGTCGCGGCGGACATCAAGGAGCGGTTCACGCACTGGCGCAGGAATTCCGACGGCAAGAAGGATTCGGACGACGACAGCTGATATGTGGTCGTGTCTTGTCAAGTGGCAGGTGGAGGCGGCCCCGGGAACCTCGGTTTCCGGGGCCGCCTCCGTTTCGGTCGACGATCGGTGTCAGCAGTGGGGTCGGCATGTCGATATTCGCGACACGTGGTCAGACTGATATGCGCGGGTTGGATACCGCAGGACGATTGTTCGGCAGGAACGGTGCTGCTGCTCTAGTGTCGGGCGTCGCAACAGTGGGTTCTCGGATTCTGTTGCTGCTCATAGCTGTATCGCAGGTCGTTCCTCACGCTGCCGGTCTCGCCACCGTTGCCTCGTCGACCAGATTATGGGAACTGAGAGTCAGTCGTCGATCGTGGCGAGGGACCAGCACCATCCGGCGAGCTCGCGCGCGACGGCGACATTTGCAACCACCGGACGCTTTTTGCGGGCGGTGAACTGTTCCCATTTGTGGTGGAGTCGGTGGTTGCCTGCGTGCCCTCGTGCTCGCGCCGCGGGAGACGCCTTCTCCCAGCGGCGGTGCATTACTTGGCCGGGGTTGCGGTAGGTCTTGCGGTGATGCCAGGCCGCCTCGACCAATAACCGCCGGGCGTGGCCGTTGCCGGTCTTGGTAATCGATCCCTGCGCGCGGGAGGCCCCGGATGAGTACTCGCTGGGCACGAGACCGACGTAGGCGCCGATGGTGTTGCCGGTGAATCGTTGCCAGTCCCCGATCTCGACCGCGAGGCCGAACGCAGTCAGCGTGGACACCCCTCGTAGACATCCGAGCCTGCGCACCATCGGCGTGTAGGGGCTGTCCTCGGCCATGTCTGCGATCGCGGCATCCAGGCGGTCACGGCGTGCGAGTGTCAAAATCATCGCCTCGTAGTCCGAGTCGAACGCCGCTTGAAGTGCCGGTTGGTCGAAACTTTGTCCGCGCAGCCATACGTCGTGAGCAGCGGTCCACGCCGCCCCACCGGAATAGACGAGGCCCTGCCGCAGCAGTAGTTTCGACAACCGATGCCGGCACCGCATCAAGTCCCCCGGGCGTCCTCACGGGCGCGGACGAGATCACGGGCCGCTTCCTGTTCCACCGAGGGCACGCTCACTTCGACGATCTCACCCAACCGCAGGAGTCGAGCCAGATGCAGGGCGTCACGGGCATCGGTCTTGATCCGGTCTCCGGCAGGGCGTTGTAGCTTCGACGGGGCCACCACCACGCACTCCACAGCGGCCGCGGTCAGTGCCCGACACAGCCCGAACCCTGTCGGGCCAGCCTCGTACACCACCTTCACCGGACTCGGGAGCGTTCGTAGCCAGGCAAGGACCTCGCCGTAGTCGGGACTCAGCCGCCTTCTGAACACTTCGCCAGTATCTTCGTCGATCCCGCACGCTACGACCGACAACGCGTGCACATCCAAGCCGACACTCGTACGCTGAACTCTCACCGGGGGCCTCCTGACCTGCAAATGTGGCTCTACCAGCAGTGATTTTTCACCTGGCAACCCACGAGGCTTTGCAGAACGAGGCCCTCGGCCCCACAACGCAGGCCCTCATACCGTCTAGCCCGGAATCGACCAGAGGTCGGGCGCGGTTTCGCGCGCCCGACCTCTCCGGTCAGTCGGCCATCGCCTCGGCCAGCTCCTCGACCTCCTGGATGACGGGTTCGGGCACCCGCACCGGTCCGGGGGTGTAGGTGACCGACCGCAGCCTGCCGGTGAATCGGAAGGTTCCGCGGCGTTCCCGCAGATCCCACACGACGGGTCCGCGGGCGTCGACTCCCACCGAGATCCCGGTCCACGGCGCCATGCCGACCAGCTGGAACTGGTCGTCGAGGGTGGCCACGTCGGTGCTGACCCCGGCCGAGTCGGTGAGGGCGACGGTGAAGTTCCACCGGACGGATTCGGTGGCCTCCGCCCGGACCTGCACGCCCACCACATCCGCGCCGAGGGGCGCGGAGGTGTGCGCGACGCGGCCGTAGCTGTTGACCGCGAACACGATCCGGCCGTCCTCGACATAGAGCACGTATCCGCCGTGAGGGTCACCGTGGGCGACGAGCACCCCTTCGTCGCCTGCGGCGATCGCGTGGGTGGCGACGTCGATGGTGAAGTCGCGGTACTGGATCAGCACACTGGACCGATAGCGTTCCAGCGTCGGCGTGCCCGCGAGGATCTTCACCGGCTCCGCGAGTCGGCGCTCGTCGGGCCGCCGCTGCACGGCCTTGCGGTCGTTGAGGATCGGGAACACAGTGTTGTGCCACGCCGCCTGATCCCAGGCCTCGGCGAGTTCCCGCACCTTCTCGGGAAAGAGATGCGCAACGTCCGTGGTTTCGGCGGGGTCGGATTCGACGTCGAACAGCTGCCACTGCGGATCGTCGACCCGAGTCGGATCCGTGTGCAGCGACAGCAGTTTCCAGCCGTCCCGGTAGAACCCGCGGTGACCGCCGAACTCGGCGTACTGCTCCGTGTGGGGGGTGGGTTGCGCGGCGTCCCGCAGGACGTCGGCGATGCTGACACCGTCACGCTCCTGGGCGGGAAGCCCGTTGCGGTGGCTCGGAGTCTCGAGTCCGGCGAGATCCAGGAGCGTCGGGGTGATGTCGGTGACGTAGGAGTAGTGCTTGCGCAGTCCGGTGTCGCCGTCGGCGCGCCCGAGTCCGGCCGGCCAGGACAGCAGGAACGGCACCCGGACACCACCGGCGAACGTCTGCCCCTTGTAGAACCGGAACGGGGTGTTCGACGCCTGCCCCCAGCCGCGCGGGTAGTGGACGCCGATCTTCTCCGAGCCGATCAGTTCCTCGTCGTGCGGAACGTCGCGCACCCAGTCCGACGGGACCGGTCCGTGCACGAATTGGCTGAAGTACGAACGTGTTCCCGCCGCGCCACCCTCGGCGGTGCCACCGTTGTCGGACGTGAACACGATGATCGTGTTGTCGGTCTCGCCGAGTTCGTCGAGGGTGTCGAGCACCCGGCCCACGCTCTGGTCGATGCTGTCGACCATCGCGGCGTAGACCTCCTGGTACCGGGCGAACCGCAGCTGCTCCTCTTCGGTGAGCTCGTCCCACGGCGGGGCGTCGTAGCCGGGTTCGGTGTTGCGTTCGGCCATCTGGGTTCCGGGCGGAAAGAACCCCACCTCGAGCTGTGCGTCGAAGCGGCTGCGCCGCACTGCGTCCCAGCCCTCGGTGTAGCGGCCGCGGTACTTGGCGAGGTCTTCGGACTTGGCCTGGTGCGGTCCGTGCATCGCGATGTGCGAGAAGTAGAGGAAGAACGGCTTGTCGGCGTCATGGGCGCGCAGGCTCTTGATGCGGGCGACGGCCTTGTCCGTGATGTCGTCGGTGACGTAGTAGTCCGACGGATACTCCTCGACGTCGACCACGGAGTTGTCGGAGATCAGCTCGTTCGGGTAGTAGAACGAATTCAACCCTTCGAGCGAGCCGTAGTAGCTGTCGAATCCACGCTGCAGGGGCCAGGAATCGCGGGTGCGACCCGGCGCGAGGTTGGTATCGCGCGCGAGATGCCATTTGCCCACCGCGTGCGTGGCATAGCCGTTCGCGCGCAGAATCTCGGCGAGGCTGAGCGCGTCGTCGGCGAGTTCCATCCGCAGCCCGGGGAAGCCGGGGTCGAAGTTGGCGACGCTGCCGTAGCCGGCGCGGTGCGGGTTCAGGCCGGTGAGCAGCGCCGCGCGGGCCGGTGAGCAGACCGAGGTGGTGTGATAGTTCGACAGCCGGTAGCCGCTGTCGGCGAGCCGGTTCAGGTTGGGGGTGTCGATCTCGGAGCCGAACGGCCCGATGTCCGAGTAGCCCATGTCGTCGATGAGGATGACCACGATGTTCGGCGCGCCGGCGGGGGCTTTCGTCTCCGGCTTCCACCACGGCGTCGACTCCGCACTCGTCCGCCCGATGTGTCCGCCGAATCCGTCGTACCCTCGCGCGCCCGGAGGGATCTGCTGTTCGCCGGAACCCTGCCCGTTCCCGTTCGCTGTCGAATCCGTCACAATCACAATCCCTTTCACTATCCGAGGTATGTTTCCCCAGAGAATCGGAGAAATATTTCCCCGTGCAATCCGGGAAATACTACGGTCGCCCACGAGCCCGTCGAGTAGTTAGAATCATGCAGATTTCAACCACTGTGCGAACTTGGTCGGGCATCCGAGCCGGTGCTAGCTTCGATCCCATGAGCACCCCGACCAGCTGCGACCGCGTCTCCATGCGGTGTCGCTGCCGTAGCTGAACGTCCCCTCACGCCTCTCGTCGTCCGGACAACTCGTTCCGGGGTGTTCACGGGTCCCGCGTATCCCCTGCCCTTCCACTTCCCTTCGGGTGACTCTTAGGACACAGCAATGTCTTCTCGTTTCCGCACGTCGACCGCGCACCCGCGCCGCGGCCTTCTCGTGTCGGCGGTCGTCGCCGCCCTCGTGGTGCTGGCCACCGGGTGCACCTCGGCGGTCGGCCTGCAGCGGTCGGGTACGGAATCGTTGCTCCAACCGGGAGAGAACGTGCCCACGGGCGGGACGGCGCGGATCGGGGTCGGTGCTGACCTGATCCCCGCGACGTTCCTGTCGCTGGGAAACAACCCGACCAACGGTGGGGTCTCGGCCAACGTCTTCGACACTCTGGTCCAGTACCCGCACGGCAGCCTCGAGCCCGAGCCGCGGCTGGCCACGTCGTGGCAGCTGTCGGACGACGGACGTCGGCTGGAGTTGGCGCTGCGCGACGATGTCCGCTTCCACAACGGCAAGGAATTCACGTCGAGGGACGTCGAATTCACGTTGCGGACCTACACCGATCCCAGTTGGAACGCGCAGTTCCGGCGCACCGCGGCGACGATCGCCGCATTCGACACCAGCGACCCTCACCGCATCGTGCTCACCCTGTCGCAGCCGACCGGGAACATCTTCGACCTCCTGGCGGTCGCGCCCATCCTGGACGGCGACACCGTCGACGGACTGAAGGAGGGGCGGGTGTTCAACGGCACCGGTCCGTTCACCTTCGTCTCCTGGCAGCCGAAGGTCGCGCTGTCGCTGGCCCGCAACGCCGACTATTGGGGCGAGCCGCCCCACCTGGACGGAGTGACGTTCACCGTCGTCTCCGACGATCAGGCGCTGGTGACCAAATTGCGGACCGGCCAGATCGACGCCGCCTACGATCTGCCCTCCCTCGATGCCGAACTCGCCGTGTCCCGTGGCGGATTCCGCTCCCACGTGCTCGAGGGGGCGGAGTCCGATCAGTACATCGGGATCAACGTCTCCGCACCGCCACTGACCGACGTCCGGGTCCGGCAGGCGATCGCGTACGCGATCGACCGGGACCGCATCCTCGCCGACGTGTACCGGGGCAAGGGTTACGCCTCCAGCCTGCCGTGGCCGCGGACCTCGCCCGCCTACGACGAACAGACCGCGAACACCTACGGCCGGGACGTGGAACGGGCCCGCGCACTCGTCGCCCAGATCGGTGACGTCCCGACCATCCCGCTGAACTACCCCGCCGACCGCACCTCCCGGATCATCGCGGAGATCATCCAGGCGAACCTTCGCGACGTGGGCATCGACGTCGACCTGATCCCCACCGACGCAGCCCAGATGACCAGCCTGCTGGTGGCCGGCCAGTTCCCGGGGCTGTGGGTGACCCAGCACGGTTTCGGGCAGATGACCCCGTCCACCCTGGCCGTGGCCGCCTTCCCGTTCAACGCGGTGAAGAACGCCTCCAACTTCCTCGACCCGGAGTATCAGGCGCATGCGGTGTCGGCCTGGCAACAGCAGGACCCCACGTCCCCCGCGGCGATCGACGCCTACCGCGCGCTGAACGCCGACCTGCTGGAGTCGCTGTTTCTGGTGGAGATCGGGGTGGTGCAGACCGAGGTCGTGGTGTCCACCGATCTCGGCGGGTTCGACTGGTCCCGCACCAACGATCCCCGCTTCGACTCCACGTACCTGCTGCGCACCTGATCCGACGACCGCCCGCACACCCACCGACACAGGACTCGACATCATGGTGACCTATCTGGCCAGGCGGCTCCCGTCGGCCGTCCTCGTACTCTTCCTCGCCTCACTCCTCATCTTCGCGATCCTCCGCCTGGTTCCCGGCAGCCCGGAGGAGACGCTCGCCGGGGCGGACGCCTCACCGGAACAGTTGGCGGCCGTGCGTGCCGATCTCGGTCTCGACCGGCCGCTGGTGGCGCAGTACCTGTCCTGGCTCGGTTCGCTGTTCCGCTTCGACCTCGGCAAGTCCTACATCGTCGGAGGGTCGATCGGTGACCTGATCGCCTACGGTGCCCAGAACACGGTCGTGCTGGCAGCGTCCGCCCTGCTGATCGCGGTGGTGTTCGCGCTCGTCGTCAGCACCGCTTCGGTGATCTTCCGCAATCGGGTACTCGATGCCGTTGTGACGGTGAACAACTCGATCGCGGCGGCGCTGCCCATCTTCATCACCGGGACGCTGCTGGTGCTCGTGTTCGGGATCCTGTGGCCGATCCTGCCGTCGGGCGGGACCCCACCGGACGGGTTCCTGACCCGGCCCGACCTCGCCGCGCAGTATCTGATCCTCCCGGCGATCACCCTGGCGATCCCGGCGGGCGCCGCCCTGACCCGATTCCTGGTGGAGGCCTTGCATACCGAGCTGCGGCAACCGTATGTCGTGACGGCACAGTCGATCGGCGTCGGCCGTCGCCGCATCGTGCTGGCGCACGCGCTGCCGAACGCGCTGCCGTCGGTGGTGACCGTGCTCGGACTGACGGTGGGCGGGCTGCTCGGCGGGGCCGTGCTCGTGGAATCGATCTTCGTCTGGCCCGGACTGGGGCTACTCACCGAGGAGGCGATCAACAGCCGTGACTATCCGCTCGTGCAGGTGTTGCTGGTCCTCTCCGTCGCGGTGTTCGTGGTGTTGCAGCTGCTCACCGACGTCGCGCACGCCTGGCTGGATCCCCGTATCCGATTGGGAGGACAGGCATGAGTGAGCTGGTCGATCGTGATCTGACGGCCCCGGAAGCATCGCTCCCCGGCGGCCCGGCGGACCTCCGGCCCGGCCTCGTCCCGGAGACCCCGGCGGATCGGGATCCACGCCGCAGCACGGAACCGTTGCGGCGCAGCCTGACGCATGGCCGAGGTCTGGCCGGCGCGGTGCTCGTCGGGATCGTCGTGCTGCTCGGGGCGCTCGCCCCGGTGCTGGCTCCGTTCGCGCCGGACGAGCAGTTGGACGCGTCGTTCCTCCTCGGCCCGAGTTCCACACACTGGCTGGGCACCGACGACGTGAACCGCGACGTGCTGTCCCGGGTGTTGTTCGGGATCCGCGCCGACCTGGTGATCGTGTTCGTCGCGGTGCCCGCCGGCGCGATACTCGGATCACTGATCGGTCTGGTGGCCGCCATCCGGGGTTACACCGATGTCGTCGCGCAGCGGGTGTTCGACGTGATCCTCGCGTTCCCGGCACTCGTTCTGGCGATCGCTCTGACCGCCGTGCTCGGACCCGGAGTCCGCGCGATCGTGCTGGTGATCGTCCTCGCCGAGATCCCCGTGTTCGGCAGGCTCATACGTACGTCTGTATTGAGGGTGCGCGAACTTCCCTACGTCGAGGCTGCCGTGGTCTCGGGTGCGAGTACCGGCTGGGTTCTCCGCAAGCATGTTCTGCCGAATTCGATCGAGCCACTCGGCGTTCAACTGGCACTGTCGATGTCGGTCGCCGTGTTCATCGAGGGCGCGATGAGCTTCCTCGGCATCGGTGTGGTTCCACCGACTCCGTCGCTCGGCTCCATCCTCAGCGACGGGAACCGCTATCTCGAGACCAACCCGCTGTTCGCGGTCGGCCCCCTGGTGGTCGTCTCCCTGCTGACCCTCGGCTTCCTGCTGATCTCCCAGGCGTTCGCGCACGCCCGGCGCCTGTAGAAAGGACCACCCTCGTGACCGCAGCATCCACCACTCCCGCCCTCGAGGTGACGGACTTGCAGGTGGCGTTCAGCCATCCGCGCCCGGCTGTCCGGAGCATCGGTCTCCGCGTGAACCGGGGCGAGATCGTCGCGCTCGTCGGCGAATCCGGATCCGGCAAGTCGATCACTGCCCGCGCCGCGATGGGACTGCTCCCGCACACCGCAATCGCGACCGGCTCCGTGAAGGTCGACGGCGTCGAGGTGCTCGGCGCCTCCGAACGCGAACTCGAGGCCATCCGCGGCGGACGGGTCGCGATGGTCTTCCAGGAGCCGCAGACGGCGCTCAATCCTGTCCGCACGGTCGGCTGGCTGATCGGTGAGGCCCTGCGTGCCCACGGCCACTCGGGCCGGAAGCAATTGCGCGATCGTGCGATCGAACTGCTGACCCTGGTGGAGATCCCCGAACCGGACAAGCGCGTCGACTACTTCCCGCACCAACTCTCCGGCGGCCAGAAGCAGCGTGTCGTCATCGCCCTGGCACTGGCCAACGACCCTGTCCTGCTCCTGGCCGACGAGCCCACCACGGCGCTCGACGTCACGGTGCAAGCCGAGATCCTCGCGCTGCTCCGCCGGCTGCGGGACCGCACGAATGCCGGCATCCTGCTGATCACCCACAACCTGGGTGTCGTCGCCGATATCGCCGACAGCGTGGTGGTACTCCAATTCGGCGAGGTCGTCGAACGCGGTGAGGTCACCGAGATCTTCGCTCGACCCGAGCACGGGTACACCCTCCACCTGCTGGACTCGGTCCTGCGGCTGCCGCAGCCGACCGACGTTGCAGAACCGGTCGCCGAGGTCGCCGACCCGACCACCCCGGTCCTGCACGTCGACACCGTGTCGGTCGTCTACCCGGGCCGGCGCGGTCAGGCCGCGTTCCGCGCGCTCGACAGCGTCTCGCTCGAGCTTGCCGCGGGTGAAGTGCTCGGCGTGGTCGGTGAATCCGGTTCGGGAAAGACCACTTTGGGTCGCACGATCGCCGGATTGATTGCACCGGCGACCGGGACGATCCGCGTGGACGGCCGAGATGTCGCCGCCACCCGCGGATCCGCGCTTCGAGCACTGCGTCGTCGGCTGGCGTTCGTGCCGCAGGATCCCGCCGCCTCACTCGATCCCCGCTTCACGCTCGAGGAGAGCATCGCCGAGCCCCTCGACATCCACCGGATCGGCACCCGCGCCGAGCGGCGCAAGAAGGTAGTCGACCTGCTGGATGCGGTAAGGCTGCCGGGGTCCTTCGCCACGCGGCTCCCGTCCGAGCTGTCCGGCGGGCAGCGCCAACGGGTCGCGTTGGCCCGGGCCCTCGTGCTCGAGCCCACCGTGCTGATCGCCGACGAACCGACCAGCGCCCTGGACGTCTCCGTGCAGTCCGACGTGCTCGAACTGTTCGCCACCCTCCAGCGGGAGCTCGGCTTCGCGGCCGTGTTCATCAGCCACGACCTCGCCGTGGTCGAGCGGGTGTCCACCACCGTCGCCGTGCTGCGGGCCGGACAGCTGGTCGAGACCGGGCCCGCCACGCGAGTGCTGACCCACCCTCAGCACGACTACACCCGGCGGCTCGTGGCCGCTCTGCCCATACCGGACCCCGTGGCGCAGCGTGCCCGGCGACAAGCGACGGCAACGTTGTGACCTGCATCGCCGAAAACCAGGTGCAGAACGTGATCTGCGCTATGAAAGCGGCGACTTTTACACGGGCGTAAGAAATCCAGGACAAGCTTTGCGAAGGCTTGTCCACCGGCGGTCGCCGGCAGCGGCAGGCGCTGGTGAATGTGCTCCTGCCCACGTGTGACCGTCCAGAAAGCTGTACCACTGTGCTCCAGCTCATCTCGATACTCGGCTTTCTCCGGAGGGTCGGCTCCACAGCTCTGCCGTCGGTGCGCGCTTCGCTGCTTCGCTTCGCGGGGTACCTGGTGCCGATCGCACAGACGGCGGTCACCGCGGGGGCGGCGTGGTGGGTGTCGGTCGAGGTGGCCGGTCACGAGCAGCCGCTGCTGGCCCCGCTGGCGGCGGTGGTGTGCCTGAGCGTCGCGCGGGGTGCCCGCAGTCGCCGGGCCGGCGAGCTGATCGCGGGTGTCACCATCGGAACGATCGTCTCGGACGTCGTCGTGCGGTACATCGGCAACGGACCGTGGCAGATCTGCCTCGTGGTGGCGGTGGCGATGTCGTGTGCGGTGCTCCTCGACGGTGGTTCGGTGATCGTCCTGCAGGCGGGTTCGTCGGCGGCGCTGGTCGCGGCCATGGCATCCGCCACCGCCGCGCACCCGTTCGACCGGGTCGTGGACGCCTTGATCGGGGGCGCGCTCAGCCTGGTGGCGCTGTCCGTGTTGCCCACCGACCCCGTGCGACGGACGCGGCGGTGCGCCGCCGCCGTGCTGGACAGCGTCGCCGCAGCCCTCCGGCAGACGTCGAATGGCCTGGCCGCCGGTGATGTGTCCGCACTGGAGGATGCTCTTGCACTTGCCCGTTCGACGCAGTCGACCATCGACAGCATGCGCGTCGAACTCCGCTCCGGCTCCGAGGTGGCCCGCATCTCCCCGATCCACTGGCGGGGACGACGCCGCATCGGCCGGCTCGCATCGATCGCCGACCCGATCGACAACGCCGCACGCAACACCCGGGTTCTGGTGCGGCGGGCCCTGATCGCCACGTACGACGGCGAGCGAGTGGACCCGCAGCTGGCGGACGCCGTCTCCGATCTGGCGCACCTCGCCGACCGGATGCGGCTGATGATTCTCGCGACTCCCGCGAAGAAGCCCAACGAAATCCAGATCAGCGACGAACTCGAACGATTCGCGCGCTCACTGCCGCAGCAGGAGATCTCGGCGGGATTCTCCGCGGCAGTCGTCTCCGCGCAGGTCCGATCCATCGTCATCGACTTCTTCGAAGTGTGCGGCATCCCCCGCGCCGTCTGCAGGCCGATGCTGCCCCGTCCCGCCCACTACGCGGGCGCCGCGTAGCCCGGCGAGCTCAGGGCATCTCGAGCCGGCACTGTTCCGGCGCGCGAGAGTTGTCGATGACGCAGAACCGGTTGCCCTCGGTATCCTCCAGCACCACGAAGTCCGATTCCTCGGGGTACCGGTCCCACGGCACCCGCCGCGCACCGAGACCGACGAGCCGTTCGATCTCCGCGGCCTGATCCTCGCTGTCGCGGGCGTGCAGGTCGAGGTGCAGCCGAGGTTCGGGTTCCGCGTCGTGTTCACTCTGCTGGATCGCCAGCAGTGGCCGGCCGTCGGGCAGCGTCAGGTTGGTGAAGTCGTTGTCGCCGACGGGCGGGAGCGCAGTCAATCCGAGTGCCTCGGTCCAGAACCTGGTTGCACGCCCGATGTCGCGCGCCCCGATCACGGTCGTTCCCAAGATGAGCATGAACCGAATTTATCCGCTCCGCCGGGCGGGGGTGGACGATGTGGGTGTGGAATTCGACGACCCGGTGTTGCGTCCCCTGGCCGAACGCTTGTGCGGCATCGACGGCGTCGTCGGCGTCACCCTCGGCGGCAGCCGCGCCCGAGGGACACACACGCCGGAATCCGATTACGACCTCGGGGTCTACTACCGCGGTGCCCTCGACACCGACGGACTGACCCACCTCGCGGAGGAATGCGCCGGCGCCGGGGCATCGGCGACGCGGACGGGTGAGTGGGGACCGTGGGTCGACGGCGGGGCGTGGCTGTCCATCGACGGCCGGGCGGTGGATTGGCTGTACCGCGACCTCGACCGGGTGACCGCGGTGTGGCAGGACACCCAGCAGGGTGTGTACGGGTTTCACGCCCAGACCGGTCACCCGTTCGGGTTCGCGGACTTCGCCTACGCGGGCGAACTCGCGTCGGCGGTGATCCTCGCCGATCCGTCCGGACGTATCGCTGCTCTTCACGCCGACATGCAGCACTACCCGGACCCCCTGCGCGAAGCCCTGGTGCGGCGACTGTGGGAGGCGGACTTCGTCACCGTGCTGGCCCGCAAGGCGATCCCGCGTGCCGATGCGACGTATGTGGCGGGTTGCCTGTTCCGCGCGGTGTGCCTGTGCGCGCACGCGCTCCACGCGCATGCCCGGCGCTGGGTGATCAACGAGAAGGGGGCTGTGACCGCCGCCGGTGCCCTGCCGAACGCACCCACCGACTTCACCGCTCGCGCTCACGCCGTTCTCGGCCGGCTCGGAACGACACCCGACGAACTGACCGCCGCCGTCACCCTGGCCGAACAACTCGTCGACGACACCTGGAACGCCTGTCCCCTGACGTGACCGCGCGACCCCTCAGCCGCTCTCCCCGAACCGCCCGCGGGCCTCGACCGGAATCAGCGGCTTCTCCGCCCGCGCCTTGATCTGCTGGACCGCCCACGTATTGCCGTCGGGATCGGCGAATCCGAAGAAAGTTCCCCCGTCACGCTCGTCGAACACGGTGATCTCGCTGACCTCGACACCTCGATCGAGCAACTCCTGGCGGGCCGCGGCGGCGTCGGCGACCACCAACTGCAGTCCCCTCATCGACCCCGGCGCCATCTCCGTCTGCGATGGGAGATCACCGATCACGATCGAACAACCCGAACCGGTAGGGGTCAGCTGAACGACGTGCATGTGCTCGTTGGCCGTGTCATGGTCGAGATGGAAGCCGAGCTTGTCGCGGTAGAACGCGACCGATCGATCGATGTCACTGACGGGCAGAACGACCACTTCGAGTGTCCAGTCCATGATGCGAGTTCCT
This sequence comes from Rhodococcus wratislaviensis, assembly GCF_041228765.1. NCBI lineage: Bacteria > Bacillati > Actinomycetota > Actinomycetes > Mycobacteriales > Nocardiaceae > Rhodococcus > Rhodococcus wratislaviensis. Next base: position 1,430,968 of record NZ_CP150488.1, on the reverse strand, counting down.
CCGTTTAGGCGAGGAGCAAGATTGCTCCGCATCAGATGGTGGCGCATCGATGGCGTCGCTGCCGTTGATCCGCCGAGAAACCGTCGGCGATCCCGCGGATGATGTGGATTCTTCGGTTACAGCCAGTGCTGGCGCTTGAAGACACGGAACAGGGTCACCGAGGTGGCAAGCATCAATACCAGGGCAAGCGGGTAGCCGACGGTCCAGTGAAGTTCGGGCATGTGGTCGAAGTTCATCCCGTTCCTCGCTCTGTTGTTGCCCGACCAGGGTCGCGTGAACGGTGAGAGCGGTTTCGAGGTGCGCTCGGAACGAATCGGCCTTCTCGACCAGGCGCAGGGAATGGTCGAGTACGTCATGCAGGTGGCGTTGAAGTTCCAGGTCGACGTTGTATTTGTCGGATCCGCGTTGAAGGGCTTCGAGGATGTCGACGAGCGGATGTGTGGCACGTTGGAACGCGATCACCTCTCGGGAGAGTTCGTAAATTCTGCGGGCGACCGCTTCCTTGCCGGTGAACAGTTGGTCTTCGATCTCGTCGAGGTCGTTTTCCAGCCCCGCGGCGACCGGCAGGTATTCGTCGACGAACTGGTCCAAGATCGCGTACAGAACCGCCTCCGGACCCAGTTTCAGCAGGTGTGGAGATCGTTCGAGCCGGTGGCGCACGCGGCTGAGGTCAGGGGATTCAGCGTGGCGGATGGTCACCACGAAGTCCGGGCCGATACAGCCCGATCCAGGCCATACCGCCGCGCTCCCGCAGGGTCTCGTAGGTGCAGTCGAGGCTCTCGGGGTTGTCGGTACGCCTCCCGTCGACGTACACGGCGTTGTCAACGATCGTCATGTCAACCACATCCCTGACTGCGGGCGGCAACTATTGCTTGCGCCGAGGGCACATCTCATTCCACCACCGAGCGGAGCAAACGTGGCGTCAGTCTTGCGGATTCCTGCGGCATGAAAACGTCAAGATCAGGACGAAGAGATCATCGAGGCAGAGCCCTGCCCCGCCGGCGGTCCATCAGTCGCTCGTCCGGTAGAGACGCCAGAACCACCACGTCGCCCCAGCCAGACACAGTCCTCCCGAACCGAAGGCCCCCACCGCGAGGAGCATGGTTCCGAACGCACTCAACGCGATAAGGCCCGCCAACTGCAGGACAACGGAGAACTGCATACCGCGACTATCGATCACCTTGGTAGTCGACGCAAGCCGCCCTCTGCCGCTTCAGGTCGCGAAGGGAGTCCGCGCGCTTCATCGTGGGCGCATATGGATCTCGCGAAGAATGCGACGGGCCTCTTCTCACGCGCCCGCCGGCGGTCGACGCTGATCTGGTCAGTTTCACGACATTGTCTGAAGGGAAGTCTTTGTCATGGGTGATCTCCTGATCGCAGTCCTGCTCCTGGGATCGTTCATCGGGGCCACATTGATGATCCGCTACATCAATACCCGCACCGCCCGGCCCGCCACCGCCCGGCAACGCACGCGGGTGACTGCTGCGGACGAGAAGTTCTCCCGGGAGAGCCGCTCAGCCCGTCTGTGATCTGCGCCGCCGTCCACCGCCGCCGGCGTGTCAGGACTCGATGCGAATCCGTCAAGATGACATCAAGGCCCTATGATTCGCCGGTCGCTGTCCCGACTCTGATCGTGTGAGACATGCAGTCATGATCGGCCACCGAGGTGTGGCGTCGTCGCAGGCCCGTTCTCGACGCGGCGAAGGGAGAGGGAAACTTTCCGTTGCAACGGGTTTGGCAGGGCTTTCCCTCGATGCGATGGCCTCGGTGTCCTATGGGCCCGAGGCCATCGTCCTGGTACTTGCGGTGGCCGGAGGATCCGGGCTCGGGTTCACCGTCCCGGTCACCGTCGCCATCGCCGCGCTCCTCGCCGTGCTGGTCGCGTCATACCGTCAAGTGATCGCCGCCTTCCCCAACGGAGGCGGCGCCTACGCAGTAGCCCGGAGCCGACTGGGGCGGCGAGCGAGTCTGACCGCAGCGGCGTCGTTAATCGTCGACTACGTCCTCAACGTCGCGGTATCGATCGCCGCCGGTGTCGCGGCTCTGACTTCGGCGTTCCCCGCTCTGCTCCCGTACACCGTCTGGATCGCACTGACAATCCTGGTCGGCATCACCGCCTTGAATCTCCGGGGAATCGCCGATTCCGCTCGCGCGTTCATGGTTCCGACAGTCGTCTTCGTCGCAAGTATCTTCACCGTGATCGTTGCGGGGCTGCTGCGTTCGGAACCGGCCCGCACCATCGGGGAGGGCGCCGTCGGGTCCAATGCCCAGACGATCGGAATTCTTCTGCTACTCAAAGCTTTTTCGAGCGGTTGTGCCGCGCTGACGGGCGTGGAGGCGATCGCCAACGCGGTCCCGAGTTTCAAGAAACCCGGGGTGGTGAATGCCCAGCGAGCCGAGGTTGCACTCGGTCTGCTCCTCGGAACGATGCTTCTCGGGCTGGCCGTGCTGATCGAGAAGTTCTCCCTCACCCCCGTGGAGGGCACCACCGTCCTCTCGCAGCTCACCGCGGCCTCACTCGGTGACGACGCCGGGTACTACATCGTCCAATTCGCGACGGTGGTCCTGCTGGCCCTCGCGGCGAACACCTCGTACGGTGGGCTGCCGACGCTGATGCGCGTCCTCGCCGACGACAATGTTCTGCCACACCGATTCGCCCGGCGCGCTTCTCGGGACGTGTATCGGTACGGTGTGCTCGCGCTGGGCCTTGCCGCCGGGGTGCTGCTGATCGGATCCGGCGGGAACATGAATGCGCTGGTTCCGCTGTTCGCCATCGGCGTGTTCGTCGGATTCACCCTGGCGCAGCTCGGGATGGTGCGGCACTGGCTCGCCGTGCGCACACGCGGGTGGAGATGGCGGGGCGCCCTCAACGGGGCGGGGGCGGTCCTGACCGGGGTAGCGGCGCTGGTGACGACGGCAATGAAATTCGGGGAGGGCGCCTGGCTGATCGTCGTGGCCCTACCGCTGCTGGTGGCCGGCATGGAACGGGTACGCGCGGCCTACGAACACCTCGGTGACCGGCTCACCGTCGGCCCGCAGCCCATCGACCCGCGCGTCATCGGAGCGCGGCCGACGGTGTTGGTGCCGGTGTCCGGGGTGACCGAGCTCAGCCGGATGGCGTTGTCCGCGGCCGTGACCATGACGGCCCGACCGGCCGCGATTCGCGTGTGCCTGCCAGGAGAATCCACCGCCCACTTCACCCGGCAGTGGCAGGACCGGTACCCCCACACCGAACTGATCCTGATCGAGGACACCGACAACTCGGTCGGACTGTCGCTGGCCCGGTATGTCCGCACCCACTACCCCGACCAGACCACCTTCGTCGTGCTGGCCACCATCGAACCCACCACGAGCTGGCACCGGTTGTTGCCCACTCACCGGGCCGGCGAGATCGCGCACGCACTGCGCAAACACAGCAACGCGATGGTGTGCCAGGTCGCGTGTCGCATCGACCCGGCGCACCGAGATCCGCGCCTGCGCGCATGACGAGCGGCCGCGGGGTCGGCCCGTACGTATGGATATCGCGAAGAATTCATCGGACGGTGGCCGTCGACGGCGCGGAAGGCGCACCCTGATGTGGTGCGAGAAATGCACTACGCCAACTGTTTTCCACCACGATTGGCCCCTGATCCGTCTTCGGCTCGAGGTTCGAAAGGTCATCGCATGTTGCTTCCCATGTCGCCGCTGGATTCGATGTTTCTGCTCGGAGAGTCTCGTGAGCATCCGATGCATGTAGGTGGCGTGCAGGTTTTCCAGCCCCCGGAGGGGGCCGATGCGCGGGATATGCGAGCGCTGCTCGACGCCGCTCTCACCGACACCGATCAGGACGTGGCCTCGAGACTGGGTAGACGGGCCAGGCGATCGTGGACCTCGCTGGGTCAGTGGGGCTGGGAATCGGACACGCGCATCGATCTCGGGCATCACGTCCGCCACGACGCCCTGCCCGAGCCCGGAGAGGAAGCGCAATTGCTGGCGCTGTGCTCTCGTCTGCACAGCACCCCGCTCGATCGCAGCCGACCGCTGTGGGAGATCCACCTGATCGAGGGATTGCGCGACGGACGGTACGCGACCTACACCAAAATCCACCACGCCGTCGCGGACGGCGTCAGCGCGATGACGATGTTGCGCCGCGCACTCAGCGAGGACCCGGACGAGCGCGGCATGCGCGCGCCGTGGCAGCACTCGCGCCCGCGGCACCCGGGCCCTCTGGTCGATGCGGTCGAGGCGGTCGATCTGCCGAGGGCTGCCATCCACGCCGCCCGCAGCACGGTCGGCGAGTTCGCCGGACTCGTCCCCGCCCTGGCCTGCACTCTCACCCGAGCGGCGCGTGAGCAGGGTGGGCCACTCTCGCTCGCTGCCCCCAAGACCATGTTCAACGTACCGATTTCCGGATCACGCCAGTTCGCGGCCCAGAGCTGGCCTCTCGAGCGGTTGCGCCTGGTCGCGAAGCTCGCCGACGCCACCATCAACGATGTGGTGCTGGCCATGTCAGCGGGGGCGTTGCGCAGCTACCTCCTCGAGCAGGACGCGCTGCCTGCGGAACCACTGGTCGCGATGGTGCCGGTCTCGCTACGCGACGAGAAGCAGGCCGCCACCGGCGAGCGCGGCGGCAACGACGTCGGGGTGTTGATGTGCAACCTCGGAACCCATCTCCCCGAGCCTGCGGATCGGCTGGACACCGTGCGCACCTGCATGCGCGAAGGCAAACAGGCGATGGCGGCGATGAGCGGTGCACAGATCCTGGCGATGAGCGCACTCGGCGCGGGTCCTGCCGGGGCGAGCATCGTGTTCGGGCACAACTCGCGGCTACGTCCCCCGTTCAACCTGATCATCTCGAACGTTCCCGGCCCGCGCCACCCCCTGTACTGGAACGGAGCGCGCCTCGACGGGCTGTACCCGCTGTCGATCCCGGTCGACGGACAAGGACTCAACATCACGTGCACCAGCAACGACGACACCATCTCCTTCGGAATCACCGGGTGCCGCCGTGCCGTGCCGCAACTGCACACGCTGACGACCCACCTGGGTGACGCCTTACGCGCACTCGAACACGCTGCTGGAATCTGATGTCTCGGAACACACTCCAGTGCAGTCGGATTCGCAGTACGCCAAGACAACGGAACTGTCAATTGACGAAGATCTCGGGCCGGGACACTGCTGGACATTTGAGCCGAAGTGGCTACCAGCCGCGCAGCCGGTCCGGGTTGACGCGGACGAGCGTCGAGTAGTCGGTCCGGAACTTGTCGGGCGTGTAGTCCAGACCGGCCATGTCCTCCCGGTACTTCTCGACGTAGGTCTCCCACTCCTCCGTCGAGGGACCGTCAGCGTCGACGTGAGCTTTCCCGGTGAACACCGACACGTCACCACCCTTCGCGCTGCTGTTGAAATTGAGCGCGACCTGCGGATCCTTGCCGATGTTCGTCAGCTTGGCGGTGCCCGGTCGACTGAAGATCAGGAACTCGGTGCCCGACCAGCTGAACCACACCGGTGTCGGAACCGGCGTGTCGTTGCGACCGACGGTCGTCAACCACACGATGGCCTCGCGTGCCAGCCGGTCGGCGACGGATTCGGTGATCGCGGACGCTGAAAGAGTCATTGCGTTCTCCTGTGTCGTTTCCGATGATCCACCGGTATCAACCGCCTCATCGCGCGCAATCTTCCCAACCCTCGGTTCGACGCGGACCGAAGCTCCACTCAACCGTGCGTATGCAGCGACTTCCCCGACAACGCCAGCATCGCTTCGCCCAGTGCTTCGTTCTGGGTGGGGTGCGCGTGGACGAACGGTGCGACGTCGGTGGGCAGGGCCTCCCAGGCGACGGTCAGTTGGGCCTCGCCGATCAACTCGCCGACGCGGTCGCCGACCATGTGCACACCCACCACAGGGCCGGTGTCGCCGGCTCGGACGACCTTGATCCCACCTGAGGTCTTCAGGATCTGGCTCTTACCGTTGCCTGCGAGGTCGTAGACCACAGTGGTGGCGTCGCCGTACCGTTCGCGGGCGGCATCTTCGGTGAGTCCGACGGACGCGACCTCCGGGTGCGAGTACGTCACACGCGGAACGAGATGCTCGGCCACGGGAGCAGGATCGAGGCCGGCGATCTCTTCGGCGACGAAGATGCCGTGCTGAAAGCCGCGGTGCGCCAGTTGAAGTCCGGCCACGATGTCCCCGACCGCATATACACCGTCGACGTGGGTGCGCAGCCGCTCGTCGGTGACGACGAACCCGCGGTCCAGGGTGATGCCGTGTTCGGCGAATCCGGCGTCACCGGTGCGCGGCCCACGCCCCACCGCCACGAGCAGGATCTCGGCCTCGAGGGTGTCGCCGTCGCCGAGTTCCACGAGAACACCGTCCGCGGTTTCCTTTGCCGCCGCGACCGTCACGCCCGTGCGGGCGGCGATACCGCGCTTGCGGAATGCGCGTTCGAGTTGCTTCGAGCACCACGGATCCTCCGCCGCGACCAGGCGAGGGAGCGCCTCGATCACTATCACCTCCGCGCCGAACGACGCCCAGACGCTGGCGAACTCGACGCCGATCACACCACCGCCGAGAACGATGGCCATCTTCGGGACGAACCCGAGGTTCAGGGCTCCGTCGCTGGTGACGATGCGCTCACCGAGCTCGATGGACGGCACTGTCCGGGCGTAGGAGCCGGTCGCGAGCACCACGGACGTCCCGGTGTAGCGGGTGCCGCTCACCTCGATCGTCCTGTCTCCGAGATACTTTCCGTGCCCGTTCACGACGCCGATCTTGTGATGGGCGACCAGACCCTGCAGTCCCTTGTGCAATCGGTCGATCGTGCCGTCCTTGTAGTGGTGCACCGCCTCGATGTCGATGCCGTCGAACGTCGTTCGTACGCCGAAGGCGGCACCGGTTCGCGTGGTGTCGGCGACCTCGGCGGAATGGAGCAGCGCTTTGGTCGGGATGCAGCCCCGGTGCAGGCAGGTTCCGCCGATCTTGTCCGCCTCGATCAGCGTGACCGACAGGCCGAGCTGCGCGGCCCGGAAGGCGCAGGCGTAACCGCCGGAGCCGCCGCCGAGGATGAGGACATCACTGTGCGTGTCGGTCATCTACAGCCTCCCCAGCACGGTGATCGGATTCTCGATGTAGTCGGCGAACAATCTGAGGAACCCGCCCGCGACGCCGCCGTCGCACACCCGGTGGTCGAAGCTCAGCGACACCTGGGTGACCTTCCGAACGGCCAACTGCCCGTCCATGACCCACGGTTTGTCGATGATGCGGCCGACCCCGAGGATCGCGGCCTCGGGATGGTTGATGATCGGGGTCGAGCCGTCCACACCGAAGACGCCGTAGTTGTTGAGGGTGAATGTGCCACCGGTCAGCCGTGCCGGCGGAAGGGTCCCCTCGCGGGCGAGCGCGGTCGTTTCCTGCAGTTGCCGTGCGAGTTCGACAGTGGTGAGCGTGTCGGCGTTCTCGATCACCGGGACGACGAGCCCGCGCGGTGTCTGCGCCGCGATGCCGAGGTGGACGTGACCGTATCGAACGATCTCGTTGCGTGCGGTGTCGACGGTCGAGTTCAGTTCCGGGTACTGCTTCAGCGCGGCGAGGGCCAGGCGGCCGAGCAGCGCCATCAGGCTCACGCCGGAGTCGGCGTCGAGCGCGGCGTTGATTGCCCGGCGGGCGGCGAGGAGATCGGTGGCGTCCACGTCCACCCAGGTTGTCGCGTCCGGGATTTCGCGGCGGCTCGTCGACAGCTTGTCGGCGACCGCTTTCCGCAGCCCCCTGATCGGAATCCGCTGCGCGTCGGCCGTCTCGGGTGGCGTGGTGAGTGCCCGCTCGACGTCGGCGCGGTTGATCACACCGCCGGGACCGCTCCCGCACAGCCTCGACAGATCGAGACCGTTCTGGCGCGCGAGGTTGCGGATCACCGGCGAGATGACCCGCACGCCGCCCGTGGACCTCGGCGAAGGCGTGACATCGGGACGGCGCACACGCCGCCGTCGCACACGTGTGTCTTCGCTGGTGCCGTACCCGATGAGGACGTTGCCCGAGCCGGCTCGTTCTTCCTCCCGGTACTGCTCGTGTGCGGCGGGTGTTCCGCTGACGGTGATCAGCGGGGTGCCCACCTGCAGCGTCGAGCCTTCGTCGCCGTGCAGGGAAATCACCGTGCCCTCGAACGGAATCGGCACCTCGACCGCGGCTTTCGCGGTTTCGACCTCCACGACCACCTGGTCGATGGTGACGGTGTCGCCGACCCGGACTTTCCATTCGGCGATGTCTGCCTCGGTCAGTCCCTCGCCGAGGTCGGGGAGCAGGAACACCTGATCGCTCATGCGGTCACCGCCCAGCGGGTGTCGGCGTAGTCGTTCCACTGCAACCGGTCGACGCTGTCGAGGACGCGGTCGACGCTCGGCAGGTGGAGGCGTTCGAGTTTCGGCGCCGGGTACGGGATGTCGAATCCGCTGACCCGCAGCACCGGCGCGTGCAGGTGATGGAAGCAGCGTTCCTGGACGCGGGCGGCGATCTCGGCGCCGACGCCGGCGAATCCCTGTGCCTCCTGAATGACGATGCAGCGGCCGGTCTTGCGGACCGACGCCATGACGGTCTCGTCGTCGAACGGCACGATCGACCGCAGGTCGATCACCTCGATGTCGTGACCCTCCTTCGCGGCGGCTTCGGCGGATTCGAGTGCGACGGTCACCGACGGCCCGTACGCGACGATGGTCGCGTCCCGGCCGGGACGCCGGACGGCGGCCCGCCCGATCGGCGCGCCCACCGCGAGGTCGACGTCGGCGCGGGAGAAGTACAGGCGTTTCGGTTCGAGGAAGATCACCGGGTCCGGGTCGTCGATCGCCTCGCGCAGCAGGGTGTAGGCGTCCTCGACGGTGGCCGGGGCGACGACTTTCAGACCGGGAGTGTGGGCGTAGTAGCCCTCGCTGGAATCGCAGTGGTGCTCGACCCCACCGATGCCTCCGGCGAACGGGATCCGGATGACGATCGGCACGGACAGCGCGCCCTTGGTGCGGTTCCGGATCTTCGCGACGTGGGAGACGATCTGCTCGAACGCCGGGTAGGCGAACGCGTCGAACTGCATTTCGACGACCGGCTTGAACCCGGCCATCGCCATGCCGATCGCGAAGCCGATGATGCCGGATTCGGCGAGCGGGGTGTCGAAGCACCGGTCGTCGCCGAAGTCGCGGGTCAGGCCGTCGGTGACGCGGAAGACGCCGCCGAGGGTGCCGACGTCCTCGCCGAAGACGACGACGTTCTCGTCGGCGGTGAGGGCGTCGCGCAGCGCGGTGTTCAGGGCCTGGGCCAGGGTGAGCACGGGCATGGTGTCAGTTCTCCTCGGACTCGGCGGCCAACTCGGCCTGGACCTGTGCTTGCTGCTCGCGAAGCTGCGGGGTGGGTTCGGCGAAGACGTACCGGAACAGGTCCATCGGGTCGCCGGCTCGGTCGACGTTCATGCCGGCACGCAGTTCGGCGGCGGCAACTTCCGCGTCGGCGGTCAGCGCGTCGGCGGCCGCGTCGTCGAGCAGGCCCTTCCCGCGCAGGTACTTCTCCAGCCGGGCCAGTGGGTCGCGTCCGAGCCACTGCTCCACCTCGGACGAGTCGCGGTAGCGGGTGGCGTCGTCGGCGTTGGTGTGCGCGTCGATCCGGTAGGTGTGGGCTTCGACGATGACCGGGCCGTTACCGGCACGGACGAATCTCGCGGCCTCGTCCATCACGGCGAGCATGGCCACGGGGTCGTTGCCGTCCACCTGCTCGGAGCCGATTCCGTAGCCGACGCCCTTGTGCGCCAGGCTGGGTGCGGCGCTCTGCCAGGCGAGGGGCACGCTGATCGCGAATCCGTTGTTCTGCACCAGGAACACCACCGGGGCCTTGAACACGGCGGCGAAGTTGAGGGCCTCGTGGAAGTCGCCCTCGCTGGTCGCGCCGTCGCCGCAGAACGCCAGGGCGACGGTATCGTTTCCCTTGCGGTGTTCGCCGTAGGCGACACCGGTCGCGTGCAGCAACTGGGTGGCCAGCGGGGTGCACTGCGGTGCGCTGCGGTGGGCGGCGGGGTCGTAGCCGCAGTGCCAGTCGCCGGCGAGCATGCTGAGGATCTGTACCGGGTCGATGCCGCGGGCGGCGAGGGCCACCGAGTCGCGATAGGTGGGGAACATCCAGTCGCCGGGGTGCAGGCTCATCGCCGCCGCGATCTGGCAGGCCTCCTGACCACGCGACGACGGATAGACAGCCAGCCGGCCCTGCTTGGTCAGAGCTGTCGCCTGCTGATCGAAGCGCCTGCCCAGCACCATGTTCCGGTACATCTCCACCAGACGGTCGTCCGCCGGGCGCGGATACCGGGCCTCGCTCTCGGTCAGCTCGCCGGCCGCGTCCAGATACTGCACCGCACGCTCGGCGGGAAGGAACTTCCGATACGGCCTCGCCACCGGCGGCTCTACGAGCGTCACGACTACCTCCAGATGCATTGTGTTCGTCAATGCTCGCAACGGAACGACCAATAGACAACGACAAGGGAGAATCAGAGACAAACGGTCTAGAATCAGCTCATCGGGAGCAGAATGTCTCACCGGAGTGTGAGCGACCACAGCAGGGATGGACAGATGGCCGGCGACACAACCGACACGTACGAACTCGACGCGATCGATCGACGCATCATCAAGGAACTCGTCGCCGACAGCCGCATCTCGATGCGAGCGCTGGCGGAGAAGGCGCACATCTCCCGCGCGCACGCCTACGTCCGCATCGAGCGGTTGCAGGAGGCGGGAATCATCGAAGGCTTCACCACCCGGATCTCGCACTCCAAGGCGGGACTCGGCTCGTCCGCCTTCATCGCCCTCTCGATCCGGCAGGACTCGTGGCGGGGCATCTCCACCCAGCTCCGGACACTGCCCTTCGTCGAGCACTTCTCGCTGCTGGGCGGCGATTTCGACGTTCTCGTCCTGGTGCGCGCACCGGACAACAGCGCACTGCGCCATGTCGTCCTCGAACGGTTGCAGAGCCTCGAAGGGGTGCAGTCGACCAAGACGTGGCTGATCTTCGAGGAAGACAACGGGCCGGGACCGGAATGGGTTCGTTGACGGGGCGGATAGGATTCCGGCATGCGCAGCGACCTGATGAAGAACGCGGAACGCAGTGGTTAACCGGGCACCTTCGTGCTACAGAATCCCCGAATGCTCAAGGTGGACTTGGCCGGAACCAGCGGCCACTTCTTTGCCCGGCAGGGGTCGATGGTCGCCTACCAGGGTGACGTCGACTTCGCCTACCAGGGCAGCGGCGGCGTCGGGAAGTTCTTCAAGAAGGCGCTGACCGGCGAGGGCATGTCGCTGATGAAGGTGTCCGGCAGCGGCGACGTGTTCCTCGCCCGCGACGCCGACGAGATCTTCCTGCTCGAACTCGAGGACGAGTCGGTGACCGTCAGCGGTTCCAACGTTCTCGCATTCGACAGTTCGCTGAGCTGGGACATCAACCGCGTCGAAGGCGCGTCCATGCTCAGCGGCGGACTGTTCAACACCACGTTCACCGGCCGCGGCGTCCTCGCGGTCACCATCTACGGCACCCCCGTCGTCCTGAACGTGGACACCCCCACCTACGTCGACATGCAGAGCGCGGTGCTGTGGTCGACCGGCCTGAATTCGACGATCCGCAAGACCGCGAAGATGGCCGCCGCGATCGGCCGAGGTTCCGGTGAGGCCTATCAGCTGTGCCTCACCGGAAACGGCATCGTCGTCGTCCAGGCGTCGGAGGGGCACCCGGTTCCCAAACCGTGAGGGGTCTGCCGACTCAGCCTTGGTGAGGAGCGTTGAACCGTTCAGGCTGCGCAATCCTCAGATCCGGCGCATCACCGATACCACCTTGCCCAGGACGACTGCGTCGTCGCCGTCAATCGCGGTATAGGCGGGATTGCGGGGCTCGAGGAAGACGTGGCCATCGCGGCGCCGCAGCACCTTCACAGTGGCCTCGCCATCAATCATCGCGGCGACGATCTCGCCGGAATGGGCTTCGTCCTGGCGGCGCACCACAACGACATCGCCATCGCAGATCGCGGCGTCAATCATCGACTCGCCGCGCACACGCAACCCGAACACGGTGCCGGAGCCGACGAGCTCGCGAGGGAGCGTCAGCATCTCATCGGCGTGCTCCTCCGCGAGGATCGGTGCGCCGGCAGCGATGTCGCCGACTACCGGTACCGTCACATTGTTGTCGGACGAGCCTCCGTGCTTCGCCTCGGACAGGAACGGGCGCACGTCCAACTGCCGAGCCATGGCCGTGCCCCTGCGGAGAAAGCCCTTTTCCTCGAGGCTCTTCAGATGCGTGGACACCGACGACGTCGACCGCAGGCCCACCGCGTCCCCGATCTGTCGGGTGCTCGGCGGGCATCCGTGTGCAGCCACCCAGTCCCGGATCGTTGCCAGAATCCGCTGCTGGCGAGGTGGCAGGGTGGAGGCGTCGAGGCCGCCGAACATGTCGAGATCGTCGTAATCGGTCACCGAAGAATGGTAGGGGGTGACGACAGCCCCCTCGAGCACGGCGTAAGGCCGGTCGATGCGTGGTGCACCTGCCGGATCGTTCGAAAACCCGGCGGCACCTCCCGAGGAGATGCCGCCGACGGAAACCTCGACCTCGCGGGGAGCCCCCTTTCGCTCACCCTGCCCGGGTGCGGGCGAGAGCGCCGACCGCGACGTCGACGATCAGGAACGCGAGGAGGCTGAGGCCGAGCAGCGGAACGAACCAGCCGACGAGGACGACGCAGGCGACTCCGGCCACGGCTGCGGCCGGGTGGATTCGGCGCCAGGTTCCCCGCATCGGCGGCCTCCCCACTGCCCGCGCGGTGCCGCGGGTGGGCCGGCGCCGCCACCACAGGAGGTAGCCGCGGACGATGACCGCGAGCAGTGCCACCGCGAGGGCGGCCAGGACCAACTGGTTGAGCAGGCCGAACAGCAACCCCATGTGCAGGGCGATGCCCCAGGAGGTCAGCTTCGCGGCGAGCGGCCAGTCACCGAATCGCGACACGTCCGTCACCGTGCCCGTGGCCCCGTCGACCGCGATCGAGTCGGTCGAGAACTGCCACGGTTCGCGGGTCTGGGTGACCGTGAACGCGGTGCCCGCGTCGGCGGGAACGGTCGCCTCGACAGCACCGGTGACACCGCCCCGCCGAGCCACGTCGAGGACGGTGTCGAGTTCGCCCACGGTGCTGTCGACGATTCCCGGATCCGGCGCGGGAATGTGCCCTGCGCCGTGCACGCCGTGATCGCCCGATGCGGTGGCGCCGGAAGCGGGCGCCGAATCCAGCGTCTTGTCGATCTTGGGGGTGGTCCAGCTCAGGGCGGTACGGAGTTCGTCGACGTTCTCGCCCGCGTACCGCGACCACGTCAGACCCGTGGCCGAGAGGAACACCAGGCCGACCGCGATCCAGATACCGACCACCCCGTGCCAGCTCAGGGTGCGGTTGCGTCCGCGGCTCGACCGGTCGAGCGTCCACAGCCTGGCGGCCTCCGCGTTGCGGGCCCGGGTGGTGCGGTAGCGCTGCACCCACAGGTACACGCCACCGAGCGCGATCACCCACAGCCACGACGCGGCGAGCTCGCTGTAGATGCGGCCGAGCTCGCCCAGGTGCAGATGCCGGTGCAACTGCGAAATCCAGGTCCGCATCGGCAGCGCCCCACTGCTGCCGTACACCACCAGCTCACCCACCGACCGCGCGGTGTCGGGATCGACGAAGACCGCGAGGCGTTCGGACTCCCCCAGGCTGGGGTCGGTGAACATCACCTGGGTCGTGTCACCCGAATCGGTCGCCGGGCGCACGGCGGCGACGGCGAGATCCGGGCGAACCTGCTGCGCGGCCCGCACCTGTTCGGACATCGGCAGGTCCGGGCCGGTCGAATCGACGTGCAGGTAGTCGCGGTAGACGAGCTGCTCGACGGATGGTGCGAGGGCGTAGAGGCCGCCGCTGACAGCGGCGATCACCAGGAACGGGGCCACCAGGATCCCCGCGTAGAAGTGCAGGCGCAGGATCAGTGGCCGGAAACTGCGCGGCGGCGAGGAGTCTTTCGACGCAGGGTCGGGCGCGACCGGTGTGTCGCGTTCGAGTTCAGGGATGGACATGACGATCTCGCTTCGAATCGGGTGAGACGGGCACCCAGCGCCCTCGAGGCCGCACACTGCGGGGTGCGCTGGGCACCTCGAGGTCACAGGTCGGGGATGCGCCGACTCAGGAAGGGATCGGCACCGTGACTCACCGGGGAGTCTGCTGGTGCCGTGAGAACACGCCGAACCGACGACCACACGTCTGACGTGTGTGCCGGGAAGGCGGTGAGGAAGGATTCGACTAGACGAGAGCGGGTGGTCCGCGGGTGCCGGCGCCCGCGGCGACCAGCAGCCACAACGAGAGCTTCGCGCGGTAGACCGGGGTCGCCGTCCAGGTGCCGGTGTCGACCTGCAACGGGGCCAGGACGGCGAGAACGATGCGCGACAACGCCGCCAGCGCCCTCAGGCAGGCACGTTCGGCGGACCGGACCAGCACCGCCGCCACCGCGATCGCGGCGAGGTGCGCGGCGATCATCGGGGTGGAGAGCCCGAGGCCGTGGGAATGGTCAGCGGCCAATGCCAGCGTGGTGTGGCCGATCAGCTGCCCGGCTGCGAGCACCGACAGCACGAACAACCATTCGCGGGTGGCCACCCGAACCGCGGCGACCGAAGCGCCGACTGCGGCGCATGCCGCGAGAAGCAGCACCACCGAGCCATCGCTCGGGGGCATTCCGCCTCCACCGATGCCGTGCGCGGCGATGCTGACCGCGCCGGACAGTGAACCCACGAAGGAGCCGCGCACCCGCGCGACCACCTCCAACCGTGAATTCACCCCGCGAGGGTACCGCCTCCGATGCTCACCGCGGGACCCGGCCGCGGTGGGCGAAGCGGGTCAGGCGGTAGTCCCGGCCGCCGGGCGCAGTCGCGCGAGGACGTCCGTCAATGTGACGACACCGGTCAATTGACCGTTGTCGGTGACGATGGCGAGATGGCTGCGGGTCTCGCGCATGGTGTGCAGTGCCTCGTACACGGCGGCGTCCGCGTCGAGGGTCAGCACAGGGCGCATGAGGTCGGCGGCCGTCACTGCGGCGCCGGCTCGCAGGCTGTCCCGGGCGTGGACCACACCCTTGATCCCGTCCTCGTCACGCACGAGCAGCCGGAGGTGGCCGCTTCGATCGGCGGCCGCCTTGATCGCCGCCGCAGTCGCATCGGTGGCGACACTGCTCGGGGTGGTGTTCGGCCGCACCATGTCTCGCACGGCGAGCGATTGGAGTTTCAGGGCGCTGGTCAGTTGGCCGTGGTACCGCTCGTCGAGCGTGCCGACGAGCGCCGAGTGCTCGACGAGGTGACGCAGCGCGTCGGGATCCTGCCCGGCCCCGACCTGGTCGACCGGTTCCACGCCGAACCTTCGCAGACACCGGTTCGCCATCCGGTTCAGCACCGACAGCAGCGGGCGGGTGGCCCACATGAACCCGCGCATCGGGATCGCCAGCAGGGTCGCCGATTTCTCCGGGTGCGCGATCGCCCACGACTTCGGTGCCATCTCACCGACGACGAGATGCAGGAACGTGACGATGATCAGGGCGAGGATGAATCCGAGCACGTCCGCCAGCCACAGCGGGGCACCCCACCCCTCGAAGGCCGGGGTGAGCCAGTGATGCACGGCCGGCTTCGTGACGGCACCGAGCGCAAGGGTGCAGACCGTGATACCCAGCTGGGATCCCGCCAGCAGCACGGACAACTCGGATGCGCTGCGCAGAGCCGCGCGGGCCGCCCTGCTGGTGGGGGCGGCGTCCTCGAGCCGGTGGCGACGGGCAGCGATCAACGCGAACTCGATCGCCACGAAGAACGCGCTGGCCGCGATCAACCCGACGGTGACGAGCACGATGACCCACGAACTACTCATCGGTCGAGTCACTCTCCAGGATGCGGAGCCTCACGAACAGCGAGGACGGGACGTGCTTGTCGATTGCCCGCACCTCGGCGGCGAGGCTGCGGACGGGTAGGTCGACGTTGTTGATCAGATCGGACGGGTCCGGGTTCAACCGGATCGCGACGACGTCACCGACGACGGGGAGACCGCCGAACCCGGCGATGACGGCACCCGCAAGCGTCTCGAAGTCACCGGGCGGGAGGTCGTGTCCGAGGATGCGCTCCACCTCGTCGATGTGCAGATCGCCGGGCATCGTCCAACCTTCGGACGCCGACCCCGTCACCGAGGCGTCGCCGTCGGGATCGTGTTCGTCGGCGATCTCACCGACGAGTTCCTCCGCGAGGTCCTCGACCGTGATGACACCCGCGAAACCGCCGTACTCGTCGACGACGAGGGCCATCTCGTCCCGGGCAGCTGTCAGCTGTTCCAGCACGTCGGGCAGAGGCAGGGACGTCGGCACGACCACGGCCGTACGGGCCCAGGACGCGGCCGTCCCGTCGGCCTGGTCGCCGAGCAGGTCGTGGAGGTGGATGACGCCGAGCAGATCGTCGGAGGAACTCCCGACCACGGGGTAACGGGTGTGTCCCGCGCCCATCTTCTCGAGAACACTGCCCAGGGAATCGGTGGCCCGGACGGTGTCGACGTGGGCACGCGGAATCATGGCGTGCCCGGCCGTGCGGGTGGGGAAGTCGAGGATCCGGTCGAGCAGGGTCGACAGTTCCCGCGGCAGCTCACCGGCGTCGCGGGATTCGGCGACGATGTGTTCGAGGTCGCGCGCGGTGGCCGAGTGTTCGACGTCGTGGACCGGCTCGATCCGCAGCGCGCGCAGCAGTAGGTTCGACGACTGGTCGAACAGCCAGATCAACCAGCCGAAGAGTTTCAGGTAGACCGTGGTCGACAGCGCGAGCCACCGGGCCACCGGTTCGGGCCGGGCGATCGCCAGGTTCTTCGGGAAGAGCTCACCGAAGAGCATCTGGACGAAGGTGGAGAACAGGACGGCGAGGACGGCGCCGGCGCCGATCCCGACCGCGGTGGGGATGCCGACGCCGCCGAGGAGCTCACCGAGGCCGCGGCCGATCAGGGGTTCGGCGACGTAACCGACGAGCAGGCCGGTGACGGTGATGCCCAGCTGCGCGCCGGAGAGCATGAACGAGGTGTGGCGAGTGACGCCGAGGGCCCGGGCGGCGCCCACGTCTCCCGCCTCGGCCCGGGCTTTGAGCCGCGAGCGATCGACCGACATGTACGCGAATTCCTGGGCGACGAAGTAGCCGGTCAGGGCGGTGATCAGTAGAACGACG
Organism: Rhodococcus wratislaviensis; assembly: GCF_041228765.1. Classification (NCBI taxonomy): domain Bacteria; kingdom Bacillati; phylum Actinomycetota; class Actinomycetes; order Mycobacteriales; family Nocardiaceae; genus Rhodococcus; species Rhodococcus wratislaviensis. The sequence goes on along the minus strand of NZ_CP150488.1, from coordinate 1,413,744 downwards.
AGGACGCCGAAGCCGATGCTCAGGACGGTCACCATGGATTCACCCGCGCCCTGCGTCCGGGACTGCGGTGATCATTCTGGGGCGGGCTGGGTCTTCGGGGGCGCGAAGCGCTGGTCATGGCTCTCTCTGCAGTCGGGGTACGAATCACCCATAGTAAAGGACTCTTTACTCTTGCCGCCGACGGGATGTGACGCCACAGGAAAGTGTTACAGCCGGATTTCCGGATTGGGGCCGCGGTGAGGGTTACGAAACCTGAGCTTGTTCCGCGCGTGACCATTCGGAAATCACCGAACCGTGTACTTGTTTCAGGTCGGCGGAGTACGCAGTGCACGTTTCCCAGTCGGAGCGAACGGACATCGAAGTCTACGCCCGAGCCGTCGCCCCCCAGCATCTCATCAGCGCGTTCAGGCCCTTCGGGCGCCTCCGCCCCACGAACACCCAGGAGTCCCCTGTGACCGACATCGAGACCACCATCGCCGAGAACATCCAGAAGTCACTCGGCGAGATTCCCCACCCGGTGCTGCCGAAGGGCAGCAACATCTACGGGTCGACGAAGATCTTCCCCGACTACAAGGCCGAGGACGGCGAGTCCTACTTCACGCTGGTGCACGGCATCGCGCACGAATCCTCCGTCAGCTTCGTCGCCGTCCTGCAGGCAACCCGCGCACTGCGCAAAGGTTTCGAGTCCGCGATCTATTTCTACGGCCCCGGCGCTCTCAACTGCCTTGCAACACGCGGTTTTCCGACCACCGGCGACAACGGCTTCCCGGGCGAGCAGAACATCAACGACGCACTCGCGACGTTCATCGCCGAAGGTGGGACCGTCTTCGCGTGCCGCTTCGGCCTCGCGCTGCACGGCGGAAGGGAAGAGGACCTGATCGAGGGCGTCGTGCCCGCACATCCCCTCGATGTGCAGGACGCCATCATCCATTACTCCCGCAAGGGCGCCATCATCAACTCCACATACATGGTCTGAGGTGTGAACCATGAGCGATCTCTCGACACGAGTTGACGTAGCAGTACGTGGGATTCGGTCACTGAACGTCCCGGTGACCCGGACTTCCGGCGCCGGCCCCAGCGACGACGGCCATGTGCTGATCGGCGGGATCGGCGGCGCCATCCCCATCCGGTCCGACAGCCCGTACGAAGTCAGCGGAAACCGCCTGCTGATGAACGGCACCGACATGGGAGTGGAGATCGAGCCGGTACGCCGGCCCCGGTTCTACGACCTGGACACCGTCGACGGCATCTCCTACGAGAAGATCGCCCGGCTGCACGGGACGAACGTCCTCGCCACGACCGTGGTCCAGACCTGCATTCGATACGACCCGGCACAGCGGTGCCGGTTCTGCTCGATCGAGGCATCACTGCAGTCCGGCTCGACCATCGCGGTGAAGAAGCCCGAACAACTCGCCGAGGTCGCCGAAGCCGCCGTGCGCCTCGACGGCGTCACCCAGATGATCATGACCACGGGCACGTCGGCGGCCAAGGATCGCGGTGCCCGTCACCTGGCGCGATGCGTCGCGGCCGTCAAGGCAGTGGCCCCGGACCTCGCCATCCAGGTGCAGTGCGAACCGCCCGGCGATCTCGGGACCATCACGGATCTCCGGGACGCGGGGGCCGATTCCATCGGCATCCACGTGGAGTCCTTGGACGACGAGGTTCGGCGGCGCTGGATGCCCGGCAAGGCGACGGTTCCGCTGGACGAGTACCGGGCGGCGTGGCGCGAGGCGGTACGGGTCTTCGGACGGAATCAGGTGTCGACGTACCTGCTGGTCGGTCTCGGTGAGGATCCCGACGAATTGGTCTCGGGCGCAGCCGAACTGATCGACATGGGTGTCTACCCGTTCGTCGTCCCGTTCCGGCCGCTCGCCGGCACACTGGCCGTCGAGGAGGGGGCGCAGGCGCCGTCGCCCGCCCTGCTCGCCGACGTCACCTCGCGGGTGGCGAAGGAATTGCAGGCGGGCGGCATGCGCGGCGCCGACCAGAAGGCGGGCTGCGCCGCGTGCGGGGCCTGCAGCGTCCTTCAGAATGCCGGAGGCTGACATGTGGGACCTGCCGACCGCCGAGAGCACTCCTTCCGACTTCGCCGTCCTCACCGGGCCGTCGATTCAGGAGTCGCAGCGGAACTTCCTCGTGCAACCCGCCACCGGTCGCGTGATGACCGAGGCGTACCGACGACTGCGGCGTGAGACGTTCGTCGTGGAACAGGGACTGTTCACCGCCAGCGACCGGGACGATGTCGACGACGATCCCCGGACCGTGGTGCTCGTGGCGATCAGCACCACCGGCGAGGTGCTCGGCGGTGTTCGCCTCGCACCGATGACGGACGGCACCGACCTCGGCTGGTGGGCGGGAAGCCGCCTCGTGGTGGGTCGAAACGTCCGGAACAGCAGGGGAATCGGGAAGGCACTCGTGCGCGCCGCCTGCGCCCACGCCGAATCCCGCGGTGTGTTGCGGTTCGACGCCACCGTACAGAGCCAGAACGAAACGATGTTCGCTCACCTGGGCTGGACGCGGATGGGCGTCGTCACGGTAGCGGGCGCGCCACACGTGCACATGACGTGGCCGATCGATCGAGTCGAGCGTCTGGTCCAGAGCACGAAGTCGTGTCTGGCCGACACATTGGCACCCTTCGGCGTGCACGGTGAAGCGCTCGGCGGCAGCGGGTTCCGCGGCGACGACGGCGCACCCGTACCGGGCAGCGACCTGATCGCGGCGTGTGACGCCATCCTGCCGTCCATGGTTCAGCGTGATCCCGAGTGGGCCGGTTGGTGCGCCGCCCTCGTCAATCTCAACGATCTGTCGGCGATGGGTGCCGTCCCGGTCGGAATGCTCGACTCGGTCGGCGCCCCGAACACGTCGATCCTGTCGAAGGTGATCCGTGGGCTCAGTCGGGCTGCGGAGGCGTGGAACGTACCGGTACTGGGCGGCCACACCCAACTCGGTGTTCCCGCGGCGCTGTCGGTGACGGCGCTCGGGCGCACCGCGGATCCGGTGCCCGCGGGTGGTGGCCGGGTCGGCGACGAGCTCACGCTCACGGCAGATCTCGACGGGCAGTGGCGGCCGGGATATACCGGACAACAGTGGGATTCGACGTCTCATCGCAGCTCGGACGCACTGCGGGACATGGCCTCGTTCGTCGCCCGCACCCGCCCCGCCGCGGCGAAGGACATCAGCATGGCGGGGATCGCCGGCACCACCGGAATGCTCGCCGAGGCGAGTGGACTCGGCGCCGTCCTCGACGTCGCATCGGTCCCGCGACCGCGCGGGACGACGGCGGGCGACTGGATGACGTGCTTTCCCGGGTTCGCGATGGTCACTGCCGATCGGCGGGGTAGCGCGGTGGCGCCCGCCGGACCGGCCACCTCGGCTGCCTGCGGGGAACTGACATACGAGCCGGGGGTCAGCCTTCGCTGGCCCGACGGCGTAACGACACGCGTGGTGCAATCCACGGTCACAGGATTGGGAAGAGCATGACTGACATCGGAATCTCCGTTGCGGCAGCAGAGTTCGGCCGCGACATGGAACAGGCGTACCGCACAATCGGTGAATTGATCGGGCAGGCGCGGGCGGCCGGGAGTTCGCTACTCGTGCTTCCGGAGGCCTGCCTGGGCGGCTACCTGCCCAGCCTGGGCGGAGGCGACGAAAGCGAGGAGCAGCGGCAGCGTCGGCTCCGCAGCCTCCCGCCCGCACTGGAATTGGACGGGCCCGAGATCCGGCGGGTCGTCGACATGGCCGGCGACCTGGTGATCACCCTCGGATTCTGCGAGGCCGACGGTGCCGACCGGTACAACGCCGCGGTGACGCTGCACGGCGACGGAGTACTCGGCTCGTACCGCAAGGTGCACCAGCCGCTGGGGGAGAACCTCTGCTACCGCGCCGGCGACAAGTACGAGGCATTCGACACACCGGTCGGACGGATGGGCATGCAGATCTGTTACGACAAGGCCTTTCCCGAGGCCGCGAGGACGCTCGCCCTCGACGGCGCGGAGATCATCACGTCGCTGTCGGCGTGGCCCACCGCCCGCACCAACCGGGTCGACAATCCCGAAGACGACCGGTGGAAGCAGAGATTCGACATCTACGACCGCGCGCGGGCCACGGAGAACCAAGTGGTCTGGGTGGCGTCGAATCAGGCGGGGACGTTCGGTTCGCTCCGGTTCGTGTGCAGCGCGAAGATCGTCGGCCCCGGCGGCGACATCCTCGCCACCACAGGCGTGGAACCCGGCCTCGCCTCGGCCACACTGGATGTGCAGGCCGAACTGGACGCGATTCGCAGCGGCGGGATGTACAACCTCCGCGACCGCCGGCCGGAACTGTACGGAGACGTCGTCGCGGACAACCGGGTGAGCGGCACCCGGCTCGACGCGACGGCCCGACCGTCGTTCCTCCGCACCACGACAGCCGAACTGGAGCCCGTCGATGCCTGAGATGACGTTCACGGTGCGGTGGCCGGACGGAAACACCCAGTCCTGCTACTCCCCGTCGCTGGTCATGCACGACCACCTGGTGGCCGGGGAGGACTACACGGTCGCCGATTTCCTCACCCGCACGACGACGGCGCTCACCGAGGCCAGTGAGCGGGTTCGTGCCAAGTTCGGGATGTACTGCACGTCCGCGTCCGAGCAGATGCAGGAACTCGAACGCGCCGGCCGCACCCTCGACCCCCAATCCCTCGTCCGGGTCCTCGAGATGAACCCGGCTTCACTCCCCGGAGAGTCGTGATGACCGAACAACACACAGTCGTCGTGATCGGCGGCGGCCAGGCCGGTCTGTCGATCAGCTGGCATCTGGTGCAGCGTGGAATCGACCACGTGGTGCTCGAACGAGACTCGATCGCCCACGAGTGGCGCGACAGTCGCTGGGACAGCTTCACTCTCGTCACCCCGAACTGGCAGTGCACCCTTCCGGGATACAGCTACTCGGGCGGGGATCCGGACGGGTTCATGAACCGCGAGCAGACCTACCAGTTCGTGCGCGGGTACGCCGACACCTTCGATCCTCCTGTGCGCGAAGGGGTCACGGTGGTCTCGGTGCGGCAGTCGGGTTCCGGAGGGTTCGACGTGGACACGACGGAAGGTCCGATGCGCGCCGACCACGTCGTGGTCGCGGTCGGCGGGTATCACACACCGGTCGTGCCCCGGTTCGCCGAACGGCTGCCCACCGGCATCACCCAAGTGCACTCGTCGCAGTACCGGAGCGCCGGCGACCTGCCCGCGGGCGAGGTTCTGGTGGTCGGCAACGGCCAGTCCGGCGCCCAGATCGCGGAGGATCTTCATCTCGCGGGCCGCACCGTCCACCTCGTCACCGGTGGGGCTCCGCGGGTCGCGCGGTTCTACCGCGGACGGGACTGCGTGGCCTGGCTGCACGACATGGGCACCTACGACGTCTCGATCGCCGATCACCCGGGCGGTCTGGGCAAACGCGAGAACACCAACCACTACGTCACCGGCCGGGACGGTGGCCGCGACATCGACCTCCGGGCCTTCGCGCTCGCAGGAATGCGTCTGTACGGGCGGCTGCTCGACGTCGTGGACGGAACCCTGCGGTTCGCGCCCACGCTGGAGTCGTCGCTCGATGCCGCCGACGCCGTCAGCGAGAGCATCAAGGATTCCATCGACGCGTACATCGACCGCGCGGGCATCGATGCGCCGCGCGAGGAACGGTACGTGCCGGTCTGGCGTCCCGAACGTGAGGTCACCGAGTTGGAACTGTCGACGTCGGGCATCACGTCGGTGGTGTGGTCCATCGGTTTCCGGACCGACTACCGGTGGCTCCGCGCGGGCGTGTTCGACGGTGAGGGCCATCCCACCCACAACCGCGGCGTCACCGCGGTGCCCGGGCTGTACTTCCTCGGCCTTCCGTGGCAGCACACGTGGGGTTCGGGACGGTTCGCGGGAGTCGCGCGGGACGCGGAGTACCTGGCGGACCGCATCGAACTGGAAGCGGGTGTGTTGCCGGCGACGGCAACACTAGCCTGACGCCTATGGTGACGACACGGTTGGCAGCGTTGGCGGGGCACTTCGGCCGCGACATCGATCGCGCGCTCCTGAAGTTGCAGGCGCTGATCGAGAGTGCGACGAACGACGGGGTGGACCTGCTCGTCCTGCCCGACGCCTGCCTCGGCGGCTACATCTCGGACCTCCGGCGGCCGGACACGGAGGAACTCCCGCCCGCGCTCGCCGCGGACAGCCCGGAACTGCAGGCCGTCGCGAAGATGGCGGGCGGCATGACGGTCTGCATCGGGTACACGGAACTGTGCGACGGGGTGCGATACAACGCCGCCACCTGCGTGACCGGCGACGGTGTGCTGGGTAGTCACCGCAAGGTGCATCAGCCGGCCGGGGAATCCCTGGCGTACGCCGCGGGTGACTCTTTCGCCGCCTTCGACACACCGGTGGGCCGGATCGGGATGCTGATCGACTACGACAAGACGTTCCCGGAATCGGCCCGCACCCTCGCGCTCGACGGCGCGCGGATCATCGCCGCGTTGTCCGCGTGGCCGGCCAGCATCACGGACCGGGCGGCGCGCATGACGCAGGACAGGCAATCACGCCTGTTCGACCTGTACGACTCGGCGCGGGCCGCGGAGAACCAGGTGGTCCTCGTGTCGTCCAACCAGACCGGAATCCAGGGTGGACTGCGGTTCCTCGGTCAGGCCAAGGTGGTGGGCCCGGGCGGCGACGTGCTCGCGAGAACGGGGACGAAGGGCGGCCTCGCCGTCGCCGAACTCGACGTCGACTACGAGGTGAACCGGGCAAGGAAGGTGCTGCGGCACCTGGAGGAGCGCCGCATCGACACCTACCGGAGCCTGCTGGACCGAGGAGAATACTGACGTGCGGATCGCGCTTCTGACCTATTCGACCAAACCGCGAGGCGGAGTCGTGCACACGCTGGCGTTGGCCGAGGCCCTCGCACGGCAGGGCTCGGACGTGACGGTCTGGACCCTGGGCAGGCACGGCGACGCCGCATTCTTCCGTCCGGTCGACCCGACAGTCACCGTGCAGGTGGTGCCGTTCGCACACGTCGACGACGAGACCGTCGGTGAACGGATCCTCCGATCCATCGAGACGATGCGCGCCGCCTTCACAGCGGAGGCCTACGACATCGTCCACGCGCAGGACTGCATCAGTGCCAACGCCGTCGGGCGGTGCGTGCGAACCATCCACCACCTCGACCAGTTCACGACGCCCGCGCTGGCCGCCTGCCACGAGCGCGCAATCGTGGATCCGTACGCGCGAATCTGCGTATCCGCGGCCGTCGCCGCGGAGGTCTCCGCCGGGTGGGGTCTCGACTGCGCCGTCATCCCGAACGGCGTGGACGCCGCCCGATTCGAGGAAGCCCGCGAGGACACCGAGCGCCGCCGCAGGTGGGCCGATGTATTGGGCGAGTACGTGTTGGCGGTCGGCGGTATCGAACCGCGCAAGGGCAGCATCGACCTGGTGGAGTCGTTCGCACTGCTCGTGAAGGAGCAACCGGACCTGCGGCTGGTGTTCGCCGGCGGCGAGACCCTGTTCGACTACCGGGGGTACCGGGACGAGTTCGACCGACGGGCCGCAGAGCTGGGTGTGACACCGACGATTCTCGGAACGATCGACGACGCCGAACTCCCCGCACTGGTGGCCCAGGCGCGCTCCTTCGCCTTCCTCTCCACCAAGGAAGGATTCGGGCTGGCCGCGATGGAAGCCCTGGCGGCGGGCGTTCCCGTCGTCGCACGCGACCTGCCGGTCCTGCGGGAGGTCTTCCGGGGGACGGTCCGGTACGCGTCCACCCACGAGGAGATGGCACGCGCCCTGACGGAACCTGCCGACGGCGCCTCCCTCGACGAGGGGCGCGCCTTCGCTCGCTCACATCGATGGGACGACGTCGCGCAGAAACATCTCGAGTTCTACCGGGAGGTCGCGGCGCACCGCTGACTCAGTCGGCGCTCTTGATGGTCTTCATCGTGATCAACGAGGTGACCCGCGACACCGCCGGGAGCCCGCTGAGCTTGGTGGCCATGAAGTTCTCGTACGTCGCGAGGTCGCGAACCGCCACCCGGATGAAGTAGTCGGGGATCCCGAACAGCCTCCGGCATTCGATCACCTCGTCGAAGGCGGCGACCCGGGACTCGAACTGCTCGATGGTCGCCTGGTCGTTCACACCGATCTCGGCGGTGACGATCACCTGGAAACCCCGATCGAGCGCTTCCTGGCTGACGATGGCCCGGTAGCCGGTGATGACTCCGTCCGCCTCGAGCTTCTTGACCCTGCGCAGGCACGGGGAGGGAGTCAGACCCACTAGATCCGCCAATTCCGTGTTGGTCAGACTGGAGTCATTCCGCAGGTGGTCCAGAATTGCGTGATCGATGTCATCCATTGAACTATTATTGCGCAGAGTGCGGAGAATGGGCATTTGCTCGCAATCGCGCACCTGGATAGTTGCTATAGATTTGCGTGGTGATCGATCCAGCAACCCTCTCGACGACCGCAGTCGTCGACTCCGGCCCCCGGCAGCCCGAGTGGCGTCGCGCCCTGCAGGCGTCCCTCCCCGTCGGAATCGGGCTGGTCCCCCTGGGGATCGCCCTCGGGGTGCTCGTCGTCCAGCAGGGGTTCAACCCGTGGTGGGCGATGGTCTTCACCTCGCTGATCTACGCCGGTTCCCTCGAATTCATCGCGGTCGGCATGGTGGCCGCAATGACGCCGCTCCCGTACATCGCACTGACCGCGCTGCTGGTGAATTTCCGGCACGTGTTCTACGCCTTGAGTTTTCCGCTCGACAGGGTGAAGGGCCGGCTCGCCCGCTTCTACAGCATGTTCGCGCTGACCGACGAGGCCTACGCCATGACGGTCACCGGCGACCGGAAGTCGATGTCCGGCCGGGTCATCGTGTACTCGCAGTTATATCTCCACGCGTACTGGATCGGTGGAGCGATGCTCGGAGCGACCGCGGCGCAATGGATCCCGGAGAACATCGTCGGTCTCGACTTCGCGCTGACCGCACTGTTCGTCGTGCTGTCCATCGAGGCCATCCGCGCCCAGAGCGGTTTCGCGGTTCCTTCGATGGCTGTGATGTGCGCGCTGATCGCGCGACTCGTCGACCCCGGACACATGCTGCCGATAGCGATGGGCGCCTTCGTGAGCCTGCTCGTCGTCCGCTATTTCCTCGCCCGGCGAAAGGTGCGCACCGATGCCTGACCCCGGTTACATCCTCGCGGCCATCGCGATCATGGCGCTCGTCACGTTCGCCCTGCGCGCCGTCCCCTTCGTGATCGTCATGCCGCTCCGCTCGTCCGCGCTCGTCGGCTATCTGGGTGTCTACCTGCCGGCCGGGATCATGCTGATCCTGGTGGCGTACTCCCTGAAGAACGTCTCCGTCACCGCCCCGTCGCACGGGATCCCCGAACTGATCGCGGTGGGTGCGACGGCCGCGGTGCACCTGTGGCGCAAGAATGCGGTGCTCTCGATCGTCGTCGGGACCGGGCTGTATGTCGTCCTGATGAACTGGGCATTCGCCTGAGCCCGGCGCGCCTCACGTTTACGATGCAACCACACGGGTAGGCAGGAACCACAAGACAGTCGGCCGTTTCTCGGGAAGGACGCACTGATGAGCGAACAAGATGCACGTTCGGTGACGGGTATTCGGGACAAGGACTACAACCTGATTTGGTTCGTCGAAGCGTCACTGAGCAACGCTCTGCGTCTCGAGGGTTACATTTCGGACGCCGACATGGACGGCGACGCCGAGTTGGCCGACTTCTTCCGCCGCGCCCAAGCCGTGAGCCGGAAGGGTGGCGATCTGGGCAAGGCCATGCTGGCCGCCCGCCTGAAGAAGGAGCAGTAGGCCTCCGCCCCGACTGACCCGGATCGAAACTCAACTGCTCTGCGTCGGCCAGGGACCGCCGCGGACAGGCCTACCCGCGGCGGTCCGCTTTTCGTTGTCGCGGAACCGCGGCTCGTAGTGATGGAAGAACACCTTGCCGACCAGGTCGCGTCGGCTGTGCACGCCGGTCTTGTCGAAGATGCTCTTCAGATGTTGCTGCACGGTCTGAGCCGACACGTGTAGTTCGGCGGAGATCTGCGAAGTCGACGCCCCTTGCAACACCATCGACGTGACCTCCTTCTCGCGCTCGGTCAGCCCGTACGCCGACATCAGCAGCGGATACAGACGGCTCGGATGCGCCGGCTCCACGATCACCGCGATCCGCCGCCTGCCCGTCGATGTCAGGCATGCCCCGTGCAGCACCAACCACGCCCCCGACCGCGACAGCACCCGCGAGATGGCCACGTCGCCCAGCCGGTCGCGGTCTTCCACGCACCGCAACACACGACCGGCGAGAGTGATCACCGCAGCCGGCAACTCCCCCCGATCCCAGTCCCCGCCCGGCAGATCCACCATCCACCGGTCGACCCCGGGCGTCGCCGATTCGATGTTCCAGTTCTCGTCGAGGACGAGTAGACCCGGCGAATCGGCATACTCCGGTTCCTCGGCCTGCCCGCACAGCAGTGCACGGCGGGCACCGCCCGCGAGGACCGGCGCGATCTCCTGCACGAACGACTTCTCGGTTTCCGAGAACATCGGCATCCCCTCGTCGCGATAGAGGCTCAGCGCTCCCCAGGTTTCTCCCGAGCGCGTGCGTAACCGCGCAATCAACTCCTGGTCACCGCCGAGGGTCCGGTTCCTCCGCCAGCGCGGACTTCCCGACGGATCACCGTGCGCGGCTTCGTGCAACGTGGAAATCCCTTCGGCGGACCGCATTACGTCGGGGACGGACTGAACGTCGTCCTCGTAGTACTCGGCGGCCAGCCATTCCCCGGGAAATTCGTCCATGCCGAAGTGATAGTGACTGGTCATCAGCATGGACACGGGGTCGAGGGTGAACCAGCACGGCGTCCAGTAGTACGGGACGACACCGGCGACGACATCCGACGCGTCCCGCCACAGCGACACCAGGCCGCGGGGTGCGGCGCACAATCGTGCGACCTTGTCTGCCGCGCACTGCACGGAATCCACGCTCACGAGTCAAGCGTACGAGCGCGGATCGGCGCCGGAAATACCAGAATTGTGGAATGGTGCGCCCGCTCCACCGCTCCTAGCGTCGGTGACAGGTTCCACTCCGCGACGGCCCCGACGAGCGAAAGGCAATCCCATGCGTATCAACAGAATCCGACGCGACCTCACGGTACTCGGCGACGAACTGGAAGTACCGGGGATCGGGCACCTACCGGTGAACGCATACGTTCTCCACGCCGCCGAACCCGTCGTCGTCGACACCGGACTCAGCCTGCCCGGACGCGGCTTCATGGACGCCCTGGGATCGGTGCTCGACCCCGCGGACGTCGAGTGGATCTGGCTGACACATCCGGACCGCGATCACACCGGCGCGCTGTTCGACCTACTCGACGCGGCGCCGCGCGCCCGCCTGATCACGACGTTCGCGGGCGTAGGCATCATGTCCTGCGCACGGCCCGTCCCGATGGACCGGGTCTACCTGCTCAATCCGGGTCAATCCCTCGACGTCGGCGATCGGACACTGACGGCGCTGCGGCCCCCGCTGTTCGACAATCCCAGCACCGTCGGCTTCTACGACGACCGCAGCGAGGCCTGCTTCTCGTCGGATTGTTTCGGGGCGCCGATGGAGACCGCCGAACTCGCCACCGCCAACGACGTCGGGTACTCGGCACCCAGCACCGTCCGTGCCGCGCAGCACCTGTGGGCCACCGTCGACAGTCCCTGGGTGCACCTGGTGGACGAGACGAAGTTCCTGCGCACCGTCGCCGCGCTCCGAGCACTCGCCCCGCGATGGATCCTCAGCACCCACCTCCCCCCGGCGGACGGACGCACCGCCGAGTTTCTGGACATGCTCGCCGAGGCACCGAAGGCAGACCCCTTCATCGGGCCCGACCAGGCCGCACTCGAGCAGATGCTGGCCGGATTCGAGCCGGTCGGGTGAGGTCGAGGGCAAAAGAAAGCCGCCGACACCAAACGGTGCCGGCGGCCTCTGCGACGGTGCCGTCATATCGCCTCTCGGCAAGTGGTCGCTCTCGGCGACAATTTTAATGTGGTACCCGGGGTATGTCCGACACCGTCGACGGGTTCAACTGTACCGCCCTCGGAGATATTCCGCCCCTTCCGGCGTCACACGTCGCGGTCAGCCGTCGGATGCGCGATCGCGAGCAGCGCCGGCGCACCTCGGCCCGGCCAGGTGCCCTCCAGGGTGTGCGAGCCGAGGTCCGCGACCCGATCCGGATCGATCACCCGGAACACCCGGATGCCGATCGCGGCCGTCGTGATGACGGTGGTCGTTCCCTCATTCGCACAGGTCACGGCACCGACGACCGGCACGGTCGAGCCCGGTGAGCCGCTACCCGACACCCTGGTGGTCACCTCTCGGCGCTCGCCGGGTGTGGCGAACTCGAGTTCCGCCTCGGTCCCTCCCGTCAGGATGGCCGTCGCGAGCGCACTTGCGTACACGGGGTCGGCGCAGGCGTCGTAGACCCAGCGCTCACCCAGCACGGAATGTTGCATCGTGGTGATCAACGACGCCTCCGCGCCGGCCATCGGGGCACCGCGATAGGTCACCGGCACCTGCACGACCTGCCCGTCCGCCGTCCGGACCAGGTGGGTTTCGATGCCGACCTCCCCGGCGGGATCGTCGAACCGGTACGCCCCGACGACTTCCAGGGACGACGCGTCGGCGGACCCGATCCAGGACTGGCGAGGAACCCAGTCACCGAGCATCTCGGCCTTGGACGGACACAGTTGAGCGTGATGGATGAGAGCCACCCGGCCGACGGTACCGCGTCACCCGGCAACCGGCGCCGCATCGAGATCGGCGGCGTAGACGGTCATCCAGTGCGGATGCAGCCGGTAGTAGACCACGTCGTTGTCCCAGTCGAAGAAATCTTCGCCGTAGAAGCTCTTGAAGTAGGCGAGCAGGTCCGGCCAGTCCGCGGCCGGCTCGCCGTCCTGGGGGTTGAGGATCTCCACCGTGCCGTGCGTGAAGACGCCCAGGTCCTCACCGCGCATGTGCGCGGCGCTGACGGCAGGCCGGGCGGCGAGGTGGCGGGCCTTGGCGGCGCCGCGCGCCGTGCCGAAGTGCCACTTCCCGTGCAGGAAGTGCCCGTCCACACCACTGATCCGCGGTTCGCCCTTGGCCGTGACGGTGGACAGGGCGAGGGTGCACATGCCGGTGACGATCCGGGTGAGCTGCTCTGCGGTGACTGTGCTCTCGGTGGTGATGATCGAACGCAGATGTGCGGTGGAGCGGGACAGGGAGGCGTCGAGGAGGGTCTGGAGCTCTTCGAGCTCTTCTCGTGTTTCGCGCATGGAGGTCCTTGTCTGTATCTGTGTCGATCCAGGGGCGTCGACCGGTGGAATCATGCTCGCACCGAGACCCTGACATCCTGTGTCAGGAATGGGGTTTCTCGACTCAGCTCGTGGACTTGTTCCCCAGTGCGGACATTCCGGCATCGAAACTCTCCAGTGCCGCGCCGACCGCCGCCGCGACGGTGACCTCGAAGATCTGATCCTCGGTCGGTCCGGCGGCGAGGAGCCGGCGGATGTCGGTGTCGGTGATCGTGTACGAGGCGTCGCGGACCGTCGCGGCGTACGTCTGCCACGGTTCGGGAAGCGGGTCGCCCGCCGCGGCGGCGATGCGCAGAGCCGGGTCGGTGGTGGCGGGCCGATCCAGCACCGAATGGCGGAGGTTGACCACGACATCACCACTGTCGTCGGGTTTCTCGCCATCGGCGAGCAGGAACCCGGGAAAGCGGTAGCCGAATCGGTGCAGGGAGCGGGTGCCGCTGTGCAACTGGCCTTCTCGGAGAGTGAAGCCGAACGCGTTGGCCAGGCGGTTGACGATGTTCCACACCAGGTTGACACGCAATGCCTCCAGAAGCGCCTGTTCGGGCAGGTCGGCAACTCCGGCGATGTCGGCGCGGTCCGGCGTGCGGGTTGTCCTGTCGAGGAACTCGCGGACGGCGGCCAGTTGGGGCCGTGCCGACGCGGGATTGTCCGGGTCGATCTCGCCGTGGCCGGCGATTCGGGTGAGCTCGGCGTGCGTGTCGATGCAGAACGGGCAGCGGTGCAACTGCGCGGTGCACATCGCGAGATACTCCCGTTCCGCGGCGGTCCAGTACGACTGCCCGCGCATCGCGTCGGCGGTGAGCTCCAACAGCGGACGGGTGAGGAAGCCCGGCCGGTACAGCAGGAGCTTCACGATATCGGGGCTGTCCACACGCGACACGGTGGAAGTGAGCGTGAGGAACAACTTGGTGCGTCGGGTGTGGCCGTGGTCGAGAATCGACAGTCTCATCGGGGCTCCGTCAGGTCGAGTTCGAGCAGACGTCGGGCGAGGAATCGCCGGTCTGCGGGATTGCCGGCGAGTTCGTGTGCCCGCCGGTAGGCGATTGCCGCCTCGGTGGTCCGGCCGAGGCGGCGCAGCAGGTCGGCTCGTGCCGCGTGCAGCAGGTGGTAGCGGTCGATTCCGTCGATGCCGTCGATCAGTGCCAGTCCGTCCTCCGGACCGGACGCCATGGCTATGGCGACGGCGTGGTTCAACGCCACCACCGGCGACGGATCGACCTCGAGCAACTGGGCGTAGAGGGCGGCGATCCCCGGCCAGTCCGTGTGATCAGCCGAAGCGGCCTGAGAGTGCACAGCGGCGATCGCGGCCTGCAGTTGGTACGGACCCGGTCTTCCGAGGCGTAGTGCCCGATCCAATACGCCGATCGCTTCGATGATTTCGGCGCGATCCCAGCGTGAGCGGTCGTGATCCGACAGCAGCACCACATCACCGGCGGAGTCGTAGCGGGCGGCGCGGCGCGAGTGTTGCAGCAGCAACAACGCGACCAGTCCGAGCGCTTCCGGTTCGTCGGGCACGAGTGTGGCGAGGAGCTTGGCGAGCCTGATCGCTTCCTCGCACAGCCTGCTCTGTTCGAGCTGCTCGGGGGAGGCGGTGTAACCCTGGGTGAAAATCAGGTACACGACCGCCAGGACCCCGGTAATCCGATCGGACAGCTGGTGATCGGTGGGGACCTCCAGACTGATGCCGGCATCGCGGATCTTGCGTTTCGCCCGCACCAAGCGCTGCGCCAGAGCCGGCTCCCCGATCAGAAACATGCGGGCGATCTGCCCGGCGGTCAGCCCGGCCACGGCCTGCAAGGTCAGGGCGACCCGCGCGTCCTCCGCCAGAGCGGGGTGGCAGCACGCGAAGATCAGGCTCAGCCGCTCGTCACCCAGGCGCAGCAGGCTTTCCTCCCCGATGTCTGTCATCGCCGTCACCACCCTGGACTGTTCACCCACTTGGGCGAGCTTCTCTCGGCCCAGCCGGGCCCGCCGCAGCCGGTCGATCGCGCTGTTGCGGGCCGCCGTGAGCAGCCAGGCGACAGGGTCGTTCGGTACCGTGTCGCCCCACTTGCGCATTGCCAGTGCAGAGGCATCCTGCAGGGCGTCCTCGGCGAGTTCGAAGTCGCCGAGCACGTGGATCAGGGCTGCGAGCATCCGGGCCCGGTGCTCCTGGTAGACCTGCTGCAGCCCGGGCTCGGCGTTCATTCGCCGTCGGCCGTCACATTCGCCGGACGGTGGTCGAGGCCCGGCACGCTGACGATGGGCCGCACCTCGATCGTGCCCTGCTCGGCCAACGGGCACAGGGCCGCCAGCTCCAGTGCTTCGTCCAGATTGCGGCAGTCGAGGACGTATGCGCCGCCGAGGTGTTCGTGGGTTTCAGCGAACGGGCCGTCGGTGATCAGTGTCCGACCGTCCCGAACGCTGACCGTGGTGGCGGTGTGTTCCGGCTGCAGTGGGTGCCCGGAGACGAAGACGCCGCGGCGACGGCACTCGTCGGCGAAGGCGTTCACCCGGGCCAGCGCCTCGGCGAAACCCGGATCACCCGGTTCGGGCCGCTCACAGTTGTAGATCAGCAGCATGTACTGCACAGGTCCTCCTCTCACCCGTATCAATTTCGGCTGTAGAGAATGACGAACAGACCAACCCTATCTCGACGTTTTCGGCCACATCGATTTTGGCGTCGACACCTTCGGTGGCCCCTTGTCCGGTGAAGAATCACAGGAAGGATCGTCCCGGCCCGCGCTCGCAGCGCGCGTTCACGTCATCGGTCAGGAGGAGGGGTCGGGCTGCGTCAGCGTCGCGGTCAGGCCCGCGAGCAGGATGTCGACTCCACGTTCGAGTTCGGCGGCGCCGTCGTAGGACGCCAGCACCGGTGCCAGGCCCCGGAGAAGGGGGAACTCGCCGATCGGCAGGCGGTGAAGGCCGAGGCGCAGAAGGTCGTCGGACTCGTCGGGACGCTCGACGAGTTCCTGCAGCTCGTTGAGGACGTGGCCGTAGAGGAAGCCGAACAACGCCCGATAGACGTGCAAGGCATCGGCGTCGGTGAAACCCGCCTTGGTGAGCAGGGTCAGGATGTTCTCGAGGGGACGCAGGGTGCCGAGTGGCCTGAGCCCGAGCGGCGTCGACAGCGGCCGGGTGACCAGTAGCGGTACCACCTGAGGATGGGCGAGTGCCAACCGGCGGAAACCCCGCGCGACCTCCCGTAGCTGGGTGGCCCAGTCGCCATCGTCGGTATCGACCTCGAGTTCTTCGAGGACGAGCTCGGCGACCCCGTCGAGCAGTGCGGCCTTGTTCGGGGCGTGGCGGTACAGCGTCATCGGGTCGCGGCCGAGTGCTTTACCGAGGCGGCGCATGGACAGCCCGTCGATTCCGTCTCGGTCGATGATCTCGAGCGCGCAGCCGAGTATCCGCTCACGGGTGATCGGGCCACCGTCGGAGTGGATCGAACGACGCTCGGGCACCTTCGCCATCACGACACCTTCCCTCCCTCCTACTGTAGGCCTAAACCGTAGATCTACAGTGTTGACAGGTGGCGAAATGCGGCGTTGACTTAGTAAGTGCAACGTGGGCCGTAGGAGGCCTCATGATGGTCCGAGATCGTCGGAGTCGCAGGCGTGTTGAACTCCGGTATCGACGCACATCTGCCACCTCCCTGCGTCCGCGCCGGCCGGGACCCAAGAGATGAGAAGCATCGCCATGAGCATCGGGAAGAAGATCCGGCACAAGGCTGAAACCGCTGAAGGCGCCGCCAAGAAGACCGTCGGGAAGGCGCTCGGAAACGAGCGCATGGAGGCCGAGGGACGCTCACAGGAAGCCAAGGGCAAGATGAAGCAAGCCGGCGACCAGGCCAAGCAGGCAGGGCAGAAGATCAAGAGCATTTTCAAACACTGACCCG
Source organism: Rhodococcus wratislaviensis (assembly GCF_041228765.1). Classification (NCBI taxonomy): domain Bacteria; kingdom Bacillati; phylum Actinomycetota; class Actinomycetes; order Mycobacteriales; family Nocardiaceae; genus Rhodococcus; species Rhodococcus wratislaviensis. Next base: position 1,396,517 of record NZ_CP150488.1, on the reverse strand, counting down.
CACTGCACACCTGCCCGACAACTCAACCCCGTCCCGAAATCAGGCCGTCATCATGATCATTCTCGGAATCATCCTCGCCATAATCGGCTTGGTCGTCAGCATCCCAGTGCTCCTGTACATCGGGATAGCGCTCATCATCATCGGAGTGGTCCTCGAGGTCATGGGCATGGCCGGGCACGCGGTCGCGGGCCGACGCCACTACTACTGACGCACAGCCGATCCGGGGTGGTTCCGGAGTCTGGAGTCGACCATGGCGATATCCGACATCAAGGAATACGCGCACCTCACCGCAGAGGACGTCGAGGCGCTCAGTGCCGAACTCGACGCCATCAGGCGGGACATCACCGATTCACTCGGCGAGCGCGACGCCACCTACATCCACCGAACGATCGCCTTCCAGCGCGCGCTGGATGCCGCTGCGCGGCTGGTGATCCACGCAAGCCGGGCGCGAGCCGGGTGGGTCCTCGGGACCACGGCTCTCGCGGTGGCCAAGAGCGTGGAGAACATGGAGATCGGGCACAACGTGTCCCACGGCCAGTGGGACTGGATGAACGACCCGGAAATCCACTCCAGCAGCTGGGAATGGGACATGGCGGGCCTGTCGTCCCAGTGGCAGTACTCCCACAACTATCGCCACCACGTGTTCAGCAACGTGGTCGGGATGGACGACGACCTCGGATTCGGGGTCATCCGCATCACCCGCGACCAGCCGTGGAAGCCGGACAATCTGCTGCAACCGCTGCGGAACCTGTTGTTGGCGGCCACGTTCGAATGGGGAATCGCTCTGCATGGGCTGTATTCCGAGCAGGAGCGCGCCGGCACCGCCGCCGAGAAATCTGCCCACACAAGAGCCCTGCTCGGCAAGATCGTTCGGCAGACAGGCAAGGACTACGTGCTCTTTCCCGCCCTCAGCGGGCGTCGGTGGCGGCGGACGCTGAAGGCGAACCTCGCCGCCAACCTGCTGCGAAACCTGTGGGCCTATGTCGTGATCTTCTGCGGACACTTCCCGGACGGCGCCGAGAAGTTCACACCCGCGGAACTGGAGAACGAGACCCGGGCGGAATGGTATCTACGCCAGATGCTCGGCACTGCCAACTTCCGAGCCGGCGCCGTACTGGCATTCCTCAGCGGCAACCTCTGCTACCAGATCGAGCACCACCTGTTCCCCGACCTCCCCAGCAATCGATACCCGGAAATCGCGACGCGGGTCCGCGCACTGTGTGAGAAGTTCGATCTGCCTTACACCACCGGTTCGCTTGCCAAGCAATACTTTTTGACCCTGCGCACCATCCACAAGCTGGCACTCCCGGACAGGTTCCTGTCCGCGACCGCCGATGATGCTCCCGAGACCGCGTCCGAACTGAAATTCCGCACAGCCTCCACCACGCCCGCCGACGGTGGCACCGGGCGTCGCGCGGGTCTCCGCACCGCGCTGCGCGCGGACCAGCGTTGAGCTCTCGACGAATGCGTGCGCCCTGCCCTTCGCCCTCGTACGGGAAGAAGAGGTCGGCGTCCATGGACCGGCATCACGCGTGCATCCGCCAATCCCAGTCCGATGCGGAGGGTGCGACCTGCTGGAGTTCGAACCTGTGCTGAGACATCCTGCTCGCCTCTTTCGTGAGAAACGGTGTTCGCTCGACGGGAGGTCGTGGCGATCGATGGGCCATTCGTTCTGTGAAGGGACTGTAAATACGGCCATTAGGTCCAGCGATGCTTCCGATCTCATTCTGAGGCCTTGAACAGCAAAGATAGGAGCAATACGGGCCAAATGGCGGCACCGAATACGGGTGGATGTCAACGCGGAGACTTGACCAAAGCGTACATATCAGAGAATATGGCCGTACAAATGTTGTGCGAGTGCGAGGTGGAGTGATGGGCAAGCTGAACGAGGAAGAGGCGTACCTGGTCGAGACGGTGCGCGCCTTCATCGACCGCGACGTGAAGCCGACGGTGCAGGCGGTGGAACACGCCAACGAGTACCCCGAGAAGTGGATCGAGCAGATGAAGCAGATCGGGATCTACGGTCTGGCGGTCCCGGAGGAGTACGGCGGATCGCCGGTGTCGATGCCCTGTTACGCGCAGGTGACCCAGGAACTGGCCCGTGGGTGGATGAGCCTGGCCGGGGCGATGGGCGGGCACACCGTCGTCGCGAAGCTGCTGTCGCTGTACGGCACCGAGGAGCAGAAGCAGCGGTACCTGCCGAAGATGGCGACCGGCGAGATCCGGGCCACGATGGCGCTGACCGAGCCCGGCGGCGGGTCGGATCTGCAGGCGATGTCCACCAACGCCAAGACCGACGGCGACGACCTGGTGATCACCGGTTCGAAGACGTGGATCTCCAACGCGCGGCGGTCCGGCCTGATCGCGCTGCTGTGCAAGACCGACCCGCAGGCGAGCCCCAAGCACAAGGGCATCTCGATCGTCCTGGTCGAGCACGGTCCCGGTCTGACGGTGTCGCGGGATCTGCCCAAGCTCGGCTACAAGGGCGTCGAGACCTGTGAGTTGTCGTTCGACAACTACCGGATCTCGTCGGACGCGGTCCTGGGCGGCACCCCGGGCAAGGGGTTCGCGCAGATGATGAAGGGCCTCGAGACCGGACGCATCCAGGTGGCCTGCCGGGCCCTCGGTGTGGCGACGGCGGCGCTCGAGGATTCCCTCGCGTATGCGCAGCAGCGGGAGAGTTTCGGGAAGCCGATCTGGAAGCACCAGTCGATCGGCAACTATCTCGCGGACATGGCGACCAAGTTGACGGCCGCCCGGCAGTTGACCTGGCACGCGGCCGAGCAGTACGACAGCGGCGACCGGTGTGACATGGAGGCCGGGATGGCCAAGCTGTACGCGTCCGAGGTGGCGATGGACATCGCGCTCAACGCGGTCCGGATCCACGGTGGCTACGGTTATTCCACCGAGTACGACGTCGAGCGGTACTTCCGCGACGCCCCGCTGATGATCGTCGGCGAGGGCACCAACGAGATCCAGCGCAACGTCATCGTCTCGCAACTCGTATCGCGCGGCGGGCTCTGATTCGAGCGACTAGTTGTCCGGCTTCCAGTGAGCGGACGGCCACTCACCGCGCTCGACGGCGTCACGCATCTGGCGGACGAGCAGATCGGCGACCGCGTGGACGGCAGGCGGGATCCGGGGGGCGCTCGGCAACGCGAGCACGACGGTGCGCTCGACCGCCGGGGAATGGAGCGGCGCCGCACTGAGCAGGCCGCTGGCGACATCACCGGCAACGGCGATGCCCGGCAGGATCGTCCAGCCGTGACCAGCTCGCACGAGTCTCTTCTGGATGCTCACCTCGTTGGTCTCGACGACGATGTTCAGGCCGATGTCGAGTCTCGCGCACGCCTCCGCTACCAATGTCCGAATTCCGTGGGGCGCACTGGGCATCACGACCGGGTGGCTCGCGACTTCCTCGAGGGTGACCGGTCGTCCGGTGTCGAGCCCGCCGTCGGGCGGGGCCACCGCCCAGAGGTTTTCGGCGAGCAGTGCTCGCACGTTGAGCGACGATGTGGATTTCAGGTTGTAGAGCAGGCCGAGGTCGATGTCACCGGCATCGAGCCACTGCCGCACGTGTCCTGCGTAGCCGGACACTATTCGCAGCCGGACGGCGGGATGCTCCTGCAATACGGCCGCGACGAGTCGTTCGGCGAGCAGTTCGGAGGTGGAGGAAAGAAGTCCGACCGTCACGATCCCCTGCAGCACCCCCGGATTCGGGCGGATCTCGGCCCGCGCCCGCTCGAGTTCGGACAGCACCCTCCGGGCGCGCTCGAGCATGAGCCGGCCGGACTCCGTCAACTCCATTCCCGCACGGCTGCGTTCGAACAGTGGAACACCCAGTTCCTGTTCGAGCGTGTGAATTTGGCGTGTCACCGCTGGCTGAACCAAGTGGAGAAGTTCGGCTGCGCGGGTCACGCTCCCGGCGTCCGCCACCGCAACGAGCGCAGTCAACTGCTTGACGTCCACCGGACGACCCACCTTCCCGAGCTACCCGCCGTCCCACACCATCAGCAAGCGATATGCAAGAGCGACATCGATCACAACGAAGAATAGCAATGGTCAGGCAGACGATGAAGTGCGCCTCAACCCAACTCGTGAGCGAATTCTCACGGTTCGGCGAGGAAGCCGATCGCCGCGGCCCCCGCGACAGCGTGCGCTTCCTCGAAGTACGCGTGCCGTGCGCCCGGCAGCAAGAGCATGCGGGAGTTCGGGATCCGCTCGGCGAGCAGGGGAGCGTTCTCGACCGAGGACAGAAGGTCGTCGGTCCCGTGCAGGACGAGGGTCGGCGCACTGATCGACGGCAGCGCATCCCACGCGTCATGACCGTTGCTGGCCCGCAGGTGGGCGAGCTTGGCGTGCGCGGGCATGTCCGGGTCCCCGAGGGTGTTGTAGGGACCGGGATTTCGACCGAGCCACTCCCGCGTGTACATCAACTCCAGCAGGGCGTGGCGCGACCGGCCGGGATCGGATTGCGCCAGGCTCGCTCGGACTTCGCGGCTGCGCTCCACCGCGTGCGTTCCGCCGGGCGAGGTGCAGCCGAGGATCAGGGCGCGGACACGCTCCGGGTGACGCGCGGCGACCCATTGCGCCACCCGGCCTCCCATGGACGTGCCGTAGACGTGCGCCCTCTCGAGGTCGAGGGAGTCCAGCACGCAGATCACATCGTCGGCGAACAGTACTGTGCTGTAATCGGTCTCGGGCTTGTCACTTGCTCCGGTTCCGCGGTAGTCCACCGTGATGGTGCGGAAGTGCGTGTCGAAGTCCGCGCGGACGCGGTCCCACCAGTGGTGATTGTTGGCCTGACCGGCGAGTAGCAGCAGCGGGGGTCCGCCGCCGCTGACCTGGTACGCGATACGCGTTCCGTCGGACGCCACTGCATGGGGCACTTCCGTCCCTCAGACCGTGTCTGCCGTGTGCAGCTCGGAGATCGCGCGGTCGGTGTAGCCGAGCTCGCCCAGGATGGCATCGGTGTGCGCGCCCAGAGCCGGAACCGGATCGAATCGAGGTTCCACACCACTGAGGTTCGCGGGCGGCAGCAATGCCCGAACCGGGCCGCCCGGGGTAGCCACCTCACGCCAACGGTCACGTCCGGCCAGGGACGGGTGGGACAGAAAGTCCGATACGGTGCGCAGCCTGCCGTTGGCGATCGACACCTTGTCGAGCAGGGCGAGGGCGTCGTCCGTGCTGAGCAGACGCGTCCGCTCGGAGATCAGAGCATTGCATTCCTCACGGTGCGCCACCCGCGCGGAGTTGCGGCAGAAGCGCGGGTCGGTGGAGATCGACTCGTCGCCGAGCACCTCGGCGCAGAACGCGGACCATTCGCGGTCGTTCTGGATCGACAGCAGGACCGTGCCGTCGGCGGTCGGGAACGGGCCGTACGGGGCGATCGTCGCGTGTTCCGCTCCGACCCGGCTCGGCTGCCGGCCACCGTATTCGGTGTAGTAGGCGGGAGATCCCATCCATTCGCCGAGCGCCTCGAACAGAGCGACCTCCACAGCGCGGGCGGTGCCGGTGGTTGCACGCGTGTACAGCGCGGACAGGATCCCGCTGTAGGCGTACATACCGGCCGCGATGTCGGCGATCGACACACCGACCTTGGACGGGCAGTCGTCGGGGCCGGTCAGCGACATCAGACCGGATTCGCCCTGGACGAGCATGTCGTAGGCTTTGCGATCCGACCAGGGCCCGGTGTTGCCGTAACCGGACACGTCGCACGGAATCAGCGCGGGGTACCGCTGCTGGAGCGACTGGGCGTCGAGGTTCATCCTGGCTGCCGCGCCGGGCGCCAGGTTCTGCACGAAGACATCCGCTGTGGACAAGAGCTTTTCGAGGATGTCGCGGCCCTCGTCGGACTTCAGATCCAACGTCAGAGACTCCTTGGAACGGTTGAGCCAGACGAAGTAACTCGATTCACCGTGCACGGTCTCGTCGTAACGCCGCGCGAAGTCGCCGGCGTCGGGACGTTCCACTTTGATGACGCGGGCACCGAGGTCGGCCAGCTGCCGGGTCGCGAAGGGTGCAGCAACTGCTTGTTCGATACTCACAACGGTGATCCCCGCGAGCGGTAGGGCGGTCTGCGATGCCATGGAGCCAGCCTTCCTCGAAATGTACGGCCATTTTGCCTCTATGTAGCGACCACCGTCAATCGGGTGGATGACAGGTTTTACACGTACTTGAGGTTGTCGGCCGTCCCCGGCCGCCTTCTAGCCGTGGTGGCGGCGGTACGCCTCGACCGCCCCCGGATGGCGAGGGACGCCGGCCGTCTGGATCAGTGATCGGGCGTCGAGAAACTGCGCGCCGACGGTATCGGGGGGAATCAGATCCTGGGCTCGATCGATGAGAAGGTCGACGAGGGCACCGGCCACGGCGTCGGGCAGCTGCGGCGAGGCGACGAGCAGACTGGGAACCCCCACCGTCGCGGTCTCGGCGGTGTCACCGTACGTCCGGGCAGGAACCGAAACCGGTTCGTACATGGGCCCATAGATCCTGCGCATCTCGGCGTACTCGACGGACAGGTCGAGTAGCCGGATCCCCCCGTCCGGACCGTGCCCCGGCCGCGGCATCGCCGCCGGGGTGGGCACGCCACCGGCCCACAGCGCGGCGGCGACCGTACCGTCGCGCAGGGAGTCGAGGACGGTGGTGAGTGACACCGGGCGCACCGTCACGTCGTCGACGGTCAGTCCGCTCGCCTCGAGGACCCGCCTTCCGGTCTGTGCGGTTCCGGAACCCGGGGAGCCGAGACTGATCGTCTGACCGCGAAGATCTCTCATCGAGCGAATGGGTGAGTGTGCGGGCACCGCGCACTGGAGATAGTTCTCGTACACCCGGCCGATGGCCAGCATCTTAGTGGCCGACTCGACGGCGGAGTCGGCCAGCGTCAGCCCGATGAGTACCTCACCCGACGCCAGCAGCGACAGGTTCTCCAGGGAACCGGTGGTGTAACGCACCGTCAACCGGAGATCCCCACCCGAGGCGGGCGGGACGTCCGCAAGCAACTCGGCGAACTCGGCCTGGAAACCGTCGCGCTCCCCGGACGCGATTTCATATGTCCCCGTGGGCTGGGTACGTGCGCATCCCGACAGTGCGACCGCTGCGGCCACACCGCCGATGAACTGTCGCCGGCTAATCATCGTCCAGCTTCTCCACGTGCGGTTCGAGCCACAAGCGTACGCGCAGTCCGCCGGCGGGGGCCTCGTCGATGACAAGACGGCCGCCGTAGGCTGCGGTGACGACCTCGACGATGGACAGGCCGAGTCCCGTTCCGGCCTGGTCGCTGGCTCGGAAGAAGCGGCCGGTGAGCTTGTCGCGCAGCTCTTCCGGAACTCCCGGACCGTCGTCTGCCACCCACACGCACACCGGAGAGCGGTCCTGTGACGGCTCCACGACGACTCCGATCTCGATGGTCGGGTGTGGGCCTGCGTACCGGGAGGCGTTGTCGATCAGCACATCGAGCACCTGGGACAGATCGTTCTCGGCGATCGCGACCGGAACACGGTCGACGTCGGGGGCTGCGACCGTGACCAGACGCGCACCACGTTCGCGGGCCGTCACCGACCAGAAGTCGACCCGGTCGGCTACCACCGACAGTGCGTCGCAGGCCGCCTCGGACCGATCGGCCCCGAATCGCGGTGTCTCGGCCGAGGCGAGCGAGAGAAGGCTGTCGAGAATGGTCTGCAAGCGTTTGGCCTCCTCGGTCACGCTGTGATAATCCTCGCGCGCACTGTCCGGTACACCGTCGTCCAGAAGGTCGAGGCGAAATTGCAACGCCGCAAGCGGGTTCCGCAGTTGATGGGCGGTGTCGGCGATCAGGCGCTGTTGCGCGTCCGCTGCCCGCAGCACAGCCGAGGACATCACGTCGAACGAATGCGCGAGGCGACGCACCTCGGGAGGCCCGCCTGCCGCCGTGGCCGGCAGCACCGACTGCGGCGGCGCGGAAGTCTGCGGCATCCCCGTGTCGGGCATCCGGCGGATGAGTTGCACGATCCCCTTGGACAGGTTCGCCAGCGGTCCGAGCACCCACCGGCTCAAGGCGATCGCGAGGACACCGAACGCGACCAGTGCCAGCACGGCGCCGGCCGCGATCACCGCCCATTGCCGGAGGATGTCGGAGCGGGCCTCGGCGGTCGAGGCACGCAGCACGATGGTGCCGTTCACCTGAGCGCCCGACCCCACCGGCTTGACGAACAGGGCCTCGTCGTCGCTCCACGGGAACAGCCGGTCGACGGTGGACACGCGCTCGTTGCGCAGTCCGCTGCGAATCGCGGCGTCGATTCCGGGTTCGTCGCCGTCGAGGCCCACGCCGAGGGTGGGTACACCCCGCGTGGAGACCACCAGCACGCCCTCGCCGTACACGTCGTCGTACGCCTCGACCTCCCCCGCGATCCTGGCGGGGTCGCCGGTCCTGACGTACTCCTCGGCGAGGACGGCGAACCGTTGGATGTCTCCCTCGCGGCCGAGTGTGAACGCCTGCGTCCGCGAGTCCGCAGTCGCGAGCGCGAGGGGAATGGCGAAACTCGCGACCGCACAGGATCCGAGTATCGCGAGAATCAGCAGTAACCGTCGGCGCATGTCGATTCGACCCCGAGGTCAGCACACCCACCGGTAGCCGAAACCACGGATGGTGCTGATCAACCCGGGCTGGTCCAGTTTGGCGCGCAGAGTGCCGATGTGGACGTCGAGCGAACGCGAAACCGCCACGAACGCGTCCCCCCAGACCCGATCCATCAATTGCTGACGGCTGACAGCAGCCCCCGGGTTCTCGAGCAGGATCTCGAGAAGGGAGAACTCCTTCGACGTCAGGTCCACCTCGGTGCCCGCCACGGTGACGGTGCGGGAATCGAGGTCGACGCGGACGTCTCCGGTGACCACTTCTCGTGGTGCGCCGCCTTCGACAGCCATACTTCGCCGGCGCACCACTTCGATGCGAGCGAAGAGCTCCGACATCCGCGCCGGCTTGACCAGGTAGTCGTCTGCACCGCCGCGCAGGCCGCGCACCACCGAACGTTCGTCGTCGCGGGCGGTCAGGATGATGACGGGGACGGCGCTGACCTGGCGCAACTGACGCAGCACCTCGAGCCCGTCGCGGTCCGGTAACCCCAGATCGAGCAGGACGAAGTCCACCTCGCCGTGGTGCAGCAACAGTTCGGACCCGAACTTCATCCGCACAGGCTGGTGCGCCTGCCGGGTCAGTCCCGCAACGAGTGCGTTGCCGACGCCGTCGTCGTCTTCGACCACCGCGATGCGCATAACCGGCATTGTCCCCCGGCCGCGGTGCGCCGGGGGAACAATGCCGGGGGACGAGGGATCAGACACGCTCGAGTCGGCGGTCGTCGCGGTCTTCCTCGCGTCCGTCGCGGATCGGATTCTCCGTCTCGGGATCGAGGGTGGTGCCGCCCTTGCCCTTGGCCATGAACAGCGCGGCGACCAGGGTCAGTGCCGAGCACCCGACGACGTAGTAGAAGAACACGGATTCATGTCCGGCCTGCTTGAGAGCGAGCGCGAGAGGCTCGGCCGTGCCACTGAACAGGGCGGCGGTGATCGCGTGCGGCAGGCCGACACCGAGCGCGCGGACCTTCGTCGGGAACAGCTCCGCCTTGACGATCGCGCTCAGCGCGCTGTAGGCGGTCACGATGACCAGTCCGGTCATCATCAGGCCGAACGCGACGAACGCATTGGTGGTGTTGCCGAGAACGGTCAGGATCGGGACGGTCAGCACGGTCGAGCCGACACCGAAGAACAACATGACCTTGCGGCGACCGATGCGGTCGGAGATCAGTCCGGCCACGGGCTGCAACAGCATGTAGATGAACAGTGCGGCGAAGTTGATCCACGCCACCGTTTCCGGGGCGATCCCCGAGGTGTTGATCATGTACTTCTGCAGGTACGTGGTGTACGTGTAGAACGCGACGGTGCCGCCGATCGCGAGGCCGAACACCATCGCGAGTTGCTTCGGGTACTGCAGCAGCAGTCGCAGGGTGCCGCGCTTGGCCGACGGCTTCGTGCCGGATGCCTTCTCGGCAGCGATCTGGGCCGCTTCCTCCTTGTACTGATCCGACTCGTCCATCCCACGACGGAAGAGCATCACGGTCACGGCGGCGACAGCGCCGATCACGAACGGAATGCGCCAACCCCAGGCCTGCATCTCGTCGATGGTCAGAAGCTGCAGCAGGATGATCTGGACACCGAGCGCCGCGAGCTGACCCAGAATGATCGACACGTACTGGAAGCTCGAGTAGAAGCCGCGTCGACCCGGCGTCGCGACCTCGGAGAGATACGTGGCGCTGGAGGCGAATTCGCCTCCCACGGAGAGTCCCTGGATCAGTCGCGCCATCACCAGCAGCGCCGGCGCGAGCATGCCGATCGCCTCGAAACTCGGTGTCGCAGCGATGATCAGCGATCCCGCGGCCATCATCAGCACCGACAACGTCAGAGCGTTCTTGCGCCCGTACCGGTCCGCATATCGGCCCAGGATGTACCCACCGATCGGGCGCATCAGGAATCCGACCGCGAAAACCAGTGCGGTGGAGAGAAGCTGGGCAGTCGTGCTGCTCTGCGGGAAGAAGGACGCCGCGAAGAACACGCTGAACGCTGCATAGACGAACCAGTCGTACCACTCGACGAGGTTGCCGATGCAGCCGCGAACCACGTTCGCAACAACCCGCCTCTCGCCGGTCGACGACGCTGGGTTCGAAGTCGTGTGTCGCATGATGTTCCTTCCTCAACTGCTGTGATGATGCATAGTCACTGACACCAATGTGGTCGCCGCCACAGCGAGAGGGAAGGGATGAGCCGCTTTCCTTACATTCGCTTTAGACGGCACTGCTGCGGGTCGCTCGGACCGCGGCCGAGGGCGAATCTCATCGACATCGGCTATGCGACCGTGCCAGGCACGTTGTCGCCGACGTCAGCGCAGAGGGCTGCCGGTATCGGAAGCCGAACTCATGGCCAGCGGGGGCGCGGGCGGCACAAATTCCGGTGTTCGGCGGATGAAGTCGGAGATGCGGCGCCACATTTCCGGAGGGTTCGAGTACATCGGAAAATGTCCACTGTCCGTAATTTCGGCGACCTCCACACCATGGGTAGCCAGGTGTTCCAAATAGGACAACGATGCGTTCTGCTGTCCATACATGAACATCTTGGGCGCGGGTATCGCCAGGAAGCGGTTCATCAGATCGCCCTGGTCGGAGAGTTTCACCATCGACTCGAAGATTCCACGCACGGCAGCGGCCCGGACCTTGTGCCGCAGACTGGCGGAATACAGAGCGCTCGAGAAGTACCGCGAATTCCAGGCTCGGTCGATGAATCCGGCCAAGAAGCCTTCTGGGTCGTCGTTGGGATGGTTGATGATCTGGCGACTGAGAAAACAGTCCTCGGGTGCCACGTTCCCTTCGATGTCGATGAAGGAGGCGATCCGGTCGGGGTGTTCGTCACCCAGGATCAGTGCCGTCAGACCGCCCATCGAATGCCCGATGACGTGAAAACGGTCGATCTCGAGTTCGTCCAGCACCCGTAGCGCCGCGGCAACGAGAAACGGAATGGAAATTCGTGAAAGGTCGGCGCAGTCGGTTTCACCGCAACCTGGAGCGTCGTAGGCGAGAATCGGATGCTCGGTGAGTTCCGCCCTCTGCATCACGTCTGCATAGTCTTCTTTTGTGGAGCCGAACCCGTGAAGGAAGACCAGAGGGACCCCGGTTCCCTCACGGAACATCGCCGAGATCTCGACTTGGACGCCGTCGATTACGAGCGGTAGTCGAAACTTGTTCATTCTCTTCAATTCTGTCACGCGGAATGTCTCCTGCTATCGGTATTCAGTGGGAGTACGCACTCTGACGGCCCGACATCGCCGGAACGTGGATGCCACGCTTCGGCACCATTTCGACGAGATCCCTGCGCCTGAAGCAAACGCTCGGCATTCGCCGCCCAGGTTGTTGCCGCGCCGGCCCTGCCTGCGCGGCCACTCGTTCAACTACTCGATCCCGGCTGCGCGCCGTGACCGGTCGTCCCACTTGGGGTCGACGCCCGCCGTGTGCGGTCCGTGTCCCTTGCGATACACCATGAGGGTCCGTTCGAAGGTGATGACGATGGTGCCGTCCTGGTTGTAGCCGATAGTGCGCACGGTGACGATGCCGATGTCCTTGTGGGACGAGGACTCTCGTTTGGTAAGGACCTCCGATTGGGAGTAGATGGTGTCGCCCTCGAACACCGGATTCGGCAGGCGCACCCGGTCCCAACCGAGGTTGGCGTGCACGTGCTGGGAGATGTCGGTGACGCTCTGCCCGGTGACGAGGGCAAGGGTGAAGGTGGAGTCGACGAGCGGCTTACCCCACGTCGTCTGACTCGAATAGTGCGCGTCGAAGTGGATCGGCGCCGTGTTCTGGGTGAGAAGCGTCATCCACGAGTTGTCGACCGGCAGCACCGTGCGGCCGAGTGGGTGCCGGTACACGTCTCCGATCTCGAAGTCTTCGAAGTAGCGGCCGGGCCAGCCGGTGACCGGGGGCGCCGACTGCTCGACCTGGGTTTCGCTGCTGCTCAAGGTAGTTCTCCTTCGGTAGTTCGTCGCCGACGACGCGACCCGGCCGACGGCGGAGGGAAGAGTGTGTGTTCAGGACCTGACCGCTGCGTACTCGCCGAGCCACGTCAGGATGCTGTCGGTGTGTTCCCCCAGACCGGGTACGGGGCGCATCTCGTGTTCGGCGCCCATCACCGTCACCGGGGGGAGTAGTCCTTCGAGCGGTCCGACGGGGGATTCGAATTGTGCCCACCGGGAGCGTGCCACGAGCTGCGGGTGCTCGGCGAACTCGTCCATCGTGCGCTGCCGGGCATACGCGATCTTCGCCGCTTCCAACCTGTCGACGAGGTCCGCGCCGGTGAGGCCTGCGGCAACGTCGTCGATGACGCCATCGAGGTCGGCGCGGTGCGCGACCCGGTCGGCGTTGGTGACGAACCGCGGATCGTCGATCAGCTCCGGCGCCTGCAGCACGACACGACAGAACACGTCCCATTCGCGTTCGTTCTGCAAACCCAGGTTGACGACCTCCCCGTCCGCCGCAGTGAACGGTCCGTACGGCGCGATGGTCGCGTGGCTCGCTCCCGTCCGCTTCGGCGCCGATCCGCCGTATCGGGCGTAGTAGTCGGCGTACCCCATCCACTCGCCGAGCGCCTCGAGCATCGAGATCTCGAGGTTGGCGCCCCGGCCGGTCCGCCCACGATCGAGCAAGGCGGTGAGGATCCCCGAGTAGGCGTACATGCCGGCGCAGATGTCCGCGATGGACAGTCCGACCTTCGAGGGCTCGTCCTCGGTTCCGGTGATCGACACCAGTCCGGCCTCGCATTGGATCAGCAGGTCGTAGGCCTTGCGTGCCTCGTAGGGGCCGCCGCGGCCGTATCCGGAGATATCGCACGTGATCAGGTTCGGGTGGGTATCCCGCAAGCGCTCGGCCCCGATGCCGAGGCGTCCGGCAGCGCCGGGTGCCAGGTTCTGGACGAGGACGTCGGCGCGGTCGACGAGTTGGTGCAGGATCCGGTTGCCCTCCTCCGAGCGAACGTCGAGCTCGATGCTCTCCTTCCCGCGGTTCGTCCACACGAAATGGCTCGCCATCCCCTGGACCGTTCGGTCGTATCCGCGTGCGAGATCTCCGACACCGGGGCGTTCGATCTTGATTACCCGAGCACCGAGGTCGGCGAGGTGCCGGGTCGCGAACGGTGCCGCGATCGCCTGTTCGAGCGAGACCACCACGACACCCTCCAATGGGCGATGCACAGGGTGGGGAGCAAAATCCGAACGCTCGGTACTCACGTCATTCTCCTTGCCGGGTCGGTCGTGTCAGTGCTGTTTCACTGTCGCGCCCCTGCGTGTGTTTGTGAAATGCCGATATCCGCCGATCCTCATACGTTCCGCGTATAAGCTCAGGCAGTGAACTTGCAGGAGTTGCGATGGTTCGTCGCCCTCACCGAATCGGAGAACATCACCGCTGTCGCCGCGGAGATGCACGTCACGCAACCGACGTTGTCGCGGGCCATAGCCCGGCTGGAGACGGGGTTCGGGGTGCGGTTGTTCGACCGGCGGCACAATCGGCTCCATCTCAACCGGTACGGCGAGATTCTTCGCGCACATGCGTTGCGCGCATTGAGCGAAGTGGATTCCGCGCACAACCGGATCAGCACCCTGGCAGATCCGAACGAGGGCACCGTCTCCCTCTGCTTCCTGCACAGCCTCGGCGAGTGGCTCGTGCCGGAACTGATCAGCAGGTATCGCGCCGAACATCCCAAGGTGAGATTCGAACTACGCGGTGCTGCAGCAGATTCGGTTGCCGACGACATCCGGGTCGGCCGGTCCGATCTCGGTTTCGTAGCCCCCGAGCCCTCCGTCGACGACCTCGTGTGGACACCAGTGGCCACCGAACCGGTTCGCTTGCTCGTTCCTGTCCGTCACCGGCTGGCTCGCCGCAAAACGGTGAGTTTCGCCGAGGTCGCCGAAGACGATTTCGTGGCTCTCACGCCGGAGTACGGGCTGCGCCAGCTCACCGACCGTCTCGCCCGAGCTGCCGGCTTCGCCCCGCGAATCGCGTTCTCGGTCACCGAGGTCGGCACGATGCGCGCCATGATCGCGGCCGGAGTGGGCGTGGGAGTTGTGCCTGCTCCATCTGCGGCCGCGGACCCTCCCGACGGAACTACACTGATCGAATTGCGTGATCGCGATGCGTGGCGAACGATCGGCATGATCCAGGCCGATCGGCCCCTCACCTCCTCGGTCGCCGAAGGCTTTCACAGGTTCGTCCTCGAGACGCTCGTCGAGAACACCACGGGACCCGCCGGGCCTCCTCGACGCGGGTGATCGTGCCGGCCGTCCAGCTCTCAGTCGAAGACACCCCCGGCGCCGGGGGTCAGCGCAGGACGAACGGGTTTCCGGTCGGTGCTCCGATGTTGATCCACACGCTCTTGGTTTCGAGGTACTCGTCGATTGCCTCGGCACCGTTTTCCCGGCCGATACCGGAGTCCTTCACCCCGCCGAACGGCAGCATGAAGCTGACCGCGCGGTAGGTGTTGACCCAGACCGTCCCGGACTCGATCGCCTCCGCCATGCGGAACGCGCGGGGCAGGTCGGTGGTCCAGACACCGGCACCGAGACCGTACTTCGAGTCGTTGGCAATGGCGATCGCCTCGTCTTCGGTGTCGAACGGGATCACCGCCAGCACCGGGCCGAAGACTTCCTCTTGCGCCAACCGGGATTGATTGCTCACCCCGGTGAACACTGTCGGCTGTACGAACCACCCATCGGTTCCGGTGCCGGTGGCCACGCCGCCCCCGAGCGCGAGTTGTGCACCCTCGGCGGTGGCGATGTCGATGTACTCGAGCACCTTCTTGTGCTGGTCACGAGTCGTGATCGGACCGACCTGGGTGTCGGGGGACATCGGGTCACCGATGCGCGCTGTGGAGGCAAGCGCGACCAGCTTGGCGACGACCTCGTCGTGCACGGATCGCTGCACCAGAAGCCGGCTTCCGGCAATGCAGGTCTGACCGGACGCGGCGAAAATTCCCGAGACCGCGCCGTTGACCGCGGCGTCGAGATCGGCGTCGGCAAAGACGATGTTCGGTGACTTGCCGCCGAGTTCGAGCGAAACCCGCTTGAGACCGCGCGCCGCCGCGGCCCCGATGTGCCGCCCGGTCGCGTCCGAGCCGGTGAAGCCGACCTTGCGCACCAGGGGGTGGTCGACCAGCGGCCCTCCCACGTCGGGCCCGAATCCGGTGACCACGTTGACCACTCCCGCCGGCAGGCCTGCCTGTTCGAGGATACGAACGAATTCGAGGGTGGAGGCGGAGGTGTATTCGGAGGGCTTGACGACCACCGAACAGCCAGCGGCCAACGCGGGTGCCAGCTTCCAGGTGAGCAACAGCAGCGGCGAGTTCCACGGGGTGACGATTCCGACGACCCCGATCGGCTCGCGCCGGGTGTAGGTGAAGTATCCCGGCTTGTCGACGGGAACGACGCGGCCTTCGATCTTGTCGGCGAGACCACCGTAGTACCGGTACCACTGCGCGAGATACCGGCACTGGCCGAGCATTTCGCTGTAGAGCTTGCCGTTGTCCCGGACCTCGGTGCGGGCGAGGAGTTCGGCGTTCTCCTCGAGCGCGTCGGCGACGCGCTGCAGGATCAGACCGCGGGCGCTGGGACTCATCGTCGCCCACGACCCGGTGGTCATGGCACGGTGCGCGACCTGGACGGCGTCCTCGACGTCCTCGGCCTGCCCGCGCGCGATCTGCGCCCACGGCCGGCCGGTGAAGGGGTTGTCGGTCTCGAAGTACGTCTCGTCAGCGGACGGGCGCTGCTGCCCGCCGATGTGGAGCAGGTATTTCTGCATGGCAGGGTTCTCTCTCGGTTCGGCGTCGGCCATCAGAACGTGTCGAGGCCGAGCGCGGCGCGGAACTTGTTTTTCACCGCCGTGCCGTCGCGGGGCGGAAGGGCGCGCGGCGGCTCGGTCTGCTCGATGAACACCTGAACGAAGGTCGTACCCTCGCGGGCGGTGACGATCTGTGCGACACGGTCGACGTCGGCGATGTCGCGGACCCGTTCGGTGCGGGCAATGCCGAACGACGACGCGATGCCCGCCAGATCGGCTCCGAGACTGGAGTGGCTGCGCTGCATGCCCGTTTCGCCGAAGTGCCCGTTGTCGAGGACGACGATGGTGAGGTTCTTCGGGGCCTTGACCGCGACCGATCCGAGCGCGCCGATTCCCATGAGCTGTTCCCCGTCACCGGTGATGACGACCACGGACTCGGCCGGACGAGCGAGAGCGAGGCCCAAGCCGGTGGGTACGGCGGCACCCATGGCGCCCCATAGATAGAAGTTGCGGTCGCGCTCCCCTGCGGCGAAGACGTCATAGGACGGGGAGCCGAGACCGGTGACGACCAGTGCCTCCGGCGCCCGGTCGAGCAGTGTCGCGACGAACTCGCGTCGGTCGAGGCGTTCGCCGGCGAGGGTTCCGATGGTCGAGTTGCTGACGTTCACTTGCGCTCCCACTTCTTGCGTCCGATGAGCCGCTGACCCAGGAGCACTGCGACGCGCTCACCAGCGAGAAAAGCCTGATCGAAGGCGGCGGAGACGACCTCGCCGACCTGATCGGGGTCGTCGACCCGGAAAACTGTGATGCCCATGAGTTCGAGGGCCTGCTGCGTGGTCGAACCCATGGGGATCTGCCACGGGTTGAACTCGGCGTACTCACCACGCATGGTCACCAGCGTGAGGAACGGAAACTTGCACATCTCCAGCAGGGAGAACATGTTGACGCAGTTACCGACTCCGCTGCTCTGCATGAGCAGGACCGCGCGCTGCCCGCCGAGCCAGGCGCCGCTGACAACGCCGACGCCCTCTTCCTCGGTGGTCAGCACGACGTCTTCGATGCCGGGGTCGGCGATCGCGGCTTGGATCGCGTACGAGTGGCCGGCGTCCGGTACGTACGCGATCTGCTGGACATCTCCTTCGCGCAGAACGTCGAAGACGGACTTCTGCCAGCCGGGTGCGCTGACTGTGGAATTCATGGGTGCTCCGATTCATGACGATGGACGCTCCCAAAGATCATGAAACAACATGGTGGCGGTGTGGTAATAGAATTTCGTGATACTGCTATCAAAGGTTTTGTTTGCGCGGGAAGGACCCACCGGACAGGCCTTGGTCATCTACGTTCGCGACGGCATCGCTCAGCCCGGACGTGTTCCCGGCGTTCGCACAGGGGTGGGCAACGCGCACCCTAGGGTGTCTGTCGAACCGCGTGTCCGGAAGGCAGTGTTGTTGTGGCCAAGGAATACTCGACCACAACCACCAAGGACTCCGCATGTTTCGCCACACCGCCCTTCGCGCCGGCCTGATGTTCGCCGCGGTCGCATTCTCTGTCACCGGCGCAGCCGGAATCGCGCACGCCATGCCCGCCTCGTCGGGGGCGGCTGATGTCGCAGCGGTCTCACAGTCGGACCGCGATGCCCGCGACCGGGATCGGCGCGATCGTTTCGACGACGACGAGCAGGCCATGCTCTGCGAGGGTCAGGCCATCGTCGACCGGCCCAGCTGCTCGTCCTTGCCGTACTGATTCGCATCGATCGGGCGGTGCTCGCCGGCGCCGCTGCCGCGTTCAGTGCGGCAGAGGCGGGTGAACCGATGCCGCAGCCGCGTATCGTCTGCTGCAAGGTAACCCCGCACCCGATGGCTTCGCCCATCGGTCCGCCTACTGCGCGGGGTCTGACGATGCTCGAGCATGCCTCACCCCAGACGCTCACGGTCTTCGTCGACGACGAGCCTGTCTCCGCAGACTCCGTCTGGCACCCGGGTGACACCGTGACCACCGCCCTCTCCTGGCTCGACGAGCAGCAGCTTCCCGCCGAGCTCCGATCACTGGCCGAGGAGGGCGAGATCGGGCCGAACGGTGTCGGCCGAGGAGTCTTCTACGTCGACAGGTACCCGGGGTTCTCCCCTCAGCCCGTGCTGTCCGTGAGCGGAGTGGTCGCGACGATCGAGGTCGTCGCGAACCTCGAACTGCACACCGACCACGGCTGGAAACTGTTGTCCGACACCGTGCAGATGTGGGACGTGCCCGACACGGGCACGTGGCGCATGCCGAATCGGCAGTACTCGACGCCCGGCACGTCCGGCGACCTTCGATTCATCGAACAACACGAGTTCGTCGAGCGGTACGGCGTCACCACACCGACCTTCCGTCGCGATTCCCGATACTTCCGGGTGGCTCTCGTTCGTCGGGTTGGCTCGATCATTCCTCACCCGACAGGTGGAGGGTTCGTGAAGCGCTCGGACCAGCGGACCCCTGGATGCTCCGCGAGCAGTGCCCGGCGCTGACGTTCCGTCATCCCACCCCAGATGCCGAATTCGACTCGGTTGTCGAGTGCGTACGCACCGCATTCCGTCAGCACCGGACAGTGCCTGCAGAGGGCGGCGGCCTCCCTCTCGAAGATCGAGCACAGGTCGGGGCAGTGGGAATGTGGGTACATTCCGGTGAAATGAGTGAAAGATCCAGTTGCGAAGAGTTTTTCGCGACGCATCGGCTCCGGTGGCGAGGTGCGATCGAGGATTGCACCGATTACAGATTAACTGCACTCCGTGCCGATCGCGCGCCGAAGATCGGCACGGCCGTTGTGGGTGCAGACTGGATCCATGGTGTCGACGCAGCGCGAGCGGGAAGACAAGTACGAGGTGGGGCTCGAGTTCGTCCTGCCGGATCTCGAGGACGTGTTGCCTGCCGAGGGACGGATCGAACAGGGCACGGTGAATCTGAACAGCGTCTACTACGACACGGATGACCGCGATCTGCTCCGTCAGAAGATCACGTTCCGCCGCCGGACCGGGGACGCCGATGTGGGATGGCAGTTGAAGGTCCCCGCAGACAAAGCACGCACCGAGATTCGCGTGCCTCCAGGCGAGAGTGATGCGGTTCCCGACGAGTTGGCGACCCTGATTGCGGGTGTCGCACTGGGCAAACCCGTGCACCCGGTGGCGACGCTGAAAACCGTGAGACGCACGCAGCGACTCCTCGACCGGGACGACCGTCTGCTGGCGGAAGTGGCCGACGACCGCGTGCGCGGCGCCGTCGCCGGTGACCGCGCTGTCCTCAGCGAGTGGCGGGAGGTGGAGGTCGAGCTCGGCGACGCCGGGGACGAGAAACTGCTCGGGAAGATCGGCAAACGCCTCACCCGCCGTGGTGCGCAGCCGTCCCCGTATCCGTCGAAGCTCAGCCGTGTGCTCACCGCCGCGCACCTCGCGGTCGACGGCTGGGACACGACGCGAACGACAGTGGAAGCGGTGCTCGTCGACTATCTGGATTCCCAAGTCCAGGCGATCGTGGCAGGCGACGTGTGGTTGCGGCGTGGGCTGGACCCTGTCCACCCCACCCGCGTGGGGATCCGACGTTTCCGCAGCACGCTGCGGGTGTTCCGGCGCCTGTTCGAGCCGGCCGCGCGGGCAGAACTCGACGCGGAACTCTCGTGGTACGCGGGACTGCTGGGGGAGGTGCGGGATCGGCAGGTGCAACGCGCACGCTTCGCGGACGCGCTCGCCGCCCTGCCTTCGGAACTCGTGTTGGGCCCGGTTTCCGCGCGCATCGAGAACGATCTGCTCGCCGAGCAACTCCGTCGTACGAAGGAAGTGATGGAAGCCCTCGACGGTGACCGCTACCGCGCGCTGCTGGCCACCCTGGCGCGGTGGCGCACCACGCCGCCGCTGACCGCCGCGGCGGGCGACGATCCCCGGGTTATCGAAAAGTCGGTGCGGAAAGCCGAACGCAAGGCGCTCACACGCGTCGCCGCCGCGGCTGCCGGCGACGACGACGCGGCCCTGCACCGCGCGCGGAAGGCCGCCAAGCGTGCCCGGTACGCGGCCGAACTGGCCGCACCGATTCTCGGGAAGAAAACTGCACAGAAGAAGGCGGCACGGTTCAAGAAGATGCAGCGCGTTCTCGGCGAGCACCAGGACAGCGTCGTCGCCGCGGAGACGCTCCGGACGCTCGGTGCCCGCGCCGGCACGACACCGGGCGAGAACGGTTTCACGTTCGGCCTGTTGTACGGCCTGGAATTGCAGAATGCGCGACAGGCCCGGGAGGACGCCGCCGGGCTCGCGGCGGGCGAGTAGTCGGGGTCAGCCGGCCGGAATCGGCGCGAGGTACCGCAGCGTCGGGGGCGGACCCGCACCGCAATCGACGAACCACACGCCCCCTTTCGCGGTCGCCCCTGAGGGCGGGGCGTCCGGTGCGCCGCGCGACCGCGCGAACTCGGCCAGCGCGTTGAGGATCTCCCCGTGGGTGCAGAAGGCTGCCCCGTCGGCTTCGGGTCCGTGTAATAGGGCGAACAGTTCGTCGGGCGGTGCGTCCGGTGCCAGCAGTGGGTGATCGGCGACACGCAGACCGACCGCCTCGGCGAGCGGCAGAAGGGTCTGGCGACAGCGGGTGGTGGGACTCGAGAACAGTGTCGCGATCTCGATGCCGCGCAGCGCCGCGACAAGGCCGTGGGCCTGGTCGTGCCCGAGCGGGCTCAGCGGACGGTCGGCGTCGGGGCCGTCCCATTTCTTCTTCTCGCCTGCATGGGCGTGCCGGACCAGGACGAACATTCTCACCTTCTCCCGGCGTAGGGATAGTCGTTGAAGACTCCCACGCGAGACGACAATTGGCCACCACGGCTTCTCGACAGTCAGGTGCGGCGGGACGAGCGGATCCCGTAGATCACGGCCCCGACACCGAGGACGATCACACCCGAGATCACCGAGGCACGAGGAAGGAACGCGGCGAGAACGAGACATCCGGCGGCGCCGACGACGGCCACCAGCCGCGGCCACGGTTTCGCGGACAAGGTCCAGGCCGACGCGTTGGCGATCAGGTAGTAGACCAGCACCGCGAACGAGGAGAACCCGATGACGCCGCGCAGATCCGCTGTCGCGGCGAGAATCGCCACCACCGCACCGACCGCCAACTCCGCCCGATAGGGCACCGCGAACCGGGGGTGGACGGCGCCGAGCAGACGTGGCAGGTGACCGTCCCGTGCCATCGCGAACGTGGTCCGCGAAACCCCGAGGATCAGGGCCAGCAGCGAGCCGAGCGCCGCGATCACCGCGGCGACCCGGACCGCCGGCTCGAGGCCCCCGAACCCCACGGCGGCGACGGCCTGCGCGAGTGGATCCGTCGCTGCAGCGAGTGCGTCGGCGCCGAGAGCGTTCAATACGGCGATCGCGACGCACAGGTACACGACGAGTGTGATCGCCAGGGCGATGGGGATCGCCCGGGAGATGGTCCGGGCCGGGTCCTTCACCTCCTCGCCGAGCGTGGCGATCCGGGCGTACCCGGCGAACGCGAAGAACAGGAGGCCTGCGGCCTGGAGGACTCCGGCCACGCCGTGCCCGGAGGTGATCGCGAGCCCGTCGAAGCCGGTGTCGGAACCGGTCAGGCACACGACGACGACCACTGCGAGGACGGCGAGTACCGCGAACACGATGCTCCGGGTGACCAGCGCGGACTTCTGCACGCCCAGGTAGTTCACCGCCGTGATGGCGGCGACCGCGACGACCGCGACGACGTGCTCGCGGCCGGGCCAGGCATAGGCGCCGACGGTCAGGGCCATCGCGGCACACGAGGCGGTCTTGCCGACCACGAATCCCCAGCCCGCGAGATACCCGAAAAACGGTCCCAGGCGTTCACGGCCGTAGACATAGGTGCCACCCGATTGCGGGTACAGCGCGGCGAGCCGAGCCGAGGAATCGGCATTGCAGTACGCGATCACCGCGGCCACTGCCAACCCCACGAGCAGGGCGCCACCGGCGGCGGACGCGGCAGGCCCCAGCGCGGCGAAGATCCCCGCCCCGATCATCGACCCGAGGCCGATCATCACCGAGTCGAACACCCCCAACCGGCGGCGCAACTGTGGCCTCGCGGGCGGGTGCACGTCGTTGCCTTCCGAAACCTCGTCACCGGCCATGCGTGGCAGTTTCCCTTCGGACGTGCGGATGTCGGGCAGTCCAACGCTAGCGTTCGCCGGGGACCCACACGTGAACCCTTCGGGACCAAGCAGTTTCGGCACGGCGACAGGATCGCCGGCCACGGCCAGGGTTGCGACGGTCGGGGCGCGGCTGGTGCGGGCATCGCACTCGAAACACCGATAACCGCCCGAAGGGGGTGATTTCCGCCAACGGGTCGGACCATAATTGTTTCATCGGGAAAACGGATACACCGAAATCATTTCCAACCCGAGAATCATCGACCGGTGAGAAGCCGGGCGACAATCGAATCAAAGGTGACATCAGATGAACACGTTCGCATTGCGCACGGCGGTTACGTCGGCTGCGATCGCCGCCTTTTTTGCGCTCGGTTCAGGCGTCGCAGCGGCGGCACCGGCATTTCATGGAGACCCGAACACACCTGGCACACAACTCCACGTCCACAACGACCCCAATACCCCCATGGACAACAACAGTTACCAGTGCGGGGCGATCGGCGTCGGGGGCGCGGGAGTCGGATCGAACCCTCCCGGAGGAAGCGGGCAACTGAACGGCGTCTTCTTCGGCAGCGGCCCGGTTCAGGGTGGTTGCATCGGAAATGACGGGTCGGTGCACTTCCCGTCCGGACGTGCCGAGTAGTACGGCCTGATCCGCGCCCCGGCCGTCCGCTGCGTTGCACCCTGATTCGACATCTGTCAATATCGACGCATGTCGAATCAGGAGTTGTCGGACGGTGGTGCGTGTTGCTCGCCGCTCGCGCGTGAACCACTCACCGAGGACTGGGCCGGGGATCTGGCCCGGATGTTCAAGGCCCTCGGCGATCCGGTGCGCCTGCGCCTGCTGAGCCTGATCGCCAGCCACGCCGGCGGTGAAGCCTGCGTCTGCGACATCTCCGAGTCGTTCGACCTGTCGCAGCCGACGATCTCGCACCACCTGAAAGTGCTCCGCGCCGCCGGCCTGCTCGACTGCGAGCGTCGCGGCACCTGGGTGTATTACTGGGTGATCCCGTCGGCGCTGCAGCAGCTGTCCGCTGTACTGCTGACCGAGAGCGGCCCCGCCGTGCCGTCCCCCGCGTGCGCCGAGGCGCAGGCATGAGCGGGGCAACCACAACCACTACCGGGCACCCCGCCGTCGTCGGCAAACTCTCCACCCTCGACCGGTTCCTGCCGGTGTGGATCGGCGTCGCCATGGTCGGCGGACTGCTCCTCGGCCGGATGATTCCCGGGCTCGGGGACGCCCTGAGCGCCGTCGAGATCGACGGCATCTCGTTGCCGATCGCCCTCGGCCTGCTGATCATGATGTACCCGGTGCTCGCCAAGGTTCGCTACGACCGGCTCGAAGCCGTCACCGGCGACCGCAGGTTGCTCATCGGCTCGTTGGTACTGAACTGGGTGCTCGGTCCGGCGCTGATGTTCGCCCTGGCCTGGCTGCTGCTGCCGGATCTGCCGGAGTACCGCACCGGTCTGATCATCGTCGGCCTGGCCCGCTGCATCGCCATGGTCATCATCTGGAACGACCTCGCCTGCGGCGACCGGGAGGCCGCCGCCGTGCTGGTCGCGATCAATTCGGTGTTCCAGGTGATCATGTTCGCGGTGCTCGGCTGGTTCTACCTGTCCGTGCTGCCCGGGTGGCTCGGCCTCGAGCAGACCACCATCGACACCTCGCCGTGGCAGATCGCGAAGTCGGTGCTCATCTTCCTGGGCATCCCGTTGCTCGCCGGCTACCTGACCCGCCGATTCGGTGAGAAGGCCAAGGGCCGCACCTGGTACGAGAGCAACTTCCTCCCGAGGATCGGACCCTGGGCGCTGTACGGGTTGCTGTTCACGATCGTGATTCTCTTCGCCCTGCAGGGTGACCAGATCACCTCCCAGCCGTGGGACGTCGTCCGGATCGCGATCCCCCTGCTGGCGTATTTCGCGATCATGTGGGGCGGCGGCTACGCCCTCGGCGCGGCCATGGGTCTGGGTTACGAGCGCACCACCACCCTGGCGTTCACCGCCGCGGGCAACAACTTCGAACTCGCCATCGCCGTGGCCATCGCCACCTACGGCGCCACCTCCGGGCAGGCCCTGGCCGGTGTCGTCGGACCGCTGATCGAGGTCCCCGTCCTCGTCGGACTGGTCTACGTGTCGCTCGCGCTGCGTTCCCGGTTCCACGCGTCCGCCACGAAAGGTTCGCTCCCATGACCAGGCCCAGCGTGTTGTTCGTCTGCGTCCACAACGCCGGCCGCTCCCAGATGGCTGCCGGATTCCTCTCCCACCTCGCTGGTGATCGGATCGAGGTCCGCTCCGCCGGGTCCGCGCCGGCCGAGACCGTCAACGCTGCCGCCGTGGAGGCCATGGCCGAGGTCGGGATCGACATCTCCGACCAAACCCCGAAGATCCTCACCTCCGACGCCGTCGACACCTCCGACGTGGTCATCACCATGGGCTGCGGCGACGCCTGCCCCGTCTTCCCCGGGGTCAGCTACCGGGACTGGGCGCTCGACGATCCGGCAGGCAAGGGCGTCGACGCGGTTCGTCCGATCCGCGACGAGATCAAGGCGCGAGTCGAAGCCCTGATCGCCGAGCTGGTCCCCGCCAGCGCCTGAGACGCGAACCGGCACCGGGCCGCCGGTCGAGTGACTAGGGTCGATCCGTATGACCACACTCAACGTCGCCGGACGGGTCGGCGCCACGGTCCTTGCGACCGTCGCGATCTCCGGCTTCCTCGCGTCGGGAACGGCGGCGGCCGCGCCGAGCACGGTGCCGTTCCAGGTCGACCCCGTCATCCCGCTCGTCGAACTGCCCACGCCCCACCTTGCCGCGACTGTCGGCGACCAACCGGGCGTCGCCGTGTTGCACGTGCGCCGCACGCCGGGGGACGGAAACCCGCACTCCGCGGTCGTCCACTGGGTGAGTCTCGGCACGGGTGCGTCCGGTTCCGCGTCGTTCCCGACGCTGGATGCTCAAGCCGTCACCATTCGTCCGGGCTCGGGTCAGGTCGTCGCATTCGTCGACCCGCAGGCGATCGGCACACCGGGCTTCGGCACGTTCTTCGTTCCCTGACACCCGGGTGACGGTCAGATCGCGGTCTCCTGCGCCGACAGTGCCATCCACGTGCCGTTCTGCTTGACGAACACGTCGGTGAAGCGTTCACGGGCCAGCACATTGCCCGACTCGGTGAGGGTGTTGACGCCGTGGATCACGGCGGTGTCGCCGACGATATCGACGGACTGCTCGGTGGCATTCATCGTGAACGTCACCGGAACGATGCTCGCGATCTCCTCGTCACGACCGAGCAGTGTTCCCTCACTCGTGATGTGCTTGAAATCGGGGCTCAGGATCGATTCGATCGTGTCACGGTCGCCGGCGGTGATGGCCGTCAGCCACCTCGCTTCCTGAGCGAGAACCGCGTCCTGCTCCTCGGTGGCGCTGACCGATGCGGTCGGCGACATCGACGCCGACACCGTCTCACTCGTGTCGCCGCCGCATCCGGCCAGTCCACCGAATACCAGCACCGCAACGACGACGCCGATCGCATTTCGTGTCGCACCGACGTTCATACCGACTCCAGGTGGCCGCGGGTTTCGGTCTCTCACAACAGTGACATACGACGCGCCGCCCGCGGCCGAAAACTACGGAGCCCCGCCCCGTACTACAGGCCCCTCCCCGGATTCAGGATTCCCGTCGGGTCGAATGCCTCCTTGACCCGGGCCATCAGCTCACGTTCGGTGGCACCCACCATCGCCTCCATGTGCGGCTCCTTGAGCACTCCGATTCCGTGCTCGCCGCTGATCGATCCGCCCAGAGCCAGGCACTCGACCACCATTTCGTCGAACGACTGCAGCGCCCGTGCGGACTGCTCGCTGTCGGACGCGTCGAACACGATGGTCGGGTGCAGGTTGCCGTCCGCGGCATGGCCGAACGTGCCGATCGTCAGGTCGTAGCGCGTCGCGATGCCCTCGATGGCCTGCAGCATCTCGGGTAGCCGGTGCACCGGGACGGACAGGTCGTCGAGCAGCGTGGAGCCCCGCCGCTCCAACGCGGTCAGTGCCACACGGCGCGCCTGCATGAACGCTTCGCCCTCCACCGGGTCGTCGGTGTCGTACACCTCGGTGGCGCCGGCGTCGGCACAGGCCTGCGCGCAGATCCGGGCTTCGGCGGTGGAATCCCTTCCATCGCATTGGATCAGCAGGAGCGCCCCGGCGGACTCGTCGAGGCCCATGTGCGTCATGTCGTTGACGGCGGCGATGGTCGTGCGGTCCATCAGTTCCGCCAGACACGGCTCGGCGACCTGCCGGATCGCGAGCACCGCCTCGATAGCCTGCGCGGTCTCGGGGAAGCTGGCGACCACCGTCGCGGCGGCGGTGGGCGCCGCCCGCAACCGCATGGTCGCTTCCACGATCACCGCGAGGGTTCCCTCGGATCCGACGAGCAGTTGCGTAAGATTCAGCCCTGCAACATTTTTGCGCGTCGCCGCGCCCGTGTGGATGATCCGTCCGTCCGCGAGCACAGCTTTGATGCGGGCCACGTGATCGCCGGTGACGCCGTACTTGGCGCAGCAGGTGCCCCCCGCGTTGGTTGCGAGGTTGCCGCCGATGCTCGAGATGGCCCGGCTGCCCGGGTCCGGCACATACCAGAGCCCGTGCTCGGCGGCCGCCGCCGCCAGGTCGCCGTTGATCACGCCGGGCTGCACAGTTGCGGTCCGTGCGGCCGGATCGATGTCGAGGACGGCGTTCATCTTCTCCATGCTCAACACGATGCACCCGTCGAGCGCGTTCGCGGCTCCGGCGAGACCGGTGCCGGCGCCGCGGGTGACGACCGGAACACCGTGCCGGTGAGCAATTTTCAGTGCTGCCACGACATCGTCCGTGTCGCGTGCACGGACCAGCGCGAGCGGCATTCCCGCCGCGGTCAGCAGCGATTGGTCGCGCCGGTAGGCGAGCATCAGGTCGGGTTCGGTGACGACGGCGTCGCCGAGGGCGGCTGTCAGTTCGGAGACGGGGGTCAGTACGTCGAGACTCATGGAACCATCCATCCGAGTACGGGGGTCGATTGCAGGTAGATGATGATCGTGAGGAACGCGAGCAGTCCCAGGCTCCACCCGACGAGTTTGCGCAGAATGGCCCCCTCACTGCCGGGAAGTCCCACCGCTGCGACGGCCACCGAAAGGTTCTGCGGCGACAGCATCTTGCCGAGCACGCCTGCCGAGGAGTTGGCGGACGCCATCAGCACCGGATCGAGCCCGGCCTGCTGTGCCGCGGTCATCTGCATGACGCCGAACAACGAGTTGGACGACGTGTCGGAACCGGTGATGGCGACGCCGATCCACCCGATCACGGGGGACAGGATCGCGAACAACCCGCCGGTGGAGGCCAGCGCCATTCCGAGACTGCCCGTCTGACCGGACAGGTTCATCACGAACGCCAGCGCCAGGACCGCAGTCACGGTGACGATGGTCCACCGCAGTTGCACGAGAGTGTCCCAGTACGCGCGGAGCGCCTCCCGGATCCCGATGCCGTAGATCACAGTGGTCACGACCGCCGACAAGAGCAGAAGTGTGCCCGTCGCCCGCAGATGGTCGAGCTTGAACGTCTGTGCGCCGACGGCGTTTCCGTCCGGATCGACAATGTCGAGTCCGGGCCACGCGAAGGCGACGGTGCCGACATCGGCGAGCCAGGACTTCACGACCGGCACCTGAGCGAGGGAGAAGATCGCGATGATCGTCACGTAGGGGGCGAGCGCATAGACGGCGCGGCGCCCGCGCCCGTAGTGGTCGAAACGACCGGGTGACGTGGATGCCGTCGTGTCGGCTCCCGATCCCGTCGTGATGCCGACCCCGATACCGGCGCCCACGGGGGCCCGGCCGCCGTCGCGTGCCGGCACGTCGGGGGTGGCCGCCAAGGTCTCGGCGGGACTCCAGAATTTCAGCATGCCGAGCACGGCGATCACGGTGACGATTGCTGCGACCACGTCCGTCAACTCGACCGTGAAGTAGTTGGCCGTGAGAAACTGTGCGAACCCGAAGACGAGTCCGGCGACCAGCGCGACCGGCCACGTCTGGCGGACGCCGCGGCGGCCGTCGACCAGGAAGACCATCACCAGCGGGATGATGGCGGCGATGAACGGGGTCTGACGTCCCGCCATGGCGGACAGGTCGTCGAGCGGCAACCCGGTCACCCCGGCGAGCGCCAGGATCGGCGCACCGAGCGCGCCGAACGCGACCGGCGCCGTGTTCGCGAGGAGCGAGGTGCACGCGGCTTTGAGCGGTTTCATGCCCGCAGCCAGCAACATCGCCGCCGAGATCGCGACGGGAGCGCCGAAGCCGGCGAGTGACTCGAGGAGAGCGCCGAAGCAGAAGGCGATCAGGATGGCCAGAATGCGCTGGTCATCGGAGATCGACCGAATCACCCGGCCCAGTTCCTCGAACCAGCCACTGACGACGGTCAGCTTGTAGACGAAGAGGGCGTTGACGAGGATCCAGAGAATCGGAAACAGCCCGTAGAAAGCGCCTTCCGCGGTAGCACTCGCCGCCTGTCCGATGGGCATCTGCCAGCCGACGATCGCCGCGCAGACCGCGAGGGCGAGTGCGATCAGGGCTGCCCGGTGCGCTTTCCACCGGAACACTCCCAGCATCACGAACATCGCCAGGAGCGGCACCGCCGCGATGACTGCCGACCATCCCAGCGACCCTCCGATCGGGTCCAGTGTCTGTTGATACATCGAGATCTCCTCTGTGATTGCCGCCACTCCGCTCACCGATTGTCAGACAAGTACTCACGACTGTCAAGAACGCATGTGCGTCGTCGTGGGAAGATCGGGTAGTTCATCCACGAGTGGAGGAGATCGACATGGCGGGACGGGTCTCGGCGCTCTCGATAGTCGACGCGCTGGCTGTGGAGCTGCGTCAACGACTGTTTTCCGGCGAACTCACCCACGACGACGCGCTGACCGAGGCCGAAGTTGCCCGCAGCTACGAAGTGGCCCGACCGACCGCGAAAGCGGCCATCGAGAAGCTGGTGGGCGAGGGATTGCTGCAGCGCAGCACCCACAAGACCGCACGCGTGCCGAACCTCGGGCCCGATGACGTCCGCGACATCTACCGAACCCGCGAACATCTCGAAGCCGCCGTGCTGCGCGAACTGTCGAAGACCCGCATCGTTCCCGACGAGGCCGTGGACGCCAATGCGGAGATCTCGGCGATGACCGACGCCACCCCGCTCGCGATCGTCGAACCGGACATGCGGTTCCACACGGCGCTGGTCACCGCGATGGGCAGCCCACGGACCAGCCGCGCCTTCCGGGCGCTGGTGTCCGAAGTGCGGCTGTGCATGGTCCAGGTTCAGGGCAAGCATCTATTGACAAACCAGAGCATCGCCGCCGAGCATCAGCAGATACTCGATGCCATCGCAGCCGGCGACGGGGACGCGGCCGCGGAGATACTCACCAGCCACCTCAGCCGGGCGCGGGAACGCCTGGCCGCGGCCCTCGGTGGCATTCCCGGCCCCGAGGCCGAGCTGACCGAACCGTGAGCGCACCCCAGGCGGCGGTGCTCCGAACCTGACCGCGTGGGGAGCCGACTCCGCTACCGCTCGATCACCGACACCGAGTCGTCGAGGTTGACGACGTAGGCGGTGTGGCTGGTCGGGTCCACGGCCACACCCTGCGGACCGCTCCCGACCGGGACGGTGTCGGTGACGGTGCGGGTCTCGGTGTCGATCACGGACACCGAACGGTCATCCAAATTGGTGACGTACACGGTGCGCGCCGACGGGTCGACTGTCGCCCCGTAGGGCTGCTTCCCGACCTGGAGGGTGTCTGTGACGGTGAGGGTTTCGGGATCGATCACCGACACTGCCCCGCCCGGTCCCGTCGTCGCGACGTACAGCGCATGGGTCGACGGATCGACGCCCATTCCCCCGGGCCGGTTCCCGACCTCGACGGTGGCGGAGACGGTGCGGGTCCCGGTGTCGATGACGGACACCGAACCGTCTTCGACGTTGGCGACATAGAGGGTGTGGGTCGACGGATCCACCTCGATGCCCTGGGGCACGGCACCGACCGGGATGGTGGCCGTGTCGGTCCGCGATCCGATGTCGATCACCGACACCGCGCCCTCGCCCAGACTCGTCACATACGCCGTGTGGGTGGACGGATCGACCGCCACCCCGGCCGGGGCCCGGCCCACCTCGATGGCGCTGATGCCGCCGTCGGCGTCGATCATCGACAGCAAGTCGTCGCGACTGCTGGTGACGTATGCGGTGCCGGTGGACGGGTCGACCGTCACATCGAGCAGTGGTCCCTCACCGACATTCACCGTGGCGGTGACTGTGGGTGTCCCCAACGGGGCATCGTCGACGGTGGAGTCGCTCCGCGATTGCCCGCATGCCGCAACGGTGAAAAGGATCGCGGCCACGGCAATCCAGGCTGCTCGCCTGCGTGGCCTGTGAACGCCGACCATTCCGTCCACGACTTCTCCCGTCGACTACGGATCTCCCGTAGTCGCCATTCTCTCACCGCCAGCCGTGCGGAATGTCCGAGTTGTGCCGAACGGCAGCCTCGTCGAAGCGAGGAGGGAACTCAGGCCGCTCCTGCTTGGTCGATGCTCATGCCACGGGTTTCACGAGCACCGAACATGACGGGGCCGAGGCACACGAGGAAGATCGCACAGATCAGCCAGAACGGTGCACTCGCCCCCAGCGTCGTCTGTATGAAGGGGATCGATGCGACGACGAGGACTCCACCGAAGCACCTGCTCGCGGATTCCACGAATCCGGCGGCGGTTCCCCGCGCATGGGTGGGGAATTGCTCGGAAGTGAACAGTTTGGTGAAGGGAACCAAACCCGTGCAGAAGAACGCGCTGACAATCCCGCATGTGACAGCGAGTGCAATGTTCTGAGACAGTGCGAGCGCGCTGAATCCGAAGATCGCGCCGACGCTGTAGAGGAGGAAGGTCTTCTTGCGGCCGAGCCTGTCGGCGAACTGTCCCACCGCGATCGCCCCCACCGCGCCGGCAATGATGATTCCAATGGTGGTGACCAACGCTCCCCGGGGTGTCATCCCCATATCCGCGTACATGACCGAGGCGTAGACCAAAAGCACATAGGCGCCCGCGCTTGCACCGGCGCAGATCAGCAGGCACAGCATGAATCTCCCGAGAAGTGGCCGGCGAAACAGATCGGCTGTCCCGCTTCCTCGTTCGGCGCCCGCCTCGTATTCGACCCGTACGACGGCGGCGATCTCCGGGTGCACGAGCTCGTTCTCGTGCCTGTACCCGGCCTCGCGTTCCAGCTGCTCGACCAGTGCCCGCGCCTCGTCTGCGCGACCCTTCAACAACAGCCACCGAGGACTTTCGGGCAGATTCCGATAGATCAGCGGCACCGCGAGGATCGGCAGGCCACCGAGGAGGAACAGGATGCGCCAGGCCAGATCGACCGGCAGATGACCGACCATGACGAGGGCCGCCGCCTGCGGGACCAGATAGCTCAGCGCGAGCACCGCAGACGCCGCCGCGATCATTCTGGCGCGGGATCGGGTACCGAGCAGTTCGGAGAGCATGAGGTACGGAATGGGGAAGACCGCACCCAATGCGAGCCCGCCGAGAACACGCATCGCCATGATCCACCCGACATCCGCTGATACTGCGCACAGCGCCGAGAACAGCGAGAACAGCGAAACACCCCACAGTAGAACACTTTTACGGCCGTACCGGTCGATGACGCGGCCGGCGAGGGCTGCGCCCACGATGATGCCGCCGGTGGACGCGATCCCGAGCTGGGCGGTTCCCTGAGCCGTCAGGCCCCAGGGCTCCTTGACGAGCAACAAAATCGGCCCGATGACCCCCGTTTCGAACCCTTCGGCGACCCAGATGACGGTCACGAGAATAGTTGTCAGCAGAGCTGTCCGCGTCATCGGCAGCCGGTCGAGACGCGACAGCAGGTTGGCAGTCACCATGACTTCTGGCGCCGCAGTGGTCTTGTCCATGACGAACCTCCTTGGGTGTATTCGGGGTCGACGAAGTTCGCGACCGGCCCCGGTCGAAAGACGCGGATTTGGGCGCAGATTCAGCGATGGGTCAGTCGGTGCCGAGGATCATCACCATGTATGCGGACATGACCATTCCTCCGGCTTGCACGAGACAGGTACGCGCATCCGGGACCTGGCGTGCGTCGCATTCGCCGCGCAGCTGGCGGACGGCTTCGATCATCAGCTGCATTCCGAACTGACCGGAATGATTGAAGGAGAGCCCTCCCCCGGAGGTGTTGAGCGGAAACGTCCCGCCGGGGGCAATTCGCCCGCCACCGACGAATGTGCCGGCACCACCTGGTTCACAGAACCCGAGTCCTTCGAGCGCGACGAGCACGTTGATGGTGAATGCGTCGTAGATCTGGACGACGTCGATGTCCTGGCGGTCGAGCCGCGCCATCGCCAGCGCGTCGTCGGCGATCTCGCGTAGCGCTCCGTTGTCGAGCCAGTCCTCGCTGCCGAGCGGCGTCATGTGATGTCGGTAGGTGTCACCGAAACCTCGAATCGATACCGGTTTCTGCGCCAGATCGGCGGCCCGTCCCGCGCTCGTCAAGATCATGGCTCCGGCACCGTCGTTGATCTGGCAGATGTCGAGCTTGCGGAGTGGGTCGGCGATGACCGGTGACGCGAGATAGTCCTCCATGGTCAACGGTTCCCTGCGTGCCGCGTTCGGATTGAGCTGCGCCCACCGGCGAGCGGCGAGGGCTACCTCTCCGAGCTGCTCTGGCACGCAGCCGAATCGGCTCGAGTACAGCTGGGCCAGCATGGCGTAGTACCCGACCGGATTGAGCATTCCGTACGGCGTCGCGAACTGGCCCATCGGTGACCGCGGGTCCTGGACGATGCCGCCCCGCGCGCGACTCTTGTCCAGATGCTGGGTGCTGCCATAGGTGACGAGGGCGACCTCGCACAGGCCTGCCTCGATTGCCGCCATCGCGTGGAGCAGGTGGGTGATGTTGGACTGCCCGCCGACCACCGTGTTGTCGACGTACCGTGGGTGGATGTCCAGGTACTCGGACACGAGCAGTGCGTTCGCGCGGTCGTCCCAGTGAGCGAAGACCCCGTCGATGTCGGCCGGGGCGAGCCCGGCCTCGACCATCGCCAGGCGGGCGGCCCGGCATTGCAGCGACAGCGCCGTGGCACCGGCAGGCGCCTTGCCCAGACCGGTCTCGCCGACCCCGACGACGGCGTACCGTCCCGCTAGTGCTGCGTTGTCCGCCATCTCTCAGTCCGCCCGCAGGTGGGCGGCGATGATCTTGGCGCGGACGTCCTTCTTCAGGACCTTGCCGACGGCGCTGCGCGGCAACGACTCCCAGAACTCGACCTGCTTGGGTGTCTTCATGCTTCCGAACCGGTTGCGGCACATCTCGATTATGTTCTCGGCGGTCGCCTCGGACTCCGACTTCAGTTCGATCACCGCGGTGAGCCGCTCACCCCAGTCCTCGTCGGGCACGCCGACGACCGCGCAATCCTGCACGGCGGGATGCGACCAGATCAGCTGCTCGATCTCGCTGGGGTAAATGTTGAAACCGCCGGAGATCACCACGTCTTTCGTCCGGTCGACGACATAGAGGTATCCGCTCTCGTCGAAGACCCCGATGTCTCCAGTGTGGTGCCAGCCGAAGCGGTGGGCTTCGGCATTTGCCTCGGGGTTGTCGAGGTACCCGGGACAGACCAGCTCACCTCGGGCGACGACCTCCCCGCGCTCACCGGCCGGGACGAAGTTGCCGGCCTCATCCATCAGCGCCACCTCACAAGCCCCGGTCGGCCGGCCCGCCGACGCGAGGTGCTTCACACCCGCGGAATCGTCGCGGAGGTAGTGATCCTGCCTGGACAGGCACGTGATCACACCCGGTGCCTCGGACTGACCGTAGAACTGGACGAAGACCTGACCCCACAGCTTCAGTCCTTCTTCGAGTTTGTCGACGGACATGGGTGCGGCGCCGTAGATGACGTACTCGAGGGAGGAACAATCGCGTGTTCGGGCGTCGGGATGCGCCAGGATCCGGTAGATCATTGTCGGCGGCAGGAACAGGTGCGTGACGTGCTCCCGCTCGATCAGTTCGAGGACCGTCGCGGGATCGGTCGACGGCGCGATCACGTTTCGGGTGCCGAAGGCCGAGAGTCCCATTGCCGTCGCTCCCGCAGCGTGGGTCAGCGGTGCAACCACCAGGTGCACCGGCTCCTTCGCTGGTGCGGTGAACTGGTTGGCGATCCGGTAGGCGGCGAGCAGACAGCGGTGGCTCTGCATGATGGCCTTCGGGCGGCCGGTGGTGCCGCCGGAGGACTTGATCAGCGCAATGTCGTCGAGGTCTCGTCGGGTGTTGCAGGTCTGTCCGCTGTGCTCCCGCTTCCAGGCCTCGGTGCTGAGCCCGGGCGCGGTGTGCTCACCGAACGCGATGCAGGCGGTGAGCGTGGGTACTTCGGACCGGATCCGGTCGATGTGGGGAAGGTACTACTCGTGGTACACCAACGCCGACACCCCCGTGAATCGCATGAACCAGATCAGGTCCTCGATCTGGTCGCGGGCGTTGAGCGGCACATAGGTGGCGCCCGCACGCAGGATGCCGAGCATCGCCACGAAGCCGTCGGGATGGTTGGGGGACAGAATTCCGATCCTGCTGCTCGCCAGCCCTTCCCGGGTCAGTCCGTGCGCGATCGCGTGTGACGCGACCACGACGTCCCGGTAGCTGAGCCGCACTGTGTCGGACTGCAGAAACGTTCGCTCCGGGTACCGGGCGGCACCGGCGTCGAAGTAGTCGGTGATCATCGGTCGTCCACCTCTGTCAGAGTGAATTGGGGAAGGGTCGTCTCAGGGCTGATCCGTTCGAAACGCACTTCGACGCGGGCACCGACGCGGATGCGATCGATCGGACAGTCCACGATGTTGGTCAGCAGGCGCACTCCCTCGTCGAGGTCGATGACGGCCACGGCATAGGGAACCTTGTCCGCCATCGACGGATTGGCGGGAATCCGGCAGACCGTGAAGGTGTAGATGCTCCCCTCGCCCGCCGATTCCACCCATTCGAGGTTCTCGGAGAGGCAGGCGGTACAGAAAGCGCGGGGGTAGAACTGGTGACGCCCGCAATTCTCGCAGCGCTGGACCACCAAGTGTTCCTCCCGGGCAGCCTCCCAGTACCCCGCGGTCTCGGCGGTGGGCCGGGGTTCCGGCCGTAGTGTGGTGTCAGCCATTGGCCCGCAGTTCGATTCCGGGGGCCACCAGGCGCACGTTGTGCGTGCTCTGCATCCGCCCAAGGCCGGCCACCAGCTCCACGATCGACTGCTCGACGCGGAAGCTGTCCTCGACCGGGACGAGTGCGTCGATCTTCTGGTCGCCGTACATGTACCGCAGGATCATCTCGTCAGGCGACAGGTGTCCGTACCGCCTGCGCAGTTCCGGCAGGATCGGGTCGAGTTGCGGCGGTGTCTCGGATATGTCGCGCGACCCGTTGTTCATCACGAGGTCCTTGACGTTGTCGTCGACGGGCAGCGGCAGCGCACCGAAGTATCCGCACACATACTTCTTCACCTCGTCCGGAACCACGGCGTAACGCTCGGCGTTCAGGACGTTCATGACGGCCTGGGCGGCGACGATGGCGGGGAACGGCGTAGCCATGACCGGCGAACCCAATTCCTCGCGGACACGTCCGATCTCCTCGATCACCGCAGGAAGTTTGTCGGCAATTCCGGCGGCCTTCAGCTGAGCCTCGAGATTCGTCATGGCGCCACCGGCGTACTGCGTCTGGTAATTGGCGGGATCGTACTCCGCGGGAACTCCGACGGGGTAGTCCAGTTGCGCGGCGAGCTTGCCCAGGTAGTCCCCGACCTCGTCGAGTGACCGGTCGTCGACGTCGACATCGAACCCCAGGGCGCGCAGATCCCGGGCCATCATCTGAGCCGACGGCAACGAGTTGCCGTTGGCCAGCGGATCGACGGCGGTCAGGATTTGATCCGCTCCGTACACGGCCGCCTCGAGCGCGACCTGCGGACCCATCGCGGTCAAACAGTGCGTGTTCAGCTCCAACCGGGTCTCGCCGATCGCCGCCCGCAGCGCCGGTACCAGCGTCCGGGTCCGTTCGACGGTCAGGCTGCCGCCCGCGTCGGCAAGGGAAATCGTGTCCACGCCGAACCTGTCGATGACCTCCCGTGCCTGCCGGACGTAGAAATCGTCGTCGTAACCCGGTGCGAGGTTGAACACGAGAGCGATCGTGACCTTCGCGCCGAGCCGCTTCGCGATGCGGATCCCGGGTGCCACGTTGTCCCACGAGTGCAGGGAGTCGAGGACCGCGAAGTCACGGATGCCATTGACGAACATCCGCTCGACGAACAGCTCGTTGATGTCGTCCGGTTGCGGGTAGAAGCCGTGAAGCAGGTTGCTGCGGACGGCCGCGCGGAGTGGAGCGGTCGTGATCCGGTCAGCGAGCAGCCGCACTCGTTCGAAGGGGTCCTGATTGAGGAACAGAACTCCCGCGTCGAAGCCGACCATCGCGATGGCCTCGACGGCACCGAATCCCGCGTCGGCGATCCGCCTCGTGATGGGCAGCATGTGTTCGGTGCGCATCCGGGTCGCCCACAGGCACTGATGCGCATCCCGGAGTGTGCCGTCGGTGAGGGCGATCGTCCGGCGGCTACCCGTCCGGGCGAAGTCGGCCTCGACGAGGTGACGAAGGTTGGTGAGCACGGTGATTCACCCTTCCTGTTGCAGATGGATGCGGAGACCGGGCGCGGACACGGTCAGCGTGGCGTAGCGACCGGCGCGCTCGAGCAATCCCCGGGTGAGGCTTTCGTAGGGTGTCGACGCTTCGTAGGGCTGCACGTCCACTCTCCGCGGGACGGTCGCGACCGTGACTCCGGCTATCCACGCGAGCAAAACGTCCTCATCGGCAGCAAGATCCGCTTCGATTGTCGGGGAGTCGGATTCGGACGTCAGCACAGAGCCGACCCGCGCCTGGAGGTCGGCGCGTTGGTCACCGTCCACCGTGCCGTACACGCCCTGCAGCAACCTGCGAAGAACCGGACGGAGGGTCTCGTATCTCTGTTCCCCACCGAAGTGGCACATCGCCTGTTCGGCTACCGCCCGGGCGAAGGGGGCCACCATCGGCGGTGCGCCCATGTCACGGCGCACGGCCGCGCATTCGGCGGCAAACTCGTGCAGGTCGGCCCACTGTCCGCGCTCACGCAGGGTGCTCCGGAAATCGGCCGCCACCTCACCCGGCAGCTGATGGACATACGTCGCCAGATCGAATGGCCACGGGGTTGCCGCGGGCAAGCCTTCCTGATCGGCGATCCCGGCGAGGATCGCATCGGCGGACTGCAGAGCGTCGAGGTCGGGCAGATCCTGAACGTCGTCGCGTCGCAGGACGCGGATCAAGGACGGCAGCGACGGAAGGGAGCCGCCGTTGGCGACCGAGGGCAGTGCGGTGTCGATGCCGCGGACGCCGAGCCGGCCGGCTTCGAGGGCCACGACGGTCCCGAGTGCGGTGTGGCATCGGGTGTGGAGGTCGAGGGGAGTGTCACCGAGCGCCGACACCAATGCAGGGACGAGGGTGTGCGCCCGGTCCGGTGTCAGGACTCCGCTCTCGTCTCGCAGCATGACTCGGTCGGCGCCGGCAGCGGCGAGCGATGCGGCGCGCTCCGCATAGGTTTCGTCGGACACTCCGTCGTCGGCTGTATAGGGAAGCGCGGCAATGGCGGTCAGTCCCACGGTGGTGGCAGATTCCAGCGCGGCCTTGAGACGGACCGGATCCAGCAGCGGATCCAGCAGGACCACTTGCCGCAGGCCCGCTGCGGCCAGTGCCGTCAGCCAGCGGTCGATCGCCGTGGGTCCGAGGACGTCGGCACCCGGCCGCCCATGCCCGGTCAGCAGGTTGACGGTGGCCCGCAGCGGAACCGGGCCGTAGTGTCGATGGGCGAGTTCCACCCGCTGCAGCGGGTGTTCGCCGCGGGCCATGCATTCGTCCAGGACTGCCGGGCTCAGCACCTCGACCGCCGCGAGGCCACTGGACGACAGCGCGGCGGCGGGGGCGAGGACCATCCGATTATCCAATGCACCCGCCCATACCGCGGCCTGGCCGTCGGTCAGGCTGGTGTCGGTGAAGGTGAGCCGGTGGCTGCTCATGCCGATGCTCCTGCCTCTGTGAGGGACTGACGAAGGAAGGTGTCCTCGACCCATCGGGTGGTGACCGCTCCCGCGGCGAAGTCGGGGTGCGCGAGCACCGAGTGGTGGAACGGCGCGGTGGTCATCGGACCGTTGACCGTCAACTCGGACAGGGCCGTGCTCATCTTCTCGATCGCCTCGGCTCGGGTGGGGGCGTGCACGATGATCTTCGCGAGAAGTGAGTCGTAGTACGGCGACACCGTGTATCCCGAGTAGCAGTGGGTGTCGACCCGAACGCCCGGCCCGCTCGGTGGTACCCACTCCTCGACCAACCCGGGACTGGGGAAGAAGCCGCGATCGGGGTCTTCGGCGTTGATGCGGCACTCGATCGCATGACCGTCCAGGACCACCTCGTCCTGCGTGAAAGACAGCGGCAGCCCGGATGCGATACGGATCTGCTCGGCCACCAGGTCGCGCCCACTGATCATTTCGGTGACGGGATGCTCGACCTGGATGCGGGTGTTCATCTCCAGGAAGTAGTAGCTGTTGTCTCGGTCGTCGACCACGAACTCGACGGTGCCCGCACCGACGTAGTCCACGTTCCGGGCGAGACGAACCGCGCTCTCGCCCATGGCTGCCCGCTCGTTCGTCCCGAGCACGGGCGAGGGTGCCTCCTCGATCAGCTTCTGATGCCGCCGCTGCGTCGAACACTCTCGCTCACCGAGGTGGACGACGTTGCCGAACTGATCACCGATGACCTGGATCTCGATGTGCCGTGCGCGTTCGATGAACTTCTCGACGTACAGGGTGGGATCGCCGAACGCCGATTGCGCCTCCGACGACGCGGACCTGAACAGTTCCGGAAGTTCCGCCGCCGAGCCCACGACCCGCATGCCGCGGCCCCCGCCGCCCGCGGTCGCCTTGATCAGCACTGGAAACCCGATCTCCGTGGCAATCGCCAGAGCCTCGTCCGGATCGGACACCGCCCCCGAGCCGGGCACGCAGGGAACCCCGGCCTCCGATGCCAGGCCCACCGCCGTGATCTTGTCGCCCATGCTGTCGATCGACTCGGGTGTCGGGCCGATGAAGATCAGGCCGGCGTCACCGCAGGCACGGGCGAACGACGCTCGTTCGGACAGGAATCCGTAGCCGGGATGGACCGCGTCACAACGGGTCTGCTTCGCCGCCCGGATCAGCAGGTCCGCGCGGAGGTAGCTGTGGGTCGGCTGCGGCGGGCCGAGGACGACGACCTCGTCGGCCATCCGCGCGGCCAGGCTGTCGACGTCCGCGTCGGAGACCCCCACCACGGTCTCGATGCCGAGGTGACGGCACGCCCGGATGATGCGGACCGCGATCTCGCCGCGATTGGCGACGAATACTCTCCGGATGTCGTGCCGAACGACTGGGATGTCGCCGGTCATGCTGCGGCCTCCGGCTCGGTGGGATCGACGATCATCAGGATCTGCTCGTGCTCGACGGCCTGACCGTGCTCGACGAGGATCGAATGAACCCGGCCCGCTGCCGGCGCCGGGACCGAGTTGAACATTTTCATCACCTCGATCAGGCAGAGTGTCGCGGAGGCGTCGATCTGCTGGCCCTCTTCCACGAACGGCGGCTGGGTCGGTGCCGGTGTGCGGTAGAACGTGCCCGGCATGGGTGCCCGGAT
The DNA here is from genome assembly GCF_041228765.1 of Rhodococcus wratislaviensis. NCBI lineage: Bacteria > Bacillati > Actinomycetota > Actinomycetes > Mycobacteriales > Nocardiaceae > Rhodococcus > Rhodococcus wratislaviensis. Next base: position 1,356,267 of record NZ_CP150488.1, on the reverse strand, counting down.
GGCGATCATCTGATCCGGGACTTCGGAGGGTGCCGGGCTGCTGCTCGCGGTGACCGTGGCGGCCGGCGCGGTCGACGGCGTCGGCACGGCCGGGGCCGCGGTGGAGGTCGTCGGCGCGAGAGCTTCGACCGGCAGCGCACTCACCGGCGCGGCCCCAGGCTTGCGCGCCTGCAGGACGACGTCGCCGATCCGGAGGTCCAGCGAATCGAGATGCTCTGCGGTGTCCAGTAGTTCAAGAATGCGTCGGACGTCTGCGTGTTGGAGATTCATGGTCTGCTCCTCGTAAGTGGCTTTCGCGATGAGGTGTTCGGTCAGGCGCGCATGGTGCGTGCGGTCGTGCCGAGCTGTGCGGGCAGGATTCGGTATGCCTGACGTACCCATTCGCACAGCATCGGACGGGTGTCGCGGGGGTCGATGACGTCCTGGATTCCAAACCTTTCCGCGGTTCGGAACGGGTTCTCCACGGGTTGGAACCGCGCGTAGAGTTCGGCCCGGAGCGCGTCCGGGTCATCACTTTCGGCCAGGGTGCGTCGGTAGGCGGCCTCGACGCCGCCCTCGATGGGGATCGATCCCCAGTGCGCCGTCGGCCAGGCTAGACGCCGATTGATACTGCCACCGCCTATCGGGCCGTAGGCGGCGCCGGCCAGTCCGTAGGCCCGACGCACGAACAGCGAGAGCCAGGGCACGCGAGCCTGCTCCAGGGCCATGGCCGTCCTGATGCCCTTGCGGAGGGTGCCCTTCTGCTCGGCGTCGCGGCCGACAAACGTGCCGGGCTGGTCGATCAGGTTCACCACCGGCAGGTGGAATGTGTCGGCCATGTCGACGAACCTGGTGATCTTCTCGGCGGAATCGACGGTCAACGATCCGCCGAGCCACATCGGATCGTTCGCGAGGACCGCCACGGTGTGACCGTCGAGACGGGCGAGCATCGTGATCTGAGACTGTCCGAAATACCGTCCGATCTCGAACAGGCTCCCGTCGTCGAAGACCGAGGCCAGCAGCTTGCGCATGTCGTACGAGTACTGCTTGATCTCCGGGATCGTCGTGGACAGGGCCTCGTCACGACGATCCACCGGATCGGCGCAGGCCCTCACCGGGGAGAGCTCGTGAACGCTCGACGGAAGGTACGACAGGAATCGGACGACGTCGTCGAGTGCCTCGAATTCGTCGGCCGCCTCGTTGTCGACCACACCCGATGCACGCGCGTGCACACCCGAGCCGCCGAGCTCGGCGTTGGTGACGTCCTCGCCCACCGCCTTCTTCACGACTGCGGGTCCACCCGCAAACAGGTAGGAACCCTCGGCCGTCATGATCGACAGGTGACTTGCGCATACCCGGACCGCGCCGAGGCCTGCGGCTGCGCCGAGCGCGACTCCGACGACGGGAACTGTGGCCAGCAACTCCACCATCGGCCAGAGCGGGTATCCGGGAATCTTGGTGGCAGACATCTGCTCGAGAAGGTTGACGCTGCCGCCGGCGGTCTCGACGAGCCGGATCACCGGCCAACGGTACGTCAACGCCAGTCGCTCTACGTACTGCCATTTTTCGGGGTTGGTCGCTTCCGACGATCCCCCTCGGACGGTGAAGTCCTCGGCGACGACGATGACGTCCCGACCGTCGATCTTCGCCTGCCCGCACACGACATTCGACGGCTCGACCGAGATCAGCTGCCCTCGTTCGTCGTAGCGGGCTGATCCGGTCATCATGCCGATCTCGCGCCACGTTCCTTCGTCGACGAGCCGTTCGATGCGTTCGCGCGCCGTCAGTCGGCCGCGCGCGTGTTGGCGCTCGATCTTGTCCGGGCCGCCCATCGCCAGAGCGAACTCACGGCGCTTGGCGATCTCCGCTTCGAACCACGGCCGGCCGGTGCTGTCCGCTGCGCTGGTGCCGACGGTCAGGACCGGGGCCACCGCTCCGGATTCGATCTGGGTCATGACGAGTATTCCTTCTGTCAGGGATGGCGGTCAGCGAAGCGCCGCGGCCGGCAGTACGTCCGCGAGGTGGGCGCGCACGTGGTGGGTGGAGCGGGCCACGAGGACCCCTGCGTCGGCGAGCGCTGCGCACTTTTCCTGCACGGTGGCGCCGTCGGCGCTGCGCGGCGCGTGACCGAACGGCAGAGTCGTCGGGAGGGAATCGCCGGCGCGCCCGGCCACCATCGCGATGACCGGCACGTCGATTCGGCCGTCCGCCACCGCGACTGCCAGGTCGACTTCCTGGCCGCCGGACGGTTCGCCGAACACCACCACAGCACGGGTGTTCGGGTCGCTTGCGGCGAGTTCGACGCCTTCGGTGAGGGTGGTTCCGACCGCGGGCGTGCCGCCGATGGACATCTGCACGCTGGTTCCCCATCCCCAGTTGCGCATCAGCATCGCCAGTTCGGAGGCCATGCCGCCGCTGCGAGAGACGATGCCGACCGAGCCGGGCGCGAACCGTTGCCACGGTTCGTTGCCGCCGGGGCAGCCGATTCGGCCCACGCCGGGGACGACGACGCCTTGGGAGTTCGGTCCGATGACGTGGCAGTGGTGCTCTCGCGCGACCTCGAGCGCCCGGAGCCAGCGATGCTGCGGGATGTTCTCCGAGCTGACCACGATCAGTTCGATGCCCGCCTGTGCGGCTTCTACTACCGCATCCGCGGCGGCGTGCGGCGGCGCGTAGCTCATCGCGACCCGGGAGTCTGTCGCCGCAACTGCTTCCGCGACGGTGTCGAAGACCGGCACGCCGTGCACCGCGGAACCACCCTTGCCGGGGGTGACACCGGCGGCCACGTCGACACCCGAATCGAGCATCCACCGGGTTTCCAGCTGCCCTTGCCTACCGGTGATGCCTTGCACGAGAAGACCCGAACGGGCTTCGAGAAGTTCACGAATCATCGGACGAGCCCTTCCAGTTCCTGCGATGACTGCTCCATCGCGGTCAGCAGTAGGTCGCATGCGTCTTCGAGCGAGGCTGCGCGATCCAGGACGAGAGCTCCGGGCAGACGCCGGCGGAGGACGGCGTGCGCCTCCGCTTCGTGCGGGCCGGCCAGCCGGACGACGGTCGGCACCCGTGTCGAGTCGAATCCGGCCCGATCCGCGGCAGCAGCGAACTCCACCGCCACGTCACGGGCATCGGCGAGACTCAGCACTGCGCCGCCGAACAGCACCCCGCGAAGCCCGGGGACGGAGAGCGCCGAACTGAACAGAGTCTGCAGCTTCGCGCTACCGGCACCCGGTGAGGCGTCGAGGTAGCACGCGGGACGGATACCGAGGTCGGTCAGGTAGTCCAGGGCGAGAAGCCCCGCACCGCCGCCGGTGATCATGCAGGCGACGTCGCCGTCCAACTCGAAGAACTTGATGCCCGCCCTGTTCGGTTCGGCGGCGTCGGCCTCGCGGACCGCCAGCTCGCGCGGGGTGGGCGCGCGGTCCACGACGGGGTCGGGTTCGACCAGTCCCGACGGGCGGAGTGTCTGCGCGTCGGGATGACCGTGAGGGTCGAACTCGACCGCCACACCGACGGCGACCAGTCGCTGACCGTCCCAGCGGAACGGGTTGACCTCGACGAGGACGGCCTCCGCGTCGCAGAAGGCGGTCCACAGGACCTGCAGGGTACTGTTCAGCGCGGTCCGCAGCCCGGGATCGTTCACGGCGGCCCGGTCCAGCAGGTCGGTGACCATCGGGTCGTTGATGCCTCGGGAAAGTCCGACCGTCACGGCTGCCGCCTCGTGCGCGTCGAATCCGATACCTCCGGTGGCGCTCACCCGCACGACGGCCCCGCGTGCGTTCTCGTCCAATGCGATGGAGAGGTAGCACTCGTCACCTTCTATGTACTCGTCCACCACCGCGGGCGCACCGCTCCGAAGGGTTGCGGCGACGGCGGAGGACAGCTCGTCCCGGGACCTGCAGATGTGCACGAGGCCGGCGAGGCCCTTGCCGCTGCCGGCGACGTCGGGCTTCACAACCCACGGCGGGCCGAACGCCGGCCCGTCCGGTGCAAGCTCGTGCTCATCCGTCACGACGACCAACTCGGGCGTCGTCAGGCCGACCCTGCGCAGCCATGGCATTGCGGCGCTCTCAGTGGCGCGGGGCATCGCGTCTCCTTCGTTTGGGGCCCTCCCCGGGCCTCTCGATTCGTTTCCCAGTGTGATCCGGGTAACTGATTCAAGGAAGTGAGCGCGAGCGACCGGGGTGATTGCCATCGTCGATCACTCGGGTCTAGGGTCGCGGCATGAGGTCGGAGCAGATGCGCTATCTGGAGGCGGCGATCCGCCTCGGTTCGCTGCGCAAGGCTGCTCAGGAGGTGGGCATCGGGCAGCCGACTCTCAGCCAGCAGATCCGGCGACTCGAGGAGGACCTCAACGTCGTCCTCTTGATCCGTCGCGCCAACGGGGTTCTTCCCAGCGCGGAGGCCCGGATTCTGCTACCGCACATTCGACAGGTGTTGCAGGCCGATCGCGCTCTCCGCGAGGAGGCGGGGCTGATCAATGGGCTGCGCAGCGGCAGCGTGCGCCTGGGTGCAGTCACCACGGCCAGCCAGATACTTTTACCGAGAGTGGTTCCGCTCTATCGGAACTCGTTCCCCAACGTGCGATTCTCGGTGTGGGAGTCCGGCTCCCAGGGTGTGCGCGACAGTGTCACGAACGGCGAACTCGACCTCGGGCTCGTCGTGAGGGCCAACGACCCGGCCTCCGACGCAAGCCTCACCGCAACCGATCTGATCTCCGACGAGGTCGTGTTGTGCGTATCCCGGCGACATCCTCTGGCCGGGAAGTCGACAGTGGGAATTCAGGACCTCGCCGGCCAGTCCTGGGTGGTGTCCGCGCACGGTTTCGCCCTGCGGGAGTTGGTGGACACCGCGTTCGCACCGCCGGCACAGGACATCGTCTACGAAACGACGAACCCGCACACCAGCCTGCTCATGGTCGCGGCCCGCGTGGGTATCGCCATGTTGCCCCGGCATACGCTCCGCGACCACTGCGCCGACGAAGTTGTCACTCCTGCAACGGATTGGGAGCCGCCTCAGCTGACCGTCTGCATGATCAGGCGGTCGGACACTCAGCCGGCACCGGCGGTGCGCAAGCTCATCCAGGCATTGCGCGAGGTCAGCGCGGACTGGTCCCGCGACCACCCGATCGTCAGGTAAGTGATCGCGCCGCTGCTCTCGCCTGATCACCCCTCACTCTGCGATTCCACAACCCACGCCGCGATCTGTGCACGTGAATTGAACCCCAGCTTCGTCAGGAGATGTTCCACGTGCCCCTGTGCGGTGCGGGGCGAGATCACCAGCCGAGCGGCGATCTCCTTGTTGGTCAGTCCCTCGGCGACGAGTGCGGCAACCTCACGCTCCCGCTTCGTCGGCGTGGGCGACGGACCGCCGGACGTCGGCGAGGGCGAAACCTGCTCGCCCAGTGCGTAGGCGACGGCTGCGTCGAAACCGAGCGCCGCACCCTTTCGGTGGGCCGCGGCGAAAGCCTGCTCACTCATCGCCTCGCGGGTCCGGCGTTCGCACTCGTCCTGGTACACGCTCAGGCCGGGCACCAGGACCGTCGAACTGCCCACTGACCGCGTGAACTCGTCTGCGGCGCCCAACAATACGACCGATCGCTCCATGTTCCGCTCCTCGGCGGCGATCCACGCGAGTGACCGCAGGCACACGCTGGCACTGAGTCGGTCGTTCACCCGGCGGTCGATCTGGAGCGCCTGCCCGAGGAGCCGGACCGCCCGTGCTCTGTCCCCGAGCCGCCACACCGCAACGGCCAGCGCCCACAACGAATACGACCGATACACCGATTCGCCGTGCGCCTCGGTGATCGCGAGGACGCGCTCATGGCATTCGATGGCTCGTTCGGTGTCGTTCAAGAGGTCGTGCGTCATGCCGAGCCCCACGACGGCGGCGACCTCGTGGAGGTCGTTGCGTGCCGCGAACCCCTGGACGGCCTCCTCGAGGTGTACGCGCGCGTCGGGAAGGCGCCCCGCGAACAGCGCCGCGTATCCGACCGCGTGTTCGGCGTGCGCGCGGACCACCGGATCGGTCGTCTGTGCGGCGACCGCCTGCGCCTCTTCGGCCAGTGTGTCCGATACCGGTATGTCGCCCTGCACGCCTGCCAGCACGCTGCCGGCGTAGAGCGCCTTGGCGCGATCGACCGAGGGCTCGGCCGGCTGCCCGGGCAGGAGGCGGCCGAGCCAGCGTCGTCCCTCTCTGAACAAACCCCGGGACAGCCAGAACGGGTACATGGCGGCTGCGATCCGAAGTCCGGATTCGGGACTGTCGGACACGCAGAAATCCAGCGCCTCGCGGATATTCGGTTGTTCCCGGCCCAGACGGGCGATCAACTCAAGCTGCCGGGAACTGATCCATTCGGATTCCGCCTCGACGGCCAACCGCTCGCACCAGTCACGGTGCCGACGGCGAAGCTCGGTGTAGTCGCCACTCTCCTGCGCCTTTTCCCGCCCGTAGGCGCGGACGGTCTCGAGCATCCGGAACCGCACCGCGGTACCCGACTCTTCCCGCGTCAGGATCGACTTGTCGACGAGGAACGTCACCGTGTCGAGAAGGTCCTCGGCATCGTCACTGCCGCAGACCTGTTCCGCAGCCTCGAGTTCGAAACTGCCCGCGAACACCGACAGCTGCGCCCACATCCGTTGTTCCGCAGGGGTACACAGGTCGTAACTCCAGTCGATGCACATCCGCAACGTCTGTTGCCGCGACGGCGCGTCCCTGCTGCCACGAGTGAGCAGCAGGTAGCGGTCGGTGAGGCGTTGCAGGATCTGGTCGGGCGTCATCGCGCGAAGTCGGGCGGCTGCCAGCTCGATCGGTAGGGGCAACCCGTCCAGCCGCTGACATATTCGGGCGATGGTGACCTTGTTGTCCTCGGTGAGCTCGAATCCCGGGACGGCGGCGGCGCCGCGTTCCGCGAACAGGGTGACCGCATCGTTGCGGGGCAGCCCTTTCGGCAGGTGATCGGGATCCGGGACGGGCAGTGGGGGGATCAGGAGCGTGGATTCCCCGCCGATCCCGAGCGGTTCGCGACTCGTCGCGAGAATCCGCAACCGAGGGCATGCGCGTAGCAGGGTTTCTGCGAGCTTCGCCGCAGCGGCCACCACCTGCTCACAGTTGTCCAGCACGAGCAACAGCTCACGCGGGACAAGGAACTCGACGAGCACCTCGTGCGAGGGGCGCGCCGATTGGTCGCGCAATCCCAGCGCGGCCGCCACTACCCCCGCCAGTAGCGAATCATCGAACAGCTCAGCCAGTTCCACCAGTGTCACACCGTCGGAGAAGTTCCGTTGCACTTTGGTGGCGGCACGCAGAGCAAGCCGGGTCTTGCCCACCCCGCCGATTCCGGTCAACGTCACCAGCCGGGCCGTCGACAACAAGTTCGTCGCCTCGGCCAGCTCCGTGCGGCGATCGACGAAGCTGGTCAGCTCCAGCGGAAGTCCACCCGTTCGGCCCGAATCCGCCGGTGACCAGGAGTGCCGGACCGAGGCTCCGCCCTGCACCGCGGCCGGTTCCGCATGCATGGCCATCTCGTCGACCGGGAACCCGTGATGACGTTGGGACTCACGGAGTTGCCGACCCAGTTCCACGGCGGAGGGCCGGACCCCAGGTTCGGCAGACATGGCACGTTCGACGATCGCGCTGACGTCCTCGGAAATGCCGTGCACGCGCGGGTCCGGAACCGGCTCGGCCGTGATTCGCAGGAACTGTGCCATCAGTTGCTCACCGCTGCGTCGTTCGAAGGCCGCATGACCGGTGAACGCAGCGAACAGGGTAGCGCCGAGCCCGTAGACGTCGGCGGCAGGAGTCGGGGGCTCGCCGGCCACCACCTCGGGGGCGGTGAACGCCGGCGAACCCGTCACGATGCCGGACGCGGTTTCGAACCCGCCGGCGATGTGGGCGATACCGAAATCCGTCAGCGCCGGCTCGCCGTAGTCGGTGATCAGGATGTTCCCTGGCTTGACGTCGCGATGAAGGATCCCGAGGCGGTGCGCCGTCTCGAGGGCGCCGCCCATCTTCACCCCGAGTCGCAGCGCTTCGTCGGGCGGGAGCGGTCCGTGGCGCCGGATCCGCTCGTCGAGAGAACCCTGAGCGTGGTACGGCATCACGATGAAGGGCCGACCGTTCGCGGTGACACCGGCGTGGAGAACAGTGACGATGTTGGGGTGACCCGTCAACCGGCCCGCCGCATGCTGTTCTCGCAGGAACCGTGCCCGGTTCTCCTCGTCGAGGTCCGCAGTGAGGACCTTGACCGCCACGGTGCGATCGAGCGCAGCCTGGGTGCACCGGTACACGACCCCGAATCCGCCGCGGCCGATCTCCTCGGCGTCCTCGAATCCGGCCGCCGCCAACTCCGCCGTGACCGAACCGGACACGTCGCGTTGCGTCGCGAACGGATCGACGTCCGTCATCGACTACATCGATTCATCCCGCTCGAGGCACTGCCGACGAATGCCACACTGCTCACCTCTCGACGATGTACCCCAGGATATCGCCGCACGACCCGTTTCGGATGATTTGTGCCGGTCACCGTTCCGCTTCCGGGGTCTCAGTGCGGCGCCGACAATGGCCCTACGATCGCTTGACCGCCCAGCATCGGGAACAGCGCGATCGCGGAGACGGCGATCCCCGCAGCGCCGGCAACGACGCCCAGCAAGGCTCGCAAGGATGCGGCCTCGTCATCGGCCACCGAGGACCGCGACGTGGCGATGGCGCCGCAGAGGACCGCCGCCACGCCCAGGAAGAAACCGAGTCCGACCACCCAGAACGAACCGACAGAGAGCGCCCCCAGGATGATCGACACGGCGGGTAACCGTGAACCATGCCGCTTCGCTTTCTCGTCGCTGTCGGCGGAGGAGGAGCACACGCCGTTGTCGGCTGGTGAGCTGCGGGGAACGGTGGCGGTCATGATCCTCCTTCGGGCGGCTGACGAGTCGGCGGGCACATGTCCCTCCTCACGACCGAAGCGTTCTCCGGGACTCCTGACAGGCGCATCCCAAGCGTTCGAGTTGGATGCGCCTTCAGGTTGTTGCGCCGCACATCGGCAATCGAGGGCGAGGACCACGTCGACTATCGGATCCACCCGGAGGCTGTCGGCCTCAGACGACGAATCCGCCCGGCCCCATTATCCCGGTTTGAATCCACTTCTCGAGATCTTCCCGTGCGGATTCGTCAACGAACTCGAAGCGGACCCCGCCGGTGGTCTTCGGGTTCGTGTACCACGCAAATGTGGTTCCATCGGCGTTCAAAACCTCGCCATCCACTTCTACCCCGGAATCAACATATCGTTTCTTGTTTTCGTCGATTTCCGGGTCCCACATGCCGATGTGGTGCACGCCTTCCCCGTGACCAGCGGAATAGACTCCGTCGCCCTTGGCTTCGAGCAACTCCATATAGGGGGGTCCCTGTCGGGAATATGTCGCTCGCAGGTCGAACTCATGTTCATCGGGATCGACTAGCCTGTTGAGGTGAATTTCAGTCGGCTCATGGAAGGTAAGACCGAAGAGCTGACCGTACAGCTTGATTGCATTGTCGATGTCCCCGACGAGAATTCCGTAGTGATAGACGTTCGGTGATTCCATTGCATTCCTTTCGAGACGTGCGAGATAACTGGACGGCGGCATGGTGGCGTGATACTTGTCTGCCCCTAATTCTTCTTCCTGATCTCATCCACTTCGATGAGCCCATCTGGAGGCGAAATTCGGGCATTTTTACTCGTCGTTTTCGGACGCGTTGTCCGGAGCCAGGAGTTGGTGCGGTCGACAAGTCCGACTATTCCATCTGGGAAAAACAGCACAACCAGGATGAACAGGAATCCGAGAACGAAGAGCGGTTCGGACACAGTGCGGCTCGCCCATTCAGGTAGGCCGTCGAGGACACCAGATGTAGAAAGCTCGGGCAGCCTCAAAGTGAGGATTCCGTATACGAGGCCACCGATCGCTGCACCCCAGATCCGGCCGCGCCCGCCCAACACCACCATGACAATCAATGCGAGACTGAAATGCACTGAGGCGCTGGACGGATTGGCGCCACGCGCAACCAAGAGATAAATTGCTCCGCCTGCCGCCGCAATCACGCCGCCGAAAGCATATGCAACCAGCTTGTAGCTGTACGAGAACAACCCAAGGCTTTCGACCCGATCCTCGTTCTCCCGGATCGCTTGCCACACCTGGCCACACCGAGACCGCGTCGCCATCCACGCCAGAAGGTAAGCGACCACTGCGAATGCAAGCGATAGCCAGTAAAGCCAGCGAACATCGCGGGCGCTCGCGAGCAGATCGGGGATCTGCTCGAAGGCGACAGGTAGGCCCTCCTCGCCGCCGAAAATCCCCACAGGGTCGACCAGGAGCAAAATGTAGTAGGCCTCGCCGAACGCCAGTGTGACCATCGTGAAGGCGACTGCCTTCACGCGAAGGGCGATCGCTCCCAACGCCGTATTGACCAGACCGGACAGCAGGATGGCAAGCGCCGCGGCGGAGAAATAACCCAGGCCTGCGTGCATCAGTAGGTTGGTTGTGTAAATACCCAGGGCGAAAACCAGGGCATGACCAGCACTCAGCAGGCCCGTGTATCCGAATACGACGTCGAAAGATATCGCCACACCAGCGAACACCAGGCCGATCGACAAGATGAGCAGAGAACCAGAACTCGATAATTGTCCGGGAAGAAGAATCGGAACCGGAACATTCACCATCGGTAGGGCAGCCAAAACGAGAATGGCGGCGAGACTCACTCGCGCCCCGACGGAAATCCGTTTCGGGTGCATTTTTCCCGGATCCCGGTCGACGGGCAATTGTGTCCGGGTACTGGATATCGAAGTCATGCGGATGCAACCCTTCCGAGCAAGCCCTGTGGGCGCAGTAACAGCACAGCCGCAAGCAGACCGACGACCGCGATATCGCCCAGTCCGGTGCTTAGGTAGAAGTTCACGATTTGCTGAGTAAACGCGACGAGAGCGGCAGCGATGGCGGTGCCGCCCACAGATCCGAGTCCGCCGATGATTACCACGATGAAGGCGAAGATCAACAAATTCGGACCGAGAGCAGGAGTGACACCGGTGAAGTAGACCGCGCCCAGTGCGCCACCCAGGCAGGCCAAGGCTGCGCCCAGTACGAACACGAAGGTAAAGCTCCGCGCGACATCAATTCCCAGCGCCTGAACCATCTGCCTGTTCTCGACACCTGCGCGGATGATCAACCCATACTTGCTCTTCTTCATGAAGAACAGCAAGCTCACCAGCACCAAGCCTGATAGGCCGAAGATAAGGATTCTACTGTTGGGGATGCGTCCACCGAGGATAACTGTGACGTCGGTGAACCAGGCCGGCTGGGCGATCGTTTGCGGGGAGTACGAAAATATACCGCCGATGATCCCCTCCATGACGAATGCGAGACCCAACGTGATAAGGATCTGCGTGAGGTGGTCACCATAGTTGCGCGCTATCAGCGTCCGCTCGACGAAGTATCCGAGAACGCATCCGAATACGACCGCGACAACTGTGGCGACAGCGAAACGTGCAGCGAGGGATTCTATCCAGTTGAACCGGTCCATGACGACCCAGGCCGCATATCCGCCCGCCCCAAAGATGGCAGCATGCGCGACATTCAAGACGTCCATCAGGCCGAATATCAGGGAAAGTCCGGAGGAGAGGAGGAAATACAGGCCCGCGAGTCCGAGGCTCGTAGCAGTGAGGACGATAAGAGTCGTCATTGTGCAGACCCCTTTTCGGTCCCGACCGTGTGGCTGTCGCGGGACGACGGCGCGACACCGAGGTAGCGCTGCGTGAGATCCGCATCGGCGGCCAAATCCGCCATCGAACCGGTGAATACGACTGCGCCATGGTCCAGCACGATCGCATCGGTGGCCAGGCGCTGCGCGACTCGGATGTTCTGGTCGACCAGCAGGATTGTGGTGGCGCTGGCGGCCTTTGCCAGAGCGTCGACTACCTGGCCGACCACGATGGGCGCCAATCCCTTGCTCGGCTCGTCGATGAGGAGCAAGCGGTTCGGGTTCAGGATGGCGCGTGCGATTGCCACCATCTGCTGTTGGCCTCCGGACAGCGCTCCCGCCCGCTGAGCGCTCCTGCGCAGCAAGTCTGGAAACAATTCGTGAACGAGATCCAGTCGTTGGGTCGCCTCCGGTGTCCGAGCGGCCAATCGAAGATTCTCGGCGACAGTTAACGTGCCGAATACCTCGCGGTCCTCGGGCACGTATCCGATACCTCGGCGGACCAGGTGGTGGGTCGGCACGCCCAAAGTCTCTTCACCGTAGAGCCTGATGCTCCCGCTGCCCTCGAGCAAACCGAGAATTGTCATCAAAGTTGTTGTCTTTCCCGCACCGTTGCGACCGAGCAGCGCGGTGACACGACGAGGACGTACCTCGAATGACACGCCTTCCAGCACATGTGCTTCGCCGCGGTGCACCTGAAGGTCTCGCACGGACAGGGCCGCGTCGCCGGCGGACATCAGAACTCCGGCCCGAGGTAGGCGGCTTGGACCCGCGCATCGGACATCACTTCGTCCGGCTCGTCGCACAGGAGAAGACGGCCATCCTGCATGACGGCAATACGATCTGACGCGTCGAGAACCAGATCCATTCGATGCTCGACCATCACCACCGTACGGCCCGAATCGTGCACCGCCCGTACGACATCGATCAGCGAGTGGACATCCTCGGCGGAGACGCCGGCCGTCGGTTCGTCCAAGAGCAAGACGCGCGGGCGCCCGCACAACGCGAGGGCTATCTCGAGCTTCCGCTTGTCTCCGTACGGCAGGTCGGAAACGATGTTCCCGCCCATGTCGTGCAGACCGACCTCTTCGAGGTGCTCTCGCGCACGCTCCGTGGCTCGATCGTGGGCCGATGGCCTGCCCCAAAGGTTCATGCTCCCGCCCAGCGCAGCCTGGGCCGCCAACCGCGCGTTCTCGAGGACCGTCAATCCAGCGAACAGGCTCGACGTCTGGAACGTCCGTCCCAAGCCCCGCCGGACACGGTGTGCGGCTCCCATCTTGGTGATGTCCTGACCATCGAAGTGGACCGCACCCGATGAGGGGCGGTATACCCCTGACAGGAGATTCATCAGCGTGCTCTTGCCTGCCCCGTTCGGCCCGATAACGGTGAGAAACTCGCCACGCCGGACACGGAGTCCGACATCACTCACGATGGCGAATCCGCCTACACTCCAAGATAAATCAACTGTCTCGAGCACGTGCTCCGTCGCTGGTCCCAGTGCCTGCGATGCCTGCCCCGTTCGGGCAGGTGCTGCGGAATATTTCATGGTTTCGCTGCCTCGCTACCGACGTTTCCTACGGTGTGGGCAACCAATTCGCCATCGCTGTCACGGAGGGAGACGAGGTACATATCCTGAAGTAGGGCGTGGTCGCCTGGGCGGATTGTCATAGGTCCTTTCGGTGCGTCGAATGACCACCCGTCAAGTGAGTCGATCATGCCTTCGACGTCGTCAGGACCCGCAGTGGAGATTGCGTGCACGATCTGCTGAGCAGCAACGAAGCCGTCGTGGGTGGACAGGTCGGCATCAGGTACTCGCTCAGTCAGGCATTCGTTCATTTCGCCGCCTGGTGCGCCAGGGTAATAGTGCGTCACGAAGTTGATCTTCTCGGCGGCATCACCGTAGATCGACCAGTGCGACTTCTCGACCAGCACGCTCGCCACCGTGGTCGTGTCCAAGATCCCTTGTTGCGACATCGCTTGCCACATGGACGGAGCCCCATCGCCGTAATACACAACAATCAGAAGATCGGGCTTCAACTCGCTGATTCGCCGCGCGTAGGGGGTGAACTCATTCGTATCCAAAGGCACCAGCACTTTCTCTACTTCAGATCCACTCGATTCGAGGATGCCGGTGATCGTAGAGGCGTACTGCTGTCCGAATGCGTAGTCCTGGGCAAGCACTACCGTCTTGTTGTTGGTCTTCTCGAGCACGCTGCTCAGCGCAGCCGCTTCCTGATACGCCTGTCGCGAGGCGCGGAAAGTGTTGGCGTTCAGCCCGGTGACGTCATCGATTCCCGCGGCACCGGAGATGTAAAGGAGATTCTGTTGCTCGGCGAAGTGTCCAAGCTGGATCGCGGCGGCGGACGATGTGGTACCGGTGAGGATGTTTATCCCGTCACCGACCATCCTGGTGGCCGCAGCGAGTGTCTGCTCCGGATCGCCGCCGTCGTCGGCGTAGACGAATTCGACTGGCTTGCCGTCGACTTCGTTGGTTCCGCCGGTAATGCAGTACAGGCCGGCCTCCAGCCCGTCCTTGATCATGTTTCCGTAGGTACCGAACGATCCGGTAAGCGACGTTGTCACGCCAACTCGTACCGCATCTCCTGATGCGCCGGAACTTGTCGAGCTGCAGGCGACCAACCCGACCGACGCCAGCAACGCTGCAGACAGTACACACGCGCCTCGCCGCGCACTCCGTAAGATCAACACAATTTGCCCCTTCAGGAAGATTCTCGTTGCACGAAAATGCCGGCATCTGCGGAATGCGACTGGCCGAAATCGCTCAATGCTGCGTCAGATGTGGTCAATCTCGCTGTCTTCGACCACATTCGGATTGGTTCGCCGCGGCCACGGGAGATTCAAAGTTCATAGACTCGAAACGCATTCCGATTATCAGAATGTCGCGCTGGATGACTGAAGTCAAGGTTTTCAGAGAGTTTCGCCGTACAGGTCCATGTCGTCCCACCCTGGCACAATTCAGGGGTGCGCAGCACAGCCTTTGCCCTGGCTCCGAAAGCCCCGGCCCTGCATGCGAAATAGCGGAGGCCGGGCACCGAAACTGTTGCAGGAAAGTCGTATTTCCCACCGTGATGCCCGACCCTACGCCCACAGGTGGAGGCAAGGTGGGCACACCGGACTGCTTTTCAGACGAGGAGGTTCCAACCCTTCCTACCCGACATGCACACCTCATAGGCCACGGGGTCGATAGTCTGGTATATCCCGACAGCGGTTTGGCCGTCATCACGTGTGACACGGCAGAGATGCTCGTCGAGGCCGCGGATGCCGATCCTGGTCTCCGGTCGGCTCAGGTCGTACGTTTCTCCCTCGGTCAGGTCAGGGCCGTCATAGCCGCCCTGGTGGATATCGCGATCCGGTGTGCCACCGTACATTCCGCATCGCAGATAGACCGTCTGCTGGCCTACTCGCTCGTAGTGGAGTTGCACTTGCTTGCCGTTGTCGAACTCGTAGTCGACGACGGCTTCGACGAAGATGTCCGTGTCGGGCTCGAACCGGAGCCGGCGGGTGGGTTTGAAAACTCGTGTCGAACCCGATGTCGAGTCGCCGAACGGGTAGAACAGCCGGTCTCCCCATAGCGCCCAGTCCGGAAATGCCACGAACGCGTTGCCGTTCGTCCCTACGTGCAGGCGACCTCCCAGGGACAACTCCGGCCCCCCGACACCGCGGCCGGTGCCCCAGTGACGATCCCTCGTTCCTGCAGCATTTGGACCCAACGTAGTTCGCTCGCCCTCGATCTCGACCCAGCCCGTCACCGATCCGAAGCATTCGAATCCGCTTGTGACATCGTTGCGGCGGCCAGCCGGAAAGCCGTGCGCTGAGTCCGACAACGGCTCGCGAAAGACCTGCCGGGTGGTGTCGTGGAACGTCAGATCGTAGCTGACCCCCCACTCGTTCGGCTCGAGGACGTAACGCCACTCCCGCAGACCGCGAACAATAGTGGGGACGATCGGTCCCACACGCAGGTCGGTGCGATCCGCGCCGATCGAGCGGAAACTCCGGACGGTGGTGTGTCGGCCTTTCGAGTTGACGATCGCGTAGGCCTCGGCCCGGTCGAGGTTCGGATAGAGGCTGCCGCCCGTGGCAATCAGTAACTCGCCGGTGTCGTCGTGGATCACCACCCAGTGGCGCTCATACGCCCGAGGGTCCCCTGTCCACATGACCCGCACGGGATCCGGGGTCTGGTGGACGAAATAGTCATCGATCGGTGACAGCGGAAACTGTTCGGCCAAGTGCTTGTCGCCGGAGATCGATTCTGGTGATAATGCGTTCAAGTTTTCTCGCCTTTCTGGCTTTCAGGTGGGATCGGTAGCAACCCGCCACTGCAGGTAATGTCCGATCTCGGCCCGGCGCTGTCGACACTCGGGGTCTCTGGGAATGGTGGAGATGAGCTGAGCCAACGATCCTCGTAGCTCCTCGTTTCGCGCGGCGACGGCGGTGAAGTCGGTCGGGACAGGTGCCTCCGCCTCGACCCCGGCGTTCAGGAGTTCGCTGAGCCGAGCGTTGTCGTCCAGGAGGAACGGCAATGCTGTGGCCCATGACGTGGCGACCCGCTTGATCAGTCGGCGCGCGTTGCTCAGCAATTCGGATGTCTCGGCCGGAAGCGAATGGGATTCGTCAGCGAGATCGAGAAGCCGATCAACTCCGGACAATTGCTCCTGAATGGTCGGTCTCATCGAAGATCCTCCTTGACTACGAAATCGAGTAATGTCGAAAGCACTCGGCGGGTGGGGCGAAATGGCTCGTCACTGCGGCCATCGAGAAACGATCGCAGACCGCTGACCTGCATCACCGCGGTCTTGAAGGTCGAGAAGGCCTGCCACCACCGAAGGCTGGTGCGGTCGACCTCGAATCCTGTGGCGCCCTCGTAGTGCGCGATCAGGTCGTCGGCATCCCACGCTCCGTCGATCAGGTGCTCCCCCCTGCGCAGCGGCTGCGTCACCCAGCCAAGGTCCTCGAGCGGATCGCCGAGATGAGCCAACTCCCAATCGAGCAGAGCGGTAATCCGATCACCGTCCAGCAGAATGTTGCCGGGTTTGAAATCGGCGTGGACCAGAACAGTGCGAGCCGGTTCGGGTGCTGACGCTCGCAGTCCCGCAGTCGCAAAATCCAACTCGGGCAACGGCTCCAGCTGGTTCTGACGGAGAACCTTCTCCCAGGCGTCGAGTTCGGCAGGCGCACCGAGCTGGCCGGAACCATCGAGTACGGCTGACAATCCGAGTGCCTGCCAATCGGTGCTGTGGACTTGCGCCAGCAGTTCGCAGAAGCTTTCGGCAAGGGCCCGCCGCTGAGTGATCGTGCGTTGCGAGTCCGAAAGCACCCGGTAATCGCAGTCCCCTGGGCACCGCTGCATGATGAGCGAGGGCCGACCGAGCCATCGCCCGTCGGCGTCCAGCCAGCGAGCACCCGGGGTTGGCAGATCGCTGTTCTCCAGCATGCCGAGCAACGCGAACTCCACGTTGCGGTCTGTATCGACCAAACCTCCGTCCGGGTCGCTGCGCAGGATCAAGGGCTCGCGATGCTCGGTGCCTTTGCGGTCGGTCACCAGGTCGAACACCCAATTGTCCCGGGACCTACCGACACCGATGCGGTTCAGGCCTACTACTCGCGCACCGACCCCATCCAGTTGGTCGGACAGGAATCTGGTGAGACGGTCGTCGATTTCGGATGGTGGTGTCATCGTTGTTGTCCGTTCTGTTCATAAAGGCTCGATCGGTGCTGAGGCGCCGCTATCGCGATCATGGCCTCGGCGCGTTCGCGCAGGGTCCGTCCTCTGAGATCGACGACGCCGAACTCGGTGGCCACAAAGTCGATGCTCGTCCGCGGCGTCGTGACGGTCGGGGGCTGCAGCTGTCGAACGATCCGGGAGGTTCGTCCGCTGTTTGCCGTCGCAGCGAGCGCGACGATCGATGCCCCGCCGGGCGAGCGCTGAGCGGCCCGCAGGAAGTCTGCTTGCCCACCGGTGGCTCCCAGATATCTGCTATCGATCTCTTCGGCATTGACTTGGCCGGTGAGGTCTACCTGCAATGCCGAGTTCACTGCGAATAGTCGCGGGATCGACGCTACGGCTGCCGGACCGATTACCTCGGCGACCGGCCGTACCCACGCGTTCGACGTGGCGATGTGCTCGTACAGTTCCTCTGAGCCTGCGGCTTCGCTGATGATGACCGAACCGGGCTCTCCGCAGAGTGATCCGGCGCGATGCAGATCCAGCAGCCAGTCACCGGCAAGGGTCGATCGAACACGCAGTCCGCGGCGTGCGGTCAGCGCTTTCCCGATCGCTGAGGGAACCGCGCCGATGCCGAGTTGGATGGTCCCGCCGTCAGGGATCAGTGGCAGGATATGTCTGGCGATTCCGTGGTGACTATCATCCAATGCTGGTGTCGGCACAATCGGAAGAGGCCGGGACGTGTGGATGACGGCATCGAACGTGGAGGCCGGAAGTGTAGGCGCGGAAGTGGTCGGCATCGCGGCATTGACCTCGGCCACGACGGTTCGTGCTTTCGCGATCAGTTCATAGGTGTAATCCATCGCCATTCCCAAGCCGTAGCATCCCTGCGAATCAGCGGGGGACACTTGCATCACGAGCACGAGGTTGCTCTGGGCACGCAAAGGCAAGAGGCGTGGCAGGTCGTCGAAATTGCACGGGATTACCTCGGCATTGCCCGCAGCCGCAAGCTTGCCGAGCGGCCCCATCGCGCCGAAGGACACCAGCGGACGCTGCGGCGCAGATCCTGTGAGCGCATCACTGTGGCTGAGTCCGACGAAAATCTCGACGTCGAGCGGACAGGCCGCGAGTAGCTGATTGAGCAGTGGGGTCGGTTCCCCGACGCCTTGTGCCACCACAACCAGGTCTCCAGGCTGCACGAGATCGGCAGGCCAGTTGCTGTTCACAGGACCGCCACGGGCGTCACCGGAGTTCCGGTCGAACCGACGAGGGGGATCGGAGCGAACAGTAGGAAGAACGTCGAACGGCCGAGTACGGACAGCGCCTCCCCGAGTTCCGCGAGATTCAGGTTCTCGATCAGCGGCACGCCGAACTGGTGGAGGAGCACCAGGTGTGCCGGAAAGCCGGGTTCCGCCGATTGCTGTTCGACCGCATAATTGTCCGCACCCACCAGCGCCACGTCGCGGCTGGCGAGCCAGCGGGCGGCCTCTTCGGTGATGCCGGGTTCGTCCGCGAAGTAGCTGTCGCTCGACCCCTTCGACTCCCACCATCCGGTCCGGACCAAGACAGCGTCTCCCGGCTCAACCGACACGCCGGCTTCCGAGATGCCACGCTTGAGGTCTTCCGGGCCGACCGCGGTCTGCGGGGCGAGCGGTTCACCGGATGCGCGTACCAAGTCGACGAGAATGCCACGGGTGGCGACAGGTGCGAGCTTCTCGGCGCCGCACCGCTGTGCGCCCTGCGTACTTCTGGTGAGGGCAGACGAATGCCCATTGTAGAGTTCGTCCCCCGACCACGCATGGGACAGCGCGTCGACGTGAGTACCACTGTGCGTCGCGAATTGCACTGTGTCCTCGGCGAATTTGAACCCTCCCGGTGTGCGTGCGCCGAGCGCGTAATCGCCGGCGTCGCGGTTCATGAATCGCGCCGGCTGATGCCGGTGGCCCGGCGCAGGTGTCTTCGGGCCGAGAGGTTGAGCCAGTGACAGCGTCTGTCCGGTGGTGACCAAGCCCGCGGCTCTGCGCGTGACACCGGTTGTGACAAGGTTGAGCGCACCGGCCTCGTCGTCGGCGCCCCATCATCCCCAGTTGTTGGTCATGCGTATCTCCGATCCTGTGTCAGTTGTGCCTCCACCAGTGCCGCCGCCTGTTCGCGTAGACCTCGACGCACCAGTTTTCCGGTGACCGTCCGCGGGAGGTCCGCGACGATGGACACGATCTGCGGCACCTTGTAACCAGCAACACGAGCCTTGCAGTGTCGTAGGAGCTCCTCCGGCGTGACCGAGGTGGATCGCACCACCACGAAGGCCACCGCCACTTCGTCGAGTGACGGATGAGTCGCACCCACCACGAGAGCTTCGCTCACATCAGGGTGATCCACGAGGAAGTTCTCGATCTCAGCTGGAGAAACATTGATGCCCGAGGTCTTGATCATGTCACTTACACGATCGACGAAGGAGAATGTTCCGTCCGAATTCCGGACGAGTCGGTCGCCGGTACGGAACCAGCCATCGACGGTGAACGCGTCGGCGTCAGCGTTCTCGTCGCCCAGGTAGCCGGAGGTGACCCTGCCGCGGACCTGCGCCTCGCCTGCTTGGCCCGCCGGTAGCTCCTCGCCGGTACGTGCATCAATGATCCGTACGTCCACACCAGGAAGTGTGGAACCTTGGGAGGTCAGTCGGCGCGACAAGGGCAATCGACGGTCGGTGACACAGCAATTCCCGTAGGTCTCGGTCGAACCGTACACATTGCAGATCTCGCTGATACCGAGTTCGATTGCAGCCCGTTCGACTGTCGCCGGCGAGCCAATCGTCACTCCGGTGCAGAGGGAGCGAATCCCGCGTATCTGCTCTGCCGTCTCGCCGGCGAGCGAAGCGATCATTGTCGGCAGCAAGTAGGCGGCTGTGACCGACTCCCGGGCCATCAACTCTGCCGCGTCCCGAGCCGAGAACCGCTCCTGCAGGACTAAACACGCTCGGTGGGTCATGGTTGCCATCAATGCATTTGCGCAACCGTAGCTCCAGAACAAGGGGGATCCCAACCAGACCCGGTCATCGTCGGCGAGACCCATCCGCTCGCCGATGTGGAAGCCGTTCACGATCAAATCCCGGTGGCACAGGGGCACCGCCTTGGGTGCCCTCGTCGAACCGGACGTGTAGAGGACGAATGCAGGCTCACCGGACCGGCCCGCTGGTTCGATCACGGTCTGATCGCCCGAGGCGTTGTCGAGAAAATCCGGCCAGGATTCGGCGGCGTGCGGGATGTCGTCACCGATGACGACAATCCTGCGCAGCTTCGGGAACCGCGCGCTGCCGATTGGACGAGCGCCGTCGACCTCAGGCACCAAGGACCGAAGCTCGCCGAGCAAGTCCGCGTTGCGAACACGGTCCTGAATCACCAGCACGGACGCTCCCGATGCGATCAGGAGGTGGTCGAGATCATGCGCCTTCACCCAAGTGTTGAACGCATCGATGCGCGCACCGCACTTCATCGCCCCTAGTGCAGCGGGTATCCATTCGGGGACGTTGGAAGCGAGCAGCGCCACGATGTCGCCTCGTCCCACGCCGAGAGCAGCAAACGCACGAGACGCACGCTCGACGGAATCCGCCAGCTCGGCGTACGTCTGGCGGAGCGATCCGACGACCAGTGCCTCCGCTTCAGGCGATTCGGTAGCGCACGCTGCGAGTAGCGCAGGCAGGCTCGCCGCTGCGGGTGGGTCAGCCATGGTTCTTCGAGTCGTGATGGCACATAGCGATCTATCTCCTTATCGGGCGGGCTCTACTCAGCGCTCCGAGCTCGCGACGGTGAACCGGCAACCCTCAAGCTCTCGATTTCTCGAAACTGATTTCCTGTATTCGAATGTTAGCGATTCACGCGCGGCGGCGTCAAGGGTCCGGAGAGGTGGGCGTCTTCGGGCCGCCCGGGGCCGTCCGGCGCCGGTGTTCGCGAATCGCCCCTGCCGGGTCGAACTCGGCGCGACGGCGCGACAAGCGAAGCGGGAGAATTCAATTGAATGCGAGCTCGGTCCAGGCCAGTCGAACCGGCCTACCCCGCGACGGCAGTGCCGCGCGAGGCAGACCGCACCGGCGTCAAGTCTGCCGACTTGCCTCATCGTGACTGTCCGGCCGATACGAGATTTTTCTTGACAAGGCCGCGGCCTGGTGACACATTTCAAAGCTAGGAAAACAGTTCCGAATTTAGGAAACATGCGCAGGGGTCGTATTCCGCTCCCAGAGGGCGACGCTCGCCGCTGCGCTTCACCGATCCTGGATTCCTCGAGGCTGAGAAGGAGAAAAAAACGTGACGATCAAGCTTCGCAACGCACGGCTGATCGACGGTACGGGTGCAGAGCCGTATCTAGCCGAAATCGTGATCGAAGGGCAGCGGATCGCAAGTGTCGCTGCCGAGGGGACCGGCGACGGGCAGGACTCCGATGCCACAGTCATCGACGTCGGCGGCGCGACGGTCATGCCGGGACTGATCGATGCTCACTCGCATCCGAGCTTCCTTCCCGAGATCGACCTTGCCAAAATGGGCGATCTGCCGGTCGAGGAACACACGTTGCTCACTGCTCGCAACGCACGGCTGATGCTGGATCAGGGGTTCACCAGCATGCTGTGCGCCGCGTCGGCAAAGCCGCGACTGGACCTCGTTGTCCGGAACGAAATCAACGCGGGCAACCTGATCGGACCGCGCATGCTGGTCGCATCCCCCGAGCTGACCGTCACCGGAGGAGTCGGCGATGTCCGGCTACCGCACATGCATCGGCAATCCGTCGAGCACGTCTGCGACGGTGTGGATCAATTCCGCCAGACGACTCGGTGGTACATGCGTGAGGGCGTCGACCATATGAAGCTCGACATCTCTGGTGACGAGTTCATCCCGTACGCCAAAGGTCGCGTGACCACAATGACCGACGAGGAGGTCGCCGCCACGTGCCAGGTGGCCCACGCTCGCGGAAAACGCGTGGCGGCACACGCCCGAAGTGCGGAATCGGTGAAGATGTGCGTCCGCCACGGCATCGAGATCATCTTCCATGCAGATTTCACCGACGAGGAAGGTCTCGACCTGGTGGCCGAGAACAAGGACAAACACTTCGTAGCCCCGGCCTTCGGCTTCCTCCACACGTCGAGGTACGAGGCCGGCGACTGGGGGCTCACCCCGGAAGTCACTGCTTCGATGGGTCTCGACGAACAGCTGGAGAGCCTGATCGCGAACATGATCGAGCTCAAGAAGCGAGGAGTTCGAGTGTTGCCCGGCGGCGACTACTTCGTGCCCTGGAACCCGATGGGCAACAACGCCCGGGACCTGGAGCATTTCGTCAACTTCCTCGAGTTCAGCCCGATGGAGGCCATCGAGTCCGCGACCCGCCTCGGTGGCGAGCTGATGCTTCAACCGGACGATCTGGGCTGCATCAAGGCAGGCTACCTCGCTGACCTGCTGGTTCTCGATGGCGACCCATTGAAGGACATCGCGATCCTGCAGAATCAGTCGACCTTCACCGGCATCATGAAGGATGGCGTCTGGCACAAGGAACCACCGCTCTCTCGCAGCGGTGACGTCGAGAAATGGTCGATCAGCGGGTCCGTGACCGGCGCCCCCGAACCGGTTCTTCGGTAGGGGGTAAGGGAATGATCGAGGTGAATGGTCGCCAGCAGGATGTGGTGCTGGCCAACATGACCACTGTGACGACGGCCAGTTTTCGAGAACGAGTCGAGGTGGCGGCAGCCGCCGGTTTCGATGCGCTGGGCATCAGCCTGGACACGTACCGTCGGGTCGTCGCGGAGGAGATGAGCCCGAAGGAACTCCAGGCCGTCGTGGTCGACCACGGTCTGGAGATCGTCGAGCTCGAAGCAGTATTCGGATTTGCCGTTCCCACGGCCGAGACCGGCGTGCCGTTCGGCGGTGGGCTCGCCTACACCAGCCCTGATGACCTGAACGACTTTTGGGCCATGGCCGAGCTTTTCGGCGCACGGCACCTGCAAGCTGTCGGGGCATTCGACCGAACGGATCTGGAACCCGACGTCGTGGAGCGATTCGCATCGCTTTGCGACCGTGCAGCCGACTTCGGGCTGCAGATCGCTCTCGAGTTCGTGCCCACAACCAATATTCCGGACGCCGGCACGGCTCTCTCGATCATCGAGCAGTCCGGCCGGGACAATGCCGGCCTTTGCGTCGATTCGTGGCACCACACGCGGGGAGCCAACGACCTGGAGATGCTGCGGTCGATTCCGTCTCGACGAGTCACGATGATCCAGATCAACGACGGTCCGAAGGATCCCGCCGATCCTGATTTCCTGGTGGAGACCCTTCACCATCGGGCGGTGCCGGGCGCCGGTGACTTCGACCTCGACGGTTTCGTCGACGCCGTGACCGAGGGTGGTGTGACCGCGCCGGTGTCTGTCGAGGTGATTTCGGACGACCTTGCCCGACTCGAACCAGCCGAGGCAGCACGCCGTTGCTACGAGGGCGCGATCGAAGCGCTGGCAAGAAAATAGGTTGTGCGCTGTCTCTGAGCGGTTGATGCCGCCTGCCCCAGGGCCGTGCGGAACAGACCGGGCAGCCTTCTCGCTCGGAGTGGGTAGTCGCACGACATACCGATCATGGCGCCCGTTCGCGCGTGCCGGGCCAGGCTGAACTCAGGGCATGCGTCGCCGGGTCCACGGGGGCATACCTGCGTGGGAAATGCGGGTAGTGCAGCACGTAGATCACCGCCGTCGCACTCACCACGCAATTGCGAGCCTTGTCGGCATGAACAGCACACCGCCACCGAAACAGCTCACGCACCACCAGCACTCCCGCACGCCGTGGCCGGCCGAGGAAGGTGTGGAAGCGATAGAGGACGAGGTGGCCGCACCGGCAGGCCGGCCTCCGGTTGCCTCGTTCGATTCGCTCGAAATGCACATGGCTCCTTGCTATTCGGAGCGGAATCATCCAGGAGCGCTAGGTCGGTGAGCCGGAGGTCTACGGACCTCCGGCTCATCGGCATGCGGTGCCACATGGCGCCGATGTGGGTGCCACGAAAGCAATGAGGGTTGACATGGCGTCCCCGAGCGGCGAGAATTTTCGATGTTAGGAATTCGATTTCGGATTTACGAATCTTGTCGCCCGGTCTGCTTCCGGAGGGGAGCAGTGCCGCCAGCAAGACGCGGTCGACCAGGACGCGGAGCGAGTGTTGACCGCCATCGCGGACACCCCTTCCCCCGTCGGCAGAAAAGGACGTCATGAACGGTACAAACCCGCCGGATATCGGTGCATCAGCGCACGTGCTGACGCCTGTGCGGATACTCGACGAGAACGGAATGCTGCTCGGGGAGCCGCCGCAGATCGAGCCGGAGCGCCTGCGCGCGATGCTGCGACTGATGATGCTTGGACGCCGCCTGGACCAGAAGGCAATTTCCTTGCAGCGCAGAGGGAAACTCGGTACCTACCCGCCCCTGTCCGGGCAGGAGGCCGCCGCGGTCGGCACGGCATACGCGATGGATGCCGAAGTAGACCACTTCGTGCCTCAGTACCGTGAACAACTCACGATGCTGCATTGGGGGTTGCCGCTGTCTACCTATCTTCTGCAGCGGATGGGGCACCCCGCAGGCTCGGCCCTGCCGTCCCACGGCCGGTTGTGGCCGCAGCAGGTCGCGCTCGGCGCTCACCTGCCTCATGCGGTCGGGCTCGCATGGGGAATGCGACTGCAGGGCAAGCCGGGCGTGGTACTGACCCAGTTCGGCGACGGCGCCTCCAACGAGGGCGACTTTCACGAGGCGTGCAATATCGCAGGCGTCAAAGGTGCGCCGCTCGTCATGGTGTGCCAGAACAATGGCTGGGCCATCTCGATCCCGTGGCATGAGCAGTCGGCCGCAGAGTCCGTGGCGTCGCGCGCAGCAGGATACGGTTTTCCGGGGATCGCAGTCGACGGTAATGACGTGCTCGCGGTCTACACAGCCGTCGCGGATGCGCGGGCCCGCGCCGAGGCCGGCGACGGCCCGACACTGATCGAGGCGCGATGCCATCGGCTCGGCGCCCATTCGACAGCCGACGACCCCAAGCGCTACCGCCCCGCAGACTTCGACGAGCAGGCAAGCAAGGTTGATCCGATCCACCGGTTCCGGTCCTACCTCGTCGGCCTCGGACAGTGGGATGACACCGCTGACGCGGACACGATCGCGTGGTGCGACGACCAGATTGTCACGGCAGTTGCCGAGTTCGATGCCACTCCGCCGCCCGACCCCGGGCAGATGCTGCAGCACCTCTACGCGGAGCCCGACATGCGACTACGTCGCCAGCAGGAGGAACTGCGTACGAGTATCGAGGAGAACCGATGACTGGCATGAACATGGTGGAAGCGGTGCGCAGCACGCTCGAGGCAGAGATGCGCCGCGACGAACGCGTCGTCCTGCTCGGCGAAGACGTCGGGAAGTCGGGCGGCGTCTTCCGGGCGACGGACCGGTTGCAGACGGAGTTCGGGGCCGACCGCGTCTTCGACATGCCGACCAGTGAGGCTGGGATAATCGGTGCCGCTGTCGGGCTCGCCGGCTCGGGCCTGGTGCCCGTCGTCGAGATGCAGTTTCTCGGCTTCACTCAGCAGGGGTTCCATCAGCTCGGCAATCAGCTCGCCCGGATGCGCTATCGCACAAACGGTGCTCTGACAATGCCGGTGACCATTCGCGCGCCCTTCGGAGGTGGCGTACGCACCCCAGAACTGCATTCCGACGCCTTCGAAGCGCTCTTTGCCCACAACCCCGGGATGCGGTTGGTAGCCCCCGCGACGGCGGCGGACATGAAGGGGTTGCTGGCCACAGCAATTCGGGACCCGGATCCGATCTTCGTTCTCGAGCCGCTCCGTGGCTACCGGCTTGTGCGGGACGACGTTCCCGACGGTGACCACCTCGTCCCGTTCGGTCAGGCGCGCATCGCGCGGGAGGGGACCGACGTCACCGTCATCGCGTGGAGCGCGATGGTCCAGGTCGCTATGGAGGCCGCGACTGCTGCCGCTGAGCAGGGTATCGATGTGCAAGTCATCGACCTGCGCTCACTTGTCCCGCTCGATTGCGACACCATACGTGAGGCTGTGGCGCGCACCGGCCGAGCGATCGTAGTTCAGGAGGCTCCCT
The DNA here is from genome assembly GCF_041228765.1 of Rhodococcus wratislaviensis. NCBI lineage: Bacteria > Bacillati > Actinomycetota > Actinomycetes > Mycobacteriales > Nocardiaceae > Rhodococcus > Rhodococcus wratislaviensis. Next base: position 1,329,778 of record NZ_CP150488.1, on the reverse strand, counting down.
ACACCGGCGGGTTTGCTGGTGAGGTCGCCGCTACCGTCGCCGAAGAGGCTTTTCTGCATCTCGAAGCCCCGGTCACCCGCGTCGGCGGATATGACATCCCGTTTCCCATGCCCCAGCTCGAGGATCACTACATCCCCGACGCGCGGCGAATCTTGCGCGCGATCCGCGCGGCCGTCCACTTCTGAGGATCGATAAATGTCTTACACCTTCCACTTGCCCGACATCGGCGAAGGCATCGCAGAGGCGGAGATCATCCGATGGCTCGTCGGCCCCGGAGATCAGGTCGTCGAGGACCAGCCCGTCGCCGAGATCGAAACCGATAAAGCGCTGGTAGAAATGCCCTCCCCGACGACCGGCCAGGTCGCCGAGCTCTGTGCACCAGAGGGCGCCATGGTCCAGGTCGGAGAACGTCTCATCGTCATCGCCGATGGCGCGGCCCCCACGCCGGCTGAGCCGGCGCAGGCCAGTGACGGCGGAGCAGCGGCGACGCCGGCCGGCTCGGCCCATCACACTCCCCTGAATGCAAACGGATCCGGTGCGCAGAAGCGGCCACTGGCAACACCGGCGACCCGGCGGCTCGCCAGGGAGCTCGGCGTGAGCCTCGACGGCCTGGTGGGCACAGGGCCCGGAGGACGCATCACCGACGACGACGTTCGCGCTGCCGTTCATGGAGCGTCGCAGGCCAAGTCCAGCCCCGCTGGGGCGGCGACTGCGGCAGCCACCGAGCGCTCACTTCCGGAGTCCGGGTCCCACCAACCGGTCGGTCTCACAGAAGACCAGCGAATACCGGTCCGGGGGCTGCGCCGGCGTACGGCGGAGGCGATGGTCCGGGCACTCCGTGACATCCCGCACACTGTCGCGATGCACCACGCGGATGTGGGAGATCTACTCGCCCTTCGCAAGTCGCTGCTGCCCAGAGCCGAGGCCAAGGGAATCGGCCTCACCCTGACCCCGTTCCTGGTGAAGGCCACGGCGCTCGCGCTGGTCCAGTTCCCGATGGCCAACGCCAGTTTCGATGACGCGGCCCAGGAAATCATCGTGCGGGCACGGCGAAATGTCGGATTTGCCGTCAATACCCCTGACGGACTCGTCATTCCGGTGGTAAAAGACGCCGATCGGAAGCCGCTGTTGGCCATCGCCCGCGAGGTGGAGGCCCTCACCGCCGCAGCACGGACCCGAACGGTGGCGATCGAGCAGATGCAGGAGGGCACATTCACCATCAGTAATCACGGGCCGCTCGGCGGGAACTTCGGTACGCCCATCATCCGCGCACCCGAGGGCGGCATCCTGGGCTTCGGGCGCGCTACGCCGCAGGCCGTCGTCCGTGACGGCGAAATTGTCGCACGAACGTTGCTACCGATCTCGTACTCCGCCGACCACAGGCTGGTCGACGGCGACGTCGTGATCGGCTTCTGCCAGGCACTGATCACGCTGCTAGAGGCGCCGGTGCAGCTTCTCGTCGAGGAAGGATGACATGGTTGTAGGAGAGATGGCCGAGCCGGTCGAGGTGCTGGTGGTGGGTGGCGGCCCCGGCGGGTACACAGCCGCCGCCCGCGCCGCGGAGCTGGGCAAAGAGGTTCTGCTCGTCGAGCGGAGCGATCTCGGTGGGGTGTGTCTGAATGTCGGATGCATCCCCTCGAAGGTCTTCACTACCGCCGCGCACGACCTTGCCCGTAGCGCACGACTTCCCGTCCAGGGACCACAGCTGCAGCCCAGAATCGACCTTTCCGGTCTGCAGGTCTGGCGAAAGCAGGTCGTCGACCGGCTGGTTGGGGGCGTCAGCGCCACCCTGGGCCGGGTGCGAGTGGTGTCCGGCACCGCGTTCTTTCTCGATGAGCACCGGATATCGGTCGAGAGCGGTGATCACGTCCAGCACTTTCGGTTCGAGCAGGCGATCCTCGCTACCGGCTCCCAGCCGGTGGAGCTCGCTGCTCTGCCCGTCGATGGGACCCGGGTGTTCGACTCGACGGGAGTGCTCGCCTTCGACGAAGTGCCGCCCTCGCTCGTGGTTGTGGGAGGCGGTTACGTCGGGATGGAACTGGGCATGGCGTTCGCCCATTTCGGCACTCGTGTCACGGTTGTCGAGGCCACCGACAGGTTGCTTGCGGGATTCGATCCCGACCTGGTGCAGGTGGTCACCGCGCGGGCGGGCGAGCTGGGGATCGACATCCGCCTCGGCACAACCGCCGTCGGGGTCCAGGCCGATAACTTGCTGGTCCGCACGGACGGCACAGACGATCAGGTGCCCGCGCACGCGATCCTGGTCGCCGTTGGCCGCGGCCCGGTCACCGACGACCTGCAGCTCGACAGGCTGGGACTCACAGTGACTGCGACCGGACACGTCCCCGTGGACGAGCAAGGCAGGACCGCGCTGCCCCACGTCTACGCCATCGGGGACATCACCCACGGACCCGCGCTCGCCCACAAGGCGATGGCCGAGGGAGTCGTGGCCGCCGAGGCGATCTCCGGGCTGCCGAGTGCCATTGACGCGCAGGTGCCGCTCATCGCGTTCACCGACCCTGAAATCGCGGCCGTGGGGCTGACGGCGGAGCAGGCCGAGGAGCAAGGGTACGAGGTGGTAGTGGGCCGTAGCTCGTTCGCCACCTCCGGGCGGGCTGTGGTGCTGGGCGAGGCGGACGGGATGGTGAAGATCGTCGTCGACGCGGAGACGGACGTGGTGCTCGGGGTGCACATGGTCGGCCCCAGCGCCTGCGATCTCATCGCCCAGGCCGCAGTCGCGGTCGAGACCGCGTGCCGCACCGAAGATTTGGCGGCCATCATCCACCCACATCCGTCTCTGGTGGAGACGGTGCATGCGGCCGCAGTGGCCGCGCGCCGTCGCGCTGCACGCAGGAGAAACCGATGAACACCACCGATACGCCGCTGCCCGCGTCGATTTCCGAGATCCTCCAGGACACCGCACGACAACGCCGCTCGCAGCCCGCCGTCATCGACGAACGGGGAGAGCTCAGCCACGGTCAGCTCGCGGAGTCCGTGGCGGCGACCGCGGCTGGGCTGCGCGCGATCGGAGTCGGCCCGGGAACCCGGGTCGGCCTGTTGTGCACGAACCGCAGAGAGTGGCTCGTTGCCACCTATGCCGCAATAACGGTCGGAGCCACCGTGGCGGCCTTCGCGACCTGGTCGCGGCGGTGGGATCTCGATCATTTGCTCACACACTCGCGCTGCGAGGTTCTCATCACAGTAGATGGCTTCGGCCAGACCGATCTGATGCCCACGATCCGCGAACTCGTCCCCGAAGCGTGGAGTGCCGCCGGGCCGGGTTGGCGTTCCGCGGCCTACCCCGCACTGCGTGGTGTGGTGATCATCGGAGACCGGGCCCCCCAGGGAGCGTGCGCGTTCCGAGACCTGGGCGAACATCGTCGCGGCAGCGCCGTCCCCAGCGTCGAAATCGACCCCGATGGCACGGCTCTGGTTCTCTACACGTCGGGTTCGACATCGAGGCCCAAAGCCGTCCGGCTCGGACAGCGCGATGCCATCGACCATGCTCGCGAGGTCGCCGAGCGGATGGGGATCGCATCCGAGGACCGAATCGCGGTGCCCGTCCCGCTCTTCTGGAGCTACGGCGGAGCCAACGCACTGATGGTCGCTCTCGTCACCGGTTGCACGATCGTCCTCCAGGAGACCTTCGATGCGGGCAGAGTCCTCGAGCAGATCGAGCGGCACCAGTGCACTGCCATCTACACGTTGCCCTCCATCACCCGTAGCCTGCTGGCGTACCCTGAGTTCTCCCGCGCCCGCACCGCGAGTCTGCAACGGGGGATGACGATCGGCCCGGACGCCGATGTCCGTGCCGCTGCAGAAGAACTCGGTGTGACCGACATCTGCAACGCATACGGGTCGACGGAAATGTACGGCGGCGCCACAGTCACTCCGCATGACTGGCCACTCGAAATGAAGTGCTCGACCCAGGGGCCACCGCTGCCTGGAAACCTGGTGTCGATCATCGATCCGGAGACTGGCGCCGAACTGCCCGCCGGGAAGGTCGGCGAGATCACAGTGTCCGGCTTCGTCTCATCCGGCTATCTCGACCAGCCGGATGAGTCCGCCGCTGCGTTCACCGAAGACGGCGCCTTTCGCACCGGTGACCTCGGGCACCTCGACGACGACGGCAGGCTGCACTTCGCCGGCCGCGCTTCGGAAATGATCCGGACCGGGGGCATCAACGTCTCCCCGCTCGAGGTGGAGGACTTCTTGCTCACTCACGAGGCGGTCTTGGAGGCGGCGGTCGTGGGAGTCGACGACAGCGACAAAGATCAGGTTTCCATCGGCTTCGTCCGCGTGGATGGCTCGGCCGTCGCAGACGAGGCCGCGCTGGTGGACTACTGCCGCCATCACATCGCCTCCTACAAAGTTCCTGGCCGAATCGTGATGAGGCATAACGAGTTACCTCGAACTTTGACGGGGAAGCTCATTCGAAACGCTTTGCTCGACGAAGCCAAGGAAGTGTGGGCGTCGTCCAATAACACAAAGGAGTACACAGAGTGAAGAACACCGATGTCGAGGCGGAGACCTCGCGGCTCGACGAACGAAAGATTCGCGAGGCTGTGGCGGTGGCCAACGTGCCGACCTTGCTGATGGTGTTGTTCCAGATGACAGGGGAGCAGCGTTGGTTGGCCGAGCCCTACCTGCCGACCCCTGTACGGGGGCTCGGTGACAACGACACAGCCGGGCTCGAACAGCCGCTCCAGGAGGAGATTCGACGCGCCGCGGCAGAGGCGATCCTGAATTGGGGCAGGAGCGGTTCCCTCGCGGTTGCGCAACTGTCACCCGATCAGCTGATCGAGATGTTGCGTGTCTCGGTCGGGGAGCACGTGCCTGACAAGTATGCCGACATGGCCTCCCACGAATTGAAGGTCGGCTCGGGCGAGACGATCGCGGCTCCCGCGATGGTCCCGCCGCCAGGCTTCGACGCCATCATCATCGGCGCCGGCGCGTCGGGCCTCTGCGCCGCCTACCGGCTGGGCGAAATGGGCATTTCCTACACCGTGCTCGAGCGGAACGACGAAGTCGGCGGAACGTGGTTGGAGAACCGCTACCCGGGATGCGGCGTCGACACTCCGAGTCACCTGTACTCGTTCTCGTTCGCGCGGCACGACTGGTCCCGCTGGTTCGCCTCACGGGACGAGTTGCACGGCTACTTCCAACAGATTGCCGACCGGTTCGGAATCCGCCCGAACATCAGATTCGGCGTCGAGGTCGAGGGGGCCACCTGGGATGACGACACCCGGCGGTGGACACTGGATCTGATCGACCAGGACGGTCACCGATCGACCACCACTGCAGCGTTCGTGATCAGCGCAGTCGGCGCCTTCAACAAGCCGAAGATCCCCGCGATCCCGGGCACCGATTCGTTCACCGGGCCCGTGGTCCACACGGCGCGGTGGCCCGAGGACCTGGACATCGCAGGCCGGCGGGTAGGAGTGATCGGAAACGGGGCGAGCGCGATGCAGCTGGTTCCCGCGATCGCCGATGCCGCCGAGTCGGTCACGGTATTCCAGCGGTCGCCGCAGTGGGCCGCCCCGTTCGAAAAGTTCAAGGTCGATGTTCCGGAGCCGATCCGCTACCTCATGTCCGAGGTCCCTCTGTACCGGTCGTGGTATCGGCTCCGACTGACCTGGATCTTCAACGACCGCGGCCACGACGGATTGCAGAGAGATGTTCAATGGCCGCACCAGCATCGGTCGATCAATGCGATGAACGACGGCCACCGCCGGTTCCTCACCCGGTATCTGGTCAAGGAACTCGACGGGAACTTGGAGATGCTCGGCGATGTGTTGCCGACCTATCCGCCCTTCGGAAAGCGAATGCTGCTCGACAACCGCTGGTTCGCCACCCTGACCCGCGACGACGTCCACTTGCAGACGACACCGATCGCCGAGATCCAGGATCAGTGCGTCCGCACCACGGACGGCCTCACACATCCAGTCGACGTCCTGGTGTTCGCAACGGGCTTCGATGTCGTCAGATTCCTCGCTCCCATGCGGATCACGGGCCGCAGCGGCCGCACACTCGAGGCGGCCTGGGACGGTGACGACGCGCGTGCCTACCTCGGCGTCACGGTTCCGGACTTCCCCAACTTTTTCACCCTGTACGGTCCCAACACCCAGTTCGGCCACGGCGGAAGCCTCATCTCCATGATGGAGCTCCAGATGAATTACATCGCCGATCTGATGAACCAGATGATCACCAAGGACCTGGACTCCGTGGAGTGCAGCCAGGACGTCTATGACGACTACAACCGCAGAGTGGACGACGCGCACTCTCGGATGGTGTGGTCCCACCCCGGGATGGACGTCTACTACCGCAACTCCAAGGGGCGGGTCGTGGTCAACAACCCGTTCAAGGTGGTCGACTTCTGGGACATGATCCGCCGAGCCGATCTGGGCGACTTCCGGACCACCGAACGCGCCTCAGGAGACATGGGATGAAGATTGCAGGTTGCTCCGCAGTGATCAGCGGGGGAGCGTCGGGCCTGGGCGCGGCTGCCGCTCGCCGGTTGGCCCGGGCAGGCGCGAGCGTGGTGCTACTCGACCTTCCCCGTGCGGAGGAGGCAGGCGCGGCGCTCGTCGCCGAGTTGGGTGGCGGCGCCGTTTTCGTACCCGGCGACGTGACGAATTGGGACGACGTGGGCGTTGCCATGCAGACGGCACGGGAACGTGCTCCGCTGCGGATCGCGGTGGCCGCCGCGGGAATTGCGACCAGCGGGAGTCTTGTGGGCCCGCGCAGCGACAGGGGAGAGCTGTTCGCGCAGACGGTGGCTGTGAATCTCGGCGGAACCTACGCCCTCCTCGCGCAAGCTGCTTCCACGATGAGTGAGCATGCGCAGACCGACGGAGACCGCGGAGTGGTGGTCTGCACTGCTTCGATCGCCGCATACGAGGGGCAGGTTGGGCAAGTGGCCTACGCGGCCTCCAAGAGCGGAGTTGCAGGAATGACGCTGCCGGCCGCGAGGGAGCTCGCCCGGCACCAGATCCGTGTCGTCACCATTGCCCCCGGTTTGTTCGAAACTCCGATGTTCGCAGGAGTCGCGGACGAGGTGCGCGCCTCGGTGGGTGCGCAGGTTCCACACCCCAGTCGGCTCGGCAATCCCGATGAGTATGCAGGTCTCGTGCAGCACGTGATCGAGAATTCGATGCTCAATGGTGAGGTGATCCGACTCGACGGCGCGATCAGAATGGGGCCGCGATGAGCACGCTTCGACATCGACCCGCTGATCCATTCTTTCGAGATATCGAATTCAAATCCGTTATTATGTAGCAAGTGAACGATTGAGTGTTGGGAGTTCAAGTATGGGTCCGTTGGCGGGGATCAGTGTGGTCGAGTTTGCGGGCATCGGACCGACGCCCTTCGTCGCTCTGTTGCTCAGCGACTTGGGAGCTGATGTGATCACCATCGACCGGGTACCTTCCGCGGACGGCGGTACACCAGACGACTTGGTCCGAATGACCACCGGGGGGCTCGGCCGGGGGCGCCGCTCCGTGGCCGTCGACCTCAAGTCCCCCGGTGGCATCGACACGGTGCTCGAACTGCTGAAGAACGCGGACGGACTGATCGAGGGGTACCGGCCTGGAGTGATGGAACGCCTGGGCTTGGGCCCGGAGGTGTGCCTGGCGCAGAATCCGCGCCTCGTCTTCGGGAGAATGACTGGATGGGGCCAGGACGGCGCCCTGGCCCAACGTGCCGGTCACGACCTGAACTACATTGCGGTCGCCGGCGTGCTCCACCACATCGGCGACCGTGATCAGGCGCCCACGGTGCCGTTGAACCTCATCGGCGACTTCGGCGGTGGAGGCCTGCTCCTCGCATTCGGTATGGTCGCAGCGATGCTCGAAGCGAGGAACTCGGGGCGGGGCCAGGTGGTGGATGCGTCGATGGCCGAGGGCTCGGCGCTGCTGATGACAATGATGTACGAGCTGTCCGGGCGTGGCATGTGGGACCACGACAGGGAGTCGAACATGAACGACGGCGGCGCCCACTTCTACAGCGTGTACGCCACATCCGACGACAAGTATGTGGCGGTGGCCGCCATGGAACCGAAGTTCTATGCAAACCTGATCTCGGCGCTCGGGCTCGACGGCCGCGATCTGCCCGATCAATGGGACCGCAGTCAGTGGCCGGCGCTACGCGAAGTGTTCGCAGAGGTCTTCCGGACGCGGACCCGCGACGCGTGGACGGCCCTGCTGGAGGACACCGACTCGTGTGTCACTCCGGTCCTGTCCATGCTGGAAGCGCCCAGTCATCGTCACAACGTGTCGCGGAATGCGTTCATCACGGTTGACGACATCACCCAGCCGGCCCCGGCTCCCCGATTCAGTCGCACGCCCACACAGGTGCGGCGCGGCGTGGCGGAACCTGGACAACACTCTGTGGAAGTGCTCCGCGAAGCGGGTATCGATGAAGCAAGGATCGACGCACTGCTCGCTTCCGGCTCGATCGCGTCAACGGCTCAGGAGGTAAAGGCATGAACCCGGATCGATTCTTGAGGACGTTCGATGTCCTCGACGCACTCGCCGATGCACCTGACGGGTTGCGGCTCACCGAGATCAGCCAGGCGGTCGGTGCGCCGGTCAGCAGCACCCACAACCTGCTGCAGACGATGCTCGCATCCGAAATTATCGCGGCCACCGACGATCTCCGCTACACGGTCGGCCCGCGAGCTGTTCGAATCGGTATCAAGATCATGAATTCGCTCGAAGTACGCACGCTCGGACGGCGTCATCTCGAACGTCTTGCCAAGACGTTGGGCAACGACGTGTACCTGGCGGTGCGGGTCGGCGACCGGATCGTGTACGTGGATCGATTTCGCGGGACGCAGCCCGTGTCGGTCAACATCCGGATCGGTGATTCCCTGGCGCTGCATGCGACCGCGGTCGGAAAACTGTATGCCGCATATGAGGACGACTTGCGCGCACGGGTGCTTGCGCGTCCCCAACGTCGATTGACATCCACGACGATCACCGAACCGGAATTACTGGAAGCCGAGTTCGATCGGATCCGGCAGCGTGGACTCTCTGTCAGCCGCGAGGAGGGCTATCCGGGAATCTTTGGAATCGCCGTTCCGGTTCGCGACGCTGCGGGGACGATGGCGGCTGCGATCCACGTGTCTGCACTCAGCGCAGGCCTCGACACCGACCGGGAAGACGAGCTGATCGAGCAGACCCAGCGGACCGCTGCGGACATCCAAGACGATCTCGGCGTCCACGATCTCGCCGAGCTGGTTTCGCCTGATGCTGCCGCCCCCGGAAGCGGGCCTGCCAGTGCAACTGCCACGAAGTCTGCTGCAAAAGCGGCGCGGCGTTGAAACATGCGGGCACCCAAGGACACCGACATTCCGGAGGCACATCGAATAGACCCGCAGATGCGTCGACAGCTGGCGACGCTGCGTGATTCTCTCGGACCACGCGGTTTCCTGAGCGTTGCCGACCTGAAGGAAAGGCGTCGGCTGTACGACCGGCTGGGCATGAGCGTCACGGCCCCAACCGAGCAGCCGGAAGTCGTCCGGAGCGACGTCGTTCTGGATTCGGGTTCGACGGTTCGGGCGCGGATCTACCAACCTGCCGAAGACCGCTGCGAGGGCGGACTGCTCTACATCCATGGCGGCGGAATGGTCATGGGCAGCATCGAGGCCGAGGACGCATATGCGGCACGACTCGCCTCGGGCACCGGGGCCACCACGATCTCCATCGATTACCGGTTGGCCCCGGAGCACCCCTACCCGGCTGCAATCGACGATTGCACGGCAGCACTGACCTGGTTGATGGGTTCGGGCCACACACTGGGGATCGACCCGGACAGAGTTGCCGTCTACGGCGTCAGCGGCGGTGGAGGGCTCGCAGCGGCGCTCGCCCTCCGTTGGCGCCACCGCAGGGACCCGCCCATCGCGCTACTCGCACTGGCGGCGCCCATGCTCGACGACCGCACCGGCGAGCAAGGCACTCAGCCGGCGCTCGGCGTCTGGGACAGTGAACACAACATCGAAGCGTGGCGTCATATCCTCGGTGATACGGCTGGAGGGACCGAGGTCCCCGCCGACGCCGCCGCGTCGCGCGCAACGGATCTGACAGGCATGCCGCCGACCTTCCTCGACGTCGGCTCGCTCGATCTCTTTCTCCCCGAAAACCTGCGGTTCGCACAGGGATTGGCGACAGCAGGGGTATCCCTCGAGCTGCACGTCCACCCCGGCGCGTACCACGGTTTCGACCAGTTGGCTCCCGGGGCGGAGCGCACCCGTCAGGCATGGGCGCGACGAATCGAGGCGCTGCGCCGCGCCCTTCGGCGCGATCCGACCTTGCCCTGACATCGCACCACACCCGCCCGCCTCTTTCTCTTGTCAGGTGGGTGGACGAGCGATACCATCACAATTACCAAAACTGGAAAACCATTTCGAAAGTAGGAAATCTTGAAGGTCCAGCGAATTGCCGTGATCGGCGCAGGGCCCGCCGGGCTGAGTGCAGCCAAACACCTCATCGGGCGGGGCTTCGACGTCACCGTCTACGAGAAGGGGTCCGAGGTCGGTGGGCTGTGGGTATATGAGAACGACAACGGGATCGGCGCGGCATATCAGTCGCTGCGGATCAATTCCGAAGCGAGAGACACCGGTTACCGCGACTTTCCGATACCCGCGGAGGCATCCCTTTTCCCCACTCACTATGAGATGAGGGCTTACTTCAACGCCTATGCTGACCACTTCGGTTTGCGGTCGCACATCGTTTTCAACACGGCGGTCGACAGCGTCGAGCCCGCAGCAGAAGCACCCGGCACCCCGCGCTGGACGCTGAAACTGAACGATGGCACGGAATCCGAATTCGACCGTGTGGTGGTAGCGAACGGACACCAGTCGATCCCGAGCCACCCCCCGTTCGCAGCCGACTTCACAGGCGATTACCTGCATTCACGTGACTACCGGGTCCCGGATCGGTTCGCCGGGAAGAAGGTCCTCGTGGTCGGGACCGGAAACAGCGGCCTGGACATCGCTGCGGATGTCTGCATTGTGACGGACCGGACGGTGCTGGCCGCCCGGTCTCCCGTTCTGATCATGCCTCGGATGATGTTCGGTGCTCCGTTGTCGCGTTTTCTGGCGAAGGTGGAGCGCCCCTGGCTACCTTGGCCGCTGGCACGCCGGGTCAGAGAACTCGTCACGCTGGTCGCGCACGGGCGGATGGAGCAATGGGGCTTCACGACACCGAAAACACGGACGCACCCGGCGAGTCACCCCACCGTGATGTCCCATATCGCTTGGAACCGAATCGCCGTCCGTCCCGGAACACGCAGCGCTGAAGGGACTACCGTTCGATTCGACGATGGAACGGAAGAGGATTTCGACGCCGTGATCGCCGCGACCGGATACCAGTTCGACATCCCGTTCCTCAGTAGCGATGTGTCGCCGATCAACGGAGGACGCATCGACCTGTACCGAAGGGCCGTGTCCCCACGCTGGCCTGGCCTCTACTTCGTCGGTCTGTTCGATGTCAGCGGCGGCGCCAATATCCGGATGATCGACATCCAGAGTCGTTGGCTCGCCGCTGTCCTCGCCGGAGACGTCGATCTTCCCGACGAGGCCGCCATGCGGCGGGCGATCGCGGAAGAACACGAGCAGATGGCTCGGCTGTATCCGTCCGGGCGGCGATACGGACTCGAACTGGACCCCCGTGAGTACGGTCTCGCCGTTCGTGAAGACCTCGCGAAAGCGAAGGAGAAGGCCGCGGCATCGTCGGCTCCGATCCCGCAACCCGTGCCGGCGGAAGCGATCGGCCGGTAGGAACCAGATGAGCCACCCCGTAGTAGCCGTCAATCACGTGAGCGTGCCAGCTCGTGAACTGGGTGAATCAGTGCGCTTCTATAAAGACTTTCTGCATCTCGAGCAGGTCCCGTCCCCCACATTCGCAGTTCCGACCGCGTGGTTCTTGATCGGTGACAGGACCCTTCATGTATACGAGTACGGGGGGACGACGGACGCAAGCTACATTCATCACTTTGCGCTGGAGGTACGCGATTTCATGGGTTTGTACGACCACGCGACGAACCTGGGAATCAAAGAAGAAGGATTTCTCGGCACGATATACGAGCTTCCCGATGGTGGGGTCCAGATGTATGTGCGAGATCCGGCGGACAACCTCATTGAATTGGTTTGCCGTGACCGGTCGACCGTGGAGCGTGGCCGAATTCCCGAGTACAAAGTACTTGCCGACACCATCCCACAAGAACCAGCGTCAGATGGCGCGAGCATATTCAATTACCACTTGCAATGAATGACACGCATTACCTGGCGGTCCCGTCGTCCGATCCAATTGTCGAGAGTCTCGTCTCACGCAGGCGACGCAGTTGGAATCCGCCGACCGATCGGCAAACTGTGGTCTCTCTCGAGACGTTCTGAACGAAAGGGTCAACCGATGCAGGTCTTCAAAGCTCTCGCCCAAGGGCTGATCGACCATGGGGTCGAGACATTGTTCGGTCTGATGGGCGACGGCAACCTCTACATGGCGAACCACTACTCCTCGATCCCTGGAGCCACATACATCGCATCGGCGCACGAAGCCGGCGCCGTGTTGATGGCCAACGGCTACGCCAGCGTTTCAGGAGAGGTCGGCGTGGCTACCGTCACCCACGGTCCAGGATTGGCCAACGCCCTTCCGCCGTTGATCGACAGCGTGCGGAGCCGCATGCCGATTGTGTTGATCTGCGGTGACACCGCAGACGGTGACCGAAACACTCTGCAAGACATCGCGCAAAGAGAACTGGTTCTTCCGACAGGCGCCGGTTTCGAACAGGTACAGCGCCCCGAGACCGCTGTTCAGAATTTACGCGAGGCCTTGCGGCGAGCCACCGCAGAACGCAGACCAATAGTACTCAACGTACCGGCGGACTACATGTGGAAAGAGGTTGACTACCAACATGATCCGCTGAAGCCTGCGGACCGGAACACCACACTGGACCCTGACGAGATGGACCAAGCGGTCGGCATTGTTGCTGCCGCCGAGCGACCGATTGTCCTGGCCGGCCGCGGAGCGGCGACGCCGAGCGCTCGGGCAGCCATCCGCCGGCTTGCCGAGCGACTCGGCGCGCCGGTGGCAACCACCTTGCGAGGAAAGTCGCTATTCTTGACGGACCCAGGGGCTCTGGGAGTATTCGGCACACTCTCCACCTCCGCCGCTCTGGACCAGATCGGCAAGAGCGATTGCGTCATCGCGTTCGGTGCGAGCCTGAATTCCTGGACCACGGATTCAGGCGCCCTCCTGAGCGGCAAGCGAGTCGTGCATTGCGATACCGATCCACAGGCGATCGCGCGACACATCGATGTCGATGCTGCTGTGCTGGGCGACGCTGCGACGATCGCGCACGCGATCATCGGGTACCTCGATGAGGCGGAGGTCCCTACCCGCCGGTTTCGGGAAGACTGGATCGAGAAGTCTGCCGATGTCGAGGACTACTGCATCCCAACGTCTCCCGCTTCTCTCGAGGGGAGTATCCCATTCCACGAGACCGTGCGAGCAATCGACCGATTGATACCCGAGGACCGAGTGGTCGTAGTTGATGCCGGTCGCTTCATGTTTGCAGGGTATAAGCTGCTACACGTTCCCGACCCCCATTCACTGGTGCATACCTGCAACTTCGGTGCCATCGGCCTGGGCATGGGGAACGCGATTGGAGCCGCGCTCGCCGCGCAGGGCCGGCCCGTATTCCTCGTCTGCGGAGACGGCGGCTTCATGCTCGGTGGAATCACTGAATTCGTCAGTGCCGTACAGAACGGGATCGACTTGATTGTCATGGTTCTGAACGACTCGTCGTACGGTGCCGAGCACATTCAGTTTCGTAACCGGGACATGGATCCCTCCCGGACACTGTTCCAGTGGCCGGATCTCTCGGCGCTTGCAATTGCCCTCGGGGGCGAGGGCGTCACAATGCGAGTTCCGGACGATCTCACAACGGTGGAGAAAGCAATTGTCAATCGCACACGACCGCTCCTGATCGAGGTCAAGCTCGACCCCGACGACGTGCCCACCGAGTGATGGGTGAACGCCGGTCGATGCTCGACACATTGCGAGTGTCCTACCGAAGTACATTGCGCTGCTGATGCTCTGGGAGCAGGACGCCCGCGCGGACGTGACCTGCAGCTCCCTGTCGCGGCTCACCGAATCGCTCCACAGCTCCAACACCCCTACAGGAGAGAAGTAACCATGAAGATCGTCTACACCGCCGAAGCCCTCGCCACCGGAGAAGGACGCAAGGGCCACGCCCGCACGTCCGACGGCCGGCTCGACCTGAACCTCGCGATCCCCACGGAGATGGGTGGGTCCGGCGACGGCACCAACCCCGAGCAGCTGTTCGCCGCCGGATACGCGGCGTGCTTCCACTCCGCACTCCAGCTGATCGGCCGTCAGGCGAAGGCGAACGTCGCCGACTCGGCCGTCGGCGCCCGCGTCGGCATCGGCGCCACGGGCGGCGGCGACTTCGGTCTCGCCGTCACCCTCGAGGTCTCCCTCCCCCACCTGCCCCGCGCCGAGGCGCTCGAACTGACCGAGAAGGCACACCAGGTGTGCCCCTACTCCAACGCCACCCGCGGCAACATCGACGTCACCCTCGAGGTCACCGAAGACTGAGAAACTCGCGCGCTTCGGCGTGCCGACGTTTACCACCGGGGCCATCTCGGGCCCTCCTTGCGTGGAGTACTGCGCCGCGCATGGTCATGAGTGGTGAGTTCGTCTCTCGGGGTCAGGGTTCTGCTGGTGTGTGTGTTCGACGAGCCAGGTGGCGATCTGTGTTCGCGAGGTGTAGCCGAGTTTGGACAGGATGTTTTCGACGTGGCCCTGTGCGGTCCGCTGCGAAATGACTAGTTTTGCGGCGATCGCCCTGTTGGTCAGTCCCTCGGCGACGAGCTCGGCGACTTGTCGTTCACGTCGGCTCAGGGTGTCGGCTTCGGGAGACCTCTTCGCGGGTACGGGTTGTTCATCGAAGGCGTACCTGACCGCCTCGTCGACGCTGAACGCGCTGCCGTGCTGGTACTTCTCTTCGAACTGTCGGCTACCGAGTCCGTGGCGTGCCTGTTGTTCGCAGTCGCTGTGGTAGCTCAAACCGGCGAGATAGTTGGCCATCGTTCCGCCGACGTCCCGCCAGATTGCGGCGGCGGCTCCGAGAAGTACTGCGGCACAGCCGGGGTTGTGGTCGGCTTCGATCCATGCCAGGACTTCCAGGCTGCAGCCGATGCCAAACGAGTCGTCAGCACGAGTCGACAGTCGGAATCCCTCCTCGATGACCGCTCGCGCCATGCTGGGATCGCCATCGCACCACCACGCCCAGGCCCCAATCATCGCGGACCGTCCGCAGTACACGACGTCGCCGAGCGTCCCGGCTAGGGCCAGCATCTCCTCGTGGCGGGCACGCGCCTCCGACGCGTCGCCGAGCGACATGTAGGCAACGCCTTCGCCCAACAGGCTCCCGACGTGAAAGAAGACGGCACCCTCCTCAGTTTCCTCTGCAGCGCCGATCGACTCCTCGAAATGTGCCACGGCGGATACGGAGTCTCCGTTGTAGAGAGCGAACAATCCTTGGACGAATCCCCGGAGCGCACGCATCGAGGTGTCGCCGGGGCGGTCCTCTCGGGAATCGGCGCGGGCCAGCAGGCCCGCACCTTCCGCCACGTCTCCCTGCACTCCCGCCAGGACACTGACCAGATACTGGGCTTTGGCCAGATCCGCGCCGGATTCGTCGTCCGCGGCGGCGAGGACCCGGTCGAGCCACATCCGACCCTCCCGGAGGTATCCGCGGGAGAACCAGAACGGGAACAACCCGACCGTCATGCGCAGTGCGGCGTCGGCACCGCCCGATTCGGATAGGCAGAATTGCAGGGCAGCACGAAGATTCGGCTGTTCCCTTTCGAGACGACGGAGCCAGTGCAGCTGACGAGGACTGATGCTGTCGGTAGCGGCACGCATGATCAGCTCCTGGTACCAGTCCTGAAAGCGTCTGCGCAGATTGGGGTATTCGTCCATGGGCTGCAGTTTTTCCTGGCCATACTCCTTCAAGATATCCAACATTCGGTACCGGACCACGTCGCCGGCCTCTTCACGGATGAGGATTGATTTGTCGACGAGTGCGGCCACGACGTCGAGGAGATCGCCGCCCCGATCACCGTCGCCGCAGATAGCTTCGGCGGCGTCGAGTTCGAAGCTGCAGGCGAACACCGTCAACCGCGCCCACAGACGCTGCTCCTGCGGGGTGCACAGCTCGTAGCTCCAGTCGATGGACCACCGCAATGTCTTCTGCCGGGCGGGTGCGGCACGGCTGCCGCCGGTGAGCAGGCGGTATCGATCGGTCAAGCGGTCGTGGATCTGCTGCACGGACATGACTCGCAGCCGAGCTGCGGCCAATTCGATGGGCAATGGCAAACCGTCCAGGCGAGCGCAGATCTGCGCGACCGCCATCTGGTTCTCGTCGGTGAGTTCGAACGTGGGAACGGCGGCGACGGCCCGTTGCAGAAACAACGCCACCGATTCGTAGCTGGGCAACCCGCGAGGCGACGACACATGGTCTGGGTTGGGGGTCTGCATCGGCGGAACTCGCGTCACCGCTTCCCCCCTGACCCTCAGCGGCTCCCGGCTAGTCGCCAGGATGCGCACCCCCGGGCAGGTCCGCAACACCGTGTCCGCCAGTGCCGCCACCGCCTCGAGCAGGTGCTCACAGTTATCGAGCACCAGCAACACATCCTTGTCGGCGAGGTAGTCGGTCAGCAGGACCAATGGTGCTTCCACCGTTTGATTCCTCAGGCCGAGGACGTCCGAGACGACACCGGTCACCAGTTCCGGATCGGACAGCTCACTGAGCTCGATCAGCCACACCCCGTCGGTGAACGCCCGCTGCGATTCGGTGGCGACTCGCAGCGCGAGCCGGGTCTTCCCGACGCCCCCGATCCCGGTCAACGTCACCAGACGGGACCCGGACAGCATCTTCTTCGCCTCGGCCACCTCCTGGCGGCGGCCGACGAAACTGGTCAGCTCCACCGGTAGGTTGGTCCGGCCTCGGCCCCGGCCCGGTATCGAATGACGCGAGCGATGGGATTCGTCGTTCATGGATCCTTCACTGACCTCGGTGGGCACTGGAACGTCGTCAGCCCGGGGAACGCGACGACGCGTGGAGACCCGGAGCTATTCGCCGAAACCGGACGTGGCGGTCCTGCGGGCTGCGGGCTGCGGGCAATGCTTTGCGCCGACAACTCGCTGACGTCGCTGGGACGTAGTAGGTACAAACGCTACGCCCTCAGTCGGTCAGACGACGAGCGTGATGCGGCGCCCCAGATGGCGGTCGTACTCGTGGTGAGCAGCCTCGATCTCCGAAAACGTGAACGTCGTCGACTCGGGCAGGGTGAGCTCACCGTCGGTGACGAGTTCGGCGAGCGCGTGCAGCATCGCGCCGGACTCATGAGTGATCACCAGCGTCGCGTTGTCCGTCGACACGCTGTGAGGCGGGCTTCCCGGGACAACGGTCACGTAGTGCCCTCCGGGCCGTAACGCGGCGGACAGATCGATTCCGGCGGTGTCGATCACTCCGTCGACGCGGGAGACCGGCAGTGAGCCGATATGTACTTCCTCGGCGACACCGGTCGGCAACCATTCCACCTGCTCGGCCCGCCGGACCAATGCGTGCGCGCGGTGCCCGCGGAGATGGAGAAGCTGCAGTGCGATACGTCCGACCGCGCCGGCGGCGCCGGAGACGAGCACGTCGGATCCCTGAGTCAACTGCAGAGCATCCACGGCCTGCAGCGCTGTCAAGCCGGGTAGGGGCAACTGGGCAAGGAGGGCCGGGTCGACGTCTTCAGGGGCATGGGCAAGGGACGTTTCCGGGATGCAGACGAACTCCGACCATGTCCCGTTTCCGGTGACGGCCGACGTCGAGGCACCAATTACCCGAGCGCCGGGCAGAAATCGCTCAGCATTCGGGCCCGTCGCCTTGACGGTGCCCACCAGGTCGTACCCGAGCGTGAACGGCGCACTTCCCTGAGGTGTGATCACCCCGCTCCGAATTTTCACGTCCGCGGGATTGATCGCCGATGCTTCGAGGGCGATGAGTACTTCACCCTCGCCCGGACTGGGGACTGGAACATCACGCACCTGGAGCACCTCGATGTATCCAGGAGACTCGAACTGAACAGCGAACATGGTTCATACCTTTCGTGTGTGAGACGACGACTATCTCGGGCTGTGGCGGAGCGATCGACACGTCTCGGTTTTCGTTTGTGTGTGGGACGGTGCGGTGCCCGGACGAGGAGAGAACGCACGGCTGGCCGCGCAAGCCGCGGGCGACCGGGGTGGCTCGCAGTGAGCCACCCGGTCGCCGGCGGCAGAACGTGGGCAGGTGCACACGTTCCGACTACGGTCGGCTATCGAAGCGACCGCAAGCCCACGCGAATCTCTTCCGCCAGGAGCTGTGGCTGTTCCCAGGCCGCGAAGTGCCCGCCCTTGTCGAGCTTGTTGTAGTGGACGAGGTTGGGATACGCCTTCTCTGTCCAACTGCGCGGTGCCTGATAGAGCTCGTCGGGAAAGACGCTCACGGCAACCGGGATGGAGACGCCCCTCGTGGCGAGGAACGCCGGCGACGTGAGTTCCCAGTAGAGGCGAGCTGCAGACACCGCGGTGTTCGTCAGCCAGAACAGCGTGATGTTGTCGAGGACGTCGTCTCGCGTCAGGCCTTCGGGCTCTCCGGCGAAGGCCCGGGAGATCAGCTCCAAACTCTTCGCGTCGTGATCGAGCATGAACGTTGCCAGTCCGACGGGGGAATCCGCCAATCCGGTCAGTGTCTGTGGGCGCGACCCCATCTCCACGGCGTAGCCGATGTGCTGGTAGAAGAATGCCAGCTGGTCGCAGGCGGCCTTTTCGTCGTCGGAGAGATCGGACGGCAGTGGGTTGCCGGTGCGGAGCGCCTGGTCGATCTCGGGTGGAACCACGGAAGCCATGTTGGTGTGAATGCCGACCAGTTCCGGCGGCGCCTGTAGAGCCATCAGTTCCGTGACGATCGCACCCCAGTCGCCGCCTTGGGCCGCGTACCGCGTGTATCCGAGGCGCTTCATCAGCTCGACCCAGGCTCGTGCGATGCGGTCGAGGCCCCAACCGGTGGTGGTCGGTTTGCCCGAGAACCCGTAGCCGGGCCCCGACGGAATCACCAGGTGGAAAGCATCCGATGCGTCACCACCATGAGCGGTGGGATCGGTCAGCGGTTCGATGATCTTCAGCTGCTCGATGATCGATCCGGGCCACCCGTGCGTGACGATGAGCGGCAACGCATCCTCGTGCTTCGAGCGAACGTGAATGAAGTGAATGTCGAGCCCATCGATCTCTGTGATGAATTGCGGCAGAGCGTTCAGCTTCGCCTCGACCTTGCGCCAGTCATAATCTGACGCCCAGTACTGCGCGAGTGCCTGACTCGTCGCGAGTTGCACCCCCTGCGAGTGATCGGCGACGGTCTCCTTATCGGGCCAACGTGTGGCCGCGATGCGCTGGCGCAGAGCCTCGAGTTCGGCCTCAGGGAACTCGACCGTGAACGGCCGGATCGCGATCTCGGATGTGACAGACATGTGGGGTTCCTTGC
This sequence comes from Rhodococcus wratislaviensis, assembly GCF_041228765.1. Lineage (NCBI taxonomy): Bacteria > Bacillati > Actinomycetota > Actinomycetes > Mycobacteriales > Nocardiaceae > Rhodococcus > Rhodococcus wratislaviensis. The sequence goes on along the minus strand of NZ_CP150488.1, from coordinate 1,310,182 downwards.
TGTGTTGACTGGTGGTCGAGAATGGCTATTGGGTGGATTGGTGCCTCTGGCTCATCGAGTCTGTGTTCACACACGCGGTGAACAGATCAGAGGACGAGGTAGCGATGAGCGGAGAAAAGATCATCGTGGCGGGACCCCAGGCTGTCGCGGTGGCACTCACGTGCAATCACCCGGGCCCCGAGACGATATGCGACCTCTGGCGTTGCGGGGGCGTTAGGTGGGCAGCTCCGTCCCGGCCTGCTCGGCGACCATGTAGGCGGCGTACCAGTCGGGCCAGTTCTCGTCGTACTGTCCGCCGGTGCGCTTCTCGTGTTCACCGTGGGCGATGGCCGCGCGGAAGAGCGCATCCTTTAGGCCGCGGTGGGAGCTGAATACTGTTGCGGCGGCGTCGATGCGACCGGGCAGCCGGGTGGTGACCTCCTGCAGCTTCCAGGTGTTGCCGTCGGGATCCTGGAAGGTGGCGTACGAGTTGTAGGTGGAATGGTCGGGGTCCGGTCCGGGGAGCGCGCCGTGCGCGGTGTAGTGGAAGATGTCGCTGACATCGATTCCGGCGGCGGTCAGCTGTCGGTGGGCGGCGCCGATGTCGGAGACGATCAGGAAGGCTACGGCGGAGCCGGGTGCGGCGGTGGTCAGGCCGGTGCCGAAGTGGATCGAGGTGTCGGCGCCCGTCGGGGTGAACTGGACGACGCCGGAGCCGGGCGGTGTGAAGTCGTGTCGCCAGCCGAGTTTCGTGTAGAACTCGGTGGCACGGTCCATGTCGGAGACGGGAAGGACGAGCACCTCGAGTTTCATGTCGACGGTCGTGACCGTCGCGGTGGTGGTCGCCTCGGTGGTGCGGGTTTCGGTCATGCTCATGACTCCTTCTGGGGGATTTCTCTGGTGGGTGGTGACTGTGAGGTAGGAGATGGGGGAGTACTGACGTTCGTCGGCTCCCCTGGGGCGATCGTCGGTGCGACTGCCTACGTTGGGGTGCTGGTGGGGTGTGGGTTGTTTCGGTGGAGGTGTGTGCTGTTCATGCCGATAAGACTCGCAATTGCGCGGCGCGTGGGACGGCGGTGATCTACGTGCTTCACTACCCGCATTTCCTACGCAGGTATGTCCCCGGTGTGCACAAGCCAACGGACGGAACGGTCGGTATAGCGTGCGACTACGCCCTCCGCGGGAGAAGGCTGACCGGTTGGTTCGGTAGGGCACTGCGGCAGGCGGCATCAACCGATCAGAGACCGGACCGCGCCACGGGAATCAGACCAGGTGTCACTACAGAGCGGGGAGCACTGTCCGAACTACGACTTTCGGGAGTCGATGCTCTCTTCGCGGGCAATCCAGGCGGCAAGCTGCGCGCGGGTTCGATGCCCGGTCTTCGTGAGGATACGGTCTACGTGTCCTTCTGCGGTACGGGGCGAGATGACCAACCTTTCCGCGATCTCCTTGTTGGTGAGTCCCTCCGCCACCAGCTTTCCCACTTCCTTCTCGCGAGGTGTGAGCTTCACCTTCGCTGCTGGAGTGGCCGGCGTCGGCGGCTTGGACGTGCGCTTGTGCAACGCGAATTCGATCGACGCGAGGTGTTCGAGGCCTTCACCTGCCCGAGATTCCTTCTCGAACGCAGTGTCCCCCAGCAGCTGGCGGGCGCGTTGTTCGTATCGAGTCCGTGTCCGGACCAACGTTTCGCTTCCGAAGAGCGGAGAGCTCCCCATTTCGCTGCACAGCGTCCGCCCGATCCCCAGCAGACGTGCGGATCGAACAGGGTTTCCTTCCTCGATCGCGATCCACGCGAGAATCTCAGTGCATACGGACACGCCCAACCAGTCGCTCAATGACTGCTTCAGTTCGATCGCTTCTTTCAACGAGTCCGATGCGCGCGCGAACTCGCGCTGGGTCCACAGGGCAAGTCCACGCGACCACAGCGCCCAGGACGTCGCAAATCGCTCCCCCAGCGACTTGCCCAGGGCGATGGTTTCGTCCGCCGAGGCAATGGATTGTTCCAAGTTTCCGGACAGGCAGTGCACGAAGGCCAGTTGAGCGCCACCCAGCAATGTCAGGGAATTGACATCACCCGACTCGGCGTGATGTTTCATGGCGGCATTGAGAAGCTCCAACGCTATGTCGAGATTTCCGTCGATCTCCTCTACCGTGCCCCGGAACTGAAGCGCAAACGCCTGGGCGGTTCGATCACCGATCGATTCCGCAACGGCGCTGCATTCCAGCAAGTATCGCTTGGCGGTGGCGTTGTCGCCTTGAATCATTGCGTACCAGCCGATCACCCAGAGCGCTTTCGCCCTCTCGCTACTCGGATCCTGGTCGGCCTCCAAGGCTCGGGACAGCCAGTACCGCCCGTCTCGCAGCAGGCCACTCGCGTTCCAGAAGAACCACAGCGAACCCGCCATCCGGAGACCCGTTCGGGCCTCCCCGGGCGTGGATAGGCAGTATTCGAGCGCCGAGCGCAGATTCGCCCGCTCGTGCCGCAGTCGACGGTTCCATTCCAGCTGGCCTGATGCATGGGACTGGCTCTCGCTGCGTTCGGACAAATGCAGGAAATAGTCTCGATGCTTTCTGCGACACGTGTCCTCGTCGCCTTGCTCGGCAAGTCTCTCGACCGCGTAGTCCTTGATGCTTTCCAGCAGTTTGTATCGAACTGTCGATCCGGATTGGACGGTGGAAACGACCGATTTTTCGACCAGAGTGGAGATTATCTCGAGAGCGTCCGGAACAGTTTTCGGATCAGTGCACACGCTCTCGACGGCGTCGAAATCGAAACCGCCTGCGAAGACGGACAGCCGGGCCCACAGGGCTTGTTCTTCCGGCGAGCACAGATCGAAGCTCCAATCGATGGCGCCACGCAGCGTTTGATGCCGTACCGGTCCGCCACGGTTTCCTCGCGTCAACAGATCGAACAATGCGCCCTCCCGCGACAGGACGCGGTCGAGCGGAATGGACCTGATCCGGACAGCTGCGAGTTCGATGGCCAGAGGGATGCCGTCCAGCCGCCGGCAAAGACGGGCAACCCCCAGGCGGCTCTCGTCGTCGAGGGTGTATCCGGGGACGACGGATGCAGCGCGTTGCTCGAAAAGATCGACCGCCTCGGAATGAAAACCTTTGCCTTCTCGTCCCTCAGCAAGCTGAGAATCGTCCAGAACCGACAAGGGAGGTACCTCGAACACGGCCTCACCCAGCACACCGAGAGGTTCCCGACTTGTTGCGAGGATCTGCACGCGGTCCGCCCGGCGAACAATCTCGGCGGCGACGCTTCCACATGCCTCGATCAAGTGCTCGCAGTTGTCCAGGACAATGAGCGCATGTCTTCCACCGAGGAATTCGAATAGGTAGTGAGTACCGCCGGGATCCAATCCGTCCCGAATGTCGAGCGCCTCGGTAATCGCGCTGACGACAAGGTCAGGACTGGAAATCGCGGCGAGATCGACAAACCAGACGCCGTCGGCGTAAGTTCTGCGCACTTCCGAGGCGACGCGGCATGCCAGCCGGGTTTTCCCTACCCCACCAAATCCGGTGAGCGTCACTATCCGAGAATCCGACAGACGCGCCTTGACGGCGGCTACTTCATGTCGGCGTCCGACGAAACTTGTCACTTCGCGAAAGAACTCGTGTGCATGGGAGACGAGTTGGTGACCCGCAGCCATCGCGTTCTCCTCTGGTTGCTCGTCTCCTGGTTCGGCGTGCAGTGCCATCTCGTCGACGGGAAAACCATGGAGGCGTTGAGATGCTCGGAGTTGCTGACCGAGTTCCGTGGCGGAGGGGCGGCTCGCCGGGGTGCCGGACATGGCACGTTCGATGATCGTGCTGACGTCCTCGGGGACACCGTGCTTGCGTGGGTCCGGACCAGGCTCGGCGGCGATCCTCAGGAACTGGGCAACCACCTGCTCCCCGCTGCGGCGTTCGAAGGCAGCGTGACCGGTCATCGCAGCGAACAGCGTGGCACCGAGGCCGTACACGTCGGCAGCAGCACTCGGGGGTTCGCCGGTCACCACCTCGGGGGCGGTGAACGCCGGCGAACCCGTCACGACGCCGGCGGTGGTTTCGAACCCGCCGGCGATTCGGGCTATGCCGAAATCTGACAGTGCCGGCTCGCCGTAGTCGGTGAGCAGGATGTTCCCGGGCTTGACGTCGCGGTGCAGGATCCCGAGGCGGTGGGCGGTCTCGAGGGCACCGGCCATTTTCACCCCGAGTCGCAGCGCTTCGTCGAGCGGGAGCGGTCCGTGGCGGCGTATCCGCGTGTCGAGTGAGTCCTGGGCGTGATACGGCATGACGATGTATGGCCGACCGTTATCGGTGACACCCACATGGAGCACATTGACCACATTGGGGTGTCCGGTCAGCCTGCCCGCCGCGCGCTGCTCGCGGATGAAGCGTTCCCGGTTCTGCTCGTCGAGGTCGGCGGTGAGGACCTTGATTGCCACGGTGCGATCGAGCGCCGCCTGGGTGCAGCGGTAGACGACGCCGAAACCACCGCGGCCGATCTCTCGAGCGTCCTCGAATCCGGCAGCCGCCAGCTCCGCCGTGAGCGAACCCGACGCGTCGCGTTGCGTCGCGAAGGGATCGATGTCAGTCATCGACTACATCGATTCTTACGGCCCGAGCCACTGTCGAAGGAAATACACCACTGCTGGCCTCTCGAGGATGTACCAAGGATATCGCCGACTACGCCCACTCGGGGCGGGGTTCTCTCGGGATTCCCTTCAAGGGGCGACGAAGCCTCCGACTCCGCGGAACGCCGACTGCATCACCACCCGCAAAGTTTGTGTTACGCACAACTAAACACCCGCCCACTTGTTCCCGGGGCCTCGCGCTCTCGTGCGCGTCCGGCGGGGGTCACTCGGGCGAAACTTTTCCTGCCCGAAGCGAGTAGCCCCGCACGTCGGCGGGTACCCGGCATCCACGCTGCCCCGGGCTCGACGGCCCCGAGTGGCAGCCAGGCCCCCTGACCGGTCCCCCTCGGCTGGGAGGCCGTCCGCCGCTCGTGGCCGGGGACGCCCCCCTCTTCCTCGGCCGCGGGCGGCTCCTCGTGCGCCTGCACGTGGTGCGGTCACGACGGGCGGCGATGTGCCGGCGGATGGGGCGAGTGCCGTCCGAAGCACGTGTAACAACCTCGCCGACAACAGAAGTGGAACATTCCGGCACTACCGGATACGGTCCGGGGCGTCAGATTTTCGCCGGACTCCAGTCGGGCGCCTCGACGAGGGCGACCTGCTTCAGGAGGTTCGCCGCCCGGCCGACGCCTTCGAGGGAATTGACGAGTGCGTCCTCGTGCTCGATGTTGAGGGTGCCGTCGTATCCGACCGCGCGAAGGTTGTAGACGAAATCCGCCCAGAACGTGGCGCCGTCCGGGTGGCCGAGACCGAGGGTGACGTAGTTCCAGGCCCGCCCCAGCGGATCGGTCAGGGGCCCGGTGTCGAGGAGTCCGTCGCGCTGCGCGGTCCAGGCGTTGATGCGAATGTCCTTCGCGTGCACGTGGAAGATCGACGTTCCGAGGGCGCGAATGACGGTGGGGATGTCGGCGCCCATCCACATCAGGTGGGACGGGTCCAGGTTCGCGCCCACCACGTCGGCGCCCGCGCTCTCGATCAGCCGGAGCATCGCCGAAGCGCTGTGCACGAGTTGGCCTCCGCACGCTTCGACGGCGAGCTTGACGTTGTGGTCCCGGGCGAAGGCGGCGAGTTCCTTCCAGTAGGGGATTGCGACCTCGTTCCACTGGTAGGCGAGGACGTCGAGGTTCTCCGGCGGCCACGCCGTGGTGATCCAGTTGGGGTTCGTGTCACCCTTCGCGCCCGGCAGTCCGGACATGAGGACGACGGTCGGGACGTCGAGTGCGCTCGCGAGTTCGACGGTCTTGCGGATGACGGCGTCGTGCGCCTTTCCCGAGACCGGATGCAGTTGGTTGCCGTTGGCGTTCAGGGCGCTCAGTGTCAGACCCCGGGTGGAGATCTTCTCGGCGAACTCGGCGCGGGCGTCCGCGGACGAGACGAGTGCGTCGAGGTCGGCGTGCGGCGCCTCCGACCAGTTTCCCGTTGCGACCTCGACCGAGTTCAAGCCGTGTTCCTGCGCGAGGTCGAGTGCTGTCTCGAAGGGCAGATGGCTGACCGAGTCGGTGATCAGTCCTATTTCCATGCCTGTTCTCCCTCACACTCGGCGTCCTACAACTAGTACGTTCTAGTCCTCCTATTTGTCAAGACATTCTCAGCTGTGACTGTGCAGTGGTGTTCCCGCGAGAGCGAGGTGTGCCTCGCCGAGCGCTTCGGCCTGGGTGGGGTGCGCGTGCACGAGGGTGGCGACCTCGTCGGGGTAGGCACCCCAGTTGACGATCAGTTGGGCCTCGCCGATCAGTTCGCCCACGCGTTCCCCGACCATGTGGATACCGACGACCGGTCCCTCCGTCGCTCCGGCCCGCACCAGTTTGACGCCGCCGCCGGTTCCGAGGATCTGACTCTTGCCGTTGCCTGCGAGGTCGTAGACGACGGTGGCGACGTCTCCGTGCCGTTCGCGGGCCTGGTCTTCGGTGAGCCCGACCGACGCGACCTCGGGGTTGGAGTACGTCACCCGGGGGATGCCGCTGTCCTCGATCGAGGTCGGGCTCAGGCCTGCGATTGTTTCCGCGACGAAGATGCCCTGCTGGAAGCCGCGATGCGCGAGTTGTGGTCCGGCGACGATGTCACCGACCGCGTACACGTCCGGCTGTGAGGTGCGCAGCGAGTCGTCGACCGTGACGAAACCGCGGGAGTCGAGTGCGACGGAGTTCTCGGTGAGTCCGATGCCTGCGGTCCGGGGTCCGCGGCCGACCGCGACGAGGAGCAGGTCCGCCTCCATCGTGTCGCCCGACTCCACGGTGACGCTGACCGTGCTCTCGTCCTGGACCGCTTTCGCGAATCGGGTGCCGGTCATGATGGTGATGCCGCGTTTGCGGAGGGCCCGGGTTAGTTGCTTCGAGGACCACTCGTCCTCGGCGGCGACGAGCCGGGGCAGCGCTTCGACGATCGTGACGGCCGCGCCCAACGATGCCCAGATACTGGCGAACTCGACCCCGATCACGCCGCCGCCGAGTACGACGACGCGCTTCGGGAGCTCGGGAAACGTCAGTGCTTCGTCGCTCGTGAGGATTCGGCCGCCGATCTCGAGTCCGGGCAGGCTCCGGACCTGCGACCCGGTCGCCAGGACCAGCGAGGCGCCGGTGATCGTGCGGTCGCCCACGTGGACGGTGCGGCCCCCGCCGTAGCGGCCGGTGCCGTGCACCACCTCGATCTTGTGGCTGCGAACCAGCCCCTGCAGACCCTTGTAGAGGCGTTCGACCGTCGCGTTCTTGTAGGCGTGGACACCACCGAGGTCGATCCCGTCCAGCGTCGCACCGATCCCGAGGGCCGACGCGTGCGTGACGGTGTCGGCGACCTCCGCGGCGTGCACGAGCGCCTTGGTGGGGATGCACCCTCGGTGCAGGCAGGTGCCGCCGACCTTGTCCTCTTCGATCAGGGTGACGGTCTTGCCCAGTTGCGCGGCGCGGAAGGCACAGGCGTACCCGCCGGATCCACCGCCGAGAATCAGAACGTCCGGTTGGTCGGACATGGGAGAACTCCCTCGGTCGGGCACGCCATGGGACGTGCAGCAAAGGTCGAGTGGACTGGTTTCAGCTCAGTGCGATCAGGGTCAACGGGTCCGACAGGATCTGCCCGATGGCCGCGAGGAATTTCGATCCCTGCTCGCCGTCGACCAATCGATGGTCGAACGACAGGCTCAGCGTGGTGACCGACCGCAACGCGATCTCTCCCTGGTATTCCCACGGCTGCCTGCGGATCGCCCCGAAGCACAGGATCGCCGCCTCGCCGGGGTTGAGGATGGGTGTGCCCGCGTCGATACCGAAGACACCGACATTGGTGATCGTGATCGTGCCGTCGGCCAGATCGGCGGGCCCGGTCTTGCCCTCCTTCGCCGTGGTCGTCAGGTCCGACAGGGCGATCGCGAGGTTGCGCAGACCGAGGGTGTGGGCGTTCTTGATATTCGGCACCATCAGCCCGCGCGGGGTTGCGGCCGCGATGCCGAGATTCACGGAGCGTTTGAGGACGATCTCCTGGGCGTCCTCGTCCCAGGACGAATTCAGGGTCGGGTTGGTGCGCAGCGCCACGAGTAACGCCTTGGCCACCAACGTCAGTGGGGTCAGCCGCACGTCGGTGAAGTGTTTCGTTTCGCGCAGCTGATCCAGTAGTTCGAGCGTCGGGGTGACGTCCACCGTGACGAACTCGGTGACGTGCGGGGCGGTGAATGCGCTCCGGACCATCGCTGCGGCAGTGTGTTTGCGGACGCCCTTGATCGGGATGCGTTCCTCGTCGGCGTCCGGCGGGACGGCAACCGGCGACGTCGTCACCGGGGTTGCGGTGCGGTGGCGCTCGAGGTCGTCCCTGGTGACTTCACCGTGCACCCCGGTTGCGTCCACTTCGGTGAGGTCGACTCCGTGTTGTTTCGCGGCGAAGCGCACTGGCGGAGAGGCCAACGGCCGCAACGGAGCCGGGGCAGCTGTGATCCCGGTTTCCGCCACCGGACGCCGCTGCCGGCGTCGGCTGGACGAGTCCTCGGCCACGCCGTAGCCGACCAGGACCGGCGTCCGCTCGGCGGGGGCTGCGGGCGCGCTCGGCTCGGGTGCGTTCGCCGGGTCCTCGCCGGCGACGGCGACGTCGATGAACGGGCTGCCGACGTCGACGGTCGTCCCTTCCTCGGCGCGCAACGCGACGACCGTTCCGGCGTAGGGCGAGGGCAACTCCACGGAGGCCTTCGCCGTCTCGACCTCGGCGATGATCTGGTTGAGCGTCACGGTGTCGCCGACCTTCACCAGCCAGGTCAGCAGTTCGGCGTCGGTGAGGCCCTCGCCGAGGTCGGGCAGCAGGAACGTCTTGACAGTGGGCATGGGAAACTCCTGGTCCTACGCGGTGAAGGTGCGGTCGACGGCGTCGAGGATGCGGTCGACGTCCGGCAGGAAATGCTCTTCGAGTTTCGCCGGCGGATACGGGACGGTGAAGCCGCCGACGCGGGCCACCGGTGCTTCTAGGTGATAGAAGCAGCGCTCGCTGATGCGGGCAGCGATTTCGGCACCGATCCCGAGGAACACGGGTGCCTCGTGCGTGACGACCAGGCGTCCGGTGCGCTGCACGGACGCGGCCACGGTGTCGACGTCGAGCGGGGAGAGCGACCGCAGATCGATCACCTCGATCGACCGACCCTCGCCCGCGGCGACTTTCGCGGCCTGGAGCGCCGTCGTCACGAGCGGTCCGTACGCGACGACGGTGGCGTCGGTGCCCGGGGCGACCACCCGGGCCTTGTGCAGGGGGCTCGCCTCGGCAGCCGGGTCGATCTGCCCCTTTTCCCAGTAGCGGCGCTTGGGTTCGAAGAACAGCACCGGATCATCGGATGCGATGGCCTGCTGAATCATTGTCTGCGCATCGGCGGCATTGCTGCAGGTCACCACGCGAAGACCCGCGGTCGCGGCGGAATACCCCTCCGGCGACTCGGAGTGATGCTCGATCGCGCCGATGCCGCCGCCGTACGGGACGCGGATGGTGATCGGCATCTTCACGTTGCCGCTCGTGCGGTAGTGCAGTTTGGCGACCTGCGAGACGATCTGGTCGAAGCCGGGGTAGATGAACCCGTCGAACTGGATCTCGCACACCGGCCGGTATCCGCGCATCGCGAGACCGACTGCGGTGCCGATGATCCCGGATTCAGCGAGCGGGGTGTCGATGACACGGTTGGGACCGAAGTCCTTCTGCAGTCCATCGGTGATGCGGAAGACGCCGCCGAGTTTGCCGATGTCCTCTCCCATGAGCACGACCTTCGGGTCGTTCTCGAGGGCGCGGCGCAGGCCGGCGTTCAGCGCCTTGCCGAGCGGGAGCGTGGTCGGGACGGCCGCGGAGATCGCTGTGCTCATGCGTCGGTTCCTTCGAAACTGTCGAGGTAGGCGGCAAACTGGCGCCGCTCTTCGTCGACGAGGGGATGGGGTTCGGCGTACACGTTGTCGAACAAGGACATCGGCTCGGGTTCGACGGTCTCGAGGCAGCCGCGGCGCAACGCCGCTGCGGTGTCGTCGGCGCGCTGCTGCACGGCGGCGAGGTAGTCGTCGTCGATCGCGCCTGCCGAGTCGAGAAGGGCGCGGATGCGGTCGAGGGGATCCTTGCGTTTCCATTCCTCGTCGAGCGCGGCCGGCCGGTACCGGGACGGGTCGTCGGACGTGGTGTGCGGGCCCATCCGGTAGGTGACCGCCTCGATCAGGGTGGGTCCGCTGCCTTCCCGTGCCCGTTCGAGCGCGGCCCGGGTCACGGCGATCACGGCGAGGACGTCGTTGCCGTCGACCCGCACGCTGGGAACACCGAAGCCCCGGCCCCGCGCGGCGATACTCACCCGCGATTGCAGACTGACCGGTTCGGAGATCGCCCACTGGTTGTTCTGGCAGAAGAACACCACGGGCGCGTTGAAGCTCGCGGCGAACCCGAAGGCCTCGGAGATATCGCCCTGACTGGTGGCGCCGTCGCCGAAGTAGGTGATCGCGGCGCCGTCGGAGCCGTCGAACTGCATGCCCATCGCATACCCGGTGGCGTGCAGCGCCTGCGCGCCGACGATGATCGCGGGGGTCGTCATGTTGTATTCGAACGGGTTCCAACCCGAGTGCGTCGACCCTCGCCAGAACCTGAGCATGTGGGTGGGATCGACGTCGCGGCAGTACGCGACGCCGTGTTCGCGGTAGCTGGCGAAGACGAAGTCGTCCGGAGCGAGGGCGCGCGCCGACCCGACCTGCGCCGCTTCCTGCCCCAGCAGCGGAGCCCACAGACCCAGTTCGCCCTGACGCTGCAGCGCGGTCGCCTCCGCGTCGATCCGCCGCACCACGACCAGATCTTCGTACAGCGCGCGCACCGCCGGTATGTCGACATCGTCGAGGTACCGGGAGTAGTCCGGATGATCCACTCGCGCACCGGCTTCGGTGACCAGCTGCACTACATCGTCATTGTCGAACACGAAAACCTCCGAAAGAGATGTCACGGGAGAGCCGGCCGCCCGCGGGTGACCGCTTCGGTCAGAATGTTGCATTCACACAATCATCAGGATTCATCATGCGCAAGTGGTGTCTACCAAAATGAGCAGAATGCTCAACTATCGAGCTACGAACTCTGGAATACTGCGCTACATGACGAAACTCGATCGGACCGACGCCCGACTGCTGCTCGCCCTGTGCGACGCGCCTCGCGCCACCGGGGTGCAATTGGCGTCCCTACTGGGAATGGCACGGAATACCGTGCAAGCAAGGATGTCTCGCTGGGAAGAGCACCGCGTGCTCGCACCCGTCGACCGCTGCGTGTCACCCCGCGACCTGGGATACCCCCTGCAGGCGTTCGTCACCGCGGTGGTCGACCAGCATCGCCTCGAGGATGTCATCGAACACCTGCGGGACATCGCCGAGGTCGTGGAGGTCGTCGGCATCTCCGGTGCGGCGGACCTGCACATCGGCGTGGTCGCAGTCGATGCAGACGATCTGTACCGGGTCGCCGGTCTCATCCTCGCCGTGCCCGGGATCGAGCGCACCACGGTGTCCGTCGCGATGCGCGACGCCATCCCGTACCGAACCCGTCCACTACTGGAGCGGATCGCCGAGGAGCAATGACGAAGGCGCGGCCCACAGTTGGGCCGCGCCTTCGCGAGTTCACCGGCTCGCGGCGACAACACTCCCGCTGATGTCTTCGTCGCTGCGAGTGGGACTTACCCGCGATCTGAGCACGAGAACCAGCACCACGGCGACGAGCATGACCGCCCCGACGACCCACAGGCCTGCGCGTGAGTTCCCGGTGGCGTCGAACAGCCACCCCGTGACGTACGGGGCGCCGAAACCGCTCATGTTGCCCACGGAGTTGACGACGGCGATACCTGCGGCGGCACCCGCGCCGGTCAGGAACGTGCTGGGCAGGTACCAGAACACCGGCAGGGCGCAGAACACACCGACCGCATTGACGGTGACCGCGATCATCGTCGTGAGCGGCGACTGCATGTACAGGGCCACCGGAATGGAGACGGCTCCGATCAGGGTGGGGACGGCGACGTGCCAGATCCGCTCACCGGTCCGGTCGGAGTGCCTGCTCCACAACACCATTGCGACGGCACCGACCGCGAACGGGACCGCAACGATCAACCCGGTGGTGAACAGCGAGAAGTCGGTGTCGAACGTCTTCTTGAAACCGACGACGATGCTGGGCAGGAAGAAGCTGAGCGAGTACAACCCGTAGGTGATTCCGAAGTAGACGAGCCCCAGCATCCACACGCGCGAATCTGTCAGCGCCCGGCGCACCGACCCGCTGATATGGGAACCGGATTCGGATGCCTCGGATTCGAGTTCGCGAGTGAGCCACACCTTTTCGTCCTCGTCCAACCATGTGGCCTGCGAGGGCCGGTCCGTCAGGTAGAACCAGGTGACCACCGCGAGCACGACGGCGGGGATCCCTTCGAGCAGGAACATGACACGCCAGCCGGACAATCCGAACAGCCCGTCCCAGTATTGAATGATGGCGCTCGACAGCGGGGCTCCGAGCGCCGACGAGACGGGGAGCGCGAGAAGGAACAGACCCATCAGCCGGACCCGATAGGCACGGGGAAACCACAGCGTGAGGTACAGCAGGACGCCGGGAAAGAATCCCGCCTCGGCGATACCGAGCAGCATCCGCAGCGTGTACAGCGAGCCGGCATTGGGCACGAAGGCCATCGCCGCCGCGATGATTCCCCACGTGAGCATGATCCGGGCGATCCACCGGCGTGCCCCGAACCTGTGCAGCGCGAGATTGCTCGGCACCTCGAACAGGAGATACCCGATGAAGAAGAGCCCGGAGGCCAGACCGAACATGGTCTCGGTGAGCCCGAGTTCCTCGCTCATGGTCAGCTTCGCCAGCCCGATATTCGTGCGGTCGAGGTAGTTGACGAAGTAGGCCAGGCCGAGGAACGGAATCAGCCGCCGAGCGACCTTCCGGACCACCCTCGCCTCGATCTCGGGTTTCTGCAGTACAGACGACATGAATGACTCGGCTTCCTGAAGAGTGGGCGCCCGACCGGGCAATGTGATGCAGACCACTGTATGAGCCGGATCGCGTGGAAACCATGGAGAAATCACCCACACCGCGACAGGATCAATGGAGAGAATCACCGCCTTCGGCGACCAGGGTGTGCATCACGCCGTCGAGGCGTCGGAGTCGCCGCGTCCGACGAGCCCGTGCAGGAGTGAGTCGACGAGGAGCTCGGGTAGCTCCGGGTCGAGAGGTTCGCGGGTGAGCACGACCTTGAAGTGCATTGGGGCGACCAGCATTTCGATGGCGAGTCGGACATCGGTGGTCTCGGGCAGCTCACCCCGTCCGATTGCTCGCTTCACGATCTCACTCGACCGCGCGAAGCGCGTCTCCCAGTACCGGTTGCGCGCCTCGGTGGCGGCGGGGTCGTCGCCGGAGGCAGCCAGTGCCCTGTCGAAGGCAGAGCCGACCGGGCTGGTCAGGTAAGTCACGAGCCGACCGGCGTAGGCGATCAGATCGTTGCGAAGCGATCCGGTGTCGGGCACCTGGCCCCATTCTTCTGCTTCCTCGAGCAGCGCCTCGATCATCAGGTTCTCGCGCGTGCCCCACCGACGGTAGATGGATGTCTCGTGCACGCCCGCCCGGGACGCGACATCCGCGACCGCCATGCCCTCCATGCCGTGCTCGTGCAGCGCGTCGAGAGCGGCATCGAGGACTGCGCGGCGGACTCGAGCGGAACGGCCACCGGGTCGACGCTGGGCTCCTTGATCACTCATGACCCCACCTTAACGCAAGACCCTTGCGTTTATCACGTGACTCAGCTCATACTGTTAATGCAAGTTTCTGGACTTAAGAAGGTGGGTAGTCATGACATCGCAAACCAGTGCGGAGATCACCGAGCGCAGCGAGACGGCGGACGGAATGCGCATCGACTGGGACGTACCCGTACCGATGGCGGACGGCACGATCCTGCGGGCCGACGTCTTCCGGCCCGACGACGAGGGCCGACACCCGGTGCTGATGACTCTCGGGCCGTACGGCAAAGGCTTGGCGTTCCAAGAGGGATTCGGGCCGATGTGGCAGCAGCTGATCAGCGCGTATCCGGAGGCAGCGGCCGGGTCGAGCAACCGCTACCAGGTGTGGGAGACCGTCGATCCGGAGAAGTGGGTTCCGGACGGATACATCTGCATTCGGGTCGATTCCCGCGGCGCCGGCCGCTCGCCCGGACTGTTGGACATGCTCAGCGAGCAGGAGGCCCGCGACTACTACGAGGCCATCGAATGGGCCGGCACCCGAGACTGGTCGAACGGCCGGGTGGGACTGCTCGGGATCTCCTATTACGCGGCCAACCAGTGGCTCGTGGCGGCACTGCGTCCGCCGCATCTGACGGCGATCTGCCCGTGGGAGGGCTTCACCGACTTCTACCGAGACCTGAACCGGCACGGTGGCATCCTGACCCGGTTCGGCCAGGCGTGGCAGGAGCACCAGATCTTCACCGTCCAGCACGGGGCCGGGGAGCGGGGCCGACGCAATCCCAACACCGGTGAGTTGGTCGCCGGACCGCCGACACTGACCGACGACGAACTCGTCGCGAACCGGGTCGACTCGATCGGGGAGGGGAAGCGCCGGGAGCTGCTCGACGAATTCGCGCAGGCCCGCACCCCGGACCTGACGCGGATCGAGGTCCCGGTGCTGTCGGCGGCGAATTGGGCGCACCGGTTGCACACCCGCGGCAATTTCGACGCCTACGCCCAGGTGTCCTCTTCACAGAAGTGGCTGGAGGTGCACGGTCACGAGCACTACGCGGAGTTCTACACCGACTACGGCGTCGACCTGCAGAAGCGATTCTTCGGCCACTTCCTCAAAGGCGAGGCGACCGGCTGGGGAGACCAGCCCCCGGTTCGACTGAACGTGCGCCACCTCGACGGCTCGTTCGAGGGCCGCGACGAACAGGAATGGCCGCTGGCCCGCACGCAGTGGACGCGGTTCCACCTCGACGCCGCGTCCGGAGCGATGAGCCCGACCGAACCACCGGCCGAGGGCACCGCCGAGTTTGCGGCGCTGGGGCCCGGTGTCGACTTCTGGACCGCGCCGCTGACCGGGCCGTTGGAGATCACCGGACCGGCCTCCGCCCGCGTACGTCTGGCGTCCTCGACCACCGACGCCGACCTGATCGTCACCCTGCGCGTGCAGGACCCCGACGGGAACGAGATCTCGCTGGTGGACGCGATCGATCCCCACGGTGCGCTCGGCGTGGGCTGGCTGCGCGCATCCCACCGCGAGCTGGACGAGGAGGCCAGTCTGCCGTACCGCCCGTGGCACCGGCATACGAGCAAGCAGCCGCTGACGCCGGGCGAGGCCGTCGATCTGGAGGTCGAGATCTGGCCTACTTCCATCGTCGTGCCCACCGGCTACCGGCTCGGCGTCACCCTCGCCGGCCGCGACTTCGACATGCCCGGCGACGGACCGTGGCCGGTGATCTACGGCATCGAGATGCGCGGCAACGGATTGACCCCGCACGACGATCCGGACGACCGGCCCGCCGGCATCTTCGACGGCACCACCACAGTGCACACCGGCCGGGACGCCGGCACCTCCCTGCTCCTTCCCGTGATCCCGCAGTAAGGGCCCGAAATCATGCGACGAATCATCGATCTGTCCGTGTCATTGCAGGCAGGTATTCCCTCCGACCCACCCGGTCATCGACCCGAGATCGACTACCTGGACCACGAACACACACGTGGTGATCTGCTGCAGTTCTTTCCCGGCGCTCGGGTCGACAACCTTCCCGACGGGGAAGGGTGGGCCATCGAGCGCGTCCAGCTGTCCACCCACAACGGCACCCACCTCGACGCCCCCTACCACTACGCGTCCACCATGGACGGCGGCCAGCGGGCCATCACCATCGACGAAGTCCCGCTCGAGTGGTGCTTCGGGCGCGGCGTCAAACTCGACTTCCGGCACTTCGACGACGGCTACGTCGTCACCACCGCGGACATCGACCGCGAACTGGACCGGATCGGACACACCCTCTCCCCGTTCGACATCGTCCTGGTCAACACGAGCGCCGGCGCCCGCTACGGCCACGACGACTACGTGAACACCGGCTGCGGCATGGGCCGCGAGGCGACACTGCACCTGCTGCGCCAGGGCGTGCGGGTCACCGGCACCGATGCGTGGGGTTGGGACGCACCGTTCGTTTACACCGCCCAGCGGTACGCCGAGACCCAGGACGCCGGCATCATCTGGGAGGGCCACCGTGCCGGCCGCGAAATCGGGTACTGCCACATCGAAAAGCTCGGCAATCTCGAGTCGATCCCGTCCTCGGGTTTCCAGGTGGCGTGCTTCCCCGTGAAGATTCACAAGGCCTCGGCCGGATGGACCCGCGCCGTGGCCATCTTCGACGAGGAGCCGGCATGAGAATCGGTTCCCTGGTCGTCGACGGTGTCCAGCGCTACGGCATCGTCGACGGTGACCACATCACGCTGCTGGCGGAATCCGCCGACGTCTTCGGCGTGCTCGCCGCCGACGACCCGAAGGCGGCCCTGACCGGTCACCGGCTGCCCTGGGATCCGACCACCGAACTGGCGGTGCCGGTTCCGGTCGGCAGCATCCGTGACTTCATCACCTTCGAACAGCACACCGCCGGTTCGCTGCGCGCGGTCACCGGAGCCGGCGCGATCCCGGACGCCTGGTACGAGGCACCCGCCTTCTACTTCACCAACCCACATGCGGCGATCGGCTCGGGCGCAACGGTGCCGATGCCGCCGGGCTGCGAGGTACTCGACTTCGAGCTGGAAGTCGCCGTCGTGATCGGCGCAGCCGGTTACAACCTGACCGTGGATGAAGCCTTCGATCACGTTGCCGGGTTCACCATCCTCAACGACTGGTCCGCCCGCGACCTGCAGGGCCGGGAGATGCGTGTCGGGCTCGGACCGGCCAAGGGCAAGGACACTGCCACCACCCTCGGACCGGTGCTGGTCACCGTGGACGAGTTCGTCGACCACGAGGTCGATGGTCGCTTCGACCTGAACATGGACGTCTTCGTCAACGGCACCCGCATCGGCGGCGACACCCTGGCGAACATGGCGTGGACCTTCGCCGAGTTGATCGCCTATGCCAGCCGCGGCACCTGGGTGCGGCCCGGTGACGTACTCGGATCCGGAACCTGCGGGGGCGGCTGCCTCGCCGAACTGTGGGGATGGCGTGGAAATCGACAACCACCGCCGCTGCGCATCGGTGACACCGTCAGCATGACCGTGGAAGGCATCGGCAACATCCACAACACCGTGATCGCCGGACCACCACTCCACGAGGTTCCACCAGCGCGCCGCCGGCCCTCTGTCAGTGCGTCGTTCGGCGACGACCGCCGCGGAGAGGCTGCTCGGCTGTGAGCCGTGGGCTTCTCGCCGCCCGCTGATGGGCGGCGAGAGGCCGAATCAGAGAGTAAGGGCAGGCTATGCTCACCCCATGGAGAATTCCGACTCTCCCTCCCCGCGGCTCGGCGAAGGGCTGTCCCTGCGCCGGATGCCTGCCCACTGGATGCTCGGGCGACTCGGCAAACGCGTCATGAGGCCGGGCGGACTCGGCCCGTCCCGGCGCATGATCGACACACTCGGCATCAGCGCGGACGACGACGTCGTGGAGATGTGGCCCGGTCTGGGACAAACCACCGCACTGGCGCTCACCGGCGAACCTCACTCGCAGCCTTCCTCGGCCGCGCCCTCGCACACCCCACCGTGCTGCCACGACTCGCCGACATCTGGCGGACCTTCCACCGTTACCGCGACCACCTGGGCGCCATCACCCTCGTCGCCGAACGAACAGAAGGAAGCTAGACGGACTACTCGAAGATTTTCCCGGGGTTCATGATTCCGCGCGGGTCGAGGGCGTTCTTCACCGCTCGATGCATGCCCAGGACGACCGGATCGAGTTCTTGGGCGAGGCCGTCCATCTTCAGGAGACCGACGCCGTGCTCGCCGGTGACCGTGCCGCCGAGTTCCAGTGCCGCGTCGATGATGTCCGCGAAGGCGGCCTGTGCCCGGGCGCGAGCCGCCTCGTCGTCGCGGGGTGTGATGAGCAGCGGGTGCAGGTTTCCGTCACCGGCGTGTGCGATGTTGGCGATGGTGGTCTCGTGGGCGATGCCGATCTGTTCGATACGCGCAAGCATTTCGGGGACGGCCCGTTTCGGCACGCACACATCTTCGGTGAGCACCGGTCCGAGTCGCTCCATCGCGGGGTAGGCCAGACGACGCGCAGCGAACAACGCGTCCGCCTCCTCCTGGTCGGTGGAGACGGCCGACCACGTGGCTCCGGCTTCGTCGAAGCACGACAGCATCTTTTCCGCTTCCTGGTCGCCGACGACTCCCGCGGTGTCGATGCGGCCGAGCAGAACGACGTTCGCCTCCACGGACAGGCCCATCTTCTTCCAGGCGTCGACGGCGATGAGGCACTGCTTGTCCACCAGTTCGAGCGCCGACGGGGTGAGCCCCGCCGCGGCCACCGCGCTGACGGCCCGGCCCGCGTCGACTATGGAGTCGAAGTAGCCGGCCACCGTGCGCTGCGGGTCCTGGAGTGGGCGCAACTTGACGGTGATTTCGGTGATGACGCCGAGCGTTCCCTCGGAGCCGACCATGAGGCCCGCCAGATCGTAACCGGCCACACCCTTGGCGGTCTTGCGTCCGAGGCGCACGAGGTCACCGGTGCCGGTGACGATCTGCATGCCGAACACGTAGTCACGGGTGACGCCGTACTTGACGCAGCACAGTCCGCCCGCGTTGGTGGCGACGTTCCCTCCGATCGTCGACCACGGTGAACTGGCCGGATCCGGGGGATACCAGAGTCCGTGTTCGGCGCACGCGGCGCGGAGATCGTCGTTCACCACGCCGGGCTCGACGACGGCGTACCGCTCGAGCGGATCGATCTCCTTGATCGCGTTCATGCCCTCGAGCGCGAGGACGACGCAGCCGTCGGTCGCGTTGGCTCCGCCGGACAGGCCCGTGCCGGCACCCCGCGTGACGACGGCGGTGTCGTGGTCGAGGCAGGCGCGCACGACCGCCTGGACTTCGAGGGCCGTTCGGGGCCTGACGACCGCGACCGGGGCGGCGTACGGCGCCCACTCCGCTTCGTCGTGCTGGTACTTGGCGACAACGTCGGGGTCGCGCACGACGCGATCCGCGGGAAGGGCTGCCAAGAGCGCATCGATCAACATGACGAAAACCGGTCCTTTGCGGGCGAGAAGGTGATGTCTCGAATCTAGCTGTGATCTGGATCTCGGCCAATGTAGATTTCATCTATCAAATCCAGTTGCCCATGGATGGAGGCACCAGTGAGTACTGCCGATCGCGGCTGGATGGAACTGCTGCTCGACGACGCACCGATCGACGAACTCGATGCCCTCCGGCGCACGTTGATCGAGGAATCCGGCGCGTCCGACCGGGCCGCGGTCGAACGCGAAGCCAACGCTGCGCTCCGGCTCCGGGCGCAGCTCGACCAGCGCCAACAGCGCAGTAGGGAGTTGGCGGCGCTCAACGACATCGCCGTCCGTTTGACGACGGTTCGCGACGACCGGGTGTTGCTGCAGGAAGTGGTCGATCAGGCGCGGCAACTGCTCGGCGTGGATCTCGCCTACATGGGATCGGTCTACGACGAGGAATTCGTCATCGAGGTCACCAGCGGGGCCTTGACCCCGAACCTCGTCGGAATCCGACTGTCCCTGGACGAAGGACTCGTGGGCCTGATCGTCCGCAGGTCCGCGCCGGAGTGGACGCCCGACTACCAGAGCGAACCGGCGTTCCGGCACATCACCGGAGCCGACAGTGCGGCGCGGTCGGAGAACATGCGCGGCCTGCTCGGGGTGCCCCTGCGCGTCGCCGATCGCGTCATCGGCGCACTGTTCGCGTGCAAGCGTCAGGAACGGGCCTTCACCGAATCCGAGATCGCGCTGTTGTCGGCACTGGCAGCCCATGCGGCGATCGCGATCGAGAACGTGCGCTCGTTGGAACGTGAGCGAGACACCGTCGCACGGCTCGAATCGGCGAACACCGAATTGTCGCAGCGCACAATCGAGCTCGAACAGATATTGCAATGGGATCGGACCCTGACTCAGGTGGTGCTGCTCGGCGCGGGGGTGCAGCGGCTGGTCCAGGAGGTCGCTCAGCTCTCCCGGCAACCGGCCTATTTCGTGCAGGACGAATCCGCGTTACCCGTCGACCTGATACCGCACGCCGACGACGTGTCCGCGGCGGTCGGTGAACTACGCGCGGGCGGGAAGGACCACGTCGAACGCGGCGAGGTGATCGCGCAGCGCGTCGCGGCGGCCGGCGAGATGCTCGGCGCACTCCTGTCCGTGGGAGCCGGGCAGCCGACCACGCGTCTGCTGCTCGAACGCGCGGCACCCGCGATCGCACTGTCGCTCGCCGAGGAACGTGCCGCGGGGGAGGCGACGCGGCGCGCACGGGATGCGTTTCTCGTCGACCTGCTGACCCATCCCGCCGCCACCGCACAGGACGAGCGCCGCCAACTGCGGTTGGCCGGGCTGAACCCCGACACGACGTACTGCATTGCCGTGGCGATCACCACGGGCCAGAACACGTCGGTCCGCACCGCTCTCGGGACGTTGCCCTTCCCTTCGGGAACCGTTGCAGCGGAACACGGTTCACGGGCGCTGGCAGTCGTGCCCGCCAAGGATTCCGCCTCTGTCCGGGGGGTGTTCACCGCCGGACGGCTCGACGCGACGATCGGCATCGCGGAGCCCGCACGCGGTGCGAAGGCGCTCGCCGACGCGTACGTCGAAGCCCAGCAGACCGTCGACGTGCTCGACACATTGGGTCGCGCGGGCGAGGTCTCGTCCGCGCGCGGTCTGGGCATCTACCGGATCCTGCTGAGCCACCTGGCCCGCGAGCACCTCGACGAACTGACCGAGGCCCAACTGGGGCCGCTGATGACGGAGCAGGCCAAACGCGGAGTGCCACTGCTGGAAACACTGTCGGAGTATCTGGCTCACGGCCGCCACCATGCGGCGACCGCGTCGAGTCTCGGCGTGCACGTCAACACCCTCTACCAGCGTCTCGACGCGATCGATCGCCTCCTCGGCCCGGACTGGCGTAACCCCGACAAGGCTCTCGATCTGCAGGTGCTGATGCGGTTGCGCAGAACCGCGGAACTTCTCGGCACTCGCACTCGGTGACCCGGTTCAGGCGCTGATGCCGCCGGTGAGGATGGCCGCGAGTTCCGCGTAGGCGTGCGCGTCGTCGAGTCCGGTGCTGTCACGGACCCCGCGCTGCTGGATGCGGACCATCATGGTGGCGGCGAGGTCGGCGGCGAACGCGGCGTGCACGTCGCGGAAGTCCCCGCCGGCGACACCTTCGGTGATCAACTCCTGGACCCGCGCGGCGGCGAACTGGGTGTTCCGTTCGTACACCTCCCGGGCCGGCGGGAAGGCGTCGAGGTCGGCCATGAACTGGTCGGATGCGGCGGAGAGGGCGTTGCCCACGGCCGACAGATAGGCGGTGATCCGCGCACGGGCCCCGGTGATCGGCTCGATGTGGGACTCGACGTCCTCGGTCGCGCGGCGGAAGAAGTGCACCGTGGCGGCCCGGACCAGCTGTTCTTTGCTGCCGGCGAGGGTGTACAGCGTCGACTTCGAACAGCGCAGCCGGTTCGCGATCTCGTCGAGCGTCAGGTGGGCGAACCCCTCGACCAGGATGAGGTCGACGAGGGCGTCGAAGAGCTGGGTGCGCCGTCGGGTGGCGAAACCGGTTCGGGTGGGCTGCTCCATGACAGAAATAGTACTGGGCGATGCCTTGCAGTACTATTTCGCAATCAGTACCCTGGGGCGTAATCCAGTACTGTTTTCCGTAGCCTTCTCGAGGAGAAACCGTGGCCGTCGATCGCTTGCTGCCTACTGACGAAGCCCGTGACCTGATCCAGCTCACGCGGGACGTCGCCGACAAGGTCCTGACGCCGATCGTCGACGAGCACGAGAAGGCGGAGACCTACCCCGAAGGGGTGTTCGCCACCCTCGGCGAGGCCGGACTGCTGAGCCTGCCGTACCCGGAGGAGTGGGGCGGCGGCGCACAACCCTACGAGGTGTACCTGCAGGTGCTCGAGGAGATCGCCGCCCGCTGGGCCTCCGTCGCGGTGGCGGTCAGCGTCCACAGCCTCGCCTGCCACCCGCTGATGGCGTTCGGAACCGACGAGCAGAAGCAGCAGTGGCTCCCGGAGATGCTGGGCGGCAACACCGTCGGCGCCTACAGCCTGTCCGAGCCGCAGGCCGGGTCCGACGCCGCCGCACTGACCTGCAAGGCCACCGCGACCGACGGCGGGTACGTCGTCAACGGCGCAAAGGCATGGATCACCCACGGCGGCATCGCCGATTTCTACAACCTCTTCGCCCGCACCGGTGAGGGATCGAAGGGAATCTCCTGCTTCCTGGTCCCGAAGGGCACCGAAGGACTGACGTTCGGCAAGTCCGAGGAGAAGATGGGCCTGCACGCCGTGCCGACGACGTCCGCGCACTACGACGACGCCTTCGTGCCCGCGGAACGACGGATCGGCGCAGAGGGTCAGGGTCTGCAGATCGCTTTCAGCGCACTCGATTCCGGCCGACTGGGCATCGCCGCGGTCGCCGTCGGTCTCGCGCAGGCCGCCCTCGACGAGGCCGTCGCCTACGCACAGGAGCGGACCGCGTTCGGGAAGAAGATCATCGACCACCAGGGCCTCGGCTTCCTGCTCGCCGACATGGCCGCCGCCGTCGACTCCGCGCGCGCCACCTACATCGACGCGGCCCGCCGCCGCGACGCCGGCCTGCCGTACTCGCGAAACGCGTCCGTCGCCAAGCTCGTTGCCACCGACGCCGCCATGAAGGTCACCACCGACGCCGTCCAGGTGCTCGGCGGCTACGGCTACACCCGCGACTTCCGCGTCGAGCGGTACATGCGGGAAGCGAAGATCACGCAGATCTTCGAGGGCACCAACCAGATTCAGCGCCTGGTCATCAGCCGCACCCTCGCCGCGAACTGACGCACCCACTACCCGAGAAAGGCTCTTCGCCTCATGCCCACCTCCGTGATCGTCGCCGGCGCCCGTACCCCGATCGGCCGTCTGCAGGGTTCTCTCGCCGGATTCTCCGGCGCCGACCTCGGCGCCATTGCCATCGAGGCGGCGCTCGGCAAGGCCGGTGTCGCCCCGGACCGGGTGCAGTACGTCATCATGGGGCAGGTCCTCACCGCAGGCGCCGGGCAGATGCCCGCCCGTCAGGCCGCCGCGAAGGCCGGCATCCCGATGAGCACCCCGTCGCTGAACATCAACAAGGTGTGCCTGTCCGGGGTCGAGTCGATCATCCTCGCCGATCAGTTCATCCGGTCCGGCGCGTTCGACGTGATCGTCGCCGGCGGCATGGAGTCGATGAGCCAGGCACCGCACCTGCTGCCCGGTTCACGCAGCGGTTTCAAGTACGGCGACGTCACCCTCGTCGACCACATGGCCCTCGACGGTCTGCACGACGCATTCACCGATCAGCCGATGGGGCTGCTCACCGAGGCCGGCAATGACAGGGACGTCATCGCCCGCGAAGACCAGGACGCGTTCGCTGCTCGCTCCCACCAGTTGGCCGCCAAGGCCTGGGACAACGGGGTCTTCGACGACGAGGTCGTCCCGGTCGAGATCCCCGCCCGCAAGGGTGAGAGCACCTGGCTGCGCCGCGACGAGGGCATCCGCCCCGACACCACCGCCGAGACCCTGGCGCGGTTGCGCGGCGCGTTCCGGGACGGCGGCACCGTCACCGCGGGGAACGCGTCGACGATCAACGACGGCGCCGCCGCCGTGGTCGTGATGAGCAAGGAGCGCGCCGAGGCCGAGGGACTGACCTGGCTGGCCGAGATCGGCGAGCACGGCATGGTCGCCGGACCGGATTCGGGTCTGCAGCTCCAGCCGTCCGGCGCCATCGCGAAAGCCTGTGACGCGGCAGGTATCTCGGCCTCGGAGCTGGATCTGATCGAGATCAACGAGGCGTTCGCCGCGGTCGGGATCGCCTCCACCCGCGAACTGGGTGTCGACCCCGACCGGGTCAACGTCAACGGCGGTGCCATCGCCCTGGGTCATCCGATCGGCATGTCCGGCGCCCGCATCACCCTGCACCTCGCGCTCGAACTGCAGCGCCGCGGCGGCGGCACCGGCGCCGTCGCCCTCTGCGGCGGCGGCGGACAGGGCGACGCCCTGATCCTGCGCGTCCCCTGACTCCCCCTTTCCTATCACTGCCGCAACCACATTCGAGGAGAACTTTGTGAAGATCGATGGAGCCGTCGCTGTCGTCACCGGCGGAGCATCCGGGCTCGGGAACGCCACCGCCCGTGCCCTGCACGAGCGCGGCGCCCAGGTCGTGCTGCTCGACCTCCCGTCGTCCGACGGGGAAGTGGCCGCCAAGGAGATCGGGAAGGGCGCCTACTTCACGGCCGCCGACGTCACCTCCGCCGGTGACGTCACGTCCGCGATCGACTTCGCCGCGTCGCTCGGCGACCTCCGCGTGCTGGTCAACTGCGCGGGAATCGCCACGCCCGGCAAGGTTCTCGGCAAGGCGGGCGCCCTTCCCCTCGCGGACTTCGAACGCGTCGTCCGTATCAACCTCGTCGGCACCTTCAACGTCCTGCGCCTCGCCGCGGAGAAGATCGCCCAGACCGAACCCGTCGACGGGGAACGCGGCGTCATCATCGACACCGCCTCCGTCGCCGCGTTCGACGGCCAGATCGGCCAGCCCGCCTACGCGGCATCCAAGGGCGGCGTCGCGGCGATGACACTGCCGATCGCCCGCGAACTGGCCCGCCACCTCATCCGCGTCGTCACCATCGCACCCGGAATCTTCGAAACGCCCATGATGGCCGGGCTCCCCGAGGAGGCGCAGAAGTCCCTCGGACAGCAGGTGCCGCACCCCTCCCGGCTCGGCAAGGCCACCGAATACGCCGCCCTCGCCGCGCACATCATCGACAACGCCATGCTCAACGGCGAAACCATCCGCCTCGACGGAGCCATCCGCATGGGTCCCAGGTAGGCGACCGGCGGTTGCTGCCGGCGGCACCGAGTCAGCGGGTGATCTGATCGGGCAGTGTGCGGGTGATGATCTGCCGAGCCTCGGTGAGGATCGAGCCGACCACCTCCTCGCAGCTGCCGATGTCGTCGATCAGGCCCTGGGCCTGACCGGCCCACCACATGCCGCCTTCGACGTCACCGTTGCCGTACACGTGCTCGCGGCCGCGGGCGCCGCTGGCCAAATGGGCGATGTCGTCGAAGGTCGCACCCGGTTCGCGGGAGAGGGTCGCGATTTCTTCGGAGACCGAGTTGCGGGCAACGCGGGCGGAGTTGTGGAACTCGCGGAAGACGATGACGGTGTCGCGTTCGGTGTTATCGACGATCTGTTGTTTGACGTTGTGGTGGATGGGCGCCTCGGTGGTTGCCATGAAACGGGTGCCCATGTTGACCGCGGATGCGCCGAGCGCGAGGGCGGCGACGAGTCCGGCGCCGGTGGCGATTCCGCCGCTGGCGATGATCGGGATCGACAGTGCCCGGGCCGCGGCGGGGATCAGCACGAGCCCGGGGACGTCGTCCTCGCCGGGGTGCCCGGCGCACTCGAAGCCGTCGATGCTGACGGCGTCGACCCCGAGTTGCTGCGCTTTGAGGGCGTGCCTCACCGAGACCGCCTTGTGGATCACCTTCACACCGGCGGCCCTGAACGCGGGGAGGTGCGGCCCAGGGTTGCCGCCTGCGGTTTCGACAATCCGGATGCCGCTGTCGACGATGGCGTCGCGGTATTCGTCGTAGGGCACCGGCTGGATGGTCGGCAGGATCGTCAGATTGACCCCGAACGGCTTGTCGGTGAGGTCGCGGCAGCGGGCGATCTCCTTGACCAATGCCTCGGGGGTGGGCTGGGTGAGGGCGGTGAGGAATCCGAGTGCCCCGGCGTTGGCCACGGCGCTGATCAGATCTGCGGTGCCGACGGCGGTCATGCCGCCGCACACGATGGGGTGCTCGATCCCGAAGGTCTCGGTGAAGGTGTTGGTGAACATGTGCTTTCCTAGCTGTTGCGTTGTCGGTCAGGAAGGGAGTTTGAACGCACGGATTGCGTTGTCGCGCAGGAATGCTGTGCGGATCGGCTCGTCGAGTTCGAGTTTGTCCAACCCCGCGAGGCAGTCGGGTGCCGGCCAGGCGGGGTGGTTGGAACCGAACAGCACCTTGTGCCGGCCGTGCCCGCGAAGGTAGTCGACAATCTCCGCCGGATAACGGGACGTCTTGTACGCGGAGGTATCGATGTAGACGTTCGGGTACTTCGTGGCCAGCGAAATCGCTTCACCTGTCCACGGCACGCCGATGTGACCGGCGATGATCCGTAGTTCGGGGAATTCGAGTGCCACGCGATCGAGATACGGAATCGGACGCCCGGGTTCGGAGGGGCACAGCGGGCCGGTGTGGCCGATCTGAGTGCAGAAGGCGATGTCGAGGTCGCAGCACGCCGCGTACAGCGGGTAGTACCGGCGGTCGTCCGGCGGCAGGTCCCACAGCCACGGCAGGATCCGCAGTGCGCAGGCGCCGAATTCCTCGACAGACCGGCGCAGTTCCCGGACTGCTTCCATCGGCTGGTGGAGGTTGACCGAGGCGACCATGACGAAACGGTCCGGGTGCCGTTTGACGATGTCCCCGACCTCCACGTTGCTGATCAGCGGTCCCGTGGGGCCGTGCCAGGCGCTGAGCAGGCCCAGGTCGACGCCGGCTTCGTCCATGCGGTCGAGCGTCCACGACACCGGCGGTTCGGCATCGGGGATGGTTCCCTTCGACCAGCGTCGCAGGGAGTCCAGGAACGGCATGTCGAGCCATCGCCGGGTCGGGTGTTGCATCCAGGAATCGATCGTGTCGGTCATCATATTGACTCTCGAAGTGCTTTCTTCTCAAGCGGTTTCGGAAACCGGACGGGACGCTCGGCTGACGTCCCCGGTTCCGATCTCTTCCATGTCGCGGTGCCGAGTTTCGGGCAGGGCGAGCGCGCAGGCGAAGCTGAGGAGGCCGAAGCCGGCGAGCATCCACCCGACCGCGGTGCTGCCGTATCGGGAGGTCAGTTCCGCGGCGAGCATGGGTGCGGTACCGCCGCCGATGACTCCGGCGATGGCGTAGGCCATGCCCGCGCCGGTGTAGCGGTATTCGGTGTGGAACATCTCCGGCAGCAGTGCCCCGGCAGGCCCGTAGGAGACGCCCATGATGACCAGGGCGAGGGCCAGGCCGGCGAGGAACGCGAGCGGGGAGCCGGTGTCGAGGAGGGGGAAGAGCACCAGCCCGCCGGGGATCGCCACGAGGCAGGAGGCGAGCACCATCTTGCGGCGGCCGATTCGGTCGGAGTAGATGGCGGACAGGATGATCGCGGCACAGAAGACGGTGGCGGCGATCAGGCCGAGGGAGAGCACTGTGGTGCGGCTGAGACCAAGGGTGGCGGTGCCGTACGACGTGAGGTACGCGGTGCCGATGTAGAAGAACGCGAACATCATCGCCAAGGATCCGGCGGCGACGAGCAACTCGCGGGGCTGGCTCTTGAAGACTCCGAGGAGCGGCCCCGCACCGGCGCGGCGGGCCCGGGTGGCCTGCCGGGCGAACATCGGGGTCTCCTCCACCTTCAGCCGGACATAGAGGCCGATCAGCACGAGGAGGGCGCTGGCGATGAAGGGAATCCGCCAGCCGTAGTCGAGGAACGCCTGCGAGGTCTCGCCGACGAAGAGGTTGACCGCAAGGAAGGTGCCGTTGGACAACGCGAAGGCCAGTGAGGGCCCCAGTTGCGGGAACACCGCGTACAGGCCCCGTTTGCCGGTGGGGGCGTATTCGGTGGCCAGCAGGGTTGCCCCGGCCCATTCACCGCCGACGGCGAGGCCCTGCGCGATCCGAAGCGCGATCAGGGCAAGTGGTGCGGCCACGCCGATCGTGCCGGCGCCGGGCAGGAGTCCGATGAGGACGGTGCTGATCCCCATCAGCAGCAGTGTGCTGACCAGGGTCTTCTTGCGGCCGATCCGATCACCGAAATGGCCGAAGATCGCGGCGCCGAGGGGGCGGGCGACGAACGCGACGGCGAACGTGGCGAAGGAGGCGACGGTGCCGGCGGCCGTACCGAGGGCGGGGAAGAAGACCTTCGGGAAGACCAGTGCCGCCGCGGTGCCGTAGATGAAGAAGTCGTAGAACTCGATGGTGGTGCCGGTGCAGCTTGCTATGGCGACGCGACGCATCGGGGTGGTCGGTGGGTTGTTCACCGGATCGACGGTTCGGGACATCTGAGATCTCCTGCTCGGTGGGCCCGTCCGCCCGCTGGCGGAGGACTGCGTACGACGAGCAGTGTGAGCGCCGTTACACCCAGCGCAACACCCTCCTAAGTGGGTTGCCTACCGGGACAGCTACTTTCGGGGGTACGGTCCGTGCCGTGCCGTGCCCGCATCGCGGCAGGGTCAGCGGAGGAAACCGCGCTCGCGGGCTGCGAGGATCGCCTGCACACGGTTGGTCGCGTGCAGTTTGCGCATGGCGCTCTTGAGGTAGGACTTCACCGTGTTGGGCAGCAAGCCGAGGGCCTCGGCGACCTCGCGGTTGCTCAGACCCCGCGCCACGTGTTCGAGCACGTCGATCTCGCGGGGCCGGAGCAAGGTCGGTGGATCCTGGGATCCGGCCGGCGTCGGGACGGGTGCGAACCGGTTCCCGACGGCCTCGACCCGGGCGCGCAGGGTGTCGTCCTCGATCTGGCCGGCCAGGTCCGTCAGTTCCTGGGCGATATCGTGCAGGTCGGCTCGGCTGAGCACCATCCGGTCGGAATCGGTGTTGTTTCGCATCAAGCTCAGCCGCCGCCGTACCTCGTCCTCGACCGCGATGTCGCGCTCCAGCCGACGGACCAGCGGTGTGAAGCTGTCGAACCAGCGGTCGCCCAAGCGCACGTGGGTTCGGGCCGCCAGGTAGACGAGGATCCGGGGTACACGGTCGACGATGATCGGAAGCGCGGCCAGGGTCTCGATCGCCTCCGGTCGCACGGCGTGGTCGTAGACGTGGGTGATGCCCTGCGCCGAGAAATAGTCGGCCACCGACACCGGGCGCGCGAGCATCAGTGCCTTGCCGCCGAGTCCCTCGCCGTTGCGAACGATCAGGTTCACCGCCGAGCGAGTGCGGACCCCGGTCAGGTCGGTGATCTCCATCGCCGCTGCCCCGTGATGCACCGGCCCACCGAACACCATGTCCATACCGGCGTGCTTGCGGAGAGTTTCCAGCGAGCGCGCGAGGATGCGCCGTTCGATCGGCGTATCGGTTTCGAATGACATGGTCACGTCGGCCTCCAACTAAACATCTGATGCCGAGGCTAGTGAGTGTCGTCACACCGTGGCAACGTCGTACCCACGAAGGTGGGTACGACATTCCCCGACCTACCTTCGGGGGTCCCGCTCCGTTCGTTTCACAGGTCACATTCCTCCCAGAACGGAGGAACACACATGAACACCAGGCTGAGTCATAGCGTCGGTCCGACCGAGCGGGCGCTGCTGGAGATGACGATCGGCGACAACTTCGACCGGACCGCCGCGAGATTTCCCGAGCGCGAGGCTGTGGTCGACGTTCCCACGGGCCGGCGGTGGACGTACGCCGGCCTCCGCGCCGACGTCGATGCGCTGGCTTCTGCCCTGCTCGAAGAGGGGATCGTCCCCGGAGACAGGGTTGCGATCTGGGCCCCGAACTGTCCTGAATGGGTGCTGGTGCAGTTCGCCGCGGCGAAGGTGGGTGCCATCCTGGTGACCCTCAATCCCGCATACCGCTCCCACGAACTCGAGTACGTCCTCACCCAGTCTGGGATCCGGCTGGTGTTCGCGGTCCCGTCGTTCAAGACCTCCGACTACGAGGCGATGGTCACGGAGGTTTCGCCCCGCTGCCCGGGCCTCGATCGGGTGATAATTTTCGGCAGCGACGAGTGGGATTCATTGCTGATCCGCGGAGATCAGGCCTCATCGGAACGGCTCACCGCAGTGCAGGCGGGCCTGTCACCGGACGACCCGATCAACATCCAGTACACGTCGGGGACCACCGGTTTCCCGAAGGGCGTCACTCTCTCGCACCGCAACATCCTCAACAACGGGTTCTTCGTCGGCGAGTTGCTCGGCTACACCGAGCAGGACCGGATCTGCGTGCCGGTGCCGTTCTACCACTGCTTCGGCATGGTCATGGGCAACCTCGGGGCCAGCACGCACGGCGCGTGTGTCGTCATTCCGTCACCGTCGTTCGACCCGGTCGCCACGCTGACAGCCTGTGCGCACGAGCAGTGCACCTCGGTGTACGGGGTTCCGACGATGTTCATCAGCATGCTCGATGTCCCGAATTTCGCGTCCTACGACCTGTCGTCGGTCCGCACCGGCGCGATGGCGGGCTCACCGTGCCCGGTGGAGATCATGAAGCAGGTCACCCAGTGGGTACCGGAGGTGGCAATCGCCTACGGAATGACCGAGACATCCCCTGCCTCCACACAGACCTGGGTGGACGACTCCCTGGACCGCCGGGTGTCCACCGTCGGCCGCGCCCACCCCCACGTGGAGGTCAAGGTCGTCGATCCTGCAACCGGCGAGACCGTGCCACGGGGGCGGTCCGGTGAATGTGTATCCGGGGCTACTCGGTGATGCTCGGTTACTGGAACGAACCCGAGAGGACCACCAAGGCCATCGACGCCGACGGCTGGATCCACAGCGGCGACCTCGCGGTCATGGACGAGGACGGGTTCGTCGCCATCACCGGGC
This sequence comes from Rhodococcus wratislaviensis, assembly GCF_041228765.1. Lineage (NCBI taxonomy): Bacteria > Bacillati > Actinomycetota > Actinomycetes > Mycobacteriales > Nocardiaceae > Rhodococcus > Rhodococcus wratislaviensis. The sequence goes on along the minus strand of NZ_CP150488.1, from coordinate 1,279,380 downwards.
GCATCAAGGACATGGTGATCCGCGGCGGGGAGAACATCTACCCGCGGGAGATCGAGGAGTTCCTCTATACCCATCCCGACATCCTGGACGCGCAGGTGATCGGGGTACCCGACACCAAGTACGGGGAAGAGCTGATGGTCTGGCTGCGGCTGCGCGAGGGAGCCGAGAAGATCGACGCGTCGAGCCTGCGGGAGTTCTGTAAGGGCAGAATCGCGCATTTCAAGGTCCCGCGCTACGTGCACTGCGTCGACCAGTTCCCCATGACCGTCAGCGGCAAGGTCCGCAAGGTGGAGATGCGGGAACAAGCCCTTCAGATCCTCGGGCTGTAGGCCCGAACACGCCCATACTCGAACCACATTCACGACAATCTGTACGGAGGAATTTGCATGAGCTGGACAATCGAACGGCGTGGTCGCGTCGCCGTGGTGACGATGAACACCAACCCGGTCAACGCGCAGAACCGCGCATTCTTCGCCGACCTGCACGACGCGTTCGACCGACTCGAACGCGACCACCCGCAGTCCCCGGTGGTGCTGACCGGGACTGGTACCCGATTCTCGGCCGGACTCGATCTCGGAGAACACTTTCCGCTCTTCGCCGGGGACACCGAGGCGGTCGCGTCCTGGTTCCAGGACTACCGGGCGACGAACATGCGGCTGTTCACCTATCCGCGGCCGACGGTGGCCGCGGTGAACGGGCACGCGTTCGCCGGGGGCCTGATCACCGCCGCCGTGTGTGATCGCCGCGTCGCCGTCCCCGACGGCGCCCGATTCGGGATCAACGAGGTGCCGATCGGAATCCCGATGCCCGCGGTGTATCTGCGGATGCTGGCCTACGCCTGGGGAGAACCCGTGGCGTCGCGCACCTGCTTGCAGGGCGAGATCTTCACCTCGGACGAGGCGTACTCCATGGGCATCGTGCACGAACTGGTGCCGGCGGAGGAACTACTCGATCGGGCCGTCGCCATCGCCGAGTCGACCCCCGAGGACTGCATCGAGAACTACGCCTACACCAAGCGGGCCCTGCAGGCCGCAGCCCTGCGCGACATCGCGGACCTCTCCGACCCACTGGACCGGAACGAGCTGGCCGCAGGCATGACGAGCGAGCCGTCCCGGCGCGCCCACCGCCGGTACTGGGAACAGCTCAAGGGCCGCCCCGCGGAGTGGTGAGCGGGGTGGACAGCGGCGTGGATGAACGGTTGCCGGACTGGGTGATCTGGCGGCAGCGGCCGTTTCCCGATGCCAACCTGCTGCTGATCGACGGGCGGGAACCGGCGCTCGTCGACAGCGGCTTCGTCGGGCACGCGCAGCGGACAGCCGAATGGGTGCGCGCGCACAGCGGCAACCTCACCCGGGTCGTGAACACGCACTGGCACGCCGACCACGTCGGCGGCAACGGTCTACTGCAGGCGGGGGGCGCCGGCATCGCGGCCGGCGCCCCGGACGCCGACGCCATCGCCCGACGTGACCCGGGCTGCTGTGCAGCGGAGTACCTCGACCAGCCGGTTGCCCCCTATACCGTCGACGAGCCGCTCGACGACGGGCAACTACTCCGGCTCGGTGACGCCGACTGGGAGGTCCTCCACACGCCGGGCCACACTCCCGGCCACGTGGCGTTGTGGCAACCCGAGGAGCGACTACTGGTGGTCGGAGATGCGCTGTCCGACTACGACGTCGGCTGGGTCAACCTCGCCCTCGACGGGCCTGACGCCGCGACTACCGCTGTCGCCTCGCTGCAACGACTGGCCGACCTCGAGCCGCGGGTTCTGTTACCCGCCCACGGCCCGATTCCCGCCGAACCCACCGCCGCATTCGCTGCCGCACTGCGTCGCGGCCGGCGTCTCGTCGACGACCCGGACGGCGCAATATGGTACGGCGCCCGGCGAATATTCGCCTTCGCGTTGATGATTCGCGGCGGCATCTCCGCCGACGAGGTCGAGTCCTACCTGCTCGCGCGTGCGTGGCTCGTCGACGCGGCCGCGCTGCTGCGCAGGACACCCGAAACCCTGGCCGCCGAACTGATCGACACCATGATCCGCAGCGGCGCCGTCGTGGTTCGGGACAACCGACTTCACGCGGCCGCCGAATACAGCCCGGTCATGCCGGAAACGCTGCAGGCTCCGTTCCCTCGGGCCTGGCCGGCGCCGGCAGGCCGGCGAGGCCTGTGAACATACCGCTGTCGCCGAGGCTATCCGGCCACGCGCTCGAACAGCAGCACTACACCGATCACGATCATCGCCGCCCCCGACACCCAGGTCACCACCCGCGCCGCGGCTGGCCGTGCCCGCAGCACCACCCGCGCACCAGTCCCCACCCCCGTGTAGACGACCGCGCAGCTGGCCGTGTGCACCAAACCCAACAGCACAATCTGCAGCGCGAGCGGCCACCGCGCGCCCGCGTCGGTGAACTGCGGCAGCAGCGCCAGAAACAGCAGAAACACCTTCGGGTTCAGTCCACTGATTCCCAGTCCTTTGACCGCCTGCCGAACCCACGATTCCGACGCCTGTTCCGCCCCTGCCTGCGGCAGCGCCACGGGGTTTGCGAGCATCGCGATCCCGAGCCACACCAGGTACGCCGCCCCGACCGCCGTCAACGCAGTCAGTACCAACGGCGAGCGGGCCACCAACGACGCGACGCCGGCGGCCACCACCACAGTCATCGCCACATGGCCCGTCAACAGTCCACCCACCGCGGGCACCACGGTGCGATGCCGCAGCCCCGCCGCGATCGCGTACGCCCAATCCGCCCCCGGGGTCAGCACGAACAGAAAAGACACCGCCCAGAACGCAGCAACGGTACCGATCGCCATGATCTCACTCATCCTTCACACTCTCGGAACACCAGAACGCCCGGCGGTCCCGATAAGAAAGATTAGAAAGAACGGGGGAGAAAACGTTGCCAAAGATTCCCTGAACACCACCGCGGTGGGGGAAAATCTTCCACATGGATAACGTAGACAGGAAAATTCTTGCCGAGCTCCAGCAAGATGGTCGACTCACCCTCACCGAACTCGCCGATCGAGTCCGACTCAGCATCTCGCCCTGCCACCGCCGTCTGCGCGCACTGGAGAGCTCCGGCGCGATCAGCGGTTACCGCGCACAACTCGACGCCCGCGCACTGGGCCTCACCTTCGAGGCGCTCGTCTTCGTCACCATGCGTGCCGCCGACCGCGACACCATCGAGGAATTCGAACAGGCCGTCGCCGCCATTCCCCATGTCCTGCAGGCTCAACGATTGTTCGGCGACCCCGACTACCTCCTGCGGGTCATCACCCGCGACCTACCCGACTTCCAGACGCTTTACGACGAAAGCCTCGCCACCCTCCCCGGCGTCCAGCGCCTCAGCTCCACCCTCGTCATGAAGAGCGTGGCCGACAATCGACCCTTGCCTCTATGAGGGATCGATCAGCTTCAGCGAATCACGCGGACAGGGCTGATCGAACCCGACCCCATGGCTACCGCGTGATCGTCGGGAGCATCGGCCGGGACCGGTCAGCGACCTTCAGTTTCGAGTTGATCGAGGATCCAGGCGGCGGCGTACGGACTGGAGCGCAGGCTGGAGTGGTCGACCGCGGGCGCGTCCGGGTAAGCCTCTTCGAACAGCGTGTTCGTCACTCCGGGCTCGGTGATGAACGAGCACGTCCCGGCGGGTGTCGCGATCTCGTCGTTCGCAGTGGCCAGCACGGAATAGCTGACACCGGGTTGTGTGATCGGCCCGTCGCCGAACACCGTCGTGTGCACTTCCGAGCCGGGTGCCAGTTGCAGGGCGACCGCCAGCTCCGATGAGGCGTGCCCGAGCAGCGGCGACAGAAACGGCAGCGCCTGCAGCGCCTGCACCGGGGTGATGGGCGGATTGTGGATGCCGAACGTGGCGAGGAAGCCGGTACCGTCGCAGTCCCGTCCCTCCGGTGCCAGGAAGACAGCATGCGTCACGTCTTGCGCACCGCCGAGCACCTTCAGGTAGTAATTCGACACGACCGTGCCGGCCGAATGCGCGACGAGGTCGACGGTATCCGCACCCGTCGCGTCCTTCACCGAAGTGACGAACGTCGCGAGCTGGGCTGCCTCGTCGGGAATGTTTCCGGCCCAGCGTCTTCCGTCGACGACACCACCCTGGAACACCAGGGTGCAGGTACCTGATTCGCGCAACGCTGACGTGACCGTCGACCACTGGTCCGCGGTATCGGACGTAGTGCCGTCCGCGCCTGGCAGCACGATCACCGGGCGTGGATTCGCGGCGCTGAGACTGCAGTCGATCAGCGGAGTCACCACCTCGCCCACAGGCAGCACGACCGGATCCACGGATCCCGTGGATGGCGCCGCCTGCGCGGCCCCTCCCGCAGTCACAACGAATCCGACCACCACTGCAATGAGAACACTCGTGCGTCGCCCACCCATGTTTCGAAGCCTCCCCACCTCGTATTTCACGCCCAGATGGTAACCCGAACCCACGGGCATCTCGGGTGTGTTCAGTCCGGCACAGCCAGCAGGATTCGCGAGCGGGTGCCGCGGTCGACAAGGTCGTGAGCACGCGCGGCCTGATCGAGGGGGACGGGTTCATCGATGGTGATCGACAGGGCACCGTCCGCCGCGGCGGCGGTCAGATCGGTGGCGGCCTGCTGTTTGGCTTCGGCCGGAAAATCGTCACTACCCAGCAAGCGAATGGTGATGTTGTCGAACAGCATCGGTCAGAACGGGAGACTGGGCCTGCCCTCGCCGGTGCCGTAGGCGGCGATCACGGTCGCGCCGCCCCACCGGGCCAGTTGTGTGGCCATCGATCCGACGCCGCCGAGCACACCGTGCACCAGGACCGTGCGGCCGCGGATCGGGCCGTCGCCGAAGACCCGGGTTCCGCCCTTCCATCGAAGGACGGAACCCGTTGCAGCCGAAGCCTAGAAGCTGGTGCGACCAGCGTCGACGAGTTGTGCGAGTAGTGGTGCCGGGGTCCACGTTCGACCGTGTACGTTCTCGAAGTCGCGGATCTTCTGCAGGGTGACGTCCAGACCGAGGGATTCGGCGTAGTACATCGGCCCGCCGCGGAAGGCGGGGAATCCGTATCCGTCGACGTAGACGACGTCGATGTCGGAGGCGCGTTGGGCGATTCCTTCACCGAGCAGTGTGGCGCCTTCGTTGACGAGGGCCAGTACGCAGCGGTCGATGATTTCCTCGTCGGTGATCGTGCGGCGTTCGATGCCGTCCTCGGCGGCGCAGGTGCGGATGATCTCGTCGACGGCGAGGTCCGGAACCGGTGTGCGGCTGCCCTTCTCATACCGGTAGTAGCCTGCTCCGCTCTTCTGCCCGAACCGTCCGTTCTCGCAGAGGGTGTCGGCGACCCGCGAATACCGGACGTCTTTCGGGCGGGTCGGGGCCAGTCGCTTGCGCGCAGCCCAGGCGATGTCGAGGCCGGCCAGGTCCGACATCGCGCACGGTCCCATGGCGAACCCGAACTGGTGCAGGGCCGTGTCGATCTGCTGCGGAGTCGCACCCTCTTCGAGGAGGAATTCGGCTTCGCGCCGATAAGGGGTGAGCATGCGGTTGCCGATGAAACCCTCACACACCTGCGACAGCACCGGGATCTTCCCGATCTGCTGCGCGAGCGTCAGGCCGGTGGCGACGACGTCGTCGGCGGTGGCTTCCCCGCGGACGACCTCGACGAGTTTCATGATGTTGGCGGGGCTGAAGAAGTGCAGACCGATCACATCGGACGGACGGCTGGTGGCACGTGCGATCTCGTCGAGGTCCAGTCGGGACGTGTTCGACGCGAGGATCGCCCCCGGCTTGCAGACGGCGTCGAGTTTGCCGAACACCTCCTTCTTCACGGTCATGTCCTCGAAGACGGCTTCGACGACGAGGTCGGCCTCGGCGGCGGCGTCGAGATCGAGGTTCGGTTCGATCAACGCGATGCGGTCGCGTGCCTGCGTCTCGGTGAGTTTGCCTTTGGTGGTGGATGATTCGTAGGTCTTGCGCACCAGGGCCGTTCCTCGGGTCAGGGCGTCCTGGTTCTGTTCGATCAGCGTGACCGGGAGTCCGCCGTTTGCGAACGCCATGGCGATCCCGCTGCCCATGGTGCCGGCGCCGATGACCGCCACCCGGGAGATCGGCCGTGCGGACGCGGCGGGAACGCCGGACAGTTTGGGGGCGGTCTTCTCCGCGAAGAACACGTGCCGCAGGGCCGCGGATTCCGGGCCCCGGAGCAGGCCGAGGAAGGCGGCCCGCTCGAAGGCGAGCCCGGCGGCGGTAGGAAGCCGGGTCGCGGTCTCGACGGCGTCGATGGCGGTGAGCTGGGCCAGGCCGTTGCGGGTGCTGGGCCGCACCGTACGGCGGGCGGCGTCGAAGTCGACACCTGTTGTGTCGGCGGGCGGCAGACTGTCGACCGCCGGTCCCGAGGTACCGGTGTCGATCTGGGTGCGGAGAAAGTCGACGGCGGCGCCGAGCGGGTCGCCGTCGAAGCAGTCGTCGGCGATACCGAGTTCGGCGGCCCGGGTGCCGAACACCGGCGTGCCCTGCTGGATCATCCGCAGCGCGGCCGCGGCGCCGATCAACCGGGGCAGACGTTGGGTGCCGCCGCCGCCGGGAATCAGGCCCACGTTCACCTCGGGCAGGCCGAGTTTCGCGTCCCGGTGTGTGATGCGGTAGTGGCAGGCGAGAGCGAGTTCGAGTCCACCGCCGAGGGCGTCACCGTGGATGGCGGCGATCACCGGTTTCGGTGAGTGGGTAATGGTGGTGAGGACGTCCGGCAGGGTGGGGTCGGCGGTCGCTGCGGGGGTGCCGAATTGGCGCAGGTCGGCGCCACCGCAGAATCCCTTGCCCTCGCCGACGATGATGACGGCGCGTATGTGGTCGTCGGCGGCGGCACGGGCGACAGCGGAGGCGAGTCCGGCGCGAACGGTGTCCCCGAGGCCGTTGACGGGTGGGTTGGCGAGGCGGATGACGGCGACTCCGTCGCGTACCTCGTACCGCACTGTCGGTGATGGCTGGTGTTGCTGGGACGTGCTCATGGACCCTTTTCCTCGGATGCTGATTGCGGGTGTCGCGGTCTTCTCCGATATCGCCTCTCCGTCGTGTCCGATTCCGCGGCGCCCTGGTGTTCCGATTTGGAACAACCGGATGTCCCCTCGCTGACCGATCCTGGAAGCACCCACCACACGCCGCACCCGGCGTACCGAGGCTCGCCGGCCGCGTGAGCTGACGATCAGTTCGATTTTCAGGAGACAACCGTGACCGCCACCGTGACCAGTGATCCGACAGTGCAGTTGGACGACGACGACTTCCGCGACATCCTGGCCCACACCCGGACTTTCGTGCGCAACGTCGTTGTCCCGCGTGAGCAAGAGATCGACGAGACGGACGCGATCCCCGCCGAGATCCGGACCGCGGCCAAGGACATGGGCCTGTTCGGGTTCGCCATCCCCCAGCAGTGGGGCGGCCTCGGCATGAACCTGGTGCAGGACGTCGAACTCGCGATGGAGTTGGGGTACACCACCCTCGCGCTGCGGTCGATGTTCGGGACCAATAATGGCATCGCCGGTCAGGTACTGGTCAGCTACGGCACCGAGGAACAGAAGACGACCTGGCTCGAGGGTATTGCGTCGGGTGAGGTCGTTGCCTCGTTCGCCCTCACCGAGGCCGGCGCCGGCTCCAACCCGGCCGGCCTGCGCACGAAGGCGGTACGCGACGGCGACGACTGGCTGATCACCGGGGAGAAACGCTTCATCACCAACGCCCTGATCGCGAACCTGTTCGTCGTGTTCGCCCGTACCCGGTCCGCCGACAGCGACGGCCCCGGCATCGCCGTGTTCCTGGTGCCGTCCGACACCCCCGGCGTCCAGGTGGGGAGCAAGGACCGCAAAATGGGGCACGCCGGATCGACCACGGCGACCGTGCACTTCGACGGCGTGCGGGTGCCGTCGTCGGCGCTGGTCGGTGGCAGTGAGGATGTCGGCTACCGCGCCGCGATGACGTCGCTGGCCCGCGGCCGGGTGCACGTCGCGGCGCTGGCGGTCGGGCAGGCGCAGCGTGCGCTCGACGAGTCGGTGGCCTACGCGGCGACCGCGACCCAGGGCGGCACCGCGATCGGGGACTTCCAGTTGGTCCAGGCGATGCTCGCCGACCAGCAGACCGGCGTCATGGCCGGGCGGGCCCTGGTGCGTGACGCCGCCCGCTCCTGGGTCGAGGACACCGACCGGCGCCTCGCCCCGTCCATCGCGAAGCTGTATTGCACCGAGATGGTCGGCAAGGTCGCCGACCTCGCGGTGCAGATCCACGGCGGCAGCGGGTACATGCGCGAGGTCGCGGTCGAGCGGATCTACCGCGACGTCCGACTACTTTGCCTGTACGAGGGCACCAGTGAGATCCAGCGCCTGATCATCGGCGGCGGGCTGGTCAAGCAGGCCCGCAACACCGCAGGCGGGCAACGATGAGCAACCAGCTACCCGGTCTACTGCCCCTCGACGGAATCACCGTCGTCAGCTTCGAGCAGGCCGTCGCCGCCCCGATCGCCACCCGGCACCTGGCCGATCTGGGTGCCCGTGTCATCAAGGTCGAACGCATCGGTGAGGGCGATTTCGCCCGCAACTACGACAGCGCCGTGCACGGAATTGCCTCGCATTTCGTCTGGCTCAACCGCGGCAAGGAATCGGTGACCGTCGACCTGAAAGCGGCCGAGGGCGTCTCGGTCATCCGCAAACTCGTCGGCCGGGCAGACGTCGTCGTCCAGAACCTCGCACCCGACGCCATGGACCGGCTCGGTCTGGGCGCGGAGGTACTCCGCCGGGATCGTCCCGAGCTGATCGTGGTCAACATGACCGGCTACGGCACCGACGGGCCACTGAAGGACCGCAAAGCCTACGACATGCTCGTCCAAGCCGAGACCGGGCTGTGCTCGATCACCGGCACCCCCGAGACCGCCACGAAGACCGGTGTCCCCGCTTCGGATATCGCCGCCGGCATGTATGCCCTCACCGCCGTGCAGGCGGCGCTGTTCCGCCGCGAGCGGACCGGCGTCGGCGCCGTTGTGAATGTGTCGATGTTCGATGCCACCGTCGAATGGCTCGGTCACCCGATGTACTTGCAGATGTACCAGGACACGCAGGTGCAACGGATGGGACTGAGCCACGCCTCGATCTCGCCCTACGACGCCTATCCGACCATCGATGGCCGGATACTCATCGGCGTGCAGAACGACCGCGGCTGGCGGGCCCTGGTCACCGACGTGTTCGACCGCCCCGACCTCGCCGAGCACCCGAAGTTCGCGACCAACATCCTCCGGGTCAGGCACCGAGCCGCGACCGACGCGGTCGTCGCCGAACACACCCGCCGGTTCGACACCGGAGAACTCGACAAAAGGCTCGCCGCAGCAGGGGTGCCCGCCGCACGGTTGAACGACATGCGTGATCTCATCGACCACCCGCAGCTGTCCGAGCGCGACCGGTGGCGTCGGATCGACACCGAGTCCGGCCAGGTCCGGGCCGTATTGCCACCGATGACGTTCACCGACGTCGAACTGCCCATGGGACCGGTCCCAGCCCTGGGGAAGCACACCGACGCCGTGCTCGCCGAACTCGGCCTCACCGACGCCGCGATCGCCGGACTGCGTACCGGAGGGACCGTCGGGTAGATGCCTCACTTCTCCCGATAAACCGTCAATGTTTCATTTCGGAACAACCGCGCATACTTGTACTGACCAACAATGTGATGCGGAACACTGTTGTATCGGATAAGGGGAGCACATGGCTCAGCGCGCCGGTGGAGGCAAATCCGGTCGTGTAGCCGGTCCACTCGATCAGGAGCGGATCCGACGAGCGAAAGAGGAGCTGCTCGCCAAAGGATTACTGGACTCGGATACCTTGCACTCCGGAGTCCGGGAAGTCATCGATCGCAGCTGGCGCCGTTGTATCGGTGAGGAAGTGCAGTCCGTCCAGCCGCCGTACCGGGGGAGTCTGGTCACCAATTCCGCTCTCGAGGAGGCTGCGGAGCCCGTGCTGGCGCGCTTGGCGGATCACCTGGCCGACGTCCGTGTCGCGATGTTCCTCAGTGACAGCAGCGGCAACATCCTCAGCCGCAAGGCCAGCGAACCGCGCCAGCGCTCTCGCCTCGACAGTGCCTACGCTGCCGAGGGGTTCGACTTCTCGGAGCGCACCATCGGTACCAACGGGATGGGCACCTCTCTCGCCGAGAGACGTCCGCTGGTGATCCAGGGTAACGAGCACTTCAGCGAGCGATTGGCCGCGTTCTCCTGCGCCGGGGCCCCGGTCTTCGAGCCCTTCACCGGTCGTCTGCTGGGGACGTTCTCACTCGCCGCCAACACCGAGGACGCGTCCCCTCTGATGGGGGCGATCACTGTCGACGTCGGGCGGCAGATCGAGAGCAACCTCGCCGCGACACTCGAAATGCACGATCATGCCCTGGTCCGGTCCTACCTCTACGCGAATCGGAACAAGCGCGATCAGGTCATCGTGATCAACGAGCAGACCATGTTCGCCAACACCGCCGGCCTGTCCCATCTGGGTCCTGGCACGCACGCCATGCTGTGGCACTACCTGAACGACAACGCACCCACCCGGGACAAGTGCCGGATGCCGATACCGCTGCAGTCCGAGTGGCACGAGGCCGAGGTGGAGATGATCGACCGTGGGTCCGGATCGAGCCCCACCTACATGATTCGAGTGCTGCCCGAACAGGACAATGGCCTGCGACTGGACCGGGGTGAGTCCGTAACTGCGCATCGCCGGTCGCCCAGGGCGAAGCGATCACCCCGACCGCCGGTGCATCCGGTGCCCGCGGTCGACGAGCAGCTGTCCCAGGTGGCTCGGCACCGTGAATGCCTTGCACTCGACGGAGGCCCGGGTACCGGGAAGCTGCACACGGCCACTGCGTTCCTGCGCACGCACTTCGCGGCGCAGGATCCCCACGTGGTCGATGTCGCGACACTCTTGCCGGACGAGGGGCCGCAGTGGTTCGTCGCAGCTTCTGCCGCCCTCGAATCGGGACGTCCGGTGATCGTGCAGCACCTGCAAGACCTCACCCCACTGCAGGTGAATCGGGTCAAGGCGCTCATGCGTCCCGCGGAATCGCACGTTCCGGTTGTCGTCACCGTCGATGGGGACAGCGCCCCCGCGCACGTCAGCTCCCTGATCAGTCAGATGGCCACCACCGTGGCGTTGCCCGACCTCCGAGACATGGGCGAACACATTCCCGGCCTGATCGATGCGGCCTTGTCGGAACTGGAGGGTTCTGAGCAGTCGACGAAATTCTCCTCCGAGGCGCAGCAATTGCTGATTCGCTGGAGCTGGCCCGGAAACCTCGCCGAACTGCGCCGGACCGTAGAGCAACTCGTCCGCCGTATGCCCGGCCGGGTGATCCAGATTGCCGACCTGCCGGCTCAGATTCAGGGGGCGGGGTCCGGCCGTCGGCTGTCCATGATCGAAACCTCCGAACGCGAGACGATTCTGCGGGCTCTGCAACAGTTCTCGGGCAATCGCAGCAAGGCCGCGGAGGCATTGGGAATCGGCCGGACCACGCTGTATCGAAAGATGCAGGCTCACAACATCGAAGTGTGAGCCTGCATCCTCTCGTCACGTCAGGCTCGGGCGCTGAGTTTCTCGGTCACCACGGGGATGACCTTGTCGGCCAGGTACTGGATGCGCGCCGATCCGGATTCGACGGACTCGCCGGGCAGTTGGGCCCAATAGTGGAAGTCGCGGATCTGGGGATAGGTGGTGGCCAGTGACACCAGTTCGTCGACCGCCATCGAGGCGTCCATCAACCGGTAGGCGCCGGCGTCGAGGATGGACTGGGTGTCGGGGAATTGTGATGGCTGATTCGGGCCCTCGAACGATCCCCACTCGATGTATTTGTTGAGTTGGTATCGGGCGTGCTCGCCCACCTGCGACCAGACCCGCTCGGGATCGTCGGCGACGATCGCCCACTGACTCGCGTAGATCCGCGCACCGGCAGTGCTTCCGCCATGGCGTTCGACGGCGTCCAGGTAGACCTGGCAGTGGTCGTTCGACAGGGTGATCAGGCCGTCGCCGAGTCGGGCGGCCCGATCGATACCCGGCACGGACTGGCCTCCGATCAGCAGCCGCGGCGACACTTCCGGCAGGGGTGTCACCGGAACTCCGGGCAGCGAGAAGCGCTTGCCGTCGAAGGGTTCTCCGCTGCCGCTCCAGGCCCGTCGGATCACGGCGATGGCATCTTCGAGGAGGCTCGGGCGTTGCTTGACGGTGCGCCCGAAGGCAGCGAACTCCATTGCGCGGTAGCCCAGTCCGACGCCGAGCTCGAACCGATTGCCGGTCAGCAGCGACAGCGCCGCGGCGTCCTCGGCGAGGCGCACCGGCTCGTGCAGACCCGCGACGACGATGTTGGTGCCGATCCGCATCGTCGACGTCCGTGCGCCGATCGTTGCGGCGACCGTCAGCGGGGAGGAGGCGTAGTCGTCGTCGGCGAAGTGGTGTTCGCTCAGCCACGCGGAGGTGAATCCGAGTTGCTCCGCCCAGACCACCTGGTTGATGGATTCGCGGTAGAGACTGCCGAGCGGCTGCCGCCACTGGGCCGGGTTTCGGAAGTCGTACCAGAGGCCGAACGTCGGGACGTGAGAGGAGGTCATGAGGTGCTCCACAACGGTGGGGAGGGGTGACGGGAAGTGCGGATCAGACGAAGAGCATGCCGCCGTCGATGAGGGCGGACTGGCCGGTCATGTAGTTCGAGTCGGGTCCGGCGAGGTAGGACACGAAGCCTGCGACGTCCTCGCCTCTGGAGACTCGTCCGAGGGTGATGCCGGCGGCCATGGCCTTCATGGATTCGCCCTCGCCGACGTTGTTGATGGCGCCGAGGTCGCGGTCGACCTCCACCCACATGTTGGTGTCGACGATGCCGGGACAGTATGCGTTCACGGTGATACCGTGCTCGGCCCATTCCTGCGCCGCTGCCTGGGTGAGGGCGCGTACACCGAACTTGGACGAGCTGTAGACGCCCAGCAGGGGGAAGCCCTTGTGGCCGGCGATCGAGGACGCGCCGATGATCTTGCCGCCGGTGCCCTGCTTGATCATCTGCCGCGCCGCCTCGGTGTAGCAGAGGAAGACGCCGCGGCCGTTGACGGCGTGAACCCGGTCGTACTCCTCCGGGGTGACGTCGAGGAGCGCTTTGGTCTGCGCGATGCCCGCGTTGGCGACGAAGACGTCGAGGGAACCGAGCTGATCGGCAGTGTCGACGACCAATTGCCGGACCGAATCATGATCCGACACATCGCCGGTCAGGGCAGCCGATCGTCTACCGAGGGCTTCGATGCCCTTGCGGGTGACGTCGAGCTCGTCTTTCATCGAGGGCAGGTCCGAGACGGCGACGTCGTGGCCGTCCTGGGCGAGGCGCAGGGCGATGGCCTTCCCGATGCCGCGGGCGGCACCGGTTACATGTGCAACTGTCATTGTCATTCTCCTGTAGTGAAAGTGAGTGGGATCAGAGGGTGGGATCGACGAGCAGCTTCATCTTCTGGCCGGCGCGGAGCGCTTCGAACCCCTGCTCGATGACACCGCTGAGGGGCACGGTGTCGACCCATCCGGTCGTGTCGTAGTGGCCCCGGGCCATGAGGTCGATGACGGCCCGGTAGTCGTCGCCGGTGTAGCAGATCGTTCCCTGGATGCGACGCTCGCGCAGAACGAGGTTGATCAGCGGAGTGGGCAGTGGCTTGTCGTAGATCGCCACGCTGATCAGGGGTCGGCGTTCGCCGACGCACTCGAGCGCCGAGGTGACCGCCGGGGCGACCCCTGCGGCGTCGAATGCGGCGTCGACACCGTCACCGTTGGTGCGGTCGGCGATGAGTGCGGACACGTCCTGGCTCGTCGGGTCGAGTGTCCGCGCGCCGAGCGCCTCGATCGACGCGCGACGGGTCGGTGAGGGCTCGACCACGTCGATCTCGGTCAAACCCATACCCCGCAGCGCGAACCAGAGACCGATGCCGATGGGGCCGGCGCCGTAGATCAGCGCACTACACTGGTCGCCCACCTCACCGAGGACGGCGGCGTGGTACGCGACGGCCATCGGTTCGACGAGTGCGCCCATCTCCAGCGGGATGCTCTCGGGAAGGGCGTGCACCTGGTTGCGGGGGACGACGGTGTACTCGGCCATGCCGCCGTCCGCCATGAGGCCGTGGAAACCCACCGACGTGCACAGGTTGTAGCGACCGGACTTGCAGGGGCGGCACTCACCGCAGCGGTAGACCGGCTCGATGGCGACGTGGTCGCCCTCGTGCACATCCGTGACACCTCTGCCGACGTCGGTGACGACACCGGAGAACTCGTGCCCGATGACGAGGGGCATGGCCTTGCCGGTGAGCGGGTGCGGGTCGGACGGCGGGATGAAGATCGGCCCGTCGTAGTACTCGTGGAGGTCGGTTCCGCAGATTCCGTTGCGGCTGACCCGCACCTTGACCTGCCCGTCTCCGGGTGTCGGCTCGGGAACGTCTTCGATCTCGAGCTTCTTGTTGCCGTAGTAGACGGCAGCGCGCATGACTACTCCTGGTGTCGCAGTGGTGGGGTCGGCCGCTCAGACGATGCGGACGAGTTTCTTGTTGGCGAACTCGTCGAGGCCGAAGCGGCCGAGTTCGCGTCCGATTCCGGAGTTCTTGACGCCACCGAACGGCAGATCCGGGGCACTTCGGATGGTGGTGTTGACACCGACCATGCCGACGTCGAGCCGGTTGGCGACGTAGTCGGCTTCGTTCTCGTCGCGGGTGAACACCGCGCTGCCGAGCCCGTACGGTGAGTCGTTGGCCAACTCGATGGCCGCGTCCACCGACTCGACCTTGTGCAACACGGCGACCGGGCCGAACAACTCCTCGTGGTACGCGCGCATCGCCGGGGTGACACCGGAGAGCACCGTGGCCGGGTAGTAGGCGCCGGGGCCGTCCGGGACCTCACCGCCGAGGTGGACGACGGCGCCCTTGGCGATCGCGTCGTCGACCAGGGCGGTCAGGTCGGCACGGGCGGCGACGGACGCCATCGGCCCGAGACGGGTGTCTTCACTCATCGGGTCCCCGGCCCGCCATTGCGCGGCCTGTTCGACGAACGCCGGGACGAACTGGTCCCACACCGAGGCCTCGATGATCATCCGCTTCGACGACGTGCAGGCCTGGCCCGCGTTCCAGAACCGGCCGGCGACCGCAGCGGAGACGGCCTTGTCCACGTCTGCGCCGGGCAGGACGATCAACGGGTCGGAACCGCCCAGCTCGAGCACGCACTTCTTGAGGTGGCGTCCGGCATGCGCGCCTACTGCGCTGCCGGCTCGTTCGGATCCGGTCAGCGACACACCCTGCAGGTGAGGGTCGGCGATCATCGTCGCGACCTGATCGGTGGTGGCGAACACGTTCTGGTAGATCGCGGCCGGTGCTCCGGCCGCGTCGATGATCTCGGCGATCCGCAGGGCCTGCTGCGGGCAGGAGCCGGCATGCTTGATCAGAATCGTGTTGCCCAACAGCAGGTTCGGCGCGACGAATCGGGCGACCTGATAGTAGGGGAAGTTCCACGGCATCACACCCAGCAGAGGCCCGATCGGCGCGGTACGCACCAGTGCCCGCCCGGCGCCGGCGATGTCGAGTTCCTCGTCGGCGAGCAGTGCCGGCCCGGCGGTGGCGTAGTAGTCGTAGATCGAGGCCGACAGCTCCACCTCCGCCTCCGCCTGTGCGATCGGCTTGCCCATCTCGAGGGTCATCAGCTTGGCCAGTTCGGTGGCGTGCTGTCGGTGTAGCTCGGCGACCTTCGCGAGCACCGCCGCGCGGTCGGCCAGATCGACCTCACGCCACAGCCGGTAGGCGTCGGCGGCTCGTACGAGCGCCTGATCGGCGTCGGCGTCCGACATCGTGGTGAACTCACGCACCACGGTGCCGGTGGTGGGGTCGACTGTTGCGTACTTCGTCATTCCTCGTCCTTCGTTGCAGATCGAATCCGGCCTCGCAGGGTGTGTCAGATCGCCGGCTCGAGGACGTCGTCATTGGTGGTGTAACTCGGGTATCCGGCCGACGATTCGGATGCGAGGGTCGAGCGGTATTCCTTGAGTCCGCCCAGGTAGAACAGGACCGTGCGCTTCTTGCCCGGGATGTTGGCGCCGAAGATCCAACCGGCAGCCTTCGAGAACAGGGTCTGATTGGCGATGTCCGTGCAGGTCTGCGTCCATTCGGCTTCGGTGTCGGGCTTGACGTCGATCCAGCCCGCGTCGGTCGCCGAGACGTGGCGGACGGCGTCGCCGATCCATTCGACCTGAGTCTCGATCGACGGCGGGAGGTTCGTGAACGGACCGTTGGGGCCGAGGATCATGAACATGTTGGGGAACCCTGCGGTGGTCATGCCGAGGTAGCTCGTCGGCCCGTCGCTCCAGTGTTCCTTCAGGGTTTCACCCCCGCGGCCGCGGATGTCGACGCGCACGTAATTTCCGTCGACGGCGTCGAATCCCGTGGCACACACGAGGACATCGAGTTCGTGGAGGGTGCCGTCCTCGGTGACGATGCCCTTCTCCGTCACCTTCGCGATCGGGTTCTCCTTGACGTTCACCAGTGTGACGTTGGGGCGGTTGAAGGTTTCGTAGTATCCCGAATCGCACAGCGGACGCCGCGCGTACAGGTCGGTGGGCGTGAGCTTGCGGGCGGTCTCCGGGTCCTTGACGATCTCGGCGATCTTGCGGCGGATGAACTTTGCCGCCTCTTCGTTCGCGTCCTCGTCGGTGGCGATGTCGCCGAACGTCTCGAACATGAACCGGAACCCGCCGCCCTCGTTCCACGCCTTCTCGTAGACGGCTTCGCGCTCCGCTTCATCGATGCTGAAGGTCTCCACCGTGCTCTCCACGAAACCCATGGCGGTGCTCGAGTTGTGGACCTGGTCCCAGATGGCGTCGAAGTTGTCGCGGTGATGCTGAATCTGTTCCGGGGTGAGCTCGCGGTTACCGGCGGGAACGCTGTACTGCGGGGTGCGCTGGAAGGACGTCAGGTGCGCAACGATCGGGGCGCTGGCGGTGATCACCTGGTTGCCGGTCGATCCGTTGCCGATGACACCGACCCGCTTGCCGGTCAGGTCCAGGTCCTCGGGCCACGCGCCGGTATGCACCAGGCGGCCCTCGAACGTCTCGATGCCCGGGAAGCTGGGCATGTTCGTCGCGGACAGCAGTCCGAGGCCGGTGACCAGGAACCGGCACCGGTACGTGACGCCGCGGTCGGTCCGCACGGTCCAGGTGCCCGAGAGCTCGTCGAATTCGGCGTCGGTCATGCCGGTTTCGAGCTGAATACTCTCACGCAGGCTGTACCGGTCGACGACGCCGTTGAGGTACTCGAGGATCTCGGGCTGGGTCACGAACTTCGTCTTCCACGGGGTCTGCTCGTACAGGTCGCGGTCGAACGAGTACTGGTAGACGAAGCCCTCGGAGTCCGAGAGCGCTCCGGGATACTTGTTCCAGTACCAGGTTCCACCGACTCCGCCGGCCTTGTCGATGGCGACGGCGTCGAGGCCCAACTCGTTGCGCAGCTTGTACAGCATGTAGATCCCGCCGAATCCGGCTCCGACGACGAGGGCGTCGAGCTCGTGGATCTGATCGTGAGCGGCTGCATCCATGGCACATGTTCCTTCGGTCTCGCGTGGTGTGGCGTGCGCCACTTGCTTGGGACCATCATGGAAGGGAACACAGGTGCCGTAGTTGTTCCAATCTGAAACAACGGCCGAACATATGCTGTGACCTGCGCCGATGCGTGAGTTGTGCGCTCGAGTTCCTCGCCGGCCCGATACTCGCGGTCGACGGGGGTGAACCGGTTGCGGTGCAGCCGGATTAGGAATCGAAGGGGATCTGCAAGAGCCCCCGCACCGGCTGTGATCGGACGGCTGATCCCGCAAAGGGCGAGCGGTCAGAGTCCTTCTGATGCATGCAGTCCGCGCGTCGCGGCCTCGCGGAAGACCCGTCCGCTTCGTTCTAGGACGGGCACGTCTGAGCAATGAAGGACGCCGGGATGGACGGCCATTCGGGCTGCCAGCGGCCGTGGCGTTGATCGTCGGCGATTTCGGTGAGGAGTCCGGTGACGGGTTCGCCCCCGTCCGCCACCAGGCGCGGCAGTCCGTATTCGGCGCAGTCGGCGGCAACGGGAATGAGGACCTGTTTCGCGTCCGCGACCCTTCCCGCGACTGCCAGGCACCGGGCGAGCAGCATCCTGGCCTCGAGGAGGGCCCGCGGTCGCCGCGCAGTTTCGAGTGCCCGTACCACCGCCTCCACACGGGCACAGGCTTGGTCGTAGGCGTGTGCGGTCAAGAGCAGCCGGATCTGGGAATCTTCGTCGATCTCAGTCGTCCGAGTGCGGATCTCGGCCGACTGGCGTTCTGGTGTCGATCGCTCTGTCCGAGTGCGGAATTCGCTGCCCAGCTCCACTCCGCAGCGAATCCGTTCGTTGTCGATCCGCGCGGCGAGCCGCGGCAGTGACAACTTTCGGGCGGTGTCGGCGCCGTCGTCCAGCCGCCGCACGGCCGCGGGCATGTCCCCACGCAGGGCCTTGATCCGGGCGCCGGTGCCATAACTCGCGAGCATGAAATCGACGACACCGCCCTCGGCGCCGAGGCGGTAACTGGCATCGAGCAGTCGCTCGGCCTCATCGATCGTGCCCTGCTGGTACAGCAGGTCACCGAGCAGGGCACCGGACAGCTGTGCCGCATACGAGTGGACTCCGACCGAGGCAACGGCGAGGTCCCTGGCGGCGCGGAAGTGGCCCTCGGCGGCGGTGATGTCGAGGAGTTCATTGGCGGCGATGCCGGCGAAACAGTGCCCGATCATCCCGAAGTGTGGACCGCGGGTCTGCTGGTGGTAGCGCCGCGCCCAGTTCTGCCGGCGACGGGCGGCGTCGAACTCGAAGCTGCAGATGTCCGCGAAGGAGGTCACGTCGGCCGCCGCGGCGACGACGAAGGGCGGCAGGGTGTCCGGTCGTTTCAGACATTCGCGGACCTGCTCGCCGGGCTCGTCGATGACGTCGGCGTGGCACCGTCCGACGTCGGCGATGACGGCTGCCTCCACCCGCAGATCGATCGCCTGCGCCTCGGTCAGAGTGTGGTGTTGAAGGGCGGCCCCGACCCGCGTCAGGGCGGCCTGCATCGGCTCGAGTCGGTGCAGCAGGACGTTGGCCCATGCCACGATCATCTGGAGCCGGGCCCGGTTCTGTGCGAGCGATGCGGGCAGTTTCGCGACCAGAGCGAGGACCGTGCCCATCTTCGAACTTTCGATCAAGCTCATCGCGTGCGACTCGATCAGGTCCACGGCACGGTCGTCGTCGCCGGCGGCCAGTGCGTGATCGACCGCCTCGCCGAGAGCGTGGTGGTCGGCGAACCAGTCCGACGCTTTTCGGTGCAACCGTACGAGCTGCTCGGGTGCGTCGCGCTCGAGCCGGCGTCGGAGAAACTCGGCGAACAGATGGTGATAACGGAACCAGTCGCGGTCGTCGTCGAGGCTGCGCAGGAACAGATCCCGCTCTTCGACCTCCTCGAGCAGCGCCTGTCCGCGGGTCGTGTCTGCAAGGAGTTCTGCGAGCTCGCCGCAGATTCGTTCCGGAACCGAAGTGGCCATCAGGAAGTCGAGAAGTTCAGGTTCGAGTGCGTTCAGCACATTCTCGGCCAGGAACTCGCCGATGGCGTGATGTCGGCCGGACAGGTGGGCGATCAATTCTCCCGCTCCGGGTCTGCCGCGGAGCGACAGGGACGCGAGCTGCAGTGCCGCGACCCATCCGTCGGTGGAGCGAGTCAGTGCCACGAGCTCGGAGTCGGCCAGTGCGAGTCCGTTCACGTCGACGAGAAAGCGGGTGGATTCGTCGAGATCGAACCGCAGGTCCGCGGCGGTGACCTCGACCAGTTCGTCGCGAACCTTCATTCGACCGAGCGGCAGTCCGGATCGGGTCCGGCTGGTGACGATGAGCTGTAGGTGGTGGCAGCCGTTGTCGAGCAGGTAGCCCAGGGCGGCGAGGGTCGCGGAATCGGTAATCCGGTGCCAGTCGTCGATCACAACCGCCACCGGCAGGCCCCGATCGTGGACCTCGTTGACCAGTGAGGTCAGCACGTAGCGGTCGGCGTCGTCGCCGCGGTCCTCGAGTACCTGACCGAGATCGTGACCCAGAGTGGGCTGCACACGCCGGATCGCCTCGATCAGATGCGCGAGAAACCACACGAGGTTGTTGTCGTCGTTGTCGACGGAGAGCCACGCCACTACCGTGCCTCCGGCGACGAGCACCTCGCGCCACTGGGCCGCGAGGGTGGACTTGCCGTACCCGGCGGGCGCATGGATGAGCACCAGCCGACGCCGCCTCGCTGCCCGCAAGACGTCGAGCAGCCGTGCCCGGGGCACCAGGGCCTTCGGTGCGGTGGGTGGCCGGAACTTCGTTGCCGGAGTCGGCGGCGCAAGCCGCGTCCGTTGTGTGCCTGCGAGAGGCTCGGCCGGCACGGGCACCGATTTCGGCGAGTCCACGTGCACATCTGCTGGACCGCGGAGCGGCGGGTCCTCGTCGGCGTGCGCTCCGGCCCGGGTCCGAGTGTCGCGCAGCTCGTCCGCGAACTCCGCCGCCGTGTATGGCCGAGCCGCGGGGTCGGTGGCCATGGCGTGTCCGATCACCGCCGTCACCGCATCGGGGATGGCCGGATCCCGCAGATCCGGCACCGGCTCGGTGGTGATCCGCACAAACTGGGCGACGAGTTGTTCGCCGCTGCGGCGTTCGAACGCGGCGTGCCCGGTAAGCGCGCAGAACAAGCTCGCGCCCAGGCTGTAGATGTCCGATACCGGGGTGGGGCTCTGCCCTGCGAGGACCTCGGGAGCGGTGAACGCGGGCGAAGCGGTGATCACACCGGTACCGGTCTCGAAGCCCCCTGGAATTCGGGCGATCCCGAAATCCGCCAATTGCGCGTCGCCGTATTCGGTCAGCAAGATGTTCGCCGGTTTCACGTCGCGGTGCACCACCCCGGCCTGGTGAGCCGTCTCGAGCGCCCCGGCCAACGCGATCCCCATGTTCACCGTATCGGCCCAGTTCAGGGGACCGGTGCGGCGGATCGTAGCGTCGAGCGAGCCGTACCGGTGATACGGCATCACGAGGTACGGTCGGCCCGCCGGGGTGGTGCCCACCTGCAGAACGGTGACGATGTGAGGGTGCCCGGACAGTCGGCCCATCGCCCGCTGCTCGCGCAGGAACCGCTCCAGATCCTCTGGCGCCGGGTCCGCGGCAAGTACCTTGACCGCCACCGTGCGGTCCAAATGCGGTTGACGGCATCGGTAGACGACACCGAACCCTCCGCGGCCGATTTCGTCGAGCCCGGTGAATCCGGCGGCCTCCAGCTCTGCCGTGATGTCCCCGGCGTTGTCGCGCTGGGTGGCAAGCGGATCGAATTCGGTCATCGCACGCCCCATCCCGGTCGGCGTCACCACACCGGTGGCCGGCTCGAGTCGTCCCGTCGTCGGCGGGCAGTGATCCCAGAGTATCCCTGCAACTGATGCCAGGGGTACCGACCGCGGTGGGTGTTCCGCCCGCCCGCTATTCGGCGAGGAACTCGGCTACGAGCTTGCTGAACCGGGTTGAATGCTCAATTTGCACCCAGTGACCGCAGCGCCCGAATACGTGCAGTTGCGAGTTCGTGATGAGTTCGAGCAGTCGGAGCGAGTTCGAGAGGGGAATGACCTGGTCGTCGCGTCCGTGAACGATGAGGGTTTCGTTCTCCAAGCCTGCGATCAAGTTTTCGTCGACGGCCATCTCGTCGACGCCCTGCTGCCGGGGGGCGGGGAACATCGCACTGAATGCCTCCTGCACGCCGGGGCGGGTTGCGGCAGCGAGTCGGAGTTCGGCGAGTTCGTCGCTGACCAGAGTGCGGTCGTAGGCGAAGACATCGAGCAACTTGCGCATGGCCGGTAGCGAGGGTTCGAAGCCCCAGACGGCGTCGAGTCCGTCGGTGATCTCGAAGGGCACCCCGACACTGCCCATCAACACGAGGCGGTCGACACGTTCGGGGTGCTCGGTCGCGATGCGCAGGGCGAGTGAGCCCCCGAAACTGTTGCCGACGATAGAAACTCTGTCGAGTCCGAGGGCGTCGAGGAAGCCGATGAGATGGTCGGTCCACGTGGCGGAGTTGTATTCGACTCCGTCAGGGCGTTCGGTATATCCGAATCCGAGGATGTCGGGGGCGATGACCCGGAAGCTCTTGGCGAGTGCAGGGATCGTGGTCCGCCAGTTCGCCCACGCGGTGACTCCTGGGCCGGATCCGTGGATCAGAACGACCGGTGCGCCTTGGCCCTGGTCGTGGTAGTTCGTCGCGATTCCGTTGACCACGACGGTATCGGCGATTTCTGGGCTGTGTTCGACTGATGTAGTCATGTTGTTTCTGCTTCCCGTGCGAAGGGTGGTTGGGGTGTTGACGGGACTAGGGGCCGCGGCAGCGAGGGTGCCGCCGGGGACGGGTCAGGTGACGACGGTGAGGAAGTCTTGGTCGAGTTCGCGGTGGGTGAAGTTGATGCCGCGGGCGGCCTGGTCCATGGTCCAGGTGATGGTGCGGAAGTCCTTGCCGGTCCGGTATCCCCCAGAGAAGACCTCGTTGCGGTTGCCCGCCGGGTCGAAGAAGTAGATCGTTTCTCCGCGCGTGATGCCGTGCCGGGCGGGTCCGAAGTCGATCGGGACGTCGTGCATCGAGAAGATGTCTCCGGCGTGGAGGAGGGCTGACCAGTCGGCGATGTGGTACGCGAAGTGGTGCAGTTTGCCGTTCTCGCCCTGTACGAAGGCGATGTCGTGGGGTTGTTCGCCGCAGAACATCCAGGACGCCACGAGTTCGGTGTTGTCCTCGCCGCCTACGAGTCGTTCCGCCGGCCGGAAGTCGAGCACCTCGGAGAAGAAGCGCTCGAGGAGAACCGGGTCTTCGGTGGTGATCAGGGTGTGATCGAGGCGGGGTACCCCGACGCCGCGGATTCCGTCGCGCGGCCACGGGTCCGGGTTCCACAATCCGGTGGCGGTGCCCACGTATTCGATGTCGCTGTAGAGCTCCAAGGTGTGTTCGGACGGCAGCGTGATCCGCAAGCCGTCGCCGACGGATTGGTTGTCGCCTTTGCTCATTCGCTCATAGGAGGCGCCGAACGCGCGGACGCGTTGCTCAATGTCGGCGAGTGACGCTTCATCGGAGACTTTGTAGCCCAGTTTGACCAATCCGACGCCGCCCTCGGTGAGGACGACCGAGTGGTGATCGGCCTCGTCCCAGGACTTGAGGTAGACGGTGCCGTCCTCTTCGTGGACGGCGTCCATGCCGAGGGTCTCGATGTAGTGCTTCTTGGATTCGGCTAGATCGGTCACATTGATGTGGACGTAGCCCAGTCGCATGACGGACATGATGGGGACCTTTCCTAGTGTTTCGTCGAGTTAGGGGTGGGGTGTGGCTGCGTCCTACGCGGCCGGGTCCCGCCGAGTCCGGCCAGAACGTTCTCGAGGCGGTCCCGCGGTCCGAGTTCGAAGATCACGTCGGACTTCGGAGTTGCTCTGCACGGCAGGAACTTCTTTGCATCGGGTGCGGTGTCGTTGTCGGCGCCGTCGATGACGGGCGCACTGACCTGGGCGACGTAGGTGATCTGCCCTTCGAGCAACGTCGCCCGGCAGGCTCCGCATCCGCCGCGCCGGCACTTGTATCGAGTGCGGTAGCCCTGACGGCGCAGAGCGTCGACGATGGTTTCGTGTGCTCGAACGCCGATGCGGAGCTGGTTCGGCAGGACAGTGACGACATGGTCGTCGTCGAGGCTCATGGCGCCGCTTTCGCCACTCTGGGGATTCTCCACTGGGCCCTCCTGAACTGGTTCCGTGCTGGTAGTTGTCGCGCCGCGCCGACCGGCGTCAGGTGCGGTCGGCGGGGATCATCAGATGGCGGCGGGGACGGCACGGCTGCGTTCTGCCGCGATCGTCAGCGCTACGTCGATGATCATGTCCTCCTGGCCGCCGACGTATCCGGCCTCGCCGACCCGGGCGAGGATTTCGTGTGCAGGAACCCCGTATCGGCCGGCCGCGGCTTCGGCGTGGAACAGGAACGAGTTGTATACCCCGTATTTGCCTTGGATAATCGAATTACGGTCGGCCACTGGGAGTCTGGGTATGAACGGCCGTGCGATATCCTCGGCGACCGCAAGGATCGCGTCGGTGTCGACGCCGGTCGGCACACCGAGCCGCTCGAAGGCGGTCACCAGTATTTCCGTCGGCGAGTTTCCGGCACCGGCACCGAGCGCGCACAGTGTTCCGTCGATCTGCCGGGCACCGGCGTGGTATCCGGCGATCGAGTTGGCGATTCCGAGTGACAAATTCTGGTGGGCGTGCACCCCGACCTGGGCGTCGTCCCCGAGTTCGGTCACCAGCGCCGCCACACGATCGGCGATACCGTCCGGCAATAGTGCGCCGGCGGAATCGACGACGTAGACGCACTGGCATCCCGCGTCGGCCATGATGCGTCCCTGCTGGGCAAGGTTCCCCGGTGTGGTGCGGTGCGAGAGCATGAGGAAGCCGACGGTTTCCATGCCGAGATCGCGGGCCGCACCGAAGTGCTGAATGGATACGTCGGCTTCGGTGCAGTGCGTGGCGATGCGGGCGACCGAAGCGCCGGCATCGCGGGCGGCGAGCAGGTCGGCGACGGTCCCGAGTCCGGGCAGCAGCAGGACGGCGATGCGCGCCCGGACCGCGGTCTCGGCGGCGGTCCGGATCAGGGAGAGTTCGTCGGTTCCGCTGAAGCCGTAGTTGAAGGTCGATCCGGACAGGCCGTCACCGTGGGTGACCTCGATGATCTCGATGCCGGCCGCATCGAGACCGGAGACGACGTCACGGACCTGCGCGGTGGTGAACTGATGTTTGACGGCGTGGCTGCCGTCGCGCAACGTGGTGTCAGTGAGGCGGACGGGTACGTTCATCGGATGGCGACCTTTTCGGAGGTATTGCGTGCGGCGGCGACGAGTTCTCCCACGCGCACCGCTGCGGCGGTCATGATGTCGAGGTTGCCGGCCCAGTCGGGCAGGTAGTCACCGTTGCCGCGCACTTCGAGGAAAGCAGCGACCCTGGCGTGGCCCTGCCACTCGGGGCGCGGATCATCGAACTGGGGATCGGCCTTGAGCTGGTACCCGGGGACGTATTGCTGCACGTCGGCGACCATCCGGTGGATCGACTCGGTGATGGCGTGCCGGTCTGCGTCGGGGGAGATGGCGCAGAACACGGTGTCGCGCATGATCATCGGCGGCTCGACCGGATTGAGGATGATGATCGCCTTGCCCCGCTGCGCGCCACCGACAGTTTCGATGGCGTGCGAGGTGGTTTCGGTGAACTCGTCGATGTTCGCGCGAGTGCCCGGCCCGGCGGATCTCGACGAAATCGACGCGACGATCTCGGCGTAAGGCACGTCGGCGATTCGTGAGACGGCGTGCACGATGGGGATGGTGGCCTGGCCGCCGCAGGTGATCATGTTGAGGTTCGTCGCCTCGAGGTTCGCGCCGAGGTTGACCGCCGGGCACAGGAACGGGCCGACGGCTGCGGGGGTGAGGTCGATCGCGGTGATGCCGGCCTCGGCGTATCGGGGAGCGTTGACCAGGTGCGCGGCGGCGGAGGTGGCTTCGAAGACCAGGTCGGGTCGGTCGGGTTGGTCGAGTAACCAGTCGATGCCGCCGGCGCTGGCCTCGACACCGAGGCTTCGGGCGCGGGTCAGGCCGTCCGAGGCGGGGTCGACCCCGATCATGTATCGCACGTCGATTCCGGTGGTGCGCTGTAGTTTGACGAGCAGATCGGTGCCGATGTTTCCTGGGCCGACGATGGCTGCGATGGTCATGCAGTCTCCTGGGGTGCGAAATGTGCGGTGACGGAGCCGATTCCGTCGAAGGTGGCGGTGACCGACTGGCCCGGGGTAACCGCCACCGCGGCGGTGAGGGATCCGGGCATGATCACCGATCCCGCGTCGAGGGTGATGCCGAGTGGTCCCACCGTGTTCGCGAGCCACACCAGTGCGTTGATCGGTGACCCGAGAACGGCGCCGCCGGCGCCGGTTCCGACGACCTCGCCGCCCTGGTGCACGATGCATCCGGTCAGCCGCAGGTCGCATCGGTCGAGGTAGGCGGGGGTGGATCCGAGGACGACACCCGCGGACGAGGCGTTGTCGGCGATCGTGTCAGCGAGGGTGATCTTCCAGTCCGCAATACGCGAATCGATGATCTCCAGCGCCGGGAGGACGTAGTCGATGGCACTGATCGCGTCGGCGACGGTGACCCCGGGTCCGGTCAGAGGTCTCTCGAGAACGAACGCGATCTCGGGTTCGACCTTCGGGCTGATGAAGGTGCTGGTGTCGATCGGAAGGGTCTCGAGGTGGAACATGTCCGCGAACAAGTGGCCGTAATCGGGTTGATCGACACCGAGCTGGCGTTGCATCACCGTCGAGGTCAGACCGACTTTGTGGCCGCGGATCACCCGTCCCTCGGCGGTCCACTGCGCAACCTGCCGAAGCTGGATGTCATAGGCCGCTGCGACGGTCAACCCGGGATATGTGTCCGTCAGCGGTGGGATGGGACTGCGGTCACTGTGGGCCGCGATGAGCGACTTCGCGGCCTGCGACAGATCCTCGTCGGTCATGTGAGCACCTCGTTCAGTGTTCGTGGTGGGCGCGGTGGGTGTGCCCGATGCGGTGTAGGAGGGTGGTGGGCCTTCTCGTCACGGGACACACAGCCCGTGCCCGGACGAGAAGACCCTGGTTGGGCGACGATCGGTAATTGGGCCTCGATCGTCGCCCGTGCCGCCGGTGTGTTCCGGGACTACTTGCGGCTGAAGTAGGACACGTCGTCATTGCCGATGAGGTCCGGGACAGTCCAGCCGTCGAGGTCGTACTCGCTCATGAACTGCTCTGCCAGGCCCTTCATGCCCGACACCACGCCGGTCGCCTGCGCACCGAACAGCAACTCCGCCTTGACGTTCTCGTGGTTTCCGGAGTAGTTGCGTTCGTACAGTTCGTGGCGACCGCCGAACTCGCTGCCGATCGAATCCCACAGTGCCTTCATGACCTTCACACGGTCTACTGCCGGGATTCCGTCCGAGCCGCGCACGTACTTGTCGAGGTACGGACGGATCTCGGTCGACTTGAAGTCGGCCGCCGAGGACGGGAGGTAGATCAGCCCGGAGGCGACGTCCTGTTCGATGATCTCCTTGATCCGGGGGTAGCCCTGCATCATGAACATCCGGTAGGTCAGGCCGTATTCGAGCTTGGGGATGACGGTGTCGCCGATCCACTGCTCTGGGTCGCGCGCCATCGATTCGGTCAGCGACCAGAACAGGTTCCGCCACCCGATGACCTCGCCGACGCGGGTCTGCACGCCGCGGAAGCCGCCGGCACCCGTGCAGTCGAGGGCCTTCATCAGCAGCCCGGCGATGAAGTCGAGCTTGACCGCGAGCCGGGTGCAGCCCTGCAGCATCGCGCGCGGGAGGAAGCCGGACTGCGGGAAGAAGGTGTTGATCTTGTCGACGGCCCCGTACATGAAGACGTTCTCCCAGGGCACCAGTACCTTGTCGAAGACGAGGATGGCGTCGTTCTCATCGAACCGGCTCGACAGCGGGTAGTCGAACGGTGTTCCGGTGATCGCGGCGTTCTGCGCGTAGGACGCGCGGGAGATCAACTTCACCCCGGGTGCCCCCATGGGCACCGTGCAGATCAGCGAGAATTCCTTCTTCTTGATCGGGAGGCCGTAGTGGGCGATGAAGTTGTAATTGGTGATCGCCGACCCGGTGGCGACGACCTTGGCGCCGGAGACGATCAGGCCTGAGTCGGTTTCCTTCTCCACCTTCATGAACACATCGCCCACCTCATCCGGCGGGAGTTGCCGATCGACCGGGGGATTGACGATGGCGTGGTTCCAGTACAGGACCTTCTCCTGAGACTCGCGGTACCAGCGCTCGGCGTTGGCCTGGAACGGCGAGTACAGCTCCTTGTTGGCGTGCAGCGTCCCGAGGAACGAGGCCTTGTAATCGGGAGAGCGGCCCATCCAGCCGTAGGTCATCCGCGCCCAGGTGGCGATCGCGTCGCGGTCGGCGAGCACGTCTTCGGTGGTTTTGGCGGTACGGAAGAAGGGCATCGTCACGCCGCCGTTACCGGTGTCGGTCGGACAGGTGAGAGTGTCGACGTGCTCACCGGTGTGCAGGTTGTCGTACAACCGGGCGATCATGCGCACCGAGTTGCGAAATGCCGGGTGGTTGGTGTGGTCCTTGACCCGCTCGCCGTGCAACCAGATCTCGCGGTCGTCCGTGATCGACTCGATGTACTCGTCGCCGGTCATCGGCCGCGTGGCATAGGTCTGTGGTTGGTTGACGGGTGCGTCCGCCGCCGGATTGACTTGGGTCGGGTCGGTGGAGGCCACGTCAGTGACAGGGGCAGTGGTGGTCATGGTGTTCCCTTCGATATGTCCGAGCTGTGAGGCAGAGAGTTGTGCGGATTACGCCGGCTGCCCCGCCATCAGGTGAAGTGGTGTGAAGGAGGTGGTCGCGTCGAACCAGCCGCTGTGCGGGTCGTCCATCGACCCGTTCCACGCGGAGCCGGCAGAGGGGTCGCCGAGGCCATGGAACTTGCTGCGGTAGAACAGCAGTGGGTCGTCATTGCTGGTGGTCACGTCGACGATCTCACCGATGAAGATGATGTGATCACCGCCGTCGTACTGGGCCCATGGTGTGCAGGACAAGGTGGTGGCCGCCCCGCAGAGCAAGGGGGCGGTCGGCCCGTCAGCCCACACCGGGCCGGGTACTTGCGGACGTCCGGCGAAGTGCATCGCGGTGTCCACCTGATCGGCGCCCAGGATGTTCACCGCGAACGGCGCGTCGCTCAGGAACCCGCACGCCTTCGACTTGCGGGTGAGCGTCACCTGGCACAGCGCGGGTTCGAGCGATACCGAGGTAAATGCCGTGACCGTCGCGCCGTGGGGCTCACCGTCGGCATTTCTGCAGGTAATGACGGTGACACCGCTGGCGAACTGCCCGAAAATGTCACGTAGTGTGCGTGCGTCCATGCGTGGCCACCTGCTTTCGTTCGCTTGGCCGAGTCGACTCGACTTCGGGGTACGAACCCAAGGTATGACTGGGGTCACAGGGCTGGCGATCCACTCAACGAAGGGGCTATCCACTCAACGCAACGAAGAAATCGCGGACCCGGTCAGGCTTTCCTGGTGATATAACTCACTAGAAGCGACGTTGTCATACGCGGCATCATCCTGCGCCGCGCTGGAGAGGTTGGTACGACTCTCGTGGAGAACACTGGCGATACCCCACCCTTCGAGGACTGGCACCACGTCCACGAAGCGGTCGCCGATGCGTACTTCCCGCATGTAATGAGGCCACTGGCTGCCGGAGCCAAACCCCATGCGTCACTGGGAAGCGTCGATCTCGGATCATGTCGCATCACGCACATGGCGCTCGGCGGTGAGGTCACCGTGGTGTCGGAACACCCCGGCGCCTACGGCATCAACATCCCGGTCAGCGGCGAGATGAAGTCGGTGATCGAGCGCACCGAAGTCGTCTCCGCTGTAGGGCAGGCCACCGCGTGCCCACCGAATGTCCGCACGGTCATCCCGCACTGGAACGCGGAATGCCGCCTGATCGGCTTCAAGATCGACCAAGACTATTTGCGACGCGAAATGGACCGCATTCTGGACCGCCCCGGACGACAACTACCCCTGCAACTCGACCTCCGCAGCGACACCGCACAGAGCTGGCTGAAATTCCTGCGTTCGACCTACGACCAGATCGCGTCCAACGACAACCTGTTACGCAACAACTTGATGCTCGACCAATTGTCCGGGGCCATCACGACAGGTTTCGTCCTCGCAGCGGTGCCCGACGAGGAACCTGGCCGGTTCACCGACCGCCCCCGCGTCGTAAAGCGGGTTCTCACAGCGATTCACGATGATCCCGCCCGCGCATGGACACCAGGAGACATGGCCGAGATAGCGGGGGTCAGCGTGCGACGACTGCAACAGGCCTTCCGCGAGTACGTCGGGATGACGCCTTTCGCCTACCTGCACGACGTCAGGCTCGAATGCGCACACACGGACCTGGTCGTTTCCACACCGCCAACGACTGTCCTGGACATAATATTCCGTTGGGGGATAACCCATCCGGGGCGCTTCGCGGCAGAGTACCGCCGCAAGTACGGGGTACCCCCCTCTCAGACCCTCACGAACTGAGCACGGACCACAGCAGCCGGACGAGAGTGATACCGGTTGCGGCATTGCACTTTCCGGGTCGGCGTGGCATCACAGGGAGGGGCGACCCCTCGACGCCCCACCAGTGCGCGAACGAGGAACGTCCGTAACGGATCGCGCGTGCACGGATTCGAGCGGTCGACGCTCACCGCGGCGGAATCGACGGCTGTGCTTTCGCCGGTCCCCTTCAGTCATGCCACCCCACACACCGTACGGTTCGCCCGACACGAGCGCATAATCGCGGCACTGCGCGAGCACGGGGCAGGGCTGACAAATCTGCCGCGCCTGCGTTTCACGCCGGTTGCGGGCGTGGCCGCGTTCATCGTCAGGCGAGAAGAACACTGCGAGTTCGGCGCCGCGGCACGCGGCACGCGTCCACCAGTCACCGGAGTGGAGTGCCGCGTCGATCTCCCGCCCACGCGGAACCACCGCGTTCCGCACGAACGCCCGGGTGTGGTCCAGGACGTCGCGACAGTCGTCGTCGTCCAGCTGGGTGCTCGGATCACGGGTCACGATGGCGGTCACGCTTGTCTCCTGAAAATCGAAATATGGACTGCGGCCTGTGGTGGGTGCTTCCAGGATCGGTCAGCTACCCAGGTGTCGTGGTGTTCCAAAGCGGAACACAGGTGGGTTGGAACATGCTCTTACGTTTGATCCACACGCCGTGGCGGCCATCACAATGCCGCCCATCGGCTACCGAGGGTCACACAGCTCTCGGGCCACGCCCTGCCACCACCGAGTCTGTTTCAGGAGAAACACATGACAACTGCACCATCGTCGCCGCCCACGATGACGCCCCGTCGTGCGGCGACGGCCGCGCTCCTCGGCAGCGCACTGGAGTACTACGACTTCTTCGTGTACGGCGCCGCAGCCGCTCTGGTCTTCAACGTGCTGTTCTTTCCCCCCGGCAACCCCGCCGTCGCGCTCATCGCATCATTCGCGACATTCGCTGTGGGGTACGTGGCCCGACCTGTCGGCGCGGTGGTGATGGGACACTTCGGCGATCGACTCGGCCGTAAACGCGTCATGCTGGCCACAGTCGTGATGATGGGCGTCGCATCCTTTGCCATCGGGTGTCTTCCGACATACGAACAGGTGGGCCTATTCGCCCCGGTACTCCTGGTCGCCCTCCGCGTCGTTCAAGGATTCTCCGCGGGAGCGGAATCGGCGGGAGCGTCGACCTTGACCGTGGAACATTCCCCGGTCGGGCGCCGGGGATTCTTCACCAGTTTCGTCATGGTCGGCTACGCCGTCGGCTGCTCACTTGCCACCGTCGTGTTTCTCCCGGTCGCGATGCTGCCCCACGACGCGCTGTACACCTGGGGCTGGAGAATTCCCTTCTGGCTCAGCGCCGTAGTCGTAGTCATCACCTACTACGTGCGAAGCCATCTGGACGAAACTCCGGCGTTCACCGAAGCAAAAGAGGGAAGCCGGGTCCGGAAGCGCCCGCTGAACGACGTGATCAAGCATCACTGGCGCGACGTGATCCGGGTCGCCGGAGCATCCTTGATGGCGTCGATGCAAACCTTGTTCGCCGTGTTCAGCCTCTCGTACGCCACGTCGGTCGGGGTGGATCGGGGCGCCATGCTCGCCATCATCTCCGGGGCAATAGCGTTGTCGATCTTCGGGATCCCCGCAGCCGGCTACCTCTCCGACGTCATCGGCCGGAAGCGGACGATGCTGATCGGCGCTGCCGGCTGTGCGCTCACGGTCTTCGCGTACCTGTGGTCGATCTCGACAACGAATGTCTGGCTGATCGCGATCTTCGCGTTCGTCAACATGTCACTGTTCTTCAGTTGCTACAACGGCGTGTGGACGTCGTTCTTCGCCGAGCAATTCCCTGCGCCCGTTCGCTTCACGGGTATGGCCGTCAGCAACCAGATCGGTAACCTCCTTGCAGGATTCGCTCCGTTGATCGCGGCCCTGCTTCTCGGCTCGGGTCCGTCGGGCTGGCTTCCGGTTGCAATGTTCGGCGCGATTGCCACCGGAATCGCTGCGCTCGCGGTTATCGGAATGCGTGAGACGTCGAAGACTCCCGCAGAATTGCTCGGCGGTCCGAGAAGTGCAGAAATGCTGGACCGACTGCACTCCGAAGACCGCGAGCGATCCGCAGCCGCCACGACGATTTAGTCCTTCGAGGACAATGCACAGACCCCGGACACATTGTCTGGGGTCTGTTAAGTCATGGCGCCGCTTCGCCCCGAGATCACGGTCCGGGGGCGATCATTCGTTCGTCGGCATCAATTTTCAGGACCCGCATCTTGCGGTACAGGGTGGTGCGGCCGATACCGAGAATCTTGGCGGCGCGAGCCTTGTTGCCGTCGGCTTCGCGCAGGGCGCCCTCGATCGTCTCGCGCTCTGCCTGCTCGTAGCGGCTCAGCGACGACCAGGCCGTCTGCCGCATGGGGGCGGGCAGGTCCTTGGTCTGAATGAGGCCGCTGCGAACCGGGTACGGGAAGGCGGTGAGGAGCCGGCTCAGCTCGGCGACGTTGCCGGGCCAACGCCAGGCCAGCAGACACTGGAGCGCGGCGGGGGAGAAGCGTAGTGCCGGCGCGCCTGGGAAGAGCTCGGCAGCGACCGCGCGCACGATGTCGGGCAGCTCGTCGCGCAGTTCTGTGAGGGCGGGGACGCGTACCACCGGCGGATCGGCGTCTGCTCCGTCTTCGTCTGCATCGCCGGCGCGTTCGGTGAGGATGACACGGGCACCCGCGGGGGCTCCCGGGCGCGAGAGCCTCGCGAAGGCGCCGAGACGCGCACGCAGGTCGTCGGACAGATCATCTCCTCCCACCACGACGACGCCGCGGCCTTCCCGCAACGCGGCTTCCCCGCCGGCCCAGATCGCGTCATCCGCAGCGAGATCGCGGGCGGCGACGACCGCGGGCTCTTGGCTGGTGTGCTGGCGCAGCCATCTCGAGGCCTGGTGGCGTTTGCCGGTGCCGGGGCCGCCGACGACGCGGATGAGCCCCTCGACGTCTGCGGAAGCGGTGAGCTGCCGTTGCACGTCGCTGTACGGAGTCGGCCGAGTCCGGTGGGACGCCACGCCGTCCACCGCAACGCCACCGGCGGGTGCGGCCGCACTGTCCTGGCTGTGGGCGATGGTCACCTGTCCGGCTGCGGCCTGCGACGTGAACTCCAGCGCGAAGATCGCGTCCTGGCCGGCGCGGCCGAGGCGCCGGACCATCGCCTCGGCTCCGAGTGTGGGCAACTCGACCTGAAGTTCGTCCTGATCCCAGCGGTGGCGGCGTAGCTTTTCCCACAGGTCGGCGTGGGACTCCGCGTCGAAGTGGGCGAGGGCGGGCAGATCCGTCATCACCGTTTCCGAATTCATGACCAGGACCGGGTGCCGGGACGACCGGAACAGGCGGTAGGTGCGCGCCAGCTCGAGGTCCCGGGAGTCGGCCATCAGCTCGAGCGCTTCGGCGATCTGATGTCCGGCCTGCCGCACCATCGCGACCATCAACGGGCTGGCGACGTCGATGTGGGAGGCGATGGAGAGTGAACCCACGATCCGCCCGGTGATGGGGTGCTTGATGGGAGCGCCCGCGCACGCCAGTTGAGCGAGGGCATCGTTGAAATGCTCGGTGCCTCGGACGAATACGATCCCACGTGACTCGATGGGGGTGCCCAGCCCGTTGGTGCCCAGGGACTGTTCGGAGAAGTCGAAACCTTCCACCGCGTTGGCCTGATCCAGTGCCCGCTCGTCCTGAGTGTCGACGATACGGCGCGAAACGATGCGACCGTCCTCGTCGGCGAGGAAGAGGGTCATCCGTGAGTCGGTGAGGTTGGTCTGCCACTGGTCCAGGATCCGGCCGGCGGCACGCAGGATGGCGCTGTCGGGGTCGATCTCCCCCAGAATGTGGGGTCCGACCCCGGGATCGACACGATGTGAGACCGAGCGGCGCCAGCTCTGCTCGATCTCCTCGGCGACGAGGGACGCGGGAACGGAAGCCCGGACCAGCCCCTGCGTGATCAGCAGTTCGCGGGCACTCCGGACCTCGTCCTCGCGGCGTGACTTTTCCATCACCATCCCAGTGTCAAGCAGTCAGGACGATGCGTCCAGCAATGCCCCCGGCGGTGAGGTCGTCCAGGGCCCGGGAGACCTCTGCCGCGGACAGCGACCGTTCGACGACCGGGATGTTGGGCAGCTTTCCACTTCGCGCGATCCGCACCAGGTCCTGCAGCTGGGCGAGAGTACCGACGAAGCTGCCCTCGATGTGGATCATGCGCAGGGCCAGCAGTGCGGTCGGGATGGTGACTTCGCCGCCGAAGAGTCCGACCTGGACCATGTGCCCCGCCTTGGCCAGGACCTCGAACGCCGACGTGGCAGTGACGCCGTTGTTGACGAAGTCGACGACGGCGCTCGCCGGTCCGCCGACCGCGCGTCGGATGTCCTTGGCGCCGCTGCCGGGCCCGGAGAGGACTGTGCTCGAGGCGCCCATGTTCCGGGCCAGGGCGAGGTTCCCCTCGGCGACATCGACCGCGCAGATGTTGCGGTGACCCCGGGCGCGGAGCAACGCGACGGCGGTGAGCCCGAGACCTCCCGCGCCGAACAGGACGACCGGCTCATCCGGTTCGAGGGGAAGGATCCTGTCGACGGCGCTGTAGGCGGTCAGACCCGAACAGGCCAGGGTGGCAGCCCAACTCGGGTCGATGCCCTCGATGTCGACGAGGTACTTCTCGTCGGGGACGAGAATGTATTCGGCGTAGCCACCGTGGCGGGCAACACCGAGATTTCTTCCTGCAGCACAACGGTTGTCGCTACCTTCGCGGCAGTGGCGGCATTCGCCGCAGCCGATCCACGGGTAGATCAGCCGCACGTCGCCCGGGCGAACGGATTCGACGTCGTCACCGACCCGTTCGACGATGCCGACGACCTCGTGGCCGAGCACCATCGGGTACTCGATGCCGCGGTCTTTCATATTCATCATTCCGCGGCTGCCGAGGTCGTATCCACCCGCACGCAGGTGGGTGTCGGTGTGGCAGACGCCGGCCCGCGTCACTTTCAACAGGACCGTCCGGCCTTCGGGGCTCGGGGTCGGGATATCCAGGTCATGGATCGTGCTGTCGTCGGGAAGGACGGCGAATGCATGCATCGGGGGACTACCTCGTTCGGGGTGGGCTGTCAGGTGTCCCCTCATCATGTGCAGATATTCGAGGCCCACTGTGTTTCACATCGGAACACAGGGGGGTCGAAACATCCTTCTACGTTTGATCCAGGAGCCGTGGCGGCCATCACATCGGGGCGGCCGCGGCAGGGACACAGAACACGGACGAGGCATCAATCCCTGGTCCGAAATCGAACCAAAGGCAACCATGACCACCAACATCTCCGAACAGTTCAGCGTCACTTCCGCCGATGCCGAGGGCCGGGACGTGCTGCGCGACCTCTACGCCGATTGGTCCCAGATCATGGCGGCGACGCCGGACCTGACCATGCGCCTGTTCCGTTCCATGTTCGACGAGTGGCACCAGCCGACCGTCGAGCCGGAGGGCGTGACGTACCGCGAGGACGCCGTCGGCGGAGTCCCGGGCATCTGGTGCCTACCGGAGGCAGCGGACACGTCCGAGGTGCTCCTGTACACACACGGCGGCGGATTCGCCGTCGGGTCGGCGTCCAGCCACCGCAAGCTCGCCGCCCACGTCGCGAAGGCCCTCGGCGCCGTCAGCTTCGTGGTGGACTACCGCCGGGCCCCCGAGTTCCAGCACCCGGCGCAGGTCGAGGACGGGGTGGCCGCGTTCGATGCGCTCGTCGCCTCCGGCATCGCCCCGCACAACATCACCACCATCGGTGATTCGGCGGGCGGCAACCTCGCCATCGCCATCGCCCTGGCCCTGAAGGAACAGGGCAAGCGGGGCCCTGGCGGGGTCGTCGCCTTCTCCCCGTGGCTCGACATGGAGAACAAGGGCGAAACCCTCGTCACCAACAACGACACCGACGCGCTGATCACCCCGGAACTGCTCGAGGGCATGATCGCCGGCGTCCTCGGGGGCATCGTCGACCCGAAGACACCGCTGGCGA
The DNA here is from genome assembly GCF_041228765.1 of Rhodococcus wratislaviensis. Lineage (NCBI taxonomy): Bacteria > Bacillati > Actinomycetota > Actinomycetes > Mycobacteriales > Nocardiaceae > Rhodococcus > Rhodococcus wratislaviensis. The sequence goes on along the minus strand of NZ_CP150488.1, from coordinate 1,243,153 downwards.
ACCCGCTGCACGCCGACTTCACCGGTTTCCCGCGGCTGTACGTCACGGCCGGCAGCGTCGAGTCGCTCCTCGACAACGCCACCCGTCTGGAGGAGCGCGCCACAGCAGCCGGTGTGGATGTCACCCTGTCCATCGGGGAGGGCCAGCAGCACGTCTACCCGTTCCTGGCCGGACGGTCCGCCCTCGTAGCCGAGGAGTTCGAGAAGCTCGCCGCCTGGTACCGCAAGTAACTACCTCGGCCCCTTCATCTTTCACCGCTTCCTTCCCTGCATCAGAACGACACAGGAGTTCGCCATGACTTCCCAGACCACACCCCGCATCGTCGACGCCGTCGTCATCGGCGCCGGGTTCGGCGGCATCTACGCCGTCCACAAGCTGCACAACGAACTCGGCCTCACCACAGTGGGTTTCGACAAGGCAGACGGTCCCGGCGGCACCTGGTACTGGAACCGCTACCCGGGCGCCCTCTCCGACACCGAGAGTCACGTCTACCGTTTCTCCTTCGACTCCGACCTGCTGCAGGACGGCACGTGGAAGCACACGTACATCACCCAGCCCGAGATCCTCGAGAACCTCGAGGGCGTCGTCGACCGTTTCGACCTGCGCCGCCACTTCCGCTTCGGCACCGAGGTCACCTCTGCCGTCTACCTCGACGACGAGGCACTGTGGGAGGTCACCACCGACTCCGGCGCCGTCTACCGGGCCACCTATGTCGTCAACGCCGTCGGACTGCTCTCCGCCATCAATCTCCCGAACCTGCCCGGTCTGGACGCCTTCGAGGGCGAAACCATCCACACCGCCGCCTGGCCCGAGGGCAAGGACCTCGCGGGCCGCCGCGTCGGCGTCATCGGCACCGGTTCCACCGGCCAGCAGGTCATCACGGCCCTGGCGCCGGAGGTCGAGCACCTGACCGTGTTCGTCCGGACCCCGCAGTACTCCGTCCCGGTCGGGAAGCGCCCCGTGACCACACAGCAGATCGACGCGGTCAAGGCCGATTACGACCGGATCTGGACACAGGTCAAGGATTCGTCGGTGGCCTTCGGCTTCGAGGAGAGCACCGTACCGGCGATGAGCGTCTCGGAGGAGGAGCGCCGCCGCATCTTCGAGGAAGCCTGGCAGCACGGCGGCGGTTTCCGCTTCATGTTCGCCACCTTCGGTGACATCGCCACCGACGAGGAAGCCAACGAGGCCGCAGCGTCCTTCATTCGTTCCAAGATCGCCGAGGTCATCGAGGACCCGGAGACGGCCCGCAAGCTGACGCCGACCGGCTTGTTCGCCCGCCGCCCGCTGTGCGACGACGGCTATTTCCAGGTCTTCAACCGGCCGAACGTGGAAGCCGTCGCCATCAGGGAGAACCCGATCCGCGAGGTCACCGCCAAGGGTGTGGTGACCGAGGACGGCGTCCTGCACGAACTGGATGTGCTCATCTTCGCCACCGGGTTCGACGCCGTCGACGGCAACTACCGGCGCATGGAGATCCGCGGTCGGGGCGGCCTGAACATCAACGATCACTGGGACGGGCAGCCGACCAGCTACCTCGGCATCTCCACGGCGAACTTCCCCAACTGGTTCATGGTCCTCGGACCCAACGGTCCGTTCACGAACCTGCCGCCGAGCATCGAGACGCAGGTCGAGTGGATCAGTGACACGATCGACTACGCCGAACGCAACGGACTGCGGGCGATCGAACCCACGCCGGAGGCCGAGGCCGAATGGACCGAGACATGCACCGAGATCGCCAACATGACGGTGTTCACCAAGGTCGACTCGTGGATCTTCGGCGCGAACGTCCCGGGCAAGAAGCCCAGCGTCCTGTTCTACCTGGGCGGGCTGGGCAACTACCGTGCCGTCCTGGCCGACGTCACCGCCGACGGATACCGCGGCTTCGAGTCGGCCGAGACGATCGCGGCCTGACACCCCTCATCACCACACAGGAGAACCCCATGGGTGTCTACACCACCATCGACCCGGTCACCGGGGAAGAGAACGCGCAGTACCCGGAGATCTCGGATGCGGAGCTGGACGCTCTCATCGGACACAGCACGGCCGCCTACCGCTCCTGGCGCACCACACCGCTGGAGCGGCGCCGCATCGTCCTCACCCGGGCCGCCGAGATCCACCGCGAGCAGGCCGACGAGCTGGCCAAGCTTCTCACCCTGGAAATGGGCAAGCCGATCGCCCAGGCCAGGGGTGAGGTGCAGTTGGTCGCCTCGATCTACCAGTACTACGCCGACCATGTCGAGGAGTACATGGCGGACGAGCCTCTCGACATCACAGGGTCCGGCACGGCCGTCGTCCGCACGGAGCCGATCGGCCCGCTCGTCGGGGTGATGCCGTGGAACTACCCCTACTACCAGGTGGCTCGTTTCGCGGCGCCGAACATTGCCCTCGGCAACACGATCATCGTCAAGCACGCGCGGAACTGCCCGCAGTCAGCCCTCGCCATCGAACGGGTCCTGACCGAGGCGGGGTTGCCCGCGGGTGTGTACCGCAATGCCTTCATTTCCTCGGTGCAGGTCGCGAATGCCGTTGCGGATCCGCGTGTCCAGGGTGTGTCGCTGACCGGATCCGAGAAGGCCGGGTCGGCTGTCGGCGAGGTCGCGGGCCGGCACATGAAGAAGTGCGTGCTGGAACTCGGCGGCTCGGACCCGTTCATCGTGCTCGACGACGCCGATGTGGACGCGGCGGCTGCCGCTGCCGTCGTCGGGCGGCTCGGCAACGGCGGGCAGGCGTGCACCGCGTCGAAGCGGTTCCTCGTCGATGAACGTGTGTACGAGGAGTTCGTCGGGAAATTCGTCGACGGGATGGCCGGCTGGCAGCCCGGCGACCCGACCAGCCCCGACACGAAGCTCGGGCCGATGGCATCGAACGCGGGTGTCGAGGAACTGGACAAGCTTGTCCAAGAGGCGATCTCCCGTGGGGCCGACGTCCTGTTGGGCGGTCACCGGCCGGACGGGGTCGGCGCCTACTACCCGCCCACCGTGCTGGCAGGTGTCACGCGTGAGATGCGCGCGTTCAGCGAGGAGCTGTTCGGCCCGGTGGCGGTCGTGCACCGCGTCGGATCGATCGACGAGGCAATCGACCTGGCCAACGACTCCCCATTCGGCCTCTCGTCCAGCGTGTTCACCTCGGACCCGGACAAGGCCGACCGCGTGGCCGAGGAACTCGAGACCGGCATGGTCTGGATCAACGGCACCAGCAAGAGTTCCCCGGACCTGCCGTTCGGCGGTGTCAAGGGGTCCGGCGTCGGCCGCGAGCTGGCCCGATATGGGTTCAACGAGTTCGCCAACAAGAAGCTGGTACGAAACCCATAGGTACAGAGATAGTTACACCACCGGGTGTCACCGCCCGGTGGTGTAGCGCAAACCCTTCTCCGACAAGCTGATGAGGAATACCCACATGACCACAGATCGCTATCAGCGCGGCCTCGACCGCATGATGGAGCTCGTCTCCCCCGAGCACACCAATACCTTCGACCATGTCAAGCTCGTCGAGTCGTACCAGAGTCTGGACGCGGATCTGTCCGACTACATCGTCTCCTTCGCCTTCGGAGACATCTACTCCCGGACCGGCCTGACCCAGCAGGAGCAGACGATGGTGACCATCTCCACACTGGTCGCCCTGGGCACCGAGCCCCAGTTGAAGTTGCACATCAACACCGGCTTCAACGTGGGCCTGACCAAGGAGAAGATCGTCGGTGCTCTGATCCACTGCATCCCCTATGTCGGGTTCCCGCGCGTGCTCAACGGCCTGACCCTCGTCAAGCAGGTCATGGCAGAGCGGGGTCTCGTCCCGGAGTTTCCCACGGTCTGAGCCGAATTGCCATGCCGGTCCGGCATTCTCTTCCACACCTGCTCGCTCACACACTCGAGGAACGCTCATGCACTTGGTAATTGGACTCGGACCCATCGGCGGAAACATCGGCGCACATCTCGCCCAGCTGGGGCAGGAGGTGTACGGCTACGACTTCAACGCGGAACGCGTCCGCGAGTGGTCGGACGAGACCCAGTCACCGGCCGGAAGCGACCTCGCGGCACTCGACTGGCCGTCCATTGACAGCGTCCACGTCGCGGTGCGGCTGGCCGAACAGGTGTCGTCCGTGTTCGCGGCGCTCCAGGACCACACCGCGCGGCCGCTGACCGTCTTCGTCCACACCACGCTGGCACCGGAAGATGCCCGGAAGATCATGTCTTCGGCCCCGGACAACTGGCGCGTCTTCGAGGCCCCCGTGTCCGGCGGCCCCCAGGGTGCCCGTCAAGGCTCGATGACCATCTTCCTCGCCGGACCCGACGCCACCCCCGCCGAGGACCGGCTGCTGGCCGACATCTCCGGCCGCGTGTTCAGCATGGAGTCCTACGGTCAGCCGGCCCTGGTGAAGCTCCTCAACAATGCGCTGGCCACCTACAATCTGGCCGCCACCGCGCGGATGCTCACTCTCGCCGAGCATCTCGGCACGCCCGCCAAGGGCCTTTTCGACGTGATCGCCGTGTCAACCGGACAAAGCTGGATGAGTGACAACCTCGTCGACGTCCAGTACGACCTGCTGCTCAAGGACGTCGGACTGCTCCGCGGCGAAATCGGTGCACTGCCCGCCGGAGGCCTCGACGACGACGTCGAGCAGGCCATCCTTCAGGCGCGTGCGCTGCTGAGTATCGACTAGGTTGCGCCCCCGGGAAGAGATTCTTCACCGTCGCCCACCGCCACGACGGGTTCCAGCCCGATGCGCTCCGCGAATTCGATTCCGCTGCGGACATCATTGATCGGGGCACACGGCAACCGTGCCTCGGTGACGATGTCGAACCATTCGGACGCGGGCTTGGCGGCCAGAAGTTCCTGCAGGATGGGGCGCAGTGTCGCACGGTTGTGGCTGCGGTCCGGCGGTGTCGCAAACGCGTCTGGCCCGGCCGTCCCGACGACGCGGCCCCGCACGAGTAGAGCCGCCACGGCGACCGCGGCAATCCACAGAGTGGCAACGATATACGGCGTCACGTCGGCCAGGCGGTCCGCCACGTCGGCGACGATGTTGGGAAACCCTGCCCGATCGAATACCCATCCGACTGCTGCTGCCGCGGCGAGTACGGCCGCGGTTACCCGGACGGGCTGGTAGATACGGGTCCGCGCGAGCACGATGAGCGGCGGCAGCACGACAGCGACGACGGCGAGTTGCATCAGCTCGATACCGATATTGAAACCCAGCAGGCTGACTGCGAGTTGCCCACCGGTGAGATCGAGTTCGGTGAGCGTCGCCGAGAACGCGAGACCGTGGACGAGACCGAACATCCCCGCTATCAACGCTTCACGACCGACGAAGATCGGCACGATTGCGTGAACGGCAGCGACGAGAATGCTGATCGCAATGAGGACCTCGACGGGCTGCTGCGGAACCGGAAAGCCGATCGTGCCCAACGCGAGGGTGACCGAGTGGCCGACGGTGAACGCCAGCGTGATCGCAGCTATCTTGCGCACCGCCACTACAGGCCGCGCTGGACCACCCCATCGCCGGGCGGCGACGAGCAACGGAGCGGGTAGCAACAACGTGAGCAGGAACAGCTGGTGATCCGTTCCCTCCCGGATATGGGTGATACCGAGCGAGACCATACTGACGAATCCCTGCCAGGCGCTTCCGTCGTCGAGGCGCACTGTCAGTGGCGTGATGTCTCCGGTGACGGAGTCCACTCCGACAGTGCCGATCTCTCGCGGGGAATCTATTGTTCCCGTGGACCAGTCGGATCGTACGGTGACCATGACGACATGGGTGACCACGCGATGGATCACCGCGTCGTAGCCGAGATCGAACGAGCGTTCATCGGCGCCGGCAGGTGGAACAAGATGCGCCGTCGTCGTGACCGTGTCATAGATTCCGGTACCGAGGTCCTCCGACGAGCCCACGGTGAGTTCGTCGAACGTGACCGCCCACGGCCGGCCATCCAGCGCAGTCGGCGCGAAATGGTCCTCCAGATAGTCCAGCAGTTCGCTCGAGTGCGCGTCGACGTCGCTCTGGCTGCCGGATCCGAGGTCGATCCCGCTTGCGGCCTCCAGGTCGCTCAGTGGAATCGTCAGTGCGGCATCGATTTCCGCCGCGTGAACGTCGAGCTCGATGGTGGTGGTCGGAAGAACGTGAGCCTGTGCGGTACCACCGATCAGCCACAGTCCGATCGATGAGAGCACCACCATCAACCCCGCAACCGACTTGCACAGCCGAGGGATGATCACTCCTGCGTTCCGCCGTAGTCCGTCGTCCGATCACGCCACACCGAGTGCGGGTGGTTCCCGGACAGCACGATGCCGTGCTGCATCGAGAACTCGATCCAGACCGACGGTCCGTCGATCCGCACGTAGTCGTTCTGCTCGGTCACGCCGGTGCTACCCGAGTACGAGACATAGGTCTGGCCCAGCTCGCGTTCATACTTCGCCAAGATGGTGGTCGCGTCCGCGTCGTCGATGTCGTCGACGTAAGTGGCGATCGCGGCCATGACGAGTTGCTTCTGTTCCGGAGTGAACGTCGAGACCTGCACGCCTTCCTTGGTCGTCGGGAATGCCCAGTCGTTACCCGGCTTGAGCACCAGGTCGCTGTACACGGAATCGAGTTTCGCTGTGGCCAACTCCTCGGTGGACAGTCCTGCGAGCAGCGCCGCAAACGAAGACTGCTCGTTGGCGAGAGGGGAATTGGACGTGCCGTTCTGCTCGAACGTGCCGAACGGTTCGACCCCGCGGAACGACGGGGTGGCACCGACGAGCGCGCCGTCGACGTAGGTGTTCGCGAACGCCAAATGGTGGCCACCGAACTGCAATTCCCACGTCCCGGAATCGGACGGGGTGCCGAGGAAGGCGATGTAGTAGTTACCACGGCCGTAGTCGGTTCCGCCGCCGCTGGCCGCGAGGTAGTCATCCGCGTTGAGCAGCTGTTGGATCTCGTCGTACCCGTCGCCCGCCGCCGAGCCGGTGACCGCCTGCAACAGGGTGTCGAGCGCGGCGATCTGAGTGTCGTCGAGCTCGCTCAGTTGCAGGCCGATCCGCCCCTGACCGCCCCGGAGCAGTGCCTGCGGCAGATTCGACCACTTCTGCGCATTCTCGAGCGAATACTCCTGTTGCAGTGACGCTTTCTGAGCGTCGGTCAGAGTAGCCGCGAATGCCTCGGCGCTTGCGACGACGCTGCCCGCGTCGGCGGTGGCCATAGTCGCTGCGACAGAACCCGAAGCGGAGGTGGGTGCCGGGGTGGTGGTGTCGCTGTCGGTCCCGCACGCTACGAGTGAGAGTCCGAGAAGCATCGTCATCGAGGACGCGACGATCAACTTCTTCGGCGAGGTGACACGGGAGTTCTGAGTTCGCATGGAAGGAGCGTAAGTAGACAGAATCCGGTCGACCCGTGAAGTCGCTGGCACTTTCCTGTGAACCGCCGGACGTTCACATCAACTGCATGCATGTTCCTATATGAACAATATGAGTTGGATTTATGTAAGTGGAGTCACTTCACTGGGTGCATGACCAGCACACCCGCGAGTTCCGATATCGACCTCTTCGCCGACGAGATCCTGATCGACCCCTATCCGACGTACGCCGAACTCCGCGATCTCGGCGCGGTGGTGCATCTGCCCGCCAACGGCGTCTACGCTCTGACCCGGTACGACGCCATCCGCGACGCTCTGGCCGACCCGGGCACGTTCTCGTCCCGGACGATCGGCTTCAACTCCATGGTCAACGAGGCACTGCAAGGCACGTCCCTGGCCTCCGACCCGCCGATCCACACCGACTTGCGCGCGACGCTCACCGAGAACCTCTCCCCACGGGCGCTGCGGGGAATCAGGGACCAGATCCAGACCAAGGCCGATGCGCTGGTCGCGGACCTGGTCGACAGGGGATCGTTCGAGGCCATCGATGCGCTGGCCCGCGCCCTTCCGCTCGAGGTCGTCGCAAACTTGATCGGCTTCACCGGCGAGGTGCGCAACAACATGCTGCGCTGGGGACAGGCCGCGATGGAGGTCATCGGCCCGATGAACCAGCGGACTGCGGAGAACTTCCCGATCGCCGGCGAACTCTACGGTTGGTGCACCGGGGTGCGGGCCGAGGATCTGGCGCCGGGATCGGTCGGTCGCGGCATCTTCGATGCCGAGGATCGGGGCGCCATTCCTCCCGGCACCGCCGGCCACATCATCCACCAGTACCTGGGCGCGGGAGTGGACACCACGATCGCCGCGCTCGGCAACATCGTCGCGCTCTTCTCTGCCTTCCCCGACCAATTCGATCTGGTCCGAAGGGATTCCGCCCTGGTTCCCGCAGCCTTCAACGAGATACTCCGATATTGGGCGCCGGTACATGCCTGGGGGCGCCTCGTCACCCGGGACGTCATCATCGACGGCACCGTGGTGCCGGCCGGATCCCAGGTGGCGATCCTCTTCGGTGCGGGCAACCGCGACACGCGGCACTACGAGAACCCGGACGACTTTCTGGTCGAACGGAACCCGGTCGACCATCTCTCCTTCGGCTACGGCCCGCACGGCTGCGCAGGCCAGGGCCTGGCCCGCTTGGAAGCCCACGCCGTCATCGGGGCACTCGCCGTCCACGCACAGCGTCTGGTGGCCGCCGAGCCGGTTCGGTTGCCCAGCAACATCACCCGCTCCATCGACACACTCGAGATCCTGAAGGTGGTCCCGGCATGAGAATCGTGGTCGACCGGCCTCGGTGTGAGGGCCACGGACTGTGCGAAGAGATCGCTCCCGATCTGATGCACCTCGACGACGAGGGCGAACTGATCCTCGACGTCGAAGAACTCCCCGAGGGGAGCCCTGAACTTGCTGACGCCGGCGCCGCTGTCCGGGTTTGCCCCGTGGCCGCACTCAGACTCGCATGAAACTCACCGAAGCCCCCCGGCGAATTCTGGTCGTCGGCAACGGGATCGCCGGCCAGACCGCGTGTGACAGCCTCCGTGCCGCAGGTTTCGACGGCGACCTCACCGTCGTGGGCGACGAACCCCGGGCGGCGTACTCGCGACCCGCGCTTTCCAAGACGCTCCTGGTCGACGGCGGTTCGCACGAACTGGCGCCGCCCACGCACGAGGCCACCGAAGTGCTCGGGGTGGCGGCAGTCGGCCTCGACGTCGAGTCCCGCCGCGTGTGTCTCGACGACGGTTCGGACCTGCCCTACGACGGACTGGTGATCGCCACCGGTTCCAGGGCCCGGCGTCTGGGTGGCGACGGCAGCGTTGAGCTGACCCTGCGCACCCTGGACGATGCCCTGGTTCTCCGGGAACGGCTGGCAGCCCGGCCGTCGGTGGTGGTCGTCGGAGCCGGTCCGCTGGGCATGGAGATCGCGTCCGCTGCCCTGTCGGCGGGATGCCGGGTCACGCTGGTGGCCGACGGCCGGCCGATGCTGTCGCATCTGGGGCCCTGCCTGTCCGACGCGTTCACCGCGGCCGCGGTCGCCCGGGGACTCACCATCGTCGCCGGCGCGGCCGCCGGGATCGACGATGCGCGTGGGGTGGTCCTGCGGGACGGATCACGGGTCGCGGCCGACCTGCTCGTCAGTGCGATCGGCGACATCCCCAACACGGAGTGGCTGGCCACCAGTGGACTGATGACCGGCGGCCGCCTCGAAGCGGACTCGCGGGGACGAATCGGGCCCGGCATCGTCGCGGCCGGGGACGTCGCGGCCGTCCCGACGCGGACGGGAGTACGCCGGATTCCGCTGTGGAGCAGCGCCATCGAACAGGCCAAGGTCGCTGCCCTCGCACTACTGACCGGCGACGAGGCGCCGGAACTCGACTTCGATCCGTACTTCTGGACCGAGCAGTTCGGGTTGAACCTCAAGGCCACCGGTCATCTGCCGGCCGCCGGTGAACCGAAGTTCCTCCTCGGCGACAGCCCGCACGGACCGTCGGTGATGCGCTGGACTCACGACGACGGCCACGGTGTCGCGGTCGCCGTCAACCACCGGATCCCGATCCCGAGACTGCGGCGCATGGCCTCGGCCGGAGCATGACGCCGACGGTTCGGGAGGAGGACGCGTAACTTCGTGTGGATGAACCAACCCGGGGATCATTCGAGTGATCTCGGCCTGGAGCGGCTCGCCTCGGTCAACCTCAATCTGCTGGTGCCGCTGCTGGCGCTCCTCGAGGAGGGATCGGTCACCCGCGCCGCGGCCCGGGTGGGCATGTCCCAGCCCGCGATGAGTCATGCCCTGGGACGGATGCGCCGAATGATCGGTGACGACCTGGTGACGCGGCAGGGCAGCGGGCTGGTGCTCACCCCGCGCGCCCTGGAACTCATCGCGCCACTGCGTGACGTGCTGCGGCAGACCGCCCAGGTGGTCAACTTTCCGGGCTTCGACCCGGCCCACGACAGCCGTACCATCACGGTGGCGATGACCACCAGCACCGCATTCGTCGTCGGGCCCGCTTTGGCGCGACTGATCGCGGAGCGGGCACCGAATGCGACCCTCCGGGTGCGCAACTTCGTCGAGCCTCAGGCAAGCGACTTCACCGACGACGGGGTGGACGTCGTACTCCTGTCCGAGGCGTTCGCGTCGCCGCACCCGCGTGAGCGGCTGTACGAGAACCGCTGGGTGGTGATCGCCCATCCGGACAGCGATCCCGAGGCGTCTGCACTGGACCTGCTCACCTCGGTGCCCCACGTCACGTACGACTCCCGGCACCGGGTGGCGCCGTATGCAGCGTTGGACGCGCACGGCGTGCAGTACCGGATCGGACAACTCGTCGCCGACCACCTGCTCATCCCGCATCTGGTGGCGACGGCCGGTGGGGTTGCGGTGCACACCCTGCGGGTCGCTGTCGCGATGCGCGAACGGGTGGACCTCCGGATCGAGGAGTTCCCGCTGCCGATCTCACCGTTGAGGGTCGACATGGTGTGGAACCCGCGTCTGGCAGATGCGGCGTTCATCGGCTGGTTGCGGGAGATCCTCGTCGAAGCGACGACTTTCGAGGCTCAGTTGTCCGACGCGAGCAGGTGGCACCAGGAGTCGGCGAGTTCGTCGAGGCAGACCTCGCGGGGAATCCGCCAGCCGACCGAGAAGTAGCGGCGCGAGAGGTACTCGAGCTGGCCGAAGGCGAGCACGCACCGGACCTGGCGACGGTCCGGCGGGAAGCGCTTCGCCCGGTCCAGCCCGTCGGTCATCTGACCGACCGCGTCCTCGAACCACTGCTCGGTCTTGGCCGCGACGTCCGGCTCGTGTGCGGCCTGGAAGGACGCGGTGAGGTAGGGCTTGATCTCGTCCCATTGCGAGAACTTGCGGTCCAGCCACTCCCGGATCAGGTCGCGCGAGCCGGACGCGACCACCGCGGTCAGCGTCGGGTCGTCGGCCGTGGTGAGGATCGCGTCGACCTTCGTCAGCAGCGCGCTCATCACCTCGGCCTTCGACGAGAAGTGCAGGTAGAAGGTGGTCCGGGTCGAGCCTGCGGCGGTGGCGATGTCGTCGATCGTGGTCGCGGAGTAGCCCTTCCCGCCGAACAGCTCGAGCGCCTTCGCGAGGAAGAGCTCGTAGGTCATCTGCTTCTGAGCGGCACGGAGCGACATGGCCCGGATTCTATCCGCAGTACAGCCACGAATCCCTCCGACAAGTCACCTGCCTACTAATTCACTCACTTGACAGTATGTAATGTTAATCCCTACCGTGATGCGCAGCACGTCATGCAGACATGACGCTCACGAAAGGAAGTGCCGATGACTGGCACCCAGACCGCCGAGAACAACACCGTCAACACCGTCCTCGGCCCCGTATCCGCCGGCGATCTGGGGATCGTCTCGGTTCACGAGGCACTGCTTTCCGTGGTTCCCGGCGCGGAGCATGCGTTCGACATCGCCATGGACCGCGCCGAGATCTTCGAGATCCTGGCGGCGAAGGTGACGGATTTCCGGAACCACGGCGGACGGACGATCGTCGACAGCACCGGCATGTTCCACGGTCGCGACGTGAGGCTGTACGAGGCACTCTCCCGCTCGACCGGCGTGCACATCGTCGCGTCGACGGGCATGGGCCCCGAAGAGATGCTCGGCGGCTATTTCCTGACGCCGCAGACCAACCCGCCCACACCGTGGCCCGCAGAGAAGTTCGCCGACCTCTTCACCAAGGAGATCACCGAGGGCATGGTGATCCCGCGTGTCGAGCGACGGGGCGCCGCGGGTCTGGTGACCACCACCGCGACCCGCGAAGGCATGACACCCACCGACGAGAGCCTGTTCCGTGGCGCTGCCCGGGCCGCACTGCAGACCGGAGTCGCAGTCTCCCTCCGCTACGGGAAGGACGCGGCGGCTGACCTCGAGATCGTCGTGGACGAAAAGCTGCCGGCCCATCGCGTCGTCGTCGGCGGGCTCGACCGCAAGGATGCGGTCGCCGACGGCGCACCGCTCGAGATCGCCCGCCGCGGCGCGTACGTCGCCCTGGACCACGTGGGCTCGGAAGGCGGTTCCCACATCACCGACGACGAGCGCGCCGCCGTGGTGCGCGAACTGGTCGAGGCCGGCCACGGAAACCGAATCCTGCTCTCGAGCAATGCGATCGGAGTGGCCAAGGGTCAGCCCGAGTGCGCCGTGCCGTTCAGCTACATCCTGTCGACGTTCGTGCCCCTCCTCACCGCGCGGGGGCTCGGCGACACGGACGTCCAGCGCATCCTCGTGGACAACCCCCGCGAACTGCTGTCGGTGCGCTGACCGCGCGAAATCCACCATCGAAGTGTCGTCTTTCCCGAAGAGGAGTGTTGTGTCGAGAGTCAATACAGTCCTGGGGCCGATCCCGACCGAAGAGTTGGGCATCGTCGCCATCCACGAGCACATCGGGTACGGCATGCCCGGCTCCGAGTTGGACACGAGGTGGTGGAAAACCCCCGAGGAGCGGTACGCGGAGACCGTCCCGAAGCTGCGCACGTTCCACGAGTACGGGGGCGGGACCTTCGTCGACGTCACCGGAATCTGCAACGGTCGTGACGTCGACTACTACAAGTCGCTGTCCGCGAAGACCGGCGTCCACATCGTCGCCTGCACCGGATTCGTCGGCGGCGACACCGCCCTGCCGTTCTTCGAGCGGGCGAGCGTGGACTACCTGACCCGGCAGTTCGTTCACGAGATCACCGTCGGCATCGGGAACACCGGCAGCCGCGCCGGCGTCATCAAGGTCGGGGTGAGCCGCGGTGGCCGAATGACGGAGCTGGACAAGCGAATCTACCGCGCCGCGGCCCGCGCCGCCCTGAGCACCGGTGTGCCGATCCTGACCCATCTGGCGATCGACGCCGAGAACGCCATCGCCATCTTCCACGACGAGGGCCTCCCGCTGGACCGCGTGCTGTTCGGACATGTCGACGACGGCGTGAACGCCGAGAAGACGCGCGACACCTGGATCGCCGAGCAGGGCGGTCGCGTCGGCTTCGACACGTTCGGGTACGAGACCGAACTCGAGGATCCGCCGTTCTGGGCCCGCCCCCGCAAGGAGCGCCTGGACCACTTCCTCCGGTTCCTCGGTGCCGGCCACCTGGACAGGGCGCTCGCCGGCGTCGATGCCAACTGCAGTCCGCTCGGGTGGCCGGGAGTCAAGGGCCACACCGTGAACTACCTCTTCGAGGACCTCATCCCCGACCTGCGGGAGGCCGGGATCGACGAGGCCACGATCACCCAGCTGTTCGTCGAGAACCCCGCCGACTTCTTGACCATCCAGAACTGACAAGGACGAGAACCATGCAACCAACAGAGCTGAAGAACCTGAACATCGCCATCGTCGGCGCAGGGTATGCCGGCGCTGCGGCGGCCAAGGCCCTGAGCCTGCTCGGCGCCGACGTCACCGTGTACGAGCAGGCCACCGCGGTTCGGGAGGTCGGCGCCGGCATCGGTCTGCGTCCGTCCACCATGGACCGCTTCCGCAGGTGGGGGATCTTCGACGCGATCGCGAACGTCAGCTCGCCGAGTGACTACTTCGAGATCCTCACCGCCACTGATGATCCGATCATGAAGGAGACGTGGCCGGGCATCGACGACTACGCCGAGGCGACCAAGACCCACCTGATCCACCGCGGGGACTTCATCGACGCTCTCCTGGGCGTGCTCCCCGAGGGCATGGTGCACCTCGGTCACAAGCTCGAGTCCGTCGAGGACCGGGGCGACCGCTCCGTCCTCACCTTCGCCAACGCCGAGACCGTCGAAGCCGATCTGGTCATCGGCGCCGACGGCATCAAATCGGTGGTGCGGCAACAGCTTTTCAGCGACAAGGGCCCGGTGTTCTCCGGGGAGCACGCCTACCGCGCGGTGATCTCCGTCGACGACGCCCACGGCATGGTCGTCGACGACAACCTCCGGATGTACATCGGCAGGGGCACGAAGGTGTACCTGCTGCCGTTGCGCCACCGGGGCCAGGTGTCCTTCGACATCACCGCGCTGTGCCCGGACGGTACCTGGGCGCCGCAGATCACGAAGGACGACATCGTGGCAACCGTCGAGGGCTTCGACGAGCGGATCGTGAACATCGCCCGCGGCCTCGACCTGGACACCGTGAGCATTCGAGCGGTCTACGACATCGACCCGGTCGAGCGGTGGCACTCCGACTCGGTCGTCCTCGTCGGCGACGCAGCGCACTCGATGCTGCACCACCAGGGGCAGGGTGCGAACTCGGCGATCCTGGACGCCGGCGCGCTCGCCGACGCCCTGCAGGAGGCCGACTCCGTCAAGGACGCGCTGGCGTCGTACCAGGCGACCCGCAAGCCGGTGACGGACGAGCTGCAGCGCATCTCGCGTCAGGGGTGGACCGAGGACGAGGTCGACGACGTCTTCCCCGGTCAGAAGCCCGCCGCTCAGCAGCCCGCCACAAAGTAGAAACGAGGTCACCGACATGCCGTTGCACCCCCAGATCGCCCAGGTGATCGCCAACCTGCCCGCCCCGCCCGAGGGCCCACTCGACCCGGCGGCCATGCGCGCCGGCGAGGAAGCACGCGTCGCGCCCGTGGAGGAGCGCCTGCCGCTCCACGCGGTCGAGGACACCACCGCAGGGGACGTGCCGGTCCGGATCTACACGCCGGTCGACGCCGACTCGTACGGACTGCTGGTGTACTTCCACGGCGGGGCGTTCTTCCTCGGAAGCCTCGACACCCACGACCATGTCGCGCGGTCCCTGGCGAAGGAGACCGGGCTGAAGGTCGTCTCCGTCGGGTACCGCCGGGCGCCCGAGGCTGCGTTCCCGGCCGGCCTCCAGGATTGTCTCAGGGTGGTGCGGTGGGTCGCCGAGAACGGCGGGGCCCTGAAGTGGGACGGCTCGACGCTCGCGCTGGCCGGCGACAGTTCGGGCGGCACCTTCGTCGCCGCCGTCGCCGCGATGGCACACGACGAGGGTTTCGATCGCATCACCCACCAGATCCTGTTCTACCCGTCGCTGGACCTGGACTTCGACATCGACCGCTACGCCTCGCTGCGGGAGAACGCCGAAGGGTACGGCGTGGAGACCGCGGGACTGAAGCCCTTCAATGCCTTCTATGTCGACAGCGGCGCGGATCCGGCAGACCCGCTGGTCTCCCCGATCAAGCGCGAGGATCTGACCGGACTGCCCCCGGCGCTGATCGTCACCGCCGAGTTCGACCCCATGCGCGACGAGGGCGAACTCTACGGCGCGCGGCTGAACGAGGCCGGAGTGCACGCGAAGGTCAGTCGCCGTGCCGGAGCCAACCACGGGTTCGTCCAGAACTTCTCCTGGATCCCGGAGTACCAGAAGGTGTTCGAGGAGACGGCCGAGTTCCTTCATTCCGCTCCGGGGAAGTGACATGACGCAGGACGTGAAGATTCACCCACTCGTTTCGCCCTGGGGCCGATTCGGTCTCTACAGCTTCTTCATCGACGCACCCGAGCCGGCGATCGTCGACACCGGAATCGCATCGTCGCCCGCCGAGGGAATGGCCCCCGCGCTCGAGACTCTCGGGCGCCGCATCGAGGACGTCCGCTGGATCCTGTTGACCCACGGCCACATCGACCACCTCGGCGGGGCGCACGCCCTGTGTGAACTGACCGGCAGGCGTGCCCAGGTGGTGATCCACGAGGCCGACGCGCACCTGTTGCGATCGCGGCAGGCGCACGTGGACGAATACGTGGCGGTGCGTGGGCAGTATCTGAACGACCCGCAGGGCGCCGCGAAGCAGACGGCGACGGCGCAGACGGTCATCTCCGGGGAGATGGAGCCGTCCATCGCGGTCCGGGGCGGCGAGACCTTGTCCCTCGGTGGCGATGTCACCGTCTCGGTGCATTCCATCCCGGGCCACACCGCCGGATCGGTGGCCTATGTGGTGAACGGCCAGAACTCCGTGTTCGTCGGCGACGCCGTGCAGGTCCACGGCGCCGCGAACGGCTTTCCCGGTTACGAGGATCCGGTCGCCTACCGGTCGAGCGTGCAGTACCTGCGCGACGAGATCCGTCCGCA
Source organism: Rhodococcus wratislaviensis (assembly GCF_041228765.1). Taxonomy (NCBI): domain Bacteria; kingdom Bacillati; phylum Actinomycetota; class Actinomycetes; order Mycobacteriales; family Nocardiaceae; genus Rhodococcus; species Rhodococcus wratislaviensis. The sequence continues at coordinate 1,226,761 of NZ_CP150488.1, read as the reverse complement.
GCACCTGTATCTGGGGCATCCGTACCGCCGGGCGGACGGGGTGGCCTACGGGGTCGAACTCGACAGCGAGCAGGCTCGGCAGGCCCTCCAGGAGAGCTTGGACATCCAGTCACGGGTCAGCGACGCGGCCCATCGGTATCTGCAGGACGGCCTGCAGGTAACGCACTCGGCGTACTCGCCGTTCGCCCGGGTGGCGGAGGAACTCGGCTACGAGGGGGACCCGGCACTCGAACCGTCCCCGTTCTTCACGACGCTGCACGGCTACCACACGCAGTTCAACCAGAAGCTCTGACAGAGAAAGAGAGTCGCGCACTCATGACGGATTTTCGAACTCTTGACGCGGGTGGGCAGAAGATCGCCGTCCGCAAGGACCTCCGGGTGCCGATGCGGGACGGTGTCACGCTCGTCGCCGACTCGTACTCCGGTGTGGAGGACAAACCCCGGCCCGCGCTGGTCGCCCTGAGCCCGTACGGCAAGGAGTTGCAGGCCCTCGCCCTCACCACGCCGCCGCAGCGGCGCCCCAGCCCGATGTGGGACGGCTGCATCGAGGCGGGCGACATCGCACGCGTCGTCGAAGAGGACTACGTCCACGTGATCGGCGACCTCCGCGGTTCCGGCGCCTCCGAGGGCGAGCACATCGGCAACTACAACGCCGGCGGTGTCTCACTGGGCCAGGACGCGTACGACTTCATCGAATGGGTTGCCGAGCAGCCGTGGTGCGACGGCAACGTCGGGATGATCGGCATCTCCTACTTCGGGTCGATGCAGGTGCTCGCCGCCGCGGAGCGCCCGCCGCATCTGAAGGCGATCTTCGTCAGCGGCGGGCACTACGACTTCTACGAGACCACCTACCACGGCGGCCTCATGTGGTTCATGCCGCGCGCCGCCCGCGAGGGCCGCGGCGGCGACTCCGGCTGGGCTTTCACCGACAACGTCAAGTCCCGCATGCTCGAGACGTACTCCCCGGAGGAGATCACGAAGCGCGTCGCCGAGCGCCTCGCGGATCCGGATGTCGCTGCCTGGCCGAACCTGGTCCACGTGCTGAACTACCCGAAGCATCACGAGGCCTGGTTCGACATCGTGACGAACGACCTGGACGGGGACTGGTACGAAGAGCGCAACCCCGTCACCCTGGCTCCGAACATCGACATCCCCGTCTATCTGCAGATCGACCAGGGTCGCGGCTGGACGGTCGACGGCACGATCGAACTCTTCGACCGGCTGAGCGGCCCGAAGAAGCTGGACATCGGCCCGTACCCGCCCATGCAGTCGCGCCCCTTCATCGAGGAGCACGACAAGATGTTCCGGTGGTACGACTACTGGATCAAGGGCATCGACAACGGGATCATGGACGAGCCCGCGGTGAACGTCTTCGTCGAGGGCTCGCGTGAGCGGGTGACCGGCAGCCAGTGGCCACCGAAGGACGTGGAGTACCGGTCGCTGTACCTGCGCCCGCGCGGCACGCTGTCCACGGAGCCCGAGCGGATGGGTGCGGAATACGCCGCACCGGACGGTTTCTACCAGGCGCCGCTCACGGTCACCGACACGGTGTCGATGCTGCGCTGGAGCACCGAGCCGTTCGAGGAGCCCACGGAATTGATCGGCACCGGCGCCGCGCACATCTTCGCCGAGATCGACCAGGACGACACGAACTTCATTCTGCGTCTGTGGGATTCCGCCCCCGACGGCAGGCGCCAGCTGATCACGTCCGGGTACCTCAAGGCCTCGCACCGCGAGCTCGACGAGCGCACCACCGAGGGCAACCCGTACCACCCGCATACCCGCGCGGTGCCGGTCGAGCCCGGGACGATCGACGAGTATGTGCTGCGCCTCTACCCGTTTGCCGCGACGTTCCGGCCGGGACACCGTCTGACGGTGGAGCTCTCGAACGACGAACCGCTGGCCGACGCGCACAACGCACTGCTGCCGCCCGATGCCTTCCACCTGCCGGTCGGCCGCCCGGTCACCCACAAGATCTACCGGGACGCCGCGCACCGGTCCCGCCTCGTGCTGCCGTTCACGACCCACAAGGCGACGTAAACGTTCCGGTGGCGGCGCGGGGGTGGTACTGGCGGTCCGCCTGCGGATCGGTCACGATCGACGGGTGGACCGCACCGCCAGACTCGCCCTCGCCGTCGACCGGCAGGGCGGACGATGCCTGTGGTGCGGTCGTCGTTTCGGACCGTTGATTCCGCCGACCACCGAACACCTCGTGCCACGACTCAAGGGCGGTCCCAGCATCGCGGCCAACGAGGCCGCCGCATGCCCGCGGTGCAACGCGGACCGCGGCCACACCGGTCCTGTCGACTGGCTCGCGCAGTGCCGGAGCCGACACGGTTGGGCTCCGCAGGCGAGCCTGCTCGCGACGCTCCTGAACGCGTTGGACGTCGAACTCGACAATGTGGGTGGACATCGCCGCGCGAAGCGGTACCTGTCCGGCCAACTGCGGCGCTGCCGGAGCGGTCAGTGATCACCGCAAGAGCGTGATGGCGGCCTGTGTGGCCCCGACCGGGGCCGGGCACTCTCCAGTATGGGATCGAACGCAGGCCGCCCCACCAGCTCGACGGCCGCAGCTCTCGGCGGCCGGCTGATGCAAATGGTCGGTGACCGCGACGCCGCCCGGTTCTCGTTCGAGATATCCCGAGTGTGCGCCGAGCCGCACCCCGCCGGACAGCGGCCGGCATACGGCGATGTGCTGGCCTGGGTTGTCGATGCCATCGTCGGCGTGGTCATCGCGCGCCTCGGCGCCGCAGGCCCAGGGGAGAGGTTCATCCTCGACCTCCGCTTCACGGACGGCGGATACGTCGACGTCGACACCTTGCCCGCATCGGCGCGCTGGGTGCTGCGGACGGTGTCGGCCGTCCTCGCCGAGGATCACGCGGAAGTGGAGCGGTCGCTCACCGCCGCCGAGCGCGAGTTCGACGTGACCATGCGCGCGGAAACACTGGCCGACGCGCTCATCTGGCTCGACTTCGTTCTCGGAGTCGACCTTCCCGACCCGCCCGACGTCACCACCGAATAGCGAAATCCCGGGTCGGGGGAGGCGGTTCCCGCGGGGGTCGCCCGTGAGTCAGTCCTGTGCCCCTGCCGGGGTGCCGGGCAGCTCGTGTGCGGTCAGGAGCAAGTGGTCGAACCGGGCGCGAAACGACTCGGGCAGGGTCGCCTCGGCGGCGAGGGCGGCGACGAAACGCTCGGCGAGGGTGTGAAGTTTGGTGTTGGTCTCCTGGGAGCGCCAGGTGAGGATGCCGAAGGCGCGTTCCGAGGAGATGCCGTAGACGAGCATGAGCGCGCCCTTGGCCTGCTCGATCACCGCCCGCGATTGTTCGAGTGCGGCGACGGCCTCGGTGATCGCCGCGTTGAACTCGCGGAGGTCGGTTTCCAACGTTTCGGTGACGTCGATGTAATACCCGGATGTGCCGATGACCTGGCCGTCCTCGTCGAGCATTCGATCGCCGACCACGATGACGTGGTGGATGCGGCGTTCGGTGTCGATGATGCGGTGCTTGCTGCTGAACGGCTCGGCGGCGTGGATCATCCTGTCGAAGAGCGCAGCGACCTGCGCGTGGTCGTCCGGATGCTTGTGGGAGAGTAAAAGTTCGGTGGTTGGGGTGATCTCGCCTGGTCGGTAGCCGTGCATCCGGGCGACAGGGTCGGACCATTCCCAGCGCTGGCCGTCGAGGTAGAAGCGGAAACTTCCGCCCTGTGGGGGTGCGTTCGAGCCGAGTAGCTCTTCACTGTCCACAACGACACCCACGGCCCTGCGTCCTCAACCATCCGCGCCTTGCAACCACTGCCACAGTATGCCGCGCACTCACATCGGAGTGCGCGGAAATCACGTTCATGGCATGACGGGCCACGCAGTCCGGGGCCGACGACCCCGCACTGCCTCTTTCCGGTCAGTTCGGACCTTGGGTGTGCTTGCCCTCCGTCGGCGTAGTAACGGCCGCCGGTTCCGTCGTCGTCGGAGTGCGGCCCGCAGCTTCCTCCAGTGACACTCCGTTGGTCGGGGCACTCGTGTCGGTGCTGCGGTGGGTAGCCTTCTTCGCCAGTTCCCCGACCTTGTGCTGTACCTGCGGCGCCTTGTCCTTCACGGTCTCCGTCGCCTCGCTCACCTTCTCCTGCACGGTGGGGTTGTGCCAGAGTTCGAGGGACTGATGCCTCATCTTCTCGTAGGTCTGTCGGCCCGACCGAGTGCCCAGGACGAACCCCGCGGCCGCGCCCGCTGCGAAGATCAACACTTTCTGCATGACATCTCCTGATTGTTGTGTGGCACGAGCGGCCGGCCGAATCGTCGTCCGAACGCCCTCCCTGCACAGCTTGCCCCCAGCTGCCGAGCCCAAACCACCGGTCCGGGTCGTCTGTCCCGCCCATTACTAACTCAGACCTCATCTGCACGTAACCTACGGTTGCGTAACTTGCCCTACCGTAAGGTTATGGCGATTTCGGATGTCAAGATGTACACCCACCTCACCGAGGCGGATGTCGAAGCTCTCGGGATCGAGTTCGACACGATCCGACGCGACATCGAAGCCTCTCGCGGGGAGAGCGATGCCCGGTACATCAGAAACGCGATCCGGCTGCAGCGGTCACTCGAAATCGGCGGGCGTGCACTCCTGTTCGCGAGTTTGTTCCCGCCGGCATGGCTTGCGGGCACCTCGATGCTCGGCACCGCCAAGATCATCGAGAACATGGAACTGGGACACAACGTGTTGCATGGTCAATGGGATTGGATGAACGATCCGGAGATCCACTCGTCGTACTGGGAGTGGGACATCGCCGGCCTGTCCGAGCATTGGAAGCAGACCCACAACTACGTTCACCACAAGTACACGAATGTGCTGGGGATGGATGACGACGTGGGTTACGGCATGCTGCGGGTCACTCGCGATCAGCGGTGGACACCGTTGAGCGTCGGCAACCCTGTCTACAACCTGTTGCTGCAACTGTTCTTCGAGTACGGCGTCGCCCTCCAGCACCTCGAGCTCGGCAAGGTGGTTGCGGGCGGTGTCGATCGTGGGGAGTTCGAGCGCAGGTGCCGCGAGGTGCTCGAGAAGGTCGGCCGCCAGGTGCGCAAGGACTACGTCATCTACCCGGTGCTCACCGGTCCGGCGTTCCTGACGACCTTCACCGCGAACCTGACGGCGAACATGATCCGCAACGTGTGGACGAACGCCGTGATCTTCTGCGGTCATTTCCCCGACGGTGCCGAGAAGTTCACAACGAAGGACCTCGAAACCGAGACACGAGGCCAGTGGTACCTGCGGCAGATGCTGGGTAGCGCGAATTTCGAGGCCGGCCCGGTCATGGAGTTCATGAGTGGCAACCTCTGCTACCAGATCGAGCATCACCTGTTCCCGGACCTGCCGAGCAACCGCCTGCGCGAGATCTCCGTGCGGGTGCAGGCGCTGGCCCAGAAGTACGACCTCCCCTACACCACGGGTTCGATGCCGTCGCAGTACTTCGAGTCGTGGCGGACCATCGCCAAGCTGGCGCTGCCGAACAAGTTTCTCAGGGCAACCGCCGACGACGCGCCCGAGACGGCGTCGGAGCGCAAGTTCACCGACCCGCGGCCGCAGATCGATCCGGTCACGGGCAAGCGCCGTGGACTGCTGACAGCGCTACGCGCACGGGCGGGAATCTGATATCGCCGGGGTGGGGCAGGTGCCGGGTCTCATCTGCGTTCGGTGATCCGCTGCGCGATCACACTCAACCGGGTGTTGGTTTCCTGAGAGAGTCGGGTGAGCAGGTCGAACGCACGGATCGCGTCGATGTCGAATCGCTCCATCAGCATTCCCTTCGCCTGCCCGATGACGTCGCGTGAGGCGACCGCTGATCGCAGCTGCTCTTCGGTGCGTGCAGCGGTGAGGGCCAACGCGGCGTGGGCGGCGAGTACCTCACCCGCCACTTCCTCGTTGGGACCGAACGCGTGCGGAGAGAACGCAAACAGGTTGAGTGCGCCCATCTTTCCTTCGGAGGTATACAGCTGAAAGGACATCGAACTGAGAAGTCCCACGTCGACAGCGGCCGCAGCGAACTGCGGCCATCGCGGTTCCGAGCGAAGGTCCTCGCTTCGCACCATGAGATGGTTGAGCGCCGCAGCCACACACGGTCCCTGCCCGAGTTGTTGCTGAGCGTGGTCGAGTTTTCTGAGCAGCTCGGATGTCGGCGCGACGGTCTCGAATTTCTTGCCACCGGAGACGAGCAGAATGCCCGCACACGTTTCGTGCGGCATCAGTTCGACAACTGCGGCGGTGACAGCGCGCAGACGTTCGTCGAGGGTGCGTGGGCCGGAGAGACTGCGGGCAAATTCGGCCATGGTGCGACTGAGGTCCCCGGCGCCGGAATCGCTCATTACCGCTCCTCGGTTCGATCGAAAGGATGGCTGTAGGAGAGTGCCCAGTCGGCACCCGTCCACCCACCCCACCATAGGCACCGCAGAGCCGGTCCACACCCCCACCGGCCCGTGGGCGGTTCACGCGGGCCACACTCGACACGGGCCGTGTTAGCGAACGGCGCGGTGGGGTACAGCGTAGGGACGACACTGTGCCCGCCGATCAGTTGCGATGGGCGACGTGCACGTCCCGACCCAACTGTGAGGTATCCATGTCGACCGATGCGATCGTGCTGTTGAAGAACGACCACAAGGAGATCCGGAAGCTGTTCCGCGACTTCCGCGGTGCCGGGCCGAACGCCCGCGTGGAAAAGGGTCGCATCGTCGACGAGATCATCGAAGCCCTCACGGTGCACACCTACATCGAGAACGAGGGCATGTACCCGGAGGTGCGTGACCTCGCCCCCGACCTCGAGGACGACATCCTCGAATCCTACGAAGAGCACCACGTCGCGGACGTGCTAGTCGTCGAACTGGCAGCGATGAAACCCGACGACGAGCGCTTCGACGCGAAGACCACCGTGCTGATCGAGAGCGTCGAGCACCACATCGAAGAAGAAGAGCAGGAGTGGTTCCCCAAGGTCCGAGAAGAGCTGGGGCGCAAACAACTCCGGGAGATGGGTGCGCGGATGCTGGAACTGAGGGACAAGGCACCCAGATCCCCCGCCCAGCCGTCGGCCCTGAAGAAAACGGTCGACGCGGTGATCAAATAGCGACGACCGCGTCGAGGCTGCGGATCATCGGCGACCACGGCCCCGCCGTGTAGTAGGCGATCAGATCAGCGTCGCCCGTTGGCTGCCGTCTCGTTGCGACGCTTCGCCTTTTCCGCTTCGGCCAATTTCTCCACCCGTTCGGCGCGAGCGCGTTTGCCGGCTGCCTCGTCCTGTTTGTCCGCGGCGTCCTTCAGTTGGGCCTTGGCCGGCGCTGCCGCCGCCTTCTCCGCTTCCCGGAGTCTGGTCTGCTCGGCACGGTGCTCGGCCTCCGCAGCCTGAGTGCGCTGGGCGGCAAGCTGGTCGGCGTTCTTCTTCGCGACCTGTTTGCGTTGCAGGGCGTCCCGTTCGGCGGCGTGTTTGCGCTCGTCCTCACGCCGGCGTGCCTGTTCGACGTCGCGCTGCTTCGCCTCGCGCGCTGCCGCCTGCTCGTCGTGGACCTGCTTGCGCTTGGCTTCCAGTGCGGTGTCGGCCTCGGCCTCGGTGCGTGCCGCCTCCTCTTCGAGTTGCGCCGCCCGGGCCAGTGCGTCGCTGCGCTCGGTGAGTGCGTTGCCGCGTCTCTCGGTGTCACGGTCGCCGAGTGCACTACCGACGGCGCCGTCGAGCACGCCGAGGGTGCGCTCGTACATCAGCCGGGCCGGGGATTCGGTGGCCAGCCGGGACATCAGCTGGTCTTCGACGAGTTGCAGGGGAATACGCAGGATCGTGTACTGCAACCGCAAGAGCGTGATGGGGACGGTGAGGATGTTCATGGAATCTCCGATGATTCGTGGGGAGTGGATCAGGACAGGCCGGCGTCGCCGGTGAGGCCCTCGGCGGCGCGCCGCACTCGTTCTGCCTCGTCGCGGGCGGCGGTTGCGTCACGGACCGCCCGCCGGTGTTCGTCGGTAGCGTCGACGGCTTCTTCGGCGGCGGCGGCCGTCTTCGATCGCTCGAGGGTCTCGGCCCGGGCCGCTTCGTCGCGGGCGTCGGCCGCCGCGCGGGACTGCTCCTGCGCGACCTGTCGGTGCTGTTGTTGCTCCGCGGCCCGGTGCTCTGCGTCCTGCCGGTTCCGGGCAGCTTCTTCGGCGGCCGCGGTCTCGGCACCGATCGCAGCGCGCTCCTCGGCACTCTCGCGACGCACCTGGCCGAGTTCCGCTGCGGCCTGCGAGGTTTCCGCCCGCGCCACGGCCTCGGCATTGTTCGCCTCTTTGCGTTGCTGCGCCTGCGCCTGTTGCAGCTGTCCTTCGGTGGCCAGCGAGTCGTTGCCGGTCACGGCTCCGGCCACTTCCTTCACCTTGCCCTTGACCGAGTCGAGGAGACCCTTGCGCGCTTGTCCGGACGTGTTCTGATCGTTCATGAGAATGTTCTCCTGGTATTCGGGCGGGCGACGGTACCGCCACCCGCATGTTCGGTGGCTAGATGATGCCGACTACTTCCTGCGCGATGGCGGTGCGGTGTGCGCCGGCCGGACGCCTGGTGGCGTCATCGACGCCGGCCCTGCGGCGGGCGAACCGTGAGATTCCGAGCAGCCCGCGCGATGTGGTGGTCGGTTTGCCGGCGCGGCGTTCGAGGTGGTTACCGAGTCGGGACAGTACGGTGGCCACGAAGGGAAGAGCGAGAACGATCATCTTCCATCGCCGCAGCAGACGGCTGACGAGAATCAACATGGGAAGAACCTTTCTTAACGAGCAGTCAAGCTGCGGCGCAGCGCAACCCGGGCACCGACCACGGTGAGCAGCCCGAGGGTCGCAACCGAGAGTGATGTCGTCGCGGCCACGGCACCCGACAACATGGTGAGCGCCGCGAGGTCGAGGACACGTCGGACGCCGGGCAGTTCGACCAGGGAGGGGTGCGCCCCGGCCGGGACGGAAGGACGGGTATCGACGCTGCTCGGCGATGGACTCGAGTGGTCAATATGGTTGAGGGAGAATGTGTCTGACAAGATTTGGCCCAACTATCGGCGACACCGAGCCCGCTGATCGGGTGCGGAGGCGTGTCGCAGATTCGATCGACAAACGAACGTAACGCGGCGAGAGTTAGACGCCGGTATGCCGATCGGTGTCCGTGTAGTGCTCGCGGCTGCCGGACTTCGCAATGCCCCGGCTGACGATGTAGGCGATCGTCAGAATGACGATGTAGAACCAGGCGCGGTCCGCCCGGAAATAGTCCTCGTGCCCATCGGTCGTCTGCACCAGATACGAGGCGATGAGGACTCCGATGACTGCGGCGATGTAGACGAAGAACTCGGTGGTCTTGAACGCGGCCTTCGTCTCGGTGCTGCGGCGCGGATCGAGCTGAGCGCGCGGGCCGGAAGTGACGGCTCCGCGGGTGGTGTGGGCGGCAGGATTAGTGGAGGTCATGGATGACTCCTTCAATGGGGTGCCCGGCTTTGCAGATTCGGGTCACCACGTACGTCTCCTCGAATGAGGTGGACGTTGGTGAGCGCGACCCTCTGCTGGAGCGAACCCATACGCCGCAAGTATACCCATTAGTAACTACAGCGCAATTCTACAGCGTAGGCACAGACGGCACATTTCCCCAGTTACGCTGCCTCGCTTACGAACTCGACGATCATGACGGTGCGCAGGCATTCCGACGAGGGCCTCGACATCACCATCGGCGTTGTCGAGACCCTCGTACAGACCGTTTACTTCACAACCGGGTCACCCACGGTCACGTCACACCTGGCGCTCCCAAACCCGGTGGGACTTCATCAGTGCTGTGATGCCGTCGAACAGTGCGGACGCGTCGTCGGCGATCAGAATGCCCGGGGCCTCGGCCGGGATCCCGGCCGCTTCGAGGAGACCACGGCCGGCGGCCCATCCCCCGATCGCCTTGCAGTGCCGGAACGCTTCCGCCAGCAATACGTGCACCCGAGGGTCCGACGCCGGCGCTGCGACGAGAATGGCGTCGAACTCCACCGACCGCATCGTGAGGAACGTCCGGGACACCGGCACGGCGCCCTTGCCCGACCCCAATTCACCGCCGTGCGGTCCGATGACGAGCGGCACCATGCCGTTCTTGCCGATCATCTCGACCGCGTCCGCCACCTCGGACAGATCCGAGTCGTCGTCGGCGACGATGCCGATGATCCGGCCGTCCAGCGGCCACTCGGCACCGACCTGCGACAGCGCGGGACTGGGTGTGGGCGCCGCGTCGTAGGCGACGGTCGGCGCGGGCGACGGGAGGCCGAGACCCGCGGCCACCTGCTCGCACAGACCGGGGTCGATGTTCGCGACGACCTCGAGTGCGCGCTCCTTGATCACCTGCTCGTAGCACTTGCCCAGCTCGAACGTGTAGGCCTCTGCGACGTGCGCCTGCTCGACCGGGCTGAGGCTGGCGTAGAACAGTCGTGCCTGTGAGAAGTGGTCGTCGAAGCTGGCGGGGGCGGCGCGCAGTTTCGTCGACTCCGGCATCGGCACCGGCACCTCGACGAACGCCGTGTCCGCACTGGCCAGGAACGGGCAGCCGGCGTCGAGGGAATTGGGACGGTACGGCGCGACACCCAGGTGGACTCCCGTCTGGTGCATGCCGTCGCGCAACATGTCGTTGACCTCGGCGTGGGGCCGATTGATCGGTATCTGCCCGAAGTTGGGCCCACCGAGCCGGCTGATCTGGGTGTCGAGGTAGGAGAACAACCGCGCCTGTAGAAGCGGGTCGTCGGTGACGTCGATTCCGGGAACGAGGTGCCCGGGATGGAACGCCACCTGCTCGGTCTCGGCGAAGAAGTTCGTCGGATTCGCGTCGAGAGTCATCAGCCCGATCGGCTGGACGGGGGCTAATTCCTCGGGCACCATCTTAGTCGGGTCGAGCAGGTCGATGCCCTCGAACGTCTGGTCCGGGGTGTCCGGGAACGCCTGGATGCCCAGTTCCCATTCCGGGTACGCGCCGGACTCGATCGCGTCGGCGAGATCGCGGCGGTGGTAGTCGGGGTCCATGCCGTTGACGATCTGCGCTTCTTCCCACACCAGTGAGTGCACACCGAGTTTCGGCTTCCAGTGAAATTTCACAAGCGAGCTCTCGCCCGCCGCGTTCACCATTCGAAAGGTGTTGACGCCGAAGCCTTCCATCATTCGGTACGAACGGGGGATGCCACGATCGGACATGTTCCACAGCGTATGTGCGGTGGCTTCGGTGTGCAGAGACACGAAGTCCCAGAAGGTGTCGTGCGCGCTCTGCGCCTGCGGAATCTCGCGATCCGGGTGCGGCTTGGCGGCGTGAACGACGTCGGGAAACTTGATGCCGTCCTGGATGAAGAAGACCGGAATGTTGTTTCCCACCAGGTCGAAAGTGCCTTCGCCGGTGTAGAACTTGGTTGCGAACCCGCGGGTGTCGCGGACGGCGTCGGCCGACCCTCGGGAGCCGAGCACGGTGGAGAACCGGACGAAGACCGGTGTCTCGACATCCTTGCCGAGGAACGCCGCCTTGCTGATCGGTTCGGCGGAACCGTATCCGCGGAAGACGCCGTGGGCGGCCGCACCGCGCGCGTGCACCACCCGCTCCGGGATCCGCTCGTGATCGAAGTGCGTGATCTTCTCACGGAGATGGTGATCCTGGAGCAGGGTCGGACCCCGGGTTCCCGCCTTCAGCGAGTGATCGGTGTCGTACAGCCGCGCGCCCTGCGCCGTGGTGAGGTGCTCACCCTGCTGGCCGCGGGCCGTGTCCGGACCGTCGACGGGTTGCCCGGTTGCGGTCCCCAGCGCGGGAGCCCGCTGATCGGGCTTGGGAGGCAACGGCTCGGTGGGTTCCGTGGGCTCGGCGAGCGTCGGGGTACCGGAACCGGGAGTTCCGGGAATGGGCGGGTTCTTCTTGGGCACGGCGTAGCTCCTCGCTGAAAATCCGTGGGATCGGCGCCGCATCGTTGCTGTACGGTCCGCTCTTCTCGGAGTGCCCAAACGGTCGCACAACGAATCAGGGTGGGCGCAGCACCAAAACAATGCCCCGATCGAAAGACGCGGTTTCGCATTCGCGTCCCAGGGCATAGCTACAACAGATGTCAAACACACACGAGTAGGAATCCGGCGTTCTGCTGCGTCGGGAAGGAGTGATCATGGGTACCGAACCAGGCACGCAGTTGCACGAGGAACCACAGTCCGAGCGTGGCCCCCAGGGCTCACGAGACGCGGGCCCGGACCAGGCCGGAGCAGGCCAGACGGACCGCAAGCCGGGGTCTCTGGATCAGGAAGAAGTCACCTCCTCCGGGGAACCGGGCACGAACCCTGCGCCCGCCGGCGGCTCGCTGCCTCCCGGCGACGCGGAGCCGGCGATACCGCCATACGACGGCCGGACCACTAGCACGAAGGAAGGACGCCCCGAGCACGACGCCGAGACCGAGGGCAGCGACTCCGGAGTGGGACCCGCGCATCAAGGAGGCGTCGGCAAGGCCGAAGACAAGAAGTGATTGCCGCCGGACGCAGCGACACCTCTTCTTGGTCTCTCGCGCAGGCGAACTGGTGTTCCTAGGACCTTTTCGGCTCGTACCGCATCGCCACCGCACCCGAGCTGAACTCCGACCGGCTCACGAGCTTCAAGTCGACATGCTTCGACAGCCCCGCGAACAACGTCGGCCCGTGGCCCGCGAGCCTGGGCTGCACCACGAACTCGTACTCATCGATTAATCCCAGCTCCGTCAACGCCAGCGGGAGCTTCACACCGCCCACGAACAGTCCCTTGCCGGACTCCCGCTTGAGCTGCCGGACGGCCGTGTCCAGATCCCCGCGCACGAGTTCGGCGTTCCAATCGACCCGCTCCAGGGTGCTCGACACGACGTACTTCTTTGCCACGTTTATCGTCTGGGCGAAGGGTTCCATCCACTCGGGTCTCGCTCCCGGCGGCGCCGGCGGCCGCCACGCCTCTTCCATCATTTCGTAAGTCACCCTGCCGAAGAGAAGCGCATCGGCCTGGGTGAGGTTCCCGACGTGGTGACGATGCAAGTCTTCGTCCGCGGGGATTGCACGATGATCGCAGCACCCGTCCAATGTGACGTTGATGGAGTACCGAAGGGGTCGCATTTGGCAAGAGTACGAGGTACACGGGGGAGGTGTCGCTCGAATAGCGGGTGACGGGACGCGACGCGGTGGTTCGGCTCCTTACCCCGGGGAGGGGGACGACACGGGGTAAGGAGCCGCGCTTCGGGGTCATCTCACAGTGAGGTGGTCACCGGTGCTGTGAAGCCGAACCGCTCGAAGAGCTCGGGTCCGGATGCGCTTGCCCCGAAGTGTTCGAGGCTGACGATTTCGCCTGCATCGCCGACGAATTCTCGCCACGGGGTGGTGAAGATGATGTGGTCGGGTTCGCCGTTCTCACCCTCGGCAAGTATGTAACCGCACGTGCGGTGCCTTCTGCGGAGCCGTGAACGGTGCGGTCCCAGGTCGGTACGTTCTGCCGGGTCAGGGCGAGGCCGGCGGGGCGATCGCTGTTCGTGAGGATGGTTCACCACGCGACGGCAGTTTCGTTGGCGTCGGCGGGACGGACGACGTCGAGAGGAACGACGGCTCACCGGCAGGTTGGTGTTGTTCGACTCGGCGAGATCAGCTGAGCCGAACCATAGTTCAGGAAGTTCGGGGGGCCAGCACCGAAAGAACCGTCCCGGATGCCTTGCGGGTCGCCATGCCGGTCGCATCGTCCCAGCCGGCCGGGAGCGTACGGGTGCTCAGGCGGCCGAGAAGGACAGCCCGTGCGGCGGGCAGAGCGGCAACATTCTCTCGGTCGCTGCCGATGTTCGTGTCGTCCTCGATGGAAATATGGTTGTCGTTCCACATCCATCAGCATCGCGAGACGGTCCAGGTCAACAGGGCCATGTTCGATGCCGCTCAGAAGCGAGTGCTGTGCGCCGACCACACCAAGTTCGATCAACGCGCACTCCACGCGATGGCACCGTTGTCCGATTTCGACACGGTCATCGTCGACGCGAAACCGCCTCGCCGCCACTAGCGGCCTTCACGGTCCCGCGCTGAATCGCCCTCGGCCCCAGCAACGTTGGGTGCAGATGCCGCCCAACCAGCAGCTCGGGCGACACCTGCACTCCACCCCTCGCGTGAATCGACTCGTGTGCCCGAGACGTCCGCGTCGTCATGTGACCACCATGACGGAGCAGACGTTACCAGAAAACGGGCCAATTGGTTTGTTTAGTTTCCAAGGGCAGAAGTGCGCTGACCGATGGATCACTGGGGCACGAGATGGCACCGGACGGCGTCCACGCTGTCCTGGGCGTGTCCTGGGAACCGGACACCGGCGTGAATGACCGCCGCGGGATCGCCGAGCCACGAGCGCCGCCGCCGTCGGGCACGCGGACCAGCCCGACCGACCGACAAGGACAAGCCGTTCGAGCGCAGCGGCGGGAGCGGGGGAGGGCAGGGCGGGTCATCGAAACGCCGTCATGTGGTCTTGCGCTCGCGAAGAAGGCGGTCAACCACGACCGGGCCGAAGCCCGTCGGCGTGGGGCGAAGACACGTGCCCAGGAGGTAAGCGACGTGTATCGCTGCGGCGCCGGCCGACGCCGGGACACCGCAGCGATATCGTCGTGATTTGTTACGGCAACGTTGTGGCGCTGGTGGACTCGTCGATGTCGAAGAGTTCGCCGATCAGACCGCCGAGGAACCGCCGGTGTTGCGACGATATTTCGGCCGCCGCTGCTTCGTCCCGGGCCGCGCACAGTGTGATCAGGTTGTCGTGGTGTTCGATGGCGTCCTGCCAGCCGCGGAGGCTGGAGAACTTGCGGTAGTAGATCCGGTGGATCTGCGGGTGCACCTGGTGCATGAGCCGCTTGAGCAGCGGGTTACCGGCGGCGTCGACGATGACGCCGTGGAACGTGTCGTCCGCGGCGAGGGCGGCTCCGATGTTGTCGGTCTTGATCGCCTGCGCGAGGTCGTCGTTGGCGGTGCGCATCACGTCGATCATGTCGTCGGTGAGGTTGGGCACCCCCGTTTTCACGGCCAGTTGGTCCAAGACCTCCATCACGGCCAGCGTTGCCTCGACATCGGCCCGGTTCAGCGGGGTGATCCGGGTGAAGGCGGCGGGTTTGGCCTCGACGAGTCCGGTGTCGATCAGCCGGGTCAGAGCCTCGCGCACCGGGGTGCGGCTCAGACCGAGATGTTCGGCCAGCTCGCTGTCCTTGACCTTGGATCCGGGCGCGAGCTCACCGGTGACGATCGCGTCGCAGATCCGCTCGAACGCGACGTCGCTCATGCGGGGGCGCTCCACCGGATTATCACGCAACATACTGGATACTGTACTCTGCACGCCGCACGCTCCCGGGGTCCGCGTGTGCGAGTGCCAGGCGCCTTGTCGCGAGGATACCGAGAGCGCCTTCGTCGACCGTCCATCGTCCGGGCCTCGACTACCCATCCGCGCTGCGTCGCCCGGCGAGGACCTTGCCGCCGAGTTCGTCGCCAGGCTCGCCCCCGGCCGCAGCAGGTACGGAGCTGGGCGTTGCGGCGGATCGACCGGCCTTCGCCTCGGCTTTCTCTTCGGACTTGTCGATCACCGACGCGGCCAGGGAGTTTCCGACGACGTTGACCGCGGTGCGGGCCATGTCGGCGATGAAGTCCACCCCCAGCAGGAGTGCGACGGCTTCGGCAGGGAGGCCGATGGTGTTACCTGCGGCGATGAGCACCACGATCGAGGCGGAGGCAACGCCTGCCATGCCCTTGGACAAGATGACCAGCACGCCGACCATCAGCAGCAGGGTCGGGATCGAAGTGTCGACGCCGTAGGCGTTGGCGAGGAAGACCAGGGCCACAGCCTGGTAGAGGACGGAGCCGTCGGTGTTGAACGAGTAGCCGAGCGGCACGACGAACGAGGTCGTCGAGCGGCTGACGCCGAGCCCCTCGAGCTTGAGTAGAAGCGGTGCGAGCACTGCCTCGGAGCTGCGCGTGACGAAGGCCAGTCCGACGAGATTTCCGATTGCTTTGAGCATGGTGACGTACTCGACGCGGAAGATCGCGGCAATGATCGGAAAGATGATGCCGAGGATGATCGCCATACCGACGTAGACGACGGCGAGGAAGCCGAGCAGGCTCGACAGGTTCCCGAATCCGTAGTGCGCGACGTCGTAGCTGATGAAGCCCAGGACGCCGAGGGGGGCGAGGCGGATGACGTATCCGACCACCTTGAACATCGCGCTGGCGAGTGAGTCGAGCACGGACGTCATCGGCTTGGACTGCTCACCGATCGCAGCGAGTGCGACGCCGACGAACCCGGCGAACACGATCACTGCCAGCAGGTTCCCCTCCGCGAAGGCGGCGAAGACGTTCTTCGGAACAGCATGCAGGAGCAATTCGTGGAAGTCGATGCCCTGCTCGAGGGTCTCGACTGAGGCTCCGTCGGCGCCCGCGACGGGGGCGCCGGAACCGATGTCGAGCAACTTCGCCAGCGCGACCGCCATCAGCAGGATGATCGTGGTGACGACCTCGAAGTACAGGATCGCCTTGGCGGCCATGCGGCCGACCTTCTTCGCCGAATCCATGCGCGCGATTCCGAGCACGATGAGCGGGAAGACCAATGGGACGACGATCATCTGAACCAGGTTGAGGAACACGTCGCCGGCCAGTTTCAGTTGCTCGCCGACGGCGGGGGCGAACGTGCCGATGAGTGCGCCGACGCCGACGGCGATCAGTGATTGCACTCCGATCGGAAGCTTCCAGAATTTCCACCACTTGCGTGGTGTGCGAGACGCATCGGCGTCTTCGGGTGCTGTCGCGTCGTCGGCAGGGATGGCGGGGGATGTCGTCATTCAACAGCTCCGATATATTGGATGTGGTGTACTGTTCGACAACAGTGATCGACGTCATAGTCCCTGTCAAGTAGAACGGCGAAATAGGTGTTGGTGGAAAAGTTGAGCGGCAGCGATGTGCGGATCGAGCACGACTCGATCGGAGATCTGGCGGTACCGGCGCGGGCCTACTACGGCGTTCACACCGCACGGGCGATCGAGAATTTCGCGATCACCGGGTCCACCATCGGTCAGTACC
Organism: Rhodococcus wratislaviensis; assembly: GCF_041228765.1. Taxonomy (NCBI): domain Bacteria; kingdom Bacillati; phylum Actinomycetota; class Actinomycetes; order Mycobacteriales; family Nocardiaceae; genus Rhodococcus; species Rhodococcus wratislaviensis. The sequence continues at coordinate 1,209,707 of NZ_CP150488.1, read as the reverse complement.
CGGAATTGGTCGCGGCGTTGGCGACGGTCAAACAGGCTGCCTGCCTGGCCAACCGGGACCTGGGCCTCCTCGATACGCGGCGGGCCGATGCGATTGTGGCCGCGTGCACGGAGATTCGCGCCGGGGCGCTGCTCGACCAGTTTCCGATCGATCCGATCCAGGGCGGGGCGGGCACCTCGTCGAACATGAACGCCAACGAGGTCATCGCGAACCGCGCACTCGAAATCCTGGGGTACGGGCGCGGCACCTACACCGAGCTCGACCCCCTCACCCACGTGAACCTGGGGCAATCCACCAACGATGTGTATCCGACCGCAATCAAGCTCGCGCTGGTCGAGCATCTCCGACTGTTGATCGCGTCGCTCGGTCGGCTCGCGGAGTCGTTCGAGCGCAAGTCGATCGAATTCGACGACATCATCAAGATGGGTCGCACCCAGCTGCAGGACGCGGTACCGATGACACTCGGTCAGGAGTTCGCCGCCTACTCGATCATGCTCAACGAGGACTGCGCCCGGCTCTCCGAGGGAGCGCTTCTGCTGCTGGAATCCAACCTCGGCGGCACCGCCATCGGCACCGGGATCAACGGCCATCCCGAGTACTCCGCGCTCGCCTGCAACTACCTGCGCGAGCTGACCGGTGAACCGGTCGTCCCGGCCGGCAATCTGATCGAGGCAACCCAGGACTGCGGGGCATTCGTGCAGGTCTCCGGCATCCTCAAACGTGTCGCCGTGAAATTGTCCAAGACATGCAACGATCTGCGGCTCACCTCCTCCGGGCCTACCGCCGGGCTCGGTGAGATCAATCTCCCTCCAGCCCAAGCTGGTTCGTCGATCATGCCCGGCAAGGTCAACCCGGTCATCCCCGAAATGGTCAACCAGGTCGCGTTCGAGGTGATCGGCAACGATCTGACCGTCACGATGGCCGCCGAGGGTGGACAGCTCCAGCTCAACGCCTTCGAACCCGTTATCGTCTACAGCCTGCTGCGCTCGACGACACACCTCGCCGCGGCCTCGGACACCCTGGCTGTGAAGTGCATCGACGGGATCACCGCCAACCGTAACCACCTCGAGCAGGGTGTTCGGCGCTCGATCGGCATCGTCACCGCGCTCTCGCCGTTCATCGGATATACCGCCAGCGCGGATATCGCCAAGAGGGCCCTCGCAACCGGCACCTATGTCGGTGACCTCGCCGTCGAGGACGGTCTGCTCACCCGCGCGCAGGTCGACGACATCCTGTCCCCCCGTAGACTTGCCGGCCTGCTCACCGCCCCGACCGTGGACCGCGAATTCTCCGCACTCGACCATTCCACCGGTGTCGCCGCGCACTGATCGACCGCATCACATCCCGCACCTCGGATACAGGACGCCGCAGTCTTCGCCCGAGGAGAAGTACCCATCGAGAGGAAACGAGAATCGGATGACGCTCACATCGACGGCACACTCCGTCGCAGTCCCTGCGACACATGCGCGCTCCTGGCTTCTGGTCGCGGGCTCACGTCCGGACGAGTTCGCCGCCGCCGCGAACTCGGCGGCAGACGCGGTGATCTTCGATCTCGAGGACGGTGTTGTTCCGTCCTCGAAAACGCAAGCCCGCGAGGACGTCGCACGTTTCCTCGCCGGTGGTGGCACCGGGTGGGTGCGCATCAACAGCGTCACCACCGCGGACTGGTCCGCTGACCTCGACGCGATTCGGGGGCTACCGGGATTGAGTGGCGTCATGCTCGCCAAGACCGAATCCGCGGACCAGGTCGATCGCACCGCTGCCGAGCTGCCGCACACCCCGATTCTCGCCTTGGTCGAATCGGCGCGTGGCGTCGAATTCGCATTCGACATCGCCTCGGCCGACGCCACGACCCGGATCGCATTCGGTACCGGCGACTTCCGACGGGACACCGATGCGGGCGCCGAGCCCGACGCCCTGGCCTACGCACGTGGACGACTCGTGGTCGCGAGCCGAGCCGCCGGCATCCCCGGTCCTGTCGACGGCCCCTGCTTGACAGGCGAACCCGAACTGTCCGAGGCCTTGGCCGTCACCAGGTCGATGGGCATGACCGGCAAGCTGTGCATGCACAGTGGTCACACAGGGATCGTCAATCGTGAACTGTCCCCGCTACACAGCGACGTGACATGGGCTGCCGAAGTCATCGCACAACTCGGCGCCAACGGCGAGAACATCGCCGACGGCAGTGATCGCCCCAAACTCGCCCGCGCCCTGCGGATCACCCACCTAGCCGACATCTTCTCGGGTTCCGCCTGATCACACAACCAACCGAATCCGTCGTCGGACAACGGTCGGTGAGTGCACGGACACCGACGACGCACAAAGACTCGATTCCCACCGCTATCGCCGCACCCCGGGGTCACAATTCAGATGCCGCTGGCGGTTACACACGACGCGGCGAAGTCGCACCAGCCCCACCGACCAGATTTCACTGATGACTGGCGGACTCCGGGCACGACGGCATGCCGGCTCGGCAACAGGGATCGTCCTGTCGCAGAGTCGGCATGGTGTGCGTTGCCCCGGGTCAGGATGCTCGGGGCCGGGCCCGGTTGTGCGCCGGTATCGGTTTCCGTTCCCAGTCGACTTGCCGTGGTGGGATGAACGTGGGGTGCCGGTCGGCTCCCATTTCCATTTCCCAGTCACTGTGGTGGAGCAATCGGTGGTGGAATCCGCAGAGCAGTACCAGGTTGCCCATGTCGGATGGCCCACCTGCGGACCAGTGAACGATGTGATGGCCTTCGCACCAGGACGGCGGCGCACCACACCCAGGGAACGCACACCCTCGATCTCTCGCCACCAACGCTTTTCGCTGCCGCTTGGTGACCGTTCGGGTAGATACGCCCAGGTCGAGTGGTGCACCCTTGTCGTCGAGCACGATCGGCGTGTAGATCGAGTCGCAGCTGAGGAGCCGGGCTGCTGTGAGGCTCAGCGGCCCCATCCACTCGGTCCACGCCACTCCGTCGACGGCGAAAAGCGACTCGCCAGCGGCGGAGGCATCGCGCTGTTGTCGCGCGCTGCAGTCAGTGTGGTCGGCGAGATCCTTGACGTTCACGTGGAGTGAGACGTGTGGCCGTTCGCCACCTTCTTCGCCGGCTATCCCGGAGTCGAGGTAGCGGCGAAGGAGTTCGGTCAACCCGTCGGCCCGTCGCCGTCCGGGCGTGCGGCCATCCTTGGTCCCGTCCTGCGCAGGTCGCGGCTTGGACAGTCCGGAGAGCGCCGAGAGCAGCATTTCGCCGGTGACGGCGTCCAGGTCGCCTTTGACGGCGACGCGGCCGTTGAGTGTCTTGGAGGCGTGGAACTCGTTGAGGTCGGTGTCTTCGCTGGGCGGCGGATCGTCGGATTCGAAGGCGCGTTCCAGTCTGGCGATGACGGCGCGCACCGCGTCCGTGTTGGCGGTGGGACCGGTTGCGGCGAACAGCAACGCATTTCGGCAGTCATCCATCGCTTCGAGCGGCATCCCCTTGGGCGGCCTCTCGCAGAACTTCATGATGAGCGCCGCATGCTCCGCCGAAATGTTGGTGTCGAAGTACTCTTCCGCGACCTCCGGCTGCTGACGCAACCCTCGGCCCAACATCACGATTCGCCCCGCCGCACCCACCTCGAGCAGTGTCTTGGAGGCCAACCACATTTTCGCGTTCGGAAACCCCAGCACATCAACCTTGCAGCGATGATCGACGGCACCGACGAGCCTGACACGCAACGCCTCGAGTCGCTGAATCTCCTCCGAGATACGAACGACCGAGTCGAGCAACTCGGCCTCGGCCAGACGCCACGCATCACCGACCGCGGTTGCCAGAATCTCGTCCGACAACGCCCCCTGGATATCTCCCCCGAGCCCCATACACAGATCTTAGTTCGCACACATGTTCGAGTCAATGGTCGATTCGAACCACCGTCATCGGGTTGCCGATCAGGAGGGAGGCGCACACCGCAACATCGCGGCCAACGACCGAGTGTGCCTGCGCCACAGCCTCACCGGGGCGTGGTCCATCGCGCCACGTAGGTCCGCCCCGGTCCCAGATCGCGCGAGACGCACGAATTCGCAAGAGGGCGGGAAACGGTCGTCGCCTCCGCAAGGAGGCGGCGCTCCGGTTGTAGCTAGCTGCCGAACCCGCTGAAGAGGCTGAGCAGATCCCCCAGACCGAGGTTGGCGCTTCCGCCGCCGCCCGGAGCCGGAGCCCCGGTCAGGGTCAGCTGCGCGACAGGACCGAGCGTGACATACGGGTTGGTGCTCGCACCCTCCTTGCACTGCGTGATCACCGCATAGGTGCCCGCCGGCAACTCGATAGAGGTATCCGTGGCCTCACCGCCAGTGAAACCGGCGTACTTGATCGCGTCGACACGGTTGGTCTTGTCGAAGACCGGCGCGCCGAAGGGGAAGATCTGCGCCTCACGATGATTGAGCGCCTCGGTAGTCGCGATTCTCAGCGGGCTCGGCACGCGGTATCCCCGATTCAGTATGCGGGTTGCGATCCGTTCGGTGGAGTCATCTGTGGCCTCTATGCTCGCGATCATCACCAGCCGCGTCGCCGCCGCCGTATCCGATTCATCCACGAGTTGGTGGAAGTACCGGAGCTCTGCGTTCGGGACCAAACGCCGAGGCGTGCTGCCCCTCACCGATGCGTGCCCGTTGCGCGCTCGGCGAGGTAGCCCTCGTCGGCAGCGACGTACAGGGCGCCGCCCGGATCATGCTGCGCCCGGAACAGATCGAGGTGAGCACCGACGGTGTCGGCGTCTCCGGGACGGTCGTCGACGTCGAGTATCTCGGCGGAGATGCTCGTGGGTATCCGCCTCGACACCGAGGGCGGCGTAGTTCCCGAGCGAGTCACCGTACGCCGCTTCGGTGCCGGAAATCTCGCACCCGGTGACCGGGTCGGCATCCGGGTCCTCGGTAGAGCAGTGGCATACGAACCATGACGTAACGCGACACCGGCCGCAGCAGCAACTAGCCCCGCGCCATGTCGACGAACTTGGACAGGTGAAGCTGGTGCGCCACAGTGATTGTCGCGGTCGGACCGTTACGGTGCTTGCCGAGGATGAGGTCGGCCTCGCCGCCGCGGGGGTCGTCGCGTTCGGTCGCGTCGGGGCGATAGAGAAGGATCACCATGTCGGCGTCCTGCTCCAGCGATCCCGACTCGCGAAGGTCGGCGACCTGGGGGCGCTTGTCCTGCCGCTGCTCGGGACCACGGTTCAGCTGGCAGATCGCGACCACGGGAACCTCGAGTTCCTTCGCCAAAAGCTTGAGGCTACGTGAGAACTCGGAGACTTCCTGCTGACGTGACTCGACCTTCTTACCGGAGCTCATCAGCTGCAGGTAGTCGATCACGATGAGCTTGATGTCGTGTTTCTGCTTGAGCCGCCGTGCTTTTGCGCGGATCTCCATCATCGTGAGGTTGGGGGAGTCGTCGATGAACAGCGGCGCCTCACTGATTTCGCTCATACGGCGAGCGAGCTTCGTCCAATCGTCGTCGGTCATCTTGCCGGAGCGCATGTCGCCGAGCTTGATCTTCGCCTCCGCCGACAGCAGACGCATGACGATCTCGGTCTTGCTCATCTCGAGCGAGAACATGACGCTGGCCATACCGTGCTTCACGGAGCAGGAGCGCAGGAAGTCCATGCCGAGGGTGGAGTTGTGGGTCGGCACCATAGAACGGCCCGCGAGGTACAAATGGTCGGCGTTGTCGACTTCGACGCACCGCACGGGGACACTCTCGACCTTGCGTACGTCGGTGATGAAACGAGAACCTGAACGAACGGTAGCGCTGCTCGCGCGACGTTCCTTGTGGAGCAGAGCCTTCCGCGGAAGTCCGAAAACCTCGTCATCGGTTGCGAACGTAAGGGTGTAGGCAGTCGACGACGCCTCCGTACGACCGTGCACCTTCTTGGTGCTCATCTGGCAGCGGTAGCCGAGGCTGACGATCAGCTCCTGCGCGTCGCGCACCAAACGCTCACTCGTAACGGAGAACTGCACGGAGCCACCAGCCGTCACAGTGCCGTCCGTGTCCAGCAAACCGGCGAGCACCCAGCGGCGCTGCAGCTCAGATCCACGCAGGTACTGGATGGGAATGTGCTTGTTACCCAACACCCCGAGGGTCCGCAGTCGCGCCTGGAGAGTGCCCACCTCGTTTCGGCACTTCTGGCAGAGCCTCATGCCGATCGAAGGCCCGCCGCAATGTTCACAGGTTGGAGCCGGCACTGGATCCGACATGAAACGCGCCTTGCCACCGCAAGACTGCCCACAGGTACGCACCTGGCTCGTGAACGGCACGAAGGATTCGCCGCACACCACGCAGCCGCGGGGAGCGATCGGAGCTTCAGGCGCCAACTGCAAGCTGTATCGCAATTTCGCAGTCGTCGACGGAACCGCAACCAAACCTTCCGCCTCGATCAGCATGATGATCTCGGGGTCGGCGCACGTGATATGAGCAGCCGCCGAAGTGCCGTCACCGAGCCACGCTCCGAGCGTGTACGGAGGCACGAGCAGGTCCTGTGCAGGCAACTCGAGCGGTTTCGCATTGGTGACCGAATGATTCACGTGCGAATCCGCGGTAGCGCAGCGAAGTGTGGCGGCGATTTCGGCTGTCGTACGCACCTCAGCGAACGTGCCCTGGTTCTTGTATCGGTTGTAGCCGGTGGCGGCCTGCTGCGCCGACCGCCGAGATGCCCGCGTCTCCGTCAACCACTGATGCTGCTCGTCGGCGACGAGGACGGTGCCGTCCGAGAATTCCACCTCGTAGCAGGGCCTGCCGACCATGACGTCGGTGGCGGCGACGACGCGGGTGGGCTTGCCGTCGGCGTCGATGAGGTGATCGCCGACCTGGACGTCACCCATAGTGGTCCAGCCGGTGGGCGTGGCGAGGGGAGTGTCGAGGGCGAGCGCCTTGCCCACACCGGGTCGGGCCGCGACGATGATCATCTGGCCCGGGTGGAGGCCATTGGTGATCTCGTCGAGTTCGACGAAGCCGGTGGGCACACCGAGGGAGATGCCGCCGCGGCTGGCGATGGAGTCGATCTCGTCCATCGTGGGCTGCAGGAGCTCTTCGAGGGGGACGAAGTCTTCGGTGGTGCGGCGTTCGGTGACCTCGAAGATCTCGGCCTGCGCGCGGTCGACGACCTCGGCGACGTCCTGACCGTCGGCGCCGGTGTAGCCGTACTGGACGATGCGGGTGCCGGCGTCGACGAGGCGACGGAGGATGGCTTTCTCCGCCACGATCTCGGCGTAGTAGCCGGCGTTGGCGGCGGTGGGCACGGTCTGGGTGAGCGTCACCAGATACGGCGCTCCGCCGATGCGTCGGAGCTCGCCGCGACGATCCAGCTCCGCAGACACCGTCACCGGGTCGGCGGGCTCACCGCGGCTGTAGAGGTCCAGGATCACGTCGTACACCGACTGATGCGCGGGACGGTAGAAGTCGCCGGGACGGAGCACCTCGAGCACGTCCGCGATGGCGTCCTTGCTGAGGAGCATGCCGCCGAGGACCGACTGCTCCGCCGCCATGTCCTGAGGTGGCTGCCGGCCGAACTCTTCGCCGGGCTCCGCGTCCGGCGGACCCGGGTATTCGGAACGGCCCCGATCGTCTACTACAGCCACTCGACCGACCTTCCCCATCACTGTTGCGCCACCCCGGAAAATGCTTCCCGGTGTTGGTGCCCCGAACTCTTTGTACTCGCCCCTACCGACAACCTTCGCAGGCTGTTCGCGGCAGCCGGCGTCGTGATCGCGAGACACGCCGGGACGACGTTAGGGATTAGCTACCCGGTGTTCAAACCAGCCTGTGTACACAGTTGGGGACGAATTGTGGAAACTGCTGGGTACGTTTGTTAACCCCATGGGGATAACCTGAGGATAAGTGCATATCACAATCCCAAAGACCCAGATCAGAGCCGTTTTTTGGTTTCTCACCACTGTGGATGAAAACCCGTTCGGCGTGTCTTTCGCGTTGACGACTCGGGCGTGTTGAGTTGGTCGCCCCTGCGTGGCAATATGATTCACCTCACAGATCGTCGGCGGGGCGGCTAACTTCCAGACACAGCTGGAAGCCGCTCTTCTGCGTGCTTCAGACCGCTGAAAACGGGCTCGAGAGGGCGGCTGCGGGCCGGAATCGACAAGCACAGACCCCCCACACGCCGAGGCGTCCGGGGGGCCTGTGAGTAAACGAGTCGACTAGGCGCCGACGACGTTCAGGTGGAACTTCGCAACCACGTCGGGGTGCAGGTTCACGACGATGGCGTGCTTGCCGGTCGCCTTGATGTGAGCCTTCGGCAGCTCCAGGCTGCGCTTGTCGACGACGGGTCCACCGGCGGCCTTGATGGCAGCGGCGACGTCGGCGGCGGTAACCGAACCGAAGAGCTTGCCCGAGTCACCGGCGGTCTTGACCGACAGCGAGACGCTCTCGAGACCCTCGATGGCGTCCTTGAGCTCCTTGGCGTGGTCGAGTCCACGCACGGCGCGGGCTTCCTGCGCACGACGGATGCCCTCGACCTGCTTCTCGGCGCCACGGGTGGCGACGATGGCCAGGCCGCGGGGCAGCAGGTAGTTGCGGCCGTAGCCGTCCTTGACCTCGACGGTGTCGCCAGGCGCACCGAGGTTGTCCACGTCAGCGGTGAGGATGAGCTTCATGTCTTTCCTCCCTTTCCTTAGCGAGCCACGGTGGCGTAAGGCAGCAACGCCACCTCACGTGAGTTCTTGACGGCAATGGCAACGTCGCGCTGGTGCTGGACGCAGTTGCCGGTGACACGGCGCGCGCGGATCTTGCCGCGGTCGCTGACGTACTTACGCAGAAGCGTCGTGTCCTTGTAGTTGATCTGCGTGTTCTTCTCTTTGCAGAAGATGCAGATCTTCTTCTTCATTACCTTGTCGCGCAAGGGCGGCTTCGGCATTAGTTTGCTCTTTTCTGGATGTTCCGATCAGGTACGGATCAGAACGGGGGTTCGTCGCTCCCGCCACCAGAGCCTCCGAAGGAGCCGGACGCCTGCGGCGCACTGCCCCACGGATCATCTCCGCCGGTGTTGGATTGCGGACGTCCGCCGCCCGATCCGCCGGAGGAACCGAAGCCACCGCCGCTGCCGCCACCACGGTTGGCCTTGTTGACCTTGGCCGTGGCGTACCTCAGCGAGGGGCCGATCTCGTCGACCTCGAGCTCGACGACAGTGCGCTTTTCACCTTCACGAGTTTCGTAGGAGCGCTGCTTGAGCCGGCCGCTCACGATCACTCGCGAGCCACGGGTCAAGCTCTCCGCGACGTTCTCGGCTGCCTCGCGCCAGATGTTGCAACGCAGAAACAGCGCTTCGCCGTCTTTCCATTCATTGGTCTGACGGTCGAAGGTGCGGGGCGTGGACGCGACAGTGAAGTTCGCGACCGCGGCACCCGCGGGGGTGAATCGGAGCTCCGGATCAGCCGTCAAGTTTCCGATGACGGTGATGACGGTGTCGCCTGCCATATGGTTCCTCCTGCAGAATGTGGAGTTCGGTTGGGCACGAGCCTAGGGCTGGTGACCGACAGAAATCACTTGTTGTGGCGCAGAACCTTCGTACGCAGCACCGACTCGTTCAGACCGAGCTGACGGTCGAGCTCTGCGACGGTGGCGGGAGTAGCGCTGATGTCGATCACCGCGTAGATGCCTTCGCTGTGCTTCAGGATCTCGTAGGCGAGACGACGCTTACCCCAGACATCGACCTTGTCGATCTTGCCGCCGTCCTGGCGAACAACATTGAGGAACGTATCCAGCGAAGGAGCAACAGTGCGCTCGTCCAGGCTGGGGTCAAGGATGACCATCAATTCGTAATGACGCATAAGACCTCATCACCTCCTATGGACTAGTGAAAACGGCCACGGACTGTCCGTGGCAGGAGGGTCGTTGCGTCAGCAACCTTTGCAGGTTACACGACGAGCCCCTGACCAGCGAAATCAGGACAGCCGGTGTGATCCCGGGAACCGCGGGGTACGCCGACACGATGGCAGAAGAGAAGAAATTCCGACAGGGCGACGAGGTGGAGTGGAAGACCCACGGCACCACCACGTCGGGGACGGTCGAGGAGAAGATCACCGAGGACACCGAGGCGGCGGGCCGTACGGTGCGGGCCTCCGAGGACAACCCGCAGTACCGCGTCGTCAGCGACAAGAGCGGGCGGGATGCCGTGCACAAACCCGACGCCCTGCGCCGGGCGAGCGACTGACCTCCGCACCCGCGGCGTTTCCGCTTCGCACGCGGAGGCCCGCGCACCCTAATGTGGATTCATGCATATCGGAGCTCGGCAGCGGTCGCCGATCACGGCGCTCGTCGTCGGGTTGGCGGGTCTCTCCATGCTCGCCGGCTACCTCCAGAAGGCGCGGTGCGCCGGGGCTCCGTTCGACGGCGCCGGGCGAAGCCTGATCTTCGACCGCATCAAGGACACGCAGGTCTGCTACTCCGACATCCAGTTCCTTTGGCTCGGACGCGACGTCAACCTGCACGTCTTCCCGTACGTCACCGGGGGGATCAACGCCGACGGCATCCTCACCGGCGGCACCGTGGAGTACCCGGTGCTGAGCGGTGTGCTGATGTGGCTCGGCGGTATCGGTTCACACACCGACGCCGACTTCCTGCTGCACTCGGCGCTGATCCTCGCCCCGTTCGGACTGCTCACCGCGTGGATGCTGGGACGCCTGGCCGGCTGGTGGGCGCTGCTGTGGTCGGCCACTCCGCCGCTTGTGCTGTACGCCTTCCACAACTGGGAACTGCCGGTGGTCGCGACGTCGGTGGCCGCGATCTTCGTCATGACGCTCGAACGCATCCCCCTCCGCGCCCGGGCCGTCCTCGCTGCGGTGCTCCTCGCCGTCGGCTTCTGCCTGAAGGTGTATCCGGGTGCGTTCGTCTTGCCGCTGATCGCCTACGTCCTCACGCAGAACGGCACCGCGGGGCGGCGCTACGACGTGCGCGGCGCGGTGATGGTCGCGGTGGCCGCGATCACCACCGTCGTGGCGGTGAACCTGCCGTTCGCCCTCATCTCCTACAGCGGATGGCGGGCGTCGTTCACGTTCCAGGAGAACCGTCAGGCCGATCTCACCACCAACTCCATCTGGTACTGGGGCCTGCGACCGCTGTTCGGGCCGGTCGCCGACGACGTCCCACTCCCCGCGTACGACCAGACGGTGAGCCTGCTGTCCCCGCTCCTCGTGTGCGCCGCGTTCGCGATCGCCCTGCGGCTCGGCTGGTCGCGGTTCCAACGCGACGGCGCCTACCCGTGGATCGCCGTCAGCGCCGCCATGCTCTGCGGATTCCTGCTGCTGCACAAGGTGCATTCCCCGCAGTACACGTTGTGGCTCATCCCGTTCTTCGTCCTGCTGCGCGTCCCGTGGGGGCTCGTCGCCGCGTACCTCGTGGCCGACCTGTCGATGGGGATCGGCGTCTTCAAATACTTCGGTGCGCTCGCCGCCCAGACGGACGCGTCGACGTTCGAGGTTCTGGTGAAGTTCGGGGTGTGGGGCCGCGCGGGTCTGCTGGTGGTGCTGTTCTTCGTGTTCCTGCGCGCCGCCCAACGGCATCCGCCCGTCCGCGGGCGCACCGGTCCCGAGTCCGGCAGGCGGCCGGTGTCGAAGTCTCCCGAGCCGGTGCGATGAGCGAATCCTGGTTCGCGCACCCCACGCTGACCGGGCGGCACGTACGACTCGAACCGCTGGGCGAGGACCACGTCGACGGCCTGGTGGACGCCGTCGACGACCCCCACATCTTCCATTGGACGTCCGCCGCGATCGCCGACCGCGACGACGCGGTGGCGTTCGTCCGCAGCGCCGACGAGGATCCGGCCCGCCTCGCGTACGCGCAGATCGACGTCACCACCGAGAGGATCGTCGGCTCGACGTCGCTGTATCTGATCGATCCGAAGAACCGCAGCCTCGCGATCGGGCACACCTGGTTGTCCCGTTCCGCGCAGGGCACGCTCATCAATCCGGAGGCGAAACTGCTGTTGCTGCGGCGGGCGTTCGAAGACCTCGGCGCGGTCCGCGTCGAATGGCACACCGACGAACGGAACGCCCACTCCCGCGGCGCCATCGCGAAGCTGGGGGCCGAGTTCGAGGGAATCCTGCGCAAGCACCGACGTCGCCGCGACGGGACCTGGCGCAACACCGCTCTGTTCTCGATGATCGACGAGGAGTGGCCGCGCATCTGCCCTCGACTCGAGGCGCGAGTCGAGGGCTGACACGGTCGGGTCACGTCACGTCACGTCACGCGACGGGTGCGGTGGCCGTCACTCTCTTCACGAACTCGATGACCGCCGAGCGCATTTCGGCGCTGCGCGGAACCGCCCCGGACATCCAGAACGCGCCGTGGATCAGACCGTCGAAGCGGATCGCCTCGGTGTCGACCCCGGCCTGCCGCAGCGACTCGGCGTACGCCTCCGCCTCGTCGCGGGCCACCTCGTTCTCGGTGGTGAGCACGAGGGCCGGCGGCAGCCCCTCGAGTGAGGCCGCGCGGCTCGGTACCGCGTGCGGGTGTTCCGCGTCCTCGGGGGAGGACAGGTAGTTGCCCCAGAACCAGTCGAGGTCCCCGGCGCCGATCACGTACCCCTCGGCGAACTCCTGCCGGGACGGGAAGTCGGCGTTCGGGTCGATCACCGGGTAGATCAGCACCTGCCCCCGCAGGCGCGGTCCGCCCTCGTCCCGGGCGCGCAGCGCGGTGACGGTGGCCAGGTTGCCGCCGGCGCTGTCGCCCATGACGACGACGTTGCCAGGGTCACCGCCGTAGCTTCCGACGTTGTCGGCCACCCACTGCAGGGCGGCGGACGCGTCGTCGGCGGCGGCCGGGAACCGGTGTTCCGGTGCGCGGCGGTAGGTCGCGGCGACGACGATCGCGCCGGCGCCGTTCGCGACCGCCCGCGCGGGTTCGTCGATGACGTCGAGGTCACCGGCGACGAACCCGCCGCCGTGGAAGTACAGGACCACGGGGTGCGGCGCCCGGCCCTCCGGCACGTAGACCCGCAGCGCGATCTGTGCTCCGCCGCTCTCGTAGTGCGCTTCTTCCACCCGGGCGACGGGTTCGGGCGGCGCCTGCAGTCCGGTGAACGTCGCCACGACCGCCCGCACCTCCTCCACGGTGCTGTGTTCGAAAGCCTTCAGCCCCTGCGCCTGTAGTCCGGCGATCAGTTCTGCTGCGTGTGCGTCGAGTGCCATGTCGGTCTCCTTTATCGCGGGGTTCGGGGGTCAGGACACGGTGGAGGCCACGCGGGCATCTGCCCGGGTGAGCGCGAAACCGGAGTAGCCGCCGGCCACCACCTCGTCGCACGTCGCCCGGTAGGTGGGCGCTCCGCCGAGGTAGACCATGCAGGCGCGGGGCTTGCCGGGAATGTTCGCGCCCATGTACCACGAGTTCGTCTCCGGCAGCAGGGTCTGATTGGCGATGTCGTTGGTCAAAGCACCCCAATCGCTTTCGGCCTGCGCGGTGGGCTCGATGACGTCGAGGTCGCGGCCGTCCAGGTAGTCGATCGCGTCGGTCGCGAAGTCGACGTGGTCCTCGATGGCGAGGGGCATGTTGTAGAGCACCGACGGCGACTGCGGTCCGGTGATGAGAAACAGGTTCGGGAACTCGTTGACCATGATGCCGAGGTAGGTCTTGGGTCCGTGCTCCCACTTCTCGGCCAACGGCAGCCCACCCCGACCGCGGATGTCCATGGCCATGAGCGGACCGGTCATCGCGTCGAATCCGGTTGCGAGCACGATGGTGTCGACCTCGTAGACGCGGTCGCCTACCCGGACTCCGCTCGGCGTGATCTCGTCGATCGGCGTGGTCTTCACGTCGACGACGCTCACCGAGTCGCGGTTGAACGCCTCGTAGTAGTTGGTCTCGAGCGGGGGACGCTTGGTGCCGTACGCGTAGCCCGTCGGCGCCAGCGTCGCGGCCTTCTCAGGGTCCTGCACGCGCTCGTGGATCCGGTCGCGGATGTAGTCGGCGATCGTGTCGTTGGCCGCCTTGTCGAACAGGATGTCCTGGTAGGAGTCGATGAACAACCGGAACCCGCCGGCGTTCCAGCGCTCGTCGAACGTGCGGCGGCGCTCCTCGGCGTCGACGGCGAGCGCGGACGGCTGCACCTGAGTGAACGGCACGCCGAGGAAGTGGTTGCGGGCCGCGGTCCGCACGTCCGCGTAGTTACTCTTGATGTCCGCCACTTCGTTCGGGTCGATCGGGCCGTTGCCGAGGGGGGTCGCGAAGTTGGGGGTGCGCTGGAAGACCACCAGTTCGGCGGCGTCCTCGGCGATGAACGGGATGGCCTGGATGCCGCTGGCCCCGGTCCCGATCACGGCCACCCTCTTGCCGGTGAAGTCGGCGCCCTCACGCGGCCAGTTGCCGGTGAGCAGCACCTCCCCGCGGAAGTTGTCGATTCCGCCGAACTCCGGCGTCTTCGGCACGGACAGGTTGCCTGCCCCCGAGATGAAGTACCGGCTGCGCACGACGGCGCCGTCGTCGGTGCGGACCACCCACACCGAGTCCTCGTCGTCCCAGTGCACGCCGACCACCCGGGTGTCGAACGTGATGTCCTTACGCAGGTCGAAGCGGTCGGCGACATGTTCGAGGTAGCGCAGGATCTCCGGCTGTCCGGCGAACCTCTCACTCCACCGCCATTCCTGCTGCAGGTCCTCGTCGAACGAGTACGAATAGTGGACGCTCTCGATGTCGCAGCGGGCTCCCGGATAGCGATTCCAGAACCAGGTGCCGCCCACGTCCGAGCCGGCCTCGAACACCCGCGTCGACAGCTTCATCGTGTCGCGCAACTTGCGCAGCGCGTAGAGGCCGGCGAATCCGGCACCCACGACGACGACATCGACGTCGGCGGAAGAAATGGTCTTTGACATGGCGTTGAGCTCCTCGGGACGATGGGTTCCGGCTGGAGTCGAGCGGGCAACCGGGGTATGCCAATGACAATGACCCACGTCACATCACCCCCACACCGGGTAAATCACCCCCTCGGTTACCTGTGTTGTCCGTCACAACCAGTGGGGGTAGGTTCGTGCCACCTGGCCAACCGGAACGGGAGAGATCCACTGACTCGCTCGAGAGAACTCACGAGGTCGATGACCAGCTTCGTCGGCCGCCGCCGCGAGATCGAGGAAGCCCGCGCACGACTGCAACAGTCCCGGCTCGTGTCGCTGCTCGGTGCCGGCGGCGTCGGCAAGACGCGGCTGGCCGAGGAACTCGCGGTCCGCTCCGCGCGCGCCTTCCGCGACTCCGTCCGGTGGATCGACCTCGCGCCCGTCCGCGATCCCGACGCTCTGCCCTCCGCGGCCGCGGCCGCCCTCGGCGTCACCGACCAGTCGAGCCGCGCCGTGATGGACAAGGTGATCGACCACCTGCAGTCCCGGCACCTGCTGATCGTCCTCGACAACTGCGAGCACCTACTGTCCGCCGCAAGCGAATTCGTGAGCACCGTCCTCGCCTCCGCGCCGGAGGTCCGGATCCTCACCACGAGTCGCGAACCGCTCGGGATCGCAGGCGAATTCACGTACCTCCTCCCGCCGCTGAGCACTCCGGGTGACATCGAGGACTGCCGCGCCGCGGACATCGCCCCGTTCGAATCGGTGTCGTTGCTCGTGGAGCGTGCGCAGGGCGTCGTCGCCGACTTCCGGCTCACCGACGCGAACGCCCCCGCCGTCGCCCAGTTGTGCAATCAGCTCGACGGGATCCCGCTCGCCATCGAACTGGCCGCGGCCCGGCTGCGGTCGCTGTCCGCGTCTCAGCTCGTCGAACGCCTCGACCAGCGTTTCGCACTCCTCACCGGCGGCGACCGGGCGGCGATGCCCCGCCAGCAGACGCTGCGCGCCCTCATCGACTGGAGTTACGAACTGTGCTCGGACACCGAGCGGCTGCTGTGGTCCCGGCTCGCCGTGTTCCCCGGAAGCTTCGATCTCGAAGCCGCGGAGGCGATCAGTGGATTCGGTGCGCTGTCGGACTCGCCGGTCGTCGACGTCCTCGATCGGCTGGTCGGAAAATGTCTTGTCACCGTGGACCGTTCGACCGAGCGACTCCGCTACTCGCAGCTGATGACGGTGCGTGAGTACGGGCACGAGCTCCTCGAGCGCAGCGGGGAGCACGACGAGCTGTACCGTCGACATCTCGAACACTATTCGGAGCGCGCCCGCCGGTCGTCGCTCGACTGGTGCGGGCCAGGACAATCCGAGATCCTCGCGGGACTGCGGATCGACCACCCCAACCTCGTTGCCGCCCTGGACTGGGCGTTGCACGACGACTCACAGCGGGCCGCGGCCGCGGAACTGGCCGTCGCCTTGCGATACCACTGGATCGCAGGCGGCAACCTGTCCGACGGACGGATCCGGCTCGAGCGGATACTGCTGCGGCTTACCGAACCCACCCGGGAGCGGGGCGACGTGCTGTGGGTGACCGCCTGGACCGCGCTGATCCAGGGCGACCGCGACGCCGCACGCGAACACCTCGACGAGTGCACGACGATCGCGACCGCGCTCGGTGACGAACGTCTGCGGGCGCACGCCGATCACTGGGCGGCGATCCACGCCGTGTTCTCCGGCCACCCCGACGACGCCATCCGGCTGTTCCGTGATGCCATCGCCGTCCACCGCGCTGTCGGCGACACGGCCTCGGTGCTGACCGCGTCGTTCGAGATGGGGATGGCGCAGACCTACGACGGCCGACTCGACGACGCCCTCGAGACGTGCCGCGACGTGATCGCGGTGGCGGACGTGCACGGCGAGAAATGGAACAAGGCCTACGCCCTGTGGGTTTCGAGCGTCGCGTACTTCCATCTGGGCCGGGGCGACGACGCCGTCGACGCCGCCCAGCAGGCGCTGCGGATCCAGCGTGACTTCAAGGACAAGATCTGCACGGCCCTGTCGATCGAGGTGCTGTCGTGGGTGGCCACGTCGAGCGGAGACGCCAACGCGGCGGCGAGACTGTGCGGCGCCGCGAAGGGCGTGTGGCATCGGCTCGGCACGTCCGTCGCGGCGTTCGGCCCGCACATCACCGACGACTCCCTGTCGTCCGAGCGCGACGCCGCCCGCATGGTCGGAGCCGACGAGTTCGCCCAGCTCGCAGCGCCCGCGGTCCGGCTCACCATCGAGGAGGCCGTCGACCTCGCACTGGGAACCCCCACCGAGCACCGGGCACCACCCCGCGCCGAGGCGTCGCCGCTCACCAAACGGGAACAGGAGATCGCCGACCTGCTCGCCCAGGGACTCAGCAATCGGCAGATAGCCGAGGCGTTGGTGATCTCGCGGCGCACCGTCGACGGACACGTCGAGCACATCTTCGACAAGCTGGCCGTCAGCTCCCGCACCCAGGTGGCGGCGTGGGTCGCAGCCCGGGCGCATCCACCCGTCGTGGAGACCGGCCGATAGCCGGACCGTAACCGCCGGCCGCGCGAAACGCACTGCACAGTCGGGAATCTCGACGGTCTATACTCCACCTCGTCGCCCACGGTCGTGGGCTCCACCAGCGGGGAGGCAACGCATGACGTCGCAGCAGCAGGACACCTCGGCGGACTACTGCGGGCCGCTGGCACCGCCGCCCGCGAGCAGTCTGCCGCTCGCCATTCTTGCGATTATCGCGTTCCTGCCGTTCGGCATCGTCGCGCTGCTGCGCTCGCTCACCGTCCACCGACTGTGGGAGCGGGGCGAGTACGACCTTTCGGTGCGCGCCGCCGCCGACGCCCGCCAGTGGTCGATCCGCGCCATCGCCCTCGGCCTGTCGATCGCGGTGTTCGCGGTCGGGGCGACGCTGGTGCTGTCGAAGAACTAACCGGTCGACGGCGAAACGCTGTGAGCGGGAGCCGCTTCTACCGGCGGCCGCGGCCGTAGCCAGGCGGGCAGCCACCGCGGCTGCGCATCGGGCGCCTGATCGAGCACGCCGCCCGCCGGATCGTCGATGAAGCCGTACCGCACCAGGTCCTCGCCGGGCCGGTAGATCTGGCGGATGATCAGCGCGCAGATGACCACGACCGCGACGTCGCGGACCACCACCGCGCCGGTGAACCACTGCTCGGGGAGCCCCTTGTTGGACACGCCGAGGTAGTAGAACATCCGCGGCACCCACACCAGCGCGTCGATCGTCATCCAGGCCAGCAGGATCCGCCGGTGCGGGAACGCGAGCACGGCCAGAGGCACCAGCCACAGCGAATACTGCGGGCTCCACACCTTGTTGGTGAGGAGGAAACCCGCGACCAGCAGGAAACACAGTTGGGTCAGCCGCGGGCGTCTCGGCGCCGTCAGCGCGATGTACCCGATCCCGACGCACACGAGGGCGAACAGCAGGAACGACACCGCGTTGAGCACGGTGGGTGCCTCACCGGCCGACAGGATGCCGTCGAATCCGGTCCAGCCGGTGAACGACGAGATGACGTTGTAGACGGAGTCCGGGTCGGCGCCGCGTTCGGAGTTGAGCCGGAAGAATTCGGCCCAGCCCCGTGGGAACAGCAGGGCGATCGGCAGATTGACCGCCAGCCACGCGCCGATACCGGTCAGCGCCGTCACCGACCACTCACGAACCCTGCCCGTGCGCAGGCACAGCACCAGCAGAGGTCCGAGGAGCAGCAGCGGATACAGCTTGGCGGCACCACCGAGGCCGAGCAGGATTCCAGCGAGCACCGGCCGTTTCCGCGACCACGCCAGCAGCCCACCCGCAGCGAAAGCCGTTGCGAGGGGATCGAAATTCGTGAACGCGTGGACGATCACCAGCGGGGACCCGGCGATCAGTGCTGCGTCCCAGACGCGGCGTCCGGCCAGAAGCGCACTCGCCCAGACGGTGACCAGCCACGCCAGCGCCAGACCGAGCGCGACGACGTTGAAATAGATCGCGACCTGCAGCGCACCGGGCAGCCAGTGCACCGCGTCCCAGGACTTCGCGATCGTCATCGCGCCGTACTGGTAGAGCCCGGAGATCACCGGGTACTCCATGTAGCGGCGCTGGAGCCGGCCGTTGCCGGCGTCCTCCTCCCACCACTTCTTGTAGGGGAACGCGCCCTCGTTCAACCGTTCCGCCCCGTACAGGGGCACTGTGTCCGAGTAGCACATGGCGACGTACTGCCGGCTGCCACTCCAGTCGAGCCCGAGCGCGCCGTTCTCGCCGACCGGCGCCTGCTGGATGCACGGCGCCTTCGCGAACCAGCCGAGCGCGAGAAACACGATCGCCAGCAACAGAATGGCGCGCATCGGCGTGAAGAACCGGCTGCGCCCGACGACGGCGTGCCGACCGACCGGACCGCCGATCACCCCGGAGAGGTCGGCGGTCAGCGGGTCGGTGCGCCCCGGAAGGTCCCGCCAGTCCGCGGAACGCCGATCCTTCGCCAGAGGCGCGGGCGAGACGAATCCCGTCTCGCCCGCGTCTCGGACGGCGTGCGCGTCAGGGTTGTCGGCCACTCCGCGAGGCTACCGTTCGCCGTTAACGGGCCGGAACCTGCTGCTGGCCGTTGCCGTTACCGGCGTTCGGCGGCGTCGTCGTCTCCGGTTCCGCCGGAACCGCCGGGGCCGCCGTCGTGGGCCTCGGTGCCAGACCCGGAATCGGAATGGTGATGCCGGGCAGGATCTCCACCGGCGACGGCGTCACGACCACCGGCGGCACGAGCTCCGTCGGCAGCTGGAACGTGCTCGTCGGAGGCGCCGACGTCTTGGTCGGGGCCGGCGCCGAATAGGCCGGGATACCCGACTGGCCACCGATCGCACCCGGCTTCGGGAACTTCTCGACGTCGGTGCCCTCGAGGGCACCGTCCATCGTGTCCTTCCAGATGTCGGACGGCAGACCGGAACCGTAGATCATGGCGCCGCTGCTGTTCTCCAGCGCCTGACCGTCCGTGGTGCCCACCCAGACCGCCGTGGACAGCGACGGGGTGTACCCGACCATCCACGCGTCCTTGTTCTTGCCGGTGTCACCGAGCTGCGCGGTACCGGTCTTGGCCGCCGACGGGCGTCCGCCCGCCAGGTTGTGGCCCCGCGAGTACCCGGCGATGGGTTCCATCGCCGACGTCACGTTGTCGGCGACGTCCTTGTCGATGCGGTCCTCACCGGTGTCACCGCCGCGGTCGAGGAGCACCGTTCCGTCCGCGCTGACGACCTTCTGCACGAAGTGCGGGGCGTGGTACGTACCCGAGGCGGCCAGCGTCGCGTACGACGACGCCATGTCGAGGACCCGCGACTGGTACTGGCCGAGCACGATGCCGTTGTTCGGACCACTACCGTCCGGCTCGGTCAGCGACGGTCCGACGCCGGGGATCTCCTTCGGGATGCCCGCCTTGTGGGCCATTTCGGCGATCGCCTGCGGTCCACCGTCGAGTTCGAGTTCCTGACGGTAGAAGCTGGTGTTCAGCGAACGCTTCAGCGCCTCGGCGATGGTGCAGGTGCCGCAGCCCTCGCCCTCGACGTTGCTGATGGTGATGCCGTTGACCGTGAGCTCCGAGCTGTCGTACATCTGCGACAGCGGGATGCCCTGGTCGAGGGCCGCGGCGAGCCCGAACACCTTGAACGACGAACCGGTCTGCAGTCCGGCGTTCGCGAAGTCGTAACCGCCACCGTCCTCGCCGCCGTAGTACGCCCGCACCGCGCCGGTCTTCGGATCGACCGACACGACACCGGTGCGCAGGTTCTCCGGCTCACCCTCCATGTTCGAGCGGGCCGAATCCACCGCCGCCGCCTGGGCGACCGGGTCGATCGTCGTGGTGATCTCGAGGCCCTCGGTGTTGAGCAGCTGCTCGCTGATTCCCGCCTCCCCCAGCTCCCGCAGAACCTGGTTCTTGATCAGGCCCTCCGGTCCGGAGTCCTGGTTGCCGTTGTCGACCTGCGCGATCGGCACGTACGGCGGGTACTGCATCACCGACCGGGCCGACTGCTCGAGCGTTCCCGCCGACACCATGCCGTCGAGCACGTAGTTCCAGCGCGCCTGCGCACCCTCCGGGTTGGTCTCCGGATCGAGCAGCGACGGCAGCTGGATCGACGACGCCAGCACCGCACTCTCCTCGACCGTCAACTGGTCGACGGGCTTGTTGAAATACGCCTTCGACGCGGCCGCGATGCCGTACGCACCACGCCCGAAGTAGATGGTGTTCAGGTACGCGGCGAGGATGTCGTCCTTGGACCACTCGCGGGCCATCTTCGACGAGATGACGAGTTCCTTCATCTTTCGCGTCAGCGAACGTTCGGAACCGACCATCGTCTTCTTCACGTACTGCTGCGTGATGGTCGAGCCACCGCCGGCGCTGTCCTTGCCCAGGACGTTGTCGCGGGCGGCGCGCGCGAATCCACCGATCGAGAAGCCGGGGTTCGAGTAGAAGTCCCGGTCCTCGGCAGCGAGCACCGCGTCACGGGTGTGCTTCGGGATCTGGTCGAGCGTCACCTCGGTGCGGTTGCCCTCCGGCGGCACGACCTTGCTGAGCACCGACGTTCCGTCGGACGCGTAGATCGTGGCCACCTGGTTGGTCTTGAGGTCGCCGGGGCGCGGGACGTCCTGGACGACGTATGCCGCCATGAACAGCAGGATCGGGATGATCATGCCCAGCGCGACGCACGCGTACGCCGTCCGGCGCACGATCTTCCACCGCGACTTCTTCACAGCCGTCTTCTTTCCACCCTTCGGCGGTTCGCCACCGCGGCCGCCGCCGGTCTTGCGACCGTTCGACGGCGGAGGTCCCGGCGGGCGCCCACCGGGACCCGACTGGTTACGCGCAACCGGGGGCGCGCCCGCGGGACGGCCGGGCGGCGGGCCCGGACGACGCGGCGGGGGACCCGGCGGACGGCCACCACCCTGCGGCGGCGGACCGGGACGACGAGGCGGCGGGCCCGGGGGACGGCCACCGCCCTGCGGGGGCGGAGGCGGCATCCGACGCGGCGGCGAGCCGCCCGATCGGCCCGGCGGGGGCCCACCCGCAGGCTGTCCGCCGCGGGGTGGTGGACCTCCGGGGCGTCCCTGTGGCGGGGGGCCACTCGGTCGTCTCGGTCCGTTCGGTCGATCACCCGGGGCGTTGCTGCGGGGGGAACTCACGTACAAATCTCCAGTGGTTGTGGACCGGCTTCAGTCCTGCGTTACGTCTGTGGGCACTCTTCTGCCCGCGTCCGTGTTCGGGCGTGTCTACTCGCTCGCGGTACGACGGCTCGGAGGCCGCGGCCGTGGCGACGAACGCCTGGGCCGTTTCGGTTCGGGCACGGTACCGAGAACATAGGACTGGACCAAATGGTTCCAGCTGCATGTCCGGCACACCTCGACCACGTGAACCGAGAATTCCTCCTGAGTGGACGCGAGACGCACCAACTCCTCGGCCGTACGAGCCGAACCCGACACCGGGCCCAACTTGTCACCGAAGACCCAGGAGACCAGAGTCAACTGCTCCTTACGGCAGATCGGGCACACCACATCACTGCCCTTGCCGTGGAACTTTGCGGCACGAAGCAGGTAGGGGCTGGCGTCACACACCTCCGTGACACCCGTCCTGCCCGAGTAGACCTCGGCCAGGAGTGACCGGCGCTGAAGCGCATAGTCCACCACCTGCCGCTGTATCCGCACGGAGACCAGAGTACGTGCGTCGCGTCCGGAGAGAAGGGGTCGGTCGAGTGACGCTGGTCAAACACGGTCGCCGCACTACGATGCCGGTGTGGCCTCAGGACCGTCCTCGCAGACTCGCGCACGCGACCTCGATCGGGTCAACGCATGCAGCCAGCTCGACGCCGCCTACGCCGACGGGCAGCTCGGCGCCGACGAGTACCACGACAGGACGGCCCAGGCCATGTCGGCGAAGACCCTCGCCGAACTGAACCTGCTGATCAGCGATCTGCAACTGCCGTCGTCGATCACCACACAGGCACCTGTCCGGACAGCGGGATCACCCCGCCGGGCGCTGCGGATCGCGGTCGCGTGCGGGGCGGTGATCGCGGTCGGCGCGATCGGTCTGGCACTCACCGAGCAGGACGGCCCGGACCCCGTCACCCCACCGGTCCCGGTGCAGGTCGAGAAGCCACTGGCCCGGCCGGAGGTCGAGGTGCCCGCGGTCGAGCCGATCATCGTGGGGCAGGCGCAGCCCCTCACCCAGGATGGGATCCACGCCCTCTTCGAGCAGTACCGGCAGAAGTTCGGCGACCTCACCGTCCACGAACTGGGGTTGTACGACGAGTACGCGATCCTGTCGCGGACGTCCCCGGACGCGCCCGACAAGGTCGACCGGTACGACTTCCGCGGCGGGTTCAAGACGTCGGGCACTCGCACGCAGCGTCTCCCCGGAACCCGGGAGGTCGACCTTGCGCAGGTAAATGTGCCGGCACTGGTCGCACTCATCGCCGACGCACCCCGGCTGGTCGGAGTCCCGGAAGGCACCATCGGGCACGTTCTCCTCGCCGACGGCGGCAAGGGACCGACGATCAACGTGTACGTCTACGACAAGGAACAGACCGGCGGGGGATACCTGCGGGCGACGCTCGGCGGGGACGTGTGGCAGGTGAACCCCGCGAGGTAGGCGTCCGGGCTCTAAGATCCTCCCGTGGCCAGCCGATACCCACCGAACACGCGGGCACGCGACGTCGATCGAGCCAACACGTCCGCACTGCTCGACGCCGCGTTCGGCGACGGCCAGATCAACGAGGCGGAACATCGCGCGATGTCCGACCTCGCCGCGGAGGCTCGCACCCTCGCCGACCTCGAGGTCCTGGTCAGTGACCTGCAACGACCCGCCGACGCACCACCGGACGCACGTCCGCCGCGCGACACCGCCAAGCACTGGTTCCCGGCCGCCGTCGCCGTCGCCGCAGTGATGGCAGCCGTCGGCGCCTTCATGCTCGTCGACAGCGACGACGTTCAGGCCACCGTGACCCCCGCCGCGCAGCAGGTCGATTTCGATTCCGTCCAACCGCTGGTCGTCCCCACACCGAATCCCGTCACACCCGAGGGCATGAAGGTGTTCCTCGATCGGTACCGCGCCAAGTTCGGCGATCTGATCGTCGACGACCTCACCCTCTACGAGGGCGGCCACGCCAGCCTCGAACGCGCGCTGCCCCTCGAACCGAACCGGATGGTGAGCTACGACTACCGCGGCGGGTTCACACCGGCGGGAACCCCGACCACTCGGAAAGTCGACACCCCCGTGTTCGACCTGTCGACGCTGAACCTCGACAAGATCGGCGGAACAGTCGTGGGTGCCCCGGTGAGCCTCAATGTCCCCGACGGAGAAGTCAGCCACATCTCGTTCGAGGCCGACGACGACGGCCCCACGGTGTCGATCTACGTCACCAACGAGTTCAGCGAGAGCGGACACATGGAACTCGACCCGTCCGGTGCACCACTGAGCGTCTACCCCTTCGGCCGATAGGACGCAGATGCCCAGGACCACAATCGCGGGTATCCGCGCCCGCGACTCCGACCGCGCCGACGCCTGCGGGATGCTCGACGCCGCGCTCGCCGACGGGCAACTGTCCGCGGAGGAACACACCTCCCGCACCTCCACGGCGATGCGGGCGAAGACGTTCGACGAACTCGACCGCCTCATCGGGGACCTCCAGATCCCCAGCCGGCTCTCCGCCAGCCCCGTCGTGTCCCCGCGACGCCGCCGATCGTCGCGGCGGTGGGTGTACGCCGCGGTCCTCGTCGTCGCCGCGGCCGCGGTGGGCGGTATCGCCGGAGCCGTCGCGAACAGCGACCTCGGCCCGTCGAAGTTGGGTCCGAACCTGACCACCGGCGCCGGCCTGCACTTCTTCCTCGACGAGTACCGCGCCGAGTACGGCGACACCGTCGCCGACGAACTCGGCCTCTACCCGGCCCACGCCGTCTTCGACCGGCCGTCCGCCGGCAACGCGCTGCAGTCCGACTCCTACCTCTACGACGGCGAATTCGACGACTGGGGCAGCTCGTCCACCCGCTCCGACGACGAGAAGTCCTTCGACCTCGGCACCGTCGACCAGGTCGCGATCGCGGGACTGCTCGCCGGGGCACCCGAAACCCTGCGCGTCCCCGACGGCGCGGTGGAGATCGTGTCCTTCCGGTACGAACCCGGGTCCGACGACGGACCGCCGACCATCTCCATCCACGTGAAGAACGCCGCCGGTCACACCGGACACATGGTCGTCGGATTCGACGGCGAACCGTTCGACATCTACCCCTACGAGGGCTGAGCGTCCGGGGTTCGTTGCCCTGCTGGGGCTGGCAGTCGCCGTCGGGTGCTGTCGGCCGCCGGTTGGTCGCCCAATGTGACATTCGTTCAGTCAGACGGCACCGGTGTGACATTCGGCGACGAGGCCAGACGCCCGGCCTCAGTTAACAACCTGTGACGGCTTGTCCCATGTATCGAGCGGGCGTATCGTCCTATATATCGGTGCGATATAGTTTTGAATCGCATCACACGGTTAGGTCGGGCGACTCAGGGGGTGGACGTGCTCGAATTGGCAATTCTCGGGCTGCTCCACGAGTCACCCATGCACGGATACGAGCTCCGCAAACGGTTGACGGGACTGCTGGGTGCATTTCGCGCCTTTTCGTACGGTTCCCTCTACCCGACGCTTCGACGCATGCAGGCAGACGGTTTGATCGCCGAGGACGCAGGTCCTCCGGGGACCGTCAAGCGTCGTGCCCGCCGCGTCTATCAGCTCACGCCGATCGGCAAGGAGCGGTTCAAGGAACTGGTCGCCGACACGGGTCCGCAGAACTACACCGATGACGGATTCGGCGTTCATCTCGCCTTCTTCAGCCGCACTCCCGCCGAGGCGCGGATGCGGATTCTCGAAGGCAGACGACGCCAGGTCGAGGAGCGCCGCGAGGCGCTTCGCGACGCGATCGGAAGAGCGAGCGGCACGCTGGATCGCTACACCAAGCAACTCCACCAGCTCGGACTCGAATCCAGTGAGCGTGAAGTGCGCTGGCTCAACGAGCTGATCGCCGCCGAGCAATCGACAGCAACACCAAAGAAAAAAGGAGAACCCGACCATGGGTGAGAACAGCACCGCGGTGCGCGTGGCCATTGTGGGCGTGGGGAACTGTGCCTCGTCCTTGGTTCAGGGCGTGCAGTACTACAAGGACGCCGACGAGACGGCGACCGTTCCCGGCCTCATGCACGTCAAGTTCGGCAAGTACCACGTGCGCGACGTCCAGTTCGTCGCCGCGTTCGACGTCGACGCCAAGAAGGTCGGATTCGACCTGTCCGAGGCCATCTTCGCCAGCGAGAACAACACCATCAAGATCGCCGACGTCCCGCCGGCCGACGTTCCGGTGTTGCGCGGCCCCACCCTCGACGGCATCGGCAAGTACTACGCCGAGACCATCGAGATCTCCGAGGCCGAGCCCGTCGACGTCGTCAAGGCTCTGAAGGACGCCAAGGTCGACGTGCTGGTCTCGTACCTGCCCGTGGGTTCCGAGGACGCCGACAAGTTCTACGCCCAGTGCGCCATCGACGCGGGTGTCGCATTCGTCAACGCCCTGCCCGTGTTCATCGCTTCCGACCCGGAGTGGGCCGCGAAGTTCAAGGACGCCGGCGTCCCGATCGTCGGTGACGACATCAAGTCGCAGGTCGGCGCCACCATCACCCACCGCGTGATGGCGAAGCTCTTCGAGGACCGCGGCGTGCAGCTCGACCGCACCATGCAGCTCAACGTCGGCGGCAACATGGACTTCAAGAACATGCTCGAGCGTGATCGCCTGGAGTCGAAGAAGATCTCCAAGACGCAGGCCGTGACGTCGAACCTGACCCGCGACCTCGGTCCGGGCAACGTGCACATCGGCCCGTCGGATCACGTCGGCTGGCTCGACGACCGCAAGTGGGCGTACGTCCGCCTCGAGGGTCGCGCCTTCGGTGACGTTCCGCTGAACCTCGAGTACAAGCTCGAGGTCTGGGACTCCCCGAACTCGGCCGGCATCATCATCGACGCCGTCCGCGCAGCCAAGATCGCCAAGGACCGCGGCATCGGCGGACCCGTCTACCCGGCGTCCGCGTACCTGATGAAGTCCCCGCCGGTCCAGATGGCGGACGACAAGGCTCGCACCGAGCTCGAGGCGTTCATCATCGACGCGTAGTTCACCGCGCAGAAGTAAGTACGGGGCGAATGCACCTTTCGTCGTCTTCACGGCGACGAAAGGTGCATTCGCCTTTGTGTTCGATTTCTTGTCAGACCCTCCCTCTACGGTGACACCCAGGATTCATCGAGGGAGGCGTGATGTCCGACAACACTTTCGATCGAGAGATCGACGACGCCTGGACCGAACTCCAGGACCGTCTGACCGGGTACGTGCACGCTATGGAGGACGACGACGAACTGGTGCTGCAGTCGCAGTACGACAGCGTCGACGACGGCCTCGTCGAGACCGCCGCGTGCGTGCGGTTCTTCGCCTGGGCCGGCGACAAGGTGCGGTGCGAGGTGCCGTCCAACCGCTTCCTCCACCCGGCGCGGGCGCTCACCGCCGAGGAGCACGAGAGGCTGATCGAGCTCGGCTGGAATCGGCCCGACCTGTGCGAGCACGTCGACGAGGGCAACGGTTCCGCGTCGTACTACCTCGACGCCGACCGAGAGGACGCCCACCTGCTGGCGTCGATGACGGTCACCGTGTTCCGGGAGATCTGGGACCTTCTGCATCCCTCGTTCCTGAAGGCGATCACCGGTGGCCGGGCGGAGACCCCGGAGTTCGGTACTGCTGATGTCCCGGCCCAGCTGCGTGACGGCGCCGGGTTGCGCGACCGTGTCGATGCCGCGGTCGAATCCATGCTCGAGCAGGCACCGGGCAAGGACGCGGACGGCGACATCCTCGTGTGGGTCGGCGACCTCCCCACGTACGTTCGGGTGATCGAGGAGGATGCCCGCGTCGAGGTGTTCGCCCGCGTGGTCCACACGATCAGCGATCGCACGCGCACCGCAGAGGCGCTCGCCGACCTCAATCGGCAGTGGCCCGACATCAAGTTCCTGCTCATCGTCGACAACGTGGTCGCCGTCATGCGCGTCGACGGGTCACCGTTCGTCGCCGATCATCTGGTGTCGGTGTTCCGGATGTTCGAGCATTTCGTGGATACCGTCGACGACGCGTTCGCCGAAAAGCTCGGCGGCAAACTCAATTCCACACCCGGTGCCACGTCCTCGTACGCCGAGCACGAATGCGAGGACGAGTTCCCCGCCGCCCTCGTGACCCTGATCCACCTCGACTCCGAGAGCGGGCTCGACCCGGACGACGTCGCGGAGATCTGCGGACGCGACCGCGACACCATCCTCGAGTTCCTCCGGCTCTGCTCCGAGCAGGAGATCGAGTGGCGCCACAACGCGGAACTCGCCCGCGAGGAGGAGCCCGAAGAGGCCGACATGTGCGAGGACGAGGCGAGAGCCTGGGCCAAGACGACGGAAAGTCTCCGCGCCGCGCTGCGGGTTGTGGTGCTGCCGAACCGGACTCCGCCGCGCGGCGGGTTTCAGAACCTCGGCTAACCCGGCAGCGGGATGATGACGCCCGGCAGGATTTCGATCTGGGTCGGCGCCGGGACGGGTGCGGGCACCGGCGGGACGGGCGGGACCGGGACGGCCGGTGGCGGAACCTCGACGGGTGCGGGAGTGGGGGCACCGGGCGGCGGGACAACCCCGCTGGTGCCGGTTCCCGCTCCGTCGCCGCTGGTTTGACCGGTCCACGTGGGCACACCGGCTTGGCCGCCGATCGGGTCGGGCCACGGGAAGTCTTCCCAATCGGTGTCTTCGAGCGCGCCGTCCATCGTGTCTTTCCAGATGTCGGACGGCAGACCCGAACCGTAGATCAGGCCGCCCCAGCTGTTGTTGATGGCGGTGGCGTCGGCCTTGCCGATCCACACCGCCGTCGCCAGCGACGGCGTGTACCCGACCATCCAGGCGTCCTTGTTCTCACCGGTGTCGCCGAGCTGCGCCGTGCCGGTCTTCGCCGCGGACGGGCGTCCACCCGCCAGAGCATGACCCCGCGAGTAGGAGGCGATCGGCATCAGTGCCTGACTGATGTTGTCGGCCACCGCGGCATCGAGCCGGCGCTCACCCGGGCTGGGCGCACGGTCCAGGAGCACGACGCCGTCGGCGGTCACGACCCGCTGCACGAAATACGGCTGGTGGTAGATGCCCGACGCCGCGAGCGTCGCGTACGCGGACGCCATGTCGATCGGCCGCGACAGGTACTGGCCGAGGACGATGCCACCCTCGGGTTCGCCGCCGTTCTCGCTGAGCGTCTTACCCTGCACCCCGGGAATGAACTCCGGGATCCCCGCCTTGTGGGCGGCGTCGGCGATGGCCTGCGGACCGTTGTCCAGCGACATCATCAGCCGGTAGAAGCTCGTGTTCAGCGACCGCTTCGTCGCCTCGGCGATGGTGCACGTGCCGCAGGACTCGCCCTCGACGTTGCCGATCTGCACGCTGCCGACGGTCAGCGGTGCACTGCTGAAGCGGGCGGAGAGCGGGATGCCCTGCTCCAGCGCCGCCGCCAGACCGAACACCTTGAACGACGACCCCGTCTGCAACGGCGCCTGCGCGTAGTCGAAGCCGGCGCCGTCCTCGCCGCCGTAATACGCGCGCACACCTCCGGTGCGGGGGTCGATGGACACGACCGCGGTCCGCAACCCGGGATCCTCACCTTCGAGGTTGTCGTGGACTGCCTCGATCGCGGACTCCTGCGCCCGCGGGTCGATCGTGGTGGTGATCTGCAGCCCCTCGGTGTTGAGGGTCTGCTCGGAGATCCCCGCATCCGACAACTCGCGCAGCACCTGGTTGCGGATCAGGCCGTCGGGGCCGGGCGCGGAGTTGGCGTCGGTGGGCCGGTTGGACGGGGCGGTGACCGGGAACTCCGCCGCACTGCGGTCCTGCTGACTGAGCACACCCATCGCGACCATGCCGTCGAGAACGTAGTTCCAGCGCGCCTGCAACTGGTCGAGGTTGGCCTCGGGGTCGAGATAGGACGGGCTCTGGATCACGGACGCGAGCACGGCGCCCTCGGCCACCGACAGGTCGCCGACCGGCTTGTCGAAGTAGGCGCGCGACGCCGCCTCGATGCCGTACGCGCCGCGCCCGAAATAGATGGTGTTCAGGTAGGCGGCGAGGATCTCGTCCTTCGACCATTCGCGGGCCATCTTGGTGGAGATCACGAGTTCCCGCATCTTGCGGTACACGTTGCGGTCTGCGCCGACCAGCACGTTCTTGACGTACTGCTGCGTGATCGTCGACCCGCCACCCGCGCTTTCCTTGCCGAGGACGTTGTCGCGGGCGGCACGCATGAACCCGGTGACGGAGAAGCCGGGGTTGGAGTAGAAGTTGCGGTCCTCCGCCGACAGGACGGCGTCGCGGACGTGCTGGGGGATGGCGTCGAGCGCGATCTCGGTGCGGTTGCCCTCCGGCGGGATGACCTTGGTCAGTTCGGTGGTGCCGTCGGCGGCGAAGACGGTGGCCACCTGGTTGGTCTTCATGTCCGACGGGCGCGGGACCTCGGCGCGGACGTAACTGACCAGGAACACGACGAGCGGGATGACCAGCAGCAATGCGATCACGACCAGGCTCACCCGGCGGACCGTGCGCCACCGTGCGCGCTTGTTCTTCTCGTCCGGTGATGGAGTGGGTATGTCAGCCGAATCGTCGTCTACGGGCGGTGTGCCCCCCGATTCGGAGGCATGATTGCCCGTCGCGTCGTTGCCAGAACTCACTTCCACACTCCCGGTCAGTTATCCGGTCACGGAGGATCATCGCACCCACCCGTACGTATGTTATGTGAATGGCCCCGAGTGTGACGCGCGCCGCGCTAACGCTCAGCAAATATACATACCGACCGTACTGTTTCAGCGCACCCGATTCCGGGCGGCGATCGCCAGCCCCGACAGCACCAGGCATCCGAGCAACACCAGCGCGGGAGTGACGCCGGGGTCGCCGCGGACGACCTCGACGACCGCGGCGACGAACGCCATCACCGTGAAGAACCCGAGGACGCCGATCAGAACCTCGAGCCGCTGCCGCTTCGCCACCGGATGCATGGTGCTAACTCTTCACGCCGCCGGCCGTCAGGCCCGACACGATGCGACGCTGGAACAGCAACACCATGATCACCAGCGGAATGGTGACGATCGTGCCCGCCGCCATGATCGCCGCGTACGGCACGACGTGCGGGTCGTTGCCGGAGAACCGGGCGATCGCGACCGTGACCGGTTCGGTGGCGTCGCTGGAGAGCTGGCTGGCGAGCAGGTACTCGTTGACGGTCGCGATGAACGCGAGGATGGCGGTGGTGAACAGGGCGGGCGCCGCGAGCGGCAACATCACCAGACGGAACGCCTGACCGCGGCTGGCGCCGTCGATCCGGGCCGCCTCCTCGAGCTCCCAGGGGAGTTCCTTGAAGAACGACGTCAGCGTGTAGATGGTGAGCGGCAGCACGAACGAGATGTTCGGGATGATCATCGCCTGGTAGGTGCCGATCCAGCCGATGTTCGTGAACAGCTGGAACAGCGGGGTGACGAGGGCGACGACGGGGAACATCGACGCGCCGAGCACGATGCCGACCACCACGTACTTGAACCGGAACTCGATGCGGGCGAGCGCGTAGGCGGTGAAGATGCCCACGGCGAGGGCGACGACGGTGGTGATTCCGCCGATGATCATGCTGTTGACGACAGCCCGGGTGAAGTTGTTGCCGCTGCTCGTCGACAGCGCGTTCTGGAAGTTCTCGAGCGTGAGATGCGTGGGCCAGGGTGTGGTGTCGAACGTGTAGTCGGGGTCGCGGAACGCCGTCACCATCATCCAGTAGAACGGTGCCAGCCCCCAGACGAGGATGATCGCGACACCGATGTAGATGCGGGAGTTCTTGAAAGCGAACCGCTTCGGACGGTTGCGGGGAACGGGCCTGCTCGGGAGTTCGAGCTCCGGGGCGCGATGGGTCACGGCTTCGGCCCCTTTCGCTGGGCTTCCTGAGTCTCGACGGCGTTGGCGCCGAGGAATTTCACGAGGACGAATGCCACCGCGAAGATCAGCAGGAACGTAATGGTGGAGAGTGCGGACGCACTGTTGAACCCTTGCCGCACCTGGTCGACGACGAGAATCGACACCGTCGTGGTGGCCGGGTTGCCGCCGGTCAGGATGGCGGGCAGGTCGTACATGCGCAGGGCGTCCATCGTGCGGAACAGGATCGCGACCATCAGCGCCGGCTTCACCAGCGGGAGCGTGATCTGCCGGAACCGCTGCCAGGCGGAGGCGCCGTCTACCCGCGCCGCCTCGTACACGTCCTGCGGAATCATCTGCAGTCCGGCGAGGATGAGCAGGGCCATGAAGGGGGTGGTCTTCCAGACATCCGAGATGATCACCGCGAATCGCGCGGGCCACGCGTCCGATGTCCACAGGATCTCGGTACCGAGGAGTCGGTTGGCGATGCCGTCGTAGGCGAAGATGAAGTACCAGAGCTTGGCGGTGACCGCGGTCGGGATGGCCCACGGGATCAGGACCGCCGCACGCAGCAGGGCGCGGCCCTTGAACGTCTTGCCCATGATGATCGCCATCCACAGGCCGATCGCGACCTCGAGGCCCACCGTGACGACGGTGAAGAATGCGGTGTTCCCGACGGCCGACCAGAACTGGGAGCCGAGCGTGCCGGGCGGGCACGCCACGGCCACCCCGCTCGGGGAGGTGCACTGCTGCAGAATCCAGTGCGTGTAGTTGGTGAACCCGGCCCAGCCGCCCTCGACGAACATGCCGGTCGTCGGATCGAGTCCGGCGTCCTTCTGGAACGACATCACCACTGCCCGGATCACCGGGTAGCCGATGACGACTGCCAGCACGGCGAGCGTCGGCACGACGAACAGCCACGCGCGGCGACTGCTCAGCCCAAAGCGTCGCCCGTCCTCGCTCTTCTCACGCGAACCGCGGCCGGGGTCGGAATCCCCGGCCGCGGGACGGGCCGGCGCCCCACTGGTGGTCCCAGTCGGAACGGCCATGTTCACTCCTGTGCTCTACGAGCCTGCGGACTGGATGCCGGACTGCATGTCCGTGATCGCCTGATCCACCGACTTCTCACCCTTGATGGCAGCGTAGGCGTTGTCCTGCACGGCCTTCGACACAGCGGGGTAGAACGGCGTGACCGGACGGGGAACGGCGTTCTCGATCGACACCTTCAGCGTCGGCATGAACGGGTAGGCCGCGATGATCTCCGGGTCGTCGTACAGTGCGGCGCGGACCGGCGGCAGCGAGCCCATCGCGATGATCCGCTGCGCCTGCTCACCCTGCAGGAAGGTGAGGAAGTCGCGGGCCGTCGCCTTGTTTTCGGAGTACGCGCTGATGGCGGCGTTGTAGCCACCGAGCGTCGAGGCGCCGATGCCGTCCTTGCCGGGCAGCGGGGCGACCGCGAACTTGCCCTTGACCGCGGACGAATCCTTGTCGGCCGTGCCGTACACGTACGGCCAGTTGCGCAGGAACAGCGCCTTGCCGTCCTCGAACGCCTTCTGGCTCTCGGGCTCCTTGAACGTGGTGTCCTGGGCCGGGATGTCGCCGTTCTTGAAGTTGTCGACCAGCACCTGCAGGCCGGCGCGGGCCTCGGGGCTGTCGACGGTCGGCGTCTTGCCGTCCTCGCCGACGAACGAGCCGCCGTACGCGTTGATGACCTCGGCGGTGTTCACCGTCAGGCCCTCGTACGGTGCGAACTGACCGGCGTAGCAGTCGATGTTGTTGGTCTTCGCGACCTCGCACGCGGCGGCCAGCTCGGCCCACGTCTTCGGTGCGGCGGGCAGCAGGTCGCTGCGGTAGTACAGCAGGCCGCCGTTGGTGTTCTTCGGCGCCGCGTACTGGGTGCCGTTGTAGGTGGCGCTGTCGACCGTGGCGGGGAGGATTCCGGTGTTGTCCACCGCGAACTCGCCGGTCAGCGGCTGCAGCCAGCCCTTGGCCGCGAACTCCGCGGTCCAGGGCACGTCGAGTGCGACGACGTCGTAGTCGGACTGCTTGGCCTGCAGGTGCTGGACCAGGTCGTCATGCGCCTGATCGGCGTCGTTCGACTGCTCCTTGAACGTCACCTGCTCGTCCGGGTGCTCGGCGTTCCACGCGTCGATGATCTGGCGGACGACACCGGTCTCGGTGGTGTCCTTGCCCTCGACGTACGTGATGGGTCCGCGACCGTCGAGGTTCTCCGACGTGGAGTCGCTGCCGCTGTCGCTCGAGCAAGCGGTGAGCGTGACCAGCGAGGCAGCGGTGGCAAACACCGCGGCGCGCCGGACCGCTCTCGAAATCTGAACCATGGAGTCTCCCCGTAGGTAGATGTGGATGAACCCGTTACCGGCACGACGGAACTCGCGGCACCGGCGCGGTGTCGGAACATACTGTGGCATGGAACACCGCAGAAGTCCGGCATTACCCCCGACCTGAATCGGTCAGGAACCGCCCCGGCCGCCGCCGGGTCAGCTCAGCCGGTAGCCCTCGGACGCCGAGAACAGGTGCACCTGGGACGGGTCGACGTGCAGTTTCACCAGGTCACCCTTGCGGGGCGGGTTCCGCCAGTCGGCGCGGGCCACCAACTGCTGTGTCTCCCCGTTGACGGTGCTGCGGCCGTAGATGTAGGCGTCGGATCCGAGTTCCTCCACCACCGCGACCTCCATCGGGATGCCGGTCGTCGACAGTTCCAGGTGTTCGGGGCGGATCCCGACGACGACCTGACGCTCGTCGCTGTCCGCGCGCAGCTGCCGGGGCAGCGGAATGGTCGCGTCGCCGAGGACGACACCGTCGGCGGTGATCGGCAGCGTGAAGAGGTTCATCGACGGCGACCCCATGAAGCCGGCGACGAACACGTTGGCGGGCCTGTTGTAGAGGTCGCGCGGCGACGCGCACTGCTGCAGCACCCCGTCCTTCAGCACCGCCACCCGGTCGCCCATGGTCATGGCCTCGACCTGGTCGTGTGTCACGTACACCATCGTCGTCTCGAGGCGGCGCTGCAGCTGCGCGATCTGGGTGCGCGTCTGCACGCGGAGCTTGGCGTCGAGGTTGGACAGCGGCTCGTCCATCAGAAACACCTGCGGCTGCCGGACGATGGCGCGACCCATCGCGACGCGCTGCCGCTGACCGCCGGACAGCGCCTTCGGCTTGCGGTCCAGATACGGCTCGAGGTCGAGGAGTTTCGCCGTCTCCTCGACGCGCGTGCGGATGTCGTCCTTCGCGGCGCCGGCGAGCTTGAGCGCGAACCCCATGTTCTCGGCCACCGACATGTGCGGGTACAGCGCATAGTTCTGGAATACCATCGCGATGTCGCGTTCCTTGGGTTCCTGGGTGGTGACGTCGCGGTCACCGATGAGGATCCGGCCGCTGTGGACGTCCTCGAGCCCGGCCAGCATCCGCAGCGACGTCGACTTGCCGCAGCCGGACGGGCCGACGAGGACCAGGAACTCACCGTCCTCGATCTTCAGGTCGAGCGTGTCGACGGCAGGTTTGTCCGAGCCGGGGAACAGGCAGGTGGCACCGTCATAGGTCACTGTGGCCATGAACGTCGAAGTCCCTTCTACCCGGCGCCGCGCACAGGTGCGTGAGAATGTACCTGTTGACGCACTTTCTCACTCACCTGCGGGTCGGTGGATGATCGGCTCGCGCAACCGCCGTCAGACCTCGTCGCGAAGCCACCGATGACACTTCGGCCGAATTCCCCTCGGTCCGAAACATGTTGGCGGCATTCATGTACAGGTTTCTCCACAGGTGGGGATGAACGCCTCTGTGGATCGGGCGTGAATGCCGCGTGAACACCACGAGTCGCGGGTGTGACCGTAACGAGACCGCCTGCCGCAGGGGCGCTTCGCGCCCGTGCGTGGTTGAGGAGTATCTGCACTCGTCAAGCGCGCACGGGTGGCGGAGCCGCACAACGGCTCCTGGAGTAACCGGGAGAGCGCCGCGGATTCGGGGGCGGGCGGGGAGCAGCCGCAACCGGCAGCGACAGCGTCGTGGGACGCGAAGAACGACATGTCCGAGATCTCGCTCGAGAATGTCGCCCTGATCGACCCCGTACTCGTCGGGCAGATGGGGCCGTCACGACGCGACGGCGTCCGCCAGACCGACTACCGGGTGTGGATGTAGGCGGCTCCGCCGCCCGTGCGCGGTTAAGGAGTGTCAGGACTCGTCAACCACGCACGGGGGCTAGCCTGCCTGGGTGAGTTCCGACAAGATGCTGACCCGCATCGGTGGGCTCCTCCGACAGGCGGAATCCACCGACAACCCGCACGAGGGCGAGGCCTTCATGGCCGCCGCGCAGCGGCTCGCCACCGCCTCATCGATCGACCTCGCCGTGGCGCGCGCACACGCCGCGGGCAGGGAGAAGCGGGCCACCCCCACGCAACGCCTGATCACGATCGGTGAACCGGGCAAGAAGGGTCTGCGGACGTACGCGCAGCTGTTTCTTGTGATCGCCGCCGCCAACGACGTCCAGTGCGACATCGCCCAGACGTCGGCCGTCATCTACGCGTACGGATTCGCCGGCGACATCGACGTCTGCGAGGCCCTGTACGCGAGCCTGCTGATCCAGATGGTCCGGGCGTCCGACGGCTACATCAAGTCGGGTGAGTACCGCAGCGAGACGACGCTGCGGACGCAGGTCGAGAAGCGCGGGCGCCGCCGGGTCGCGACACGGGTGCGACGGCCCGTCGCCGGCGTCACCGCCCGGTTGAACTTCCAGCTTGCCTACGCCGCGCGGATCGGGCAGCGCCTCGCCGACGCCAAGAAGGAGGCCGAGGACCGGGCGGTGTCCGTGCCGGAGTCGTCGGCGGAGACGGCACTGGTCCTGCGCGACAAGCAACTCGAGTTGAAGGACTACTACTCGGAGAACTCGCAGGCCCGCGGCACATGGCGGGGAGGGCGCGCGTCCGCCGGGCACTCGTCGAGTGCCCGCCGGGCCGGCGACCGCGCCGCCCGGACCGCACGACTGAGCAACTCACCCGAACTGTCGACCGCCCGCAAGCAGATCCCGTCGTGAAGCGGCCCCGCGACACTCAGCGGACCGCCGTGTACGACGCGGAAGCCCTCGTGCGCACCATGTTCGACCGCGCCGACGAGCGTGGACTGCGCGTCGTCGACGTTCTGGGATCGCAGGTGACGCTGCCGGTGGAACGCAAGTTCGCGTCGATCGATTCGGTGCAGGACTACGTGGACCGGGTGCTCGCCCTGAATTGGGTGCGGTCGACGTGGACGCGGGCAGCCACCCCGATTCACGTCCGCGCGCGGTCGGGCAACAAGGCCGCGCACTACGAAAGCGATTGCGCGACAATCGCGGTACCCGAGCACAGGAACGGCAACGCCTGGGCCTTCCGCGAACTGGTGGTGCTCCACGAAGTCGCCCACCACCTCGATCCGTCCGACCCCGAATACCCGACGGTCGCGCCGCACGGACCGGAGTACGTGGACCGCTACCTCACCCTGGTCGGGGAGATCATCGGCCCCGAGGCGGCATTCGTCCTGCGGACCATGCTCCTCGCGGGCGGGGTCCGGCTGAACTGACGACCTCAGGCCCGGGATCGCAGCCTGACGAAACGGATCTCACGGCCCGCCGCCCGGAAGTCGGACGCGCTGCCGTCGACGTCGAAGCCCATGCCCCGGGCGATCCGCATTCCGAGTTTCGGATGCTCCGCCGCGTAGTGCGCCATGAAGTCCGCACCGGTCTCCGGATCGAGGAATTCGGCTGTCACAGGCAGTCGCCGACGGCCCACCTGGATGTTCGCGTGCGGCTGCGCCCGCAGGTTCCGGTACCAATCGGACTTGGGTCCGAACCCGGCGGCCAGCACGTACCCGTCGCCGACGGCGTCGTGGTTGACCACCTCGAGCACGACCTGCCGCCGGGCGCCGGTCTTGCGTCCGACGTGTTCGAGAAGCAGGAATCGACCGCCGAGCAGCGACCCGAGATGGAAGCGGTAGAGGTAGATGGGCGCGCGATAGAACGCCCGCCGGATGCCGGTGGGCGGGTCAGGCCTCTGCGTGACCTTCACACACCCAGTCTTCCACGTCCGCCGCGTGGCCGGGTGGTGATGCGGCCGCGTCCGTTTCGGAAACGATGGGCGGAAGGTGCCGGAAGTACACGGCGTCGACGACGGCGACCAGCAGCGCGATCGCGGCGGCGACCCATCCGACGACGTGCACGCTGGTGGTGAAGGCCTCGCGGGCGGAGTCGAGCAGCGCGGCGCCATCGGGCCCGAGTTGTGCCGCCGAAGTCGCGGCGCCGGCGAGGCTTTCGCGTGCCCCGTCGGCAAGGTCGTCGGGAACATCCGGGGCGATCGACAGCTGGGTGCGGTACACGAGCGCGCCGAGGCTACCCACCACGGCGAGCCCGATGGCGTACCCGAACTCGGCGCTCGTCTCGGACATGGCGGCAGCCGAACCGGCTTTGGCACTGGGCACCGAACCCACGACGATCCCGGTACCGAGCGTGACCAGCGGTCCGCAACCGAGGTTCATGACGGCCAGGCCCGCGATGATCGCGACCAGTCCACCGTCTGCGTCCGCGAGCGTGTAGAGGAAGCAACCCGCCGCGGCGACCAGCATGCCGCCGGAGATCGCGAACACCGGCCGGATGTGTTGCGCGAGTATCGGGGCTCCGCCGAAACTGACGATCGCCGCGAGCGCCGCCGGTAGCATCGCGAATCCCGCCTGCAGCGGCGTGAGACCGGCGACGAGTTGCAGGAACTGCGCGGTGAAGAACATCAGCGAGCCGATGACGGTCACGAGCATCATGCTGATCACGACGGTCGTGAACGCCCGGTTGCGGAAGAGACTCAGATCGACGAGCGGGTCGTCCAGGCGTTGCTGCCTGCGCACGAAGACCCACCCGAACGCGACGCCCACGACCACGGCGAGACCGGATGTCGCGGCCCAGCCGTGGGTTGCGAACTCCTTCAGCCCGAACACCGCGGGCAGGATGGCGGCGAGCGACAGGGCGACACTGGTCAGGTCGACGCGACCCGCGGCCGGATCGCGTTCCTCGGGAAGCAGAATCGGCCCGAGGACGAGCAGCAGGACCATCGCCGGCACGCCGAGGAGGAACACCGAACCCCACCAGAAGTGCTCGAGCATGAAACCGCCGACGACGGGTCCGGCGGCGGCACCGCCCATGAACCCGATCATCCACAGCCCGATCGCCACCGACCGTTGCCGGGCGTCGCGGAACATCGTGCTGATCAGGCCGAGAGTCGACGGCGCCAGCGTGGCACCGGCGATGCCGAGCAGCGCGCGTGCGGCGATGAGCATCTCCGGGCTCGTGGAAAAGGCGGCAACCACCGACGCGGCCGCGAACCCCGCGCCGCCGAGAAGCAGCAGGGTGCGGCGCCCGATCCGGTCACCGAGCGTGCCTGCGGTCAGCATGAAGCCGACGAGCAGGAATCCGTAGATGTCCATGATCCACAACTGCTCGGTGGCACTGGCGTCGAGATCCCGACTCAGGCTGGGCAGGGCGAGCAGCAGCACGAACACGTCGATGGACACGAGCAGGGAGGCGAGGCCGAGGACCGCGAGACCGGCCCATTCGCGAGTGCCTGCGGTGGCGGTCCGGGTTGGTGAGGGATCGGTCGATTCGCTCATGAGAGCCACCGTAACCAGGCGTGGTCCTAAAACACAACCACTTAGTCGTGATTTGGTACTATCAGGTATGGCGTCCCGACGTACCTACGGCTCCTACGACGACGGCTGCGCCGCCGCCCACGCACTCGACCTGGTCGGGGAGCGGTGGTCGCTGATCGTGGTCCGCGAACTGATGCTCGGGCCCAAGCGCTTCACCGACCTCCGCACTGGCGTACTGGGCGCGAGCGCC
The DNA here is from genome assembly GCF_041228765.1 of Rhodococcus wratislaviensis. Lineage (NCBI taxonomy): Bacteria > Bacillati > Actinomycetota > Actinomycetes > Mycobacteriales > Nocardiaceae > Rhodococcus > Rhodococcus wratislaviensis. The sequence goes on along the minus strand of NZ_CP150488.1, from coordinate 1,170,048 downwards.
AATGTGCTGTCGCAACGACTGCGCGACCTCGAGGACGCGGGCGTCGTCCGCCGGGTCACCCTCGGACCTCCGACGCGGGCCCAGGTCTACGAACTGACCGAATGGGGGCTCGAACTCGAGCCGGTGCTCCGGGCGCTGGGACGCTGGGGAGTGCGCTCGCCCACCATGCCGCACGGCGCGCAGGTCAGCAACGAGACCACCGTGCTGTCGATGCGGACCATGCTGGAGGACACCCCGCTCGGCGACGTGCAGGTGCGCCTCGAACTTCGTCTCGGGAGGGGAGACGTCATCCGAATCGACACCACCGACGGTCTCGTCATCGAGCGCGGCGCCGCCACCGATCCCGATGCGGTGGTGACCACCGAATCCACTGTCTTCACGTCCATGGCGTTCTACGGCCGCGACCTGGACGAGGCCGTAGACGCCGGCGACGCCACCGTCGACGGCGACCGGGCAGCGGTACGGCGCTTCCTCGACCTGCTGCCCGAGTTGACCTGAGCCACAACACTCGTCCGATCCGCGGGCCCAGCGCATCGTGCCTGGATCCACGTCGACGCCGCTCGCTTCACCGGTGTTCGCCCGCACTGCCCCGAACTTCGCAAAGAAGAGCAGGTCGCAGGCCTTTCAACTCGTCCAGCGGAATGTCGGGCGCCATCAGGTCGGCGGCGAGGCGCGTGTGCACCTCGACGGGAATCACCTCGTCCGCGTGCGGACACCCAGCCGGCGGACACAGCCCTCATGGTCGAACGAACCTCTCCTCGGGTTCGGAGGTGAATTCATGCTGTGCCCGGGTCACGGCCGCAGTAGCCGCACTCGGCGCGGGCGAGCAATATGGTTCAGGGAGGGACTTGCACGCACGGGCCCTGCACGCAGGGTCTCCGCACTCATCCGAGGAGCCACGAATGACTCGTCCAGTTCGCATCGGTGTCCAACTTCAGCCGCAGCACGCGCCCGACTACGGGATGATCCGCGACGCGGTGCTGCGGGCCGAGGACGCCGGCGTCGACATCGTCTTCAACTGGGATCACTTCTATCCGCTGTACGGCGACCCGGCCGGCGCGCACTTCGAGTGCTGGACGATGCTCGGGGCGTTCGCCGAGCAGACGGAACGGGTGGAGATCGGCGCCCTCGTCACGTGCGCCGGCTACCGGAATCCGGACCTCCTCGCCGACATGGCCCGGACCGTCGACCACATCAGCGGCGGACGGCTGATCCTGGGCATCGGCTCGGGCTGGTTCGAGCGCGACTACGACGAGTACGGCTACGAATTCGGCACCGCGGGGTCGCGGCTGAACCTGCTCGCCGAATACCTTCCGCGGATCACCGCCCGGTTCGGCAAGCTGGAACCCGCACCCACCCGGCACATTCCGATCCTCATCGGCGGTGGCGGCGAGAAGAAGACGCTGCCGCTGGTCGGCCAATACGGCGATATCTGGCACAGCTTCAGCGACATGGACACGTACAAACGCAAGTCGGGGATCCTCGCCGGGTACGCACGGGATGCCGGGCGCAGCCCCGACAGCATCCAGCACTCCACGTCGTGGCCGGGTGTCGACGACGCGGCAGCCCACGTCGACGCCGGCGTCACCCTCTTCACCGTGGGTGTGGGCGGTCCGGACTACGACCTCGGCACCCTGAAGGAGGCCATCGCCTGGCGGGACGAAAACACCCCGCCTCCGCTGTCGGGCCTGGCCTAGGTGCTTCGCACCCGTGCGTGGTTAACGAGTCTCTGCACTCGTCAACCACGCACGGGCGGCGGAGCCGCCTACAGCCGCTCGAGGACCATCGCCATGCCCTGTCCGCCTCCGACGCACATGGTTTCGAGGCCGAACTGCTTGTCGTGGGTGGTCAGGTTGTTCAGCAGGGTCGCGGTGATGCGGGCACCGGTCATGCCGAACGGGTGGCCGAGGGCGATCGCGCCACCGGAGACGTTCAGCTTGTCCTCGTCGATGTTCAGCTCCCGCGCCGACCCGATCACCTGCACCGCGAACGCCTCGTTGATCTCGACGAGGTCGATGTCGGAGATGCCCAGTCCCGCGATCGCCAGGGCACGCTTGGACGCCTCGATCGGGCCCAGCCCCATGATCTCCGGCGACAAACCGGACACCCCGGTGGACACGATCCGGGCCAGCGGGGTCAGCCCCAGCTCCTTGGCCTTGGTGTCGGACATGATCACCAGGGCGGCGGCGCCGTCGTTGAGCGGGCACGCGTTGCCGGCGGTGACGGTGCCGTCCGGACGGAACACCGGCCTCAGCTGGCTGACGGCCTCGTAGGTGGTGCCCGCGCGGGGGCCGTCGTCGGTGGACACGACGGTGCCGTCGGGCAGGGTCACCGGGGTGATCTCCCGCTCGAAGAAGCCCGCGTTGATGGCCGCCTCGGCGCGGTTCTGTGAGCGCACCGCCCACCGGTCCTGCTCTTCGCGGGTGATGCCGGTGATCTGCGCGACGTTCTCGGCGGTCTGGCCCATCGCGATGTAGGTGTCGGGGACCAGCCCCTCCTGCCGCGGGTCGACCCACTGCTGGCCGCCCTGGGCGAGCTTCTCGGTGCGGGTCTGCGCGTCGGCGTACAGCGGATTCTGGGTGTCGGGCAGCGAGTCGGAGTTGCCCGCGGTGAACCGGGAGACGGTCTCGACGCCGGCGGAGATGAAGACGTCGCCCTCACCGGCCTTGATCGCGTGCAGAGCCATGCGGGTGGTCTGCAGCGACGACGAACAGTACCGGGTGATGGTGGTGCCGGGGATGAAGTCGTAGCCGAGCTGGACCGCGACGTTGCGGCCCATGTTGAAGCCCTGCTCGCCGCCGGGCAGGCCGCAGCCCAGGATGAGGTCGTTGATGTCGGTGGGGTCGAGTGCGGGCACCTTGTCGAGTGCCGCCTGGACCATCTGCGCGGCGAGGTCGTCGGGGCGCATGCCCTTGAGCGATCCCTTCATGGCGCGACCGATCGGGGAACGGGCGATGGAGACGATGACGGCCTCGGGCATGAGTAACTCCTACCGATTGACGTGGTGGACGGCAGTCGGTGCGGACCTGCAGCCCCTCAGTTCTAAGCATGTGCTTATTTTCTAAGCGTTTGCATATATTGACCACGCCCGCGGCGCGGTGTCAACCCCCGGACGGTCGCGATTGTGCTCAACCGACAACGAACCGCCCGAACTCGAGCCCCCGAGGCCGTTTCTTGCACGAAAACCCGTCGATAGTGTTGTGGATCACACCACAACGAAAGGGCGGACGAAATCGTGTCGCACATCGGCTATTTCGCTTGGAACCTCGCCACAAAGCGTTCGGACGCGCCGTGCCTGCGCGATGACCGACTCGAACTGACGTACCGGCAGTTCGCGCACCGGGTCGATGCCTTCGCCGCGCAGCTGTCCGAGAACGGTGTCGGACGTGGCGACGTCGTCGCGATCATGCTGCCGAACCGGGCGGAACTGCTCATCGCCCTGATGGCTGCCTGGCGAATCGGTGCGGCCGCGACGCCGGTCAATCCCACTTTCACCGCGAGCGAGGCGGACTATCAGATCGACGACGCCACAGCGGTTCTCGTCGTCAATGAGGGACCCGACGCACCGACCGGCGGTCGTCCGGCGATCGCCGTCGACGACATGGCCACCATCCCCGATCCCGCCTGGGAACCGGGCATCACCGCCGGCGGAGACGACCTCGCCCTGCTGATCTACACGTCCGGGTCGACCGGTCGCCCCAAGGGCGTCATGCTCACCCACGACAACCTGCAGTTCATGAGCGTGTCGATGGTGCAGCACTTCTCGTTGACCGCCGACGACCACTGCCTCCTGATCCTGCCGCTGTTCCATGTCAACGCGATCTGCGTCAGCTTCCTGGCCCCGATACTCGCCGGCGGCCAGTTGAGCGTCACCGGACGTTTCTCGCCGGCGCGGTTCTTCGGCGACGTCGCCCGCCTGCGCCCGACGTACTTCTCCGCGGTACCGACCATCTACGCCCTTCTGGTCTCGCAGGACACCGTCGGCGACACCTCCTCGCTGCGCTTCGCGGTCTGCGGGGCCGCCCCGATCTCGAAGGAACTCCTCGACCGCGCCGAACAGCGTTTCGGACTCGTCATCGTCGAGGGCTACGGGCTGACCGAGGGCACGTGCGCGTCCGCGTGCAATCCGCCTGCCGGTGTTCGCAAACCGGGCACCGTCGGCCCCGCGCTGCCGGGTCAGACCATCGCGATCGTCGACGAGTCCGGGACACCGGTCCCGGCGGGGACGGTCGGCGAGGTGGTGATCCGGGGCGCGAACGTGATGCGCGGTTACCTCGGCCGCCCCGAGGAAACGGAACGCACCGTCGTCGACGGCTGGTTGCACACCGGCGACGTCGGCCGACTCGACGAGGACGGCTACCTCACCCTCGTCGACCGCATCAAGGACATGATCATCCGCGGCGGGGAGAACATTTACCCCAAGGAGATCGAGAACGCCCTCGCCACGCACAACGACGTCCTCGAGGCAGCCGTGATCGGAGCCCCGCACGACGTGTACGGCGAGGTGCCGGTCGCGTACGTGGTCACGTACCCGGACACCACCGTCACCCACGACGTCCTGGCCGAGCACCTGACAAGCCGACTCACGAAAGTCAAACTGCCGGTGGACATTCACATCGTCGACGCGCTGCCCCGCAACCCCGTCGGCAAGATCGACAAGCCGGGACTGCGGAGCCGGCATCGGCCTGCCGCCGTCAGCTGATCCAGTAGAACTCCACACCTCGGGACGCACCCGAGGCGATGCCCCCTACCCTCAGGAGCCTCCCATGGGATTCAAGACCGGGAACTTCCCCGAAGTCGACCCCGCCACCTTCCTCGACCTTCCGTTCCGCGACCGCCTGCGCGCCATGTCGACCCATTGGGTCGACTACGGCTTCGGAACCCCGAAGATGGTGCACACCATCTACATTCTGAAACTGCTCGTCCTCTACCTCGGTATCGGGCTGTCGCTCGCGACGTTCACGTCCGGCCTGAACGTCCTCGACGTCGGCGCCTGGTGGAACCAGCCGATCGTCTACCAGAAGCTGATCCTGTGGACAGTCCTGCTCGAATCGGTGGGTCTCGCCGGTTCGTGGGGTCCGCTCGCCGGTCACTTCAAGCCGATGACCGGCGGCATCCTGTACTGGCTGCGCCCCGGGACCATCAGGCTCCCACCGTGGCCAGGGAAGGTGCCGTTCACCTCGGGCGACACCCGCACCGTCGGCGACGTCCTGATCTACGCGGCGTTACTGCTCAACATCATTGTGGCGCTGATACTTCCGGGAGTACACACGTCGTCGATCGACGCGGCCATCACCGACAACTCCGGACTCGTCCGCCCCGCCGTGCTGTTTCCCCTCATCGCGCTGCTGGTGCTGATCGGTCTGCGCGACAAGGTCATCTTCATCGCGGCCCGCAGCGAGCAGTACCTGCCCGCGATCGTCTTCTTCGGGGTTCTGCCGTTCGTCGACATGATCATCGCGCTGAAGCTGCTGATCGTCTCGGTGTGGGTCGGGGCGGGCGTCTCCAAGCTCGGCCACCACTTCTCGATGGTGGTGCCGCCGATGCTGTCCAACACCCCGTGGATGCCGTTCAAGAAGATCAAGCGCGCCCACTACCGCAACTTCCCCGAGGACCTGCGGCCGTCGATCGTCGCCGGTGGTGTCGCCCACGTACTCGGGACGGTCGTGGAAGTGGTGACCCCGCTGGTGCTGCTGTTCTCCACCAATCGCACGCTGACCCTGCTCGCGGTTGCGTTGATGGTGGCGTTCCACCTGTTCATCCTGTCCACGTTCCCGCTGGCGGTGCCGCTCGAGTGGAACCTGCTGTTCGCCTACGCGTCGATCTTCCTGTTCCTCGGATTCCCCGCCTGGGACGGGTACGGCGTCGCCGACATGTCCTCGGTGTGGCTGACCGCGGTGATCGTCGCCGCCCTGGTGTTCTTCCCGATCCTCGGCAACCTGCGCCCCGACCTCGTCTCGTTCCTGCCGTCGATGCGTCAGTACGCCGGCAACTGGGCGTCCGCCACCTGGGCCTTCGCACCGGGCGCCGAGGAGAAGCTCGACGAGCACATCATCCGTCCCACCAAGAACACGCGCACCCAGCTGCTGGCCACCTACCCGCCCGAGGTCGCGGACGTGGTGATGCACCAGTTGCTCGGCTGGCGGTCGATGCACAGCCAGGGGCGGGCGTTGTTCTCGCTGATGATGCGCCACCTCGGCGACGACATCGACACCTACTCGCTGCGCGAGGCCGAGTTCAGCTGCAACTCGCTGGTGGCCTTCAACTTCGGTGACGGCCATCTGCACAACGAGTTCCTGATCGCCGCACTCCAGCGGCGCTGCAACTTCGCGCCCGGCGAGTTCGTCGTCGCCTGGATCGAATCGCAGCCCATCCACAAGGGCACTCAGCAGTACAAGGTGATCGACGCGGCTCTCGGTGTCATCGAGCGGGGAACGTACAAGGTGTCCGACGCGATCGACGAGCAGCCGTGGCTGCCGAACGGTCCCATTCCGTTCGACGTGCAGTGGACACTGGAACGTGACGGCTCGAACGTGCGAACGCGGGAGGCGAAGATGCAGGAGACTGATCTGGTGGTGCGGCCGTGACCACGGCAGTCGTCGTCGGCAGCGGGCCCAACGGGCTCGCTGCCGCGGTCCACCTCGCCCGGCACGGCGTCGACGTCCAGGTCCTCGAGGCCGCCGACACCATCGGCGGCGGCACCCGCTCCGGCGAACTCACCGTCCCCGGCCTGCTGCACGACGAGTGCTCGGCGTTCCACCCGATGGGCGCCGGATCGCCGTACCTGCAGACCCTCGACCTCGGCCGGTACGGCTTGACGTGGAAGTGGCCGGAGATCGACTGCGCGCACCCCCTCGACTCCGGTGAGGCGGGGTTGCTGCACCGGTCGGTCGCGGCCACCGCCGCCGGACTCGGCGAGGACGGCGGGCGCTGGCAGCGCATGTTCGGCGGACTCGCCGACGGCTTCGACGACCTCGCCGCCGACCTGATGCGTCCGATCGCGAACGTGCCCCGGCACCCGCTGAAGCTCGCGAGCTTCGGGCCCCGAGCCCTCCTGCCTGCCGCCGTCACGGCCCGCTGGTGGCGCACCGACAAGGCCCGCGCACTGTTCGGCGGTGCCGCCGCGCACGCGTACTACCGGCTCGACCGGCCCGCCACCTCCGCGGTCGGCATGATGATCATCGCCGCCGGTCACCGATACGGGTGGCCGGTCGCCGAGGGCGGATCGCAGTCGATCACCGGTGCACTGGCGGCCATGCTCACCGACCGGGGTGGCAAGATCACGACCGGTGTCCACGTCCGCGAGTGGAACGAACTCCCGACCGCCGACGTCGTCCTGCTGGACGTCGCGCCGTCCGCCGCGCTCGGCATCCTGGGCGCTCGCCTGCCCGACCGGGTGGCCCGCGCGTACCGGCGGTTCAAGCACGCGCCCGCCGCGTTCAAGGTCGACTTCGCGATCGAGGGCGGGGTGCCCTGGGCCGATCCCGAATGCGGACGCGCCGGGACCGTCCACCTGGGTGGCACTTTCGCCGAGATCGCGGCCGCCGAACGCGACGTCGCATCCGGACGGATGCCGCAGCGGCCGTTCGTCCTCGTCGGCCAGCAGTACCTCGCCGACCCCGGACGATCGAACGGCGATCTGCATCCGCTGTACGCGTACGCCCATGTCCCGCACGGCTACACGGGAGACGCGACGGAGGCGATCACCGCGCAGATCGAACGATTCGCGCCCGGGTTCCGGGACCGCATCGTCGCCACGGTCAGCAGCGGACCGGCGCGCCTGGCCGCGTCGAATCCCAATTACATCGGCGGTGACATCATCGGCGGCGCCAACACCGAGACTCAGGTGGTGCTGCGGCCGCGCATCGCCCTCGACCCGTACAGCACCGGGATCCCCGGCACGTACCTGTGCTCGGCATCGACGCCGCCCGGCGCCGGCGCACACGGCATGTGTGGGTACAACGCGGCGCAATCCGCCCTGCGCTTTCTGCGAAAGGGCGGAGGGGACGTGCTGTGAGCAGTCCCGCACCCGGCGACCGCGGCGCCGGTGCCAGGCGTCGCATGGCGCGGGTGCCCGCGATGGCGGAGGCCGAGGTCCTCGACATCGTCGCAGGCATCGCCCGGAAACTCGATGCGCGGCAGGCGGAGATCACCCGCACGATGAGCGCGCTGCTCGCGCACGAGATCGACCAACTCGACGAAGACCCGCAACTCGTCGAACTGCTCGAGGCCAGCGTGAACGGCAACGTCTCGACGATCGTGCACGTCCTCGCCAACGACATTCCCGTCGATCACCTGCAGCCCACCACGGCCGCCGTGGAGTACGCGCTGCGGCTGGCGCAACGCGACGTGTCGTCGAACTCGCTGGTCCGCGCGTACCACATGGGCCAGGACGACCTGATCAAGATCTGCTACGACGAGGTCAGCTCCCTCCAATTGTCCGGACCGCTGACCCTCGCTGTGCTCAAACACATTTCGGAGGTCGTGTACAGCTACATCGACTGGATCACGCTGTACGTGTTCGACGCCTACGAGCAGGAACGACGGCGATGGCTGGGTGCCCGCGGCAACGTCCACTCGTCGACCATCCACACCCTCCTCACCGGAACGGGCAACGACGGGTCCGCATTCGAGGCCGAGACGCACTACCGGCTCGAGCAGACGCACGTCGCGATGATCCTGTGGTCCACCGGTCCCGACACCGAGGCGAGCCTCAACACCCTCGACCACTACGTGCGGGACCTTGCCCGCCACCTCGCCACCGACTCCGCACCCATCGTCACCGCCATCGACCGCCGAACACTGTGGGCCTGGCTCCCTTTCGGTCGCCGGAAACCCGTCCTCGACACCACCGAACTCGCCGCGGCCCTGCCCGCGAACCCGGGAATCCGGACCGCGATCGGACTGCCCGCGACCGGGGTCGCGGGCTTCCGGCGATCGCACGAGCAGGCCCGCGCCGCCTACTCGGTCGCCACCGTGCCCAACACCCCGGCCCGGCCGATCGTCGGCTTCGGCGACCGCGGTGTAGCCGTCGTCTCGCTCCTCGCCGAGAACCTGGACTCCACCCGTGCCTGGGTGTGGGAGGTACTCGGCCCACTCGCGGAGAACACCGACCAGGCCGCGACACTGCGGACCACGCTCAGCACCTACTTCGCGACCGGCGAAAGCCACCTCCACACCGCCCAGCAGATGAACCTGCACCGCAACACCGTCAAATACCGCATCACCAAGGCACTCGGCGACCCCGCCACCGGCACGCACAGCAAGCTGGATCTCGCTCTCGCCCTGCAGGTGTGCGAGTTCCTGGGTCCGACGGTGCTGAAGTAGGCGCTTCGCGCCTGTGCGTGGTTGACGAGTCTCTGGACTCCTTAACCACGCACGGGCGGCGGAGCCGCGAGTTTGTCGCCGATCACGCGTAGGCCTTCGGGGAAGGCGCCGGGGTTGGTGCCGGAGTAGTTGAGTCGGATGAATGGCCCGGCGGGTTCGGCGGGGAACCACTCGGCGCCGGGGGCGATGAGCACTCCTGCCGCTTCGCAGTCGCGGACGAGTTGTCCGAGGTTGGTTTCGTCGGGCAGACGTACCCACAGGTTCAATCCGCCTTTGGGCACGCTGGTGAGGTGGGCGCGGGGGACGTGCTCGCGCAGGCTGGTGACGAGCAGGTCGCGGCGTGCTCGGAGTTGTTGCCGGAGATTGCGCAGGTGGGTCTGCCACCCGGGCTGGGTGACGACGTCCAGTGCCGCGGCCTGGAGGAGTCCGCTGACGTACATCGAGGAGGCTCCGCGGTCGGCGAGTATGCGTTCCCGGGCCGGACCGCGGGCGATGACGGCGGCGACGCGTATGGACGGCGACACGCTCTTGGTCAGCGAGCGAAGGTAGACCACATGGCCGGCGTCGTCGTGCGCGGCGACGGGGTTGGAGTTGGTGTCGATTCCGAAATCGTGGGCCCAGTCGTCTTCGACGAGGAAGGCCCCGTTCGCCCGTACTACCTCTAATATGTTTTCGGCCAACGTGTTCGACCATTGTACGCCGGTGGGGTTGGCGTAGTTCGGTTGCGCGTAGAACACACGGGCGCCGGTCTCCTCGAAGGCGCGGGCCAGCTCGTCCGGGTCGGGGCCGTCAGGTCCGCTGGGGACGGGGACGACGCGCACTCCGGCCTGGGCCGCGGCCAGGATCGCGCCCCAGTACGTGGGCGACTCCGTCAGCAACGGTTGCCCGAAGGGGACCAGGGCCCGGAAGACGGAGCTGAGCCCGCTCTGACTTCCGGGCAATACGATGACGTCGCTCGCTGTGGGCAGAGTGACGCCGACCGGTGTCGAGCCGCCGAGCTCGTGGGCGAACCACGATTGCAGTTCCGGCAGACCCGCTGCGGGAGAGGGCGACAGCGCGGCGTCGCTGCGGGCTGCTCGGGTCAGCGCCGACCGGACCAGGCGCTCCGGTAGGAGTTCCCGATCCGGATAGCCCGCGTGCAACGCGATCGCATCGTTGGGTGCTCGGCGCATCGGAGTCGACAGCGAAGGCAGGCGGCTCGGCGGGGATCGCAGAGCCGCGGTCTGCCATCCGTAGTCGAGCGGCCGCGCCGTCCGAACGGCGCGAACGAACGTCCCGACGCCGGGCCTGCTCTCGATCAGTCCCTGCGCGGTGAGGGTGCGCAGGGCCTTCTGCACGGTGACCGGACTTGCCGCGTATTCGGCGACCAGTGAGCGGGTCGACGGGAGCCGCGCCCCGGGTGGCGCCTGGGCGATCCACTTGCCCAGTGCGGCGACGATGCGCGCACTGCTATCGTTGACCATGACGGTAGATAGTAGCGCTACTCAAATTCACGCACCAGTGTTATCGCATTCTCGTGCCGGTCTCCGGTGGGGCCTGCTCGGGGTGGCGGCGTTCTCGTTCACGGTGCCGTTCACTCGGGTGGCGGTGGGCGGATTGTCGCCGCTGTTCATCGGCTCGGGCCGGGCCGTGATCGCGGCGGTGCTCGCAGCGGCGGCCCTGACGCTGACCCGGCAGCGCCTGCCGCAGCGTGCGCAGTGGATGCGACTCGCCGTGGTGGCGGCGGGAATAGTCTTCGGCTTCCCGCTTCTCACGTCCTTCGCCCTGACGACTGCGTCCGCCAGCCACGGTGCCGTCGTCATCGCGCTGCTGCCGGCGGCGACAGCAGTCACGGCTGTCCTCCGGGGCAAAGAGCGTCCACCGCTGTCGTTCTGGATCATGGCGGGGGTGGGTGCCCTGGCGTCCGTCCTGTTCGCATCCATGCAGGGCGGCGGGGTTGGTCAGTTGCACTGGTCGGACCTGCTGCTGTTCGGAGCCGTCGTGGCCGCCGCCGTCGGATACGCCGAGGGCGGCCTCCTCGCCCGCGAGCTCGGCGCATGGCAGACGGTGTCCTGGGCCCTGGTGCTCTCCGCGCCGCTGATGATCGCCCTGACCGTCATCTCGGCGGTCCGGCAGCCGCCGACCGCCTCACCGATCGAGTGGGCGGCGTTCGCGTACCTGGGCGTGGTGAGCATGTTCCTCGGCTTCTTCGCCTGGTATCGCGGGCTCGCGATCGGGCCGATGGCGCAGGTCAGCCAGGTCCAACTGGTCCAACCCGTGTTCACCATTTGCTGGGCGGCCCTGCTGCTGCGTGAACAGCTCACCTGGGCCACCGTCCTCGGCGGAGTAGCCGTCGTCGTCTGTGCAGGGACCGCGGTCCGAGCCCGAGGGCGCTCCGCACCCGTGCGCGGTTGAGGAGTCCAGAGACTCGTCAACCGCGCACGGGCGGCGGAGCCGCCTACGCCCGGCTGAGGATCGCCTGCAGGTCGGCGGACGGGGAGAGAGTGCCGTATTCGTGGGTCCGGTCGGGGCCGAGGCGGGCGTCGATGAATGCATCGGCGACGGCGGCGGGCGAGAACCGGGTCAGCAGCGACGCCTGAAGCGCGAGGGCCATCGATTCGACGACGGTGCGGGCACGCAACTGGGCGGACGCAGCGTCGAGTCCGGCGAGTTCGCCGAGTTGACGACGGACCCGGTCGAGGTGGTTGTCCAGCAGCGCGTTGCTGCCGCGGGCCAGGTTCACCTCGGCGTCGAACGCGGCGACGCTGTCGGGTTCGCGGGTCATCGCGCGCAGGACGTCGAGGGCGATGACGTTGCCCGACCCCTCCCACACGGCCATGACGGGCTGCTCCCGGTAGCGGCGGGCGAGCGGGAAGTCCTCGGTGTACCCGTTGCCGCCCAGGCATTCCAGCGCCTCGTAGGCGTGGTGCGGGCCGCGCTTGCAGATCCAGTACTTCGCGACCGCGGTCGCCAATCGGCGGAAGCTGCGTTCCTGCTCGTTCGCGTCCTCGTCGTGTGCCCGGGCGAGGCGCAGCGCGGTGACGGTGGCCGCCTCCGACTCCAGCGCCAGGTCGGCCAGCACCGACGTCATGGCCGGCTGATCGGCCAGGACCTTCCCGAACGCCGAGCGGTGCCGGGCGTGCCACACCGCCTCGGCGACGGACTGCCGCATGCCCGACGTGCTGCCGAGCACGCAGTCGAGGCGGGTGCGCGCGACCATTTCGATGATGGTGCGGACGCCGCGTCCCGGTTCGCCGACCATGACGCCGACGGTGCCGTCGAGTTCGATCTCGGACGACGCGTTGGACTTGTTGCCCAGCTTGTTCTTCAGCCGCTGGATGCGGAAGACGTTGCGAGTGCCGTCCGGGAGGATGCGCGGCAGCAGGAAGCACGAGAGACCCTCGCCGCCCGCACCTTCCGCCTGTGCGAGCACGAGGAACGCGTCGGACATCGGCGCGGAGCAGAACCACTTGTGCCCGGTGAGCAGGTAGTCGGCGCCGGGACCGCCGCGTCCGGCGGGTGTCGCGACGGTGGTGTTGGCCCGCACGTCCGAGCCGCCCTGCTTCTCCGTCATGGACATCCCGAAGATCGCGGACGCCTTGCCGGGTGCATCGAGTTCGGGAGTGTAGCTGCGGGACAGCGCGCGCGGCTTCCAGATCGCGGCGACGTCGGGTTGCAGGTCGAGGGAGGGGATGACGGCGTTGGTCATCGAGATCGGGCAGGAGTGTCCGGGTTCGATCTGCGCGAACATCATGAATGCCGCTGCGCGCGCGACGTTCGCGCCCGGCTTCGGGTCGGCCCACGCCGACGTGTGCGCCCCGTGCGCGACGGCGGCGGAGATGATCCGGTGGTAGGCCGGGTGGTATTCGACCTCGTCGATCCGGTTGCCCCAGCGGTCGAACGTCTTCAGTTCGGGGATGATCGTGTTGGCCAGTTCGGCGTCGTGCTGGAACGTGGCGCTGCCGACGAGTGCGCCGATATCGGTGAGTTCGCCGGTGGCCCAGCCGGCGTCGTGGCGGCGCACGCCCTCGGCCAGCACCGTGTCGAGGGTGAACTCGTTGACGTCGGCGCGGGGCACCGACTGGTTGAGCACGGTGTGCGTCCGGTGGGGTGCGGGATGGGTGACGTTCGTTTCGGAAAAAGTAGTCATGACACTGTCTTTCGTGAGTCAGCTCGCGGAGCGGATCAGGTGCTTCTGGATCTTGCCGGTGGGGGTGCGGGGCAACACGGTGGCGAACACGTAGTCGCGGGGAATCTTGTAGCGCGCCAGCTTGTCCGACAGGTAGTCGCGGATGTCGTCGGCACCCACGACGTCCGGTTCGCGCCACACGACGTGCGCGACGACCGTCTCGCCCCACTCGGGGTGCGGCCGGCCCACCACCGCGACGTCCACGACGTCGGGATGGCCGGAGATGGCGTCCTCCACTTCCTTGGAATAGACGTTCTCGCCGCCGGTGATGATCATGTCTTTCGCCCGGTCGACGATGAAGAGGTAGCCGTCGTCGTCCTGGCGTGCGAGATCGCCTGTGCGGTACCAGCCTCCGTCGGCGAACACGGCCGCGGTGGCGGCGGGATCGTCGAGGTAACCCTGCATCACGGTCTCGGTGCGCAGCCAGATCTCGCCGATCTCCCCGGCGGGCACGTCGACGCCGTCGGGGCCGGCCAGGCGCATGTCGACGCCGGCGAGCGCCGCCCGGCCGATCGAGCCGGCCTTCGCGAGCTGTTCCTCCGGATAGAGGACGGCCCCGACGGGACCCGTCTCCGTCATCCCGTACACCTGGTAGAAGCGGGTGGTCCGGTACGACTCGACGAGCCGGCGCGCCACGTCGGCTCCGATCGGCCCGCCGCCGTAGAGCCAGGCCCGGACGCTGGACAGGTCGTAGTCGGCGAAGTCCGGTACCGCATTCAGTGCCGTGGTGTAGATGACCGGCGGTCCGAAGCACAGCGTGATGCGTTGCTGCTGTACCGCTTCCAGGAAGTGGACGGGGTGGTACTCGCGGACGAGGACGACGGTGCCGCCCATGTAGAGCGTCGCCATCAGCCAGTTGTTGAGCGGCGACGCGTGCCAGATCGGGACGGCCATCAGCAGTCGCTCGTCGCGGGTGATCGACAGGCCGAGGGCCGCCGTGGTCGCCACGAGCACGACGTTGCGGTGGCTGTGCACGCAACCCTTGGGCGCGCCGGTGGTGCCGGAGGTGTAGAGGATTTCCGCGGGGTCGTTCTCGTCCGGCTCGATGCCGTCGATGCCGTCCAGGTCCGCGATCGCGTCGTCGAAGCAGGTGCGGCCCTCCACGGCGGTGTCGGTGGACAGCAGCTGCACCGGCGTCTCGAGTCGCTCGATGACGGGTGCGAGTTCGCCGTCGAAGACGCAGACCTTCACCTGCGCGTGCCGCAGGACGTAGTCGACCTCGGGTGCCTGCATCTTGTGGTTGACCGGCACCACCACCGCGCCGAGGCGCCAGGCCCCGAGCATCGCGTAGACGAAACCGGGGGTGTTGAAACACATGAGGGCGACGCGGTCGCCGCGCCCGACACCCAGTTGTCGCAGCAGGGCGGCGGCGCGGCGGCTACCGTCCTGCACGGAACCATACGTATGGTCGCGACCCTGGAAATGGAGAAACGCCTTGTCGGGCGCCTTCCGGACGTTGCTGTCGAATACGCGAACGATGTTCATCGCGCTCCTTGGAGAAGAGGGGTTCAGTCGATGGAGGTGTTGCGGACGGTCTCGGGGATCTGCAGATTCGCGAAGATGACGGCGACGGCCTCCTCCAGCGAGTAGCCGAAGCTCTCGCCGGTGGCGGTCTTCTGGATCACCAGGCCGAAGATCGCCGACCAGAACGCCTTCGATTCCACGTCGATGCCGGCGCGTAGTTGCCAGCCGGTGCGCATCAGGGTGCGGATCAGCGCGTCCTCGCCCGAGGAGTGCAGTGTGCGGAGGGTGTCGGTGATGAGGTCGCGCAGTTCGCTGCGGCGTCCCGTCATCAGCATCGCCGACGTGAAGAGTTCGACGCTGGGCGCGCCGGGCCCGAGCAGGGAGCCGACGAGTTTCTCCGTGTAGTCGCCGACGGTCTCCGCGGTGGCCGCGTCGTCCTCGGCCCGCTTGCCGGCGCGCAGCACGGCACCGCACGCGACCTCGACGAAGAGTCGCTCCTTGGAACCGTAGTAGTAGGTGACCTGGTTGGGGTGGGCCCCGGCGGCGGCGCAGATCTGCGTGATCGGGACACCCGCGCCGTGCTCGAGAAAGAGTTCCGTGGCGGCGGCGAGCAGGGCGTCGCGGGTCTGACGACCGGACTCCCGGGTGGCTCGCGCTGCTCGTCCCGTCTGCGGCACCATGACTGCACTCCTAGTTGTTTGTAAGGCAAACAATAACTTGACTTTGTTTGTATGGCAAACAAGGGGAGTGACGGGCGTCGCCCCGGACGTCCTCCGACCCCGGAAATCCCGACTTCCAGGGTTACGCTGCTCACCATGTTTTCTTCCGTCGGAGCGAAGATCCGCGTGGTGGTGGCGCTACTGCTCACCGTCCTGCTGGCGTTGACCCTGTCGTCGTGTTCGAGTGACGGGGAGACGTCCGGGGCGGCACCGCAGGATCTGTGTTCGCCACCCGGCGTCGGCGCGGCCACCGCGGCCCCGACCAACCTGGCCGCCGCAGGCGCCGCGGCCGAAGACCGCTACACGACGCCGTCGACCACCCCGATCGACCAGATCGACGCGTCGAAACTGAACCTCATCACCCCCGGCGTGCTCACCGTCGGCACGCTGTCCGACGCGCCGCCGAGCATCTGCGTGAACTCGGATAACCAGTTCACCGGCTACGACAACGAACTACTGAAGGCCGTCGCCGACAAGCTGGGCCTGCGCGTCGACTTCGTCGGCACCGAGTTCGCCGGCCTGCTCGCCCAGGTGGCCGGCCGCCGCTTCGACGTCGGATCCTCGTCCATCACGACGACGGACGAGCGCCGCAACACCGTCGGCTTCACCAACGGCTACGACTTCGGCTACTTCTCCCTCGTCGTTCCCAACGGCGGTCCGATCCAAGGCTTCGACGACCTCACCGCGACGACCCGCATCGGCGTCGTCCAGGGCACCGTCCAGGACGACTACGTCGTGAACACGCTGAAGCTGAACCCGGTGAAGTTCCCCGACTACGCCACCGCCTACGCGAACCTGAAGTCCGGGCAGATCGACGCCTGGGTGGCGCCGTCGCAGCAGGCCGAGGGTGCCATCGCGCCGGGCGATCCCACGTCGATCGTCGAGAACACCTTCAGCGTCAACAACTTCGTGGGCTGGGCCGTCAACAAGGAGAACCAGCCGCTCATCGACGCCCTCAACTCCGGGCTCGACGCCGTCATCGCCGACGGCACCTGGGCCCAGCTGTACTCCGACTGGGTGCCCCGCGAACTGCCCGAGGGCTGGAAACCCGGCAGCAAGGCGGCACCGGCGCCCGACCTGCCCGACTTCGCCGCGCTCGCCGCCCAGAACGCGCAGGACACGACCGAAACCCCGGTCGCGGAACCCAAGTCGACACTCCAGCAGCTGAAGGACACGTTCTTCGACTGGGACCTCTACACGCGGGCGTTCCCCGATCTGCTCAAGACCGGTCTGCCGAACACGCTGATCCTGGCGCTGGCGTCGGGCATCGTCGGCACCGTCCTCGGCATGCTGCTCGCGATGGCCGGGATCTCCCGCACCCGCTGGCTCCGCTGGCCCGCCCGCGTCTACACGGACGTGTTCCGCGGCCTGCCCGCCGTCGTCATCATCCTCATCGTCGGCCTCGGCGCCGGCCCCATCGTCAAGGGACTCACCGGCAACAACCCCTACTGGCTCGGTGCGGCCGCACTGTCACTGCTCGCGTCCGCCTATATCGGCGAGATCTTCCGGTCCGGCATCCAGAGCGTCGAACCCGGACAGCTCGAGGCGTCCCGGGCGCTCGGCTTCAGCTACCGGAAGTCGATGACGCTGGTCGTCGTCCCGCAGGGTGTGCGACGGGTGCTGCCCGCGCTGATGAACCAGTTCATCTCCCTGATCAAGGACTCGTCGCTGATCTACTTCCTCGGCCTGCTCGTCAGCCAGCGGGAACTGTTCGCCGTCGGCCGCGACCTCAACGCCCAGACCGGCAACCTGTCGCCGCTCGTCGCCGCCGGCCTGTTCTACCTGGCGATGACGATTCCGCTGACGCACCTCGTCAACTACATCGACAACCGTCTGCGCACCGGCCGCGCCGACACGTCCGGCACGCTCGACCCGGTGGAACAGTCCATCGTCGTGGAAAGGGGATAAGGCGATGGCCGTCTCTCTCACTGGCACCGACCTGCATCTCGCGTTCGGCACCAACAAGGTGCTCCGCGGTGTCGACCTCCACGTCGACGCCGGCGACACCGTCACCGTGATCGGACCGTCCGGCTCCGGAAAGTCCACGCTGCTGCGGGTCCTCAACCGGCTGCACGAACCCGATCAGGGCGACGTCCTCCTCGACGGAAAGTCGGTGCTGAAGGACAACCCGGACAAGCTGCGGCAGCGCATCGGCATGGTGTTCCAGCACTTCAACCTGTTCCCGCACAAGACGGTCGTCGACAACATCGCCCTCGGGCCCCGCAAGCTCAAGGGGATGTCCAAGGACGAGGCGCGGTCGCTGGCCCTCGAGCAACTCGAACTCGTCGGACTCGCCAACAAGGCCGACTCCCGGCCCGGCAACCTGTCGGGCGGGCAGCAGCAGCGCGTCGCGATCGCCCGCGCCCTCGCGATGAAACCCGAGGTGATGTTCTTCGACGAGGCCACCTCGGCGCTCGACCCCGAACTGGTGAAGGGCGTCCTCGCGCTGATGGCCGACCTCGCCAAGGGCGGCATGACGATGGTCGTCGTCACCCACGAGATGGGCTTCGCCCGCGAGGTGTCCGACACGGTGCTGTTCATGGACCACGGCGCCGTCGTCGAGACCGGGAAGCCGGACCAGTTGTTCGACAAGCCCGAAACCGAACGGCTGCAGCAGTTCCTGTCCCAGGTGCTGTAGGCCGCTCCGCGGCCCGTGCGCGGTTGACGAGTCCAGAGACTCCTTGACCACGCACGGGCGCGAAGCGCCTACCGCGTCATCGCCCGGATCCGCCTGGCCGCCACGGAGATCAGCGCCAGGGTGGGCTCGGTGGCGACCTCCGACTCGATCTCCGTCAGCAGTGCACGCGCACGGGCGAGCCGGGCGGCGTTGTGCTGTTCCCACTGGTCGACCTTGTCGGCCGCGTCCTCGCCGGGTTCGCTGACGGACAGCGCGTCGAGGGTGATGGCGCGCAGCGAGCTGTACAGGTCGTCGCGCAGGGCGAGCCGTGCGAGTGCGTGCCACCGGTCCAGCCGGGGGAGCGCCGTCACGGCGGTCAGTGCGGTGTTGATGTGCAGGTGCGCGGACAGCGCGAAGTACAGTTCGGCGACGTCCTCGGGCCGGTGCTGCGAGATCTCCGCGATGTCCACGATGTCGAGGAGGCAGTACGTGTGCAGCAGGTCCGCGACGTCCGCGGCGAGGCCGGCGTCCGCCCCGCGCGACGTGAGGGCCTCGGTGCGCCGCTCCACCGCCGTGATCTCGTCGCCCCGCAACCATTCCCGCACGCGTGGCCCGAGGTCGCGGACGACCGGCCGGTAGCGGGCGATGGTGGCCTCCAGCGGCAACGGTTGCGGCCGATGGGTGGTCAGCCACCGCGACGCGCGGTCGATCAGTCGCTGGGTCTGCACCGTCAGTGCGTTCGTGCCCGCCGTCGGCGTCGTGTCGGCTGTCGCCCGGATCCGCTCGAAAGTCGCTCCGAGGTCGAAGATCTCGGTGACCGCGGTGAAGGCGTTCACCGCCTCCGCGGAGTCGGCGCCCGTTTCCTCCCGCAGCCGGAACGCGTACGTCATCCCCGCGCGGTCGACCATGTCGTTGACGACCGACGTCGTGACGATCTCCCGGCGCAGCGGGTGCGCGGCGACCGTGTGCGCGAACTCCCGGCCGAGCCGCGGCGGGAAGTAGTTGTGCAGCCGGCCGGCGTACACCCCGTTGTCGGGGAGGCTGGTGCCCGACACCTCGCTCTTGATGAAACGCTTGACCTGCGCGGTGAGCTGCGCCAGCTCCGGGCTCGTCAGCCCCTTCTGCTCACGTTCGAGTGCCCCGAACTGGGCGGACGTCGGGAGCACGTCGATCGCGCGGTCCACGTGCCCGCGCCGTTCCAGGTCGTCGACCATGCGGGAGTGGAAGCTGACGAGTGTGCCCGCCTGCGCCCGGTTCAGGCTCATCATCTCGTTCTGGCTGCGGTTGTCGGCGAGGACGAGCCTGCTGACGTCGTCGGTCATGTCGGACAGCAGCTCTCGCCGGTCCTGCGCGGTGAGGGTGTTGTCGGCGGTGGCGCCCGCCAGCGCGATCTTGATGTTGACCTCGTGGTCCGAGCAGTCGACGCCGGCCGAGTTGTCGAGCGCGTCGGTGTTGACGCGACCACCGTTGCGCGCGTACTCGATTCGCCCGAGTTGGGTCAGCCCGAGGTTGCCGCCTTCGCCGACCACCCGGGCGCGTAGCGCAGGCGCATCGAGCCGGACCGCGTCGTTCGACTTGTCGCCGACGTCTGCATGGCTCTCCGTCGTCGCCTTGACGTACGTGCCGACTCCGCCGTTCCAGAGCAGGTCCGCGGACGCACCGAGGACGGCACGCACGAGTTCGACGGTGGTGAGGACGCGATCGTCCTCGATCCCGAGAACGCGCCGGGCCTGCGGTGTCAGCCGGACCGACTTCGCCGACCGGTCGACGATCATGGCACCGTCGCTGAGGACCGCCGTGTCGTAGTCCTTCCAACTCGACCTGCCGACCGCGAAGAGCCGTGCCCGCTCGTCCCACGACCGCCGCGGGTCGGGATCGGGGTCGATGAAGACGTGCCGGTGGTCGAACGCCGCGGTCAGGCGGATGTGGGGGCTGAGCAGCATCCCGTTTCCGAAGACGTCACCGCTCATGTCGCCGATGCCGACGACGGTGAAGTCGTCGGTGCGGGTGTCGACGCCCATCTCGCGGAAGTGCTGCATGACGCTTTCCCACGCGCCGCGGGCGGTGATACCCATCGCCTTGTGGTCGTATCCGACGGAACCGCCGGACGCGAATCCGTCGCCGAGCCAGTACCCGCGCTCCAACGCGATCGCGTTGGCGACATCCGAGAATGCCGCCGTCCCTTTGTCAGCGGCGACCACGAGGTAGGTGTCGTCGCCGTCGCGGCGGACGATGCCCTCCGGCGCGATCACCTGCCGGGTGGTGATGTCGAGGTTGTCCGTCATATCGAGGAGGCTCGAGATGAACTCGCGGTAGCAGGAGATGCCCGCCGACGCCGTCGCCTCCCGGTCGGCGGCGGCGTCACCGGTCGGCACGGGCGGGTTCTTGACGACGAAGCCGCCCTTCGCTCCCGCCGGGACGATGACGGCGTTCTTGACCGCCTGCGCCTTGACGAGTCCGAGGATCTCGGTGCGGAAGTCGTCGCGACGATCCGACCACCGGATGCCGCCGCGGGCGACGTCGTCGAATCGCAGGTGCACGCCCTCCACCCGCGGCGAGTACACGTAGGCCTCGTATTTCGGCCGGGGCAGCGGCAATTCGTCGATCGATGCGGAGTCGAACTTGAACGCGAGAGCTCGCGCGGGCCGACGGTCGCCGGCGTAGTACGTCGTGCGGGTGGTGGCGCGGATCAGGGACAGCAGTGCCCGCAGGATCCGGTCGGCGTCGATTCCCGCGACGGCGTCGACCGCGTCCACGATGCGGCCCTCGAGTGCGTCCTCCGCGGCGGCGTCGCGTTCGATGCCCGGGTCGAGCCGAAGAGCGTGGAACTCGACGAGGAGTTGCGTGATTGCACTGTTGCTCAGCAGGACTCGTTCGACGTTGCTGCGGCTGTACGGGAGCCCGGCCTGGCGCAGGTAGGCGGCGTATGCGCGGAGGACGGTCACCTGACGCCAGCCGAGCCCGGCGTGCAGGACGAGCGCGTTGAACCCGTCGACCTCGGTCTCACCCGTCCACGCCGCCCGGAACGCGTCCGCGATCCGGCTGTCGCGGGTCACACCGTGACCGTCCGTCACGGCGACCAGATCGACGGTGAGGTCGTAGATCCAGGCGCGGTGCCCGTCGGGGCGGGTCAGCGCGGCCGGCCGTTCGTCGAGCGCGTTGACTCCCAGGCTGGACAGGATCGGCAGAACCTCGTTGAGCGGTGCGGGTTTCCCGACCGCGTAGATCTTGAGGTTCTCGTACGGCGCGGACGCCTCGGTGGTGGTGAACGTCAGCGCCACACTGTCGACGTCGAGACGCTCCACCTCGGCGACGTCGCGGATCGCCTGTGCCGGATCGGTTTCGGTGGCGTAGCTGATCGGCAGCGCGGACGCGTAGTGGCGCGCGACCGCGGTGCCCTGACGGTGCGGTTCCGCGAGCAGCGTGCTGCGCCACAGCTCGTGGGACCAGGGTGTGTCGAGTTCCGTGCCGATGCTGTTCATGACGATGGGGTGATCTCCTGTAGTGGGATCGGTGCGAAGCCGATCACGCAGTGGTGAAGCGAATCAGTTGGCCTGGTCGAGCCTGGGCGATCCGGTCGATGTCCTCGTCCACGACGACGCCGATGACGGGATAGCCGCCCGAGATGGGATGGTCCGCCAGGAAGACGACGGGCTGCCCGCTCGGCGGAACCTGGATGGAGCCGAGCGCGACACCTTCGGTCGGGAGCTCGGCCTCGGACGTCCGCACCAGCGCGGGCGCGTCGCCGTGCCGGTTGAGGCGCGCCCCGATGCGATCGGTGTCCGGGGAGACGGCCCACACCCCCGCGGTCAGCGCGTCGGGGTTGGTGAACCAGTCGTCGCGGGGGCCGCCGACGACGCGGACCGGCAGCGTTCCCGCGTCCATCGGGGGAACGGGAGCGACGTCGACGTTCGGGAAGCTTATCGGCGCGGTGCCGACGGGTAGAATGTCGTTGGGTTTCAACGCTTCCGGTCCGATTCCGGAGAGGGTGTCGGTGCTGCGGGAGCCGAGCACGTCCGGCACCGCGACGCCCCCTCGGACGCCGACGTAGCTGCGCAGGCCGACCTGCGCGTACTGCAGGCGCAGCGTCTGTCCCGGCTGCATCACGATGACGCTCGCGTGGCCCATCGGGATTCCGTCGAGCAGCGCCGTGGCGGGTGCACCGGTGACGGCGACGATGGTCACCTCCCGCGCGCGGAGGGCGAGGCCGCCCATCAACACCTCGATGCACGCGCGGTTCTCGTCGTTTCCGACCAGCCGGTTGGCCAGCTTCGCGGACCCGCGGTCGGCGGCGCCGGACACGCCCACACCCGAACTGAGGTAGCCGGGGCGGCCGAGATCCTGGATCAGGCTGAGCGGACCCGTTTCGAGTACTTCGAGTTCACTCACAGTGTTTCCTCGTCGACGAATCGGACGCGGCGCCCCGGCTGCAGCAGCGCCGGAGGGTTCGCGTCGAGGTTCCACATCGGGGAGTCCGTGGTTCCGATGATCTGCCATCCACCGGGTGAGGACCGCGGATACACCGCGCCGTAACCGCCGGCGAGGGCCACGGACCCGGCGGGCACCACGGTGCGGGACTGGGCCCGTCGCGGCACGGTCAGCCGGTCGTCGCCGCAACTCAGGTAGGCGAAACCCGGTGCGAATCCGATGAATACACAACGCCAGGTGGCGGCGGTGTGGGCCGCGATCACGTCCTCGCGACTCATCCGCAGATGGTCGGCGACGTCGGCGAGATCGGCGCCGTCGTAGCGGACCGGGATCGTGACCGGCTCGGATTCGGATGCGCGGCTGTCCTCGTGCACCTCGAGTCCGTCGGTCATCGTCCGCAGCGCACGGCGCACCTCGTCGAGATCGGTGCGCGGTGTCGTGGTGACGAGCACCGTCCGCGCCGCGGGAAGCACGTCCTCCACACCCGGAAGCGGGGTGCGGCGGAGGCGTTCGGTCAGCGACACGACGAGGGGTTCCGACTCCAGTTCGACGAGGAGGGCCCGGGTGCCCGCCGGAAGGATCCGGGTGCCGGTGCTCGCGGTGGTCATGTGAAGGATCCGAGCGTGACGTCGGCACTCTCCAGGGCGTGCCGGACCTGGCGGGCGGTGTGGACGGATCCGGCCGAATCGCCGTGCACGCAGATGCTGTGCACCGACACCGCGACGTCGTCGCCGTCGATCGACTCCACCGTTCCGCTGGACACCATGCGCACGGCCTGGGCGGCGGCGACGTCGGGATCGTCGATGACGGCGCCGGTCACCGAGCGCGGAGTCAACGTGCCCGCGGCGGTGTAGCGGCGGTCGGCGAAACCCTCGGCGACGAAATCGATGCCGTGGGTTTCGGCGGCACGCTGCAACTGCGAGCCGGGTGGGCCCATCAGCGCGAGCGGTTCGGTGAACCGGTCGATGGCCGACGCGATCGCCTCGGCCCGCTCGTAGTCGAGCGCAGCGGAATTGTAGAGCGCACCATGCGGTTTGACGTACGACACGCGGGACCCGGCGGCGCGCGCGAACCCGGCGAGCGCGCCGATCTGATACAGCGTCTCGTCGCGCAGATCCGCCAGCGACACCGCGAGTTCACGGCGGCCGAATCCGGCCAGATCCCGGAAACCCACGTGCGCACCGATCGCGACGTTGCGCTCGGCCGCGCCCTCGCAGGCCCGGCGGATGATCATCGGATCCCCCGCGTGAAATCCGCACGCGATGTTCGCGCTGGTGACGATGTCGAGGAGGGCGTCGTCGTCCGCCAGGGTCCACTGCCCGAAGCCCTCACCGAGGTCGCAGTTCAGATCAACGCGCATCGGGAACCTCCAGGACGTACTCGCTGTCCGGGGTGTCGGTGATCAGCATGTACCCGGGCGCATGGGTGATCGCGAACGGCAACCGGGACGCCATCACCGCCGCCTGCGGGGTGACCCCGCAGGCCCAGAACTTCGGCACGTCCCCGGGCTCGAAGTTCACCGGATCGCCGAAGTCGGGGGCCGCGACATTGGCGATGCCGAGTTCCGCGGGATCACCGATGTGCACGGGTCCACCGTGGACGGCGGGCATCCGCGCGGAGATCGCCGCCGCGAGCGAGACCTGATGTTCGGGAACGGGCCGCATCGACACCACCATCGGTCCGCTCATCCGGCCTGCGGGCCTGCATTCACGGTTGGTCACGAACATCGGGACGTTGCTGCCCTGCTCGACGTGCCGGAGCGGCACCCCGGCAGCGGCCACCGGATGCTCGAACGTGAAGCTGCACCCGATGTGGAAGGCCACGAGGTCGTCCCGCCACAGCGCCGACACGTCCGCGGTCTCGTCGGCCAGTTCGCCGTCCTTCCACACGCGGTACAGCGGCAGGTCCGTGGTGATGTCGGCGCCGGGGGCGAGCATCGTCTCCCGGGAGCCCACGTCGCCGACGTCGAGGACGGGGCACGGCTTGGGGTTCCGCTGCGTGAACAGCAGAACGTCGTAGGCCCAGTCCTGCGGAACGGCGATGAGGTTCGTCTGCGCGAATCCGGGCGCCAGACCGGCGGTCGGGGTGACAGTGCCCGAACGGAACGCGGAGCGGAGGTCGGTCGGTGAGTCAGTCAAGTTGGATCCCGCGGGTCTCGGGGAGGAAGAACAGGGCGAAGACGGCGATGGCGTAACCGAGCGCACCGAAGATCATCGCGCCGCCGATACCCAGCTGGGTGGCCGCCAGGAAACCGACGACCGCGGGGAACACGGCACCGACCGCGCGGCCGAAGTTGTAGGTGAAGCCTTGGCCCGTGCCGCGGGACTGCGTCGGGTACAGCTCGGACAGGAACGATCCGAATCCGCTGAAGATCGCCGACGTGCAGAAGCCGAGGGGGAAGCCCAGGATCAGGATCAATGTGTTCGCGCCCTCGGGCACCTGGGTGTAGCCGACCATGAAGATCGCCGACAGGAACGCGAACAGCTGCATGGTCCGCTTGCGGCCCAGCTTGTCGGTGAGGATGCCGCCGCTGACGTAACCGAGGAACGCACCCGAGATCAGGATGGCGAGGTAGCCGCCGGTGCCGACGACGTCGAGTCCGCGCGAGGTCTTCAGGAATGTGGGCAGCCAGGACGCCAGCGTGTAGTAGCCGCCCTGCACACCGGTTGCGAGCAGCGACGCGAGCACGGTGGTGCGGAGCAGTCCGCCGCGGAAGATGGCGGCGAACGAGCCCGTCTGCTTGCCCACGGACTCGCGGCGCTCCGTGACGACCTCGGGGTCCTTCAGATTCCGGCGAACCCAGATGATGAGGAAGGCGGGCAGCACACCGGTGAAGAACAGCACGCGCCACGCGACGTCGGGATCGAACAGCTGGAAGACGACCGTGTAGACGATCACCGCCAGCGCCCAGCCCACCGCCCACGCGCTCTGGACGAACGCCACGGCCCGGCCCCGGTACTCGGCCCGGGCGTATTCGGCCACGAGAATCGCACCCGCCGCCCACTCGCCGCCGAAGCCGAGGCCCTGGAAGGCGCGGAAGACGAGCAGCGTCTCGAAGTTCTGCGCGAAGCCGCACAGCACCGTGAAGATCGTGTACGTCGCGACCGTGACCTGCAGGGTGCGGACCCGGCCGATCTTGTCGACGAGGATGCCGGCGAGGGCACCGCCGAGCGCGGACACGACCAGCGTCACCGTCGTCAGCAGACCAGCCTGTCCGGTGGTGAGGCCGAAGTAGGCGGCGATGGCCGCGAGGCCGAGCGGGAGGACCTGGAAGTCGTAGGAGTCGAGTCCGTACCCGCCGAACGCGCCGATGAAGGCTCTCTTTCCCTTCGGCCCGAGGGTGCGGAACCAGTCGAAGGGGCGCGCCTGCGCGACCTCGGTCTGTGTATCTGTGGTCATGGCACCTCGCCTGAAGAAGGGATGTAACTGCCTGAAGAAGCGGTGTAACTCCCATCACGGTACAAATCGTTCAACGATCCTGCAATACCCTGAGGGGATCGTTTAACATGGAAGTCATCGCGGAACCGAGCTCACAACTATGATTGCGGTCGAGATCGAAACCTGAGGAGTGGACTTGACCAGCTCGAATGCCCTTCGCGGCGATGCGCATTCCCGCCTGGCCGCTCACCGCGGCCTGCTCGAACGCACCAGCAGGACCACCCGGGTAGCCGGCATTCTGCGGGATGCGATCATCGACGGAACGTTCCGACCTGGGGCGCGACTCTCCGAACCCGACATCTGCGCGGCCCTCGACGTCTCCCGCAACACCGTGCGCGAGGCGTTCCAGATCCTCATCGAAGACCGGCTTGTCGCGCACGAACTCAACCGCGGCGTCTTCGTCCGCGTGCCCACCGCCGAGGACATCACCGAGCTGTACATCTGCCGGCGCGTCGTCGAATGCGCGGGTGTCAACGGCTTCGACCCCGCCACCGGCGACCTGTCCCGCGTCGCCGAAGCCCTCGACCTGGCCGACGAACGGCACGCCGTCGAGGACTGGACCGGAGTCGGCACCGCCGACATCCACTTCCACAGCGCCCTCGCCAGCCTCAACAACAGCAATCGCATCGACGAACTGATGCGCAGCGTGTGGAACGAGGCGCGGCTCGTCTTCCACGTCATGGACGACGCCCACCGATTCCACGGCCCGTACCTCACCCGCAATCACGAGATCTACGACGCGCTGAAGGCCGGCAACACCGAAGCCGCAGGTCAGCTACTCAAGACCTACCTCGAAGACGCCGAGGCGCAGATCCTGGGGGCGTACCGCCCCGTGAGCGGTTGACGAGTCCAGAGACTCGTCAACCACGCACGGGCGCGAAGCGCGAGAGCTGCGGTGAGGCTGCGAGGACACGCCTGACCCACGATGCTGCGGCGGTGACCTGCGCCTGATCGATGCCGGTGTCCACATCATGACTGTGAAAATGCGCGACCAGCTCCTCGGTCGCGAGATTGCCGTGTGCGCCCGGCGCGAACGGGCACCCGCCGTATCCGCCGACCGCGCTGTCGAAGTGTGCGATCCCCAGATGTCGTGCCGCTTGCAGGGCGGTGGTGAGTGCTTGGCCGTCGGCGTTGTGCAGGTGCAATCCGATGGTGATGTCGGGCAGTGCTTCGCGCACGGCGCCGACCGCGGTGAGCACGTGCTCGGTGGTGGCGGTGCCCAGGGTGTCGGCCAGCCCCAGGGCGCGTATCCCCATGGCTGCGAACTGTTCGGCGACTTCTACCAGACGTGTGGGTGAGACGATTCCCTCGAACGGGCAGACGAATGCGGTGGATATCCCGCCGAGGAACCGTTGCTCCGGGTAGCCGGCCACCGCCTGGGACAGGTCCTCGAGGGCCTGCGCAGCGGACTTGCCGGCGTTCGCTTGGCTGTGTGCGGAACTGGCCGATGCCGCGATGTGCACGACGGCGACTCCGGCGGCCACTGCACGGTGGACCCCGGTGGCGTTCAGTGCCAACGCGCTGACCTGTGTGGTGGCGCGGTAAGGCTGCAACCTGGCGATGAGTGCGTCGGCGTCAGCCATCTGAGGAACGCGGGTGGGCGAGACGAAGGACACGGCTTCGATCTGCCGGACTCCGGCTGCCACCAGCGCGTCGGCGATGGTGAGTTTGTCGTCGGTGGCGACGAGGACGTTCTCGTCCTGTAGACCGTCGCGCAGGACGACGTCGGTGATGGTGACGGGCATGCGAGAACCTTCTCGAGAGGGCCGGGGGTCAGAGCGAGGTGGGAACGACGATCAGGGCCCAGGCCACCAGCGGGGCGAGGAGCACGACCAGGCCGCAGTAGGCCAGGACGCTGCGTTGGAACCGTTGACGGTCTTCGACATCGGCCTCGGCCACCACGATGGATCCGTTCGTGGCGAAGGGACTGACGTCGACGACGGTGGAGGCGAAGGCCAGCGCGATGATGAATCCCAGCGCGCCGAGTTCCCCGGCGGCGAGCATGGGGGCGGCCAGCGGCAGCGCGATTCCCAGCGTGCCGATCGAGGAGCCGACCGCGGAGATGATCGCGGCGGCGTACAGCAGGATCAGCGCGGCGGCGAGAGGGGAGCCGAGGTGGGTGGCGGCGTCGCCGAGGAAGTCGAGGGTGCCGTTTTGTTTGAGCACCGTCATGTAGGTGAGCATGCCGCAAACCAGCACGACGGCCGGCCACGCCACCTTGTCTTCGATCCGGGGCATCTTCTTCGGGGCCATCAGCAGCAGAACCGTGCTGATGCAGATCGAGCTGACTCCGACGTCGACGTTGAAGGCCACCGAACCTACTGCCAGGAGCAGGATTCCGATGAGCGTCGCGACCCGTTCCCGGTTGAACGGGGTGCGGCCGATGACATCGACGTCGGGCAGGACGGCGGTCGCGGAGGCGGTGCCGGATCCCGGGCTGGGATGGGGGCGGGTCGGTGCGGCTGCGCCGGCGCCGGTGATCTCGTCACGGTCTTCGGGCAGCTCGTGGATCAGGTCGCGGCCGTAGATCGCGAACAGTACGGCGAGGAACAGGGTGTTCAGTGCGAAGGGAACGATGAACAGCAGCAGCGGATTCGCCTCGTACCCGGCGGATTTGATCAATCCGTTGACGAAGGCACCGTAGATCGTGATGGGCGAGAACGCGCAGCCCAGAGCGCCGTGGTTGATGGCCATGCCCATCAGCAGGGGGTTGATCTTCTTTTTCCCGGCCAGCCGCATCGCGATGGGGGCGAGCATGCCTGCCGCCATCGGCGATCCCAGTGCCATCAGCGCGCCGGAGAGCAGGAACATCATCCACACCAGCGCCCAGCGCCGTCCGTGGACCAGGCGTAGGGCCGATTCGACGATGATGTTGATGGTGCCGTTGGCCTTGGCGATGGCGAACAGCAAGGTGATGCCGGCGACGATCAGGAAGATGTCACCGGGAAATGCGTCGACGATGTCGTCGATCGGGATCCCCGACACCCATCCGCCGACGAGGAAGGCGCCGGCGAAGGCGAGGATGCCCATGTTGATCGGCACCTTGGTGGCGATGGTGAAGATCAGCACGAGGGCGAGGATGGAGATGGCGTAGACCATGGGACCGTGTTCTTTCCGTGCGGGGCAAACGGGAAAGGTGCGGCTGCACCAGGGAGCAGAGGGGCGACGGATGCCCGCGGGTCAGATGACGCCTGCTGTGCGCAGTGCGTTCAGACGGTCGGGCGTCAGGCCCAGCATCCGGCCCAGTACCGGCTCGGTGTCGGCACCGAGATCGGGACCCAGCCATCCGACTTTCGTTGCCTGGCCGTCGAACTGAGGTACCACGCCGGGGAAGCGCACCTCCTCGGATGAGCCGTCTTCGACGTCGACCTTGAACGGCTGGATCATCCCGCGGGCCAGATAGTGCTCGTCGGAGACGATGCGGGCAGCGTCGTAGACGTCGCTGGCCGGGACACCGGCGTCGGACAGTGCGGTGACCACGTCTCTCGTGGATCTGGTCGTCGTCCATGCCACGATCGCCTCGTCGAGATCGTCTTCCCGTAGGTAGCGTTTGGTGCCGTCGACCAGGTCGGGATCACTGGCCAGGTCCGGGCGGCCGACGGCGTTCATCAGCCTTGCGAAGACCCCGCTGGCGTTCCCGGCGATCAGAACCGAGCCGTCGGCACACGGGTAGGAGCCGCTGGGCACCACACCGGGAAGATTGCCGGCGGTTCGCTCGCGCACCATGGCATAAGCGTCGTAGTCAGCGGTCAGCGACTCCATCGCCATGAAGACCGATTCGTAGAGTGCGACATCGGCGACCTTGGGCCGCGGGTGGTCGCCGCCGCGGGCTTTGGCCAGAAGCATCATCAACGCGCTGACCGCGCCGTAGAGACCGGCGAGGGTGTCGCCCAGCGGTGCTGCCGGACGCACCGGCTCACGGTCGGGATAGCCGGTTACATAGCGCAATCCACCGAACGCCTCAGCGACGCCACCGAAGCCGGCGCGCTGCGCATAGGGGCCGTTCTGGCCGTAGCCGGAGATCCGGACCAGGACAAGGTCAGTGTTCGCTGCCTGCAACTGGTCGGGGCCGATGTTCCAGCGTTCGAGCGTGCCGGGGCGAAAGTTCTCGATCACGACATCGACCTTGGCGGCCAGGTCGAGCACCAGCTGCTGCCCCTCGGCGCTCTTCAAATCGAGCGTCACCGATCGTTTGTTGCGGGCGATGGTGCGATACATCATCGAGGTGGTGCCCCTGCTGCGACGCCAACCGCGCAGCTCGTCACCACCGTCGGGACGTTCGATCTTGATGACCTCGGCGCCGAAATCAGCCAGCAGCCGAGTCGCGAAGGGCGCTGCGATGAAGTTGCCCAGTTCCAGGACAGTGATGCCGTCGAGCGGACCTGTGGTGGCGTTGTTCATGACGCTCCGATTCCTGTCGGCGATGCGATCAACCTTCGTGATGACCCATTATTTGGGTCACTACGGCCCGAATAATGGGGCAACCATAGTGCTCCGGGTCACAGGGCGCAACGATGCATGCCGGCCGGCGCAGGTCGAGATGACAAGAAGAAGACGCACCCGCCGCGGCAAGGCGTCGCCGGGGTCAGGAGTCGAGAAGTGACTTTTCGATGCGATGAGCGGCGTCGATGGCCGAGGGACCGAGGCGGGGTCCGGGATCGTCACCGAGCCGGTGCAACGGGCCCGACACGCACACCGACGCGACGATCTCGCCGTGTATTCGTACCGGTGCACTGACCGAGCCGAGGCCGGGAACCCGCTCGGAGAGCGTCTGCCACCAGCCGCGGCGTCGCGCGACGGGGTCGTTGTCGAAATCTCCGGCCAGCACGTGACCGCTCGACCCTTCCGCCAGTGGAAATGTGGTGCCGACCGGCATGGTGGCCCGCAGTTCGTTCGACGATTCGACACTGGCGGCACACAAGCGCAGGTCACCGCGCCGGACCCACAATTGCGAGGACTCACCGGTGCTGTCGCTCAGCTCCCGAAGCACCGGCATGGCGATATCGGTCATCCCCGCCGCAGTGAAGCGATACCCGAGCCAGTATCGGCCCTCGGCATCTCGACGCAGGTAGCCATAGTGGGCGAGCTCGGCCACGAGACGTTGGGTGGTCGACTTCGACAAACCGACAGTGCGCGCAAGTTCGCTGGTGATCATCGGTCGTAACTCGACGGCGTCGATGATGGCGAACGCGCGCGACAAGACACCGACCGTCTTGCGCTGCTCGTCCGCCATGGCCCGATTCTCCCCACGAAACCACGCCCGCGAACTGCATGGTGTTGCCGCCTGTGTCAAACGATCCTAGCTTCGAGCACCAGCGACACTACGGACAACTGGTCCGGCCACCTCCCCGAGCTCGGCGGCGGCGGTGCCGATGCTTCACTCGCCCGATCACCGCCCGCCCCTACACGTCACCCGACCCACGCACAGGCGCGAAGCGCCCGTAGAAGCCCTCGATGTGCTCCCGCACCAGACCGGCGGCCTCGGCGCCGTGGCCGTCACGGAGGGCCGCGACGATGCCGCGGTGCTCGCAGCGGAGGTGGGTCGCGACCGCAGGCCAGTCGTCGAGGAGCGGAACGGCCTGCATGACGTAGCCGTGGATGGAGTCGCGGAGCGAGACCATCATCGCCTCGACGAGGACGTTGCCCGCGAGTCCGGCCATCGCGACGTGCAGGTCGGCGTCGAGCCGATGGAACGCCTCCGGGGAGAGGTCCTCGTCGTCCATCGCGTCGAGCAGGGTGTCGATGGCCGAGAAGTCGAGGTCGCAGGCCTGCCCGGCGGCTTCCTGCACCGCCCACGATTCGAGCAGCGTGCGCGTCTGGACGACGTCGCGGATCGGCAGCGTGCGCGTTGCCATGTGCAGTCGGAGGGCCGCGCCGATGGACGCGGCCGGGTCGGCGGCCACGATCGCGCCTGCGTCCGGTCCGGACCCGACGGCCGTGCGGACGATGCCCATCGCCTCGAGCACGCGCATGGCCTCGCGGACGGACGAGCGTCCGACCCCCAGTTCCTCCGCGAGCGCGCGCTCGGCGGGCAGACGACCGCCGACAGTGAGTTTGCCTGCCGCCAGATCCTGCTCGATGCGGTGCAGGACGACCTCGTGTGTGCGCACGAGCGAAGTTTACCTGGTGTGGTCTGACCACAGTGCGCTACTGTGGTCAGACCACAGCCCAGCCCGGTTGGAGTACCCGATGAAAATCGCCCTGTTCGCCACGTGCCTGGCGGATGCCCTGTTCCCCGAATCCGCCACGTCGACGGTCCGCCTGCTCGAGCGGCTCGGCCACGAGGTCGTGTTCCCGCAGAAGCAGACATGCTGCGGGCAGATGCACGTCAACACCGGCTACCAGGCCGAGGCGCTGCCGCTCGTGCGTCACCACGTGGAAGCGTTCGAGAGCGGACCGTCCTGGGACGTCGCGGTGGCGCCGTCCGGTTCCTGCGTCGGATCCGTCCGGCACCAGCACGCGATGGTCGCCCGCCGGTACGGCGACGAATCGCTCGCGACGCGCGCCGAGGACGTCGCGTCCCGGACGTACGAACTGTCGGAACTGCTCGTCGACGTCCTCGGCGTCACCGACGTCGGCG
The DNA here is from genome assembly GCF_041228765.1 of Rhodococcus wratislaviensis. Lineage (NCBI taxonomy): Bacteria > Bacillati > Actinomycetota > Actinomycetes > Mycobacteriales > Nocardiaceae > Rhodococcus > Rhodococcus wratislaviensis. The sequence goes on along the minus strand of NZ_CP150488.1, from coordinate 1,137,307 downwards.
CCTACTACCCGCACCGGGTGACGTACCACCCGACGTGCCACTCGCTGCGGATGCTGCGCGTCGCCGACAAGCCGCTGCAACTGCTACGCGCGGTGCGGGGAATGACGCTGATCGAGCTCCCCGCGGCCGAATCCTGTTGCGGTTTCGGCGGAACGTTCGCGCTGAAGAACTCCGAGACATCGACCGCGATGCTCGCCGACAAGATGGGCAACGTCCTGAGCACGGGCGCCGAGGTGTGCAGCGCCGGCGACTCGTCCTGCCTGATGCACATCGGCGGCGGACTGTCCCGGCTGCGCAGCGGCGTCCGCACCGTCCACCTCGCCGAGATCCTGGCGAGCACCGAGAAGATCGGGAGCAACGCATGACCACGTTCCTCGGCTCACCCACCTTCCACGCGGGCACCGGAAACATCCGGGGCACAGAATCTTTCCCCGACGCGGCGCGGAAATCACTCGCCGACACCCAGTTGCGCGCCAATCTCGGCGCGGCCACCACCACCATCCGCAACAAGCGCATCGCCGCGGTCGCCGAGGTCGCCGACTGGGAGGAACTGCGCCGGGCAGGCAGCGCCCTGAAGGCGGACGTGATGGCGCGGCTCCCCGAACTGCTCGTGCAGTTCGAGGAGAACGTCACCGCCCGCGGCGGCACCGTCCACTGGGCACGCGACTCGGAGGAGGCGAACCGGATCATCACCGACCTCGTCCGGGCCACCGGCTCCGACGAGGTCGTGAAGGTCAAGTCGATGGCCACCCAGGAGACGGGCCTCAACGAGCACCTCGAGGAGAACGGGATCGCGGCGATCGAGACGGACCTCGCCGAACTCATCGTCCAACTCGGCGAGGACAAGCCGAGCCACATCCTCGTTCCCGCCATCCACCGCAACCGCGCCGAGATCCGCGAGATCTTCCTGAAGTCGATGCCCGGCATCGACAAGGACATCACCGACGACCCGCGGGCGCTGGCGATGGCCGCGCGGGCACACCTTCGGCGAAAGTTCCTCTCCGCCAAGGTGGCGGTCAGCGGCGCGAACTTCGGGGTCGCGGAAACCGGGACCCTCGCGGTGGTGGAGTCGGAGGGCAACGGGCGGATGTGCCTCACCCTCCCCGACACCCTCATCACCCTCATGGGCATCGAGAAACTGGTCCCGACGTTCACCGACCTCGAGGTGTTCATGCAACTGCTACCGCGGTCGTCCACCGCCGAGCGGATGAACCCGTACACCTCGATGTGGACCGGGGTGCATCCCGGCGACGGCCCGCAGAACTTCCACGTCGTCCTCCTCGACAACGGTCGCACCAACGTCCTCGCGGACGAGGTCGGACGGTCCGCTCTCCACTGCATCCGCTGCAGTGCCTGCCTGAACGTGTGCCCCGTGTACGAGCGGGCAGGCGGTCACGCGTACGGGTCGGTGTATCCGGGCCCGATCGGCGCGATCCTCAGCCCGCAACTCACCGGGACCACCGGTCACGACGACCCCAACGCGTCGCTGCCGTTCGCCTCGACGCTGTGCGGCGCCTGCTTCGACGCCTGCCCGGTGCGCATCGACATCCCCAGCATTCTCGTGCACCTGCGCGCGGAACAGGTCGATTCCGAGCGGCACGGACTTCCGGGCGGCCAGGACCTCGCGATGAAGGCCGCGGGCTTCGTGATGGGCTCGGAGAAGCGGTTCGCCGCCGCCGAGACGGCGTCCAAGGTCGGCCGGGTACTGGCCGGCAAGAAGGGACGCATCACGTCGCTGCCGTACCCGGGGTCGAAATGGACCGCGAGCCGCGACCTCCCCTCCCTGCCGAAGGAGACCTTCCGACAATGGTGGGCCCGCACTCACGAGGACACGACACGATGACCGCACGCGAAGAGATCCTGTCCCGGATCCGGTCGGCGCTCGCCGAAGCGCCTGCCCCCGAACCCGTTCCCCGCGACTACCACCGGCAACCCGCGTCCGGCCCCGGGGACGTCGAGTTCTTCGCCCACACCGTCGACGACTACCGCGCGCAGGTCCATCGCGCCGACGAGAGCACCGTTGCCGAGATCGTCACCGGGCTGATCGCGGAGGGTGCGCGCGCCGTCGTCCCACCGGACCTGCCGGAGGCGTGGCGGCCGAGACGTGACGTCGTCGTCGACGGGGCTCCCGCCGAACTGTCGACGCTCGAACTCGACGCGCTCGACGTGGTCGTCACCGGTTGCACCCTCGGGATCGCCGCCACGGGGACGATCGTGCTCGACGGCGGCGCCGGGCAGGGGCGGCGGGCGCTGACCCTCGTCCCGGATCACCACATCTGCATCGTCCGCACCGATCAGATCGTCGACACCGTGCCGCAGGCCTTCCAGACCCTCGACGCGACCAAGCCGCTGACGTTCATCAGCGGTCCCAGCGCCACCAGCGACATCGAACTCAACCGCGTCGAGGGCGTCCACGGCCCCCGGACGCTGGACGTCGTCATAGTGCGCTGACGCGCCTGTGCGTGGCTTACGAGTCCAGAGACTCGTCAACCACTCACGGGGCGCGGAGCGCCCTTGTGGCGCGGACGATCTCCGCGCCGCCGAACATCACGTCGTCGTTGTGCCCGGCCCCGGCCAGCACGACGGTTTCCACCGAGCCGAGCGCCGCATCGGCAACGCGTCGACTCTGCTCCGGTGGGACGACGACGTCGGCCGTGCCGTAGACCACGGTGGTGGGCACGTCGATGCGTGCGACGTACTCCGCGACGGGGAACCTGTCGCGCAGCAGCAGCCGGACAGGCAGGAACGGGTAGTGATGCCGGCCGACGGCGGCGAGGTCGACGAACGGCGACCGGAGCAACAGGCCCGCAGGTGGATGCTCGGTGGCGAGTTCGGTGACGACGCCGGTGCCGAGGCTTTCCCCGAAGTAGAGCAGCCGCTCCGGCGGCACGCGACGCTCGTCGACGAGGTGCCGGCGGGCCGCCCGGACGTCGAGTGCCAGTCCGTCCTCGCTGGGGTGACCGGGATTCCCGCCGAACCCGCGGTAGTCGAAGAGCAGCGTGGCGAAACCGGCGGCGGCGAGGTCCGACGCCAGCCGCGCCCGGTCGGCCCTGTTGCCGGCGTTCCCGGGGGCCACGAGGACGGTCATCAGCGGGTCCCCGCTCGCGGGTGGGACGTACCAGGCGCCGAGTTCGAGGCCGTCCGACGTGGTCAGCGTGACGTCCTCGGCCCCGGCGATCAGTCGGTCGGCGGGCGGCACCGGGGACGTGTCGGGGTAATAGATCAGTCGTCGCTGCAACACCCACACGGCGGCGATCAGCACGGCGACAACCAGGAGCGCAACGATCCCGACACGGATCATTGCCGAATCGGGGTTCCGGCCCACTCCAGCAGCTCGGCCACGGGCAGGGTGTTGATCACGTCCGTCGGTTCGACTCCGCGTTCGGCGGCGCGCTCGCAGGCATAGCCCTGCCAGGCGAGCTGACCGGTGGTGTGCGCGTCGGTGTCGATGGAGAACTTGCAGCCGCTGCTCAGTGCGAGGTCGATCAGCCGTCCCGGCGGGTCGCGCCGCTCGGGGCGGGAGTTGATCTCGACCGCGGTGCCGTACTCGCGGCACGCGTCGAACACCCGTTCCGCGTCGAACTTCGATTCGGGCCGCGGTCCTCGTGCACCCTCGACGAGCCGGCCGGTGCAGTGCCCGAGGACGTCGACGTGCGGGGACTTCACGGCCTGCAGCATCCGCTTGGTCGTCGTCGCGCGATCGGTGTCCAGGTGCGAGTGCACGCTGGCCACCACGATGTCCAGGTCGGCGAGCAGGTCGTCGTCCTGGTCGAGGGTGCCGTCGACCAGGATGTCTACCTCGATGCCGGTGAGCACGCGGAACGGCGCGAGTTCCGCGTTCAGTTCGGCGACGACGCTCAGCTGGGAGAGCAGCTGCTCCGACGACATCCCGTTCGCGACCGTCAGCCGCGGCGAATGGTCGGTGATCGCGCAGTACTCGTGGCCTAGGGCGGCCGCGCGACGCATCATCTCCCGGATCGGGCACCGGCCGTCCGACCAGTCGGAATGGGTGTGCAGGTCGCCGCGGAGCGCGTCGAGCAGTTCGGTCCCGCCGAGGCCGATCGGCTCGGCCGCATTCCGGAGGTATGTCAGGTACAGCGGCACCGACTCGGCGCACTCACGGATGATCGCGGCGGCCTCGGACCCGATGTCCGGCGGCGACACCCAGCCCCGCTCCTCCAGATCGGCCAGTTCGTCCTCGTCCGCGTACGTCAGCACGTCGGCCGCCCGCCGGAATGCGGCGATCCTCGGTGCCTCGTCACGCGAGCGCTCGAGCCAGAACGCAATTTCCCGCAGCGCTTCGACGGGGTCCATCTTTCAATGGTGCACGGCTGCCGGGCTGCTGGCTAGAAGCAATTTCTGCCAGAACTTAGGGTCACCTCGTTGTCCGCACGTTCACACACACGTTCCCTTCGTCTCGCTTACGACTTCTACGGTGCCGGAGTTGTCCACATTCGAATCGGGAGCCACGGTGAGCTTGAAACCCCTCGCACTGTTCGTCAAACACGACGGAGTGTCCTCGCGCGCATCCGTCACCTGTCAGTACAAGTGCGGAAACGCGTGCTCCCACGACGTGCCCAACACTTCGCCCGGCGAGTACTTCCGGGACATCGCCCGAACCGCCCTGTCGCGGCGCGGGATGCTGCGCGGGACGGGGATGGCCGTCCTCGCCGTCGGCGCGGGCAGTGCGCTGGCGGCCTGCTCGGACGACTCCGGCACCGGGAGCGTCTCCGGCACGGGTGGGTCGGACGGCGGCGCGCCCGCCGGAACGAACTTCGGCGCCGTCGCCCCCAACACCGAGGACACCCTCGTCGTCCCCGACGGATACGAACAGGCCGTGGTGATCCGCTGGGGCGACCCGGTGCTGCCCGGGGCTCCCGCGTTCGACTTCGACAACCAGACCGCCCAGGCGCAGGCGCAGCAGTTCGGCTTCAACAACGACTTCGCCGGACTCCTGCCGGTCGAGGGGCAGCCGAACACCTTCCTGCTGGTGGTCAACCACGAGTACACCACCGAGCCGTTCATGTTCACGGGCTACGACGCCGAGAACCCGTCGCCGGAGCAGTTCCAGACCGCGCTCGCCGCCCACGGGCTGTCGGTGGTGCAGGTGAAGGGCGAATCCGCCTCGGGCACGCTCACTCCCGAGTTCGGACCGTACAACCGGCGCATCACGGCGACCACGGAATTCGTCGTCACCGGCCCCGCCGCGGGCAGCGACTTCCTGAAGACGTCCGCCGACCCGACGGGCACGAAGGTGCTCGGCACCTTGAACAACTGTTCGGGTGGCGTCACACCGTGGGGCACGGTGCTGTCGGGGGAAGAGAACTTCAACCAGTACTTCGCGAACGCCGAACTGGTCACCGACCCCGTCGTCGCCGCACGGCTGAAGCGGTACGGCGTGGAAGGTGCTGCATCCGAGCGCAAGTGGGAACGGTTCGACAAGCGTTTCGACCTCGCCCAGGAACCGAACGAGGTCAACCGCTTCGGCTACGTCGTCGAAGTCGATCCGTGGGACGCGACGTCGGCGCCCGTCAAGCACACGGCACTGGGCCGGTTCAAGCACGAGGCCGCCACCATCCACGTCACCGACGACGGCACCGTCGTGGCGTACAGCGGCGACGACGAACGCTTCGACTACATGTACAAGTTCGTCTCCAGCCGCAAGGCGATGGACGGCAGCAGCCAGGCGGCCGTGCGCCACAACATGACGCTGCTCGACGCGGGCACCCTGTACGTCGCGAAGTTCAGCGGCAATTCGGCGGACCAGATCGACGGGTCGGGCACGCTGCCGTCGAGTGGGACGTTCGACGGCACCGGAGAGTGGATCCCGCTGCTCCGCACCGGTGAGGACGGCAAGGGGGAGTCGCTCGTCGACGGCATGAGCGCCGAAGAGGTGGCGGTGTTCACCCGTCAGGCCGGCGACAAGGTCGGTGCCACCAAGATGGACCGTCCCGAGGACTTCGAACCGAGCCCGACGACCGGCAAGGTGTACGTGGCGCTGACCAACAACACCAAGCGCGGCGTCGACGGTGCCGCGGCGGCCGACGAGGCCAACCCGCGGAACAACAACAAGAACGGTCAGGTCCTCGAACTCACCGATGACCACGCCGGCACCGCGTTCACGTGGAACCTGCTGCTCGTGTGCGGTGACCCGAAGGAGGCCGACACCTACTTCGGCGGGTTCGACAAGGAGAGCGTCAGCCCGATCTCCTGCCCCGACAACCTGGCGTTCGATCCGCACGGCAACCTGTGGATCTCCACCGACGGCAACGCGCTGAAGTCCAACGACGGCCTGTTCAGCGTCGTCCTCGACGGCCCGAACCGTGGGGAGACCAAGCAGTTCCTCACCGTGCCCAAGGGCGCCGAGACGTGCGGTCCGATCGTCGGCGAGGAACGGGTCACGGTGTGTGTGCAGCACCCGGGTGAACTGGACGACGCGAGCGCCGACAACCCGGCGTCGCACTGGCCCGACGGCGGCGACGCTCAGCCGCGTCCGGCCGTCGTGGCGGTGTGGAAGTCGGGCGGCCGGATCGGCGTCTGAGCACGTGAGTGGCAAAGTGTGCCCCGGCACGCTTTGCCACTCACGTGACGGGGGCGGGCGGGCGCCCGAGCAGCGACTCGAACATCGCGCCGCCCGCGAGGAACCCGTACCGGTCGTAGAACTCGAACATCGCGGACAACCGCGCGCGACCGTCGTCCGTCAGGTCCCGCCCGTGCCGCGACATCCACTCGTCGACGGACACCTGCTTCACCGACACCGGCCCACCCGCCCGGTCGCACAGTTCCCGGACGCTGAGGGCTTCCGGTCCGCCGAGTTCGTAGGTGGCGCCGTGGTGGATGTCCGGGCCCTCCGACAGCACTCGCGCAGCCACCCCCGCGACGTCCGCGAGCCGGACGAACGAGAACGTCGCGTCGGGACTGTAGGGCAGTTCGACGGTCGTGGCCGAGCCGTCCAGCACCGCCCCGAAATTCTCCGCGTAGGCGCAGGGCTGCAGAACGGTCCACCGGAACCCGCCGAACGTCCTGAGCACGTCCTCGCACCGCGCCTTGTCGACATGGTGGGGCATGAGCGGGGTGTACGGCCAGGCCACGGAGTGGTAGACGACGTGCTCGACCCCCGCGGACACGGCCGCCGCCAGCGCGTTTCGCAGCAGCGCCGGCTCGTCGGGGTGCACGTTGGGGGCGATGAAGTACACGCCCCGGCAACCCGACAGCGCCTCGTCCAGTCCCGCGCCCGTTTCGAGGTCGACGGCGAAGTCGCCGGGACGCCGGGCGGTGTGCACCACCCGGCGTACGTCGGCGAGCCCCTCGAGCGCCGCGACGACGGCGGTTCCGGTCTTCCCCGCGGCGCCGAGGACTGCGATCTCGGCGCCGCGGGAGGGTGACTCGGTCATCGGATCACCGGTCGATGAAGTCGAATTCGGCGAACTTCGCACCGCCGGAGAGGCGTTCGTACCCGGGACCGCGGTCGAAGAACGGCTCGTCCAGTCCGCGGTCGTTGCGCATCTGCTCGCGCAACGCCTCGGTGGCGTCGACGTCCGCGACCGGTTCCCCGGTCGACGACGCGAGCACCACACCGTAGTCGACGCGCGCACCCTCGGCGGACACCTTGCCCCACAGCACGTCCCGGACGACTTCCTCCACCGGCCGGTCGAGCGGGTCGCCCCAGCCGCCGCCACCGGTGGTGCGGATGCGCACCACTTCGCCGGCCTTGATCGGTTCGGCGTCGGTCAGCGCGTCGAACTCGCGCTCGTTCGGGCCGCCCGGGTCGAGGACCACCGAGAAGGGCCGTCCGGCCTTGCCGCCCTTGACTCCCCAGCAGGAGAGGATCGAGCGGTCGGCGATGGACATGAAGTTCGCGTCCTTGAGCATCCGGATGTGCTTTTCGTAGCCGAGGCCGCCGCGGTACCGTCCGGCGCCGCCGGAATCCTTCGCCAGGCCCAGCTTCTCGACGATGAACGGGAACCGGCTCTCGGTGAACTCGGTCGGCAGGTTCCGCGAGTCGGGAACGACGTGGATGGTGTCCTCACCGTCCGCGTAGTGCCTGCCACCGGAACCGCCGCCGAGCACCTCGCGCATCAGGTACGAGTGCCCGTCGAAGTCCTCGCCGTACACACCCGTGTAGCGGATGGTTTCCTGGTCGGCGGGCATGTTCCCGTCGACGGCCTTCGCGACGACGCCGGCGAGCACACCGAGCAGACGCAGGATCACGAACGTCCGGGCGTTGGTGGGCGCCGGGAAGATCGGGGTGATCAGCGTGCCCTTCTCCGGGAACTTCATCTCGATCAACGGCACGACACCCTCGTTGACGTCGAGTTCCGCCATCCGCTCGGGACTGTCGGCGAGGTTGCGCAGGATCGGCGCGAGCCACTTGATGAGGAAGTTGCCGTCGGCGTAGTCACCGCAGTGGTTGATGGGACCCTTGGCCTGCGGTCCGGTGCCGTTGAAGTCGAGGATGAGGCGTTCGCCGCCCTCGTCCTCCGGGCCGGTCTTGGTGAGCGTGATCCGCTGCCGGTGCAGCATGGGCTCGTCGACGCCGTCGTGTTCGGCGTAGTCCTCCCACGTGTACTCGCCCTTCGGGATCTTGCTGAGGATCTCCCGCCGGTACGTCTCGGTGGTCGCGTCCATCATCGCGTCGAAGCACGCCTCCACGGTGTCGCAGCCGTACCGCTCGAACAGCTCGGTGAGGCGGCGGGCGCCCATGAGGCACGCCGAGCACTCGGCGTCGAGGTCGGCGGCCAGCGCGTCGGGCATCCGCGAGTTGCGGGTCATGATCCGCAGCGCGGCCTCGTTGGGCACACCCTGATCCCACAGCTTGATCGGCGGGACCATGAGGCCCTCCTCGTACACCGTGGTCGCGCCCGAGGGCATCGATCCCGGGCAGCAGCCGCCGATGTCGTCGTGGTGGCCGAACGCCTGCACGAACGCGACGACGGACGGTTCCGCGTCGCCCGGCCGGGTGGCGAACACCGGGACGGTGACGCAGAGGTCGGGGAGGTGGCCGATGCCGCCTTCGGACAGGTAGACGTCGTTGTGGAAGTAGACGTCGCCGGGCTTCATCGTGTCGAGCGGGAAGTCCCGCGCCACCGGGTGCACCAGCGCCGAATACGAACGGCCCGTGAGCTTCCGGAGGTTACGGTCGTGGATGCCGGCGCGGAAGTCGTGCGCGTCGCGGATCATGGGGGAGCGGGAGGTCCGCGAGATCGACGTCTCGACCTCCATCTCGACGCTGGCGAGGTAGCCGGCGACGATCTCCACCAGCACCGGGTCGGGCGTCGTGCCGTCGACCGGTGTCAGCCGGTAGGGCTTGGCCGCCTGCACTGCAACGGGTTCGGTGGTGACGGTCATCGGTTCGCTCCGTTCGAGTCGGCGATCTTGGTGATGCGGATGTTGCCGAAGGTGTCGATCCGCGCCTGGAAACCGGGGTGCACGGGGATGGTCGAGCTGAATTCCTCGATCACCGCCGGACCCTCGAGGACGTCGCCCGCGCCGAGCCGGGCCCGGTCGTAGACCTGGGTGGTGACCCACTCGTCGAAGTACGCCGGACGGGTGCCGGTCACCGCGGACTCGGCCCCGGTCCCCGCCGCGATCTCGTTCAGCGTCGGGCGTTTGATCGGTCCGATGCCGCTGACGCGCAGGTTGACCCACTCGACGTGCTGGTGCGGGTCGCCGCGGAAGTCGTAGCCGTACAGCTCCTGGTGTGCCTGGTGGAATCGCTCCGCGGCCTCGTCCATCAGCTCCTGGGTGACGGGACCCTCACCGACCGGCACCCGGACCTCGAAGGCCTGGCCGAGGTAGCGGAGGTCAGCCGAGCGCGCGTACTTGCGCTCCGACTCCCCGAAGCCCTCGTCGGCGAGTGCGCGTTCCGCCTCGGCGGCGAGCGCGTCCAGCCCCGACTGCAGTTCCTCGATCTCCAGCCGGTCGTGCCTGCAGACGTGGGTCTGCACGTAGTCGTTGCGGACGTCGACGGTGAGCAGCCCGAACGCGGACACGTTGCCCGGGTTCAGCGGGACGAGGACGTCCTTGAGCCCGAGGATGTCGACGAGCCGGCAGGCGAGCAGCGAACCGGATCCGCCGAACGTGACCAGGGTGAAGTCGCGGACGTCGAGACCGCGCTTGACCGTGATCTGCCGCAGCGCGTTGGCCTGGTTCCACGCCGACACCTCGAGGATGCCGGTGGCGCAGGCCTCGAAGCCGAGCTTCAGCTGGTGCGCGAGCTGCTCGACGCCCTTGCGGGCCAGTTCGGTGTCGAGGGGGATCTCGCCGCCGAGCAGGTGGGGTGGGATGCGGCCGAGCAGCACGTGAGCGTCGGTGATCGTCGGCTCGCTGCCGCCCTTGCCGTAGCAGAGGGGGCCGGGGTCGGCGCCCGCCGACTGCGGTCCGACGCGGAGCGTGCCCTCGGGGGTCTGCCAGGCGATGGAGCCGCCGCCGGCGCCGACGGTGACGACGTCGATCATCGGGATCTTCGACGGGTACGCCCCGACCCGACCCTCGGTGGTGAGCGCGGGCTCACCACGGACCACGACGGTGACGTCGGTCGACGTTCCGCCGCCGTCGCACGTGAGGACCTGCTCGACACCCGCGACGCTCGCGATGAGCGCCGCACCGAGTGCGCCTGCCGCCGGGCCGGACAGCACCGTCGTGATCGGCTGGTGCACGACCTCCTTGGCGGAGAGCACGCCGCCGTTCGACTTCATCACGTAGAACGGGATGTCGCGGGCCTCGCCCTCGTCGGACGAGAATTCGCGCAGCCGGTTGGCGATGTTGTTCACGTAGTTGCGGATGTTCGGCTTCACGGCCGCGTCGACCAGCGTGGTGATGGACCGCTCGTATTCGCGGTACTCGCGCAGCACCTGGCTGGAAATGCTCACCGTGGCCTCGGGGTATTCCTCGAGGAGGATGTCGCGCACGCGCGTCTCGTGGCTCGGGTTGGCGTAGGAGTGCATGAGGCACACGCCGATGGTGCGGATGCCGCGGTCGGCGAAGAAGCGGGCGGCCGTGCGGACGTCGTCCTCCACGAGGGGGCGGATCTCGCTGCCGTCGAACGCCAGCCGGCCGCCGATGGTGCGGACGCGGTCGGCGGGAACGATGCGGTCGGGCTTGACCCAGAAGTAGGAGTTGCCGTAGCCGTCGGGGACGGACTGGCGGGCGATCTCGAGCACGTGCTCGTAGCCCTCGGTGGTGATGAACCCGAGGTTCTCGACCTTGCCTTCGAGGAGCTTGTTGGTGGCGACGGTGGTGCCGTGGCTGACGGCGCCGATCGCGTCGCCGGTCTCGCCGAGCTTGGCGAGCACCTTCTCGATTCCGGTGAGGAATCCCTGCGCCGGGTCGGCAGGCGTCGAGGGTGTCTTGGTGGTGACGACGGCTCCGGACTCCTCGTCCACAGCCACGACGTCGGTGAATGTTCCGCCGGTGTCGATACCGACCCGAATCTTTCTGGATTCCACGATTCCTCCTGGGCTCGTCTCGCGTACAGCAATTGCACCGCTTCCGCCGCCCCGTTTCTTTGTCACATATCGCCGAACTCACCGGTCCTCGTTCGGCGCTGCCCGCGACCGGGTGCCCCGCACAGACGACAGCACCCCGAACCGGACGGTTCGGGGTGCTGTGTGACGAGGTGTTCGCGGCGCTACTTCGTGCAGGTGCCCCGCACGAGGATTCCGCCGACGAGAACACCGGCGAGGGCGATACCCGCGCCCAGTGCGGCCGACGCGAGAACGGTTGTCGTGGAGGTTCCCTCGGGTACCCGCACCCGCGCGGCGGCGGCCGCGGGAACCGGGGCTGCCGCCGCGACACCGGCGACCGCAGGCGCCTCGCCCGCCGCCGCGGCGACCTCGGCCGGTGGGATGCCGTTGGCGATCACGCCGTCGATGCCCTTGAAGAACACCCCGGCCATCTTCTTCGCGACACCGGTGATCATCCGCTGCCCGACGCCGCCGACCATGCCGCCGACGACGGCGTCCGCGTCGTAGCTGAGCAGGGTGCCGCCGTCGCGTTCCTCGAGCCGCACCGTCACGTCGGCCTTGACGGTGCCGGGGGCGCCGGCTCCCGATGCCGTCATCACGAACGATTGGGGCCGATTCTGCTGCGACAGAATCACTTCGCCGTCATAGGTGCCCTTGATGGACGCGACACCCGCGGTGATGGACAACTTGTAATGGTTGTCGCTGAGCTGCTCGAGGGACTGCACCCCGGGGATGGTCGCCGCGAGGACCCGTCCGTCCTGCAGGTTGTCGTACACGGCCTCCGGTGGGGCCGTCAGTAGGGCGGTGCCGGCGATTCTCATTCGTTCTCCTTGGTCTGTGACGACGCGTGTGCGAGGCGAAGCTCGAACAACTCTGAAGGGGATATCGGCATGGAAGTGATCGGGATGCCTTCCGCGTCCTCGATCGCCGCCGCGATGACGGCCGACGTCGGGATCACGCCCGCCTCGCCAGCGCCCTTCATCCCGAGGGGATTGAGCCCGGACGGGGTGACGGTGTGGTCCATCTCGAGCGAGTCGGGCATCTCGGTGACGAACGGCATCAGGAAATCCATGTACGACGCGTTGAGCATCTGGCCGTGCTCGTCGTAGACGATCTTCTCGTACAGCGCGCCACCGACACCCTGCGCGACGGCGCCCATGACCTGGCCCTCGACGATCCGCGGGTTGATGACGTTGCCGCAGTCGTGGATCACGGCGTACCGCCGCACGTGGATCTCCGCCGTCACGGGATCGGTTTCGACGATCGCCGCGTGCACGCCGGACGCGAACGTCGACGTCGGGGGCGAGTAGTAGCCGGTGGCCTCGAGCCCGGGCTGTTCGCCCTCCCGGACCGGCGGAATCGTCATGTCCGTATCGGCTTTCGCGAATCCGGTGGCCTGCCTCGACGCGTCGTCGAACGCGTAGCGCAGCGGGTTCGACAGCACGGCGACCACACCCAGCGAGATGGACGTGCCCTCGGCGCCGGGCACCGTACCGATCTTGCACACGTGCCCACCACGAAGTTCCAGTTCGGCGGGATCGAGATTCAGCGCCTCACCGGCGATCGTGCGGGCCTTCTCCGCCACCATCCGCGCGGCCACGTGGAACGCCGAACCCGACATCACCGCGCCACGGGACGCGAACGTGCCGACGGCATAGCCGAATCGGCGGGTGTCGCCGGTGACGATCTCCACGTCGGTGACCGGCACGCCGAGGTCGTCCGCGACGATCTGCGCGAACGCCGTCTGGTGTCCCTGCCCCTGGGTGGTCAGACCCGTTGCGGCCTTGACCTTCCCGGACGTTTCGACGAGGACGTGGGCACCCTCGTACGGGCCCGGTCCGGTGCCTTCCACGTAGGCTCCGATCCCGATGCCCACGGCCCGGCCCTCGGCCTTCGCCTGCTTCTTGTACTCGGCGAACCCGTCCCAGTCGATGAGCTTCTTGAGCTTGTCGATCCCGGCCTGGTAGTTGCCGGTGTCGTAGATCAGGGGGCGACCGTCCTGGAACGTGAGGTGGAAGTCGTACGGCATCTCCTCGGGCCGGATGAAGTTGTGTTCGCGGACCTCGATGACGTCCTTGCCGAGATATTTCGCGATCGCGTCCATCGCCCGTTCCATCGCGAACACGGCCTGCGGGCGGCCCGCCCCGCGGTAGGGCGTGACGATGACGGTGTTCGTGTACAGCGAATACGCGTCCACCCGGAACGACTTCGGCTTGTACGGCCCGAGCACCTGCGTCGAGGTGTTCAGCATGACGATGATGCCGTACGGGAGGTAGGCGCCGTTGTCGTGCCAGAACGTGAAGTCGAACGCGAGGAGTGTGCCGTCGTCGTCGAATCCGACCGTCACTTCCTGGATCTGGCCGCGCTCGTGCGCGCTCGACACGAAGTGCTCACGCCGGTCCTCGACCCACTTGACCTCGCTCGAGATGCCCGCCGTCCCGAGCCGCCGTGCGGCCCAGGTGACCATGACCTCCTCCGGCCACGGGTGGACGATCTTGACGCCGAAGCCGCCGCCGACGTCGGGCGCGATGCAGTGGACCTTGTTGTGCGCCATCTTGAGTCGGGCCGCGATCGCCGCGCGGGCCGACGTCGACGTCTGCGTGGACGTCCAGAACGTGAGCGCCTGCTCGTCGGTGTCCCAGCGCGCGTAGACGCCCTTGCCCTCCATCGGCATCGACGCCGACCGCTCGATCTCGAGGTTCAGGGTCAGCCGGTGCGGTGCGTTCGCCAGTTCCGCGTCCACGTCGCCGAACCCGTGCTGCAGGTGCGCCGCGACGTTGTCGGGGACGTCCGCGTGCACGGCGTTGTCCGCCTGCCGCGCCACGTCGATGCCCACGACCGGTGGGAGCATCTCGTACGTGACATCGATCTTGGCGCACGCGTCCTCGGCGATGTACCGATTGTCGGCGACCACCATTGCGATCGCCTCGCCGACATGGTTCACCTCGTCCTTGGCGAGCGGATACCCGTTGCGCGGCGCGGTGATCGCCGGATGTGGGATGAGGAGGGGGAGGTTCTCCGCCATTTCCGGGGAGTCGTCCGCGAGGTCGTCGTACGTGTAGATCGCGTGCACACCGGGCAGATCGAGCGCCGCATCGATGTCGATCCCCGTGATGCGGGCATGCGCGTGCGGTGATCGGACGAACGCGGCGATGAGCGCGTTGTGGCCCAGGTCGTCGAGGTAGCGGCCGTTGCCGGACAGGAGCCGGGCGTCCTCCGTGCGGGGAATCGGCTTGCCGAACAACTTCTCCGCCGCTGCGGGCGCGTCGGCGCCCTTGGTCCGCGCGGGCTCGGTGCGGGGTTTCGTGACGCTCATGCTCGCCCTGCCCTTCCACCGACGGGGTTGGTCGTGCCGCGGACCTTCGGGTCGAGTGAGGCCCGTGCCGACTCGTCGTCCTTGCCGAGCGGGAATTCGCCCGAACGCTCGCGCTTGATCTCCGCGGCGCGCAGCACGGCCGCCCGGATGTTCTGGTAGCCGGTGCACCGGCAGAGGTTGCCCGCGATCGCGTCGGTGGCCTCCTCGCGGGTGGGCGAGTCGTTCTCCTCGAGGAATGCGGCGATGGTCGTCACGAAGCCGGGAGTGCAGAATCCGCACTGCAGGCCGTGGCAGTCGATGAACGCCTGCTGCACCGGATGCAGCGTGCCGTCGGGTTCGACGAGTCCCTCGACGGTGGTGATCTCCCGGCCCTCGAGGCTCGCCGCGAGCACCAGGCACGACCGCACCGGTTTCCCGTCGAGCAGCACGGTGCATGCGCCGCAGACCCCGTGCTCGCACCCGACGTGTGTGCCCGTCTGGCGCAGATGATGCCGGATCGCGTCGGATGCGAGCGTGCGCGACGGGAGCACCACCGTCTGCGTCACCGCGTTGAGCGTGAACGTCACCGCGACGTGCTGTTCGCCCGTGTCCTCCTGCAGTTCGGCGAGTTGCTCGTCGATGCTGCGCGTTGCCTTTGCCATGGTCACCTTCCTCCCGCCGACGCGTGCACGGCGGCACCGTCGAGCACTGCATCCTGCGCGGCCGCGAACCCGACCCGGGCGGTCAGCGCCGCCACCAGCTGCGACCGGTACCGCGCCGTGGCGTGGATGTCGGGTTCGGTGTCGATCCGCTCCCGCGCGAACTCGGACAGATTCCGCCACAACGGGTCCCGGTCGTCCGTCGCGGACGCACCCCGCAGTACGTCCGTGTAGTCGACGACCTCACCGAGTTCGCCGGCCGACACGTACGTCATCCGGGCCTCCGCGACCGCGCCGCCCTCGACCCGCACCTGCGCCGCGACCCCGACGAGTGCGTAGTCGCCGTGTCTGCGGGCGATCTCGTCGATCGCCGTCCCGACACCGGGCTCGGCGGCCGGGACGGTGACGCTCGTGGCGATCTCGTCCGGCTCGAGCGTCGTTTCGAGCGGCCCGGCGAACAGGTCGGTCGAGCGGATTTCCCGGACCCCGCGCACGGAACGCACGGTGACCGAGCCACCGAGCAGCGCGAGCACGGCCGGCATCTCGGCGGACGGGTCGGCGTGAACGACCGAGCCCACCGTCGTGCCGCGGTTGCGGATGGTCGGGTGTGCGACGAGACGCAGCCCGCGGCCGATCAGCGGCTGCACCTGGGCGGCGCCGCGGTCGGATTCGAGCACCGAATGGGTGGTCAGTGCGTCGAACGTGACACCGAGCTCGCGTGACGACGACACCGCGTCCAGCCGGGGGATCGATCCGATGTCGACGAGATGCGCCGGCGCGGCCAGCCGCATCGAGAGCAACGGGATCAGCGACTGCCCGCCCGCGAGCACCTTTCCCTCGTGAGCCACGTCCGCGAGGATCTGACAGGCCTCGTCGATCGACCGAGGTCGGTGATAAGTCAGTGGCGACGGTTTCATTCCTCAGATCCTGCCCGTATCGTACGCTCGACGTTTCGTGAACTAGTGACAAAACTCACGTGCTGACGATGGCAGATCACGTGAGCTGGCCGACCCGATCCGGGGCCGTTCCGTCGTCCGCGGTCGGCTTCGGGTGGTGTCGGCCGGTGCCGGTGTCGTCGGTGTCCTTCGGGGCGATGACCCGGCACAGGTGGTACATCCCGATCACGACGATCGTGCCGAGCGCGATGCCGCTGAGGGAGAAGCTGTCCGTGAACGTCAGCTCCGTGTCACCGATCGCGATGATCAGGCCGGCGGCGATGGGCATCAGGTTGAGCGGGTTGCCGAAGTCGACGCCGTTCTCCTTCCAGATCTTCGCGCCGAGCAGGCCGATGATCCCGTAGAGCACCACCGTGATTCCGCCGAGCACGCCGCCCGGGGTCGCGGAGATGACGGCACCGAACTTGGGGGAGAAGCCCAGCAGCATCGCGATGACGCCCGCCGCGGCGTATGCGGCCGTGGAGTACACCTTCGTCGCGGCCATGACGCCGATGTTCTCGGCGTACGTCGTCGTGGGGGATCCGCCGACGCTGGTCGCGATGGTGGTGGCCAGGCCGTCGCCGATCAGGGCGCGTCCCATCATCGGGTCGAGGTCGGTCTTGGTGATCTCGGCGACGGCCTTGACGTGTCCGGCGTTCTCCGCGATCAGGGCGATCACACCGGGCAGTACGAGGACGATGAACGTGAGACTGAACGACGGCGCGTGGATGCCCACGATGCCGTTCGCCTCGTCGGAGAACGGCGGAAGCCCGATCCACGACGCCGAGGAGACGCCGTCCCAGTTGACCCGGAAGTGCTCGGTGACCCCGCCGGCGACCGGGTCGTACGACGTGATCATGCCGGTCGTCAGGTCGAGCACCCACGACAGCACGTATCCGAACAGCAGCGTCAGGAAGATCGCGACCCGTCCGAGGAATCCGCGGAGCGCGACGCTCGCCACCACCAGCACGACCATCACCGTCAACGCGACCCACTGGTCCTGCGGCCAGTACGTGCCTGCCACGACCGGGGCCAGGTTGAACCCGATCAGCATCACGACGGCGCCGGTGACCACGGGCGGCAGGATCTTGAACACCACCCCGCCGCCGAGGAAGTGGATCAGCACGCCGATCCCGGCGAGCACGAGACCCGACACCAGGATCGCCCCCGTCACCTGCGCCGAGGTGCCGCCCTGGGCGCGGATGGCGGCGATGCCGCCGACGAACGCGGCCGACGTCCCCAGGTAGCTGGGGATCCGGCCCTTGACGACCAGCAGGAAGAACAGGGTGCAGAACCCCGACATCATCACGGCCAGTTGAGGATTGAGACCCATGATGATCGGGAAGACGAACGTGGCCCCGAACATCGAGACCACGTGCTGCCCGCCGAGCCCGATCGTGCGACCCCAGGTCAGCCGTTCGCTCGGGGCGACGACCTCCCCGGGCGCGATGGTCTTGCCATCTCCGTGCAGTGTCCAGATAGGCATAGGGTGACCTTTCAGACAGGTGACGGTGCAGGGGTGCCGGCGGCCAGCTCCGATGATGTGCCGCATGTCACAGTTGCACCTCGATAGGAGGGAAACGTTATTACAGCGTCAGCCACCCGGCGTGAGAAGAATCTGCCAGTGCGTGCCCGGCGAAATTGGCAACTTTAGGAATTGATGCCGCGCATCGCCATGATCTTGAGGGCGAGAGACAGGTCGAGCCGCAATTCGGGGTGGTCGGTGAACGACCCGAGCATCTTCTCCAGCTTCACCACCCGGTACCGCAGGGTGTTGTAGTGAAAGTGCAGTTGACGTGCGGTTTCGGCGATGTTGATGTTGGTGGCGAGCAGCACCTCGAGGGTGCGCCGCATGTCCTGCGCCTCGGCTGTGTCGGCGGTCAGTTCGCGGAGGGTCTCGGTGGCGAACGACTCGAGTTCGCGGTCGTCCTCGACGAGGCTCAGCAGCCGGTAGACGCCGAGGTCGTCGAAATGCGTCACAGCCCAGGCACCGGTGATCTGCCGTCCCACCTTCAGCGCGGTCCGGGCCTGGCCGTAGAGGGCCGGGATCCCGTCCACCGAGTCCGTCGGCCGGGACACCCCCACCCCGAAGGGCCTGCGCCCGCCGCCGCCGTCGCCGCGCACGTAGGCGACGAGTTCATGGACGAGGTTCATCGTGTCGGTGCCGACACCCATCAGGATCACCGTCTCCGTCGCCAGCGCGGTGACGGCGGCGCCCGTGTCACGGCCCGCGACGGCGCTCGTGAATGCCCGCGCCTGCCGCTCGACGAGGGGCATCCGGGTGGGCATCGACGGCTCGTCCTCGCCGACCGGATCGGGTTCGATCACCACGACGACCACGGGACGGTCCAGGTCCCAGCCGAACGTCTTGGCGTGCGCGACGACGTGCTCGTGTTCGCCGCCGCGGCCGAGCAGCAGGTCCCGCACGAAGTTCGCGCGGTGTTTCTCCTCGACCGAGGACACGATCAGTTCGCGGGCGACCACCAGGGCGCACACCGCCGCCGCCTGCTCGACGAGATACAGGTCTTCGCTGCGCAGCGGGTGCCCGGTGCTGAAGTGCACCAGCCGCCCGTGATCGATGCCGTTGGCCGAAATCGCTGAGACCGCGATGAACTCGTCGCCCAGCCGGTGCAGTCCGAGACCGCCTTCCGTCGAATCGGTGCGGACCCGCCCGGTGGAGTCGAGCGCCGCGCTCGACGCCAGCCGGTTCAGCTCGGACTCGTCGCCTGCCCGGCACAACTGACGTCCGTCGGGTGTCGTGATCAGCACGGCCCCGCCCAGTTCACCCGCAACCGCGACAGCGAGTTCGGCGAATCCTCCGCCGGCCATCACGACGTCGACGAGCACTCTCCGCAGCCGGTCCGCCTCGAACACGGCGTCGACCTGCCGGGCCGACAACTCCGCGAGAGCACCGGACAGCGGGTGGACCTGCGAATACAGGTCTGAGACCACGACGACGGGAAGCCCGAGTTCGTCGGCCGCATCGGACATCTCGGCCGGCAGCGTCGCGGTGGGGTCGTCGAGTCGGATGGCGAGCCCGGAGACGCCTCGCCTGTCGAGCCGGGCCAGGAACGCGTCGATCGGCTCGGCCAGCCGGCCGAGAACCGCGGGCGTGGTGATCAGCAACTGTCCGGCCCGGAGCCACGGTCCGATGTCCGGCACCGCCATCACGGCGACGTTCGACACCTCGCGGGACGTGCCGGTCTCGCCGGCGACCAGGGTCGGGGAGACGAGGAGATCGGACAGCAGCAGGTCGGCGAACGATTGCGGCGCAACGCCCGGACCAGGCCCGTCGCCGGTGTCGGCGGCTGCGCGGAACCCGGGAGCGGAACTACCGACATCCCTCGCCGTCACTGCAACACCCTGCTCACCTGATCCGATACTCGCCCCGGATGGCGCGAAAGTGTGACCTTAAGTCGCGACCCGAATACCCGTCAAACGATGGTCACGCGGTGCACTCGAGCGGACGGCCGGTCCCGGCCGGCGCATCACGGTGGATCGGACCGCTCAGCTGCTGGAGCTCGAGCCCGGTGGTGCCCCGGGTCGTCTTCATCATCTCGGCGAGGATCGACACCGCGGTCTCCTCGGGAGTGCGGGCGCCCAGGTCGAGGCCGATCGGTGAATGCAGCCGCGCCAACTCGGGCGCGGTCGTCCCCTGTTCGCGCAGCAAGGCGACCCGGCGCTCGTGCGTGGCCCGGCTGCCCATCGCGCCGATGTACGCGGCGTCCGATCGCAGGGCGAGCCCGAGCAGCGGAATGTCGAACTTCTCGTCGTGGGTGAGCACCGCGAGCACCGTCCGGCGGTCGACCGGCGCGGTCTCGAGGAACCGGTGCGGCCACATCACGACGACGTCGTCGGCGTCCGGGAACCGGGCCCGCGTCGCGAACACGGCGCGGGCGTCGATCACCGTGACGTGGTAGCCGGCGAACGCGCCCAGCGTGCACATGGCCGCCGCGAAGTCGATGGCCCCGAAGATGTACATCCGCGGTGGGGGCGCGAAGATCTCGACCATGCACACCGTCTCGGACTGCAGCTGATACACCAGCGACTCACCGGCTTCGAGTCGGCGGCGGACACTCTCGACGTCGGTCTCGGGCAGGTCGAGGTCGCCCGCCTGCCGGCCCCCGGTGATCACGCAGCGCCGGGTCCGTGATCCGTCGCCGGTCTCCGTCACGACGGCAATCGACTCACCGCCGCGGATGCGCCGCGCCACCTGCGCGAAGTCCGGGAAGTCGTGGTGCCCGATGCGCTGCACGAACACCTCGATGGTGCCGCCGCACGTCAGACCGACACCGATCGCGTCGTCGTCCGCCACGCAGAACACTTCCGTCCGGCTGCGCCCGTCGGCCAGCACGTCCCGCGCCGTCTCGTACAGCGCGCTCTCGACGCACCCACCGGACACGCTTCCGAGCACCTCACCGGATTCCGACACGGCCATCGCCGCGCCCGGTGCCCGCGGGGACGACTTCCAGGTGCGCACCACCGTGGCGAGGGCGAAATTTTCGCCGCGGCCGAACCACGATTCCAGGCCCGTCAGGATGTCGCGCATCGTCTCGTCCTCCTCGGGTTTCTTCGGTAGCTCACGCTAACCGGCGGCGGCAGCCCGTCGCGGCACACAATGCGCCGAAATCCCCAGCGGCCGCTTGTGCATTCTCGCCATCGCTATCGTTCCGCAGGTCCGCAATTCTCGGACGGTCCCCCTTCCTTCACAGAGAACCGAGGATCCACCATGAACCAGTTGCTCAGCGGGATCCGGGTCCTCGACCTCACGCGGGCCCTCGCCGGACCGCTGTGCACGGCACTGCTGTCCGATTTCGGCGCCGACATCATCAAGGTCGAGACCCGTTCCGGTGGCGACAGTTCCCGGCAGTGGCCGCCGTTCGACGGCAGCGACAGCCTGTACTTCGCGTCCGTCAACCGCGGCAAACGCTCCGTCGCGCTCGACATGCGCAGCGAGCAGGGCCGGAAACTGCTGCGCCGCATCGCCGTCGGCGTGGATGTCATCGTGGAGAACTTCCGCCCCGGCGTCCTCGCGGACATGGGACTCGACCAGGAGTCGCTCGCCGAGGACAACCCCGGAGTGATCGTCATGAGTGTCAGCGGTTTCGGACCGACCGGCCCCGAGCAGTTCTCGCCGGGACTCGATCAGGTCGCGCAGGGCATGTCGGGTCTGATGTCGGTGACCGGCGCAGGCGACCACACCCCGATGCGCGTCGGCATCCCGATCATCGATACGGTGTCCGGTATCTATGCGGCGCTGGGCATCACGGCGGCGCTCGTGTCCCGGGGCCGTGACGGCGCCGGTCATCACGTGCAGACGTCCCTGCTCGAATCGGCCCTGTCGATCATGTCGTTCCAGGCGCAGAACTACCTGAGCACCGGCCGCGTCGCGGAGCCGAACGGCAACACGCACCCCACCATCACGCCGTACGGCACATTCGACACCGCTGATTTCCCCATCATCATCGCGACCGGCTCGGACCGGCACTGGGAGTCGCTGTGCGAGGTTCTCGGGGATCCCGCACTCGCCGACCGGCCCGAATACCGCACCGGCCAATCACGACTCGCGCACCGGGATCGGCTCACCAAGGAACTTCTCGACCTGCTGTCGGTGCGGCCGGCCGCCGACTGGGTGACGCTCATTCGCGCGGCGGGTATCCCGTGCGGTCCCGTTCACACGATCGATCAGGCCTTCGCCGACCCGCAGGTGCAGGCGCTGAAGATGGTGCAACCGGTGGCCACGCCGGACGGCGGGGAGGTGCCGCTGGTCCGGGGTCCGTTCTGGGTGGACGACGAGACCCTGCCGATCCGGAATGCGCCGCCGATGGTGCTGGGACAGGACACGGCCGAGGTGCTCGGTGAATTCGGGCTGAGCGACCAAGACATCGAGGGGCTGCGGCGAGACCTGGTGATCTGACGCCCGCGTCGGCCGTGGCCCCCTCACAACCGGGCGGCCACGGCCAGCGCCACGTGCTCACACCACGGCCGCGCGACGACCTGCACGCCGATCGGCAACCCGGACTTCGTGTTTCCCACCGGAACGACGACGGACGGCAGACCCGTGACGCTGATCGCGCGGCAACTCGCCAGGGCCTGCGCCCAGGTGAGTGACTGCCCACCGACGTCGAACAGTTCTTCGCCGAGCGGCGGCGCCGGGATCGAGGCGACGGGAAGGACGAGGACGTCCCCCATCTCGCCGAGCAACCGGTGGACGAGGTCCGACCGCTGCGCCCACAGTCGCTCGACCACTTGCCGATCCACGTCCCGCACGCCGGAGAGCATGGTGGCGATGTTCGCCCCGAAGTCGGTGCCGAGTTCCTCGATGTCGGTGTGGGTTTCGACCGACCGCAACGTCCCGAACAGGTCATTCCCCTCCGCCAGCGCCCCGCCCTCGTACGGGCGGGCACCGAGCCGTCGGGCAGCACCTGCAACGGCCGCGACGATCTCGTCGCCGACGGGCACGGTCCCGTCACCGGGCGCCCACGTGATGTCGAGGCGCGCGAGGTCCACCGAACCCGGGTCCGTCCAGCGATACTGCCGGGACGAGAGCACCCGCAGCACCAGCGCCGCGTCGTCGAGGGTCCGTGCCATCGGACCGATCGTCTGCAGTGTGCCGTGCATGGTCGCCGGATTGGTCAGCAGGTGATCGCCCGACGGGACACCGGGATACTGCCCGTCGGGGTCCACCCGGCCGATCGTCGGGCGCACGGAGCGCAGTCCCGTGCAGTGGGCAGGCCAGCGGACCGAGCCGCCGAAGTCGGTGCCGAGACCGACGACACTCATCCCGGACGCGACCGCCGCCGCCTCACCGCCGCTCGAACCGCCGGGGGAGCGGGGGACGCCGCCGGGCCGGAGGGGGTTCACGGTGTACCCGAACAGGTCGTTGTGCGTGAGGCCGCTGGCCCCGAACTCCGGGGTGTTCGTCTTCCCGACGAGAATCGCGCCGGCCGCCCTCATCGCGGCCACCGCGGGTGCGTCGACAGAAGGCACGTTGTGCTCGAGCGCCCGCGACCCCGCCGTCGTCCGGACACCCGCGGTCGCGATCAGGTCCTTCACCGTGAACGGGACCCCGGCCAGCGGACCGACGTCCTCCCCTCGGCCGATCCGGGTGTCGAGGTCGTCGGCGGCCCGGATCGCCTGATCCTCGGCGACGGTGACGAGAGCATTCAGCTCCGGATTCCGAGCCTTGATGTGCGCCAGGTGGTCGTCGAGCACCTGGCTCGCGGACACCTCCCGGTTCGTCACCGCGCGGGCGATCGTCTGCGCGTCCGAGCCGACCCAGCTGCCGTCGTTACCCCACACATGTCCTCCTCGGCTCGTGTGCTCAGGGGTCGACGCTAGAGGTCCCCGAACCCGCCGCACACGGCCATGGTGCACAGGAATCCGCCGCCCGAGCTGTGAAGAGTTGATACTTCGCCGCGCTACGGGCTCTGGGAGGATCAGGTGATGCTCTCGCCCTGGGTCCGCCTCGCCGCCGCGCTGTTCGCGGTCAGCTGGGGTGCCAACCAGTTCGCCCCGATGCAGCTCGTCTACCGCGAACATCTCGGTCTCGGGAATGGTTCGTTCACCGCAATGCTCGCGTCGTATGTCGTCGGGCTCGTACCCGCCCTGCTGTACTTCGGGCGCGTGTCCGACCGGTTCGGCCGGCGCGCGGTGATCCGCCCGATGATCCCCGTCGGCATCGTCTCCTCCCTCGTCCTCATCGCGGGCGCCGCCGTCCCCGACCTGCTCTACCTGGGCCGGGTGCTGGCCGGACTGGCCTCCGGCATGGCGTTCGGCGCCGGAACCGCCTGGATGAAGGAACTCAGCTCCACCGCGCCCTCCGGGGCGGGTGCGCGCCGCGCCGCCATGTCGTTGTCCGCGGGATTCGGTTGCGGAGCCCTGTTCGCCGGCGTAATCGCGCAGTGGCTGCCCGCCCCCGAACTACTCCCGTACCTCGTGCACATCGCGTTGATGGTCGGCGCCCTGGCGCTGGTGTGGGCGGTGCCCGACGAGCGGATCCGTTCGACCGACCTCACCGCGACACCCCTGTCGGTGCTGGCGACGCCCCAGTTCCGGTTGGGCATCGCGCCCTGGGCACCGTGGGTGTTCGGTGTGGCGACCGTGTCGTTCGCGACCCTTCCGCCGCTCGTCTCCGAGTCGCTGCGCTCCACGTCGGTGGCGTTCACCGGGCTGGTGGCGGCACTGACCCTGATCACCGGGGCGGTGATCCAGCCGTGGGCCAAACGGTGGCCGCAGCAGGACGACGCCGTCACCGGGATCCGGATCGGCATCACCCTCGGGGTGCTGGGCTTCGGCGCCGCGACCGTGGTCGCGTATACGGACGGTGCGCTGTCCGTCGCCGCGATCGTCGTCGCGGCCTTCCTCCTCGGATCTTGCTACGGCATCCTGCTCGGCTGCGGTCTCGCGTCCGTCGAAAGACTGGCGCCGGCCGACGAACTCGCGCAGACCGTGGCGGTGTTCTACTGCCTGATCTACGTCGGCTTCGCCGTCCCGTTCGTCATTTCACTTCTTGCCCCGCACCTCGGCTACGCCACCTGCTTCGCGGGGTCGGCGCTGCTGATGCTGCTGTCCGTGGCAGTGGGCCGGAAGGTGAAGGACCGGCACCTCACCCGCACGTGAGCGGCAAAGCGTGTCCGGGCACGCTTTGCCGCTCACGTGGGGGTTACCGTCCGGTCGCGCCGCACTCGCCGCACGCGGGCACCAGCGCCTCACTGCGCAACTGCGGCGCACCGGCCCGCGACCGCACCGGGAGCAGCGGCGGCCACGGCCAGTGCTGGCCGAGGCGGCCCCGCGCACGCAGGAAGCCGAGGCCGAGCACGAGCCCGAAGATCAGGTGCCCGATCAGCGACAGCGTGATCGTGGTCGGCGTGAGCGGAAACATGTCGTGCTGTCCGCGTGGCGACAGGGCGACCGTTCCGATGAGCCCGGCCCATACCGGGAACACCGCGAAGGTGACGAACGCGAGGAGGACGACGCGGCGTGACCGATGTTGGAGGCCGAGCGCGAGGGCGATGAGGAAGAACGCGATTCCGATGCCGCCGCCGTCGCCGAGGTAGCGCCACAGGTACCCGACGATCGCGCCGGTCCGGGTGTCGGTTCCCGAGTGGAGCCACGTCCCCATCTTCGGAATGAAGTCGCCCCACATCCCGAGCAGATACACGGTGTCGAGGCGGAAGACGTCGTAGGCCAGACACGCGAACATCCCCCAGCCGAGGCCATGGCCGACGATGCGGTCGATCGGGTGCGGAGCGAACACGCACAACACGGCGAGGGTGGCGGCGAGCGGAATGATGACCAGCGCACCGGTGGCGTTCATCGGCACGACGCCGAACACCTGCGCCGAGATCGCGAGCAGCGGCAGGGACGCAAGCAGCAGGTACAGGCCGATCCGGGCAAAGGCCCAGTGGTGACGGACCGGCTTCGGGACGGATTCGGCGGCGGGCATGGCCGCGCCCGGCGGATCATGTTCGTGGACGTCGGGGACGGTGGTGCCGAGGATGCGGGGCATGCGACGGGTTCCTTTCGATCGCGGGACTACTCTCTCCGAGTGGTCGGTTTTCGAGATTCCCAGCGTCCGTCGAGTGCCCGGCCTGCGAATAGTCCCCCGAGGGGTGGTGATAGCCACCCCTGCACGCACCGTGTGCGCTCTTTCGCCCGGGTCGCCCCGCTCAGTAGGCGCGCCCGAAGATCACCCGCTTGCCGTACGCCGACGCCGCGCCGCATCGCACGCACACACCTGTCTCCGGTTCGCCGCCCAGGGGAACGCACCGCGGGGTCGCAGCGGTCAGGGACTTGATCTCCTCCTCGCACGTGGAACTCCCGCAGTGCAGTGCCAGTCCCCACCCGGTCGACACCGCATCCGCGAAGGCCTCCCAGTTGTCGACGGTTCGAGTGTGGCTGTCGCGGAACGCGGTCGCACGAGCGAGCAGAAAGGCCTGAAAGTCGTCCAGGACCCCCGGCATGGTCTCGGGCAGGGAGTCGATCGGCACGGCCTGCTTGCCGTCGCCGAGTCTTCTCACCATCATCACGGTGCCGGCCTCCAGATCCCGCGGACCGAGTTCGAGCCGGATCGGAACGCCGCGCATCTCCCACTCGTTGTACTTGAACCCCGGGGTGAGCTGCGGGCGGGCATCGACATGGGCACGCACTCCTGCCGACCGCAGGCGGCGGGCCAGGTCGTCGGCCGCGTCCTCGACGGCAACGTTGCCGCCACGGGTGATCGGCACGATCACCACCTGGTGGGGCGCCAACCGCGGCGGGAACACCAGGCCCTTGTCGTCCCCGTGAGTCATGACGATGCCACCGATCATCCGGGTGCTCATTCCCCAGGACGTGGTGTGACACAACTCTTCCCGATCCGCCTCGCCGGTATAGCGGATATCGAACGCCGACGCGAAGTTGGTGCCCATGTAATGCGAGGTGCCGGACTGCAGCGCACGGCCGTCACGCATCATCCCCTCGATCGTGTAGGTCGCCACCGCACCGGCGAACCGTTCTCCCGGCGTCTTCTCACCCGGGACCACCGGCATCGCGGCCAGCTCACGCGCCACCTCGTGATAAATGTCGAGCGCCAGCATCGTCTCGCGGCGGGCGGCCGCCTCGTCGGCATGCGCGGTGTGGCCCTCCTGCCACAGAAATTCCGTGGTGCGAAGAAACATTCGAGGCCGTAGCTCCCACCGCACCACGTTCGCCCACTGGTTCAGCAGCAGCGGCAGGTCGCGGTGCGAACTGATCCATTTGGCCATCATCTCGCCGATGATCGTCTCCGACGTCGGCCGCACCACCAGCGGCTCTTCGAGCATCTTCCCGCCGGCATGGGTGACCACCGCCAGTTCCGGAGAGAACCCTTCGACATGTTCCGCTTCCCGCCCGAGGTAGCTTTCCGGAATCAGCAACGGGAAGTACGCATTCTCGTGACCGGTGTCCTTGATGCGGCGGTCCAACTCGGACTGCAACAGCTCCCACAGCCGGTACCCGTACGGTCGGATCACCATGGTGCCCTTGGCCGGACCCCGGTCCACGAGGCCCGCCTTGAAGACCACCTCGTTGTACCAGGCAGCGAAGTCCTCACTCTGGGCTGTCACACCACGCTCATCCCGTGCCATGCCCACACAGACTACTCGGGAGGAGCTGACAATTTCTCCGACTGCGTCGCCGGCGCGGCATCGTTGATGGCCACGGCCGGCGGCACGACCTCCGGTCCGATTCCGGCTGCAGGGGCACGGTCAGGTGGTGCTGTCCTCGAATCCGCCTGTGCGGGTGCTCCGTATCAGCAGGTTCAACTCGGCGCCGGCCGTGCAGGCGCGGGAGATGTCCACCACCCCGTCTCGTCGGAGTTCGGCGGTGATGCGGGAGAAGCGGTTGATGGCGTCCGCAGTGCGTTCCTGCCATACGACCACCTGGTCGTCGCCTCCGGTGTCGAGATCGAGGATGGCCCCGACGAGCGCATGATGGCGTTCGGCGAGGTCGTCGCGCACTGTCGCGGCCGCCATCGCATCCCACCAGGTGGTCGTGACGTGGTGTTCGAGGCGGCCGGTCAACCAGGTCAGTCCGAGGACGGAGTCCGTTCGGGCATGGATGGCCGCGGCAGCCTCGACGGAGCAGCCGCCATGTCGGGCGGTCTCGATCAGGTCGAGGACCTCGCCGAGGAATCGCAGTCTCTCGGTGGTCTCGGCGATCGTGGTCGGGTGGGGACGGTGTGCCACCAACTCGCGAACGCTGGGACGGTACCGGTCGATCTCCGCCTCGACGTTCAGTGGGGCGGGGCGGCGGCGCAGAATCCACGAGGCGGTGTGCTCGATGAAGTGCTGGAGAGCGCGGAGGAGGTTCCAGCGTTCGGCCTGCGTGACGTCGGTGCGCTGTTCGGCGTCCGACCACAGTTCGTCGATGTCGAACACGGCCCGGACAACTGCGTAGGCCCGGGCCACTGCCGGGGTTGTGACGCCGAGGCGTTCGTCGAGTTGATAGATCAGGCCGGGGCCTACGTGGTTGATCAGGTCGTCGGCGATCTTCGTCGCCACGATCTCGCGGGCCAGGCGGTGGCCGCGGATCTCCTCCTCGGAGAGTTGTTCGCGGATCCGAGGCGGGAAGTATGCCGACAGGGCCGACGCGAAGACCGGTTCGTCCGGAACGGATGAATTGAGCAGGTCCTGCTGAACCACGTTCTTCGACTGAGCGAGGAGGATGGCGATCTCGGGTCGTGTCAGCCCGAGACCGGCCTGCGTCCGCGACACCAGCTCTTTCTTTGTCGGCAGAACCTCGGTGGCCCGGTTGATGCCGTTGTTGTGTTCGAGGTTGTCGATGAGCCGCTCGTGACGGTTCAGTAGCTGCGGGGCCTGAGAGGAGGCGAGACTGATTGCCAGCGTTTGACTCTCGCTGTTGCAGAGTACTGCGTCGGCAACGTCCGGGCGTGACGCGGAGAGTAGGGCGTTGCGCTCGTCATGGTTGATTCGCCCGCTGCGCACGGCGCCGTCGAGAGCAATCTTGAGATTGACCTCGAGGTCTGACGTGGCGACGCCGGCGGCGTTGTCGATGAAGTCGGCATTGATCCGACCCCCTCCGAGCGCGTATTCGATGCGTGCCCGCTGCGTCAGCCCGAGGTTGCCGCCTTCTCCGATCACGGCGCAGCGCAGTTGGGCCGCGTCCACTCGCACCGAATCGTTGACCGGATCGGCTGCATCGGCGTGGGTTTCGGTCGACGCTTTGACGTACGTGCCGATTCCGCCGTTCCACAACAGATCGACGCGGGCCGACAGGATGGCCTTGATCAGGTCGTTCGGTGAGATCAGATTCTGCTGCACGCCCAGGAGTTTCTGGGCCTCGGGCGAGAGCGAGATCCGCTTGGCGGTGCGCGGCCAGATGCCGGCACCGGCGGACAGGGTGTTGCGGTCGTAGTGATCCCAGGTGGTTCCGGGGAGTGTGAATAGGCGCTGACGTTCGGCGAACGCGCGGGCAGGGTCGGGGTCGGGGTCGATGAAGATGTGCCGGTGGGCGAAGGCGGCGACCAGCTTGATCGACTCGGACAGCAGCATTCCGTTGCCGAAGACGTCACCGGACATGTCGCCGACGCCGACGACGGTGAAGAGGTCGGTTTCGACGTCTACGTCGAGTTCGTCGAGGTGCCTGCGCACCGAGACCCAGGCGCCGCGGGCGGTGATGCCCATGGCTTTGTGGTCGTATCCGCTCGAGCCGCCGGAGGCGAATGCATCTCCGAGCCAGTAGCCGGCGTCGAGGGCGATGTTGTTGGCTAGGTCCGAAAACGAGGCCGTTCCTTTGTCGGCGGCCACGACGAGGTAGGTGTCGGGGCCGTCGTGGGTGACGGTGCGCTGCGGTGCGATGGTGTGACCGTCGACGATGTTGTCGGTGACATCGAGAAGTCCCCTGATGAACGTCGTATATGCCTCTGCGGGGGTGATGTTCGGATTCTTGCGGACGAATGCGCCCTTGGCGCCGACGGGAACGATCGGGGAGTTCTTGACCGTCTGGGTTTTCATCAAGCCCAGCACTTCGGTGCGGTAGTCCTCGGGGCGGTCGGAGAATCGCAGCCCGCCACGCGCGACGGCGCCGCTGCGCAGGTGGATTCCCTCGACGTCGTTGGCGTAGACGTAGATCTCGCGGTAGGGAACAACCGGCCCGGTCAGCGCGAGTCTGCTCGAGTCGAGCGTGAAGGAGGCGTACGGCTTCGCCGTGCCCGTGGCATCGGTCTGGTACCAGTTCGTGCGCAGGCACGCGGTGACGAACGACTCCAGCGACCGCATGATCCGGTCTTCGTCCAAGGTCGTTGCGGCATCCAGGTGTTCACGCACGGCCGAAACAGTCTCCGCGACAGCCGTATCTCGGTCGTCGAGGTCGGGATCGAACCGCGCACCGAAGTAGTGCACGAGAGACTCGGCGAACTCGGTGTGCCGCAGCAGGGTGTCGATGACGTAGCTCTCGGACAGGCCGAGCCCCGCTTGACGGACGAATCGGCTTGCCGCACGGATGAGAACGATCGCCCTCCAGGACAAGCCGGCGGCGACGATCAACTTGGCGAAGTCGTCGATTTCGAAGCCGTGGAGCGTCTGCGCCTCGAAGGCTTCCGACACCCGGCTCAGTGACCGGCGTCGTGACACTCTCGGTGCCTGGAACGTGAATTTGTGGAGTGCGGCCGCGGTGGACATGCCGGGAGGCAGCGGCAGGGTGTCTCGGTCCGCGACGCGCAATCCGAAGTGCTCGAAGAGATGTGCGACGTCGGCGAGGAGAGGTGTGCCGTTCGGCCAGAGGATGACGGCTTCGGCGGTGTTGCCTCCGGTCGTGTCGGACAGAAAGATCATCCGCGGCGTTCCCGATCGGTCGCTGCTGGTGAGCAGTAGTCGGCCGATTGCCTCGCCGACGTCCACAGCCAGGGGTGATTCGAGTTGATCTGCCATTGTGGCGCCGTTGCCCATCGCAGTGTCCTTCCCAAGTCTCGGTGCAGCAAGTGTGCGTGTCCGTCGCCGAAACCGGGTTAGCCGGGAGGGCCATGATCGGTCGTCGAAATGTACAGCTCGGCCATGTCCTGCTGGGCGACTTCGCCCATACAGTCTCGGTAAACCGACTGGAGGACACGACATGACTGCTGTGCACACACCCGTCGGCGGACCGCAGCTCGAGCAGGTACGCCGCATCGTCACCGAGGTACCCGGACCCCGCTCCCGGGAACTGGCAGCCCGCCGTAGTGCCGCCCTCCCCGCAGGCTTGACCAGCGGCGCGAACATCTACACCGCGGCCGCCGGTGGCGGAGTCCTCGTCGACGTCGACGGCAACTCGTTCATCGACTTCGGTAGCGGTATCGCCGTGACCACCGTCGGCAACGCTGCACCGCGTGTGGTCGAGCGGGCTTCCCGCCAGCTGGCGAAGTACACGCACACCTGTTTCCTCGCCACCCCGTACGAGCCGTACATCGAGGTGGCCGAGGCGCTCAACCGGCTCACCCCCGGTGATCACGAGAAGCGCACGGCGCTGTTCAACACCGGCAGCGAGGCGGTGGAGAACGCCGTCAAGTACGCGCGGGCGGCCACCGGCCGGCCCGCGGTCGTCACCTTCGACCACGCCTTCCACGGGCGCACGCTGATGACCATGACGATGACGGCGAAGAACCAGCCGTACAAGAGCACCTTCGGTCCCTTCGCACCCGAGGTGTACCGCGCACCGATGGCCTACCCCTACCGGTGGCCGAGCGGCGCCGAGAACGCGGCCGACGAAGCGTTCGCCCAGTTCGAGATGCTGGTGGATTCGCAGATCGGCGCCGACGCCGTGGCCTGCGTCGTGGTCGAACCCATTCAGGGCGAGGGCGGATTCATCGTCCCCGCCGACGGTTTCCTGCGCCGCATCGCCGACTTCTGCCGGGACCGCGGAATCCTGTTCGTCGCCGACGAGGTGCAGGCCGGCATCGCCCGCACCGGCAACTGGTTCGCCTCCGAGCACGAAGGCATCGTGCCGGACCTGATCGTGACCGCGAAGGGGCTGGCCGGCGGTATGCCGCTCGCCGCGGTCACCGGGCGCGCCGACATCATGGACACCGCGCACGCCGGCGGCATCGGCGGCACCTACAGCGGCAACCCCGCCGCCTGCGAGGCCGCTCTCGGTGTCTTCGACACCATCGAAGAGGAGAACCTGCTCGCGCGGGCGCAGGCCATCGGCGACCTCATGTTCCGCGAACTGCGCGACATCGCCGCCCACACCGACATCATCGGCGATGTCCGGGGTCGCGGTGCCATGGTGGCGATCGAACTCGTCCAGCCCGGCACGAAGACCCCCAATCGCGAGGCCGTCGCCGAGATCAACCGCTTCTGCCTCGCCCACGGTCTGCTCACCCTGACCGCGGGCACCTTCGGCAACGTCCTGCGTTTCCTTCCCCCACTGTCGATCTCGGACGAACTCCTCATGGAAGGCTTCTCGGTCCTTCGGGAAGCCTTCGCCGCTCTGTAGTACCCCACACCCGAAGAAGGACGACCCTCTCATGACCACACCCGCGCAACTGCACCATCTCGTCGACGGACAATGGCTCGACGGCGCCGGCGATACCGTCGTCAGCACCAGTCCGGCCGAGCCGGACGTCGTCGTTGCCCAGGGACGACTGGCAGACACCGCGGCACTCGACGGGGCCGTCACGGCGGCCCGACGGGTCAGGCGAGAGTGGGCGCGCACTCCCGCGCACGAGCGGGGCGCGATCCTCGTGCGTGCCGCGGGAATCGTGGAGAGCGCAGCCCAGGACTGGGGCACCGAACTCGCCCGCGAAGAAGGCAAGACCAAACCCGAAGGCATAGGCGAAGTACTGCGCGCGGCCCAGATCCTGCGCTACTACGGCAACGACGCCGACCGCGACGCAGGCGAGGTCTTCTCCTCGCCGCGCCGCGGTGAACGCATCCTGGTCACCCGCAAACCCATTGGCGTGGTCGGTGTGATCACGCCCTTCAACTTCCCGATCGCCATCCCGGCGTGGAAGATCGCCCCGGCCCTGACCTACGGCAACACCGTGGTCTGGAAGCCGGCCGGCACCGTTCCGCTCCTGGCGATGCGCCTGGCGCAGGCCCTCACCGACGCGGGCCTGCCTGACGGCGTGCTGAACCTGGTGATCGGTGACCGGACCGTCGGCAACGGTCTCGTCGAGCACCCCGGCATCGACGCGATCACGTTCACCGGCTCCACCGGTGTCGGCCGTAGGATCGCCGCGGCCGGTGCCGCCCGCGGTGTTCCGGTGCAGGCGGAGATGGGCGGAAAGAACGCGGCGGTCGTCCTCGGCGACGCCGACCTCGAGCTGGCCGCCGAGCAGGTGATGTTCGGTGCCTTCCGCTCGACGGGGCAGAAGTGCACCGCGACCTCTCGGCTGATCGTCACCGACGACATCGCCGAGGACTTCCTCGCCGAACTCGGCAAGCGCGCCGACGCACTGAACGTCGGTAACCCCGTTCAGGACGGCACGGAGATGGGACCGGTGGTCGACGCCGCCGCCCGCGCCTCGATCCGGGCGGGCATCGATCGCGCGATCGAGCAGGGGGCGCTGCCCGTCGCCGGCGGCCACGAATACTCCGAGGGCGCCTTGGCAACAGGGTATTTCGTGCCGCCGACCATCCTCGAGCTGCCGTCGCAATTGCCTGATGTCTGGCGTGACGAACTGTTCGGCCCGGTACTGGCGGCCCGGCGAGTAGGCAGCGCCGGCGAAGCTTTCGCCCTGGCGAACGACAGCGAATTCGGTCTCTCTGCCGCCATCTTCACCCAGGACCTCACGCGCACCCTCGATGCCATCGACGACATCGATGTCGGCATCCTGCACATCAACTCCGAATCCGCCGGCGCCGACCCCCACGTGCCGTTCGGCGGCGCGAAGAAGAGCGGATACGGTCCGAAGGAGCAGGGCCGCTCGGCGCGGGAGTTCTTCACCCACACCACCACGGTGTACCTGCGCGGCGGACAGTCGACGATATGAGCCCCGGCGCACTCGACGGCACGGTCATCGAACCGGTCATGCTCGAGGACGTTCTCCCGGACGGCGGCAGCCACGGAAGCGGCCCGCTGATCGCCGTCGTGGCGCCCCTGAACTTTCCCGGCCTGACGACCGAGACCCGGGACCTCATCGTGCGCTTCACCGGCTCGGCGCTGGCCACGCTGGTGGAGCTGGGAGCCCGGGTCAACGTCATCGACATCTCCCGGGACGCCCCGTTCACCATCGACGAGGAGACCGACGGGGTGATGCTGCTCGGTGGGGGAGATGTCGACCCCACCCTCTACGGGCACACCGGGTTCGTCGACAATCTCTACGGGGTCGACCGCGGAACCGACGAACGCACACTCGCCGCGATCGATCTCGGGCTCGAGTTCGGGGCGCCGATGCTCGGCATCTGCCGCGGCTCCCAGATGATCAACCTCGCCTGCGGTGGAACGCTGATCCCGGATCTGGGGGAGAACAACCCCCACCGGGGCGGTGACGGGGAGCCGATGTTCCTCGACGACCCGGTCGTCGTGGTCGAAGATTCACGCCTCGCGCAGATCCTGTCACGATCGCGGGTGATCGTCCGCAACGGGCATCACCAGGCGGTCGGCGAGGTCGGCGAGGGACTGAGGGTGACAGCCCGCGGTGTGGACGGTGTCGTCGAGGCAGTCGAGCACGAGAGCACATGGATCGTGGGTGTGCAGTGGCATCCGGAGGACACCGACGGGTCGGAGGAGGACCGGAGGGCCCTGTTCGGCGCGTTCGTCGAGCATTCAACGGCGCATGCTGCGGCGAAACGCGGACAACGGACCACACCCGCGGTGTAAGGAAGTCCAGTACAACTGGATCCCTGGTAGGGGCCGGGCGAGCTCGATCAGCACGCCCGGCCCTCACGCCGCCCCGACCTACCGAACGTGCCGTGCAGCACTAGTTTTCATCCAGGAGGAGTTCTACTCCGCGTCCCGAAGCGGCACCAGCGACCAGGGAGTTGCCCGCACCGGCACCGCTTCGCCCGACCGGGCCACGGAAGCGACCTTGGAACCGGTGATGTACTCCGGATCGTTACCCACGATGACCCGTCCGTCAGCATTGACGAGGACCAGACCGGACCCCGCGCGACGAAGTTGCGGCCACAGCCTCGATTCGATACTCGACACGGGGACATCGGCGCCGGCAACACCGAGGAAGGTTCCGTCGCCGAGCCTGACCGGAACAGCGAAGGTGCACACGTACAGGTCGACACCGGTGTAATCGAGATATGGCCCATAGACCCACTTCTCGTTCCGATCCCGCGGTATCACGAACCATTCCATGTCGGAATAGTCGTAGTAGTACTCGCTACGGGGATTGAGGTCGAGGACCAGCCGCTGCGAATCGGGACGGTCGCCCCCGTCGGCGCGCCACCATTCGAGGTAATGCTGCCGATCGGCGAGGCTGCCGTCGGCCATGACGACTCCTGCGCCGTTGAACAGCGGCCCGCGTGATTCGAGTTCGCCGACCACGCTGCCCTTGAGCGACTCGAGGTCGGTGGACCGCGGTGTCGTTCCGTCGGCCTGCAACCTGGCCCACAACTCGGTCAACGCATCGCCGATCGAGGCGAGGGAACCGTAGATCACCTCGACGAGGTCCGTCGTCGCTTCCGCGACCGAGTCGACGGCTGCCTGCGGCCGAGAGTCATCGACAGGACTCATTCGTTCCTCAGCTCCATACGTAATTTGATCAGGCGGCGAACGTGGGCAACGCTGTGCGATTCTGCCAGTTCCCGTGCCAGATCGGGATTCTCGGCTTCGATCGCATCCACCAGAGCGTGGTGGGTGCCGGCTTCCTCGGCTGGATCGACCGCTACCTGCGGAAGCCAGATCATTGCCGACAACTCAGCTTGCAGGCTGACCTCGGTTCGGGTCAACCGCGACGACTGCGAGCTCACGGCGACCTCGATGTGGAAGCGGCTGTCGGCGCGTCGGCACTCGAAAGGGTCGGCGGTCTCCCGCATCCTGGTCACCAGCGCCCGCAACCGGGTCACATCGGCGGCCAGGCTGCGGCGGGCCGCCAGGGCGGCGGCTGCGCCGGAGACCGCGAAGTGTTCGTCGCCGATGTCCCGCAGTTCCTCCACGCTCAGCTGCTGCAGCCTGGTCAGCGAATTGCTCTGGACGACGTCGGCCGACGCCTTGACGAAACTGCCACCGCCGCGCCCACGCTTGGTGTACACCAGCCCCTCGTTGCGGAGCACCGCCAGCGCCTCACGCAGGGTCACCGTGGAAACCCCGAGTTGGCCGGCGAGGTCCAGTTCTGGCGGCAGCTGCTCGCCGTCGACCATCACGCCGAGCCCGATAGCTGCGGAAATGCGCTGGACGACCGCATCGGTCCGGGGGCCGCCGCCATCGAGCGGGGCGAGAACAGCGCCGAGCGCAGTCAAGCCTCCGAGCTGGTCGATCGGCACCGGTACCCCCTGAGGTCGTAGAGCTACACAAGATCGTAACGCTGACACCTTGAACTATGAACTATCACTGTATATGTTTAAGCGACGGATGTGACCGGCCCCACAAACCGGACATTCGATTCTCACGGCCCCGCGGTACCTCCCGACGAAAGAACGAGACCCGTGTCCCAGATACCTCTTCAGCGTCCTGACGACGCCATTTCCGACGACGACGCCCAACTGGCCGCTCTCGGCTTCGAGTCCGAGTTCAAACGAGACATGAGCCTGTGGGCGAACTTCTCCCTCGGTTTCACCTACCTGTCCCCTGTTGTCGGTATCTACACCGTCTTCGCGATCGCGCTGGTCGCTGCCGGACCTCCGATGATCTGGAGCCTGCTGATCGCCGGTGTCGGCCAGTTCCTCGTAGCCCTGGTTTTCAGCGAGGTCGTCGCACAGTTCCCGGTCGCCGGTGGCGTGTACCCCTGGGCCCGCCGCTTGTGGGGCCGAAAGTGGGCGTGGATGACGGGGTGGGTGTACCTCTTCGCCCTGCTCGCCACGATCGCCGGCGTCGCCTACGGCGCGGGCCCGTTCGTCGCCACCGTGGTCGGGTTCACCCCCTCGGTGACCACCACCATCGCCTGCGCTCTCGCGGTGCTGATCCTGGCCACGGTCATCAACTTCGGCGGCACAAAGGTCCTGGGCTATGCCGCGATCTTCGGTTTCGGGGCCGAGTTGCTCGGCGCACTCGTCGTCGGAATCTGGTTGCTGGTCGCCGAGCGTCATCACGGACTGGGAGTTCTCTTCGACAGTTTCGGGGCGCAGGGCTCGCACAGCTTCCTGTATGCGTTCCTCGCCGCCAGCCTGATCGGTGTCTTCCAGTACTACGGTTTCGAGGCCTGCGGCGACGTCGCCGAGGAAGTCAAGAATCCCGGCATCCAGATCCCGAAGTCCATGCGCCGCACCATCTACATCGGCGGCGCCGCGGCAACCTTCGTGTGCCTGAGCCTGATTCTGTCGGTCGTCGACTTCGGTGCCGTCATCAGCGGCGAAGACCCTGATCCGGTCGCGACCGTCCTCAGCGACGCGTTCGGTCCGGTGGGCTCGAAGATCGTCATCGTCGTCGTGCTGATCTCGTTCGTCTCCTGTGCCCTGAGCCTGCAGGCGGCGGCGAGCCGACTGATCTACTCCTATGCCCGTGACGGAATGATCGTCGGCAGCCGACTCTGGTCGAAGTTCGACCACCACCGCGCCGTCCCGCCGTACGCGCTGCTGTTCGCCGCCGTCGTCCCCGGAATCTTGATCATCGGGTCGGCCGTGTCCACCGACGCCCTGACCAAGCTGATCAGCTTCGGCGCCATCGGCATCTACATCGCCTTCCAGATGGTGGTCTTCGCCGCGCTGCGTGCCCGCGTCAAGGGCTGGATCCCGAACGGGAAATACCAGCTCGGAAAGTGGGCGATGCCGATCAACATCGGCGCACTGGTCTACGGCGTCGCCGCCATCGTCAACATCAGCTGGCCGCGCACCCCTGACGCCGTCTGGTACGACAACTACATCGTCGCCCTGCTGTGCGCCGCGGTCATCGGATCCGGCCTGCTCTACATGGCACTCGCCCGCTCCCACAGCAACGGGACCGCACCCTTCGGCGACGCGATCCCCCAGCGCCCCAACCCCACCCACGCGGCTTCTGTCGAACCGCAGCCCGAACCCGCAGGAGCAACCGATGTCCACTGATCAACTGACCCAGGCGCCGTTTCTGAACCTGGCCGATCCCACCTTCTCGGTGCAATCCGATGCCGTCCGCCAGGCGCGCGAGGCCAGCTGGTACGCCCACACCAGCTACGGACTCGCCGTCCTGCGGTACGACGAGGTCGGCAAGCTGATGAAAGACCGTCGCCTGCGGCAGGGAAGCTGGGCATGGCCGGCGCACAACGGAGTCCACGACGGGCCGTTCGCGCACTGGTGGACGAGCGCGCTGCTCAACCTCGAAGGCGACGACCACCATCGCCTGCGTCGACTGATGAACCCCGCCTTCTCGCCGAAACTGATCGGTGGCCTGGTCCCCAGGTTCCAAGCC
This sequence comes from Rhodococcus wratislaviensis, assembly GCF_041228765.1. Taxonomy (NCBI): domain Bacteria; kingdom Bacillati; phylum Actinomycetota; class Actinomycetes; order Mycobacteriales; family Nocardiaceae; genus Rhodococcus; species Rhodococcus wratislaviensis. Next base: position 1,099,005 of record NZ_CP150488.1, on the reverse strand, counting down.
CTCGCGAACGAGCTGATCGACGGGTTCTACGACCGCGGCCGATGCGACTTCGCCTCCGAGTTCGCCGAACCGTACGCAGCCCGCGTCATCGCGATCATGCTCGGTATCCCCGAGGGGGAATGGAAGAAGATCGCCGCGTGGTCCAACGACATCGGCCTGGCCTTGGGCGTCACACTGAAGCAGGACCTCGCCAAGGTCGAGGCCGCGCTCGAAGGGCTCTACGAGTATGCCGACGAACTGATCGCCGACCGGCGCAAGAATCCGGGAGACGACTTCGTCAGCCGGCTCGTTCTGGCCGAACGTGACGGTGAACATCTCAGCCACGACGAGCTGCGCGTGTCGCTGGTCCTGCTGATCTTCGGCGGGATGGACACCACCCGCAACCAGCTGGGCCTGGCCCTGCAAACGTTCATGAAGTATCCCGACCAGTGGACGCTGCTCGGGGAACGCCCCGAACTGGGCAAGGCGGCGGTGGAAGAGGTCATGCGCGTCAACCCGACCGTCACGTGGGTGACACGCGAAGCACTCGAGGACTTCGAGTACCAGGGCGTCGAGATCAAGGCCGGCACCACCATCCACCTGTTGTCCGAATCAGCCGGCACCGACCCGCGGGTGATCGACGGTGAGCCCTTCGATCTGACTGCTCAGCGACCGCCGCACTTCGGTTTCGGTGGCGGCGCACATCACTGCCTCGGACACTTCGTCGCCCGCAGCGACATGAGCGAAGCCCTTCCACTCCTCGCCCAGCGGTTGAAGAACCCGACCATCGACGGCATCGCCACCTGGCTGCCGCTCAGCGGCAACACCGGCCCGATCTTCCTGCCGATCGCGTTCGAACGCGGTTGACACCCAACACCATCAGTACTTTATCGGTAAGAGAGGTAATAGAAATGGACGTTCGCGTCGACTACGGAATGTGCCAGGACCACGGACAGTGCGCCATCGCGTCACCCAGGGTCTTCCAGATGGATGACGACGGCAAGCTCGTCTACGACAAGCATCCGGAGGATTCCCAACGCGACGAGGTAGAGGAAGCAGCCGACGTCTGCCCCGTCCAAGCGATCTTCCTCGACGAGAGCTGAACCGATGCCTTCGCACGTTGTCATCGTCGGTGGATCGATGGGCGGTCTCCGCGCAGCCGAACAGCTGATCGCCAACAAATTCGACGGAATCATCACCATCGTCGGCGACGAACAGCACATGCCGTACAACCGCCCGCCCCTGTCGAAGGACGTGCTCGCCGCCGAACGCGACGAACAGAACTCCACCCTCGACCACTGGCACTCCTCGGTCGCCTTCCGCCAACGTAAGAGCATCGCGGATGTGCAATGGAAACTCGGAACACCCGCGGTGTCGAGTGACCTCGACTCCAAGACTGTCACCCTCGCCGACGGCGAGGTACTGCACTACGACGGGTTGGTCGTGGCGACCGGCCTGCGCCCCCGGCGCCTGGACCTGCCGGGACCGAAGTCCGGCCGGCATGTCATTCGTACCCTCGACGACGCCATCGGGTTACGCGGGGAACTCGAGCCGGGAAACCGGGTCGTTGTCGTCGGCGGCGGATTCATCGGATGCGAAACCGCTTCCACCGCAAGCACACTCGGGTGCGAGGTGAACATCGTCGAGCCGCTGGCCGTCCCGATGATCCGGCCCCTCGGCGAGGAATTCGGCAACGCACTACGGCGAGTGCATGAAGCATTCGGCGTGCACGTCCACACCGGGGTATCCGTCGAACGGGCGGTCGCCAGCGGCGATGATTCCGGCCGGCTGTCCGCAGTGATCCTGTCCGATGGCACCCGACTCGACGCCGACGTGCTGATCGAATCGGTCGGCTCCCACCCCAACGTCGAATGGCTCGACGGTAACGGCCTCGACCTCGGAAACGGTGTCCTGTGCGACAACCACCTGCGCGTCGAATCGCGGCCCGACGTCGTCGCAGTCGGCGACATCGCCCGGTTCCCCGATCCGGCCACCGGGAACATCCCGCGCCGAATCGAACACTGGTGCATCCCCACCGATACCGCCAAGCGAGCCGCGGTCTCGCTGATCCACCACCTGAACGGTGCCGGCGAGGACACCACCGTGTTCTCACCGCTGCCGTCGTTCTGGAGTGATCAGTTCGGGCTACGACTGCAGGGCTACGGCTCACCGGGCGACGCCGACCACGTCTCGGTACTCGAGGGGGACCTGTCGAACCCGATCGACGACGACCCGTCCGCACTGGACGGCACCGTCGTCGGTTACTACCGCGGGAGTCAGCTGGTCGGGGTCGTCATGATCTCGCCCGCACCCGCGTCGGCCCGGAAATACCGCGACGCCATCGAAACCTCGCGCGCCGCAGTCCTCACTTCTTGACCCCGCGACCTACCCACACCACAAGGAGATATCCGATGACCTCATTGGATCAGCACCGGGAACTCAATTCTTCGGATGCCCGTATCGCAGACATCCAGAACCAAATCGACTCCACCGGAGTCGAATACATCTACTACCAGGTCGTGACCCTCACCGGGCGAACCGTCGCCAAGGTCGTCCCCGCCCGGCACCTTCGCCGCAACCTCGTCAAGGGCGTGCAGTTCCACCGCACCGCCATGGTCGATCTGCACACCGACCGCACCGGACAGCTGCTCGGAGGTGGTGTCGACGCGGCCGAGTTCACCGCCATCCCCGACCTGGACACCTTCGCGGTGCTTCCCTGGGACACCACGGTCGCGCGGTTCTTCTGCACCACCTACGAGCCCGACCACATCCCTGACATCGGTGGCGAATACCTCGCCACCGACACGCGCAGCACACTCATTCGGGCACACAGCCAGTTCAAGGCCGACACCGGCCTCGAACTCAAGAGCGGCTGCGAACCCGAGATGAGCTGGCTCGGCGCGAGCATGGACGTCAAGGTCCGCCCGGGTGGCAGCGCCGCATACCAGACCGCGAACCTCGAGCTGATGCGCCCGATCTACCAAAAGGTCATGACCTACGCCCACGCCCTCGGATTCGACATGATCGAAGGAGACTACGAAGACCCCGGGCAGCTCGAACTGAACTGGCAATTCGACCGCTGCACCGCCACCGCCGATCGCCTGATCACCTACCGGCAAATTTGCCACCAGGTCGCCAAGGAGCACGGTGTCATCGCCAGCTTCATGCCCAAGCCCGTTACCGGCTCCATGGGCAACGGCTGCCACCACAACGTCAGCCTGTGGGACGGCGACGAGAACGTCCTCGAAGAGCCGGGCCGCCGCGAACTCCACCTGAGCAAGATCGGCCAGCACGCGCTCGGCGGCATGCTCGACCACGCACCCGGATCGATCGCGATCATGGCCTCGACAGTCAACTCCTACAAGCGATTCTGGGACGGCGGACAATTCGCCCCCACCGCCGTCAACTGGGGTATGGACAACAAGACGTGCACTGTCCGACTCTCCGCCGTCGGACGTCTCGAGTACAAGATCCCCGACGCCAGCGTCAACCCCTACCTCTCCCACACCGTGCTGCTCGCCGCGATCAAACACGGCATCGACAACGCCACCGATCCCGGGGATCCGCAGATCGGCAGCAGCTACGGCGACGACACCTACGAGACGTTGCCGCTGACCCTCGGGGACGCGGTGCAGGCCTTCAACGACAACACCGTCATTCGCGGCAGTCTTGCCCCCGAGCTCGCCGACCAGTACTCGGCTCTGAAATTCGACGAATGGGCCCGCGCATGCGGCGCCGTGACCGACTTCGACCGCGACATGTACCTGGAGTTCCTGTGAGCAACGAACTGAAACTGATCTGCGTCGACCTGCCCGCACCGCCGCTGTTCGACAAGGCGGCCCCCGACGGAACGCGGGTCGGATACGAGCCCTCCGCGGCCGAACTCGTTGCCGATGTCCTCGGCAAGACCGTCCGCTGGGTCGTGACGTCCTGGAGCGACATGGTTCCCGCCGTGCAGGATGGCCGCGGTGACGCCATCTGGTGCGGTCAGGGCATCACCCCTTCGCGCGCGGAACTGGTCGACTTCACCCGCCCCTACGCAATCTTCGACGAATCGGTTCTCGTCCTCGCGGACAGCGGAATCAACGCCGCGGACGACCTGAGGGGCAAGCGGGTCGGCGCCATCGTCGGCAGCACGAACCTCGCACTCGCGGAGACCTTCGACGGCGTGACGACGGTGCCGTTCGACGGTGCTACCGACGACGTCCTCGGCGACATGGTGCAGGCACTGCGCGATGGAGAAATTGACGCCGTGGTCGACGACGATGTCGCCATCGTGCCGCTCGGGGAGCAGTCCGACCTGGCCGTCGCCTTCACCGTTGCCACCCGGAACCGGTGGGGTGTCTCGGTCGCGAAGGGCAACGACACCCTCCGCATCAGCATGGACGCAGCCTTGAACAAGGTCATCGCCGACGGATCCCTCGAGGCCGAGTGGAAGCGGTGGATGCCGGACCTGCCCTTCCCCCTCACCGCCGATGAGTGAGACCGACGGCCAGGGCCGGCCACTGATCGCCGTACCCGGCATCCGCGCCGCCTCGATCAGCGGTCTGCGACGCTCCGGAACCGTGGCTGCCGACAAGATCCTCGAAGCCATCTTCCGGGCCGGGGGAGAACCGGTCATCGTGCCGCCCGGACCGGGCAACGTCGCGCGCCGGCTGACGATCTTCGACGGCATCGTTCTGCCCGGCGGCGCCGACCTGGACCCCGCTACCTACGGGGCCGAACGTGACTCCCGCACGGAGGCATCGGACCCCGTGCAGGACGAGTTCGACCTGAATACGGCGCGGGCGGTGATCGACCTGGGACTGCCCTTCCTCGCGATCTGCCGCGGCATGCAGGTCGTCAACGTGGCGCTCGGCGGCACCCTGGTGCAGCACGTTCCCGACAGCCACATCCGGCACCGCGAATGTATGCACCCCGTCCGGATGGAATCCGGCTCCGCGGTCGCACAGGCGATGGGCGGCCGCGTGTTCGAGGTCTCCTCGTACCATCACCAAGCCGTCGACCGACTCGGCGCGGGACTGCGGGTGGCCGGCCGTGCCGGGGACGGGTGCGTCGAGGTGCTCGAGCACGACAGCTCCCCGATGCTCGGCGTGCAGTGGCACCCCGAGGACGACGCGGACACCGCACCGCACCAGCAAGCACTGTTCGACGCCACGGTCGAGCGCGCTCGGCTCGCCCGGGCGCGACGCGACGAACTCGGGCGGGACCTCGTCCGAACGAAGGAGTACTGACATGACCGCAACCGTGCCCAGCGAGGTGGACCGCCTGCTCGAGACAGCTCGGCGACTGTCACCCCGGAACGATGTCTTCATCGACGGCACATTCGTTCCCGCCCTCGCAGGCAGGCGCTTCGACTGCATCTCACCCCGCGACGGCCGGGTACTGACCACCATCGCCGAAGGCGACCGCGAAGACATCGACCGCGCCGTCCAGTCCGCTCGCGCCGCTTTCGAAGACGGTCGCTGGGCCAAGCAGCATCCCCGTGAACGCCGCCGGGTGCTACAGGCCCTCGCGCGGCTGATCGAGGAGCATGCCGACGAGCTCGCTCTTCTCGAAGCCTTGGACATGGGCAAACCCGTCGGGGATGCTCGGGCAGTCGACGTGCGAGTAACGGTGCAGTGCTTCGACTTCTATGCCGAGGCCATCGACAAGCGCTACGACGAGGTGGCGCCGACCGACGACACCACCTTCGCGACCATCACCCGCGAGCCGTACGGTGTGGTCGCGGCGATTGTGCCGTGGAACTTTCCGCTGATGCTCGCGGCCTGGAAACTCGCCCCCGCCCTCGCGGTCGGCAACAGCGTAGTTCTCAAGCCGGCGGAGGCGTCCTCGTTGACAGCGCTGAAGCTCGCAGAACTCGCCGCGGAGGCCGGCCTGCCCGCCGGTGTCCTCAACGTGGTTCCGGGGTTCGGTGCCACCGCAGGCGCCGCACTGGGACTTCACAACGACGTCGATGCCATCACCTTCACCGGATCGGGCCCGGTCGGGCGGACTCTGCTTCGCGCCTCCGCCGATTCCAACTTGAAGGAGGTCTCGCTCGAGCTCGGCGGGAAGAGCGCTCAGCTCGTCCTCGCGGACGCCACCGGACTCGAGAGCATCGCAACATCCGTCGCGAGTGGCATCTTCTTCAACCAGGGTGAAGTCTGTTCGGCCGGTTCGCGTCTGGTGGTGCACCGTTCACGCAAGGATGAACTCGTGGAACACCTGCTGCGGGCCACTGCCAGGATGAAGGTCGGTGACCCCCTCGATCCGGACACTTCCGTCGGCGCGCTCGTGGAGGAGAAACACTTGAACCGCGTCGTCGGCTACATCGCAGCGGCAACCGACGAAGGTGCAACCACCCTCGCCGGTGGCTCGCAGGCACGGATCGACTCTGGCGGGTACTTCGTGGAACCGACGATCTTCGACGACGTCACCCCGGAGATGACGATCGCCCAGGAGGAGGTCTTCGGCCCCGTACTGTCCATTCTCACGTTCGACGACATCGACGAGGGCGTGCGGATCGCCAACGGCACCCACTACGGTCTCGCCGCCGCGGTGTGGACCGACAGTCTGTCGAACGCCCACCTCGTCGCGCGTGCCCTGCGCGCGGGAACGGTGTGGGTCAACAACTACGACGGTAGCGATATCACCGTGCCGTTCGGCGGGTACAAGCAGTCCGGGTTCGGAGCGCACGACAAGTCGCTCCATGCGCTCGAGAAGTACACCACGCTCAAGAGCACCTGGATGAAGCTGTAAAGGGACCCTTTCCGGTAGCGGGAAGGGTCCCTTGCGAACTCGGATTCAGGGCGCCTCCTGGATCGTGCCGAGCAATTCCCGTGCCTTGACCGCGATCCACAGCTCGGCGCGGACATGGGCGGAGTTGATGTCTCGGCCCGTCAGCTCCACTACTTTGTTCAGACGGTTACGCATGGTGTGGCGATGAATGCCGAGCGTCGCTGCTGCAACTTCCGTCTGCCCGTTGTGTTCGAGAAACGCGGTCAGTGTGGCAACCAAACTGCTTGATGCAGGATGGGTCGCGTCGTATACATCCAACGCGCCGAGCATCGATTGCTCCAACGTGTGTAGTTCCTCAGCGCTTTGGCTGCCGAGCAGGAGGGAGAAGGTTCCGAGGTCCGCGAAGTTGACGAGCTGCCCCGTCCGTGACCGGCCGGCTCGCATCGCTGCGGTCGCCTGCCTGACACTGAGCGCGGCAGCAACGATCGGAGCGGGCAAACCGAGGCCGCCTCCGAGCGTCCGCTGTAGTTGAGCGCTAACCTGTTGTTGTAGTTGCGATCCGATCTCCAAGGAGCGTTCGGCTGGGACGATGATCGTGAGCTCGTTCGCTGTTGGGGTCATGAGGTACGGAGTTGCATGCCCGGCGAGTGCCGCCGCGGTCTGCCGCTCGGCGGCCAGGAGGGGCCCGACATTCGTGAGCACGATTGCGGCGATGCGAGAGTCGGCGTCGAAACCGAAGTACCTGAGCAAGCTCACATCGAGATCGTCGCCGAGGCTGAGTAGTGCCTGGGTCACGGCTGCACGCAGGCGCTGCTCCGTATCAACCACTTTGGCAGGTTTGCCCAATTCGATCGAGACCAGCGACACCGCGTGAGCGACCAACAGGCGATCCGAGGACGGGAGGGGCTCAGTCGAGCTGACTGCGAGGTAACCGTGTTGTTCCTGGGCCGCCGAGACGCTCTGAATCGTGCAGTACCCTTCGTCGTCGGCGACGACCTTGCTGGTCTGGCGCCGACCAGACCGCGAGCGAGCCGAATCCGCCATCCGACGGGCAAGGCGAATGACGCGCGCCGAGTCCGGTCCGTGGACGGCGAGGACGCGGTCGTCGGTGTCGATCACGGCAACGGTCGACGAGAGGGCCCGGCCGAGCGCCGAGATCACTGCGGGAATTCCGCCACGCAGTGTTGCTCGGGCGAAGTTCTCCTGTTGGTCGACGACGCGCTGAACGCCGCGGACCTGGTCGGCTGTCAGTTCGTCGATGACCGCGCGGGTGATGGCAATGAATGGCGTCGACGCGGGTACTGCAAGAATCGGTAGACCCAATTCGTCGCCTGCGCTTCGGATGCCGTCGGGGACTCGATCGAAGGTGGTGCCGGTGTCGAACGCGAGCGCGACGGTACCCGCTTGCACGAGCCCGGCGACGTACTCGAACTGTTCGTCTGCTTCGGTTCCGATTTGGAGTCCGGTCGTCATGACCAGTTCGCCGCCGGCGAGCCACGGCGTCGGGTCGGCGAGTTCGATGGCGTGGGCCCAGTCGATCACACGGTCGGCGCCCTCGAGGCCCGCGACGATCGAAAGGCCGAGGTCACGGCGCTGAGTCAGTCTGCGAACGGTGATCGCCACGGTGACACTCTCCCGCCTACCAGGAAACGAGCAATACCCGGCCCCCTGCTCGCCGTCATTCTATGCGCTGGGAATGTGGCGGACTCAGGCGGATTCACGGGCGAGCGGTGAACTCGCCCAGGCGGCTCGGGCGATCACAGCCGGTGTCCTGGGTGTCGGTGTTCCCACGCTGCCGCTAGTCCGGTGTCAGACATTCGAGGCTGAGGTGGATCTCTGTGATCACCGCCGGCGAGCGGAGCGATGTGCGCAGGATGTCCTCGATTTTCTTGATCCGGTAGCGCACGGTGTTCGGGTGGAGGGCGCACTGTGTGGCCGTCGCGGAGACGTCGAGGTCGTTCGCGAAGTACTGGCGTAGGAAGTCCAGAAGGTCTGGATGTTCGTCGATGAGGGGTGCCAACTGGTGGGCCGCTTTACGTGAGGTGGGTGCGGTGGCGCGGCCCGCTAACAGCCAGTCGCTGATTCCGACATCCTCGAATCGCGTGGCGGTGGAGCCGCTGCGGGTCGCTGCCCGCCGTGCGCACTGTGCATCACGGACCCGTTCTCGACCGGTGCGAAGGTCGGTGAAGGGTCCGCTGAACCCGCAGGCCACTCCGTCTTGGAGGTTTTGGATCCACGTGTCGACTGAGCTGCTGGTGGCCGGCACGATCCCGAGCAGTTCGCGGTCGACCTGCGCCAGGAGCAGCGGCAGGCGCGAGTCGTGGGCAAGGTCCACTACATCCTGTTCGAGAGCGTCGAGCAGGGTATCCGAGCGGAGTGTCCATCGGCCGTCGTCGTAGGTATTCGCTGCGGTCAATGACACCATGCGCAGGTCTGCTTGCCTGCCGAACCGCAGCATTTCCAGTCGGTCGATGACGGAGTCGAGATCGGGTATCTCGCCGGAAGCGAGGGTCCGAACGAGAGCGGCTCGTATGGCCCGGTTCTCGGTGGTGGCGCGGTATCGCGAGCGTTCGATCGTATTGAGCAATCGCAGCGCCACCTCGACTGCGGGAGCGGCCAATGGGTCGGGTACTTCGTGGCGTTTGGAGGCAACTGCGAACCAGTAGTTCTGGCCGCCGGGGGCGATCGAGTAGGCACTGACGGCCCATCGACCTACCCGGAATCGTAATCGGCCGGTACGTCCTCTCAACTGAGCGCGGATCAGATGCAGAGGTGCCTCGCCTGCAGATGCGACAACGTCTCCTACCTCGCTGTAGAGCACGACGCTGCTGCGCAGTAGTGCAGCCAGGCGCGCGACGAGGTCTGCTTCGGGGGCGGGAGATGCCATCGCTTCGAGCAGATGATTCTGCATTTGCAGGGTCCGTCGGAGCAGCATCGAGTCCGTCGTCTTCGCCGCTGCCGCCACTCGGGACACGACGTCCATGAACCGCACCTGGGCGGGTACGGAGATCACTGCGAAGTGGTGACGGTTCGCTTCGTCGATGAGGGCGCGCGGCACGGTGTCGGTGACTACTCCCACGCCGTAGCCGAGAGCAGAGACGCCGGCATCGACCAGTTCGCGGACAAGTTGACGCTGGGCGAGGGACGCCTTCTCCTGCCCAACGAAGCGAGTCCCGGTCGTGAGCATCAGGGTGCGGGGTTCCAACCACCGGGCCGGCGCCTCGATCTCGATGGGGTGCGCGCTGACGAGCTGCACGTTCGGGTCGCCGTCGCTCTCGAGAGTCAAGCCGAGGTCCTGTTCGAGCAGCAGGTCGACCAGGCGGAAATACTCAGTTTCCACGTTCGAAACACCTCACCCGAAGATGTTAACAAGTCCAAAGAATAGGGAACAAGATTTCGTTTTCTCCAATTGTTTGCGCTGTTTGCCTGGGCAGATACTGGGCGAACCCGAACGCAGGAGTATGACCGTGATCACACCCCCCGAACGCAATCTTCGAGTCGCCGTCGACGTCGGCGGTACCTTCACCGACGTCTGCATCTTCGACTCACGAGCGTCGACCACCCGCGTGGCCAAGGTCCCGTCGACACCGCACGACCCCATGGAGGCCGTCGTCGAGGGTGTCCGCAGCGCCGGAATCGACCTGGCTGACGTCGCCCTCTTCTCCCACGGAACGACGGTCGCGACCAATGCGCTCATCACCAGGAACTTCCCACAAGCAGCACTGGTCACGACCCGCGGGTTCCGAGACGTCCTCGAGATTCGAGACGGGACGAAGGACGAACTGTGGGACGCCTACTCCGATGTGGGTACCCCTTACATCCGTCGTCGCGACCGGTACGAGGTCACCGAACGGATCGACTATGCGGGCGAGATCATCACCCCGCTCGACGAAGCCGGCGCGCGCGAAGTTGCGCGGCTGCTGCGCCGCAAGCAGATCCAGACCGTTGCGATCTGCTTTCTGAACTCATACGTCAACTCCGCCCATGAGCTGCGCATGCGGGCAATCCTCGAAGAGGAACTTCCCGGCGTCAGCGTCTCCACCTCCAGCGAAATCCTCCCAGAGATCTTCGAGTACGACCGTGCCTCGACGACTGTCGCCAACGCCGTGCTCGCCCCCTTGGTCAGCGGCTATGTCAACCGGCTCGAGGAACAACTCCGGGCAGACGGATACGACGGCGACCTGCTGCTCCTACACTCCGGCGGGGGCTCGATGACGCCGGCGATGGTTGAGCGTTATCCCGTCCGACTGGCTGCGTCGGGCATCGCGGCCGGGGCCATCGCTGTCGCGGACATCGCCAACCGATGTGGATACCCCAATGCCATCGGCCTCGACATGGGCGGAACCAGCACCGATATCTCTCTCGTCTACGACGGCGAGATCCGGACGACGAAGCAGTGGCAGGTCGAGTACGGTTTCCCGATCTCGTTCCCGAGCATCGAAGTGCTGACCATCGGTGCAGGCGGCGGGTCACTCGCCTGGATCGACGAAGCCGGCTCGCTGCGCAACGGTCCGACCTCCGCCGGTGCGGACCCCGGACCTGCCTGCTACGGGTGGGGCGGTGTCGAACCGACCAACACCGACGCCAATCTCGCGCTCGGCCGCCTCGGCTCGTCGTTGATCGGCGGCGGGCTGAACCTCGATGTCGATGCCGCCGAGAAGGCAATCCGCCGCGTCATCGCCGACCGGCTCGAACTCGACACCGACACTGCCGCCAGCAACATCATCCAAGTTGCCAACGCCAACATGGCCGACGCGGTGCGACTGTTGTCGATCCGCCGCGGCTACGACCCCCGCGACTTCGTCCTCGTCGTCTGTGGCGGTGCCGGTGCCCTGCACGGAGCGGCCCTGGCCAAGGAACTGAACATCCCCACCGTCGTCGTGCCCCCACACCCGGGAATCACCTCAGCGCAGGGTTGTCTGCTCGTCGACATCCGCCACGACCTGTCCGCGATGTTCCAGGGACTCGTCGCCGACATCGACACGGCGGCGCTCGAGCGCGAGTTCGTCCGACTCGAACGTGAAGGACTCGAGCGGCTCGAGCACGAAGGTGTACCCGCCGACAGGATGGTGCTCGACCGGAGCATCAGCATGCGCTACTCCGGGCAGTGGCGATCGTTGACCGTCTCGGCAGGTACCGGCGCAGGATTCCTGACCGAGGCTGTCGAACGGTTCCACGAGGAGCATGAGCGGGATTACTCGTTCCGGCGGGACGACACGCCCGTCGAGATCTACCAGATCGGACTCCGCGCGATCGGCACCACACCGAAGCCGCAGTTCCCCCAGGCGAGCGTGCCGTCCACTGAAATGCCTGCCGCCACCGGACACCGGTCTGTCTACTTCGACGAACTCGGCCGGCGAGTCGCGGCTCCGGTGTACAACCGCGACGATCTGCGTTTCGGCACCGAGATCGAGGGGCCCGCGATCATCTCACAGCTGGATTCCACCACCGTAGTGCCGCCGGGAACGACGGCCGTGATCGACGAGTGGGACAACATTCGCATCAACATCCTGCAGGAGACCAAGTGACCACCTCATCGACGCTCGACCGCACGCTCGACCCCGTGACATTCGAGGTACTCAAGAACGCCTTCGTCACGTCCGTCGACTTGATGTCCGAGCAGATCCTCCGCACGTGCTACTCGTTCGTCATCTACTCCCGCGACTTCTCCTCCGCGCTGTGCGACGCCGACGGCAACACCGTGATGCAGGGCAGCCAGGACATCGCCGTCCACGTGGGCACGCTGCACTTCCAATGCAAGGCAGTCATCGAGGAGTTCGGCGAAGACATCAACCCGGGCGATGTCTTCGCGATCAACGACCCGTACCGCGGCGGAACCCACCTCAACGACGTCAGCTTCATCAGGCCCATCTTCGCCGACGGCACGCTGATCGCCTTCGCGCAGAACAAGGGTCACTGGGCCGACATCGGCGGGAGCGTACCCGGATCATTCGACGTGACAGCCACCGAACACTTCGCCGAGGGGCTGCGCATTACGCCGGTACGGCTGTGGCACGAAGGCCGGTTCCTCGCCGATGTCGCGAAACTGCTCGTCGCGAACACCAGGTCGCCGGAGATCAGCATGGGCGACCTGCACGCCCAGGCAGAAGCCACGGGAGTCTGCGAACGCGAGCTCCACCGACTGGTCGACAAGTACGGTCGCGAAACCGTCACCGCCGCCATGCAAGAGGTTCAGGACTACGTCGAACGCATTGTGCGTCAACGCGTCGCGGCCCTACCCGACGGCACCTGGACCACCGAGGACTACCTCGACTCCGATCCCGCCAAACCGGAAGGCCTGGTGCCGATCCGGGTATCGTTGACCATCAAGGGTGATCAACTCAGCTACGACCTGAGCGGCAGCGCCCCCGCGGTCGCCAGCTTCCTCAACTGCGGATACGGCACGGCCTTCTCCGGGATCGTCGCAGGAACCAAGACATTCTTCCCCGATGTTCCACTCAACTCGGGTCTCTACAATGCCATCACCACAGAGCTGGGCCCGGAAGGCACCGTGGTCAACGCAGGGTGGCCGCATGCGGTGACCGGATTCTGTTCCGGGCCTTACGAGAAGATCATGAACGCCATCTTCGAGCTGTGGTCGAAAATCGTTCCCGAGCGGGCCATCGCCTGCTCGTTCAACCTCGAATACCTGCTTATCGGCGGACGGGATGCCCGGGACGCTCAGCACCCGTTCTTCATGTGGTACGACTGGATGGCCGGTGGGTGGGGAGGACGGAGCACCAAAGATGGTGCGACCGCGACGGCCCCGGTCTTCGGCGTCGGGTTGGCTGTGCAGCCCTGCGAAGGTCAGGAACGGCTCACGCCGGTCCTGACCAGCGAGCACGCCATTATCACCGATTCCGGCGGTCCGGGTACCCACCGCGGAGGGTGCGGGCTCACCAAGGGCGGCGTCCTGACGGACTGTGACAACACGGTGATGTCGTACTGCTGCGACCGCGCCCGATCGCTGACATGGGGAATCGAGGGCGGACTCCCCTCCATTCCACACGGCGTCTGGCTCAACCGGGGCACACCGGACGAACAGTTCCTCGGCTCCGTCTTCTCCAATGTCACAATCCAGGCCGGTGACTCGTTCGAACGTCCCTCCGCGGGCGGCGGCGGATACGGCGACCCACTCGACAGAGATCCCACCGAAGTTGTCGAGGACGTCATCGACGGCTATGTCTCCCTCGAGCGTGCCGCACTCGACTACGGAGTCGTCATCGATGCGATCGACCCGGAGATCGACCATTTCGTCGTGAACGACGGAAAGACGAGACAGCTTCGTCAGAGCATTCGCGAATCGCGCCGCGGGTGGCTCACCACCGACCCCGAAGAAGTTGCCGAGCGCTACCGTAACGGCGAACTCGACATGCTCGATCTCGTCCGCAGATACGGCGTCATCGTCGACTGGGGAACGGGTGAACTCCTCCCCACCACCACAACCCAGTTCCGTTCCCTCCTCCAGACTCGCGCAGCGCAGCACTGGACCTGAACCGCAACCTTGGCGAGGTCTTCCGCACCTCGCCAAGGTTGCGATCCCACCGGGCAGCCCCCGCTTACCACTGCATCAGCCGACCCAGACCACTATGTTTTCGGGCCCATCGTCGACAGATAGCGTTTCTATCCAACGGAATCGGACCCGTACGGGGAGGCAAGAACAAGCGCTCTCAACTACGTGTCCGGCCGGTGCGCGATCAGAAGGCCATCGCGTCGGTCCCACGTGCCTCCCCACAACATCGAGTCGCACCGCCCCTGCATCGCCTGACCACTCGCTCTCACAGAGAGAATCACCATGTCCGAACGCGACATCGCCACCCCGACCCCTGACTGCAGTCCCACCGCCGACGAATTCGCAATCCCCGAATCCCAACGCGCGCCCCGATGGTCGCTGACCATGGCGTGGTGGGCGATGTTCAGCGCGATGTTCTGGCTCTACATCGCATCCGCATCATCCGACGCCGTGGGAGTGCCGAACACCCTTGCCGGAATGGCCCTGACGATCGCCACCTACGGAATAGTCAACAGAATCCTGTCCCGGTACGCAGCCCGAACGGGACTCTCGGTAGAGTCGCTCTCCCGCAGAATGTTTGGTTCCATCGGATCTATCCTCGCCCCCTTGGTGTTCGCGGCAACCGCTCTGTATTACGGCGTGTTCGAAGGATCGATCGTCGCCGTAGCACTGCAGGACTATTTCGGCGGCGACCTACGCATCTGGTATCTCGTGTGCGTCATCTACATGATTCCACTCGTCCTCGGCGGAGTTGCGACCTGGCTGGACAAGATCAACGGTATCCTTCTGCCCTTCTACGTTATCGGGCTGATTGCGGTGATCGCCGCGGCGACCATCAAACAGGGCTACCCCCACGGATGGCTCGACTCCGCACCGACAACCGGGCCGCTGCCAGGGTGGCTGACCTCGTATCTGATCTACATGGGTGTCTGGGTCATGATGATGTACACCTTCGACTACGCGCGCCTCGCCAAACCTCGAGACGCGAAGTTTCATGGCACGGTCACCTTCGGCTGGGTCTTCTACCTCTTCACCTTCGGCGTGAACGGCCTGATCGGCATCTACATCCTCGATTGCTGGGGAATCGCAGGCAGTGAAAGCGGCGTTGTCAAGGCCGTCATCAACTCTCTCGGGTTCGCCGGCGTAGTTCTGATTCTCATCTCACAGACCCGCATCAATACCGCCAATTACTACCTCGCTTCGAGCAACCTCCAAGTCCTCGCCGACCGCTCTCTGGGAATAGCCTCGCCGAGGGCGGTATGGGTTATCGCAGCCGGGATACTCGCCTACCTGTTCATGCTCACCGATGTCCTCAGCTATCTACTGAAAGCCCTTGCATGGCAGGGTGTATTGGTCACCGCCTGGGTGGCGATAGCCCTGGTGCACATCGCGCTTCACCGTCCTGGCGGTAAGGCGACAACTGGCAACGGGGTCGGGGCAGGAGCTTTGGCATGGCTCGTTGCCTCCGCGATCGGCATCGCCGCGACGGTGCAAACCACGTACCCGGTACTTGCCCAGCTGGCACCGATAGTCACGGTGGTATTCGCGGCGAGCTTGTATTGGTTGTCGTGTTCCCGGCTGGTCCGAACCCCGATTCGACAGGCGGAAGGAGTCACAACGAACGACCGCAACCACCCAACTCCTGAAGAAGCGCAGACCGTCTGATCCACGATCCGCGGCGCGGTCCGTGTATCCCTACGTGGGGTAGGGATACACGGGTAGGCGTAATCCGAGTCATCCGACGACGAGCGGGAGTTTCGTCGCCAACTCGCCCAGTTCGGCCTTTTCCGCGTCGGTCGGGGACCGCCTCCCGGTGCCGACGAGCAGTGCGTCCTTGTCGGAGAACGAGGCGGGGAACGCGATCCCGGCGATTTGCTCCAGCATGTCGCGGGAACGGGCGAGGCCCTCTGCGGGTGGTTCCGCGGCGCCTGGGAGGTGGGCGATCAGGTCGAGGTGGTGCAGCGTCGACTCCAAGACGTAGGCGGAGAGGTAGTCGCCTGCGATGAGGACCTCGTCGCGGGTCGGTTCCGTGTCGGCGGGGGTCACGAGGGTGATCAGGACGTCCTGCGCGTCGATGATCAGGTGGCACACCAGATCCCGCACGAGCCACCCGGTGCAGCCGGACGGCTGTGCGAAGTCCTCGTCCCGGAGTTCGGCGACCGCCGTGCGCAACGCCGACCACGAGCGTGAGAAAAGATCCACATCCGCACGGTAGTGCGGGCGTACCGTCGATGTCATGACCGAGGACAACCAGGTTGCGCCGTGGGATGACATCTACCGAGGCGACGCGCAGGAATTTACGGGACCGGTGCCGTGGAACATCGGCGAGCCGCAGCCCGAGATCGCCGGGCTGATCGCGGAGGGCAAGTTCCGCAGCGACGTGTTGGACGCGGGCTGCGGACATGCCGAGACGTCCCTCCACCTGGCGGCGCAGGGGTACACGGTGGTCGGCCTGGACCTGTCGCCGACGGCCATTGCGGTGGCCCAGGCCGCGGTCGCCGATCGCGGACTGACGACGGCGACGTATCAGGTGGCGGACATCAGTTCGTTCACGGGTTTCGACGGCCGGTTCTCCACGATCGTCGACAGCACCCTGTTCCACTCCCTTCCCGTCGACCGGCGGCGCGACTACCTGCACGCCGTCGCCCGGGCGGCGGCGCCCGGCGCGTCCTACTACATCCTGGTGTTCGCGAAGGGCGCCTTCCCCGAGGGGGAAGGACCGAACCCGGTGACCGACGACGAGCTGCGCGAAGCCGTCGCCGAGTACTGGACCATCGACGAGATTCGCCCGGCCTTCATCCACGCGCTGCTCGGCCCGGAGCAGGCCGCGAGCCGGGAGCACGACGAGAAGGGCCGGGC
This sequence comes from Rhodococcus wratislaviensis, assembly GCF_041228765.1. Taxonomy (NCBI): domain Bacteria; kingdom Bacillati; phylum Actinomycetota; class Actinomycetes; order Mycobacteriales; family Nocardiaceae; genus Rhodococcus; species Rhodococcus wratislaviensis. The sequence goes on along the minus strand of NZ_CP150488.1, from coordinate 1,081,934 downwards.
CATGCTGCCGGCGTGGCTGTTGTCGGCTCACCGCGACTGAGTTACGGACGTAGGAGGAATTCTCCGGCGAGTCGGATGGCTTCGCGTGTGCTGTACCCGGGATGGTCCGCGACGATGAAGTGGCGGCCGATCGCGAGCCCGAACATCAGGGTGCTGCGCGCCTCGATCTCGTCGGGGTCGGTGACGAAGGTGCCAAACATTCTCCGCAGGAAGTCCATCCGCTCGTTGTCGATGCGCTGGAGGCGCGTCGCGACGGACCGGTCGTGGTGGGCCCAGGCCCGGATCGCGAGGTCGATCCGTTGAAAGTCCTCCGAGTAGGTCAGTTGCCCCACGCGCCGGATTCTGTCGGCGGGGGTGCCGCCTTCGGCATCGGCTTGGGCGATGACGGCTTTGGTGCAGCGGCGTTCCCACTCGTCGAGCATCTCGGTGAGCAACGCGGGACGGCCGTCGAAGTAGCCGTAGAACCCGCCCTTCGTCACGCCGAGCTCGGCGGCGAGTGTTTCGACGCGGACGGCGTCGGGCCCTCCTCGTGCGAGGGCGTCGAGGCCCGCCTCTATCCAGCGGGTTCGTGTCGTGCGGGCGACGGCGGGAATCGGGCCACCTCCATTGATCGCGTCCGATTTGTACGGTACCGTATAGATCAAATATACGGTGCCGTATAGATCGGGGACGACAGTGCCACGAATAGCAGAGGCCACCTACATCGAGCAGCCCTGGCGCATCCACGAATTCACGAGTGACTTCGATGTCGAGGACGTATGGTCGTTCCGCACTCCCGGAGCCGGGCCCGACGACTTCCCGACGATGCTCGCAGCGATGCGAGCCGCGGGCGGACCCGCGAAGCAGCCCCGGCTGGTGAGGTTCTTGTTCGCCGTTCGATGGAAGCTCGGGGCACTCTTCGGCTGGGACAATCCCTCGACCGGTGTCGGCGAGCGGGTTGCCTCGCTCCGCGACCGCCTGCCCAGCGATCTCCGCGCCGCTCCGCGCGGCCCGGACGACGAAGGCATGCCCCTCACAGCGGTGTACGAACTCGACACGGAGGCCGCCCGCGAGCTGGCGAACAAGACCGTGCACACCGTCATGCATCTCGGCTGGGCGAGCGGAGCGAACGGCGACTACGAGCTGCAGATGACCGTCCTCGTCAAGCCCAACGGATGGTTCGGGCGGCTCTACATGACCGCCATCGCGCCCTTCCGGTACCTCATCGTCTACCCGGCCCTGACCCGGCAATGGGAACGAGCCTGGCGCGACCGCCGTGCGGAGGCGAAGTAGGGAGACATTCGGCCTCAGCGGCTCACCGCGGTTTCGCGCTCGACGCGCGACAGCTTCTCGGGATTGCGCACGATGTAGAGGCCGGTGATCATGCCGTCGTCCATCCGCACCGCCACGACGTCGTCGATCTCCCCGTCGAGCCGGACGATCAGAGCCGGGCAGCCATTCATCTGCACCGGCTCGACCGACACCTCGCCGTCGATACGGGGCAGGCCGGCCGCCAGGAGGCGACCCACCTTGTCGGCTCCCACGATGGGTCGCAGCACAGCCTGCTTGACGCCGCCACCGTCACCCAAGAGGACGACGTCCGGTGCGAGCAGGTCGAGCAGGCTTTGCAGATCGCCCGTCTCGAGTGCCCGTTGGAACGCCTCGAGTGCGTCTCGGGACTCGGCTGGGGATACGACGCCGCGCGGTCGGCGGGCCGCGACATGCGCCCGCGCCCGGTGCGCGATCTGACGGACTGCGTCCGGGCTCTTGCCGACGGCGTCCGCGATCTCGCCGTACTCCAGAGCGAACACCTCACGCAGCACGAACACCGCCCGCTCGGTCGGCGCAAGCGTCTCCAGCACCAGCAGCATCGCCATCGAGACGCTGTCGGCCAACTCGACATCCTCGGCAACATCGGGCGCGGTCAGCAGCGGCTCGGGCAACCAGGGGCCGACGTAGGACTCCTTGCGCCTGCTGAGTGTGCGCAGCCGGACGAGCGCCTGGCGGGTGGTGATCCGGACCAGGTACGCACGCTGATTGCGCACCGTGTCGAGATCGACGCCCGCCCACCGCAGCCAGGTCTCCTGGAGGATGTCTTCGGCGTCGGCGGCCGAGCCGAGCATCTCGTAGGCGACGGTGAACAGCAGGTTGCGGTGGGCGACGAACGCCTCGGTGGCGGGGTCCGAACGGTCGTCCTGGCTCCCGCCGCGATCTGCGGGCGTGGTCTGCGACGTGCCGGCCATGGGTGGCTCCTCTTCACTCTCGACGGTGTCACACACCAGACACCGGGCCCCGCCGTTTTGTGACACCCGAACCGCAGCCGACCGGTGTTGCCCGCTGCCAAATTACGTGACTTCGAGGCAGCGGCGTGAGCGTTTGTCACAAGGATCGGGTCTCCGGCATCTCATGTTCGTCCGGCAACACACAACAACACGAGTGAGGACGAAGTCATGGACCCCCGATTCAACCTGTTCGACAACGAGATCGCCCTGAAGTTCGGCAAGAGGTTCGCCAACGCTGCCCTGGTGATCGACCAATCGTCGCTGCCGAAGGCCACCCAGCACCTGGTCGAGATCCGGGCCAGCCAGATCAACGGCTGCGGCTTCTGCACCGACATGCACACCAAGGACGCCACGGCTGCCGGCGAGACCCAGGTCCGGCTCAACCTCGTCGCAGCCTGGCGCGAGGCCACCGTGTTCACCGAGCCCGAGCGGGCCGCGCTGGCGCTCAGCGAGGAAGGTACCCGGCTCGCGGACGCCCACCACGGAGTGTCCGACGAGACGTGGGCCCAGGTGCGCAAGCACTACGACGACGACCAGATCGCCGCACTGGTTTCCCTGGTCGCCCTCATCAACGCCGCCAACCGGATCAACGTGATCGTGCGCAACCCGGCAGGTTCCTACGAGCCCGGCATGTTCGCCAGTATGACGAGCTGACCGGCACACAACGGCCCGGTGAAGGATCGCCGACCGATCGGCGATCCTCGACCGGACGAGCCGACCAACTATCGCTGTTCCTGATAGGAGACGACCAGAGCCGAGTACGTTCGTGGCATGGGTGACGAGGCAATCGACCCCGAAGTGGCATATGAAGCCCTTTCCGCCGGCGCGCGCCTCGCCCTGCTGCGAAACCCCGAAGGCATCATGCCGCCGCAGTTCATCGGGCAGGTGATGACCGTATGCGGGCAGGAGTGCGTCGCAGGGATCAGTGGTGGAGCTGATTCGGTACCGCAAATGGCGGTACTCCAAGGACCACTTTCCGAATACCTCTCCCAGTGCAGGTGTGTGCTGGACGCCTGGTGGATCTCTTTGACGCCGCAACTCCGGGCGGGCATCCGATGCCGCGAAGCGGTACCCGAATCGTTGACACTGCAATTACCCAAACACACGCCGTGGACCGCGGTGTCCACTCCGTGTTCTCACCTGTTGGTGCGTGACTATCTCGAATTGCAGGCAACGGGACTCGAACTGATGTAGCCGCAGGCGGGAAGATCGCGCGGTCAGTCTGGGATTTTCTTACCTGCAATCATGTCCGGTTCGTAGTCGTCGTGACGGCGAAGCCAACTCATGAAGGGGTCGTCGCCGCGGCGGGGTTGTGGTTCCCAGTCCTCCTGGCGGCCGCGGGCGGTGAGATCGAGCCAGTGGTAGGTGCCGAGGAGAATGTCGGTGGAGCGCGCGTAGCCGGAGTAGGTGTGGAAGATGCGCTCACCCTGACGGAGGAAAGCACTGACACCGTGCTCTTCGCCGCACCAGTCCTTCCAGGCGGGATCCATCCGCTCGAGCTCTGCCAGGTCCTTGTAGTTGTATTCGACCGGTGCGACCGACGCGTCGAGAGTGACGTGGAAGTCGTAGTTGAAGTTGCTGCCGTGCGAGGAGTACCAGGGGAAGGTCCAGCCCATGCGCCGGCGGTACTGCTCCAGTTTGTGCAGCGGTGCGCGCGACACAGCCGCGAACGAGGTGTCCCGGGCGTAGAGGTGATCGAGGGGGCCCACATTGTCCATCGTGAACGAGCAGGACGGGCACCCTTCGTCGGCGTCGGGTTCGAACATGAAGTGGTAGATCAGGAGTTGACTGCGGCCGCCGAACAGGTCCACGAATCCGGCCCTGCCACTGGGGCCGTCGAATGCGTAGTTCTCGGTGATTTCGACCATCGGTAGCGCGCGCCTGGCGGCGTTGACCCGGTCGCGGTGGCGGGTCAGCTCCTTCTCCTGTGCGAGTAGCTCGCGCCGCGCGACGAGCCATTCCTCGCGGGTAGTGACCTGTGGATCGGACGCTGTCATCGTTCGTCTCCTCTCGAAGGGCTAGGCCCTATTCGAAGTGTGCCGGCCTACATCCATAGCTTTGCGGCATCCGATACCAAGGACTGTGCCGGGCGATCTCACCACACGCCGAACACCTTATGCGCCGCGGCTCGTTCACAACCAGTTTGTTTCCGACAAACGTGTGCACGATGAGCGACTTCGAGTGGCTCGCGTCCACCAGGCCGGTGAATACGAAGTCGTACATGGTCAGCAGCCGTCCACAACATTGACAGGACAATCTTTCGAGGTGGTACTCGTCGCCGGCCAGCATGCCCGGCCTCAGGTCCAGGAGCCGCTCCATCTTTGCGATATCGACTTCATCCGATTTCGTCGACTTGGTTTCATCGTCGAGTTCCGCCCGACTCGGCCCCGAACGCTCGAATTCCTCACGGGACAACGAAACAACGCTGTTGTAGTCAGCCATTTCTTCACTCCCACTTCCCAGACATCGGCCCCCTGTTCAACAAGACCGGTTGGTTCTGATCCTTCTCGGCGGCCCCGGGAATGTCACTGGTGGTTCGCTTCTCTAAACGAAACCACCGCGGCCACGTCAGGAGCTCGTGAGGATGACGAGTTGCCGGGTCGCCCGGGTCATGGCGACGTAGCGGTCGACGGCTCCTTCGATCCCCGTGCCGAAGGTGTCCGGGTCGACGAGGACGACCAGGTCGAATTCGAGCCCTTTCGACAGTTCCGGGGTCAGCGACCGGACTCGGGACGTGGCCCGGAACGTCGGATCGCCGATGACGCAGGCGATTCCGTCGGAGTTCGATTCGAGCCAGGTGTCGATGATCGAGGCCAGATCCGACGCGGGTCCGTGTACGACGGGAATGTCGTTGCTGCGGATGGAGGTCGGCACGTTGGCGTCCGGGAGCACGGCGCGGATGACCGGCTCGGCTTCTGCCATGACCTCTTCCGGGGTTCGGTAGTTGACGGTCAGAGAGGCCAGTTCGATCCGGTCGAGCCCGACACGCTCGAGCCGTTCCCGCCACGACTCCGTGAACCCGTGCCGGGCCTGGGCGCGGTCACCGACGATCGTGAAGCTCCGGGACGGGCAGCGCAGCAACAACATCTGCCACTCGGCGTCGGTCAGCTCCTGTGCTTCGTCGACGACGATGTGCGCGAACGTGCGGTCGAGCAGGTCGGGGTCGTTGCTGGACAGCGCGGCTTCGTCGACCAGCATCTCCTGCAGGTCCTTCTGCCGCAGCTGCGTCATCAAACTCTCACCGTCGTCGTAGGCGTCGGACGCGATCAGGTCGTCGATGACCTTGGACCGCTGCTCGCGTTCGGCGGCGACGGCGGCGTGGTGGCGACGCCGGCGTCGTGATTCCTCCGGGTCGCCGAGCCGCTGCCGTGCCGCGTCCAGGAGCGGCAGGTCGGACACCGTCCAGCGCTGGGCGTCCGGGCGTTGCAGCTTCCGAACGTCGTCGGGGCTGAGCCAGGGCGCGCACTTGCGCAGGTAGGCGGGTACCGACCACAGGTCTGCTACGAGGTCGGCCGCCTCGATCAGGGTCCACGTGTTGTCGAGGATCGTGCGCAAATCGCCGTTCTGCTGCAACGACTTCCGGAGCTGAACTGCCGGAACGTCACCGTCGTACTTGTCGATCAGGATCGTGAGCAGCAGTTCCCAGATCTGCTCGCGCGCCTCGTTGTGCGGGGTACCGGGTTCCGGCGCTTCGAAAGCCTCGGCCCAGTCGTCGGCGCTCAGCCAGATGTCGGACCACTCGGTCGCGACCGTCATGCCCTCGGTGGGCGGCTCCTCGTAGAACCTGACGGCCGCGTCGATCGCCTTCACCAGATCCGCGGACGACTTCAGGCGGGCCACGTCCGGGTCGGTTTCGACGTTCGCGGTGGCGCCCTCGGCGACGAGGTCCCGCAGGGTGCAGAGCTGCACGCCCTCCTCGCCGAGGCTGGGCAGGACATCGGCGACGTAGGCCAGGTAGGGCTCGTGCGGACCGACGAACAGCACGCCGTGACGGAGTCGGGGGTCGGAGTAGAGCAGGTACGCGGCGCGGTGCAGCGCGACGACGGTTTTGCCCGTACCCGGGCCGCCGTCGACGACGAGGGCGCCACGCGATCCTGCGCGGATGATGGCGTCCTGGTCGGCCTGGATGGTGCCGAGCACGTCCCGCATCCGGGCCGACCGGTTGCTGCCCAGGCTGGCGATGAACGCGGACTGGTCGTCGAGGGCGGCGTTGTCTGCGAACCCGTCCGGGGTGAACACCTCGTCCCAGTAGTCGCTGACCCGGCCGCGGGTCCAGCGGTACCGGCGGCGGCGTTCCAGACCCATCGGATTGCCGTGGGTCGCACCGAAGAACGGCTCGGCCACGGGGGAGCGCCAGTCGACGAGCAGCTGATTGCCCGCACGGTCCATGAGGCCGAGTCGTCCCACGTACACGGGCTCGGGGTTGTCTGCGCTGACGAAGTGTCCGAGGCACAGGTCCAACCCGTAGCGGCGCAGGGCACGCAGTTCGGCGTTCAGCCGGTGGACCATCATGTCCCGCTCCATCGCCTCCTGGCCCAGCCGGCGAGGTGCCTTGCGCTCGACGTCGATCCGGTGGGACAGGTCGGCGATCGACTGCTCGAGGCTTTCCGCGATGGCCGCGAAGTGTTGCTCGTCGTCGGCGATCAGCGTCGGGTCGGCCTTGGGCGCGAGGTGGTCGGGAAGGTCGAACGCGCTGGTAGTCAATGGGGTCATGTCATCAGCTCCGATCTGAGGTTCGGACGATCGTGTCGAGCAGCAGCGTCGCGGCGACCGTTGCACCGTCGGTGCGGATCGTGCCCGCCACGGCGGCCGCGCGTGCTCCGGTCTCGGGGGTCAGGGCCGCCGTGAGCGCAGGGCCAGGTCTGCCCAGCCACGCGCCGGCGTGCACGACGTCGCGGTCCGGCGGCTCCTGCCACGGGTCGAGGGTCGGTTGGTGTCGAGCGCCTCATCGAACAGCGCATCGCACACTCGCACCTCCGCGCCGAGTGCCTTCAACTGCACCACGAGTCCCACCAACGGTTCGACATCCCCACGCGACCCATACGTCGACAACAACACACGCAATTCGCGACTCCCATTTCCGCAGGTTCTGGCTTCGGCCGGTAATTGTGCGGCACCACCCGGCCCTTGCCGCAAGCCCCCCGGTGCGCTATAAATTGAAAGTGGAAAGGGGTTGGTACCCTCTCCGCTTCCTCGTCCGATTCGGACAAGTCCCGACATCGTCGGCGCGTCGTAGATCGAATACGTTCGCACACCATCGGGCTCACTGATCGCGGAAACGCCGACCGGCCACGGCAGTTGGCGGGATAGACTTCTCGGCACACGCCGCTGGTACGCCCTGGCCTGACGTCTGCCCGTTCGGGCGCAGCCCCCGCCGGGCGCGCCGTGGTGCGGCGCGCGAATCATGTTGTTTCCCAACACTGTGCGACAGGAGCGTCGGGATCATGAGCGTGGAACGAGAGAACAAGAAGACGAACGCGACGGGATCGAGAAGGCGCACCCGGACGTGTTCAACATTCTGCTGCAGCTCCTCGACGACGGCCGCGTCACCGATGCGCAGGGCCGCACCGTCGACTTCGAGAACACGATCGTGATCCTCACCAGCAACATCGGCTCCGACCTGATCCTCGACGGCACCCGCCGGCTGCTGAAGGCGCAGGACATCGGGTTGGACGTGACCACCGCGGCCGAGGACTACCTCGCCGAGGAAGGGTACGAGCCCGAGTTCGGTGTCGGGAGCGCCGCAGGTGACGGCTCGACACCTCCTGCGGAGGGGTAGACATTGCACGTTCCTCTCCCGACCTCCGCCATCCCGAGAGTGGCCGCCGCGGTGGTGGTCGGTATCGCGGCGGGCTTCGTCGGCGGCCTGGTGATCACAGCCGCGTTGGGGGCTCTCGTCGGTATCGCCGCCGCTGCCGCCGTGTTCGTCGTATCCGGTTGGGCGGTGTTGTGGCCGATGGATGCGGCAGCGACTCGCCGCAACGTGGGACGCGAGGATTTTCGTCCGATAGTCGACGAACTGGTCGTGGTGACAGCGGCTTCAGGAGGTCTCGGAGGAATCATCGCACTGCAGGTGGCGGGTGGATCGTCGGCGGGAACCGCGCACGCCGCCGTGGCCCTGATCGGGGTATTCCTGGCGTGGGCTTCCCTGCACCTGATGTATGCGGCCCGATATGCCTTTCTGTACTACGAGGGATCAGGTCATGAAAAGTCGACGGGTGGTATCGATTTCAACTCCACCTCCCCGCCCGCGTTTCGCGACTTCTTCTACTTCAGTTACAACCTCGGGATGACCTACCAGGTATCCGATACCGGCGTCTCGAGTTCGGAGATTCGGGCGGTGGCGCTCCGGCACTGCCTGTTGTCCTACGTTTTCGGTGCAGTCATCCTCGCGACGACGATCAACCTGGTTGCCGGAATCCTCACCAGGTGAGGATCCTGTCCGGATCCGACTGCCCGCAAGGCCGCACGAGTAGGGCCGCCGCACTGGGACTCGCACTGCAACTGTTCCTGCCGTTCGCGCTGGGACAAATCGTCCGCCGACTGGTCGGCGACTGGGTGGCACGACATGGATCCGCATCGAGGTACGTCGGCCGCGAATCGGTCGTGCTCGTCGTGTATTCGGCATTCTCGGCGGGCGAACGTGACGGAGTGTGACACTCGGTCCCGTCCACCGCGTTACTGCAACTGGTGTTGCTGTCCATGATGCTCGTGACGGCCGTGCTCTGGCTCACGCGATTCACCGCAGACCTGCTGCGGTTCGAACGTGCAGACGTGCCGGCCATCCAGTTCTGTGGAACGAAGAAGGCGCTCGTGACCGGGCCGCCGATGGCGGCGGTCCTGTTCGCCGGGCAGCCCGTCGGGCAGATCATCCTGCCGCTGATGGTGTTTCATCAGGTCCAGCTCCCGATGTGCGCTTGGCTGGCGAATCGATATCGGCAACGTGTCGCGTGATGCCTGCGCTCTGACCACGGACGCAGATTTCGGGGCTCGAGAGAACCGCGCATCCAGCGTGTTCCCCGGTGTTAATGTTGATCTACTCGGCCACACCGAAAGGTGCACCTCGATGAGAAGATTCACTCGAAAAGTCGGTGGAACCATCGTGGCGCTGACGCTTACCGCTGCCGCATTCGTCGTGTCACCGCCACCGGTGTACGGATTCGCCGAGGATATTTGCTACACCGAGGACGGTGCCCCACCGCACAACTGCGCTCCGCTGCCCCCCGAATGTCTACTCGACGATCCCAACTCGCCGATCTGCGGCGCCGAGGCGTTCCTCCGCTACGGGTTCACGTTGCGCCGCCCGCTCGGCGGACGCAGTCTCGTGCACTCGGACTCGACGTACATCATCGCCCGCACCGTCGGTTTCTCCGAGCAGGATGCCTACTGGATCGCGGCGTACGACGAAGCGACCGACCTCGGCACGTTCGCCCCCCGCGACATCTTCGGCCGACTCGTCCCCGACGCCGGTGCGCTGACCACCAAGGACATCAGCGGACTGGTCCGCACCCACTTCGCCACCGGCGGGTTCCTCTTCCACTTCCTGCCCACGTTGCGCGGGCCGGCGGATCCCCTGCCCAACGGGCTGCGCCCCGACGTCGACGATCCCCGGCACGAGATCATGCTCACGCACCTGAGGAATTGGGCCATGGCCGGGCCGGGAAGCGACGCGCCGCTGTGCACGGGAGGTTTCACAAACCTCTCGGAGAACGGCGACTATGCCACGGGTGCAACATGTTACGGAGACGCGAATCCCGTGCAGATCAACGGCACGTACAGCCTGGAGACCCCAGCCGCCATCCCGTTCACGAACATGACCGGGCAGCAGGTCATCTCCGACACGGTCCTGTCGTCACAATTCGACTCCTGGGTCGGTGACAACTCCTGGAATGCGCGGACCGGCATCTACATTCACGCGCTCGGTGATCGCATCTCGCACCATGTCTGCACCGACGCCGGCACGATCACGCCGCCGGGACCGGCCGGGCCGGATTTCGGGATCGATCTGAACCAGCCCACCTGCGACCAGGGCCCCCATGCAGTCCGCCACGAATACGAGACGGGTGTGGATTTCGCCGGACTGGCCCCGGAGGACCGAACCACCGAGGCGGCCCTGTCGATGGTGTACGACGAACTCGTCGCCTTCGCGCGGGTGCGGGGAACCCTCGACGAGCGCGCCACGACGCCGGCGACCAAGAGTGCTCTCCTGGCCGACGGCCTCGTACCGGCGCTCGAGATCCGGGAGCCGGTCGAGCGGTTGAACGCCGTCACCGACGTCGGCTGCCGAGTCGGCGTTCCCGCGTTCCCCGGAAATCCGGCGTGCCGCGATTGATCGCGCCCGCCTGCAGTCAGCTGCCGAAGGGGGATGCGCTGTTGGAGTACCGCGCGAAGTCGCCCTGCGCCCCGCTGTAGACGTTGAGGTCGACGTCGCCGTTGACGCCGGCGATGCGACCGGTGCTGGTGTACTGCCAGAACGTCCAGTTGCTCCAGCCGCCCGGGAGGGGTCCGGGCGTGTTCTGACCGTTGTAGTCGGCGATCCACAGCGGGTAGCCGGCGAACTCGTTCGTGTTCGCCATCGCCGTCCGCCAGAAGTTCGGGTACGTGTAGATGATCGGCTGACGTCCGGTGAGCGATTGGACCGTGTTGAGGTAGCGGTGCGTCCAGTCGATCAGGGCCGCGGGCGGAAGCCCACCCGAATGCTCGATGTCGAGGACCGGGGGCATGTCACCCGGACCGTTGATGCCCAGCACCACCGTCGAGTAGAACGCGGCCTGCGCTTCCGGCGACTGGGTGGGGTCTGCGTAGTGGTAGGCGCCCCGGGCGACGCCGGCCACCCGCATGGCGAGGCAGTCCTGGACGAAGAACGGGTTGACGTAGTTGAGACTCTCGGTGGCCTTGACCATCGCGAAGTCGTGGCCGGCGTTGCGGACGGCGAACCAGTCGATCGGTGACCCGCCCGGGTGTTGCCACGAGGCCACGTCCGGACCTCTGACCGGTTCGGCGGCGGCATGCCCCGGCACCGCGGCCGCGAGTGCACCGGCGAGCAGTAGTGGTGCGATCTTGGAGAACCTTCGGACCTTCACCCCGATAGCCATGCGCCCGACAGTAGCGCCTACTTCGGGCGAGTTCTGGTCAACCGCGGGGGTTGCCGGCTTGCGCGACCACAAAACCAGCCCCTCGGTCTGTTTTGTCCAAAAATTTGACCATCGCAGTAGGTTATGCCACTCTTCCCTAGTCAGATCCATAGGTTACCCAAACCTAACTTGAGTTTTCCCGTAGTCGGTCCCCGGAGCACGAGTCGTCACCCGCTGCTCCCAGCAGATAAGAGAACGACCCTTGGAACCGGCAGAATTCGCGGCTGGTAGCCCCGCCCGCATCGACACGAGTGTCAGCGACCACGATTCGCGACCCTTCGCGCTGACCGCCGCTCAGCGCGGTATCTGGTTTGCCCAGCACCTCATGGGCGACGTGCCGATCACGATCGCGCAGTACGTCGACATCGAGGGCGAACTGGACGTCGACGCCCTTCGCCGGGCCGGTCAGGCCGCTGCCCGCGAGATCGGTAGCGGCATGCTCCGCATCGTCGAGATCGACGGCGCACCGCTCCAGATGGTCGACTTCACCCTCGACGACGGGGTGGAGCATCACGACTTCCGGGCCGAACCGAACCCCCACGCCGCCGCCCTGCACTGGATGCGCGCCGACTACGCCGCACCGCTCGACCTGCTCTCGGACCGGCTGATCCGGGGCGCCACGCTGCAGATCGGCGAGAACCACCACCTCTGGTACTGCCGCATCCACCACATCGCGCTCGACGGCTACGGCGCGATGAAGTTCATGAACCGCGCCGCCGAGTTGTACACGGCCGAGGTCCGGGGCGTGGAGCCGACGGCATCGGTGGCGGGCGACCTCCGGGACGTCTCGGCCGCCGAGGACGTGTACCGCGGTTCCTCCCGGTTCCGCACCGACCGCGACTACTGGGCGAACCGCTCCCGGGACCTTCCCGCCCCGACCGGCCTCGCGGGCCGCAGCGCCCCGGCGCGGGCCCGGTCGCGGTGGCACGGCGGCCCGGTGCCCACCGACATCGCCCGGTCCGTGGACCGGGCGGTCGAGCGCCTCGACTCCGCCTTCGCCGCTGTCGCCGTCGCCGCGACCGCCGCGTTCGTCGCCCGGATGACGGGTTCCGACGACGTCGTTCTCAGCCTGCCCGTGTCGGCCCGCACCAACGCCGTCCTGCGCCGATCGGGCGGCATGGTGTCCAACGTGGTGCCGCTGCGGGTGTCGATCACCCCCGGCACGACGGTCGGCGCGCTGGTCTCCGCCGTCCAGCTCGAGCTCACCGGCGCGCTGCGCCACCAGCGCTTCCGCAGCGAGGACATCCGGCGCGACGCCGGTGCCGCCCGGGATCAGCGGGGCTTCTTCGGGCCCGCGATCAACATCATGAACTTCCACTCCGAGATCACCCTCGGCGAACTCACCGGACAGTTCCACGTGCTGTCGACCGGACCGGTCGAGGACCTCTCCGTCAACCTCTACCCGAGTGTGGCGGGAAGCTCGTCGCGCATCGATTTCGAGGCGAACCCCGCCCTGTACGGGGAGGGGGAGCTCGCCGAACACCACGCACGTTTCCTCGACCTGCTCGCCCGGTTCGCCGACGCGGACCCGGACGCTCGCGTCGCCGCCCTGGACGTGCTGACGGCGGACGAGCACGCACAACTCGTGCCTGCCGCCGGCCCGGTGGCCCCCGCCCCGATGCTGCTGGCCGAGCTGTTCGAATCGGGTGTCCGGGCAAATCCGGACGGCACGGCACTGATCCTCGACGGCACCACGATCGGCTACCGCGAACTCGACGAGCGCAGCACCGCGCTCGCACGACTGCTGCTGACCCGCGGCGTGGGCCCCGGCGATTTCGTGGCGGTGTCGTTCACCCGGTCCGTCGACTCCGTCGTGGCGGTGTGGGCCGCGGCGAAGTCGGGTGCGGCCTTCGTCCCCGTCGACCCGGCCTACCCGGCCGAGCGCATCGCCCACATGCTGTCCGATTCCGGAGTCACCCTCGGACTGACGGCAACCGCCCACCGTGACCTGCGCCCGGGTACCGCCGTCGAATGGCTCGCCCTCGACGACCCCGCGCTCGCGTCGGCGTGCGCGGAACTGTCAGTCACGCCGGTGACGGACGCCGATCGGCCGGCCCGGCTGACGCCCCACCATCCGGCGTACGTGATCTACACGTCCGGTTCGACGGGCACGCCGAAGGGCGTGGTGGTGACGCACACCGGCCTGGCCACGTTCGCCGCGCCGGCCCGGCCCGAGCTCGGCGTGACCCGCCACTCGCGGGTGCTGCGCTTCTCGTCGTCGAGTTTCGACGCGTCCGTGTTCGAAATGGTGCAGGCGTTCAGCGCGGGCGCGGCGATGGTGATCGCACCTCCCGACGTCTACGGCGGCGACGACCTCGCGGCCCTGCTCCGTTCTCAGCGGGTCACCCACATCATCAGTGCACCCGCGGTGCTGGGAACGGTGGATGCCGCCGGCCTCGACTCGCTCGAGGCCGTGGTCGTCGGCGGCGACGTGTGCCCGCCGGATCTCGTCGAGCGCTTCGGCAGCCGCTGCCGCCTCTACAACAGCTACGGTCCCACCGAATCGACGATCGTCATCACCATGACGGGTCCGCAGACCGACCCCGCGGCGATCACCATCGGCGGTCCGATGCAGGGCGCACGCGCACTGGTCCTGGACCGCTGGCTGCGGCCGGTGCCGCGCGGAGTGACGGGGGAGCTGTATCTCGGCGGCCCCGGGCTCGCCGAGGGATATCACGGCCGGTCGGGTCTGACGGCGTCGCGATTCGTCGCCGATCCGTTCGCCGCGGCCACGGGCGACCGCCTGTACCGCACCGGCGACCTCGTGCGGTGGAGCCGCGGCGAGAGCCCCGTCCTCGAGTACGTGGGGCGCAGCGACTTCCAGGTGCAACTGCACGGACTGCGGATCGAACTCGGTGAGATCGATGCGGTGCTGTCGGCGCACGAGTCGGTGGACTTCGCGGTGTCCGCCGTGCACGAACGTGAGGGCGGCACCTCGGTGCTGGTGTCGTACGTGCGGATCCGGCCTGATCACCGTTTCGATCCCGTCGCGCTGGCCGCGTTCGCCGGTGAGTTCCTCCCGGCGCACATGGTGCCGTCGCTGACGATGCCGCTCGAGACGATCCCGCTGACGCCCGCGGGCAAGGTGGATCGCAGTGCACTGCCCACCCCTGAGTTCGGCACCACCGCAACGCCGTTCCGCGCGCCGTCGACGCCGATCGAGCAGATCGTCGCCGACGCGGTGGCGGAGGTGCTGCACGTCGACGCGGTCGGCGTCGACGACTCCTTCTTCGCTCTCGGCGGCGACAGCATCGTCGCGATCCAGCTGGTGTCCCGGGCGAAGGCCGCCGGCGTGGTGTTCACCCCGCGGGACGTGTTCGAGCGCAAGACCGTTGCCGGGCTCGCCGAGGTCGCGGTCGACCTGGCCGCGGCGCAGGAGCTGCGCCTGCCCGAACTGCCCGGCGGGGGAGTGGGCGCCCTGCCGCTCACACCGATCGGTCGTGACGTCCTCGGTCGCAGCCACGGGGACCGCGCCCGCCTCGACACCTTCTACCAGGCCGTGACCCTGACGGCGCCCGCCGACGTCGACCTGCCGCGGCTGCACCGGACCGTCGCCGCGATCCTCGACCACCACGACGCGTTGCGCTCCCGCCTCTCGGCAGACGGCCGGGAACTGGTGGTCGAGCCCGCCGGGTCCGTGCGTGCCGACGATGTCGTCACATACGTACGTACCGATTGCGTTCCCGCAACCGAACAATTCGACGCCCTCCTCGACACCGAATGCCGGGCCGCTGCGGGCCGCCTCGACACGGCCGCCGGCACGATGCTGCAGCTGGTGTGGGTCGACCCCGCCGACGCTCCCGGAACACTCCTGGTGATGGCCCATCACCTGGTGGTCGACGGAGTGTCGTGGCGGATCCTCGTGCCCGACTTCGCCACCGCCTGGGCGCAGGTGGCCGCCGACCGCGCCCCCGAACTTCCGCCGGTCGCGACGTCCGCTCGCCGCTGGGCGCACGCCCTCGCCGAGACGGCGGGCACCGACTCGGTGACGGCCGAACTCGACGTCTGGCGGTCCATCCTCGACGGCCCGGTTCCGGCACTCGGTTCCCGTTCGCTCGATCCTGCCGTCGACACGGGCGCGACCACCGGGCGGGTGTCCGCCGAGATCGGACCCGACGTCACCGCCGACCTCCTCACGACTCTGCCGACCGCGTTCCGCGGGGGCGCCACCGACGGCCTGGTGACGGCGCTCGGTCTCGCCTTCGCCGCGTGGCGCGGCGACCGCACACTGCTGTTGTCCCTCGAGGGCCACGGCCGCGACGAGTCCCTCGTGCCCGGCGCCGACCTGTCGCGCACCGTCGGCTGGTTCACCACCGCCTACCCGGCCCGGATCGCACTGGACGCGCTCGACGTCGCGGACGCACTGGCAGGCGGACCCGAGGCCGGGCGGGCCGTGAAGGTGGTCAAGGAGCAGCTGCGTCGTATTCCGGGGAACGGCACCGGTTTCGGACTGCTGCGTCATCTCCGCGACGACAGCGGCGTAATCCTGAATGCGATGCCCTCTCCGCAGGTCAGCTTCAACTATCTCGGACGCGTCGGCGCCGGCGACCTCCCGGACGCGGTGCGCGAGAACGGCTGGATTCCCGCAGCCACCCGGGTCGACCTCAATGCGTTCAGCGGCGCGGGACTGTCGACCGCCTTCGTCCTCGACATCAATGCCGCGGTCGGCGACGACGGCCGGCTGACCGCCACGTTCGACTTCCCGTCCGGAGTGCTGACCGCGCCCGAGGTCGAGCGGTTGGCGGACCTGTGGCGGACGG
This sequence comes from Rhodococcus wratislaviensis, assembly GCF_041228765.1. Classification (NCBI taxonomy): domain Bacteria; kingdom Bacillati; phylum Actinomycetota; class Actinomycetes; order Mycobacteriales; family Nocardiaceae; genus Rhodococcus; species Rhodococcus wratislaviensis. Next base: position 1,065,779 of record NZ_CP150488.1, on the reverse strand, counting down.
CGCTCGAGGGCCTCGCCTCGCACGTGCGCGGCTCGGGCCCGGCTGGGCTGACTCCGTCCGACGTTCCGCTGGTGTCCGTGGGCCAGGACCGGATCGAGCTGTGGGAGAACAGCTACGGACGGCTCGACGACATCTGGTCGTTGTCGCCGCTGCAGTCGGGTCTGCTGTTCCACGCCGGCCTCTCCGCCGGCGCGGTGGACGTGTACACGTCGCAGATCCTGCTGGATCTCGGTGGCGACGTCGACGCGAGCCGGTTGCACCGCGCAGCGCAACGCCTGCTGGAGCGGCACGCGGCTCTGCGGACCGCGTTCGTCTACGACACCGACGGCGTCCCCGCGCAGCTCGTCCTCGATTCGGTGACCGTGCCGTGGCGCGAGATCCACCTGCAGGGGGAGGCGGGCGGGCTGGACGAACTCGTCGCCGCCGAGCGCGCGACGCGGTTCGACATGTCGGCACCGCCGCTCCTGCGGTTCGTGCTGGCACACTCCGGCGACCGGACGTCGCTGGTGATCACCAACCACCACATCCTGTTCGACGGATGGTCGATGCCGCTGTTCGTCAAGGATTTCCTGCTGCTGTACGCGTCGGACGCACCGATCGCGGCGCCCGCGCGCCCCTACCGCCGATACCTGGCGTGGCTCGCCCAACAGGACCGCGCCGGCGCGCTCGACGACTGGGCGGCCGCCTTCGACGGCTCCACCGAACCGACCGTCCTCGCCCCGCAGCACACCGGCCACGGCTCGGCTCCCCGGGACGTCGACGTCCCGGTCACGGCGGAACTGGCCGGACAGCTCACCCGGATCGCCCGTGAGCACGGCGTCACCGTCAACACGGTGATCCAGGCCGCGTGGGGACTCCTGCTGTGCGGCTTGCTGTCCCGTGACGACGTGGTGTTCGGCGCCACCGTGTCCGGACGTCCAGCCGATCTGCCCGGCGTCGAGGAGACGCTCGGGCTGTTCATCAACACCGTTCCCGTCCGCGTACGCCTCGATGCGGACGAACCCGTCTCGTCCCTCCTCCGCCGGCTGCAGGACGAACAGGTGCGTCTGCTCGACCGGCACCAAGTCGGGCTCACGGAGATCCAGTCGGTCGCCGGGCCGGGCAGTGTGTTCGACACGCTCACCGTGTTCGAGTCGTATCCCGTCGACCGCGCGGCCCTCGACCCGGACACCGACATCGCCGGCCTGCGGGTCCGCGGTATCGACGTCACCGACGCCACCCACTACCCACTCGCGCTCGTCACGGTGCTCGAACCGGATCTGCACCTCACGCTGGAGTATTCGGCCGACACGTTCGGCGAGAACGACGCCCGTCGGATCTCGGATCGATTCGCGCGGGTGCTGACGGCGATGACCCGGACGCACACCCCGGTCGGTGCCGTCGATCTACTCGGGGACACCGAACGCGCCCTCACCCTGCAGGCGTGGAATGCGACCGATCATACGGTCGACGCCGTCACTCTCGTCGATCTCCTCGACGCCGCCGCGCTCCGCACACCCGACACGGTGGCGGTGACGTTCGAACGGGAATCGCTGTCGTACGCCGAGTTCGAGGCCCGGGCGAACGCCCTTGCGCGCCACCTGATCTCGCAGGGGGTGGGCCCCGAATCCATCGTGGCCGTCACGCTGCGCCGGTCACTCGATCAGTTCGTCGCCCTCCACGCCGTCGTCCGCGCGGGCGGGGCCTACCTCCCCGTCGACCCTGACCATCCGCAGGCCCGCATCGCCCACGTACTCGGCAACGCCCGCCCCGCACTGGTGCTCGTGACCGCCGCCGACACACGGGTCGTCCCCGACGGCCTGCGCACGGTGCGCGTGGACCGGCTCGACCTGTCCACCGTCGCGACGTCACCGCTGTCCGACGCGGAGCGTCTCACCCCGCTGCGCGCCGACCACCCCGCCTACGTGATCTACACGTCGGGTTCGACGGGACGCCCCAAGGGCGTGGCGGTGTCGCACGCCGCCATCGTCAACCGTCTGCTGTGGATGCAGGACAGCTACCCCCTCGACGCGCGGGACGTGGTGCTCCACAAGACCCCGGCCACGTTCGACGTGTCCGTGTGGGAACTGTTCTGGCCGTTGACGACCGGCGCGCGGACGGTGATCGCCGAACACGGCGGGCACCGGGACCCGCACTACCTGTCCCGGCTGATCCACGACGAGGGTGTCACGACGCTGCACTTCGTCCCCTCCATGCTCGACGTGTTCCTCGAGCACGCCGACACCGCGCGCTGCACCAGCGTGCGGCAGGTCTTCGCCAGCGGTGAGGCACTCCCGCGGACCACCGTCACGCGCTTCCACCGGCAACTCGGTGCCGCCCTGCACAACCTGTACGGTCCCACCGAGGCCGCGGTGGACGTGACGTTCCACCGCACCGAGGCGTCGGCGACCGGTCCGGTGCCGATCGGCGCGCCCGTGTGGAACACCCGCGTGTACGTCCTCGACTCCCGGCTCCGCCCGGTGCCCGTCGGTGTTCCCGGCGAGCTGTATCTGGCCGGCACCCAGCTCGCCCGAGGATACGTGGGACGCCCCGACCTGACGTCCGACCGGTTCGTCGCCGACCCGTTGTCGGCCGACGGCGCCCGCCTGTACCGGACCGGCGACCTGGTGCGCTGGACGGACGGCGGGGAGCTGGAATATCTGGGCCGCACCGACTTCCAGGTGAAGCTGCGCGGGCAGCGACTCGAACTCGGCGAGATCGAGGCCGTGCTCCTGAACCATCCCGACGTGGCCCAGGTGGCCGTGCTGGTGCGCGGGGACGGGCCGGCCGAACGCCTCGTCGGCTACGTCGCTCTCCGGTCCGGAAGCACCGCGGACCCCGACCGGCTCTCCGCTCACGCGGCCGCGGAGTTGCCCTCCTACATGGTGCCGTCGGCGTTCGTCCTCCTCGACGCGCTGCTGCTGGGGCCCAACGGCAAGCTCGATCGCCGGGCACTGCCCGAGCCCGCGTTCGCGACCGCCGCGTTCGAGGCGCCGGCGACCGCCGCGGAGATCGCCGTCGCCCGGATCTTCGCCGACGTCCTCGGCGTCGCGGAGGTCGGCGCGACCGACAACTACTTCGACCTCGGCGGCAACTCGCTGACCGCGACGCGGGCCGTCGCCCGGATCAACGCCGAACTGGGCTCCGCGCTCGGGGTTCGGGAGTTGTTCGACGCCCCCACCGTCCGCGCTCTCGCGGCGGCGTCGACCACGGACCCCGCCGGGCACAGCCACCCCGCCCTCGTCGCCGCCCGCCGCCCGTCGCGGCTGCCGTTGTCGCCGGCGCAGTTCCGGATGTGGTTCCTCAACCGGTTCGACACCACGTCCGGCGCCTATAACATCGCCGCCGCGCTGCGGCTGACCGGACAACTCGAGGTCGGCGCGCTCGCCGCGGCCGTCGGCGACGTGATCGCGCGTCACGAGGTTCTGCGGACCGTCTACCCCGACTCCGCCGACGGACCGCACCAGGTGGTGCTCGACGCGACCACCGTCGACCTCGCACCCGTCCCCACCACGGAGCAGCACCTTCCGGCCGCCGTCGAAGACCTCGTGACCCGTGGCTTCGACGTGACGACGAACGTCCCGCTGCGCATAGCCCTGCTCGGGGTCGCACCGGACGAGCACGTGCTGGTTCTGGTCACCCACCACATCAGCGCCGACGGCTGGTCGATGGGGCCATTGGCGCGGGACGTCATGTCCGCGTATGTCGCCCGCGCGGCGGGAGCCGCACCCGAGCAGCCACCACTGCCCGTCCAGTACGCCGACTACGCCCTGTGGAAACTCGACGTCCTCGGCGACGAGGCCGACGCCGGATCGCTCGCCGCCCGGCAGATCGACTACTGGACGCACACTCTCGCCGGGCTGCCGGAGCGGATCGAACTCCCCACCGACCGTCCCCGACCGCAGGTCGCATCGCATCGCGGCGCAACCGTCGACTTCGCCCTCGACCCCGAGACCTACGGCGCGGTCACCGCACTCGCCCGCTCCGTTCGCGCGACCCCGTTCATGGTGCTGCACACCGCCCTGTCCGTGCTGCTGTCCCGGCTGTCCGGCAGCGCCGACGTCGCCGTCGGCACCCCGGTGAGCGGTCGCGGGGAGGCGGCGCTCGACGACGTGGTCGGCATGTTCGTCAACACCCTGGTCCTGCGCACACAGGTCGACCCGGCGCGAACGTTCCGCTCGCTCGTCGAACAGACCCGCGACACCGACCTCGCCGCCTACGCGCACGCCGACATCCCGTTCGAGCGTCTGGTGGAGATCGCGAACCCGGACCGCTCGACCGCCCATCACCCGCTGTTCCAGGTGGTGCTGTCGATCGACGACGTCGCGCCGCCGCGCATCGACCTCCCCGGACTGGCCGTCGCGGCACTCCCGCTCGACGAGGCCGTCGCCAAGTTCGACCTGCACCTGTCGGTGACGGAGAAGCCGGGCGGGTCGGGCGCCCAGGGCAGGTGGACGTTCGCCACCGATCTGTTCGACCGCACGACCGTCGAGGCGTTCGGGCGCAGGTTCGTCCGGATCCTCGCCGCCGCGGTGTCGGACCCCGCACTCGCCGTCGGTGACGTCGCACTGCTCGACGACACCGAACGCGCCGCCCTCACCACGCGCACCGGCCTGCGGCACTCCGGACGGCGCACGCTCCCGGAGATCCTCGACCACGCGGCTGCGGCAGGCGGCACGGCGCTGGTCACGGACGACGGCGAACTGTCCTACGCGGACCTGGACGCCCGCTCGAACCGGCTCGCCCGGGTTCTTCTCGCGCGGGGAGCCGGACCCGAAACGGTGGTCGCGGTGGCGCTGTCCCGCTCCGCACTGTCCGTGACCGCGGTCTGGGCAGTGGCCAAAACCGGCGCCGCGTTCGTGCCCGTCGATCCGGACTACCCCGCGGACCGCATCGAACACCTGCTGACCGATTCGCGCGCGGTCCTCGGCCTGACCGACTCCCGGTTCGCGGCGACCCTGCCCGGAACCACCGACTGGCTGTTCCTCGACGACCCGGAACTGGGTGCAGGCGCGTCCGCCGATCCGGTCACCGACGCCGACCGGACCTTGCCGCTCCGCGCCGAACACCCCGCCTACCTGATCTACACGTCGGGTTCGACGGGAATCCCCAAGGGCGTCACCGTCACCCACGCCGGTCTCGACGCATTCGCCGCCGAGCAGGTGGAACGGTACGCGCTCGACAATCGGAGCCGGACACTGCATTTCGCGTCACCCAGTTTCGACGCATCCATTCTCGAATTGCTGATGGCGTTCGCGGCAGGCGCGACGCTCGTGACCGTGCCCACCGGCGTGTACGGCGGGGAGGACCTCGGCTCACGGATCCGCGACCGGCGGGTGACCCACGCCTTCGTCACCCCGGCCGCGCTCGCGACCCTCGACCCGAAGTCGCTGCCGGAACTCGGCACCGTGGTGGTGGGCGGCGACGCCTGCGATTCGGCACTGGTCGCGAGGTGGGCGCCCGGGCGACGGATGTTCAACGCGTACGGGCCCACCGAGTCGACGATCATGGCGACGCTGTCGGGACCGATGACGGCGGGCGAGCCGGTGCGGATCGGTGCTCCGATCCGGGGAACCACTGCCCTGGTCCTGGATTCGCGGCTGCATCCGGTGCCCGACGGCGTCGTGGGTGAACTGTATCTGGCGGGGCCCGCGCTGGCGCGCGGCTACCACGACCGTCCCGCGCTCACCGCCGAACGTTTCGTCGCGAACCCGTACGCCCCCGGGCGCCTCTACCGCACCGGCGATCTGGTGCGGTACACCCCGAAAGGTGAACTGGAGTACCTCGGCCGCGCCGACTTCCAGGTAAAGATTCGCGGATTCCGCATCGAACTCGGCGAAATCGACGCCGTCCTCTCGTCGCACCCGAGCGTCGAGTTCGCCGTCACGGCCGCGCTGCCCGTCCGGGGCGACGCGACCACTCTGGTGGCCTACGTGCTTCCCGCCGGTGAATGCGCCGTCGACCCGGCCGAGGTGACCGCCCACACCGCCCGCCTCCTGCCCGGACACATGGTGCCGTCCACCGTGATGGTGCTCGACCGGGTTCCGCTGACTCCGGCAGGCAAGGTGGATCGCAAGGCCCTGCCCGAACCGGTCTTCGCGGTCCGCGAGTACGTGGCCCCGCGCACCGACACCGAACGGCTGGTCGCGGCCGCCTACACCGACGTGCTCGGCGCCCAGACCGTGGGAGCCGAGGACGATTTCTTCGACCTCGGCGGCAACTCGCTGAGTGCCACTCGAGTGATCGGCCGGGTCAACGAGTCGGCAGGCACGTCGCTGGCCGTGCGGGTGATCTTCGAGGCACCCGGCGTCGCGGACCTCGCCGCGGTGGTCGACGCCGCCGAGCGCGGGGACCGTCCGGTGCTGGCAGGCATCGTACGACCGGAACGTATTCCGCTGTCCGCGGCGCAGTCCCGGATGTGGATCCTCAACCGCTACGACCCCGAGTCGGTGGCGTACAACATCCCGCTCGTGCTGCGGCTGTCCGGCGACCTCGACACGGCCGCCCTCGGCGCGGCACTGCGCGACGTCCTGGAGCGCCACGAGGCGCTGCGGACGGTGTATCCCGAGTCGGCAGACGGCCCGTACCAGCGGATCGTTCCCCTCTACGACCTCGCGGTGGACCTCGAACCGCGCCGGGTGGACGACGAAGACCAGCTGTTCGCACTGCTGACCGCCGAGCTGTCCACCGGCTTCGACGTCACAGCGGCGGTTCCGTTGCGCAGCCACGTCTTCCGACTGTCGCCGGACGAACACGTCCTCGTCGTGGTGGTGCACCACATCAGCGCGGACGGCGCGTCGATGGGGCCGCTCGCCCGCGACCTGATGCTGGCGTACACCGCCCGCGCCGGTCACCGGGAGCCGGATTGGACACCGCTCGCCGTCCAGTACGCCGACTACAGTGTCTGGCAGCGGCAGCTTCTCGGCGTCGAGTCCGAAACCCACAGTGTCGCAGCGCGTCAGGCCGCATACTGGCGTCAACAGTTGCGCGGGGCCCCGGAGTTGCTCGAACTTCCCACCGACCGGCGGCGGCCGGCCGTGGCGTCGCTGCGCGGGGAGGTCGCGACGTTCCGCCTGGACAGCGCACTCGTCGAGCAGGCCACCGCATTCGGACGCAGCCACGGCGCCACCCTGTTCATGGTGGTGCACGCGGCCCTCGCCACCCTCCTCGCACGCCTTGCCGCGACCACGGACGTGGTGGTGGGCACTCCCGTCGCCGGCCGCGGCGAGCAGGCGCTCGACGACCTGGTGGGCATGTTCGTGGGGACCCTCGCGCTGCGGACCCACATCGATCCGGCGTCGTCGTTCGCGGAGGTGCTGGGGCATGTCCGGGAGACCGATCTCGCGGCGTACGGCAACGCGGATCTGCCGTTCGAGCGGTTGATCGATCTTCTGCAACCGGCTCGCTCCCAGGCGTATTCGCCGATCTTCCAGGTGGCGTTGTCGCTCGAGGACCAGACCGTGGACCAGCTCGCACTGCCCGGGTTGTCGGTGTCGGCGATGGATCTCGGTGTGGTGCCCGCGAAGTTCGATCTGCAGTTGACCCTCCGCGCCGACAGCGACGGAATGGCGGCGACGTGGATTTTCGCCACCGATCTCTTCGACCGCGACACGATCGACTCGGTCTCCCTCCGTTTCGAACGGATCCTGCGGAACGCGATCACCGAACCGGGTCGCGCGGTCGGCGATCTCGATCTGCTGGACGCCACCGAACGCGCCGGACTGATCGCGCGGCCCGAGCCATCTGCCGTGGTCGCGCGCACGTTGCCCGACATCTTCACGAGCGGAGCCGGACAGGGCGGGATCGCACTCGTCTCGGAGGAGGGTGAACTCTCCTACGCGGACCTCGACGCGCAGTCGAACCAGTTGGCGCGCGTACTCATCGCGCACGGCGTCGGACCGGAAAAAATGGTCGCGCTGGCACTTCCGCGGACGGCGCGGGCCGTCCTCGCCGTATGGGCCGTGACCAAAACGGGCGCCGCGTTCGTGCCCGTCGATCCGAGCTACCCGCGCGAACGCATCGAGCACATGCTCTTCGACTCCGGTGCGACGCTGGGGTTGACCGACACCGCCACCGCTGCGGTGCTGCCGGCCGCCACCGAATGGCTGGTGCTGGACGACGCCGCACTCGTCACGTCGGCCGCACCGGTCACCGACCGCGACCGCGTCACGCCGCTGCGCCTGGCACACCCGGCGTACCTGATCTACACGTCCGGCTCCACCGGAACACCCAAGGGTGTCACGGTCACCCACACGGGGCTGAGCGCTTTCACCGCGGAGGCACGCCCGGAACTGGCCACCACCCCGCGGTCCCGCGTGCTCCGGTTGTCGTCCGCGAGTTTCGACGCCTCCGTCTTCGAGATGATCCAGGCGTTCAGCGCCGGTGCCACCCTCGTGATCGCACCGCCGTCCGTGCTGGGCGGCGAAGACCTCACCGCCCTGCTCCGCGACCAGCGCGTCACCCACGTGATCACCGCCCCGGCCGCACTGAGCACCGTCGATGCCAATGCACTCGACGACCTGCGCACCGTCGTCGTCGGAGGTGAGGTGTGCCCGCCGCAACTGGTCGAACAGTTCTCCCCGGGGCGCCGCTTCTTCAACAGCTACGGACCCACCGAAACCACCATCGTCGTCACCATCGGGGAACCGCTCACCCCGGGCGCCGACATCACCATCGGCAGCTCGCTCGACGGCGCGCAGGAACTCGTCCTCGACTCCCGGCTGCGGCCCGTGCCGCGCGGTGTCACGGGTGAGCTGTATCTGTCCGGCACCGGGCTCGCCCGCGGTTACCGCGCCCGGCTCGGCCTGACGTCGGAACGGTTCGTCGCCAATCCTCATGGACCCCAGGGGTCCCGGATGTACCGGACCGGGGACCTGGTGCGGCTGCGGTCCGACGGGCAGCTCACCTATGTGGGCCGCGCCGACTCCCAGGTGAAGCTGCGGGGTCTGCGCCTCGAACTCGGCGAGGTCGAGGCCGCCCTGTCCCGGCACGGCGACGTGGTGGCCGCGGCAGCCTCCGTCCACCACCACCCTCGGCTCGGCGATCAACTCGTCGGCTACGTCGTGCCCGCGCCGGGGACCAGCCCCGACGTCTCCGACATCCTGGCGGCGGCGGCCGAACTTCTGCCCCGCGCGCTCGTGCCGGCAACCGTCACACTGCTCGACGCCATTCCGGTCACCCCCGCCGGGAAGATCGACCGCACGGCGCTACCCGCCCCGACGTTCACGGCGCGGACGGTGTTCCGAGCGCCTGCGACCGCGTCCGAACTGGTTGTCGCGCAGGTCTTCACGGATATCCTCGACGTCGAACGGGTGGGGGCCGACGACAGCTTCTTCGAGATCGGCGGCAATTCCCTGTCCGCCACGCAGGTGATCGCCCGCCTGCGCGCGGCCACGGGCACGTCCCTGTCCGTGCGGTCTCTGTTCGACGCACCCACCGTCGCCGCGCTGGCCGCCGCCGTGGACACCGCCGGGCAGTCCGACCGTCCGGTGCTCGAGGCACGCCCGAGACCGGATCGGATTCCGCTGTCCCCGGCGCAGGCGCGGGTGTGGTTCCTCAACCGTTTCGACCCGGCGTCCGCCGTCGACAACCTGCCGCTCGGTCTGCGTCTGGCCGGGTCGCTCGATGTCTCCGCTCTGCGGTCAGCGCTCGGCGACGTCCTCGAACGGCACGAGGCGCTGCGCACGATCTATCCCGACTCACCCACCGGCCCGCATCAGGTCCTGCTCTGCACCGAAACGGCGCTCCCGGACCTGACCGTGCTCGAGGTGAGCGAGAGCGAGGCGCTGCAGCGAGCCGTGGAATTCGCGAGCACGGGATTCGACCTCACCGTGGAAACCCCCCTGCGCGCCGGACTGTTCGCCGTGTCCGAGAACGAACATTTTCTCGTCGTCGTGGTCCATCACATCGCCGCCGACGGATTCTCGCTCGCGCCGCTGGCCCGCGACGTGATGGTCGCGTACACCGCACGCGCGCAACAGGACGAGCCCGCGTGGTCGCCGCTCCCGGTCCAGTACGCCGACTACAGCCTGTGGCACCGCGAACTGCTCAGCAACGAGGACGACCCCACGTCGCTCGTGTCCCGCCAAACCGACTACTGGGTGCGCACTCTCGCCGATCTGCCGGACGAACTCACGCTGCCCACCGACCGGCCGCGCCCGCGGCGACAGTCGCACCGCGGCACGGAACTGGTGTTCGCCGTCGACGCCCACACCCACGGGTTGCTGCGTGAACTCGCGGCCGCCCGCGACGCCAGCCTGTTCATGACCGTGCACGCCGCCTACGCACTGTTCCTGAGCCGGTTGTCGAACACTGCGGACATCGCAGTCGGGACTCCGGTCGCCGGTCGCGGCGAGCCGGCCCTCGACGAGCTCGTGGGCATGTTCGTCAACACCCTGGTCCTGCGGACCCACGTCGACGCGAACGCCACGTTCGGGGAGCTGGTGGAGCGCACCCGCGAAGCCGACCTGGGTGCGTTCTCGCACGCCGACGTGCCGTTCGAGCGGCTGGTGGAAGTACTCGATCCGGTCCGCTCCCAGGGGCGTCACCCGCTGTTCCAGGTGGCGCTGTCCTTCCACAATCTCGCCCCCGCCACGTTCGACCTGCCGGGACTCGAGGTCTCGACCGTCCCGGCCGAGCTGCAGACAGCCGAATTCGATCTGCATCTGACCCTCACCGAACAGGCTGAGGGCGGTATCCACGCGTCGTTCACCTACTCCACCGACCTGTTCGACGCCTCCACCGTTGCCACGTTCGCCGAACAGTTCACACGCATCCTGCGGGCCGTGGCCGCCGACCCGTCCACGGCGGTCGGGGATGTGGCGTTGCTCGATTCGGGCCAGTACGACGAGCTGGTCGATATTCGCAACCGGACCGCACATCCGCTGCCCGAGGCCCGGCTGCTCGACGCCTTCGCGGATCAGGTTCGGCGGACCCCGGACGCGACGGCGGTCGTCTTCGAGGGCGAATCGCTGACCTACCGGGAGTTCGCGAACCGGGTGAACCGGCTGGCCCGGGTCCTGACCGCCGAGGGCGTGGGACCGGAGTCGTTGGTGGCGTTGGCCATGCGCCGCTCCCTCGACCTCGTCGTCGGCATGTATGCCGTCCTGACCGCCGGCGGCGGCTACGTCCCCGTGGACCCGGACCATCCCGCCGACCGCATCGGCTACATCCTCGACGCCGCCGACCCGATCTGCGTCCTGACCACATCCCGGGACGCCTTCACGAGCGACAGGTCCGTCATCCTTCTCGACACCCTCGACGTCGATGACGTTTCCTCGGCACCGCTGACGAATCCGACGGTGTACCCGGATGGGGTCGCCTACGTGATCTTCACGTCCGGTTCCACCGGCAAACCCAAGGGCGTCGCCGTCACCCACCGCGCCATCGTGAACCAGATCGCCTGGATGCGTGCCGAATACGCACTCGACGCATCGGATGTGTACCTGCAGAAGACCGCGACGACATTCGACGTGTCGCTGTGGGGCTACTTCCTGCCCCTGGCCGCCGGCGCCACCCTCGTGGTCGCGGCACCCGACGGGCACCGCGACCCGCAGTACCTCGCCGGGTTGATCGATGAATACGGCGTCACCGCAACCGACTTCGTCCCGTCCATGCTGTCCGTGTTCGCGGGGTCCGTGGATCCACAGCAGATCGCGTCCCTGCAGCACGTGTTCGTGATCGGGGAGGCCCTGCCCGCCGCCACCGTCCACGACTTCGCCCGGATCTCCCCGGCCCGGATCCACAACCTCTACGGACCCACCGAAGCCGCCGTCTCCATCACCTGCGCCGACGTCACCGACACCCCCCAGGGCGGCGCCGTCACCATCGGCACACCCGAATGGAACAGCCGCGTCTACGTCCTCGACTCCCGCCTGCACCCCGTCCCCACCGGAGTCCCCGGCGAGCTCTACCTCGCCGGCGTCCAACTGGCCCGCGGCTACCACGGCCGCGTCGACCTCACCGCCGACCGCTTCGTCGCCGACCCGTATTCGAATACGGGCGAGCGCATGTACCGCACCGGCGACCTCGTCCGCTGGACCACCACCGGCCAACTCGACTACATCGGCCGCACCGACTTCCAGGTCAAATTCCGCGGCCAACGCATCGAACTCGGCGAAATCGAAACCGCCCTCCTCACCCACACCCAGGTGTCGCAGGCCGCGGTACTCGTCGTCCCCACCACCACCGGCGACCACCTCGTCGGCTACCTCGTCCCCGCATCGGGCGCGAACCTCGACACCGCGGACATCAGGGCACACCTCGCACAGGCACTGCCCACCTACATGCTCCCCGAAACCCTCCTCGTCCTCGACAGCTTCCCCCTCGGCACCTCCGGCAAACTCGACCGCAAAGCCCTCCCCGCACCCACATTCGAAACCCGCACCTTCCGGGCACCATCGACCGACACCGAAACCACCGTCGCCCAGATCTTCGCCGACGTCCTCCGCCTCGACCGCATCGGCCTCGACGACGACTTCTTCGCACTCGGCGGCAACTCCCTCATCGCCACCCAGGTCGCCGCCCGACTCGGCCGCGCCCTCGACACCCGAATCCCCGTCCGCGAACTCTTCGAAGCCACCACCGTCGAAGCACTCGCAGCACGTGTCGCCGTCCTCGCCGGTACGGGTGGCGGGACGGCACTCGTGGCCGCACCGCGACCCGAGCGAATCCCGCTGTCGCCGGCGCAGAACCGGATGTGGTTCCTGAACCGCTTCGATCCCGAGTCGGCCGCATACAACCTTCCGCTCGCGATCCGGCTGACCGGATCCCTGAACGTCGCGGCCCTCCACACCGCCGTCCACGACGTGCTGGAGCGTCACGAGTCGCTGCGTACCGTGTTCCCGGACATCGAGGACGGCCCCGTGCAGGTGATCCTGCCCGCAGACCGAGTCGACCTCGATCTCACCCCGGTCGACGTGACCACCGACGAACTTCCCGACGAGGTTCGCCGCACCCTGCACGGTGGCTTCGACGTGACCGCGGGAATCCCCATCCGGGGAAGGCTTCTGCGCACCGCCGTCGACGAGTACGTCCTCGTCATCGTGGTGCACCACATCAGCGGCGACGCCGTGTCCATGGGCCCGCTCGCCCGCGACGTCATGGTCGCCTACACCGCCCGGAGTGCGGGCCGTACCCCGGATTGGTCTCCGCTGCCGATGCAGTACGCCGATTTCGCGATCTGGCAGCATGCGGCACTCGGCTCCGAGACCGACTCCGAATCCCTGTCCGCACAGCAGATCCGGTACTGGACCGAGACGCTGTCCGGGCTTCCGGACCTGTTGGAGCTGCCCACCGATCGGCCGCGCCCGGCCGTGCCGTCGCAGCGCGGCGACACCGTGCGCTTCGATATTCCTGCGGCGACCGCCGTGGCACTCGAGCAGGCTGCCCGCGATCACGGCGCATCCGTGTTCATGGTGCTGCACTCGGCGCTCGCCGTCGTGCTGTCGCGGTTGTCGTCGACGTCCGACATCGCCGTCGGCACACCGGTCGGTGGACGCGGTGAGCAGCACCTGGACGACCTGGTCGGGATGTTCGTCAACACCCTGGTTCTGCGTACCCACGTCGCGGCGCACGAGAGCTTCACCGAACTGTTGACGCGGGTCCGGGACACCGACCTCGGCGCGTACGGTCACGCGGACATTCCGTTCGAGCGGCTCGTCGACGTCCTCGCCCCTGCCCGCACGCAGGCCCACACACCCCTGTTCCAGGTGGCGCTGTCATTCGAGCATCGGGGCGTCACGCGCTTCGAATTGCCGGGCGTGACCGTGGAACCCGTTCCGTTCGAGACGGACACCGCTCAGTTCGACCTCGCGTTGGTCCTCTCCGAAGGCGATTCGCCTGCCGGGTTGTCGGGTGCGCTGCGCTTCGCCACCGACCTCTTCGACCGCGAGACCGCGGAGGATTTCGCCCGGCGATTCGTCCGCGTCCTGGACGCCGCGGTGGCCGACTCGGGTGCGATCGTCGGCGACATCGACCTCCTGGACCCGGCCGAGTGGGCGGCGGCCCGCGTGCGGGGTGTGCCGTCGGCGCCGCCGGCCACCCTCGCGGGCCTGATCGACGCCGCCGTCCGGACCGATCCGAATGCGTCCGCGCTGTACTGGAGCGGCCGGGAGTACACGTACCGCGAGGCTGACGAGTGGTCCACGCGGCTGGCGCGGGTGCTGCTCGAGCACGGTGTGGGGCCGGAAACGTTCGTGGCCCTGGCTCTGCCGCGTTCGCTCGACTCCGTGCTGGCGGTGTGGGCGGTCGCCAAGACCGGTGCCGCGTACGTGCCGGTGGATCCGACGTACCCGGCGGATCGCATCGCGCACATCCTCACCGACTCGGGCGCCGCTCTCGGTGTCACGCTGTCCGGTGAGCGGGCGGCGTTGCCGGACACCGTCGCCTGGCTGACCCTCGACACCGCCGACGTCACCGCCCGGCATGCGTCCGCGAGCGCCGACCCGATCACCGACGCGGACCGGATCCGTCCCGTCCGCGTCGAGAATCCGGCGTACATGATCTACACGTCCGGCTCGACGGGTCTGCCCAAGGGTGTCGTGGTCACCCACGGCGGCATCGCGAACCTCGCGGCCGAGCGTCGCGAGCACTACCGCATCGACGCGTCGTCCCGGTTCCTGCACAAGGCGTCGCCGAGCTTCGACATGGCCGTCGGCGAGATGGTGTCGGCGCTGAGCGCCGCCGCCACCTTGGTGATCACACCGACCGAGGTCGTGGGCGGCGACGAACTGTCCGGCCTCCTGGACCGTCAGCAGGTCACCCATGCGCTGATCACCCCGGCGGTGCTGGCCACGATGGATCCCGGCGGACACCCGCAGTTGCGGGTGCTCGGGGTCGGCGGCGAGGCCTGCACCCCCGAACTGGTGGCCCGCTGGCAACCCGGACGCACCATGCTCAACGGCTACGGCCCCACCGAGGCCACCGACATCTCCACCGTCGGCGACCTCCTCGCCGGTGCACCCGTCACCATCGGACACCCGGTCCGCGGCTTCGACATCATGGTCCTCGACACCCGCCTGCGCCCCGTCCCCGCCGGAGTCCCCGGCGAACTGTACGTCGCGGGACCGGCACTCGCCCGCGGCTACCACTCCCGGCACGGCCTCACCGCCGAACGATTCGTCGCCAACCCCTACGGCGCACCCGGCGACCGCATGTACCGCACCGGCGACGTCGTCCGCTGGACCGGAACGCACGGACTCGAGTACTTCGGTCGCGGCGACAGCCAGGTGAAGATCCGGGGCAACCGGATCGAGCTGGGGGAGATCGAGTCGGCGGCGACCCGGCACGACACGGTGGGTCAGGCCGCCGTCGTCGTCCACGACACCCCGTCGGGTCAGCGCCTCGCGGCCTACCTCGTGCCTGCTCCCGGTCACGCACTCGACACGGACACGATCTGCCGCCACCTCGAGGACACTCTGCCGGCGCCGATGATCCCGGATGCCTACGTGGTGATCGAGTCGCTGCCGGTGACGGTGAACGGGAAGCTCGACCGAGGAGCACTGCCCGAACCTGTATTCGTCGCAGCATCCGCACGGTTCCGGGCACCGGTCACCGACACCGAGAAGGTCCTGGCGGCCGTGTTCGCGGAACTTCTCGGCGCCCCGACGGTCGGTGTGGACGATTCGTTCTTCGGCCTGGGTGGCGACAGCATCGCGTCGATCCAGCTGGCGTCGAGGGCGAAGGCGCACGGCCTGATCATCTCGCCGCGGGACGTGTTCGAGCACAAGACCGTTGCCGGTCTCGCACAGGTCGCGGCCAGGGCCACCGACACCGAACCCGTCGTGCTGGAGGAACTCCCGGGCGGCGGAGTCGGCACGCTGCCGCTCACCCCCGTGATGCGTCTGGTCACCGAACGCGGCGGCACTCTCGACCGCTACTCGCAGTCGGTCGCACTGGAGTTGCCGGCGGGCATCGACCGGTCAGGTCTGCTCGCGACCCTGTCTGCCGTGATCGATCACCACGACATCCTGCGTGCCCGCCTCGTCGGCGACGACACCCTCGAGGTGGCACCGGCAGGCGCCGTCGACGTCGCCTCCCTCGTGCACCGGATCGACTGGGATCCGCGGACCGATCCGACCGAACCGGCACGGCGGGAACTCGATTCGGCACTCGACCGCCTCGACCCGCGGGCCGGTGTCATGCTGCAATGCGTCTGGCTCGATCCGGTGGGCGCACCCGGGCGCACCGGCCGTCTGATCGTCGCCGCCCATCATCTCGTGGTCGACGGCGTGTCCTGGCGCATCCTGATTCCGGATCTGATCGCCGCGTGGGCGCAGATCTCGTCTGGTGGGGCCGCGACTCTCCCGCCGGTCGGCACGTCGATGCGCCGGTGGGCGCACGCCCTCACCGAGGACGCGCACACCCCGGAACGGGTTGCGGAACTGCCGCTGTGGCAGAGGGTTCTCGACGGTCCGGACCCGACGCTCGGGTCCCGGCCGTTCGACCCCGCCGTCGACGTCCTGGCCACGGTCGACCACGTGCGCGTCGAACTCGACGCGTCGGTGACGCGATCGCTCGTGACGTCCGTTCCGGCTGCCTTCCGGGGCGGCGTTGGCGACGGGCTGATCGCCGCGTTCACCCTGGCCGTGAGCGCCTGGCGGCGTCGCCGGGGGATCGGCGAGCCGTCGCTGCTCCTCCAACTGGAGGGCCACGGACGCGAGGAGCAGGCGGCGCCCGGCGCCGACCTCTCCCGCACGGTCGGATGGTTCACCAGCGTGTATCCGGTTCGTCTCGACCTCGGCGGAATCGACGTCGACGCCGCCCTCGCGGGGACGGCCGACACCTCCCGCGCCGTCAAGGCCGTCAAGGAAGAACTGCTCGCGGTGCCCGCCCGCGGGCTGGGCTACGGACTGCTGCGCCATCTCAATTCCGGGACCGCCGCGGCGCTGCAGGAACTCCCGACCCCCCAGGTCAGCTTCAACTACCTGGGCCGGGTATCCGAGGCGGACATTCCGGAGGAGTTCGCGCACCTGGGCTGGACGCCCGCCACCGACATCGACGACCTCCGGGGCGTCGGCAACGACGACATGCCCGCTGCCGCCGTTCTCGACGTCAATGCGATCGTCACCGGCGTCGACGGCGAATCCCGGCTGGCGGCCACGTTCTCGTATCCCCGGGAACTGCTGTCGGCTGCGGACGTCCGGGAACTGGCGGACCTGTGGACGAGCGCGCTCACCGCAGTCGCGGCGCACGTGGACAGCGGGACAGCGGGCGGGCTCACCCCGTCGGACGTGCCCCTCGTCCTGGTGGGGCAGCGGGACCTCGAACTGTGGGAAGAGCAGTACACGGCACTGTCCGACGTCTGGTCGCTGTCGCCGTTGCAGCACGGACTCGCGTTCCACGCGCAGCTCGCTCAGGACACGGTGGACGTCTACACGACGCAGACGGTGCTCGAACTCGGCGGCGTCGTGGACGCCGATCGGATGCGTGCGGCGATCTCCGCGTTGCTCGACCGGCACGCGAACCTGCGCACCGCGTTCGTCGGCGCGACCACGGGTGAGCTCGTGCAGGTGGTGCTCGACAGCGTGGAGATTCCCTGGAGCACCGTCGATCTCGGGGCCATGGACGAGTCCGCCCGAGTGGCGGCGCGGGACGAGGCGCTCGCCGCCGACCGCGAACGCCGATTCGACCTCGCGTCGCCCCCGCTCCTGCGGTTCACGCTGATCGACGACGGCGGCGGCCACCACGCCCTCGCCGTGACCCTGCACCACATCCTCGTCGACGGCTGGTCCATGCCGCTGCTGCTGAAGGAACTCCTCGTCCTGTACGCCACTCGGGGTGACGTGTCCGTCCTGCCGCGGGTGCCGTCGTACCGCGCGTTCCTGTCGTGGCTGGCGTCGCGCGACCGGGCAGCCTCCCGGGAAGTGTGGGCCGAGGCGCTCGCCGGCGTCGAGCAGCCGACCCTCGTCGCCTCCGACGGTCCCGGACTACCTGGGCCCGCAACGGTGGCGGCGGTGGATGCGGATGCCGGACCCGGCCTGTCCGCGCAGCTCACCGCGCTCGGCGCGGAACTGGGTGTCACGCTCAACACGCTCGTCCAGACGGCGTGGGGAATCCTGCTGTCCCGCATGCTCGGCCGCGACGACATCGTGTTCGGGGCGACGGTATCGGGCCGCCCGTCGGAACTCGAGGGCGTCGAGTCGATGGTCGGCCTGTTCATCAACACCCTGCCCGTGCGGGTACGCGTCGACCCGGACGAGTCCGCGGCCGGCCTCCTGATCCGCGTGCAGCGCGAACAGGCGACTCTGCTCGATCATCATTACCTCGGCCTGAGCGACGTGCAGCAGACCGCCGGCAGCGGCGCCCTGTTCGACACGCTGACGGTGTTCGAGTCGTATCCCGTGGATGCCGCCGCGCTGGCCGAGGTGACGTCGATCGACGGCATGACCGTCCTCGGTGTGTCCGGCGAGGAAGCCACCCATTACCCGCTCACCCTCACGGTGTTCGCCGACGACGGATTGCGGTTCACGCTGAGGTATCGAACCGACGCGTTCGACGCGACCTACGTGACCGCGCTCCGCGCACGGCTGCTGAAGGTTCTCGCCGCGCTGGTGGCCGACCCCGCCGCACCGATCGGTGGCATCGAGATCCTCGATCCCGACGAGCGCGCGGCACTCGCTCCCGTCCGTGGTCTGCCGACCGCGGCGCCGGCCACGCTCGCCGGGATCATCGACGCCGCCGCGAGTACCGCCCCGGACCGGGTCGCGCTGTCCTGGAAGGGTCGCGACTGGACGTACCACGAGGCCGACGCCTGGTCGAACCGTCTGGCCCGGCTGCTGCTCGCGCAGGGCGTGGGACCCGAGGCGTTCGTCGCCGTGGCGTTGTCGCGGTCGGTGGAATCGGTGCTGTCGGTGTGGGCAGTGGCCAAGACGGGAGCCGCGTATCTCCCCGTCGACCCGACCTACCCGACGGACCGCATCGACCACATGTTGTTCGACTCGGGCGCCCACATCGGCATCACCGCCGCCGGCGATCGGGATGCCCTGCCGGACAGCGTGTCCTGGCTCGTTCTCGACGAACTCGCGGACGCACTCGATGCCGCCCGGGCCACCCCGGTGACCGATGCGGAACGCGCGCGTCCCGTGCGCGTCGAGAACCCGGCGTACATGATCTACACGTCCGGCTCCACCGGGCGACCCAAGGGTGTTGTCGTCACCCACGGCGGGCTGGCGAACCTCGCAGCCGAACGTCGCGAGCACTACCGCGTCGACGCGTCGTCCCGGTTCCTGCACAACACGTCGCCCAGCTTCGACATGGCGGTGGGCGACATGATGTCCGCCCTTTCCGCCGCAGCGACTCTGGTGATCACCCCACCGAGCGTGATCGGCGGGGAGGAACTGGCGGCCTTCGTCCGCGGCGAGCACGTGACGCATGCGTTGATCACCCCGGCGATGCTGTCGTCGATCGACCCTGCGGGGCTGGAGGAGCTGCGCGTCCTCGGTGTCGGCGGCGAGGCCTGCACCCCCGAACTGGTGGCCCGCTGGCAACCCGGACGCACCATGCTCAACGGCTACGGCCCCACCGAGGCCACCGACATCTCCACCGTCGGCGACCTCACCGCCGGTGCACCCGTCACCATCGGGCACCCGGTCCGCGGCTTCGACATCATGGTCCTCGACACCCGCCTGCGCCCCGTCCCCGCCGGAGTCCCCGGCGAACTGTATGTCGCGGGACCGGCACTCGCCCGCGGCTACCACTCCCGGCACGGCCTCACCGCCGAACGATTCGTCGCCAACCCCTACGGCGCACCCGGCGACCGCATGTACCGCACCGGCGACGTCGTCCGCTGGACCGGAACGGGAGAGCTCGAATACAGCGGCCGCTCGGATCATCAGGTCAAGATCCGCGGCTACCGCATCGAACTCGGTGAGATCGACGCCGCTGTGCTGGAACACCCCGACGTCGACTACGTGATCACGCTCGGCCGCCGCGGCCCGTCCG
The DNA here is from genome assembly GCF_041228765.1 of Rhodococcus wratislaviensis. Taxonomy (NCBI): domain Bacteria; kingdom Bacillati; phylum Actinomycetota; class Actinomycetes; order Mycobacteriales; family Nocardiaceae; genus Rhodococcus; species Rhodococcus wratislaviensis. Next base: position 1,045,859 of record NZ_CP150488.1, on the reverse strand, counting down.
GCGACACCGTGCTCGTGTCGTACGTGGTGCCCGCCGCGGGATCTGCCCCGGACCCCGCGCGGGTGCGCGCGTTCGTGTCGGAGTTCCTGCCGACGCACATGGTGCCGTCGGCGGTGGTGTGCATCGATTCCGTCCCGCTCACCCCCACCGGGAAGCTCGACGCCGATGCGCTGCCGCGCCCCGATTTCGTTGCCGCCGAATACCGTCGGCCGGCCGAGGGGAACGAGAACACGGTCGCGTCGGTCTTCGCCGAAGTCCTCGGCGTCGACCGGGTCGGCGCCGACGACAACTTCTTCGACCTCGGTGGCACGTCGCTGTCGGCGATGCGGGCGGTGAGCCGTCTGCGGGCGAGCAGCGACGTGACCGTGTCGCTGCAGTGGCTGATGACCGAGCCGACACCCGCCGCGATCGCCGCGCGCATGGACGCGGCCGACGGCGACACCGGGGACACCGCCCTCGACGTGGTCTTCCCGATCCGCACGGGCGGTGCCGGTATGCCGATGTTCTGGATCCACCCGATCAGCGGACTGTCCTGGTGTTACACGGGATTCGCCGAACACATCGACGAAAACCGGCCCGTCTTCGGCATCCAGACTCCGGCCGTCACCGGGGAAGAGCTGCCCGGCTCGATCGAGGAACTCGCCGCCCGGTACATCGCCGAGGTGCGGAGGATCCAGCCGGACGGTCCCTACGATCTGGCCGGCTGGTCGATCGGCGGCGTCGTCGCCCACGCGATGGCGGTGCAACTGCAGCAGGCGGGGGATTCGGTCGGTTCACTGGTGATGCTCGACAGCTTCGCGGAAAGGCAGCAACCGCAGGACACCGGTGAGGCGACGGTGCCCGCGGAGGGTGCGGACACGGTGGCCGCGTTGTCGGCCCTGAGCCCCGAGCACGTGCACCGCCTGACCGCGGCCGCGCACCACAACGCCGGCCTCATGCGCGACTACCGGCCCGGATTGTTCGACGGCGACGTGCTGTTCTTCACGGCGGCGCACGACGATCCGACGCTGCGGCGCGCGGTCGGCACCTGGCGTCCCTGGGTGAACGGACGGATCACGAATCACCCTGTGGAATCGAACCATTGGCAGATCACCGAACCCGCCGCGGTCCGGGTGATCGGCCCACTGCTCGCCGAATACCTCACCCACGGCGTGCATCACGCTTCGAGAATGGAGATCGACCGATGAGACTGTTCACCGCGGGGGTGGCCACCGTCGCCGCGTTGCTCGGCCTGCCCGGGCCCGTGGCGACGGCCGAGCCCGCCGACGGCGGTGCGGTGGTGGCGCCGAGCACGTCCGGCAGCCTCGACCGGATCGAGAAGGTCGACGACCGCCGCTGGAACGTCTTCGTGTACTCGCCGTCGATGAACGAGGTCGTGGAACTGCAGGTGCTGCGCCCCGCCGACACCAGCGTCCCGCGTCCCACGCTGTATCTGCTGAACGGAGCGGGTGCCGGTGAGGACGGCGCCAACTGGATTCGGCAGACCGACATCGTCGACTTCTTCGCCGACAAGAACGCCAACGTCGTGATCCCCGTCGGCGGCTACATCAGCTATTACACCGACTGGCGCAGCGACGATCCCGTCCTCGGACGGAACAAATGGCAGACGTTCCTCACCGAGGAACTGCCGCCGGTGCTGGACACCGCGCTCGGCGCCAACGGGGTGAACGCGATCGGCGGGCTGTCGATGTCGGCCGGTTCGGTGATCGACCTCGCGGTCCAGGCGCCGGGCCTGTACCGGGGTGTCGCGTCGTACAGCGGTTGCGCGATGACCAGTGATCCGATCGGGCAGAACCTCGTCCGGCTGGTGGTCGAGGTGGTGGGCGGCGGCGACACCGAGAACATGTGGGGTCCCACCGACGACCCGGCCTGGGCGGCACACGACCCCTACGTCAACGCGGACAAGCTCCGCGGGCTCGAGCTGTACATCTCCAACGCGAGTGGACTGCCCGGACCGTACGAATCCCTCGGCGCCGTCCGTCCCGCCGGGGCGCCGCCGCTCCCGGACCAGATCGTGATCGGCGGCGTCATCGAGGCGGCGACGAACTACTGCACGCACCGGCTGGTGGACCGGCTCGACACCCTCGGCATCCCCGCGACCGTCGACTTCCGGGACACCGGCACACATTCGTGGGGGTACTGGCAGGACGCCCTGCATGAATCGTGGCCCGTCCTCGCCCGAGCCCTCGATATGTGAGCTCGGGCGCAGGCGGACGTCACTTCGTGACGAACGCCGCCTGCCGACGGGCCTCGCCGCGCGCAGCCCGTCCCGGGGCCGTCGACGCGTTGATCGCGAGCACCGACAGCAGCTCGTACGCGACGTGCGCTGCCGCGATGCCGGTGATCTCGGCGTGGTCGTATGCGGGCGCGACCTCCACGATGTCGGCGCCGACCACGTTCAGGCCGACGAGTCCGCGCAGCGTGTTCAACAACTCGCGGGACGTCATGCCGCCGGCCTCGGGTGTTCCGGTGCCCGGCGCGTGCGCGGGATCGAGGACGTCGATGTCCACGGACACGTAGACCGGACCGCCGTCGAGCCGTCGACGCATCCGTTCGACGATGCTGGCAACGCCGTCCACCTCGTAGTCGTCGGAGCGGATGACCTGGAAGCCGAGAACGGCGTCGTCCTCGAGGTCCTTCTTGCTGTACAGCGGGCCGCGGATGCCGATGTGCTGCGAACGCTCCAGGTCGATCAGCCCCTCCTCGCTGGCCCGCCGGAACGGGGTGCCATGCGTGTAGGGGGCGCCGAAGTAGGTGTCCCACGTGTCCAGGTGCGCGTCGAAGTGCAGCACGGCGATGGGACCGTGGTCGCGGGCGAGGGAACGCAGGATCGGCAGGGCGATGGTGTGGTCGCCGCCGAGCGTCAGCACGGTCGAGCCGTCCTTGCGCAGGTCGGTGACGGCGCCGTCGACCGTGGCCAGGGCTTCCTGGATGTCGAACGGGTTGACGCCGATGTCACCGAAGTCGGCGACCTGCTGCGCCGCGAAGGGGTGCACGTCGAGTGCGGGGTTGTACGGACGCAGGAGCTTCGACGAGGCGCGGATGTGGCCGGGGCCGAAGCGTGCGCCGGGACGGTAGCTCACGCCGGAGTCGAACGGGACGCCCATCACCGTGACGTCGGCGCGGGACACCTCGTCGAGCCGGGGGAGGCGGGCGAAAGTGCTGGGCTCGGCGTAGCGCGGGGTGCGGGTCGCGTCGACGGGGCCCTGGATGCGGGTCGCGTCGATTGGGCCCTGGATGTCGTCTGTACTCATCGGAATCCTTCGGTGTGTGCCGGAGACGTGGCGTCGTCGTATCGTTTCCTTGGAACGCATTCTTGTCAACACTTGTTTCCTATACGAGACACAACGAAGGATCAATGCATGGCGAACGAGCTCGCAACCGAAGGTGCGTCGGGCGTCGACGCGCCCCGGATCGGACCCCGGCTCAAGGCCGCCCGGCAGGCCCAGCGCCTGACCCTCGACGAACTGGCCGCGAGCTGCGGCATCACCAAGGGCTACCTGTCGAAGATTGAACGGGACCACGCGAGCGCGTCCGTCGCCACGTTGGTGCGCATCTGCGCCGCCCTGAACATTCCCGTCGGGTCCCTGTTCGAGAGCTCCGCCGCAGGTGAGGTGGTACGCGCCGACAACTACCCGCCGATCAGCTTCGGCGGCGAGCGCATGGCCGAGTTCCTGCTGACACCGTTCGGCGAGCGCCGCATCCAGTCGCTCCTGAGCCGGATCGAGCCCGGCGGCGGGAGTGGCTCGGAAACGTACGAACTACCGGTCGACGTCGCCTTCGTCTACGTCGTCTCGGGCCGGATCTGCATTTCCTTCAACGGTCCGGGGGCCGGGGAGGACGTGACGCTCGCGACCGGGGACGCGTTCACCTTCTCTCCCCAGTTGCCGCACAGCTTCCGCGCACTCGGCGACGACACCACGACCGTTCTGTGGATTCTGGCCCCCGCACTACCGGACGACGTCCGGCCCACCTCCCGCTAGGAAACCGTCAAGCGGTTTAGGAAACATGTGTTGACAGTCACGGCTCGCCCGTTCATTGTTGTCCACATCACTCCACCGCTCAGGAGCTCAACGTTGGATATCACCAAGATTTCTCCGCGCCCGCCGGGACTGGCAGGCGCACTCCGCGCCCGCAAATCGGTCGACGCGATCGTGGCGCGCAACGACCAGGAACCCGGTCACGGCCTCAAGCGGTCGATGGGCCTGGTGCACCTCACCGCACTGAGCATCGGTGCGTCGCTGGGAACGGGCATCTTCGTCATCCTCGGCGAGGCGACGCCCAAGGCCGGCCCCGCCGTCGTCCTCGCCTTCGTGCTCGCGGCGTTCACCGCACTCTTCTCCGCCCTCTCCTACGCGGAACTCGCAGGCAGCATCCCCGTCTCCGGTAGCTCGTACTCGTACACCTACGCGACGATGGGCGAACTCTTCGCATGGATCTGCGGCTGGTGCCTGATGCTCGAGTACGGCGTCTCGGTCGCGGCCGTCGCCGTCGGCTGGGGCGAGTACATCAACGAACTGCTCCACGGCATGTTCGGCATCGCGCTACCCGCCGCGATCAGCGAATCACCGGGAGCGGGCGGCATCGTCAACGTGCCCGCCATCGTCATCGTGCTCGTCGCGGTGGCACTGCTGACCCGGGGAGCGTCCGAGAGCGCCCTGGTGAACACGGTCATGGTCGCACTGAAGATCCTCGTGCTCGTGTTCTTCTGCGCTGTCGCGTTCACCGCGTTCCGCGCCGGAAACTTCACGCCGTTCATCCCCCTCGGTGCGGCAGGCGTGACGGCCGCGGCCTCCCAGGTGTTCTTCGCCTACATCGGGTTCGACGCCGCCTCGACCGCAGGCGACGAAGCGAAGAACGCGAAGCGCGACCTTCCCCGCGCCATCATCCTCTCGCTCCTGATCGTCACGATCCTCTACTGCCTGGTCGCGATCGCGGCTGTCGGCGCGATGCCCTGGCAGGACATCGCGGGCGAGGGCGCCGCACTCGCGACCATCCTGAATGCCGCCACCACCAGCACCTGGCCCGCCATCCTCCTGTCGGCCGGCGCGGTGATCGCCATCGCCAGCGTCGTCCTCGCCGTCATGTACGGGCAGACCCGGATCCTGTATGCGATGTCGCTCGACGGTCTCGTGCCGCGGGTCTTCTCCCGCGTCAACCCGCGCACCCGGGTGCCCGTCGTCAACATCGTGGTCGTCGGCGGTGTCGTCTCCGCGCTCGCGGGGTTCGTGCCGCTGGGCGAACTGGCCGACGCGACGAGCATCGGCTCGCTGTTCGCGTTCATGCTCGTCAACATCGCCGTGATCATCCTGCGCCGCCGCCACCCCGACCTGCACCGCAGCTTCCGGACCCCGCTGTTCCCGCTGATGCCGGTCCTCGGCGTCGTGTTCTGCGCGCTGCTGCTGTTCGGCCTCGGCGTCTCGACCTGGGTGGCGTTCGCTCTGTGGATGGCAGTCGGGCTCGCGATCTACTTCGCGTACGGCGTCCGCAAGTCCGAACTCCGCAACAGCCCGGAAAGGGTGACGGCACCATGAGGGCAGCACTGTTCCAAGGCCCCGAACTCTCCTTCGACGTCGCGGCGAACCTCTCCGCCATCGCGTCCGCCGCGCAGACGGCGGCGGCTTCCGGGGCGTCCATCCTCGTCTGCCCGGAGATGGCGGCCACCGGCTACAACATCGGATCCCTCATCGCTGCGCGGGCCGAACCCGCCGACGGACCGATTGCGGCACGGATCGCGGAGATCGCGCGCGAATCCGGAATCGCCGTCGTCTACGGATACCCCGAGGCGGACGCGGGGGTCGTCTACAACAGCGTGCAGGTGTTCGACCCGTCCGGGACGTCACTCGCGAACTACCGGAAGACGCACCTGTTCGGTGAGCTCGACCGCTCGCACTTCGCCGCCGGCGACGAACTGGTGGTCCAGTTCGACCACGCCGGAATCCGGTGCGGACTCCTGATCTGCTACGACGTCGAGTTCCCCGAAACCGTTCGCGCGCACGCCGACCGGGGAACCCAGTGGCTCGTCGTCCCCACCGGCCTGATGAGCCCGTACGAATTCATCGCTGAGAGTGTCGTCCCGACCCGGGCGTACGAGAGTCAGCTGTTCGTCACGTACGTCAACAGGTGCGGCACCGAAGCCGACCTCGACTACTGCGGATCCAGTTGCGCGATCGCGCCCGACGGCACCGAACTCGCCCGCGCCGGCCGCCACGAGGAGGTCGCGATCGTCGACCTCGAACTCGACGTCCTCCACCGATCCCGCCGTGAAAACACCCATCTCGACGACCGACGCGTCGACCTCTACCCCTTCATGCAGGAGAAGACTTCATGACGATCCCCGTCACTCCGGACAGCACCGCCGCGGACACCGATCCCAAGCCGCTCACCATGTTCGGCCCCGACTTCCCGTTCGCCTACGACGACTACATCGCGCACCACTCGGGCCTCGGCGCGGTGCCCGCCGACCGCCACGGCACCGAGGTGGCAGTCATCGGCGGCGGACTGTCGGGAATGGTCACGGCGTACGAGCTGATGAAGCTCGGCCTCAAACCGATTGTCTACGAAGCCGATCAGATCGGTGGCCGGATGCGGTCGCAGCCGTTCGACGGCCACCCGGACGTGGTCGCCGAGATGGGCGCGATGCGGTTCCCACCGTCGTCGACCACCCTGTTCCACTACCTCGACGCCATGGGACTGCGGACCGAGGCGTTCCCGAACCCGCTCGCCGACAGCACCCCCAGCACGGTCATCGACCTCAAGGGCGAAAGCTACTACGCGCAGCACCTCGACGACCTGCCGCCCGTGTTCCGGGAGGTGTCGGATGCGTGGCAGCGCACACTCGAGGATCACGCCGAGCTGATTCCGCTGCAGCAGGCGATCCGCGACCGCGACACCGCCGAACTCAAGCGCATCTGGAACGACCTGGTGGTCCGGCTGGACGATCAGACGTTCTACGGCTTCCTCGCCTCGTCGAAGCACTTCGCGTCGTTCCGGCATCGGGAAGTGTTCGGGCAGGTCGGTTTCGGCACGGGCGGCTGGGACACCGACTTCCCCAACTCGATCCTCGAGATCCTGCGCGTCGTCATCACCGCCGCCGACGACCACCACCGCGGCATCGTCGGCGGGTCGCAGCAGCTGCCCCTGCGCCTGTGGACCGACACTCCGTCGGGGATGGCGCACTGGCCGGACGGCACGTCGGTGCGCGCACTGAACGGCGGAAGCACCCGTCCCCGCGTCACGGAGGTCCGGAGGACCGCACCGCACCAGGTGACGGTCACCGACTCGTCCGGTGAGATCCGCACCTACCCCGCCGCCGTCTTCACGGCGCAGAGCTGGATGCTGCTCAACAACATTCACTGCGACGACGACCTGTTCCCGATCGACCACTGGACCGCGATCGAACGCACCCACTACATGGGGTCGACGAAGGTGTTCGCCCTCGTGGATCGTCCGTTCTGGAAGGACAAGGATTCGGTCACCGGCCGCGACCTCGTCAGCATGACCCTGACGGACCGGATGAGCCGCGGCACCTACCTCCTCGACCACGGTGACGACAAGCCCGGCCTGATCTGCCTGTCCTACACGTGGTCCGACGATTCGCTCAAGCTTCTGCCGCTCGACGCGACGGAGCGGATGAACCTCATGATCAAATCGCTCGAGGAGATCTACCCGGGGGTGGACTTCCGCAGTCACATCATCTCGACTCCGGTCACGCTGTCCTGGGAGACCGAACGCGACTTCATGGGTGCGTTCAAGGCCAACCTCCCCGGCCACTACCGCTACCAGGAACGGCTGTTCAGCCATTTCGTCCAGGACGAACTCGACCCACGGCATCGCGGCATCTTCCTGGCCGGCGACGACATCTCGTGGACCGCGGGCTGGGCGGAGGGTGCCGTGCAGACCGCACTCAACGCCGTCTGGGGAGTGATGCACCACCTGGGCGGCGCCACCCCCGCCGACAACCCCGGCCCGGGCGACAGGTATGCCGAGCTCGGCCCGATCCGCTTGTGCGACTAGTGCCTTCGGCCTGTGAGTACTTATTAACGTCCCGCGGTTAATAAGTACTCACGGGCGCGTCAGCCCAACCAGTCCAGGACCGCGGCGGCCGTCCACGACTGCTGCATGCTGCCGAGGGGCTGACCGGTGAACGGTTCGTAGTATTCGGCGAAGCTGCCGTCGCTCGCCTGCCGCAGCCCCTCGGACCGCAGCAGGTGCGCGCGCTCGGCCCACCCGCGCCGGGCGAACGCCCAGGAGAACAGCCACGTCATCACCGGCCACACCGGACCGCGCCAGTACTCGCGCGGGCGGAAGTCGCCCGACACCGGCGACGTCGACGGCGGCACGGCGTACCGGAGGTCGGGGTGACCGCAGAATTTCGGTCCCTCGAACGTGCGGAGCAGGGCCCGTTCGGCGTCCCGGCTCAGGCCGCCACACAGCAGGGGCGAGAACATGGCGAGGGTTTCGGTGGAAATCCACCGGCCGCTGCGCAGATCGAAATCGCGTGCCGCCCCGGACCGTTCGTCGGTGGTCGTGAGGACGCCCTGCCGGAACCGGGCCGCCCACCCGTGCAGCTCCCGGACGTCGGAGTTCGGCATCGAGTGTTCCTCGCCGATGGTCGCGAGCACCTCGCACGCCATCGAGAACACGGCGCTGACGAACACGTCCTCCACCGCGAAGCTCATGGCGGTGGCCAGTTCCTCGTCGTCGTAGCGGACGGTCTTCATCTCCTCGAGCAGCCACAGGTAGCGGTCGTATTCGCCGTTGGACGGCCGCTGTCCGGTGTCGGCCACGTGGGACAGGTCCTCGCGCAGATACGTGGGCATCACCCCGGCCACGACGTTGGCGTACGAGTGGTCCCAGCGCGGCGAGTTGTCCATGCCGGACTCCCAGCCGTGGTACAGCGCGATCCGGCCGTTGCCGTCGAGGTCGCGGGCGTTGGCCAGCCAGCGGTGCCAGCGCACGAGGTCGGGCCAGCGCCGGTCGAGGAACTCCTCGGCGACGGCGCGGGTGCTGCGACCGTGCCTGCGCGAGTGGTCGAGGATGCGCTGCACGGCGATGGCGTGCACGGGCGGCTGGGTGATCCCCGACGTCTGCGTGCCGCTCGGCGCGTGCGCCGCGAGGGTCCCGCACTCCCACCGCCCGGGGCCGGGGAAGTATCCGTCGACGCCGTTCGCGAACACGATGTGCGGGATCATGCCGTTCTTCCACTGCGCCGACAGCAGGGTGTCGAGTTCGACGACGGCCCGCTCCACGCTCAGGGGCGCCAGGCCGACCGCGACGAACGCCGCGTCCCAACTCCACATGTGCGGGTACAGGCGCGGCGCGGCACTCGTCATCGTGCCGAGGTCGTTGCCGCGAAGCAGGTACGCGGCACGTGCCGCGAGCTGTGTCGGGGTGAATCCGCGGTCCGCCATTGCACCATTCTGCTGCGGGTCGGCCCACATCGCTCGTCGGACGGGGTTCAGCCTGCGAATCCGCACAGGGTCAGCGTCGGACGCGAGTTGCGCAGCGGCCGCGATTCCGACAGCCTGCGGAGCAGGGTCGACCCCCACAGACCGCGGCCGAGGGGCAACATCACCTCACGGGTGAACGCGAGGTCCGGCACCTGTCCGGGCAGGTCCGCCGCCTCGCCGGCGGAGAGGTGGAACGGCATCGGCGGGACGGTGTAGCCGCCGTGAATCCGCAGTCCCTTCTGCGTCTTGCGGCTGAACCATTTCGGCACCGAATCGAACATCATCCGGCCGCCGGGGAAACGCCGGGCGCAGTCGCCGATCAGGGACAGCGACTCGTCGGCGGGCAGATACATCAGCAGGCCCTCCGCCGAGACGAACACGCCCCGGCCGGTGTCTACGTGGTCCATCCACGAGCGGTCGAGCGCGGACACCGCGAGTGTGGTGACGTTCGGCTCGTCCGGCAACAGTTGCCTGCGCAGGGCGACCACCTCGGGCAGGTCGATCGACACCCACCGGACGTCCGGGTCGCCGATCCGCCAGTAGCTGGTCTGCAATCCTTCACCGAGCGCGACGACCGTTCCGCCGGGGTGACCGTCGAGGAACACCCGTATCTCGTCGTCGAAGGCCCGAGCGCGCAGAGCGTGGGATTGGCTCGGTTTCCCGAAGTTCTCGTACGGATAGTCGAGGGTCTCGTAGAGCGTCACGGCGAGCGGGTCGACCAACGTGCCGTCGGGACGCGACGCCTCGACGGCACGGTTGCGGAGGGTCCACATCATCGTCGCGGGAACACCGGTCAGGGTGGTCGCGTCCACCCGTTCCCCGTCGTCGTCAGGCACGCGGCACCGGCTCTGCTTCTTCGAGTTTGGAGTGCTTGCGCGAGTAGAAGAAGTACACGATCAGACCGAGGATCAGCCAGATCCCGAACCGCAGCCAGGTCTCCCACGGCAGCGAGAGGATGAGCCAGCCGGAGAACACGACGCCGATGATCGGGATGACCGGCATGAACGGAAGCTTGAACGTGCGGGGGACCTCGGGGCGGGTGCGCCGGAGCACCGCGACCGCGATGCAGACGACGATGAATGCCGACAGGATCCCGATGTTGGTGAGTTCCGCGACCGTGTTGATGGGGAAGAACCCGGCCAGCAGCGCCGAACCGATCCCCACGATCCACGTGACCCGCGTCGGAACCTTGCGCACCGGGTGCGTCTTCGCGAACCATTCCGGGAGCAGGCCGTCCCGGCTCATCGCGTACCAGACGCGGGTCACACCGAGCATGAAGGTGAGCACGACGGTGATGATGCCGACGATGGCACCGACCGCGATGATGTTCGCGACCCCGGGCATGCCGACCGAATCGAAGGCGGTGGAGAAGCCGCTCTCGGGGCTGATCTCGGTGTACTTCTGCATTCCGGTCAGCACGAGGGTGACCAGGACGTACAGCGTCATCGCGATGCCGAGGGAGTACAGGATCGCCTTCGGCAGGTGCTTGGTGGCGTCCTTCGATTCCTCGGCGGCCGTGCTCATCGCGTCGTACCCGAAGACGGCGAAGAACACGGTGGCCGCGCCGGTGAACACGGCTGCGGTGCCGAACGGGAAGTAAGGGGTGTAGTTGGCGCTGTCGATGTGGAAGAGGCCCAGCACGATGATGAGGACGACCAACGCGACCTTGATCGCCACCGCGACAGTCTCGAATCGGCCGACACTGCGGATTCCGCGCGAGAGCACCCACGCGGTCCCGAGGCAGAACAGGGCTGCGAAGACGTCGAAGACGTGCCCGTCGCCGGTGCCCAGCGCGCCCATCATCCAGTCGGGCAGGCTGATGCCGATCTGTTCGAGGAGAAACCGGAAGTACCCGGACACGCCGATGGCGACGACGGCCGCCACCGCGATGTATTCCAGCAGCAGGTCCCAGCCGATGAACCAGCCGACGATCTCGCCGAGCGCCACGTAACCGTAGGTGTAGGCCGATCCGGCCTTGGGGATCATTCCGGCGAACTCGGCGTAACACAGTGCGGCCGCAGCACTGGCGACACCGGCGATCAGGAAGGAGATCAGCACGGCCGGGCCGGTGACGGAATGCGCGACCGAGCCGGCGAGGGAGAAGACGCCTGCGCCGATGATGCCGCCGACGCCGATCGCGGTGAGTTGCCACAGGCCGAGCGATTTGGTCAGACGCTCGTCGGGCGGGGTGTCCTCGTCGACCTCGGTGAGGGGTTTGCGGCGCAGCATTTGGGTGCGCAACTTGTCCATCGACATTGCCGGGCTCCGTTTCTCAGTGGGGTGAGATGCGGTATCTCACTCAATCACCTTTTCGGGCCGGCGTGGGCCAGGAACACGGGACTCGGTGGCCGTCGTCACCCTTGCAGGAATACGGTAGGGGGGTATGGTAGTTCTCAGATAGGACATCGATACCCCCGAGAGAGGCAGATCCGTGAGCACCTCGAGCGTCACCGTCACCGGCATGACCTGCAACCACTGCGTGTCCTCGGTCACCGAGGAGATCAGCGCACTCCCCGGCGTCACCAACGTGAACGTCGATCTGGCCACCGGCAAGGTCGTCATCGACAGCACCACCGACCTCGATCCGAGTGCTGTCGCGGGCGCTGTCGAAGAAGCCGGGTATTCCGTCGCCGGCTGAGCCGGCACCTCCAACGCGGCCGGCTGAGCCGGCACCTCCACCACAGGAGACCCACCATGAACGCAACCGGCAAGTTCGCCGGATTCACCGTCGGCCTCGTCGTGATCTTCGGCGCCGCGCTCGCACTCGGGTCGGTTGCCGGCCCGGATGTGGCCGAGCCCGCCGCGCACACGGCCGAGGACGACGGACACGGAGCGGCAGGTCACGGCGCCGCCGCCGACCCGACCCCGGGCGGACTGACGCCCACTGCCGACGGCTACACCCTCGCACTCGCATCCGACCAGGTCACCGCGGGTGCCGCGGTCCCGGTGCAGTTCCGGATCACGAACCCCTCGGGGGTACCCGTGACGGACTACACCGTGGAGCACGAGAAACTGCTGCACCTGATCGTCGTCCGCCGGGACCTCGCCGGGTTCCAGCACGTGCACCCGACGCTCGACGCGACCGGAACGTGGAGCGTCCCCCTCGACCTCACTCGCGGCGGCGACTACCGCGTGTTCGCGGACTTCACCCCGGCAGGCGGCGAAGGCGTCACCCTGGGCACGGATCTGCGCGTCGCGGGCACCTACGACCCGCAGGAACTGCCGGCACCCGCACCGACCGCCACCGTGGACGGCTACACCGTCACACTCGACGGCACGTTGCGACCGGGAGAGACGTCGAACGTGACGCTCTCGGTGAGCCGCGACGGGCAGCCCGTCACCGATCTGCAGCCCTACCTCGGCGCATACGGCCACCTGGTGGCGCTGCGCACCACCGACCTCGGATACCTGCACGTACACCCGGACGGACATCCCGGTGACGGCGTCACCGCGGCGGGCCCCGGAATCGACTTCGCCGTCACCGCACCCGGCGCGGGCGACTACCGGCTGTTCCTGGACTTCCAGCACGCCGGCGCCGTCCACACCGCCGAGTTCACCGCCACCGCCGGACCGGAGGAGAAGTGATGACCCGCTCGACCGACCTCGCGGCACCGCCCGATTCCCAGATCGAACTGGCCATCGGCGGAATGACCTGCGCGTCGTGCGCCAACCGCATCGAGCGCAAGCTGAACAAACTCGACGGCGTCACCGCGACCGTCAACTACGCGACGGAGAAGGCCCGCGTCCATTACGACGCCGCCGACGTCTCGCCCGAAGAACTCGTCGCCACGGTCGAGCAGGCCGGGTACACGGCGCGACTGCCCGAGGTGAAGCCCCCGGCCCCGGAGGAGGAGGACCCGGCGGCGGAACTGCGGCAGCGGCTGCTCGTGTCCGCGGTGCTGACGGTCCCCGTCATCGCGATGGCGATGATCCCGGCGCTGCAGTTCACCAACTGGCAGTGGCTCTCGCTCACCCTCGCGGCACCAGTCGTGGTCTGGGGTGCGTGGCCGTTCCACAAGGCCGCCTGGACCAACCTGCGGCACGGCACCGCGACCATGGACACCCTGGTGTCGATGGGCACGCTGGCCGCGTTCGGCTGGTCGCTGTACGCACTGTTCTGGGGCACGGCAGGCATGCCGGGGATGACGCACCCGTTCGAGCTCACGATCGCGCGGGTCGACGGCACCGGCAACATCTATCTGGAGGCCGCGGCCGGCGTCACCACGTTCATCCTGGCCGGCCGCTACTTCGAGGCCCGCGCCAAACGCCGGGCGGGAGCGGCACTGCGGGCGCTCCTCGAACTGGGCGCCAAGGAAGTGTCGGTACTGCGTGACGGCACCGAACAGCTGATCGGCATCGACCAGCTCGAGGTCGGCGACCTCTTCGTGGTCCGTCCCGGCGAGAAGATCGCCACCGACGGCGTCGTCGTCGAAGGTTCGTCGGCGGTGGACGCGTCGATGCTGACCGGTGAATCCGTGCCGGTCGAGGTGTCGCCGGACTCCGAGGTGGCGGGTGCGACGGTCAACGTCGGCGGTCGAATCGTGGTTCGCGCCAGCCGGATCGGAGCCGACACCCAGCTCGCGCAGATGGCGTGGATGGTCGAGGACGCGCAGACCGGCAAGGCCGAGGTGCAACGCCTGGCCGACCGGATCTCCGGCATCTTCGTCCCGATCGTGATCGCATTGTCGGTCGCGACCCTCGGTTTCTGGATCGGCACCGGCGGTTCGGTCGCCGCCGCGTTCACGGCCGCGGTCGCCGTCCTGATCATCGCGTGCCCGTGTGCGCTCGGACTCGCCACCCCGACCGCCCTCATGGTGGGCACGGGACGCGGAGCCCAGCTGGGCATCCTGATCAAGGGACCCGAAGTTCTGGAATCGACCCGGCGAGTCGACACGGTGGTGGTCGACAAGACCGGCACCGTCACCACCGGCACGATGTCGCTGCACGACGTGATCGCCGCGGACGGCCAGGACGGGGAGCAGGTTCTGCGGTTCGCCGGCGCACTCGAGGACGCGTCCGAGCATCCCATCGCACGGGCGATCACCCGCGCGGCACGGGACCGGTTCACGACGCTGCCCGACGTCGAACAGTTCACCAACATCGCGGGACTCGGCGTCCAGGGCATGATCGACGGACACGCGGTGGTCATCGGCCGCGCGAAACTGCTCCGCGACTGGTCGCTGCACCTCACCACGGAACTCCAGCGCGCCGTCGACGCGGCGGAGTCGGAAGGCAAGACTGCCGTCGGGATCGGCTGGGACGGCCAGGCGCGCGGCGTGCTCGTGGTCGCCGACACCGTGAAGCCGACGTCACGCGAGGCGGTGGCGCAGTTCCGCGAACTGGGCCTCACCCCGATCATGCTCACCGGCGACAACAATTCCGCGGCCCGGGCGATCGCCGCCCAGGTCGGCATCGGCGAAGTGATCGCGGAGGTACTGCCCCAGGACAAGGTCGACGTGATCAAGCGTCTGCAGGCCGAGGGCAAGGTGGTCGCGATGGTCGGCGACGGGGTCAACGACGCCGCCGCTCTCGCGCAGGCCGACCTCGGTCTCGCCATGGGAACCGGCACGGACGTGGCCATCGAGGCCAGCGACCTCACGCTGGTGCGCGGCGACCTGCGGGCCGCGGCCGACGCGATCCGGTTGTCGCGCAGGACGTTGAGCACGATCAAGGGCAACCTGTTCTGGGCCTTCGCCTACAACGTCGCGGCGTTGCCACTGGCGGCGGCGGGCCTGCTCAACCCCATGCTGGCCGGCGCCGCCATGGCATTCTCATCGGTGTTCGTCGTGAGCAACAGCCTGCGACTGCGCCGCTTCCAGCCCCTGACCACTCCCACCCGAGGGGAACACTCATGACCGAGCAACCGAACACCGACCACGACCACACGGCCGGCCACGGGTACATCAGCGCCAAGGACGACTACCTCAAGCGCCTGCGCCGCATCGAGGGCCAGGCGCGGGGACTCCAGCGGATGGTCGAGGACGAGAAGTACTGCATCGACATCCTCACCCAGGTCTCCGCGATGACCAAGGCGCTGCAGGCCGTGGCGCTGGGTCTGCTCGAAGACCACATAAGCCACTGCGTCGTCGACGCCGCCGTCGCGGGCGGCTCCGAGGCCGACGCGAAGATCAAGGAAGCCACCGACGCCATCGCACGACTGGTGCGTTCCTGAAACCAGACCACGAGAGCAGCTTCCGAGGGAGCAGGCATGTCTCACGATCATCAGCAGCAGGAAATGGAACGGGTCCGGCACACCGACCACGCTGATCGGCACGCCGGTCACGGCGCGCACGGCGAGGTGTTCCGGCAGAAATTCTGGATCAGCCTCGCACTGTCGGTGCCGGTGGTGGTGTTCAGCCACATGTTCGCCGATCTCCTCGGCTACACCGTCCCCGACTTCCCCGGTGCGTCGTGGATTCCGCCGGTGGTCGGCACCGCGATCTTCTTCTACGGGGGTGCGCCGTTCCTCACCGGCGCGTGGGGTGAGCTGAAGTCGCGGCGGCCCGGCATGATGCTGCTGATCGGCATGGCGATCACGGTCGCGTTCGTCGCGTCGTGGATCACGACCCTGCAGATCGGCGGGTTCAACCTCGACTTCTGGTGGGAGCTGGCGCTTCTCATCGTCATCATGCTGCTCGGCCACTGGCTGGAGATGCGGGCGCTGGGGTCGGCGTCCGGCGCCCTCGACGCACTCGCCGCGCTGCTGCCGGACACCGCCGACAGGGTCACCGACGACGGTGTCACCGAGGTGCCCGTCTCCGAACTCGCCACCGGCGACCTGGTGCTGGTGCGGGCCGGTGGTCGCATCCCCGCCGACGGCACCGTCGAGGACGGCCGCGCGGAGGTCGACGAATCGATGATCACCGGCGAATCCAACCCTGTCCCACGGTCGGTCGGCGACACCGTGGTGGCCGGCACCGTCGCCACCGACAGCGCGCTGCGAATCCAGGTGGGCGCGGTGGGGGAGGACACCGCCCTCGCCGGCATCCAGCGGCTGGTCGCCGACGCGCAGTCCTCCTCGTCCCGGGCGCAGGCCCTCGCCGACCGTGCCGCGGCGTTCCTGTTCTACTTCGCTTCGATCGCAGGGCTTCTCACGTTCGTGGTGTGGTCGCTGCTCGGCAACGTGGACGAGGCCGTGGTGCGGACCGTCACCGTTCTGGTGATCGCCTGCCCGCACGCACTCGGTCTGGCGATACCCCTCGTGATCGCCATCTCCACCGAGCGTGCCGCGAAGGCAGGTGTCCTGGTGAAGGACCGGCTGGCGCTCGAACGCATGCGCAACGTCGACGTCGTCCTGTTCGACAAGACCGGCACCCTGACCCAGGGCAAGCACGTCGTCACCGGGGTGGTCACCACCGCGGGTGTCACCGAGACCGAACTGCTCGCGCTCGCCGGCGCCGTGGAGGCCGACAGCGAGCACCCGGTCGCGCGGGCCATCGTCGCCGAGGCGGCAGCGAACGTGCCCGCGGACGAGCGGCGCACCGCGTCCGACTTCCGGTCGCTGCCCGGACGTGGGGTGCGCGCAGACGTCGACGGCATACCCGTAGAGGTAGGCGGGCCGGCGATGCTCGCGGAGCTGAACGTGACCGTCCCCGAAGACGTTGCCGCGCAGACGACACGGTGGGTCGAGCGCGGCGCCTCCGTCCTCCATCTCGTCCGCGACGGCGCGGTGCTCGGCGCGGTGGCGCTCGAGGACGCCGTCCGCGAGGAGTCCCGGCAGGCGATCGACGCCCTGCACGAGCGCGGTGTGAAGGTCGCGATGATCACCGGAGACGCCCGTCAGGTGGCCGACGCCGTCGCCGCCGATCTCGGGATCGACGAAGCGTTCGCCGACGTGCTACCGGAGAACAAGGACGCCGAGGTGGCCGCCCTCCAGGCCCGCGGTCACCGGGTGGCGATGGTCGGCGACGGCGTCAACGACGCGCCTGCACTCGCCCGCGCGGATGTCGGCGTCGCGATCGGCGCCGGCACGGACGTCGCCATCGAGTCGGCGGGTGTCGTCCTCGCCGCCGACGATCCCCGCGCCGTCCTCTCGATCATCGACCTGTCCCAGGCGAGCTATCGCAAGATGTGGCAGAACCTGGTGTGGGCCACCGGCTACAACGTCATTGCCGTCCCTCTGGCCGCCGGTGTCCTCGCGTTCGCCGGGGTCGCGATTTCACCCGCGGTCGCGGCGATCCTGATGTCCGTGTCCACCATCGTCGTCGCACTCAACGCGCAGCTGCTGCGACGACTCGATCTGGATCCGGAACGGCTGAGCCGACACTGACCCGCTCTGCATCGACCGGGCCGGCGCCCTCGCTATCTGCTGTCGGTCAGTACTTCGATCTTGCGGGAGAGGCCGAACAGCACCGCTCCCAGAAGGACGGCTCCCGAGCCGACGAGGAGGAAGAAGTTTCCGGTGGAAATTGTCGTGAACAACCCGCCGAGTAGGCCGGAGAGCGTCGATCCACCGGCGAGGGTCAGGAAGAGCAGTGCCACGGTTTGCGCCGTGAATCGCTCGGGTGCAATGCGCGTGGCCAGTGCGAGTCCGACCGGTCCGACGAAGATTTCGGATGAACCGGCAACGGCCATGCTGACGAGAACCAGGAGCGGTGGCACAGTCTTGTCGGGAAAGAACTGCGAGAGCAACAGCAGCAGGTAGGCGCAGCCGACCATGGTCAGCCCGATGGCGAACTTCGCGGACGTAGTCGGTTGGCGAGTACCGAGTTTCGTCCACAACATGGCGACGAGAGGGGTGAGCAGGACCGCGGAGACCGGGCTGATGGTGGTCAGCCAGGGAGCGGGTACCTGCCAGCCACCGACATCGAGATCGACCCGATCCTTGATGAACACCGAGATGGTGGTGAACTTCTGGAACAGGAACCCGAAGTACAGCAGGCTTGCGATCCACAGTGGGATGAAGCCCCTCATACGACGCTTCTCCGCCGGTGTCACGTTCGGCGAACGCAGGATCACCGTGAAGTAGATGATCGCGGCGACGAGGATGACGGCCCCGACGAAGTGCGAGAGGTTGGTGTTGTCGACGAACCCGAGCTGCCAGAGGGCGACCACGAACGCAGTCACGGCGGCGACGGCGGCGAACGCGTAGGGCAGGTGCGTGCGAGCGATCGGATTCTTGACGACGCCGGCCTCGGCGGGAAGGTCGCGCATCTTCCACGAGTATTGGATGAGCGCCCCGACCATTCCGACAGCGGCGAGGCTGAAGGCCGCGTGGAATCCCCACCTGCTCTGGGTGAATCCGGTGAGCAGCGGTCCGAATGCGGAGCCGGTGTTGATGGCCATGTAGAAGTACGAGAAACCGGCGTCGCGTGCGGGGCGATTGTCGGCATAGAGCATGCCCACTATCGACGTGATGTTCGTCTTGAGCGCGCCGGTACCCAGGACGATGAGCGTGAGCCCGAAGGCCAGGCCGGAGAGTCCGTCGAGTATCGCGAGAGCGAGGTGGCCGACGGTGATGACGACGGCGCCGTAGAGGACCATTCGGCGTGGCGCGATCAGCCGATCGGCGATCCATGCCCCGAGAATCTGGGACAGGTACACCGATCCGCCGTAGGCGCCGACGATGCTGACCGCGGTCGCCGGCGCGAGATCGAGTCCGCCGTCGCTGAGTGAGTACAACAGATAGAAGCTGAGAACTCCCTGCAAGCCGTAATAGCTGAAACGCTCCCAGAGTTCGGTGAACGCCAGGTTCCACAGACCCTTGGGTTGCCCGAGCGAGTCGGACCTCGTCCGTTCGACCGTGCGGTGGTACTCGGTTGCAACGCTCTTGTCGATCTCGGTCATGTCTCTCCCTGTGTTCGGGGAAGGGGTGTAGTTCGTACCGGTGCCTCGGCGCTGAGCGCGTGCTGGTGGTGAGAGATCAGCGCCCGGCGATCTTGTCGGCCAGCAGCGCGAGTCGGGAGGTGCGAGGGCCGGCCGCTCGAGCCTCGAGAACGTCGGCGATCGAGTAGATGCGGTAGAGGCCGTGTGCGCCGATCCACCGGAGCGGTTCGGGTTCCCAGCGTCGGGGCATCTGACGAACCCACGGCAACGTGGAGAGCTTGGTATCGCCCTGCAGGATCAGGTCGGAAGCGATGCGGCCGGCGAGATGGGCGGCCGTCAGCCCTTGGCCGGCGTAGCCGCCCACGCGCAGGATCTTGCTACTCGGGTCGTTGTCGATGAACGGTGACCAGTCGCGGGTCACCCCGAGCACACCGCACCACGCGTGGGCGGCGGCGAGGGGGACTTGTGGGAACAAGTCCGCCAGGAGGTTGGTCAGTGCGGCAATGGTGTGCTGGTCGACTTCACCGTCGCGGTCTACTCCGGAGGCGAAGCGGTACGGCTTACCGCGGCCGCCGATCGCGATGCGCCCGTCGGGCGTTCGCTGGCCGTAGAAGTACGTGTGGGCTGCACCCGACACGCCGTCGCCGTGCGCCCAGCCGATCTGCTCCCACTGATCGCCGGTGAGCCGGTCGGTCACGAGCATCGCGCTGTTGAGGGGGAGCATCCGCCGGCGCTGTCCCCGCTGCCGGGAGGAATAGCCTTCGGTGGCGACCACGACATGCCGACGTGCCCGGACGGTGTGAGCGCCGACGGCGAGTCGGCCGGGCTCGATCGTGTCCACCCGCGACGAGGTGTAGATGCGTACCCCGGCCTTTTGAACGGTCCGGGCAAGGGCGAGCAGCATCTTCACGGGATCCACGCAGTAGTTGTCCGGTGAGTGCAGGGCGCCCGTCACGCCGGCGATGTTCACCCGCTCGCTCGCCTCGGCGGCGGTGAGGAGGCGGAGGCGGCCTTCGTCGACGCCCCAGCTACGGCTCTTGGCAAGGTAGTTTTCGATCCGGTTCTGTTCGCTGGCCGAGCGGGCCACCTGCATCCAGCCGCCATGGCGGGCGTCGATGTTCTGAGCGCCGAGCACGTCGACGACGTCGTGGATGGATTCTTCCAGTCGCTGTTCGATCTCGAGGACGCCGGCACGACCACCGTGTTGACGTGCCAGAACATCGCGGATTCCAACGGGTTTCGCGGACAACCAACCGCCGTTGCGTCCGGAGGCTCCGAATCCGAGACGCTCGGCTTCGAACACGGCGACGGACAGTGTGGGGTCGGCCTGGGTGAGGGCCCACGCGGTCCACAGTCCTGAGAGTCCACCGCCCACGATCGCGACATCGACTTCCTCGTCGCGGTCCAAGGGCACGGTCGCGGGGGTGTCGAGATCATCTCGCGACATCCAGTGGGAAAGGTGGCCGTTTCGCATGCAGAGACTCCCCGGTCAATTTTTCTTTACCTACGATCAAGTTATCTTGATCACAACCAAAGGCTGATGTACTTTCTGAGGTATGTCAAGTGCATCGACGGACGACGGTTCGCCAGCGGTCGATCCCCATTCACTGGGTGCGCGACTGCGCTCACGACGGCGCGCGCTGCGGTTGACGCTGGCCGAGGTCGCCGCAAAAGCCGAGGTCAGTGAGGGGTTTCTCAGCCAGCTCGAACGGGACCGCAACACTGCCAGCATCGCGACCCTGCAGAGGATCTGCGCGTGCCTGGAGATGAACGTCGGCGAGTTGTTCACCGAGGCATCGACGACCGCTGTGCACCGGTACCGCACCGCGCATTTCAATGCCTTCGGCACCAACGCGCGGAAGGTCCGCATCACGCCGACCACCCATCGCCAGCTCGAATCGTTCATCGGGGAGTTCGACCCGTACGGGACCACCGGTGACGAGCTGTACGCACACGGCGACTCCGAAGAAGTGCTGCTCGTCATCTCCGGCCGCATCGAGGTCACCGTCGGTGAGCACACCGACGTGCTCAACGCACTCGACAGCGTCGCGTACTCGAGCGCCAGCCCGCACCGCGCCCGGGAGATCGACGGCAAGCCCGCTGTGGCGCTCTGGATGATGTCGCCACCGAGCTACTGAAGCGTCACCCGTCGCAATGCGGATATCAGCCCGTCGACTGTGTCGGTGACCGCCGCGACGTACGCGTCGGGGCGGATGACCCACACCTCACCGGGCTTCGCGTCCAACGCGGCGGTGAGGACGCCGGTGCTGTCGATCTCCGACAGCCGGACGAGGCGGATCGGCGTGTGCACCGTGTCGAGTGCCGCGCTGCGGATCTCGTCGACGTCCACACCGTCACCCGCGAGAAGCAGGATTCCGTGCCGGGCGATGGCGCGGAGCCGGGTGCCGGCACCGCCCTGCAACGTCACCGGGGTGTCGGGCACCAGGATTCCCGGCGCCGCGGCCGGGGTGCAGCCGCGGTCGGGGCGCCCGGCGAAGGGTCGCTGCGAATCGATTGTGGTCACGGGTGATTCGACGTACCAGAACGGCTCGGCGAGGCGTCCGCTGTCGACGTGGGCCCGCGCCTCCGGGTCGGTGACCGCCGCGGTGAGCACGTCGCGCCGGTGCCGGTGCTGATCCTCGGACTGCGGGACGAGGAAGTCCATCGTCGCCGTGGTGACCGCGATGTTCTCGACGGCCGCCGCGTGCCGCTCGGTGTGGTACGTCTCGAGCAGCGACTCGCCGGCCCAGCCCCGCAGGACGAACGCGAGCTTCCATGCCGCGTTCTCGGCGTCGGCGACACCGGAATTCAGTCCGCGCGCCCCGAATGGCGACACGATGTGCGCGGCATCGCCGGCCAACAGCACCCGGTCGACGCGCATTCGGCTCGCGACCCGGGAGTGGAAGCGGTACACCGATTTCCACACGATCCGGTAGTCGGTGTCGCCGATGATCTTCCGGATCCGCGCGTCCAACGCGCCCGACTTCTCCTCGGCCTCGAGGTCGTACTCGCCGGGCACCTGCCAGTCGATGCGGAACGTCGAGTCCGGGCACGGGTGGATGAGCACCTGCCTGCCCGGGTTCCACTCGGGGTCGAAATAGAAGCGGCGTTCATCGGCCCAGCCCGGGATGTCGGCGGCGATGTCGCAGATCAGGAACTTGTCGTCGAACGAACGACCGTCGAACGTGACACCCAGCTGCCGCCGGATCGCGCTGCCCCGCGACCCCACGGCCACCACCGCGTAGTCCGACCTGACGGTCTCCTCCCCGGAGCCGGTGCGGCAGGTGATGGTCACGCCGGTCTCGTCCTGATCCACCGACGTGGCCTCGTATCCCCACCGGACGTCGATCGACGGCGTCGCCGCGATCCGCTCGTCGAGCAGTTCCTCGGTCCGTGCCTGGGAGATGTTGACGAACGGCGGGAACGACGAGATGCCGCGGTCGACGAAGGTCTGCGCGAACAGTTCGTGGTCGCGGTGGAAGGTGCGGGCGCACCCCCACGTCACGCCCTCGTCGGCCAGTTGCCTGCCGACGCCGATCGCGTCCCACACCTCGAGGACGTCCCGCTGCTGGCAGATGGCTTTCGATCCGATCGGGTCCCGTTCGGCCCGGGCGTCGAGCAACGTGACCGGAATGCCCCAGCGTGCCAGCAGCAACGCCGTCGTCTGCCCCACCGGGCCGTTGCCCACGACGGTGACCGTGCCGCCGCGGGTGTGTCGTCTTCCCATGATCCTCGCCTTGTCAGTGTGAAACGGTGACGGACGTCAGCCCTGCAACTGGTCCCAGACCTCGCGGTCACGCTCGGCGGTCCAGATGACGGGCCGTTCGATGCCCGACAGTTCGTCCCACACGCGGGAGACGTCGAACGGGAGGCAGTGTTCGAAGATCGGCCAGTGCCCGTACTGGTCGTTCAGTGCGGCGTGGGTGGCCTCGAACGCCTCCTTCAGGGTGCCGCCGCGCTGCTGCACCGCCCCGACCTCGGCCAACATGACCTCGATGAAATGGCGGGTCTGCTCGATGGCGGCGTCGACGGCCTCCCGCCCGTGGGAGACGGCGCCGCGTCCGCCGATCAGGACCTCCGCGCCGAGCGCCTTGATCCGGTCGAGGGTGCCGGTGGACCAGTCGCGGTGGAACGCGTCGCCGGTGTAGAGCGCGGCCTGCGCCTCCACGAGGTCGCCGGCGAAGAGGATCTTCTGCTTCGGCAGCCACGCGGTGATGTCACCCTCGGTGTGGCCGCGGCCGAAGTGCTGGAGCACGAGGTCGCCGCGTCCGCCGCCGAGGTCGATGGTGAGCTTGTCGGCGAACGTCAGGGTGGGCCACGTCAGTCCGGGCACCGAGTCGGCAGCCTTGGCGAGGCGGGGCATGCGTCCGAATTCGCTAGCCCAGTCTTCCTTTCCACGCTCCTCGATGAGGGCGCGGGTGGTCTCGTGCGCCACGACGGTCTCGGCGTCGAACGCGGACGCACCGAGCACGCGGACGGCGTGGTAGTGCGAGAGCACCAGGTACCGGACCGGCTTGTCGGTGTGCTCGCGCAGCTTGCGCAACCAGTCCTGCGCGGCCACCGGGGTGGCGAGTGCCTCGAAGCAAACGACGAAGTCCTCGCCCTCGATGGCGCCGATGTTGGGATCCCCCTCGGCGGTGAGGGCGTACACGCCGTCGGCCAGGACCTCGAGCGTCTGCTCCTTCTCACCGAGGTCGGCCGACGAAGCGAAGCTTGTGGGGCTCATGCGATCCACCTAACTAATCAAAGGTTTGATTGATGGTGGCCACAGTAACCCGGATCACAAAATAATGAAAGCCTTGATCAAAAATCGGCCTGGTATCCCTGCGCCCGCGGCCGACCGACCGGACGAACGGGACGCTCGTTCGATCTGACGCAACGAGCGTCCCGTTCGTCGCGACGGGGGTGGGTAGACGGGGGTGGGTACCCGACAGGCTCAACCCTTGATGAGGTCGTCGATCTGGCCGATCGCCTGCGAGGCGCCCTCCACCACGCCCATGTCGAGCACCTGCTGGAGGCCTTCGGCGGTTGCGTAGGTGCTGACGTAGGTGGCGATGGTGCCGCCGTCCTTGTCCTGGAATGAGAACTCGTTGGTGGACACTGGCATCGATTCGATCGGGGTGAAATCCGCATCGGCGAATCCGTCGGTGAAGGTGAAGCCGGTCGGCTCGTCGACGGAGATGATGTTCCAGTAACCGGCATGCTTGTCACCCTCGGGCCCGGTCATGTAGTAGGTGACCCGCCCGCCGGGGGCGAACTCATGGTCGACCACTGTGGCAGGGTATGTCGGTGGGCCCCAAATCTTTTCGAGCTGGCGCGGATCGGCATAGATCTGCCAGATCCGTACTCGGGGGGCGGCGAACTCGGCGGTGATGGTCAGGGTCAGTGCATCGATGTCGTGGCTGACATTGGTGACAGGCATCGTTCATTCCTTCCGTTGGGGTTGTGTTGCGATCAGTTCGTCAATGCGTGCGATACGTCCACGCCAGACCTGTTCCAGCTCGGCGAGCATGGACGACACTGCGCGAACTGCGTCCACATCGCCCGTGGCGAGTTGTTCACGGCCGCTGCGTCGTTTGACGAGTAGGCCGGACTTCTGGAGGACGGCGACGTGCTTCTGTACGGCAGCGAAACTCATGTCGTATTTCGCTGCCAGTGCCGAGACGGAATGCTCGCCGGCCAGCACGCGACGCATGATGTCGCGCCTCGTTCGGTCGGACAGCGCGTGGAACAGGGCATCGGCCCGGTCCTCATCTGTTTCTGACACCCTTAGAACATACAACCGATTGGTTGTATGTGCAAGGCTGCTTCGACTTTCAGGATGCGAGTGGGCGCGGATGGCACCTTCGACGTACGAGCTCGCGAATCACCTCAGGGAGCTGGTCACGCTGCCACCGGCATTCACGTCGTCCGGCCGCCTCGCCCTCACCCTCCGGCGCGGCAGCACCGAGTTCATGCGCTGCAGGGCCAGAAGCTGATGATCCGAGTCGGTGAGGGTCCCACCGCGGCGGATCGTGACGAAGCGAGGGTCTCGGACCTTCGGGAGGATCTGGCTGGAACTTCTCTCACTTGCATCCGGCCACAGCACCCGAGGGCCGCGCATACCACCCGCCTCGGATCTGAATACTGTTTGCGGGCAGCGCTGGTCGAGGTGGGGAGTTGTTACCCGGTTTGCCGGAGACCGGTGTGGGCAAGGCAGGTGTCGGCAAGCTCGTCGAGCGACAGGGGAAGCACCCGGGCGAGGGCCGCGACAGTGGTGAACGCGGGTGTCGCCATCCGCCCGGTCTCGATCTTTCGAAGAGTCTCCGGTGAGATCCCGGCCTCCTGCGCGACCTCGGCGAGGGTGCGATCACCCCGTGCCTGCCGCAGCTGATGACCGAGGCGCTTGCCTGCGGCCAGCTGTTCCGGGGTCAGAGGGAGACGCACCATGCGAGCAGTCTAACCCTGCAGCGGTATGAAAATCCCAGCCCGCGGTCTAGAGTGGTATTTTAATACCGAATTTGTGCGTACGAAGAGGAGTAGTTGGTGCTGGAACTGAAAACACCCCGCGAGGTCGCTGCGATGGACGTCACCGGCACATTCATCGCCGAGTTGCTCGACGATCTCGAACACCGCGCCGAACCGGGCGTGAATCTGCTCGAGCTCGAAGACCGAGCCCGCCAGTTGATCGCCCAGCGCGGCGCCACGTCGTGCTACTGGGACTATGCGCCGTCATTCGGGCGCGGACCGTTCCGCAACGTCATCTGCCTGTCGGTCAACGACGCGGTCCTACACGGCCTGCCGCACGACTGCGTGCTGCAGGACGGGGACCTGCTGAGCATGGACATCGCAGTCTCCATCGACGGGTGGGTCGCCGATTGCGCCCGCAGCATCATCGTCGGCGATCCACGACCCGAGGACGCGCGCCTCATCGCAGCCACCGAAAAGGCCCTGACAGCCGGAATCGCCGCCGCGTTACCCGGCAACCGGCTGGGCGATGTGTCTGCGGCGATCGGCGCGGTCGCCGCCGAGTACGGGTACCCGGTCAACACCGAGTTCGGTGGTCACGGGCTCGGGCGGACCATGCACGAAGATCCGCACGTATCGAACACCGGACGTGCGGGCCGAGGACTCACACTGCGCCCGGGGCTGACCCTCGCCCTCGAACCGTGGTTCGCCGCCGGCACGGACGAGATCGTCTACGACCCCGACGGGTGGACCATCCGCTCGGCCGATGGATCGCGCACCTCGCACAGCGAGCACACCATCGCGATCACCGACGGCGCGCCGCTCGTGCTGACGCGCCGGGAACAGGTCGCTGCATCTGCACTGTGATTGCCAGGCCCCCGGACGACGGTCCCCGCCGAACGAACGGGACGCTCGTTCGATCTGACGCAACGAGCGTCCCGTTCGTCGCGGCGGGGGACACGACGGGGGCAAGGGGGTGAGGAGGTGGGTGGCGGTGTCACCCCGCGAGCAGGACTCCGACCAGGGCGATCGATGCCACCCAGACGGTGGAGATGCCTGCGAGGACGAAGGGGCGTGCGCCGACCTTCTTGATCGTGGCGATCTGGACGCCGGCGCCGAGGGCGAACATCGCGGCGGTGAGGAGGGCGGTCTGCACGATCTTGGCCTCGGCGAGCAGGCCCGTCGGCAGCAGGCCGGACGACCGCAGGCCGACACAGGCGAGGAACGCGAGGACGAAGAGCGGGACGAGCGGCGGCCGCTTCACGTCGGCATCGGTGCCGGCGAGCCTGCGCTGGCGCACGCTGAGGACGGCCATGACCGGGGCGAGCATGAGGACGCGGGCGAGTTTGACCACCGCGGCCACGCCGAGGGCGGCACCGCCGATCGCGCCGCCCGCGGCGACCACCTGTGCAACCTCGTGGATGGAGCCGCCCGCCCACAGGCCGGCGTCGGTGTCGGAGAGTCCCAGCGCCCGCGACAGCAGCGGGATCGCGGGAATCATGAGCGTGCCGAAGATGACGACGAGCGCGACCGCGGTGATCACCTCTTCCTCGTCGGCGTCCACGACACCGTCCACCGCCGCCACGGCGGCCGCACCGCAGATCGAGAATCCACAGGCGATGAGCAGGCGCTGCGTCCAGCTCAGGCCGAGCAGCTTGCCCGCGAACATCGTTCCCACGATGCCGAGACACACGATCGCGACGACCACGACGATGACGCCCCAGCCCAGTCCGAGGATGTCACTCAGCATCAACTGGAGCCCGAGGAGGGCGATGCCCACCCGCAACAGCTTCTTGGCGGAGAACTGCAGTCCCGGGCGCAGGCGTTCGGGCAGATGCACGGCGTTCGACAGAACGGCGCCCAGCACGATGGCGATGAGCAGCGGGCTCACCGTCGGCAGGAACCGGCCGACACCCATCGCGACGGCGGTGGCGACGGCGCACAGCGCCAGACCCGGCAGGAGAGTGGCCGTGGCGGTCTGGAGTCGCGGCAGCGTTCCCGTGCTCTCGACGCGCTGTTCCTCGGACTTCGATTCGCTCAGTTGACTACTCATGAATCCACGGTCCGTCACGGCGGCTGTCTCCGGTAGCCGTCATCTCGGCATGTACATATATCATCGTGATATGTCTTGCGCCAGGGTCATATACTCAGTGCATGTCCCGCAGATGGCCCGAGTTCCCCGTTCTCGAGTTGCTCGTGGGCGTCGACGACCACGGAAGCCTCAGCGCTGCCGCCAGACTCGCCGGAATGGCGCAGCCGAACGCGAGTCGCGCCATCAAGCAACTCGAGCGCCAGTTCGGCATGACGCTGCTGCAGCGCAGCCCCACGGGCTCGATACTGACACCGCAGGGAACCGTGATCGCGCACTGGGCGCGCCGGGTGCTCTCCGATACGCGCCGGCTTCTCGACGTGGCCGAGGGGCTGCGCGCGGAACGCGCCGCCGAGTTGACGGTGGGTGCCAGCATGACGGTCGCGGAACACCTGATGCCGGGGTGGCTGGGGCAGTTTCGCCGTTTGCACTCCGACGTGACCATTCACCTGCAGGTGCACAACTCGACTCAGGTGTTCGAGCGGATCAACAGCAGGATCTGCGACGTCGGGTTCGTCGAATCGCCGACGGTGCCGCGACCGTTGAAGAGTCTCACGGTCGCGCATGACCGGTTGGTCGTCGTCGTTCACCCCACCCATCCGTGGGCACGGCGACGGAAGGCGCTGTCCGTCGCCGAGTTGGCGCTGACACCGCTCCTGGTCCGCGAGCCGGGATCCGGCACGCGGACCACGCTCGACGTGGCATTGCAGGAATACGACCGGGCGGCACCGCTTCTCGAACTCGGGAGCGCCGCCGCGATTCGCACCAGCGTGCTGGCCGGGGTCGGTCCCGCGGTGATGAGTACCCTCGCGGTGGCGGAGCAGGTCGGTGCCGGCGAGCTGAAGGTGATCGACGTCGACGGTCTCGAGCTCGACAGGGTGCTGCGGGCCGTGTGGCGGGGCGCGCGTCAGCTCGACGGTCCCGCAGGCGAACTGGTGCGTCTGGTCCGCCGGGTCGGTGCCGAGCCGTGAGCGGCTGTCACCCGAGAATGCAGGTCGCCGCACCGGCGGCGATCACCAGGACGATGACCGCGGAACGAAACACCCCCGGCGGAAGTCGGCGGGCGATCGCCAGCCCGGTGACGTTGCCGATCAACGCGGCGGCGACGAAGACCGGGAGGCGCGGCCAGAACATCGATTCCGTGATCTCGTCGTGGAACCACAGGACACCGAGCGCCATCACATTCGCGACGATGAAATAGCCTGCGAGATCGGCGATGAAAGCCATCGGTGGCAACCGCGCTCGCATCAGCAACAGGACCGGTGGCGGTCCGTTGAGCGACGTCGTCGTTCCGAGGTAGCCACCCACGGAACCGGTGAGGACGTGCGCGGTCGTGGAGGGCACACGCGTGGCCTCCGCCCGGTTGGGGAGCGCCATCGCAAGCCCGCACAGCATCACCACAACTCCCGCTGCCGGCTTCAGATACTGCTCCGGCAGCAGACCGAGGGTGACCGCGCCCAGCCAGGCGCCGGGCAGACTGCCACCACCGAGCAGCGCCACCCGTCCCCAAGTGATGTGTTCTCGCAACTGATACGCGGCGCCGATTCGCGTGATCAGGCCCGCCACCAGATTGACGAACACCACTTCGGGAACGGCGAAGCCGACCATCAGCATCACCGGCGTCGCGATCAATGCCGTCCCGAACCCGGTGGCGCCGCCGATGACCGACGCGATGCCGATGCACAGGGCACCGATGAGGAGCATCGTCATCGCGACTCCCTTCCCGATCCGGTGGTACGTTCCCGTGCAGGTCTGATGTTCAGGTGGCCAAAGATTGGACTGCGCTCACCAGAGCCATCAGTTCGATGTCGCTGGCGGTGCACCCTCGGGACAGGTCGTTCCACGGTGCGGCCAGGCCTTGCAGGATGGGACCCAAGGCTATTGCACCCCCGAGCCGCTGAGCAATTTTGTACCCGATGTTGCCGGCATCGAGATTGGGAAAGACCAAAACGTTGGCCCGGCCGGCGACCCGCGAACCGGGCGCCTTGGACGCGCCGATCTCGGCGACCAGCGCGGCATCGAATTGCAGGTCACCGTCCACGTGCAATTGCGGGTCCCGGACGCGCACCAGTTCCGCGGCCTCGCGGACCTTCTCCACGCGGGGGTGGCTGGCGCTGCCCTGGGTGCTGAACGACAGCATCGCCGCGATCGGGGTCTGCTCGGTGAGCTGGAAGTGGGTGGCGCTGGCGGCCAGCGCGATGTCGACCAGTTCCTCGACCGTGGGGTCGGGTACGACGGCGCAGTCGGAGAACGTCAACTGCCTGCCGTCCGACAGCAACATCAGGAACGAGCTCGACAGGATGCTCGAACCCGGCGCGAGACCGACGATGCGCAGTCCCGCCCGCAGCACGTCGGACGTCGGCCTGCTCGCACCCGCGACGCAGGCGTCGACCACTCCGGCGCGCAGTGCCGCTGCGGCGAGGCACACCGGGTCGGACAGCGCCGACTCGATCCGGTCGGGGTACCTGGCGAATCCCGATTCGACGGCGTCACGGATCGCGGGGTCGGCAGCCGCCTCGGCGACGTCGACGACGAGTTCCTCGGCCAGCGGGATACCCGCGGCCTCGGCGATGCGCCGGATGACGTCCCGCCGCCCGAACAGCCGCGGGGACACGACACATTTGTGGTGCAGATGGTGGGCCGCACGGATCGCGCGTTCGTCTTCTCCGTCCGCGAGACCGACGACGCGGTTCTCCCCACGAAGGGTGGCGATCCAGTGCTCGATCAGCGACGAATCGTTCAGTCGTGCAGCGTCGGCGGGTGGTACAGCGGTGACGCCCGGGGCCATGGCCTCGCACTCCCATCACTACGAAGAAGGGTGGCGGTCGTCGATCTCGACGACCGCCACCCGCTGGAAATCGGGGAACGTGTCGTTCCCTACGGCTGGATTGCCTTTTCGATGTCGGTGAGCATGCTGTCGATGCCGTGGAGCAGTTCCGAGAGCACCTCGTCGTCGGCGACGAGGGGCGGCGAGATCATCAGCATCGTGGCACCACGGTCGTCGCCACGGAGAATCACCTTGGTGCGGGCGAACGCCTCCGGCAGTACCTTGCGCAACACCGTCAGCGATTCCTGCTCGGTGAACTCGCGGCCGCTGTCGCTGTCGGCCATCAATTCGATCGCGTAGAAGAATCCGGTGCCGCGCACGTCCTTGACGCAGCGGTGCGCGCTCATCAGCGAGTCGAGTGCCGACTTCAACTTCGGGCCGCGCGCGGTGACGTTGCCCAGCACGTTCTCGTCGCGCATCGCGGTGATGTTCGCGACCGCCACCGCCGTCGACACCGGGTGTCCGCCCCACGTCGCGCCGTGTGTGAACACGCCGCCCTTGGGCGAGTCGTAGAGCTCGCGAACCAGCTGCTCACGCACGATCAGGCCGCCGAGGGGGGCGTATCCGGAGGTGGAGCCCTTCGCGAACGTGATCATGTCGGGAACCACACCGGTCAGCCCGTGCCCGAACCAGTGTCCGAGGCGGCCGAACGAGCAGATCACCTCGTCGGAGACCAGCAGGATCCCGTGCTTGTCGCACAGCGCGCGCAGCGCGGGCCAGTATCCGTCCGGCGGGACCAGGGCGCCGCGCCCGTTCTGAACCGGCTCGGCGAACACGGCGGCGATGGTCTCGGCGCCCTCTTCCTCGATGACGGCTTCGATCGCGGCGATGCAGTCGAGCTCGTTCGCCGGGCCGCAGTCGCCGAGGTAACCGAGAGTGTTGGGTACGGAGCGGACCCCGGGCAGCAACGGTCCGAACGGGTCTTTGATCTTGGGCAGCTGCGTCACCGAGAGCGCACCGAGAGTGGTTCCGTGGTAGGCCATCTCGCGGCTGATGATCTTGGTGCGCTGCGGGTTGCCCTGGCTGCGGTGGTACTGCCGGGCGAACTTGACGGCCGTCTCCACGGCCTCGGATCCCGAGTTGACGAAGAAGGTCGTCCCGAGATCGCCGGGAGCCAGGTCGGCGATGAGCGCGGACGCCTCGATCGCGGGAATGTGGGCGCTGCCCCAGTTGGACGCGTACGCCAGCGTTCCGATCTGCTCGCTCGCCGCCTTGGCGATGTCGTCGCGGCCGTGACCGATGTTCACGCAGAACAGGCCTGCCAGACCGTCGAGGAAACGGTCCCCCTCGGTGTCGATCAGATAGCTTCCCTCGCCACGAACGAACACCGGGAAGTCGCTTTCCCAGGTGTCCTTACGGGTGAAATGAGGTCCGAGGTGCCGGCGGGCCCGTGCTCGCAATTCGGTGACGTCCACGACCATCTCCTTCGTTGTCGAATGGCTGTGATCCACAACATACCGACGGGGCAGACCGCAGGTCAGGGCCAGAAGAGCGGTATTCGATGGGTCCAGTCTGGTCCTCGCAGACGGCGCTCAACTGGTCCTTCTGGTCCCATGCCAGAGTGATCCAGACTTCGGTATCGCTCGGGCACCACGGCGTGTGGTCGGAGCGGCGAACAGCCCCAGCTAACGGAGGTCTCACATGAGGATCGGTATCCCCAAGGAAGTCAAGAACCACGAGTACCGGGTGGCGGCCACTCCCGCCGGCGTCCACGAAATGGTCGCCCACGGGCACGACGTGTTCGTGGAACGCGGTGCGGGGGAAGGCTCGTCGATCGGCGACGACGCCTACGGTGCCGCCGGCGCGAAGATCCTCGACTCCGCCGATGCGGTGTGGCAGAGCGCGGAACTGCTGCTCAAGGTCAAGGAGCCCATCGCCGAGGAATACCACCGGATGCGTTCGGACCTCACGTTGTTCACCTACCTGCACCTCGCTGCGGGCGAAGAGTGCACCCGGGCACTGCTCGCCGCCGGAACCAATTCCGTTGCGTACGAGACCGTTCAGCTTCCCGACGGTTCGCTGCCGCTGCTGTTCCCGATGAGTGAGGTCGCCGGCCGGCTCGCACCGCTCGTCGGTGCGCAGGCACTCATGCGACCGGAGGGTGGCCGAGGCGTACTGATCGGCGGCGTGTCCGGTGTGTCCCCGGCTCGCGTCGTCGTGATCGGTGCCGGCGTATCGGGCATGAATGCCGTCGCCGTCGCCGCAGGCACCTGGGCCGACGTCGTCCTGTTCGACAAGAACGTCGACAAGCTGCGCGCCGCCGACCGGATGTACCAGGGCCGGATCCGCACCCTCGCCGCGAACGCCTACTCGATCGAGCAGGAAGTCATGCAGGCCGATCTCGTGATCGGTGCCGTGCTCGTCCCGGGCGCCAAGGCACCGAAGATCATCTCGAACTCACTGGTCTCGCGGATGAAGCCGGGCAGCGTCCTCGTCGACATCGCGATCGACCAGGGTGGTTGCTTCGAGGATTCGCGTCCCACCACCCACGCGGAGCCCACGTTCAAGGTTCACGACTCGGTGTTCTACTGCGTGGCGAACATGCCGGGAGCGGTGCCCCACACGTCGACGTACGCACTCACCAACGTGACGTTGCCGTACACCCTGCAGATCGCCGAGAAGGGCCTCGCCCGCGCGGCCAGGGACAATGCCGCACTCCGCGCCGGAGTCAGCACCGTCGCCGGGCGCCTGACGAACGATGCCGTCGGTGCCGCACTCGGGATCGAGTCGGTCAGCGTCGACGACGCGCTCAACCTGGTTTGATTTCGCCGCCGGCCCGGCATACTGAGAAGTGCTCGTTCGAGAACTTCTCGGCGTGCCGGGTCGGCCTACATCTGGCCACTCTTGGATCCACAGGAGGCGATGCGTGCCGAGAACACTGATCGAGGTCGACCGCAACTCCGCCGAACCGCTCTACCGCCAGGTTCGACGGGCGATCGAACACGGCATCGCCAACGGACTGTTCGATCCGCGCCACCGTCTTCCGAGTTCGCGTGAACTCGCGGTCGATCTCGCGATCTCACGGAACACGATCAACCTGGCGTATCAGGAACTGATCGCCGAGGGACTCGTTCAAAGCCACCAGCGCTCGGGCATGTTCGTGAATCCCGACATGATCGAGACGCTTGCATCGGACGCCCGCTCGACCATTCCGCGCATCGACTGGTCGTCCCGCATCCGGCGTTACCCCGATGCCGACGTCCCGCACATCGAGAAGAACGTCGACTGGCACAGCTATCCGTACCCGTTCCTGGCCGGGCAGATCGACATCCGCAGCTTCCCCGCCCGTGCGTGGGTGCGCTGTCTCCGCGACGCACTGTATCAACCCCACGCCTACGCGAGTCTCCAGGACAGCGTCGGTGCGGACGACCCGATGCTGATCGACATGATCCGCCAGCATCTGCTGCCCTCGCGCGGCATCGAGGCGAGCGCGGACGAGGTTCTGGTGACGGTCGGTTCCCAGCAGGGGCTGGACCTCGTCGGCCGCGTGCTGCTCGGACCCGAAGATCGGGTTGCCATCGAAAACCCCGGCTATCTCGATGCGCGACACATCTTCCTGCGCACCGGCGCCCAGGTGTACGGCATCGACGTCGACGACCGCGGCCTGCGCCCGCCGGAGACTCTGCACGGCACGGACCTGATGTATCTGACACCGAGCCATCACCATCCGACCAACGCGACGCTCGGCATCGACCGTCGTCAGCGTCTGCTGCAGCTGGCCGCGGAGTCCGGCACTGTGATCGTGGAGGACGACTACGACAGCGAGTTCCGCTATCACGGCAGCCCCAGCCCTGCGCTGAAGGCTCTCGATTCCAGCGGCGACGCCGTGTATCTCGGCACGTTCTCGAAGTTCCTGGCCCCGGGTCTGCGTCTGGGCTACCTCGTCGGACCTGCGGACCTGGTGCGCGAACTGCGGAAGGCCCGGCGGTACGTGCTCCGTCATCCACCGGGCCACCAGCAACGGGCCCTGGCCATGCTCATCGACAGCGGGGAGTATCACCGCGCACTGCGCCATCACCGCACCCAGATGAAACACAAATGGGAGCGGCTCTGTGCGGCCGTCGACAAGTACCTCCCGTGGCCGCAGGAGCCGTATCCGCCCGGTGGCGTCAGCTTGTGGATGACCGGTCCGGAGAACCTCGACTGCCGGGTGCTCGTGCGCGAGGCGGAGGCCCGCGGTGTGCTCATCGAGCGGGGCGACATCTTCTTCACGCAGCCGGTCCCGCCCCGCAACCACTTCCGCATCGGCTACGGGGCGATCCCGTTGCGTTCCATCGAAGAAGGCATCGCGCTCCTCGGCCAGGCGTGCCAGGCGAGTTTCCGCCATGGCAGGTAGACCCCGACAACACCCGCGCCTGCGCGCATACTGCCGCCCATGCGGTCCGGCTGGTGGTGGTCGACTCCACCCACACGGTGTTCGTCCCGGCGGCTGTTCGACGGGGCCCCGGCCGGTTTGTGGTTCGTCGAAACAGCATGGGAGGGGAGCGCGCCATCACGCGACGAATGAACATCCCCGCCGGCGCTCGCGTGTACGAGGTCGACGGTGCGCAGGCGTGGGCAGAACTGTGCAGACGGTTTCCCGTCGAGGTCACCGCGCAGAAACGACACGATTGGTACCGCACCACCGGACGATCTGGACGATGGGTCGTTCCCGACTGGCCGCGGCTCTCCGAACTGTATGAGGGCGTACACCTCACCGTGGCGGGATACCTCGCCGCGGCGGGCACCGCGATCGCCGTCGACACCGACACCGCGAGTGTCATCGCGGGATGGGCGCCCGACGACACCTACTGGCTCACCGACACCGTCAACCTCGACAGTGACGATTCCCGGACCTGGGTGTGCGACACCAGTGGAAGACATCCTTCCTGGGTCGGCGAAACGCACCGCTGAGAACTGCTGTCCTTGAGCCGCAAGCGGATCCGCGAACGCGATACCGGCGGGAATCGGCACGCGACACGCTAAATTTGGGGCACCCCTATGTAGAGGAGAGCCCCATGGGCAAGGTGGTCATGTACAGCTCGGTGTCGGTGGACGGCTTCATCGCGGACGAGAATGACCAGCCCGGACCGCTGTTCGACTGGCTGTCCAACGGTGACGTCCCGTTGGACGAGAGCGGCGAGGTGAAGGTGTCACAGACGTCCTACGACTACACCCGGCCGTACTGGGACCAGATCGGGGCGACACTCGTCGGCCGCCACGTCTTCGACATGACGGACGGCTGGGACGGAAAGCCCCCGAGCGGGGTCGACCACGTGGTCGTCGTGACGCACCAGCCGGAGCCCGAGGGCTGGAACCCCGAGGCGCCGTTTCACTTCGTCGACGGCATCGAGGCAGCCGTGGCCAAGGCGCAGGAGCTTGCGGGTGACCGCATCGTCGAGGTCGCCGCCGGCGACGTGGGTGGCCAGGTGCTTGCCGCGGGCCTGGTCGACGAGGTGCGCATGGACGTCGTACCCGTCGTGTTCGGGTCCGGCAAGCGCTACTTCGGGTCGGTCCACGCGCAGCACCTGTTAGAGGATCCTGACGTGGTGATTCAGGGCAACCGGGTGCTTCACCTGCGCTATCGGGTGCGCCGTCGACCGATCTGAGCGGACTGCGAACGGTGACACAAGATCGGGTCTCAGGCTGCG
This sequence comes from Rhodococcus wratislaviensis, assembly GCF_041228765.1. Taxonomy (NCBI): domain Bacteria; kingdom Bacillati; phylum Actinomycetota; class Actinomycetes; order Mycobacteriales; family Nocardiaceae; genus Rhodococcus; species Rhodococcus wratislaviensis. The sequence continues at coordinate 1,009,649 of NZ_CP150488.1, read as the reverse complement.
TTTGCACATCGCTGTCCCTGGTCGGGCAGCCGACGCCGATCCGCCCCAGCGCCTCACCTGCGGCAACTTCAAAGGATCGGGTTCGTCAAAACGCTCTGCCGATCAGGCAGGTATGAGGAAATTTCAGTGAAGCCGTCAGACGATGCTGCCATCCGTGTAGGTCAGGTCAGTGGCTCCTGGGCGAGTGATGAGAATGGGGCGTCATGTGGTTCGGTTGTGTATGGCTGCGGTGGTGGTGACGATCGTGGTGTCCGCCTGTGGGGGTGGTGACTCCGGGTGCCGCGGGCCGATGACCCCGTTGGATGTACACGCCTGCCTGCGGTTCGGCGTCAGCACACCGGGCGGCCCCACGGCCGTCGAGGAATTCGAAGGCGTCGCGAAGATTGTCGGCGAACCACCGACGGTGGTTCTGTCGTATTCCGATTTCACCTCGCCGCCCCCGATCGCCGGCCTGCGGGCCGTGCGGGACCTCGGCGCCGTGCCGGTGATCACCTGGGAACCCTGGCGGTGGCTCGACGGGGGGCGGTACGGGTCGAGTGAGTTCTCGTTGTCGTCGATTGCCGCCGGTGTCCACGACAGGTACCTGTACCGGTGGGCGGACGAACTGATTGCCTGGGATGCACTGGTCTACCTCCGTTTCGCCCACGAGCCGAACGGAACCTGGTACCCGTGGAGTGTGGCCCAGGGAACGCAGCCGAGCAGCTATGTTGCTGCCTGGCGTCATATCCACGACCTGTTCGCATCGAAGGGCGCCGACAACGTGAAGTGGGTGTGGGCGCCCAATGTCGTGTTCCCAGGCAGCAGTCCGATGGCTGACCTGTATCCCGGGGACGATTACGTCGATGTTCTCGGTGTGGACGGATACAACTGGGGCACGACGCAGTCGTGGAGTACGTGGGTGGAGCCGGCCGAACTTTTCGGCCCGAGCCTGGACGAACTGCGGAACCTGGCGCCGCGTAAGCCGATCCTGATCACCGAGGTAGGCAGCGCCGACGCCGGTGGGTCGAAGGCCGACTGGATCGGTACGCTCGTCGACTTCCTCACGGCGCAGGACGACGTGTCCGGTTTCATATGGTTCGATCACGACAAGGAAGCCGACTGGAGGCTGACGAGCACACCGGAATCGGCTGCCGCTCTGGCGGACGCATTGGGGAGGAAATACCGCTGACATGGACATCCCGATCATCGCCGAGGACACCGAGACCGCGCGGCTTCGTTCACTCGAACAGCTGGCGATCCTGGATACGGCGCCAGAGGCGCGTTTCGACCAGATCACCCGTATGGCGCGTCACCTCTTCGGAGTTCCGATGTCGGCGGTCTCGCTGCTCGATCGGGATCGGCAGTGGATCAAGTCGACGCAGGGCCTCGACGTGCAGAATATTCCGCGATCGCAGACGGTGTGTCAGACGACGATCGCCCGGGCGTATCACCATCCGGAGGATCCGATGGTGGTACTCGAGGACGCACGTCGCGATACGGTGTTCGCGGATCTGCCCGGGGTTGCCGCGGACGGCGGGGTGCGATTCTATGCCGGTTATCCGCTGTACGGGCCCGGTGGCCACCCGGTCGGGACGTTCTGCATCTACGACACCGAGCCCCGCAGACTCGACTCGACACAATTGGCCGCATTCGTCGAACTCGCCGAATGGGCGCAGCGCGAACTCGAGCACTCCGACGAACTCGAGCGGGCCGCCAGGATTCAGCGTGAACTGCTCCCTCGACAGGAGATCGACCTACCGGGATACGACCTGGAATCGTCGTGCGTGCAGGCCTTCGCGGTCGGCGGCGACTTCTACGACTATTACCGGATCGGCCGGCACTCGATGTTCAGCCTCGCCGACGTCATGGGCAAGGGCCTGGGCGCGGCGATCCTGACGGCGTCGGTCCGGTCCGCGTTGCGGAGCGTCACCCATGCCGTGGCCGGATACGGCGATGATCGCCCCGACCTCGGACGCACGGTGGCTGCTGTGGCGGCGCAACTCGCCGACGACTTCGACCGTACCGGCACGTTCGTGACGCTGTTCCACGCTGCACTCGACGTCGAATCCGGCGCACTCGACTATGTCGACGGCGGACACGGTCTCGCGATGATCGTCCGCCGGGACGGCACCGTGGAACCGCTTCGCAGCTCCGGGCTCCCGCTGGGAGTGATCGAAAACCACTCCTGGACGGCGCAACACACCGCGTTGCACCCCGGCGACATGCTCATGATCTGCTCCGACGGCCTGCTCGACCACCTCGGCGACGCCGACTGCGAATGGGAATCGGTGCCCGCGTTCGCCGCTGCACACCCGTCGCCGAAGCAGTTGCTGGCAGCCGTTCATACCCTTGCCGCTGCCACTCCGCCCCTCGACGACATCACCGTCGTCGCCCTTCGACGTCGCGACTGCTGAGGAGGACACCTGTGTCACCCCTCCGGCTTGCCGGTCTCCGGATACTCATCGTCCTCACCGCCCTCCTCGGTCTCAACTACATCGTGTGGCGATGGCTGTTCTCGGTGAACTGGCCTGCGTGGTGGATCGCCGTGCCGCTGGTGATCGCCGAAACCTACAGTCTGATCGACTCGTTACTGTTTGGACTGACGATGTGGCGCCTGCGGAAGCGGCCCACACCATCACCGCCGCCGCCCGGCCTCACCGTCGATGTCTTCATCACCACGTATAACGAACCCGAGGACCTGGTGCTCGCGACCGCAGCCGCGGCACACCGGATCCGGTACCCGCACACCACGTGGATTCTCGACGACGGTGACCGCCCCGAACTGGCCCGCGCCGCCGACGAACTCGGCGTGCGCTACATGATCCGCGCGGCGTCCTGGACGAACAAACCCCGGCACGCCAAGGCAGGCAACCTGAACAACGCACTGATGCTCACCGAGGGCGAGTACATTCTCGTCCTCGACGCCGACCAGGTACCCGATCCAGCAATCCTCGACCGTACTCTCGGATACTTCGGGGACGACAAGATGGCCATCGTCCAGACACCGCAGTACTTCGTGAACGTGCCCGCGAGCGATCCTCTCGGCAGCCAGGCCCCCCTCTTCTACGGTCCCATCCAACAGGGCAAAGACGGCTGGAACGCCGCCTTCTTCTGCGGGTCCAACGCCGTTCTGCGCCGCGACGCCTTGATGCAGCTCGGCATTGCCGGATATGTCGAAGCCGTCGAACGCGACGTGCAGCGGGCACTGCGGACGGCTGCGAAGGTGGTCACGAAAGCTCGGGCCGATCTGAACGGGGACCAGGAGGGGATCGCCGACGCCCTCGATGATGTCACCGAGGCCGTGCACTCGGCACGGGAAGCCCTCCGCGGCAACCGACCACTCGCCGACGTTACTTTTGATTTCCAGCAGCGGGTCGACGCCGCCGCGCGCCGGATCGTCGACGCCGACGCCGGGTCGATGCGCGAGGACCTGGCGGCCATCGCCGCGTTGGAAACGGACCTGCACGACACCGACACTCCCGTCGCGGTACTCGACGATGCCGCGTTGGCGCGGCTGGCCGAACGCGAATGGTCGCCGCTCGGCGCGATCGAGTCCGTCCGCACCCTGATCCGAGCGGTTGACGTCGGCCGCGACGACGAGGCGCAGCCGGTGTTGCCGATGGCCACCATCTCGGTCACCGAAGACATGGCGACGTGCATGAAACTGCACGAACTCGGTTGGCACACCGCCTACCACCACGAGAACCTTGCCCACGGTCTGGCACCGGAAGACGCCGGCACGATGCTGACTCAGCGGCTGCGGTGGGCGCAGGGCACCATCCAGGTGATGTTCCGGGAGAACCCGCTGCTGCAGCGTGGTCTCACCCTCGCGCAGCGGCTGATGTACTGGGCGACGATGTGGAGTTATCTCTCCGGCTTCGCCGCCGTCGTCTACATCGCCGCACCCGTGATATATCTCGTCTTCGGCGTCATGCCCGTGCAGGCATACAGCTGGGAGTTCTTCGGCCGTCTCGTCCCGTTCCTCGCCCTCAACCAGCTGGTGTTCTTCGTGGTCAGCCGCGGTACACCCACCTGGCGTGGCCAGCAGTACAGCCTCGCCCTCTTCCCGGTCTGGATCAAGGCGTGCTGGACCGCTGTCCTCAACGTGTACGCAGCGCGGCCGCTGGGCTTCGCGGTAACGCCCAAGACCCGCCAGGAACACGGCACGACCCCGTGGTACCTGGTGCGATACCAGCTGATCGCGATGGCAGCACTCGTCCTCGCGTCGGTGATCGGCGTAATTCATCTGTCACTCGGGAACATCTCCGTCCTCGGTGTCGGCGTGAACCTGTTCTGGGTCGCGTTCGACCTGGTCATCTTGAGTGTCGTCATCCCCGCGGTCCGATATCGCGGATTCCGGCAGGAGGAAACTGCATGATCGAGTTCGAGAGCCGTACCACGGACGAGGGTGTGGCGGTGGTACGTCCGGCCGGCAGGCTGAACATGGTCGCAGCGCCCCGTCTGCGAGAGCTGTTGCGCGACTTCGTCGACGGCGGAACGACCCGCGTGGTGGTCGATCTCAGCGCCACCGACTTCATCGACTCCTCAGGGCTCGGGGCACTCATCTCCGGCCTCAAGGCGGCCCGACAGGCCGGTGGCGACCTCCGCATCGCCCAGCCCACCGAGCAGGTCGAGACCGTACTCGCGCTGACCAACCTCAATCGTGTACTTCGAACACACGATTCGGTCGATGCCGCATTCGATGGCCGCTGAACTCGGCTCCTTCTCCCGGCGGCTTCGCACCACCGCCCGCCCGGAAAGCCTGGACGAGGTCCACGAACTCCTCGCGGACCTGTGGGCGCACGACCCACTGGACCTGCCCCGGCGCATCGAGTTCGAGTCCGCTGTCGCCGAAATCGCCGCGAACATCATCGAGCACACATCCGGTGACAGTGTGACCATGACACTCGAGGTCCGTGCCCTGCCGGACCGGATCGAAGCCCGGTTCGAGGACGACGGTGATCCCGTGTCGGTCGATCTCACAGCCATCGAACTCCCCGACGACCTCGCCGAACGCGGACGCGGCCTCGTCATCGCCACCACGGTTCTCGACCGGCTCGACTACCAACGGGACGGCACCGTCAACACGTGGATTCTGGGCCGCAACCGGGTGGGTTGAATCCACCGAGGGCACCGCGATCCTCACCGGGCTCGGCGGGGGGCGAGCATGCTCAGCAGTCTCGGCGATACCGGTGGCCGAAAGAGTGGTCAATCTCTTCCCGCGCGGCCGCATACCCACCAACATCCAGCACGCCTTCGACGCCGCCCACTGCTAATGCTCCAGAAACGACGGGCAGAGTCACCGGTACCAGGCCCTGAAGGCTGATCATCCGACCTTCGGGGCCGGAGGTCGGCGGTGCGTCGGCCCGTGTCAGGGTTTTGTCGTCCACCCGGCAGGGGCTCCGCGGCACGCTATCGGTATGTGTGGTCGTTACGCCTCGACGACGAGCCGGGAAACGCTGCTCGAGACCTTCGAGATCGACCCCGAACGGGCCGACCCGGAGCTGGCACCGGACTACAACGTGGCGCCCACAAAGACCTCCCCGGTCGTGATAGCCCGCGTACCGAAGGACACCGACGACAAGCAGCCCCAGCGATAGCTCCGCAACCTGAAATGGGGCTTGACACCGTTTCTGGGCCAAAGATCCGGAAATTGGCTCACGCATGATCAACGCCCGCGCCGAGATTGTGCACGAAAAGCCATCGTAGAGATAGCGTTTCAAGTCGCGTCGCGGGATCGTTCCGGTTTCCGTGTTCTACGAGTGGTTCCCGACCGACGAGGTCGGCAAGTCCGGGAAACCCTTCGGGCAGCCGTACTACGTCCACCCGCCGGGTGCGACATTCTCCCGTAGAGCAGCACGGCGATCCGGGTACAGCGCGCCATCAAATCGCCACCCGACGGCAAAGAGAACGTCGAACGGAAGGTAGGTGACCGGCACCTGCCGCCGCACGAGCGCCGGTAGCGGGAGAAACCCGCCCTCGCCTGATCGGCGGGGACGGGTTCCAGTTCCGTTTCAGCTGAAGCACTTACGTTCGGGCTACCGCATGTTCACCGCTTTTCCGTCGATCATGACCATGGTGGGACGGGGGATTTGGGTGGTGCCGTCGGCGAGATCTCCGAGGCTGCCGTCGAGCGCCACCAGGTCCGCACGACGGCCCGCCGTCAAGGTGCCGACACGGGTCTCGTCGTGGACCAGGTACGCGCTGTCGACGGTCATGGCACGGATCGCGCGATCCACTCCGATCCGCTGGTTCCCGCCGAGCACGGTGCCGCCCCTCGTCATCCTGGTGACCGCGGTTCTGATGGTCGCGAGCGGATCCATCGGGGTGATCGGGCAGTCCGAATGCAGTCCGAATCGCAGCCCCAGCTCGTCGGCGCAGGCGAGGGGATCCATCTCGGCGGCGCGCTCGGCACCGAGGAACCGGTCGCGGTGGCGGTCGCCCCAGTAGAAGATGTGGTTGACGAAGAAACTCACCCCGAGTTCGGCTTCCCGGATGGCGGCGAGGTCGCTCGGTGCGCTCACCTGGCAGTGTTCGATGCGGTGCCGTCCCACCCGGCCGTCGGTGGCTTGCGCCCTCCTCAGCGAGGTGATCGCGGCGCCGACCGCCGCGTCGCCGTTGGCGTGCACGGCGACCTGGCCGCCCGCACGATGCACCCGCAGGATCATCTCGTCGAGCTGCGCCTGCGGGTAGAGCAGGTCGCCGTGATGACTGGGGTCGCACGCGTACGGCGTGCGGAGTGCGGCGGACAGCCCCTGGATCGACCCGTCGGCCCAGAACTTCGCGCCGGCCAGCCGGAAGCGTGCGCCGGCCGCGGGTGCGTGGTCGAACGTGACTCCCCGGTCGTCGAGGGCCTCGAGCGCCATGTCACCGCGCAGGAACCCGACGACGTGCACCGGTAGCTCACCCGAGGCGTCCAGCGAGCGGTAGGCGGTCAGCTCCTGCTCGCCCGCCGAGAGACCCACTCCGAGATCGTGGATGGTGGTGATGCCCCGCGACCGCGCCGACAGCAGGCTGCGGAGCAGGGCGCCGTTGACCTCCTGCTCGGTCAGCGCGGGAACCGCCGCGGTGAGCCTGGCCACCGCATCGATTTCCCACGCCATCCCGGTCAGACGACCGTCGGCGCCGCGAGGGAACAGCGGGTCGTCCACCGGCACCGTGGATTCGTCGATGCCTGCCGCCGCGAGTGCGGCGGTGTTGGCGACGGCGAAGTGCCCGCAGATGTGCAGCACGATGACCGGCCGCTCGGTGCTGACGGCGTCGAGATCCGTCCGGGTCGGATGCCGTCCCTCGGCGATCTGGGTGTCGTCGTAACCCCACCCCCTGATCCATCCGCTGCCGGTGGCCGCGGTACGCAACGCCTGCTGGATGTCGGCGATCGACCGGCACGGTGGTGTCCGGCAGTCCGCCCAGCCGTCGGTGAGGCCGGCATAGGTGGGGTGGATGTGCGATTCGATCAGTCCCGGGATCACCGTGGCACCGGGCAGGTCGAGGCGGCGGGCCCCGATGCCGGCGTAGTCGGCCATGTCCTTCCTGGTGCCGGTGGCGACCACGTCGGCTCCGTCGATGACCAGCGCTTCGACGGTCGGCGACGACGGGTCCTGGGTGTGGATCGAATCGGCGGTGAGCAGTGTCCTGGACATCAGGCACCCACTTCGCTGCGTGCGGCCACTGATTCCGCGGCGGTGCCGGACGTTCGGCCGTCGGAGCGAAGGCCACGGACGGGATCGGTGGGTGGCCAGAACACCCGCGTCGACACCACGAACAGGATGTTGAGGACGAGGGCGGCTGCGCCGAGGTTGACACCGTGCTCGGCGAGCCACACGGACACGGGGCCGTGCTTGTCGAGATACAGCCACAGCACCACGACGTCGCCGAGCACCACACCCATGGCGAGGGCAGCGGGACGCAGTTTCCACCCGAAGACCATCGTCGCGAAGACCACCGCGGCCTGGGTGACGCCGTAGTACGCCGTGTTGACCAGGGTCAGCAGGAGCTGAGGTGTCGCGAGGGTGAGTAGGAGCGAGATCCCGAGATACGCCACGACGACTCCGCGCACCCAGACCCGTTGGCGGGATTCCGGGATCCCGGGAATGATGTTGCGCGACACGATCGCGCCGATTCCGAGGGCCGCGCCGCACAGCACCACGATCGCGCAGAGGGCCGCGCCGCCTGCGACGACGCCGGTCAGCCAGTCGGGCAACAGTTGCCGCGACAACTGCAGGAGCACCTGGTCGGATTCCGTGCCCTCGAGCTTGGTGGGCAGCAGTGTGATCGCCCCGAAGGCGGCGGCGACGAGGAACGGGTACATGAGCATGTACAGCGGATTGAACTTGGCGACCCGCTTGATCGTCGCCTCGGACTTCGCCGCGAGCACGGCCTGCACGATGATCGGGAAGATGAAGAATCCGACCGATTGGAACACGATCGTCGTCAGGACGAACGTCAGTGACGAGCCGGTGACCGTGGAGTGTGAGGCCGCGCCGCCACCACTGGCCGCCGCCGCGGCGAACAGTTTCTCGGTACCACCGGTCTCGATCACTGCCGCCAGTCCGATCAGGACGGCGCCGAGCAACAGGGCGGTGTCCTTGACGTACGACACGAATGCGGGGGCGCGCACCCCGGACAACATGAGGAACAGCAGCGCGAGGGCGGCGCCTGCGAATACCGCGACGGTGGGGTCGATGGAGATGCCCAGACCGGTCAGCGCGATCTGCAGTCCCGCGAGCTGAAGCTGGCCCCACGGGATGAGGAATACGACCGAAGCGATGGCGATCGTCAATTCCAGCCCACGCGACCGGAAGTGGCGCCCGGCCACATCGGGCAACGTCATGGCGCCGTATCTCTTGCCCGCGCGCCAGAGGTAGGGCGCGAAGAAGTATCCGATCGGGTAGGCAAGCAGGATGTACCCGATGAACCAGACGCCGTAGCTCGCCCCGTGCGCGTACACGCCGCCGGGGAACCCGATCAGGGTGCCGATGCTGTACGCCTCGCCCGCTCCCAGGATGAACACCAGCAGCGGACCGAACGACCGGCCACCCACGAGGTAATCGGAGATCTCCTTCTTGCTGCCGCGCCGCGACAGCACGCCTGCCCCGAGGGCGAGGACGAGCACCAGGGTGAAGAAGGCCGCGGTCATGACTGTTCTCCGATCCGAGCGCTCGCAGCGGCCGACTCGGCGCGCTCGGCAGCTTCGAAGTCCTTACGGTCGAATAGCTTCCAGGCAAGATGGAGGCACAGCGAGGTGAGCGGCATCCACAGGAACAACCACGCGAACAGGATGGGGACTCCGAAGACCGTGGCCGTGGATCCGGACAGCGCGACGATGCCGCCCAGAACGCCGGCGAACGGGACACCTATCGCGAGTAAGGCGCTTTTTGCCTCGTTGGACATGATTGTTTTGTCTCCTATTCCGACTGCGTCCACCGGCGTCGCGGGTTGGGTCCGGTGCCGGTCGACGTGCACTCTGGCACTAGTGTGGTCTGAATCACTCCCCTCGGGCCATGGGCGAATCCCGGAAAACGCCGAGGCGGTTCGTGAATTTCACGGGAGTGTGGAATGCGAGGGAGAGGGTGCCCGAGGCCGTGGGTGAAGACACGATCCAGCGGTTGTGCCGGCAGGTCTCGGAGGAGATCGAGTCGGTAACCGACCGGGCGGTGGGTCAGATCCGCGCCGAGCTGCAGTCGTACGCCGCCGTTCCGATCGACGAGCAGCGCGGATACATCAGTCGCCAGCTCGCGGCGACGTTGCGCGCCCTCGCGGAGAGCGAACCTCTCGCCGACGACGTCCTCGAGCGTTCGCGTCAGCTCGGCAGGCGCCGGGCCATGCAGGGGTTGCCGCTGTCCGACGTCATCGAGACGTACCACATCGCGTCCCGCGAATTGTGGAACACGATGGTGGCCACAGCCGCCGAGCCGACAACCGACCTGCTGCGCGCAGGCGGCATGATGTGGGACCTCGTCCACACCGCGACCAGCGCGGTCGCCGTCGGACACACCGACGCGACCCGAAGCGAACAGGCCATCCGCGCGGGGGTGCGATACCGGTTCTTCGAGGCCCTCGCGAGGTCGGTCGACGGCGACCACCGTGATGTGCGCGAGCTGGCAGAGGCACTGGGTTTCACCGCGCAGCACGAGTTCCAAGCGGTGTGCGTCGCGGCGGAGGAGTGGTCGGAAGCGCAGCTCGAGCGCCTGCAACGCACCCTGGACACGATCCCGGGCACCACTCAATGCAGCGGGCACGGCACCGTCATCATCGCCCTGAGCCAGCGCGCACCGGTCGACGACATCATCCGCGAGGTACGGCTCGGCCACCCGGGGACCACGGTCGGAGTCGGATTGGGCCGCCCCGGCCTGGCCGGCGCGGCGATGAGCATCACGGACGCGCGACGGGTCCTGCAGCTGGCCTCGCCTACCGGAGAGGTGGTCCGTTTCGCCGACGAATGGGTTGCCGCCACCCTGGCAGACCATCGCGACGAGCTCGCCACGCTGCTGGAGCCGGGTGTCGCCGTCGCCGCGGACCATCCGCACCTCGTCGAGGCGGTATTGGCGTTCGCCCGCAACGAGTTCTCCATCAGCGCGGCCGGGCGGGACATCCACCTGCATGCGAACTCGATCACCTACCGGCTCGACCGCTGGCAGCAGCTGACCGGCTGGGATCCCCGGACTCTCGACGGCCTGCAGCGGTCGGTGTCGAGTCTGAGTCTGTTCCAGCGGGATTCGGGCGGCGCAGCCTTCCGGCAGGAAGATGAGCAGCAGCCTTCCCAGCTCGACACGTCAACTCCATCTGTTTCGCCGACAGGTGCGTCGCACCCGAGGAGTGAGCCGCGCCGGCTGTCGGATAGCTGACTACGTCTTTGGATCGACGAGGCGAACCTGAAGGCGTGTAGCATGTTACTCAGGTAACATGCTACACGTTACTCAACCACGACCGACTAGAGTGACGAAGTGGCCGACTCTCCACTCACACTCCAGCCGCTACCTCGAACGGCCGAATCACTCACCGAGAAAGTGATCACCGGGGTGCTCGACGCCGTGCATAGCGGACAGATGGTTCCAGGCGTTCTGTACTCGGTGTATCAGGTCGCCGAGGAGTTCGGCGTGTCCCGGAGTCCGGTCCGCGAGGGCTTGCTTCGCCTCGCTGATTCCGGATTGCTGCGATTCGAACGCAACCGCGGATTCCGGATAATCCTTCCCCAGCCTCATGAGATCGCAGAAATCTTCGCGGTCCGGCTCGCACTGGAACTACCTGCTGTGCGCCGAGTCGCGCGGGAGTCTTCTCCTGCCCTGATCGAGCAACTCCAGCGACAGCTGGACGATATGGATCGCAGTGCGGCGGCCGGAAACGAGGAATCGTTCTCGAAACAGGACGAGCGACTCCACGATCTGATCCTCGCGGCCGCCGGCAACTCGCGCGCGCGAACCATCATCAGCACCCTGCGGGAAACAACGAGGTTGCTGGGGGCAGCGACGGCCGACCGCTCGCGAACTCTTGCGGACATCAGTTCCGAGCACCGCCCGATTGTCGATGCGATCATGGAGGCGGATTCGTCGACAGCCGAGAGGGCAATGCGGCAGCACATCCTTCATACGGGAAGGCTCCTGGTGGAGCAGGCAGCTGCCGACCAGGGCTCCAACCAGGACTGCAACGAGATCTGGGCCTCCGTTATCGACTGAGCCCGGTAACATCGGCTCACCGACAGGCAAGGCGAGAAGGGGGCGCGCGGTGAGCGAAGAGCTGCCTGCGGGCACACAGTCTGTCGGCCGGGCGCTGGCCGTGCTCAAATTGCTCGCAGCTTCACCTGACGAGCTGAACGGCAGCGCAATCGCCACAGAACTCCAATTGTCGTCCGGCACGGCTAACAGGCTGATCCGAGCGCTGATCGCAGAGGGCCTTGTAGCGCGGAACCCGATATCCGACAGCTACTATCTCGGAAGCGGAATGGTGCTTCTTGGGCAGGCCGCGCAGCGCGGATTCGGCATGGACAAGGCCCTGCCCATCCTGGAGCAGCTTCATTCCGAGACCCAGGAATCGGTGAACCTCTCCATCCGTGAGGGGTCGGAGTCGGTTGTGATGATGCGGGTGCAGTCGACGCTTCCGTTGCGATTCGAACAGCACACAGGCGCCCGGTTCCCCCTGTACACGACCGCTTCGGGCAAGGCCATCCTCGCGTTCTCTCCGAGTGCCGAGACGTACGTCAAGACGCTTCCGGTCAAGCTCGCCAAGGTCACGCCGTACACCCTGAGCACACCCCGCGAGCTCTCCGAGCAACTGAGAGAGATCCGGGCACGGGGGTACAGCGTCGACGAGCAGGAGAACGTAGAGGGTGTGCGATGCGTGGGCGCGCCGATCCTGGACGCAAACGGAACCGCGCACGCTGCACTTGTGATCCAGGTACCCACTGTTCGTATGCCGAAGTCCAGGGTCCGTACGCTCGGGGAACGCATTCTTCAGGCAGCGAAGGAAGTGTCACAGTTCATCCCGGTCAACCGGGCGATGTCTCACTGATCCGACGCCGTTCCGCGGACAGGTCTCGCATAGGGCTTTTACTCGCCGCAGTTCAGTGACGTCCCAGTCCGTCCGGCTCTGGATCCGTCAAATTGTTCGTGTGAGGCGCTTCACATATTGGCAATCCTGGCCTATCGTCGCTTCATATTGTGGGGATTGTCCCTACATGGTGACAGCGAAGGAGTCTCAACGATGTATCGATCGAGCGAGAATGAGAGCGTCTTCACCTGGGCAGCACCGCCACTGAAGTTCGGCATCGGAGCATTGGACGAGCTCGGTGCGGAGCTATCGGCTCAGGCCTTGGAATCGTGCTTGGTAATCACCGATCCGGGTGTTCGAAACACCGGGATACCCGACCGGATCCGTGAACAGTTGGTCGCGGTGGGCATCAAGTCGGACGTATTCGATGGCGTCGCTGTCGAGCCGACGGATCAGAGCATCGACGAAGCCGTCTCTTACGCCTCGGAACGTGGGTGGGACTGCTTCGTCGCAGTCGGAGGGGGTTCCGCCATCGACACGGCCAAGGCAGTAAACCTCCTCACCACACACCCGGGAGAATTACTCGACTTCGTGACCCCACCGATCGGCGGAGGCAAGGCGCCGTGGCTCCCGCTGAAGCCCCTGATCGCCGTGCCGACCACCGCCGGCACCGGATCGGAATCGACGACGATCTGCGTTATCGATTTCCTCGGCCTGCACTTGAAAGCCGGAGTCAGTCATGCCAAGTTGCGACCGACGCTCGCCGTTGTAGATCCCCTGACCACTGTCTCTCTCCCCTCGCAGGTCACGGCGGCGAGCGGGATGGACGTGCTGTCTCACGCACTCGAGAGCTACACCAGCGTCCGGTTCGATGCCAAGCCCGCACCGGAAGACCCGATGAAGCGCCCGGCCTTCTGTGGTTCCAACCCGATCAGTGACGTCTGGTGCGAGCAGGCCCTCTCCTTGGTAGGGAAGTACCTGCGGCGCGCCGTCATGAATGGACGAGACCTCGAAGCCAGGTACCAGATGGCGCTTGCGTCTACCTCCGCCGGAACAGGGTTCGGGAACGCGGGCACCCATCTACCGCATGCCAATGCATACCCGGTCGCCGGAGCGGTCGAAAACTATCAGGCCGAGGGCTACCCTTCAATGCCCATGGTGCCGCACGGTCAGGCCGTATCCGCGACTGCCGCTGCGGTTTTCCGATGGACCTACCCGAGCGATCCCAGTCGACACCTGCGCGCAGCCGAACTTCTCTCCGGCCAGACCTTCACTCCGACCGACGGAGCCGACGCGCTCGCGCATGTACTGAGCGAGTTGATGTCGGACATCGAAATGCCCTCCGGGTTGCGGAGTTTCGGCTACTGCGAAGAGCACCTTGACACACTGGTCGATGGAACGATGAAGCAAACACGTCAACTGGCTGTGGTGCCCCGTCCGGTAACCAGGGATGCCCTTACAAACATATTCCGGGAGTCGTTGTGAGCACTTCCCGAGACACCGAGCAGGAACCCTCGAAATCCGAGATACGAACCGTCGTGGCCTCGAGTATCGTCGGAACAACAGTCGAGTGGTACGACTTCTTCCTTTATGGCATCGCCGCCGGGCTGGTATTCGACAAGCTCTTCTTCCCGGGCTCGGATCCGATCGTCGGCACGCTGCTCGCGTTTGCCACGTTTGCGATCGGATTCATGGCCCGGCCGTTCGGCGGTCTTGTCTTCGGGCACATCGGCGACCGTGTTGGCCGGAAGAAGACCCTGGTAGCCACCATGATGATCATGGGTGTAGCGACCTGTCTGATCGGGCTGGTTCCCAGTTACGCCACGATCGGTATCGCAGCACCGATTCTGCTGGTGGTACTTCGGCTCGCGCAAGGTATCGCAATCGGCGGTGAATGGGGCGGGGCGGTCTTGATGGCAGTCGAGTACGCCCCCCGCGGCAAGCGCGGCTTCTACGGAAGCTTGCCGCAAATCGGCCTCGCGATCGGCCTGATGCTGGGTACGGGCGTATTCGCAGCGCTCAACTCAACATTGTCCGAGGCAGCATTCCTCGCCTGGGGTTGGCGAATTGCCTTCATGCTGAGCGCGATCCTGGTGGCGGTGGGCCTCTTCATCCGCCTCAAAGTCATGGAGACACCTGCCTTCCGCAAGCTAGAGACGGTAGAGGAGAAGGCTACTGTGCCTGCTCTGGAACTGATCAAGAGCGCACAGTCACGACGAAACATGTTGCTTGGAATGGGCAGTCGATGGGCCGAGGGCGTGGCATTCAATACGTGGGCGGTATTTGTCATTGCGTATGGCACCGGCACGCTGCACCTCAGCCGTCAAACCCTACTGCTGGCGGTCATGGCCGCGGCGGCGACCATGGTCGTCTTCATCCCGATCTTCGGAAGAGTTGCAGACCGTTTCGACCGCAGACAGGTGTTTGCTGCGGGAATCGCGATTCTCACGGCTGCGGCTTATCCCGCCTTCGTGCTAATCGGTACCGGAAATACAGCGGTCATCGTCGTCACGATCGTGTTGGTCCTCGGCGTCCTTTATCCGATCGTCTACGCTCCCGAGTCGTCGTTATTCGCGGAACTGTTTCCCACCCGAGTCCGCTACAGCGGTATCTCCGTCGTCTACCAGCTTTCGGGAATCGTGGCATCCGGGCTGACACCGCTCGTTCTCGCGTCCCTCCTCAGTTCGGCAACCGGTGGACTTTCGCTGATAATGGGATACACCGTGGCAGTGGGGGCTGTCAGCGCCGTATGTACGCTCGCAATCCGCCGTCGGGACATTTACACAGAGAGCAGGGACGAGCAGTCACACCCTGACGATGCCCCAATGTCACGGATAGCCTCGACCTGACGATCAGCTGCCGTGGCCCCGGCTCGGGTTTGACCGAGAGCGGGGCCACAGCGCTGCGACCAACTGCACACCCGTTGCTTGTGCTCAACCTCGCGCGCTCCGTCACGTTTTGTACACGACCAACTTGCCCCGTGATTGGAGTCCTGCGCAAAAGGTTTCGCCGTCAGTCAGCGCAACGCCACCTGCACGAGGACGGCGGCGCCGAGGAAGCCGAGTAGCCACAGCACCCGTTGCCGGACCTGCTGGGCGGTGGTGCGGTCGAACAGCCATTTCCCCGCGGCGGCGCCGAACATGCAGAGCGGCACGAACAGGGCGATCTGCGCGAGGACGGGCACGGTGAGCAGACCACCGGCGGCCGACCCCGCGGCGCCGAACGCGTCGATGACGAGGAAGAACACGACGAGCGACGCGCGGCCGGCCGCGACGTGGGAGGACGCGGAGAAGTACATCAGGACGGCGGGCGGGCCACCGAGGGCGAAGCCGCCGTTGAGGAGACCGGACGCCACTCCCGTCACGGTGGTCACCCCGGGGCCGGGCAGCGACTGCCGGTCGGGGACGGCGGCCATGGCGACGGCGGAGCCGATGATCGCGACACCCAGCAGCACGCGCACCAGGTCACCGGACAGCTGCGTGAGCGCCCACATCCCCAGCGGCATACCGATCAGGGTGCCGGCGAACAACCAGCGCAACGACTTCCAGTGCACCTGCCGCCACACCTGGGGCAGCATCGCGGCGCTCGCGACGACCTCGAGGACGAACACGGTGGGGATCACCGACGTCGGCGGGAGCAGCACGACGAGTCCCGCGACCCACACCATCGCGCCACCGAACCCCCCGAAACCGCGGACGACACCGCCGGCCACCACGACGCCGAGCGCGAAGAGGAGGGCAGGCAACGACAGATCCCACACCGTTGCCGCCATACCCTGTTGCACCGCTTTCGTTCGCCGTTGTCTCCGTCAGAAGTGTGAGGGTCGCGGCGGCGAAGCGACAGGTCCAGACGACGTCGAATCGTCGGTACCAGGAACGCACGGGACGTGGCCCCCGGCGTGTGCGCCGGGGGCCACGTGCTCGCGGGGAGCGGACTACACGTAGTCCTTGTACTTGTCGAGCAGGCGAACCGGCTTCGACAGCGCGTCGCGGCGGAAGGGGTCGCCGAGTTCGCGGGTGCACATGATCTCGATGACCGTCGTCTTGCCCTCGTTCATCTGTGCGGCGACCGCGCGCTGCAGTGCGGGACCGACCTCTTCGAGCTTGTCCACGACGATGCCCTCGGCACCCATCGCCTGTGCGATCCCGGCGAAGGACTCGCTTTCGAGCTCTCCGGCGACGAAGCGGCGGTTGTAGAAGTCGACCTGGTTCTTCTTCTCCGCACCCCACTGCCGGTTGTGGAAGACGACGGCGGTGACCGGGATGTCGTGCCGGACAGCCGTCATGATCTCGCCCAGGCTCATGCCCCAGGCGCCGTCGCCTGCGTATGCGATGGCGGGCCGTTCGGGTGCCGCGGCCTTCGCGCCGATGATGGTCGGCAGCGCGTAACCGCAGTTGCCGAAGCTCATCGGGGCGAGGAAGCTGCGCGGCTTCTCGAACCGGAGGTAGCTGTTGGCGACGGAGTTGATGTTGCCGATGTCGGTGGAGACCATCACGTCTTCCGGCATCGCCTTCTCCAGCTCACGCAGCACCTGGCGCGGGTGAAGCCAGTTGCCGTCCTCGCCTTCCTGTTCGGCGATCATGTCGAGGCTGAACGCATCGCGCTCGTGCGTCCATTCGTCGAGTTCCTTCTCCCACGCGGCCTTCTCGGCGTCGATCTTCTCGCTCCGTGCCGCACGGTTGGCGTCGCAGACGAGGGCCTTGCCCTCGAGCCGCTCGGTGAGCGCGACGGCGGCGGCCTTCGCGTCGCCGCAGATTCCGACGGAGATCTTCTTGACCAGGCCGAGCATCTTGTGGTCCGCGTCGATCTGGATGATTTTGGCATTCTTCGGCCAGTAGTCCATGCCGTGCTGCGGCAGAGTCCCGAAGGGGCCGAGGCGGGTGCCGAGGGCGAGCACCACGTCCGCCTGGCTGATCAGCTTCATCGCCGCCTTGGAACCCTGGTAGCCGAGCGGTCCGGTCCACAGCGGGTGGCTGGCGGGGAACGAGTCGTTGTGCAGGTAGCTGTTGACGACGGGGGCGCCGAGACGCTCGGCGAGTGCCTTGCACTCGTCGACACCGTCGGCCATCACCACGCCGCCACCGGACACGATGACCGGGAACTCGGCCTGTGCCAGCAGTTCTGCCGCCTCGTTCAGGCTCTTCTCCCCGCCGGGACCGCGGTCGAGGCGGGTGGGCTGCGGGATCTCCGTCTCGATCTCACCGTAGAAGTAGTCGCGCGGAATGTTGAGCTGCGTCGGGCCCATCTCGGACATCGCGCGGTCGAAACAGCGGCCCGTGAACTCGGCCATGCGCTTCGGGTTGTTGACGTGCCCCTGGTACTTCGTGAATTCCTGGAACATCGGCAGCTGGTTGGCTTCCTGGAAGCCGCCCAGGCCCGTTCCCATGGTGCCGGCCTCGGGGGTGACGATGACGACGGGGCTGTGCGCCCAGAACGCGGCAGCGATCGCGGTGACGCAGTTGCTGATGCCCGGACCGTTTTGCCCGATCACCATGCCGTGGCGCCCGCTGACCCGCGCATATCCGTCGGCCATGTGTCCCGCGCCCTGCTCGTGCACGACGGGGACCAGTCGAATCCCGGCGGGAGCGAAGATGTCCATCGCATCCATGAAGGCGGATCCCATGATGCCGAACATGTCGGTGACGCCGTTGGCGACCATCGTCTCGACGAACGCCTCCGACGGTGTCATCTTCTGTACACCGGAGACAGCGGTGCGATCGGCACCGTTCTTCTTCTTGCTCATGTGTGATCCTCCTTCAAGGGCGCGCCGGAACCGGCAGAGAATGTCAAAAATCGGAACGTTTCGTTCGTGATTTTGTGATCTGCAGTGACAGTAGGCCACGTCACACACTTCGTCAATGAATGTTCCTAAAACTGGAACGGGATGTATGATTTTTCGATACACGATGCGAATGCGTCGCCGTTTCGGCCAAGGAGGAACCGTGGGTGAGATTCACCGGATCGACGAGTCGAACGGACACCCGACTACGGAGCTACCCGGGGACACACCGACGCTCCGCCTGTTCGCACTGCTCGAGATGATCGCGTCCAAGGACCAGCTGTTCACCTTGCAGGGGCTCGTCGAAGAGACGGGCATGGCCAAGCCGACCCTGCACCGCATGCTCCTGCAACTCGAGGGAGCCGGCCTCCTCACCCGGCAGAACAACGGCAGGCATTACGGCACCGGTGTGCGCCTGCGGCGCTTCGCCGAGAATCTGCTGCTCAACGACACCCACCACGGCGCCCGACACGCCATCCTCCGAAACCTCGTCGCGGAACTCGGCGAGAGCTGCAACGTGACCACCCTGTCGGGTAGCGAAGTGGTGTATCTCGACCGCGTGGAAACCTCAGAGCCCCTTCGGTTCACCCTCCATGCGGGATCGCGGGTGCCTGCGCACTGCTCGGCCAGCGGCAAGATGATCCTGTCGCAGCTCAGCCCCGCCCAGCGCCGGCGACTTCTCGGGCGGATGCCGCTCGAGAGGTACACCAACAAGACGGTCACCGACGTCGAGCTGATCGAGACCGAACTCAAGCAGGTCCGCCGCGACGGTTACGCCATCGACGACGAAGAGTTCCTTCCCGGCCTCGTGTGCGCCGCGGTGCTCGTCCCTTGTGCCACAGGTAATTCCAATCTCTGCATCGCAGTCCAGGCCCCGGTCATGCGACTCACCCCCGACAAGGCGCTCAAGCTTCTGCCCGCGTTGCGGCGGGCAGCCGACGCCATCGGTGAGATCGAGAACGAGGTCACGGACGACGGATCGCCAGACCTGAACTGAAGGAGGGCGCATGCCCGAAATGACCACTGCGGCACCCAGCCACGTGCTGTCCGCACGCGAGCTGTTCGGACTCGACACCGACCTGACGGTGCGCGCCTTCCGCGAACCGGTCGACCACGTCCCCGACATCGACCCCGCGTACCGGTTCGATCACGCGGTGACGACGGCCCTGCTCGCCGGGTTCGGCCGTAACCGCCGGGTGATGGTGCAGGGTCTGCACGGCACCGGAAAGTCCACGCACATCGAGCAGGTCGCGGCGCGGCTCAACTGGCCGTGTGTGCGGGTCAACCTCGACGGACATCTCAGCCGACTGGACCTGATCGGTCGGGACGCGGTGGTCCTGCGAGACGGCAAGCAGGTCACCGAATTCCAGGAAGGCATCCTCCCCTGGGCACTGCAGCGACCGGTCGCCCTCATCCTCGACGAGTACGACGCCGGCCGGCCCGATGTCATGTTCGTCATCCAGCGTCTCCTCGAGCGCGACGGGAAACTCACCCTGCTCGACCAGAACAGGGTTCTGACTCCCCATCCGGCCTTCCGGTTGTTCGCCACGGCCAACACCGTCGGTCTGGGCAATCTCAACGGCTTGTATCACGGCGTGCAGCGGCTCAATCACGCGCAGATCGATCGCTGGAACATCGTCGCGACGCTCGATCACCTCCCCGCGGAACAGGAGATCGAGATCGTGTCCGCGCGGGTGCCGTCGCTGAGCCGGGAGCTCATCGGGTCGATGGTGGCCGTGGCCAATCTGACGCGCAGCGGGTTTCGAGTCGGTGACCTGTCGACGCTGATGTCGCCGCGCACGGTGATCACCTGGGCCGAGAACATCGAAATCTTCCACGACCCCGCCCTGGCATTCCGGTTGTCGTTCGTCAACAAGTGCGACGAGGCCGAGCGACCCGTGGTCGCCGAGTACTTCCAGCGATGCTTCGACTCGGAACTGGAGCGGTCGGCGATGCTCGCGACGAGCACGGCGTGAGCGGGCAGTCATGACAGAACTGCCCGTGCGCCCCGCGTCGGTTCGGCATCGACAGGAGGTTCACGAACTCTGTGCCGGCACGATCCGCGCCCTCGCGGGGCAGGCCGAGTTGCACTTTCGCGGACCGGAACTCCATCGCGGACATCGGCGCGTACCGATGCCCGCCCCACACCTGCACCCGTCCTTCGACGGCGCCGACTTCGCGTCCTTCCGAGGCGCGGCGGACGGCATGGCGTCGCGCCTCCTCCACACCGACCCCGCCCTGCATCGCAGCCTGTGCCCGGACGACACGGCGGGTCGGCTGATCTTCGAGATCCTGGAACAGTTCCGCGTCGAGTCGCTGGCCGCCGACGCGTGGAGCGGCGTGCGCGCCAACCTCGCCCACCGCTTCGCGCAGTGGTCGCAGGATTACGTGGCGTCCGGGCTGACCGAGACCGTGCACGGGATGCTGCTGTTCACGGTGACGCAGATGTGCCGGGCCCGGATCACCGCCGAGCCCATACCCGAGGCCACCGAGGACCTGATCGAATCGACCCGGTTCGCGCTCGCCTCCGTTCTCGGCGGCCACCTGCCGTTGCTGCGTCGAACCCGTTTCTCGCAAAACGACTTCGGGGGTCACGCCCAGGCAGTCGCCGAGCTGATCGGCCGTCACCTGGAGCCGCCCACCGACACGGACGGGTCGGGCGACGACCGGCGCGACGGCCGGGCGGCGTTCTCCCTCCTGTTCGACTTCGACCCCGACGACGAGACCTTCACGACCGCGGTGTCGGGACGCAGTCGCGCGCTGGGGGAGTGCGGAGACGGGTACCGCGTGTTCACCCGCGCGTACGACGAGACCCGACAGATCGCGTCCCTCGTCCGGCCCGAACTGCTCCAGGACTACCGACGACGGCTGGACCTCACCATCGACACGCAGCGCCTCGACGTCCGAAAACTCGGACGGCAGCTGAAGGCCCTGCTCTCGAAACCGGTCCCCGACGGGTGGGACGGCGGCCGGGAGGAGGGATACATCGACGGTCGCCGGCTCGCCCAGTTGGTCACCTCGCCCACCGAGCGCAGACTCTTCCGGGCCGAACGCACCGAGCCGCAGACCGACACGACGGTCACCTTTCTCATCGACTGCTCGGGTTCTATGAAGGAGTTCGGTGAACCGGTTGCGGTCCTGGTCGACGTGTTCGCCCGGGCACTCGAACTGGCCGACGCCCGGTGCGAGATCCTGGGTTTCACGACCGCCGCATGGAACGGGGGACGAGCCCGCCGAGACTGGCTCCGGTCCGGCCGTCCGCGCAACCCGGGACGCCTCAACGAAGTCCGGCAGCTGGTGTTCAAGGACGCCGAGACTTCTTGGCGCCGAGCCCGTCCCGCGATCGCGGGGCTGCTGAAGAACGACCTGTTCAAAGAGGGCGTCGACGGTGAGGCCGTCGACTGGGCATGCTCCCGGATGCGGGGCACCCAGGGCAGGCGGCTCCTGTTCGTGATCTCGGACGGAAGCCCACTGGACGGCGCCACCGCGCTGGCCAACGACGAGTTCTACCTGGACCACCACCTGCAGGTCGTGGTCGAGCGACACGAGGACGAGCGGGCCGTCGAGGTGTACGGACTGGGGGTCGGGCTGGACCTGAGCCCGTACTACGACCGCTGCCGGACGCTCGATCTGTCGCGCGGTACCAACAGCGACGTCATTGCCGACGTGCTGTCGATGATCGCCCACTGACAGCCATCACCTGTCAGTGGCTCAACAGTGAAGGAGTCACACCCATGACCGAACACGGGGTTTCCCTGGTTACCTTGGACATTGCCGGAACGAGCGTCGACGAGGGCGGCGCCGTGTACGTCGCGTTGCGCGACACCGTCGAGAAGCATCTCGGCGAGCCGATTCCGGACGATCGGTTCGATCGATGGAAGGGCACGGGCAAGCGGCAGGCCATCGAGGGGCTGCTGCGGGAGAGCGGGGTGCCGGCCGAGAAGAATGTTCTCGACGCCGTCGAATCGGATTTCACCGCAATGCTTCTGGCTGCGTACCGGGCGACGCCGCCCACCGCACTGCCCGGGGTTCACGACGCATTCGGTACGTTGCGCCAGCGCGGCATCAAGATCGTTCTCCAGACCGGCTATTCACGTGAGATCGCGGAACCGCTGCTCGAGCAGGTCGGGTGGGAGATCGGGCGGGACATCGACGGTGTGATCACGAGCGATCAGGTGCGGATGAGCAGGCCGTCGCCCTATCTCATCTTCCGCGCCATGGAACTCGCCGGAGTGCAGAGCGTCGACGAGGTGCTCGTCGGCGGGGACACCCCGAACGATCTCCGGGCCGGGACGAACGCCGGGGCGCGGTACGTGGTCGGTGTCCTGACCGGCGCCCACGACGCGGCGACGCTGCGTCCGGAGCCCCACACGCACATCCTGGAGAGCGCAGCGAAGCTCCCCGAACTACTGGGCTGAACGAAAGCTGTGGGCCGGTTCTGCTGCACGACAGCAGAACCGGCCCACAGTGTTTCGGACGAGCAGTGTTTCGGACGAGCAGTGTTTCGGACGAGCAGTGTTTCGGACGAGCAGAGTTCAGTACGTCACCAGCCGCGTTCGGCGAGCCGGTGCGGGACGGGGATGTCGTCGACGTTGATCCCGACCATCGCCTCACCCAGCCCGCGGGAGACCTTCGCCAGCACGTCCGGGTCGTCGAAGAACGTGGTCGCCTTCACGATCGCCGCGGCCCGCTCGGCCGGGTTCCCGGACTTGAAGATGCCCGACCCGACGAACACACCCTCCGCACCGAGCTGCATCATCATCGCCGCATCCGCCGGGGTCGCGATACCACCGGCGGTGAACATCGTGACCGGCAACTTCCCGGCCTTGGCGACCTCGACGACCAGGTCGTACGGGGCCTGCAGCTCCTTCGCCGCCACATACAGCTCGTCCTCGCTCAGCGAGGTCAACCGGCGGATCTCCCCACCGATCGTCCGCATGTGCGTGGTCGCGTTGGACACGTCACCGGTACCGGCCTCACCCTTGGACCGGATCATCGCCGCACCCTCGGTGATCCGGCGCAGCGCCTCACCGAGATTGGTGGCACCACAGACGAACGGGACGGTGAACTGCCACTTGTCGATGTGGTTGGCGTAGTCGGCCGGGGTCAGCACCTCGGACTCGTCGACGTAATCGACGCCGAGGGACTGCAGGATCTGCGCCTCCACGAAGTGCCCGATCCGGGCCTTGGCCATCACCGGGATCGACACCGCGGAGATGATGCCGTCGATCATGTCCGGATCGCTCATCCGGGACACCCCACCCTGCGCGCGGATGTCCGCGGGCACCCGCTCGAGCGCCATCACCGCGACCGCACCGGCATCCTCGGCGATCTTCGCCTGATCGGGTGTGACGACGTCCATGATGACCCCGCCCTTCAACATCTCGGCCATGCCACGCTTGACGCGGGCCGTACCGACGGCGGAAGTGTTCACGAGTGTCTCCTCTGGTGACGATGGGGGTTCGGCTTCTGTTGCGCCGCGGCCAGCAGTTCGATGTCCGAGCCGCCGAGCGTCTCCACGGACTCGATGCGCTTCTCGGCCTCCGCGACCGACTCGTCCGCGGAACCGATCGGTGGAGCACCGGACAGTGATTCGTCGTCGCGACCGCCCTTGCCGAGCAACTTCCGCACCTCGTAGCTGATCAGGATGACGATCAACGTCAGACCGCTCATGAGGAACTGGGAGCGGGTGGTCGGCAGGAACGCCATCGCGAGGATGACGGTGGCCATCAGGGCGATGGTGGCGTAGCTGAGCCACGGGAACAACCACATCCGGAGTTGCAGTGCGGCAGGGTCTTCACGCTCGAGTCTCCGGCGGAGGACCACCTGGGAGATGGCGATCAGGAGGTAGACGAAGAGCGCGACGGCGCCGTACGAGTTGACGAGGAAGCCGAAGACGACGTCGCCCCACACGTACGTGCAGGCGACGGACACGTATCCGACGGTGGTGCCGAGCAGGATCGCACGTCGGGGCACGCCGTTCCGGGACAGCGTCGTGAAGAACTTCGGGGCGTCACCGTTGCGGGTGAGCGCGAACAACATTCGGGACGTGGTGTACAGCGCCGAGTTGAGGCAGGACAGGACGGCCGTGAGGACGATGAAGTTCATGATCGTCGCGACACCGGGAATTCCGAGGACCTCGAGCACCGCGGCGTACGGGCTCACCCCCACGCTTTCGGTGTTCCACGGTTGGATCGTGACGACCACGAGAATCGAACCGACGTAGAACGTCACGATCCGGACCACGATCGACCGCATGGCGTGGGCGACAGCACGCTTCGGCTCCTCCGACTCGGCCGCCGCGATCGTCACGATCTCGGCTCCCGTGTAGAAGGCCACGCAGGGGACGACCGCGGCGAGCACCGCACCCCAGCCGAGCGGGGTGAAGCCGCCGTGGTTCACGAGGTTGCCGAGTCCGGGCGTCGAGTCGGGCCACAGCCCGGTGATCCAGAGGGCGCCCATCCCGAGAAACAGAACGATCGCCACGACCTTGATCGACGAGAACCAGTACTCGAACTCGCCGTAGGAGCGGGCGGACACCATGTTGGTGGCGGTCAGCAGGAGCATCAGGCCCAGGCTCAGGAGCCACAGCGGGATCATCGGCAGCCAGAGTTGCAGGATCCGGCCGCCGGCGATGGCTTCGACCGCGACGACGATGACGAAGAAATACCAGTACATCCACCCCGTCGCGAACCCGGCGCGACGCCCCAGGGCCTGGCGAGCGTAGACGTAGAACGATCCGACCACCGGCCGGGCCACCGCCATCTCCGCCAGCATCCGCATGATCAGCAACGTGATGATGCCTGCGATGAGGAAGGAGATGATGGCGCCGGGACCGGCGCCGCCGATGACGACACCGCTGCCCACGAAGAGACCGGCGCCGATCACCCCACCCAGGGCGATGAGATTCATGTGCCTGCGTTTCAGGCCCTTGCCGAGACCTGAACTGTCGGTATGTCCGGGAGCAGTACTGTCCACATTTCCTCCAGAAGGCGCTGCGAGGGGCCCTCGCCTGACAGACCTCGTCGGTCGTACGTCGATGCGGGCACCCACCGGTTCAGCGACTAAATTATGTGTGATCCACATCACTTATTCGAGTGTTCACCTCACACTACGACTGGTGCCGGAGCTCGCCCAGAGCCAGTTGCCTCGCAAGCGTAGGGGCCAGTTCGACAGCGGAATCGCCGCCGGGGAATGCGTTCTGACCTGGGATGACAGCGATCTTCACGAAGAGGGCGGCGTACGCATGGCCCGGCGGCGCGGTTTCACGGCACATCTGGAACCCCCGACTGCGGTGTGCACCCGGGAGACCCCGAGAACACCCATACCCTGTGACCAGTGGTAACGAACTGGTCCTCAGACGTGCCGTCGAACTGGCACTGTGCTGCCCACCAGACCCTCCATACAGTGTTGTGCATCACATCAACAGTTCAGTTCGCGGTGGATCGTCTCCCGTATCTCCGCCGGCACTGTTCTCCGTTCCAACCGCCGACGATCCGACCCCGGATCGCGATGGCGACCTGACGATTCCGGTCAGCGCACAGTGGAGGAAAACGTGACTTCAACACCACCCCCGGTCCAATCCCAGGACTCCGGCCTCGGAAAGGGCCTGAAGAAACGGCACATGAACCTCATCGCCCTGGGCGGCGTGATCGGTGCCGGATTGTTCGTCGGCAGCGGCGTCGTCATCGAGAGCGCAGGCCCGGCGGCGATCGTGTCGTTTCTCATCGCGGGGGTCATCACACTCCTGATCATGCGGATGCTGGCGGAGATGGCGGTGGCCCGGCCGGTGGTCGGCTCGTTCTACGTGTACGCCAGGGAAGCGCTCGGCAATCGCGCCGGCTTCTCGGTCGGCTGGATGTACTGGTATTTCTTCGTCATCGTCGTCGCGGTCGAAGCCATCGCCGGCGGCCGAATACTCCAGCTCTACCTCCCGTCCGCGCCGCTGTGGATCCTCAGCCTCGGCCTTCTCGTGATCCTGACCTGCACAAATCTCGTGTCAGCACGTTCGTTCGGCGAATTCGAATACTGGTTCTCGTCGATCAAGGTGATCGCGATCGTCCTCTTCCTCGGGTTGGGCGCACTGTGGATCACCGGTCTGTGGCCGGACTCGACCCCCGGAGTGGCGAACCTCGTCAGCCACGGCGGATTCGCTCCGCTCGGCTGGGGCGCAGTGCTCGCCGCGGTCGTCCCCTGCGTGGCCTTCTTCACCGGTGCCGAGATCGTGACCATCGCAGCGGCCGAATCCGCGGAACCCAAGAAGGCGGTCGCCCGGGCGATGCGCTCCATCGTGGTCCGGATCATCACCTTCTACGTCGGTTCCATCTTCGTGGTCGTCGCGGTGGTGCCGTGGAGCACGGAGGCCGTCGGAGTCAGCCCCTACGCCGCAGCGCTCTCCGCCCTGCACATTCCCGGGGTCGCCACGATCATGAACGTCGTCATCCTCACCGCGGTCCTGTCCTGCCTGAACTCGGCGCTGTACACCTCCTCGCGGATGCTGTTCGCCCTCACCCGCAACGGCGACGCCCCGCACATGTTCACCCGCCTGTCCGGCGGTGGTGTGCCCCGGCGCGCGATCCTCGCCGGAACGGTGATCGGCTATGCGTCGGTGATCGCGGCGTTCGTCTCCCCGGATCTCGTGTTCTCGTTCCTGGTCAACTCGTACGGCGCCGTGGCGCTCTTCGTCTACCTCATGATCGCGATCTCCCAGGTCGCGCTCCGCAGGAAACTGGAGGCTCGAGATCCCGAGGCCCTCAGCCTGAAGATGTGGCTGTTCCCCTGGCTCAGCTACGCGACCATCGCCCTGATGGGAGCCGTGATCGCCGCGATGGCCGTTCTCCCCACCACCCGTTCGCAGTTCTGGCTGAGTGTGGTGACTCTGGCCTTCATCCTGATCGGGTACGAGTTCCGCCGACGCAGCCGGACCAACGCCGAACGCCTCGACACCGTCACGGCGCCCGCGGAATCGCCCGCCGACGGTTCCGACGCGGAACAACTCGTCGGGGTCGTCACCCCCGAGCAGCACTGATCTCGAACCGCAGCACGAGATACGCCGCGACGGCGAGCCCGAACCCCACGGTGCTCATACGCCGGATCCGCGGCGTTCTCGGCGTTCTCGGCGCTGAGCAACTTCTCACGATGGTCCGCGGGCACTTCGGGGTCAGCCCCAGCTGTTGGCGGGCTCAGCGGACAACCGACCGCGGCTAGCCCCGGGCACCGGCCTGTTCCGTGACCCAGGCCGCGATCTGCGTTCGGGAGGAGAATCCGAGTTTCGCGAGAATGTGTTCGACGTGGCCCTGCGCAGTGCGTTGGGAGATCACGAGGCGGGCGGCGATCGCCTTGTTGGTCAGGCCCCGGGCGACCAGGTCTGCGACCTGGCGTTCACGTGTGGTCAGAGCCGTAGCGGGATCGACGCGCGGCGGTGCGACCGGTGCAGGTTCGCCCAGGGCGTAGGACACGGCGGCGTCGAAACTCAGCGCCTCGCCCTCGTGAGAGGCAGCCGTGAAGGGCCGTTGACCCAGTGCGCGGCGCGTGATGAGCTCGCATTCCTCATGAGATCCGGTCAAGTTCGGGATCTGAAGAGGAGGTGCCCACGCGCCGTCGTAGTACCTCAGCGGCGGCCATCAGGACTGCGGCACGGTGGAAATCCTTCTCGGAGGACGAGATCCAGGCAAGAATCTCGATGCACCAGGTGGCCCCCAACGGATCGTCGACCAGGCGGGCCAGCTCGAGTCCCTTCCGCAGCAGCATCACGGCGCGATCGCGGTCACCCTTTCTCCACATCACCAGGCCCAGGGTCAGGGACGAGCGTCCGCAGGTCACCGATTCGCCATGGGATTCGGCAATCCGGATCGCCTCTTCGAGGCACGCGGTGGCGTCCTCGGTGTGCCCGAGTACCTCGTGGGCCAACCCGATCCCGTGCAAGGCCGTGATGTGCGCAAGGAGGTTGTTCCCGCCGCGCAGGACTGTCAGGGCCTCGGTGTACGAGCGCACGGCGCGATCCGGATTGCCGCTGTGCAGCGCGTGAGCTGCGGTGGCGTGATGCATGAGTGCGCGATCGAGGGCACTTCCCCGGCTCTCGGCCAGCGCACGCCCTCGATCTATCAGCGCAGCTGCCCGCTCCAGATCTTCGTGTCGGGTGGCGAGAACACCGGCCGAATACAGTGCCTTCACTCGGAGCGCGGTGTCGTGTTCATCCTGGAACGCCAGCGCGCGGTCGAGCCAGCGGCGGCCTTCGCGGAGCCGTCCACGGGAGAGCCAGAACGGAAACAGAGCGGTGGCGATCTCCAGCCCCGCGTCGGCCGAGGACTCATCGGCCTGGGACAGGCTGAACTCCATCGCTTCGCGCAGGTTGGGTTGTTCTCGGTCGAGGCGAGCGAGCCAGACGACCTGTCGGTGGCTGATCCACCCGGACTCAGCGTCGAGGGCAAGCTGCCGATACCAGATACGGTGCCGTCGTCGGATCTCCGACAAGGTGCCGGCCTGCTCGAGCTTGTCCCGGCCGTAGTCACGCAGCGTTTCGAGCATCCGAAAACGCACAACAGCCCTCGCCTCCTCGCGGATGAGGATCGACTTGTCCACCAGCGACGCAATGAGATCGAGCAGATCGCCTGGTTCCGCGTCGTCCGCGTACACCCATTCGGCGGCTTCGAGTTCGAAGCTGCCGGCGAAGACCGACAGCTGGGCCCAGAGCTGCTGTTCTGCCGGGAGGCACAGGTCGTAGCTCCAGTCGATGCTCCAACGCAAGGTCTGCTGACGTGTTGGCGCACTCCGACTCCCGCGGGTCAGCAGCTCGTACCGGTTGGTCAACCGTTGCAGGATCTGTTCCGGCGACATGGTGCGCAGTCGGGCCGCCGCCAATTCGATGGCCAGGGGCAGACCGTCCAGCCGGATGCAGATTCGGGCGACGGCGTCGGCGTTGTCCTCGGTGACCTCGAAGCCGGGCACCGTGGTGGCGGCGCGTTCGGCGAACAACGTCACCGCGTCGTAGCTGGGCAGGCCCTTCAGTGTGGGTTCCTTGTCCGAATCCGGAACTGTCAAGGGGCGCACTCGGAGTGCGGATTCTCCGGCGACGTCCAGGGTTTCGCGACTTGTTGCGAGAACCCGCAGACCGGGGCAGGTCCGCAGTAGCGTCTGCGCCAGGTCCGCCGCAGCGTCCACTACCTGCTCGCAGTTGTCGAGCACCAGCAGCATTTCCCGTGTACGCAGGAATTCCACGAGGGTGTGCAAAGGTTTCGGTGAGCGGTGGCGTAATCCCAACTCGGTCGCCACGACTTCTCCCAACAACGATCCGTCGTGCAGGTCACCCAATTCGACCAGCCGAACTCCATCGGCGAATGCCCGCTGCGTGTTGGCCGCGACCCGTAGCGCCAGCCGGGTTTTGCCGACCCCACCGATCCCGGTCAAGGTGACCAGCCGTGACGCCGAGAGCAGTCGCTTCGCCTCGCTGAGTTCCTTTCGCCGGCCGACGAAACTCGTCAAATCCAGCGGGAGATCCCCGTCGGTACCCGAGGTTGAAGGGGGCGGAGGCTGATCGGTGGGTGATCGCCCTGTCGACGGTCGTGCCGGGCGCCTCGTGTCTCGCTCGGCGTCGGGTTCGGACCGGAGAGACATCTCGTCGATCGGGATACCGCGATTGAACTGGATTTCCTGTAGGACTTCGCCCAGCGTCGCCGCGGAGGGACGCTCCCGCGGATCCCGGGACATCGCGCGTTCCACCACGGCGGCCACGTCGGCATCGATACCGGCTTCACTCAGGTCCGGCGTCGGTTGCGTGGTGATCCGCAGGAACTGTGCGACCACCTGCTCACCGCTCCGGCGCTCGAACGCCGCGTGCCCGGTCAGCGCCGCAAACAGCGTCGCCCCCAGCCCGTATACGTCCGACGACGGACTCGGCGGGTCGCCACCGAGGACCTCCGGGGCGGTGAAGGCCGGTGATCCGGTGATGGTGCCGGTGGCGGTCTGGAAACCGCCGGTGATGTGCGCGATTCCGAAGTCGGTCAGCGCCGGTTCGCCGTAGTCGGTGAGCAGGATGTTGCCGGGTTTGACGTCGCGGTGAACGATGCCGAACCGGTGCGCCGTCTCGAGGGCGCCGGCCATCTTCACCCCCAGCCGCAGCGTCTCCGCCATCGTGAGCGGGCCGTGCCGGCGGATCCGCACATCGATGGAATCCTGCGGGTGGTACGGCATCACCAGGAAGGGGAGACCGCTCTCGGTGACGCCGACTTCGAGCACACTCACGACATTCGGATGCCCGGTCAGCCGGCCCATCGCTCGCTGCTCCCGGAGGAATCTGGCCCGGTCCTCGTCGTCGAGATCGCCGGTGAGAACCTTCACCGCCACCGCACGGTCCAGTGCGGACTGGGTGCAGCGGTACACCACCCCGAAGCCTCCGCGCCCGCTCTCCCGGGCGTCATCGAACCCAGCCGCGCGCAGTTCGTCCGTGATCGCGGAGTCTGTGGCGCGCTGAGTTCGGAGGGGATCGTCGGCCGTCACCGTGCTATCCGTCCCTGTGAACCCCTGGGAGCATCTGATCAGCCTCTCGACGACGTCCCCTCAGACTATCGCCATATCGCCGCACCCGTCTCGAGCAGTGTCGTCACGGGGAGCTGGGGAGTTGTGCCGCATCCGGGCCCACGTCGATCAGGTAGTCCTGGAAACGTTCCCGCAGTGGCGCCTTGAGCATCTTGCCGGTCGCACCCATGGGAATCGAATCGGTGAAGACGACGCCGTCGGGGATCCACCATTTGGCCATCTTGCCTTCGAAGTGGGCGCGCAGTTCCTCGGCGGAGACGTCGGAGCCGCGTTTCCGTACTGCGACCAGTAGGGGACGCTCGTCCCACTTGGGATGCCGTACGCCGATGCAGGCCGCGGTAGTGATATCCGGGTGGCCCATCGCGATGTTCTCGATCTCGATGGAACTGATCCATTCGCCGCCCGACTTGATGACGTCCTTGCTGCGGTCGGTGATCTGCATGAATCCATCCGGGTCGATGGTTGCGATGTCACCGGTGGGGAACCAGCCGTCGACGAGCGGGTCGTTGTCGGCCTGTCCGAAATAGTGCGACATGACCCAGAGACCGCGGGCCATCAGGTGACCCGCGGACACCCCGTCCCATGCGAGTTCACGGCCGGTGTCGTCGACGATTTTCAGATCCATCCCGAAGACGCATCGTCCCTGCTTGCCCTGCACGGCGTACCGTTCCTCGGGCTTCGCCTGAAGGTGCGTGTTCTTCAGGACCGAGGCGGTACCGAACGGGCTGGTCTCGGTCATGCCCCATCCGTGGACGACCGTGACGCCATGGGTCTCCTCGAGTTCGCGGAGAATCGCGGGGGGACACGCTGCACCGCCGATGACGGCGCGTCGCAGCGTGGTGAACCGCAGGTGCCGTCGTTTCACGAACTGGAGTTGTCCCTGCCAGACGGTGGGCACGCTTGCCGACACCGTGACCTGCTCGGTTTCCTGCAAGTCGTACAGCGCCCCGCCGTCGAGGTCGGGCCCCGGAAAGACCACCTTCGCGCCGACCATGCACGCGGCGTAGGGGAGGCCCCAGGCGTTGACGTGAAACATCGGCACGATCGGCAACACAGTGTCGCGTGCGGACAGGCCGACCGAATCGGGCAGGGCGACCGCGAAGGAGTGCAGGACCGTGGATCGGTGGCTGTACAGGACACCCTTGGGGTTTCCGGTGGTTCCGCTCGTGTAGCACAGCGAGGATGCGGCGGCCTCGTCGAACTCGGGCCAGTCGTACATTCCGTCCTGTGCCATCAGGAGGTCCTCGTAGGCCAGGATCGGGCCGGCCGGATCGGGCAGGTGGTCGCGGTCCGACATCAGCACGAAGTGCCGCACACTGGTCAGACGCGGCGCGAGTTCCTCGATGACGGGCAGGAATGTGAGGTCGAAGAAGAGCACCGTGTCCTCGGCGTCGGAGACGATCCACTCGAGCTGGTCGGGGTGCAGGCGGGGGTTGAGGGTGTGGAGGACGGCACCGGACCCGGAGACCCCGTAGTAGAGCTCGAGGTGCCGATATCCGTTCCAGGCCAGGGTGGCGATCCGGGTTCCCGGTTGGACACCGAGCGCCTCGAGCGCCTGGGCCAGCTGCCGTGACCGGGCGGCGAGGTCGCTGAAGGTGTAGCGGTGGAGGTCGCCTTCGACCCGCCGAGAGACGATTTCCTGCCGGCCGTGGTGGCGTTCGGCGTGGGTCAGGAGAGAGGAGACCAACAGGGGCTGGTGCATCATCAGACCGTTCACGGGAGCCTCCTGGTTGTCGGCAGTTCGGATTCGAGGGCGCGCGCGGAGATTTCGGAGAGTAGGGCGAGTGCCTGCTGTGCGGCGTCGGCGCCTCCGTCCACGTCGCCCCGGACGAAGAGGGGGCGGAGTTCTTCGATGTCACCGAGGGCGCGGAGCAGGTCGGGCTCGACGATGGAGTATTTGCGGAGTGTGTTCACGACCAGCATGGACGTGTGCACGATGTCCTCGTCCTCGGGGGAGACGCCGTGGTTGTGCAGGGCGTAGTTCGCCCAGTGGGTGCCGGCGAGCATTGCGGCCTCGATCTTCATCTCCCAGTCGCGGTCGCCGCAGTGCACTACCGCCCGCTCGATGCGCTCCGCGAGGAAGCGGTGGCGTTCTGCCCTCACGACACCGTCTCCTTCACTCCGGCCCTCGCGAAGAGGATCGCCTGCACGCGTTCGAATTCGCGCTCGCATTCGCCGACGATGTACCGGGTGGGGCGGCGCTCACCGCGCAGGCACGGGTCCCGGTGTTCCTCGAGCGCCTCGAGAGCGATTTCCAGGCACTGGATGTCCTCGGGAATCTCACCCTCGATCGGGGGCCACCCGACGTGGCTGACGTCGCCCGGGCCTCGCAGAACGCGCGCGTAACCACCGTCGGGCTGCGGCGCCAGGTGAACGCCGGGAATGGTGGAGAAGACCGGGTCGTCGCTGGTCAGGCCGGCGAGGTGCAGGCAGGCGTTGTAGGCGTTGGTGCCGGCGGTGAGGGTGGTCCAGTACCACAGCTCGAAGTGTTCGAGCGGGTCCAACCGAGTGCGCAGGTCGGTGAGCCGCTGGAACTTCTCCACATGGGATGCGGTCCTCACGATGCGTCCGCGAGTGCGTCGTCGACCAGCAGGACGATCTTGCCGAAATGCTGGTCGGTCTGCATGTAGGCATGGGCCGCCGCGATCTCGTCGAGCCGGTACGTCCGGTCGATGATCGGACTGATCGTGCCGGCTTCGAGCGGCGCGAGCAGGTCCCGGGCGCAGGCCTGCACACACGCCAGCCGCTCCTCCTCGGTGCGGGTGCGAAACGTTACCCCGATGAGCTTCAACCGTTTCAGCCACAGCGCGTTGAGATCGATGGTGGCGGTGCTCGACCCCAACCGGCCGATGTTGACCAGTCGTCCCTGAACGGCGAGGGACTCGAGATTGGCTTCGAACGCGGTCCCGCCGACCGAGTCGACGATGACGTCGACGCCGCGGCCCCCGGTGAAATCGGTGACGGCGTCGACCTGGCCGGTGGCGGAGACGTCGATTGCGCAGTCGACGCCCATCGACTTCAGCCGCTCCACCTTGCCTGCCGAACGGGACGTGGCGACGATCCGGGACGCGCCCATTACCCGTGCGATCTGGATCGAGGCCAGCCCGATGCCGCTCGATGCGGCGTTGACGAGCACCGTTTCGCCAGTGTGCAACTGCCCGTTGGTGATCAGCGCGTCATGCGCGGTGATGAACACGTTCGGGAAGGCCGCGGCATCGGCCCAGGAGACGGAGTCCGGGACGCGCATCAGGGCGCGCGACGCGGCCGACGCGTACTCCGCCTGCCCGCCGTTCCCGTGCCCCATCACCCGGTCGCCTTCGCGCCACTGGGTCACACCGGCGCCGACCGCGGCCACCTCGCCTGCGAACTCGACCCCGATCGGTTGCGGCTCGCCGGTGCGCACCCGGCCTGCCTGCAGGATCTCTCCACGGTTGAGCCCGGCGGCTTTCACCTTCACCAGCACCTGATCGGGGCCGGGGGTGGGCGTGGGGACGTCGAGGACGGCGACCTTGCCGCCGTCGGGATGGGGGACTGCACGCGCTGCTCGCATGGGCTGCTCCTTCGACTCGATTGAGGAATTGATGTCGACATTAATCAAAATTCGAGTATTCTGCTAGCCAGCGGGCCACTTTTTCCGGCCCCGTTCATGAATCCGACTTCAGGAGACAGTCATGAGTGCTTCGTCTGCAGAACGTCTCGCCCGACTCCAGGGCAAGATCATCGACTTCCGTCTGCGGCCCCCCACCGGCCCCTACCGCAACTTCTTCACCCCCACCGTGGTGGGCTCGGTCAACCGCATTCTCGGCCATAGCGTGCCCCGCTCCTACACGATCAGCACCGACCCCTTCCCCCAGGCCGAGGAACGCGCACTGCGTGCGCTGATCGACGAGATGGACGCCGTCGGCGTCCGACTCGGCGTGATGAACGGTCGCCATTCGGTGAATCGCCCTGTGCCGGTGCATATCGAGGACGCCGACCTGGCCGAACTGACGCAGCGCACCGACAACCGGGTCCTGGGAATCGCGGGCATCGACTTCGACAAGCCCACCGAGGAGATCATCGCCGGGCTCGACACCGCGATGAAGGAATACGGCCTCGTCGGTGTCTGCATGGAGCCCGGCCTGGCACGCGAGCCCATGTACGCCGACGACGAGCGGATCTTCCCGATCTACGAGAAGATCGCCGAACTCGGTGTGCCGCTGCTGTTCATGACCGGGCCGCTGGCGGGACCCGACATCAGCCACACCGATCCCGTTCGTTTCGACCGGGTGGCCAAGCGCCACCCCACCATGCCGGTCATCCTGGGCCACGGCTGCTTCCCCTACGTCAACGAGGCGATCGCACTAGCGTTCAAGAGCGAGGCGACGGGCATTCACAACGTGTTCGTGTCCCCGGACGTGTACGCGTTCGCCCCGGGCGGACAGGGCTACACCCAGGGCATCAACTGGCTGCCGAACCGGTTCGTCTACGCCTCGGCCTACTCGTTCTGCGGTGTCGAGGAATCGGTGCACGAGACCCTGAAACTCGACATCGACGACGCGGCGCTCGATGCCTACATGTACCGCAACGCCGAGGCGCTGCTGCGTGGGATGGGGGCGTGAGATGACCGGGCGTAACACGAAGGTCACGATGCGGCGGCACCCCGCCGCCATGGTCAGCGAGGACGACTTCGCCGTCGAGGAGACGGACCTGCCGCGGCCCGGCGACGGGCAGGCCCTCGTGAAGGTTCTGTACCTGTCGCTGGACCCGTACATGCGGCCGATGATGGACCCGGTGCGCTCCTACGTACCGCACCTGAACCCAGGCGACGTCATGCCGGGTGCCACCATCGCCGAGGTGATCGAGAGCAACGAACCCGAGCTGCCACAGGGCACCGTCGTGGCGTGCTCTCTCGGGTGGCAGACCCACGGTGTGGTGACCAAGGACGTGGTCCGTGTCATCGACCGGAACGCCGGCCCCGCGTCGACCGCGCTCAGCGTTCTCGGAATGACCGGAGCCACAGCGCATTATGGTCTCCTCGAGCTCGCCAAGCCCACGCCCGGCGAGACCGTCGTCGTGACGGCGGCCTCCGGTGCGGTCGGCGGTGTCGTCGGACAGATCGCCAAGATCAAGGGCTGCCGAGTGGTCGGTATCGCCGGCGGGGCCGAGAAGTGCCGGTACGTCGTCGACGAACTCGGCTTCGATGCCTGCATCGATTACAAGTCCCCAGACTTCGAGAAGCAGCTCGCGGCCGCGACGCCCGACTACGTCGACGTCCTGTTCGAGAACGTCGGGGGTCCCGTACTCGACGCCGTGCTCGGGCGTATCAACGACCATGCACGCATCTCGCTGTGCGGCAACATCAGTGACTACAACGCCGACGAGCCGTACGGTCTCAGGGGCCTACGCCACCTGTTGATGCATCGGGTCACGGTCCATTCCTTCGTGATCGCCGAGCACCGCGACTACTGGCCCACCGCGATCGCCGAACTGTCCGGCTGGCTTGCAGAGGGAAAGATCAAGTACCAGGAGGACATCGCGGAAGGCCTGGACAGCGCACCCAAGGCATTCATCGCGATGCTCACCGGCGGAAACTTCGGCAAACAGCTCGTCAACGTCGGGGCGTGACCCTTCCGATGCCCGCCTGTGCGGCCACTCGGGCACACAGGCGGGCATCGGATCGCGTCTGCCCACTCAACGACGGAGCCGGCGCCGCGGCGGTGATGAGCGACACCAAGGCACAGCAACGAGATCTCACCCCGCTTGCGCGGATCGTCTCGACCGGTGGCGGCGCGTCCGCCTCGGCCACCCCTTCGGCACGACCGGCACACGAGTTGCCGGAACATCGATCAATTCCCTTGTCCACCAAATTAAACAGTTCTGCATCACGCCAGTGTGCGTCGGCGGCGGTCGAGGTATGGCGATGGCGCTCGAGCGGCTGAGCTGAACCCGACAACAGAACCAGTTCGCGCGCCGAGGCGAACGCGAATTCCAGAGAACCGGAGCATGCGAGATGAACACACGATTGGGCAACAAGGTCGCGATCGTCACCGGAGCGAGCCGGGGAATCGGACTCGGCATCGCCGAGCGACTCGTGGCAGAGGGCGCGAAGGTGGTGATCACCGCCCGCAAACAGGATGCGCTCGTCGAGGCAGTCGCGGCACTGGGCGGCCCCGAGTACGCGCTCGCGGTGGCGGGCAGGAGCGACGACATCGATCACCAGACAGAGACTGTCAAGCGGGCGATGGACACGTTCGGGAGTGTCGACCTGCTCGTCAACAACACCGGAATCAACCCCGTATACGGGCCTATGGTCGAACTGGACTTGGACGCGGCCCGCAAGATCGTCGAGGTCAACTGCCTCGCGGCACTGTCCTGGGTGCAGCAGGCCCACAACGCCTGGATGGGCGAACACGGTGGGTCCGTGGTGAACATTTCGTCGGTGGCCGGAATACAGCCCGCACCGGGCATCGGGTTCTACGGCGCCACCAAGGCGATGCTGGCACATCTCACCGCCCAGCTGGCCGTCGAACTCGGCCCGGATCTACGCGTCAACGCGGTCGCTCCGGCGGTGGTCAAGACTCAGTTCGCGACGGCCCTGTACGAGGGCAGGGAAAACGAGGTCATCGCCGCCTACCCGCTCAAACGGCTCGGTGTGCCGCAGGACATCGGTAGCGCAGTCGCCTTCCTGCTCTCCGACGACGCCGCGTGGATCACCGGGCAGACCATCGTCGTCGACGGCGGCCTGACGTTGACCGCGGGAGCCGAATAGCACTGCGTCACAACGTCTGTTCTCACCCTCGCGAGCCTTCCGGCTCCCACATTTCTTCAGCAATGACAAGGAGCGAGACATGTCTGATCAGCGCACCGCCATCGTGACGGGAGCCGCGCGCGGAATCGGCGCCGGCGTGGCGAAACGGCTGAGCCGCGACGGATTTGCCGTCGCCATATTCGACCTCGAGGAAGCTGCCGGTAAGCCGGTGGTGGAGGAGATCGAGAAGGCCGGGGGTCGCGCCCTCGCAGTCGGCGTCGACGTCGGTGACGAGCAGGGGGTGACGCAGGCCGTCGACCGGGTTGTCGAGGAGCTGGGTGCCCCGACGGTCCTGGTGAACAACGCCGGCATCACCCGCGACAATCTACTGTTCAAAATGACGACCCAGGACTGGGATGCGGTGATGACCGTTCACCTGCGCGGCGCATTCCTGATGACCCGCGCGACGCAGAAATACATGGTCGACGCCGGGTGGGGCCGGATCGTCAACCTCTCGAGCACGTCGGCGCTGGGCAACCGGGGCCAAGCCAACTACGCGGCGGCCAAGGCCGGTATGCAGGGTTTGACCAAGACGCTGGCGCTCGAGCTCGGCAAGTTCGGCGTGACCGCGAACGCGATTGCTCCCGGGTTCATCGAGACCGAGATGACCGTCGCCACCGCGGAGCGGATGGGTATGTCGTTCGAAGACTTCAAGGCGATGGGCGTCGCGGACATCCCGGTGGGCCGGGTCGGCCAACCGGAGGACATCGCGGCGACCGTGTCGTTCTTCGCCCGCGAGGAATCCGGGTTCGTCTCCGGTCAGGTGGTCTACGTCGCCGGCGGGCCACGGGCATGACCGCTGAGAGCACCACTCACCGTGAGGTCCGCGCACGAATCGCGGAGCTCGCCACAGCCTTTCCCCCTCGGTCCACCGAACCTCGCGAGTTCCAGAGGGCCCGCTTCGACGCCGGGCTTTCCTGGGTGCACTTCCCCCTCGGACTCGGCGGCCTCGGCCTGGTATGACGTGGGAGTATCCGGCACACCTCTACCTCAAGCGCGCCAAGGCCGACCAGATCGCATTCGGCACGCCGAGCGTGCATCGCACAGTCTTGAGCGAACTCGTACGCCTGCCGATCTAGAGGCTGCAGAACGGAAAGCAGCAGCGTCGGAGTGGATCTCGCACATCGGTGTCGCTCGTCGCGGCACACACACCATCTACCGCAGGAAGTCGACAAATGGATATATCGCGAAGTGTGGCATTGCCACCCCCGACGATCGGCGTCGTTCGGGAGTCGAACGACGGTGAGCATCGGGTGGCGTTGGTGCCGAAGATCGTGGCGTCGTTGATCGCCAAGGGCGTCGACGTGGTGGTCGAGTCGGGTGCCGGGTTGGGCGCGCTGATCCCGGACGAGTTGTACACCGAGGCGGGGGCGAAGATCGCCGACCCGTGGTCGGCGGACGTGATCGTCAAGGTCGCGCCGCCGTCGGACGAGGAAGTGGGCCGGTTGCATGCCGGGCAGATTCTGATCGGGTTCCTCGCCCCCCGCAATCAGGACAATCAGGTCGCCGCGCTGAAGTCGGCCGGGGTGGCGGCGTTCGCGGTCGAGGCGATCCCGCGGATCTCCCGCGCCCAGGTGATGGACGCGTTGTCGTCGCAGGCGAACGTGTCCGGGTACAAGTCGGTGCTGCTCGCGGCGTCGGAG
Organism: Rhodococcus wratislaviensis; assembly: GCF_041228765.1. Taxonomy (NCBI): domain Bacteria; kingdom Bacillati; phylum Actinomycetota; class Actinomycetes; order Mycobacteriales; family Nocardiaceae; genus Rhodococcus; species Rhodococcus wratislaviensis. The sequence continues at coordinate 970,438 of NZ_CP150488.1, read as the reverse complement.
TCGACCCGGTTCTTCCCGATGCTCACCACCGCTGCGGGCACCGTCAAGCCGGCGACGGTGCTGGTCCTCGGCGTCGGTGTCGCCGGCCTGCAGGCCCTGGCCACGGCGAAGCGTCTCGGCGGCCGGGCCACCGGCTACGACGTGCGCCCGGAGGTCGCCGACCAGGTCCGCTCGGTCGGTGCCCAGTGGCTCGATCTGGGGATCGACGCCGCCGGTGAGGGCGGCTACGCCCGCGAGCTCACCGAGGCCGAACGCGCGCAGCAGCAGCAGGCGCTCGAGGATGCGATCAAGGGCTTCGACGTGGTCATTACCACCGCCCTGGTGCCGGGCCGTCCGGCACCGCGGTTGGTGACCGCGGCCGCGGTGGAGGGTATGAAGCCCGGATCCGTGGTGGTCGACCTGGCCGGGGAGACCGGCGGTAACTGCGAGCTCACCGAGCCCGGTCAGACCGTGGTCAAGCACGGGGTGACGATCTGCTCGCCGCTGAACCTGCCCGCGAGCATGCCCGAGCACGCCTCGGAGCTGTACTCGAAGAACATCTCCGCGCTGCTCGAGCTGATGCTCGTCGACGGGGCGCTGGCCCCCGATTTCTCGGACGAGGTCCTCGCCGCGTCCTGCGTCACCCGAGACCCGGAGGGACACTGATGTTGTCGATGATCCTCGAGAGGTGCACAACGTCCGTGACGGCGTTCCTGCACCGAATCTTCACACCATGCGACAACTACGCCCACTTCGATTTCTCGTATGGCACGCCGATCGAACTGGACACGAAAATCGAAGAGGGAGATCGGTAATGTATACCGAATTGTTGGCGAACATCGCGATCCTGGTGCTGTCCGGGTTCGTCGGGTTCGCGGTGATCTCCAAGGTCCCGAACACGTTGCACACCCCGCTGATGTCGGGCACGAACGCCATCCACGGCATCGTCGTGCTCGGCGCGCTGGTGGTGCTCGGCAAGGTCGAGAACCCGCCGTGGGGTCTGCAGGTGATCCTGTTCGTGGCCCTGGTGTTCGGAACGATCAACGTGGTCGGTGGTTTCGTGGTCACCGACCGGATGCTGGCGATGTTCAAGTCCAAGCCCGCCGCCCCCGCCGTTGCTGCTGAGAAGGGTGGGGACAAGTAATGGAGTATTTGGTCAACGTTTTGTACATCGTGGCGTTCGCGATGTTCATCTACGGTCTGATGGGCCTGACCGGCCCGAAGACCGCGGTCCGCGGCAACCAGATCGCCGCGGTCGGGATGGGTGTCGCGGTGGTCGCCACGTTGATCGCGATCCGGGACACCTCCAACTGGGTGCTGATCGTCGCCGGTCTGGTGATCGGTGTGGTGCTGGGGGTGCCGCCGGCGTTGCGGACGAAGATGACCGCGATGCCGCAGCTGGTGGCCCTGTTCAACGGGGTCGGCGGCGGCACCGTCGCCCTGATCGCGTACGCCGAATTCCTCGACTCGGACGGGTTCACCGCCTTTCAGCACGGTGAGTCGCCGACGGTGCACATCGTCATCGCGTCGTTGTTCGCGGCGATCATCGGGTCGATCTCGTTCTGGGGTTCGGTGATCGCGTTCCTCAAGCTGCAGGAAACCCTGCCCGGCCGGCCGATCGGCATCGGCCGGTTGCAGCAGCCCCTCAATGCGGTGCTGCTGATCGGGGCCGTCGCGCTCGCGGTGGCCATCGGGATCAAGGCGATCGACCCGACCGGACCCACCAGCCAGTGGTGGATCGTGGGGGTGCTGGTGCTGGCGGCGGTGCTCGGGTTGATGGTGGTGCTGCCGATCGGCGGCGCCGACATGCCGGTGGTGATCTCCCTGCTCAACGCGCTCACGGGTCTGTCCGCGGCGGCCGCCGGCCTGGCCTTGAACAATCAGGCGATGATCGTGGCCGGCATGATCGTCGGTGCGTCGGGTTCGATCCTGACCAACCTGATGGCGAAGGCGATGAACCGGTCCATCCCGGCGATCGTGGCCGGCGGGTTCGGTGGCGGCGGCGTCGCGGCGGCGGTCGGGGACGGCGCCGCCAAGACGGCGAAGTCCACCTCGGCGGCGGACGCGGCGATCCAGATGGCGTACGCCAACCAGGTGATCGTGGTCCCCGGGTACGGGTTGGCGGTCGCGCAGGCCCAGCACGCGGTCAAGGACATGGCCAAGCTGCTCGAGTCGAAGGGGGTGGAGGTCAAGTACGCCATCCACCCGGTCGCCGGCCGGATGCCCGGGCACATGAACGTGCTGCTGGCCGAGGCCGACGTCGAGTACGACGCGATGAAGGAAATGGACGACATCAACGACGAGTTCGCCCGCACCGACGTCACCCTGGTGATCGGTGCGAACGATGTCACCAACCCCGCCGCCCGCAACGACCCGTCGTCGCCGATCCACGGGATGCCGATCCTGAACGTGGATCAGTCGAAGTCGGTGATCGTGCTCAAGCGGTCGATGAACTCCGGGTTCGCCGGCATCGACAACCCGCTGTTCTTCGCCGACACCACCTCCATGCTGTTCGGGGACGCGAAGAAGTCGGTCGCCGAGGTCACCGAGGAACTCAAGGCCCTGTAAGCGGCTCCGCCGCCCGTGCGTGGTTGACGAGTCCAGAGACTCGCTAACCACGCACGGGCGCGAAGCGCCTTCGCGGCAGACTAGCCTGTGAAGGAACTGACCGCACACGGCAGAAAGGTTCGCGATGGGTCGGATCAAGACGCAGGATCTTCCGGACCTTTCCACGCTGCTGGTTCCACAGAACGAGCTGATGCTCGCGGTGGAGCAGGCCGTGCTCAGGAACCGGGGCGCGGCCGGTGTGGCGGCGTCTCTCGCCGAGCAGATCGCGGCGAAGCTCGCAGGGGTCATCACACTCGGCCATGTGGACTCGGGCCAACGCCTCCTCGAGCAGGACATCAGTGCAGTGCTGGAGGTCAGTCGGGCACCTGTGCGCGAGGCGCTGCGAATTCTCGAGCGTGACCGACTCGTGCACTTCCAGTCTCGGCGGGGTGCGGTGGTGACGGACCTGTGTGCGGGCGACGTTCGCGATCTGTTCGACGTCCGCGCCGCCCTCTACGTGATGTTGCTGCGCCAAGAACTGCTGGAGCAGCCGGAGGATCTGAAGGCGGTATTCGACGCCAACATGCCACGGGTGCTGCAAGGGGCGCGCGAGTCGGTCGACGCCTACGCGGTCGCCACATTTCTGCTGAACAGCACCGTTGCGCAGGTCTCGCGCAATCGCATCGTGGCGGAGCTGTTGCAGTCGGTCTCCTTGCAGACCCTTCGGTATGTGCGCGTCGGTCTGTCCGCCACGCCCCGCGACTTGCCGAAGTTCGCCAAGCGCTGGCGCGCTCTCCACAACGCGATCGTCGAGCACGACGCCGACCTCGCGGTCGAACTTGCCGAGCAACGGATTATCAGCGTCCGTGATTCCGCACTTCGCGAGCTCGCAGCGTCCGAGGAGAACGCCGGAGACCGGCGCGCCATCTGATTCCTGGCCCTCGCGCCTGCTTTCCTCGACCGCAGGTCGGGACGTTGTCGCTCGACCGGTCGGTGTGTGCAGAACTGACCAAAATTGTTGTCGACATAAATTGTGATTCCTGTTACGTTGTGACAGGCACCACTCATCCGGCCTGTGCCGGACATTCGAATCGTGAAGAATCAGCCGAAATCGAGGAGCCCTCGTGAAGCTTTGTGTCACCCCCCTGACCGGATCCATCGGCGCCGCAGTGGACGGCGTTCGCCTGGACGAGCCCATCGACGACCAGACCGTGGAGGCGCTGCGCGCAGCCTTCCGCGAGCACTGCACGCTCGTATTCCGGGACCAGTACGTAAAGCCGTTGGCGCAGATCGAATTTGCCCGGCTGTGGGGCGAGCCGGTAGTCACCGAAATGCTGAACCCGCTGGACGGGCACCCGGAGATCTTTCAGGTCGCCAACGTCAAGAAGGAGACCACCGCCACCGAAGCCTGGCACTACGACGGATCGTTCACCGCGGCACCACCGAAGATCACGATGCTCTCGGCGATCACCACCCCGGTGGGCGGGGACACGATGTGGTCGAACCAGTACCTCGCATACGAACGACTGTCCCCGGCACTGAAAGACACCCTCGACGGACTCATGGTGCGATTCAGCGGCATCCGGCTCGGCCGCATGCTCAACGTCGCCGAGCAGGACACCCCGACCGCGGTGCATCCGCTGGTGCGGACCCACCCCGAGACCGGGCGAAAGGCCCTGTTCGTGGGACACCGGGACAACGCCTGCATCGACGGCTGGACCCGGCAGGAAAGCGAACCCCTGCTCGAATACCTCTACCAGAGCTCGGTCACCCCCGACAACGTCTACCGCCACGCCTGGCGCGAAGGAGACCTCGTCATGTGGGACAACCGGTGCACCATGCACTACGCGATCCACGGCTACGGCACCCAGGAACGAGTCCTCAACCGCATCACCCTCCGCGGCGAGGTCCCCGCGTAGGAGCCCCTACCACCCGCTCGCCGCCGCGGCCGCGTAGCGCACATCCAGACGCGGTGCTCACTGATTGGAGCAGCAATGCAAGAAATCGATCGCCCCTCGGTGAGCGCGACCGCAGCGCCGGGCGGATCGGCACTCTCGGATCGGTCGTGGAAGGTGCCGAGCGAGACTGCTTGCATCTCGACGACGAAGGGAGAGGATGTGTTCATGGCACTCCCGGACGACACCGAACGGGCAGACGACCCCGCCGACGGCGGCAGAAGGGTCGCCCCGGCGGTGAGCGCTCCGACCGCCCGCACCGCATGGAGTATCACGTTCCTCGTGATGATTCTGCAAACGATCAACTTCGCAGACAAGGCAGTACTCGGGATCGTCGCCCGACCGCTGTCCGAGGATCTGGGACTGTCGAACGCGGACATCGGACTCTTGGGCAGTGCCTTCTACGTCCTGTTCGTCATCACCGGGCTGGTGGGCGGATTCATCGCCGACCGAGTACGCATCGTCTGGGTGCTGCTGGCTCTGGCCCTGCTGTGGTCACTGGTTCAGATCCCGGTACTGCTCGTGGGCACGTTCACCGCGCTGATCGTCAGCCGCGTACTGCTCGGCGCCGCGGAAGGCCCCGCGGGCGCGTTGAACAACGTGGCGGTGTTCGGATGGTTCCCCAAGAGCAAACGCGGCCTTCCCTCCGCGGTGGTCAGTTCCGGAACGTCGCTGTCGAAGATATTGATGGCACCCGCGCTCACGGTGATCGTCGCGGCATATGGATGGAAGGCCGCATTCTGGACCCTGATGATCGTCGGCCTGGTGTGGGCGGCGGTGTGGCTGGTTGTCGGCAAGGACGGACCGTATTCGGTGAGCAGTGCACGCCAGGTGGCCCGGTCCGGTGCGCCTGACGGCAACGTGACAAGGGTGAGTTTCCTGCGAATCGCCGCATTACCCACCTTCTGGGGTGGGGTGCTCGGCATGTTCGCCATCTACGGGATGGTTGCGGTGATTCTCACCTGGCTGCCTTCCTACTTCGAGCAGGGGCTGGGTTTCAGCCGGGTCGACTCGGGACTGCTCTTCGCACTGCCGAGTGTGACCGGGATGGCGTCGATGTTGTTGGTGTCCTTCATCACCGATCGACTCGCCGGCAGGGGGATGACAGTGCGGGTCTCGCGCGGAATGGTGTCGGTGGTGGCATTGTTCGCCTGTGGCGTCATGTTGGCCTCCATCCCGTTGGTACACAGTGCGTGGCTGGCCGTGTTCCTCGTCGTCGCGGGATACGGAGCCGGGGTGGCCAGCTACCCGCTGATGAATGTCGCGGTGGCACACATCAGCCCGGAACGTCAGGTCGCATCCACTTTGGGCGTGTTCACCGCATTGTTTTCGACCTCGGGCATCCTCGCGCCGTGGCTCACCGGTCACCTCGTCGATGCGGCGACGACGCCGGCACAGGGGTACACGACGGCTTTCCAGATCTTCGGTGTCGTGGCGATCATCGGCGCCGTGGTGATGGCGCTGACGGTCGATCCCGAGCGTGATCGTGCCCGGATCGCAGCGATCGATACGCTGACCAGCGCCGACGACAGGTCCTGACGAAGGCGCAACCCAGCCGAACCAGTATGCGAGGCCGCGCGGCCACCCGGCTTCGGTCATCGCACACGAATCCACCACGGGCGATTGGCTGACGATACGTCAATTGCTGTGTAGTCCTGCGCTATTCACAGCAGTCGAAACTGACCAAAATTGTTGTCGACATAAATTGTGATTCCTGTTACGTTGTGACAGGCACCACTCATCCGGCCTGTGCCGGACATTCGAATCGTGAAGAATCAGCCGAAATCGAGGAGCCCTCGTGAAGCTTTGTGTCACCCCCCTGACCGGATCCATCGGCGCCGCAGTGGACGGCGTTCGCCTGGACGAGCCCATCGACGACCAGACCGTGGAGACGCTGCGCGCAGCCTTCCGCGAGCACTGCACGCTCGTATTCCGGGACCAGTACGTAAAGCCGTTGGCGCAGATCGAATTTGCCCGGCTGTGGGGCGAGCCGGTAGTCACCGAAATGCTGAACCCGCTGGACGGGCACCCGGAGATCTTTCAGGTCGCCAACGTCAAGAAGGAGACCACCGCCACCGAAGCCTGGCACTACGACGGATCGTTCACCGCGGCACCACCGAAGATCACGATGCTCTCGGCGATCACCACCCCGGTGGGCGGGGACACGATGTGGTCGAACCAGTACCTCGCATACGAACGACTGTCCCCGGCACTGAAAGACACCCTCGACGGACTCATGGTGCGATTCAGCGGCATCCGGCTCGGCCGCATGCTCAACGTCGCCGAGCAGGACACCCCGACCGCGGTGCATCCGCTGGTGCGGACCCACCCCGAGACCGGGCGAAAGGCCCTGTTCGTGGGACACCGGGACAACGCCTGCATCGACGGCTGGACCCGGCAGGAAAGCGAACCCCTGCTCGAATACCTCTACCAGAGCTCGGTCACCCCCGACAACGTCTACCGCCACGCCTGGCGCGAAGGAGACCTCGTCATGTGGGACAACCGGTGCACCATGCACTACGCGATCCACGGCTACGGCACCCAGGAACGAGTCCTCAACCGCATCACCCTCCGCGGCGAGGTCCCCGCGTAGGAGCCCCTACCACCCGCTCGCCGCCGACACCCGATGTTTCCGATTCGAATTCGATTGCGGTACATACTGACTGGAGCAAACCCATGCAAGTTCTCGACCAGACCTCGGTGAACGCGACGGCATCCTCGAGCGAGGCGGAACCCACACGCCGGACCTGGAAGGTGTCGCGGGAGTCGCTGGTGGTGCGGGGAGCGCAGATCCTCCTCGGCCTCGCGTGGCTGGGACTGTGGCAACTCACGGCAGAACACGAGTGGCTGGACCCGGTACTCGCGAAGACACCGGGGCAGTCGTGGGAGTACCTGGTAACGGCGGCGAAGTCCGGCGAGCTGTGGACCAACACTCGGTACACCATGGTCGCAGTTCTCATCGCGTGGATCGTGGCAGGTGCTATCGGCGTCGTCTTCGGTGTCGCGCTGGGACTGCTACCCCGAGTCGAGCGAGTGCTGACTCCGTATCTCGATGCGGCCAATGCAATGCCGCGGATCGCCCTCGCGCCGTTGTTCATCGTGGCACTCGGCATCAACACTTCGGCGAAGGTTGCGTTGGCCTCGACGTTGGTCTTCTTCATCGTGATGTCCGGAGCACGCGCCGGGGTGCGATCCACCGACGCGGAATGGTTGCGCCTCTCCACTGTCTTGGGGGCCACGAAGTCTCAGATGTTTCTGAAGGTACTCATTCCGGTCGCGACGCCCGCGATCTTCGCAGCGCTGCGGTTGGGGCTGATCTATTCCCTGCTCGGCGTGGTCGGTTCCGAACTGATCTCGGCCCGAAACGGATTGGGCCAGTTGGTCGCCACATACTCTGCGACGTTCCGGATGGAGGCGGTGTACGCGATCCTGCTGTTCCTGGCGTTGATGGCAGTGGTACTCAACCAGGCGATGAGTCACGCCGAGCGCTGGTTCCTGCGGTGGCAGCCCCCAGTTGATCGATGACCAATCCTGTCATCGGAAAAGACAAGTCTGGAGCACATGAGATGTCCATGATTTCTACCGCACGGCATGCAGCACGTTCCGCCGGGGTCGGCTCGCCTGCGGATCCGGGCAGGAACGCGATCGAGTTCGAAGGCGTGGAAGTAACCTATCCGGCTCCACAGGGCGGCACCCGGACCGTGTTGTCGGGAATCGACCTACAGATCCCGGCCGGCGAATTCATCGCCATCGTCGGCCGAAGCGGTTGCGGCAAGACGACATTACTGAACATGGCGGCCGGTCTCGTCGACCCCGCTGCGGGCAGGGTATCCGTTATGGGAAAGACACCGCGGGATGCGCGGTCGCATCTCGGATTCATGCTGGCGCGCGACGCCCTGCTGCCGTGGCGCAGCGCGTTGCGCAATGTCGAGTACGGGCTCGAGTTGCGGGGCGTGCGCCGGGCGGAGCGCAGGGCGCTGGGGCGGCGGTGGCTGCAGGCGGTTCACCTCGAGGAAGCTGGGCATCTGTGGCCGTGGCAGCTGTCCCAGGGAATGCGGCAACGCGTGGCACTGGCACGAACCTGGGCGCTGGACCCGGAGGTGCTGCTGATGGACGAACCCTTCGCCGCACTGGACGTCAACACCCGGATGTCGGTGCAGAAGGAATTCCTCGAGTTGTGGCAGCGCGAAGCGCACCGCACCGTCATCTTCGTCACCCACGACCTGGGTGAGGCGGTGGCCCTCGCCGACCGGATCGTGCTGATGGGGGAGGGGAAGGTCCTCGACGACGTACAGGTGGACATCCCACGGCCACGAGAACTCGCCACGGTTTCCGCTGACCCTCGGTACCAGGCGATATACGAACGCCTGCGTGAACGACTGCACTGAATCATCCTCGGCAACCAAGCGTCCCGACAAGCAGGAGACCCAGATGCTCGACAAGCGTTCCGCAATCACAATCGCAGGGGCACTAGCCCTGCTCAGCTCGATGGTCGCGTGTGGCTCCGCCGGCACCGCACCCACGTCGGAGAACGGGCTCACTTCCATCACGATCGGCAGTATGGAGAGCAACTCGCTCAGTTTCCCGTACACGATCGCCCAGGAACAGGGTTTCTTCCAAGGGGCAGGTCTCCAGGTCGAAACTGTCACCGCACCCTCGGGGCCCCAGCTCACGGCGGCGTTGATCGGGAACACGACCCAGATCGCGATCGGGACACCCGAGAACGTCATGGGTGCCATGAATCAGGGGCAGCAGATCACCGCGATACCACCTTTCGGGCACATAGACATGTCACTCGTCACTCCCGCCGACAGCGGGATAACCGATGTCACATCGCTACGCGGAAAGCAAATCGGCGTCGTTCAACGGGGGAGCGCCTCGGAGAGGTTCGCCCGCACGGTTCTCTCCGGTAACGGTGTGGATCCGGATAGCGTGACCTACGTCGCGGTGGGATCCGGCGCGACGATGGAGCCGGCGGTGCGCAACAAAAAGGTCGACGCAACTGTGGGTTCGACCTCCACCGTGGTCACGATGGAGGACCACGGCATCGAATTCCGTACCTTGGCGAGCCCGTTCGACGGCACGGCAGGCGAGCTGGGCGATGTGGGACTGCAGACGTTCTGGACGACGACCGAAGAGTTTGCGCAGCAGAACCCGGAAATCCTCAACGGATTCTGCACCGCGATGAACAAGGCCGCCGACTGGATCGCAGACGACGCGAACCGTGGGTCCGGTGTGCAGTCCCTGGCGACCTTGCTGCGGATTCCGGCGGAGAGCGCCGGACGGATCTGGGACAAAACACATCTGTCCTGGAGTCCGACGATCAATGAAGCCACGTGGACCGCGAACGTCGACTGGATCCTCGGCGACGAGAGTTCGGGTCTTTCCTTCGAGCAAGCCGTCATGCCCGAATGTGCCTGAGGCAGTGAATGCTCCCGCATGTTCGAGGGAGTAGGTCTCGCCCGGCGGCGGCCGCAGGGGCAGATCTGTAGCAACGCGTGAGAGTAATCGCTATGCGAAAGGGTCGACTGTGTCTGAAAGATTGCGGCCGGTAATCGATCTCGAATCATTGCGCATGCTCGTGCTGGTCGCTGATCTCGGCAGCATCTCGGCAGCTGCCCGTGCGGAACAGATCAGCCAGCCGTCGGCGAGTAGGCGAATCAAGGCATTGGAAGAACAGCTGCGGCTGGAACTGATCGATCGCCGGACCCGGGGTGCGGAGTTGACCGTGCACGGCCGAATGGTGACCGACTGGTCTCGCGGCGTCGTGGACGCCGCGGATACCCTCGTGGGCGGCGCCCGGGCGCTGACAGCGCAGGCCACCGAGACGGTGAATATCGGGGCGAGCCAGACCGTCGCGGAGTCTCTCGTGCCGACATGGCTGGCCGAGTTTCGCCGGCACGGCGAGTGGCCCCAAGTGCAGCTGCGCGTTACCAATTCGCAAGGAGTGATCGCGGCACTGCGTGCGCGCGAGATAGACCTGGGGTTCATCGAATCTCCAGACGTTCCCAGCGATCTGCGCAGCGTCCCGGTCGGCCGAGACCGCCTCGTGCTGGTCGTCTCACCTCTGCATCGGCTGGCGTGCTGTCGTCGGCCGCTGTCTGCTCGCGAGTTGGACGAGCTGCCGCTCGCCACCCGTGAAGGTGGCTCGGGAACCCGGGAAACGCTGCAGCGTGCGATGGGCGCAACGATGTCGCCTCCAGCGATCGAACTGCACTCGAATACTGCGGTGAAGGTGGCGGTCAGTGGGGGGGAGTACGCCGCCGTACTCAGTGAGTTGACCGTGCGGCAGGAACTGCGCGACGGACGGTTGATCGAGGTCCCGCTCGCCGATCTGGACCTGACCCGATCGCTGCACGCCATTTGGCGAAGTAGCACCCGCATTCGGGGCTCCGCCGGTGACTTCCTCGCCCTCGCCGCACCGTCCCCAGGCCCGGAACCGGCCGTCGGTCCCGGAGTAGCCCACGACGAGGTGTAGCTCCCTCTAGATTCGGGGTATGGACCTGCGTCAGATGGAGTACTTTCTCGCCGTCGTCGATTGTGGCGGGGTCACACGGGCCGCGACACAGTTGCACGTCGCGCAGCCCTCGCTGTCGCAGGTGGTCCGCAAGCTCGAGAAGGACCTCGGGGTCGAGCTGTTCCATCGCGTCGGCCGAGGCCTGGTACTTTCCCCTGCCGGCGAGGCACTCGTCGGCCCGGCGCGGACGATCCTTCGGGAGGTGGAATCGGCCGAGAACGCGGTGCGCGACGTCGGGGCGATGCGCGGCGGCCGGATCGACATCGCCTCACTGTCGGACCTGTCCTCCGATCCGCTGTCGGTATGGGTTGCGAAATTCCGCCTGCAGTACCCCGACGTCCGGTTCCACATCGAAGAGCGCGACGAGATTGCCGATGTTGTGTCCTTGGTCCGGTCGGGGGCGTGTGAGCTGGGTGTTCTTGCTCTACCGCTGCCGACCGAGGGCCTCGTCGGGGAGGAGCTGATCGACCAGCAGCTCGTGCTGGTGTGTCCGCCCGGCACCGACGCACGGTGGCCGGATCCGGTGCCCATCGAGGAGCTGACTCGTGTTCCGTTCGTCATGGGCGAAAGGGGAACGGCGACCCGGGACTTCATCGATCGCTCGCTGCGGTTGCACGGAGTCGAACCCGACGTCGCGGTGGAGGTGCGTCAGCGTGGCGCCGTACTTCCGATCGTCCTCGCGGGCGGCGGCGTGTCGATCGTCGCCCTGCGCAGTGGACTCGACGCGATGTTGCGTGGCGGGGTGGTGCGCGAACTGTCGCCGCGGCTCACCCGCCGTATGGGCGTGGTCCGCCGTCCCGGCCGGATCACCGAGGCGTCCACGCAATTCTTGGCATGTGCTCGCGCGTCCTTCGAGGAGTTCGCCGCATCCATCGCCGCGCACATGGCCTCCGGTAGGTCCCTCGTGGACGCGGCGAAGCTGACGCGGGCCGAGTCCGACCGCCAGATACGCGAGGACATCGCGGGCAGCATCGACTCATAGGTAATCGCAGTACTTTTCCTACTTTTCTGGTCTTTGACCTGATCGATTCTCGCGCCTTGAATGGTGTGTACCTGATCACACCGTTGCGGCGGAACCCGGCTCGATCACCTAGGCGGTCGCCTGCGGAATCCATCCGGACCGGTTCACACGCCACGCACATCATCGCGACGGTTCGTTCCACGAAGAGGACCTATGACCCAGACATCATCGCCGACGACCACGTCGGCCAGGCACACCAGATCGGCGCCGATGCGACGCGCCTGGATCGTCGTCGGCCTCCTGGTCGTGTTCATGCTCATCAATCACGCGGACAAGTCCGTCATCGCGTTCGCGGGTGTGCAGATCCAGAAGGACCTCGGCCTGAGCCCGCAGGAGTTCGGCATCATCCAGAGCAGTTTCTTCTGGCTGTTCGCCGTCGGTGCCCTGTTCTTCGGCTGGTTGTCGTCCAAGGTGAGCCTCCGCTGGCTGATGGCCGGCCTGATGCTGACGTGGGTGGCCACCATGGCCCCGCTGCTCGGCACGGTCAGCTTCAGTGTGCTGGTCGCCTGCCGGATCGTGCTCGGCTTCGCCGAGGGTCCCGCGTACGCGCTGGCCAACCACGCCGTGCACTCCTGGTTCACGCCCGAGAAGCGAGCGATGCCAAGTGGATTCGTCACCGCCGGTGCCTCGATCGGCACCCTCATCGCCGCACCCCTGCTGACCTGGATCATCGTCCGCTGGGACTGGCACGCCGCGTTCTACATCCTCATCGTGATGGGTCTGGTGTGGGCGGTGGCCTGGATGATCTTCGGCCGCGGCGCCCCCGAGGAGAACACCCCGGCCGCGAAGACCGCAACCACGATCGTCGTCGACACCGTCGACGCCCCGTACAAGACGATTCTTCGCACCGGCACCGTGCTCGGCATCGCGCTGCTGATGTTCTGCTCGTACTGGTCCACCACGCTGAAGGTGGCCTGGCTCCCGGTCTACCTCCAGGACGGACTCGGCTACGACACACTCACCACCGGCCGCCTGGTAATGCTCCCCTATGGGTTCGCAGCGGCAGGCGCGATCGCCGCGGGTTGGTTCTCCAGCCGCCTCATCGCGCGCGGTGTCTCCCGGAAGGTTGCCCGCGGATACCTCTCGGCCGTGCTGATCGGCGGCGCAGGCGCCGCAATGATGGGCTTCACCGTGCTGCCGCAGGGCCCGGTGCAGATCCTGCTCGTCTCCCTGGCCTTCTCGCTGAACACGGCAGCATTCGGTGTCGCGCTGTCGGCCATCGCCGACGTCGTGCAGTCGAAGAAGCGCGGCATGGTCCTCGGTGGACTCAGCGCGGTGTCGAGCATCTCCGGCATGATCGCGCCGCTCGTGCTCGGCTTCACCGTCGGCGGTACAGCCGACAAGATCTCCGGCTACGCCAGCGGCTTCCTGATGAGCGGCGCGCTGATGGTCGTCGGCAGCATCATCGCGGTGTTCCTGGTCAACCCGGACCGCGACATCGCCCGCATCCGCCGCAGTGTCGAGGAGGCAGCATGAACATCGACAAACCCCTGGACGGCGTTCGCGTCGTCGACTTCGGACAATTCATCGCCGCCCCGGCCGCCACCCAGATCCTGGTCGACCTCGGCGCCGACGTGATCAAGGTCGAGCCGCTGCACGGCGAGTCCGCCCGCGGCATCGGTCCGGCGGGCGAGGCCATGCTGCAGAACTACAACCGCGGCAAGCGTGCAATGGCACTGGACCTGAAAGACCCGCAGGCACAGGAGATCGCGCGAAAGCTGATCGCGAGCGCCGACATCGTGGTGCAGAACCTGCGCCCGGGCGTCATGGAGTCGTTCGGCCTCGGCGCCGAGGATGTCCTCGAGGAGCACCCCTGGATGGTCTACGCCACGGTCAGCGGATTCGGCCTGCACGGACCGTCGAAGTACCGGCCCGGACTCGACATCGCGGCGCAGGCCGAGAGTGGGATGATGTGGGTCACCGGCGAGACCGACAGCGAGCCGCAGAAGGTCGGGTCCCAAATCGTCGACGCCGCTTCCGGTTACGTCTGCGCCCAGGCGATCCTGGCGGCCTACGTGCGCCGGCTCCGCACGGGCGAGGGCGACACCGTCGAGGTGTCGCTGCTCGAGGTCGCGATCCACCTGCAGGGCACGAACTGGGGCCAGTACCTGATCACCGGTGAGGAGCCTGTCCGCAAGGGCAACGGTCAGCCCAGTATCGCCCCCGCCGCGGACGTGATGACGACCAGGGACGGCAGCCTGGTCCTGTCCGCCTACTCGGATGTGCACTTCACCCGACTGTGTCGCCTCATCGGGCGCCCCGACGTCGCCGACGACCCGCGCTTCGCGAACAACACCCTGCGGGTGGCAAACCGCAAGGCGATGCTCGTCGAACTGCGGAGCGCATTCTCGACGATGACGAGCGACGAGGCCATGGAACTGCTGACCACCAACGGCGTTGTCGCGGGCAAGATCAACACCTATCCCGAGGCCATGCGGAGCGCGGACGTGAACGCGTCCGGACTGTTCCTCGAGGTCAGCGGCGCGGACGGGGTCCCGAACACCGCTCTCGGATCGCCCTGGCACCTGGGCAGCGTGGCCAAGCTGTCCAGCGAAGGCGACCCGGACCTCGGCCAGCACACCGCCGAACTGCTCGCCGAACTCGGCTATCCCGCCGCCACGGTCGACGCGCTGGTCGCCGACAAGATCGTCGGCGTCGGCTAGACATCGGCACCCACCTGCCGCCCCCCACTTTCACAAAAGAGGATTCACCATGCAACGCACCATCTTCACCGAAGACCACGAAGCCTTCCGGGACTCCGTCCGCCAGTTCATCGCCAAGGAGATCACCCCGAACCTGCCCGAGTGGGAGGCCGCCGGTTTCATCCCCCGCGACTTCTACAAGAAGACGGCAGAGATCGGAATCAACGGGCTCCAGATCCCCGATCAGTACGGCGGCGGCGGTATCGACAGCTTCTTGTTCAACACCGTCGTCTACGAGGAGATCGGTTATGCCGCAGCATCGCTCGGCGGGTTCCAGGTCCACCTGAACACAGTGCTGCCGTACTTCCTCGAGTACGCCGGCGAGGAGCAGCGCGACCGCTGGTTCCCCGGTTTCGCCGACGGCAGCCTGGTGAGCGCGATCGCGATGACCGAGCCGGGCATCGGTTCCGACCTGGCCGGCGTCACCACCACCGCCGTCCGCGACGGCGACGACTACATCCTCAATGGCAACAAGACCTTCATCACCGGCGGCATCAACGCCGACCTGGTGATCGTGGTGGCGCGCACCTCGAAGGATCCCGAGAACCGCCGCAAAGGCCTGTCGTTGCTGGTCGTCGAGGGTGACATGCCCGGCTTCATCCGCGGCCGCAACCTGCACAAGATCGGCATGAAGTCGTCCGACACCGCCGAGCTGACGTTCGACAACGTCCGCGTGCCGGCCCGGAACCTGCTCGGCGAGGAGGGCGCGGCATTCAAGATGCTCGCCCACAACCTGCCGCAGGAGCGGCTGTCGATCGCGATCACCGGTCTCGCCACCGCGACCGCCGCGGTGAACCTCGCCATCGACTACGCCAAGGAACGCCTGGTCTTCGGCAAACCGCTGGCCGACTTCCAGAACACCAAGTTCGTGCTCGCCGAGTGCGCGACCGAACTGCAGGCCGGCCAGGCGCTCGTCGACCAGGCGCTGATCGCGCTGGACGGCGGCACCCTCACTCCCGCCGACGCGGCCAAGGTGAAGCTGTTCTGCACGGAGATGCAGGCCCGGGTCATCGACAAGTGCCTGCAGGTGCACGGCGGCTACGGCTACATGAGCGAGTACCCGATCGCGCGGCTGTACGCCGACGCCCGCGTCACCCGGATCTTCGGCGGCACCAGCGAGGTCATGAAGAGCGTCATCTCGAAGTCGATGGGTCTGTAGGCATCCCATTCCGCCCCGGCGGGCCACACACCGTTCCCACCCCGGACGCCACGCGGCCGGACAACCCGAAAGACCTTCTCCATGCAGATCAAGGACATCAACGCCGTCGTCACCGGCGGCGCATCCGGACTCGGACTGGCCACCGCGACCCGCCTGGTCGAGGCCGGCGCCACCGTCACCCTGCTCGACCTCCCCGGCTCGTCCGGGGCCGAGCAGGCCGACGCGCTTGGTGCGGCAGCGCGGTTCGTGCCGACCGACGTGACCGACGGGGACGCCGTCGCCGTCGCCTTCGCGGCAGCCGCCGAGAGCGGCCCGGTGCGGGCCGTCGTGCACTGCGCCGGCCGCGGTAGGCCCATGCGCGTCCTCACCAAGGATCGCAAGGCCGCCGACCTCGAGCCTTTCGAGTCGGTGATCAGGCTCAACGTGATCGGCACCTTCAACGTGCTGCGGTTCGCGGCCGAGGCGATGGCCGCGAACGAACCGCTGGACGGCGACCGCGGTGTGTGTGTCTTGACCGCCTCCGTCGCTGCCTACGAGGGGCAGATCGGGCAGATCAACTATGCGACGTCCAAGGCCGGAGTCGTAGGGATGACTCTGCCCGCCGCCCGCGACCTCGCCGGTGTCGGGATCCGGGTGTGCACCATCGCGCCCGGGGTGTTCGCAACCCCGTTGTTGCTCAATGCTCGTGACGACATCCGCGACGCCCTGGCCGCCTCGGTTCCGCACCCGCAGCGGCTCGGCGAGCCCTCCGAGTTCGCCGCGCTGGCCGCGCACATCATCGAGAACGGCATGCTCAACGGCGAGACGATCCGCCTCGACGGCGCGATCCGGATGGCACCCCGGTGACCGACGAGACACCCGCACCGGTCGTGCTGACCGAGCGGGTGGGACCGGTGCTGGTGATCACGCTCAACCGCCCCGACGCGCGCAACGCGGTGAACGGCGCGGTCGCACAGGCGGTCGCCGCGGCGGTCGAGCTGCTCGACTCCGATCCGGACCTGCGGGTCGGCGTGATCACCGGAGCCGGCGGATATTTCTGCGCCGGTATGGATCTCAAGTCCTTCCTGCGGGGCGAAAGTCCCCGCGTCGAGGGCCGGGGGTTTGCCGGTCTCGTCGAGGCACCCCCCGCCAAACCCCTCATCGCCGCAGTCGACGGTCCTGCCCTCGCCGGCGGATTCGAGATCGTTCTGGCCGCGGACCTCGTCGTCGCCGCGCCGACCGCGACGTTCGGCCTGCCCGAGGTCCGCCGCGGTCTGGTCGCCGCCGCGGGCGGACTGACCCGGCTTCCCACCCGACTGCCCCGGGCTGTCGCGCTGGAGATGGTGCTCACCGGCAAGGCGATGACCGCCGCGCAGCTGCACCCGCTCGGCCTGGTCAACCGGCTGGCCCCGGAGGGCGGGGTGCTGGCGGCGGCGCTCGAACTCGCCGAGGAGATTGCCGGCAACGGGCCGCTCGCAGTGCGGGCCAGTAAGAAGGTCGTCGACGAGTCTCCGGGCTGGCCGCCGGCCGATGCCTTCGAACGGACCCGGCAGATCGTGATGCCGGTGTTCGACTCCAACGACGCCCGCGAGGGCGCCGCCGCATTCACCGAACGCCGCGCCCCGGTCTGGACCGCGACGTGATCACCGAGAACGAGAGAACAGGAACACACCATGCGTGATGCAGTCATCGTCGAGGCCGTCCGGAGCCCCATCGGTCGCCGCAAGGGTGGCCTCGCGGAGGTTCACCCCGTCGACCTTTCCGCGACCGTCCTGACTGCGCTGCTCGACCGGTCCGGGGTCGACGCCGCAACAGTCGACGACGTCCTGTGGGGATGCGTCGGTCAGGTCGGCGAGCAGGCAGGCAACATTGCCCGCAACGCGGTTCTCGCCGCGGGATGGCCCGAGTCGGTTCCCGGCACCACGATCGAGCGGCAGTGCGGATCGAGCCAGCAAGCACTGCATTTCGCGGCCGCCGGTGTCATCTCGGGCCAGTACGACATCGTCGTCGCGGGTGGAGTCGAATCGATGACCCGGATCCCGATGGGATCGGCGCGACGCGTCGGACTCGGCGATCCGAACAGCGAAGCGATCCGGCGACGCTACGAGGGCATCGAGTTCAACCAGGGCCGCGGTGCCGAGATCCTCGCCGACCGCTACGAGCAGAGCCGTGGCTGGCTCGACGAGTACAGCCTGCGCTCACACCAGCGAGCCGCACAGGCGGCCGACGACGGCCGATTCACCGGCGAGATCGTGCCGGTGACCCTGCCCGGCGGAACGAAACTCGAGGTCGACGAGGGAATCCGTCGGACCACCACCCTCGAGAAGCTCGCGCAGTTGGAACCGGCTTTCGGTGAGGACGGCCGCATTACCGCAGGCAATGCTTCGCAGATCTCGGACGGCGCAGCCGCATTGCTGGTGATGTCAGGCGAGCGCGCACGGCAACTGGGACTCACACCCCTTGCGCGGGTGCACACCGCCACGGTGGTGGGCGACGATCCGGTCGCGATGCTGGCAGGGCCGATCCCGGCCACCGCACGGGTGCTCGAACGGGCCGGACTGGCAATGGACGACATCGGGGCATTCGAGGTCAACGAGGCGTTCGCCAGCGTGGTGGGCGCGTGGCTACGGGCGACCGGGGCGCCTGAAGACAGGGTGAACTCTCTCGGCGGCGCGATCGCGCTCGGACACCCGCTCGGCGGATCCGGCGCCCGCCTGGCCACCACCCTCGTGCATCACATGCGGGCCGACGGAGTCCGCTACGGACTGCAGACGATGTGCGAAGGCGGCGGCATGGCCAACGCCACCGTCTACGAGAACCTCGCCGTCGCAGGCTGACGCTGGTCATCGTTGGACCTCAGGACCGGGAGATATCGAATGCCATGAACTACCGAGAACCTCGCCGATGGCAACAGAGGCGTCGCGTCGAGTGGATCGATGTCGACCGCAACGGCAAGCACCCTGACAACGAGGCGCAGCGGCTCATCGAGTTCGCCGGCCGGTGGGCACCCTACGGGGGCGCGACCGGGGAGGAGATCCTCGTCAACTTCGGGATGACATCGCTCCGATTCGTCGAGCGTTTATGGCAGGTCATTCCTGAATCGACGTGCGACCAGGAAGAGATTCGCAGTCTCGCCAGCGCGTACCCGCTGGATCGGCAAACGAACCGGTCCTGACCACCCGCAGCCTCAGCCTCCCGGGCTCGGGGCAGTGGCCGTTGATGGTGCCCAGGTCGGGGAGGGGCGGACGATCCGTCCCACCCCTCCCCGTCCTTCTGTGTGCCTCCGACACGACATCGGCTTTTCCGGCACGACCCGCCGGGAATCGGGGCACACTTGCAGAAGACCTCGGCGGAGGAGGACACCGTGTTCCACCGCGGAGACGATGCCGTCACCGAAGAACACTCGCTGGACGAGTCCCTGCTCGTCGAGCCCGAATCCCCGCGCCGGCCGTGGCGGGAATTCCTCGTCTCGACCCCGGGACGACTGTCCGTGCTGGGGATCGCCCTCGTCACCGCCGCGCTCGTGACCGGGGCGATCACCTCGGCGGCGATCAGTGCCCGGCAACAGCGCATCGAGACCCTGCGGACGCACACCGAACCCCTCACCTACGCGGCCGAACGGCTCTACAGTTCGCTGTCCATCGCCGACGCCGCGGCCGCCACGTCCTTCATCTCGGGCGGTGTCGAGCCGATCGCCGTCCGAAATCGGTACAACCAGGCGATCGGGGACGCGTCGAACGCGCTGGTCACCGCGTCGAACGGCGTCGCCTCGACAGACGCCGCGGCCCTCGCGCTGCTGTCCGAGGTGTCGAGGGATCTCGCCGACTACACCAGCCTGATCGCCACGGCCCGCGCCAACAATCGGTCGGGCAACCCGGTCGGCGTCGCCTATCTCAGCGATGCCTCCGCGATGATGCAGGACACGATCCTGCCCGCAGCCGAGCGTCTCTACTCGGAGCAGTCGAGATCCGTCGCCGACACCCAGTTCCTCACCGGGCGGCTTCCGAGGGCCGCGTTCGCCGTCGCCGTCGCCCTGCTCGTCGCGCTCGTCCTCGCGCAGGTGTACCTGGCGCGCAAGAGCAAACGTCGCGTCAATCCCGGCCTCGTCCTCGCCTCCCTCCTCGCTGCCACCCTCCTGATCTGGCTGGGCGCCGCCACCCTGGTCTCCACCGCAGCCACGGACCGGGCGAGAACCGAAGGGGCGCAACCGCTCGGCACGATCACCCAGGCACGGATCCTCGCCCAGCAGGCCCGGGCGGACGAGACGCTCGCGCTGCTGCAGCGCGGCTCCGACGAACAGTCCGAGGTCGACTACGCCCGGCGGTCGGCCGAACTCGCCGACATCCTCGGGGGGCTGCAGGACGGCGATCACGGGCCGGCGACGACACCGCCGATCGACGCCGCCGTCACCGCGCTCGGCGACTGGCGGCGCGCGCACACCATGCTGCAGGAGAAGCTCGACGTGGGGGACTACCCGGGGGCGAAGGCCATCGCGATCGGCCCCGCGGACTCGGCGTCCCCCGCCACGTTCGCGGCCCTCGACGAGTCGTTGCAGGACGGCATCGACCGATTCCGCAGCGAGGAACTCGACGGGATGGCCGACGCATATCGCTCGTTGTCGCTGCTCGCGGTGGGTAGCATGGTGATCGGCGTGCTCTGCGGGTTCGCCGTCGGTGGGGGGATCTGGCCCAGACTGAACGAGTACCACTGATGACGCGGGTGAGTCGACCGAGACGGCGGACGCGCCCGCGCGCCCTCCTCCTCTCCGCTGCCGTGGTCGCCGTCCTCGCGGCCGGATGCGCCACCCCGCAGCCCCTCACTCCCACCGTTTCGGGCGACTACTCGGAAATCCCGTTGACGAGCGGGGCCGAGCTCCTTCTGCCCACCGGCGGCGACGTACCCGAGGAGCCACCCGCACCCGACTCCTGCGGCGCGCTCGCGAGTCTCCGCCCCGCCGCGCCGGATGTCCGGGCGCCGGGAAGCTCGCTTGCCGAGATCACCGCCCGCGGCCGGCTGATCGTCGGAATCGACCAGAACACCAACCTCTTCAGTTTCCGGGATCCGACCACCGGCATGCTGATGGGATTCGACGTCGACGTCGCGGGAGAGGTGGCGCGGGACCTGTTCGGTGACCCCTCCCGGGTCGAGTTCCGACTGCTCACGTCCGGCGACCGTTTCGATGCCCTCGCGAACGAGGACGTGGATCTGGTGGTCAAGAGCACGTCGATCACGTGCGAACGGTCCGAGCGTGTCGCCTTCTCCACCGTGTACTTCCAGGCCTATCAACGTCTGCTGGTGCCGAAAGGCTCCGGTATCTCCGGCCCGGAGGATCTGGCGGGCAAGCGCGTCTGCACCGCCGGCGACACCACCTCACTGGACACCGTTCGCCGCGTGCAGCCCGAGGCCACGATAGTGGCGGTACCCGACTGGGACGACTGCCTCGTGGTCCTCCAGCAACGGCAGGCCGACGCCGCGAGCACCGACGACTCCATCCTCGCCGGGCTCGCCGCCCAGGACCCGAACCTGGAGATCGTCGGCCCGCCGCTCGAATCGGAGCCGTACGGCATCGGGGTCAACAAGACCAACGAGGATCTGGTGCGCTTCGTGAACGGCACGCTGGATCGGATGCGTGCGGACGGAACCTGGACGAGGCTCTACGACAACTGGCTGACGGTTCTCGGCCCTACCGCCGGACCACCCGCCCCCACCTACCGGGACTGAGGTGACACCGACGTGAGCGACGAAACCAGGCGAACACCGATGGACGACCCGCAATCCACCAGGGGTGTGCGATTCGATCCGTTCGCGGACGACGACGATGACGACGTCCCCTCCTCACGCACGGTGCCGGACGCCGTCCACACCTCCGACCTGTCGATGCTCCTGACCAATCCCGTTCTGGCGGAGCACAAACGCTACTGCGACCGATGCAAACGCCCCGTCGGACGTTCCACCGCCGCGCGGCCGGGAGACACGGAGGGGGTGTGCACCCACTGCGGCACCGTCTTCTCGTTCGCCCCGCAACTCGAGGCGGGCGAACTCGTCGCGGGCCAGTACGAGGTCCTGGGGTGCCTCGCCCACGGCGGCGTCGGCTGGATCTACCTCGCGCTCGACCACAATGTCAGCGACCGCTGGGTGGTCCTCAAGGGCCTGCTGCACTCGGGCGACCCCGTGGCCCAGGAGATTGCTCTCGCCGAGCGCCGGTTCCTCGCCGAGGTCACGCATCCGAGCATCGTCAAGATCTACAACTTCGTCGAACACCCCGGGATGGACGGCAATCCCATCGGCTACATCGTCATGGAGTACGTCCGGGGCAGAACGCTGCGCGACCTGCTCACCGAACTGAAGGAGGAGGCCGGGCCCGACGAACCGAAGCCGATGCTGCCGGTGGAGCACGCCATCCGCTACCTCCTCGAGGTCACGCCCGCGCTCGGATACCTGCACTCGATGGGGTTGGTGTACAACGACCTCAAACCCGAGAACATCATGATCGGCGACGACTACGACCAGCTCAAGCTCATCGACATGGGCGCGGTCGCCAGGATCGGGGATCACGGATACATCTACGGCACACAGGGTTACCAAGCCCCCGAGATCGCCACCACCGGTCCCACCGTCGCCTCCGACATCTACACCGTCGGGCGGACGCTGGCCGTGCTGACCCTCGACATGCCCACCGTCGGCGGCTGTTACGTCGACGGCCTGCCGACACCCGAGGAGGCGCCGCTGCTGGCGGAGTACGAGTTCTACCACCGGCTGCTGCTCCGGGCCATCCACCCCGATCCGGCCCGCCGGTTCGCGTCGGCCGAGGAGATGTCGACGCAGCTCGAGGGTGTCCTGCGCGAGGTGCGGGCCCAGCAGACCGGCCACCCGCAGCCGGGGTTGTCCCACCGGTTCAGCCCGCAGCGCACGACGTTCGGGACCGACCTCACGATCAGCCGCACCGACGTCTACGTCGACGGGCACCGCCGGGACGAGCGGATCAGTGCGATGAGTATCGTTCGAGCACTACCGATTCCGTTGGTGGACCCGGACGACCCGGCCGCCCCGTTGCTCTCCGTCGTCCACAGCCGACCGAGGGAGCTCCTCGATTCACTGCGCAGGGCGAAGGAGTCGGCGGACGACGGCGTGGCGTCCACGAGCATCGAGATCCCGCTCGCCGAGGTACGCGCGCACCTCGACCTGGGGCAGCCCCGTGATGCCGCCACCATTCTCGAATCCCTCGACCACCAGCGTGAGGACACGTGGCGCGTCGACTGGCACACCGGACTGTGTGCGCTGGTGGGCGGCGACTTCGAGGCGGCGTTCACCCGGTTCGATTCCGTCCTGACCGCGCTACCGGGCGAGGAGGCCCCGAAGCTCGCCCTCGCGGCGACGGCCGAGATGTGGTGCGAATACCGCTCCGGCGAGGACATCGGGCGGTGGCGGCGGACCGCCGAAAAGTATTACTGCACAGTGTGGCGCACGGATCACGGCGCGGTGAGTGCGGCGTTCGGGCTGTCGCGGCAACTGGAGCACCGCGACGACCGGGCGGCCGCGGTGGAGGCCCTCGACGAGGTGCCACCGACATCCCGGCACTATGCCGAGGCCCGGTTGACGAGTGTGCTGATGCTCGTCCACGATCGGCCGCTCGCCGAGGTGAGCGAACGGGATCTGCAGGAGGCCGCCCGGCGAGTCGAACTGCTCGCCCACGACGAGCGCCGCGCACTCCAGACCCGGGTGCTCGTTCTCGGCGTGGCCGTCGACTGGCTGCACGCCGGCGGCATTCCCGAGACGACGCGGATCCTCAGCGTGCCGTTCACCGAACGCGGTCTGCGCACCGGGGCGGAGTCGGCGCTCCGGGCCCTCGCCCGCAAGGCCCCCGAGCGCAGGCATCGGTACACCCTGGTGGATCTCGCCAACCTGATCCGCCCGACCACGTGGCTGTGACTCCCGGATTCGGGTCACCGCACCCCGAATCCGGTGTGCTCGCGTCCCCACCGGGCATTCCACGCCATCACCTGCATGCGGTCGCTCAAAGCATCACGGCTGCGGACCGTTTCGGCCAGCTGGCCCATGAGTTCGATGATCCGTCGCCGAGCGTCCTCCAGTTCCGTTGCCAGGCGCTCCTCCTCCCTCGACCTCGCGGTGCGGTTCCTGCTCGCGATCATGGTGCTCATCTCTACTCCGATCGTGACGACGTGGCGTTCTCCACGGGGCTCATCGCACCGACAACTCTGGGCCATCTGGTACGGGTCCAGAAGATCCAGAAAGGCGGCGAGACAGGGGTCCAATCTGGACCTATGACGTAGCGCACAAGTGGTTCTGACGCCGGAGACGATTCGATCGTAGGGTTCGAGTGCTCGCTGACATCTCGACCGGAGGTACCCATGCGCATCCACACCGACGCACTCACGATCGCGGGCAGGGACTTCTCGTCCCGGCTTCTCATGGGCACGGGCGGTGCGGCCAACCTCTCGGTGCTGGAAGAGGCACTCGTCGCCTCGGGCACCGAACTGACGACGGTGGCGATGCGCCGAGTGGACGCCGCAGGGAGAACCGGGCTGCTCGAACTGCTGGATCGGCTGGGCATCGCGTTGTTGCCGAACACAGCCGGCTGCCGGGGCGCCGCGGAGGCGGTGCTGACTGCGCGCCTGGCCCGCGAGGCCCTGGGCACCAACTGGGTCAAGCTCGAAGTGATCGCCGACGAGCGCACGCTCCTGCCCGATGGGATCGAACTCGTCTCGGCAGCAGAACAACTCGTGGACGACGGATTCGTCGTGCTGCCGTACACCAACGACGACCCCGTGCTCGCGCAGCGCCTGGTCGATGCCGGATGCGCCGCCGTGATGCCACTCGGTTCGCCGATCGGCACCGGGCTCGGCATCTCGAACCCCCGCAACATCGAGATGATCGTCGCGCGCACCGACATCCCGGTCATCCTCGACGCCGGGATCGGCACAGCGAGCGACGCAGCACTGGCGATGGAACTCGGCTGCGACGCCGTACTGCTCGCCACGGCGGTGACGAGGGCGTCGGACCCTCCGCTGATGGCCGCGGCGATGGCCGCAGCGGTCACGGCCGGGCACCTCGCCCGGAATGCCGGACGGATACCGAAACGGTTCTGGGCGCAGGCGTCGTCACCGGTCGCGGTGTAATCGGCGCCCCGCGAACACCGACTCGGCTAGCGTGAGCCTCCATGCGGGTACACCACCTCAATTGCGGCTCGTTCTCCTCGGCGCTCATCGGGCGGTTGGTGTGCCATGTGCTGGCGTGTGAAACCGACGCGGGCATTGTGCTGGTCGACTCCGGCTTCGGGCTGGCGGACGTCGCCGATCCCACCGGACGCGTCGGCCGGTACGCGAACCTGATGGGCGCCCGGTTCCGGGAGTCGGAGACGGCGGTCCGCCGGCTCGAGAAGCTGGGCCTGAATCCTGCGGACGTGACCCACATCGTCGCGACCCATCTCGACTTCGACCACGTCGGCGGCGTCGCCGACTTCCCGAACGCCACCCTGCACACCACCGCCGCGGAACGAACGGCGTCAGAAGGACGTTCGTCGTTCCGGGAGAAGATCCGCTACCGTCCCGCCCAGCTCACCCCCGCACCCACGGTGCACACCTACTCGGGGCCGGGCGAATCCGTGCTCGGTTTCTCCGACACCTACCCGATCGCCGGGGTCGGCGACCGCATCGTGCTCGTCCCGTTGCCCGGCCACACCCGGGGCCACGCGGCGGTGGCCGTCGACACCGGCGAGAAGGGCTGGCTACTGCACGCGGGCGACGCGTTCTACCACCGCAGCACGGTCGCCGCCCCCGGACAGGTGTCGCCGGGAACCGAGGGTCGCGCCCTGCGCGTGATGGAAGAGCTGATCGCGGTGGACCGTTCGAAGATCCGCGGCAATCATCGTCGGCTCCGGGAACTGAACAATCAGGAGGCGCCGCGGGTGCGCGTCTTCTCCGCCCACGACCCGACCCTGTTCGAGGAACTGGCCGGTGAGCGGGGCTAGCGCTACCGCTTCACAAGGGGCTCAGTCGATCGCGAACCAGGCCCGCACCTGAGCCTCGTGGTCGATGTACCGTTCGCCGGACACGTCGACGACGACCTTGTCGATGGCGCCGCCGGTGAAGGTGAACGGTGCGGTGTAGTCCGGGGTCACCGGGGATGCGCTGTCACGCCCGACGCAGATGCCGTCGCCGACGAGGCAGAACGCGCCCGGCTGGGTCACGATGTTCCCGCCCGCCACCCGCTGGTCGTCGACGTACAAGGTGACGGCTCCCGCGAACCCCGGCACTGCCGGGTCGGTGTTCTTGCCCTCCACCGTGAACTCGGCTGTACAGACATGTGATCCCGGAGTGATTTCGCTTTCGGCGGTGATCTCCTGGAGGTGTGTTCCGAGCCAGTTGTACACATAGTGCAGTCGACGATCCTTCAGGTAGAGGCTGTGTCCGCCGGCCACGCCACCGTGGGCGTAGAGGACGCCCTCGGCGTCGGCGGTGTCCAGACGAACCCCCGCCGCGATCGTGAACGACCGGCCGTTGATCGGGACACCGGCCGACTCGGGAACATCCGCGCAATCCGGGTAATACACATACTGATCTCTTTTCTTCCCGGAGTGCGGCCGCTCGGCCACGACCTGCTCGAGGGCGCTGCGGTCGTCGAGTGGCAAACCGTTGTAGAGACCGGCGTAGTAGAACCACAGGCTTTTCAGGGTCGCCAGACGTTCCGGTTCCTGCGCGGCGAGGTCCTTGGTCTGGGCCCGGTCCTCGTCGAGGTGGTAGAGCTCCCAGACGTCGTGCTCGTAGTGACCCCACCCGGACAGTGGCGGATGCACGGCAGTGGCGAGCCACCCCCGCTGATACAGGGATCGCTGACCGAGCATCGTGTAGAACTGCAGTTCCTTGCCCGGTACCGTCGCATCGGTCAGGGATGCCGCGAAACTCTCCCCTTCGATGGGGTTCTGAAGGTATCCCCCGAGGGTGCGCGGCGGTTCGATCCCCACCAGTTCGTAGATCGTCGGAACGATGTCGACGGCATGGATGTACTGGTGCAGGGGCTCACTCCTGGGCTCGAGCTTTGCCGGCCAGGCGACCATGCACATGTCGGCGATGCCGCCCTCGTAGCCGGCCCACCGCTTCCAGTACGGGAACGGTGTATCGAACGCCCAGGCCCATCCGGTGTTGTAGTGGTTGTACGACGCCGGCCCGCCCAGTTCGTCCAGGTGTGGGAGTGTCTCCTCGGTCGTGTCGGCGACCCCGTTGAAGAAGCGCCACTCGTTGAACGATCCGTTCGGGCCGCCCTCACCACTGGCGCCGTTGTCGGAGATGACGACGATGAGCGTGTTGTCGAGTTGCCCCGAGTCCTCCAGAAAGTCGATCACCCGACCGAGCTGATCGTCCGCGTAGGAAACGAAGCCGGCGAACACCTCGGCCATGCGCGCGAAGAGGCGCTGCTCGTCGGCGGTGAGCGACGCCCAGGGCCGGACCGTGTCGAGTTTCGGCCAGGGTTGCCCGTCGGGTCCGGTGCGTGTCGGCTCTCCGTGCGGATTGATGGGTGAGAGCTCGGTGTTCTCGGGCAGAAGTCCCATGTGCTTCTGCTGCTGCAGGATTCCGGCGCGAATGGCCTCGTACCCTTCGTCGAACCTGCCCTTGTACCGGTCGGCCCACTCCGCGGGGACGTGGTGCGGTGCGTGCCCGGCCTGCGGCGCGAGATACATGAAGAACGGTTTGTCGGGGTCGACGGATTTCGCGTCGCGGATGAACTCGATGGCCTTGTCCGACAGGTCCTTCGACAGGTGGTAGCCGTTCTCGGGGGTGCCGGGAGCATCGACCGGGTGATTGTCGTAGACGAGATCCGGGTACCAGCTGTTCGTCTCGCCGCCGAGGAATCCGTAGAAGCGTTCGAATCCGCGGCCCAGTGGCCAGCGGCTCTTGACCGCAGACATGTTCGTCTCTTCGCCCGGGGTGAGGTGCCATTTTCCGACGCAGTAGGTGTTCCAGCCCTGCTCGGCCAGAACTTCGGAGATGAACGCATTCTCGAACGGGATGTGGGTCGAGATGCCCGGGAATCCGGAGCTGAACTCCGCGATGGTCGCCATGCCGTTGGTGGTGGCGTTGCGGCCGGTCAGCAGCGACGCCCGGGTCGGGGAACACAATGCCGTGGTGTGGAAGTTCGCGTATTTCGTCCCCATGTTCGCGATGCGTCTCATGGTCGGGGTGTCGACCGGGCCGCCGAAGACGTCCATGGTGCCGTATCCCACGTCGTCCCAGGCGAGGAGCAAGATGTTCGGGGCACCGTCAGGGGCTGGTGTCGGCAGGTACGGTTCCCAGTCCGGGACCGAGTCACGAATATCGACCGCGATCTTCCCCCGCTGATTCCTGGCCATGGTGTCACTCCTCGACTGGGTAGGGTTGACCTGCCATGCGGTCGCTGCACCCGTGCACCGGCCGCCGGCGGGGATCGCCGGTGATCCCCGCCGGATTCATCGTCCGGCCGCCGACGACCGGGTGTCTACGCCCGCACGGTACGAGCCGACACGATCTTCTTCCCCCACTCCGGGCGAGTCTTGACGGGTTGAATTCCGGCCCCGAAAGGGCCGGCACCTACGGCGGTGCGCGTGTGCGGCGACACCGGATGGACGTCAGGGGCTTACAGCACGGTGGTGAGAATGGTCCTGACGATCATCGAGATCGCGACGACGCCGAATATTCCGAGTCCAACGATCCACACGTAGAACATGAGCCGCAGGTGTATGAGGTTCCCGAACCAGCCTGCATCCAACTTCGTTTCATACGGTTTCCGGAAGGCCGCGCCGTGCGGCCCCCAGTCTCCCGCCCCGAGTTCGTCCTGTTCGAAGCGGTCGAGCCACTGTACGTCCCGAATTTCAGCCTGTCGGTGGCTCGCCATGAGCATGATCGAGATGACCGACAAGTTCAGCGCGAGCACTGCGGAGAAGATCCGAGCCCACGTGTCGACGCCCTGACCCAGCGCGATGCTGAACAGGAAGGCTTGGGCGGTCAGGCTCAGGGCCGGGACCTGCCAGAGCAGGTTCTCGTATTGCAGGCGGCGGGCCGCCACCACCCGGTACAAGGCCTCTGGATCGGTGGGGCGCCGGGGCGCGGGATTGGCCACACCGGCACTGTCTCATGAAACAAACATCTTCCGCCAGAACCGTAACCCGGTGCTCGGCGTCGCCGTGCACGCTCAGTTCGGGCGGGTCGATTCGTGCCGACCACCCGAGAGGATGAACACACTGATCAACAGCACCCACGCCGGAAACAGCAGAGTCACCCAGAAACTCAGGCTGACGACCAGGAGCAGGCTCAGCGCCACCAGATAGGTGATCACCGCCAGCCAGCGCGGCATCAGGCCGGTGCGTAGCCAGATCGTGCCGAGCGAAATCATGAACACCCCGGCCATGCGCAGCGCGTAGACGTTGTTGATCTGCAGCATCACCTCCCGTCCGAAGTAGACGATCGACGATTGCGGGAGGTCGGACTGCCGCGAGATGGCGAGCACACCACCGGCGACCGCCGTCGAGGTGAAGATCATGGCCAGAAACAGCAGCCCGCTGCCCAGGAACACCGTCGAGAAGAATCGGTCCTCGAGATCCCCGAGCCGGTCGCGGATGACGGCGACGAACCACAGGAATGCGATACCCGCGAACGGTAAAAGCGTCAATGCGACAGACATTCTCGATCCGGTGCGCCCCACCCACGCCGTGTCCGTGACGACGCCGCCGGGCAGCGCGGTGCGCACCAGCACGAAGCTGATGGCGAAGAGCACGGCGAACACGATACCGGCGATCGCCGCGGCGCGCGGAGTCTTCAGCTGCCGCAACCGCGCATCGCCCTGCACTTCGGCCATACACCAATCTAGACCGAAGTCGTGTTTCCCGACAGGCCTTCGGCCCGTGCGCGGTTGACGAGTCCCTGCACTCGTCAACCACTCACGGGCGCTGCTTTGCCCATTCCAGCAGATCGTCGGCGGACCACGTGTTCACGACGCGGTCGGCCTCCACACCGCACCGCATCGCCCGCTCGCATCCGTACCCCTGCCAGGCGAGTTGCCCGGGGGCGTGCGCGTCGGTGTCGATCGAGAACAGGCACCCCAGGTCGATGGCCAGATCGATGAGGCGACTCGGCGGGTCGCGGCGCTCGGGACGGCTGTTGATCTCGACGGCGGTGCCGTTGTCGCGGCAGGCGGTGAACACCTGCTCCGCGTCGAACGTCGACTCCGGCCGGGTTCCGCGACCGCCTTCGACGAGGCGGCCCGTGCAGTGCCCCAGCACGTCCACCAGCGGATTCTCCACCGCCCGGACCATCCGGCGGGTCATCGCCCCGCGCTCCGCCCGCAACTTGGAGTGCACGCTGGCGACGACGATGTCGAGTTCGTCGAGAAGATCGGGATCCTGGTCGAGCGAACCGTCGTCGAGGATGTCGACCTCGATGCCGGTGAGGATGCGGAACGGTGCCAGTTCCTCGTTCAGCTCGGCGATCACCTCCAGCTGAGAACGCAACCGCTCCGCCGACAGCCCGTTCGCGACCGTCAGACGCGGGGAATGGTCTGTCAGAGCGCAGTATTCGTGCCCCAGGGCGGCCGCGCTGCGCATCATCTCGTCGATGGGGCTGCCGCCGTCCGACCAGTCCGAGTGGGTGTGCAGGTCGCCCTTCAGCGCGTCGCGCAGCGCACCGCCGCCGATCGATTCCGCGTTCTCCCGTAGTTCCGCGAGATAGACGGGCACGCCGTCGAGCGCCTCACGGATGACGGTCGCCGTCTTGGGTCCGATGCCGGGCAGATCCTTCCAGCTGTCGGTGCGCTGCCGGACGTCCCGCTGTTCCTCGGACAGTTCGGCCACCACGTCGGCCGCGCGCCGGTACGCCTTCACGCGATGCGTCTCGGCACGCGACCGTTCGAGCCAGAACGCTGTCTCTCGCAGGGCCTGCACCGGGTCCATCGGGCTGTCGGCGTCCATGACTCCAGTGTTGCGCCCACCCCGACGTCACCGCAACGCTTCGCGCGCCCCGTCCCGGACCGCGGTGGTGAGCGCCGCGAGGATCGGCGAATCCAGCTTCCACCGCTGCCAGTACAGCGGGACATCGATCGGGCGGGACGGGTCGAGTTCGACGAGCCCGTGGTCGTCGCCGGTGTGCAATTCCGGCAACAGTCCCCAGCCCAGTCCGTGGCGGACGGCGTCGGAGAACGCGGAAGACCCGGGGACGAAATGCCGCGGTGGCTGCAGCCGGCGCCGCGTGAAGCCGCGCAGGAACCGGGCCTGCAGTTCGTCCTTGCGGTCGAAGTCGAGCATCGGTGCCACCGCGAGGGCGTCCGCCGTCGGGCCGTCGGGAAGCCAGCGTTCGGCGTAGTCGCGGCTGCACAGCGCGCGGTACCGCATCGACCCCAGCTTCTCCACGGTGCAGCCCTGCACCGCCTCGGGGACGGACGTCACCGCGGCCATCACCGTGCCCTCCCGCAGCAGGGTGGTCGAGTGGAATTCGTCTTCCCGATGCAGGTCGAACAGCGCCCGATGTTCCGGCGCCAGACGGGCGAGGGCCGGAATCATCCACGTGGACAGCGAATCCGCGTTGACGACCAGCGACAGCGTGCTTGCCGTCGCCTCCTCGGGATTGAGGGACGACATGGCCTCGCGCTCGAGGTGGGCCATCTGGCGGGCGAGCGTGAGCACGACGTGCCCGGACTCGGTGGCCCGGACCGGCTTGGACCGCTGCACGAGGACGCGTCCCACCTGCTGCTCGAGTGCCTTGATCCGCTGGCTCACCGCGGACGGCGTGATGTGCAGGACGCGGGCGGCGGCGTCGAAGGTGCCTTCGTCGATCACTGCGGCGAACGTGCGAAGAGAAGCCAGGTCCAGATCCATATGAAGCGATGCTAATGGCAATGAAGGATAATTAGCTGGATTGATGGACGCGGGGTTCGTAGCGTGGTTTTCATGCACCTCACCCCTGCCTTGCTCACGGTGGCGGCCGGCTTCGGTACCGGCCTGTCGCTGATCGTCGCGATCGGCGCGCAGAACGCGTTCGTCCTGCGACAGGGGATCGCGCGCAGGCACGTCCTGCCGGTGGTCGTGCTGTGCGCGGTGTCGGACGCCGTGCTCATCGCCGTCGGGATCAGCGGGATCGGCGCCGTACTCGCGCACGCTCCGGCCGCCATCACCGTGATCCGCTGGGCGGGAGCGGCATTCCTCGTCTCCTACGCGGTGCTCGCCGCTCGCCGCGCCCTTCGCCCCGGAACTCTCGATGCCACACAGGAAATCGGATCGGCAACTCTCGCGACATCGATCCTCACCTGCCTCGCGCTCACCTGGCTCAACCCGCACGTCTACCTCGACACGGTGCTGATGCTCGGCTCGGTGGCCAACAACCAGGGCGATTCGGGCCGGTGGCTGTTCGGCCTCGGCGCCGCCACCGCCAGCGTCTTCTGGTTCCTGGCGCTCGGCTACGGCGCCCAGTTCCTGCACCGCGTGTTCGCCCGACCCGGCGCGTGGCGCGTGCTCGACGCCGGGATCGCCGCGCTGATGCTCACCCTCGGCATCACCCTCGTCACCAGTTAGTCACCAGCTTGTCAAGATTTTGTTGACAACGGAACTCTTGTCAACTAATACTTGACACATGCCGGATGCCGCGCTCACTCAACTGCTGTCGGACGCGATCGCCAAGGCCGACCCCGAGATCGACCCGGGACTGGACCACGACCCCGCCGCCTACCTGGCCCTCGTCCGGCTCACGTCGCAGGCACGGGAGTCGGTCGACGAACTGCTCGTCTCCGCGATCGCCGCCGCGCGCTCCGCCGGACACAGCTGGGACACCGTCGGCGCCGCACTCGGCATGTCGCGGCAGGCGGCGCAACAACGCTTCGGCAAACGGATCGGCGACGCCCCCGACACGGACCCGGACGGCCGGACCCGCCGGCTCACCCCGCTCACCGCGTTCAACGAGATGCGCATCCTCAACCACGCGGGCTCGTACGGCTGGCACTCCGTCGGGTTCGGCACCTTGTTCCACACGGTCCGCAAGTCCGAGGAACAGTGGGAGCACACCCGGGTGTCGGCGCTGGCGAGCCGCCAGAAGCTCGAGGCCGACGGCTGGCAGAAGGTCGGGACATTGTGGTTCCCGTGGGCATACTTCAAGCGTCCGTTGGGCATTCCCGCCCTCCCGGAACCGGTGAGCGGCGACTATCTGATGGAACCGTGATGGATGCCGTCGCGCGGTTCGCGGCCGCCCGCATCGCGCGCCTCGCCACGGTCGGGTCCGACGGGGTGCCGCACCTCGTCCCACTCGTCTTCGCGCTCGACTCCGACACGATCTATTCCTGCGTCGACCACAAACCGAAGCGCAGCACCGCATTACGGCGCCTGACGAACATCGCGGCCAATCCCGCCGTCACCCTGCTCGTGGACCACTACGACGAGAACTGGGACCACCTGTGGTGGGTGCGGGTCGACGGGCGGGCAGAGGTGCTCGCCCCCGGCTCCCCGGAGAGCGGGGCCGCGATCGACGTTCTCGCCGCGAAGTATCCGCAGTACGTCGACCGCCGCCCGGACGGACCGGTGATCGCGATCCACGACCTGCGGTGGCACCACTGGAGTGCCTTCGGCCCGTGAGTACTTATTAACCTCCCGCGGTTGACAAGTACTCACGGGCGTTAGCCTCGACAGCATGCCCACAGCCCTGATCACCGGCGCGAGCCGTGGCCTCGGAGCCGCCATCGCCCGCGAACTCGCCCCGACCCACGACCTCCTGCTCGGCGCCCGGTCGGCCGGGTCGCTGACCGACATCCTCGACGAACTGCCGGGCGCCACGCCCTGGCCGGTCGAGCTGACCGACTACGGCGCGCTGGCGGCCGCGTGCGCCCCGATCGACCGGCTCGACGTGCTCGTCCACAACGCCGGCGTCGCCGATCTCGCGACCGTGGGGGAGTCGACCGTCGCGCAGTGGCGGCACACGCTCGAGGCGAACGTCATCGCGGTGGCCGAACTGACACGACTGCTGCTGCCCGCCCTCCGCGCCGCGGGTGGGCACGTCGTCCTGATCAACTCGGGCGCCGGGCTCCGCGCGAACGCCGGCTGGGCGTCGTACGCGGCGAGCAAATTCGCCCTCCGGGCGTTCGGTGACGCACTGCGGCTCGAGGAGCCGTTACTGCGCGTCACGTCAATTCACCCCGGTCGGATCGACACCGATATGCAGCGGACCATCGTGGCCGGCGAGGGCGACGAGTACCGGCCGGAGAAGTATCTGCAGCCGTCGACCGTCGCAAAAGCCGTGCGTAACGCGGTGGAGACACCGGGTGATGCGCACCCCACAGAAGTCGTGCTGAGGGTCCGCTGACCGCGGAGAAACCTGCGTGAGATAGATCACAGATTGATCTCACAGAAAGGCTTTAAGCTGCTCACAATTAGTCGCCCTACAGTTCTTCTCATCAGCAGAGGTCGCAAACGTGAGTCAGGTTCAACGAGCTGACTCCCAGGAGGTATCCCCACGATGAACACCGACCAGCGTATGTACAGCGACACCGTCGTCGCCGTCGACGGCGACGTCTTCGCGACGATGTTCACTCTCGACCTCGGTGACGGCGAGGTCGATCGCGAAGCAGTCGAGCGGATTCACGGCGGCGACTTCGACGAGTGGATCGAGGCGGCAGCGCGGTCCGGCCTGTTCACTCCGCAGGCGGTCGCGGGCCTGGTTCAGACGTGGCAGGACAACCCGAAGTCCCTCTTCGACGCCCTGCTCGTCGATGCCGACGAGATGACCCACAAGCGCTACGCGATCATCTGGAACGCGCTCGACGACGCCGACACGTTCGAGAACGTCGAGTACGCCTGACGATCAGAACGGCCACGCGGGCACGGGCGGCAGACCCTCCCGCGTGGGGCGCCCGATAACCCACGCCAGCAGTTCGGTGCGCGGAAGTTCCGGCACCCCGAGATCCGGATGCCGAGCGGCGAGCTCGGGCAGTTCCGATTCCAGCGTGTGCTCCACGAAGGCCGACGGCCAGTCGGCCGCCGAGTAGTCCAGCCCCAGGTCGACGTGGTGGATCTCGAGCTCCCGCCACCGCAGCACCGGCACCTGCCGCGCAGGCACCCGCTTACGCCAGTTCACCGGCGTCTCGTACAGATCTTCGGTGATCCGGCGCAGCGACTCGATCACCCGCCGTCCCGCGAAGCGGAAATCGGCCACCAGCAGTTCGGCCGGACGTCCGGCCCCCTCCTCGATCGCCGCGGCCCGCGCGGCCGGACCGCCCGGGTACATCTCGGGCGCGGCCTCGCCGGTGATCACCCCGACGGCGAACCGGTTAAGCGCGTCCGCATTCCTCGCGAGGTGCGTGACGACGTGCCCCCGGCTCCACCCCGGCAGCAACGACGGCTCGCGCGCCTGATCGTCGGTCAACCCCTCCAGCGTCGCCTCCACCGTGCGGTGCGATTCCGCAACCGCATCCAGCAATTCGGCATACGACAGTGCGGCGATCGGCGACGTCATGCTGACGATGCTAGGCGATGCCACCCACAGCCACCTCACGACGAATCCCCAGGATCTCGATAACGGAACGGTGACGATCGGCACCCGGCGGGTGCAAATCGGACAATCGTACTGATACTGAGATCGACTGTCGGACAACGTGGTTGAAAGGTGGTGTGCGATGTACAACGAATCCGCTACGTGGGGGATACCGAGCGAGACCTTCCTGGTGATCTACGTCGCCGCCGCCGTGCTCGCGGTGGGGCTGGCGGTGTTCCTCCGGTCCCGGGGCACCGCATCCGCCCCGACCGACGGCGTCCGCCTCGATCCGGTGCAGGCCGGCATGCTGACCAGCGACGATCGCGCCATCGCCGCGTCCCTGACGCTGCTGCGGGGAGCCGACCTCATCTCCGCCGACGGGACGGTCCTGCGGGCGTGGGGGGTCACTGACAACGCCCTCGGATGGTTCACGCGGGCCGTTTACGACGAACTCGCCTCCGGGCGCGGCGCCCTCGGCAACCTTCGGCTCCCGGGCCGGTTGCAGGCCCCGCTCGACCACCTGCGCGCCACGCTGGTCGCGCAGGGGCTGCTCACGGGACCCGAACAGAAGGCCTGGAATCGCCGCACGAGCCTCCCGATCCTCGTCGTTCTGGCCATCGGCGTGGCACGCCTCGTATCCGGGTTCGCCGGCGGCAAACCGATCGGCTTCCTGCTGCTCGCGGTGGTCCTGCTCTCGGCCGCGCGGGAGCTCGTTCGCCGGACCGGCCGCCGGACACACCAGGGCACGGCGGAACTGCAGCGACTGCGCCGCGAGCACTCGTACCTGTCGCCGCGGATGCGCCCGTCGCTCACCGCATACGGTCCGACGCCGATCGCACTGTCGACGGCACTCTTCGGGATGGGGGCCGTCGGCTTGTTCTCCCCGGGGTTCGCCAGCGCGGCCGGTGTCACCGACAGCGGCAGCGGCGACGGCGGCAGCAGCGGCGACAGCTCCTGCGGCGGCGGCGGCGGTGGGTGCGGCGGTGGTGGGGGGTGCGGAGGATGAGCACCCTGATCGAGCCGGGCCTCGGCATCGGCTGGCGCCCGGAGATCTGCGGAATCATCGACCGGCTCGACGGGCTGGGGTTCTGCGAGGTGATCGCCGAATCGCTGCCCGCACGCCGGCGCGGAGTCGGCGTTCCGGACGAACTGCGGTCGCTGGGGGTTCCCGTCGTCCCGCACGGCATCTCACTGTCGCTGGGTGGCGCGGACGGCGTCGAGCAGCGCCGGATCGACCATCTGGCGCGGTGCGCCGACGCGCTCGGTGCGCCGCTCGTCAGCGAGCACGTCGCGTTCGTCCGGGCGGGCGGCCTCGAGGCCGGGCACCTGCTGCCGGTGCCGCGCTCGGCGGAGGCCCTCGACGTGCTGGTGCGCAACATCCGGCGCACGCAGGAGTCCCTGCCTGTGCCCCTGGCCGTGGAGAACATCGCGGCCCTGTTCGACTGGCCGGACGACGAGTACTCGGAGGGTGAGTTCCTTGCCGAACTGGTCGAACGCACCGGCGTGTACCTGTTGCTGGATGTCGCCAACGTCTACGCGAACGCCCGCAACCGCGGATGCGACGCCGGTGAGGAACTCCGGCGGCTTCCCCTCGAACGCGTGGCGTACTGCCACGTCGCCGGGGGATCCGTACGGGACGGCGCGTATCACGACACCCACACCGACCCGGTGCCCGGCGAGGTGCTGGACCTGGTCCGGCAGTGGGCAGCCGATGCCATCCCCGCGGTGATGCTCGAGCGCGACGGGAACTACCCGCCCGCCCGGAAGTTGTTCGACGAGTTGGATGCGATCGCCGATGCGGCCGGCTTCGAGCGGATCACCGGGGGCGCCGTGTGGAGCCTGCCGTGACCGGGCTCGTGGCGCGGCAGGCGGCCTTGGTCCGGGCTCTCGTCGCAGCGGGGGAACTGCCGGAGGGATTCGACCGCCACGCGATCGACACCGCATCGAAGGCCTTGCTCCGCAAGCGGTCCGGGGAAGTGGGCGGACACCTTCCCCACGTCCGCGCCGCCCTCGGCGACCGATTCTTCGCGCTGTTCGCCGCCTGGGCCGAGGGCAGGCCGAAGGTGAGCACCCACGCGGACGCCGCAGCGTTCACCGCGTACCTCGAGTCGATCAGCGAACTGCCCGAGCGGAGTCGGCGTCGTCGGCGTCTTTTCCGCCCGCGAGGAATCTGAGCAGCAGCTCGTTCACCTCGTCGGGCCGTTCCTGCTGCACGAAATGCCCGGCTCCCTCGACGAGATGGAGTCCGCGCAGGTCGGGGACGGTGTCACGCATCCGGTCGAGGGCCTGCGCACCACTCATCACGATGACGGGATCGTGCGCGCCGGCCACGAACAGCGTCGGCACCTCGATGTGCGCGCCGGCGAGACTCCCGGAGCGCTCCCAGTTGGCGTCATACGCCCGGTACCAGTTCAGTCCGCCCGTGAATCCCGTCCGGGTGAAGACCTCCACGTAATGGTCGAACTCTGCCTCCGTCAGCCACGACCACGGCAGGGGTGGGGCGTCGGGCAGCACGTCCAGGTAACCGTTGCCCTCCGAGGGATGCTGCCAGATGTCCAGATAGCGGTAGGCGCCCGACAACGCGTAGAACAGTCGCTGCAGGAATCCTCGGGGGTCGGCGTCGAGTTCGCGGTCGGCGACACCCGGTTCCTGGAAGTAGTGGATGTGCAGGAAGTGCTTGCGCGCCATCGACGCATAGAGCTCCGACGGTCGCAGCGGGAACCGGTCGGGCGCGTAGGGGACGGCCAGGAGCACCAGCCCGGACACGCGTGCGCGGTGACGCAGTGCGACGGTCCAGGCGACCGGTGCTCCGAAGTCGTGGCCGACGAACACGGCCTGCTCGTGACCGAGCGCGTCGAGCAGATCGATCAGCGCGTCCGACACCCGCTCGTTCGTGTAGTCGTCGATGTCGCGGGGCACGTCGGTGCCGCCGTAGCCGGGCATGTCGGGGGCGATCGCGCGGTACCCGGAGGCCGCGAGGGCCCGCATCTGATGGCGATAGCTGTAGCCGAGGCCCGGGAATCCGTGACACAGGACGACGGGCGGCCCGTCACCCAGTTCGGAAATCTGCCAACGGAATCCGTCGACCGTCACCACCCGATCCGTCGACGACGGCATGCTCCGCACCCCCTCACCGGATAGAACGCGTTCTCGCAACGTAGCGTATCTGCGACGCCACTAGAATGCAGCTGACTCGCAGTGGCGACCGTCGACCGACCGGGGAAGTGGGGTGATGCGCAATGGTGGAGGCACGCTCCCGCCATGAGTTCGTCGCACTCCAGCTCCGGCAGCGCATCATGCAACGGCAGTACGCGGTGGGTGAGTCGCTGCCCAGCGAGAGCATGCTGTGCGCGGAGTTCGAGGTGTCACGCGGTCCCGTGCGCCAGGCTCTGGCCACGTTGAAGAACGAGGGGCTCATCCAGCTGTCCCAGGGCAAACCGGCCGTGGTGCGCAGCCACGACATCACGCAGACCCTGGACACGTTCACACCGTTCTCCCAGTGGGCGCGCCGGACCGGCCGCGCCGCGGGCAGCCGCACGCTCGAGATCGCGCGTCGCCGGGTGTCCGAACCCGCCGCCGCCGCACTGGGATCGAGTGCGGACGACTTCGTCGTCGAGGTGCTCCGCGTCCGACTGCTCGACGGCGAACCGACGATGATCGAGCGGAGCACGTTCACCGAGCGCGTCGGCTCCCTGCTGTTCGACTTCGACATCGACACCGGATCGATCACCGACTACCTCACCTCCCGCGGCGTCCGCTTCGAATCGATGGAGCACGTGCTCGACGCCGTCGCCGCAACCGAGGTCGACGCCGAGAATCTCGGCATCGACCCCGGCAGCCCGTTGCTTCGGGAACGTCGGACGTCGCGGGATCAGAACGGCGACACGTTCGAGTACGCGGACGATCGGTACCGTCCCGACCTGGTCGCCTTCAGCATCGTGAACGCCCGCACCATCGACCCCCGGCTTCCGTCGGACGACGGCAACGGAGGCTAGTCGGCTGCCGGCATGCGGTTCCAGTGCGGGATCAGTAGCAGCATCGCCACGAACGCCGCGACCGCGAAGCCGTAGAACAGGGTGGACGTCCCGAGGTACCCGGGGAGCAGCCCGCCGAGGATGGCGCCGACCGATCCGCACCCGTTGATGATGCCGCTGGCCGCGCCCGCATGCTTGGACGTGCCGAAGTCGACGGCCGAGACGCAGGAGATCATCGCGTCGGCGCCGTAGATGGACAACCCGATCACGGCGAGGACTCCCACCATGATCCACGCGTTGCCCGCCGCGGTCAGCGGCGTGAACAGTGCCAGCACGGCCACGAGCACCGCCAGGCTCAGGACGCAGGCCGGGATGCGCCGCGCCGTGAACACCTTGTCGGAGATCCGGCCGATGACCATCGGTGCGACGACGCCGGCGACCCCGAACGCGATCGGGATGACGATCGCCTGGAAGTGGCCGGCGCCGTGCAGGCGCTCCGCGACGATGACCGGACCCCACAGGAGGATGGCGTAGCGGGCGGGCTTGAGCAGGAAATATGCCATGCCCAGCGTCATCACCATGCGGTCCTTCAGCACCACCACGAACGACTCGCGCACCGACCGCGCGGGTTCGGCAATGACCTCCGCCGCGGCCGAATCATCCAGTGGCAGAGTCTTCTCCTCCGCGCGGTACTCCTCGATCGGTGGCAACCCCACGTCCTCCGGG
This sequence comes from Rhodococcus wratislaviensis, assembly GCF_041228765.1. Classification (NCBI taxonomy): domain Bacteria; kingdom Bacillati; phylum Actinomycetota; class Actinomycetes; order Mycobacteriales; family Nocardiaceae; genus Rhodococcus; species Rhodococcus wratislaviensis. The sequence goes on along the minus strand of NZ_CP150488.1, from coordinate 930,389 downwards.
GTGTTCCGCTGGAAGACGACGACGGCGACGAACACGACGACCACGATCGCAGCGCCTGCGAAGAACGCGGCCCGCCAACTGTCGAACACGCTGTACGCGACCCAGCCGAGCACGGGCGCGGCCACGAGGCCCCCGAACGCGTAGTTGGTGCTCCACAGCCCGAGGACCCGGCCGCGTTCCGAGATGGCGAAGAACTGGGCCATGTTCTTCAGCGTGCCGGACCAGCCGGTCGATTGCGCAAGACCCTGAATGATCATGAGCGGCAACAGGAAAGCGACAGCAGGCAGGATTCCCATGAACATCGTCGCGACAGCCGAGATGGCCAGGCCGCCGAGAACGACGATGCGCGGGCCGTATCGATCGGAGACGGAGCCCCAGACGAATTGGCCGAGCGCGTAGGCGGCGAGGTACACCGCATCGAGATTGGCGAGCATTCCCTTCGTCAGGACATCGTTGACGAGTGGGTCTTCCAGGATGCCGAGTTTCGCGACAGCGAAGGATTGCCTCGTGAAGTAGAACCCGGCATACGCGATCCAGGTGATCGCGAAGATTTGTATTCTCCAGCGTTCGTAACGCGGGATCGTTGTGCGTGTGGTCATGATTGTCTGCGCCATGATATTCACCTCGAGGTGAGTGCGGCGGCCTACGAGAGATGTCGAGGCCGGTTCAGGCAGATACGCGGGCTGATGTGCCGAGAAAGGGGCGGCCCCGGAATCGGGGCGGCCACGTGCGCCGAGAATGCGGAAGATGTTCGGCTGTAGAATTTTTCGCCGGTGCGCCGGGCTGGGGCGCCGCGTCGGGCGGGGTGTGCGAAGCGGAAGAACGGGACTGCGCCGCCGAATGACCTGCCGGCGGCGCAGCCGGCTGTGGAACGGGTTTGATCAGGTGTTGCGCAGTTGAGCGAGCAGACTGGGCAAGTCCGCGACGCTGTCGAGAACGTGGGTGGCCCCGGCCTCGGACAGCTGGGTGGCGTCATGGGCGCCGGTGAGCACGCCCACGGAGGCGAGTGCTCCGGCGCGGAGGCCGGTGGTGACGTCCGACGTGGTGTCGCCGAGCACCACCATGGACTGCACGGACGGGGCGCCGGTGCGCATCAACGCGGTCAGCGCCAGGTCCGGGAAGGGGCGGCCGCGGACGCCGTCTCCGGGGCACAACACGACGTCGGCGACGTCCTGCCAGCCGAGCGCGCGGATGATCGACATCTGCGTCTCGTGCGCGAACCCGGTGGTGAGCGCCGTCTTGATGCCCTGCTCACGCAGCGAGCCGAAGAGTTCCTCGGCGCCGGGGATGGCGCTGCATCGGCCGTCGTCGACGAGTTGCGAGTAGCAGCGTTCGAATTCCTTGTTCGCGGCCTGCGCCTGCTCCTCGTTTCCGCCGCTGAGATGGCGGAAGACGACGATCTTGGACTGGCCCATGGTGTCGGAGACGTATTCGAGCATCCGTCGGCGGTCCTCCTCCGTCTTCGACAGTCCGGCATGCTCGTCCGCGGCGAGGAAGGACTGCTGTACCAGTCCGCTGTCCTCCACGGTGGTGCCTGCCATGTCGAAGACGACGAGGCTGATGTCCCGGTGATGTGTTCCCATTGTCTGGTTCCTCTCGATGTTCGTGAGTGTGGTTGTGCTGCTATGCCATTACAGGAACGGTCTCGCGACCGAAGGCGTGGTCGATGCGATCCTTCGCGAGACCCATGCTGGTCGTCATGCCGATCCCGGTGGTCACGGTGACGATGTGCACGCCGTCGATCGGCTCCTCGATCAGGAATTCCGAATCGGGGGCCGAGCTGTACACGCCCTGCCAGCGTTCGGTGACGGTGACGTCCGAGACCCCGAACAGGGCGGCGGCTTCGCCGATCAGCACCTCGAACCCCTTCTCCGACTGGAACGGTTCCGCCGAGATCTCGCGGATGTGGGTGTCGCCCAGCAGGATCGATCCGTCGGGCTGCGGTGTGTACATCTGGTGCAGGTCGAGGTCGACGTAGTCGGGGTACTCTTCCCGCAACCGCGCCGCGAGCGCCGCCGTCGTGGGAAGATTCTCGAAACCGCTGTACCGCACGAGCGACCAGCCGGTGAACAGGGGCGCGGGCAACGGCGCGGACAGCGGCATCCTCGCGCGCATCATGTGGAGCCGGCACCGCAGGAGTCCGCCGCGCTCGGCCGGCTCCGGGAACAGGCGGTCGATGTCGTAGTTGACGGTGACGAACACCGTCCCCGCGTGCAGATCGCCCCGCGAGGTGTGGACGACTCCGGTCCCGAATCCGGTGGCGGCGGTGCGCCAGAAGAAGTCGACACCCGACGCTTCGAGCCACTGCGCGATGGTGGGGGCCGCTTCCCGCGGGTTCACCTGGAGGTCGTCGGCCATGTACATGCCCCCGACGACGCGATCGCCGGCGATGGGTAAGGCGCCGAGGATCCGGTCTCGGGACAGCAGTTCCACTTCGGCCGGTCCGCGTACGTCCGCGAACTCGGTCATGACGGCCAGCTCGTCGTCATGTCGTGCCACGCAGTATGTTCCGGACTCGGCAGACCAGAATCCGGCCTTGCGTGCCAGATCGAGCCAGTGCTCCCGGCCCGCTCGAGCATAGTCGCGGGCGACGCCCGACTGGGCGGTGATGCAGGCGTGGCCGAAGTTCTGAACGGAAGCGCCCGCAACTCGGTCGGCATGGTCGATCACCGCCACGGACCGGCCTCGATTGTGTGCGTGGTATGCGTGCGCGAGGCCGACGATTCCGGCACCGACAACCACCACGTCGTAGCGTCGTTGATTTGTCATGGATCCCACTGTGAACCCGCCCACCCAACATGTCAATACAAGTTGGTGGAATTTACCGCAGGTATATATAAGTTTCCTTCCGTTAACCGTCCGTTGCGCGTCCCGGCAGGCGCGTCGAGTGGTCGCTCTTCACTCAGGCGATCGTGATCAACGCAGCGCTCGTCGCCCTGTAGCCGAGTACTCCGCGGCCGACCCTCAGTTGGGAATGGGGATGACGATGGGTGGCAGACCCGGTATCTGCACCTGAATCTGCTGTGGCGGTGCGGGCGCCGGCGCGGGCGGAGGCGGGTAGTTCACCTGCGGCTCGGGTGCGGGCGGTGGTGGTGGAGGCGGGGGTGGGGGTGGCGGCGGAGGGGGTGGTGGCGGGGCGGCCGCCGGTGCCGGTTCGGGAGCCGGCGCGGGACGGGGAGCGGCTTGCTGCACCACGGCGGGCGGCGAATCCACCACCGGCGCCTGAGCTTCCACGGGTGCCACCGAATTCGGGCGCTCCGCCGGCTGCTGCGGGCCGGAACCGATCGGCACCGGCGACAGTCCACCGGTCATCAGATCCACCACGGTCACTTCGGTCATCGCCAGGTTGGACGGCTGCACGACGTACAACTTGTCCTGCTGGAAGCCCGGCCACGGATCGCCCTGCACTTCCGCGTCCTGGTTCACCACCGGGGACAGCAGTGGGCTTCCGCGCACGCATCGGACGCGGGGAACGCCGTGGTCGTCGATCAGCACGATGGTCCCCGCCTCGAGGACCGACTGGAATGCGGTCACCTGACCGTCGTCGAAGCCGTGATTGGTGACGCGGGTATCTGCCCGGAGCAGCACCGGCGTCAGGGTGCGGACGTAATTCCGCACGTCGTCGACCTGGAACACACTCGACCAGGCCTGCAGCCTCGCCGGATCCTTCTCGAGGTCGTCGACGAGACGCTGGCGGTCGCAGAGCACCCGATCGGGGCTTCCGCCGTAGAGACCGGCACGGTCGCCGATCACCCGGATCCCGGCAGCGCGGGGCTCGCTCGGGAGGTCGGTGCCGGGCGGACCGAACGGAACCGTCGTCGGCGTCTGCGGCGGAAGCAGCACTTCCGTCCACGGAAGCTGCCCGTTGTCGGTGGCCCGGTCCAGGTCGACCGGGTCGGGGTGGCCCCCGGAACCCGAGGAACACGCCACGAGCACCGCGGCGGTGAGGGCGCCTGCGACCGCCAGCCAGCTACGCGGTGCGCGCCCGGGGCGCGTACCGGCTCGAACGACTGCTCTGCGTCGGGCACGCCGTGCGGCCTGCCCGGCGACGTCGGTGGCCACCACGCCATGGTAAGCACAGTCGCTGATCAGCCGGGCCGAATTGCGGTGTGGTTGCCAGGCCCGGCAGTCGGTCAGCTCGTGATCATGTCTTCCTGCGACCAGAAGGCCCGCATGGACGTGATCTTGCCGTCGTCGTCGAACGTCATGACGTCGATCGGCGCGATCTCGAGCTTCTGCTCACCCAGGTCGGTCACGAGGGAGAAGTGGAACGCAGCCGAGTTGCCGGCGATCTTCAGCGTCAGGAGCTCGCCGGTCTGCTTCAGCGGTTCGATCACCCCGTAGAACTCCCGCAGCGATTCCACCGTGCTCCGCGGCTCGGTACCCACCGGATCCTCGACGGTTGCGCCCTCGGCGTACAGCGCGACCACGTCGTCGGCGGTCCCGGTGGCCACCGCCTCGATGTACCTCTCGACGGTCTTGCGGATGTCTTCTGCGGACGGTGCCATGATGCGAACTCCTCAGTCGAATAGAACGTGTTCTAGTGGTGAGAGTAACGCAGCACCGGCCCGGTGGGGAGCCCCTTCTCCCAGGCAGCGGGACATGTCCGCACAGGGGTCCGCCCCCGCCGACCTCGCGGAAGTCGGCAAGGGCGGACGGGAACGATTACTCAGGTTCGCGGCGCGGACGCCTCCTCCAACTTCTCCAGCCGCGGAGCGCTCGTCCCCATCGCCGGCGCAGCGGTCACGGAGGACACCTCCTCCAGCGACTTGCCCTTCGTCTCCGGAGACATGAAGAAGCAGATCACGAACGCGACCGCCGTCAGCACGGCGCCGAAGAGCATCGTGGTGCCCGTGCCCAGCGCCGAGATACTCAGCGGCAGCAGGTACGTGCCCGTCGCGGCGCCGAACCGGCTCACCGCGGTGGCGATTCCCACCGCAGTCGCCCTGAACTCGGTGGGAAAGAGTTCGTTGGGGTAGATCCACACCAGGATGCTCGGACCGCCGGAGATGAACGCGTACGCGCAGAAGGCGGCGACGATGAACCAGAGAGGCCCGTCCGCCCACAACCACAGCCCTGCCAGCGGAATCACCATCAGTGCCAGGGGGACCACTGCGATCGGGCGCCGGCCCCACTTCTCGACCAGGAACAGCGCCGGGATGGATCCGGCGACGATGAGCCCGATGATGACGGTTTCGACGATGAGCCCCGCGGAACCGTCGCCGGAGATCGAGAAGCCCGACAGGATCGTGGGCAGGAAGGTCAGCAACGCGTAGAGCGGGGTGACGACCGCCAGATACAAAGCGCTGCACATGATCAGCCGGGCAAGGTACTGGCCCCGGAAGTAGATCCGGATGTCAGCCTTCGGCTTGTCCGCCGTGTCCTCGACCGTCACCTTGCTCAGGTCGAGTTTCTCCCCGTAGATCTTCTTGACCACGGACTCCGCGTCGGCCACCCGGCCGTTCTTCAGGAGCCAGCGCGGCGACTCCGGGATTCCGCGGCGCACCAGGATCACGATCAGACCCAGGACCGCACTGGACGCAAGCAGCAGGCGCCAGTGGTCGTTGCCGCCGGAGATGCCGACGACGAGCGCACCCACCACGTACGCGGCAACCGCGCCCGCCGACCACGCGACGGCCGACATCCCGACCATGGCGCCGCGCTTCTTGGTGGGGGTGAACTCGGTGAGCAGCGAGGTGGCGATGGGGTAGTCCGCACCGATGGCCGCACCGATGACGAAGCGCAGGACGATGAGCTGCCACGGCAATTGCACGAACACCGACAGAACGCACGCGACGACCAGCACCACCAGGTCCAGGGCGTACATCTTCTCCCGGCCTATCCGGTCGGTCAGGAAGCCGAACACGGTGGCGCCGAAGAAGATACCGATCAGCGAGGCGGCGCCGATCAACCCTGCCTCGGCTGTCGTCGGGTGAAGCTGCTCGGTCACCCCGAGCAGGGCCACACCGATGATGCTCATGACGTACCCGTCCAGGAATGGTCCGCCACAGCACGCGATCAGGAGCTTGGTGTGGAACCCGCGTTTGGCGGGTCTGTCCATCACGTCGAAGGAACTCATGTCGTCTCCACTACGTCGATTGGTGCCGTCACCCTGGGGGTGGCGGTCGAGTCGGCCGCACTCGGCCGGTACCGCTAAGGGGTTGTCTTGTTCAGCGCCGAGTAGGCGAGCTGCTCGAGCAGCAGCGAGGCATGATGCGGGGAGTCGGCACTGACGTCCAGCACCTGCTTGGTGATGCTCAGCGCCAGAGGCGAATACGCCGCGAGTTCGTGCGCGATGCTCAGAGCCTGCTTCACGTGCTCCGCGGGAGGGGCGATCTCGCTGACGACGCCCCAGCGTTCGGCGTCCGTGTGGTCGAAGCGCCGCCCGCGCAGGACGAGGTCGCGGGCACGGCCTGCCCCGACGATCCGGGTGATGCGGGTGACCCCACCGGAGCTGGGGAGGATCCCGATTCCGATCTCCGGGAAACCGAACACCGCGGCCGGGTCGGCGACGCGGATGTCGGTGGCGAGCGCCAGTTCGAGCCCGCCGCCGAGGCAGTAGCCGGTGATCGCGGCGACCGTGGGTTGCGGGAGAGCCGCGAGCGCCTCGTACACCGAACCGGAGGTCCGGTAGTACTCGGCGATCGCCTCCGGGGTCATCTCCCGCAGTTCGGTGACGTCCGCGCCGGCCGAGAACACCGAGTCGCCCCCGGTGAGGACGACCGCACGACTGGATTTCACCTCGGGGGAACCCAGTGCGCCGAGCAGTTCGGCTTCCATGTGCGTGGACAGCGCGTTCCGCTTCTGTTCCCGCCTCAGGGTGACGACGGCGACGTCGCCGTCGCGGCGCACATCGACGGTCCCGGCGTTCTCGGTCGGCATCGTGCTACTTCTCCCCGGCCGCGTAGCGGAAGGACAGCAGGTTGTCCAGACCCCGCTTGTTGGCCTCGTTCGCGATGACCAGGCGCTGAATCTCCGACGTGCCCTCCCAGATGCGGTCGACGCGCAGTTCGCGCCACAGCCGCTCGACGGGGTAGTCGCGGATGTAGCCGCGCCCACCGAAGATCTGCACGGCCCGGTCGGCCACCCGGTTCGACGCCTCGGAGGCGGCCAGTTTCACCGTCGCAGCCTTGGCGTGCAGCGTCTTTCGCAGCTCTGCGTCATTGGGGTCGGCCTGGTCGAATTCCCACGCCACCTGGTGGGTGAGCGCCCGGTTCGTGGTGATGTCCACGACGGAGTCGGCGATCATGCCCTGGATCAGCTGACGGTTGATCAGCGGCTCGCCGCCCTGCACCCGCTCCCGCGCCCAGTCGACGGCCAGGGTCAGCGCCCGCTCGGCGGCGCCGATCGTGCGCGCGCCGATCATCAGCCGCTCCTCCGTGAACCAGTCGCGGGTGAGGTCGTGGCCCTGCCCGATGCCACCGAGCACGGCGTCCGCTCCTACGCGCACGTTCTCGAACGTGAACTCGGGGTGCTCGTAGACGAACGTGTGCGTGTAGCGGGGAATGTGCTTGATCTTCACACCCGGGGTGTCGACGTCGATCAGGAAGATCGTCGCGGCGTGCTCGGGTTCGACATTGGCCAGCACGATGAGGTAGTCGGCGACGTCACCGACCGTGACGAACCACTTCTCGCCGTTGATGATGTACCCGCCGTTGCCGTCGGGGGTCGCGGTGGTGCTCGCCGCGGAGAAGTCCGAGCCCGCGTTGGCCTCGGAGATCGCGACGGCGTCGCGGCGGTCGCCGCGGGCACCGGGAATCAGGTAGCGCTCCCGCTGTTCGGGGGTCGCGTGGGTCAGCGGGTTCGCCGGCCGCCACACCGTGTCCCACAGTGCATTGGTGAGCTTACCGAGTTCGTCCTGCACGACGGCCTGCTCGAGCACCGTCAGTCCGGCACCGCCGTATTCGACGGGGGTGTTGATCGCCTGCAGTCCCGATGCCAGGACGGCCGCCTTGATCGTGGCGTGGGATTCGTCGGAAATTCCGTTGTTTCTTTCGCACTCGTCCTCGAACTGCATGATCGTGTCGGTCAGGGCGCGTGCGCGCTCCTTGAGGTCGGCGAGGCGGGGGCTGTATGCGAATTCCATGATGAAAGAACTTCCTTGTGTCAGTTGATGTTCGATGAGCTGAGGACGATGCGTGCGTCGAGTCCGAGGGCCTGCTTCGGAGTGACGAACAGTGGGTTGATCTCGAGTTCCGCGATCTCGGGGTGCGCGGCGGCCACGGCCGTGACGGCGGCGATCGCGTCCGCGGCCGCGTCGAGGTTGATCGGCGGCCTGCCGCGAACCCCTCGGAGCAGAGCGGACGCCCGCAGGTTGTCGAGCAGGCCGCGTGCGGTCTCCGCATCGACGGGCGCCAGCGCGAAGGCGACATCGGCGAGGACCTCGGTGAAGATGCCGCCGAGACCCACCATCGCGACGGGACCGAATCGCGGGTCGGTCTGGACTCCCACGATGAGTTCGACCCCCTCGCTCAGGTCCGCCATGCCCTCCACGCAGTAGGCGGGCGCGGCGAGCGAGCCGTCCATCCGCGTGAACGCGTCGGCGAGTTGCTGCGCGGTGTCCAAGCCGAGGGCCACGCCGCCGGAGTCGGACTTGTGCAGCAGCCCCATCGCCTTCAGGACCACGGGGTACCCGACGGTGTCGGCCGCCGCCACCGCCTCGGCGCAGGTCTGCACCAGTCGCGCTTCGGGGAATTCGACTCCCGCACTGCGGAAGAGTTCCCGGGATTCCCAGTACGCGTCGCTGCCGACCGGCTCGGCCGGTTCGGTCTCCGGTCCCGCACGATGCTGCGGCGCAGTGGTTTCGGCGATGACTCCGAGCGCACCGGCGGCGTCCTCCACCGCCCGGAAGACCGGGACTCCGCTGTCGGCCAGGACCCGGGCTGCTGCACTGTCGGGGTGCATCGTGTGCACGACGACCGGCTTGCCGTGGGTGCGCGCCGTCTCCGCCATCGCACGGGCGGTGTCGATCTCCGCTCGCGCGAGGTTCTCGCCGTAACTTCCGTAGCCGCCGAAGTATCCGGTGAGCAGGACGGAGTCGATGGCCGGACTCTGCAGGATCGTGTCGAGGACGGAGACGAACGAGGTGATGTCCTGTTCCCCGGCGCCGGCCAGGTCGACCGGGTTGGTCACCCCGGCGGACGGCGGCAACAGGGCGCGCAGCGCGCTGCTGATGTCGGCGGTGAACTCCGGCACCGCGAGTCCGGCTGCCTCGACGACGTCGGACGCGACGCCTGCGTGCCCACCGCCGTCCGCGATGACGCCGACCCGGCGCACCTCCGCCGGTCCGTACCCGAGGAGTGTGGCCGCGACGTCCGCGAGTTGCCGTGGACTCGACACCCGGTACACCCCGGCGGCACGGCAGGCCGCGTCGATGACCGCGCTGTCGGACGTCAGTGATCCCGTGTGCGACTGCGCCCCGCGGATGGATGCCTCGCTGCCACCGACCGTCAGCAGCAGAACCGGCTTCCCGGCCCGGGACGCCTGGGCGGCGGCCTCGACGAACGCCCGCCCGTCACCGAAGTCCTCGCAGTACACGGCGATGAGATCGGTGTCGGCGTGCTCGACGCAGGAGCGGATGAGGTCGGCGGCGCCGAGGTCGGCCTGGTTCCCGAGCGAGGCGAACCGGGAGAACCCGTGCCCGCGGGCCTCGAGGAACTGGCTGAGTTCGAGTGCCATGTTGCCGCTCTGGGAGAGCAGCGCGACCCGGCCGGCGGGAAGCGGGTTCGAGGCCAGCGTCAGCCCGGTGCTCGAATCCAGCACACCCAGGCAGTTCGGCCCGAGGAGGACGGCTCCGGCTGCCCGCACCCGCTCCACGACCCGATCCTGCACAGCCTTTCCGGCAGCGCCGAGTTCGGCGAAACCGGCGGTGACGCCGACGATCGCGGTGGCGCCTGCGGCGAGGGCGTCGTCCACGGCCTCCTCGAAACCCTGTGCCGGAACGGTGATGACGACGAGGTCGACTCGTTCGTCGAGTTCCGACAGGCTCCGGAGCGCGGGGTGTCCCAGGATGCGCTCACCGCGCCGGTTGACGAGGTGGACCGACCGGTGGCCCTTCATGCGGAGGGCCTGGACGCTGATCCAGTTGCCGTATTTCGTCTCGTCGTTGCTGGCACCGAGGACGGCGACCGACCGGGGATCGAACAGTGCCGTGAGGTCGCGGTCGGTGGTCGCGCTCATCGCTTCTCCTCGACCTTCGGAGCGGGGTGACCCGTGCCCCAGGCGTCGGCGCCGCCGTCGACCACCAGCGTGGTCCCGGTGACGTAACTGCCTGCGGGCGAGGCGAGGAACGTGACGACCCCGGAAACGTCCTCGGCCGTACCCAGACGTCCGAGCGGCACCGCGGACGTCCATTGTGCGCGGGCCTCTTCGCTGTAGTTGCCCTCCATGCCCTCCGTCGCGATGGTGCCGGGGGCGATGCAGATCGACCGGATCCCGTACCGGCTCCACTCCAGCGACAGTCCGGATGCGAGGTTCTCGAGGGCGGCTCGGGCCGAGGTGGCGTGGACCATCGACGCGATTCCGCGACGCGGGGAGAACGCCATGAAGAAGATGCATCCCGACCGCTGCGGAATCATCGCGCGAACGGCGACCTCCCGGGTGACCGCCCACGTGGCGTCGACGGCGAGGCGGTGAACGGCGCGCCATCCCTTGCTCGTGATGTCCTCGGCCGGCGCCGCGAACTGACCGCCGGCGTTGTTGACCAGGATGTCGATCCGGCCGAACGTGTCGAGGGCGCGGTCGACCAGATCGGTCACCTGCTGTTCTTCGCGAATGTCCGCGGGCACTACGAGCGCCCGGGCGCCCAGCGCCTCGATCTCGGCGGCGGTCTTCCCGAGGGGCTCGGACCGCCGGCCGCTGATGACGACGTCGGCTCCACACCTCGCCATGTCCAGGGCAATCGCGCGTCCGATCCCGGTGCCTCCACCGGTGACCAGTGCCACCCGCCCGCGATGGACGTCGGGGCGCAACACCTGCCCGGCGCCTCCACCTGGGTTCTCACATTCCATCGAGCGTTCGCCTCTCGTCGCTACCGTTCCGACCGCAGGGGTCTGACTGATGCATCAGTTATACCGTGACGCAGCCCACAGATGTCAAGGGTTTCCCGGAAACTGACTCGGCGTCCGAATGTTCGACGTGTGTACAATAGCGCTGTGAACTGCGCTTATTCGCGCGAATGCGGGACGTCGATCATTTTGAGGTGGGTCGTTCGCCGTCTGACTGATGCGTCAGTTTGAAGCGTATGATTTGATGGATCAGTCAGATGACTTTCGAAGGAGGGACCGTGACCGCTCAACTCACCGAGGACGCGCGCCGCACGGCGATACTCGATGCCGCGGCTCAGCTGATCGCCGAGCGCGGATACCACTCGGTCCGCATCTCCGACATCGCTCAGGTCGTCGGCACCAGCACCGGCGCGGTGCACTACTACTTCCCCGGCAAGAGTGACGTCCTGACAGCGGCCCTCCGCCACGCCATCGACAACGCATTCGACCGGCAGAGTCGCGAACTCAAGGCGATCGACAACGCCCACGAGCGGCTGCTCCGCCTCATCGACATGCAGTTGCCCCGCGTCGGGCCGCTGCGCGACGAGTGGTCCATCTGGCTGCAGTTCTGGGCCGAGGCCACGCTGCGTCCCGAACTCCGCCCGTTCCACAACACGTACTACGCGCGCTGGCACGAAACCGTCGTCAAGATCGTCCGGCGCGGACAACGCCAGGAGATCTTCCGCACCGACATCGACCCGGAAACCATCGCGCAGCGGCTCACCGCGCTCACCGACGGCACCGCCATCCAGGTACTCACCGGCGCCCCGAACATGACCGTCGCCGCCATGAAAGAGGTTCTCGTGCAGTTCGTTCACGACGAACTCGTCGCGCCGCGGACATGGTGAACCGACCACTGCGGACCGCTCGCGTACGGGTCCATGGGCGATAGCACCACCCGCGGTGGCAGTGCCCTCGCCTGGGGATGCGGCGCGGCCTCCGCGATCGCGTACGGCCTCACCCCGACGTTCGCCGCGATCGGCTACGCCGGTGGCGTGTCCCCGGCCGTCCTCGTCTGCCTCCGCAGCCTCGTCGGTGCCGCTCTCCTGCTACTCCTGGCCTGGTCCACGGGAAGACTGACGGGCGTGACCTGGAAGTCCGCTGTCGGGCTGTGCTTCGTCTGCGGCCCGCTGTTCGGTATCCAGCTTCTGTGTTTCTTTGCGGCAGTGCGGGTTACCGGTGCCCAGATCGCGGTCGTGATCGTCCACATCTACCCGCTGTTCGTGATGGCGCTGGTATGGGTGCTGACCCGGAACAGGATCCACCGCGGTCAGTTGGTGCTGGCCCTCGCGATGTCCGGCGGCATCGCCCTCGTCGCAGGCGCGGGCACCTCCACCGTCGCCCTGAACGGGGCCGTCCTCGCCCTCCTCAGTGCGGCCGGGTACGCCCTGTATCTGGTGGTCGGGGAACGATGGGTACACCAGGTCAGCCCCGTCGCCGCCGGCGGGCTGGCGTCACTCGGCGCCGGAATCGCCACCGGCACGATCGCCGTCGTCGACGGACAGTCGTGGACGTTCGCACCCAGCGGGTGGGGATCCATCCTGTTCCAGGGGCTCCTGCTGATGCCCATCGGTATCGGCTGCTCCTTCATCGCGGTCCGAGCGCTCGGATCGGCCTCGGTCAGCCTCCTCGGACTGCTCGAACCGGTGGTCGGGGTGCTGGCCGCACAGATACTGCTGGGCGAGCAATTGTCGCCGGTGCAGTGGGCGGGAATGGCCGTCGTCCTCATCGCGTCCGCAGCGCTGCCGTGGATGCGGGAGCGGCGTCCCCGTCACGTCGACAGGCCCCCGGCCCTGCACGGGGCCGAGACCCGATAGCGGTTGTCTACTGGTCGGTGGCGAGGCCCACTGCCCTCTGCATCGCCTCGAACGCGTTGTCGGCATCGGTGTTGGGTCCGACGATCAGGATGTCGAGCCGACGTCCGTCGGTACCGAAGACGTACATGATGTCGGGCGGCTGGTCCGGATCCGGACCGGACACCTCGACACCGTCGCGACGGTCGATGCCGCGTTGCGAGATGCTCAGCGAATTCCAGTCGAAGGCGACCCGTTCGGTCGTTCCCACTCGATCCGTCAGAGCGCTGATCAGGTCGTGCAGTTCGGTGGTCAGGTTGGTGGTTCGGGGCCACCACGCACCGTCGACACCCTCCGACACCTCGCCGCGAGCGCGCAGAAGCAGTCTCGGGGTCCGGGTGGGAGCGTCGAAAGGCTGCCCACCGTCGGCCGTCGGCCGAGAGAGACCCAGCCCCCGGCCGGAGTGCGTGATGTTTTCGTCGTGCATCATCGTCCACGTCCCTTCGCGCTCGCAGTGCAGTCGAAGCCACCCCTGATGCCCGACATCAGCAGCTCGTCGGCGGTCAAGGCAGTGTTGGGGTTGGCCGCCGTGTGCATCGTCGAGTCGGCATAGCGGGCGTCGGCCTCCGGAGGCACCACCAGAAGCGTCAGCCTCGTCCGCTTCAGACCGCTCACGTACAGGGTGTTGAGCGGCTGGTACTCGTAGCCGTCGAGATGCACCGATCGCCCCTCGACCGTGATCCGGCGCGGCGCAGGAAGCCATGCCTTGATGTCGTACACGATCCGTTCGACGACACCCACCCGAATCGCCACCAATGCAACAAGATCCGGGATCTCCGCGGCCAGGTCGCGGGACCGGGGCCACCAGGCACCGTCCACGGTGCCGGCACTGGGCGCTTCCGGCTTCAACCGCAGTCGCGGCGACTGCGCCGGTCCGCCACGAGTGTGGGCACCGTGAAGGCGACCGGGAAAGTTGCGATCCTGTTGTAGCGTCATGACGACGCTCCCGCCTCGGCCGCAAGGCAGCCGATATCTCTGTCGGCGGCGACGCGATCTTGGGCGTTCGCATGCGAAGTGCCTCCGATACCCTCACCCTACGCGCAGAGGAGGTACGGCGATCGGCTACGCCGACCACTCGACCAACGGCGGACGCACCGCAGCGCACAGCGGATTTCCCCGGGCGTCGGTGAGCCCGAGCCGCGCCGTGATGCGACCGGCAGCCGACGCCGCGTCCGCAGTCGCCGGATCCACCGCGTCCCACATCAACTTCGCCCGGCGGAACATGTCGAACCCGCCGTCGGCGTCGACCGTCCCCCACGACAGGTAGACGAACCGCGCGCCCGGACGGCCCTGCACGTACGGTCCGGTGATGTCGAGACCCGTCGGCGTCGGGGTGGTCTTGCAGTCGAGAACCCAGCGCGCGGTGGTCGCGTCTCCCGGATGCAGACCGAGCAGGTCGCCGTGTGCACCGCGGCGTTGCACCGCCACGTGAATGTTGTCGTAACCGGGAAAATTGGCCCCCGGCGGGCACGATGATCCGGGAAGGTCGGTTGCCTCGATCACGAGTTGCACCCACGTATCAAACCACCCGTGAGTACTTGTTAACCACGGGCGGTTAATAAGTACTCACGGGTGCGTCAGCGCACTATGTTGACCATCTTGCCGGGGACGACGATCACCTTGCGGGGATCCTGGCCGTCGAGGAGCGCCACGATCTTGTCGTCGGCCAGCGCGATCTTCTCGATCTCCTCGCGCGGGGCATCGGCGGCGACCGTCACGCGGCTCCGGACCTTGCCGTTGACCTGGATCGGGTACTCGACGGTGTCCTCCACCAGCCACTTCTCCTCCGCCACCGGGAAGGGTCCGTGCGCCAGGGACTTCTCGTGCCCGAGCCGCGACCACAACTCCTCCGCGAGGTGCGGGGCCAGCGGTGCCAGCATCAGCACCAGCGGCTCCACCACCGAGCGGGGTGCACCGCCGGGGTAGGCCTTGGTGAGGTGGTTGGTGTATTCGATCAGCTTGGCCGCGGCCGTGTTGTCGCGCAGGGCCGTGTAGTCCTCGCTCACACCGGCGATCGCCTTGTTCAGCGCGCGCAGCGTGTCCTCCGTCGGGGCGTCGTCGGTGACCCGCAGTGCACCGGACTCCTCGTCGACCACCACACGCCAGGCGCGCTGCAGGAAGCGCTGCGCACCGACGACGTCCTTGGTCGCCCACGGACGCGACGTGTCCAGCGGACCCATCGACATCTCGTACACACGGAGCGTGTCGGCGCCGTACTCCTCGCAGATGTCGTCCGGCGACACGGAGTTCTTGAGGCTCTTGCCCATCTTCCCGTACTCGCGGTTGACCTCGGCGCCCTGGTAGAAGAACTTGCCGTCCTTCTCCTCCACCTCGTCGGCAGGCACGTACACGCCGCGCGCATCGGTGTATGCGTACGCCTGGATGTAGCCCTGGTTGTACAGGCGGCGGTACGGCTCGCTCGAGCTGACGTAGCCGAGGTCGAACAGCACCTTGTGCCAGAACCGCGAGTACAGCAGGTGCAGCACCGCGTGCTCGACGCCGCCGACGTACAGGTCGACACCGCCGGGATCGTTGGGTCCGTGGATCTCCGGACGCGGACCCGTCCAGTACCGCTCGTTCTCCTTGTCGCAGAACACGTCCGGGTTGGTGGGGTCGATGTACCGCAGCTGGTACCACGAGCTGCCGGCCCATTGCGGCATCACGTTGGTGTCGCGGCGGTACGTCTGCAGTCCGTCACCGAGATCGAGTTCGACGTCGACCCAGTCGACGGCCTTCGCCAGCGGGGGAGAGGGCTCCGAGGACGCGTCGTCGGGATCGAACGACACGGGTGCGTAGTCCTCGACCTCCGGGAGCTCCACGGGCAGAGAAGATTCCGGCAGAGCGTGGGCGTTGCCCTCGGCGTCGTACACGATCGGGAACGGCTCGCCCCAGTACCGCTGGCGCGCGAACAGCCAGTCGCGCAGCTTGTACTGGATGGTGCCCTTGCCGGTACCGTCCGCTTCCAGGCGCTCGGTGATCGCCTTCTTGGCGTCGGCGACGCTCATCCCGTTCAGGAAATCGGAGTTCACGATGGTGCCGTCGCCGGTGTACGCGTCCTTGGTGAGGTCGCCGCCGGAGATGACCTCGACGATGTCGAGGCCGAACTCGGTCGCGAACTCGTAGTCGCGGTGGTCGTGGCCGGGGACGGCCATGATGGCGCCCGTGCCGTACCCGGTGAGGACGTAGTCGGCGATGAACACCGGCAGCTCGAGCCCGTTCACCGGGTTCACGGCGTAGGTGCCGAGGAAGACACCCGTCTTCTCCTTGTATTCCTGCCGCTCCAGATCCGACTTGGCAGCGATCGACTTCCGGTACGCCGCAACCGCTTCGACGGGAGTCGCGGCGCCACCGGTCCAGCGCGAATCCACACCCTCGGGCCATTCGCCCGCGACGATGTCGTCCACGAGTTCGTGCTCCGGCGCCAGCGTCACGTACGTCGCGCCGAACAGCGTGTCCGGACGCGTCGTGAACACCTCGATCTCATGACCGTCCGCCTGGAACTTCACCTGGGCACCGTGCGAGCGCCCGATCCAGTTGCGCTGCATGGTCTTGACCTTCTCGGGCCAGTCCAGGTACTCCAGGTCGTCCACCAGCCGGTCCGAGTACGCGGTGATGCGCATCATCCACTGCTGCAGGTGCTTACGGAACACGGGGAAGTTGCCGCGGTCGCTGCGACCGTCGGCGGTCACTTCTTCGTTCGCCAGCACCGTGCCCAGACCCGGGCACCAGTTGACCATCGAATCGGAGTGGTAGACGAGGCGGTAGGAGTCGAGGACGGCCTCCTTCTCGGACACGGACAGCGACGACCAGTCCCGTCCGTCCTCCAGCGACCGCTCACCCGACACGAACTCGGCCTCGAGCTCCGAGATACGACGGGCCTTGCCGGCAGCCTTGTCGAACCACGCGTCGTGGATCTGCAGGAAGATCCACTGCGTCCAGTGGTAGAAGTCGGTGTCGGTGGTCGCGAACGTGCGACGTTCGTCGTGGCCGAGCCCCAGGCGGCGCAGCTGCCGCTTCATGTTGCCGATGTTGGCCTCGGTGGTGGTCCGCGGGTGCGTGCCCGTCTGCACCGCGTACTGCTCGGCAGGCAGACCGAACGCGTCGTAGCCGAGGGTGTGCAGCACGTTGTGGCCCTGCATGCGGTGATAGCGGGCGAACACGTCGGTGGCGATGTAGCCGAGCGGGTGGCCCACGTGCAGACCCGTGCCCGACGGGTACGGGAACATGTCCTGCACGAACAACTTGTCCGCGGGAACGTCGCCGGCGAGGGGACCGACCGGGTTGGGCGCGTTGAACGTGCCCTCCTCGCTCCACCGGTCCTGCCAGCGCTGCTCGATCTGGCCGGCGAGCTCCGCGGTGTAGCGGTGCTGCGGGGTCGCGTCGGACGGGTTGGCGGGCTGCACGTGCTCGGTCACTGTGGTCGCTATCTACTTGGCTGACATTCTGAATTAGGGGGATACCGTCAACCAGGGTAGAGCCTCACCCCACCCGGGCTCACCTGCGCGTCCGGGTCCGCCGTATCCTGGTCTCGTGTTGATTGCCTCCGTCGTGCTGTTCGTGCTCGCCGTCGCTGTCTCCGGTGTCGCCGTTGCAGGCCTCGCCGAGCGCCTCCCGCGCAACCGGTGGGCGGGTGTCCGCACCCCCGAGACGATGCGCGACGATCAGACGTTTGCGCTGGCCAACAAGGTCGCAGGGCCCACCCTGCTCGCCGCTGCCGGGCTCCTCGTGATCGGCGGAATCGCCGGAATCCTGATCGGCGGAGTCTTCGGAATCGGTGCCGTCCTCGTCAGCGTCGTGGCTGCCGCTCTCACCGCGGCGACGGGCGGATCGCTCGGTGCCCGTGCCGCCGCGGCGGTGCCCGCTGCCGACACCGGCGGGTGCGGCAGTTCCTGCGGTGCGTGCTCGCTGAAGGGTGCCTGCCAGCCGTCCTGACCGGCTGCCGACGGCCCGTCCGGTGAAGTCCTCGCGCGTCGTCGACCCCGCAGGCGCAGTGTTCGGTCTCCTGCTTCCGGTCCTCGCCGCTCTGTTCGGGGTCGTCCTCACGAAGGTCTGGGAACCGCGACTGCCCGCGGAGATCGCAACCCACTGGACCACCACCTCGCCCGACGGCTTCGCCACCCCGATGTCCAGCGCCTGGACCTTTGCCCTGGTGACGGTCCTGTTCGGTGGCGGATGTGCCGCGATCGCCGCACTGGCCCAGGCGATGCTGATGATGCGCCGCACGATGCTCGTCGTCGGACTGTCCGTGGTCGGTCTGATCCTGACGGTGCAGGTGGTGCTGCTCTACGTCCAACTCGACGTCACCGACGCCTCGAACACCGAACTTCCGTTCTGGTCCCTTGGCCTCGGCGTCGTGATCGGCGCCGTCGTCGGCCTGCTCGGCGCCGCCCTGCTGCGCGACTACCGGCCCCGGGTGTCCGCCACCAGTCCTCCCGACCCCCGGTTGCCGCGCGCCGACGACCCGGCGACGGTCGCGGACACGGTCGGTTTCGGCACCGTCGGCTCGCTGGTGTTGCTCCTGCTCCTCGGTGTCGCGCCCGCTGTCGCGGTCTGTCTGCTCGTCGACGGGTGGTGGCCGCTCGCGGTGTTCGTTCCGGTCGGACTGCTGATCGTCAGCCTGCTCCGCTTCCGGGTGATTGTCGATCGGTCCGGCATCCGGGTGGTGAACATGGGCATGACCGCCCTGCAGTACGACGTCGACGAGATCGAGGGCGCCCGCGTCGACGTGATCAAGCCGTTCGACGACTTCGGCGGCTGGGGACTCAAGGTGAAGGGCCGGCGGAACTACGGCGTCGTGACGAGGACCGGTCCCGCCGTGATCGTCACGACGGCGTGCGGCGACCGGCTGACCGTCACCAGCGCACGGGCCGAGGACATGGCCGGGGCGCTCAACACGTTCGCCGACCGGCGGCTCCGCCACCTGTGAGTGGCCCGGGAGTGAAGGGACTCGTCAACCGCTCACGGGCGGGAGGCCTGGTGCACCGCATCGAGCACGCGGTCGAGGTAACCCAGAGCGGCACGGACTGCGGCGTCCTCGTCGCGGGCGGCGATCGCGTCGACGACGGCGCGGTGGTTGTCGGTGGTCAGCGACGGAGGATGAACGCCCTCGGTGAAGTCGTACGTGGCGCGGGTGGGTTCGAGAATCCCGGCGAACAGGTCGGACAGCACCGGATTGTGCGCGGCCTCCACGACCCCGAGATGAAACGCGAGGTCGGCGTCCGCGAACCGGGACGGCGCCTCCGTCGTTCGCTGCCGCTCGTCGAGTAGCGCGGACAGGGACCGCAGGTCGTCGTCCGTGCGGCGACCACACGCCAGCCGGACGGCTTCCGTCTCGAGCGCCCGCCGGACTTCGAAGACGTTCAGCATCTCCGCGACCGCGACCTGCCGTCCGAGCAGCCCGCCGATGTCGGTGCGGGCCCGCACGAACGTCCCGGACCCCCGCCGGATCTCGAGGATGCCCGTCGACGTCAGGGTCTTGATGGCCTCGCGCACGGTGTTGCGCCCGACCCCGAGCAACGTCATCAGCTCCGGTTCCGTCGGGATCCGCTCGCCCACCGTCCAGTCGCCCTGGGCGATCCGGCCGCGCATCCAGTCCAGGGACTGCTGATACGCGGACTCCCGCCGAACCACTGTCATGTACTCATCCTCACACCTCGTCGGCTCGCGGCTCACGACCGGCCCGCCTAAACTACGTAGGACGTCCCATGTATTCGGACAGCCCGAGGAGGCGACCCCACACGTCCACGTCAACCGCTCACGCCGACACCGTCCCGACCGTCACCGCCCGCACCACCAGCCGCCACTTCCACGGCCTGAACTATCTCCTCGTCGTGCTGCTCCTCGGCGCCAACATCCCCACGGCGCTGTACTCGCTGTACCGCCACGAGTTCGGGTTCACCCCGCTGGTCCAGACGCTGATCTTCGCCGTCTACGTCGCCGGACTGCTCCCCTCGCTGCTGTTCTTCGGCCCACTCTCCGACGCACTGGGCCGCCGTTTCGTGCTGCTGGCCGCCATCTCCTTCAGCCTGCTGGGGGCCGTGGTCCTCGCGTTCGCCGACTCGACCATCTGGCTGTTCTTCGGCCGAATCGCCCAAGGCATCGCCGTCGGTGCGTGTTCGGCCGCCGGGTCCGCCGCCCTCATCGAGCACGAACCCGCCCGGAACCTCCGCCGCGCGGGCCTCGCCGCCACCCTCACCACCGCGCTCGGCGCGTCGCTTGGCCCGCTGTTCGGCGGGGCCGTCGCGCAGTACCTGCCGCACGCCCTGGTCCTGCCGTACGTGCTGTTCGCGCTGGCGCTCCTGCCCGCGCTGATCATGGTGCTGCTGCTCCCCGCGCCCGCCGGCGGGCAGTCACGACCCACCCAGCTGTTCCAGGTCCCGCACGTCCCCGCACCCATCCGTCAGGTGTTCTGGCTGTCCTCCCTCGGTGTCGCACTGGCGTGGGGCGCCGTCGGCCTGTTCCAGTCGGTGGTCCCGACGTGGATCATCGGCCTGCTCGGCGTGAGCAACCTCGTGGTCGCCGGCGGTGCCGCCGCACTCGTCATGATCTGCTCGGTGACAGCGCAGCTCGTGGCCAACCGGCTCGGAACCGTGCTCTGCCGGACCCTGGGCATCGGCGCCGTCGGTGCAGGCATGATCGGGTTGCTCGTCGTCGACTTCGTCCCGTCCCTCGTCCTGCTGTGCGTCGTGACCGTCGTCGTCGGTGTGGGACACGGACTTTCGTTCGCCGGTGCGATGCGGGCGGTGGGCGCCGCCGCCGCGGAGCACGCCCCCGACGCCCAGGGCGGGACTCTCGCCGCGTTCTTCACCGTCGGCTATATCGGTCTCGCGGTGCCGTCCATCTGCGCGGGCATCGCCATCACCGTCCAGGGCATGCACGTGGCCATCATCGAACTCGCGATCATCGGCGCCGTCCTGTGCGGCGTCCTCGCGGTGCTCAGCGTCCGCACGACGGGTCGTGACCACGCCGCTCTACCCTCGACGCAGTGAAATTTCTCGGCCGGTTCTACCTCGACGGGTTCATCCTCGGCATCGTCGCCGTGGCGATCCTGGGGAGCATCTTCCCGGTGTCGGGGACCGGTCAGACGGTGCTCGCCTGGTTCCGTCGACGGTCCAGTCGTCGATAGCGTTCACGTCCATCGCCAAGGGCAACGTGGCCGGGGCGATCGTGAGCGCGTCGTTCTCCAATCTCATCGGTGTCTTCGTGACACCGGCGCTGGTGATCTCCATCAGATCCAGCTGATCGTCTGCGCCGCACTCGCGCAGAAGTATTCGAGGCGCAGCCGCGAGGAGTCGGCCAGTACTGTGGCATGAGGACGTGAAATGCCGATGCCCGAGCCACTTCGTCACTGCGAGTTCCGCTTCTACGAGGAGCTGAACGACTTTCTGCCGCCGGTACGGCGGAAGCACACCTTCGAGCACGAGTTCGACGGCACACCGTCGGTGAAGGACCGGATCGAGGCGCTGGGCGTACCGCACACCGAGGTGGACCTGATCCTCGTCGACGAGGTGTCGGTCGATTTCGGGCACCTGCTGCGCGGCGGCGAACGCGTCGCGGTGTACCCGATGTTCGAGCGACTCGATCTGACCGGGGTCACGAAACTGCGTCCCCAACCGTTGCGGGACCCGACGTTCGTGCTCGACGTGCATCTCGGCCGTCTCGCCCGCTACCTTCGCCTGCTCGGCTTCGACACCCGCTACCGCAACGACTTCGCCGACCAGGAACTGGTGGACATCTCCCTGTCCGAGCATCGCATCGTCCTGACCCGGGACACGGGCCTACTCAAGCGGTCGGCACTCACTCACGGCGCGTTCCTGCACGAAACGGACCCCCGCCGGCAGTTGCGGGAAGTGCTGGACCGCTTCGACCTTCGGTCGCGGATCTCGCCGTTCACGCGGTGCGCGCGATGCAACGGGCTTCTCGCGCCGGTTCCCCGTGCCGAGGGGCTCGCCGAGGCACCACCGGGCGTCGCGGGCAACGAACACCAGTTCAGTCGGTGCCGGGACTGTGCGCAGCTGTACTGGCCGGGCAGCCATCTTCCGAAGCTGCGCCGACGCCTGTCGGAGGTCGGGGTGACGCTCGAGGTGGATTCTCAGGATGCGTGACGCAGCTGCTCGGCGAACTCCGCCGAGCACACGCAGTCGCCGAATTCGTCGCAGTCGATGATCAGTGCGTGCCGGACCTCGGACAACTCGACGCACGACTCGTCCGTGCACTCTGCTCCGTAGAGCGTGTGCACGATCAATGTTCCGTGACAGGTGTCGATCACGTGTGCTGTCCTCCTCACTTCTCGTTCCCCACCTCTGTTGATACCACCCGTCCCCGACAGTGCAGGGACGTGCGCGGGGTGTGTCTAGTTGCGCTCGACGTCGATCGGGTGAGTGGCGAGCAGGGCGAGGGGGAGTGGCTGCCGACGCAGCACCTGGGCCCACACGTCGACCCGGGCGGGAGCGACCACGTCCGACGCGAGCGCCGAGATGACGATCCAGTCGTCGCGCTGGAGTTCCGAGTCGAGCTGGCCGTACGTCCAGCCCGAGTAGCCGGCGAAGATGCGGACACCCTCCACCAGCGGGGCGATGACCTCGGGGTCGGAGTCGAGATCCACCATCACCACGCGGCCGTGGACCCGGCGCAGGCCCTCGACCCCGTCGGCCTGCGCGCCGGTGCGCAGCGTCGCCAGGCACAGTGCGGCGTCACGTTTGACGGGACCGCCGACGTACAGCGCGGACGGGCGCGCGGCTAGCGGTGCCCACTGTGGCAGCACGTCGTGCACCGCGGTTTCGCTGGGACGGTTGATGACCACGCCGAGGCTGCCGGCGTCGTTGTGCTCGATCACATAGATCACGGTGCGACGGAATGCGGGTTCGACGAGATCTGTGGACGAGACCAACAGGCTGCCGGGCCGGACCACCGGTTCCGTCGACGCCGTTCGATCTTCGGGTTCTTCTGCGTGCGCCACCTGAACATCATCCCACCGAGGCGGACGCGATGTGACGGAGGACGCGACCTGCGTCCGGTTCGCCGCTTTACGCCGCCGGCAGCCCCGCCGTCTCGGCCAGGACCGCGAGGTGGTGCTCGAACAGTGCGCCCGGTGTGGTGAACGTGTCGGCGCCGTACTGCCCGAACACCTCGAAGTTGACCGCCCCGAACAGCGCCGACCAGACCAGGACGCCGCGGGCGAGCAGATGGTCGGGTGTGGTGAGTCCGAGTTCGGCGCGGATGCGGTCGAGGTCTGCGGCGAGTGCGTCGTCGATGGGCGCGGCCGCGTCCGCCTCGAGCTCGCCCTTCTGGAACGCGTTGTCGAAGATCCCGACGAGGGCGTAGATGACCCGCGTCCCCGGAGTCGTGGTCTGCTCCCCGGGCGCGTGGTAGCCGGGAACCGGGCTGCCGAACAGCAATCCGTAGCGGGCGGGCTCGCGGAGCGCCCACTCGCGCACCGCGCGGCCGAGCGCCAGGAACTGTTCCCGCGGTTCGGCTGCGGACGCCACGGCCGCTTCCGCGGCGTCGCCGAGTTCGTTGTATCCGTCGACGACGAGCAAGGTCAGCAGCTCGTCGCGGCTCTTGACGTACCGGTAGACGGCGGACGACACCACGCCGAGGTCCCGCGCGACGGCCCTCAGCGACAGGGCGGCGGCACCGACCGCGGCCAGGTGTTCGCGTCCGATCCTCGTGATGTCCTGCAACGTCTGCTCGCGTGCGCGCTCTCGTGGTGTTCCTGGCATGGGACCCAGCGTGACGATTCCAGAGAGCGGTGTCAACAAACGAGAGCTCTGCTCTTGACAATGACGACAGGGGAGAGCATGCTCGAATCAGACAGAGAGCAGTGCTCTCGAATTACCGAAATCGACTCACACAGCAGGAGCGGACATGTCGAACATCGAGATCGTCACCGGAGCAGGACCCGTCGGCTGGACAGTCGCTCAGCAGCTCGCCGAACAGGGACGACAGGTGCGGGTCCTCACGCGATCGGGCAGCGGCCCGGACCATCCCCTGATCGAGCGGCGGAAGGTCGACGTCTCCGACGCCGACGCACTGCGTGAGGCATTCGACGGAGCGGTCGCCGTCTATCACTGCATCCACGCCGCCTACAGCGCCGACGCGTGGGAGCGCGAACTCCCCGCCGCCGAGCGCGTCGTCCTCGAGGCCGCCGGACACGTCGGCGCCGTCGTCGTGTTCCCCGAGAGCCTCTACTCCTACGACACGTCGCAGCAGCCGATGACCGAGCACACGCCCCGGTCGGCCGACTCGGGCAAGCGCGGCATCCGGACCCGCTTGCTGAAGGCCCGCGCCGAGTCCCCCACCCCCACCGTGAGCGTCGTCGCGTCCGACTTCTTCGGACCGCAGGTGCGCAACGCGCACGCCGGCGAACGCATGGTGCCCGTCGTCCTCGCGGGCAAGACGATGCGCGTCCTCGGTTCCGCCGACCTGCCCCACTCGTTCACGTACGTTCCCGACTTCGCGGCCGCGATGATCGCCGCCGCCCACGACCCCACGCTGTGGAACTCGGTGCTGCACGCACCGACAGCGCCGGCCGTCACCCAGCGGCAGATGGTCGAGGCCTACGCGAAGGCCGCCGGGGTTCCCGCGCCGAAGGTGGGCACACTGCCCGGCTGGGTGATCCGCGGCGGCGGGCTCGTGCACCAGGGGAGCCGCGAACTGGCGGAGATGCTGTACCAGTTCGAGGAGCCGTTCGTGATGGACTCGTCCGAGAGCGAGGCCCGGCTCGGACTGGCCCCGACGCCGCTGGACCGCGCCGCCGAGGAGACCGTCCGGTGGTGGCAGGACAGGTCGGTCGCGGCCGCCGGATAGGGTCCTGTGAATGGCGAAACAGCTCGGCGACCGGCGCGAGGCGTGGCGCAGAACGGCGTACACCCTCCGGCGGTCGCCCGGGCTGGCCCGCCTCGCGACGGTGCGATTCGCCAGTCAGCTGGGCGACGGCATGTTCCAGACGGCACTCGGCGGCGCGATTCTGTTCAACCCGGAGCGCGCAACGGATCCCGTCACGATCGCCGCCGGTTTCGCGGTACTGCTGCTCCCGTACTCGGTGATCGGACCGTACGCGGGCGCGCTCCTCGACCGCTGGGACCGCCGCGCCGTGCTGCTGTGGGCGAATGTTCTGCGCGGACTGCTGATACTGGTGACGGCCGTCTTGCTGGAGACCGGGACCGGTGAGTCCGCGCTCCTCCTCCTCGCCCTCGCCGCCATCGGCGTGAGCCGGTTCGTTCTCGCGGGAGTCTCGGCGGCGCTGCCGCGAGTGGTGCACCGGTCCTGGCTCGTGGCCACCAATTCGGTGCTCGCCACCGCCGGCTCCGTCGTCGCCGCACTCGGAGCCGCGACGGCGGTCGCGATCATCTCCCTCGTCGGCGCCGGCGACCGCGGCTCGGGAATCGCCGTCGCGACCGCCGCCTGCGGTTCCGCGGTGGCCGCGTTCGCGGCGTCGCGCTTCCACCATCGACTGCTGGGTCCGCACGCCGACGAGAAACCTGCATACGGGGCGGTCCGCGCCGTCGCCGCCGGACTGCGGAACGGGGCGGTCGCCGTGTGGCAGTCCCCGGGCGTCACGACCGCGATGATCGGAATAGGTACGCACCGGATCGTTTTCGGGGTCAACACGCTGATCATGGTTCTGGTGCTCCGCGACACCGCCACCGTCAGCGCCCTGCCGGGCGGCCTGGCCGGGTTCGGCGTCGCCGTCGGCGCCACCGCCGGGGGCATGCTGCTTGCGGCGATCTCGACACCGTTCCTGATTCCGCGCGTCGGACGGTCCCGCACCATCGTCGGCGGTCTGATCCTCGCCCTCGTCGTGCAGTGCACGCTCGTCGCGACGCTCACGCAGGCGTCGCTGCTGTGCGGCGCGCTCCTCCTCGGATTCGCCGGGCAGTCCATCAAACTCACCGGAGACGCGGCGATGCAGATCGAGATCGAGGACGACCGCCGGGGGCAGGTGTTCGCGCTGCAGGACACGGTGTTCAACGTGGCCTTCATCGCGTCGATCGCCGCGGCCTCCCTCGTGATCGCCCCCGACGGCCGGTCACTCGGATTGGTGCTTGCGGGCGGCGCGGTCTACGGACTCGGACTGCTCGGCGTCCTGTTCAACTCCCGACGCGAATCCGTCTGAGAGCGGACCTGTCTGAGGACCGGCTACTTCGACCCCGGCATGGGCACGTTCTGCAGTCGGACCTGACCGCGAGCCACCTCCTTGCCGGTGTCGGTCGCGGTGATCACCACCGACCACAACTGCTGCACCCGGCCCTGCTGGATGGGCACCGCGACCACGTCGACCCGCCCCTCGGTGCGGGCCCGCAGGAAGTCGGTGCCGTTGTGCACGCCCACCGCGAACTCACCACGGTCGGCGACGGCGGTACTCGCGCCGATGCTCGCGGCCGATTCGACCGCCGTCGTGTAGACGCCGCCGTGCACCACGCCCCACGGTGTGTGATGGTCGGCGGACAGATCGATGTGGCCGACGACCTTCGTTCCCGACACCTCGTCGAGTTCCAGGCCGGCAGCGGCCACGAAGGCGCTCGCCGCCTCCCGCGTCAGATCGGTCATGGTGGGTTCTCCTCGAACACTCGGTCAGTTTGAAATCCCAACCCACCTTGCCCGGCTTCGGCCCTGACGTCAATGGCTTCAGCAGTGCCGATCACCGGATCGGGGCGCCACGTATGCACCGCCGCGATCACCGGTGGCTCGGCCATCGTCATCTCGACATTCCACGTCCCGTTGCCGGACGGGTCGGTGAAGTAGCGGGCCTCGCCGTCGGCGTCGTAGTCGAGCACCGACCGATCGGCCACGCCGTCTCCGTCTGAATCCCACATCGCGTCGTCGAGGAGGCCGTCGCCATCGAAATCCAAGCGCACGGCGTCGACACCTCCGGACGGCCCCAGGTCGAGATCGGCGGGTGACGTCCACGCCGTCGGGGCCTCGGCGCCGGTTCCGAACGAATACTCGAGAGAATCCATATGAAGGTAAGACGCAGCGGAATCGGATCCGGTTCCATCTGCGCCCGATCAAATTCTCCACTGCGACAGTGAGACCGCACTGTGACCGGACGTGCCGGGCTCGTGCGCGGAGGATGCCGTCGCCCGGTGTTATCTTCAACCCGAACGTGCAGGTCGGTCCACCAATCACTCCGACCACCGATCTGGAGGGGTCCCGTGGTCGAGAAGTCATGGTCTGTGGCCGGAGTGCCGCTGTGCGTCGCCGCCGTCGTGGCCGCGACGATCGGCTTCACCGCCGCCCCTGCCGCGGCCGACACCCTTCCGTGGCTGCCGGTGAACGCCTGCGGCGAGACCGGGTTCAACCCGGCCAAGGAACCTCCGAGTCCGGGCGGCGGCCCACTGCTTCCGTCCATTCCCCCGAGCGTGAGCATCCCGATCCCGTACCCCGACTTCGTGCCGGTGCCGGTCCCCGGGCCGACCGCCGATCAGACGCGGGTCGCCCAGGACCTTCCCGCCGACCCGTGCGCGGATCCGTGCCCCGACCTCACCGATCCGGTCGACGAACCGGAGGCGGAGCCCGGGTCCTCGGGTTCTGCAGGCTCTTCCGGATCCGCGGGGTCCTCGGGTTCGTCCGGCTCCAGTGCGCTGACCATCCCGAAGATCTCGATCGATCCGCGTCCCGAAACCATTCCCATCCCCGTTCCCGGCGGCCCCGGCCCCGAACCGCAGCCGGCGCCTCCCGTCGAGATCAACCCGGCCGAACGGGGTTCCTTGGGTTCGTGCGGTGATCGCAACACCACTGATCAAAGGGTGTTGCACATGGCGAAATATTCTCATCGGATGGTTCCGGAGATCTTTCAGACGTTCTGGTCGGGGATGGCGGCGGGTGAGTTCATCACGGGCGCGGCCGAGGCGGCCGGCTCGTATCGCAAACAGGGTGCTCGGTGGCTTGCGGCCTGTGGTGGGGTGCGTCCCCGGCGTGGCCGCAACCTCAAGGGCCGGTGTTTGACGTTCGCGGAGCGGGAAGAGATCGCCATCGGCATCGCCGCAGGTCACACGCTTCGTGAGATCGCGAAAGCCTTGAACCGGAGTCCGTCGACGATCTCACGCGAGATCGCCCGCAATTGTGAGCCGTCCGGGCGGTACCGAGCCAGATCGGCTCACGCAGCCGCCTACCATCGGGCCTCGCGGCCCAAGCCGTCCAAGCTCGCCATCAATCCGTCGCTGCGCGAGACGGTCGAGAAATCCCTGACCGAGCGCCACTCACCCGAGCAGATCGCGGGCCGCCTCCGACTCGATTTCCCCGACGATCCACAGATGCGGGTGAGCACCGAGACCATCTACCAATCGCTCTACCAACCCTCCCGCGGCGGACTCGAACACACCCTCACTCGATCGTTGCGGACCGGACGTGGGCTGCGCCGACCCAGTCGGAAGGCCGGCCAGCGCAAGAATCGGATCCCCGATATGGCCAACATCGCGGACCGCCCCAAAGACGTGAAAGACCGTGCAGTACCGGGACATTGGGAGGGTGATCTCATTGTCGGCAAACGGAATCTGAGCGCGATCGGCACACTCGTCGAACGTTCGACCGGCACCGTCATGCTCGTTCATCTGCCCGACGGATACAAGCCCGAGCAGACCGCGCCCGCGTTGACCGAACAGCTCGAGACGCTGCCCACGAGCCTGCGCCGGACCCTGACGTGGGACCAGGGTTCGGAGATGCGGGACTGGAAGAGCGTCAGCGCGGCCACCGGGATCGACATCTACTTCTGTGATCCACACGCACCCTGGCAGCGCGGGACCAACGAGAATACGAACGGCATTCTCCGTCAGTACTTCCCCAAAGGTTCGGACCTGAGTGTGCACTCGAAAGCAGACCTGGAGTGGGTCTCACGGCAACTCAATGAGCGCCCCCGGAAACGGCTAGAATTTCGCACACCCATCGAAGAGATGGAACGACTGCTGTTGCGATGACCGCCAGAATCCGCCGTTCCCTCACCGCACCCGTGGCGAAGCCGGAGGTCGGCGACGTCCGGCTGGTGTCGCAGCTGACAGGCCGCGGTTCGGAGAACCGCACGGACAAGCGCTGGCAGGTCGACGGCACCGACCTCGGCATCACCTGGGAGACGAAGCCCGGTGAGGTCGCGGTCGCGTTCGGCGACACGTTCGGCAAGGACTGGGCTCCGCCCGGCGCGTTCGGCGAGGACTGGCGGAGCAACGTTCTCGGCCACAGCACCGACACCGACCTGTCCGACGGCATGACCATCGACAGCATGGTCCAGGACAGCCGGTGCCATGCCGCCGAGATCATCGACAGCAGGCACATCAACAACTTCGAGACCACCACCATCCCCACGTCGGGGTTCGCGATCGGCGACCGTCAGTACCTCAGCTACATGTCGGTGAAGCGCTGGAGCATGGTCCCCGGCATGTGGTACACGAACTACGGCGGCATCGCCTACTCCGACGACAACGGGCAGACCTGGACCAAGGACCAGCACGCCAAGTGGGACAACATCTTCGGCGCCCGATTCCAGGTGTCCGCGATGGTGCCGCAGGGCGACTACGTGTACATGTTCGGCACCCCCAACGGGCGGATCGGCACCATCGGCCTGGCCCGGGTGCCGGTCGATCAGGTCTTGAACACCACGTCGTACCAGTACTGGTCGGACGGCACGTGGACCCCGGTGTCCCAGCACCTCGCGACCCCCGTCGTCGGCGGGGTGGCCAGCGAACTGTCCGTCCGCTACGACGCGACCGCGGACACGTGGCTGATGAGCTACCTCGAGCCCGTCGGCGGCTCGATCATCCTGCGGCAGTCGTCGAGCCCGCAGGGTGCGTGGTCGGACGGCGCGACGCTCGTCGACACGGCCGACTACCCGATGGCGTACGGCGGCTTCATGCATCCGTGGTCGACGGACAGGGATCTGTATTTCACGATCTCGGAGTGGGACAGCTACAACGTCTACCTGATGCACGCGTCCCTGCACCCGTGAGTACTTGTCAACCGCCCGCGGTTAACAAGTACGCACGGCATGGAGGGCGACCTCGGTGGCCTTGACGACGAAGAACACGTCCAGCCCCGGCACCAGATCGAGTTCCGCGACGGACGCCGCCGTCACGTCGGCGCTGAGTTCGAACCGGCCTCCGGCTTCGGCGCGCACCCGGACCGTCGGCCCGCGGACCTCGATTTCCGAGATGGACACCCGGAAGACGTTGCGCGGACTGCCTTCCGGAGAGCGGCGGTGGACTGCCACCGAATGGGGAGCGAACACCGCGACCGCCGGCGCGCCCGGCACGAAATCGGCATCGGGCAGACCGTGCAGCCGAACACCGGTCTCGGTCTCGAAGCCGTCCTGCGCCCCGAACACGGGAACGAGGTTGAGCCCGGCGATCCGCGCGGCGAACGCACTGCGGGGACGCGTCAGCACGTCACGCACCGAACCGAATTCGACGACCTGACCGCCCTCGACGACGATCACGCGGTCGGCCAGCGCCAGCGCGTCCAGGATGTCGTGGGTGACCACGACCGCTGTCCGGTTCCCTTCCCGCAGCACCCGCCTGAGCAGTACGCGCAGGGCGGGCGCTGCGGCCACGTCGAGGGCCGCCATGGGTTCGTCGAGCAGGAGGGCCTGGGGCTCCGCCGCGAGGGCCCGGGCCACCGCGACCCGCTGCGCCTGCCCCCCGGACAGCTCGTGCGGACGGCGGTCGGCGAACTGCGTCGCATCCACTGCGTCCAGCCATTTCTCGGCGATCGCCCGCGCCTCACGACGTCCCCGGCCGGCACTGCGCGGGGCGAACGCCACATTGGTGGCCACCGTCAGATGCGGGAACAACAGCGCCTGCTGCGCGAGCAACGCGATACCGCGCCGGTGCGGCGGCACTGCCACACCCCGGGTGGTGTCGGTGAGCACCCGACCGTTCAGTTCGACCCGCCCGGCATCCGGCCGCACCAGGCCCGCGACCACCGAGAGTGCCGTCGATTTGCCGGCACCGTTCGGACCGAGCACCGCCAGCACCTCGCCCTCGCCGAGGTCGAACCCCACGTCGACGCCACGCGCATCCACCCGCGCCTCGACGCTCAGGCCGGTCATACTGCGGCCCTCGACGTCCAGCCCCGCGAACCCACCACGATGAGCACCGCGACCACGACCAGCACCAGCGACAACGCCACCGCTGCATCGGCGTCGGTTTCGCGCTGCAGGTAGATCTCGAGCGGCAGAGTTCGCGTGACGCCCTGCAGACTTCCCGCGAACGTCAGCGTGGCCCCGAACTCGCCGAGCGCCCGCGCGAACGACAACACCGCCCCGGATACCAGGCCGGGCAGCACCAGCGGAAGCGTCACCCGCCGGAAGACGGTGGTGGGGCTCGCACCGAGCGTCGCGGCCGCGTGCTCGTACCGGCTGCCTGCGGTCCGGAGCGACCCTTCGAGGCTCACCACCAGGAAGGGCAGCGCGACGAACGTCTGCGCGAGCACCACGGCCGTGGTGGTGAACGCGATGTGGATACCCGCGACCTCGAGGTGCTGCCCGATCAGGCCCTTTCGGCCGAACGTGTACAGGAGGGCGATACCCCCGACCACCGGTGGAAGCACCAGCGGCAGGAGCACCAGCGACCGCAGCACGTGCAGTCCACGAAAACTGCTGCGCGACAGCACAGCCGCCATCGGGACACCCAGCAGGACGCACAGCACGGTACTGAGGGCGGCGGTGCGCAGGCTCAGTTCCAGTGCGGCGAGCGAGGATTCCGATGTGACCAGCTGAAAGAACCGCGACCAGTCGACGCTCGCCAGCATCGCGAACAGCGGCAGGACGACGAACAGTCCGCCCAGTGCCGCCGGGACGAAGATCCAGCCCGGAAGTCCGGACGGGACTCTGACGCGCGCCGCCCGGATCACGGCTGGGCGAATCCTGCCTTCGCCAGCACTGCCTGACCGTCGGGTCCCGTGACGAGGTCGACGAAGCCCCGCGCCGCGTCCGGTGCCTTCGACGCGGACAGCGTCGCAATCGGATAGGTGTTCACTGCCTGCGCGGCCTCGGGGAAGGCCACGGCTGTCACCTTGTCGCCCGCGCTCGCCGCGTCCGTGACGTACACGAGCCCGGCGTCGGCCTGTCCGGCCGTCACCTTGTTCAGCACGTCGGTGACCGACGACTCCTCGCTGACCGGGGTGAGGTCGACGCCCGACGCGGTCTCGACCTTCTGCGTCGCGGAACCGCACGGAACCTGCGGGGCGCACGTGACCACCAGCGTCCCCTCGCGGTTCAGATCCGCGAAGGAGGTGATGCCCTTGGGGTTTCCGGGTGCCGTCACGATGGTCAGCGTGTTGGTGGCGAAGTCGACGGGACTGCCCTCGACGAGCCCGGCGTCGACCACCTTCGTCATGTTGTTGGTGTCGGCGGACGCGAACACGTCGGCCGAGGCGCCCTGGTCGAGTTGTGCGGCGAGGTCGGAGGATCCCGCGAAGCTGAACTCCACGTGGGATCCGGGGTTCGCGGTCTCGTACATCTGGCCGAGTTCCGTGAACGTGCCCTTCAGCGACGCCGCGGCGAACACCGTGATGTCGGTACCCGACGCGGCCGCCGACGTCGACTCGGCCGAACCCGGGGCACTGCTGTCCTCGTTCGACCCGCAGCCGGTGAGAAGACCGAGACCGAGTGCGGCCGCAGCAGCCCCCGTCGTGGCCCTGCGCCAGGACATCTTCATGAAACTCCTCCAGGTGTTTCGACGATCACCGTGGTCGACTTGACGACGGCTACCGCGACCTTGCCGGGCTCGAGCCCGAGGTCGCGGACGGCTTCACTGCTCATCAGGGAGACGACGCGGAAAGGCCCGCATTGCATCTCGACCTGGGCCATCACCTTGTCCATCACCACCGAGGTCACGATGCCGGTGAATCGGTTGCGCGCCGAGGACTCCGATCCGAGCAGATCGGGCGACTTCGACGCGTTGGCGCGCGCGAACTCGGCGAGCGCGGGGCCGTCGACGACCTTGCGCCCCGACTCGTCCTTCTCCGCCGCGAGACTGCCGTTGTCGATCCACCGCCGGACGGTGTCGTCGCTGACGCCGAGCAGTTCTGCGGCCTGTCGTATCCGGATACCCGTCATCCGAGAATTGTCCGCGCATGCGTCATGACCGACATCCTATGTCGGCAAATACGGACCGATCAAGTGCAGTACTCCGCAGATGCGGATCAGTACACGTCCCGCACGTAGCGCTTGTCAGTCGCGAGCTGCTTCATGTACAGCTCGGCATCCTCCTCGTCCAGGCGCCCGTGGGTGCGGACGACCTCACGGACCGTCTCGTCCACGTCCTTCGCCATGCGGCTGGCGTCGCCGCAGACGTACAGGGACGCGCCCTCCTGCATCCAGCCCCACAGCTTGGCGCCGTGCTCGCGAATGCGGTCCTGCACATAGATCTTCTGCCGCTGGTCCCGGGAGAACGCCGCATCGAGGTGGGTGAGAAATCCGTCGCGGTGCATAGCTTCCATCTCCTCGCGGTAGTAGAAGTCGGTAGCCTCGTGCTGCTCACCGAAGAACATCCAGTTCTTGCCCGTGTGACCCAATTCCCGTCGTTCGTGCAGGAATCCGCGGAACGGAGCGATACCGGTGCCGGGACCGACCATGATCATCGGCGCATCGGCGACCTGCGGGGGCCGGAAGTGCGCCGACTTCTGCACGAAGATCGGCACGTCGGCCTCGTCGCAGTGATCGGCGAGGAACGTCGAACAGACCCCGGAGCGGTTCTTGCCCTCATGGTTGTAGCGCACCGCGGAGACGGTCAGCTGCACCTCACCCGGGTCCACCTTGGGACTCGACGAGATCGAATACAACCGCGGCTGCAGGCGCTTGAGGACACTCAGCCACTCGTCGGCGTCGGCGTCCACCCCGTACTCCGCCAGCACGTCCATCGACTGCCGCCCCCACAACCACTGCTGGAGCGCGATCTTGTTCTGCGGGCGCAGCAGCCGCGCCAGCTCGGTGTCCTGGGTGCGGCTCTGCACGAACCGCAGCAGCTCGGGAGTCACCTTCGTGATCTCGAGCTTCGTGCGCAACGCCTCGCGCAGCGTCATCTCCGGCAGGTCCGGCAACGTGACGGGGGTGTCCGGGATCGATCGGGTGACCTTCAGCCACTCGTCGACGACGGCGTCGCTGTTGGTCGGCCAGACACCGAGAGCGTCGCCCGCCTCGTAGGAGAACTCCGCATCGCTCACCTCGAAACCGAACTGCCGCACGTCCTTCGACGATCCCGCCGCGCTGAGCGGAATGTTCTTCGTCAACCGCGTGATCAACGGCGACTTCCGTGTGAACGTCGCCGCCTTCTTCGCCGCGGGCCTGGCCGGCGCGGGTGCGGCCACGGCGGCACCGTCGGCGGCCGCGCGCTCCCGGACCAGATTCTGGACCTGCGTCAGCCACTGACGTGCCTGCTCCTCGTAATCCGGTTCGCAATCGACACGCTCGGTGAGGCGCTTCGCCTCCAGCTGCTCCAGCCGGGCGTCGATCCGCTTGCCGTGCCCGCAGAAGTCGTCGTAGTTGGAATCGCCGAAAGCCAGTACCGCGTACCGGGTCTGCGACAGCTTCGGGGCCTCGTCGCTGCTGAGCGCCGACCAGAAGCTGCTGCCGTTGTCGGGGGCGTCGCCGTCCCCGAACGTGCTGGTGATGATCAGGAGGTCGCGGACGTCGGCGAGGCCCGCGACGTCGTAGTCGTCCATGCTCATCAGGCGGGTGCCGTGCCCGGCCGCCTCGAGTTGTTCGGCGCATTCGGCGGCGAACTCCTCGGCGTTGCCGGTCTGCGACGCCCACACCACCACCACCGGGTGCTGGACCGATTCAGTGTTCGCGGAGTTCGCGTCCGGCACCACGGCACTCTGCGGAACGTCGGACCGGGAGAACAGCCCCGCCATCAGACCGTCCAGCCACACCCGTTTGGACCCGGAGATCGGCGCGCTCCGCGGTAGGACCGGAACGCCCTGGATCTCGGTGGACTGCAGCCCCGACAGCAGGCCGGCGAGGTACATGCGTTCGTGTTCGTCGAAGGTGGGCGAAGCCGAGTCGTCCAGGCCCAGGATGCGACTCATCTCGGCGGCGGGCGAACTATGCGCGAGGGTGAGCGCTCCGCCGGTCTCCGGGACCTCCGGCGCCGACACCGGGGCCACCCGGGTCAGGGAGACGGCGCACGCCTTGAACTCCGGCTGGAAGGACGTGGGATCGACGGCGTCGTTGGTGACGGCGTTGATGCTGAGGTACTCACCGAACGAGTCGTTCCAGTGGAACGGGGCGAAACACCCTCCGGCGAGGACGCGGTCGCTCACGACGGCGGGAAGCACCGCGCGGCCGCGCCGGGACGCCACCTCCACCTTGTCGCCGTCGGCGATCGAAAGTTTCTGCGCATCAGCCGGATTGATCTCGACGAACGGGCCGGAGTTCAGCTTGTTGAGCTTGGCCACCTTGCCGGTCTTCGTCATCGTGTGCCACTGGTGCTGCAGGCGACCGGTGTTGAGGACGAAGGGATAGTCGTCGTCGGGCATCTCCGCGGGCAGCATGTGCGGGCGCGGGAAGAATGCGGCCTTGCCGCTGGCGGTGGCGAACGCGAGCCGGGGGAGTGAACCGTCGGGAGCCGACAGCAGGTTCTGGCTCACACCGTCGTTGAGGTAGCGGAGGGGATTGCGATCGGTGCGGTTGCCGGGCGGGCTCGGCCACTGCACCGGCGTCTCCCGCAGCCGGTCGTAGGAAATGCCGCGAAGGTCGTAGCCGGTCTTGGGATTCCAGGTGCGCTTGATCTCCTCGAACACGTCCTCCGAGGAGTCGTAGGTGAACGCGTCCGCATACCCCATCTCGCAGGCGACACGGGCGATGATCTGCCAGTCGGGCAGCGCCTGGCCGACCGGATCGACGGCCTGCTGCAACAGGGTGAGGTTGCGCTCGGAGTTGATCATCACCGAATCCGACTCCGCCCACAGCGCCCCCGGCAGCAGGATGTCGGCGTAACCGTTGGTCTCGGTATCGAGGAAGACGTCCTGCGTGATCACCAGCTCGGCGGCCTCGAGGCCCTCGATCACGGTCCGCCGGTTCGCCACGGTGGCAACGGGATTGGTGCAGATGATCCAGCAGGCCTTGATGTCACCCGCGACCATCCGCTCGAACATGTCGACGGTCCCGGTGCCGACCTCCGTGCGGATGCTGCCCTCCGGCAGTTCCCACAGATCCTCGATGAATGCCCGGTCGTCGGCGGCGAGTACCGACCGCTGCCCCGGCAGGCCGGGACCCATGTACCCCATCTCGCGGCCACCCATCGCATTGGGCTGGCCGGTGAGGGAGAACGGGCCGCTGCCCGGACGGCAGATCGCACCGGTGGCCAGGTGCAGGTTGCAGATCGCGTTGGTGTTCCACGTGCCGTGGGTGCTCTGGTTGAGGCCCATCGTCCAGCAGCTCATCCAGTTCCCGGCCTCACCGATCCACTGGGCGGCCTGACGGATGTCGGATTCGGGGATGCCGGTGATGTCCGCGACCTTCTCGGGGGTGTACTCCTCGAGGAATTCCGGCATCACCTCCCAGCCCTCGGTGAACTCGGCGATGAACTCGGGGTCGGTGTGCCCGTTCTGCACGAGGAGGTGCAGCAGGCCGTTGAGCAGCGCGAGGTCGGTGCCGGGCGTGATCTGCATGAACAGGTTCGACTTGTCGGCGGTCGCGTTGCGGCGCGGGTCGACCACGATCAGCTTGGCCCCGGCCTTGACGCGGTCCATCATCCGGAGGAACAGGATCGGGTGACAGTCCGCCATGTTGGCGCCGATCACGAAGAACACGTCGGCCTTGTCGAAGTCCTGATACGAGCCGGGCGGGCCGTCCGCGCCCAGCGACTGCTTGTAGCCGGTGCCCGCACTGGCCATGCACAGCCGCGAGTTCGACTCGATCTGGTTGGTGCCGACAAAGCCCTTCGCGAGCTTGGTGATGAGGTATTGCGCCTCGATGGACATCTGACCGGAGACGTAGAAGGACAGGGCGTCCGGTCCGTGCTCGTCGAGTTGTTCCTTCAGCCGGCGGGCGGTCTCGCTGATGGCGGCGCCCACGTCGATCGAGGTGGGCGCCTCCCCCCGCTCGTCGCGGACGTACCCGGATTCCATTCGGCCACCGGCCACCAGCATCTCGGCGCTCGTCGCACCCTTGGTGCACAGCCGCCCGAAGTTGGTGGGATGGTCCTTGTCGCCGGACGCCTTGAGCACGCGGCGCGCACCGGTCTCGGGATCGACCCCGACCTCGAGCACCATGCCGCAGCCGACACCGCAGTACGAGCAGGCGGTCTTCACTGTGGAAGTCCCGGCTTTCTGCTGCTGCATCGACTAGCTCCTCACCTGCACGGTCGCAGCCTGTCCACCCGGCTCACGACCTGTATCAATGCTGCCGTGAACCGTGTTTCGTCGGGATTAACCCCCGTGAGCGTTCGGTGACGTCTCTCGCACCCGGCCCCGGGCACGGTGGTGATGTCGGCAGGCAGAAACGACCAGATCGTGTGACCGTCGTCACTTCAGGTGAGTGGCCGCCCGAAAGCGGAGTAAGCAGATGACGACGTCGACCCGCGCGGATCGACGATCGATCAGCCCTGCTGCGTGGCCCACCACGACAGCAGTTCGGCCTCGGCGTCGTCACGACTGAGGGGACCGCGATCGAGCCGGAGCTCCTTGAGGTACTTCCACGCCCTCCCGACGTCGGGGCCCGCGGGAATGCCGAGCAGCTCCATGATCGCGTTACCGTCGAGGTCGGGGCGCACCCGTGCGAGGTCTTCCTGCTCGGCGAGCCGAGCGATCCGCTCCTCGATGTCGTCGTACGTCGCCTGCAGGGCGGCCGCCCGCCGCTTGTTGCGGGTGGTGCAATCGGCGCGGACCAATTTGTGCAGCCGCGGCAGCAGGGGCCCGGCATCCGTCACGTACCGGCGCACGGCGGAATCGGTCCACTGACCCTTGCCGTAGCCGTGGAACCGCAGGTGGAGGAACACCAGCTGCGAGACGTCGTCGACCATCTGCTTCGAATACTTCAGAGCCCGCATCCGCTTGCGGACCATCTTCGCGCCGACCACCTCGTGGTGGTGGAAGCTCACGCCGCCGCCCGGCTCGTTGCGCTTCGTGTCCGGTTTACCGATGTCGTGCAGCAGCGCCGCCCACCGCAGCACCAGGTCGGGGTCGCCGTCCTCGAGGTCGACCGCCTGCTTCAGCACGGTCAGCGAGTGCCAGTACACGTCCTTGTGCTGGTGGTGCTCGTCGATCTCGAGCTTCATCTGCGGCACCTCGGGCAGGACGAAGTCGGCGAGACCCGTCTCGCACATCACGTTCATGCCGTCGATGGGGAACTCGCCGAGAATCAGCTTGTCGAGTTCGGCCCGCACACGTTCGGCCGTGATCCGCTCGATCTGCGGTGCCATGTCGACAATGGCTTGATGCACACGCTCGTGCAGGATGAATCCCAGCTGGGACACGAACCGCGCGGCCCGCAACATGCGCAGCGGATCGTCGTTGAAGGAGTTCTCCGGCGCCGACGGCGTGTCCAGCACCCCGGCCAGCAGCGCGTCCATGCCGCTCAGCGGGTCGACGAACTCCTGCGAGCCGTCCGCACCGATGCGCACGGCCATCGCGTTGACCGTGAAATCGCGCCGCACCAGGTCGTCCTCGAGCTTCGTCCCGAACTGGACGACGGGATTGCGCGACACCCGGTCGTAGGTGTCGGCCCGATACGTCGTGATCTCGATCTGCTGGCCCGCCTTGGCGGCACTGATCGTCCCGAACTCGATGCCCGTGTCCCACTGGTTGTCGGCCCAGCCGGACAGCAGTTTCTGCACCTGCTCCGGGTGGGCGTCGGTGGTGAAGTCGAGGTCGGTGCCGAGGCGGCCCAGGATCGCGTCCCGGACACTGCCCCCCACCAGGTACAACTCGTGACCGGCGGCAGCGAACCTCTCACCGAGCGGCGTCAGGACTTCGGACAGCTCGCGCAGCGTCACGGCGGCGCCGGCAAGCAGTCGCGTACGGCGCTCGTCGTCGAGAGAAGGGGCAGTCACGTCCAGGAAGCTTACCGAGGTGCGCAAATAGCGGGATACGCATACACGCTGTCACCTCCCCGTTCGGTTCACCACAGGTGTGTCACGAAGCGTCTCGGTTCGGGTGCGGCGTTCCGGTGGAGACGGCAAAGCCAACTACTATCGATGGGGTGTCTGCTGCCGAACGTGCGAACAGGAGTCGCCGCAACTCGCGGCGGCGCGGCGCCGTCGGCAAACCCGCGAAACCCCACATGAGGACGGTTCGCGAAACCTCGGCGGGCGGACTGGTCGTCAACGGTCTCGGCGGACCGCGGGAGAATCTGTACGCCGCGCTGATCGGACGCACCGACCGCCGCGGGCGGCTGCTGTGGTCGCTGCCCAAGGGACACATCGAGCAGGGTGAGACCGCCGAACAGACCGCGATGCGTGAGGTCGAGGAAGAGACCGGCATCCAGGGCACCGTCCTCGCGTCGCTCGGCAGCATCGACTACTGGTTCGTCACCGAAGGCCGGCGGGTCCACAAGACCGTCCACCACTATCTGCTGAGATTCCTCGGTGGGGAACTGTCGGACGAAGACGTGGAAGTCACCGAGGTAGCGTGGGTGCCGCTCGCCGAGCTGGGATCACGCCTGGCCTACGCAGACGAACGGAAACTCGCAGAAATCGCCGGTGACTTGATCTCCAAGATGACTACCACCCCGACCGCGCCCGACCTGAAGCTCCAGAAGGGGCCAGACGCCGGATGAGGATGGCTTTGCGTCGGGTCGGTGCCGTGACGTTGACCGCACTCGCGGTCGTTCTCGCTCCCACCAGCACCGTGGTGGCGGCGGCCCAGGACCCGGTGCCCCCCGAGAGCGCCGGGACACAGACGGTCGACGAGGACCCCGAGTTTCTCGAACTGCACATCGACAACGTCACCCCGTCCACGGTCACCACCACCAGCGACCCCTTCGTCACCGTCACAGGCTCGGTGAAGAACATCGGCGACCGCACGGTCCGCGACGTCAGCGTGCGCTTGCAGCGCGCTCCCGCCGTCGCGAGCAGCGAAGGCCTCCGCACGTCCCTCACCCTCGATCAGTCCCGGTACGACACGGTCGGCATGTTCGACACGGTCGCGAGCCGCCTCGACGAAGGGCAGAGCAAGCAGTTCACGCTGTCGCTGCCATTGCGGTCCGACACCGACATCTCCCTCGACATCACCGAACCCGGCGTGTATCCGCTGATGGTGAACGTGAACGGCACCCCCGAGTACGGCGGGGCCGCGCGCCTCGACGACGCCCGTTTCCTGCTCCCCGTGTTCGGGGTCCCCGGCAGTCCGGCCGTGCCCCCGGACATCTCCAGTCCTGTCGCCGTCACCATGCTGTGGCCGCTCGCCGACCGGCCCCGGCTCGCGGCGGGGGTGCCCGGCTCCGTCACCGAACCGGTCCGTCTCGTCGACGACGACCTCGCGACCTCGCTCGCGGACGGCGGCCGGCTCGACGAACTGCTGGGCGCTGCGGAGTTCGCCACCCGGGAGAGCGTCGACCGCGACCACACGCTCCGCGACAGTCTGTGCCTGGCCGTCGACCCGGACCTGCTGATCACCGTCGAAAACATGACCCGCGGATATCTGGTGGTGGACGACCCGTCCGATCCCACCGGTTCCGCGCACGAGGGCGCCGGTAAGGATGCCGCGTCGGCGTGGCTCGACCGCGCCCGGTCGCTGGCCGCGTCCATGTGCACCACATCGGTGCCGTTCGCGCAGGCCGACCTGTCCGCGATCACCGAGGTCGCGAACCCGGACCTCACCGCGACCGCCGTCGAAGCCCCCGCGGACATCGTCGACAACGTTCTGGGTGTCACGTCGCTGCGCAATTTCGTGTGGAGCGACGCCGGCGTGCTCGACGACGCGACGGCGCAGATGCTCCGCGGAGACGAGGCGACCACCACGCTCGTGGCCGCGAATTCCATCGACACGACCACACCCCGCGACAGCGCCCACGTCATCGAGGCGACACCGCCGCCCGCTCCCGTTCCCGCGAACGGGGAGACGACCCCGGCGGCCACCGAGACGCCCACGGCCACCGGAAGCGTCGACGCGCTGCTGTTCGATCCGTCCGTCGGCACGGCACTCGCCGCCATGGGGACGACACCGCAAACTCCCTCCTACACCCCCGAACGCGCGCGGTACGACCTCTCGGACGATTCCCAGACCGCACGACTGCAGGACGCACTCGGTGCGGTGTCGTGGTCTGCCCTCGAACCCGGGGCCGCACGGGCCGCAGGCACGCCCCGATCGCTGATGGTGGTGCCGCCGCAGCTGTGGACGGCCGGCGCCGAGGACGCGAAGACGCTGCTGTCCACGGTGTCCTCGCTGATGCGCTCGGGGCTGGCGACGCCCAGACCGCTGTCCGCGATGCTGGGCCGTCAGCCCGGATCACCGGAGCTCGCGAGCTTGGAGTACCCGGATCAGGCCGCCGAGGACGGCGTCCCCGCCCATATCCGCGACGCCGCCGCCACGCAGACGCCGCGGATCGAGGCACTGAACGCTGCTCTGGTCGACGACCCGCAGGCCCCGCTCACCCCGGAGCGATTCACGGCACCGCTGCGCGAGGACCTCCTGCGCTCCATGAGCCTCGCGCATCGCCGCGACGACGAACGGCGGTCCGCGGAAGAGGCGTCCGACGTGCGCGCCGACGAGGTGGCCGAAACCATGGACGACCTGTTCGGGGCCGTCACCGTCGTGTCGCCGGGCGGCGTCTACACGCTGGCGTCGGAACAGAGCCCGTTGCTGCTGGTGGCCAGGAACGACCTGCCGGTCGGAATCACCGTCCGTCTCCAGGTGGATGCGCCTACGGGGATGACCATCACCGACATCGGCCCCACCACGCTGCCTCCGCGCGGCAGTCGCACCCTCACCGTTCCCACCGAGGCCAACGACTCCCGCAAGCTCGTCGTCAAATTCTCTCTGACCACCGCCGATGGACAGCAACTGGGAGAGCCGACCAGCGTGACGGTACGGTCCAACGCGTACGGGCAGGCGTTGGCGATACTGACAGCATGCGCGGGTGCTCTGCTGCTGTTCCTCGCCGGCCGCCGGCTGTGGCATCGATTCCGCGGCCAGCCGGATCCAGCTGACGAAGGGTACGAACGTTCATGACCGGGAACTTGCCCAGTAGGGGCCAGAGGCTTCCCGATCGCTCCCATCCCCGGGTCGCACCGTGGGAACGGGACCACTGGGCTCGGGAGATCCGGCCGGACGAGGCGCCGACGGTGCAGTTCGCGGCCATCCGCGTCGACCCCCCGCCGCCTCCGGTCCGGGACTCCGGGCCCTCGACGGCGCCGCAGAAGCAGAGCAACTCCCGACTGCTGGCGTCCACCGGTTCGATCGCGGTGGCGACGCTCGTCAGCCGCATCACCGGATTCGCCAAGCAGCTCCTCGTCCTGACGCTGCTGGGTGGGTCGGTGGCCAGCTCGTTCACCGTCGCCAGCCAGATCCCGAACATGATCTCCGAGCTCGTGCTGGGAGCGGTGCTCACCGCGATCGTGGTGCCCGTCCTGGTGCGCGCCGAACGCGAGGACCCGGACCAGGGTGCCGCGTTCGTGCGACGCCTGTTCACCGCCACGTGCGTGCTGCTCGGCACGGCGGCGCTGCTGGCGACCGC
The DNA here is from genome assembly GCF_041228765.1 of Rhodococcus wratislaviensis. Lineage (NCBI taxonomy): Bacteria > Bacillati > Actinomycetota > Actinomycetes > Mycobacteriales > Nocardiaceae > Rhodococcus > Rhodococcus wratislaviensis. The sequence goes on along the minus strand of NZ_CP150488.1, from coordinate 887,886 downwards.
CGCGGCACCCGTGCTCACCACGCATGTGTTCCTGTCGGCCGACGGCAAGGTGAACACCTCTCTCACCACAGCTCTGTCCTATCTCCTCCTGCCCGCGATCCTGTTCTACGGACTGTCGGCGCTGCTCACGGCCATTCTCAACACCCGGCAGGTGTTCAAACCCGGTGCCTGGGCGCCGGTGCTGAACAACGTCGTGATGCTCACCGTGCTGGTGATCTACTACGCGACACCGGGGGAGATCACCCTCGACCCGGTGCGGATGAGCGACCCGAAACTGCTGGTCCTCGGTGTGGGCGTCACGCTCGGTGTCGTGGTGCAGGCGATGAGCCTGGTGCCTGCGATCCGGCGCGAGGGCATCTCGCTGAAACCGCTGTGGGGCCTCGACGACCGGCTCAAGCAGTTCGGCGGCATGGCCGTCGCGATCGTCCTGTACGTGCTGATCAGCCAGGCGGGCATGATCGTCGCCACCCGCATCTCCTCACACGCGGACGCGTCGGGTCCCGCGATCTACAACAACGCGTGGCTCCTGCTGCAGCTGCCGTACGGCGTGCTCGGTGTGACGGTGCTGACGGCGATCATGCCGCGACTCAGCCGCAACGCCGCCGCCGACGACACCCCCGCCGTGGTCGACGACCTGTCCGTCGCCACCCGGCTGACGATGATCTCCCTCATCCCGATCATCACGTTCCTCACCTTCGCCGGCCCCGAGATCGGCCAGGCGCTCTACGGGTACGGCAATTTCGGGACCGGTGACGCCGAACGCCTCGGCCAGGCCGTCAGCTGGTCTGCCTTCACGCTCATTCCCTATTCCCTGGTGCTGATCCAGCTCCGTGTGTTCTACGCCCGCGAGCAGGCGTGGACCCCCACGTGGATCGTCCTGGGCATCACCGCGGTGAAGATCGCGCTGTCGGCGCTCACCCCGATGATCGCCTCCAGCGACGACCAGGTGGTCATCCTGCTCGGCGTGGCCAACGGCCTCGGCTACATCACCGGCGCGCTCGTCGGGGGCTGGCTGCTGCACCGCAGTCTCGGCAACCTTCAGATGGCGAACGTCGGCAAGACCGTGTGGGTGGTGGTGCTCGCGTCGATGGCGGGTGCGCTCGTCATGCTCGGCGCCGACCGCCTCCTCGGGCTCGACCGTCTCACCAGTCTGTTCGGCGGTCCGGGCTCGATGGTCCGGGTCATGATCAGCGGCGTCCTCATGCTCGTCGTCACCTTCGTGATCCTCTGGTTCGCGAAGGTCCCCGAAATCGTGTCCATCACCGTCGCCGTCGCCCGCAAGGTTCGCGCCCTGCGCGGTCGCGGCGCCGCACCGGAACCGGAGGCCGACCCGCTCGCAGAGGCCGAAACAGAACTGATTCCCGTGGTCCGCGCCACACCGCACGACTTCGGGGCACAGCCGCGTGGTATCGAACGACCCGGTGGACTCCCGTACCCTGGACACGAGCGGGTCGGATCGCCGCCCGGTACTGGTCGGAGTTGGGCATTCGAGAATGAAGGAGTGAGGGTGAGCGACGACGACGTGGCCGGCAGCAAGAGAGCCGGAGGTTCTACGGTGCAAGCGTCCGAACGCGATTCGGCCGCCGCCCCCAACGGCATCGACGCCCCGACCACCCGGATCTCGTCCGAGTCGGCCTCCACCGACTCCGCGACGCCCGACAAGCAAGCCGGCGCCGACGCACCGCAGAAGAAGGACGCAGGCACGTCCGCGGGCTCCGCAGACACTCCGAAACCGGCGCAGAGCAAGGAGACCGGCGATCGGGCGGATGCGCAGACGAAGGCTGCGCCGAAGACTCCCGCGGACGATGCAGGCGAATCGCGCGGAGACACACGTCACATCGGCGCGGCACCCGCACGGGATCTCAGTTACGACACCGGCGTGATCCCGATCACACCGGCACCCGGACGTGAACCCGGCGCAGGCCCGCGTCGTACTCCCCGTGGCCCCAAGCTCATTCCCGGCGCGTCCGTCGCCGGCGGTCGGTACCGCCTGCTGACACCGCACGGCGGTTCGCGGGGACTGCAGTTCTGGCAGGCACTGGACGTCAAGCTCGACCGCGAGGTGGCGCTGACGTTCGTGGACGCCGAACAGCGCTCCACCTCGGCCGGTCCCGAAGGCCCGCAAGCCATTCTGTCGCGCACCCTGCGACTGGGCCGGATCAACTCGCCCGGACTCGCCCGCGTGCTCGACGTGGTCCGCGGCAGCTCCGGCGGCATCGTCGTCGCCGAGTGGACCCCGGGCCGCTCGCTGCGGGAGATGGCCGACACCAAGCCGTCTCCGATCGGCGCCGCCAGTGCGATCCGCGCGCTCGCCGCGGCCGCCGAGACCGCGCACCGGGCCGGTGGGGCACTGTCCATCGACCACCCCGACCGCGTCCGTATCAGCATCAACGGCGATGCCGTGCTGGCGTTCCCGGCCACGCTCGCCGACTCCGACTCGAGTTCCGACGTGCGTGGACTGGGCGCCATGCTCTACGCCCTCATCACCGCGCGCTGGCCGCTGGGCGACCCGTCCGCTCCCGCGGGTGACCCGTCGGGTTCGCGTCCGGGCAGCGTCGGCGGTATGCGACTGGCCGACCGCGACTCGAGCGGGCAGCCCATCGGACCGCGGGTGATCCGCCCGGAGGTCCCGTTCGAGATCTCCGCGGTGGCCCTGCGCTCGCTCGAGCCGAACGGTGGCATCCGCACGGCGGCCACCGTGCAGCACATTCTCGATCAGGCGTCCGTCGTCAACGACAAGACCGAATTCATCCCCGCGCTGCGGCTCGGGCAGCGGGGCCCCGGCACGCCCGGCCACGCTCTCGCAGACCCGGAAGCACTGGAGGCGGAGAAGAAGAAGTCCAACCGGATGATCGCGGCGCTCGTGGGCCTCGCGGTCGTCACGATCATCGTGCTGGCGCTCCTGGGCTTCTGGCTCGCGACGTTCCTCACGGGCAGCAGTTCCGACGCGCCGCTCACCGAACAGGACTTCGGACTCACCACTTCGGCCGAGGCTCCGCCCAACCCCGAGTCGCCCGCACCCGCGCCCGCCCCGGCGGCGAACGTCGCACCGGTCGCGCCCGCGGGGGCAACGGTGTTCTCGCCGCAGGGCACACCCGACTCCGCCGCGAACGCCCGGCTGGCCGTCGACGGCAACACGTCCACCGTGTGGAGCACCGACTCGTACTTCCAGCCCTTCCCCGCGCTGAAGAACGGTGTGGGCCTGATGGTCACGCTGGACGAGCCGGCGACCCTGTCGAGCGTGTGGATCAACTCGCCGACACCGGGCACCAACGTCGAGATCCGCAGCGCGCCGTCGGAGAACCCGACCCTCGACCAGACTCAGGTGCTCGGCTCGAAGGTCCTCGGGAACGGTGTCACCGAGATCCCGGTGAAGTCGGAGGGACCCACCAAGAACGTCCTGGTGTGGATCACCGGCCTGAGCAATTCCGGTGGCAAGAACCAATCGTCCATCGCCGACATCGGTTTCAACTCCGCGACGTAGTCGGCACCCAGTGCTCGCGGACCGGCGAACTGAGCTAACATCCGCCGGTGCGAATCTTCCGGGGGGATTCCGAGGGTGAGCCCTCGGACGTCGACCTTTTGGCTGCGCACGTCGCCGGAGATCGGCACGCCTTCGAGACGCTGCTCGGACGGCACTACGACCATCTGTGGCACGTCGCCAAACGCACCAGCTACACCACCGAGGATGCGGCGGACGCCCTGCAGGAGGCGCTGCTGTCGGCGCACCGCAACGCGGGCTCGTTCCGCCGGGACGCCGCGGTCCGGAGCTGGCTGCACACGATCGTGGTCAACGCCTGCCTCGACCGCATCCGCCGGAACAAGGCCCGTCCGGCGGTGTCCCTGTCCGCCGACGAGGACGACGAACCGCGCGACGCGCGCGATTACGTCTCCGAGGTGGAGCTCAGCCTGGTGGTCGAGCGCGCACTGGCGCAACTCCCGCCGGATCAGCGGACCGCGATCGTCGCCGTCGACCTGGAGGGTCGTTCGACCAGCGAGGCGGCCACCCTGCTGGGGGTTCCGGAAGGCACCGTGAAGAGCCGCTGCGCCCGCGGCCGGAAGAAGCTGGCCGCCTCTCTCGAATATTTTCGGATGGAGGGGAACCGATCATGACTCCGGGGCGTCAAAACGTAGTAGGAGCGGGGAAGTGTCCCGACGTCCCGGACCACGATGAATCGGTGAGGAGGTGCCATGGCCGACCGTGAATCCCACCCGTCCGATGCCGCGCTGCCTGCACCGCCGTACTCCGAGGACCTGTTGGCCAATCTGCACGCCGGAGTGCTCCCGGAGTCGGTCAGCGACCGCCTGTGGCCGCTCGTCCGGAACGACCCGCAGGCCATGGCCGTCATCGACGCACTCGACCGGGTCACCGATCAGCTCGGTGCGCTCGGACGCGATCATTCCGTCTCGACCCCGATTCCCGCCGACGTCGCCGACCGCATCAACCGCGCTCTCGCCGCGGAACGGGACACACCTGCCGAGGACACCGTCGTACCGCTCGCCCGGCGACGGAAGTGGGCTGCCGCGGCCGCGGGAACGTTCGCGGCGGCGGCCGCGGTCGTGGTGGCCGTCGCGGTCGTCACGCCGGACAGTCGGGAACCCGAGACACCGGCCGTTGCCCTGCCCAGTTCCGAAACGTCGCCGACACCAGCCGTTCTCGATCTGGGCAGCGATCTCGACTCCGGACGTCTCCTCACCGTGATCGGTTCGAGGCAGCTCGGACCGCTCGCGGATCCCGCACAATTGGCGGAATGCCTGCGCGCCAACGGTATCGAGGAGTCCCGCCCGCTTCTCGGTTCCGGTGAGGTTCGCCTCGACGGAGTTCCGGGGGTGCTGCTGCTGGTGGCCGCGCCGCGTCCGCCGCAGATCACGGCCCTGGTGGTGGGCAGCGAGTGCGGCCCGGGCGGCCCGGCGACGATCGCTGTCACCGATATCGGTTGATTCTCAGGATCTTTCCTGCTCCGAACGGGCGACCGGCATGAGCAGCTCGAGGATCTTCGCACGCAGTTCCGGAGTGTCGTCCTCGACGGCGATCAAGCTCGTGAACAGTGCGGCGCCGGCTGCGAGCACCAGCACGGCCGTCGCGGTGCTCGACCCACCACCGTCCTCGGATTCCTCGCTCCCGAACAGCTGAGTGCTCGGCCCGCTGAATCCCCGCCAGAGCGCGGTGCGGAGATCGTCGTGGTCCCGGATTGCGGCCAGCAGACCCGGCGTGGCTGCTCGCACCTCCGGTCGTGAGAACAATTCGGCGCTGCCGGTCACCACCCAGCGGATCCAGCCTTCGCGATCGGTGCCCTCGAACGGTGTCAGGTCGGGTGTCGCACCGAGGATGGCGTCGAGAACCAGGTGGGCCTTCGAGGGCCACCGTCTGGTGATGGACGCCCTGCTCACCCCGGAGCGCGTCGCAATGGCGCGCATGCTCAGTTGTTCCCAGCCCGACTCCACGAGCATGGCCCGGGTGACCGCGAGGACGTCGGTGTCGATCCGCGGGTCGCGGGGGCGGCCGGTTCCAGTTGCATTCATTGGTTCGAATTGTGGGACAGAAGTGCCTTCCGCGCTATATCGTACCTATTACGAGTCCAGTGGCATCGTAATTCGAACAGGGCGGGCACATGAAGATCGCGGTCACCGGCGGCACCGGATACGTCGGCGCCCACACCACGCTGGCGCTCCTCGCTGCCGGCCACACGGTTCGACTGCTGGTGCTACCCGCCGAATCCTCCGATCACCTGCTCACCGCAGCCGGGGACGACGCCGCGGGGATCGAGCGGGTGGTCGGCGACATCCGTGACACCGCGGCAGTCGCACGCCTCCTCGACGGATGCGACGCCCTGCTTCACGCTGCCGGGGTAGTGGGCACCGACGACCGTCGCGAGCAGCTGATGTGGGAGATCAACACGCAGGCCACCGCCGCGATTCTCACCCGGGCGGCCTTCCTCGGACTCGACCCGATCATCCACGTCGCGAGTTTCAGTGCCCTGTTTCCGTCGCGCGACGCCGTCATCGGACCGGACAGTCCGACGGCGTCGGGCCGCAGCGCGTACGGCCGGACCAAAGCCGCCGCCGATCGCATCGCCCGCGCGCTCCAGGACGCGGGCGCCCCCGTGGTAATCACCTACCCGACGAGCGTCGTCGGTCCCGGGCTCGGATCCACGCAGGGCGTCACCGAACAGGGCTGGGGCGCGATCGTCAGCGGCAGGGTGGCGCCCCGGTTCGACGGCGGAATGCAGATGATCGACGTGCGCGACGTCGCGGCGGTCCACGCTGCGGCGATGCATCCAGGTCGCGGTCCCCGGCGCTACGTCTGCGGCGGCGAACTCGTCGAGTTCAACAAGCTCATCGACGTACTCGAACACTCCTCGGGCCGTCGACTCCGGCGTATCACACTGTCGGGCAGTACCTTTCGCACGATCGGCCGAATCGCCGACGTGATCGGCAAGTTCACACCCCTCAGCGCGGGGCTCAGTTACGAGGCCGCCTGGCTGCTCACCTCGGCGACGCCGACCGACGACTCGCGAACCCGCGACGAACTCGGGCTCACCTGGCGGCCTGCCCGCGCGGCGCTTGCCGCGACCTTCGCCTGAAAACCCTCACACCACCACCCTCGAAGGCAGACCACCATGACCGTTCCACCGCACCCCGGTATCTGGGAGCCCGCCCGCCTGGGTCCCCTGACGCTGCGCAACCGCATCGTGAAGGCAGCCACGTTCGAGGGCGTCATGCCGCGCGGCCGGGTCACCGACCGACTCGTCGACTTCCACGCCGAGGTCGCTCGCGGCGGCGCCGCACTGACGACCGTCGCGTACTGCGCCGTCTCACCCGGCGGACGCGTCCACGCGAACACCCTCGTGCTCGACCGCGCCCGCATCCCCGACCTGCGCCGGCTCACCGACGCCGTTCACGCCGAAGGGGGATTGGTCGCGGCGCAGATCGGTCATGCCGGTCTGGTCGCGAACACCCTGTCCAACCGCACCAAGACCCTCGCGCCGTCCACGCGCCTCAGCCCGCCCGCCATGGGTCTGGTGAAGGGTGCCACCCGGGAAGAACTCGACCAGGTCACCCGCGACTTCGAGGACTCGGCGCGCAACGCCGTCGACGCCGGATTCGACGCGATCGAGGTCCACCTCGGCCACAACTACCTCCTCAGCTCGTTCATGAGCCCCAACCTCAACAAGCGGACCGACGAGTACGGGGGCAGCCTGGAGCGGCGGGCGGCCTTCCCCCGGCGAGTGGTCGAGAGAGTGCGCCACGCCGTCGGCGACTCCATGGCCGTCACGGCCAAATTCAACATGACGGACGGTGTTCCGAAAGGGCTGTGGCTCGACGACAGTCTCCGCATCGCGCAGCTCCTCGAAGCCGACGGGCACCTCGACGCACTGCAACTCACCGGCGGCAGCTCGTTGCTCAACGGGATGTATTTCTTCCGCGGCGAGGTCCCGATGGCGGAATTCGTTGCCTCACAGCCCAAGTTGGTGGGCTGGGGCCTGAAGGTGTACGGACCGCGCATCTTTCCCACCTACCCGTTCGAGGAAGCGTTCTTCCTCCCGATGGCCCGGCAGTTCCGTGAGGCCCTGTCGATGCCCCTCATCCTGCTCGGCGGCGTCAACAGGCTCGACACCATCGAGAACGCGCTCGGCGAAGGGTTCGAGTTCGTCGCGATGGCGCGCGCCCTGCTCCGCGACCCGGACCTCGTCAACAAATTCCGCGACCTGCACGTGCCCGAGGGTCTGTGCATCCACTGCAACAAATGCATGCCCACCATCTACACGGGCACGCGCTGCGTCATCCGGGAGACTCTGCGCTGATCAGGGCGCCTGCGAGGGGAGCGACCGGTATCACCTGCAGTCGGGGAACAACACCCTTTAGTCTTGTGTTGATCCATACGACTGAGCACCCCTCACTACTGGAAGGCCCGCATGACCACTCCATCGACGGTTCATGAACTCATCATCGTTGGTTCGGGACCTGCCGGATACACCGCAGCCGTCTACGCGGCGCGCGCGGAACTCGAACCGCTGCAGTTCGAGGGGACCCAGTTCGGTGGCGCCCTCATGACCACCACCGAGGTCGAGAACTTCCCCGGATTCCGTGAGGGAATCATGGGACCCGACCTGATGGACCAGATGCGCGAGCAGGCCAAGCGCTTCGGCACCGATATCCGCACCGAGGACGTCGAGGAACTCGACCTCACCGGCCCGATCAAGAAGGTCGTCGTGAACGGCGAGACCTACCAGGCGCACGCAGTCGTGCTGGCAATGGGCGCCGCAGCCCGTTACCTGGGAATTCCGGGGGAGGAGAAGTTGCTCGGCCGCGGCGTCAGCGCCTGCGCCACCTGCGACGGATTCTTCTTCAAGGATCAGGACATCGTCGTGGTCGGCGGCGGCGACTCCGCCATGGAGGAGGCCACCTTCCTCACCCGCTTCGCCCGCAGCGTCACCGTGGTGCACCGCCGCGAGGAGTTCCGCGCGTCCCGCATCATGCTCGAGCGCGCCAAGGCGAACGCGAAGATCCGGTTCGTGACCAACGCCGCGCCCGTCGAGGTCCTGGGCGAGAACAGCGTCACCGGACTCGTGATCCGCGACACCGTCACCGGTGAGACCTCCACGCTGGACGTCACCGGCATGTTCGTCGCCATCGGTCACGACCCGCGTAGCGAACTCGTCAAGGGACAGGTCGACCTCGACGACGCCGGATACGTCATCGTCAAGACGCCGACCACCGCCACCTCCGTGGACGGAGTCTTCGCCGCAGGCGACCTGGTCGATCACATCTACCAGCAGGCGATCACCGCGGCCGGCACCGGATGTTCCGCGGCGATGGATGCCGAGCGCTGGCTGGCAGAGCGCGGCGACATCACCGCCAACACCGTCGCCGCCGCCGGCTCACCGGTCGACGCCTAGCACTCCACAAATACCCACCGACCACCTCGAGTAAGGGAAATCCCCGTGTCGAATACCGTCACCATCACCGATGATTCGTTCCAGCAGGACGTCATTTCCAGCGACAAGCCTGTCCTCGTCGACTTCTGGGCCACCTGGTGCGGCCCGTGCAAGATGATCGCCCCCGTCCTGGAGGAGATCGCCGGTGAGCACAGCGACAAGCTGACCATCGCGAAGCTCGACATCGACGCCAACCCGGGCGCTGCCCGCGACTTCCAGGTCATGTCGATCCCCACGCTGATCCTGTTCAAGGACGGCAAGCCGATCAACACGATCGTCGGCACCAAGGGCAAGGCTGCGCTGCTGAAAGAGCTCGCCGACGTTCTCTGATCGACACCCGAACACCCCGCGCGATTCCCGATTTTGTGGGAATCTCTGAGACAATCGATCGATGTGCTCCAGTCGCATCAGCTAGACCGACCGGAACACATCGATCGTTTTGTTTGTACCGAGACTCGTAAGTACTCGTTGATTCGGACTGAGAGGCCCTGAAACATGCACCGACTCCGTCACGGCGACCATGGTCCGGCCGTCGCTGAGATTCGGGGCACTCTGGCCGGTCTCGGTTTCCTGCACAACGGCGTCGCCGACACCCGGCGCGAGGGCACCAACGGTTCGCACTGGATCGCTCCCGACGCCGTGTTCGATCACCACCTGGACAGCGCCGTACGGGCCTTCCAGCAGCAGCGTGGGCTTCTCGTCGACGGAATCGTGGGTCCTGCCACGTACCGGTCCATGAAAGAGGCGTCGTACCGCCTGGGCGCGCGCACGCTGATCTACCAGCTGTCCGCACCGCTCTACGGCGACGACGTCGCCACCCTGCAGACCCGCCTGCAGGATCTCGGGTTCTACGTCGGTCGCGTCGACGGGTTCTTCGGCCCGCAGACCCACGATTCGCTGTCCTCGTTCCAGCGGGAGATCGGGATCGCCGCCGACGGCATCTGCGGTCCGGCAACCCTGCGGTCGCTCGAGTTGCTCGGCACCCGCGTCACCGGTGGGTCACCGCATGCGATGAGCGAAGAAGAAATGGTTCGTAGCTCCGGACCCCAGCTGAGCGGCAAGCGGATCGTCATCGATCCGGGCCTCGGCGGCGACACCTACGGCACCATCGTGCGGTCCGCGTACGGCACGATCTCCGAGTCCGACATCCTGTGGGACCTCGCCAGCCGCCTCGAGGGCCGCATGGCCGCGACGGGCATGGAGACGTTCCTGTCCCGCCCGCACCACGCCAATCCCACGGACATCGAACGCGCCTCCACGTCGAACGCCTTCGATGCCGACCTGATGATCTCGTTGCGCTGCGATGGAAACACCAGCCCGTCCGCCAACGGTGTCGCGAGCTTCCACTTCGGCAACTCGCACGGTTCGACGTCGATGATCGGTCAGGTTCTCACCGGATTCATTCAGCGGGAAATCGTGGCGCGCACGCCGCTGCAGGACTGCCGGACCCACGGCCGCACCTGGGACCTGCTGCGCCTGACGAACATGCCGACCGTGCAGATCGACCTCGGTTACCTCACCAACGACCTCGACGCCGCGGTGCTCTCCAACCCGCGGGCGCGCGACGCCATCGCCGAAGCGATCCTCATCTCCGTCAAGCGTCTGTACCTGCTCGGTCAGGACGATCAGCCGACCGGAACGTTCACGTTCGCCGAGTTGCTCGCCGAAGAGCTGTCTTCCTCCGAACGTTCCTGACTTCTCGTTCCCGAACGCTCAGTGCGCACCGACAGGTGTGCGCTCCCCGATGTCGACCATGCTCACCGTCGCGGTGTGGATCAGACGCTCCAAGGCAGCCTCGACGTCTTCCTTCCACCCGTGATCCCGGTTCAGCTCGAGCCGTAGGCGCGGGAACCGATGATGGGGCGCGACGATCTCGAAGCCGTTGTCCTCGAGGAAATCGGCCGGGATCATGCACTCCTCCGGGGAGCACTCGCGCGCCGCTGTGGCTGACGCCATCCCATGGGTGTCGATGGGCCCGGTTCCGTCGGTGTTGCGGATACCGAACGCCTCGAGCGCGCGAACACCGCGGCGCACCAGATCGGCCACCACGGCTTGGATCAACGTGGTTCCCAGATTCTGTTCTTCCCCGGCAGGCTCGAGCCGAAGGCTGGTGAGCAGGACGGCGTCGGCACCGACCGGAGCGGTCGGGAGAAGCTGCGCGCGCGGCACGGTCCGTGGGGGAGCGTAGAGGGCGCTGCCGACCGGCTTCCCGTCCATGACGGCAACCTGGCCGCACGAACCCCATTCGAGCATGACCATGGAGAGCCAGGCTTCCTTCTCGAACTCCTGGTCGCAGAATCCGCGCGAACTGTGGATGGCCGCGGGATCCATTTCCCAGAAGACACAGCGACGAGCGTGGGCGGAGAGCTTGTCCAAGCCGTCGAGAGTGAGCGATGTGACGTGAGTCGACACTGGCTAGCTCAGCCTCCATATGTCACTACCGCAGATCATTCGACATCCTCTGGTATTCAACGTTATTCGCCCCCGATAGTTCTGCTGGAGTCGGTCCGTCAGCGGCCACTGTCACAGTGACGGATCACCCGCGGGTACTTCTACCTCTCTCAGGCGCTCATGAATCGGCCTTCTGTGCCTCCATCATCCCAACGATCCTCTGAAGATCGTCCACCGAACCGAACTCGACCACAATCTTGCCCTTGCGCTTGCCGAGGCTGACCGTGACCCTCGTGTCGAACGAATCCGACAGCCGCTCCGCGACGTCCTGCAGGCCCGGCATCTGGATCGGCTTGCGACGCTGGGCGGGCTGCGCCGCCTGGTCGTCGCTGCGGTTGGCGAGCGTCACCGCCTCCTCCGTCGCGCGAACGGACATGCCCTCCGCGACGATGCGTGCCGCCATCACCTCTTGCGCGTCGGCTCCGGCCTCGAGCGACAGCAGGGCGCGAGCGTGACCGGCGGACAGCACACCCGCCGCGACGCGTCGTTGCACGGGAATCGGCAACTTCAGCAGTCGGATCATGTTCGTCACGACGGGACGCGAGCGGCCGATCTTCGCCGCCAGTTCCTCGTGGGTCACCTCGAACTCTTCGAGCAACTGCTGATACGCCGCCGCCTCTTCGAGAGGGTTCAGCTGGACGCGGTGGATGTTCTCCAGGAGCGCGTCGCGGAGCATGGCGTCATCGCCGGTCTCGCGGACGATCGCCGGGATCGTCTCCAGCTCGGCTTCCTGGCTGGCACGCCACCGACGCTCGCCCATGACGAGCTGGAACTTGCCGTCGTCGAGCGGCCGCACCACGATCGGCTGCATCAGCCCGAACTCGCGGATCGAGTGGACGAGCTCGGCGAGAGCGTCGTCGTCGAACACCTGACGCGGCTGCTTGGGGTTCCGCTCGATCAGGTCGGGAGCGATCTCCCGGTACACCGCTCCGGTGGGGGAGGGGAGGGGTTGAGCACCGTTCCCGGATGCGCCGTCGGCGCCGTTGCTCCCTCCGTTGTTTCCCGTGGACGCGGGAGCGGTCTTCTTCTCGGTCGCAGAGTCCGAAGAGTCGGGTGCGGGAGCGGTCAGTACGTTGCGCCGGTCCGCACCGATCACAACGTCGGCGGCGGCGTTGCCCAGCCCCGGTCCCGTCGTGGTCGGTCCCGTAGGAATGAGCGCAGCCAGTCCACGGCCAAGTCCACCCTTACGCGTCTGACTCATCGCTGCTCCTGCTTCGTGAGGTGTGCGGTGCGTGCTGCGAGTTCACGTCCCGCGTCGAGGTAACTCATGGCTCCCCGCGAACCGGGGTCGTAGTCGAGCACGGTCATCCCGTACCCGGGAGCTTCGGACACCTTGACGCTGCGGGGAATGACAGCGCGGAGCACGGCGTCACCGAAGTGGGTGCGAACCTCTTCGGCCACCTGGTCGGCCAACTTGGTGCGACCGTCGTACATCGTGAGAAGGACCGTCGACACGTGGAGGTCCGGGTTGAGGTGCGCCTGCACCAGTTCGATATTCCGCAGCAGCTGTCCCACACCCTCGAGGGCGTAGTACTCGCACTGGATCGGAATCAGCACTTCCTTGGCCGCGACCATCGCGTTCACCGTGAGCAGTCCGAGTGAGGGCGGGCAGTCGATCAGGATGAAGTCGGCATCGACCTCGCCGAGAGCCTTCTCCGAGAGCGCGCCCTTCAGCCGCCCCTCGCGGGCGACCATGGAGACCAATTCGATCTCGGCGCCGGCGAGGTCGATCGTGGCCGGAATGCAGAACAGCCGGTCGTTGTGCGGGCTCTTCTGGATTGCTTCCGCAGCGGTCACCTCACCGAGGAGAAGCTCATAGCTGGATGGCACACCGGAGTGGTGGGCGACGCCCAACGCGGTGCTGGCATTGCCCTGCGGGTCGAGGTCGATCACCAGAACGGTGAGCCCCTGTACCGCGAGGGCGGATGCAAGGTTGACCGCGCTCGTCGTCTTGCCGACGCCACCCTTCTGATTGGCGATCGTGAGGATTCGCCGTTCGGGTGGCTTCGGCAGGCTCACCGAGTGGGGGTGCAGCACCTGACTTGCGCGGTGCGCGGCCGCACCGATCGGAGTCTCCTCGACGGAGATTCCGTTGTAGGGGGCCGTGAATCCGTCGTCTCCGTTCCCGGAGCTCGTCGCCTGGTCGGATTGATGGTCGGTTTCACGTGAAGCTGTTTCACGTGAAACGGCGGATTCAGGCCCACCCGACATTGACTACTCCTTCGATTGGGAATCGCTCGTTACTCGACATACTCACTCCCTGGTCACCGTGCACATCGTCATCGACGCTGACGGCGTTTCGGTACACGTTCTGCCCGAACGACAACGGTGGGGACAGGAAGCAGGCCCACTCCGCATTCCACGATATCCAGCTTGCCAGCACCCAACCGAGTCAGGGAAGCGCGATCACGGGAAATCTCTTCGGCGGCGCTCGAACCTTTCAATGCGAGCATTCTCCCATGCTCGTGGATCAGCGGCAGCGACCACTTGGCTAATTTCTCCAGCGGTGCCACCGCGCGGGAAGTGACGACGTCGGCACCTCCCGCTTCCTTCACCACACCCGACTCCTCGGCGCGGCCCCGCACCACGAGCACGTCCAGACCGTTCGACTCGACGAACTCGGCGAGGTACACCGAGCGTCGCAGCAGCGGCTCCACCAACGTGATCCGGAGATCGGGACGGGCGATAGCGAGAGGGATACCGGGCAACCCGGCACCGCTTCCGACGTCGACGACCGACTCGCCCTCGGCGATCAACTCACCGACGACGGCACAGTTGAGGAGGTGACGTTCCCAGAGTCGCGGAACCTCTCGCGGTCCGATCAACCCCCGCTCGACACCGTCGGTCGCCAACGACTTGTAGTAGCGCTCCGCGATATCGAATCGTTCACCGAACACCTGGCGTGCCGCCGCTTGTTCGTCCCATTCGGCCGGCTCTCCACCATTCGGTTCCACGTGAAACATCCTCCCGCGAATAACGCGAAATCAACAAACACAGTTTCTTTATTATCCGCCCTCGCTCGCGACTATGTCCCTTAACTCGAACGCGCAACGCCGGAACAGTGTCGAGCCGCACCCCCTTCCGGTGGGGGAGGGGAGGGGTTGGGTCGTTCGCCGTCGCTGATGATCGACAGCGGGGAGATCCCTCCGCGGATGTTTCACGTGGAACAGGCGAACTCGTGCAGGAGCAGAACTCGAGAGTGCCGATAGACCCGGCCGGTTAAATCCTTGGCCCCGGCATGCCCGCATTGATCACGGCGCGCGCGGGGCCCACTCGGTGCGGTCGGCGCGAGTGTGGCACGCGAGACTTGTCCGAACTTCATCGCGTTTGTCGCGGGCAGTTTCACGTGGAACAACCGTCGTGGTTTCACGTGGAACAGACCGAGGTCGCTGCAACCGCGTCCGCGCATCAGCGGCAGTCTTCCCGAGCGCGCGGGCGCAAGCCTCCAGCGAATGACATCGCGTCGAACCTCCCTAAGGGGAAGCAGCCGTCCACGCCTGCCCGACGCTACCTTCTCGGCAGCTCCACTCGACTCAACCCTGATTTCTCAATCATCACAGTGACGAAACTCCCGGGTGTGGTTGGGTGGGTGAAACTACAACCTAAATTGCTTCGAAAACGCTCGAGAACGACGGTCCGGGAACTCCGAATCCGCCATGCGTCAGACAGTAGTGTCCGGGAAAGAGTGGTGCTCGTGAGCGACGAGCCACCGACCATCTTCCTTCCGCAACCCCACTGTGAGGCGGAGTCGATTCTCTGGATTGTCGGCGAGTTCCGCTTCCATTCCACAGCGGAGGAGGGCATGGGCAAACGCAACGTCTTCGCCGGCCGTCACATCCAACGACACCATCTCGAATCGGGCACCCATCGATTGCCATTCGAAGAACGGCGGCCATGTCTCGCGATACGCATCGATTCCGCGAGCACCCTCGAATGGCGGTGGCACGTCGAACATCACGATGTCATCGGAGTGGTTCGCCAGAACCCCTGCCATGTCGCCATCGTGCACGGCCTGCGCCCAGCGTTCGATCAGGTTCCGTATCGTCTGTTCGTCTTCGCTCATCGTTCACTCCATCCAGTCGACGGCACCGGTTCGGTCCCCTCGATGATGTGGACTTCGAGCGGGATCCAAACTCATCGCGTCGACGCAGCCTCGCGTGAATCGTATGTCTCAGGACATCGCGAACACTCACAGATCGTTCGGTGACTGTCGCCGGATCGGCGGCGCCGAGGGCGTAGGTGGATCCAGCACTCGCCTTCACGACTTCAGCAGTGGGCCGCGCCAAGAGTACGGGAGGATCAACTCATCGCTTCACCCACAATGCACCGACGGATTCACGTGTAAGCGGCCACTGAAAACTGAGATCTCCGCTTCCGAAGTATGGGTCCGGGACGACGAGGGCGCGATCGGACGATAGCGCCACCGCCAGGCCGAGACCCACCACTGCCACGGCAGCGTCGGGGCGAATGTCCTGAACTGCAAGCCCGCCGACCCCGAGCCAAATGGATCGTCGACGCGCACCCCGGGGAAACCAGGAGACACGCATGCGCCTGCCGACCGGATCGATGCCGAGGTGCAGATCCAGTCCTCGCGCGACTACGAATCCGGACCGGGATCGACAAACTACGGCGGCGTCGTGATCGGCCGACACTCGATCTCTCGGTGGGGGAGGGGAGGGGTTGGTGTTTCACGTGAAACGAAACGAAGTCAAAGTGACGAATCACGGCATACGGATAGACAAAAAGACGGGGCTCCCGGAGGTGAATCCGGGAGCCCCGCCTAGGTGATGCTTGTGTGGATCAGTCCTTGATGACGACCACGCGACGTGAAGGCTCGGCGCCTTCGCTCTCGCTCGAAACGCCATCGACCTTGGCGACTGCGTCGTGAACGATCTTGCGCTCGAACGGTGTCATCGGAGCGAGCTCCTCGCGTTCGCCGCTCTCGAGTACGCGGCGCGCAGCCGAGGAACCCAGCTCGGTCAGCTCGGCACGACGGCCGGCACGCCATCCGGCGATGTCGAGCATCAGGCGACTACGTTCACCCGTCGCCTGCTGCACGGCGAGGCGAGTCAGTTCCTGAAGTGCATCCAGAACCTCACCCTTGCGCCCGACCAACTTGGTGAGATCGTCTCCACCGTCGATGCTGACAACAGCACGGTCGCCCTCGACGTCCAGGTCGATATCGCCGTCGAAGTCGAGTACGTCGAGCAGCTGCTCCAGGTAGTCGCCGGCGATTTCCCCTTCCTCGATCAGGTAGTCGTCAGAATCGGAATCCACCTCGGTGTCCGGGTTCTGCGTCGGTGCAGTCACGTCTGTCTCATCTCCGTCCACTGCGATGTCAGGCTCACTAGCCATGCTCGTTCTCTTTTCTGAATCAGCGCCGCTTGCGCTTGGGGGACTTTCCGCGGTTGGACTGGGGGCGGGCACCGGGCTTCGGCTTCGACGTACCTGCGGCCGAACCGTCACCACTCACCTGATCGGAGGCGCTGTCTTCGACGACGCCCTCGACGATCTCCGGCTCGTCCGCCGAGGAAGAACCGTCCGTTGCGGGCGCGGACTTCTTCTTTTTCTTGGTGAGATCGGGACGTGCACCGGGCTTCGGAGCGTTGTCCGCCCGGCGTGCGATGGCAGCCTGCTTCTTCTCTTCCTCTTCTTGGTCGATGCGACGGAAGACGATGTGCTGCTGCCCGTAGGTCCAGATGTTGTTACTCACCCAGTACAGAAGGATCGCGATGGGGAGGAACGGACCACCGACGAGCACACCGAGCGGGAAGACCCAGAGCGCGAGCTTGTTCATGATCGCGGACTGCGGGTTGGCGGCGGCCTCGGGGCTCTGCCGCGCAACGGACGCACGCGAGTTGAAGTGGGTCGCGATGCTGGCGATGATCATCAGAGGAACCGCGACGACCGCGATATTCAGCACGGTGGGAATCGGACCGTACGCAGCGAACGCGTCGAGCTGCGCCTTCGGCATCGTGATCCAGGCCGAGATGGGTGCACCGAACAGTCGGGCACTCAGGAAGGACTGAACGTCCTCCACGCTGAAGAAGTAGTTCGGCGTGTTCGCGTTGGCCTCGACCGACATGCCGAGCTGACCGATACCCGTGCCGGTGCGGTTGAACGAGCGAAGCACGTGGAACAGGCCGATGAAGACCGGCGCCTGCGCGAGAACAGGGAGACAGCCCATGATGGGGTTGAACCCGTGCTCCTTCTGGAGCTTCTGCATCTCGACGGCCTGACGCTGGCGGTCGCCGGAATACTTCTTCTGCAGCGCCTTGATCTGCGGCTGAAGTTCCTGCATCTGACGCGTCGTACGAACCTGCTTGACGAACGGCTTGTACAGCACGGCACGCAGCGTGAACACGAGGAACACGACGGAGAGCGCCCACGTGATACCGCTGTCCGGACCCAGGAAGGGAATGGCACCGAAAACCTTGTGCCAGACCCACAGGATCCCGGACACCGGATAGTAAATGAAGTCGAGCACGGCTCTATGTACTCCTCTGTTCGTCCACGTTCGCCGGACAGCAACGTCGGCCACCCGCATGACGGTCGTGACGGGCAGGGACCGGGTCCCACCCACCAGGGTGCCAGGGGGCACACTTCGCCAACCGAACCACCGTCAAAAAAAGGCCTTTGATCACCCCGTGGGTACGCAGGGACTCCACCGCGTACTCGCTACAGGTCGGCATGAACCGGCAGGTCGGCATCCTCAGGGGCGACACATACGTCCGGTAGAGCTCGATAAAGAAGATGAGAGTGCGCGCCGGTAACGCACGGACCGACTTCCACGCGAAAGAGGCCGAGGAGGTGGCCTCGGCCGTGTCGGCGCGCGACTCGTGGAGTGCGCTTTTCATGCGGAGTTACTCACGGGCGCAAGAAGGTCCAATCGAAGGAGACCTGCACGAAGTTGCTTCTCCAGGTCCCGGCTACTTGCAGTCGCAGCTCCCGGAAGAGCACGAATCACCACATCGGTTCCCGGTGGAACCACGTCCACGAGGTCGATGCAGATATGACGAAGCCGGCGTGCGACTCGATGTCGAATCACCGCCGGCCCGACAGCCTTACTCACAACCAGTCCGAATCGCGGACCGCCGCTACTCACCAGCTCATCTGCCTGTGCACGGTCGAATGCGTGCACAACCAGGTCGCGTCTTCCCATCCGACGACCACGTCGCACAGTCAGCGAAAAATCTGAATGACGACGCAATCGGTGCGGCTCAGGCAACACCCCGAGCTCCCGAACCCAGTGTCGGGATCAGGCGGTGAGGGATTCGCGGCCCTTACGGCGACGCGCCGAAACGATTGCACGACCCGCACGGGTCCGCATACGAAGACGGAAGCCGTGAACGCGCGCGCGGCGTCGGTTGTTCGGCTGGAACGTCCGCTTGCCCTTGGCCACGGTCAACACTCCTCGAAGTTCATCGACGCCTCCCGGCGTCATGGATCTAACATTGGCGAAAACTCAGGTGTTCATCACAGGGTGGGGATGAAACGACTTCGAAACTGGACTCGAGCCAGCACGAAACCGCCACCTCACCACAGGGTGACTGTTCGAGAGTACTTACCACTCACGGTCAGGTCAAACTCGCTCACCTGCGATTCCCCCGCGAATCGGTTGACCGACACGCCGAGGATCGACAAATGCTTGCACCCCAACTTCCAATGTGCCAAACCGCTGTGAGCTTGCCGACACTGTTGCTAGCGTCTATGCATGGTCTCGCCGATGAACCCTGATCGAGTGCCCAGCTCTCGACTTCACCGTTCTCATCTGCATATTCACCACAATTCATCCACAGGGCACAGATGGTGTGCCGCTTCGGATCGCCACGAGGGTTGTTGACACCCTTCCCTTCCCGGGTCCTCGAACCCACTCATCCAGGTTTCGCATGCATAAGCGCAGGTCAGCGCGCTCGATCTGGACTCCTCGCCACGCAACGGCGTCTCGACAGGAGGCGTCTGCACTTTGTCCACATCTGTGGATAATTGTGTGGAAACACAGTTCAGATGGCATATTCGTAGGTCCGTACGGGGTCCATCCTCAGGTCGGGGAAGCTCCCAATTCCACCTCGACGACGGCACCGACACTCGACTCGGCACGGCTGGCGCCGAGTCCGCGAACACACTGGGGAGGAACCACGTGAACGACGATCCGAATGCGCTCGCACGGATCTGGATCGACGTCGTCGCAGACCTCACATCCGATTCGCCCGGCGGCGATCTGCCGCCGCTGACGAGGGGACAGAAGGCGTGGTTGGCGCTCGTCAAACCGCTGACGCTCGCACAGGGCTTCGCGCTCCTGTCCGTTCCGTCGCCCTTCGCGCAGGAGGCGATCGAGCGGGATCTCCGTGAGCCGATTCTCCACGCCCTCGGCCGGCATCTCGGTGAGCAGGTCGAAGGCCTCGGTGTGCGTATCGCGGCCCCGGTCGACGACGAACCCGAATCCGAGCCACCGAGCCGGGACCACCGGCCCGAGCCGGAACCCATCCACACTCCTCGCCACCTCGAGCCTTCCGTCACCAGTTCCGGGTCGTTCCGCAGGCGCCGCTTCGGCTCCGGTGAGGATCAGCCCTACTCCGACACGACGGACTTCGAGGAAGTCGACGACGACCGCGAGGCCCTCGCCAGCGTCCACGAATCCTGGCCGTCGTACTTCACGAAGCCGCCGTCGGGCCCTCCACCGTCGGCGACCGGGGGGAACAGCCTCAACGCGAAGTACACGTTCGACACGTTCGTGATCGGCTCGTCCAACCGGTTCGCCCACGCCGCGGCCGTCGCCATCGCCGAGGCTCCGGCGCGCGCGTACAACCCGTTGTTCGTGTGGGGTGCGTCCGGCCTCGGCAAGACGCACCTCTTGCACGCCGCCGGCCACTACGCCCAGCGACTGTTCCCGGGGATGCGGGTGAAATACGTCTCCACCGAGGAATTCACCAACGACTTCATCAACAGCCTCCGCGACGACCGCAAGGTGGCGTTCAAGCGCCGCTACCGCGAGACCGACGTGCTGCTGGTCGACGACATCCAGTTCATCGAGGGCAAGGAAGGTATCCAGGAGGAGTTCTTCCACACCTTCAACACCCTGCACAACGCGAACAAGCAGATCGTCGTCTCGTCCGACCGGCCGCCGAAGCAGTTGGCGACACTCGAGGAACGACTGCGGACCAGGTTCGAATGGGGCCTGATCACCGACGTTCAGCCACCCGAACTCGAGACCCGCATCGCGATCCTCAGCAAGAAGGCCCGAATGGACCGGCTCGAGGTGCCCGACGACGTCCTCGAGTTGATCGCCTCCCGGATCGAACGCAACATCCGGGAACTCGAGGGTGCCCTCATCCGCGTGACGGCGTTCGCGTCCCTGAACAGGCAACCCCTGGACCTCACGCTCGCCGAGGTGGTGCTACGTGACCTGATGCCGGACTCGTCGAGTCTCGAGATCAATGCGGCGACGATCATGGCGGTCACCGCGGAGTACTTCAACATGTCCATCGACGACCTCTGCGGCCCCGGCAAGGCACGTCCGCTGGCGTCCGCGCGCCAGATCTCGATGTACCTGTGCCGCGAGCTCACCGATCTGTCCCTGCCGAAGATCGGGCAGACGTTCGGCCGCGACCACACCACCGTCATGTACGCGGACAAGAAGATTCGCAAGGAGATGACGGAGCGGCGGAAGGTCTACGACCAGGTCCAGGAGCTCACTGCCCGGATCAAGCAGCGTTCCAAGAGGTAGTCGCCGACCCCTGCCTCTCCTGTGCCCCTGGTAGCTCGCCTACCGGGGGCACAGGTCGTTTCGGGGGGACCGCAGTCCCGCGGGCAACTCGAGGGGCTCCTCGAGCCGGTCCTCGAGGGTTGGCTCGAGCGGGTCCTCGAGGTACCGCTCGAGGGCCTACTCGAGGCTCGCGCGACCCCCCGCTAACACGACACGCCGGTGCAACACGCCGACGCCAGGACCTGGGATAAAGCATGCACACCTGTGGATAAGTGTGGGGATGAGGTGGAATCTCTGTGGACAGAACGTGCAGAACTTTGAACAACCTCGAGTAGTCCACATGGGTGCCGGATCGGTCCTCGAGTTTGTCCTCGAGAATTCCCCATACGACGACGCGGAAGGACCTGCGTCTACACGCCTTCGTCCACAGATTCCACAGGACCTAATAGTACTTCTCATTAATTCTTATAAAAACCTCTTTGAAAACAGGGTTGGGGACAGCGTCGGTTCACAGGCCTCGGTCGGCGACTCGAGGACGCGACGGTTCCGCTTTCAACTTCGTCCTCGAGGGCATACGGTTATGCATCGCCGCTCTGTGAAAGACTGCAGTGCTGTGGTCACGGCCCGACCGTGGCGAACAACCGTGCCTACCGAGAGGAACAACCCGGCGATGGAGCTTGGAAGCCTGAAGTTTCGTGTCTCCCGGGAAGAATTCGCCGATTCAGTGGCATGGGTCGCTCGCAGTCTGCCGTCGCGGCCTCCTGTCCCCGTTCTCGGCGGTGTTCTCCTGGACGCGACCGAGCAAGGGTTGACGGTTTCCGGATTCGACTACGAGGTATCGGCCCAGGTCCGGGTCGCAGCCGAGGTCGGTAGCGCCGGTCAGGTCCTCGTCTCCGGCAAGCTTCTCGCCGACATCACGAAGTCGCTTCCCAACAAGCCGGTCGACGTGACTCTCGAAGGCACCCGCGTGCTGATCACGTGCGGAAGCGCCAAGTTCTCCCTGCCCACCATGCCGGTCGAGGACTATCCCCAGCTTCCGCAGTTGCCGCAGCAGACCGGCTCCATTCCCGCCGACGTCTTCTCCGAAGCGATCAGTCAGGTGGCTGTCGCAGCGGGCAAGGACGACACCCTGCCGATGCTCACCGGCATCCGTGTCGAGATCGAACGCAACGCGATCGTGCTCGCCGCCACCGACCGGTTCCGTCTCGCGGTCCGTGAACTCGAGTGGTCGCCGGCGAACCCCGACACCACCGCGGCCGTCCTCATCCCCGCGAAGACGCTCTCCGAATCGGCGAAAACGCTTGCAGGAGATGCCACTTCGCCGGTCGAGCTGGCACTCGGTTCGGGTTCGGCGGTCGGAAACGACGGCCTCCTCGGCATCGTCAACGACGGTCGCCGCACCACCACCCGACTGCTGGACGCGGAGTTCCCGAAGTTCCGGCAGCTGCTGCCGTCCGAGCACACGGCACTTGCCACCGTGGAGATCGCTCCGCTCGTCGAGGCCATCAAGCGTGTGGCCCTCGTCGCCGAGCGTGGCGCGCAGGTTCGCCTGCAGTTCTCCACCGAGGGGCTTCTCCTCTCCGCGGGCGGCGACGATGCAGGTCGCGCCGAGGAAGGGTTGAACGCGGTCTTCCAGGGTGAGCCGCTCACCATCGCCTTCAACCCCGGCTACCTGATCGACGGGCTGTCTTCGCTGCACAGCGAGCAGGTGCTGTTCGGCTTCACGACCCCCAGCCGCCCCGCGGTGCTGCGTCCGGCCACCGAGGACGAGATCGAGCCCGACGATTCGGGTAACTTCGCGGCGCCGGAGAGCGCGTATACCTACCTGCTGATGCCGGTGCGTCTCCCGGGCTGACGGTTTCGCGGAAGCGAAATCAGTACTGCCGAACGAAATCTCACGAGTGGACGGAGATCACGATGCAGATCGGGTTGGTCGGGCTCGGAAAGATGGGATTCAACATGCGCGAGCGGTTGCGCGCGCACGGGCACGAGGTGGTCGGTTACGACCCACGCCCCGAGGTCACGGATGTGGCGTCGCTGGCGGAACTCGCTCAGCGACTCGAGTCTCCGCGAGTCGTGTGGGTGATGGTTCCGGCGGGAAGGATCACCCAGGACACGGTGACCGAGCTGTCGTCGGTGCTCGAGACCGGTGACCTGGTGATCGACGGCGGCAACTCGAGATACACCGACGACAAAATCCACGGCGAACTGCTGGGTTCCCACGGGATCGGCTACCTCGACTGCGGCGTGTCCGGCGGGGTGTGGGGACTCGAGAACGGCTACGGGCTGATGGTCGGCGGATCGGACGCGGACGTCGAGCGGGCGCTGCCGATCTTCGACGCCCTGCGCCCAGAGGGTGAGCGTGCGGACGGCTTCGTTCACGCCGGCCCGATCGGTGCCGGGCACTACGCGAAGATGATCCACAACGGCATCGAGTACGGACTGATGCAGGCGTACGCCGAGGGTTACGAACTGCTCGAGGCGGAAGACCTCGTCACGGACGTCCACGGAGTGCTGCGCGCATGGACCAAGGGCACGGTCGTCCGGTCGTGGCTGCTGGAGCTGCTCGTCAAGGCATTGGGTGAGGATCCCGATTTCGCCGAGATCTCCGGCTACACAGATGATTCGGGTGAGGGCCGCTGGACTGTGCTCGAGGCGATCGACCACGCCGTGCCCGCACCGGTGATCTCGGCCGCGTTGTTCGCGCGGTTCGCGTCCCGTCAGGACGATTCCCCCGCGATGAAGGCCGTCTCGGCGCTGCGCAACCAGTTCGGTGGTCACGCCGTGAAGAAGGCGGCAGGCGAGGCAGAAGCCGGTTCTGGAACGTAGGTGTTCGTTCGCGCACTCTCGCTCAGAGACTTCCGTTCCTGGGACGCCCTCGGCCTCACCCTGCGTCCGGGCTGCACCGTCTTCGTCGGACCCAACGGTCACGGCAAGACGAACGTTCTCGAGGCGCTCGGCTACCTGTCCACCCTGTCGTCTCATCGGGTCAGCTCGGACGCCCCGCTGATCCGGACGGGTACCGGTCAGGCATTCGCGGGGGCGACCGTCGTCAACACCGGCCGGGAACTGACCGTCGATCTCGAGTTGAACGAGGGCAAGTCCAACCGGGCGCGGATCAACCAGTCACCCACCCGGCGGCCGCGGGAGATTCTCGGAATTCTGCAGACGGTGCTGTTCGCGCCGGAGGATCTGTCTCTGGTCCGCGGGGATCCGGGGGATCGGCGGCGCTACCTCGACGAGCTCCTCACCTCCCGTATCCCGCGGATGGCGGCGGTGCGCGCCGATTACGACCGGGTGCTGCGGCAGCGGTCAGCGCTGCTCAAGACGGCAGGCGGCGCATTGCGACGGGTGTCGCGCGGCAGCGGCCAGACGAGCGAGGACGGCGCGAGTGCCCTTGCCACGCTGGAGGTCTGGGACGGACATCTCGCCGCACACGGCTCGCAGCTGCTCGCCGGGCGGCTTCACCTCGTCCACGATCTCGCTCCGCACCTGGCCGAGTCGTACCAATCGCTGGCGCCGGAGTCGAGGCCCGCGAGCATCCGCTACCGCTCGAGTCTGGGCTCCTCCCTGCCGCCGGAGTTCACCGAACCGGCTCGAGTGCCCGAGGCGGGCGATATCGCGTTTCTCGAGGAGCGGTTCCTCCAGGAGCTGTCCGTGATGCGCTCCAAGGAGATCGAGCGGGGTGTGTGTCTCGTCGGACCTCATCGTGACGATCTCGAACTACAGCTCGGCGACACCCCGGCGAAGGGATTCGCGAGTCACGGTGAGTCGTGGTCGTTCGCGCTGTCGTTGCGGCTGGCCGGATTTGCACTGCTGCGTTCGGACGGCAGCGATCCCGTCCTCATGCTCGACGACGTGTTCGCCGAACTCGACCGTCGTCGACGGCGGGCACTCGCCAAGGTCGCGTCGGACGCGGAACAGGTGCTGATCACGGCGGCGGTGCCGGAAGATGTTCCGGAGGAACTCGACGCCGTCCGATTCGGTGTGGAGGCCCGCGACACCGATCGAGGACGGATCTCGCACATCGTGGAAGAGACGGAGGACCGCCGTGACGGATGAGCCCGAACCCACCGCACCTGCTGCGGCCCCCGAACCGGAGGTGAAGGGAATCGATCTCGCCCGCCGCGCCCTCGAGGAGGCGCGTGCCGCGGCGAAGGCGAGCGGAAAATCCGTCGGGCAGGGCCGCCGATCCGGAACCGGTGTCCGGGCCCTGCGCGCCCGGCGTCGACGCGGATGGTCGGGTCCCGGGCCGGACGACCGCGACCCGCAGCCGTTCGGTGCGCTGACCAACGCGATCGCGAAACAACGCGGCTGGTCGCCCAAGGTGTCGGAGGGAACGGTCCTCGGTCGGTGGGTACAGGTGGTCGGTGAGGACATCGCCGCGCACGCCGAACCGACCGGGCTGCGGGACGGGATTCTCAGCGTCTCCGCGGAGTCGACGGCCTGGGCGACGCAGCTGCGGATGATGCAGTCGCAAATTCTCGCGAAGATCGCCGCGGCCGTCGGCGACGGTGTCGTGAAGTCGTTGCGGATCACCGGTCCGACCGCTCCGAGCTGGCGAAAAGGGGAACGGCACATCCGGGGGCGCGGCCCCCGGGACACCTACGGATAGGCCGGAGCGGACGTTCGGTTCCTGGTTTTGTCTATTACCCGGTGTTACAGTTACTCCAAGTTTTCGAGTGAACTGTGCCACAGGCCTTCGTCGTGGCGCAGCCGCCGGCACGAAGGAGTAATGAGATGTCCGCCCCGACTGCACCCCGGAACGCGATCCTCGAACCGGACCACATCCTGTTGCAGGCCAGGAACGTGGAGTTCGACTGGTCGAACCTCCCCATGCACTGGATCCCGGGCGACCCGTTCAGCACGCACGTCCTCAACGTCCTGCACCTACTCCTGCCCGCCGGCGAGGAATGGTTCGTCGAGACGTTCAAAGAGGCACTGCCGCTGATCGAGGACGAGCAGCTCCGCGACGACGTCGTCGGGTTCATCGGCCAGGAGGCGATGCACGCCAACGCCCACACCGGCGTGCTGGGGCACCTGAAGGAGAAGGGCCTCGACCCGACGCCCTTCACCGAGCAGATGGAATGGACGTTCTCCAAGATCCTCGGACCGCGACCGCTCACCGGTCTGCGCGAGAAGAACTACCTGATCGAGCGGCTGGCGGTCATCGCCGCCATCGAGCACATCACCGCGTTCCTCGGCGACTGGGTGCTCAACGCCGAGGGGCTCGACCGCGCCGGGATGCATCCGACGATGCTCGACCTGCTGCGCTGGCACGGCGCCGAGGAGGTGGAGCATCGCTCCGTGGCGTACGACGTCATGCGGTACTTCGACAAGCGTGAGTCCCGGCGGATCCGCACCCAGGTGATCGTCACCCCGGTCATCGTGTGGCTGTGGGTGCGCGGCACCCGATTCCTCATGCGGAACGATCCGGAGCTCGCCCAGTGGTCGGCGCACCGGCGTAAGCCGCACCTGACGGATTTCTTCGCGGCAGGCAAGCGCGGCACCCTCCCGACGGCCCGGGAACTCGGCAAGCGGATGTCGACGTACTTCACGCGTTCGTACCACCCGAGCAACGAGGGTTCGACGGCACAGGCCGTGAAGTACCTGGCGTCCTCGCCCGCGGCTCAGGCGGCCGAGCGATGAAGCTGTCGCAGGTGCGGGAGGTGCTCACCGGGCAGGGCCTGCCCCGCCACGACGCTCCCCCGGACATCAAGGGGCGACCGCGCCCCGACCGCGCCATGCGCATCACCGAGGCCGTTGCTGCCAAGTATCTCCGTGTTCTCACCGCGTACGAATACGACCCGGGCGTCGCCGGTCACAACCCGGACGTGGCGATGAAAATGGTTGTTTCCCAACGGGATGTCGTCGCGCTGGACGAGAACGTCGTGCAATTGCGGTTCGAGGCCGAGGACGGTGCGGAACTCCCTGCGTGGCAGCCGGGTTCGCACCTCGACTTCCATCTGCCGTCCGGGCTGCGACGTCAGTACTCGCTGTGCGGCGACCCGTCCGATCGCACGGGCTACAGTATCGCCGTCCGCCGGATCCCCGACGGTGGTGGTGGATCCCTCGAGATGCACGCGCTCGAACCGGGTGCTCCGGTGACGGTTCGCGGCCCCCGCAACGGGTTTCCGTTCGTCGGCGAGGGGAGTGCGCTCTTCGTCGCCGGCGGCATCGGTATCACGCCGATCCTCGCGATGGTCCGGGCGGCGCGCGATCTCGGCATGGACTGGCAGTTCGTGTACTCCGGCCGCTCACGGGAATCGATGCCGTTCCTCGACGAGATCGAAACGTTCGATCGGTCACGGGTTTTCATCCGTCCCGACGACGAGTTCGGGCTGCCGACCGCCGAAGAGTTGCTGGAGCGCGCCGCACCGGGCGGTGCCGTCTACTGCTGCGGTCCGACGCCGATGCTGGAGTCGGTACGCCGTGCATTCCCCGGAAGCCCGGCCACCGCATTGCATTTCGAACGATTCGGGGCACCGCCGGTGCTCGACGGCACCGAGTTCGAAGTGCAGCTCCTCAGCACGGGTGAGGTGCTCACCGTGCCCGCCGACGAATCCGCGCTGACCGTGATCAAGAAGACGATGCCCGGAGTGGGGTATTCGTGCCAGCAGGGATTCTGCGGCACCTGCCGGGTGAAGGTGCTGTCCGGCACCCCGGATCACCGCGAGACGCGGCTCACCGACGCCGAGCAGGAGAACGAGATGCTGATCTGCGTGTCCCGCGCCGACAGCGGCCGTCTCGTCCTCGATCTGTAGTTCCCACCGTCGATCCCATACCCGATCCCGCACGACCAGAGGACCCACCATGACTCCATCCGCATCCGGTACCGCCCGGCGGATCACCAACGGTTCCGTCCAACTCGCTGTGTTCGAGGAGGGCAACCCCGACGGCGAGACGATCGTGCTGGTGCACGGCTGGCCCGACACCCACGACCTGTGGAGCCGGGTGGTGCCGTTCCTGACGGAGCGGTTCCATGTGGTCAGTTACGACAGCCGCGGCGCAGGCCGGAGCACCGTGCCCACCAGGGTCGAGGACTACCGGCTGCCGGCCCTGGCCGGCGACCTGTTCGCGGTGATCGACGCCGTGAGCCCGGGCCGGCCCGTGCACGTCCTGGCGCACGACTGGGGATCGGTGGAGGCATGGGAGGCGGTGTGCGAACCGGGAGCCCGCGCGCGGATCGCGTCGTTCACCTCGGTCTCGGGACCCAACCTCGATCACCTCGGCAAGTGGATGCGCCGTCGCCTCTCGGACCGCAGCTTCGGGGGGCCGCTCGCGCAGGCCGTCGCGTCCGGGTACACCGTCCTGTTCCAGATTCCGGGCCTGGCGACGCTGCCGCTGCGGCTGTGGTTCTCCCGGCACTGGCCTGCGTTCCTGAAGTTCTTCGACCGCCTCGACCCCACGCTGGTGCGTCCGGCGCCGACGCTGGCGAACGACATGATGAACGGTCTCAAGCTGTACCGCGCCAACATCCGGACGAGTCTGCTGAGGCCGCGCGAGCGGTACACCGACGTCCCCGTCCAGCTGATCCTGAACAAGAACGACAAGGCGGTGCGGCCCGTCGGCTACGAGGACACCGAGAAATGGGCGCCCGACCTGCGCCGTCGAGAGGTGGATGCCGGGCACTGGTCGCCGATCTCCCACGCCGAGGACGTCGCGCAACTCGCCGCGGAATTCGTGCTGGACGTCGAGGACCGGCAGCGGGCCGAACTCTCGGACGGCCCGTCCGAAAGCGCTTCGGCGTAGGTTTTCACTCCCGAGACGCCCTGAAAATTCGTCTACGGGGCGCTCAGGGGTGTCATAGCCCGCTCCTGGGCCAGACGTACCAGTAAGATGGCCGAGGTAACTAGCGGCAAGATTCCCGATTCTCGTCTCCCGCGTGCCCGACCAGGGCGGTGGGCGCCTGCGTCGGGCATTGGACGGAGAAGGAGAGCTACCCACCCGTGGCTGCCCAGAAGTCAGACAAAAGCACCTCCAGCAAGGACTACGGCGCTTCTTCCATCACCGTCCTCGAGGGACTCGAAGCCGTTCGTAAGCGACCGGGTATGTACATCGGTTCCACCGGTGAACGCGGTCTCCACCATTTGATCTGGGAAGTCGTCGACAACTCCGTCGACGAGGCCATGGCCGGCCACGCCAGCAAGGTCGAGATCACCCTTCTCGAAGACGGTGGCGTCAAGGTCGTCGACGACGGTCGAGGCATCCCCGTCGGGATGCACGCCTCCGGTGTCCCCACCGTCGAGGTCGTCCTCACCCAGCTCCACGCCGGTGGCAAGTTCGACTCCGACTCCTACGCCGTGTCCGGCGGTCTGCACGGTGTCGGTATCTCCGTCGTCAACGCGCTGTCCACCAGGCTCGACGTCGACATCAAGCGCGACGGCTTCCAGTGGAACCAGACGTACACCGACTCGAAGCCGGGTGAACTCGTCAAGGGTGAGGCCACCAAGGAGACGGGCACCACGGTCACGTTCTGGGCCGACCCGAACATCTTCGAGACCACGGTCTACAGCTTCGAGACGGTCGCGCGCCGCCTCCAGGAGATGGCCTTCCTCAACAAGGGCCTGACCATCACCCTCACCGACGAGCGCGTCAGCGACGCCGAGGTCACCGAAGAGGTCGTCAGCCAGGTCGCCGACGCGCCGAAGACCGCCGAGGACGAGTCGGCCGAGGCGGATGCGCCTGCCGTGCACAAGGTGAAGACCCGCGTCTACCACTACCCGGGTGGCCTCGAGGACTACGTGCGGCACATCAACCGCACGAAGCAGCCGATCCACAATTCCGTCGTCGGTTTCACCGCGAAGGGCACCGGCCACGAACTCGAGATCGCGATGCAGTGGAACTCCGGCTACTCGGAGTCGGTCCACACGTTCGCGAACACCATCAACACCCACGAGGGCGGTACCCACGAAGAGGGATTCCGGTCCGCTCTGACGGCGACGGTCAACAAGTACGCGCTCGACAAGAAGCTCCTCAAGGAGAAGGACCCGAAGCTCACCGGAGACGACATCCGAGAGGGCCTCGCGGCGATCATCTCCGTGAAGGTTGGTGAACCGCAGTTCGAGGGTCAGACGAAGACGAAGCTCGGCAACACCGAGGTCCGGTCGTTCGTCCAGAAGGCGAGCAACGAGCACCTGTCGCACTGGTTCGAAGCGAATCCGGCCGACGCGAAGACCATCGTGAACAAGGCGGTGTCGTCGGCACAGGCCCGCGTCGCCGCCCGCAAGGCCCGCGAACTGGTGCGCCGCAAGAGCGCCACCGACCTCGGCGGTCTGCCTGGCAAGCTCGCCGACTGCCGATCCAACGATCCGAGCAAGTCCGAGATCTACATCGTGGAGGGCGACTCCGCAGGCGGCTCGGCCAAGTCCGGCCGCGACTCGATGTACCAGGCGATCCTGCCGCTGCGCGGAAAGATCATCAACGTCGAGAAGGCACGCATCGACCGTGTGCTGAAGAACACGGAAGTCCAGTCGATCATCACCGCGTTCGGCACGGGCATCCACGACGAGTTCGACATCGCGAAGCTGCGGTACCACAAGATCGTGCTGATGGCCGACGCCGACGTCGACGGCCAGCACATCGCAACGCTGCTGCTCACGCTGCTGTTCCGCTTCATGCGGCCGCTCGTCGAGCACGGTCACGTCTATCTGGCGCAGCCCCCGCTGTACAAGCTGAAGTGGCAGCGCAGCGACCCGGAGTTCGCGTACTCCGACCGCGAGCGCGACGTCCTGGTCAAGGCGGGCCTCGAGTCCGGCAAGAAGATCAATAAGGACGACGGCATCCAGCGTTACAAAGGTCTCGGCGAGATGAACGCCAAGGAACTGTGGGAGACCACGATGGATCCGACGGTGCGCGTCCTGCGTCTGGTGACGCTGGACGACGCGGCCGCAGCCGACGAGCTGTTCAGCGTTCTCATGGGTGAGGACGTCGAGGCCCGGCGTAGCTTCATCACCCGCAACGCCAAGGACGTCCGCTTCCTCGACGTCTAGGTATCCGGCACAAGAGATTACGGATGTCATGCAGCCACCGGCGGTCGGAAGACCCCGGTGGCTGCACCCGTCTGGGCCGGTTGCGGGACCGGGTCACGCAGAAATCCGTCCTCGACTGTGAACCGCGATTCTGTGTAGCCTGGTCCGCTGATCCACCCCGCGACGGCAACGTCTGGGATCGGTGGTGCGCATGTTACTTAGAAGTAAGGATCGGGGAATTTCTGTGGTAAGAACGTTCCCCATGGGGATGTGATGAACTCGTTACATTCGGAAATCGGTGCGTCGGGCAGCGCTGCGCACAGCGCAACTGATCGATCACTTTCCTCTGTCGACGCGTGTCGTCCGGGCCGGTACGACTGTCCCGCCGCAGACGCGGTCACGAGCACAGAGCGACAAGCTATGAGTGGTTGGAAAGGAAGCGTGGGATGAGCGACGATTCGCCGCCCCGGGCAAAGTTCTGGGATATCGAGGGCTGGGGCCTGCGGTGGAAGGTCACCGCGGTTCTCGCAGTTCCCGTCACCGTCGCCATGGTGCTCGGCGGGCTCCGTGTGCAGGGCGAGCTGAGTAACGCCGTCCACTTCACCGAGGCGGCCGACCAGATCGTCGTCGTCCCGGACATCGTGGCCCTCGAAGCCTCGATGGGTACCGTGACCAGTGGTTACGCCTCGGGCACCCTCACCAAGCAGGACCGCGAGGACGCGGAAGCCCTGATGAACGACGTGTCCGAGCAGGCCCGGAACCCCGAACTGGATCCCGCCGTCGCGAGTTCCATCAACCAGACCGTCTCGGACGGCCGCGCCCTCCTGAATCTGATGGATTCCCCGGGTGTCGCCACCGACCTGCTCGCGGAACGCCAGCGCGCGTTCGCCGCGGACTTCATCCGCGAAGTGGACGACATCGTCCGTCCCATCGAAGACAGCGAAGTCGTCGACAAGGGTTACCAGCTGACCAACGCGTGGCAGGCGCAGCGGCGTCTGTTCGAACAGGCCATGGGCCTCGTGATCGTGAAGGACGTCTACGCCGGTCCCGACGGACGGGAGAAGGCCCGCACGGGCGACATTCCCACCTCGGCCGTCGTCGCGGCCGCCGGCGCCGAATCGAGCCTCCTCGACGTCCTCGACCGGTACTACCCCAAGGGGGATGCCCGTCTCGAGACGCTGCGAAACAACATCAACGACCGCAACGCCCTCATCGACCAGGGCCTGGCGGACGCGGCGCGCGGCGGGATGCTGCCCATCCTGCAGTTGCGCTCCTCGCTCATCGCGAGCCGTGACGTCTACCAGGAGCTGACCAGCGAAGCGGCGAAGGACATCGCGTCCACCGTGCAGGTCCGCGCAGCCGAGACCCGGTCCGCGGCGCTGCGTGACACGGCGATCGTCCTCGGAACCCTGCTCGCCGCCCTCGTCCTCGCGCTCCTCGTGTCGCGGTCGCTGATCGGTCCGATCCGCCGCCTGCGGTACGGCGCGCTGAAGGCTGCTCGCCGCGACCTCCCGGAGGCGATCGAGCAGATCAAGGCCAGTGACGATCCGCGGGCACTGTCGTTCGAGCCGGTGGCCGTGCACTCCTCCGAGGAGATCGGCCAGCTCGCCCGCGCCGTGGACGACATCCACGGACAGGCACTCAAGCTCGCCGGCGAGCAGGCGCAACTGCGCCTGCAGATCAACGACATGTTCGAAACGCTCGCGCGCCGAAGCAAGTCCCTCGTCGACCAGCAGCTCGGCCTGATCGAGAATCTCGAGTTCGAGGAGAAGGACCCGAAGCGGCTCGAGAGCCTGTTCCGGCTCGACCACCTGGCCGCGCGTATGCGGCGGAACGGTGAGAACCTGCTGATTCTCGCCGGCACCCGGGTGCGTCGTTCGCAGGCAGCGCCGATCCCGCTGGGTGACGTGCTGCGTGCCGCGATCTCCGAGGTCGAGGACTACCAGCGTGTCCAGATGGGCGCGACCCCCGAAGGCGCGCTCAGCGGCACCGTCGTCACGGACGTCGTGCACCTGCTCGCCGAACTCGTCGACAACTCGCTGCGCGCTTCGCCGCCCGACACGGTGGTGACGTTCAGCTTCGCTCGCGCCGTCGACGGCGGGGTGCTCCTCGAGATCGCGGACCGCGGCATCGGTATCCCGTCCGACGACATGCGCGCCGTCAACGAACGCCTGGCGTCGGGTGGTGAGGTCGGTCCGGAGACGGCCCGCCACATGGGTCTGTTCGTCGTGAGCCGGCTCGCGAAGCGTCACGGTCTGACCGTTCGCCTGCGGTCGACGTTCGACACCGCCCGGAACCCGGGTGTGA
This sequence comes from Rhodococcus wratislaviensis, assembly GCF_041228765.1. Lineage (NCBI taxonomy): Bacteria > Bacillati > Actinomycetota > Actinomycetes > Mycobacteriales > Nocardiaceae > Rhodococcus > Rhodococcus wratislaviensis. The sequence continues at coordinate 854,512 of NZ_CP150488.1, read as the reverse complement.
CCGTGAGCATCCACATCCCGAATGCGCTGATCGTGTCGCAGGCCGCCCGGCAGGACACGGGACCGCAGCGGAAGATCCCCGCGGCACCGGTCCGGACCGCCATCCCCGCACCCGCGGCCCCGGCACAGCGCAAGGACAACGGACAGCAGCAGCCGGCGACCCGCAACGGACTGCCGACCCGCACCCCGTCCACGCCTCCGCCCGCACCGAGCCCGGCACCTGCGGGCGCGGTGACGACGGCGTCGGGCACGAGCCTGCCCCGTCGTCAGCCCGGTGCCAGTGGCATCGCGGCCGGCGCGGGATCGCCGGCCGGTGCTCCGGCCGCGCAGTCCCAGGACACTGTCAACGTCCGGGGATCCGGGGCGATGCCGAAGCTGCCCGTGCGGCGGCCGCAGGCGGCGACCTCGGAGACCGCACCGGCGGAATCGCAGCCGCAGCACGCACCGCACGCACCCCGCAGCGAGAACCGCAGCGAGAACCGGACCGCGGAACAGCCGGCGCCCCCGTCGTCGAACGGCGACGACCAGGCACCGGTCCGGCACCGCTACCGCACCAACCCGGCGAAGACCGCGTCGTTCTTCCAGTCGCGGATCGATCCGCCACCGGCCGAGGCCACACCCCGGCCCGGCGGCACCCCGATCTTCTCCGACATGGTGTCCGACTGGCTGACCGATCCGACCGGCGCCGAAGGCGCACCCGGCGTCTGGCATTCCGCCGGCGACGCCGGATGGTCCGCCGCGGAACGGGTCAGCGAGACTCCCGTCGAGGTCGACCCGGAGATCGGACTGCCCAAGCGGCGTCCCGGCGACCGACTGGTTCCCGGCACGGTCGAAGGCGCGCACAATACGGGGACACTGCGCCGGGTGCGTGACCCTGAGACAATTCGCGCCAATCTCAGTCGTCACCAGCAGGGCGTCCGAAACGGCAGGGCCACGAGGCTCGCGGAACGTAACAGCATTGAAGGAGACCGATGAACACCGCTCATGGATCCGACGTCACGCGACCGCTCGACTGGTTGGTGTCGAACTTCGCCAGTGACGTGCCCGGTGTCTCCCACGCCGTGCTCGTGTCCGCGGACGGTCTCCTGATGGCAGCCAGCGCCCATCTCCCGATCGACCGGGCCGAGCAGCTGGCCGCGGTCACGTCGGGGCTGGCCAGCCTGTCGGCCGGTGTGTCCCGGTTGTTCGAGGGCGGCGGGGTGCTGCAGTCGGTGGTCGAGATGCAGCACGGGTACCTGCTGCTCATGAGCGTCGGCGACGGCTCGCATCTGGCGACCCTCACGGACGCCGAGTGCGACATCGGACAGGTCGGCTACGAGATGGCGATCCTGGTCGACCGCGTCGGCGCATCGGTGCAGGCCACGGCCCGCACTCCGCAGGGTCTCTGACCAGCCCATGCCCATGAACGACCACCACTCGGAGCAGCCGGGCCCGAACATCGTGCGCCCGTACTCGCTGACGTCGGGCCGGACCCGGCCTGCGGTCGAGCTCGCGCTCGAAGCACTGATTCAGGCACTGCCGCAGTCGGTGGACCGGCAGTGGGAACTCGACGACGTCAACGCGGCGATCGTCGCGTTGTGCAAGCAGTCGCCTTCGGTCGCCGAGATCGCCGCCCGGGTGGGCGTACCCCTCGGAGTGGCACGCGTCCTGGTCGCCGACCTGGTCGAGGCCGGTCATCTCCAGATCCTGGCCACCCTGAAGGAAGACTCGACCGACTCCGAACGTCGTGAACTCATCGAAAGGGTCCTCAGTGGACTTCGCGAAATCTGATCCCCGCAATCGGGTGACCTCGACCAAGATCGTGATCGCCGGCGGGTTCGGCGTCGGCAAGACCACGCTGGTGGGGGCTGTCTCCGAGATCGTCCCGCTGCGCACCGAGGCGCTCGTGACCAACGCCAGCGACGGCGTCGACAACCTGGCTGCGACACCGCAGAAGGGCACGACCACCGTCGCCATGGACTTCGGTCGCATCAGCCTGGCCGACGACCTGGTGCTGTACCTGTTCGGTACCCCCGGTCAGCACAGGTTCTGGTTCATGTGGGACGACCTGATCCGCGGTGCGATCGGCGCGATCGTCCTGATCGACACCCGCCGGTTGGACGAGAGCTTCGCGGCCGTCGACTTCTTCGAGGCCCGGCAACTGCCGTTCCTCGTCGCGATCAACGAATTCGACGACGCCCCGCGCTACCCCATCGAGGACATCCGCGCGGCCCTCGCGATCTCCGAGGACGTGCCGATCATCCCGATCGACGCGCGTGACCGGGAATCGGCGAAACGCGCCCTGGTCGCGATCACCGAATACGCACTGACCAAGCTCCACACGGCCGCGTACTGAGGATTCGAAACATGTCGGACGAGTTGCAGCACTTCTCCATGGGGACGTGGATCGTCGCCCTCGCCGCGGTCACGTCGTTCATCGGCGTGTTCGTCGGTATCGCCAGCGCCCGCAAGGCGGTGACCGCGCCGAACCCGAGGCAGCGGTACCTCTGGCTGGCCTGGGGCGCGTTGTCCATCGGCGGCATCGGCGCCTGGCTGCCGCACTACATCGCGATGGTCGGGTTCGAGGTCTACGGCAGCGTGGTGCGCTACGACGTCCTGTGGATCGCGGTCTCGTTCGTGGTGCCCGTGGCGGCCGCCGCGGTGGCGTTGCTGATCATCAGCCCGCCGCCGACGAAACACCGGCTGCCGAGCGCGTCGGTGGAGATCGGCCGCCTCGCCGGCGGTGCGGTGCTCCTCGGCGTCGGCTTCACCGGAATGGACCTCGCCATCGTCTCGTCCCTCGAGATCCAGGGTTCGGTGGACACCGACATCCTGCTGACGGCGGCGTCGGCTGTGATCGGCCTGGTCGTCGGCGCCGGAATCATGTGGTCGATCTCCGCCCTCGAGTCCCGCACGCTGCGACTCGTGGCGTCGGTGGTCGTTGCGGCCGGACTGGTGGCCATGCACTACACCGGCGTGTTCGGGCTGAGCGTCACCGTCGACCCCGCCGTGGCGCGCCCGGACGGGCTCGAGGTGTTCTCGATCCTGTTCCCCGTCTTCGTGCTGGGCATGCTCGTGGTCACGATCCCGATCACCGCCCTGCTGATGGCGCCCGACCGCGTGGCCGCCGAGCTGGAACTCGAGGCCGACATGCTCGCCGCCGAATCCCTCGCCGCCGAAACCCAGGGCAGGGAGCTCGAACTCCAGTAGATCGGACGACTCCTGCGGCACCGATTCATGAGCGCACCCGAGTCCTTCACCCTCACAGCTGACCTGCACCTATAGACTCGGGTGGTTGCGCGACGTCGTGCAGGACCGCGAGTCCGCGAGGAGACGTCAAGCCGAGTAGAAGAAGGAGCTCATGACTGACACAACGTTGCCGCCGGAGGGACCGGGGCACGACCGCATCGAGCCCGTCGACATTCAGCAGGAGATGCAGAGCAGCTACATCGATTACGCGATGAGCGTGATCGTGGGTCGTGCGCTGCCCGACGTGCGCGACGGCCTCAAGCCGGTGCACCGCCGCGTTCTGTACGCGATGTACGACAACGGTTACCGGCCCGATCGCGGTTATGTGAAGTCTGCGCGACCGGTCGCCGAGACGATGGGCAACTACCACCCCCACGGTGACGCCTCGATCTACGACACGCTCGTCCGCATGGCCCAGCCGTGGTCGCTGCGGTACCCGCTCGTCGACGGCCAGGGCAACTTCGGTTCCCGCGGCAACGACGGCGCCGCCGCCATGCGATACACCGAGTGCCGGCTCACTCCGCTGGCAATGGAAATGCTGCGTGAGATCGACCACGAGACGGTCGATTTCACGCCGAACTACGACGGTCGTACACAGGAACCGTCAGTTCTCCCCAGCCGTATCCCCAACCTGTTGATCAATGGTTCCGGCGGCATCGCCGTCGGTATGGCCACCAACATCCCGCCGCACAACCTGCGCGAGGTCGCCGAGGCCATCTACTGGGCGCTGGAGAACTGGGAAGCCGACGAGGAGTCCACCCTCACCGCGGTCATGGAACGTGTGAAGGGACCCGACTTTCCGACGCACGGCCTGATCGTCGGAGGCCAGGGCATCCACGACGCCTACACCACCGGACGCGGTTCGGTCCGCATGCGCGGTGTGGTGGAGATCGAGGAGGACGCCAAGGGGCGCACCACGATCGTCATCACCGAACTGCCGTACCAGGTGAACCCGGACAACCTGATCACGTCGATCGCCGAGCAGGTGCGCGACGCGAAGATCGCCGGCATCTCCGACATCCACGACGAGTCCTCGGACCGCGCGGGTATGCGCATCGTCGTCACCGTCAAGCGTGACGCGGTCGCGAAGGTCGTGCTCAACAACCTGTACAAGCACACCCAGCTGCAGACCAGTTTCGGCTGCAACATGCTGTCCATCGTCGACGGCGTGCCGCGCACCCTGCGTCTCGACCAGATGATCCGGCTCTACGTCGCCCACCAGGTCGAGGTCATCCGCAGGCGCACCGAGTACCTGCTCCGCAAGGCCGAGGAACGCGCTCACATCCTGCGCGGACTGGTCAAGGCCCTCGACGCCCTCGACGAGGTCATCGCGCTGATCCGGGCGTCGCAGACCGTCGACATCGCGCGGGCCGGCCTGATCGAGCTCCTCACTGTCGACGAGATCCAGGCCGACGCGATCCTCGCGATGCAGCTGCGCCGCCTCGCCGCCCTCGAGCGTCAGAAGATCATCGACGAACTCGCCGAGATCGAGCGGGAGATCGCCGACCTCAAGGACATCCTCGAGAAGCCCGAGCGTCAGCGCCGGATCGTCCGCGACGAGCTCAAGGAGATCGTCGACAAGCACGGCGACGACCGCCGCACCCGCATCATCGCGGCCGACGGCGACGTGGCCGACGAGGATCTGATCGCCCGCGAGGACGTCGTCGTCACGATCACCGAGACCGGCTACGCCAAGCGCACCAAGACCGACCTGTACCGCTCGCAGAAGCGCGGCGGCAAGGGCGTGCAGGGTGCCGGGCTGAAGCAGGACGACATCGTCTCCCACTTCTTCGTCAGCTCCACGCACGACTGGCTGCTGTTCTTCACCACGAAGGGCCGCGTGTACCGGGCCAAGGCGTACGAGCTGCCGGAGGCGAGCCGCACGGCCCGCGGCCAGCACGTGGCGAACCTGCTCGCGTTCCAGCCCGACGAGCGCATCCAGAGCGTCATCCAGATCAAGACGTACGAGGACGCGCCCTACCTGGTTCTCGCCACCCGCAACGGTCTGGTGAAGAAGTCCAAGCTCACCGACTTCGACTCGAACCGCAGCGGCGGCATCGTCGCCATCAACCTGCGCGGCGAGGACGAACTGGTCGGGGCGGTGCTCTGCTCCTCCGACGACGACCTGCTGCTCGTCTCCGCGCAGGGACAGTCGATCCGCTTCTCCGCCACCGACGAGGCGCTGCGTCCGATGGGCCGCGCCACGTCCGGTGTCCAGGGCATGCGGTTCAACGGCGACGACGAACTGCTGTCGCTGAACGTCGTGCGCGAAGGCACCTATCTGCTGGTGGCGACGTCGGGTGGCTACTCGAAGCGCACCGGCATGGAGGACTACCCGGTCCAGGGTCGCGGCGGAAAGGGTGTACTCACGATTCAATACGACAGGAAACGTGGCACCCTGGTCGGAGCGCTCATCGTGAACGACGACGACGAGCTCTACGCGATCACGTCGGGCGGTGGCGTCATCCGCACCGCCGCCAAGCAGGTCCGCAAGGCCGGTCGGCAGACCAAGGGCGTTCGTTTGATGAACCTCGGGGAAGGCGACACCCTGCTCGCGATCGCGCGCAATGCCGACGAACCCGATGAACCCGACGACAACGCCGAGAGCAGCGGCAAAGGAGCTAAGGAGTCCTAGTGAGCACTCCCAACCAGCCAGGCAGTGACCGGCAGAACCCGGGTTCCGCCAATCAGGCGAAATCCGAGCAGCAGGCCTCCCGCACTCCCGAGAACGGGTCGGCGCGACCGAACCCGCAGCCGGGTTCCGCGCCGCAGGGGCCGCAGGCGTCCGCCGGTCGTGGTCCCGCTCAGGCGGGGCCGGCTGCCCGGCCGGGCGGTGCTCCCGACGCGAGACCGGATCGGCAGGCTCCGGCCGATCCGGCCCGGTCGCCGTCGACGCCCCAGCATCAGGGTCCGCGCACGCAGACCCCGCAGGGGCGGTCCGTGCCGCCGCAGCAGGGTCACGCTCCGAATCAGCAGGCTCCCGGGCATCAGGGCCCGCCTCAGCAGGCGCCCGGCAACCGGGCTCCCGCGGGCGGTGCTCCCACCGAGTCCATCCGGGGAAATCAGGCTCCGCCGTGGCAGCGGGGAATGCAGCGTGAGCCGCAGACCAACCTGAAGCGTCCCGTGCAGGGCGGGGCCGGTGCCAAGCAGGCTCCGCGCCCGGAGGGCCAGCCGAGCGCGGCCAACGGCTCGGGTGCCGCGGCAGCGAAGGCTCCTGGAAGCCAGGACGTCCAGAAGCCGCAGACCGCTCCGACGCAGAAGACGCAGGCGCCGGGTCAGCGACCCCAGGGCGCGCAGAACTCGGGTGCTCCCACCCAGGCGGTGCCCACACAGAAGGCGCCCGCGCAGAACCCGTCGTCGCCGGCGAAGGGTCAGCCCGCACCCAAGCAGGGGTCCGATCGCACACCGTCCTCGACTGCGGCCACGGCAGCGGTCGGCGCGGTGTCCGGTGCAGCCGCGGCCGGTGCCGTGGGTCAGCGGGAGGCCGCGAAGGCGAAGGCGTCCGCGATCGACGGACCCACCCGGCACATCAACCGGGACGTGCTCCCCAAGGACATGCCGGACCTGTCCGAGGCCAAGCACCCCTTGCCCGGGGCGGCAACGGCCACGGGCCAGCAGCCGAAGATCGCCGTGGCTCCGCAGCGGGTCGAGGAGGGTGAGGCTCTCCGGGCGACGGTGCAGGTCCGCAAGATCGATCCGTGGTCGACGCTGAAGATCTCGTCCGTCATCTCGGTGTCGCTGTTCTTCGTGTGGATGGTGGCCGTCGGTCTGCTGTACGTCGTCCTGGACGGGATGGGCGTGTGGGACCGGCTGAACAACGCATTCACCGATATCGTCGCCGAGTCGAGCTCTGACGGGCTCGTGACGGCCGGGCAGGTCTTCGGATACGCCGCCGTCATCGGTCTCGCGAACATGGTGTTGTTCACCGCACTGGCGACGATCGGCGCGTTCATCTACAACCTGTGTTCCGACCTCGTCGGGGGCGTCGAAGTGACGCTCGCCGACCGGGACTGAACGCGGAAAACGACGGGGGCTGAGCTGGGAAAAGAGCGTCTCGCCGGACCGGTTTTGGTAGTTGCCGGTCCGGTGGGGTAATCTTCCGACTCGGTTCAGGGAACTGCGCGAGATGAGTTTCCAGACTTCAGGGGCCTATAGCTCAGGCGGTTAGAGCGCTTCGCTGATAACGAAGAGGTCGGAGGTTCAAGTCCTCCTAGGCCCACTCCTGGTGCCGGTGAAAGGTCATTCGCATGAAGGTCCTCCTGTTCGTGGGAGCCGGAGTGCTGGTGGCAATCGGACTGACCAAGTTGCTTCGCGGCAACGAGGTGTGGCACGAGGTAACGGGGCCTTAGCTCAGTTGGTAGAGCGCTGCCTTTGCAAGGCAGATGTCAGGAGTTCGAATCTCCTAGGCTCCACAAGTACGAATACAGAACAGTGTGCCCCGGATTCGGAAGAGTCCGGGGCACACTGCTGTGCGGGGCTGGAACGGGTGAGGTTACCCTTACTTCATGACCGCACTCGATCCCGGAGCCCGTGAACGCCTCGACCCGCGCAGCCGCGTCGCTTCCCACCACCGGACCGGCGAGGGAACCGCACGCATCGGCTACCCGATCGGAGTCCGCACGGTCACGGTCCGTGCACGCGAGTACGTCACACCCCGCATGCTGCGTCTGACGATCGGGGGCCCCGGCCTCGACGGGTTCCACACCTATCAGGCCGACGATCACGTCAAGATCGTGTTCCCCGATCCGGACGGGACCCGCCGCGTGCCGGTGGTGAACGACGCGATGATGCTCGACTGGCCGCGACCGCTCCCGACCACGCGGAAATACACCGTCCGCCGCTACGACGCCGACACCCGCGAACTCGACCTGGACTTCGTGCTGCACGACGGCGGTCTCGCATCGTCCTGGGCGACGACGGTCGCGATCGGCGACGACGTGACCATCGCCGGACCGCCCGGTGCGAAGGCATTCGCCCACAATTTCGACCACTACGTCTTCGCGGTCGATTCCACTGCGCTTCCGGCGGTCGCGCGGTGGCTCGACGAGTCCCCCGCGGACGTCTCGGCGCACGTCGTCATCGAGACCGACGACGACGTCGAGCACGGCTACCCGCTGGCCGTGCGCGAGAACCTGGACGTCACGTGGCTCGTCCGCGACGGCAGCGAGTCCGCCCTGGCGTCGACGGTGCAGTCGCTCGCGCTGCCCGACGGCCGCTCGTTCCTGTTCGCGGCAGGAGAGGCGAATGACATCAAGCCTCTGCGCGCGTGGAGCCGGGACCGGATGGATTCGCTGTTCACCGGATACTGGAAACGCGGAGTCGCGGGGCTGGACGACTGACCGGCCCTACACTCGCACCATGACCACGGTCCGGCCCGCACTCGCCCGCCGCGTGGCCGCCGCCGCGGTGATGCTCGGAATGCTGATCGCCGGCGGTGCCGCGCCCGCGAGTGCGCAGACCCGTCCACTCCAACCGATCGCCCTGGCGGTCTCCCTGCGCCTCGCGACGGCGGACGCGGTGGCGGCGGCCAAGTGGGGCACGCCGTCACCGATCGACGATCCCGCGCGCGAGGCGCAGGTCCTGGGTGCGGTCGCGGCGCAGGCCGCCGACGAGGGCCTGAGCGCGGTGCGGGTGCAGCAGATCTTCCGGGATCAGATCGAGGCCAACAAAGAGGTGCAGCGCGCTCTCTTCGGCTGGTGGAGCGTCGCACCCGGCGCTGCGCCGACCGTCCGGCCGGACCTGACGCAGGTCCGTCCGGTGATCGACCGCCAGAACACGGACATCCTGCTGCAGCTGCGCGACCAAGAGGCCGTGCTCGCCGGCCCGGATTGCGTGCCCGCTCTCGTCGACGCCGCGGTCGCGGTGGCGGCCGAACAGCGTCTCGACCCACTGCATCAGGCCACGCTGGCGCGTGCGCTCGTGTCGATCTGCGGGCCGGTCCGCGACTGACTGGCCGTTTCGACATGGTCCGACAAGATGTCGCCAACTAGACTGGGGGCATGATCTCCAAGGTCGCGACGCTCCTCCTCGATCGTGTCTCGATGTTCGAGTTCGGGGTGGTCTGTGAAGTGTTCGGAATCGAACGCACCGAACACGGGGTTCCCCCGTTCGACTTCCGCATCTGCGGGATCCGTCCCGGCGAACCGCTCGCGTCGATCACGCCGGGGCTGACGCTGTCTGCCGACTATGGGCTGGATTCCCTGCGCGACGCCGATCTCGTCGTGGTCCCGCCGCCGGGTGCGCAGTCCGACTTCCCGGTGGAGGCGCTCGACGCGGTGCGCGCCGCGGCGGATGCCGGTGCCATCGTCCTCAGCCTGTGCTCGGGTGCCTTCCTGCTCGGCGAGGCCGGACTGCTGGACGGGCGCAAATGCACCACCCACTGGGAGTACGTCGACGAACTGGCCACCCGGTTCCCGACTGCGGTCGTCGACCCCGACGTCCTGTTCGTCGACGAGGGCAACCTCGTCACCAGTGCGGGTACCGCGGCAGGCATCGACGCGTGCCTGCACGTGGTCCGCCGCGAGCTCGGTTCCACCGTCGCCAACACGATCGCCCGCAGGATGGTCGTTCCGCCGCAACGCGACGGGGGACAGCGCCAGTTCATCGAGCAGCCGGTGGTCGCGTGCACGTCGGACAGCCTCAGCGAGACGATGGCGTGGATGAGCGAAAATCTCGAGTTGCCACACACGGTCGACGAGCTCGCGACCCGCTCGTCCATGTCGACGCGCACGTTCGCCCGCAAATTCGCGGCCGAGACGGGCACCACCCCCGTCAAGTGGCTGACGACACAGCGGGTCCTCTACGCGCAGCAGCTACTCGAGGGCACCGACCTCGGTCTCGAGGCGATCTCGAGACGCAGCGGTTTCGGGTCCGGTGCCCTGCTGCGGCACCACTTCAACCGGGTGGTCGGCGTCGCGCCCGCCGACTATCGACGCCGGTTCGGCTGCAACACGGCCGAACTCACGCAATGAACGTGCCGATGGCCGGGTTCGCCTGGCAGATCGGGCTGCTTCCGAAGTTGATCGATCCGAACGCCGTCGCCACCACGTTCCCGACGCCGGTGTTCACCGTCGCGGACAGGAAGGGGTAGACGCCGCCGAGGTTCACGATCCCCGAACGTCCGCTGTCGGTGTTGACCCAGGCCACGGTGACCTGCGCGGCTGCCGGGATCGGTGGCGCGGCGGGGCGTGACTCGAAGCGGATGTCGCCGTCGGCGATGGGCGGTGACGCCTCCGGCCCGGACTGTCCGGTGAGCGCCGTCAACGACATCAGGCTGCCCTGGTTCGGACAGCCGATGGTCAGGGCCGGCCCGCCCAACGGGTGGGGTGGGTCGGCGCCGGCGGGGCCGGCCGTCAGCACAGCCGCGGCGGCGGCGATCGGAAAGGTGACGGCGGCGATGCGATGGACGATACGTCTGGCGGTCATGTCTGCTCCTCGGAACGGATCCTCGCGCTGGTGCGCATCTGCCTGCGGGATACCCCTGGTACAAGCCGTGAAACGAAGACAGGACACCAGGACGGTTGTCCACCTAGGATTCGCAGATGCCGGAGACAGCGCCTTCCGTTCCCTCCCGACTGCGGGACGGGTCCGTGCGCTACGCACGGTCGCTCCACCCCGTCGGCCTCGCGTTCGCGTTGCTGTTCTTCGTGTGGTCGATGACGCCGTCGCTGCTGCCCCGGCCGTGGTATCTGCAGGCGGTGGCGACGGGCATCAGCCTGGCCACCGGCTACGCCGTCGGCTGCTTCGTCGCCTGGGTGGTGCGTAAGTGCGGGGTCGAACCGCACTACTCACCGAAGGCCCGTCGGATCGGGTGGTGGGTTCTGCTGGGGGCCGCCGTGATCCTCGTTCCCACCTTCCTGGTGCTGGGGTCGTGGTGGCAGCAGATCGTCCGCGATCTGGTCGGCACCGATCGCGCGAACCGCACCTACTACCTGCTGATCCTCGTGATCTCGTTCGCCGTCGCGGCACTGCTGCTGGCCGCCGGGAGGGGACTCCGCAGTGCCGCACGGCGATTGACCGCCGTCGGATTGCGCTACGTACCCGCGCCGGTCGCGAAGATCGCGAGCGTCGTCGTACTGGTCGCCGTCCTCTTCTTCGTCGTCAACGGCGCCCTCTACGCGGGCCTGCTCGCCCTCGCCAACGGCAGCCTCGCCGCCGCCGACCACGACACGGCCGCCGGCGTCACCCAGCCCACCGCGCCGGAACGGTCGGGCTCACCGGACTCGGCGGAACCCTGGGATTCACTGGGCAAGGAGGGGCGCACCTTCGTCGCCGGTGGTCCGTCGGCGGAAGACATCACCGCCCTCACCGGGCGCCCGGCGCTCACACCGATCCGCGCGTACGCGGGTCGCCACTCCGCGGACACCGTCGAGGAGGTCGCGCACCACGTGGTGGCCGAACTGAAACGCACCGGCGCCTACGACCGCGCGGTCCTGGCCGTCGCCACGACGACCGGTCGCGGCTGGGTCAACCAGGACGTCGCGTCCTCGCTCGAGTACCTGAACGACGGCGACACCGCGATCGCGTCGATGCAGTACTCGTTCCTCCCCAGCCCACTCGCGTTCATCGCCGACCGGGAGACACCGATGGTGGCAGGCAGGGCGCTGTTCGAGGCCGTCTACGCCGAATGGGCTGCGTTGCCGCAGGAGTCGCGGCCGAAGCTGGTGGTGTTCGGCGAGAGCCTCGGCTCGTACGGGGGACAGGCCGCGTTCGTCGCGGGCCAGGACATGCTGGCCCGCGTCGACGGCGCACTGTGGGTGGGAACGCCCAACTTCACCGAACAGTGGACCCGGATAACCGAGAACCGCGACCCCGGGTCGTTCCAGCGGGTCCCGGTGATCGAGGACGGCGCCGGAATACGCTTCGCCGGAAATCCCGCCGACCTCGAACTCGACGGTCCGTGGGGCGACAGTCGGGTGGTCTACTGGCAGCACGCCGGCGACCCCATCACCTGGTGGTCGCTCGACCTCCTGCTGAACCGCCCCGACTGGCTACGCGAGCCCCACGGTCCGGACGTGGACCCCGGAATGCGGTGGATCCCGTTCGTGACGTTCTGGCAGGTCACCCTCGACATGGTGTTCTCGGCGGACGTTCCCCCCGGGCACGGGCACAACTACGGGGAGGACGCCGTCGACATGTGGGCCGCGATCCTGCAACCGCCCGGCTGGACGCCGGGCGACACCGAGCGAGCGCGCGCCCTACTGGCCGGGGAGTGACGGGTCAGTAGGGGTGAGGGGCTTCGTCGCCGTGGGCGGCGTGGGCTCCTGCGTGTCCGCGCTGTCGAGGTCGCGCAGGTTCGGGGGAGCGGACGCGACGCGCGGCTGCTCGCGGCGGCGGCTCTTGACGAACACCGCGCCACCGGCGACGGCGGCACCCACGAGGACGACGATCGCGACGCGACGGCCCTTCCGCGACTTCTTCTCCTCGACCGGTGCTACGGCCGAGGTCAGGGGACGAACGACATCCTGGGCGACCTTCTTCACCGGTACGGTCCGGGCGCGTTCGTAGCCCTTCTTGGCCAGCGAAGCCCCTTGACGGCCGAGGAACAGACTGAGCTGGCCGGCACCGCGGGCCGTCGCGAGTGCCGCCGCGCGTGCGTAGCGCCGCGCCTGATCGACAGCCTCGGATTCCTTGACGCGGGAAGCCGAATCCTCGACGTGGGCCAGAGCGGTCTCGACTCGTTCGGAGACCTGCTCCTGCAGGGTCTCGGCGCGTTCGGTCGGAAGCAGATTCGTGAGGGACTCCGTCGCTCGTGTCATGTCCCCACTTTGTCACAAGAACCGCGAGCACGAACCGATCCGAAGTACTCGAGTCACCGCGGCGGAACCACACGGAACCCCACAATGGCAACATGGTGGTGTGACTTCACCTCATCAGACCGCAACCGCAACGCTGCACACCAACCGCGGCGACATCAAGATCGCGCTGTTCGGCAACCACGCGCCCAAGACCGTCGAGAACTTCGTCGGCCTGGCCGACGGTTCGAAGGACTACAGCACCGCCAACGCCGGTGGCACCGACTCCGGACCGTTCTACGACGGCGCCGTCTTCCACCGCGTCATCGACGGATTCATGATCCAGGGCGGCGACCCCACGGGCACCGGCGCCGGTGGCCCGGGCTACAAGTTCGGCGACGAGTTCCACCCGGAACTGCAGTTCGACCGCGCATACATCCTGGCCATGGCGAACGCAGGCCCGGGAACCAACGGTTCGCAGTTCTTCATCACCACCGGCCCGACGCCGCACCTCAACCGTCGCCACACCATCTTCGGTGAGGTCGTCGACGAGGAGTCGAAGAAGGTCGTCGACGCCATCTCCACCACCGCCACCGATCGCGCGGACCGTCCGCTCGAGCCGGTCGTGATCAACAGCGTCACCATCGCGTAGGGAACAGCAGCACATGACCAACCCCGGCTGGGGCGGTGCCGCGAACGAGGGCACTCCGCCCCAGCCGCGGTGCGTCCGCCACCCCGATCGCCCCACTGCACTGTCGTGCAATCGGTGCGGTCGTCCCGCCTGCCCCGAATGCCTGCGCGAAGCGGCCGTCGGCTACCAGTGTGTCGACTGCGTCGCCGCCGGGCAGCGTGATGTCCGGCCGGTCCGCAACGTCGCCGGCGCCGTGACCACGCAGCGTGCGACACCGCTGGTGACGTACATCCTGATGGCCGCGAACGTCGGCATCTTCCTGATCACCGCGGCGCAATCCCGCAGCATCATGCAGAACCAGGCCGGATCGAAGCTCTTCGCGGACTGGGCTCTGTTCCCACCCGCCGTCGTGGACGGGCAGATCGTCCGCGTGCTCGGCAGCGGATTCCTCCACTTCGGCATCATTCACCTGGCCGTCAACATGTTCGCGCTGTGGGTGATCGGCCGCGACACCGAACTGGTCCTCGGGCGTGCCCGCTACGCCTGCGTGTACTTCGCGTCGCTGCTCGGCGGTTCCGCCGCGGTGATGCTGTTCCAACTCGGCGCGGTCACCGCAGGTGCGTCGGGCGCCGTCTTCGGCCTGATGGGCGCTCAGGCCGTCATCCTGCTGCGTCTGCGACGAAGCCCCGCACCGGTGATCTCGGTGATCGCTATCAACGTGATCATCAGCATCACGATCCCGGGCATCTCACTGTGGGGGCATCTCGGCGGCCTGGTCGCCGGAGCCGCGGCCACCGCAGGAATCCTCTACGGGCCCCAACTGCTGGGCGTCGGGAACAACCGGGAGAAGGCCGTCATCGTCGGCTGGGTCTGCCTCGGCGTCGTGGTGCTGGTGCCACTGGCCGTCATCGCCGTCCGCACCCTGCAGTTGCGCGTGAGCTTCGGCTACTGACCCCGGCCCACCAGACGATGCACCGCGAGGGCATCGAACACGTCCTCCGGATTGGTGCCGAGATCCCAGCGGCCGAAGATCAGGAGGCGTTCGGTGCCGTCCTCGGTGCGCACGTCGATCTCGAGCATCGGTACCCGGCGGCCCAGCCGGGGATAGCGCACGAGCCGCGCGCGGTCGATCTCCGAGCGGGCATACCCGTGGCGGCCGGTCAGCCGGTTCACCACGATCCCCCCGCCCTCCTTGTCGACGGCGAGGCGCGGGCGTTGCCGAAGCGCCGACGCGGCGGTCAGCAGCAGTCCGAGGGCGGCGACGCACACGAGGACACGGCCCGCCGGCTCGGTCGACACGGCGAGTCCCGCGACCCCCAGCGCGAGTCCGCCCGCAGCGAGCGCGATCACCGCGCCGAGGGGCGTCGACCACTCCAACGGTGCCTCGTCAGCAGACATCAGCACTCGACCTGCGGCTATCCACAGGGGTTGTCCACATTGGGGATGAATGACATGGGTGTAATTGTGACCGTCAACGCCAGCGCATCGTCATGATCAGACCGACCACCATGAAGCCGAATCCGATGAGGAAGTTGTAGGCACCGAGGTTGTTCATCCACTCGAGCTGGTCGGCGGCCAGGTAGTAGACGAGCAGCCACACCAGGCCGACCAGCATGAACCCGAGCATCACCGAGACGTACAGGGTGCTCGAGGGGCCGGCCTTCACCTTCACCGGGGTGCGGCTCGCAGGGTTGATCGTGTAATCGGTCTTCTTTCGGACCTTCGACTTCGGCATGACGTCCTCGTTCGTGCGGCTCTACGGGAATGTGGGCAGGTAGATTCGGAAATACCTGCGTGTGTACACGCTAACGTAGCCGCGATTCGCGCGGCGAGGACGAGGGGACGGAAACACCGGTGACCAGGTCGATCTTCTGGCGGATCGCGGTGCTGGTGGTGTGTCTCGTGGCCGGTCTGCTGGTGGCCACCACCCGTCAGGTGTCGCACGGCAACGAGATTCGTGCCGGCGATTCCACCCGGCTGTCCGACCTCGTGCGGAACGCGCAATCCGAGACCGACCAGGTGGCCGAGACCCGTGATCGGCTGGCGGCGCAGGTCGAGTCGCTGCAGCAGGACGCTGCGGCGTCCGACAGCGGTGTCGCGCAGGCGCTCGCCGACTCCAAGGCGCTCGCCACGGATGCCGGACTCACACCGATGACCGGTCCCGGAGTCACCGTCACGCTCACCGACGCCCCCCGCGACGCGGACGGCAAATACCCCGTCGACGCGTCGCCGGACGATCTCGTCGTCCATCAGCAGGACGTCCAGAGTGTGCTGAACGCGCTGTGGGTGGGCGGTGCCGAGGCGATCAGCATGCAGGACCAGCGAATCGTGAACACGTCGGCGCCGCGCTGCATCGGCAACACCCTGCTGCTGCACGGCCGCACCTACAGCCCGCCGTACGTGATGTCGGCGATCGGGGATCCCGCGCGGCTGGAGGCGGCGCTCGCCAACGAACCCGGAATCCGGGTGTTCAAGCAGTACGCGTCGCGGTTCGGTCTCGGCTACTCGGAGGCGGCGTCCGGCCAGTTGACCGTGCCCGGATACGCGGGGCACTGACCTGAACGGTCCCCGGCCGTGCAGAGCGGGAAGCGGGCAGAATACCCTGCTTCCATGAGGATTCTCGTCGTCGACAACTACGACAGCTTCGTGTTCAACCTGGTCCAGTACCTCGGACAGCTGGGAACCCGGGCCGTGGTCTGGCGCAACGACGATCCGAACCTCACGGGACCCGACGCCGTCGCGGCGGCAGCGGCCGAATTCGACGGCATTCTGCTGAGCCCCGGCCCCGGCACACCGCAGCGCGCCGGTGCGACGATGGACCTGGTCACGGCGTGCGCCGCCGCCAAGACACCGCTACTCGGGGTGTGTCTCGGTCATCAGGCGATCGGGGCCGCCTTCGGCGCCACCGTCGACCGGGCACCCGAACTCCTGCACGGCAAGACCAGCGTCGTCCACCACACCGGCCAGGGTGTTCTCGCGGGTCTGCCCGACCCGTTCACCGCCACCCGCTACCACTCGCTGACCGTTTTGGAAGACACCATCCCGGACGAACTCGAGGTCACCGCCCACACCGACAGCGGCATCGTCATGGCGATGCGGCACCGGGAACTCCCGATCCACGGCGTTCAGTTCCACCCGGAGTCCGTACTCACCGAGGGTGGGCACCGCATGCTCGCCAACTGGCTCACCGTCTGCGGCGAGGCCCCGAAGGAATCCCTCGTCGCCACCCTCGAGGCCGAGGTCGCGCAGGCATTGGGCGCGTAGCACCCGTGAGTGGTTGACGAGTCCAGAGACTCCTCGACCACTCACAGGCGGCGGAGCCGCCTACCGCGGGATGCCCAGCGCGCCGACACCGACCGAGACGACACCGTTCTTGGTGATCTCCGATCCCGGCGGCTGTTCCTGGCTGATGATCTTGCCGACCATCTCCGGGTCCAGGGTGGACGTCTGCGTCTGATTCAGCGAGGCCGACGACCCGCTCCAGCCGGCGCTGCGCAGCTCGGCGAGCGCCTGCGACACCGTCTTGCCCGTCAGGTCCGGCATCTCGATGTTGTTGCCGTTCGACACCCGGATCTGGATCGTGTCGCCCTTGGCGGCGGAGGAGCCGCCGACGGGGTCGGTGGAGACGACCTGACCCTTCGGCACACCGGAATCGATGTTCTGGATCTGCACCTTGAAGCCGGCACCCTCGATGTTCGCCTGCGCGACCTCGACCTTCTGGCCGGTCACGTCCGGGATGCGAATCTGCTCCGGCCCGGTGCCCAGCGTGACGGCGACCTCGGAATCGAGGGAGATGCTCGCCCCGGAGGACGGGTTCTGCTCGATCACCTTGTCGACGTCGGACACGTCGGACGGCGCGCGGGCGACGGCGGTGTCGAGCCGTAGTCCGACCGCGTTCAGCTCCTGCTGCGCTTCCTGCTGGGTGAGGCCGGCGAGCCGCGGGACCTTCACCTGTTCGGGGCCCGACGACACCTCGAGGGTGATCGTGCTGCCCTCGTCCACCTGCACCCCGCCGACGGGCCGGGTGGTGATGACGTTGCCGGTCGCCACGACGGCGTCCGGTTTCTGCTGCCGGGCGACGCGGAAACCCAGGTTCTGCAGTGTCGTCTCGGCGTCGTCCGCGGCCTGGTTCGTGACGTCCGGCATGGTCACCTGATCGGCCTTCGAGCCCGGTCCCACGGACCACAGGAACGCGCCGACGATGCCGACGACGATGAGCGCGCCCAGCGCCATCAGCGCCACCCGCATCGGGTTCTTCTTCTTGTCGGGCTCACCGCCGTCCGTCTTCGACGCGGTGGCCGGGGTGGGTGACTGCGGGCGCCGGTAGTTTCCCGCGCCGGAGTCGACGGCACCGAGGATCGTGGTGCGGTCCTCGTCGCTCATGACCATCGGCGCGCTGGGGCGCTGCCCGCCGAGCACCCGGACCAGGTCGCTGCGCATGTCCGCGGCGGTCTGGTAGCGGTTGGCGGGGTTCTTGCTCATCGCCTTGAGGATCACCGAGTCGAGCTCGCGCGGAATGTCCGGGTTGACCGCGGACGGTGTCTGCGGGTCCTCCCGCACGTGCTGATATGCGACCGCGACGGGGGAGTCACCCTTGAACGGGGGTTCGCCGGTGAGGATCTCGAACAGCACGCACCCGAGCGAGTAAACGTCGGAGCGGGCGTCGACCTGCTCACCGCGGGCCTGCTCGGGCGACAGGTACTGGGCGGTGCCGATCACGGCGGCTGTCTGCGTCATGGGGCTGGACGCGTCGGAGATCGCTCGCGCGATGCCGAAGTCCATCACCTTGACCGCGCCCGCACGGTTGATCATCACGTTGGCGGGCTTCACGTCGCGGTGCACGATGCCGTTGCGGTGGCTGAAGTCGAGCGCCGCGCACACGTCCGAGATGACTTCCATCGCGCGGCGCGGTGCCATCGGGCCCTCGCTGCGCACGATGTCCCGCAACGTGTCACCGTCGACGTACTCCATCACGATGTACGGCAGCGGTCCCGCGTCGGTCTCCGCCTCGCCGGTGTCGTAGACGGCCACGATCGCCGGATGGTTCAGCGCCGCCGCGTTCTGCGCCTCGCGGCGGAACCGCAGGTAGAACGTGGGGTCGCGGGCCAGGTCGGCGCGCAGGACCTTGATCGCGACATCACGGCTGAGCCGGACGTCACGGGCGAGGTGGACCTCGGACATGCCACCGAAGCCGAGAATCTCACCCAGCTCGTAGCGTGAGGAGAGGTTGCGCGGTGTCGTCATGGCAGTCCTTGTGGGGTCGGAGTAGCTGACTCCTCCGACGTGGTCGTCGTGGTCGTCGTCGTGGTGGTCGGGGCGGTCGTGGTGGTGGTAGTCGTCGTCGGCTCTGTCGTCGTCGTGGTGGTCGGGGCGGTCGTCGTCGTGGTCGGCGGCTCGGTGGTGGTGGTCGTATATGTCGGCGGCTCGGTGGTGGTCGTCTGTTCCTCGGTCGTCGTGGTCGTCGTCGGCCGCGGTGTCGTCGTGATCGTCCGCAGCGACGAGGTCACCGCCGGCGACGTCGGTTCCTTCGTGTCACCCCCGTCGAACAGGACGAGCGCGAGCGCGATGATCGCCGCCAGCAGGAGCAGGCCACCCGCACCCCAGGCCACGGCCTTCTGGCCGCTGGTCAGCCCGCCCTTCTTGCCGTCACCGTTCGAGTCGTCCGGCGGCACCTGCCCCGTGACCGGTCCCGCGTACGCGGTCTGGGAAGGCGGCATCATCTGGGTTGCCCCGGTCATCGGCGGGGGCAGAACCCGGGCGGCCCCGGTGCCCGACACGCCGGGCGGCGGGGGACGCCTGCCCGCCCGGACCGCCGCGACCGCGTCGGCGAACTCTCCGCCACTGGCGTAGCGGGTGCTCGGATCCTTCGCGATGGTGATGTCGATGAGTTCGCGGATGTTCGGCGGCAGGTCGCTCGGCAACGGTGCCGGCGCCTCCTGCACGTGCTTCATCGCGACCGTGATCGCGCCGTCGCCGACGAACGGACGCCGTCCCGACAGCGCCTCGTAGCCGACGATGCCGAGGGAGTACACGTCGCTCGCCGCGGTCGCGTCCTGTCCGAGCGCCTGCTCGGGGGCGATGTACTGCGCGGTGCCCATCACCATGCCGGTGCGCGTGATGGGCGAGTTCTCCACGGCCTTCGCGATGCCGAAGTCGGTGATCTTCACCTGACCGGTGGGGGTGATCAGGATGTTGCCCGGCTTCACGTCGCGGTGCACGACTCCGGCGTCGTGCGCCACCTGCAGCGCCCGGCCGGTCTGCTCGAGCATGTCCAGGGCGTGCGGCACCGCGAGACGGCCCACCCGCGCGAGGACGGCGTTGAGCGGCTCACCGTTGACGAGTTCCATCACCAGGTAGGCGGTGGAATCGCCGGTGGCGTCGCGGACCTCGCCGTAGTCGTAGATTCCGGCGATGCCGGAATGGTTCAGCTGCGCGGTGGTGCGCGCCTCGAAGCGGAAACGTTCGACGAACTCCGGGTCGGACGAGAACTCGGACTTCAGCACCTTCACCGCGACACGACGGTTGAGCCGGTTGTCCGTCGCTTCCCAGACCTGTCCCATTCCGCCCGTGGCGATGAGCCGGATCAGGCGGTATCGATTGGCGATCAGCGCGCCGTTGTTCAGTGCCACAATCAGCCCCCTTGTAGTCCGGCTGCGATGACGGCACGGCCGATAGGTGCAGCCACCGAGCCGCCGGTTGCGGCCAGTGCACGATCTCCGCCGTCCTCGACGATGACCGCGATGGCCACGGTCGGGTTCTGGGCGGGTGCGAATCCGATGTACCAGGCGTGGGGCGGGGTGTTCCGAGGGTCGGTCCCGTGCTCGGCGGTGCCCGTCTTGGACGCGATCTGGACGCCCGGGATCTTGCCTTCGCCGCTGGTGTTGTTCTCGGAACCGATCATCAGGTCGGTCAGGGTGGCCGCCACCTGGGACGACATCGCCTGGCCTTCGGACACCGGGTTGGTGGTCGCGAGGTTGGACAGGTCCGGCCCCTGCAGTTCGGACACCAGTTGCGGTTGCATCCGTACGCCACCGTTGGCGACGGTAGCCGCGATCATCGCGTTCTGCAGCGGAGTGAGCGCGACGTCACGCTGGCCGATGCTGCTCTGGCCGAGTGCGGCGTCGTCGGGGATCGACCCGATCGTGCTGTCCGCGACGGGGAACGGGACGCCGGGCATCTGCCCGCCGATGCCGAGCGCACTGGACTGGTCGCTGACGGCGTCCGTGCCGGTCTTCACACCGAGTTCGACGAACGCCGTGTTGCAGGACCGCGCGAACGCTTCACGCAGCGACGCGGTGGGTGCGCCGCCGCACGTGGAGCCGTTGTAGTTCTCGAGCGTCGTCGACGTGCCGGGAAGGGTGATCTGCGGGGCCGCGGTCAGCTGGGTGTCGGGGGTGGTTCCGGCGGCGAGCGCGGCAGCGGTGACCACCACCTTGAACGTGGAGCCGGGTGGGTACGTCTGCGACACCGCGCGGTTGATCAGCGGCTTCTCCGGGTCGGCGTTGAGGGCCTCCCACGCCTGGGTGGTCTCGGTGCCGTCGTGGCTGGCGAGCGAATTGGGGTCGTAGCTCGGGGTGCTGACCATCGTGAGGATGCGTCCGGTGCTCGGCTCGATCGCCACGACCGAACCGGTGTAGCCCTTCGCCGTCAGCTCGTCGTACGCCACCTGCTGCATGACCGGGTTGATGGTGGTCACCACGTTGCCGCCGCGCGGGTCGCGGCCGGACACGAGGTCGAAGAAGCGACGTCCGAACAGCCGGTTGTCGGAACCGTTGAGGACCGGGTCCTCGGTCCGCTCGAGACCGGTGCTGCCGTACTGCATCGAGTAGAAACCGGTGACCGGTGCGTTGGCCAACGGGCTGGACGGCGCCGCCGGGTTCGGCGGGTAGGTGCGCAGGTACTTGTAGCGGTCGTCGGTCGGGACGGACGCCGCGAGCACCTGGCCTGCCGCCGAGATCTGGCCGCGCTGACGCGAGTACTCGTCGAGCAGCACGCGCGAGTTCCGCGGATCGGCCCGCAGGTTGTCCGCCTTGATGACCTGGACGTAGGTGGCGTTGGCGAGGAGGGCGACCACCATCACCATGACGGCGATCGCGACGCGACGCAGCGGTGTGTTCATGAGCGCGGCACCATCTCGGTCGGGGCGTCGGCGATGGGTGCGGGGCCCTTCTTCTTCGGGACCGCCGGCTCACGCGCTGCGTCGGAGATCTTGATCAGGATCGCGAGGAGGAGATAGTTGGCGAGCAGCGACGACCCACCGTACGACATGAACGGCGTCGTCAGACCGGTGAGCGGGATCAGCTTGGTGACGCCGCCGACCACCACGAACACCTGCACCGCGATCGTGAACGACAGACCGGCCGCGAGGAGCTTGCCGAAGCTGTCCCGGACGGCCAGCGCGGTGCGCAGACCGCGGATGACGAGGATCAGGAACAGCATCAGGACGGCGGCGAGTCCGATGAGACCGAGCTCCTCGCCGATGGTGGCGACGATGAAGTCGGTCTTCGCGAACGGCACCTGAGCGGGTCGTCCGCTGCCGAGTCCCGTACCGGCGACACCACCGGTCGCGAGCCCGAACAGCGACTGCGAGATCTGGTAACCGGTGTTGTTGTAGTCGGCCAGCGGGTCGAGCCAGGTGCTGACCCGGACCCGGACGTGGCCGAACAGCTGGTAGGCGAAGAAGAAGCCGATTCCGAGCAGTCCGGCACCGATCAGCAGCCACCCGACGCGTTCGGTGGCGATGTAGAGCATCACCAGCACGGTGCTGAACAGCAGCAGCGACGTGCCGAGGTCCTTCTCCAGCACGAGCACACCTACCGACACCATCCACGCGACGAGGATGGGCCCGAGGTCGCGGGCGCGCGGGAGGTCGATGCCGAACACGTGCTTGCCTGCGGTCGTGAACAGGTCGCGCTTCGCGACCAGCACCGACGCGAAGAAGATGATCAGGAGGATCTTCGCGAACTCGCCGGGCTGAATGCTGAAGCCGGGGAGGCGGATCCAGATCTTCGCGCCGTTCACCTCGGAGAAGCTGGACGGCAGGATCGCCGGGATGGCGAGGAACACCAGTCCGGCGAGGCCCAGCGTGTAGCTGTAGCGGGCCAGGAGGCGGTAGTCCTTGAGCAGCACCAGCACGCCCACGAAACCGGCGATGGCCAGCGTCGTCCACAGCACCTGCTGGTTGGCGTCCGGCGACGGGACGGGCAGCCCGAAGTAGGCGGCGGACTGTGCGTCGGCGAGGTCGAGTCGGTGGATCAACACCAGTCCGAGGCCGTTGAGCAGCGCGACGATCGGCAGGATCAGCGGGTCGGCGTACGGCGCGAACCGGCGCACCGCGAGATGCGCGATCAGAAACAGCGCCGAGTAGGCGGCGGCGTACTTGGCGAGGTCCCAGGTGATGCTCTGTTCCTGGCTGGCCTCGACCAGGACCAGCGAGATCGTCGTGATCAGGATCGCGAAACCGATCAGGATCAGCTCGGTGCCCCGGCGCGTCGACTGGACGGGGGCTGGCGCGAACCCGCCGGGGGGACTGGGAAACTGCGCCCCCGGTGATGCACTTGCGACCGACATCAGCTAGCCGTCCTGCAGTTCTGACCGGGAACCTGGGTCACGGTCGGCGCCGGGGTGGCGGTCGGAGTCGGGGGTGTGGTCGGCGCCGGAACCGGCGGTACCTCGGCCGGGGGCACAGGTGCAGGCGCGGGCGGCGGCGTGGTCTCCGGGACGGGGGCCGGGGTCGGAGCCGGGGTGGTCGTCGTGGTGGTGGACGACTCCGACTCGCAGACCGGAAGCAGATCGTTCTGGGCGAGGCGCGTCATCTGGTTGCGGACGTCGTCGAGCTTGCCCGAGGGGAGCCCGGCACGCACCTGCTCGCGGGCCGACGGCTGGAGGTCGTCGACCTCGAGTATGGTGCACCCGTTCGGTGACTCGGTCGGCGACATCAACGTCAGGTCGCCGGCATCGCTGACACAGCCGACGAGATTCGCTTCCTGCAGGGAGTAACCCAGCACCGAACCGGGAACTCCGCGCAGCACGGTGACGCGTTCGCCGTCGGCGCCGACGTAGTAGTTGTTCCGGACCAGAGCCCGCCCCACGAAGGCAGCGACGGCGACCACGACGATCAGACCGAGCGCGAGCGCCGCCCACCACATGCGGTGACGCTTCTTCTTGGTCGGCGGTTCCTCGACCTGCGGGACGACCCGCTTCGGGGTGGCCCGCGGCGGACGCATCGCGGCGGCGCGCCCCGCAGCCGTGTTGGGCGGCGGTGTGTCCTCTTCGTCAACGGCGGAGGCGGCACCGGCGACGATGGGGTGGCTCTGCCCGTAGTCGAGGTCGATGACGTCCGCGACGACGACCGTCACGTTGTCCGGGCCGCCGCTGCGCAGGGCGAGTTCGATCAACCGGTCGGCGCACTCGTCCTGCGAGCCCTCACGCATCGTGTTCTCGATGGTCTCGTCGCTGACCACGTCCGACAGTCCGTCGGAGCACAGCAGGTAGCGGTCGCCTGCGCGCGCCTCGCGGACCGTCAGCGTCGGCTCGATCTCGTTGCCGGTGAGGGCGCGCATGATGAGCGACCGCTGCGGGTGGGTGTGCGCCTGCTCGGCGGTGATTCGCCCCTCGTCGACGAGGGACTGCACGAACGTGTCGTCCCGGGTGATCTGTGCGAGGGAATCGTCGCGGAGCAGGTAGGCGCGGGAGTCACCGATGTGGACCAAGCCGAGCTTGTTGCCGGAGAACAGGATTGCGGTGAGCGTGGTGCCCATGCCGTCGAGTTCGGGGTCCTCCTCGACGTGGTCGGCGATGGAGTCGTTGCCCTCCCGGGTGGCGGCCTCGAGCTTGCCGAGCAGATCTTCGCCGGGCTCGTCGTCGTCGAGATGCGCGAGGGCCGCGATCATCAACTGCGACGCGACCTCACCGGCCGCGTGACCGCCCATGCCGTCCGCGAGCGCCAGCAGGCGGGCACCGGCATACACGGAATCTTCGTTGTTGGAACGGACAAGGCCACGGTCGCTGCGGGCGGCATAGCGGAGTACGAGGGTCACGGGCGCAACTCGATTACCGTTTTGCCGACCCGTACGGGGGTACCGAGCGGCACGCGGACAGATGTGGTGACCTTGGCGCGATCCAGGTACGTGCCGTTGGTCGAGCCGAGGTCTTCGACGTACCAGTCGGCGCCTCGCGGGGAGAGCCGAGCGTGGCGGGTGGAGGCGTAGTCGTCGGTGAGAACGAGGGTGGAGTCGTCGGCCCGTCCGATGAGGACGGGCTGGGTGCCGAGAGTGATGCGCGTGCCGGCGAGGCCGCCCTGCGTCACCACCAGATACTTGGCCGTCTTGGTCTTCCCCAGCGACGGCAGCACGTTGCCGCTGCGCGAATACCGGGGCGGCACACGGACGCCGGATCCCGCGTAGATGTCGCCGCGCAACGCCCGCAGAACGGTCCACACGAAAAGCCACAGCAGAAGCAGGAAACCTGCTCGTGTGAGTTGCAGAATCAAACCTTGCACGGCAGTCCACCTCCTTCTGTGGCGGGAACGTTCGAGGTTCCAGCGTCTTTTTCTGGCAGCATCATATGGGCAACCCGCACCCTGGGATCAGGATACGGACAGCCCACAACGATACGGAGTCCCCACCGTGTTACGTCCGACACGGGCTCCGACGCGATGTCGGTCGAGTATCGAAGCCGTCTCGGTTGGGTCTCGGTGAGGCAGTTCGGGGTCGGGTATCGGCGGAACCTACTCGGAGTCCTAACTCGGTGGTGCCTCAGAGGATTCGGACCAGGATCTCCGAATGACCCGCCCGGATGATGTCTCCGTCGGCCAGCTGCCAGTCCTGCACGGGGGCACCGTTGACGGTGGTTCCGTTGGTGGAGCCGAGGTCGGACAGCATCGCGACCTGTCCGTCCCAGCGAATGTCGATGTGGCGGCGCGACACACCGGTGTCGGGCAGGCGGAACTGTGCCTCCTGGCCGCGGCCGATGATGTTGTTGCCCTCACGCAACTGGAAGTGGCGTCCGCTGCCGTCTTCGAGCTGCAGCGTCGCCGTGAACGTGTGACCGTCGGGTGCGTAGGCCTGCTGCCCGTAACCGCCCTGGTCGTAGTCGGCGTAGCCCTGCTGGTCGTATGCCTGCTGGTCGTAACCGCCCTGCTGGTAACCGCCGCGGTCGTAACCCTGGTCGTAGCCCTGCGGCTGCTGGTATCCCGCGTCGGCGTAGGAACCGTCCGGGTAACGCGCGGGAGCCGCCTGCTGGTCGTAACCGCCCTGGTAGTCCTGCTGGTAGCCGCCCTGCTGGTAGTCGTAGCCGGCGTCCGCGGGCTGCTCGTAGCCGGGAGCCTGCGCGCCCTGGTCGTAAGCCTGGCCGTACGCGGCATCCTGGGGGTAGCCGCCGCGCTGGTCGTCGGGGTACTGCTGCTGGTCGTAGCCGCCCTGCTGGTAGCCGCCGCGGTCGTAACCGTTCTGGTAGCCCTGCGGGTACCGCTGGTCCTGACCCGCATGGGCATGACCGTTGCGCGCGTACTGCGGGTCGGGATTGCGGTTGCCCGCTGGTTCGCGGCTGGGGTCGTAGCCTGAGTTCTGCGTCATGGGGCCAGCTCCTGGGTTCGACGTGACGGGTACAAACGGTGCCTGTGGTCGCGGTGCGGGACCGCGTGGCGGTTCGGGTCGCCCCGGCGTGGCCGCACCTGGGCGGCCGGCATCCGGATCCACCGAACCCCGGGTGCGGAACTGCCCGGTGTGCAGTGAAGGCGACGGTTCGAACGCGACATGAATGGGACCATACGTCTGCCAGCCCTGGTCGCGAATGAAGTCTTCGAGGTGTCGGGCGAAGGCCTTGACCGTCAAGTCTCTGTCGGCGGCAAGTTCTTCGTGGTCCGAGTTGTTGATGGCGATGACATAGCTGTTCGGCGCGAGCACGTGCCCACCGTCCAACTGCTGGATTCGGTCGGAGGCTTCCTGTTGAAGCGCGGCCTCCACCTCCTGTGGCACGACGCCGCCGCCGAAGACCCGGGCGAACGCGTCACCCACGGCTCCCTGGAGCTTCCGCTCGAAACGTTGAACTATCCCCATCGGAACCTCCTCACGGTGCCTGGCTGTCGGGTCTTCTGTCCTCGGTGCGCGGTGGCTGTGACGAGACATGTCCGTGTCGCGCCACTGCCGTGCGTGTATCCCACGGTACTGTCATTGCCTCGAGCCACGACGCGGGTCTACGCCATTGCATGATATCGGTCTTTGCCTGGACGGGTGTTTTTGTGGCCTTTTCGGGTCCTGACCTGTACGAATCGTAATTTCTGGCGACCTCGTGTTAATGTTTCCGGGTCGCTCGGGCGAGTGGCGGAATGGCAGACGCGCTGGCTTCAGGTGCCAGTGTCCTTCGGGACGTGGGGGTTCAAGTCCCCCTTCGCCCACCACCAGCGATTCTCCGGAATCGCGACATCGAGGCCACGAACTCCACGAGTTCGTGGCCTTTGTGTTTCCCCCGCAAGAGCGGGGGTGATGCATCCCCACCCCAGGGTGGCTACCGGGCGCCCCGCCTCGGCCCGACGATGGAGTAGAAGCCTCGTCGCGAACCTCCAGCCCTTCCGGACCCGAACCCGTCCTCCCGGCGGTCCGTGACGAATGACTCGAGTGTGAACCTGCCGTCCGGCTTCTTCCGCTGGGTTTCTGCGAACGTCGAGAGTGGGTTGTGTATGAGCATCAGCCAGGTCCGGGCCACCAGCTCGGCGAATGTCGGTGAGTATGTCGGTTCCGTCGCGACGACGGTGGGCGCCCTGTCGGTCGACTGGTGGTGCACCCCCGCGTTCGACGCGGTCGTGACACTGTCCAGCGAGATTCCCTACTACCGCGGACGGAAGGCCGTTCTGGCCTGGAACCGCCACTTCGGGTGGTCGCTCGGAGTCCACGGACTCACCCAGGGGAACGTGCTGGTGGTCGAGGGACTCGGATTGGGACCGGCACCGGACCCCGCGCACTGCTCGGATCGGGTCGCCGAGTTGCTCACCGAACTTGCCGACTGGGCGCCTCGTCCGGCGTCCGGACAGCCCGCCCCACGAATCGTGCACGGCCCCGGCGCACCCCGCGGGTGACCCAGATATCGGGAACCCCTGCGTCCCCGCCGTCGACCGGCTTGGATATCGAGTATGGACGGCAGGAGAGCCCCTGATCCGCTGCGTCTCGCGGCCGGCGTCGCCGCGACAGCCGGCGGTGCATTGCAGCGTGTGATCGGATTCGGCGTCGACACGGCGCGACTCCTCCCCGGAGTCGACCCGCTGCTGGTCACCCTCGAGGAACGCGGCACCCAGACACTCCGCAGCGCCGACGAACTCGCGGACCGGGTGCTGCACGCGGTGCTGCGGAGGGTCGTGCAGGTCGCTCTTCAGGAGGTGGACCTCACCGCGATCGTGCGGGATCACGTCGACCTGGACGAGGTCGCCGAGGGCATCGACATCCAGCGCATCATCGACCGGGTGGACGTGGACGCGATCGCCGCCCGGGTGAACATCCCGCTGATTCTCGATCGTGTGGATATCGACGCCGTCGCCGCCCGGGTCGACGTGGACGCGATCGTCGACCGCGTCGACGTGGATTCCGTCATCGGGCGTGTCGACCTGGTGGTGCTCGCCGACACCGTGATCGAGGGCGTCGACCTGCCGCGCATCATCCGCGAGTCGACCGACTCGATGTCGAACGAGGCGGTCCGCGGGGTGCGGACCCAGGGCATGCAGGCCGACGACGCCGTCGCCGGATTCGTGGGCAAGTTTTTCGGGCGCGGGCACGAACCGGGCGATGCATGAGCACGCCGGCGCATCGTGCAGCCGGGATCGTCACCCGGGGTCTGGCCACCGGCATCGACCTGGCGGTCGTCCTGGCCGTGATGGGCGGCATCTACGTGGGCGTGCTGTTCGTGCGGTTGCTGTTCTCACCACAGGAGTTCTCGTTCCCCGACGCCAATGCCGTGCTGTCGGTGACCATGTTCATCGTCCTGTCGGTGCTGTACCTGACGGTGTGCTGGGCGGTGAGCGGCCGCACCGTCGGCGCCGTGACGATGGGACTGCGGGTGGTCAGCCGCAACGGTGAACTGATCGGCTGGCTGCGCGCCCTTCTCCGGGCGGTGCTGTGCGTGATGTTCGGGTTCGGACTGCTCTGGGCGGCTGTCGACAGCCGGCGCCGGTCCCTTCAGGACATTCTGCTGCGGACCGCCGTCGTCTACGACTGGGAGCCGGATCTGCATGCCGGCGAGCCGGAGATCTGACGCCGCGCCGAGTGTCGTAGCAGCTGCCTAGCATGGGGTCATGTACACGGAGCGGCGGTCGGTGTTCCCCGGCGCTGTGGTGTGGCAGAAGACCGCGCCCGCGGGTGCGGCCGCCATCCTGCCCGACGGCTGCATGGACCTCATCTGGATGAACGGTGACGTCGTCGTGGCCGGCCCCGACTCGCGGCCGTATCTCACCCGCAGCCGCGAGGGCGACCGCTACGTCGGATTGCGTTGTTCCCCAGGAACTCTTCCGGATCTCCTGGGTACGCCGGCAGAGGAGCTGACCAATCTTCGGGTGCCACTCGCCGAGGTCCTGAGCGACCGCGCCACCACAAAGTTCCTCGGCAGGATCGCCGACGACGCCGACCCCGGCAGGGCACTCGAGGAGTTCGCGCGGTCTCGGCGGCTCCTCGGGCCGCCACCGGACCGCCGGATCCCCGTGATCGTCCGACTTCTGGAGCAGCAGGCGTCCGTCCGTGAGGTCGCGGACCGGATCGGTGTCGGCGAACGGCAACTGCACCGCCTGTGCCGACGGCAATTCGGTTACGGGCCGAAGATGCTGGCCCGGATCCTTCGGTTGCAGTCGGCGCTGGGGCTGGCGGGTTCGTCCATTCCCGCAGCTCAGGCGGCCGGCATGGCCGGGTTCGCCGATCAGGCCCATCTGATCCGTGAGGCGCACGAGTTGACCGGCCGCACGTTCGGTCAGCTGGTTACGGCGTGAGCGCGGCGAACAGGTCGACGGGGTTGCCGTCGGGATCGTCGACGGTGGCGTAGCGCTGCCCCCACGGTGCGTCCCACGGCTTCTTCCGACCGTTGTAGCCGTCGCCCGTGATCTCGTCGAAGAGCGTGTCGACGTCGGCGGCGGTTCCGCAATCGAAGGCGAGTGCGGTGCGATGCCCGCCTGTGGGTTCGGCCCAGTCGGGTGTGAACGAGCGGATGGTTTCGACCGTGTCCCACAGCAGGCGGATCCCACCGGGAAACTCGAATTCGACGTGCGGCGCCTGATCGGCGTCGGCGGGAATGTCGAGTCCGAGCCGCCGGTAGAACGCGAGCGACGTGGGCAGGTCGTGGACGACCAGTTCGATGGCACTGAATGTTGCGGTCATACCGAGAACGCTAACGACCTCAGACCGACCCGCATTGAAGGTTTCGGACATCGAGCACCGGAGTCCGATTTCTTCAATCATCCGGGCGCTGCGGCAGGGATGCTGGGAGTCATGACCACCGAATCAACCCATGTCAGTGTGTTCATCGCTCGGACCGCCGCCGATGTCTACTCCTACGCGAGCGACCCCGCCAACCTCCCGGCCTGGGCGGCGGGCCTGAGCACCAACATCACCCGGGACGGCGACCGCTGGCTCGCAGACTCCCCGATGGGGCAGGTCGCCGTGGCCTTCGCACCCGCCAACGACTACGGCGTCCTCGACCACGACGTCACCCTCCCCAGCGGCGACACCGTCTACAACCCCGTCCGCGTCATCCCCGACGGCGACCACAGCGAAGTCATCTTCACCATCCGGCGACGCGACGGCGTCACCGCCGAAGAATTCGCGCAGGACGCGGCAGCCGTCAACGCCGACCTGCAGCGGTTGAAGGGGTTGCTGGAGGGGTGAGGGCTGTTCGCGAGTCCGTCGCGTTTGCACACCGATTGGTCAAACGCGCATGCAATTGCGTGTGAAGCTGACCAAAATGTGTGCGGATGTGGTGACTGCGCTCAGCTACTGCCGCTCGACGTCAGGGACGGCCTCCTGCCGCACATCTGCACACCGAGTAACTAAAACTTGCGCGAATGTGAGTGGCCTTGATGTGCCCCTCCGGTTGGAACGGTATTCCGCTATTCGTACCGAAGTGCGGCAGTGAGAATAGTGGCGATAAAACCGGAAGGGTACTGGACGTGCCCCGCTCAGACCCGTTCCGGACGACCTTCGGCCACGGCTGACGCCGCCGCGGACACCCGCTCGTACGCGGCCCGGGTGTCCGGTGCCAGCCGGCTGTGATCGATGACGATCCCCATGCCCAGATGTTCGTCGTAGGGGATGGTCTCGATGCCCCACACCTGTCCGCCCAGGTACTCGCGGAGGAGGTCGACGTCCACCTGCCAGCCGGTGGCGTCCTGATTCGACACGGTGACGACGGTGCGGGCGAGCCCGGGTGCGCCGAGCGTGTCACCGATCGACTGCAACGCGGAGCGTAGGCGGTTGAACGCGTCCGCCCGGCACGGCACGACGAGGACGATGGGCGACGGAGTGGCCAGCAGCGGCGCGAGGTATGCGGCTCGCAACCGGTGACCGAGGTCGTGGACGGCACTCACCCCCCGGGCGCGGAGTGACCCTGTGACAGTGTGGAATTCACGTTCCGATGCGGTCTGATTCCCGATGCGGTTCAGGATGCGGGTCCCGGCGCTCGTGCGGGAGCAGTACCCGTCGAAGACGTCGTCGGCGACGGGGCCGGCGGCCGCGGATGCCACCAGTTGCTCGAGGCCGCTCACGGAGAGCACGGCGTCGGCGCCGCGCTCGGCGACGTCGCCGCCGGCGGGTGTTGCGTCGAGGGCCACGACCGCGCCGCCGCGAGCGGCCGCGGTGTTGGCGAGCCCGAGCGTCGTCGTGGTGGCGCCTGCTCCTCCGCATGCCCCGAGGACGAGGGTCGACACCGGAAGTGCTTGCAGTAGTGGGTCGGTCACTTGGCGTCTCCAATGGATGTGATGTACGTGCGGCCGTCGCGGTCCGCGGTGGTTACGACCTGCTCGTACTTCTTCGTCGACCGGTCCGGTCGCAGTTCCGACAGCGTCACCGCGTAGCGGCCGGGTTCGGTTTCGGTGATGGCGAGGCAGTGCTCGGTGCCCTCGGGCACGGAGTCGATGCCGCCCTGGATCGTCTCGGCGGACCCCAGCGGCGCATCGGGGGCGACCACCTCGCGGGCCTTCGCGCCGCTCCGTGCGACGTAATAGGCGTGGTCGAATGCCAGGATCGCGGTGACGCCGTCGGAGGTGCCGCCGGGACCGTTGCCGACAACCGTCGAGCCGTCGCGGGATTCGACGCACCAGCCCGAATCGGCAGCGGCGACGGGGGTTCCGCTCGCATCGCCGGACGTCGAGGCGAACACGGCGACCACACCGGCGATGACGGCGGTCACCGCAGCGGCGGCGCCGGCGACGACGAGTCTCTGATTACCGCGAACAGGTGGTGCAGGATCGGGCTCATCGTCCGCGGTCAGCCACGTCGGAGCCGGGGGTTGCTGTTCGGGTTCCGCGGCGGGAACCGTCGACCCCGGTACCGCGGCCGATGCGAAGGGCGGGAACCAGTGCGAGAAGCGGTCGAGGGGTGCCCTGTTCGGCGGTTCTGTCACAGTTGAATCCTCCACACCTCATTCCCTCGCGCGGAGCCGACCCCTGGCGGGCTCCGCGCGAGGAAATCGGATCACACGTGCAGCGTCGCCTGGCTGCGCACGTTCACGCCGCCGATCGTGGTGGCCGCCGGACCGCTGTCGGTGGACTGCAGCTGCGGCAGTTGCGGTGCGGGCAGAGACGCGATCGTCCGAACCAGTTCCCCGAAGGCCGGGTACCGGTCGGCCGCATCCGTGATCGCGGCGGCGACGGGTGTGACGTCGACGGGCGCAGACCAATTGGTCGGGTGCTCGGCGTTGGAGTCGGCCGAGAACGCGGAGACGGTGGCCGCCGTCGGCGAGGACGGGTCCACGGCGATGCCCGCGGTTCCGGTGGCGTCACCGACGCGCCAGCCGATGGTGCCGACGTAGCCCTCGGGGTTGCCGTACTGGCGTCCGTTGACGGCCACCGGCACCGCACCGACCAGCGTGTCGACGGCCGCATTGACCTCGACGACCGGCTTCGGCACCGGAAGTACGGGGGCGACGGGTGCCTGATGTGCCTTCGGCATGTCGTCGGGGTCGATCCACACGGTCGCCGGCTGGGCCGCCGGTGCCTCGACGACTCCCTCGGCGGCGGGCGCTGCCAGGTCGGGAGCAGCAGGCACGACCGTCTCGGCACCCGGCACCGCCAGCGGAGCCTGCGGGGGAGCGGGCGTCGTCGCGGCCGGAACGGCCGGGTCGGTGACGCACGGCTGGGACGTGGTGGGCGGCGTCGTCGGGACCGGTCACGCCGGGCTGCGACGTGGTGGGCGCAGCCGAGGGGTCGGTGACGCCCGGCTGCGACGTGGACGGCGGGGCGGTCGGAGCGGCGTGTGCCGTCGCGGCGCCGAGCAGTGCGGCGGCGGATACCGAAATCGCGGCTGCCAGAGCGTGCATGCGGATTCTCAAGTCTGTGACTCCTGAAGTCGAACGGGCATGGTGATCGAACGGACTGGTGCTGACGAAGCAAACGCAAGAGTGGTGCAGATCAGAGGCACCGGAAGAGGGAAGCGAGCACAGCAGAATGCGTCCACCGACCAGGTGGATGTGTTGTTTCCCCGATGAGATACGTCCGTGCTGCCGGCGCACTGCCGCAGCCGTCGTCCACCGCCCCCATGACCGCCCCCGGTTCTTTCTCGTCCCCCTACCGCGGCAAAGTACCAGACGGGCAAGCGTTCCCGCGCCCCCGCAGTCCGGTCAGGCCAGGCTCGCGGCCAGCTTCACCGACAGATCGCGCAGCGGATGGAGACGGCCGGTCATCGCGACGGAGGACATGGCTCGGGATCCACGCACCAGTCGCCGCGTCGCGGGCCGCCGTGCGCGGTCGTACCGGTGCAGCGCGGTGTGAATGTCGGTGTCGGCGGTGAGGAATCGGCCGAGCGCGACGGCGTCGACGAGGGCCTCGCAGGCGCCCCGACCGAGGTTCGGCGCCATTGCGTGGGCCGCATCACCGAGCAGGGCCGCGTTGCCCGACACGTACGACGGCAGCGGGGGCGACTCGTACAGGTCGTGGTGGAGCATCGCGTCGGGGGTGGCGGCATCCAGTACTGCCCGGACGTCGGCGTGCCAGTTCCCGAACCGCGACCGGAGGTAGTCGAGGCCGCCGGGGTGTCCGGCGTCGGTGCGGACGCACGCGAACCAGTTGACGAGATCGCCATCGCGCGGGGTGATGCCGAAAAGTGCGTCCGTGTCCCAGGTTTCGCTGACGGTGTCCCGATGTCCGGGCACCCACCCGCGCCAGGCGGTCGCGCCTACGTACCGCGGCTCGAACTTCTCGCCGAA
The DNA here is from genome assembly GCF_041228765.1 of Rhodococcus wratislaviensis. NCBI lineage: Bacteria > Bacillati > Actinomycetota > Actinomycetes > Mycobacteriales > Nocardiaceae > Rhodococcus > Rhodococcus wratislaviensis. Next base: position 820,532 of record NZ_CP150488.1, on the reverse strand, counting down.
CAGTTGACGGCGGGTCGGGCTGCGCAGGCCGTCCGCGCCGATCACGACGTCGTGGTCCGTCAGCGCGTCGAGGGCGGGTGCCGGTGTGCCGAACGAGATCGTGCCGTCCGGCAGGGCCTCGGCCAGTGTGGCCAGCAGGGCGGGCCGCGACAGCAGGTAGGCGGTTCGGTTGCGGTTGTCGATGGTGCCGATCACGGATCCGTCGGGCCGCAGGAGCGAACCGCGGTGCTGGGGTGATCCCAGCGCGCGCACCCGATCACCTGCGCCGATCGCGTCCAGCGCCTCGAGGGCCTGCGGCCACATGCCGAGCGCGGTGCCCGACGTGGGCAGGGTCTCGGCACGCTCGAAGACCTCGACGTGCCAGCCGGCGCGGGACAGGTAGCGGGCGACGGCGAGTCCACCGATGCCGCCGCCGAGGACTGCTGCGGAGTGCGTCATGCTCGCCACCCTACTACGGATGTAGTGAATTTACTACCGTTGTAGTGTCGGGGCATGGCAGACAAACGGGAGCAGGTGCTCGACGCGGCCATCGCCCTGCTCGGCACGAGAGGGGTCCGGGCTCTCACGCATCGCGGCGTCGACGAACTGGTCGGAATGCCGCAAGGGTCCACGTCCAACTACTTCCGCAGCCGGGGCGCGCTGCTCGAGGGGATCGTCACACGGCTCGTCGAACGTGACCGCGAGGACTGGCAGAAGTTCGCGCACCTCCGGCCCGCCGGCACGGATGCGCTGGTCGAGGCGCTGGTGGCCTTCGTGACTTTCTCCACTGGTCCGGACCGCGTGCGCACGAGTGCCCGCTACGCGCTCTTCGTCGAGGCGTCCGTGACACCGGGCTTGGACGCGAAGATCGGGTCGGCGCGCCGAGCGCTCGTAGAATGGGGCGCGGACATGCTGGCCCTCGTGGGTTCGAGGAATCCGGCTTCCGACGCAGTGGTGATCACCGACTACCTGGACGGTGTAATCCTTCATCAACTCACCGTCCCGGATCCCGATTTCGATCCGACTGCGGGAATTACAGCGGTGCTCGGCGCTCTCACTTAACATGTACTCAGTGCAGTCGGACGAGGTCCGCCCTCGACAATGCCCAGTTCAGAGGGTAAATAGGCCAACCTAAGTTGTGTTTCGTCGGGGGTTCTGAATTATCGTTTTCGTTACACGTTGGACCCACGAAAGTCCGACCCGACCGAAAAGCCACGTCGCCCGGTGCGAGGACCACACCCAGCGTGCTGCAAAAGGGCGATAGCCGATCGGTGGTGCCGATCACGTCGTGACGGCACCTGCTTTGCAAGTTGATGGCCATCAGCGCTGCTGGTCGTCGGTGCATCTTTTGGCATACGAAGGCTAGGTATGAAGCAACTTCCAGGCCCCCAGGGGCTGTATCACCCGTCGAACGAGCACGATTCCTGTGGTGTCGCGTTCGTCGTGGACATGAAGGGCCGCCGCAGCAGGGACATCGTCGAGAAGGCGATCACCGCGCTGGTGAACCTCGAGCACCGTGGTGCCGCAGGCTCCGAACCCAACACGGGTGACGGCGCCGGCATCCTCCTCCAGGTCCCGGACAAGTTCTTCCGCGCCGTGGTCGACTTCCCGCTGCCCGCGGAAGGCACGTACGCCACCGGCATCGCGTTCCTGCCGCAGAGCAAGGCCGACGCGCAGCGCGCAGCCGACGCCGTCGAGAAGATCGTCGAGAGCGAGGGCCTGAAGGTCCTCGGCTGGCGTGAGGTCGCGACCGACGACTCGTCGCTCGGCGCCCTGGCCCGCGACGCCATGCCGACGTTCCGGCAGATCTTCATCGGCAGCGAGAACGACGCCCTCACCGGACTCGACCTCGAGCGTCGCGCCTACGTGGTCCGTAAGCGCACCGAGCACGAGCTGGGCAGCGAAGGCGCCGGCAAGGACGGCCCCGGCCGCGAGACCGTGTACTTCCCGAGCCTGTCGAGCCAGACGTTCGTCTACAAGGGCATGCTGACCACCCCGCAGCTCAAGGGTTTCTACCTGGACCTGCAGGACGAGCGCGTCGAGTCGGCCCTCGGCCTCGTGCACTCGCGCTTCTCCACCAACACGTTCCCGTCGTGGCCGCTGGCCCACCCGTTCCGGCGGGTTGCCCACAACGGTGAGATCAACACCGTCACCGGCAACGAGAACTGGATGCGTGCCCGTGAGGCGCTCATCGACAGCGACATCTTCGGCGGCCGCGAGCAGCTCGAGAAGATCTTCCCGGTCTGTACGAACGGCGCGAGCGACACCGCGCGGTTCGACGAGGTGCTCGAGATGCTGCACCTCGGTGGCCGCAGCCTGCCGCACGCCGTGCTGATGATGATCCCGGAAGCCTGGGAGCGTCACGAGAGCATGGACCCCGCACGCCGGGCGTTCTACCAGTACCACTCGTCGCTCATGGAGCCGTGGGACGGACCGGCGTCGGTGTGCTTCACCGACGGCACCGTCATCGGCGCCGTCCTGGACCGCAACGGGCTGCGTCCCTCGCGTCTCTGGGTGACCGACGACGGCCTCGTCGTCATGGCCTCCGAGGTCGGCGTCCTGCCGATCGACCCCGCCACCGTCGTGAAGAAGATCCGGCTGCAGCCCGGCCGCATGTTCCTCGTCGACACCGCCGAGGGTCGCATCATCAGCGACGACGAGATCAAGTCGGAACTGGCCGCCGAGCACCCCTACCAGGAGTGGCTCGATCAGGGTCTGACCCACATGGACGACCTGCCGGACCGCCCGTACACCTACATGTCGCACGAGCGTGTCGTTCTGCGTCAGCAGATGTTCGGGTACACCAACGAAGAGGTCAACCTCCTCGTCAAGCCGATGGCGCTCTCCGGCGCCGAGGCCCTCGGCTCCATGGGTACGGACACCCCGATCGCCGTGCTGTCCTCCCGGTCGCGGATGCTGTTCGACTACTTCTCGCAGCTGTTCGCGCAGGTCACGAACCCGCCGCTCGACGCCATCCGCGAGGAGGTCGTCACCAGCCTCGGCGGCACCATCGGCCCCGAGCACGACCTGCTGCACCCCACCGCAGAGTCCTGCCGGCAGATCTTCCTGCCGCAGCCGATCCTGCACAACGACGACCTGTCGAAGCTCATTCACGTCAACGACGACGGTGAATTCCCGAACTTCCGCAGCGTCATCGTCCGCGGTCTGTACCCGGTGGCCGAGGGCGGAGCGGGTCTGCGCAAGGCCCTCGACGACGTCCGCTACCAGGTGTCGGAGGCCATCGCCGGCGGTGCGCGCCTCGTCGTCCTGTCCGACCGCGAGTCGAACGAGACGTACGCGCCCATCCCGTCGCTGCTGCTGACGTCGGCCGTGCACCACCACCTGGTGCGGGAGAAGACCCGCACCAAGGTCGGCCTCATCGTCGAGGCCGGCGACGCCCGCGAGGTGCACCACATGGCGCTCCTCATCGGGTTCGGTGCGGCAGCGGTCAACCCGTACATGGCATTCGAGACCGTCGACGAGGCGGTGCAGAACAACGAACTGCAGGGCGTCACCCTCGACAAGGCCATCCAGAACTACATCAAGGCCGCGGGCAAGGGTGTGCTCAAGGTGATGTCCAAGATGGGCATCTCCACCCTCGCGTCCTACACCGGCGCCCAGCTGTTCCAGGTCATCGGCCTGTCGCAGGAACTGGTCGACGAATACTTCACCGGCTTGCAGTCGAGCCTCGGCGGCATCGGTCTCGACGAGATCGCCGCCGACGTCGCGGTCCGCCACTCCAACGCGTACCTGGACCGCCCCGAGGAGCGCGCGCACCGCGAGCTCGAGGTGGGCGGCGAGTACCAGTGGCGTCGTGAGGGCGAGTACCACCTGTTCAACCCGGACACCGTGTTCAAGCTGCAGCACTCCACGCGCACCGGGCAGTACGAGGTGTTCAAGGAGTACACGAAGCTGGTCGACGACCAGTCCGAGCGCCTCGCAGCGTTGCGCGGCCTCTTCGAGTTCAAGAAGGGCGTCCGCGAGCCCGTCCCGCTGGACGAGGTCGAGCCCGCCACCGAGATCGTCAAGCGCTTCTCGACGGGTGCGATGAGCTACGGCTCCATCTCCGCCGAGGCGCACGAGACCCTCGCCATCGCCATGAACCGCCTCGGCGGTCGGTCCAACTCCGGTGAGGGCGGCGAGAGCCCGGCCCGCTTCACCCCGGACGAGAACGGCGACTGGCGGCGGTCCGCGATCAAGCAGGTCGCGTCGGGACGCTTCGGTGTCACGTCGCACTACCTGACCAACTGCACCGACATCCAGATCAAGATGGCGCAGGGAGCGAAGCCCGGTGAGGGCGGCCAGCTGCCGGCGCACAAGGTGTACCCGTGGGTGGCCGAGGTCCGGCACTCCACGCCCGGCGTCGGGCTGATCTCGCCGCCGCCGCACCACGACATCTACTCGATCGAGGATCTCGCGCAGCTGATCCACGACCTGAAGAACGCCAACCCGCAGGCCCGGATCCACGTGAAGCTGGTGTCCGAGGTCGGTGTCGGCACCGTCGCCGCCGGTGTGTCCAAGGCACACGCGGACGTCGTGCTGATCTCCGGTCACGACGGTGGCACCGGCGCCACCCCGCTGACGTCGATGAAGCACGCGGGCGCCCCGTGGGAGCTCGGCCTCGCCGAGACCCAGCAGACGCTGCTGCTCAACGGTCTGCGCGACCGCATCGTCGTGCAGGTCGACGGCCAGCTCAAGACGGGCCGCGACGTCATGGTCGCCGCGCTGCTCGGTGGCGAGGAGTTCGGTTTCGCGACCGCTCCGCTGGTGGTGTCGGGCTGCATCATGATGCGGGTCTGCCACCTCGACACCTGCCCCGTGGGTGTCGCCACGCAGAACCCGGTTCTGCGCAAGCGATTCAACGGTAAGCCGGAGTTCGTGGAGAACTTCTTCCTCTTCATCGCCGAAGAGGTGCGCGAACTCCTCGCCGAGCTGGGCTTCCGCACCCTCGACGAGGCCGTCGGACAGGTCGACGTCCTCGACACCACGAAGGCGCTCGAGCACTGGAAGGGCAGCAAGGCCGGCAATCTCGACCTGTCGCCGATCCTGCACGAGACCGAGTCGGCGTTCATGGACCAGGACCTGTACTGCACGGGCACCCAGGACCACGGCCTCGACAAGGCGCTCGACCAGCAGCTGATCGTCCAGAGCCGCAACGCTCTCGACAAGGGCCAGAAGGTCACGTTCGAGTCGCCGATCACCAACGTCAACCGCACGGTCGGCACCATGCTCGGCCATGAGGTGACGAAGGCGTACGGCGGCGAGGGCCTGCCGGACAACACGATCGACATCACGTTCACCGGTTCGGCCGGTAACAGCTTCGGTGCGTTCGTCCCCAAGGGCATGACCCTGCGCCTGCACGGCGATGCCAACGACTTCGTCGGCAAGGGTCTGTCCGGTGGACGCCTCGTGGTGCGCCCGCCGCTGGAGACCGCGCCCGGCTTCGTCGCCGAGGACAACATCATCGGCGGCAACGTGATCCTGTTCGGTGCCACGAGCGGTGAGGCTTTGCTCCGCGGTGTCGTGGGCGAGCGATTCGCGGTCCGTAACTCCGGCGCCACCGCGGTGGTCGAGGGAGTCGGCGACCACGGTTGCGAGTACATGACCGGCGGAAAGGTCGTCATCCTCGGTGCGACGGGACGCAACTTCGGTGCCGGCATGTCCGGTGGCGTCGCGTACGTCTACAACCCGGACAAGGTGTTCGAGGACAACCTCAACACGGAACTGGTGGATCTCGAGGACCTGACGGGTGACGACTTCACCTGGCTGAAGGCCGCCATCGAGCGTCACCGCGACGAGACGGGCTCCGAGGTTGCCGCGCGCATCCTGTCCGACTGGTCGCAGCAGGTCAATCATTTCGCGAAGGTGATGCCCCGCGATTACAAGAAGGTGCTCTTGGCCATCGAGGCCGCGAAGAAGGATGGAAAGAACGTGGACGAGGCAGTGATGGAGGCAGCTCGTGGGTGATCCAAGCGGCTTCCTGAAGCACACGTCACGCGAACTTCCGGTTCGCCGGCCGGTGCCGTTGCGCCTGCTCGACTGGAACGAGGTCTACGAGGAGTTCTCGTCGGACACCCTGAAGACTCAGGCCAGCCGGTGCATGGATTGCGGTATCCCGTTCTGCCACAACGGCTGTCCGCTGGGGAACCTGATTCCCGAGTGGAACGACCTGGTGTACCGGGACCGGTGGCACGACGGCATCGAGCGTCTGCACGCGACCAACAACTTCCCGGAGTTCACCGGGCGGCTGTGCCCCGCACCCTGTGAGGCGTCGTGCGTCCTGGGCATCAACCAGGACCCCGTCACCATCAAGCAGGTCGAGGTCGAGCTCATCGACCGCGCCTTCGACGAGGGCTGGGTCAAGCCGGTCCACCCGACCCGTTCGACGGGCAAGAAGGTCGCCGTCGTCGGTTCCGGTCCCGCGGGTCTCGCTGCAGCGCAGCAGCTGACGCGTGCCGGGCACATGGTCACGGTGTTCGAGCGGGCCGACCGCATCGGCGGGCTGCTGCGGTACGGCATCCCCGAGTTCAAGATGGAGAAGCGGCACATCGACCGCCGTCTGGACCAGATGAACTCCGAGGGCACCGTCTTCAAGACGGGTGTCAACGTGGGTGTCGACATCACCGCGGACGCACTGCGCGCGCAGTTCGACGCCGTGGTCCTGGCCGGCGGTGCCACCGAGGCCCGCGACCTGCCGATCCCCGGCCGCGAGCTGGACGGCATCCACCAGGCGATGGAGTTCCTGCCGATCGCCAACCGCGTGCAGCTCGGCGACCTGGAGGAGCCGACCATCACCGCGGAGGGCAAGAAGGTCGTCATCATCGGTGGCGGCGACACCGGCGCGGACTGCCTGGGCACCTCGCACCGTCAGGGTGCCGAGAGCGTTCACCAGTTCGAGATCATGCCGAGACCTCCCGAGACCCGCGCCGAGCACACCCCGTGGCCGACGTACCCGCTGATGTACCGGGTCGCGTCCGCACACGAGGAGGGCGGCGAACGTCTCTTCTCCGTGAACACGGAACGGTTCGTCGGTGCCGACGGCAAGGTGACCGCACTGAAGGCCCACGAGGTCGAGATGAAGTCGGGTCGTTTCGAGAAGGTGGAGGGTTCGGACTTCGAGCTCGAGGCCGACCTCGTCCTGCTGGCGATGGGCTTCGTGGGACCCGAGAAGCCGGGCCTGCTCACCGATCTCGGCGTCGACCTCAACGAGCGCGGCAACGTCGCCCGCTCCGCGAAGTGGGCCACCAACGTCGACGGCGTCTTCGTGGCCGGCGACATGGGACGTGGACAGTCGCTGATCGTGTGGGCCATCGCCGAGGGTCGCTCCGCGGCCGCCGCGGTCGATGCGTACCTCGAGGGCGAGTCGGCGCTGCCGTCTCCGATCGAGACCACCACCGCCCCGCAGCGGTAGCTGTAACTGCTCGTACAATCCGCACCCCGGTAGGTTTTCCTACCGGGGTGTCGGTTTATCGTGCGGGGGTCACGTTCGGTCGGTAACGTTCATTTACCGATCGTGCATCTTTAGGTCACGTCGCCCTGGCAGCATCCCGTCTGCAGGACGGCGAAGGGGAGAACAGGTTGAGGCCATGGCAATGAAACGGGTTGTCGCATTTCTGACCGCAGTGGCTGCTGCGGCAGCCATCCCGGTGGTATCGGGAGTAGCGGGCACGAGCGCAGTGGCGAACGCTGACCCCTGCCCGAGTCTGTACGTGGTCGCGATTCCGGGGACGTGGGAAACGTCCACCAAGGACAACGTCAGGCCCACGCCGGGTCTGCTGTCCGCGGTGACGAACGGTCTGCCGTCGTCGATCCGCACCGACTACGTCACGTACGCCGCCACGGCCTTCCCGTGGGAGTCCGAGGTGTACGGGCGCTCGAAGGCGCAGGCGGTCAGTAATGCCAAGGGCATGCTGTCGTCGATGTCGCAGCAGTGCCCCGACACGAAGCTGTCGATCATCGGGTACAGCCAGGGCGCCGACGCCGCAGGTGATCTCGCTGCGGAGATCGGCACCGGCCTCGGTGTCGTCCCCGCCGACAAGATCGCGGCCGTCGGACTCGTCTCCGATCCGCGGCGGTCGCCGACCGATGCCCTCGTCGGCCCTGCCGTCGCCGGTAGCGGTGCCGGCGGTCCCCGCATCGGCGGGTTCGGCTGGGTCAGCCAGAACACCCGCACGTTCTGCGCATACGGTGACCTGTACTGCTCCACGCCGAAGGAAGACTTCGTGACCCGGCTCGCGGGATTCCTCGCGCAGACGTCGGATCCGACGCCGACACTGTTCGGCCGCTACCAGCAGGAAGCGCTCGCGATCTGGAACGACATCCTCGCTGTCGGCGGTGTTCCGGCCCTGATGGCTCAGCTGGACGAGCAGTCCAACGAGAAGCGCATCGACGAACTGGAGCAGTTCTACAAGTCGCAGGCTCACCAGGACTACACCAGCTACGCGGTCGACGGATCGGGTACGGCCGCCACGACGTGGCTGAGGAACTGGTTGCGCGACATCGCGTGAGTTCGGCTGACGGCGGCAGGGGATGATGTCCGACGTGACTGACATCCCTGCCGCTGTCGTCGGCTACGACGCCTTCGTGACCGTTCGGTGGTCCGACATGGACGCCTTCCAGCACATCAACCATGCGCGGATGGTGACGTTGCTCGAGGAGGCCCGGATCGACTGGCTGCTCAGCGAGGGCAGCGAGAACTCGTCGCTCATCACGAGCGCATTCATCGCCGACATCCACGTGAAGTACCGGGGACAGTTGCGCCACTCCGACAGTCCCCTGCGGATCACGATGTGGATCGCCAAGCACCGGGCGGTCGACTTCACGATCGGCTACGAGGTCCGGGGTGCGCGTACCCCGATCACCGATCCGCCCGCCGTCACCGCCACCACTCAGATGGCCGTCGCGGATGTCGATGCCCAGCGGCTACGCCGCATCACCGCCACCGAGCGCGAGTACCTGAGCCGCTGGTCCCGGACGTGAGTGCGAAAGTGTGTTCCCGCACGCTTTCCCACTCACGTGCGGAGGTCGTCGGGGGCCGGTAGGGGGCTGTCGGGGTCGAGGACCGCGCCGCGGCTGCGCATCGTGGTGTCGACCAGCGCCCACGCCCACGCGGCCAGCTGTTCGGTCAGCGCGCCGACGTCGGTGCCGCCCGGACGTTCGATCCACTCCGCGGACACCGACTCGACCATCCCGATCAGCGCATTGGCCAGCGGTGTCGCGGTGGCGGGGGCGCCGAGGGCGTCCAGGTACGGGTGGAGCATGTCGGAGACCGCGGTGCTGATGGCCCGCCGCACCTCTCCGGCCGCGGGGGAGAACGACATCAGGTAGCGGTACAGGTTGGCGTGTTCGGTGACCCAGTCGAGGTGGGTGCGGGCGGCGCGGGTGAGGATCGCGTGCGGTGCGCCGTCGACGGTGATCACGGGCGCGTATTCGAGGAGCATCATCGCCGCGACCCGCCGGGCGACGGCGTTCTTGAGGTCGGTGCTGTCGTCGAAATGCCGGTAGATGCGGGTTCGCGCGACCTTGCCGTAGACGGCCATCGTCGCGACCGACACGTCGGGACCTTCTGCGTCGATGGCGACGAGTGCCCGTTCGACGAACTCCGAGCGCCGCTTCTCGCGTTGGCCGCGCCAACGGGCAGCACGCCCGTCACCGGCGTCTTGCTGGGGTTTCGTCATCGGATTGAATCGTAGTCTTCCCTGTCGGTGGGTTTCCGTATACCGTCGGCAGTATGCGGTACATCGATGTACCACACACTCTCCGCCTCGGACGTCGACACGTTGGGATATCCGTCTTGTCCATTCAGCTCTGCCTGTCCGAGCCCCGCAGTTCCGGGCGTTCGATGATCGGCTTACGAAGCACCACGGTGATCGTCGTTCCGCCCGCGATGGCCCTCGAGTACCTCGGTGATCCGGAGACCGTGCTCGATGCGATCGCGCTGCCGTCCCGTGCCCGGGTCGTCGCATCGGCCCCGGGTCGCCGGCTCGTCGTCGAGGCCGATCACGGCGTGCACGCATCGGTCTGGACGTTCGACGCGCTCAGCCCGGACGAAACGGAGCTCACCGTCGACTTCCGCTACCACTCTCCCGGCAGACCGGCCGGACAACTGCTCGGCGGTGTGGCCGCACCGGTGGTGTGGCAGGCGCTGCGACGCGCACAGGTGACGTTGAAGGACCGGATCGAAACCCTCTACCACGAGCCCGCCGATCCGGCCGGTCTCGACCGAAGGAGAGCATGACGTGGGATTCTCGGCAGCGGGCAAGACGGTCCTGATCACCGGGGCGGCAATGGGGATGGGACGTCTGTTCGCTCGGCTCGCCGCCGCCGAGCACGCGGGCGCGGTGGTGTTGTGGGACATCGACGCCGACGCGCTCGAACGCACGGCGCAGGAACTGCGCGAATCGGGGTGCATCGTCAGCGCACAGGTCGTCGACGTCGCCGACCTCGAATCCGTCCGCACGGCGGCCGCCGAGGTGCGGGGTGCGTTCGGCCGCCCCGACGTGCTCGTCAACAACGCCGGTGTGGTGCGCGGCAAGTACTTCTGGGACCACGACCACGAGTCGGACACGAAATTCGTGATGGACGTCAACACACTCGCCCCGATGTACGTCACCAACGAGTTCCTGCCCGCCATGATCGAGGACCGGGGCCGGGAGTGCCGCATCGTGAACATCGCGTCCGCAGCCGGGACCGTGGCGACGCCGAGGATGGCCGTGTATGCCGCGTCGAAGTGGGCTGCCCTGGGGTGGAGCGATTCGCTGCGACTCGAACTGGTCCAGGCCGGCCACGGGCACGTCAAGGTCACCACCGTGTGCCCGAGCTACATCTCCACCGGCATGTTCGACGGTGTGAAGAACCCCATGTTCGCCCCGATCCTCAGCCCGGAGGACGTCACGGCCCGGTCCTGGCGGGCGATGAAGCAGGGGAGGCCGCTGCTGATGCTGCCGCGGTCGCTGTATCTGTCGCGGGTGGCGAAAGCCGTCCTGCCCGTGCGTGCCTGGGACCGTCTGGCCGACCGGCTCGGTGTGTACCACAGCATGGACGCCTACACCGGCCGGGTGCAGGCCCCGACCCCCTGATGCTTCGGATCAGCCGAGGTCGAAGCGGGCGCCGAGCCGCATGCTGCCGGGGGCCAGGCGACTCAGCGCCCGCCCGAACTTGGCTTCGGGCGTGACGGGGACGACGGCCTTGTTGTGCTTGACGGCCCTCACGATCTGCGTCGCCACCCGGTCCGGGGTGAAACCGCGTCTGCGGTAGAGCTTGTCGGTCCGGTCCCGCTTCTTCGCCTGCTCCTCCGGTGTGGCGCCCGCGAAGTCGGTGGCCTTGACGATGTTGGTGTGGACGAGTCCGGGACAGATGGCGCTGACGCCGATGCCGTGGTTCACCAATTCCGCTCGGAGACAGTCCGACAGCATGAACACCGCCGCCTTGCTCGTCGCGTACGCGGTGAGTTGCTTCTGCGGCGTGAAAGCCGCGGCGGACGACAGGTTGACGATGTGCCCACCGGTTCCGCGGTCGATCATCTGCTGGGAGAAGGCGCGAGAGCCGTAGACGACACCCCAGAAATTCACGTCCATCACCCGCTCGAAATCCTTCTGCGGAGTCTTCGTGAACGTGCCCGAATATCCGATTCCGGCGTTGTTGACCACGATGTCGGGGGTGCCGTGCTCAGCCTGCACTTTCTCCGCGAAGCGCTGCACCTCCTCCTCCACCGCGACGTCCACCTGGTACGCGTGGGAGCCGCCACCGAAGATGGCCACCGCACCGCCGCCCTTCATCTGGGCGGAATTGATGAGATCGGAGGTCTGCTGCGCGGATTCGACGTCGCGGTCGGCGACCACCACGACAGCGCCTTCGGACGCGAACGCCAGCGCGGTCTCGCGGCCGATCCCGCTGCCGCCGCCGGTGACGACGACGAGGGTGCCGTCGAGGTCCCGCAGGCGGTGATGCTTCCGAGAACCGCTGCGCCAGCCCCTGACTTCGCCGAGAAGACTCATGTGACCATCTTGTCCGAGTACGGTCGTTTGTGTGCTGATCTGGTACGTCAGCTATGGATCGAACATGGCGACGACGCGTCTGACCTGCTACCTGCGTGGTGGTTGTCCGGCCGGGGGCAACCTCGTGCACGCGGGCGCCCGCGACGCGAGCGCCCCGCGCGAGTCGATTCCGGTGGTGATACCCGGCTCGGTGTTCTTCGCGGGAGAGTCGCGGATCTGGGGCGGCGGCCGCGCGTTCTACGACCCCGACGCGCCCGGCTCCGTCGCGGCCCGCGCATTCCTGGTGACGCAGGAGCAGTTCGAGGACATCCACGCGCAGGAACCCGCCTGCTACGACCGTCTGGTCACGCTCGGATACCGCAACGGTGTCCCCATGTGCACGTTCACCACCCGGGCCCGCGGTGACGTCGTCGCCCGGAACGCACCGGCGCCCGCCTATCTCGCGACCATCGCGGACGGCCTCCGTGAAGCGCACGGCTGGGACGAACCGCAGGTCGCCGATTATTTGACGCGACTTCGGGTTTCCTAGCCGACCCAACTGTGCTTACGTGAGACGGGCCACACGAGGTGGCGTCCACGAAAGGGAGTCGATGTCCGATCTGCATGTCGTAGCGACCATTCCTGCCAAGCCCGGTTCCGAGGACACCGTCCGCGACGGACTGTCCGCGCTGGCCGCGGAGAGCCGCAAGGAAGAGGGCTGCATCTCGTACGAGGTGTTCGAATCAGCCGCCGTCGCGGGAACCTTCGTCACCGTCGAGGTGTGGACCGGTCAGGAGGCGGTCGACGCGCACATGAAGTCGCCGCACTTCCAGGCCGCGCTCGGGACGTTCGGTGAGCACCTCGCCGGGGCACCGGCGATCCACCCGCTGAAGCCGGTTTCCTAGAGTCGTAGTTCGTGACCACTCCACTCACCAGCATCACCCCCGAAGGTCCCGTCCGCGGCGGTGTCGTCGTCATCCAGGAGGCGTTCGGCGTCACCGGGCACATCGTCGACGTCTGCCGTCGTTTCGCCGCCGCCGGGTACCACGCGGTCGCGCCGCACCTGTTCCACCGGAGCGGCGATCCGGTGCTGGAGTACGACGACATGAAGTCGGCGATGTCGTTGATCGGTGAGCTCACCGCCGCGCACATCGGCGAGGACGTCGACGGGGCCGTCGCGGCCCTGTCGGCGGCCTCGATCGACCGGCGGAACACCGCGATCGTCGGATTCTGCATGGGCGGGACGGTCGCGTTACACACGGCGACGCGACTCGACCTCGGGGCGGCGGTGAGTTTCTACGGCGGCGGCGTCGCGAAGGGGCGCTTCGGTTATCCATCTCAACTCGACGTCGCCGGGCAGCTCGGAACGCCGTGGCTCGGCCTGTTCGGAGACCGCGACAAGGGGATCCCGACCGCGGAGGTCGAGGAGTTGCGCGCCGCGGTCGCCCACGCCCCGGTCGACACCGAGATCGTCCGCTACGCCGAGGCCGAACACGGCTTCCACTGTGACGACCGTCCGGCCGTGTACAACGAGGCGGCCGCCCGGGACGGTTGGGCACGAACGCTGCAGTGGTTCGGCACCCACGTCGACGTTGCCGCCGGAACCGACTGACGGCGCTCCGGCCGCACCCCGGTGTACGCCGACGCCGTGTTTGTCGACCACTAGGACACGTAACGGCGTGTCGCGGATTCGGTTGGAAACCCGATGTGCGTCACGGGGGTACGGCCGAAAAGCGCCTGACGTGCCGTCCGGTCTGCTTCATGCGCGAGACCCGTGATCGAACCGTTATAGTCGGCGGCATGACTTCAGTTCTCGGTGTATCGGTAGGCGCCAGCGCGGTGCGCTTCGCGTGCCACGACGCCGTGACACTCGAAACGCCGATCTTCCAATCGCGGTCGGTGACCGCAACACTCGAACGGCCGGAGGAACTCGCTGCCGAGTCCATCGGGACGGTGCTCGCCGAGCGCGACGAGACCGACGAAGTGCAGGCCATCGGTGTCGCGTACCAGGACGAGGCGCAGGCCGGTGCCGTGCAGGCCGCGATGGCACGGCTGAAGATCGGCAACTTCCAATTGGTTCCCGAAGTGACGGCCGCGCTCCAGATGCTCGAGATGTCCGGAGAACTCGGCGACCACTCGACACTCGTGTTCTACGACCTCGGCAGTTCGGGTCTCACCGTCACCGTGGTCGACCGAGACACCGGCATGGTGCTGAGCAGTGCGCGGTCGGACCAGATCAGCGGCGACCTCGTCGACCGGCTGATCTGTGACAACCAACTCGAACTGCACCGCTTCGCGCACCCCGCCGACGCGGCAGCAACGCTCGCGCTGGCCGCGCGGTGCCGCGATGCGAAGGAGCAGTTGTCCACGCACGGCGCGGTGTGCATGCCGGGCGAGGGCGGCCTTCTCCTCCTGTCGCAGGACAGTTTCGATTCGCTCATCGTGGGCCCGGTGGAGACTTCGGCGCGCCTGACCCGCGAGGTTATTCGCCGCTCGGGACGCCTTCCCGACGCCGCGGTTCTGATCGGGGGCGGCGCGCATATTCCGTTGGTCACGTCCGTGATGGAGTCCTGGCTCGACCTTCCGGTGATCGTTCCCGCACAGCCCGAACTGGTGGCCGCCGAGGGTGCGGCCCTGCTGGCGCGTCCGACGTCCGACGAGTTCGTCGCGGCGGTGGCGCCGGAGCACCGGTTCGAGCCGGAATTCGAGCCGGAGGCGGAGTTCGAGCCGGAGGCGGAGTTCGAGCCGGAGCCGGAATTCGAGCGGGAACTGGAATCCGAGCCGGCACCCGAGTCGAAGTCGGCGCCGATCCGGAAGCGTCGTGGCCTCGTCCTCGCCGGCAGCGTCGTGGCCGTGGTCGCCGCGGTGGGTCTCGGACTCGGCGTCGGCACCGACCTCCTGCAGGGTTCGGAAGAGGAAGCGCAGCCGGCCGCCACGCAGTCGAACACGCAGGCGCCGGAAGCGCGGCAAGTGATACCGCCGCAGCCCACGACGACCGCGGAGGTGGCCCCGCCTGCGGACGCAGCCCCGTCGGTGGTCGACGAGCAGCCGGTGATCCCGCCGCAGACCGAGGTGCGCACCACGTACCAGCGGCAGGCGCAGAGTTCGACTCAGGCACCGGCCGCCCCCGAGAGTCAGAGTGTCGTGCCGTCCGACACGTCGGCTCCGCCGACCACATCGGAACCCGCTCCGCTCATTCCGGGTCTGCCGCAGATTCAGCTGCCGACGATTCCGCCGCCGGCGCCGCTCCCCATGCCGGAGTTTCCCCGGATACCCGGGCTCTGAGCACATATAACGAAGCCGGAGGCCGCGAGGCCCCGACACGCGTTCCGTGATCAAACCGTTATAGTCTTTCCATGGTTTCAGTTCTCGGTGTATCGGTGGGTGCCAGCGCGGTGCGCGTGGCGTATCCGGACGACGAGGGGGCCGTCATCCGGACGTTTCCGGTGGATGCCGCCCGCGAGCACCCGGAACACGTGGTTGCCGATGCAATCGAAACGGTGATAGCCGAGCGCCCCGTCGACGACGTGCAGGTCTTCGGTGTCGCGTACCGGGACGAGGCGCAGGCAGCTGCCGTGCAGGCCGCGATCGACTGCCGGCTGGTCCCGGAAGTGACGGCCGCGCTCCGGATGCTCGAGGCGTCGGGACAGCTCGGCGACCATGCGACGCTCGTGTTCTACGACCTCGGCAGCTCCGGCCTCACCGTCACCGTGGTCGACCGACTCACCGGCGCGGTGCTCGGGACGGCGCGGACCGACGAGATCAGCGGCGACGTCGTCGACCGGTTGATCCGCGACCACCAGCTCGACGAGAAGCGCATCGCGCCGCCGGCCGACGAGGTCGCGGAGTCGGAGCTCGACGCCCGTTGCCGCCGCGCCAAAGAGGAGCTGTCCACCAACACCGCGGTCTGCGTACCCGGGGACGGCGGTCTGCTCCTGCTCTCGCAGGACATTCTCGACTCGCTGATCGTGCGCCGCGTCGAGGCGTCGGCGCGCCTGGCCCGCGAGGTGATCGAATCGTCCGGGCGTGCTGCCGACGCCGTGGTTCTGATCGGGGGCGGCGCGCATATTCCGCTGGTCGCGTCTCTGATGGAATCGTGGCTCGCGCTCCCGGTGATCGTGCCGGCGCAGCCGGAACTGGTGGCCGCGGAGGGCGCTGCGCTGCTGGCGCAGGAGGACACTCCGGACCGCAACGGCGCCGAGAGGTTCGCGAAACCCGTGATCCGCGGTGGCGTTCTGGCGGGCGGTGCACTGGCCGTCGTCGCCGTGATCGGTCTCGGTCTCGGCGTCGGTGGCAGCCACCTGCAGAGCTCCGACGGTGACGCACGTCCGGTCGCCACTCAGCCGAGCAACGCGGACGTCTCTCCGTCGCCCGCGCCGGCACCGGCGTCGACGCCACCGCCGTCGGCCGCGGTGTCGGTTCCGGGCCCGGCCGAGGAGGAGGCGAGCGTGCCGGAACCCGCTCCCGCGCCTGCCCCCGCCCCGCGCCCCCTCATTCCCGGTCTGCCGCAGATTCAGCTGCCGACCCTCCCGCCGCCGCCGCTCCCTCCGCTGCCCCGGATCCCGGGGCTCTAGCGGCCCGACGGATCGAGGCTCTCGCCGTTCGCCTCGATCTCACGGACGGCCACGATGTGGTCCATGTGCTCGGCGCCCCACGCGCCGAGCGGTTCGAGGGAGCGGTTGAGGGAAACGCCGAGTTCGGTCAGCGAGTACTCGACCTTCGGCGGAACCTGGTGGTAGACCTCGCGGTGCACGATGGCGTCGGCTTCGAGTTCGCGCAACTGCTGGATCAGCATCTTCTCCGAGATGCCGGGGACCAAGCGCTTGAGGTCGCCGAACCGCTGCTCGCCGGCGTGGAGCGCCCACAGGATCAGCACCTTCCACTTGCCGCCGATGACGTCGATCGCCGCATCGATTCCGCAGGAGTAGGGACGTTGCTGTCTGCGCATGACGCTCCTCACTGACTTTTTGGTAAGTACCTGACTTTGAAGTGGGTACTTGTCGAGTGTAGTGCGCACGCTGAGACTGGAGAAGGCGTTGCTCCGCAGCGTTGCCCGGTCACTCGGGCACGGACGTCCGAAAGCGAATCATGCCTGCACAACTGCCTGCCGTCACCGTCGTCGGGCTCGGGCCGATGGGCCGGGCCATGGCCGGAACACTCCTCGATCACGCCGTGCCGGTCACGGTGTTCAACCGCACCGCGTCGCGCGCCGACGCCGCCGTCGCGGCAGGCGCCCGCCGCGCGATCACCGCAAAGGACGCGCTCGACGCCGCCGATCTGGTGATCGTCAGCCTCACCCACTACCGCGCGATGTACGACCTGCTCGAATCCGCTGCCGACCGTCTCGCCGGCAAGGTCCTCGTCAACCTCAGCTCCGGCACTCCCCGCGAGGCCGAGCGTGCGGCCGCGTGGGCGGTCCGGCACGGCGCCGAATTCCTCACCGGCGGCATCATGGTTCCGGCCACGCTGGTCGGCGACGACACCGCCTACGCCTTCTACAGCGGGCCGCGCGAAGTCCTCGACCGGTGGTCCGACACGCTCGCGCTCCTCGCGCGGCCGGAGTACGTCGGCGCCGATCCGGGTCTGGCCCTGCTCTGGTACCAGGCTCTGCTCGATCTGTTCATGACCACGCTGGTCGGCACGAGTCATGCGGCGGCGCTGATGAAATCTGCCGGGGTGCAGGCCGAGACGTTCCTGCCCTACGCCTCCGACCTGCTCGCGCAGATGCCGTTCTTCCTGGACGGTGCTGCCGAGGAGATCGACCGTCGGGAGTACCCCGACGTCGGGGCGAGCCTCGCCATGATGGCCGCCGGAATCGATCACATCACGACCACCAGCGAGGACGCGCAGATCGATTCGCGACTCCCGGCGGCGGTCCGGGACCTGTACCGGCGCGCCCTCGACCTCGGCTTCGGCGGGCACGGTTCGGGCAGTGTGTACGAGGCGATCGTCGCGCCGGCGCAGCCCGCCCGGGGCGTCGCATGACCGGCACCGACGTCACGGTTCTCGGGCTCGGCGCCATGGGACGGGCTCTCGCGGCCGCGCTGCTGCGGGCTGGGCGGACGGTCACCGTGTGGAACCGCACGCCCGAGAAAGCGGACACGTTGACGAACTCCGATGCGCACCCGGCCGAGTCCGTGTCCGCGGCAGTACGGGCGTCGCCGCTGGTGCTCGTCTGCGTGCTCGACGGCGGCATCATGGCGGTGCCCGACATGATCGGCGGCGGCGACACGTTCGTGCTCTACAGCGGTGCGGCGGAGGCGTTCGACAGGAACCGGCCGGTGCTGGAACTGTTCGGTCGCGCGGTGTTCGTCGGTGACGATGCCGGCGCCGCCGCGATGTACGACCTCGCGCTGCTCGGCGCAATGTACGCCATGTTCGCCGGGTTCGAGCAGGGCGCCGCGATGGTCCGCGGCGCCGGCGGCACCGCCGGGGAACTTGCCGCGATGGCGGCGCCGTTCCTGCGGGCGATGACCGGAAGCTTCGCGGAGTTCGCGGTCGGCATCGACACTCCCGCGCGGTACGAGCCGGTGCAGAGCGCGGAATTCACCGCGGCGGCGATCGACACGATCGCACGGGCGGGCGCCGAAGCGGGCGTGCCGACCGCTCTGCCGACCGCCGTGCGTGCCGTTCTCGCGGGTCCTATCGACGCAGCATGTCCCTGACGTGACCGGTCTCGTTGACCGACGCCACTCGCCGCTCACCGCTGCGGGAGACGAGCACCCGGGTCACGGACACGTACTCGATCGGGAACACGAGGGGTCGGTCGAGCCCCAGCAGTTGCTGGAGGAACACGTTGATGACGCCGCCGTGGGCGAACACGGCGACGGTGTCCTCGTGGCCGGACTCGTCGACGATGTGGCCGAGGGACTCGAACACCCGCGCGCGGAACGCGTCGGCGTCGACGGACTTCGGGAACTCGCCGGCCCGAATCCGGGCGAACGCCTCGGGCGCCCGCGCCTCCGCCTCGTGGAACGGGATGTAGTGGTCGAGGTCGTAGTCGTATTCCGCGAGGCCGACGTACTCGGCGACGGGCAGGTTGAGGGCCTCGGCGACCGGCGCAGCCGTCTCGAGTGCGCGCCGCTGCGGGCTGCTCACGATCCGGGCAATGCGGTACGGGGCCAGCGCGGCAGGCAGCCGCTTGGCCTGGGCGTGACCTTCCTCGGTCAGTGCGGGGTCCGCGCGCCCGTCGGACGCGGTGACGAGCTCGGGCAGCGCGTGGCGGATCAGTAGCAGTTGCACGTCGATCAGCTTGCCAGCTCCCGTACCAGTGCCGCGATCTGGCCGGGCTGATCGATCATGGCGTGGTGGTGCGCGGGACGTACGACACGGAACGCGGCGCCCAGGAACTCGGCGAACTGTCTCTGCATGCGGATCCACGCCGATCCCCAGGGCGTCGGACGTCCGGTGTGGGCGGCGGCCACGACGACGGGTGCCGGCATCGTCGTGGTCTCGCGCAGTTCGGCCAGCTCTTCGGCCAGAGCCGGGTACGACGCGTTCTCGACGATCGAGGATTCGAGGTACGCGGGCTCGCGGTAGATCCGTTCGACCCAACGACGAGTGTCCGGCGCGACCCCGTCGGGCGGTGTCGAGTGGTTCAGGATCCGGCGGACCGTGGGGCCGAGGAGGCGTTGCAGCCCCACTCTGCTGGCCGTTCGGGCCACCCGTCTGCCCATCGTGACGCGCCACCGGGTCGGGATCACACGGTGCGGATGAGCCGTGACGGTGGCGTCCAACAGGATCACACCGCCGGTTCGGTCGGGGTACAGCCGGGCGAAGGCCTCGACGTAGATGCCGCCGAGCGAGTGGCCGACGAGCACTGCCGGAGTGGTCACGGAAAGCGCGTCGAGGACGTCGGCGATTCTCTCGGCCTCGCCGCGAGCGGACGGCCTCTCGGCGGAGGGGGGACTGAACCCGTACCCGGGACGATCGATCCGCACCACGAGGCAGCTCCCGGACAGCAGCTCGGCCACCTCGTCCCAGTCGAACCAGTTGCCGCCCAGGCCGCCGTAGAGGACGACGGGTGGGCCCTCGCCGTCGACCACCACGTGCACTCCCGCGACCATTTCCCCAGGACGTTTCACGTGGAACCATCCGTTTCCGGGGTGACGTGAATCACGCTGAGCGCCACGAAGATCAGCCATCCGCAGAACGCGAGCAGCTGGACGCGCTGGCCGAGTCCGAGCCAGGCGTCCTGTTCGTCGCGCACTCCCGCGGCCGTCAGCGTCCAGACCGTGCCCCCGACGAACACCGTCGCGACGGCCGCGCCGCAAATTTTCAACCAGGTCGGCCAGCGGAAGCGGAACGCGGCCAACAGGAACGCGAGACTCGACACCACACCTCCCGTCGAGGCGGATGCGCTGGTCACGGCGTGCAGATCATGAGTGAGTGGCAGGTGTCCGGCGGCCTCACGCGCAGCGCAGACGGGGTCGTTGGTGGCCGCGCAGCTCATCGGCAGACGCGAATCCGCGATGGTCGCGAGCGCGAACACGATCAGCGCGAGCCACCCGACCGCCGTCACCCAGCCCTGCGAGTACCGCGACAGTCCCAGCACCCCGGCCACGGCGACGATGCATCCGGTCAGCAGGTCGCCGGTCCGGAACCAGAATCCGTACGGCTGGTCCGCGGCGGCGAGTTCGCTCGCGAATCCCCGCAGCGGGTCGATGCCCGTGTCCAGCACGAATTCGAGCAGCCACGACGCGTAGCCGACGGCGCCGAGGATCAGCAGCGCCGCGACGGCCACCCGGCCACGGGAGGTCATTGCCTCGGCTTGGCCAGGGGGAACGCGAGTGTTTCACGGATGCTGCCGCCGGTGATGAGCATGACCACCCGGTCGACGCCCATCCCGAGCCCACCGGTCGGGGGCATGGCGTGTTCGAGGGCCTGCAGGAAGTCCTCGTCGAGTTCCATCGCCTCCTCGTCGCCGCCTGCCGCGAGCATCGACTGCTCGGTGAGACGGTTCCGCTGATCGACCGGGTCGGTGAGTTCGCTGTACGCGGTGCCGAGTTCGACACCCCACGCGACGAGGTCCCATTTCGCGGCGACGCCCGGAATCGTGGGGTGCGGCCGGGTGAGCGGTGACATCGACGTCGGGAAGTTGGTGTAGAAGGTGGGGAACTCGGTGTAGTCCTCCACCAGGTGCTCGTACATCTCCTGCGCCACGGCGCCCGCGTCCCAGGTGGACTGGTACGGGATCTCGTGCTCGTCGCACAGCCGTTGCAGTTCCGCGAGCGGCGTCTCGGGTGAGACGTCGACGCCGAGTTTCTCGGCGACCGCCTGGTGCATCGTCTTGACGGGCCATTCGCCGGAGATGTCGACCTCCACGAGTGTGCCGTCGGGGCCGGGGCGCATGATGATCTCGCGCCCGTATGCCGCGATCGCCGCGGTCTGGATGAGCTCCCGGCACAGCACCATCATCTTCTCGTAGTCGCTGTGCGCCTCGTACGCCTCGAGGATCGTGAACTCCGGGTTGTGTTTGAAATCGACGCCCTCGTTGCGGAACACGCGGCCGATCTCGAACACCTTCTCCATGCCGGCGACGCACAACCGCTTGAGGTACAGCTCCGGCGCGATCCGCAGGTACAGGTCCAGGTTGTAGGCGTTGATGTGGGTCAGGAACGGTGCCGCGTTGGCGCCGCCGTGCACCTGCTGCAGGATCGGGGTCTCCACCTCGAGGAATCCGCGGCCGCCGAGCGAATCGCGCAGCGATTTCACGACGGCGCTGCGGGCCTCGAGCAGTCGGCGGGCGTCGGAGTTGATGGCGAGGTCGACGTATCGCTGCCGGACGCGGGTCTCCGGGTCGGACAGGCCCTTCCACTTGTCCGGCAGGGGGTGCAGGCACTTGCCGGTCATGCGCCACTCGTTCGCGAGCAGCGACAGCGCTCCGCGGCGGCTGTATCCGATGACGCCGGCGACCTCGACGAGGTCACCGAGGTCGAACTCGGCGGCGAATGCCCGGATGCGGTCGGTGCCTACCCGGGCCTCGTCGACGAGGATCTGGATGTCGCCGGACCAGTCCCGGACCACCGCGAACACGACCCCGCCGTAGTCGCGGATCCGGAGCAACCGGCCTGCGATGCGGACCGTCGTTCCCTCCGGCGACTCCACGGCCTCCGTCACCGTGTGTGTCGGCGGATACGCGACGGGGTAGGGGTCGATGCCCTGTTCGGCGAGGCCGGCCAGTTTGTCGAGCCGGACGCGGACCTGCTCGGGACGTCTCGGTCCGGTCGCCGCCGGTGCGAGGCCTTCGCCGGGTGCGCTGCCGTCGGAGTGCAGCCCTTCGGCGGCGACGAGGGCGGTGGGGACCGCGGCGTGGGTGCCGGTGTGCTCGAGGGCGTCCCGGGTTCCGGAGCGGCCGAACCGGGGCAGGGTCACGAATCCTTCCGCGACGGCCGACGCGAATCCGACGCGCAGCAGTTCCCGGTTGTCCTCGAAGCAGAGGTACCGCGGAACCCATTCCGGCTGGTACTTCACGTTGGACCGGTAGAGCGCCTCGAGCTGCCACCAGCGGGAGAAGAAGACGAGGATCGAGCGCCAGATCCGCAGGATGGGTCCTGCCCCGATGCGGGAGCCTTCCTCGAAGACCGAGCGGAACACCGCGAAGTTCAGCGACACCTTGGTGATGCCGAATTGATCCGAGGTGGTGGCCAGTTCGGACACCATCAGTTCCACCACCCCGTTGGGGGAGGTCGGCTTGCGGCGCATCAGGTCGAGGGAGACACCGGTGGGCCCCCACGGCACCAGCGACAGGATGCCGTCGATCTCACCGTCCTCGGCGATCGCCTCCACCAGCAGGCAGTCGCCGTCCAGACGGTCACCGAGTCGGCCTAGGGCCATGGAGAATCCGCGCTCGGTCTCGGTGTCGCGCCACGCGTCCGCGAGCCGGATCGTTTCGGCCATCTCCTCCGCGGGGACGTCCCGGTGCCTGCGGATCCGGACGGTGACTCCTTGGCGCCGGACACGGGTGACGGCTTGCCGGACCTGCCGCATGTCGCGTCCGCTGAGGTTGAACTCGCGGGTGCGGAGGATGGCTTCGTCGCCGAGTTGGAGCACGGTGAGACCGGCCTTGTTGTACGCGGTGGCGCCGGTTTCGCTGGCGCCCATCACGGCGGTGGCCCAACCGTATTGGGACGCGAGTGCCTGCCACGCCTCGATCGCGTGCGGCCACGCCTCCGGGTCGCCGATCGGGTCGCCGCTGGCCAGGCACACGCCCAGTTCGACACGGTAGGTGATGGCCGCTTTCCCGCTGGGGGCGAACACGACGGCCTTGTCGCGGCGGGTGGCGAAGTAGCCGAGGGAGTCGTCGGCGCCGTACTGCAACAGCAGTCCGCGCAGCGCCGATTCGTCGTTGCCGGTGAGCGCGTTGTGGGAGCGCTGGGCGCGGAACAGGGTGATGACGGCGGCCAGCAGGGCGATCGCGCCGAACAGGCCGAGGAGGGTGTTGACGAATCCGTGTGGCCGCCCGCTGAACTGTTCGTTGTCGGCGGCGGCGAGCGCGGTCACGCGGTTGAGCGCCCACAGGAAACGCTCGCCCTGCGGCAGCGTGCCGGGGAACAATTCGACGAGTCCCCACCCGACGAGGGTGCCGATGGCGAGACCGACGATGAGCACGCCCAGCGCTTTCCAGCCTGCACCGCGCCGGACTCGGGTGTAGAACTCGGGCCGGGCCGCGATCAGGATTCCGATCAGCACCACCTGGACCACGGCGGCGAGCATCGCGTTCACGTTCCGGTCGGTGATGCTCACGATCACGTTGGTGATCAGGATCAGAGTCAGGTAGATCGTCAGCAGCCACCAGGCAATGCGCTTGCGGCTCGCCAGCGCCGCCGCGAGCAGCGCGACCACCAGCGCCCACGACAGGCTGGTGTCGGGAGCGTCGAAGTAGTAGGTGTCGATGTACTCCCGCGGCACGTGCACGTAGTAGCGCAGCACCGGCGAGATGCTCCACAGGAACACGAGCACCGAGAAGACGCCCAGGATCAGTCCCGCGATGTGAGGAACCTGGTGCAGGCGCCCGTTCTTCGAGCCGAGTGCGGGTCGGGGCCGTGGTGCGGTGAGGTCGGCCTCGGACGCGTGGTGTGTCTCGGTGCTAGCTGACATCGAGCGTTTCCTTCCCGGCGAGAGATACGTACCGATCACGGGAGACAGGTGTTCCAGTGTTCAGTGTGAGCCGTCGGGCCGCGATTTGGGTGGAGAGGGAAGATAGAGGCATGTCCGACATTCACGACGCCGTCCCGATCCGCGACGAATCCATCCGCCTCGGCCAATTCCTCAAGCTCGCCAACCTCATCGAGTCGGGTGCGGAGGCGAAGGAAGTGATCGCCGACGGACTCGTGTCGGTGAACGGTGAGGTCGAGGTGCGGCGGGGGCGGCAGTTGCGGGACGGGGACGTCGTGGAGATCGGTGGGATGACGGCCCGGGTCAGTTCTCAGTCCTGACGGTTCGCGGTCGCGAACCTCTGCAGGAACAGCGCCTCGGCGACGGCGAGGTTCTCGATCTCGCTGGGATCCACACTTTCGTTGGGGGCGTGGATGAGGCAGCGCGGTTCCTCCACCCCGATCAGGGCGATCTCCGCATTCGGGACGACGGCGGAGAAGACGTTGCACAGCGGGATGGAGCCGCCCTGCCCGACGGTTCCGAGTTCCTTCCCGAACGCCTCCTCCATCGCCGCGCCGAGTGCGGCGTAACCGGGACCGTCGGTGGTCGCCCGGAACGGGGAGCCCACCGCTTCGCGGTCCACGGTCACCCGCGCATTCCACGGGGCGGCGTTCTCGAGGTGCGCGGCGAGCGCGTCCTGCGCCTTCTGCGGGTCCATGCCGGGCGGCACCCGCAGGTTGAGACGGGCCGATGCGCGCGGCTGGATGGCGGCGGCCGAGCCGACCACCGGCGGGCAGTCGATGCCGAGGATCGTCAGGGCAGGCCGTGCCCACACGGCGTCGGCGACGGAACCCGTACCGGCGAGACTCACACCGTCGAGCACGCCGGCGTCGGTGCGGAACTGTGCCTCGGGGTAGTCGACGCCCGCCCACTTCTGGTCCGAGTCGAGCCCGTCGACGACGGTGTTGCCGTCCGCGTCACGCAGGGTGGCGAGCATCTGGACGAGGGCGGCCAGCGCGTCGGGGGCCGGTCCGCCGAACATGCCCGAATGCACCTCCCCGGCCAGGGTCTCGACGTGGACCACGACGTTCGCGATGCCGCGCAGCGTTGTGGTGACGGTCGGGCTGCCGACCGCGGCGTTTCCGGTGTCGACGACGAGGATCATGTCGGCGTCGAAGAGTTCGGGCCTGGCCTCGACGAGGTTCTCGAGCCCGCCGGTACCCATTTCCTCCGACCCTTCGGCGACGATTCTGATGCCGACGGGGAACGGGGTGCCGAGCGCGCGCAGCGCCAGCAGGTGCATCACGATGTTGCCCTTGCAGTCGGCCGCGCCGCGCCCGTACCAGCGGCCGTCCCGCTCGGTGAGGGTGAAGGGGTCGGTGTGCCAGAGCTTCTCGTCGCCGGGCGGTTGAACGTCGTAGTGGCAGTACAGCAGTACCGTCGGGGCACCCTCGGGCGCGGCCTGGTGGCCCACGACGGCGTGTGAACCGTCGGATGTCTCGAGCAGTTCGACCTGTCCGATTCCGGCTCCGATGAAGGCGTCCCGGACCCATTCGGCGGCGCTAACGCATTCCTCCGGTGGGAATTGCCGCGGATCGGCCACCGACCGCATCGCCACCAGCGCGGCGAGTTCGTCACGCGCCGCGGGCATCAGCTCGGCTACCTTGGAACGGATTTCGTCGGACATCAACGCCTCCTCGGGGTTCCCCTAATTCTCGTCCACGAGTTTCAGATCGGCGACGGCGGACTCGAATTCCGCCGACCTGTCCGGGCAGTACACGGAGATCGCCAGTCGCTCGCCCTCGACGAGATTGCTGGTCGCGAGAATCGGACGCTGTCCGGGCCCGGCTGCTCCGCTCACCAGCTGCTGATCCAGCACGCCCGTCTTCAGGGCGTTGTCCGGATCGGTGCACGCCGCGGCACCGTCGGTTCCGAGCACGCGGGCGGAGGCGTCGACGTCGAGCGGCCCGAGCCCGGCTCGTTCGAATCGTTCCGACAGTTCGGTGGCCTTGGCTACCGCCTCGGCGGACTGCTTGTGCTGGTTGAACACCACGAGACCCCAGACGAGGAGTCCGACGAACGCGGCGGCAAGGACGGAATACAGGATCCAGTGGGTGTTTTCAGGTCTCTTGTGCAGGTCGTCGACCGGGGCGGTGTTCACGGACTGGTCGTCGGGGCCCATGCGCCCGGAGGTGGTCATCATGCCTCCCCGGCGAGCGGGTCGGCCGCCAGGTCCTGTTTCCAGGACGGTTTGCGGAGCGCGAGGATCAGCAGCGGGACGCCGAGTCCGACGATTCCGAATCCGCCCCCGACGATGAGGACGTAGACGAGCACGCTGCCGCCGCCGAATTGGGAGGGCGGAACGAAGCCGATGCAGAAGGCGGCGAGGCTCGCGACGATGCCCACCCAGCACAGCACGAACAGCGCGGGCGCACGGTAGCCGCGGGGGTGGTCCGGCTGTTGCCTGCGCAGCCGCATCGCGGCGACGAACATCAGCACGTACACCACGAGATACACCTGGGTGGTGATGACGGAGAGGATCCAGTACGCGCTCGACACCTCGGGGATGAACGCGTAGAGAAGGGCGATCAGGGTGGTGACCACACCCTGCGCCACCAGGATGTTCTGCTGGATGCCGTGTTTGTTGAGCCGCTGCAGGATCGGTGGCAGGAATCCGTCCTGGCGTCCGATCATGAGCAGTCCCTTGGACGGTCCCGCGAGCCAGGTGAGCATGCCGCCGAGGGAGGCGGCGATGAGCATGAGGGCGAGAACGGGAGTGGCCCAGCCGAACCCGAAGTGGGCGAAGAAGGTGTCGAACGCCTGCATCACGCCTGCGGTCAGCGACAGCTTCTCGGCGGGCACCACCCAGCTGATGGCGATGGCGGGAAGGATGAAGATTCCGAGGACCAGTCCCATGGCCACGAACATCGCCCGGGGGAACTCGCTCGCCGGTCTCCGCAGGCTGGAGACGTGGACGGCATTCATCTCCATGCCCGAGTAGGAGAGGAAGTTGTTGACGATCAGCACGAGACTGGCGATGCCGGTCCAGGCGGGGAGCAGGGCGCTGAATTCCATCGGTGCGGCCGAGGCATTGCCCTGGCCGAGGAACACGATGCCCATCACGATGAGCAGCACACCGGGAATCAACGTGCCCAGTACCAGTCCGGCGCTCGACAGACCCGCGACGGCCTTCATTCCCCGGGAGGACACGAGAACACCGGTCCAGAACAGGGTGACGATGATGATGGCCGTGTACAGCCCGTTCGCGGCGAGGGCCGGATTGATCACGTACGCAAAGGTGCTCGCGACGTAGGCGAGGAGCGTCGGATAGTAGAAGATCGTCATCGCGAACTGGCACCAGACGGCCAGGAATCCCATCTTCGCCGAGATGCCTTCGCCCACCCAGCGGTAGACGCCACCGGACCATCCGGAGGCGAGCTCCGCGGAGACCAGCGACGTCGGCAGCAGGAAGACGATGGCGGGCACGACGTACAGGAACACGCAGGCCAGCCCGTACACGGCCATCGAGGGTGCCGATCTCAGACTGGCCACCGAACTGGTGGTCATCATGGCCAGCGCGATCCAGGTGATGTATTGCTGCCGGGGCGCGGCTCGCACCGATCGGGGCGCGTCTTCCCGGCTGGTCTCTCCGGCGGCGTCGACACTCATCGGCTTCACCCTCCGTAGGAGCGGGTCGTGCGAACGACCGCTGGATTCCTCCGGATTATTGCGTCAGCGCTCGAAGCCTCGCAGCGGTTCGGGACCGATAGATACCGAACCGCCGCTCGGTTCTCGCCGGATCAGCGGACGACGACGCCGTCCTGATCGCTGTAGACGGTCTCGCCGGGATTGAACGTGACGCCGCCGATCTCGATGGGGACGTTCTTCTCACCGGAGCCGGTCTGGGTGCTCTTGCGGGGGTTGGTGCCCAGCGCCTTGACGCCGATGTCGAGGGTCTTCAGGATCGCCGAGTCGCGGACCGCACCGTTGACGATCACGCCGGCCCAGCCGTTGTCGACGCCGCGTCCGGCGATGATGTCGCCGACCAGGGCGGTGTGGATGCTGGCGTCACCGTCGACCACGAGGACGCCGCCGTTGCCGGGCTCGCCGAGGGTCTGCTTGACCAGCAGGTTGTCCTGGAAGCATTTGATGGTGGTGATGGGGCCGGAGAACACTTCACGGCCACCGAACTGGATGAACTGCGTGTCGCAGCTCCGGATGTCGGGTCCGATCTCGTCTGCCAGGTCAGCGGTTGCCACGGGTTCAGTCATACGCGTCAGGATAGAGGGCAGGCGCTGGGAGAATGCGGGCCATGACCATTGCAGTGACAGGAGCCACGGGGTCCATCGGCGGCAAGGTGCTCGAGCGGCTCGGCGGCGGCGCCGGGGTCCGGCTGATCGGGCGGAACGCGCAGCGGCTCGAGCCGCTGGCCGAGCATTTCGACTCCGCGTTCGCGGTGGCCACGTATGCCGACGGTCCGGCGATGACCGCCGCGCTGGACGGCGTCCGGTTGCTGTTCCTGGTCTCGGGCCACGAGAGCGCCACCCGCCGCGAGGAGCACCGCACCGCCGTGGACGCCGCCCGTGCCGCCGGGGTGGAGCGGATCGTCTACCTGTCGTTTCTGGGCGCGGCGCCCGAGTGCACGTTCACGTTCGGGCGCGACCACTACTTCACGGAGCAGCACATCCGGGAGAGTGGTCTGAAGTACACGTTCCTGCAGGACAGCTGGTACCAGTCGATGATCCCGCTGATGGCCGACGAGCAGGGCGTCATCCGGGGTCCCGCCGGGGACGGCCGGGTGAGCGCGGTGGCGCCGGACGACGTCGCCGATGCGGTGACGGCGGTGCTCACCACCGGCAACGGCGACCATGACGGCGTCACCTACCGGCTGACCGGACCGGAAGCGTTCACCCTCACGGAGGCCGCCGAGACGATCACAAGGGTGACCGGACGTTCGGTGCGGTTCGAGAACGAGACCCTGGACGAGGCGTACGCGTCCCGCGCTCACTTCGGGGCGCCGGACTTCGAGGTCGCAGGGTGGGTGACCTCGTACGCAGCGATCGCGGCCGGTGAGTTGGCCGTGGTGACGGGGGACGTCGAGACGCTCACCGGTCGGCCGCCGCAGACCTTCGCCGACTATCTGAACAGCTACACTTGACCCGTCCTGGCATAGCGAGCGGTAGATAGGTCTTTGATGGTCAGCTCATCCAAGGGTGCGACGCCCACCGAGGTCGGCAACGCAGCAGACTGGCGCCGCCTCGAACCCACGAAGTTGACGCCGATCCTCAGCGCCTCCCTCGACGCGTTCTACGAACACGGCTTCCACGGCACCTCGGTGCGCGACATCGCCCGCCGAGTCGGTGTCACGGTACCCGCTCTCTATTACCACCACGAGAACAAGGAGGCCGTTCTCCTGGCGCTCCTGGAACTCTCCACCAGCGACGTTCTCGAGCGCGCCCACGCCGCGAGCGCCGACGGCGGCGACGATCCGGTGCAGCGACTGGCCAACGTCATCGAGGCGATCGTGCTGCGGATGACCATGCGATCCCGGCTGGCGGCGCTCGAGAGCGAGGTGCGTTACCTGAGCCCGGAGAATCGGCAGCGTTACCGCACGGTCCGCAAGGGTGTGGAGGAACTGGTCCTCGAGATCGTCAAGGAAGGCAAGAAGCGGGAGCTTTTCGACGTGGCGGATGCCGCGGAGACGACGCGGGCGCTTCTCGGTATGTGCCAGTCGATTCCGCGTTGGTATCACGCCGAGGGCAAGCTGACCCCGGACGCTGTTGCCCGCAAGTACGTCGAGATCGCGATGAAGACGGTGGGATCCACCGAGGCTCCCGTCAAACCGAAGAAGAGGCGCACCGCCGACGTCTGACCGGCGATGCGCCTCGGCAGGTTTCGGTTGTCAGCTCCCCAGGCCCAGCCCCGGTGACGGAACGGCGTCGAACTGCGTCGTCGTCTCGGCGGGGGTGCCGTTCGGTGGGGCGTAGGTGAACACGACTGTGTAGCGGCCGGCCTCGTGCGTCCGGATCGCTGCCGTCCCGGCACCGAGGGTGAGCGGGATGGTTCGTGTGTTCACGTCGCCGTCGGGCTCGGTGATCTCGAGTTCGACCGGAGTGGATCCGTCGGTGCCGGTCGGGGTGGGGGTGACCAGCGCGCCGAGCGTCACCAGATTGTTGGCGTGCACGGTCCCGATGGGCGGAACGACGGTGATCTGATAGGTGGTTGCGGCGGTTGCCGTGGGCGCCAGAGCGAGTGAGGCCGCTCCTGCCAGTGCGGCAATGGTCAGGGTCCCTCGCGAGAAGTGCACAAAATCCCTTCCTGTCGACGGTCTCTACGCGCAGCCACGTTACGGCAGAACCGGGAGTTGCCCACCCTCATTCGCCGTGTGTCCGAGAATAGTTCGAACACACGGCTTTCCGTCGATCACATCTCCAAAGCGGTTCAGGATGCGGTGTTTTCCCGCGCGACCGTACCGTTGGTGTGCTGTACGGGGCAGGTTCTGGGGAAGGTGCCCAGTTTCTCCACTTCGTACCCGGTCGGGTAGCTGCGAATGTTGGGGAGGTCGCGGGCGAACTTGGGCTCGGTGCGCACGGGGTAGAACCGGACGAGGCGTGCGCGAGCCTTCAGCGCCCCGCGGGAGAGCGTCCGCACGAGGCGGGAGGGCCTGCAGTAGGCGAACGCGTCGAGAAGCGGATCGTCCATGAGCGCCCAGGAGAATCGCTTGATCAGGGCGGCGGGCGCGAGGTTGTTCGGCGGGAACGTGCAGAGGAGTTCGAGCGTGGAGTCGGCGACGGCGCGGCCACCCTGATCGAAGAGGAAGTGCTCACGCTCGTAGTCGTCGAGGAACGTCTCGAACGCCTCGAAGGTCTCGGGAATCTCCTTGATACCCATGTACTTGCCGAGCGCACGGTAGTAGTTGGTGGATCCGACGATCTCGTTGCGGGTGAGTTTCCGCCAGCCGAAGTCGTCGATCCAGCGCACCGGCGTCACCACGAACGTCGACAGCACGTACCGCATGTCGTCGTTGGAGATGTCGTAGGAGCCGTGCATCTGGTTCATCCGGCGGATCCCGGCGCGGCCGGGATCGCTGGTGAAGCCGTGTTCGAGGACGGCGTCGAGGATCAGTCCGGTGTCGTCGTAGCGCTTCTGCACGCGTTCGGTGAACTCGCCGGTCTCGAACAGCAACCGGCCGATGGTGGGCACGGCGTACGTCCGGAACAGCGCGAAGCTGAGGGCTTGATTGATGTCCCAGGGAAATTCCTGCGTGGCGAGAATCCGGTAGATCTCTTCGTGCTGCGTCTCGGGATCGAGTCGCTCGGTCCGGTGACGTAGATCGAAGCGTTTCATGAGTTTCACTTCCTGCAGCGGCTGTGACAGATGACCAGGCAATTTAGCGATCGTTCAGACAGCTCGACTGTATCGCCCGTCACAGTGCGACGCCAGAGTGGCATTATGCAAACACATGGCGCGAAATTCTCCGCAGACCGAACGCATCGTGATGCTGACCGAACTCCTCGCGGACGAGCCGGAGACGCCCCGGAGCCTCGCCGACATCGCCCGGCACCTCGGCGTCGCGAAGGCCACCTGCTATCCGATGGTCGTGGCGCTGACCGAGGCCGGCTGGCTCATCCGGCACCCCACCCGCAAGACCTACCGTCTCGGTCCCGCGCTGATCCCGGTCGGACGCGCCGCCGAGACGGCCACGGACGTCGTCGACCTCGCGCGGTCGGTGATGCACGAACTGGCCGACGCGTCCGACATGGCATCCATCGCGTTCGTGCAATCGGGAAGCGACGTGGTGGTGGCGGAGGTGGTGCAACCAGTGGGGGGACGCCGCGGAACCCTGGGCCTGCGGCTCGGCGACAAGGTGCTGCTCGCGCCGCCCATCGGGTCGGGGATCGCGGCCTGGTATCCGCCGGAGCAGCGCGAGGAATGGTATGCCCTCGGCGGGCAGAATCTGGGTGTCGACGTGGACGTGCTGCGGGCGACGTACGAGCCGGCCCTCGCACTCGTCCGGGAGCGCGGATACGCGATGGAATGCATGGAACAGCAACAGCATTCACTGGCGGATGCCGTGTCGGAACTTCGCGGTCGCGGTGTGGGCGGGCACCGCTCGACCGTCGCGCTGCGGGAGGCGCGGAAACTGTTGTCGGCGGATGCGGTGGTCGGTGACATCGACCCGGAGGGCAGCTACCAGCCGCTGTCGATCAATGCCGCGGCGTTCGACCGGGACGGTGAACCCGCGGTCGTGCTGTGTGTGGCCGATGCGTCCCGTCCGATGTCGGGTGTGCGCACGGCGGAGATCGGTGAATTGGTCCGCGACGCCGCGGCGCGGGTGACGGCCGCCATGCACGGCCGCCACCCGTGAGTACTTGTCAACCGCGGGCGGTTGACAAGTACTCACAAGTTATTTCAGCTCGGCGAGGACGGTGCCCTGGGTGATGGCGGCGCCGGGTTCGACGGCGAGGCCGGTGACGGTGCCGGCCTTGTGGGCGTTGACGGGGTTTTCCATCTTCATGGCCTCGAGGACGGCGATGAGGTCGCCTTCGGCGACCTGTTGGCCTTCTTCGACGGCGACCTTGACGACGGTGCCCTGCATGGGGGCGGTGACGGCGTCACCGGAGGCGGCGCCGCCGTGGGCGCCGCCGCGGGTGCGGGCCTTGGGCTTCTTGCGGATCGCCCCGGCCGGGGCTGGGCCGGTGCCGAGGGTGAACTGGCCGGGCAGGGACACCTCGACGCGGCGGCCACCGACCTCGACGACGACGTTCTGCCGGGGCAGGGTTTCGTCCTCGTCGATCGGCTGGGTGCCGGTGAACGGTTCGATCTGGTTGTCCCATTCGGTTTCGATCCACTTGGTGTAGACGTCGAAGCCGGTGCCGTCGCCGATGAAGGCGGGGTCGGAGACGATGGCCCGGTGGAACGGGATGACGGTGGCCAGTCCCTCGACCTGGAATTCGGCGAGGGCGCGGCGGGCGCGGGCGAGGGCCTCGTCGCGGGTGGCGCCGGTGACGATCAGTTTGGCGAGCATGGAGTCGAACTGGCCGCCGATCACACTGCCGGTTTCGACGCCGGAGTCCATTCGCACGCCGGGGCCGGTGGGCGGGATGAACGTGGTGACCGGGCCGGGGGCGGGCAGGAAGCCGCGGCCGGCGTCCTCGCCGTTGATGCGGAATTCGAAGGAGTGCCCGCGGGGGGTGGGGTCCTCGGTGAGGTCGAGGTGTTCGCCGTTGGCGATCTTGAACTGCTGCAGGACCAGGTCGATGCCGGCGGTTTCCTCGGTGACGGGGTGTTCGACCTGCAGGCGGGTGTTGACCTCGAGGAAGGAGACGGTGTCGCCCTGGACGAGGTATTCGACGGTGCCGGCGCCGTAGTAGCCGGCCTCCTTGCAGATGGCCTTGGCGGAGGTGTGGATGCGGTGGCGTTGGTCGTCGGTGAGGAACGGGGCGGGGGCCTCCTCGACGAGTTTCTGGAAGCGGCGTTGCAGGGAGCAGTCGCGGGTGCCGGCGACGATGACGTTGCCGTGCTGGTCGGCGATGACCTGGGCTTCGACGTGGCGGGCCTTGTCCAGATACTGTTCGACGAAGCATTCGCCGCGGCCGAACGCGGCGACGGCCTCGCGGGTGGCGGAGTCGAACAGTTCGGGGATTTCCTCGATGGTGTGGGCGACCTTCATGCCGCGGCCGCCGCCGCCGAACGCGGCCTTGATGGCGACGGGGACCCCGTATTCCTTGGCGAAGGCGACGACCTCGTCGGCGTTCTTGACGGGGTCCTTGGTGCCGGCGGCCATCGGGGCCTTGGCTTTTTCGGCGATGTGGCGGGCGGTGACCTTGTCGCCGAGGTCGCGGATCGATTGCGGGGAGGGGCCGATCCAGATCAGGCCGGCGTCGATCACGGCCTGGGCGAAGTCGGCGTTCTCGGAGAGGAAGCCGTAGCCGGGGTGGATGGCGTCGGCGCCGGACTTGGCGGCGGCGTCCAAAATTTTGTCGAACACCAGGTAGGACTCGGCGGAGGTCTGTCCGCCGAGGGCGAAGGCTTCGTCGGCCAGGCGCACGAACGGGGCGTCGGCGTCGGGTTCGGCGTAGACGGCGACGCTGGCCAGGCCGGCATCGGCTGCGGCCCGGATCACCCGCACTGCAATCTCACCGCGGTTCGCGACGAGCACCTTGGAAATACGTGCACTACTCATCGAAATGTCTTCCCTTTTCTACAGTTTCAGTAGCCTGCGTTGACCAGGACGGCAGCGGCGGCTACTTGCCGACGCAGAATGAGGGCGGGAGTGCCCCACGAATCGTTATCGGACGCGGGCGCTTCCGCCGCGGAACCGGACGAGGCGATCGCAGCGAACACTGCGAGCACCGCGGCGATGTCCGTGTCGCTCGGGTTGCCCGTGAACGTCACGGCCGGCGCCGCCGGCGTCTCTTCGGCGAGGCCGGCGCCCAGCGCGATCTCGTCGAGCACCTCGTCGACAGACAACTCCGCGGTCACAGCGGGATGTTCCCATGCTTCTTGGGCGGGAGGGTGACCATTTTGCGTTCGAGCAGGCGCAGGGCGGCCACGATCTGTCCGCGGGTGTGGGACGGGGGGATGACGGCGTCGACGTAGCCGCGTTCGGCGGCGACGTACGGGTTGACGAGGGTGTCCTCGTATTCCTGTTGCAGTTGCAGGCGCAGCGCGTCGACGTCGTCGCCGTTGCGGGCG
Source organism: Rhodococcus wratislaviensis (assembly GCF_041228765.1). Taxonomy (NCBI): domain Bacteria; kingdom Bacillati; phylum Actinomycetota; class Actinomycetes; order Mycobacteriales; family Nocardiaceae; genus Rhodococcus; species Rhodococcus wratislaviensis. The sequence continues at coordinate 785,784 of NZ_CP150488.1, read as the reverse complement.
GCCTCGAGGAGGCGTTTGCGGTAGACGAACCCGACGGCGCCGGAGGCGCCCATGACGGCGATCTGGGCGGTGGGCCAGGCGAGGTTGACGTCGGCGCCCATGTGCTTGGAGCCCATCACGTCGTAGGCGCCGCCGTAGGCCTTGCGGGTGATGACGGTGATCTTCCCGACGGTGGCCTCGCCGTAGGCGTAGAGCAGTTTCGCGCCGCGGCGGATGATGCCGTTGTATTCCTGGTCGGTGCCGGGCAGGAAGCCGGGGACGTCGACGAGGGTGATGATGGGGACGTTGAACGCGTCGCAGGTGCGCACGAAGCGGGCGGCTTTTTCGGAGGCGTCGATGTCGAGGCAGCCGGCGAAGACGGTGGGCTGGTTCGCGACGATGCCGACGGAGCGGCCGTCGACGCGGCCGAAGCCGACGACGATGTTGCCGGCGCGTTCGGCCTGGACCTCGAGGAATTCGTCGTCGTCGAGGATGCGGCGGATGACCTCGTGCATGTCGTAGGGCTGGTTCGCCGAGTCCGGGATGAGGGTGTCGAGTTCGAGGTCCTCGGCGGTGAGGGAGTCTTCGATGGACCCGGTGATCGGGTCGGTGGGCAGCATCCGGGGGGCGGCGGCCTGGTTGTTGGACGGCAGGTAGGACAGCAGGTCCTTGACGTAGTCGAGGGCGTCCTGTTCGCCGGAGGCGACGTAGTGGGCGACGCCGGATTTGACCATGTGGGTGTGGGCGCCGCCCAAATCTTCCATGGTGACGTCTTCGCCGGTGACGGTCTTGATGACGTCGGGGCCGGTGACGAACATCTGGGAGGTCTGGTCGACCATGACGACGAAGTCGGTCAGGGCGGGGGAGTAGACGTGGCCGCCGGCGGCGGGGCCCATGATCAGCGAGATCTGCGGGATGACGCCGGAGGCCTGGACGTTGCGGTGGAAGATTTCGCCGTAGAGGCCGAGGGAGACGACGCCTTCCTGGATGCGGGCGCCGGCGCCTTCGTTGATGCCGATCAGGGGGCGGCCGGTCTTGAGGGCGAGGTCCATGACCTTGACGATTTTTTCGCCGTAGATTTCGCCGAGGGAGCCGCCGAAGACGGTGGCGTCCTGGGAGAAGACGCACACGTCGCGGCCGTCGACGGTGCCGTAGCCGGTGACGACGCCGTCGCCCACGGGGCGGTTGTCGGCGAGGCCGAAGTTCACCGAGCGGTGCCGGGCGAGGGCGTCGAGTTCGACGAAGCTGCCCTCGTCGAGCAGGGCGGTGATGCGTTCGCGGGCGGTGAGCTTGCCCTTGGCGTGGACCTTTTCGACCGCGGCTTCACCGCTCGGGTGCTGCGCCTCGGCCTGACGATTACGCAGGTCGGCGAGCTTTCCCGCCGTCGTGTGAATATCGGGCGTGACCGCCGAATCTGTGACTGTCATCTATGACTGCTCTTCCCGTCGAGGCTGTCGGAACCTGCGCTGCACCCTGTGGGGTACGTGGTTCGTGGGATTACCCACTCGGACGCCGCCACTTTAACGCATTACTTATCGATCGTTCACGTGCGCTGCGTCACTCCGGAGGAGAGGGTGTGATGCATCGTGCTGCTGCTACTGGTCCTCGGTGCGGCCGTGGCGGCGCTCGTAGTCCTCGCGCGTGCGATCGGCGCGGCGCTGCGCCTTCTCGCCCACGAGGTCCGGGTCGAGGCCGTGGCTGAGCAGACGATGGCGACGGTAGATGTTCATCAGCGCGACCGCAAAGTAGAGCAGCGGGAGCAGCAGGAGGGCCATCATCGCCAGCGGAATCCAGATAGGACCGGGGATGAGGAGGAACAACGCGAGCACCGCGGCGACGGGAAGCATGAAACGGAGGACGTACCGCACCGAGGCCCCCGGCCCGACGAGGTCGTTGCGGACCCAATCCTGCATCGAATCCGGCAGCGTGCGACCGCACAGATACCCGACGTACTGACTTGGGCTGGGACGCTGCGAATCGGACATGGGTCTCAGGATAGTGCTGACAAACGGAGCGAACTCGACGACGGTGCGTGGTCGAGTTCGCTCTGTTCCCGCTACTGCTGCTCGGCATTCGCGACGATGACGTCCCGGACGTACTGCGCCAAACCGGGGGCGACGTCGTCGTAATGCCGGCGAAAGCGGTCGTCGGCGAGGTACATCTCGGCGAGGTTCACCTGCATTGCGTGGTCGCAGTCGTAGAACCGTTCGATGCCGGCGCGGTGCTCCTCGGCGAGTGCGTTGGCGCGATCGGACCCGGGTTCGACGCCGTCGGCCATCGCCTGCGCGAGCGACGCCTCGAATGCGTCACCCTCGGCTTTGATTCGCTTCCAGTCCTCCTTGCTCATCTTCGCGGACCGCTGCTGAGACTGCTTCCACGCGTCGGTCTCGCCCCAGCGCTCTTCGGCCTCGGCGGCGTACTCCTCGCCCGGCCAGTTGTCGCCGAAAATTTCGTTCTGCTCCTCGGGGGTGAGCTGAATGCCCATGCTTCTCGCCTCCATCATCTTCTCCACGGCTGCAGCCATTTCGTGTAAGCGATCGATCCGTTCGCTGAGCAACGCGTGCTGTCGCCGTAGATGCGCGAGGGCATCGACGTCCGGGTCGTCGAGGAGGGCTGCGATCTCTTCGAGGGGGAAACCCAGTTCGCGGTACGTCAGCACGCGGTGCAGACGTTCCACGTCGGCATCCGAATAGCTGCGGTACCCACCGGGTGTGCGGTCGGACGGTGTCACCAGACCGATCTCGTCGTAGTGGTGCAGAGTGCGCACGCTCACTCCGACCAGCCTGGCGACCACGCCGACCGTGTGTTTCTCGCTCACGTCCTCTACCGTGCAGCCTGACGTCGCGTGAGGGTCAACTCAGGTGTAGAGATTCTCGAGTTCGTCGGAGAAATTGGTCATCACGACCTTGCGCTTGAGTTTCATGCTCGGTGTGATCTCGCCGTTCTCGACGGTGAGTTCCCGTTCGAGGAGACGGAACTTCTTGATCTGCTCCCACCGGTTCAGTCCGGCGTTGAGTTCCTCGACGTAACCGCCGATCAGGTTGCGCGTCTCCTGGGCGTTCGCGATCTCGGCGAAAGACTTGCCGCCCAGCCCGTGATTCTGTGCCCATTCGCCGATCGATTCGGCGTCGAGGGAGATCAGGGCGACGCAGTACGACTTCCCTTCACCGTCGACGATGAGTTCACCGACGTACGGGCAGATGCCCTTGAACGTGGCCGCCACGGCGGAGGGTGCGACGTATTTGCCGTTGGACGTCTTGAACATGTCCTTCTTGCGGTCGGTGATCCGCAGGTAGCCGTTGTCGTCCAGTTCGCCGATGTCGCCGGTGTGGAACCAGCCGTCGTCGGTGAGCGCTTCGGCTGTGGCTTCGGGGTTCTCGTGGTATCCACTCATGACGCCGGGACCCTTGATGAGGATCTCGCCGTCGTCGGCAATGCGGGTCTCGGTGCCCGGGATGGGCCAGCCGACGGTGCCGAACCGGTACGCCGCCGGGCGGTTGACGAACGACGCGGCACTGGTCTCGGACAGCCCGTACCCCTCGAGGACGACGATGCCGACGGCGTCGAACCATTGCGCGACATCACGATTGAGCGCTGCGGATCCGGAGATGAAGAACTTCAGGCGTCCGCCGAACCGTTCGCGAATCGTGCTGTACACCAGCCGATCCGCGACGGCGTGCTGAACCGAGTCGAGCAGCGACGGACTCTCGCCTGCCTGCTTGGCCTTCGACACCCGCAGCCCGACGCCGACGGCCCAGTCGAAGATCTTCTCCTTCGGGCCGCCCTCCTCGCGCACGGTGGAGACGATCCGCGCGTACGCCTTCTCGAAGATGCGGGGGGCCGCGCCCATGAACGTGGGTTTGACCACCGCGAGATTCTCGACGATCTTGTCGACGCGGCCGTCGACCGCCGTCGCGAAACCGATCTGCAGCGGCAGCGTGAGCAGGACCTTCCCGAACACGTGGGACAGCGGGAGCCAGAGGTATTGCAGGTCGTCGGCGTCGAGGATGCCGGTGGCGTCGATCGCGGCCGCCTCGTACGTCCACGCCGAGTGCGACAGCCGCACGCCCTTCGGTCTCCCGGTGGTGCCGGACGTGTAGATCAGGGTGGCGAGGTCGTCGGGGTCGATCGCCTCGATCCGGTCGTGCACGGCGTCGGGTGTCTCGGCGAGCAGTTCTTCGCCGAGGTCGTGAAGCTGGTCGAACGTGATCACCCAGTCGTCGTCGCCGGGGTCGCCGTCGATCAGGACGACCTTCTCCACGTCGCCGAGTTCGCCGCGGTTCTCGCGCAGCTTGGCCAGCTGCGCGTCGTCCTCGGCGAAGACGATGCGACTGCCGGAGTTGGCGACGATGTAGGCGACGTCACCGGCCGTGGTGGTGGGGTACACCGTGGTGGTGGCGGCGCCTGCGCACATGACGGCCAGGTCGGCGAGCACCCACTCGTAGCGGGTGGCGGATGCCAGCGCCACCCGCTGCTCGGCCTGCACGCCGAGGACGATGAGGCCGGCCGCGAGATTGCGCACCCGGTCGCCCGCCTCGGACCAGGTGACGCTGGACCATTGCTTCGGGTCCGCTGCGTCGACGTACCGGAACGCTTCGCGGTTGGGTGAGTGGGCCACCCGATCCACGAACAGTGCGGCTACCGACGGAGCCCGATTCTCGATCTTGGAGCGGTCAATGACCTCGTCCGACGCGCGCTGAGCTGCCATGTATCGATCTTAGGAACCGGGGCCGCTCGGGGGAGTGGTTTCGACGCAGGTCAACCGATCTCGGACGCCTCCTTGCGGGGTTTCGCGACGATGGCCAGAGACATGACCGCTGCGATCGCGCACAGTCCGCCCGCGACGTAGAACGCGGAGTCGTATCCGCCGAACTGGTCGCGCACCAATCCTGCGAGGAACGCCACGATGCCGGCGCCGATCTGGTGCGACGCCAGCACCCAGCCGAACACGATGGGTGCGTCGCTGCCGAAGTGCTTGCGGCACAGCGCAACCGTCGGGGGGACGGTCGCCACCCAGTCGAGACCGTAGAAGATGACGAACGCGATCATCGGCGGGTGCACGGTGTTCGCGAACAGGATCGGCAACAGCATCAGCGAGATCCCGCGCAGCAGGTAGTAGATGCCGAGGAGCTTGCGCGAATCGAACCGGTCGGTGAACCATCCCGACGCGATGGTGCCGATCACGTCGAAGATCCCGATCACCGCCAGCAGGCTCGCCGCCGCGGTCACCGGCATGCCGTGGTCGTGGGCGGCGGGGACGAAGTGGGTGCCGACGAGTCCGTTGGTGCTCGCCCCGCAGATGGCGAACGTGCCGGCCAGCAACCAGAACACCCGGGTCCGCGCCGCCGACAGCAGCACCGTCACGGCCCGGCCCGCGGCACCGCCGCGACCGGTCGGGGCGGGTGGTTCCGCGACGTAGTCGGGTCCGGCGCCGTACGGGACCGCCCCGACGTCCGACGGCCGGTTGCGCAGAAACACGAGCACCAGCGGCACGACGGCGAGGGCCGCGAACGACACCGTCAGCGCCACGGTCTGCCAGTTGTAGTGCTCGGCGACCATTGCGAGGATCGGCAGGAACACCAGCTGTCCGGCGGCGCTGCCCGCGGTGAGGATGCCGGTCACGAGGCCCCGGCGGGCGACGAACCAGCGGTCGACGACGGTGGCCACGAAGGCGAGCGCCATCGAGCCGGTGCCCAGCCCGACGAGCACGCCCCACAGCAGCACCAGTTGCCAGGTGGCGGTCATGAAGACGGTCAGTCCGCTGCCGGCGGACACCAGGACCAGCGCCGCGGTGACCACCCGCCGCATCCCGAAGCGTTCCATGAGCGCCGCCGCGAACGGCGAGGTCAGCCCGTACAGCACCAGGTTGATCGACACCGCGGAGGAGATGCTCGCCCGCGACCAGCCGAAGTCCTCGTGCAGGGGGTCGATCAGGATCGAGGGCGCCGCCCGGAAGCTGGCGGCGCCCACGAGGGCGAGGAACGCGACGGCGGCGACCAGCCAGGCGTAGTGGAGGCGCGGCGGGGCCGTCTGGGTGGGAGGTGCCGGGGGCGCGATGTCGGACGTCACGACGGTAAGTTTGCGGGACGGTCTCCGCTCGGAACAGTTGCCAGAATGACAACATGTGAAAGAATCTGGCCATGGTTGAACGTCATCGGGTGGTCGTGCTCGCCCTGGACGGTGTGATCCCGTTCGAACTCGGCATTCCGTCGCGGGTCTTCGGACGGGCGCACGACGCCGACGGGAACCCGCTGTACGAGGTGCAGACGTGCACAGCGGACGGACGGCCCGTGCGTTCGGACGCCGATTTCTCGGTGTCCGTCGATCACGGGCCCGAATTGCTGGCCGAGGCCGACACGGTCGTGATCCCGGCGTCCTACGAACTCGGACCGGCCTACGACGACGGGCATCTGCCCCCGAACCTCGAAGCGGCTCTCGTCTTCGTCCGGCCCGGCACGCGGTACGTCTCCATCTGCACCGGCTCCTACATCCTCGCCGCCGCGGGGCTGCTCGACGGACTGCGCGCCACCACCCATTGGCGCAACGCCGAACACTTCCAGCGGACGTATCCGCAGGTCCGGGTCGATCCCGACGTGCTGTTCGTCGACGAGGGGCACATCCTCACCTCGGCGGGCGTCGCCGCCGGACTGGACCTCTGCCTCCACATCGTGCGCCGCGACCACGGCTCCGACGTCGCCAATCAGGTGGCGCGCCGATGCGTCGTCCCACCGTGGCGCGACGGCGGGCAGGCGCAGTACATCGAGCGGCCGATCCCGGAGTCCGCGGCCGAGTCCACCGCGGCCACCCGGGACTGGGCGCTGGACCGGCTGGGTGAGTCCCTGACGCTGAGCCGGATGGCCGCGCACTCGAACATGAGCGTCCGCACGTTCACGCGGCGGTTCGGTGACGAGGTCGGCACCACCCCGAACCGCTGGCTGATCACTCACCGGGTCGACCGCGCGCGACAGCTCCTCGAGACCACCGACCTGTCCGTCGACGTCATCGCCCGCGAGGTCGGGTTCGGGACGGCGGTGTCGCTGCGTCAGCACATGGGCGCGGTGCTCGGCGTCCCCCCGTCGGCGTATCGCAGAACGTTTCGGGGCCAGTCGGTCACGACGAAGGCACCGGCGTAGATCCGGAGTCCTGCGCGGTGGCGGTGCGGGCCGGGCGGATGAGCAGTTCGAGTGCCGCCAGCGCGAGGAGGGCTATGAACACGATCCACAACACGACCAGTCCGGTGGGGTAGCGCCAGAACATCAGCAGCAGAGCTGCGACGCCGATAATGAGGCAGCGCAGTGGAACTCGGAGCTGGTTGGCCCACCGTTCCACCTCGTTCGGCGGTCGGCCGGCGCCGGACTTGCGGACGAAGTCCAGCGCCTGTCCGTATCCGCGACGCACGGCGGTGGCGGACGACGAGCCGCCGATGAGGAAGGCGCCGATCGCAATCACCAGACCGAGAACCGCGACCGCACGCAGACTCGTCCGCAACGGCACCAGGACGGTGTCGATGACCGCCGTCGCCGCGTCGGGAGACAGGATGTCGGGTGGGACGCTGTCGAGGTAGATGGCGCGTCCGACGAGAATCCCGATTGCGAGGACGAGCATTCCCAGGGCGATCGACAGGCCGGCGAGGGAGAGCGCGCGCAGCCGACGGCCGGTGGGGGCGACGGCGACCGCGGCGGCGGCGCAGGCGATTCCCAGCCACGGCAGGATCGCCGACGCCTTGTCGAGGGCATTGACGGCGCGCTGCGCCTTGACCAGTTCGGGGGACTGGAACAGCACGAATTGCTTGTCCACCGCGGGGATCTTGTCGGCGAACGCGAATCCACGCTCGGTCAGGGCGGCCTTCACCTTGTCGATGACGGTGCCCAGAGAAATGCTGACGGTGCCGCTCTGGTCGACCTCCACCGAGCTGAGACCGTAGTTCCCCGTCATCACCGCCACGAGCGCGTTGTGCGCCGAACGGTTCGCCTGGATCCAGAGATCTTCGAACTGCTGCGACTGCACGAGTGAGCTGACGGTGTCGTGGACGAAGTTCTTTGCCTGGCTGGTGATCACCGGTGCGAGGCCGATCACGGCCGCGTCCAGCCGGGGAGCGTTCGCTGCGAGATTCGAGACGTCGGTCAGTGCCTCGAGTGCGTCCTTGGTGAGCCCCTCGACGTCGACTCGGGTGAAGATCTCGTCGGTGATCTGGTTCGTGATATCCGCCTGGAGGGCCGGATTCGCTCCGAGGGGGGCGACCGTGCTCACGTAGCGGTCGGTGTCGAGGATCTGACTTCTCGTGAAGCGTGCGGTGACCGACGCGAGTGCGAGGACGGCGACCAGGACCAGCAGAATGGTGACGGCCGTCCAGCGCAATCCGTTCCGGGGTGGGCGGGCGACCGGTTCTGCCGGAACACCGGCGGCGGCGCCCGCGGCCTGTCCGCGCAGCGTCGCCACCTCGTCGCGCAACCGGAGGAGTTCGGTGCGTTCGTCCTTGTCGAGTGGGCCGGTGCTCGTGCCGTCTTCCATTGCGGATCAGATCACTTCGGGGTTCCAAGTGGCGACCGCCCAGATCACGACGGCGTTCAGTGCGATGATCGTGATCGACCACGCGGGGTAGTAGGGCAGCCACAGGAAGTTGACGAAGATCGACAGGGCGCACAGCACCATCGCGGCGACACGTGCCCAGGTGGCCCCGGTGAACAGTGCCGCACCGACGGCCGCAACGATCACGCCGAGCACGAGATGAATCCATCCCCAGGTGGTGACGTCGAATTGGTAGGTGTACTCGATGCCGACGACGATCACGTCGTCCTTGGCTATCGCGGAGATCCCCTGGAAGAACTCGAGCACGCCGACGGTGACGAGAAGAACCGCCCCGCCCATCGACGTTCCCTTTGCCACACCTTGCTTGACCAGCGATTCATCGGACATGACCGTTCCTCTTTCGTCACCGTACGAAATGAACTGGCGTAAGTAAGTATCCTCCGTCGGTTCCCCCTTTGTCTGGAAGATGCCCGGACGTACGCGTATTGACCTCGCTCTACGCGGCGACGGAAAATATTTGCAGGCCAAGGTATGTCCGGGAAGGGGATCGCGATGTCCGACGAGTCGTTGGTCAAGCAGGGGGTCGCGGCCGCGACGTCCATGGTGGCGGCGATAGTTTTGCTCACTATCGGAATTCTTCATGTGCTCTCGGGCATCTCGGCGCTCATGAAGGACGACCTCGTCGTCGCGGGCCCCGAGTACATCTACCAGTTCGACACGACGGCGTGGGGCTGGATTCACCTGGTGCTCGGTGTGATCGTTGCGGCCGTCGGTGTCATGTTGTTCACCGGGGCGACCTGGGCACGTGTCGGCGCCATGGTGATCTGTGCTCTGTCCCTCCTCGCCAATTTCCTGTGGCTGCCCCACTACCCGTGGTGGTCGGTCGTCATGATCGTGCTGGACGTGTTCGTGATCTGGGCTGTCGCGACCTGGAAGCCGGGCTACGAGGAGCGGCTCTAGGTCACGAACCCGTCGAGTACTTGACGTCAGGGCGCTGCCGAGTCACGGGCGATCCCGGGCTTCCGCCGCCAGCGAACCGACGCGGTCAGCACACGGATGCCCAACGAGATCAGGATCAGATTGCCGATGATCTGTGCCGACACCACCGCCCGCGCGGCCTCCGTGGTGGCCACGATGTCACCGAACCCGACCGTGGCGAACACCGTCAAGGTGAAATAGAGGGCGTCGAGTCGGGTCAGCGCTTCGTTGAAGTTGTCCGGCCCCGAGTACGAGAGCAGAAAGTACGTCGTCGAGTAGGCGACGAGGTAGACCCCCACGGTGACGGCCAACGCCTCTACTGCCTGCGCGACCGGGTACTCGGCATGCAGCACCCTGCGGATCTGCCAGACGTACACCGCGCAGACCACAGCGAGACCACCGAGCACCATGGACACGGTGCGCAGGTTGTCCACCGTAGTGAAGGGCAGTAGGAAATATGCGCTCACCAGTACCACCGTGGCGCCCACCGGGCGCAGTACCGCCGGCACCAGCACACGCACCCGCGCATGTCGGGAGAGACTTCGCACGCCGTCCTCGGCCACCGTCACCGCCCGTTTCTCGTCGTCGGCTGCGCTCGGATCCGTTCGGGGCCCCACGTCGAGACCGCCCAGATCACCACCTTCTCGGCGATTGGTTCGAACTGAAGTCGCCACCTTCCAGTTTCCGCCGATCGAGGAGCCGACCAGAGCACATTGGTGGTCTTCGTCCTCCGGAGCGCAATTACCTGTCGATCGGCAGGGTTTCAGCGCAACCGAGTTCACACGCCGAGTTCGTCACCCGGATGCAACTCCACCGCAACGACACCCGCCCGCTCGGCGTGGTGGACGAACTCGGCGCCAGGACCGAAGAACAGCCGGGGGCGCACGGCGTCGAGGCCGATCGGCCACAGTGTGCCGTAGTGGATCGGCACCGCCAGTCCCGCCTCCACCAGACGCGCGACGACCGCGGCCCGAGACGGGTCGAGGTGACCCTTGCCGAGTGTCGGACCCCAGCCCCCGACGGGTAGCAGCGCGAGGTCCACGGGGCCGACGTGGTCGGCGAGGTCCGGGTACAGGTCGGTGTCGCCGGCAAAATAGGTCCGCCGATCCCCCTCGACGACGTATCCGATCGCGGGCGCGAGCTCCGGGCCGCGCCGCCAGCGCCTGCCGTCGTGTCGGGCGGGCACGGCGCGCACCGTGACCTTGCCGATCCTTGTCTCGTCGCCGGGTCGCAGCAGCACCAGGCGGTCGGCGAACTGGCGCAGCGCGGGCAGGCCGTCGATCGCCCGCCACGGGGCCACGATCGGGACGTCCGGGTCGAGCAGCCGCAGCGACGGCAGGTGGGCATGGTCGGCGTGCAGGTGCGAGAGCAGTACGGCGTCCGGGTTACGCACGTGTGGCCCGATCGGCGCAGGCCCTCGGCGGCGGCGTAGGTGCGCGACGCGGTCGGTCAGCACCGGATCGGTCAGGACGACCGTCCCGCGGTCCACGATCAGCGCGCTGGCATGTCCGAGCCAGCGCACACCGGATGCGGCGGCATCCGACCACGGCGTTGCGCTCACACCCTTACGATTCCAGATGACGAAAGGCGGTGCGATGCGCACGGTGGGCGGCGTGGTGCGGGTGCTCGTCGAATTCTTCGTGCTGTGGGGGTCGTCGGCGCTCGCACTCATCGTGCTCGACCGCATCCTCGGCGGCATCACCCTGGACCGGTCGAGCTTCACTCCGATCCCGACACTCCCGGCCGCGCTGGTGCTCGCGTTGGTGTTCGGCGTGCTCAACGCCGCGCTGTGGCCGGTGATCATGCGGTTCATGGCGTGGATCGGCCCGGTGCTGCTGTTCGTCGGGGTGTTCCTCGCCGGCGGCGTGATGATGCTGGTGACGCTGTACCTGGTGCCGATCGCCTCGGTGGACCAGCTGAGCGATGCATTCGTCCTCGCGGCGCTGCTCTCGCTGTTCACCTCCGTGGTTTCGGGAGCGATCGCGTCCCGCTCCGATACCGCTTACCGACTGATGCAGGTGCGCCGACAGCGGTTCCGGTTGCGTCGCAACGCCGCGCTCGTGGACGCGTCCCCGGGGCTGTTGTGCATCCAGATCGATGGCCTCGGTTACGACGTGCTGCGTCGCGCGATAGCCGACGGCGTCACGCCCGGGCTGGCGAAGTTGGTGCGCCGGACCCATCGGCTGACGCCGTGGCACACCGACTGGAGCAGTCAGACGGGTGCGACCCAGCTGGGCGTGCTGCACGGTTCCAACCACAACGTGCCGGCGTTTCGCTGGTACGACAAGACGACCGAACACATTTCGGTGTTCAGCAACCCGGCCGACAACGAGCAGCGCGAACTCGAACGCACCGACATCCCCGGCCTGCTGGCGCACGACGGTGCGAGCCGCGGCAACCTGTTCACCGGCGGCGCGCACGACAACGTGCTCGTCGTCAGTCGCATGCGCGGTGCCCGCCTCGGCGGCGGCGCCGGTTACAGCGACTATTTCGCGGACCCGGCGAGTGCGCTGCGCACGTTCATCCGGATGGTCGCGGAACTGCAACGGGAACTACGCCAGTCGCTGCGGCAGAAGCGAAAGGACATCCAGCCGCGGGTCCCGCGGGGCGGGGTCTATCCGTTCGTGCGTGCGTTCGCGACCGTGCTCGCCACCGACGTCGCCGCCGCCGCGGTGGTCGGCGATCTGATCAAGGGGCGCAGCGTCGTCTACGTCGACCTGATCGGCTATGACGAGGTGTCGCACCATTCCGGCATTTCCCGGCCCGAGACGCTCGCGGTGCTGACCAAACTCGACGACGTCATCGAGATGCTGCTCGCCGTGGTGGTGCAGGCCGATCGGCCCTACCGCGTCGTCGTGCTGTCCGATCACGGGCAGAGTCAGGGTGCGACCTTCCTGCAACGCTACGGGGAAACTCTGGGGCAGTTGGTCATCCGGTTGGCCGCGCGGCGAGAACCGGCCGCGGTGAGGCGTCGCTGGTACGAGCGCGAATCCGACGTCTCCCGACAGTCCGGGGCGGAGGGGCGCGGCTACGCCGCGGCCAGTGTGCACTCGCCGGCGGCCGGCGAGGAGGCGCACCCCTCCGCAGGCGAGCCGATCGTGCTCGGCTCGGGCAACCTCGGTCTGATCTACTTCCCGCACCTGCCCGGACGCGCCGATGTCGATGCCATCGAGGCGGCCCATCCGGGCCTGCTCACCGGGTTGCGCGAGCATCCCGGGATCGGCTTCCTGCTCGTCGCCACGCCGGACGGGTCGGTGGTGCTCGGGCCCCGTGGCCAGGTCGATGTCACGACCGGCGAGGTCACCGGCGAGAACCCGCTCGCGGTGATGGGATCCGACGCGCTGGCCAAGGTGCGACGCACCGACACCTTCGACAACGTTGCCGACATCATGGTCGGTGGCACGTACTGGCCCGACACCGACGAGGTCGCGGCGTTCGAGGAGCAGGTCGGCTCACACGGCGGAATGGGCGGACCGCAGAGCACTCCGTTTCTCATCTACCCCACCGACCTGCCCGCACCGCCCGACCCGCTGCACGGGGCCGAGGCCGTCCACACGGTGCTCGTCGGCTGGCGGGACCTTTCGACGGGGCCGCGCGCACGCGACCTGTCGGGAACCGGCCCTTGACGGCTGGCGAAGACACGCAGCCCAAGACGTGCAATGTGCTGCGATCGCCTCCGGGCACGGCGGAAGATGGAAATACGACGGGACGTCGGGCCGTCGTGAGGAAGTACGCGCCGCCGTTGAGGGGGTAGTCACGTGAACAGATCAGGCATCCCCGATACCGACAACCGTGGCCGGCGCTGGTGGGCGCGTGTGGCGTTCGTGTTCGCCGTCGGTGCGGCCGCGGTGCCCGTGCTGTTCGCCGGGGTGCTGGGCACCGTGGCGCTGCTCATCGTGGGGACCGGTGGCGTCGTGGTCACCGTGGCGGCGTTGTATTGGTTCCTCACCCGGCGCGGAGTGCTCAGATGGATCTCCCTGGGCGTGGCGATCGTCGCGCCGATCGTCGTGCTGACGCTGTTCATCCGCGCGCACCTGCTGTGGGTGGTGCTGCTCTCGTACGCGCTCGCGCTGCTGGCCGTCGTCTGTGCGCGCGCTGCTTTGCGTCGCAGACGTGCGGAGACGACCATGCCCGAATATCCTGCCCCGCCACCGCAGCACCCGTTCCTGATCATGAATCCGCATTCCGGTGGCGGGAAGGTCGCAAAGTTCGACCTGAAGCGCAGGGCCGAAGAGCTGGGCGCCGAGGTCGTGCTGCTCGAAGGGCCGTCCACCATCGACGTCACCGCACTGTCCCAGCGGGCGGTCGCGCAGGGGGCCGATCTGCTGGGGGTGGCGGGCGGAGACGGGACCCAGGCGCTCGTCGCGGCGGTCGCGGCCGAACACCACCTGCCGTTCCTCGTGATCAGTGCCGGAACCCGCAACCACTTCGCGATGGATCTCGGACTCGACCGCACCGATCCGTCCCGATCGCTGGACGCGCTCAACGACGGTGTCGAGTTGCGCGTCGACCTCGGCACCATTAACGGTCGACCCTTCGTCAACAATGCGTCGTTCGGGGTCTACGCCGAAATCGTGCGCAGTCCCGCATACCGTGACGACAAGGCGGCAACTGTGCTGACGCTGCTCCCCGATCTGCTCACCGGGGACGCCGGGCCTCGATTGGTCGCGCGAATCGGTGAGACGGCCGTGGAGGGACCACAGGCGGTCCTGGTGAGCAACAATCCCTACGGCAACAGTGATCTGGCGGGACTGAGCCGCCGGGACCGTCTCGATCGCGGCGTCCTCGGCGCGGTCACCCTGTCGGTGGCGAACACCCGGCAAGCGGTCGGTCTGCTGCGTCGCACCAACGTTCACGGATTGACGCAGGAAACGGCGATCGAGGTGGTCGTGGACGCCGACACCCCGGAGATCCCGGTGGGAGTCGACGGCGAATCACTCCTGCTCCGTACTCCGGTGCGGTGCACCATCGAACCGGACGCCTTGCGGGTGCGGGTGCCCAGGACGAGGCCCGGGGTGCGTCCCGCAGCGCCCGCGTTCGACTGGGTTCGACTGTGGCGGGCGGCGTACGGCCCTCACCCTGCGTCCGGGTCGGCGTCCCGAGGCTGAACGTGTCGGTTCAGTCGTCGGTCGGATCGCCGATGTGGTCGGCCCGACCGTGGAATGCGCTGACGGCGGACTCGACGGTGGGATAGAAGTGTGTCGCGTCGAACCTGTCGCCGACCCCGAACCGGATGAGCCGGTCCTTGATCGGACCTTTCATCTCCGCGAATGCCAACCGGATCCCGTTGCCCTCCAGGTACCTGTCGAGGTCGACGAGTTCGTCGACGGCGGTGGTGTCGAGACCGGTGATCGGTTCGGCCGCGACGATCACCCACTCGACAGGGCTCGGCGCGGTCGCCACCACCGAGCGCACGTATTCGTCGAAGATCTCGCCGTTCGCGAAGAAGAGGGGAGCGTCGAACCGCACGAGCACCAGTCCGGGGATGCGCTGCCCGCTGGGGTGGCGTTCGACGTCGTGGAAGCCGGGGCGATCGGTCGTCCGGACGAGTTCGGTGCGGTACGGCTGCCAGGCCTGCGCGACCACTGCGACGAAGGACAGCCCGATCGCGACGAGGATTCCCTGCAGCACGCCCACCAGGGCAACCCCGAGAAACGCCGCGATGGCGAGACCGAATTCCACGGTGCTCATGCGCCACATCCGCACCATTCCACCCACGTCGACGAGCGCCGTGGCGGCGACGATCACCACGGCCCCGAGCGTCGCGTCGGGGAGATAGGTGGTGACGCCGGGAGCGACGAGAACGAAGACCAGGACGGCGAGCGCGCCGACGACACACGCCAATTGGGTGCGGGCGCCGCTTTGTTCGGCAACCGGGGTTCGTGACCCGCTGGCGGAGATGGGGAACCCGCCGAACAGTCCGCCGGCGATGTTGGCGACGCCGACCGCCTTCATCTCCGTACTGCCGTTCACGTCTTCGCCGTGCCGGGCGGCGAACGTGCGGGACAGTACACCCGTGTCGGCGAACGCGATCAGCGCGATACCGGCGGCGGGGCCGACGAGCTGCCCCACGTCGCCCCAGTCGACACCGCCGAACGACGGCAGCGGCAGGCCGGCGGGCAGGGCGCCGACCATCCCGATGTCGTCGGTGAGTCCGAGTGCGGCGGACAGGACGATCGCCCCGACCACGGCCACCAGAACACCGGGGATGCGGGGAATCCAGATGCGGAACGCCACGATGACCGCGAGGGAGCCGATGCCCACCGCGGCGGCGACGGGGTCGATCTCACCCTCGACGACCGCCTGTCCGATCCCGCCGATCTCGCCCAGAAGGCCGGAGGCGTCGACGGAGAACCCGAGCAGCTTGGGTAGTTGGCCGACCACGACGATGAGCGCGATCGCGTTCAGGTACCCGAGGCGGATGGGTTTCGACAGCAGTTCGGTCACGAAGCCGAGATGCAGGAATCCGCCGACGAGGAGGATGACGCCCATGAGGACGCCCAGGATGCCGGCGAGGGCGAGGGCGCTCTCCGGGTCATCGGCCACGGCGAGGGGCAGCACCGCGGCGGCGATGAGCGGCGCCAGCGACGAATCCGGGCCGAGCACGAGGATTTTCGACGGTCCCACCACCGCATACGCGAGGAGCGGGATGATCGTGGCGTAGAGGCCGGCGTAGGCGGGCAACCCGGCGGCCTCCGCATACCCCATCCCGGCAGGAATGAGCAGGGCGGTGAGGACGAGTCCGGCGGTGATGTCCGAACGCAGCCACTCCCGGCGATAGGCCCGGGCCGTGACGATCCCCGGTAACCGGCCGAGGCTTCCTGTCCAGGACATGGTCCGGGCCTCAGCGTGCGCGCTGGGGGTCGACGGCGGCGGGGGTGGTCATCGGTGTGGGCGGCGCCGAGTGGAGGCGGCGCCGGACCGCCTTCTCCGCCTCGACGACGATCGGGATGATCAGCGACCAGCCGAGGCAGGCGAGCCACTGGGCGCCGGTCAGCGACGTGGTCATGAGGAGGTCCTGGAGGAATCCGATCTCGACCGCGAACACGGTGACCACGACCGGGACGGACAGGATTTTCAGTGCGCCGAGGATCGGTGCGGTGAGCCCGGACTCGGGGTCGCGACGCATGACGAGTCCGGCGAGGATGGAACCGAACGACAACACCACGAACGCCGTCGTCATGGGGACACTCGCCTCGGTGGTACTCATGTCGCCCGGCGCGAGGAGCATCGCGGCGAGCGTGACGGCGAACTGCAGGACGCCGTACGCCAGCCACTGCACGAACGCCCTCCGGTTGGCGATCGGCATCTGCGGGTCGCGGGGCGGCTTGTTCATCAGATCCGGCGCAGGTGGGTCGAGCATGATGACGGCGACCGGGAACAGTGTGATGAAAAAGTGCTGGAACAGCACCATCAGCGGGGTGAGCGCGACCCCGTCGTTGATGTCGAAGATGCTTGCGACGAGAAACAGCAGAACCAGCGAGAACAGTTTCGACATCTGGTACCGGATGTACGACACGATCTTCTCGTAGATGTTGCGGCCCAAGCGGATCGCGGTGATCAGGGTTCCGAAGTTGTCGTCGGTGAGGATCATCTTCCCGGCCTGTTTGGTGACCTCGCTGCCAGATCCCATGGCGACGCCGATGTCGGCCTTCTTCAGTGCGGCGGCGTCGTTGACGGCGTCCCCGGTCATCGCGACGACCGCGCCGCCCTTCTGCATGATGTCGGCCAGGCGGAGCTTGTCCTGGGGGGTGACGCGGCCGAACACGTGCAGGTTCGGAAGTGCGACCGCGAGGTCCTCGTCCGTCATCGCCTGGAGTTCGGGACCGCCGATCGCGCCCGGTCCGAGGCCCAGTTCGGCGCCGATCGCGGATGCGGTGATCGCGTGGTCGCCCGTGATCATGCGGACGTCGATGCCTGCTGTGTGGGCGGTGCGCACGGCGTCGATCGCTTCCGGCCGCAGCGGATCGATGATGCCGACCATGCCGACGAATGTGAGGTCCTCCACGAACGACATGGGGTCGGCCGCCGCCTCCACCTCCTGCCCGTCGAGTCGGCGGGCGGCGAATGCCAGTACGCGCAGACCCTTCTCGGACATGGTCCGGTTCGCTGCGGTCAGCTCCTCCCGGACCTCGTCGAGTGCTGCCACCTGCCGGCCCGGCCGGTAGGCGGTGGCGCATCGGGCGAGGACCACGTCGGGTCCGCCCTTGACCAGTTCCACGAACCGGGTGCTCCCGTCCACCTGGAGATGGTGGAACGTGGCCATGAACTTGTAGGCGGAGTCGAACGGCACCTCGGCGACGCGGGGATACGTTTGCCGGGTGAGTGGGGCGTCGACGCCGACCTTGGCCGCGAGCACGACCAATGCGGCCTCCGTCGGATCGCCGACGACCTCCCCGGTGTCGGAGACGGTGGCGTCACTGTCGAGGCACAGTCCGTACGCGAGCAGGGTGAAGTCGGGGACGGCCTCACCCGCGACGTGGGTGATCCTCCCGGTCTTGCTGTATCCCTCGCCGTCGACGGTGTACCACCGGCAATGGAAATACAGCGACCGCGCTGTCATCTGGTTCATCGTCAGCGTGCCGGTCTTGTCCGAGTTGATCGCGCTGGTGGCGCCGAGGGTCTCGACGTCGGTGAGGTTCTTCACGACGGCCTTCGCCTCGGCCAGCTGCCGGGCCCCGAAGGCGAGCATCGCCTGCACGAACGTCGGCAGACCGGTCGGGATAGCGGACACACCCATGGAGATGCCCAGCAGCAGAACCGTCGTCAGGCTCTGTCCGCGAATCACCCCGAGGACGACGATGAGCGCGACCGCCGTCCACGCGATGATTCCGAGCACCTTGGTGAGCGAATTCAGTTCGCGCTGGAGCGGAGACTTGCTCGGTGCGACGGCCGACAGCATCGACGCGATCTGACCCATCTGGGTGTGCATGCCGGTCTCGGTGACCACCATGGTGGCGGTGCCGCGAGTGACCGAAGTGTTCTGGAAGACCATGTTGCTGCGGTCACCGAGGGGGACTTCGGCGGTGTCGAGGGTCTGAGGGTCCTTCGGGACGGGCGCGCTTTCTCCCGTCAGCGCGGCCTCCTGTGCCTCGAGGGTCGCCGACGTGAGCAGTCGGCCGTCGGCGGGGACGACGTCGCCGGCCTCGAGGTGCACGATGTCGCCCGGTACGAGTTCGGTGGCGGCGAACTGTTCCAGCGCCCCGTCCCGGGTGACCCGAACCTGCGGTGTCTGCATCTTCGCGAGCGCGTCGACGCTGGCGCGTGCCTTCAGTTCCTGTTGCGTGCCCAGCACGACGTTGAGCACGACGAGTGCCGCGACGATGATCGCCGTCGGCACCTCGCCGATGACGACGCTGACGACCGCCACGGCGACCAGCATCAGGTTCATCAGATCCCTCAGCTGTTGCAGCGCGATCGCCCACGTCGACGGCGCCGGCTCGGAGGCGATCTCGTTGGGACCGTGCCGTCGGCGACGTTCGTCCGCCTCGCCGACCGTCAGACCCGCCAGCCGATCGGAGGCCAGTGCGGACACCACGGCGTCGGTGTCCTGGGCATGCCAGGCTGTCTGCGCCTGCGTGGGTTCCGTGGTGGCCATGACCGCTCGTCCTTCTCCTGCGTTCGGTCCTCAGTAGGGTGTGGGGATCCAGTGCAGGGGTTGCCTCGGCGGTGTGTAGCCGTGCGGGCCCCGCCGATCCGGCAAGGTGATGTCGGGGCGTTCCAGGGGTTCGTAGGGGATCTGGCTCAGAAGGTGGCTGATGACGTTGAGCCGTCCGCGTTTCTTGTCATCGTTGACCGCGACGTACCACGGCGCCCAGCCGGTGTCGGTGAAGTGGAACATCTCGTCCCGGGCCCGCGAGTAGTCGTACCAGTGGGTGTACGACTTCAGGTCCAGGTCCGACAGCTTCCAGACCTTCCGCGGGTCGTCGATCCTGCTCTGCAGGCGCAGCGTCTGCTGGTCCTCACTCACCTCCAGCCAGTACTTCAGCAGGATGACGCCGGAGTCGACGATCGCGCGTTCGACCGTCGGGACGAGTTGGAGGAACTGCTGCGCTTGCTCCTCGGTGCAGAAGCCCATCACCCGTTCGACGCCCGCGCGGTTGTACCAACTACGGTCGAAGATGACGACCTCCCCGCCGGACGGGAGGTGCGGTAGGTACCGCTGCACATACATCTGCGACTTCTCGCGATCCGTCGGGGCGGGTAGGGCGACGACACGGAACACGCGCGGACTGACCCGCTCGGTGATCGCCTTGATGACGCCGCCTTTCCCGGCGGTGTCGCGACCCTCGAAGACGATGCAGATCCTCGCATCCGATGCTTTCACCCACTCTTGCAATGCGACGAGTTCGCAGTGGAGCGGACGGAGCAGGCGGCGGTACTCCTTGTTCTTCATCGGTGCGCCGGGCTCGGCACCGTCCGGTCGGGGCAGATCGATCCCGGATTTCTCGTGCTTCGATTTCTTACCCACGGCTTCGACCCCGGCTGCCTGCGGCTCAGTACCGATCCGGCTGCCACGTCGACAGGGCCCAGATCACCACGACGTCGAGCGCGATGATGAGTACCGACCACCACGGGTAGTACGGAAGCCACAGAAAGTTGGCGAGTATGGAAACGGCCGCGATCACGATCGCGGACACCCGCGCCCATCCCGCTCCGGTGAACAGTGCGAGGCCGACCGCTGCGACGAGCACACCCAGCACGATGTGGATCCAGCCCCAGGTGGTCAGGTCGAACTTGTACACGTAGTTCAGCCCCGTCACGAATACTTCGTTCTCGGCGACCGCGGCGATTCCTTGGAAGAACTGGATGATCCCGACGGTCACCATGATGATGGCCGCCCCGATCGAAGTGCCTGCCGCGACGCCCTGCTTGACTGACCTTGTCTCGGACATGACCGTCCCTTTCCCTACCGCGAGCCCGGCGGCCCGGTACCTCACATTGTCCGTCATTTCCACCTGGTGATAGTCGGGAAACTGTATTTCCGGACGGTGCCCCGGATACTGGATTCATTCCAGACGCAGGGACATTCACGGTCCTGGCGCCGAACTGAGTTGTTCCAGAGGCCGTTTCGTGTCTTGACGCTGGTTACGCAGCGGGAAGACGATGGTGTGATGATCGGTGACGACGAGTTGCTTCAGATCGAACAGGTCATCGAGCGCCTGACGACTCGTTATCCCACAGTGTCACCCGTGGACATCGAGCACATCGTTCGCACCGTTCACAAGCGGCTCGCGAAAGGCAGAATCCGTGACTTCGTCCCCCTCCTCGTGGAGAAGGCGGCACGACGCGAACTGTCGGACCGCGCAGCGACCGAAGCGGTCAGTTGACCTTGTGCTCTAGTCGCCGTGGCCCGTCGGGTGGATACTGACCAAGAGCCGTGTGGCTGTCGCTGCTGTCTTCAGAAGAGAGGTTCTGCAGTGAACGACACCGATTTCGACGAACTCGGGCCCATCGACTATCTCGTCGTGGAGTTTCCCGCCGACCGCAGACCCGACGGATCGGCGTTGCCCCTTCTGGTCGATCTGGTCGAACGACGCATCATCCGTGTGCTCGATCTGATCTTCGTTCGCAAGGAAGCCGACGGATCGCTGGTGGGGATGGCCATCGAGGACCTCGGGCTCGAGGGTGGTGTGGACGTGACGCTGTTCGCCGAGGCGGCGACGGGTCTGATCGACCGAACAGACCTCGAGGATGCGGCTGCCGTACTCGCCCCCGGGTGTTCCGGAGCCATTCTCGTCTACGAGAACTGCTGGGCCGCACCGTTCGCCTCCGCACTGCGCCGCGAGGGCGCGCAGCTGGTGGCCTCGGGGCGGATCCCCGTTCAGGGGATCCTGGCGGCGCTCGACGCGCTCGACGCCACCAATTGAGGTTCGAGGAGGCCGGAATCCTGGCCTTCTGATCGGAAACACCGAGTGGACGGAGCGTCGAAAATGGAAGGTTTCTGGGAGTTCTTCTGGTTCATCTTCGTCTGTTTCGCCTTCGCGGCCTATTTGTCCGTGTTGTTCTCGATCATCACCGACCTGTTTCGGGACCGCGAGACTTCGGGGTGGGTCAAGGCGATCTGGATCTTCTTGCTGTTCGTCATTCCCTTCCTGTCGGCATTGGTGTACGTGATCGCCCGCGGCGACGGCATGGCGAAGCGGTCGATGGCCGCCGCTCATCAGGTGAAGCAGGCACAGGACTCCTACATCCGGGACGTCGCCGGGAAGTCTCCGGCGCAGCAGATCGGGGACGCCAAGGCGCTGCTCGATTCCGGGGCGATCACCGACGCCGAATTCCAGGCGATCAAGACGAAGACACTGACGTAGAGTCCGTCGGCGGTCGGCCGGAAACGACTTGTTCGATGTTCGAACATCTCAGGTGGACTTCGGTCTTCACGGCGCGTGGCGGATTGCCGATTGGTGTCGATCGCGAGTCTGTGACGGCTACGCTTGTCAGGTGCCGAACGATGTGATCGACGGTGCGCCCGAGCGCGAAGCCCGCCCTGCCCGGCCTCCCGGGTATCGTCGCTGGCTTCCGGACCGCTATGCCTTCGGGGGGCTGGTGGTCGCGGTGCTGTTCGTGTGGCTGTCGTTGACGCCGACGCTTCTGCCCCGTGGTCCGTTCTTCCAGGGTCTCGTCACCGGCGTATCGGCGGCCCTCGGGTACGCCATCGGGTTCCTCGGCTCCAAGCTGGTTCGTCATCTCGTGCGGCGGGAGGCCCCGACCCGCGTGAAGATCATGGTTCGCCGGGTGGCGTTTGTGGTCGGAATCGTCGGAACCGCGGCGATGCTGGTGTGGTTCTGGGATTGGCAGTCGCAGTTGCGGGCGATCATGAGTGCCGCACCGTTCCCGTGGTTCGGCTACCTCGTCATGGTGTTCGTGGCGGTGCTGATCTTCGTCTTGTTCGTTGCGATCGCCCGGGTGCTGCTGCGGGCGGTGTGGTGGGTCGAACGGAAGATCAGCCGGGTGGTGCCGCGGCGGATCTCGGCGACGGTCATCGGTGTACTGGTGGTGGCGCTGCTGTTCGCACTCGTCAACGGCGCGATGGTGCGCGTGATCATGTCGGGGCTGAACAACTCGTTCGCCGCCGTCAACCAGGAAACCAAGGCGGGCGACGAGCCGCCGACGTCGTCGCTGCGTTCGGGCGGGCCGGACTCGCTCGTCACGTGGGATTCGCTGGGACGGCAGGGCCGCTCGTTCATTTCGCGTGCCCCGACCGTCGGCGAACTGTCGGCGTTCAATGGTGGGCGGCCGGCGCTGGAGCCGATTCGAACCTACGCCGGGCTCGCCAGCGGCGGCGATTCGATCCGGGAGAACGCACAGGTGGCAGCAGACGAACTCGAACGTGCGGGCGGGTTCGACCGCGCGGTGGTGGGGGTGGCGACCACAACCGGGACCGGGTGGATCAACGAAAGTCTCGTCTCCTCACTGGAATACATGTACAACGGCGACACTGCGATGGTCGGGCTGCAGTACTCCTATTTGCCGAGTTGGCTGTCCTTCCTGGTGGACAAGGAGCGTGCCCACCAGGCCGGGGAGGCGTTGTTCGACGCGGTGTACGACAAGTGGAAGGCCCTGCCGGCGGAGACCCGTCCGAAGCTCGTCGTGATGGGCGAGAGCCTCGGCTCCTTCGGTGGCGAAAGCGCATTCGGCAGCGTCGATGATGTCGAGGCCCGCACCGACGGGGTGCTGTTCACGGGACCACCCAATGCCAACGAGATCTGGACGGATGTCACCACGAACCGCGATCCGGGCTCACCCGAATGGCTGCCGATCTACGAGCAGGGCGAGACCGTCCGCTTCGGAGCACGCGCACCGGAGGACCTTCCGCGCCCCGATTCACCCTGGGGGATCCCACGCATGGTCTATCTGCAGCACCCATCGGATCCGATCGTCTGGTGGTCGCCCCAGCTGCTGCTGAGCGAGCCGGACTGGCTGAAGGAGGACCGTGGCTACGACGTCCTCGACAGCACACAGTGGTTCCCGTTCGTGACCTTCCTCCAGGTTGCGGCCGACATGGCGGTATCGACAGGTGTTCCCGACGGGCACGGGCATTCGTACGTCGTCGACATCGCCGACGCGTGGAGCGCGATCCTGCCGCCCGAGGGCTGGACCCCGGCGGACAACGACCGCCTGCGGACCGTGCTTGCCGAGATGGGCGCGGACGGCTGACTGCTGTGCCGGCCGGCGGCTACGGTGCCGTCAGGAAGGACGTGACGGCCGGGATGAGATCGGGTGCATTGGTGAGGATGTCGAGGTGCCCGCCGCGGTGGAGGTGCAGGGTCGCGTGCGGCAGGAGCGCGTTCATGATGTGAGCGTTGGCAATGGGAATGATCGGGTCGTCGGTGCCCGCGAGGATCAGCGTGGGCTGTCGGATGAGGGGAAGCAGCGGCAGGCTCGTCCACGCCGCTCCCGCGATGAGCTGATGGAGATAACCGATGCGCGAGCCCGAGTGCATCTGCTTTCCGAAGACTCGCGCCACGGCTTCACCCCCGAGGCGGGCCGTGCCACCGTACAGGTCGCCGGCGATGGCTGCCGCGTAGCGGGTGTCGGTGAACCGCCTCGGCGTCAGCATCTTCGCGAGCACACGCGGGTGCCCCGGAATCATCAGGGCGCCGGTCCCGGTGGCGACGAGGACGACGCGCCGGCAGCGCCGCGGGTTCTGCAGGGCGAACTGCTGGGCCAGCGCTCCGCCCCAGGACAAGCCGAGGATGTCGACGACATCGACCCCGATCTCGGTGAGGAGGCGGCTCAGGCCGCACGCGAGGGCAGGAATCCCGTACGGGACCGGTGATGCCGGCGAACCCCCGGTCCCGGGGACGTCGAAGCTGATGATCGTCGCTGTCGGGTCCATCGCGGCGACCAGCGGGTCCAGCACTTCCAGGCCTGCTCCGATGCCGTTGCACAGGACCAGGGGCACACCGGTCCCGCGGCGGACCCGCACCCGGATCGGTCGACCACCGACCGGAACAACCTTGTCGTCGAATCGATCGCTCCGGCCGAACAATTCGGTCACGCTCACGTGTAGAGCACCACGACGTCCGCGATGCACACCGGACGCGTTCCGCCGTCGATCTCGTAGGTCAACCCGAAGACTGCCTCGATGCCGGCCGGTTTCCGTTGCGCGGCGATCACGGACACGGTGACGCGCAGCGCGGAACCGACGGGCACGGGCGCCGGGAACCGCACCTTGTTCAGGCCGTAATTGAGGGCGGCGTGCACGCCGTCGACGGTGAGAACTTCGGCGAGGATGCTCGGGGCCAGCGACAGCGTGAGATAGCCGTGCGCGATGGTGCCGCCGAAGGGGCCACTGGCCGCGCGTTCGGGATCCGTGTGGATCCACTGGTGGTCCCCGGTCGCGTCGGCGAACAGATTCACCTGATCCTGCGCAATTTTGAGCGTGCCCGTGGTTCCGATGGTCTGTCCGACGAGCCCGAGGAGATCGGTGGGCTGTGTGAGATGCATGGGTAGGAATGTCCCTCTGTGGTGTTTAGAGCGGGTCAGTTGTGGTGGACGTAGGTCCCCGGGGCGGGCCCGAGCGGGGGGAACTGCCGGGCGCCGAGGCTGCCGGGGGTGTCGATGTCGGGTCCGCTGCGCTCGGCCAGCCAGCGCGCGTAGTCGGGCCACCACGAGTCCGGTGCGGTCTCCGCTGCGGCAAGCCATTCGTCCGGAGTCTCCGGGACGGGCTGCCCGAATCGGAAGGACGCCCGTGGATTGCCCGGCGGGTTCACGAGTGAGGCGATGTGACCGTTCGACGACAGCACGAACCGGGAGTCCTTGCTGCCGAGGAGGCGAGCGCTCCGGTAGGTGGACTGCCACGGGCAGAGGTGGTCGGCGGAGCCGCCGACGACGTACGCGTCGGCGGTCACGGTGGCCAGGTCGACGGGTGTGCCGAGCATGGTCGCCGCGCCCGGCATCGTCAGCGCGTTGCGCAGGCCGAGCAAGACGAGATCGCGGTGCAGTGCCGCCGCCATGCGGGTGGTGTCCGAGTTCCAGAACAGCACGTCGAAGGCGGCGGGAGCCCGGCCCTGCACGTAGTTGTTCACCCAGTACCGCCAGACCAGGTCGGTCGGACGCAGCCAGGCGAACATCTCGGCGAGGGTGCGGCCGTCGAGATATCCCTTGGCGGCCGAGTCACGGATCGCGGCCGCGGCGGCGCGCTCGCTCATGACGGCCGCCGCGGTGCCGGCCCGGGTCTGGTCGAGCACGGTGACGGCCAGGGTGAGGCCGGCGATGCGGTCGCCCTCACCGATCTCGGTGAGATGCGCTGCGACCATCGCCGCGAGAATCCCGCCCGAGCAGGTGCCCAGGACGTGGGCGCTGTCGGTCCCGGCGATGCACTGCACCGTATCGAGCGCCTCCACGATCGCCGCGCCGTAGGTGTCGGCATCCCAGTCCCGGTGCCGGGCGTGGGGGTTGCGCCAGGAGATGGCGAAGACCTGCTGACCCTGCTGCAGGAGATACTCGATCAGGCTGCGGCCCGGTGCGATGTCGAGGATGTAGTACTTGTTGATGACGGGCGGGACGATCAACAGCGGTGTGGCGTGGACCTTTTCCGTCTGCGGCGTGTAGTGGATCAGTTCGAAGGTGCGGGTCTGCAGGACGACGGCGCCCTTCGTCGCAGCCACGTCCTCCCCGACGGCGAACGCGTCGGGCTCGACCATGGCGGGCACGCGCGGTTTCGACCGCAGGTCGCGGACGAGCGCGCGGACGCCGCGTGCCGCGCTGAGGCCGCCCGTGTCCACCATTGCCTTCCATCCCAGCGGGCTGAGCAGTGGATTGTTGGTGGGGGACAGGCCTTCGACGAGGTTGTCGAGGACGAACCGCATCCGCTCGTGGTCACGCCAGTCGAGTTCGGCGTCGTCGAGCAGGGCCGCAGCGGTGTGCGACGTCGCGAGGTACGCCTGCATCGCCCGGCGCAGGGCCGGATTCTGCTGCCACGCGGCGTCGCCGAAGCGCCTGTCCGCCTTCGTGGGAGAGCGGTCCGAGGTGCCGACGGCGATGGCGCCGAGTTCGCGGGCGAGGGCACCGCCGCGCCGCGCGAGGGTACCCGGGCGGCCGGCGAGGCTCCGCCCGAGACGGGTCCACGAGCTGTCGGGGAGCATGCGAGCCGCGACACCGCGGGTTCCGCTGGTGAGGAGAAGATCGAGGGGAGCGGTGAGCTCGTCGGGGACAGTCGGGAGGGGAGTGGTGCTCACACTGGTGCTTTCGGTATCAGAGGGCGGCCGGGGCGCGGCCGAGTTCGCGTTTGAGGATCTTGCCGGTGGCGGTCATCGGCAGGGTGGTGACGAATTCGACGCTGCGGGGGTACTTGTAGCTCGCCATCTGCTGCTTGGCCCAGGCGATCAACTCGTCCGGGGTGACCTGTGCGCCGGGCTCGAGGATGACGTACGCCTTGATCTCCTCGCCGTGACTGTCGTCGGGGACGCCGACGACGGCGGCCAGGGAGATGGCATCGTGGCCGAGGAGGACTTCCTCGATCTCTCGGGGATACACGTTGAATCCGCCGCGCACGATCAGGTCCTTCGCCCGGTCGACGATGTAATAGAAGCCGTCGTCGTCGACGCGGGCGAGGTCACCGGTCCGGAACCAGCCGTCGCGCAGCACTTCCGCGGTGGCGTCTGGTCGGTTGTAGTACCCCTTCATGACGTTGTGGCCGCGCAACGCGATCTCGCCGATCTCACCGGACCCGGTGACGGTGTTCCAGTCCTTGTCGACGAGCCGGGCCTCGATTCCCCACACAGGGACGCCGATCGAACCGGGCCGGGGCTCGCCGCCGGGGTCGCTGAACGTCGCGAGTGGCGACGTCTCGGACAGTCCGTATCCCTCGAGGATCTGCACACCGAAGCGGTCGGCGAACCGGGTGAGGATCTCCACCGGCAGCGCGGCACCGCCGGAGATCGCGAGTCGCATGTTGCCGGCGATGCGATCGATGTCGGCGGGGTGTCCGTCGAGGGCGCCGAGCAGACCCCAGTACATGGTGGGCACGCCGGCGAAGACGGTGATGTTCTCCCGCTCGATGAGGTCGAGTGCGGCGGCGGCCTCGAACCGAGGCAGCAGCACCAGGGTCGCCCCCACCGAGATCCCGGCATTGAGGGTGACCGTCTGACCGAACGAGTGGAACAGCGGCAGCGTCACCAGATACCGGTCGTGGGTGGCGGGTGTGCTGTCGAAGAGGCGGTTGGCGGTCAGCGCGTTGAGCACCATGTTGGCGTGGGTGAGTTCGGCGCCCTTGGGTTTTCCGGTGGTCCCGCTCGTATACAGGATGACGGCGGTGTCACCGGGTTCGCGGACGACGGTCTCGGAAGCGGTGTTTTGCAGCGCCATCGCGTCGGCCAACGTGCCGATGCCGTCGATCGCGGCGGGAGCGTCCGGGTCGGCGGTGATGCGGAACATGCTGCGGCAGTGCGGGCTCTGCGCGAACGCGGAGCGCCCGTACTCGCCCATCGGCAGGTCGGGGGTGCCGTCGTAGCAGAAGTACGCCTTGGCGTCGGAATCTGTGAGGTGGTAGGCGATCTCGCGGTCCTTGAGGAGCACGTTGAGGGGCACGACCACGGCGCCGGCCTTGAGGATGCCGTAGTAGACGACGGGGAACTGGGGGATGTTGGGACAGGAGAGCGCGACCGTGTCGCCGGGTTCGATGCCGCACGACACCAGCAGGTTCGCGACCTGGTTCGACCGGGCGTCGAGGTCGGCGTAGGTCATCCGCTCGTCACCGAGAATCAGGGCGTCACGGTCGCCGAACCGGCGGGCGGAGTCTTCGAGGAGTACGGAGAGGTTGAGCACGGGACACTTTCTCGTGGTGGGAAGGTGGGAGAAGCGCTACGAGAGCGGCGCTGCGGTGGCGGCGCGGACCAGGTCTTCGGTGACCCCGGGCGCGCACTCGCGCAACACGAGACCGGAGTCGGTGACGTCGACGACGGCCAGGTTGGTGATGATCCGGTGCACGACGCGGCGGCCGGTGAGTGGCAGCGTGCAGCGTTCGACGATCTTCGGGGCACCGGACTTGTCGCAGTGCTCCATGAGCACGATGACCTTGCGGGCGCCGTGCACGAGGTCCATTGCGCCGCCCATGCCCTTGACCATCCGTCCCGGAACCATCCAGTTCGCGAGGTCGCCGGCCGCGGAGACCTGCATTCCGCCGAGGACGGCGGTGTCGATGTGGGCGCCGCGGATCATTCCGAAGCTGAGCGCCGAGTCGAAGAACGACGCGCCCGCGTTGACGGTGACCGTTTCCTTGCCGGCGTTGATCAGATCCGCGTCGACCGCATCCTCGTCCGGGTAGCGACCGGTGCCGAGGATCCCGTTCTCGCTGTGCAGCGTCACCTGAACCCCGGCGGGGAGGAAGCTCGGGATCAGCGTGGGCAGCCCGATGCCGAGGTTGACGTACTCGCCCGGCGACAGTTCCTCGGCGGCACGGGCCGCCATGTCCTCGCGCGTCCAGCCGATCGTCTCGACGATGGTCGTCATGTCAGTCCTTCCTCACGGCGACGGTGCGCTTCTCGATCTGCTTGTCCTGAGTCCCGGTGTGGACGATCCGGTCGACGAAGATCCCCGGCAGGTGCACCCGCGCCGGGTCGAGCACGCCGGGTTCGACGAGCTGCTCGACCTGGGCGATGCAGATGCGGCCGGCCATCGCGGCGAGGGGGTTGAAGTTGCCCGCGGCCTTGGCGAACACGAGGTTGCCCTCGCTGTCGCCGATGCGGGCGTGGACGAGTGCGAAGTCGGCGGTGATCGATTCCTCGAGCACGTATTCGCGGCCGGCGAACTCGCGGATCTCCTTGGGCGGGGAGGCGACGGCCACCGATCCGTCGGGGGCGTACCGCCACGGCAGCCCGCCGTCGGAGACGGGCGTTCCGACCCCGGCGGGGGTGAAGAAGGCGGGGATCCCCGCACTGCCGGCACGCAGCTTCTCGGCCAGGGTTCCCTGCGGCGTCAGCTCGACCTCGAGCTCACCCGACAGGTACTGGCGCGCGAATTCCTTGTTCTCCCCGACGTATGACGCGGTGACGCGTCGAATCCGGTTGCGGGTGAGCAGGATCCCGAGCCCGCGGTCGTCGACGCCGCAGTTGTTGGAGAACACCTCCAGGTCGGTGGCGTCACCGTCGGCGATCGCCGCGATCAGCTCGTCCGGGATGCCGCACAACCCGAACCCGCCGACCGCCAGCGACGCACCGGACCCGATGTCCGCGACGGCGTCGGCGGCCGAACCGAAGACCTTGCGCGTCATCGGGCATCTGCGTTCGCGAGACCGGGGACGACCGTGCTCTCGATGAGGTCTCGGAGCAGTTCCTCGGCGTACGGCCAGTACCCGTAGCCTGCGGCCGGATTGAGGTGGCCGACGGCACCCAGGTCGACGAGCTTGCTGCCCCACGACTCGGCCATCCCGGCGACCCGACGGAATCGGGCCATCGGATCGTTCGTGCTGGCGGCGACGACGCTGGGGAACGGCAGCCGGCCCCGGGGGACGGGGTCCCAGCCACCCTGCTCGAGTTCGCCGGGGGTGGGATACCCCGCGGGCAGTGGTTCCTCGAGGTCCGGTGGGGTGGCGAGCAGGGCGCCCTGGATCGGGCGGGTGGACTGCTGGGCCCAGTGGACGGTGATCGCCACTCCCGCACTGTGGGCGACCAGCACGACCGGGCCGTCGATGTCGGCGAGGACGGCGTCGAGTGCGGCGACCCGGGCCGCGAGGCTGAGCTTGTCCTGTTCGAGAGGCGGCACCGTCCGCACGGTGTCGAGTCGCTCGGCGAGCAGCGTCTGCCAGTGGTCGGCGACGTGGTCGCGCAGTCCGGGCACGATCACCACGGTCGGTGAGGTGGAAGTGGTCACGGTCGACTCCAGTTCTTCGGAGGTGGATCAGGCGGGTGCGGCGGTGAGGGCGGCGAGCTTGCGGCGTCCGGCCGGGTAGGCGCGTTTGCCGAGGACGAGGGCGATGATCGCGACGATGTAGATCAGGGGCGCGATCTGCAATGCGGTGACGAGGCCGAAGCGGTCGGCCAGCACCCCGACGACGAAGGGTCCCAGTGCCAGTCCGAGGAGATTGTTGGCCAGGGTGAGGGTGCCGAAGGCCGAGGCGCGCACTGACGAGTGGGTGAGGTTCGCGACCATCGCGGCGATGGGGCCGGACGAGCCGGCGGAGAAGAAGGCACCGATACCGATCAGGACCAGTTGGGGCGTGCCGGTCGGCAACTGGAATCCGGCGCCGAGGAAGACGAGGGAGATCACGCCGAAGACCACCGCGGTGGTCCATTTCCGTGCGGGATCGTTGCGGCTCACGCGGTCGGTGATGATGCCGCACACCACCATGCCGCTGCCGACGAGGAGGACGAAGATCGACGCCATCGCACCGGCCTTGTCGAGTGCGAGGCCGTAGGACCGGTTGAAGAAACTCGGCAGCCACGCGAGCAGGACACCGGCAGTGAACATCTGGAGACCACCACCGATGTAGGCGAACACGACGGCGGGGGTGGTGAACAGGCTCGAGATCGGCGCCCGGAATCCGGCGGGGCCGGGTGCGTCGGCCGGGTCGTCGTCGGCCGCATGCTGAGCAAGTTTGCGTTCGGAGACCAGAGCCCGGAACAGGGCGACGAGCATGAGCCCGAAGACGGCCATCGCGGCGAACGACCAGCGCCAGCCGAGGTTGACAGCGATCACGCCGCCGAGGGCGACGCCGATCACGGACCCGAACGATCCGCCGCCCATGAAGGCGCCGCTGAGCGTGGAGTGCACTCGCGGGGCGAACACGCTGAGAACCACCGCGATGCCGACGCTGCCGTAGGCGGCTTCACCCACGCCGACCAGGAAGCGGGCCCCGAGCATCTGCTCGTAGCTGCTCGCTACCGCGCAGAGCAGTGTGGCGATGCTCCAGAGCACGGCCATCAGGACGAGGCTCTTCACGCGACCCCACCGGTCGGCGAGCAGCGACAGCGGGAGGGTCAACAGTCCGACCATCAGCGCGACGACGCTGCTGAGCGACGCCAGCTGGGAATCTGTCAGCGTCCATTCGGTTTTGAGGAGCGGGAATACGGCGCTGAGGACTTGCCGGGACATGTAGTCCGACAGCAGCAGACCGAAGGTGAGTGCGAAGACGATCCACGGGTAGAACCGGGACCGGGAGGCCGGGGCGGTGTTCCCGGTGGTGGCATTAGGGGTGGTGGTGTTCAGGGCGGTGGTGGCAGGCAGTCCCATGAGGCCTCCTATGGCCGTCAGGAGTGATAAAGGGTGGGGGAGAGAGCCGGCCGTGCTCGTGCGAGCAGCGGTCTTCCCGGCTCTCTCCCCGGTCGTGACCGAGATCCCCCAGGCGCCGGAACTCAGGCGTGGTGGGTGAAGCCCACCTGGCCGGGACGGCGGTTGGGCGCGTAGCCGAGCTTGGCGAGGGTCTCGTCGGCATCGGCATAGGTCTGGCCGATCCGGTAGATGTCGCGGGCCTCCTTGCCGGTGGCCACCTCGCGACCCAGTTCACCCGCGACGCGGACCAACTGCTCGACCTGCTGGACGGAGGTCATCTTCTCGCCCTTGCGTCCCCAGATGGTGTCTTCGTTACCGCACCTGGGGTGCAGGCCCATCGCGATCGCCATCGCGTTGACCGGCAGCACGCTACGCATCAGGGTCTCGAGGGTCAGGCAGGCACCGTCCGGGACTCGCTGGATGAAGTTCATGATGTTGTACGGATTGGGGCCGTCGAAGCCACCGCCGATGCCGACCCAGGTCAGGTTGAGCGGACCGGTGTAGATCCCGCGCCGGATGAGCCGCTCGACGGTCTCGAGCTGGGGGATGCTCGAGAGCTGGAAGTGCGGCTGAATTCCGGCCGCCTGCAGGCGACGCAGATGCTCCTCGACCCACGCCGGGCCTGCGGGTACCGTCATCTCCCGGTACGCCTCGGCGAGCTCGGGCCGCTCCATCGAGGTGCCGGCGATGTCGTCGGCGGTCATGAGTTCCATGATGTTCATCTGAGAGGTGTTGATCGCGATCGTCACCTGGTCGGGTGCGGGATCGAGGTCGGCCAGCATGTGCCGGGTGTCGTCCGAGAGCCACTTCGCATCCGCCCCTTCGCCTTCGGGTGCGAAGGAGATCGATCCGCCGACCTGCAGGATCATGTCCGGCACCGCCTGGCGCAGTCCGGCGAGCAACTCGTTGAACTTCGAGAGCCGCTTGGAGCCCTTGCCGTCGAGCTCACGGACGTGGATGTGCAGGACGGTGGCGCCGGCCTCGTAGCAGTCGACCGCCTTCTGGACGTGCTCGTCCATCGTCAGCGGCAGGTCTTCGCGGAAGTCGTCCGGCTCCCACTCGGGGCCGTACGGGGCACAGGTGATGACCAGCTTCTCCTGGGTCTCGGGGAAGAGGGCGTCGTCGTGGAAGTGCATGGGTGTTCTCCGTTCGAAATCGGATCTGATGAATTGGGGCAGTGAGAAATTCAGAAGGGCCGGTCGCCGATGATGCCGGCGCGCTCCATCTTGCGGACGGCGGGCCAGTAGTCCTGGACCGCATAGTGCTGGGTGGACCGGTTGTCCCAGATCGCGACGCTGTTCTTCGTCCAACGCCACCGCACCTGGTACTCGGGAATCGCCGCCTGGCTGATCAGGTAGTTGAGCAGGTTGCTGCTGCCGGGTGCGTAGTCGATGCCGTACCGGATGTGCTCGGGGGTGTGGTAGTTGACGAAGTGGGTCGCGAATGCGTTGACGAACAAGATCTTTTCGCCGGTCTCGGGGTGCGTGCGCACCACGGGGTGCTCGGCGTCGGGGAACCTCTCGTGCAGCGCCTGCCGCTGTTCCGGCGGCTGCGCGGCACCGAACGAAGCCTCGATGCTGTGCCGGGCGCGCAGTCCGTCGATCTGCTTCTTCACCGCGTCGGGAAGCTTCGCGTAGGCCAGGGCCATGTTCACCCAGATGGTGTCGCCGCCGATCGGCGGCGTCTCCACGCAGCGGAGCACGCAGCCCATGGGCGGGTTCTCCCGCCAGGTGGCGTCGCAGTGAAAGGCGTTCTCGTAGTGCTCGGCCGGGCTGTCGAGGTCCTTGTAGATTTGCACCAGCCCCGGGTGGTCGGGGTCGCTCCCCACGGCGGGGTGGTCCTCGAGCGGGCCGAACCGCTCGGCCAGCGCCACGTGCTCGGCGCGGGACATGTCCTGGTCGCGGAGGAACAAAACCTTGTACTCGAGCAGCAGTTCCCGCAGTTCGGCGAACAGGGCGTCGTCGCGGGCGGCGTCGCCGAGGTTCACGTCGAACAGTTCGGCGCCGATCGAGCAGGTGAGCGGTGCGAACCGGAAGGACCCGGAAGGGGAGAGGATCGTGTGCGGTTCGGGCGAGTGGGTCAGTTGCGCGGTGTCGGTCATGGTGGTGTCTCCGTCGTGGTGAATGTGTTGGCGCGCTGTCAGAGTCGGAACACGAAGGAGCCGATGCTGCGGCCGGATTCGAGATCGTGGTGCGCCTGGACGGCGTCCTCGAGCCCGTAACTCTGGTTGATCTCGATCCGGATCCGGCCGGCTTCGACGTGTCCGAAGAGTTCACCGGCGAGTTCGGCGCGCTCCGCCGGGTCGGCGATGTAGTCGGCGAGCGCGGGGCGGGTGACGAACAGCGAACCCTTGACCGCCAATTGCATTGCGTTGATCGGCGGAATCGGTCCGGAGGCCGTTCCGAAGCACACCAGCAGTCCGCGCCGGGCGAGGCAGTCGAGCGAGGTCTGGAAGGTGGACTCGCCGATGCTGTCGTACACGACCGGAACGCCGGCGCCGTCGGTGATCTCGCGAACCCGCTCGGCGACGTTCTCCCGGGTGTAGACGATCACGTGCTCACACCCGTGGGCGCGGGCGATCGCGGCCTTCTCGTCGGTGGACACGGTGCCGATCACGTTGATGCCCAGTAACTTTGCCCACTGCGTGAAGATCAGGCCGACGCCGCCGGCCGCCGCGTGCAGGAGCACGGTGTCGCCCGCCTTCAGCGGGTGGATGCGCCGCAGCAGGTAGGCCGTGGTCAGACCGCGCATCGTCATCGCGGCCGCGGTGTCGAAGCGGATCGCTTCGGGCAACGGGATCAGTGGTGCGGCCGGCATCACGCGTTCGGTGCTGTAGGCGCCGAGGGGGCTGCCTGTATAGGTGACGCGGTCACCGACCTGCACGTGGGTCACGCCGGAACCGACCTCTTCGACGACGCCTGCTGCCTCCACGCCCATGCCCGCGGGCAACTCGGCCGGGTACAGGCCGGTGCGGAAGTAGGTGTCGGCGAAGTTCAATCCGACGGCCTCGTGCCGGATCCGGACACCGTGGGGGCCGGGCTCCCCGACCTCGACGGTCTCCCACTTCATGACCTCGGGGGCGCCGTGCTCGTAGAACCGAACCGCTTGTGCCACAGTACTTCTCCTCTTCGATGTGATGACCGCCGCGCCGGTCCCTTGCTGTGATGCACCTAACAGTAGGGCCGCGATCAGGCGGCTGCTTATCCCTTCGTGACAGGCGGCGTATCATTTCGGGACATGTCGGAGGCGGTATGAAACCCCTTGCGCGGTATGC
Source organism: Rhodococcus wratislaviensis (assembly GCF_041228765.1). Taxonomy (NCBI): domain Bacteria; kingdom Bacillati; phylum Actinomycetota; class Actinomycetes; order Mycobacteriales; family Nocardiaceae; genus Rhodococcus; species Rhodococcus wratislaviensis. The sequence goes on along the minus strand of NZ_CP150488.1, from coordinate 750,812 downwards.
GTCGCTGAACGGGTACGTAGAGCTGTGCCGGTCGCTCGGACTCGAGCCGGCACCGCTGCTGCGCTCGGCCGGTCTGGACCTCTCCGGGCTCGGCCTGCAGGACCGCTGGATTCCGGCCGCGTCGATCGCGCGGTTGCTCGAGCAGTCGGCCGGCGCATCCGGGTACGAGGACTTCGGGCTGCGCCTTGCCGAGCGCAGGCAGTTCTCCAACCTCGGCCCTCTCAGCCTCGTCGTGCGCGAGGAGCCCGACGTTCGCAGTGCGCTGCGCGTCCTCACCCGCTACGAGCACACGTACAACGAGGCGCTGCGGACACGGATGTCGGAGCGCGGCGGGCTGGTGACTGTGCGCGTCGAACTGGACGTGGGGGAGACGACCGAGACCCGGCAGTCGGTGGAACTGGCGGTCGGGGTGCTGCACCGGCTGCTGCGCGGGTTCCTCGGTGGCGGCTGGAAGCCACTCGACGTCTGCTTCCCTCATCCGGCTCCGGCAGACACGGCGACCCACCGGCGTCTGTTCGGGCCGGTCGTGACTTTCGAGAACGAGTTCGCGGGCATCGTCATCGAGGCCGGCGACCTGGACGCGCCGAACAAGATGTCCGATCCATTACTCCGTCCCTACACCCAGCAACTCCTCGAATCCTGGGAGCCGTCGGACGACGTGACGATCGTGAGCCGGGTCCGCGAGCTGATCGAACTGCTGTTGCCGACCGGGCGGTGTTCCGTCGAGCAGGTGGCCCGCAGTCTGGGGGTCGACCGCAGAACGGTGCACCGCCGCCTCGCCGAGAGCGGGGAGACGTTCTCGACGGTCCTGGACGCGACCCGCGCCGAACTCGCCGAACGGATGGTCGCGAACCCCCGGCTGAGTCTCACCGAGATCGCGGACATGCTGGCGTTCTCGGCGCCGAGCAACTTCTCACGCTGGTTCAGCGGCCGGTTCGGGTGCAGCCCGAGCCGCTGGAGAGCTCAGCGGGCGGGCGACACCGGCTGAATCGGCCCGCTCTCGTCCAGATCGAGCCTGCTGATGTAGTGGGCGCCGTCGTCGATCGGATTGTCCGGTGGGAGGTAGCCCTCGCCGACGCGGCGGAATCCGGCCTTCTCGAGTGCGCGCCACGACGCCCGGTTGGGAACGACGACGGGGACGACGATCGCGGTGGCGTCGGGTAGGTCGGCCCGGCACTTGGCCACGAAAGCGCTGATCATCGCGGTTCCCAGCCCCTGGCCGGTGTGCTGCGCGTCGCCGACGTAATAGTCGATCGAGATGCTCCCCGGTGGGATCTCGACGACGGCCGTGAGGAGCGCGAGGTCCTCGGGATAGTCGGCGATCCGGTACCGCTGGATGAATCCGAACGGCAGGCCGCCGCGCAGGACGAGGAAGTCCTCGCAGGGCTCGGTGCCGTCGATGCTGCCGCCGAAATCGCGCTCGATGTCGGCGTCCGCGGTGTCGTGGTTCCAGAACCGCGCGACGTGCGGTTCGCGGAGCCATCGTTGCAGTTGAGGGAAGAATTCACGGGTCGTGCGGACGAACTCGAAGGTGACTGCGTCAGCGCTCACGACAGGGAAACTAGCAGAAGCCCCGTCGATTCAACTTCGGCATCGATAACGAGAATCTTTGACTTGGACATGTATCGAACATGCCTCTAGCGTGATTCCTATGACTCAGGTCACGCCTGGTAGCCGGGCGTGATCGGAGTCCTCCAACGTTCCCCGCACCACCAGCGCCAGCACAGAGAGGAGTCACCGATGACCCTCCCCCTCGCCGTTTCCCCGGCGGTCGACAGCGCGGTCTCCAAGATCTTCCGTCGCGTCGTTCCGCTGTTCATCGTCATGCTCATCTGCAATCAGCTCAACAGATCCAACATCGGTTACGCGCAGACGCATCTCGAGGCGGACGTGGGCATCGGCGCTGCGGCGTACGGCTTCGGTGCGGGTGTTTTCTTCATCGCCTATGCGATCTTCGAACTGCCGTCGAACGTGCTCATGGAGAAGTTCGGCGCCAAGGTGTGGCTCACCCGCATCATGATCTCGTGGGGCCTGGTGTCCGCGGCGATGGCGTTCGTCAACGGCCCGGAGATGTTCTACGCCCTCCGATTCCTCCTCGGTGTCGCGGAGGCCGGCTTCTTCCCGGCCATCATCTTCTACTTCACCCGCTGGCTACCGAACAACCATCGCAGCCGCGCCACGGCACTGTTCATCGCCGGGTCCTCCATCGCGGCCGCCATCTCGGGACCGCTGTCCGGACCGCTGCTGTCCCTCGACGGACTCGGTGGGCACCACGGCTGGCAGTGGATGTTCGCGCTGGAGGGTCTGCTGTCGGTGGTCGTCGGTTGCTTCGCCTACCGCCTGCTCGACTCGAAGATCGACGACGCGAAGTGGCTCACCGGCGCGGAGAAGCACGACCTGCAGGCCGTCATCGCCGAGGAGGACGTGCTGCGCAGTGAGGCGTCCGCGAAGCGCGGCGAGTCGGGTTCGCGCTGGAAGCTGCTCCTGCAGCCGCGGATCCTGGTGTGCTGCGGAATCTTCTTCGCGATCACCATGGCGATCTACGCCAACACGTTCTGGTTGCCGTCGATCATCCGGCGCATCCCGGGCACCACCGACATCACCGTCGGGCTGCTCTCCTCGCTGCCGTGGATCTGCGCGATCTTCGCGATGTACTTCTCCAACCGCTCCGCCGACCGCACCGGACGGCACAAGCCCTACCTCGTCGCCGCGCTGCTCATCGGCGGTATCGGCACGATGGCCGCCGCGTTCGTCACACCCTGGCTCGCGCTTCCGCTGCTGTGCGTCGCGACGATGGGATTCAAGAGCGCGAGCCCGCTCTTCTGGTCGATTCCGCAGCGCACGCTCCACCCGATGGTGCTGGCGCCGGCGATCGCGATCATCAACTCGCTGGGCAACCTGGGTGGCTTCGTGGCCCCGTTCGGCTTCGGGGTGATCAAGGAGCAGACCGGCACGGTGACGATGGGCCTGGTCGTGCTGTCGCTCTTCGCCCTGGCCGCGGCCGCGGCGGTGACGTACTTCCGGCGAGACAAGGAAGACATCGACGACGTCGCGGACCTGGCAGAGGTGGGCTCCGACGAGACCGCCGTGGCAGCCAAGTGACCTCTCACCGGCACAGACGAAACGCAGACGAGAACTCGAGGACTGAATCATGACAGCAACGGTGAACCGGACCGACGTGACCGGACAGATGATCATCGCAGGGAAGCCCGTCCAGGGTTCCGGCACGACGATCCACGGCATCGACCCCACCACCGACAAACGGCTGGAACCGGGCTTCGCGCACGGTGACGAACGGGACGTCGACGCCGCCTGCGCCGCCGCCGCCGAGGCGTTCGCGCCGTTCCGCGCCACGTGCAGCGAGAAGCGCGCCCAGTTCCTCGAGGCGATCGCCGACAACATCGAGGCCCTCGGCGAGACGCTCATCGCACGGGCGTGCGCCGAATCCGGGCTTCCCCAGGGCCGCATCACCGGTGAGGTGGGCCGCACGTCCGGACAGCTGCGGCTGTTCGCCGGCGTCCTGCGGGACGGCGGCTGGAACGGTGCCCGCATCGATCCCGCGATGCCCGATCGGACGCCTCTGCCCCGTGCCGACATCCGGCAGCGGAAGGTGCCGCTCGGACCCGTCGCGGTGTTCGGCGCGAGCAACTTCCCCCTCGCCTTCTCCGTGGCCGGCGGCGACACCGCGTCCGCGCTGGCTGCGGGCTGCCCGGTCGTCGTGAAGGCCCACGACGCGCACCCCGGCACCTCCGAACTCGTCGGCCGTGCCATCGCCGACGCCGTCGCGAGCACCGGCATGCCCGCGGGCGCGTTCTCCCTGCTGTTCGGCTCGGGCCGCGGACTCGGCACCGCACTCGTCACCGACCCGCGCATCAAGGCCGTCGGATTCACCGGATCCCGTTCCGGTGGAACCGCTCTGGTCGCCGCGGCCGCCGGGCGTCCGGAACCCATCCCGGTGTACGCCGAGATGAGTTCGATCAACCCGGTGTTCGTGCTCGAGAACGCACTCGCCACTCGCGGCGCCGACCTCGGCCGCGCGTTCGTCGGGTCCCTGACGCTCGGATCCGGCCAGTTCTGCACCAACCCCGGACTCGTCATCGCCGTCGACGGTCCCGGCCTCGCCGAGTTCGTTGCGGCCGCGAATGCCGCGGTCGCCGAGGCGGTGCCGACGCCGATGCTCACCCCGGTCATCGCCGGCTCCTATGCCGACGGAGTTGCCGCACTCGAGGGCGCGGCCACCGTGGAGGCCCGCGGCGTCGAGTCCGACGCCCCCAATTCGTGCCGGGCCGCCCTGTTCAGCAGCGACGCCGACACGTTCCTGGGATCGGAGGTGTTGCAGCAGGAGGTGTTCGGCTCGTCCAGCCTGATCGTCAAGTGCCGCGACGCCGAGCAGGTGCGTGCCGTGGCGGCGCAGTTGGAAGGCCAGTTGACCGCGACGGTCCATGTCGACGACGCCGATCTCGACGAGGCCGGACGACTGCTGCCCGTCCTCGAGCTCAAGGCCGGCCGGATCCTGTTCAACGGCTGGCCCACCGGGGTCGAGGTCGGCCACGCGATGGTGCACGGCGGCCCGCACCCCGCGACCTCCGACTCGCGCACCACGTCCGTGGGCTCGCTGGCGATCGAACGGTTCCTGCGTCCCGTTGCCTACCAGGATGTTCCGAGTTCGCTGCTCCCCGCCGCCATCGCCGACGGCAACCCCGACCAGTTGTGGCGTCGCATCGACGGCCGACTCACTCAAGCCTGATTTTCCCTTCGTGAAGGAGTTCCCCATGCTCGACGGCGTCCTGTTCTTCCCCGTCACACCGTTCACCGCATCCGGCGACGTCGACTACGACCGGCTCGCCGAGCACGTCGCCAAGGGTGTCGACGCCGGCCCCGGAGGAGTCTTCATCGCCTGCGGCACCGGCGAATTCCACGCCCTCGGGCTGGAGGAGTTCGGCAAGATCGTCGCCAAGGCGACCGAGGTCGTCGCCGGACGTGTCCCCGTGTTCGCCGGGGCGGGCGGCTCGGTGCAGCAGGCCAAGGAGTTCGCCGCCAGCGCGAAGGCCAACGGCGCCGACGGCATCCTGCTGCTCCCGCCGTACCTGGTGACGATGCCGCAGGCCGGACTGGTGGAGTACACCCGCGCGGTCGCCGACACCACCGACCTTCCGCTCGTCGTGTACAACCGCGGCAACGCCCGGTTCGACGAGGCGGCCGCCGTGGAGGTGGCGCAGTTCCCGACCGTCGTCGGGTTCAAGGACGGCACCGGTGATCTCGACAAGGTGGGCCGCATCGTCCGTGCGGTGAAGGACGCGCTCGCCCCGTCCGGCAAGCCGTTCCTGTTCTTCAACGGCATGCCCACCGCCGAGGTCACCCAGCAGGCGTACCGCGCGATCGGTGTCACGCTGTACTCGTCCGCGACGTTCGCGTTCGCGCCCGAACTCGCTCTCGGGTTCTACGACGCGCTCGAATCCGGCAACGAGGAACTCACCGCCGCGCTGCTCCGCGACTTCTTCCACCCCTTGGTGCGCCTGCGTGACCAGGTGCCCGGATACGCGGTGTCGCTGATCAAGTCGGGGGTCGCGATGGAAGGCATCGACGCCGGGTCGGTGCGGCCGCCGCTCGTGCCGACGAGTGAGGCCCATGTGCGGGAGCTCGCGCAGATCACCGCAGCCGGCCGCGCCGTTCTCGCCGACGCCCTCGCCGTGCAGGCGGCGGTCTGATGGCTGCCGCACCCATCCGGATCACCGGCGCACGGATCACGCCCGTCGCGTTCGTCGACCCGCCGCTCCTCAACACCGTCGGTGTGCACCAGCCCTACGCGCTGCGCGCGATCATCCAGCTCGACACGGACGGTGGCCTCGTCGGACTCGGTGAAACCTACGCCGACACCGCCCACCTCATCCGGCTCGAAGCGGCCGCCGACGCGATCGTCGGGCTGGACGTGTTCGCGCTCAACGCGATCCGCGCGGCGATCGACGAGAAGATCGCCACCCTGACCGTCACGGGCGGTGACGGCGTCGCGGGCATGATCACCACGGCCAGCACCACCGACCGCGTGTTCTCCCCGTTCGAGGTGGCGTGCCTCGACGTGCAGGGCAAGGCCCTCGGCCGGCCGGTGTCCGATCTGCTCGGCGGCAAGGTGCGCGACGCCGTTCCGTTCAGCGCCTACCTGTTCTACAAGTGGGCCGGGCACCCCGGCGCCGAGCAGGACGAGTGGGGCGAGGCGATCGACCCCGACGGTCTGGTCCGTCAGGCGCAGAAAATGATCGGCGAGTACGGCTTCGAGGCCATCAAGGTCAAGGGAGGCGTGTTCTCACCCGACGAGGAGATCGCCGGCATCAAGGCGCTGCGTGCCGCGTTCCCCGACCTGCCGCTGCGCCTCGACCCCAACGCCGCATGGACCGTCGACACGTCGATCAGGGTCGCGTCGGAACTCGACGGCATCGTCGAATACCTCGAGGACCCGACGCCGGGCCTCGACGGCATGGCCGAGGTCGCGCGGGAGGCGAAGATGCCGCTCGCCACGAACATGTGCGTCGTCGCGTTCGATCAGCTCCAGCCCGCCGTGCTGAAGGATTCCGTCCAGGTCGTGCTGTCGGATCACCACTACTGGGGTGGCCTGCAGCGGTCGCGGCTGCTCGCCGGTATCTGCGACAACTTCGGTCTGGGGCTGTCGATGCACTCCAACTCGCACCTGGGCATCAGCCTGGCCGCGATGGTGCACCTCGCCGGCGCCACGCCGAACCTCACGTACGCGTGTGACACGCACTGGCCGTGGAAGACCGAGGACGTCGTCGAGCCGGGTGTGCTGAAGTTCGTCGACGGCGCGGTCCCAGTGCCGACGACGCCGGGACTCGGTGTCGAGATCGACGAGGACGCCCTCGCCGCCCTGCACCAGCAGTACCTCGACTGCGGGGTGCGCGACCGCGACGACACCGGATACATGAAGTCGGTGGACCCGACGTTCGAGAACACCTGCCCTCGCTGGTAGCTGTCTCACGGAAGGCGCCGACCGCGGTCTCGGTCGGCGCCTTCCGGGTGGGCTAGATTGAGTCTTCGGGCTCGGGCCCACCTCGAGGCAAAGGAGTGGATCGGATGTTCTCCCTCGCGCGGCTGTCGTGTTTCATCGCCGTCGCGGAGGAACTGCATTTCGGTCGCGCCGCGGAGCGCCTGCACATGACGCAGCCACCGCTGAGCCGTCAGATCCAGCAGCTCGAAAGCGAACTCGGTGTGCAGTTGATCGACCGCACCAGCCGATCCGTCACCCTCACCGCAGCCGGTGCGGCGTTCCTCCCCGATGCCCGGCGCATCCTGAGTCTGTCGGAGAGTGCCGCCCTGACTGTGCGGCGCGTACCCGCCGGCGACCTCGGCACCGTCGTCGTCGGGTTCACCGGCGCATCCGCGCACGCGGTGCTGCCGAGATTGCTCGAGGCCGCACGCGACAGGCTGCCAGACGTGAAAATCGTTCTGCGGGAGATGGTCACCTCCGTGCAGATCGAATCGCTGATCAGCGGTGAACTGGACCTCGGGCTGATTCGTCCCATCCTCACCCGTCCCGGAATCGACACCCGCCCCATCCACCACGAGCGGCTCGTCGCCGCGCTGCCCGCCGGTCACCCCCTCGCCGACGCCGAGCAGTTGGCGGTGGAGGATTTCGACGATCAACCCGTCGTCATGTACTCGCCCGTCGATGCGCGGTACTTCCACGAACTGCTCATCAGCACGTTCACGATCGTCGGTGCCTCCCCGCGCTACGTCCAGTACGTCACGCAGGTGCACACCATGCTGGTGCTCGTCCGTTCCGGGCTGGGCATGGCCCTCGTCCCCGAATCCGCGCAGACGATGCACCCGGAAGGGGTCGTGTTCCGCCCCGTCTCCGCGATCCGCGACCGGCCCGTCCAGATGAACGCCGCCTGGCGCTCGGACAGTCGGAACCCCGCGCTGCGCAGGCTCATGGAGGACGTTCTCCCGCAGCGGGAGTGGGAGTGAGTGCTTACAGGGTGAGCTTGCACGTCTGACCGATGTCGAGCACCCGCAGCACCCGGCCCGTCCCCAGCCACAACGCGCACGACAGCGCCAGGTCGGTCAGGATCTCGTCGGAGAAATGTTCGTGACACCGCGCCCAGAAGTCCTCGTCGTCGCGGAGTGCCGTGTGATCGGTGGCGAACCGGTGCGCGAATTCCGCCGCCGTCCGCTCCTCGGCGCTGTACCCGGGCCACGACTCCCACTCGAGAACGTGATCGTAGAAGTGCTCGTCGATCCCCGCATCGGCGCCGCTCCTGTCGCGGGTGCCGAGGCACACGGCGCACTCATTGGCCTCCGCGACCGCCATCCGCGCGATCTCCCGGACCCGTAACGGTAACCGGTTCCGGTTGTACACGGCGTCCGTGAAAGCCCCGAGCGCACCACCCAGCTCGGGCGAGATCGACAGCCAACCTGCCACGTCATCGTCACTGTAGCTACCTACTCGACTCATCCCCGAATGCTACAGCGGCAGGTATCGCGGGCGGAAGATCTGACACGTGTTCTATTTTGGTACCCAGTGGCAGGTGTTCGATGAGTCGGGGTTTGCGCGCACATCGACAGTCACCGGAACGGCCCTCGGGCTCCGGCCTGTTCGCCCGGTGGTTGCCGTACCCGGTGCGCGTCTCCGTGGGATATGTAGGAGGCGACCCAGCATCTGATCCGAGTTGTTCTCGGCGCACGGTTCTGTCGCGCTCATGCCCGTCGTATCGATTTGATTGTTCGATCCGACCTCTCTGCTTCCCTCGTGATGGAGCGCCGGTCACACAGGGTGACCGGCGCTTCGATATCGCTGTTGGATTGATGATCTGGAGTTATACGGAGGTGGGAAGGACGATGAGGAGCCAGGCGAGGACGGGGGCGACGAGGACGACGTAGCCGGTGTATTTGAAGAGGGATCGTTGGAATTTGTCGCGGTCGGGGACCTGGGCGTTGGCGAGGACCATGACTCCGTTGCTCGACAGGGGGCTGACGTCGACGATGACTGCGGAGAAGGAGACGGCGGCGACGAATCCGATGAGGCCGACCTCGCCCATCATCAGCAGCGGTGCCGCGAGCGGGAGGACGATGCCGAGGGTTCCGATGGAGGAGCCGACGGCGGAGACGGCGGCGACGGCGTAGCAGAGGATCAGGGCCGTGAGGAGCGGGGAGCCGAGGGACGCGGCCGCGTCTCCGAGGAATTCGAGGGTGCCGTTGGCCTTGAGCACGCTCATGTAGGTGAGCATTCCGCAGACGAGGAGTACCGCGGACCAGGTGACGTTGTTGACGGCGGGCTTGTGCTTGTTCGGTGCGAGGACGAGGAGGATGGCGGCGATGACCATCGAGCAGACGCCGACGTCGATCTGGAAAACGGCGGATCCGATGAGGAGGGCGACCATGCCGAGCAGGGTGAGGACACGCAGCGGGGTGAATCCGGTGGATTCGATCTCGGTGAGCCGATCCGGTTCGGGGGCGGGCTGCGGCGATCCAGTAGTCAGCACCATCGGGCCGGCACCGTGTCGGGCTGAGGTGGCGTGCTGTCCGGCGCTCGCTCCGGTTGTGACGAGGTCGCCGCCGCGGGGTTGCGGTGCGGGACTGCCTGCGACGGTGGGGTTGTCGCTCGAGGTGAGGTCGTCGATGTCGATCGACTGGTCATCGGCACGGAGCAGGTCACGGCCGCGGACGAGGAAGAGGCCGAGGGCGAGCAGGAAGCTGAGGCCGAGGGGGATGGCGTACAGCGCGAGGGGGTTGGTGGGTAGGCCGGCGGACTGGAGCCAGCCGTTGGTGAATGCGCCGTAGACGGTGATGGGGGAGAAGGCCGCACCGAGTACGCCGTGGCTGATCATCATGCCCATCAGCAGGGGGTCGATCTTGTAACGCTTGGCGATCGGCATGGCGATGGGGGCGAGCATCCCGACTGCAAGTACCGAGCCCATGGTCATCAGGCCGGCGCCGAGGAAGAACATCAGCCAGACGATGGCCCAGCGTTTGCCTCGGACAAGCTTCAGTGCGCCGCCCACGAGGAGGTCGACGGTGCCGTTGACCCGGGCGATTCCGAACAGCAGGGTGATCCCGACGATGATGGTGAAGATACTGCCGGGGAAGAACCCGAAGATCTCGTCCATGGACAGTCCGGACAGCCAGCCGCCGATCACGAAGGCGGCGGCGAATGCCAAGACTCCCATGTTGATGGGTGTCATGGTGCCGATCGCGAACAGGGCGATCAGCGCCGCGATCGAGATGAAGTAGAGCATCGGAGGTAACCCTTTCGGTGGATGCCCGGAGATCCGAGCCGCCTGCCGGTGTAAACCGGTGGCAGTGAGCCGAGAGCGGCGACGCCTGATCCGCCGGGGACGGCATGTGGCGTTGCCGTGCCCCGCTATTCAAGGGTGATGGCGGTCACAGAATCAACTCGACCGCCGAGAAAGCATCCAGGTGCTCAACGTGAACCAGTCGCGGTCGGGGTGGTTGAGCCAATAGCTCAGTATCCCGGCTCTCGGGCGGCGGATGGTTCAGCTGTGTCGCGGGCAGTGAGCCAGAAGCTCGGCTACCCCGGCATCCGGCAGATCAATTTTCTGCCCGCAGTTTCTCCACGATCGGAATGGTTCGGGGCCAGATGCGCCGGCTCAGGACGATCTCGGAGCGGGTGCGCAGCACGCCCTCGGTCTTCATGACGGACTGGAGGACGTCCTCGAAGTGGGAGTTGTCTCGGGCGACGAAGCGGCAGAGGAGGTCTCCTTCGCCGGAGACGGTGTTGGCCTCGATGAGTTCGGGGATCGCGGTCAGCCGTTCCAGGGTTTCGTTGACTTGGCTTTGGGCGATGTGGACGTGCACGAACGCCATGACGGCGTAGCCCAGCGGTGCGAGATTGATTTGAGGGCGCCAGGTGACGATCACACCCGCTTTTTCGAGTTTGGTGATCCGGGCCTGCGCGGTGTTGCGGGCGATGTTGAGTCTGCGGGAGTACTCGCGCACGCCGGCCCGCGGTTCTTCGACGATGAGTCGAAGGATGTCTAGGTCGAGTTTGTCGAAGCCGTCCACTGGTACTCCTGTCGTGAGGGCGGGAAAGTAGTCCACATGCGCACCCGGTTGTTTCGAGGGCGCCGGTAGTTGAGCACTTGGCATCATTTTTTGTGCGTGTGTTTATCTCACGGTACAGGTCTGCGTATGTTGTGGGTCACATCGAGCACGGCGGTCCGGTCCAAGGACGGCCGCTCTGCACACTCCGCCTCACCACAGTGGGTCGATGGTGGAACGTTGGCTAGGAAGGAACAGGTGCTGATCATGGGCTACACGCTTGCGGACAAGATCTGGAGGAGCCATCTGGTGCGCTCCGTCGAGGGCGAGCCGGACTTGGTCTATATCGACCTGCACCTGCTGCACGAGGTGAACACCCCCGCCGCGTTCGCGGGTCTGCGCGCCGCCGGCCGCACCGTCCGCCGCCCCGACCTGACGCTGGGCACCGAGGATCACAACACGCCGACCGACGACGTGCTGCGCACGATCACCGACCCGGGCGCGGTCGAGCAGCTCGACCACATTCGGCGCAACTGCCGGGATTTCGGTATCGAGTTGTACTCACTCGGTGATTCCGCACGCGGCATCGTGCACGTCATCGGTCCCGAACTCGGACTGACGCAGCCCGGGATGACGCTGGTCTGCTGTGACTCGCACACCAGCACCCACGGCGCTTTCGGAGTTCTCGCCTTCGGTATCGGCACCAGTCAGGTCGAGCACGTCCTCGCCACCCAGACACTGCCGATGGCGCCCATGCAGAACATGCGCGTGGTCGTCGACGGTCAGCTGCCGCCCGGAGCGACGGCGAAGGACCTCATCCTTGCGGTGATCGAGCAGATCGGCACCAGCGGCGGGCAGGGCCACGTCATCGAATACCAGGGCGAGGCGATTCGCGCGTTGTCGATGGAAGGCCGGATGACGGTGTGCAACATGTCCATCGAAGCCGGAGCCCGGGCCGGTCTCATCGCCCCGGACGAGGTCACCGTCGAGTACCTGCGGGGCCGCCCGCACGTGCCGTCCGGGACCGCGTTCGATGACGAAGCCGAGTATTGGCGCACCTTCTTCACCGACGAGGATGCCGTCTTCGACAAGGAGGTGCACCTCGACGCCGCCACCATCGCCCCTCGGGTGTCCTGGGGGACGACTCCCGCCCAGTCCGTCCCGCTCGACGCCAAGGTCCCCGACCCGGGCTCATTCGTCGACGTGGTGGATCGCGCCGCCGCCGAGCGCGCACTGGCCTACATGCAGCTGACTCCGGGGACGCCGCTGCGCGACATCGAGGTCGATGCGGTGTTCATCGGTTCGTGCACCAACGGCCGGATCGAGGACCTGCGGGAGGTGGCCGCGGTCTGGGAGGGTCGGCGCATCGCGCCCGGTGTCGACGTGCTCGTAGTCCCCGGGTCGGAGGCCGTCCGCGCGCAGGCCGTCGAGGAAGGACTCGATGAGATCTTCGCCGCCGCCGGCGCACCGCTGCGCTACTCCGGGTGCTCGATGTGCGTCGCGCTCAACGACGACCGACTACGCCCGGGCCAAAGGGCCGCATCGACGAACAACCGCAACTTCGAAGGCCGCCAAGGACGGGGCGTGATGACGCACCTCGTCTCACCCGCCGTCGCCGCCGCAACCGCGGTCACCGGCCGACTGACCGCGCCCGCAGATTTGAAGGACTGACCTCGATGAACAGATTTACCGAACACACCGGAATCGCAGCGCCCCTGCGGATTTCCGACGTCGACACCGACCAGATCATCCCGGCACGGTTCTGCGTCGGAGTGACCAAGGAAGGCTACGAAGACGCCCTGCTACACGACTGGCGCCTCGACCCCGGCTTCGTCCTCAACCAACCCGACTACCGCAACGCGACCATCCTGGTCGCTGGTGCGAACTTCGGCGTCGGATCATCACGCGAAATGGCGGTCTGGGCGCTGCAGAACTACGGCTTCACGGCTGTCCTCGCCCCCCGCTTCGGGGACATCTTTCGTGGCAACTCCCTGAAGAACGGTCTGCTCACGATCGCTCTCGACCAGCGCGTGATCGACGAACTCTGGGACACGATCGAAGCACGGCCCGAGGTCCCGATCACCGTCGACCTGGTCCGGCGCGAGGTCCGCGCGGCCGGTGCCACCTACACGTTCGACCTCGATGACAACGCCCGCTGGCGACTGCTCAATGGCTATGACGACATCAGCCTGACCCTGCGCGACGTCGAGGACATCGACGTCTACGAAACCACCCGCCGGCGCACCCTGCCGACGTCGCGGCGTGTCGTGATGGAAGGAGCTCTTCGTGGCTGACACCGACCTCACCGACACCCGATCGCGCATGACCGGCACCGTTCCGCAGTCGAAGATCCTGACCACCGAGATCCCGCGCTACGTCGAAGACTATGTGTCCCGGTTGCTGGCGATACCGGACACGGCATCCGCCGTCGCCGACGCCCTCGACGAGCTGGGCATCGGCACCGCAATCACTGCGACCGAGCTGAAACCGGTTTCGGAACAGGCGCGAATGTGCGGTCCCGCGGTGACGTTGCGGTATGTGCCCCTCGGAGGGGACGTGACCGGAAACCGCGAAAGCGGGCGCGGCACGACCTTCGGCGACCGCGACCTCTACGGCCTCGGGCGCCCCGGGGACGTCGCCGTCATGGACTGTTCGGGATCGCGGTCCGGCGCGGTGATGGGTGCCCTGTCGGCCCGGTGGGCGGTGAAAGCACAGATCGGGGGCTGCGTCGTCGACGGCGCGATTCGCGACACCGGCTCCATCCTCGCAAGTGGTCTGCCGGTGTGGAGTGCCACCAGGCATCCCGCCGCCGCCCGCTACCGCTACGAGACCGTGCAGATGAACGGTCCGGTCTCGCTGTGCGGGCATCTCGTCAACCCCGGCGACTACGTCGTCGCCGACATCGACGGTGTCTGCGTGATCCCGTTCTTCGACGTCCCACGGGTCGTCGACTTCTGCGAAAACGCTCACCGCACCGAGATCGCGTTCATCGACCGCATCGACGCGGCCGCGACTCTGGAAGAACTCGTCGCCGGGCTGGCCCCGGGCACAGCCCCCGCCTGACCGCCGACGTCGACATCACACGAAGGAACACAGCCTTGTCCTCCATCATGCAGACCCGCTCGTCCACGTTCTCCCTCGACGACCGCTACGTCCTCGAAGACGGATCGGTCTACCTGACCGGCATCCAGGGGTTGGTACGCGTGCTGCGGGACAGGGCCATCCTCGACCGGCGGCGCGGCCACCGCACCTCGTCCTTCGTCTCCGGCTACGAAGGATCACCGCTGGCCGGGTACGACCTCGAAATCGCCCGCAAACGCAAGATCCTCGACGAGTACGACCTCGTGCACCGTCCCGGTGTCAACGAAGAACTGGCCGCCACCGCCGTGCTCGGCACCCAAATGGCACCGCAGATCGGGCATCTGCGCTCGGACGGGGTCACCGGGTACTGGTACGGCAAGTCCCCCGGACTCGACCGCGCCTCCGACGCGATTCGGCACGCCAACCTCGTCGGAACCGATCCGCGCGGCGGCGCCGTCGCCCTCGTCGGCGACGACCCGGGCGGGAAGTCCTCGAGCCTGGCATGCGCGTCCGAGGTGGCCATGGCGGATCTGCTCATCCCCACCCTTTACCCGGCCGATTCCCAGGAGGTGCTCGACTACGGGCTGCATGCACCGTTCCTGTCCCGGTTCACCGGCCTGTGGTCGGGATTGAAAATCGTCACCGCCGTCGCCGACGGCGCGAGTTCCGCCGTCGTGCACCCCGACCGGATCGACCCGAGCTTCGGTGACCTCGGACCGAGCACGTACACCCCGAACGCCAACCTCGTCGGCCCCAACCTGCTCACCCTCGAACGCAGCCAGATGATGGACCGGCTGCCCCGCGCGCTCGACTACGCGCGCATCAACAAACTGAACCAAATCGTGCAATCCGGGCCCGACGACCGGATCGGCATCGTCACTTCCGGTAAGACGTATCTCGATCTGCGCGAGGCACTCTCACTGTTCGGCCTCGGACCTGCAGACTTGCTCCGGTACGGGATCCGCATCCTCAAGCTCGGCATGATCTACCCCGTCGACCCCGAGATCGTGCACCGGTTCGCTGCGGGGCTGGACGAGATCATCGTCGTCGAGGAGAAGCGGGCGTTCCTCGAGACCGCGGTCCGCGACATCCTCTACCGGCGCGCCAACGCCCCGGTGGTCATCGGTAAGACCGATCCGAACGGCAAATCCCTGGTCAACATCTTCGGAGAGCTCGACGCCGACCTGATCGCCAATGCCCTCAGCCGCCGACTGGGCGACGAATACGGCATCGAACCGGTCCAGCTGTGGAGACAGCGCCCCAGGACCTCGAAGATCGCACTGCCGCTGCTGAACCGCACCCCCTATTTCTGCTCGGGATGCCCGCACAACTCCTCGACCAAGGTGGCACCGGACACGCTGATCGGCGGCGGAATCGGCTGCCACGCCATGGTGATGATGATGGACGACAAGCAGGTCGGCGACGTGATCGGGTTGACCCAGATGGGCGGCGAAGGCGCCCAATGGATCGGCATGGCCCCGTTCCTGGAGGAAAACCACCTCATCCAGAACATCGGTGACGGCACGTTCATGCACTCGGGCAGTCTGGCGCTGCGCGCCGCCGTCGCCTCCGGGGAGAACGTCACCTACAAGCTGCTCTACAACGCCACCGTCGCCATGACCGGCGGACAGGACCCGGTCGGCGCCATGCCGCTGGACCGGATCACCCGGCTGCTCCTCGCCGAAGGGGTCAAGAAGGTCGTGGTCACCACCGAAGACCGCAAGCGCATCAGCTCACTGAAACTCCCCAAGGGCGTCGAGATCCGGGATCGGGACGACCTCGTCGACGTTCAGACGGAACTGGCGACGATCGCCGGGGTCACCGTCGTGGTGCACGACCAGGAATGTGCCGCCGAGAAGCGCCGCAAGCGCAAGCGCGGCACCCTGCCCACCCCGACCACCCGGGTGATGATCAACGAACGCATCTGCGAAGGCTGCGGCGACTGCGGGGAGAAGTCCAACTGCCTGTCGGTGCACCCCACCGACACCGAGTTCGGCCGCAAGACCACGATCCACCAATCCTCCTGCAACCTGGACTTTTCGTGCTTGAAAGGGGACTGCCCTTCCTTCGTCACCATCACCCCCGGCCCGAAGGAGCAGCGCACACCTGTCCCGGCCATCGCCGCCGACCTGATCACCGACCCCGACGTGCCGGCGATCGACGGCCAGTTCGGGATGCGGATCATGGGCGTCGGGGGTACCGGTGTCATCACGGTCGCGCAGGTCCTGGCTACCGCCGCCGTGATCGACGGCAAGTTCGTCCGCAGCCTGGACCAGACCGGCCTGGCGCAAAAGGGCGGCGCCGTGGTGTCGGATCTGAAGATCAGCGCCGAACCCCGCGAGGGCGCCTCGAAGATCGGCGAGGGCCGCTGCGGTCTCTACCTCGGCTGCGACTCCCTCGTCGCCACCGACCCCAACAACTTGAAGGTCGCCAACAGCTCCGACACCGTCGCCGTCGTCTCCACCACCGAAATCCCCACCGGTCAGATGATCGTCGACACCGCAGTGCATTTCCCGGAACTGAGCACCATCCGCACCGCCGTCGACGGCGCCACCTCCCGCGCGATCTACCTCGACCCGGCTCTGCTCTCGCGTGAGTTGTTCGACGACGAGCAGTACACGAACATGCTCCTGATCGGAGCCGCCTTCCAGACCGGTGTCCTCCCCATCGAGGCGACCGCAATCGAACAGGCAATCACCCTCAACGGTGTCTCGATCGAGGCGAACCTGCAGGCATTCCGCCGCGGCCGTCAGGCCATCGCGGACCCCGAAGCCCTCACCGCCGCTATCGAGGGCAACCGGCGGGCCGACTTCGAACCGGCCGTCCCATCTCTCCAGGCGCTCGCCCTCGCCGGCACGGTCCGGGCCGCAGCCGATTCCGAACTCGCCCGCATCGTCGGGCTACGCACTGCCGAACTCATCGATTACCAGGGCATCGACTACGCCCGCGACTACGCCCAGTTCGTGGAATCGGTACGCCAGCGGGAAGCCGCGCTGGTCGGACACTCCACCGCACTGACCGAGGCCGTCGCGAAGAACCTGTTCAAACTCATGGCCTACAAGGACGAGTACGAGGTCGCACGCCTGGCCTTGGACCCTGCCTTCGACGCCGCGGTCAAGGACGCGTTCGGCAAGAGCGCGAAACGGTCGGTCCGGCTGCACCCCCCGATGCTGCGCGCCATGGGGATGAAGAACAAGCTCTCACTCGGATCCTGGATCAACCCCGGATTCCGGACGCTGCACCGCATGCGCAAGATCCGCGGCACCAAGCTCGATGTGTTCGGCTACCACCACATCCGGAAGATGGAACGCGAGCTGATCACCGAATACCGCGAAACCATCGAGCAACTCCTCCACCTGCTCGACCCCCACAGCGTTTCCGCGGCGGTGGAGATCGCCGAACTGCCCGACCTCGTCCGTGGGTACGAACAGATCAAGGTCGCCAATGTGGCGTCGTACCACCAGGAACTGCACAAGCTCCTCGGGGCGTACCCCCTTGCCGCCCGCGCCGAGAAGCAGGCCGTGTAGGGCCCACACGCAAACCGGCGGACACCGGTCAGCCCGAGGCCGCCTCACAGCACGCACGGAAACGATCACAAAGGAACATCCATGAAGAAGTACGTCCCGTCATGGCACGACGAGGAGGTCAAAGCACTGTCCGACCTCGCCGCCGGGTTCTTCGAACGAGAAGTCGTCGCCCACAACGAAACCTGGGACGCCCAGCACCGCATCGACCGCTCGGTGTGGCTCGAAGCCGGCAAGCTCGGGTTGCTGTGCTGCTCGATCCCCGAGGAGTACGGCGGCGGCGGTGGCTCCTTCGCGCACGATCTTGCCGTCTTCGACGCCCAGGGTTACGCCGGTGACCTGTCCTTCGGCATCTCCGTGCACTCGGGCATCGTGGCGCACTACATCCTCGAATACGGCACCGAGGAACAAAAGACGATCTGGCTTCCGGGGATGGCGACCGGGGACATCCTCGGCGCCATCGGCATGACCGAACCCGGCGCCGGGTCGGACCTGAAGGCAATCAAGACCATCGCGGTCCGGGACGGCGACGACTACATCGTCAACGGGTCCAAAACGTTCATCACCAACGGCGCGTCCGCCGACATGATCGTGCTGGCGGTGAAGACCGACCCGAAGGCCGGTGCCAAAGGGGTGGCGCTGCTGATCGTCGACCTACGCGACTGCCCCGGCTTCACGGTCGGGCGGGTCCTCGACAAGGTCGGCCAGCACGGCGCCGACACCGCCGAGCTGTCCTTCACCGACGTCCGCGTCCCGGTGACGAACCTGCTCGGACAGGAAGGACAGGGATTCGGACAGCTGATCGCGCAGCTGGTGCAGGAACGGCTGATCATCGGCGCGCAGGCGGCGGGGGCCATGCGACGCGCGATCGAGGACACCGTTGACTACACGAAATCACGGCAGGCCTTCGGGCGCAGCCTGTTCGAATTCCAGAACACCGCGTTCGAACTCGCCGAATGTCAGACGATCGCCCGCACCTGCGAGGTGTTCCTCGATCACTGCATCAGCGAACACTTGGCCGGGCAGCTGGATCCGGCCGAGGCAGCGATGGTCAAGTACTGGCTCACCGAACAGCAGTGCTCCGTCATCGACCGATGCGTCCAACTGCACGGCGGCTACGGCTATATGCGCGAGTACCTGATCGCCCGGATGTACGAGGACGCGCGCGTCCAGAAGATCTACGCAGGCGCCAACGAGGTGATGAAGAGCATTATCGCGCGTGCCCTCTGAATTCACGCCACCGTCCGACACCTGGACGGCGCCAGAGTGACTGAGTTCGGCGATGTTCACCGGGTGGTCCGGCGCCGACGTTGATGGTCAGCGCATTCCGAGGATTCGGCGGACGACACCGCGTTTGCGCTTCTTCTCGATCGTCGTCGCCAGGCCGATACGGCGACCGGTGAGCGGATCGGTGGCGGGGGCCGCCGAACCCGGCTTCGGACGCGGTTTCGGGTGCGTCGCGGGTGTCGGTGAGGTACTTGTCGGGAAGCGAGAGCTTCGCGATGGTGCGCCACGACTTCCAGTACTGCACTGCCAGTGGCCCGGTCGTGTACGGCAGGTCGTACTTCTCGCACAGCTGCTTCACGCGGATCGAGATCTCGTGGTAGCAGTTGGACAGCAGGTCCGGGAAGACGTGGTGCTCGATCTGATAGCTCAGGTTGCCGGTCATGAAGTCCATGACTGGGCCGCCCGAGATGTTCGCGGAGCCGAGCATCTGCCGCAGGTACCACTGGGCGTGCGTCCCGTTGTCGACGTCGGTCTTGGTGAACTTCTCGGCGCCGTCCGGGAAGCGACCGCAGAAGATCACGGCGTTGGTCCACAGGTTGCGGACGAGGTTGGCGGTCGCATTCGCCTTTAGCGTGGACTTCCATGCCTTGCCGGTCAGCGCCGGGCACGACATAGTCCTCGAGGGTCTGCCTGCCGAGCTCGGCGAGCACTTCCTTGCCGCGCTCTTCCTTACCTGCGCGACTTCTCGGTATCGGCCTGCCGCTCACCATCGCGGCCGGATTCGGTGCCGCCGCGATCGTGCTCGGCGATCTCGCAAGCCGAAGCGGGTGCGATCGGCGACGGTGCGGCCGCCCGTCTGGTCACCGAGCAGATCGGTTACGGGGTCGTCGCCGGGGTCGTGGCAGGCGTACTCGCCGCCGCCGTCCTGGTGACGGCCAGTCGGCGCCACGCCCTCGATCCACTGTGGGCGCACACCGTGCCGGTGACCGCAGCACTGCTCGCCTACACCTGGATTCAATGTATGTGTTTCGGCGGCGGCGGCACGCCGTCGCGAGGACTTCGGGCGCACCAGCTCGCAACCTGCGCGAAAGAGTCGATCATCGGGAATGCCGACGCCACCAAAGGTGGCCCGTATTTTCATTTCTCGTCGAAGTGTGCGTCTCTCGCGGCGTCATCGACGAGGGATTTGTGCGGTGTGGAACGCGCCCGCTTTTTCATGCCCCTCAATCGCGATAGGTAGCCGGGGGCGGGCCCGCGACGGGTCCGAGCGGGGCCGATATCCACCGGTCGTAGATGCTCATCCACGTTCCGTCTGCACGTAGTCGGTCGAGGGTGCCGTTGACGAACCGCACCAGGTCCTCCTTGTACTTGTTGACACCGATCGCCCAGTGCTCTTCTGTCTCCAGCCGTGGCCCCACGATCTGAAAATTCGGGTCCTGGGAGGCGAGCCCGGCGAGGAGCGAGTCGGAGGTGCTGGTCGCGTCGGCCTGCCGTTTCTGCATGGTGACAAGGCAGTCGTCCCAGTCGGGGACCGCGATGATCGTGGCGTCCGGCGCGACCCGTTGGACGGTGCCGAGCGAGGTGGTGTCGAGAAAGGTGCAGACCCGTTTTCCGGCCAGGTCCGCCGGTCCGGTGATGTCGGAACCCTGAGGGACCAGAATTCGTTGAAAGGCGCGGAAGTATTCGGTGGAGAAGCCGACGCGTTGGGCGCGTTCGCACGTGATCGAGAATCCATGTGCGACGACGTCGACGTCGTTGTTCTCGAGTGCGGAGAACCGGCCGGCGGTGGTGAGGAGCCGGAACTCGACTTTCGTCGGATCGCCGAAGATGTCGCGGGCGATCTCCTTCGCCACGTCGATGTCGAACCCCTGCAGGGTGCCCGTGGTCGGGTCTCGGAAGCTGAACAGATTGGTGTTCTGGTCGACACCGACGATCAACCGGCCCCGCCCCGCGATCTCGGCAAGTGATCCACCGGTCGGCATCTGCCCGGGTGGGGGTTGCGGGCCGGGGCGCAGGCTCGCGAGCGCCCCACACGACTCGGGGAGCGGTGGCTTCGGCGGCGGACTGTCCGTGGGCGGGATGATCTGTGCGCCGTCGGTCATCGGTCGTGCGGTGTACGTGGCCGCGATGGTCGGGGTGAGAGGGTCGGGTGCGGCGCAACCGGCGAGGACGGCGACGGCGAGCACGCCGACGAGGTGCCGGGCACACGGTCTCGTCCCCGGTCTCGGAAGCCTCACCTGTGTCATCAGTGGTACTCGTTCAGTCGCGGCCAGATACCCCCGCCGACGGCGAATCCGCAGGACACGCCGATAACCATGCTACCGACGGCCAGCGACGACATCGATCGATAGACGTCCGTCACGGCGTTGGCCTCGTCGTCGCGGAGCCGGTCGATCGCGTCCCGGAGGGACTCGTCCAGGGCGGCGAACTGCGCCGACGACGTGCGGGCGCCGGATCCGGCGGCGATCGCCGCGGCGGTCGGGTAGTCACCGCGCTCGAGGGAGATCTCGATGTCCCGGTGCGCGGCCAGCCAGCCTTCACGGGCCGTCATGGCGTCGCGGAGGTGTTGCTCGGCGGCGCGACCATGCGAGCTGTCCAGCTGCCGAGTGAGTTCGTCGGACAACGCCTGGGAGTGCCGCGCGTAGTCGATTTCCGACTGGGTGTCGGACCCGCGTTGCAGAATGGCGAGGGTTTCATCGGCGCGGGCCTGCTGTGCCAGGATGCGAGCGCGGGCAACAGTGTTGATGGGTTGCGTTCCTTCGGTTCTCGCGTGTTCGCTTGCCGACGTCGACACCAGGCTTCCGGCGATCAGCCAGAACAGGAGCCCGGCCATGAGGAGGGTGGCGACAGCGAGGCCGGGGTTGAACCGGCGCTTGCTCTTCCGGATGAGGTACAGCTGGGCGAGGACGAGGGCGACGAGGGCGGCCGCGGTCACCGTGAAGGCGGTCGCGGGCAGTTGGGCCGTGTGCGTCTGGGTCTCCGCGACCGCCTCGGCCTGGTGGACGTAGAGTCGCTCCGCCAACGGGAGGATGGTGCCCTGCATGATCGCGGACGCATCGGCCAGATACGCCACCCCGACCGGATTGCCGGCCCGATCGTTCGCTTGAGCCGTGGCGACGAGATTGAAGTACTCGGCGAGGTTGCGCACGACGTCCGACAGCAGCGCCAGTGATTCGGCGTCCTGCGACGACACCCCATTGGTCGCCGTGACCAGCGCGTTCGACGCGTCGCCGATCGCCTGGGTGAACTGGTCCGGCCCGGTTGTCGACTCGATCGCACCGCCACCGGAGACGAAGGACGTGGTCGCGGCGGCATCGGCGATCGACAGCGAGCTGTACAGGGCCTGGGCGGCGTTTGCCAGGGGTTCGGTGTGGGTGCGCAGTGTCTCGACCCGCTGTTGCCGCGCACCGACCGCCGCCGAGGTGATCGCGCCCGCGGCGATGACCGCGGCGATGAGTGCGATCCCGAGAACGGACAGCCGACCGGGCGTGGACGTGAAGAATTCGACCCACGGACGGCGGCGGGCCACGGGCTCGACGAGCAGGCCCTCGTCGAGCGTGGGGGCTTCGGTGACGGCGTGCTCGCCGCGGTGGAACATCCGGTCCTCCTGCACCGCCTCCGTGGCTCCGGGAAGAGCACCGATCCGGGCCACGTTGCTGAGTTCAGTGTGCACCGACGGTGCCGACCGGCGCACCGACTCGGGGAACGGACAGCGTACGAACCGACACAGCTCTGTGCACGGGTTCGGGTGAGCCGATCTGTCGTTTCCTTTGCTGCACGAAGCAATGGCTCCCTCGCTGGAGGCGACAGCGATATCCTGGGAACACGTCACCGAGAGGCTAGTCGTGCCGATTTCGTCGAACGTATCGCAGACCGGATGAATCGACCTGGACGATGCCCGATGTCGATCCGTACGAGACCCACCGCGATGTGACGCCCTCGGTCACCTCGGAGCTCGGTGCTGACGGATTCGACGACGCCCGGGAGATCGGGCGTGGCGGCTTCGGTGTCGTGTACCGGTGCGCGCAGACCTCGCTTGACCGGACCGTCGCCGTGAAGGTGCTCACCAACGAGCTGGCGGAGGACAATCGGGAGCGCTTCTTCCGTGAACAGCGTGCAATGGGCCGTCTCACCGGTCACCCCAACATCGTCACCGTGCTCCAGGTCGGGGTCACCGATGGCGGGCAACCATTCATCGTCATGCCGTACCACCCGCAGGGCTCCCTGGACGAACGGATTCGGCGGCACGGCCCATTGCCTGTGGACGAAGTGCTGCGGCTCGGAGTGAAGCTGGCCGGCGCGCTGCAGGCCGCCCACAACGAGGGCATCCTCCACCGCGACGTCAAGCCCGCGAACATTCTTCTGACCGATTATGGTGAGCCGGCGCTCTCGGACTTCGGTATCGCGCATATCTCCGGCGGGTTCGAGACTGCCACGGGCATCGTCACTGGTTCACCTGCGTTCGCTGCGCCCGAGGTTCTCGGCGGCGCCTCCCCGAGCCCCGCCTCCGACGTCTATGGGCTCGGAGCCACCGTGTTCTGCGCGGTCACCGGCCATGCCGCGTTCGAACGGCGTAGCGGCGAACAGCTGGTCGCCCAATTCGTCCGCATCACAACCGAACCCGTCCCCGACTTGCGGGATCACGGTGTTGCAGACGATCTGGCCGCTGTGATCGAGAGGGCAATGGCAGGGCGCCCTGAGGACAGGCCACCCTCTGCCGCCGCCTTCGGCGAGGAGCTGCGCGATGTCCAGCGTCGACGGGGACTGATTGCCGACGACATGGCACTGAATTCGCCAGACGACGCAGACACGCAGGAACCACAGGCTCTCTCGCACAGCCGGAATCCGGCCAACTCGTCCCGTCGGACGAGGGGGAACCTGCCCCTGGAATTGTCCAGTTTCGTCGGTCGCAGGCACGAGGTGACCGAAGCGAAGAGTCTGCTCGCGTCGTCGCGCCTGTTGACACTGGTCGGGATCGGCGGCGTCGGGAAAACACGCCTTGCACTCAGGGTCGCAACAAGCATCCAACGAGAATTCGCCGACGGTGCGTGGCTCGTGGAACTCGACGAGGTCCACACCCCGCCGCTCCTCGTCGAACTCGTGGCCACCACATTGGGCCTGCGAGATCACACCGACCGGTCATTACGCGAGATTCTGCTGGACTTCCTGTCCACGCGAGACATCTTGCTGATACTGGACAACTGCGAGCAAGTGGTCGACGCCGTGGCCGACCTCGCCACCGCACTGCTGCAACAGAACCCGAACATGCGGATCCTCGCCACAAGCCGTGAACCCCTTGCAATAGCGGGGGAGGCAACGCTGCGCGTCCCCCCGCTCACCGTTCCCGACCCCGACCGCGAGCCGTCACTGCAGGGTCTGCCCCGCTACGACGCGGTGTCCCTGTTCACCGAACGCGCCACAACCGCGGTATCGACATTCACGTTGACAGATGCCAACAAGTCCGCGGTGACTCGGATCTGTCACCGGCTGGACGGGTTGCCGCTGCCCATCGAACTGGCGGCGGCGCGGTTGCGCGCGATGTCCCCTGAACAAATCCTGCAGAGGCTTTCCGACCGCTACGCGCTGCTGACCCGCGGGAGCCGAGGCGCGCCGTCGCGGCAGCAGACGCTCCGGTTGTGCGTCGACTGGAGCTACGACCTGTGCACTCCGCTCGAACAACTGACGTGGGCACGACTGTCGGTATTCACCGGCGGCTTCGATCTGGACGCCGCCGAATACGTGTGCGGCGAAGACGTGCAGCCCGAGGCCCTGCTCGACTCGGTGGCATCCCTTGTCGACAAGTCAATCCTGATCCGCGAAGAGAACGCAGCCGCAGTCCGCTTCCGTCTGCTCGAGACCCTGCGAGCCTACGGCCGGGAGAAGGCACAGGAAAACGACGACTATCACGATCTGCGCCGGCGCCACCGAGATTGGTTTCGACGGCTGGCTCGGATCGCCGAGGCCGAGTTCATAGGTCCCCGGCAACTCGAATGGCTCTCGCGGCTCGGCGGGGAGCAGCCGAATTTGAGGGACGCGATGGACTTCTGCCTCGCCGAGGGCGATGCCGAAGCAGGTTTGCAGATCGCCACACCCTTGTTGCAGCTCTGGGGGTCACGCGGCCTGCTCAGCGAGGCACGGCGCTGGCTCGACCGATTCCTCTCACACCAGGGTCTACCCCCGACGATCGTCACCATCAGAGCGCTGTACGCCGACTGCCTCATGACCGAACAGCAGGGTGACCATCAGCGAGGTGCTGCTCTTGTCGAGCAGACGCGCATCCTTGCCGACCAGATCACCGATCCGATAGGTCATGCGATCGCGGACTATACGGACAGCCTCGTCGGGTTGTTCAGCGGTGATCTCGCGCGGGCGGTTTCGGGTTTGGAGCGGGCACTGTCAGTGTTCCGAGAGGCAGAGAACGACCTGGCGCTACTAATCGAGTCATTGACTTTGCTGGGGTTGGCGTATCAGCTGCGCGACGCCGAACCCCGCCGGGCGGTCGAATGCTACGAGGAAGTTCTCACGATTACCGAAGCTCGGGGCGAATCCGTTTACCGGTCGTACGCGTTGTGGGCGATGGCTGTTGCGCAGTGGCGGCTGGGTGCGCAGAGTCGCGCACTCGACTTGCTCGGGCAGGGATTGCGGCTTGCTCGACGCGTCGAGGACCCGGTCGGGTGCGCAAATTGCTTCGAAGCCTTCGCCTGGATCGCCGGAACCAGTGACCCGAAACGTGCCGGCACGTTGATGGGAGCCGCGGAAGCGCGCGGCCTCGTTGCCGGAATTCCATCCGTGTCCGTTCCCAACCTGCTCGTGTATCACGAAGAATGCGAACAGGCCGCTCGCCGGTTGCTCACCAACCGCGTCTTCGAGGAGTGCTGGCAGCACGGCAAGGCGTTGGATCTCGACTCCGCTGTCTCCTACGCACTCGGCGAGCACACCCCGAAGACGAATTCTCCTGCCTCCGCTCTCCTGACGAAACGCGAACGGCAGGTTGCGGAACTGATCGCCGAGGGCCTGACCAACAGGGCCATTGCCACTCGCCTCGTGATCTCACCGCGCACCGCTCAAGGGCATGTCGAGCACATACTCACCAAACTCGGATTCACGTCGCGAGCGCAGGTCGCTGCGTGGGTTGTGGAGCATCGGCAGTCGTCGAAGTCACCTCTCACAGGACGCTGAGGGATGCGCGAGCACCGCTGGCAACATTCCGGTGGTCAGGACGGCTGAGTCAGGGTCGAACCGGGTACACGCACAGCATGAAGAACTGGACGTGCCGCGCCGCGCTGTCGCTGTTGGTGGCCGGGCTCGTCGCCTCCGCGTCCGGATTGACGGCCCACTCGGCACCGACGCCCGACAGGATCGACGAGGTGCCCGGGCGGACGGTGTCGCTTGCCAGGTTGATGGGACCACCTCGTTGCCACGAGCATGGGACCACCCGAAGGTGTCATCGAGCATCGACCTCGCCTTCTGAACTGTCAATGGCACCACGCCCGGGGCGGGTGCGTTGCCGGTAGGACGGGCCCTCGATGACGAGGGTGTGCGCCGCGGAGGTGAGCCGGTCGATCGCCGACTGCGCGAGCAGGGCATCGGTGGTCATCGACAGCCACTCATCAGGGGACCTATTTGAGGAGACGATCGTCGCCTTGCGACGATGGCGCTCCACGACCAACTCGTAGAAGTCGTTGGTCTCGGTGGCGTCCAGGGGGCGAAGCGCAAAATCGTCGAGGACCAGGAGATCGACGGTGGCGATGCGCCGCATCTCCGCCTCGACCGAGTTGTCGAGCCGGGCGGCGCGCAGACGGGCGAACAGCTTGTCGGCGCGGGCGCAGAGCACCGTCATCCGGCGCCGGATCGCGACGTGCCCGAGAGCGGTCGCCAGGTGCGTCTTGCCGACCCCGACCGGTCCCAGAACCAGAACCGAGTGGCCGGCCTCGGCGAACCGCAGCGAGACCAGATCTGAGAGCAGGGATCGGTCGTAGCGGAGGTCGTCGAGCGCGTTCCAGGTGTCGATTCGCATCGACTGATCCAGACCGGCTTTCGCCGACCGCAAAGCCGCCGAGCGTGATTCCCGCCGTGACACCTCGTCGGCGAGGAGCAGTTCCAGGAATGCGACGTGGCTGAGTTGGTGCTGGCGGGCCAGGGCGAGTCGCTCGGGCAGGGTGTCCTTGAGGGCGCCGAGTTTGAGGGCCTTGAGAAGGGTGATCAGGTCGGCGCCGATCGGATCGACCGGGCCGGAAATGGGTGCGGGTGGGGTGGTCATCGTGGCTCCTTCGGGTCGGTGTTGCCGCCGGCGATCACCGTCAGATGCCCGGTCCTCTCGGTGGCGACGCCGGTCCCGGCAGTGGCAGGGGTGGTCCTTTCGGTGGCAACGCCGGTCCCTGCAGTGGCGACAGTGGTCCCAGAAGTGGCGGGGCCGGTCCGGTCGGTGGCGAACTCGGCGGGGTCGCGGGTGAAGCGGGACGGGGCCGCCGACCCGGCGGCCGGCAGCAGCGGCGTGGTGGTCTCGGTGGCGCGTTCGAGCATCGAGGCGATCTTGCTCACCGACACCACATCCAGATCCAGCGCCGTGCTGCACGCAGCTTCGACCGGGCCGGGCCCGTAGCGGCGGACCAGTCCGAGCAGCCGGTAGACCGCCCGCATCCGGATCCAGGGCAGCGGATCGTCGAGCAGCCTTTCTGCGTAGATCCCGACGCCGCGGCCGTGCCCGGCGCAGGTGCCGATCAACCGGTCCAGGTCCCGCATCGCATACCCGACCTTCTCGGTGGGCAGGTCCTCCGGGTCGGTGCTGCGCCCACCGGCGGGCTGGCGCGGGTGCACCTTCACCAGGGTTCCGCGGGCGTAGAACTTCACCAGCGCACTGTCCGCCCGCACCTCGAGGATCGAGCCGATCCACTGTCCCGGGATCGAATACAACGCCTTGGCGACCTCGGCATGAAAGTCGCGGTGCACCTTGATCTGTTTGAAGATCGGCACGTCATAAGTTGGCGGGACGGGCAGCAGCATCGGCGCCTCGTCCGCGTCGAACACCTCGAGCGGGCGGGCGGCGGTGGTGCCGTGAGTCCGCATCCCGGCGGTGTCACGGCACCACGCTTCGGCCCGCCGTTGCGCCTCCGCTAGATCAGCGAATTCCTCACCGGCCCAGTAGTTCCCGCGTACATATTGAACGGCTCTTTCGACCCTAGGTTTGTCTTTCGGGGACCGGATCCGGGCCGGGTCCGTCACGAACCCGGTGTGCTGGGCGTAGTCCAGCCAGCCCTGCGACAGCCGCGGATTGACCGCGTCCGCCTCGGTGACCACCGCCTTCAGATTGTCCGGGATCAGGACCTTGAAGACACCGCCGAAGAAGGTCCACGCCGCTTCGCAGCCGGCGATCACCGCCGCCAGGGTCTGCGAGTACGTCAGCCACACGAACATGTGCCGCGAATACACGGCGGTGAAGATCAGTGCGTGCACCTTGCGGCGCCGACCGGTCTCCGGGTCGGTCAGATAGCCGAGGTAGCCGAAGTCGATCTGGCATTCGCTGCCGGGATCGCCATCGACGACCCGGACGGTGGTGTCCCTGCGGCCGAAACCGCACCGCTCGGTGGCGAATCGGTGCAACGTCCGATACGGCACCACACAGCCCTGACGGGCCAGCAGCGTGTCGATCTTGGTGATCGTCAGCGGCGGATGGTTCCCGTCGCCGGCCACCCACGCGGTGATCTGGTCCTCGAACCCCAACAGCCGATCCCAGGCGGACCCGTGCCCGCTCGGTCGGGCCGGGCGCACCGCCTCGATCACCGCACCGATCAGCCCGTCGTCGAGCGCCTCGACCCCGTCGGTGCGCTGCAGCCCCGCGGCCTGGGCGGCCTCGACATACCGCCGGGCGGTCTTGCGGTCCACCCCGCAGTGCGCCGCGATCGTGCGCAGCCCCGGTGGCCGCGACCCGGGCACCCCGAGCCAGACCCGGAGCACTTCCTTGACTTCGTTCACGTTGACCTCCCGAAAAGCCATGCCCGTCCGCCTTCGTGACCGGGGAAACCGACACGACGATCAAACGAGCGATCCGGCGGGACTTCGGCGCGACGCGCCGGGTGGTCCCATGACTGGCAATCCGAGTGGTCCCATGAGGGTGGCAGAAATCAAGTCAGACCGGTCCCATGCTCATGGCAGGCGACAGACGGCGCTGTCGTTCGTGCACACCCCGAGCGGAACCCGCGTCGGGACGGCGAATCAGGGGGAAGCCCGGCCGGGATTGTCGATCGTGAAACTGTATGTAGCCGACTACATGCTCCGGCACGGCGACGGCTCACCCGAGGACCTCACACTCGGACAGCGGATGATCCGTGACAGCGACGACACCGCCGCCTCGCAGGTGTACGCCAAGTACCCGCAGTCGATCGACGTGATCGCCGCCGAGTATCGGCTCACCAGTACCCGTGGCTCCGGATTCTGGGGCGATGCGGTTACCAGCACCGCGGACACCGTGACTTTCCTCGAGGCGAAGAAGACCACCGATCCGGACAGCCGCATCCTGGAGTGGATGGCTACCGCGGCCCCCGTCGCCGCCGATGGAACCCATCAGAACTGGGGCACCGGGCGCCTGCCGTCGGTGACCGGAACCAAATGGGGGTGGTCGGACTACGGGCCCAGCATTGTCGCTTCCGCGTCCTTCGGGCCTGATTTCTCGGTATCGGCCAACACGTACGGCACCGCCGAACAGCACACCAGCGACGTGCTCGGTGCCTTCGCGCAGGACCCGGCGCCACCACCGCAGGTGGCGCCGGATCCCATCCAGGATCTGATCGACCGTTACCTGCCCCCGGCGATAGCACCACGATGATCGACAACTCGACGCACCCGAGGGAACAGCCCTGACCCGGTTGGTGGGGTGACGGCCTGGGTAATCGGGTCTCATGTTGCCCCCGACGGACGAAACACCGAACACCGGACCGCACCTCCCGACAGGACACCCGCCGGGCGGTGAGGTGCCGTCTTCCGACCCGCATGCCCACGACGCGGGTTCCGGGGTGCCGCCGGACGTGGCGAGGGGCAAGGGGATCAAGCACACCCGCACCGGGGCGACGTGGACAGGTCTGGTGATCGGCATTGTCGTCCTGGTCCTGCTTCTCGTATTCATCCTGCAGAACCTCGACAGCGTCGTCCTGGAATTGTTCGTCTGGGAGTTCACCGTCCCGCTCGGCGTCACACTGCTGTTCGCTGCCATCGCGGGTGCGGTGATCATGGCCCTCGTCGGCGGTGTCCGGATCCTCCAGATCCGGCGGGCAGCGAACCGGCAACGGAAACTGACCACCTGACCCCATGCTTGTTTCCGTGTTCGCTCGATCGAAGCGTTGACCTCAGGTCCTCGGTCACGAGATTCGAGTAGTCGACTACTCAGTTCAACTGTCGAATCTCCTCGTACGGTCGGTCCTGTATCGCATTCGTGATTCGACGAAAGGACACCGAAATGGCTTGGTCGACAACCCCTCAGGGGCTTTTTCTCGCCGCTGGGCAGGCGAATCAATTCTCCTTCTCGTTCGGGGACATTTGGAAAGGGCCGCAGCTGGCGACCGCGAGACTCGACGCCAGCCAGGGTGGTGGTGGCACGAAGATCCTGATGACGCAGTGGCAGGGCACCGCCAACGCGCCGGTGTTCGGCGGCCCCAGCAAGCAGTACTACGTGCTCGGCATCCACAACAGCTCCACTTCGGGCGTGTGGTTCCATCTGGAAGGAGGCGTGCTCGCATGACGACACAGGAATCACCGAGGATTTCCCGGATGCAGGTCCTGACGGACGAACACGGCAGCATTCTCGCTGCTGTCCTGCGAACTGCGGATGTGGCGTCGGGCCCGGCATCGGGTGAGGACGTTCCGCCTCAGGTTTCGCTGGTTCCTTCGGAAGGTCAAGCATTGCATGAACTTTCTGTTCCCGGGGACGAGATGTTCGAGTCGCTGGATCAGTGGGTGGTGCGGGTCGACGCCGGCGAACCGGCATTGGTGCGACGCGTAGGCGCGTAGCCGCTGATCGAGGGGGAGCGCTGGTCCGGCGATCAGCGGTCCCCTCCGCGCGTGGCGGTGTGAGGGGTGGAAAGCCATCAAAATCACCTCGAGAGTCACTTTGTCAGCACAAATGGTTGACTTCGCTCGCGGCGCGCAGCACTGTCGTAGAGACACACGTCGCACCGATCAGTCCCGGAGTCGATCTTGACCAACGTCAACCCCACCGAAATCGCTGTAGCAGTCGCCGGATTCGGCTGGATGGGCCGAGTCCACACCAACGCGTATCTGCGTCAGCGCCACCACTTCCCGGAAGCGCCGTCCATCCGTCTGGGCGCCGTCGCCGACGAGGTACCCGGCCGCGCCGAGGAGGCTGCCGCCCAGTTCGGGTTCGGCGCAGCGCTGACCGACTGGCGCGACATCGCCGCCGACGCGAACATCGACGCGGTGAGCATCACCGCACCCAACTTCCTGCACCGGGAGATCGGTGTCGCGATGGCCGAGGCGGGAAAGCACATCTGGATCGAGAAGCCGGTCGGCCTGTCGTCCGACGACGCCAAGGCAGTCGCTGCTGCCGTCGAGAAGGCGGGCGTCCAGTCGACCGTCGGATTCAACTACCGAAACGCACCCGCCGTTGCGATGGCGCACGATCTGATCGCGTCGGGCGAACTGGGCACCATCACGCACTCGCGGTTCCGCTTCCTCAGCGACTACGCCGCGCATCCGGATGGCGCGCTGAGCTGGCGTTACGAGAACGCACGCGGTGGGTCGGGCGTTCTGGGAGACCTTGCCTCGCACGGTGTCGACCTGGTCCGGCACCTGCTCGGCGACATCGACGCAGTCGTTGCCGACACTGCGATCTTCATTCCCCAGCGCGCCATCCCGACGGGTGCCACCAGCGGGCATGCACGCGCGACGGGCGGAAAGTTGGGGCCGGTGGAGAACGACGACTTCGTGAGCGCGCTGGTTCGCCTGTCATCGGGCGGACGCGTGACGCTGGACGCCAGTCGCGTGGCCGTCGGCGAGCAGAACAACTACGGGTTCGAGATCCACGGCGCCAAGGGTGCGGTGTACTGGGACTTCCGCCGGATGAACGAACTCGGAACGAGCCTCGGGAGCAAGTACCAGGACCAGTCGATCACCACGGTGTGGGTGGGCCCCGACGCCGGAGCGTACGCCCGCTTCCAGCCGGGCTCCGCGTCCTCGATGAGCTACGACGACCTCAAGGTCATCGAGGGGAACAACTTCATCGCCTCGATCGTCGACGGAAAGCCCCGGGGCGCAACGATCGCCGACGCCGTGGCCGCGGCCGAAACCCTCGACGCCATCACGGCATCGGTCGCATCTCGTGCGTGGGTCGACGTGCGCTGATCCGATCCGCACAGTCTGGTCCCGGGGTTACGCTTTATCGGTTATCGGGTCTATTCCCGTAGGCGCCTTTCTCCGCGGAGGTTGGTATGAATACCAAACCGTTCGGCTCAGGCTTTGCGATTCTCGCGTTGACGATTTCGGTGGTTTCATGCTCGTCGGACACGTCCTCCGACAGCGAGGACAGTTGCGTCCGCGCCAGTGACAGCGAGCTGGACGCGCTCTTCACGAGTTGGAACGACGCACTGGTCTCCGGCGACGCGAGCAGGGTCGCCGCGCTGTACCGGCCGGACGCGATACTGCTGCCGACTCTGTCGGTTCCTGTCGCCGACACCCCGCAGGAGATTACGGAGTATTTCGTCAACCTGATCAAGGCCGATCCCACAGCCCGGATGGAAGAAAGTGTCAAATATTCGGATTGCAACCTCGCATACAACGTAGGCCGCTGGGTCATCAATGCCAACGGTCAAGATGTGGCGGCCAGGGTGACGTGGGTCTACCGGTACGAAGACGGAAAGTGGATGATCGCCAGCCATCATTCGTCGGTGAACCCCAGCTGAGGCAACGCGGTGGTGGCCGGCCCGCGGGGTCGGCCACCACCGCGTTGCTCTAGGACGACTGTGCGCGCCTGCCCGCGACGTACACCTCGGCGATGGACGTCTCGCGGATTCCCATCAGCAGTGCGAACAGGGTCTGATCGCGGGCAAGTTCCGGATCGGAGGAGCGAAAGGCGTTGCGCAGCAATCCGTCGAGTGCCGGTGTACCCGACGGGTCGACGACGACGAAGTCGGCTTCCTTCCCGACGTCGAAGTTGCCGAACCGGTTCTCCATGTCCAGTGCCCGGGCGCCGCCGAGGGTGCCGACGAACAGCATCTCGGCGGGATGCATCGACACCCCGTCGTCACCGGCCTCGGTGATGTGCACCTTGAACGCGTCGCCGAGCACGCGTGGAATCAGCCATTCGTCGCCGCCGCCGAAATCCGTTCCCACCGAGATGTTCACGCCCGACGCGACGGTGCGCTTCCACGGCATCGTTCCGGATCCCAGGAACAGCTGCGAGATCGGGCAGTGCGAGACGGACGTGCCGGTCTCGGCCATCCGTTCGAGCTCGACATCCTGACAGTGCACGCAGTGCGCAAGGATGGTGCGTCGGCCCAGCAGGCTCTTCCCGCCCACTTCCGAACCGGGCAGGAACTTCCCGTCGTACGTGTCCAGGTACGAATTCACCTGATAGGTCTCCTTGGTCGAGTCGACCTCGCCGGTGCCGGGGCGATTGTTCTCGTTGAGGTGGGAGTGCACGTACACACCGCGGTCCCGCACCTCTTCGTAGAGTTCTCCGAGGTTCTTCAGGGTCTCGGGTGTCACCGACAACGAGAACCGCGGGATGATCGCCACGTGCAGCAACGCGGTGGCGACATCGCCGGTGTCGGCGCCGTGCCATTTCTCGATCTCCTCGCGGGTGAGCCGGATCGCGTCCTCTTCGGACGTCATCAGCGGCTGAGCGGTTTCACCGCCGACGGTCTGAATTCCGCGGCCGCTGACGATGCGCAGACCGGCCTTCTGAGTCTCGGTGAACAACGCGTCCTGCGCATGTGGGAACGCCGACCCGAACACCATGGCGGCCGTGGTGCCCGCCGAGATGCGCCGGTTGGTGAACTCGACGGCCGCCTGCTGCGCGAACTCCGGGTCGGCGAACTTCGTCTCCGACGGGAACATGCAGAGGGTCAGCCACTCCAGCAGCTGGCCGCCGCCGTAGGAGTCGCCGGCGTAGGTCTGCGGGAAGTGGATGTGGGTGTCGACGAACCCCGGCAACAGAAACCCGGGCCGGTGGTCGTGCACGGTGCCGGACTCGTACTCCGACGGGATCTCGGCTCGGTCACCGCAGAACACGATTCGCCCGCTGTCGTCCAGCACCAGGGCGCCGTCGGGAATCGATACCAGGGCGGCCGCGGCTTCGGTCACTTTCGGCGCGCCGGCGATGTGGAAGATGTGCCCGAGATGAGTGTGCGTGGCCATGCGATGAACTCCCGTCGAGTGGTAACGGATCAT
Source organism: Rhodococcus wratislaviensis (assembly GCF_041228765.1). Classification (NCBI taxonomy): domain Bacteria; kingdom Bacillati; phylum Actinomycetota; class Actinomycetes; order Mycobacteriales; family Nocardiaceae; genus Rhodococcus; species Rhodococcus wratislaviensis. The sequence goes on along the minus strand of NZ_CP150488.1, from coordinate 716,577 downwards.
GCCTTCTGCAGTGAACTTCGGCGGCTGGTCGTCCAGCCGAGTAGCACCTGTGCGGCCGTGCCGCACCCACGATGAGATAACAGCCCGTACTAACAATGCCACCGATCAGACCCGGATCGCGGCCGAACAGGCCAAGCGCCCGCGGCAGTCACTGCCGACCGGGTGCTACTGCAAGCGTGTGCGGTCGTCGACGAATCGGCGGATGACCTTGTCCCACCCCAATGACTCGAGGAGTTCCGCGGCGGCGGCACGCGAGGTGAGCGGCCGGAGCACGTCGATGTCGAGGTCGCCGCTGGTGTCCAGGACGTCGTCGAGGCGCAGGCAATCGACGTACCCGTAGTCCGTCCAGGGTTCGACGTGGCCATCCCAGTCGGCGGTGTCGGCGTACGGCCCACCGAGACGCAGCTTTCCGCTGCGGTGGATCATCACGTACCGGGGAACCACCTGCATCGTCTCGTCGGCAGTCGCCAGAGTCACCCCGGGGTCGGCGGCGGGATCTGCGCCGGCGATCCGGCGGTCGTAGGAAGCCGTCTTGACCGTTGCGACCTCGACCAGCGCCCGCACGTAGACCCATCGCGCTCGTTCGACCGAGCCCGCCCACGCCGATTCCTCGTCCGCGCAGGAGAACACGTTCTCGGCCGGGGTGCGGATCAGCAGCCTCGTCCCCACCCGCTCGTGATCGACAACCAGGTCTCCGTCGACGACGAGTTCGTCGTCGTACTCGCGGACCCCGGTGATCGTCGCCACCGCGAGCACCTCGTCGTCCGGCGCGGTCACGAACAGTTCACGCTCGGAGCGGACGCTGCCGGCATCACCGGGAAACGGGCCACGACCTCTGGTGAACGCGTCGTGCTGGGTCAATTCGGCCCGAAACCCCGCTTCGGTCATCCCCAACGGATGATCGCGCACCTCTCGCAGGTTACCGAGCCGAACTCTGGACGCCACAGGTCGATCCTCCCCGTCAAATCTCCGGCGCACCGCCGGGTGACCCTTTGATCATAGCGGTTGACCTGCAGTGATGCCTCATCGGCGTAACCACTGCTTGCCCAGTAGGGTCGCAGTATCTGTACGACCGACCGAGGGGGACCGGTGACGGGTTCTGCGTCCGAAAAAATCATCTCGCCTGCATCACGCGCGTTCTGGGACCGCAGTTTCGCGGGTCGGCGCGCCCTGTTCGAAGAGCTTCGTCAGCGGTCGCCGATCGAGTTCCACACGGAAACGGACGGTCCGGGCTTCTGGTCGGTCGTCGGATACGACGACGTGGTGACGGTGAGCCGGAACCCGGAGGTCTTCTCCTCGGCCAAGGGCTTCACCATCGACGACGTCCCGGTCGAGATCCTCGATTTCGCCATGTCGATGATCGCCGTGGACGATCCCCGTCACCGGCGTCTGCGAGGCATCGTGCAATCGGCATTCACTGCGGCCTCGGTGCGGGGCATCGCCGAGCGGCTGCGCGGCTACGCTGCGCAGATCGCCGCGGACCTTCCCCGAGATGCCCAGTTCGACTTCGTCTCCGACGTCGCGACCCGGTTGCCGGTGCAGGTGATCTGCGAGTTGATCGGGATCCCGGAGAGCGACCGGCCGATGATCCTGGCCGCGGCGGCCGACGTCATTGCCGGAGGCGGTGATCAGGAGTTCGTTACCGCACCCGGCGGCGCGGCCGGCCTGGGCCAGATCTACGGATACGCCCTCGAACTGGGCGAGAGGCGCAAGGCGGACCCCGGCGAGGATCTGACGTCCCGGCTGGTGTCGACGATGGTCGACGGCGAGACCCTCACACCGACCGAGTTCGGTTCGTTCGTCATCCTGCTGATCACGGCGGGATTCGAGACCACCCGGCAAGCGCTGGCCTGGGCGCTGCATCTGCTCAGCGAGCACCCCGACCAGAAAGAATTGCTGCTCGCCGATTTCGCCGGCCACATCGACAACACGATCGACGAGGTGATCCGCTTCGCCTCCCCGGTGCCCTACATGCGGCGGACCGCGACCGTCGACACCGAGCTCGGCGGCGCCCACATCGCAGCGGGCGACAAGGTCGTCATGTGGTACCTGTCCGCGAACCACGACGAACGCATCTTCGACGGTCCGGGCCGGTTCGACATCACCCGGTCGAATGCAGGCAAGCATCTCGGTTTCGGCGCGAAAGACATCCACCACTGCCTGGGCATGAACCTCGCTCGGCTGGAGCTGCGCGTCATGCTCGAAGAACTTTTCGCCGCCCACCCCTCACTTCACGCGGTGGGCGAGCCGGAACTGCTGCTCTCCGCGTTCATCAGTGGCGTCGCCGCGCTGCCGGCCCAGACATGTGACTGACGGTGAGGTTCACGCAGGCCGGCGCCCGGAAATCATGACGAGCGGCATTTCGGTGATGCGGGAGACGTGCTCGTCTACGAGATCGAGTCGGCTCGCGAGGTCACGCGCCTCGTCGAGACTGATGGAGCGACCGGCGATCCAGGTGTGGAAGATCGCGAGGTTGATGCTGCCGAGAAGCCGCGGCGCCTTGTAGTTCTCGACGAACTTTTCGGCGTCCTCGAAACTCGTGCTGCGGTCCGCATCGGTGATCAGCAGCGGGCCACCCGGTTTGAGGACGCGCACGCACTCGGCGAGCCCGGCCTCGCGCGACGACCAGTGCTTGATGGAGCCGTAGCTGATCACGCCGTCGAAGGACTGGTCGGCGAAATCGAGTCGCGTGGCGTCGCCGACGTCGAACCGGACCCGGTCGCCGTAGTGACGCATGCGTTTGGTGGCGCGCTTGATCTGGGCCTCCGACAGATCGAGACCGAGAATGTGCACGTCCGGGCGCTGGTCGGCGATGTAGTTCGTGAACAGCGCCCCGCCCGATCCGACGTCCAGAATGCGGGCGTTCGGTGGGAGATGCGGCAGAAAGTACTCGTCGATGACGTGGCGTGAGCGGTAGACGGCCGGTGCCACGATGGTCTCGTACATCCAGGCGTGCGCCGGCGTGTAGATCGCGGTGATGGGGTCGAACGGTGCCATCGGCATGGTCGCGCTCCTCGTTGCTCTCGCGGTTCCCGCGGCGCTCGAGCCCGTGCGGGTCGACGTGCTGCGCCGTTGTCGGTTCGAGATTAACGGGTGCGGGGTCGGTTTTGCAGGATCACTGCGTGCATGAGAGGGCTGTGAACAGGGGTGATGAGGTGTCTGTCCCGGTGAAGTCGATCTCCCGCGAGCGCGAAGCCGGAAGACCGCCACAAATGCCGACCTCTCGAATCCAATCATAGACACGACGTCCATTTATGGATACTGTCGCCAGCATTGGCTCCTGTGATGCGGACCACGCGCATCGCAGGGTGACTCGTCGAGAGGACGCAGATGGCACTGGACGTCTCCACCACTCCCACGCTGAGGGCAGGTCGCCGGACCCGGGGGAAGAACCTGGGTCTGCTCACGGCCTCCACCGCGATGGACAACGCCGAGAACAGCATCACCACGGTGCTGTTCCCGCTGATGCGGGAGGCGCTGGGGCTCTCGTCGTCGGCGCTCGGGGTCATCGTGGCGGTGTCCAAGGCGGTGGGAATCTTCGCCGCGGTTCCGTGGGTGTTCCTCGCCAAACGATTCTCGCGGCGTGCGGTGCTCGCGACGTGCTCGGGCTTCTGGGGCGTGTGGGTCGTCCTGGCGGGCCTGTCGAGCAGTTTCACCCAGTTCGTCGTCCTGTACGGCATCGCGGCTGCGGGCTTCGCGGGCGCCGGGCCGATCGCTCTCGAGATCATGGGTGACCTCTACGACGACCGGCGGCGGGGCCGGGCCACCGGGATGCTGTACGGCGGTGTCGCCATCATCACCGGTGTGAGCGCCCCGCTGTTCGGTCAGCTGTCGGGTTTCGACGATGGCTGGCGGTACGGCTACGTCCTCTCCGGCTGCATGTGCACCCTGATCGGTGTTCTCGTCGTCGTGTTTCTCGACGACACGCGGCCGGGCGGGGGCGAGCGCGGAGCCGGCGATGCGGCGGCGAAGGCGGAGGAGAAGGCGCAGAACGTCGTCGCCGGTGTGCGGGAGCTGCTGCGCATCAAGTCGTTCCGGTACATCCTGGTGCAGCGGCTGTTCTCGGGGCAGAACGTGATCATGAGTTTCGGCGTCGTGTTCCTGGTGGAGGAGCGGGGATTCTCGACAGCCACCGCAGCGATCGTCGCAACGCCGTTCGCGATCGGGTACCTGCTCGGAACCGTCGTCGGCGGGCGCGTCAACGATGCCGTGCACCGCCGGTGGCCCGCGAGTGGACGGGTGATGATGCTGCAGGCCAGTCAGTTGGCCTTCGCGGCAGCGGTATTCGTCGAGCTGCAGACGCCGACGTCGTCGATCGGATTCTTCGTCGCGATCTTCGCGGTGGTCGGGTTTCTGCAAGGGCAGGTGCCGGTGGTCAACCGTCCGCTGATCATGGCGGTGGTGCGCCCGGAACAGCGGGCCCTGGCCTTTGCGGTGTCACTGTCGACGGTGGAGGCGCTCGCGTACGCGGGATATGCGCTGCTGGTCGGCTATCTGGGTGATGCGATCGGGTTGCAGGGGGCGCTCCTGCTCGTGACCGTCGCGCTCACCGTCGTCAACGGGTTGTGTTCGGGTCTGCTGTACCGGCCGTACGCACGAGACAGCGCCGCAGTACGCGACTCTCAGGTGGTGCCTTCGTCCTACGAGGGTGAGCCGTCGAAGCCGGATGCCCAGTAGCGCCCGCGCAGCGACAGCTCCAGCAACATCTCGGTGACGGCTTCCGGTGTGAGCGGTGGTGGATCGGATTCGAGCCACCACTGCAGCACGGCCACCTGTTCTCCCACCCACGCCCGCGACAGCACTTCCATGTCGATGCGGGGTGTGACCCCGTTCGACTCGGATCGGGCCGAGAAGATCTGGGCGGCAAGGGCGGTGCGTTCGTCGACGAATCGGCGCAGTGCGCGCCCGTCGCCCTCGCCGCGCAGTACGACGCGGTAGGCGTCGCGTTCCTCGGCGGCGTGCCGGAACATTTCGAGCACCGGCTTGCCGGTGAACCCCACCGAGGAGTCGGACACGAGGGGCCGCAACCGCTCCTTCAGGTCCTCGCCGAGGTCGGCGACGATCTGGCCGAGCAGTTCGTCCTTGTCCGTGTAGTGCGTGTAGAACGTCGCGCGGCCGACGTCGGCACGTTCGGTGACGTCTTCCACGGTGACTGCGGAATAGCCCCGTTCGAGCACGAGCGAGACGAGTGCGTCGCGCAGCAGCCGCTTGGTGCGGCGCACACGCCGGTCTTCGGTGGCCACGGTGACTTCCGCCCTTCGTCTCACGTCAGCAGTCCGATCAGCATAGTGCACCCTTGACATCGCGCCCGATGCTGGACAGTATGTCCAATAACGATCACAACGTCGATCTTGGAGACTGCATGAATCTCGGTACCTACCTCACCCGGAGTGCGAAGTTCCGGCCGGACAGCGAGGCCGTGGTGTGCGGCGACAGTCGCCTGACCTACCGGGAACTCGACGACTCGACCAACCGTCTCGCCTCCGCGCTGATGCGCACCGGACTCGGAATCGGCGACGCGGTAGCCACTTTCGCCGGCAATTGCGGCGAACTCGTCGTGACCGAGATGGCGGTGTGCAAGGCGGGATTCGTGCGCGTTCCCGTCAACGCGCGCCTGGGAGCCGACGAACTCGGCCACGTCCTGCGCGACGCGAACGTCAAGTCGCTCTTCGTCGACCCCGCGCACGCGGACGTCGCCTTGAAGGTGGTCGCGGATCTGGGCCTCGACGTCGCCGTCTACGACTACGGGAACAGCACACCCGGCGCGGACCGGTACACCGACCTCCTTGCCGACGGACTCGGCGATCCCGTGGCCGTCGACCTCACCGAGGACGCGCCCGCCGTCCTCAACTACACCTCCGGGTCTACCGGGAAGCTCAAGGCCGCCGTGCAGACGTACGGCAACCGGCTCGCCAACATGCGCAAACGCTTGATGAGTCCGACGGGTGCGCCCACCGAGACGGACCGGTATCTGGCCCCGGGACCCATCACCCACGCCTCCGGGATGATGATGCTCGGCGTGCTCGCCCGCGGCGGCGCGGTCGTCGTCCTGCCTGCGTTCGACACCGAGTTGTTTCTGCGCACCATCGAGAAGGAACGCATCACCACCACGTTCGTCGTCCCGACGATGCTGAACATGCTGATGGACCATCCCGCCGCGAACGACGTCGACCTGTCGAGCCTGCGGTGCGTCGGCGTCGGCGGCGCCCCGGTCTCACCGCAACGACTGCGTGACGCGGTCGCGATGTTCGGCCCCGTCATCATGCAGGGATACGGTCTCGGGGAAACCACGAGCGGCATCACGGTGCTCACCTACGACGACGTCGTGCGAGGCGTCGAATCCGATCCGGAACTGCTGATGTCGTGCGGGCGCCCGGTATTCGACACCGAGGTGCGCGTGGTGGACGACGCGGGCAACGAACTGCCTGCCGGTGGGATCGGCGAGATCGTCGCGCGCGGCCCCGACTGTGTGCGCGAATACTGGCGCGAGCCCGATCTGAGCGCCGAGACATTTGTCGACGGCTGGGTCCACACCGGGGATGTCGGGTACTTCCGCCACGACGGCTACCTGTTCATCGTCGACCGTAAGAAGGACATGATCATCTCGGGCGGGTTCAACATCTACTGCAGCGAGGTGGAAGCCGCGCTGTACGAGCACCCGGCCGTGTCCAGCGCGTGCGTCGTCGGTGTGCCCGACGAGAAGTGGGGCGAGGCAGTCAAAGCCGTCGTGGTCACACGGATCCCGGTCACCGAGGTCGAGCTGATCGAGCACTGCGCCGAACGCCTCGCGCGCATGAAGAAGCCCCGCTCGATCGATTTCGTTGACAGTCTCCCCGTCAACCGAAACGGCAAGATCGACCGCAAATCGGTGCGCGAATGCTACTGGGCGCAGGGCGCCCGCCACGTCAACTGAAAGCGGAGCCTCCGATGACCTTCACCCTGAACCCCACGTACGACCACAACCCTCGCCTGCGCGACCTCGTCGCACAGCTGCGTGACTATCTGGACGGCGAACTCGCCGACTACGAACGCGAACTCGGCCTCACCTCGGAGAGCGTGTACACCCGCGAGACGCTCGAGCCGGTGTGGCGGCGCAGCCGGGAACTCGGCTTCTACGGTGTCAGCCTGCCCGCGGACCTCGGCGGCGCGGGACTGTCGTTCACCGAACTCGCCGCGCTCAAGGAAGAAGTGGGCGCCTCACCGCGGGTGCTGTCGACGTCGGTACTCGGCGACATGGGCGGACCGCTGCGGGTGGGCAGCATCTTTCAGTACGCCACCGAGTACCAGATCGAGAAGTACCTGCTCCCCGTCACGCGCGGCGAGCGCGCGTGCTGCTTCTCGCTCACGGAGAACGACGCCGGCTCCGACGTGCGCGGCATGCTCACCACCGCCACCCCGGACGGCGACGGGTGGCGCCTGACCGGACACAAGGTGTTCTCCACCGCCGGGCCGTTCGCGGACTTCGCCATCCTCATCGCGAAGATGGCGGACGACGGCGACGCCGGCCCGCGCTACTCCGCGTTCCTCCTCGACCTGGACACCCCGGGATGCACGGTGCAGCCGGGGGAGACCCCGATGTCGGGCCAGCACATCGAGGCCGACATCGTTCTCGACGACTGCTACGTCGGGCCGGAACAGTTGCTCGGTGAGGTGGGGCAGGGGCTGAAGATCGGCCTCGGACGCGTCACGGTCAACCGGCTCCTGCACTGCCCGACGGCGCTGGGCGGTGCACGCCGAGCCCTGGAGCTGTCCATCGAGTACGCCCGCACCAGGCAGGTGCAGGGTGCGCCGCTCGGCATGCTGCAGAGCATCCAGCACCGGCTCGCGGACATGGCGACCGACTACTATGCGGCACGGTCGATGACCTACGACGCACTCGCCGCGCTCGACCGAGGCGAGCGGCCGCGGATCGAAGCGTTCATGTCCAAACTGTTCGTGGCGGAGAAGGCGTTCGCGATCGCCGACGCCGCCGTGCAGATCCACGGCAAGTCGGGTGTCGTCCGCGGCAGCGAGGTGGAGTCGCTGTTCCAGCGTCTGCGAATGTTCCGGATTCTCACCGGGTCATCCGAGATCCAGAAGAACGGCATCGCCCGATTCCTCCTGCTCCCGTGAACGCCGCCGCCGACACGGAGACGGAGCCCGACTACCGGTTCACGCTCGCCAACGAGCGGACGTTCCTGGCCTGGATCCGCACCGCACTCGCACTGCTGGCGGGCGGGGTCGCGGTCAGCCAGTTCTACGTGCCGCATGGCGGGTCCGCGTTCCACGACGCGCTGGGTGGGGTCTGCATCCTGCTGGCCGCGCTCGTCGCGGCCGGTGCGCTGATGCGCTGGCGGTCGGTGCAATCCGCGATGCGCCGCGCCGTGCCGCTACCGGCTTCGCGTCTGGCCCCGGCCGTGGTCGCGGGTGTGTGTCTCGCCGCCGTGCTCGGCGTCGTCTGGGCGGCGACGTGACCGTGCTGCCGCCGGGGCTGCAGGCCGAACGTACCGTGCTGGCGTGGCGCCGCACGCTACCGGCGGTGTGCCTGTGCGTCGCCGCATTCGTGCGCGCCGCGCTGGTGCACCCGCACGTCGCGCACGTCGTTGCGGTAGCCGGAGCCTGCGTCGCTGCCGTGTCGGTGGTCGCAGGCGCCGTGACGCGGCACCGCCGATACCGTCGGCGCGCCGACGACCCCCGCCCGCTCGGCCATCTGATACCCGCCTCCGTCAGTCTCGCCGTTCTCGCGACCGCCGGCGCCGCCCTTGCCGCACTGGCCTGAAGCTCGATGTTCCCCAGCCCATATCCCGATCCGACAGAGGAGATCCGCTGTGTCGCAATTGCCACTCGCAGAACTGAAATGGACGCTCGGATTCACCGACCCGGCGCACGTCCGCCGGCAGGCTACGACCGTCGGCGAGACCGGTCCCACGCGTCGAGTCTGGCGCGGCGACGGCCCGCGCTGGGAACTGCCGGAGCACGTGCAGGACCTCTCCGGTCTCGCCGTCGAGACCGGAGGCGGGGGAGCGAGCACCCTCTACCAGTTCCTCGTCGACTCGCACTCGGACGGGATGATCGTGCTGCACCGCGGCGCGGTCGTCTACGAGCAGTACCTGCACGGCCTGCGCCGTCAGGACCTGCACCTGACCGCGTCGATGGCCAAGGCGTTCATCGGCCTGCTCGCCGGGATCCTCGAGGACCAGGGGTTGTTCACGCGGGACGATCAGGTCGCCACCTACGTCCCTGAATTGGCGGGAACGGCGTTCGGCGACGCCACCATTCGTCACCTGCTCGACATGACGACCCAGGTGGCCTACGGGGGACGAAAATTTCACCGCGAGGTCGAGGCCCACCGGTGGTGGGCAGTGGTGGCCCCGCGGATGCGGCCCGACGGATACGGCGGGCCCACGACCCTGCTCGACCGCTTGAAAACGGCCCGCGCGACCGGCCCGTACGGCGAGGTCTTCCACTACGAGAACGGCAGCTGCGAGGCGATGGGCGCGCTGATCAGCCGCGTCACCGGCGCGACCGTCTCGGACCTGATGAGCGAGTTGATCTGGTCGAAGATCGGCGCCGACGAGGACGCCCGGTACATCCTCGACGCCGCCGGCGTCGAAACCGCATGCGGAGGGTACGCGGCGACACTGCGAGACATCGCCAGGGTGGGGGAGATGCTTCGCTGCGGCGGGTCTCTCGGCGACCGCCAGATCGTTCCGGAGTCGGTGGTGCGCGCGATCAGCACCGTCCCCGAGGGAGCCACCGCTCAGGTGCGGTTGCCGCGTGCGGCGGCGAATTCGCCTGCCACGATGAGCTACCGGGACTACTGGTGGATTCTCAACGACCCATTCGACTCCTTCATGGCCAGCGGAATTCACGGCCAGCGGTTGTTCGTCTCCCGCGAACTCGACCTCGTCGTCGCGCATTTCGGATCGCAGATCATCTCGCCGTGCGTCCCGACGCCACCGTTCCCGGCGGTGTTCACCCGGCTCGGGACACACCTGTCGGCGTCAGCGGTGAAGGACGCTATAGCCACTGGCTGAGCGTGAAAGTCATCTCGCGAGTGCCTGTTTGACGCTCGCCTGCACATCGAGCGAGACGTCACTCCGTTGATGACGTTGATCAGTCCTTCGCTTCGCGGACGTCCTTTCCCTGCTCGGCGAACGCCTTGAAGTCCTGCATGTGCTGTTGCGACTGCTTGCGGAAGGCGCCGGGCATCAGGAGCCCCACCAGCCGCATCAGGAAGCCGCTGAACCGGTATTCGCTCTCGCTCACCCAGAGCGTCATCTCCGGACCGGCTTCGGTCAGCCGTTCGCGCACGGCGCTCCACATGCCCTCGCCGACGATCTCGCGGTCGAAGTGAACGACGCTCCCCTTCGGGATCCCGCGCAGGTCTGCCGGTTCCCGACGTGTGATGGTCTCGGTGCACTCGAACTTCTGCTTCCCCATCTGCATCACGACCCGCGATGTGGTACCGACCTGCCCGTGCACCCCACTCAGCGGCTCGTGCAGCACCAGACCCCGCAGCCACTTCGGCAGGTATGCCGAGTCGGCGAGCAGCTGTACCACTGTCTCCCGCGGCAGGGCGATCTCGGTCGAGACGGTGTACTTCATGGCGGAGCGCTCCTGGGTCGCGAGTAAAGAGGCCTACGCTAGCGGCCTCGCTTCATAGTATGAGGTCACGGCATGTTCAACGATCCCCCGGTCCGCGTGGTCACGGGCGGGTGAATGTCCACCATGGTCCCAGCGACCAGACTCTGCCCATCGCGCGGGCTTGGGGTGCGCAACACTCACCCCAATACATACAGTTCACCACTGTGGAACCTGTCGGACCAGACATGATTATCGCGACTGGGCAGGGCCATATCGATCGCATGGCCCCTTACCCGGTCGGACCAATCCCGTTCGTGCGTTCCAACAACGAATGGAAGCTATCCCGCGCCTACGTCTGCGGCATATTGACCGTTTTCGCCAACCTTCCAGAGCCAAGTCCAAGTACCCGGACCGCGTATCAGTGCGAGTGAGAGTCCGGAAACAGCAATAGCGCTCCCCTCACCGGGACGAGATCGGCGCCCAGCACGTGCTCGCAGCGGTTGGCGCTCGTCCCGGCTGGGGATGGCCAATTGGGGCAACCGCTGGAGACACGCCGCCACCCCCCACGATCCATAACGTTGCACGTTATTAACGCGGTGCGTTATACTCATGGAGTGATCGAATCGTTCGCCGACAAAGAGGCCGAGCGGGTCTTTCGCCGGCAGTTCTCGAAGAAGCTCCCGCAGGACATTCAGCGGATCGCGCGTCGGCGGCTCCTGTTGATCGAGGCGGCCACCGATGTCAACGACCTGCGGGTGCCCCCAGGCAACCACCTGGAGAAACTCTCCGGGGACCGGGTGGGCCAGTACAGCGTTCGGATCAACGATCAGTACCGCATCTGTTTCACCTGGCGCGCCACCGCCGCATACGACGTGGAGATCACCGACTATCACTAACAACCCGACAGGCGCCGACGCTCCGACATCCGACATAAAGAACCCGACCAAGGAACCCAACAATGACCACAGACCTGAGCCCCATTCACCCCGGTGAGATCCTCCGTGAGGACTTCCTCGAGCCGTTCGGCATCACGCAGAACCGCTTGGCCACGATCATCGGTGTTCCGCCCCGACGGATCAACGAGATCGTGCTCGGAAAGCGGTCGATCACCGCAGACACCGCGTTGCGGCTGGCCAAGGCGTTCGGCAATAGTGCGCAGTTCTGGCTCAATATCCAGGACCGCTACGATCTCGACCTTGCGGCCGACAAGCTAGGCGACGCCCTCGCCAAGATCACGCGTCTCTCGGCATAGACCATGCAGCGGTGAGGTTTGCGAGCGAAGCGGTCCCATTGATGCACCGCACCACGGCCGGAGTGCGATTCGGTCCAGTCCGGCTCATCGAGCGCGACTCCGGGAGGTCACCTCGTCCCGGTGCAGGTTCGACCTACAAGCCTGTCGACGAACGCCGAGAGCGCCGGGTGGCGATCCGATAGGCGGTGACTCAGTAAATTTTCGACCCACGGATCCAGTGCACCCCTCGGATCCGCAGGTCCCCAACTGGTTCCCTCGAGAGGCAGCGTTGGATGGAGGCGAACCGGTGTCCGTAAGCGGATCCGCCTGCGGGACGGGTCGGGGACTCGACGTTCGGATGATCCGTCCCAGTCGTTCGCGTCCGTACGCACCTCCGCTTGGCGTGGTGGTGAACCGGCCCTCGGTGTGGCCTGAACGATGATTTTCCGCGCCGTGCTGGTCTGTACACCGAGTACCGACTTACGGGAGGCTGACACCATGCGGAAACTGACCTTCGGCATGAACGTGAGCCTGGACGATTACATCGCCGCGCCCGGCGACGACCTCGGCTGGGGTGTGCCGAGCGACGAACTGTTCCAGTGGTGGTCCGACCGGGTGAGGGCGACAGGCACGGCGCTGTACGGGCGCAAATTGTGGGAGACGATGAGCTCCCACTGGCCGACCGCCGACCAGCAGCCGGGTGCCACGCCGGCGGAGATCGAGTTCGCCCGCCGCTGGCGGGACATGCCGAAGGTGGTGTTCTCCTCGACGACCAGCACAGTCGACTGGAACACCCGCCTGGTCACCGGCGACGCGGTCACCGAGATCGGCCGGCTCAAGGCTGAGGACGGCGGCCCCATGGATATCGGCGGTGCCACACTCGCCGCAGTGGCCATGCGGGAGGGGCTGATCGACGAGTACGTGATCGTCACCCATCCGGTCCTGATAGGTGGCGGCACGCCGTTCTTTGCGGCCCTGGACAACTGGGTGAACCTGACCCTGGTGGAGACCGGGACGTTCCCTGACGGCGTGGTCCTGACCAGGTACGAGACCAGGCACTGAGTACCCAACCTCGGGGCGGCCCGGGCTTCGAGCCGCCCCAGGATCTCGTGGCGCTGTGTGTCGAGGTGATCGTGATACCCGTCCCGGATCACAGACCGTGGTTGTCGCGACGAACCGGGATCCGGATGTGGTTACCGCGCGGTGAGTCGGATCACGGGGTATTCCCGGTCGGATTTGCTCTGGTACTTCGCGATGCGGGGCTGGGCGGTGGCGATGCGCTGCCATGCCTGCTCACGCTCGGCGCCGTCGAGCTGCTGCGGGATCACCGGCGTGGCGTCGTGACCGGGCAATTCGATCGACGCCTTGTCGGGGTGCGCCATCAGATTGGCGTGCCAGTCCGGGTTCTGGCTTCCGCCGCCCGACGCGACGACCAGCCGGGCATCGTCACCGTCGTCGAACCACGCCACCGGCGATTGCCGCGGCTGTCCGCTGCGGCGGCCGACCGTGTTCAGGATCAGCACGTCCATGCCCATGAACTGGCCGTGGCCGCGTCGGATCTTGCGGTTCATGCGGGCGTTCATCTTTCGCTGCATCCACCGTGAGAACGCTCCGGGGGTGCCCGGCTTCCGCTTGCCTGCCTGGTTGTTCGTCATGCGCTTCTCCCATCGGTCACTTCGCCTCGCAACATCCACGACTGAGCCGTCAGCTCTGCGGCTCTCGGCAATGACGCTAGTGCGGCCCGGTGGTCGGCGCTTCTCGATTCCTGATCGGTTCGGTCATCGCTACCGATGACCGAACCGGGATCGCCATCGTCGCCACTCGACGTCAGCCGACTGCCCTGTGTCCCAATGCGTCGATTGCCTCGGTCACCTCGGGGACGGCGCCGGCCGTGACGTCGTCGAGGCCCGGCACGGATCGGTAGCTCGCGCGTACGACCCCGTCGGTGCAGTCGTACTCGACGATGCCGAGTTGGTGGAGCGGCCCGGGCAGGGCGTCACCGTCGCCGGCCACGAACCCGGTGGACGGCGCCCAGACCTCGAGCGTGTCACCCCGTCGCGTCTGCCGATAGCAGTGCAGGTGCCCACTGCCGACGGCAGCGAGTGACACCTTTCCGAGGGCCGTGAGCAACCGGGTGCGGGATTCCCCGATGTCGACGGCATGCCCGACGGGTTCGTCGACCGCGCTCCAGATCGGCTTGTGCAGGAAAACGATCACCCGCTGCGACTCGGGGACGTCCGCGGCGACGTCGTCGATCCAGGCCCACTGCCTGGTCTCCCGGTCGAGACCGGAACCGAAGAGCTCGCTGTTCAATCCGAGGACCGTCCAGTTGTCGGCGTCGTGGCGCCAGTGATCGGGCCCCCACACCGTCTCGAAGGCGGCGATCCGCTCATCGGTGACGCCGATTCCCTGCCAGGGAGCGGAGCCCGGCTCACCGATGTCGTGGTTGCCGGGCACGACGAGCACCGGCGCGGTGAACCGCTGCATCAGTGTGTGGGCGTGCGCTCGGTCGTCGACATCGTCGGGATGGATGATCACGATGTCGCCGGAGTGCACGACGAGATCGGGACGGACCTGATTGTTCACGTAGTCGACGACGAGCTCGAAGTTCTGCTGGGTGCGCCCGCCGCGGGCGGACAGGTGCGTGTCGCTGATCTGGACGATCTTCATCGGAGCTCCTTCGGGTTGTGTTCGGCCGATCATTTGAGGCCCGACCGGACGAATGCGTCGCGCACGTAGCGCTGGAGGAACAGGTAGATCAGAAAGATGGGCAGGCACGCGAGGCCGGACGCGGCCATCACCGCACCCCAGTTGTTGCCTTCCGCGCCGAGGAAGCCGCGAATTCCGATCTGGACGACCGCATTCGACTGCCGCATGATCAGCGAAGGCCACAGGTACTCGTTCCATGCCGAGATGAACAACATGATGCCGAGCGCCGCGAGCGCCGGTCTCATGTTGGGCAGCACCACCTTCCACAGGGTTGACCACGAGTTCTGGCCGTCGATCTGGGACGCGTCCAGCAACTCTCGCGGAAACGCCTCCATGTGCTGGCGCATCAACAGAACACCGAAGGCCGAGCACAGATTCGGGATCACGATTCCGGCAACGGTATTCAGCAGACCCATCTGTGAGATGAGAAGGTAGTTCGGAATCATGGTGACCTGGAACGGCACCAGCCACGATCCGACGAACAGCAGAAACAGCACCTGCTTCCCGAAGAACGTCCACCGCGCGAAGGCGTAGGCGGCCAGGATCGCGACCAGAAGCTGGCTGACGGACATCGCCAGCGCCATGACGAACGTGTTGACGAGCATCGACGCCATCGGGATGGTCTCCCACACGTAGCGGAAGTTGTCCAGACTGAACGGGGACGGTACCGGGCTGACGGACAGGGAGTCCTCGGGACGACGGAATGCGGTGGCGAACATCCAGTACACCGGGAAGATACTGAACACGGTGACGGCGGCGAGCACCACGTGCCCGGTCGCCACCCGGCTGCGGGAACGGGTGGCGACCGGGGCGTCGCCGGGATCGCGGGTCGGGGCGGCGACGGTGGTCGATCGGGCCGGCGCATCGACGAGTGCAAAAGCCATGGGATGTCCTAGTTGTCGTAGAAGCTCAGTCGGTCCGACACACGAACGAACACGACGGCGATCAGGCCGAAGCCCAGAAAGAACAGGGTTCCCGCAGCAGCCGACAATCCTGCGTCGAAATTCTGGAATCCGAACTGGTACAGCAGGTAATAGATGTTGGTGGAGGCACCGCTGGGGCCGCCCTGCGTGACGATGTCGATGATCGGGTACGCCCACTGCGCGCCCAGCAGGATCGTCATGAGTCCGAGGAACACGAGCGTCGGGGACAGCAGCGGCAGTGTGATCTTGCGGGTGATCGTCGCTTGTGACGCTCCGTCCAGGGCCGCCGCCGACGCGTAGTCGGGATTGATCCCGGCCAGCCCGGCGGAGATGACGAGCACACCGAAGCCGAGCATCTGCCACCCGACGATCAGCACGACACCGAGCATCGCGAGGCCGGGTTCTCGGAAGACGTTGCCCAATTCGAAACCCAGAGTCGCGGCCACCCGCGGGATCGTGCCTCCCTCGGGGTTGAACAGCCACCGCCAGATTGCGCTGCCGGCCACCGGGGTGATGAGGAACGGGACGAAGATCAAGGCCTGGTAGAGCGTCTTCCATCTTCCGGCAACACGGTTCGACAGCAGCGCGACGACTATCGGCAGCAGCAACGAGAACACCATGAACGCGAGGACGTACACAATCGTGTTCCGCAGTGCCTGATGGAGTTCGGGCAGCGACAGTACGCGAGCGTAGTTGTCCATGCCCACCGGAACCTTCGGACTGGTGGGCACCATGTTCCATTTGTAGAACGACAGGCCGATGGTCTCCCCGAGCGGCTTGTAGATCCACACGATCAGAAGGACGACGGCGGGCAGGAGGTAGAGATACGGCGCGAGACCGCGTCGCACCAGGCCGACCCGCGACGGAGCTGTCGGCATCTCGGCGTGGACGGAGGCGGTCGCGGCCGGAACTTCGACGAACATCAGATGCCGGGCGCCGTGAGCTGCTCGATCGACTGCCGAATTTCGTCCGCAGTCATCTCGTACACCGTGGGGGACACGTCGAGCGGGACCACCGTGTGCAGGACACGGTCGCGGTAGACGTGCACCATGTTGAAACCCTGGGCGCCGTCCTGGCCGCGGATGATGCCCCGGTCGACGAGGAGGTCCTGGGTGTAGCAGGTCGCGGACGCGACGGACACCGGGATGCCCGCGAACGTGCACGTCGTGGAGAAGTGCAGGTGTCCGGCGAGGATTCCGCGGACGTCTGTCCCCGCCAGCACGGTCTCGAGCCGGTGCTGTTCCTTCAACTCCACCGACTCGATGGCGTCGAGCAGGCCCGGCACCGGCGGATGGTGCAGGGCGAGCAGGGTGCCGTGCGGTGCCGGCTCAGCCAGGACGCCCGTCAGCCAGGCGAGCTGTTCGTCGCTGATCAGCCCGTGGTGGTGACCCGGAACCGTGCTGTCCAGCACGATGATCCGCAATCCGTTGACATCGACGACCGAGTCGACCGAGTCCTGGGTGGGTTCGGCGTCGAGGAGGCCGCTCCGGAAGGCGGGCCGGGCGTCGTGGTTGCCCATCACCCAGATCACCTTCGCGCCGAGGCGCTCCGCGGCGGGCTCGACGATCCGGCGCAGACGCACGTACGCCTCGGGCTCGCCCCTGTCGGCGAGGTCGCCGGTGAACACGATGGCCTCGGGCCGCCGGCCGGCCCTCTCGAGCCGCTCGAACAGCCGGGAGAGGTTGGCGTCACTGTCGACCGAATCATGGAGCAGGGTGCCGTCGGTGACGAAGTGGGTGTCGCTCACATGCAGGATGTAGTGGTCGGGCTCCCCGTACTGGGACATGAAATTTCTCCTGTGGAAGTGGATGTCAGGCGACGAGTGCGCCGCGCAGGTCGTCGAGTTCACGCTCGGTCATGCCGTGGTCGAGGAGGAAGTCGCGGACGCCGCCGTGCGCGGTGGCGATCGAGTCGAGGGTCGTGCGCATCAACACGGCCGGGCTGGCGCCGACCAGGTGATCGACGTCCACGCCGTCGGGAAGACCGCGGGCTCGCATCTTCTCGGCCATGCCGAGCGCCCAGTCGCCGGCCAGCAGAACCTCGGACATCGCGTAGTCGGCGACGATGTCCCGTTGATCGGCACCCACCGCCGCGAGTGTCAGAGCGACGACCAGACCGGTGCGATCCTTTCCCGCGGTGCAGTGAACGACGGTCGGGTCGTCGCCCGAGGCGGCGATGGCACGCACGGCGCGGGTCAAACGATGTCCGTAGTTCTCGACCATGTCGCGGTAGACGACCGCGAGGTCGAAGTTCGCGCCGTCGAGGTCGACCTCGCCCTCGTACACCGGCAGATGTTCCACCCGGTGTCCGACGCCGTCGAGGGCGCTCGGGCTGTCGTCCAGCTCCTGCTGTTCGCGGAGGTCGATGACGAGAGCAAGTTTCCGCTCGCGAAGGAGGTCACGGGCCGGCTGGTCGAGCCGGTGAAGCGCGTCCGAACGGAACAGCTTGTTCCACTTGGTGGTTCCGGTCTCCGTCGGGAACCCCCCGAGATCGCGGAAGTTGTAGGTGCCGGTCAGATTCAGGCGTCGATGGTTCGTCGACGCAGGCAGTGTGCTGGTCATTGTGTCGGTGTCTCGTCCTGTTCGGAGGTGATTACTGAATGAGTTCCTGCACGCGCTCCTGCGCCGCCTGCATGGTCGCGGCCGGGTCCTTGCCGTAGTAGACGGCGTCCTCCACCGCCTGGCCGAGGATGTCGTCGGCCTGCACATAGCTGTTGCCGGGATACGACTCCCAGGCCTCGAGCTTGTCGAGCTGGCCGAGATTGGGAGCCAGGAGGGGGTTGTTGTCGGCCCATTCCTTCAGCGATGCCGGATCCTGGGTGAGGGACGGGCGCAGCGGAAGGTAGCCGATCTTGCTGGAGATCTCGGTGTACGCGTGGTCGCTCGTCATGAACTTGATGAACTCCCACGACGCGCGCTGCTTCGCCGGGTCCTGCGAGAACGTGAACAGAGCCGACCCCGAATTGGTCGGCACGGCGGCATGGCCTTCGAAGGCGGGCATCGGTGCGGCACGCAGGTCCCAGCCACCGGTCGCCGCCGACTTCATGAACATCCCCTGCAGCGCCGACGTCTGCAGCTGAATCGCCACGTCGCCCTTCGCGAAACTCTCGTACTGGGTGGTCGAGTCGAGGTTGGCGAGGACGCCGTCGTCGTACATCTGCCGCAACGCAGTCACCGCCGACACCGCACCGGGCTCACCGAATTCGATGGTCTTGCGGTCCTGCGACAGCACATCGCCGCCTGCCGAGCGGAACAGCGCCTGCATGCACCAGTTGCCTCCCTTCACCGAGCACGACACGGACAGCGCCGGCTTGCCCGTCGCGGCGGTCACCGCCTTGGCGGCGGCTGCGACCTTCGGCCACGTCGACAGATCGGCGTCGGCGGGCAACCCGGCTTTCGCGAGGGCAGTCGCGTTGTAGAAGAGGGTGGGTGTGGAGAACACGTAAGGGATGCCGTACGTTTCGCCGTCCCAGTCGCCGAGGGTCGCGGCCCGGGGGTGGAACGGGTGCTCCCCACCGAACGTCGCGTCCACGGCCTCGGTGCCGAACAGTCCGTCGAGTGACTGGGCGCCGAGTTCGTTGACGGCGAAATCGAGCGTGTCGAAGGTCAATTGGGCAACGTCGGGGGGCGATCCGGCGAGCATCTGTGTCTGCACGCTACTCGCGGTTCCGGCGCCGGCCGTGCCGCTGCCCTGCGGCGGCTGGGCCTTCACATGGATGTTCGGGTGCTGCGCCTCGAAGTCGGCGACGAGGCCGTTGATCGTGTCGGACCAGAGCCCGGCCTGTTGGAGGTTGTACGACTCGAAGACGATGTCGACCTGCTGGTCGGGTCCCAGTTCCGGGACCGGTGCGCCGGTGCCCGAAGCGCCCGGCGCGGCCCCGCCGGTGGCACAGCCGGTCAGCGCGGCGGCCACGGCCGCCACTACGACCGCAGAGAATGTCGATCTACGCATCACGCTGCTCCTGTTGCGGAAAGTGTTTCGGAAGAGTGCCCCACGGCCCGTGGGGCCGAGGAGTCGAAATCGGTGAGTTCGGGGACGTCCACCCATTCCAGGCGGCGTCCGGTCGCTCGGTCGAAGAGGTGCACGTCGGTGGGATCCGCGGTGAGGACGGCGGATCGATGGGCGCGCAATGCAATCGGTCGCGGCGCTCGCACGCAGACCGTGGCACCCCCGACCTCGCAGTACGCGACCTGTTCGCTGCCGAGATTCTCGACGGACGTGACGTCGGCCGACAGCCGCACCCCGAGATGATCCGCAGGGTCGGCGACGCGGAGATGCTCCGGCCGGATGCCCAGGACGATGTCGCGGCCTTCGGTCTGTCCCGGCCACAGAGGTGCGGTCACGCCCTCGGCGGACGCGACCACCGTGCCGTTCACCGTGCGGACGCGTGCGTCCAGCAGGTTCATTGCGGGACTGCCGAGAAAACCGGCGACGAACACGGACGCCGGCCGGTCGTAGACGTCCTCGGGTGTTCCGACCTGTTCGAGTCCGCCGTTGTTCAGCAGGGCGATTCGTGTCGCCATCGTCATCGCCTCGACCTGATCGTGGGTGACGTACACGAACGTGGCCCCGAGTCGGCGATGGAGTTCGGTGAGCTCGCGCCTCGTCGCGGTCCTGAGCTTGGCGTCGAGGTTGGACAGCGGCTCGTCCATCAGGAACGCCTTCGGATTGCGCACGATCGCGCGCCCGACCGCGACGCGTTGCCGCTGGCCACCGGACAGTTCCTTCGGCTTCCGGCCGAGCAGGTGCGCGATGTCGAGTTGCTGCGCGACGGCCTCGACGCGCTCGACGGCCTCCGACTTACGCATCTTCTTCACGCGCAACGGAAACGCGAGGTTCTTCGCGACGCTGAGGTGCGGGTAGAGCGCGTAGCTCTGGAAGACCATCGCGACGTCGCGGCGTCGCGCGGGCGCGGCGGTGATGTCGTCGTCGTCGAGCAGGATCCGTCCGCTGGTCGGTTCGAGCAGGCCCGCGAGCATCCTCAGCAGCGTGGTCTTTCCGCATCCGCTGGGCCCGAGGAGGACCAGGAAGTCGCCGTCCCGGATGTCGAGGTCGATGTTGTCGACTGCGGTGAAATCTGCGAACTTTCGACTCAGATTCTCGATCCGAATCCTGCCCATTGGCCTCTCCCGATGAAATGACGTTACCCAATCTCGGCGAGACGGGGAATTTCGTTACATCGGTAGTTAGCCAGGGTCAGGTTAATGGTGGGCGAATGGCTGTCCAATCATCGGTGATGCTTCGCGCAACGGCTGTAGCAGAATGCCGTCACGGATGGATCAGCGGCACAATCTGTTTGAAAGTCTCGGCTGCCGCCTCGGCCGAGCCGCCCCGCGCCCGGCAGACGGCGATCTGCAGGCTGATGAGGAACGCGAGCTGCACCACCGTGGCCGAGGCGCCCAGGCCGCCCCAGGGTCCGCTGCCGCCACCGATGACCAGTCCGATGTCGGATTTCTCCACGAGGGTCGAACGGGCGTAGCTGGTGACACCGATGACCGTGGCCCCCGCCGCCCGGGCCGCCTCGACCGGGCGCAGGGTGACGGAGTTCAACCCGCTGTCGCTCACCGCGAGGCACACGTCGCGGGACGTCAGGTGTCCGGCAGTCAACTGTTGGATCACGGCGTCGGTCGGTGCCTCGGCGTGGCGGCCGTTGAGAATGAACCGCACCGCCACGGCTGCCGCCGACGGTCCCGAACCGCCGTTGCCGACGACGAGCACGCGCTCCGCCTCCGCGACCGCCCTCACCGCCCGCTCGAACGAGTCTTCGTCGAGCGGCGCCAGAGCGCCGGCGAGATCCGTCGCCAGTTCGCCGAATACCGCCCGCACCAGTCCGGCACCGTTCTCTTCGACGGTCAGTGCTCCCGCCGACCCGGTATCGGCCGACCCCAGATCCCTCAGCAGCAACATCCGTAGGTGTTGGAACCCCTTGAAGCCCAGATTCTGGCACGCACGGATGACGGTGGCGGTCGACGTCTCAGCGTGTTCCGCGACATCGGCTGCCGACCACCACGCAACATCCCGGGGGCGCTCCACGCACACGTCCGCCACGCGCCGCTCGCTCGGTGCCAGCTTGGGCGCGACGGCGCGGATGGCGGACAACGTGGCCCCCACAGGCGGATCGATCGGTGACGCAGTCATGGGCCTTGAATAACACACCGCGGTGAACGAAGTGTGCGAGAGCGCAAGGCCGGTGACCGATCGCGTGGAGACCGAACCGTGGAGTGCGGCGAAAGATGCTGTCCCTCAATGGGTACGCAACCTCAGTTGAGTGGGACGTTCCAGATGATCGGGACCTGGTCGGTGGGCATGTTCTCTGCCCGGCGTTCCTGCCGCTGGTCGCGCTGCCGATCGCGGGTCCGGTCGTCGTTGCCACCGGGGATGTCGCGACCGGTGTCAGGGGCCGCCACTGCGGCGACCGGGTGTTCCGCGGCCGGGGCAACCGCGCCCGCGACGCCGACGGGAAGGACGCCGAGTGCGGCTACAGCCACCACCACGGTCACGATCCGCTTCCGCAGCGAGCCGCGGTGGGTGCGTCGGTCGTCTTGGTGCGAATGTGTGGCATTCATGGTCTGAATTCCTGTCCGAGTGCCGCGAACCCGACGTTCACGGCTACTCGAACGGTGTCCGCGAGGGCGCGAAACGTTACACCCTGCCGGACATTATTTTTGCGGTGATTTCCCGCAGCTAGCGCCACTCCCGGAACGCGGCGAGCAGGCGGTCCCGCAACGTCGGATCGAGCTCGTCCGGGGGGAGCGCGCCGAGGGTGTGCACCGTCTGCTCGATCTGCTCGAGATAGGTGGCGCATCCCGGGCATTCGCCCAGGTGGGATTCGAATCGGACCCGGGCATCGGGATCCATGTCATCCTCGAGGTAGGCCGTGACGAGTTCGACGAGGTCCTGGCAGTCCATGTCTTCCATGTCTCACGCTCCCGTTCCAAGATAATCCTCGAGGGCCTGGCGGACGTGTGCGCGACCCCGATGCAGCAGCACCCGCTGGTTCGCCGGGGTGATCGAGAGCATCGCAGACACTTCATCGGCGTCGTAGCCGAGGACGTCGCGCAGCACGACCACGATCCGCTGGCGGTCGGGTAGGTGTTCGAGTTCGCGGCCCGCGACGTCGAGCACCTCCGCACCGAGAACCGATCCTTCGGGGGTTTCCGGCCAGCTGGTCGGCGGAGTCGCCCAGTGGTGTGAATCCTCCGGGGAGGAGGCCGGCAGGAACCGGGCCGGGTCCACGGCGGCGCTGCCCGTGTAGGCGGCCAGTGCGGCGTCGAAATCGTGCCGGTCCCGCACTCCCCGTTTCTTGGCGATGTTGACGAGTATCCGGAACAGCCAGGTACGGAGTGTGGAGCGGCCTTCGAATCGGTCGATGCCCTGGAGCACGGCGATCCAGGTTTCCTGGACGACGTCCTCCGCGACTTCGGTGCTGGCGACATATCCGCGCGCCACGCGCAGCATCATCGGCGTGTGCAGGTCGACCAGTTCGGCGAATGCCGACTCGTCCCGTGCACGGAGAGAGTCGACGAGGCACTGCTCGTGCGAGGTATCGATCTCGGTCATCCGCTCCTCCTCGGTGATCGAGGCGCTCCGGAAGCGTGGCCGCGTGAGGCGGCCGGATGACATCCAACACTACCGATCTCGGCGGCAGCCGTCGATCAGGCGCCCGATCTCGTGGTGGTAGGGCCGAACGGCCCTTTCTCGGCCTCGCGGTGCGGGGAAGACTCGATGCGGAGGGGTGGCGGGCCGCGGCGACGCGGTAACGGTCGCGGCGGCCCGGGTGCCCAGGCAACGACTGCACCTGGCAACCCAGGGAGGGCGACGCATGGACTTTCGGCGAACTCCGCTGGCGCGTTCGGAGAATTACTGGGAGCAGCTGGGGTCAGTGGAGGCTCGCCATCTGGACGGTGCGGAGCGGGACCGGCCCCCCGCGCCGGACGAACAGGTCTCGCTCGTCGACCACTGTCGAGGTGCCACCCCCGGCTCGGCATGAGGAGCCTGAGCGCGGCGAGAAACGCTAGGCAACTCCGGTGCGACGTGGCACGATTTCGTTTGTGACGAGCAGTACCGCTGAGAACCAGCGCCTACGCGACCTCGCGCTGCTGCGCCGCGTCCGCGACCGGATCGATCGGGAGCACGCGCAGCCGCTGGACGTCGAGTCCCTCGCCCGTGGAGTGAACATGTCGGCCGGGCACCTCAGCCGCCAGTTCCGGCTCGCGTACGGCGAGTCCCCGTATTCGTACCTGATGACGCGGCGCATCGAACGGGCGATGGCGCTGCTGCGCCGCGGCGACCTCAACGTCACCGAGGTCTGTTTCGCGGTCGGCTGCTCGTCGCTGGGCACCTTCAGCACCCGTTTCACCGAGCTGACCGGGGTCCCGCCCAGCACCTACCGGCGCCAGGAGGCGGACGCGGCGGCGGGCATTCCGTCGTGCGTGGCGAAACAGGTCACGAGACCGATCAGGAATCGAGAAGCGCAGGTCGCCGATTCGTAATTATCGTGATCCCATGGACATCACAATTCACCAGACCTACCTGCCGCAGGACGACCCGGACGCCGCTCTGGCTTTCTATCGCGACACTCTCGGGTTCGAGGTCCGCAACGACGTCGGATACAACGGGATGCGCTGGATCACGGTCGGTCCGGCCGACCAGCCCGGCACGTCCATCGTTCTGCATCCGCCTGCCGCCGACCCCGGCATCACCGACGACGAGCGCCGCACCATCGCCGAGATGATGGCCAAGGGCACCTACGCAGCCATCAACCTGGCCACCAGGAACCTCGACGGCGTCTTCGAGAAGCTGCAGGCCAGCGACTCCGCGGAGGTCGTTCAGGAGCCGACCGAGCAGCCGTACGGGGTTCGTGACTGCGCCTTCCGCGATCCCGCGGGCAACATGGTTCGTATCCAGGAACTGCGCTGATCCACGCCGACGGAGACCGCGAATGCGGCTCCGCCCAACAGATGGAGACACGATGAGCATGGCCACGAAGGCGGACACGACGGGGCGAGCGAAGCGACGGGATAACTCGGAGTCGCCGGATCTGCACCTTGCGGACAGTCACGATCTCATCCGCGTGCACGGCGCGCGCGAGAACAACCTCAAGGACGTCAGTGTCGAGCTCCCGAAACGCCGGCTGACGGTGTTCACCGGTGTCTCCGGCTCGGGCAAGAGTTCGCTGGTGTTCGCCACGATCGCCGCGGAGTCGCAGCGGATGATCAACGAGACCTACAGCGCCTTCGTGCAGGGCTTCATGCCGTCACTGGCGCGACCCGACGTCGACGTCATGGACGGGCTGACGACGGCGATCATCGTCGACCAGGAGCGGATGGGCTCGAACCCCCGCTCCACCGTCGGCACCGCCACGGACGCCAACGCGATGCTGCGCATCCTGTTCAGCCGGCTCGGGAAGCCGCACATCGGCTCACCCCAGGCGTTCTCCTTCAACGTCGCATCGATCTCCGGCGCAGGCGCGGTCACCATCGAGCGCGGTGGCCAGGAGACGAAGGAGCGGCGGAGCTTCAGCATCACCGGCGGCATGTGTCCGCGATGCGAGGGCCGGGGCGCGGTCACCGACTTCGACCTGACGGCGCTGTACGACGACAGCAAGTCGCTGAACGAGGGCGCGCTGACGATCCCCGGCTACAGCATGGAGGGCTGGTACGGCCGCATCTTCCGGGGCTGCGGCTACTTCGATCCGGACAAGCCGATCGCGAAGTTCACCAAGAAGCAGCTGCAGGACCTGCTCTACAAGCCGCCGACCAAGATCAAGGTCGAGGGCGTCAACGTGACGTACGAGGGCCTGATCCCGAAGATCCAGAAGTCGTTCCTGGCCAAGGACGTCGATGCCATGCAGCCGCACATTCGCGCGTTCGTGGAGCGGGCGATCACATTTGCCACCTGCCCCGACTGCGACGGCACCCGACTCAGCGAGGGCGCCCGATCGTCGAAGATCAAGGGGAAGAACATCGCCGACGTCTGCACGATGCAGATCAGCGACCTCGCCGACTGGGTCCGCGGCCTGAAGGAACCGTCGGTGGCCCCACTGCTCACCGGGCTGCAGCATCTGCTCGACTCGTTCACGGAGATCGGGTTGGGGTACCTCTCACTCGACCGGCCGTCCGGCACCCTGTCCGGAGGAGAGGCGCAGCGCACGAAGATGATCCGGCACCTCGGTTCGTCGCTCACCGACGTCACCTACGTCTTCGACGAGCCGACGATCGGCCTGCACCCGCACGACATCCAGAGGATGAACGGCCTGCTGCTGCAGTTGCGCGACAAGGGCAACACGGTGCTGGTCGTGGAGCACAAGCCGGAGGCGATCGCGATCGCCGACCACGTCGTCGACCTCGGCCCGCGCGCCGGCACCGAGGGTGGCCAGGTGGTGTTCGAGGGCACCGTCGAGGGTCTGCGGGCAAGTGACACACTCACCGGGCGGCATCTGGACGACCGCGCGTCGTTGAAGCAGTCGGTGCGCACCCCGTCGGGGGCGCTCGAGGTGCGCGGCGCAGA
The DNA here is from genome assembly GCF_041228765.1 of Rhodococcus wratislaviensis. NCBI lineage: Bacteria > Bacillati > Actinomycetota > Actinomycetes > Mycobacteriales > Nocardiaceae > Rhodococcus > Rhodococcus wratislaviensis. Next base: position 690,639 of record NZ_CP150488.1, on the reverse strand, counting down.
CAGCCACAACCTGCGCGGCGTCGACGTCGACATCCCACTCGGCATGCTGGTGGTCGTGACCGGCGTGGCGGGCTCGGGCAAGAGCTCGCTGATCCACGGTTCGGTGTCCGGGCGGGACGGGGTGGTGTCGATCGACCAGGGCGCGATCAAGGGCTCCCGGCGAAGCAACCCGGCGACCTACACCGGACTGCTCGAGCCGATCCGCAAGGCGTTCGCGAAGGCCAACGGCGTGAAGCCGGCACTGTTCAGCTCCAACTCCGAGGGCGCCTGCCCCACGTGCAACGGCGCCGGAGTCATCTACACCGACCTGGGCGTGATGGCCACCGTCGAATCCCCCTGCGAGGAGTGCGAGGGGAAGCGGTTCCAGGCCGAGGTGCTCGAGTATCACCTCGCCGGACGGGACATCAGCGAGGTCCTCGCCATGTCGGTGGCCGAGGCCGAGGAGTTCTTCGGTTCCGGGGAGGCACGGATCCCGGCGGCTCACAAGATTCTGCAGCGGCTCGCCGACGTCGGGCTCGGCTACCTCAGCCTCGGACAGCCGCTCACCACGCTGTCCGGCGGCGAACGGCAGCGGCTCAAGCTGGCCACCGCGATGGCCGACAAGGGCGACACGTACGTCCTCGACGAGCCGACCACCGGCCTGCACCTGGCCGACGTCGAACAGCTGCTCGGACTGCTCGACCGGCTCGTCGACTCCGGGAAGTCGGTCATCGTCATCGAGCATCACCAGGCGGTCATGGCGCACGCCGACTGGATCATCGACCTCGGCCCGGGCGCCGGCCACGACGGCGGCCGGATCGTGTTCGAGGGCAGGCCGGACGATCTGGTGTCCGCCCGCTCCACCCTCACCGGCGAGCACCTCGCGGCCTACGTCGGCACCTGACCGCCCCTCACCCATGCGACTGTCAGACCGTCACGTTCGCCGAATCTGACGAGATGCCTTCCGACGACGTCTTCCAGTCGGGGCAGCTCGCCGGATTCGGCGACGACGTGCAGGTGTAGTTCGCCTTCTCCGGCGGTCACCGTCGCTCGGCCGCCGGCCAGGTCGATCCAGCCGGATCGTGTGTCCGGTGTCCACTCGCCGCCGTTGCGGCGTCCGAGGTGGGATACGAGTTGTTTGCCGTACCGTTCGGGGCGGTCGGTGCGGACGGTCGCGTGCGATTCGCCGCCTGTGATGTCGCCGGTCATGTCGGTCCCTTTCGACGGTGCGTCCCGTGTCTCAGTGTGTGCCCGGAACGGGTGGGGTGCCGTGGGTGTGGAACGTCTCGATGGTCTTCATGCCCCACGCCTGACCCTTCGACCGTTCGGCCTCGGTCCATTCGATGACGTCCCAGTCGGGATCGAGGATCAGCCGCGCTCCGGGGTTGCAGAACTCGATACGGTTGCCGCCCGGCTCGTAGACGTAGAGGAAGAACGTCTGCTGGATGGCGTGCTTGTGGGGCCCGGTCTCGATGTGGACGCCGTTTTCGAGGAAGACGTCTGCGGCGCGGAGGATGTCCTCGCGGGTGTCGGTGGCGAAGGCGATGTGGTGCAGACGCCCGTTGCTGCCCGTCCAGTCCTCGGTGTAGACCACGTCGTAACTTTTGTTCGTGAAGGTCAGCCACTGTCCGGCGATTTTGCCCGTGTTCAGCCGGATCTGTTCGGTGGGACGGCCGCCGAGCACGTCCCGGACGAAGATTCCGTTGGTCTCGACGTCCGCGGCGAGGAAGTTCACGTGATCGAGGCGGCGAACCGTGGCGGGCGCGCCCGGGTAGCGTTCGGCCTGGTTCTTCAGCGCCGGCGCGAACTCCGCCGGAGGGGCGGTCTTCTCGACCTCCCAGTACAGGTCCATCGGGTGACCGTCGGGGTCGGCGAACGTGTAGGTCTTGCCGATACCGGGATCACCGTCGCGCCACCCGAGGCCGCGTCCGGCGGCTTCGATCGCCGCGACACGGCGTTCCAGAGCCGCGGCACTCGACGTCCGGTAGCCCAGCCGCCCGATGCCCGACGTGTCGTGGGCGGTGAGCTTGAGGGAGTGGTGCTGGTAGTCGTCCCACGAACGCAGGTACACGCTGTCGCCGTCGGCGGCGACTTCGCGCAGGCCGAGCAGTTCGGTGAAGAACCACTTGCTCTCGTCGAGGGTCGGGGTGAACAGTTCGACGTAGCCGAGGTGGGCGATGTCGAAGCGGGCGTCGTCGGTGCTCATGAGTTGTCCTCGGTGTGGGGGCCGGCGGGCCGGGGGTAGACGGTGCCGTCGAACAGGGTGCGGGCGGTGCGGATAACGGCGGCGCGGCGGATGTCGACGCCGGTGTCACCGGTGTAGGTCAGGTCGATGTCGACGTCGAAGTACCCGGTGGGGTGTTCGATTCGGACGACGCCGTCGTCGCGGTGACGGCTGAGCCGATCGGCGACCGATCCGGGAATCCGGACCGCGGTGCCGACGGTGAGCGCTCCGAGCACGCCGATGGCGGTGTGGCACCGCACGGGGATGAGCGTGCGGGTGTCGAGGGTGCCGTCGCCGAGTGGGGCGGCGACCAGTGTCATCTTGGGTACGGTCGTGGTGGACACATCGCCGATGCCCATCAATTTGCCTGCCTGCGAACGGATGTGGGCGATCCGCTCGGTCAGGTCGGTGTCGGCCTCGAGCTCGTCGGGGCTCTCGTGACCGCTCACACCGAGATCGGCGGCAGCGATGACGACCGTCGGCATGCCGTTGTCGATGCAGGTGACGTCCACTCCGTCGACGGTGTCGACGACGCGGCCGGTCGGGAGCAGCGCCCCGCACGTAGAGCCCGCGGTGCCGGAGAACGCGATGCTGACCGGGGCGGCGGCGCCGGGCACTCCGGCGATCTCGCAGCTGCCGGCGTATTCGACCTGCCCGCCCGGTGTCGGGAACGTTGCCGTGGCGAAGCCGTCCGAGTTGACCATCCGGATCCGGACACTCGTGTGCTCGGAATCGGCCGGCACCAGACCGTGTTCCACGGCGAACGGGCCGACGCCGGCGAGGATGTTGCCGCAGTTCTGCGCCGACGACACGCGGGCCTGATCCACCGCAACCTGCAGGAAGAGGTAGTCGACGTCCGCGCGCGGATCATCCGACGGGCTGATCACCGCGACCTTGCTGGTGAGTGGGTGGGCGCCCCCGATCCCGTCGATCTGACGGGGATCGGGGGAGCCCATGACGCGCAGCAGGAGATCGTCCCGCTCGCGGAGGTCGGAGGGGAGATCCGCGGCGAGGAAGAACGCCCCCTTGGACGTACCGCCCCGCATCCACGTGCAGGCGATGCCGCCCATTACAGCGCCTCCTGCTGTTCCAGCCGGTATTGCTTCTGCGACAGGTACCGCACGCCGAGGGAGTCGAGTACCGGACGCAACCCGTACCGGTCCAGTCCCAGCTCGCCGGCGCGGAAGGACTGTCGCGCGGCCTCTTCCTTCTCCAGCCGGGCGCGGGAGGCGGCGGCGGTGTCGGCCGCGGCGGCGCGGGGCACGATCACCACGCCGTCGTCGTCGGCCACCACGACGTCACCGGCGTCGACGGACACCCGGCCCAGGGTCACGGGAATGTTCACCGCGCCGGCGGTGGCCTTGACCGTGCCCTGCGCGGACACCGCGGTGGACCACACGGGGAAGCCCATGTCGTTCAGTTCGGCGACGTCGCGGACGCCGGCGTCGATGACGAGTCCGCGGACACCGCGCGACTGCAGGGCGGTGGCGAACAGTTCGCCGAACATGCCGTCCGTCGACGGGGAGTTGGTGGTGACCACGAGGATGTCGCCGGCGCCGCACTGCTCGATGGCGGCGTGGATCATCAGGTTGTCGCCGGGCCAGGACAGGACGGTCACGGCGGTGCCGGCGATCCGGGCGCCGGACTGGATGGGCCGGAACTGCGGGCCGGCGAGGCCGGTGCGCCCCTGCGCCTCGTGCACCGTCGCGGTACCGAACTCGGCGAGGGCGTCGACCGTGTCGAGGGGTGTCTTGATCGGGTCGGTGAGGATGACGGGGTCTTTCACGACAGAACCTCCGCCACCTGCGGGTAGTACCGTACGTACGCCTCACCCATCGTGTCGGTGCTGAAGCCGAGGTTCGGTCCGGCGTTTCGCTTGACCTGCACACCGCGCCGCCGTGCGAGGTCGGTGTAGTAGGTCCACATGTGTTCCTGCGCCACAAGTGATTCCATCGCCTTACGCTTCTGCGGGAAGACGTCGGTGATGTCGATCAGCACGTTCGGCTTGAAGTCGCATTGCTCGGGCTGGTGCGGCTCGAAGAAGAACACCGGCGGGGCCCCCAGGGGCTCACCCTCGGCGGGATAGCCGATCGCCTGGGCCAGGATGCGGGCGTCGAGCGCCATTCGGGCGGCCGCGGGATGGTCGGCGTTGTACGGGTCGATCAGCGGATGAGTCAGCACCACAGTCGGATTGACGTCGCGGTAGACGTGCACCAGCCGGTCGACCAACTCCGGCGAGGGCAGCAGCGGGTAGTCGCCGGCGTCGAAGAACTCGATCTCCGCGCCCAGTGCCGACGCGGCCGCTTCCGCTTCTCCCCGCCGGATGTCCTTGATTTCCTCGAGCGACTTGCCGTCCCGCCATGCCCGAGCGGATTCACCGCGCTCGCCGTAGCTCAGGCACACGACTTTCGCGCGTTCGCCGCGAGCAGTGGCGGCGGCAATGGCTCCGCCGGCACGCCAGACGAAATCGCCGGCATGGGCGCTGACGACCAGCAGGGCCGGGTCTACCTGATTTGCCATGAGTGATTCCTTTCCTCGCTGTCCGAGATGTGGGCGGGGACACCTCGCCCGGTAGCAAGTAGCGCATATTGCCGACCAAATTGTCAACAATCGCGTATTCATTTTTTACGACGAGAAGGTTGTGGAGATCGTGGCGGATCGTATAGGTTGTGTGCCGAGTGACCTGAGTCACGCGATTGAATCATCGCTGTGAGGAGAGCCGTGCCAGCTGTTTCGTTCGGCGCGGCGACGCCGCGCCGATTCGGGCGCCGGCGATGCAGTTCCGCCGGTACTCGCTGGGCCGCAGGGATTTCCGGTCAACATGGACAGAACGGCCGCACTGCTGACGCATTGTGCAGGATGTCAAGGAGAAAGAAGCTATGTCGGATCTGAGTCGACGCGCGTTCCTGGGAAGTACGTCCGCACTACTGGCGGGGACCACCGTGGCATGCAGCGGGAACAGCGCGGCAGGCACCGGTACACCCACGTCTGCCACCGAGGTGGGTGCCCCGGTGACCGGTCCCTTCACCAAGACGCCGGGCTGGCTGGATTGGTACCAGAACCCGTCGGCACCGCGCTTCGCGGTACCGACGGGAGCGGTGGACGCCCACTGTCACGTCTTCGGTCCCGGCGCCCAATTCCCGTTCGCGCCGGAACGCAAGTACACCCCGTGCGACGCGAGCAGGGATCAACTCTTCGCGTTGCGTGATCACCTGGGGATGAGTCGCAACGTCATCGTTCAGGCGACCTGTCACGGAGCGGACAACAGTGCGATGGTCGACGCCGTTCAGGCGGCGGGCGGCCGGGCGCGCGGCATCGCCACGGTCCGCACCGACATCACCGACACCGAGTTGCGCCGGCTCGACGAGGCGGGAGTGCGAGGGGTGCGGTTCAACTTTCTTCCGCGACTGGTCGAGGGCACCCCGAAGGATGATCTGACTACCATCGCGCGGAAGATCGCCCCGCTCGGGTGGCACATCGTCATCTACTTCGAAGGCCCCGACCTCGAGGGCTTGGAGGGCTTCTTCGACACACTGCCGACGCCGCTGGTGGTGGACCACATGGGACGTCCGGACGTCACTCGGCCCGTGGACGGGCCGGAGTTCGGCCGGTTCCTCCGCTTCGTCGAGCGCAACGAGGCGTGGGTGAAGGTCAGCTGCCCGGAACGGCTCACCGTCACCGGTCCGCCGGCGCTGAACGGCGAACAGAACGCCTACACCGATGTCGTGCCCTTCAGCCGGCGAGTGGTCGAGGAGTTCCCCGACTCGGTGCTCTGGGGCAGCGACTGGCCCCACCCCAACCTCACCGACCACATGCCCGACGACGGGCTCCTGGTCGACCACATTCCCCACGTGGCCACCACCCCGGAACTGCAGCACAAGCTCCTCGTGGCCAACCCGATGCGCCTGTACTGGCCGGGCGAGGACTACTGAGACTCCCTCCACCGCAACCGTTTTCGAGAAGGGCTTCCCGTGCAGCACTCCAACGCGGCGAATCGGCTGGACCGCCTGCCGATTTCGCGGTTCCACAAGATCACCCTGCTGGCCGTCTCCTTCGCGTACTTCTTCGAGTTCGCGGACATCAACACGTTCGCCACCACCGTCCCCAAGCTGATCAAGCTGTGGGGAGTAACCGTCAACCAGGTCGCCTACGTGACCTCCCTGTCCTTCGTCGGCATGTTCTTCGGCTCCCTCATCGGTGGCTGGATCGCCGACCGCTGGGGCCGTAAGAACGCGTTGACCATCACCACACTGTGGTTCGCCGTCTTCTCGTTCGTGTCGGTGTTCTCCTGGGACATCCTGTCCCTCGGCGTCCTCCGGGTCCTCACCTCGGCGGGGCTGTCGGCCATGACCGTGGTGGCGGTCATCTACGTCAACGAAATCTTCCCCGCCGCCGTTCGCGGCAAGTACCAGGCCTACGCCATCGTCATCGGTATCTGCGGCACGCCGGTCACCAACCTCGTTGCCGCCGCGGTCGTTCCGCTCACCGATTGGTCGTGGCGGCTGGTCTACCTGTGGGGCAGCCTCGGCATCCTCTTCCTCCTCTTCGCCCGGCACCTGACGGAATCGCCTCGGTGGCACGAAAGCAAGGGACAGTACGAGAAGGCGGACGCCGTACTGAGCCAGATCGAATCCCGTGTCGCCGCGGAGACCGGCCCCCTGCCCGAGCCTGCCGACCCGGTCGCGGTCACCACGCGGCAGACCAAGGCTCCGCTGCGACTGCTCCTGCAGAAGAGGTACCTCGTTCCCACGGTCCTGCTCTCGGTCATGTGGGTGACCCAGACGATCGGCTTCTTCGGGTACTCCAGCTGGGCGCCCACCCTGTTGGCGCAGGAGGGCCTCAGTGTGGAGAAGTCGATCTTCTACGTCGCGCTGACCACCGTCGGTGCGCCGCTGGGTTGCTTCCTCGCCGCACAGGTCACCGACCGTGTCGAACGCAAGTGGTGCCTCGTCGCATTCGGTGTGGTGATCGCGATCTGCGGCCTCTTCTACGGGCTGACGTTCAACCCGATCATGATCGTGGTGTTCGGCTTCCTCGTGAACTTCTTCGAGCGCGGCTACACGGCGGTGGCCTACGCCTACTCCCCGGAGCTGTTCGACACCCGAACCCGGTCCTTGGGCACCGGCGTCTCCTACGGACTCGGACGCCTGTCGAACGCCGTCGGTCCACTCATCATCGCCGCGCTGTACACCGGCACCGGGTATCACAGCGTCTTCTACTTCATCGCCGGGAGCTGGCTCGTCGGAGCGCTCGCTCTGGCCGTCTTCGGACCCAAGACCCGGCAGGCCCGGCTCATCGATCCGCCCGTGGAGGCACCGACAGCACCCACCACGGCATGACGAGGGCTGACGCCCCACGACCATCTGGAGTGCCCATGACCATCGACCACACCGGGTCCGATCGCGCCCGGACCCGCCTCGCTCTCTCGGTGCTGGCCCTGTGTTGGTTCGCCATCCTGTGCGACGGGCTCGACACCTTCGTCTACGGTGCGGTGTTGCCGCGCATGCTCGCCGACCCGACCCTCGGCATGGGTCCCGGAGCCGCCGGCACCGTGGGCAGCGTCGCGACCCTCGGCATGCTGATCGGCGCGCTTGCTGCGGGGCCGCTCGCCGACCGGCTCGGGCGGCGCACCGCGATCGTCGCGGGTGTCGCGTTGTTCTCGATCGCGTCGTTGGCCTGCGCAGTCGCCCCCTCGCTGGAGGTCTTCGCGGCGGCGCGGGGTGTGGCCGGGCTCGGCCTCGGCGGGCTCATCCCCACCGCCATCTCGATGGTCATGGAGTACGCCCCGCGCGGGAGGGCGAACCTGATGGTCGCGTCGCTGATGACCGCCCATCAGGCCGGCGGCATCCTCGCCCCGGGATTGAGCATGCTTTTCCTGGACAGCCGCGGATGGCGCTTCCTGTTCCTGCTCGGTGGCCTACCGCTGATTGCCGTGCCGCTCATGCTGAAGTTCCTCCCCGAATCGATGGGGTACCTGCTCGCTCGCGGCCGCGTCGCCGATGCCGAAGCGCTCGCTCGTAGTCGCGGTGTCGCGGTCGCCGACTTCGTGACGATCCCGACCGGCGGGCGCGGGACGGCGTCGACGACTGCGCACCGCATCCGCCGGCTGTTCACCGGATCCCGTGCGATCACCACCCCGGCGTTGTGGACGGCGTCGTTCGCCGGGCTGCTGCTGGTGTACGGGGTGGCCACCTGGTTGCCGGTCATGATGAGATCGACCGGGTACGAACTCGGCTCGGCGCTGAGCTTCCTGCTGGTGATCAATCTCGGTGGCATCGTGGGCATGCTGATCGCCGGGCAGGTGGCCGACCGCGTCGGACCGATTCCGACCGCGCTGGTGTGGTTCGCGTTGACCGCCATCGGTATCACCGCGTTGTCGGTGCAGATGCCGCTTGCCGCGACCTACGTGGTGGTCTTCGCGACCGGTGTGTGGTTGTTCAGCGCCCAGACCATGGTCTACGCCGGCACCGCCGCACACAGCGAGGCCGACTTCCGGGCCACCGCCGTCGGACTCACGTCGGGGATCGGCCGGTTCGGCGCTGTCTTCGGCCCCTGGCTCGGCGGCGTTCTCATCGCTTCCGGGACTCCACGGTGGGGGTTCGGGGCCTTCGCGGTTGCCGCCCTGCTCGCCGTGGCAGCGCTGCTGGTGGTTTTCGTGACAGACCGCGTAGGGTCGCGCGCGACGACGAGTTCAGTGCTCGAACGGGTCTCTCCGTGAGTGCCCGCGTGCGGTCATCCCTGCCGGGCTTCGGCGACGTCCGCGAGCGCGGCGGTCACGCTCGCCAGGTGTTGTCGCATGGCCGCCTCCGCCCGCTCCGGGTCGCGCGCGCACACCGCGTCGATGATCGCGACGTGCTCGGGCAGCGACACCGACATCCGGCCGGGGTGCATCGACAGCTTGAACTGGTGTCGCACCAGCTGACCACGCAGCCGTTCGAGGATCTCGTCCGCCGACCGCTGCGCACTGATCTCTCGAACGCGCTTGTGCAACAACTGGTTCGCCCGCGAATACCCGAACACGTCTCCGGCCGCGACCGACGTCGTCAATTCCTCGCGCAAGGCGGTGAGTTCCTCGATCTCGGCGTCGGTGACCTTCTGGGCCGCCTTCGCCGCACACAGTCCTTCGACGACCATCCGGACCTCGGTGATCTCGACCGCCTCGTCCAGCGACACCGACCGCACGCGCGCGCCGCGGTTCTGGATCCGTTCGACGAGGCCCTGGGCGGTGAGTTCGTGCAGGGCCGCCCGGACCGCGCTGCGACTGGCGTCGTACTGCGCACACAGGTCTGCCTCGACCATGCGCTGGTTGGGCGCGAAATCCCCGTCGAGGATGGCTTTGCGGATCAGGTCGGTGACCGCGGCCTGATCCGTGCTGTGCTCGCGAGCTTCCTTCACCGGCATCGGGCTATCTCCGCTCAGATCATCACCAAAATTGTTACCGATATTGTACCGACCCAGGGTCCCCTGGATCGCACATGGCACCAGATCCATCCAGGAAAGAGGAACCGATGACCCAGCAGACGACGATCGCCGTCCTCGGACTCGGCGAGGCCGGCGGCGCATTCGCGCACGACCTGATCGCCGCCGACGCCACCGTCCGCGCCTTCGACCCCGCAGTCGCGGCACCGGTCGGAGCCATCGCGTGCCGGTCCGAGGCCGAGGCCGTCGACACCGCCGACCTCGTCCTCAGCGTGAACAACGCGCGCGCCGCGAAGGCCGCACTCGAACGGGGAAGCCCGGCAATGAGTGCCGATGCCGTCTGGGTGGACATGAACACCGCGGCGCCGGATCTCAAACGCACCCTCGGCGCCCACGCCGCGCGACACGGACACGGTTTCGTCGACGTGGCGATCATGGCTCCGGTCCCCGGCCGCGGACTCCGAAGCCCCCTGACGGCGAGCGGCCGCGACGCACACCGGGCCGCCGAAATCCTCACCCGCTACGGGGCATCAGTCGACATCCTCGACGCACCGGCGGGTGCGGCCGCGGAACGAAAACTGCTGCGCAGCATCTTCTACAAGGGAATGTCCGCGGCCATCGTCGAAGCCCTCACCGCGGGTCGCGCCCTCGGCCTCGACGATTGGCTCACCGCCGATATCGCCGACGAACTGACCCGGGCCGACGCCGGCACGATTGCCCGCGTCCTCGACGGAACGCGTCGCCACGCCAGGCGCCGCGCCGACGAAATGGACGCCGCAGCAGCCATGCTCCGTGCCCTCGGTATCGACCCCGACATCGCCCAGGCCACCCACGAACTGCTGACCAAGATCCCGGCGCCGTCGGCATGTGCCGAACCGAGACGTGCTGTGCCGAACTGAGACGTCGCCACCCTCCACCCGGTCATAGCGTCACGTTCCGTCAGTGACCACAGACACGACAGGAGAGTGGGATGTCCGATCTCAACGCCGCGCTCGGCAAGGTTCTCGACAGCGTGACCACGGAAGATGCGCCGAGGGTGCCCGGAGTGGTGGCGATGGTGACCGATCGGGACCGCACGGTGTTCGAGGGTGCCGCCGGCGTGCGGTCCCTGGCCGACCGCGAGCCGATGACCGCCGACACCGTGTTCGCGATCTTCTCCACCACCAAGGCGATCACCGGGACCACCGTGCTGCAGTGCGTCGAAGAGGGTCTGCTCGACCTCGATGCGCCCGCCCGGGAATACGTTCCGGAGCTCGGCGACATTCAGGTCATCGAGGGATTCGACGCGCACGGCGATCCGGTGCTGAGGGCACCGAAGCGGGACATCACCACGCGGATGCTGTTGTTGCACACCGCCGGGTTCGGGTACGACTTCTTCGACGAGACCTACAACCGGTTGGGTGTGGAGCACGACCAGCCCGGCGTGATCACGGCGACCCGGGCATCGCTGACCACACCGTTGCTCTTCGATCCGGGCGAAAAGTGGCAGTACGGGACGAACATCGACTGGGCCGGTCAGGTGGTCGAGGCGATCCGCGGCAAGCGGCTCGGCGACGTGATGGCCGAGCGGGTGTTCGCGCCGCTGGGCATGCACGACACCTCCTTCACCCTGACCGGTTCGATGGCGGCCCGGCGCGCGACCATCCACCAGCGGGAGGAGGACGGCCGACTGACCCCGTTGGATCTGGTGCTGCCGCAGGACCCGGAGATTCACATGGGCGGGCACGGCCTCTACTCCACGGTGGGCGACTACCTGAAGTTCCTGCGGATGTGGCTGAACGACGGAGACGCCCCAGGTGGCCGCGTGCTGCGGGCCGACACGGTGCAGGCGGCCGTGTGCAACGGGCTCGAGGGACAAGAGGTCGGGATGCTGCCTGCCGTAATTCCCGCCCTCACCAACGACGCCGAATTCTTTCCCGGACAACGTAAGTCGTGGGCATACACGTTCATGGTGAACGAAGAGGACGCCCCCACCGGCCGGCCCCGGGGGTCGCTCGGGTGGGCCGGGCTCGCCAACTCGTACTACTGGATCGATCGCCGCAACGGAATCGCCGGGTACTGGGCCACCCAGGTCCTGCCGTTCGCCGACGCCGTGTCGTTCGGCGGCTACCTGGACTTCGAGACGGCGGCGTACCGTCACGCCACGCTCGCCTCACCCGTCTAGGGCAACCGGGTCGCTGCTCGATCAGCGGAGGTCGGCGAGCTTGCGCCCCAGCACCGTCCGCTCGCGCTCGTTGCCGCACAACCGCACGGCCGCCTCGAGTTCGGTGCGCGCCTCGTCGGTGCGGCCCAGGCGGATGAGCAGTTCGCCGCGAACGCTCGGCAGCAGGTGCGAGTTCGACAGTGCCTGGGCGGCCACCAGCTCGTCCACGATCGGCAGCGCCGCCGCCGGTCCCTGGGCCATGGAGACCGCCACCGCCCGGTTGAGGTCGACCACCGGTGACGGCGCGAGCCGGCCGAGTGCCTCGTAGATGAGGACGATCCGCTCCCAGTTCGTCGCGTCGACAGACGGCGCGACGGCATGGCATTCGGCGATCGCCGCCTGCAGACCGTAGGCGCCCAGCCCCCGGCCGACCTGTTCCGCGCGGGCGAGGGCGGCGCGTCCCCGGCGGATCGCGGTGCGGTCCCAGCGGCGGCGGTCCTGGTGCTCGAGCAGCACCGGCTCGCCGTCCGCCCCGGTACGGGCCGGGAACCGCGCCGCGGTCAGTTCGAGCAGCGCCAGCAGACCGTGCACCTCGGGCTCGTCGGGCACCAGCCGGGTCAGCACCCGAGCGAGGCGCTGCGCCTCGCTCGCGAGGTCGAGGCGAATCAGGTCGTCGCCGGAGCTGGCCGACGACCCTTCGGTGAAGATCAGGTAGATCACGCTGAGCACCGAGCCGAGTCGCCCGGTCCGCTCTGCGGCGGGCGGCACCTCGAACGGCACCCGGGCCGCCCCGAGGGTCTTCTTCGCCCGGGTGATTCGGGCCTGCACGGTCGCGGTCGGGACGAGGAACACCTTCGCGATCTCGTCGCTCGTCAGACCGCCGACCACCCGCAGGGTGAGAGCGACCCTCGCCTCCCGCGACAGCACGGGGTGGCAGGAGATGAACATCAACGCCAGCATGTCGTCGTCGATCTGGTCCGGATCCCACAGCACGTCCCCGGTGCCCTTGGCCGGATCGGCGGGCGCGCTCCCCGAGACGGCACCGCCCTCGCCCAGGTCGTGAGCGAGGACGGCGTACCTCTCGTCGAGGGCGGAGCGCCGGCGGAACGCGTCGATCGCCCGGCGGCGGCCGACGGTGAGCAACCATCCCGCAGGGTTGTGGGGAATGCCGTCGCGCGGCCAGCTCACGAGTGCCTCGGCCAGCGCCTCCTGGGCGAGGTCCTCGGCCAGCGCGAAATCGCCGGTGTACCGCGCGAGCGCACCGACGATCCGCGCCGACTCGATCCGCCAGACGGCGGCGACGGCCTCACGCCCGGTGTGACCGTCACCCGTCGATCCGCTCAGAGCTGGCCGGTCGCTTCGCGCCACGCCCGCTCCTTCTGGATCCACACGTTGTCCTGCGGGAACTCGTCGATCGTCGCGACCCGGCGGATCTCCGCCTTGGAACCGGGACCGGCCATCGGGGCACGCTTGGCCCACTCGACGGCCTCCTCCTTGGACGCCACGTTGAGCATCCAGAAGCCGCCGAACAACTCCTTCGTCTCGCCATAGGGGCCGTCGGTCACCACAGGCGTCTCCGAGGAGTAGTCGACCACCACACCCGACTCGGGGTCGGGATCGAGACCCTCGGCGGCGAGCAGCACGCCGGCGCGGATCATCTCGTCGTTGAACTTGCCCATCGCCTCCATGATCTCGGTGAAATCAACGTCCTGGAACGCCGCGAAGGTCTCGTCGGTGGCGCGCATGATCAGCATGTACTTCATGGTGTCCGTCTCCTTGGATGTCGGGGTCCCTCTTGGACCTTCTCATCCTCAGGTCGAACGGGGAGGGACATGGATCGACACACCTGCCGAAATTCTTTCGAACCTATCGCGCACGGCCGGCTCGGCGCCGGTCGGTTTCCGTGGTGCCACCCCATATTCCGTGGGTCTCGCGGTGTTCGGTTGCGTGTGCGCGGCATTGGTCGGCGACGATGCAGCCGTCGCAGATCTGTTTGGCGCGTCGTTCCCGCCTGATCCGGGCGCCGCGTCGCTCGCCGTCCGGAGCGAAGAAGGCGGAGGGGTCGGTGGTGCGGCAGTGGGCGCGGTACCGCCACCCCCAGCGTTCGGCTGCGGTTGTGGGTTGGTCGTGAAGTGCTGTGTGGTCGGTCATTGCGTGTCCCGGGGGTGGATTCGGGCGGTGGACGGTCGAGACCGTCCACGCCGTGGCTGCACCTGTCTCAGTGCAGGTGGCTGCCGCCGTTGATGTCGACGGTGGTGCCGGTGAGGTATGCGGCGTCCTGCGAGGACAGGAAGGTGATGACGGCGGCGACCTCGGTGGTGGTCGCGACCCGGCCGAGGGGGATGTCGCGGCAGAGTGCGGCTTCCTGTTCGTCGGTGCTGCCCACGCGGATGCTGGTGTCGACCGCACCGGGGGTGACGGCGTTGACGGTGACTCCGCTGTCGCCGAGTTCACGCGCGAGGGACTTGGTGAAACCGAGGACCGCGGCCTTCGCGGACGAGTACGGCACCTTGCCGAATACCCCGCCACCACGCTGGGCGGAGACGGACGACATGTTCACCACACGCCCCCAGCCGTTGTCGATCATGGCCGGCAGGAATGCGCGGGTGACGAGGTAGGTGCCGGTGGCGTTGACCGCCATCACCTTGTTCCACAGTTCCAGCGTGGTCTCGGGGAACGGCACCGGCGACGTGATGCCGGCGATGTTCGCGAGCGCACCCACGGTGGGGAGGTTCCCGCCTGCGACTTCGGCGGCGACGGCGTCGTGGGCCCGCTGGACCGAGGTTTCGTCGGCGACGTCGATGTCGTGACCGAAGGCCGGGACACCGAACTCGTTGCCGATCTCGGCGGCGACCTTCGCGGACTTCTCCCCGTCGAGGTCGAGAACGACGATCGCCCAGCCCTCTTCGGCGTAGCGGCGGGCGGTGGCGAGGCCGATCCCTCGCTCGGAGGTGGCGCCGGTGATGACGGCGGTGCGCTGGATGGACGACATGATCGCTCCTCGTGTTGCTGGAATCGCGCGTCCCGTCCGATGCGGTGGAGAGCAGGAAGGTCGACGACGCGGTAGGTGACTGCCACCACAGTAGGCCGATCGACTGTTAACAGTCAACCGTCGGCGGGTAACGGTTGACATATCGACGTGGCTCGGATCACACTGTTGAAACCGCACTGTTGACAGTCAACAAATCGGCGGCAATCGTAGAAACCGGCAGCTCGAAGAGGAGTCCCCATGAGTACCGAAACACTCAGGATGCGAGGTCCTGTCCATGGCACGAAGGACGCCAAGCGCGTAGCAATCGGCTCCTCGGTGGGTGCCGTCATCGAGACGTACGACTTCATCGGCTTCGGCACGGCCGCCGCGCTGTACTTCGGTACCGCCTTCTTCCCGGGCGCCGACCCGGTCACCGGAACACTCGCCGCGTTCGCGACGCTGGGTGTCGGCTTCGCTGCGCGCCCGCTCGGTGGGGTGCTCGGCGGACATCTCGGGGACAAGCTGGGACGCAAGCCCGTGCTGGTGGCATCGCTGATCGCGATGGGTCTGGCGACCTTCGCGATCGGCCTGCTGCCCACCTATTCGCAGGTGGGACTCATCGCGCCGGTGCTGCTGGTCCTCGTCCGCATCGTCCAGGGCCTCGCGTTCGGCGCCGAGTGGGGCGGTGCGATCTTGATGAGCTACGAGCACGCCCCCTGGAAGTCCAAGGGCAAATTCACCGGCATCGTGCAGGCCGGCTTCCCCGTCGGGCTGCTGCTGGCGAATCTGGTGTTCCTGTTCAGCGTGCACCTCGGCGGCGACTGGGCCTGGCGGGTACCGTTCCTCGCCAGCATCGTCCTGGTGATGGTCGGCCTGGTCATCAGGTCGAAGGTGCCCGAGTCCCCGGTCTTCGAGGACGTCAAGAACGAGGGCGACATCGTCAAGTCCCCGGTACTCGAATCCATCAAGTACGACTGGCGAAACATTCTGCGCGGCATCGGTCTTCGAGTCGCCGAGACCGCGGGTTACGCGGTGTCGATCACCTACATGATCTCCTACCTGCACAACCAGGGTCTCGCCGGGAAGTCCGAAACCCTTGTCGCCCTGTGCATCGCGTCCGCAATCGGCGTCTTCGCCACCGTTGCCTGGGCCCGCCTCACCGACCGTATCGGACGACGCCCCCTCTACATCGCGTCCTGCGCCTTCGCGGCACTGTTCGGAATCCCGATGTTCCTTCTGGTCAACACCGGTCTGTTCATCCTCGTCATCGCCACCATCGTGATCGCCTACGCGGTCTGCCAGAACTCGATGGCGGGAGCGCAGGGTGCGTGGTTCCCCGAACTGTTCGACGCCTCGCGCCGTGCCTCGGGAGCCTCCCTCGCCTACCAGATCTCGGCGATGGTCTCCGGCTTCACGCCCTTCGTCACCACGCTGCTGTTCGTCTCCTTCGGCTGGTGGGGTCCGGCGCTGCTGTTCAGCACGTACGCCCTGATCGGGCTGTGGGCGGCGTTGATCACCCGAGAGACCTGGGGACCCACCGAACGGCGCCTCGCCGCCGAGGCCGCGGCGCGCGCCGATTCCAAAAGCGCCGACGCGCCGACGTCCACCGGCACCACGCCCACGATCCGCAAGGAAAAGGAACTCCTGTGACCATCACAACCGCCACCACCGCGGCCGACGACACGATCAGTGACGCGTCGCGCATCGCAACCGTCGAACAGTTCGCCTACCGCATGCGGCACAACGTCCTCGACATGGGTGAGGAACAGGGCCAGGGATACGTCGGGCAGGCGCTCGGAGCCGCCGACATCTTCGCCACCGTCTACGCCGACCAACTCCGCTTCCGCGCCGACGATCCCGCGTGGGAGGGCCGGGACCGGTTCCTGCTCTCCACCGGCCACTACGCCATCGGCCATTACGCCGCGCTCGCCGAGGCCGGCATCATTCCCCGCAGCGAACTGGAAACCTACGGCTCCGACGACTCCCGCCTCCCGATGTCGGCGATGTCCACGTACACCCCCGGCATGGAGATTTCGGGCGGCTCCCTCGGACACGGTCTCACCATCGCGGTCGGCATGGCCCTCGGGCTGCGTCACCAGCATTCCACCGCCCGCGTCTTCAACTTTCTCTCCGACGGCGAACTCGACGAGGGTTCGACGTGGGAGGCGGCCATGGGCGCACACCACCACCGGCTCGGCAATCTGACGGCGATGGTCGACATCAACGCACTCCAGGCCGACGGTGCGACCTCGACGGTGCTGAGCACCGAACCCGTGCACGACAAGTGGGCCGCCTGCGGGTGGCACGTCGAACGCGTCGACGGCAACGACGTCACCGCGCTGGTGCGCGCGTTCGACAACGCCGCCGCCGAATCCGGCGGCAAACCGTCGATCATTCTCTGCGACACGAAGGTCGGCAAGGGCGTGCCCCTGCTCGAGACCCGGGAGAAGGCGCACTTCATGCGCATCGACGAACACGAATGGCAGATCTGCCGCGACCAGCTCACCGCCGGCTTCGACCCCAAGGACGCCTGACATGACCACCGCCAGCAAGCCGAAGCTCAAGACGTCGGCCATGATCGCCTCGTTCGTCGACGACGGGCAGAAGACCACGTCCGCACCGTTCGGGCACGCCCTCGTGAAGGCCGCCCGGGAGAACGACAAGATCGTCGGCCTGTCCGCCGACCTCGCCAAGTACACCGACATGCACATCTTCGCGCAGGAGTTCCCCGAGCGGTTCTTCCAGATGGGGATGGCCGAGCAGCTCCTGCTCGGAGCCGCCGCGGGGATGGCCGAGACCGGCCTCGTGCCGTTCGCGTCCACGTACTCGGTATTCGCCGCGCGCCGCGCCTACGACTTCCTGTGCCTCGACATCGCCGAACCGAACCTCAACGTCAACATCATCGGCGGGCTCCCCGGCCTCACCACCGGCTACGGACCCAGCCACCAGGCCACCGAGGACATGGCCATCTTCCGGGGCATCCCCAACCTCACCATCGTCGATCCGTGCGACTCGATCGACATCGAACAGGCCGTCCCGCAGCTCGCCGCGTCCGACGGACCCACCTACCTGCGGCTGTTGCGGGGGAAGGTCGCGACCGTGCTCGACGAGTACGACTACACGTTCGAACTGGGCAAGGCCAAGGTGCTCCGCGGCGGCAACGACGTCGTGTTCGTCGCCAGTGGCCTGATGACGATGCGCGCGCTGCAGGCCGCCGACCGGCTGGCGGAGCACAACGTCGACGTGGCGGTCGTGCATACGCCCACGATCAAACCGTTCGACGCCGAGACCGTCCTCGCCGAGGTGAACACCGACCGACTGGTGGTGACCCTGGAGAACCACACCGTGATCGGCGGGCTCTTCGAGACGGTGGCCGCCGCCGTCGTCACGGCCGGCCTCGGCAAGCGGGTTGTGCCGATCGCCCTCCCGGACCAGTTCCTCGACGCCGGTGCCCTGCCCACCCTGCACGAGCGGTACGGCCTGAGCACGGACCGGATCGTCGCCAAGGTCCTGGGCGAACTGGCATGACCAGCGCGTACGGCCCTCGCCGCAGGCCGGGCGGTGCGGGCCGTACGATGGCTGTCAACAGGTTGCTGTCAACAGACCGCTGTCGACAGTTGATCGCTGACCCCACGGAGGCATCCATGGCCGGACAACCCGCCGCACTGCTCGGGCTGGAGAAGACCAGCCTCCGCCAGCAAGCCGTCGCCGCCCTGCGGGTCGCGATCACCAGCGGGGAACTCGCGCCGAGCAGCCCGCTCGTGGAGACCGAACTGTCCGAGATGCTGCAGATCAGCCGCGGCACGCTCCGCGAGGCGATGCGGCAACTCCAGCAGGAGGGATTGATCTCCGCCGGCGCGCGGGGCCGGCTGTATGTCCGGCACCTCGATTCCAAGGAGATCCGCGACATCTTCGCCGTCCGCGCCGCACTCGAAGCGCTGGCCGTCCGGGAACTCGCGGGTCTGGCCGACCGCGCCACCGTCATCGCGGAACTGCGCGCCGCCCTCGACGTCATGGACACCGCCGTCCTCGAAGCCCGGATCGAGGCCGACCTGAACTTTCACCGCACCATGTGCTCGCTCACCGGCAACGACACACTCCTGCACTCGTGGATCTCCCTCGAAGGATCCATCCGGATGTCGATCATGTTCGCCGGCCTCGACCGCGCCGTCGGGAACATGGACGTCGGCCGCCACAGCGCCATCGTCGACGCCATCGAAACCGGTGACGCCGACGAAGCGGCCACAGCGATTCAGACGCACATGGACTGGGCCTCAGCGAATCTGGTGTCCTGACCCCAGGTGAGTGGTAAAGAGTGCGGGCACACGCTTTGCCGCTCACGTACCGGGACAGGCAGCCGTGTCACCCGCCCACGACGCACGCGGCCTCGGCGGCGTCGAGTGTGGTCCACGACCTCCGTCGGGCGTCGATCGGTGTGCCGGCGAGGATGCGGGCACGGCGGTGCTCGGGTTCGAGCAGCACTGTCGCGAGGGTGGCCCAGCGCTGACCGAAGACCGCGTCCGGGGCGGGGACGCAGCACAGCTGGGGCTGCCCCGGATCGGAATACAGGTACTCGACGAGGTGATCGGCGACGGCCGGCTCGGCGTACCGCTGCTGCCGGGAGGCGATCAGACCGTAGCGGTCCTGCGAGTCCGGCTCGTACAGACCGGTCTTCTCGCGGGCGGCGTTGGCCGGGTCGAGGAAGTGGTTGGTGTGCGTCAGGAATCCGTCGCTCGGGCGGAGCGTCGCGACGCCGACGGGGCTGACCTCGGCACACGCGACGGTGTCGGGGTCGATCAGCGTCAGTGCGCCCGAGGTCGCGATCGGTGCCGAGCACAGCAGTTCGAGGGCTTCGTCGACGGTCCCGGCTTCGCCGAGGACCGCCGCGGACAGGACGTGCACGGGCACCCCGGCCGGTGCGTCGTCGCGGTGGCCGAGGATGTTGAAGAAGACGCCGAGGCCCGCGCTGTTCATCCCGATCTTGCCGAGGATGCCGTGCTCGGTCAGCCCCACGTAACTGTGGCGGGTTCCGCGCACCTGATGGGTGTGCCAGTACGGGTCCAGTTCTTCGTGCCAGTCCCAGGTTTGGATGCCGAACGGCGCCGACGGACGATCCGCGGGTGCGTAGGCGATGGTGGAGCACTCGCCGGGACGGGCCGCGGTCGCCTGGGACAGGATCTCCGTCCGGCCGTTCAGCGCCATCACGTGCCAGGGCTCGAGGCCGGCGCCGGCAGCGATGCCCTCGATCTCTTCGAGGTACCGGGGGCCCCACGCCGCCAGCACATCCGCGAGGCGGTGCGCGCTGTCGCGGGTGCGGGTCTCGCTCACGCCGACCGTGTCGAACAGGCGCAGATACAGTTCCACGGACGCGGGTAGGTCGCTGCGCAATTGCGTGCCGCGGGCGATGCCGCGTTCGTGCGGCCGGGTGTCGTCCACGCAGACGTGGGAGTGGACAGTGCTGGTCTCGGTCATCGTCGTCCTCGTTGTGGTGCTGGTGTGAATAGTGCTGTGTGCCGGCCGATCACAGTCGATCAGCGGGCCCGGTACGAACGCATCAGCACGACGTACAGTGCTGCGGAGACGATCAACCCGACCGGTAGTGACAGGTCCACGCCGCCGACCGCGTTCGCGACCGGACCGGTGTAGACCGGGGCGGCGACGCAGAGCGCGGCCGCGGCGATGCCGGTGAAGACGGCGACCGTTCCCGCCCAGTTGATCCCACCGCTGTACCAGTAGGGGCTGCTGCTGGTTTCGTCGCCGAGCCCGAGGCCGTCGTAGCGGTTGCGGCGCCACAGGACGTCGGCGACGTACACGGCCATGACGGGACCCATCACGGTCACGACGAGCTGCATCATGTTGCTGACGGTGTCGAGGAAGTTGGAGACGAGCAGCGCGTACAGCGTCATCGCCACACCCATCGAGCCGTCGAGGAGGACGCTGCGTGAGCGGCGCAGGCGCAGGCCGACCGATTGCAGGGCGAGCCCGGAGCTGTAGGCGGTCATCGCGTTGTTGGCGATCGTGCCGACGATGACGGCGAGCAGGAAGATCGGTGTGAACCACGCCGGGAGAATGGTCTCGAGTGCGATCTGCGGGTCGGCCATGTCGAGTCCGGTTCCGGCGAGTGCGCCGAGCGCGGTGAACAGCACGCTGGGGACGAACGCGCCGAGCGCCGTCCAGGCGGTGACCGAGATCGGAGAGGTGGTCGCAGGCAGGTAGCGGGCGAAGTCCGCGCTGTTGGTGTAGGACAGCGGAGCCGACGCCACGATCGACACACCCGCGGCCACCGTCGCCCACAGGCCGATTCCGTGGAGTGACTCCGCCGGCTGGTAAGCCCAGTCGGCGTTGCCGAGAACGTATCCGGCCATCACCACGAAGATCAACGTCAGCACCAGGGCCAGCGGCTGGTAGAGCCGCACGATCGTGGCGTGCCCGTACACGCCGATGGCCAGCGTGACAGCGGCGATCGCCAGGATGATGACGACCTTGACGGGGGTGGTCGCGTCGATCCCGAACCGTTCGACGAGCCTGAAGGCCGTGTACGACGCGGCCGCCCAGTTCAGCGCCAGGTAGCAGACGCTGATGAACCAGCTGGTCACGAGAATGTTCACGCGGTTGCCGCGGATACCGAAGATCGCACGGGTGATCACCTCGCTCGGCGTGCCCGACGCGGGTCCGCTGGCGGCGACGATCCCGGTGAGGATCGAGAACAGGTTGCCGACCACGATCACCGCGAGAGCCTGCCAGAAGGACAGGCCCATCAGGATCAGTGCGCCGCCGACGACCAGGGCCAGGTAGCTCACGTTGGGCGCCGCCCATACCGCGAACAGGTCCCGGGCGCGGCCGTGCCGCTCGCTGGCCGGGATGAAGTCGATGCCGTGCGTCTCCACCCGCCCGGCGCGATCGGCCGGCGGTGTTTCGCCGGGCGTCACCGCGCGCGGGTCTGCTTTTGTCGATGCCATGGGGTCCTCCGGATAGATGAGCACGGATGTGCGGCTGGTGGGCGCAATCGCCGATCTGGCGTGACCCCGGTCACCGTACGGAACCAAATCGATTTGGACAAGAGTCGGGTCAGCGAATTTGCAAATCGATTTGGTGCAGGTCGAGCCGTTGGTAGCCTGAGTGCGTGACGGAGAAGCGATCGCGGCCCACCATCGCCGACGTGGCACGGCACGCGGGCGTGTCGACCACGACGGTGTCGCACACGTTCAGCGGCAAAGGCGTCGTCGCCACCGCGACGCGTGAGCGTGTCCGCTCGGTCGCCAAGTCCCTCGGCTACCGGCCGGACGTGGTGGCGAGAAGCCTGCGGAGCAACCGTCTCGGCGTGCTCGCCCTCGTGCTCCGGCCGCTCGAGACACTGGATTCGACTCTCCCGGCGGGCGTCGACTACTTCCTGCGGTTCGCGGGTTCGGCGGCTCTGGCCGCGATGGATTTCGGATACGGGCTCATGCTGGTGTCCGATCCGACGCGCGACGAGTCCCCGGCAGCCGCCCTCGCCTGCGACGGGTTCCTGATCACGGAACCCGTCACGAACGACCCCCTCATCGAGATGCTCCTCGGGGAAGGCGTGCCGTTCCTGTCCGTCGGCCGGGATCCGGCGAGGACCGCCTACGACGCGTGGCTCGACACCGACACCGAACTCATGACCGACCGAGTGCTGCGGCATCTCGAGGACGCGGGGGCGACGCGAGTGGCTCTCGTTACCGGAACCGATCCCAATTCGTGGAACCTGGGCGCCGAGGCCGCGTACCGCGCGTGGGCAGCGAACCGTGGTCAGGACGCTCTGGTCGCCAGCCGGCCCGAGACCACCGGTGAGGCCGGCGGACGCGAAGCCGCGGACGAACTGTTCGACCGTAACGATTCACCCGACGCGGTGTACTGCCTCACCGGCCGCCACGCCGCCGGGGTGCTCGCGCGGGTCCGGGAACGAGGACTCGACGTCCCCGGCGACGTGCAGATCGTCGGCGGCTCCGACTCGGAGCACACACGATCCGCCGTTCCCGCGATCACCTCCGTGGACCTACAGCCCGAACACCTCGCCCGCGTGGCCGTCACGATGCTGGTCAACCGCCTCGACAACTCTGACCGGCCAGTCCCACCGGGACACCTCCACGGACGCCTCGTCGTGCGGGGATCCACCCGGTAGTCACGTCGACGACGGGTACCTCCGCCGTGCTGCTCGACGATATCCTCGGGAGGGCGCCGTCGAAAGGTGAGTCCACGGTTGTATCCGCGCTGGTCGTGCCGTCGGGACCAATGCGCCGGAACCACGATCCGACGGGGTGAGTAGACCGTCCGATGGGTGAAGGTGATCCGCTCGACACGCAGCGGTACCCGCCGTCCCCGGCTGCCGAACTCGGTAGATCTGGTTTCGCTGACGTTCAGGAGATCGGCCGCGGCGGTTTCGGCGTGGTCTACCGCTGCACGCAGGCGGAACTGGATCGCACGGTCGCGGTGAAGGTCCTCACCGTCGAGCTCGACGAGGAGAACCGGGCCCGATTCTTCCGGGAGCAGCAGGCGATGGGCCGGCTGACCGGGCACCCGAACATCGTCAACATTCTGCAGGTCGGTGCCACCGACAGCGGCCGTCCCTACACCGTCATGCCGTACCACCCGCAAGATTCCCTCGATGTGCGGATCCGCCGACACGGTCCGCTGCCGTTGGGCCAGGCGTTGCGGCTCGGGGTGAAGATCGCAGGTGCACTGGAGTCGGCGCACCGACTGGGTGTCCTGCATCGCGACGTCAAACCCGCGAACATCCTGCTCACCGATTACGGCGAGCCCGAATTGGCCGATTTCGGTATCGCGCACATCAGCGGCGGCTTCGAGACCGCGACCGGTGCCGTCACCGGGTCGCCGGCGTACACTGCGCCGGAGGTGCTCGGGGGTGAACCGCCCAGTCCGGCAGCCGATGTCTACGGCTTGGGCGCCACCTTGTTCAGTGCCCTCACCGGCCATGCCGCGTTCGAACGTCGCAGCGGCGAACAGGTCGTCGCCCAGTTCCTGCGGATCACCACGCAGGAGGTGCCCGATCTGCGTGAGCGGGGGCTCCCGGACGACGTGTCCGCGGTGATCGCCCGCGCGATGTCCCGCGTGCCCGATCAGCGACCGGCTACCGCCGCCGACTTCGGAGAGGAACTGCGAACCCTGCAACGTGCCCACGGCTTCCCGGTCGACGAGATGCCCCTACGAGCCGAACCCGACACACAGGGCAACGACCGGCGACCGGGTTACGAAGTGCGACCGAGCGGTGCAGGTGCCTCCGCTCCCATCACGACGGGGAACCTTCCCCTGGAGCTGACCAGCTTCGTCGGCCGCCGACACGAGCTCACCGAGGCGAAGAACCTCCTGACCGGGTCGCGCCTGGTGACGTTGACCGGGATCGGGGGTGTCGGGAAGACCCGGCTGGCGATGCGGGTCGCGTCCGCTGTGCAGCGCGAGTACTCCGACGGTGTGCGCCTGGTCGAGTTGGGCGAACTGCGCGACGCGGTTTCACTGATCGACGCCGTCGCGGGCGCACTGGGAGTCCGGGACCACTCGACGAGGCCGCTGCGGGAGGTCCTGATCGAGTTCCTCGCCCCGCGAGAGGTGCTGTTGGTCCTCGACAACTGCGAGCACATCGTGGACGCGGTCGCCGAACTCGCCGGCCCTCTGCTCCACACCTGTCCGCGGTTGCGGATTCTGGCCACCAGCCGCGAACCCCTCGGCATCGGCGGGGAGGCAGTGCTACGGGTCCCCCCGCTGGCCGTCCCCGATCCCGAACGGAAGCCCTCCGTGCGCGGGTTACCCAAATACGATGCGGTGACGTTGTTTGCCGAACGCGCCAATGCTGCCGTTCCGGGCTTCGCCCTCACCGAGGACAACGCGGCGACGGTGGTGGGGATCTGCCACCGGCTCGACGGGTTGCCGCTGCCGATCGAGTTGGCGGCGGCGCGGTTGCGGGCGATGTCACCCGAGCAGATCCTTGGCCGGTTGACCGACCGCTATGCCCTGCTGACCCGCGGCAGCCGGGGTGCGCCGACGCGGCAGCAGACGCTGCGGCTGTGTATCGACTGGAGTTTCGAGTTGTGCTCCGCGGAAGAGCAATTGGTGTGGGGTCGGGTGGCGGTGTTCGCGGGGAGCTTCGAACTCGACGCCGCGGAGCGGGTGTGCGGCGAGGGCCTCGACCCGGACGAACTGCTCGACACGCTGACGTCCCTGGTGGAGAAATCGATTCTGATCCGCGAGGAGCACGGGTCGGTGGTGCGGTTCCGGATGCTCGAGACTCTCCGCGAGTACGGCTTCGAGAAACTCGA
This sequence comes from Rhodococcus wratislaviensis, assembly GCF_041228765.1. NCBI lineage: Bacteria > Bacillati > Actinomycetota > Actinomycetes > Mycobacteriales > Nocardiaceae > Rhodococcus > Rhodococcus wratislaviensis. The sequence continues at coordinate 665,611 of NZ_CP150488.1, read as the reverse complement.
GCAGACCGGTGAGGCGGTGTCTTTGCGTCGGCGGCACCGGGACTGGTACGAGGCGTTGGCGCTGGATGCGGAGGTCGAGTGGATCAGTGCCCGCCAACTCGACTGGATCGCCCGGCTGAAGCGGGAACAGCCGAATCTGCGGGAGGCCCTCGAATTCGGCATCGACGACGATCCCGCCGCCGGCCTGCGCACCGCCGCCGCACTCCGCTGGTTCTGGACGTCGCAGGGCCTCTACAACGAGGGCCGGCGCTGGTTGAACCACCTGTTGGCCAGCTACCCCGTCGAACCGACCGTCGACCGGATCAAGGCGCTCTACTGCGCCAGCGTGATGGCCGACGTGCAGGGGGATCTCGAGTCCGGGGCCGCGCTCGTGGCGGAGGCGCGAACTCTCACCGCGCGCACGAGCGATCCGATGATGCGCGCTCTCGTCGCCGACGCGGACGGCACGCTGGCCCTCTACAACGGTGATCTCGAACGGGCCCGCTCTCGCCTCGACACCGCGCTCGCAGAGTTCCGCGAACGTGGAGAACGCACACTCGAAACCAGTGCCCTCTACCTGTTGGGGACGACCTATGGACTGTCCGGCTCGACGGAGCAGGCTGTCGAAAGCCTCGAGCGTGTTCTCGCGATCACAGAGATGCACGGCGAGAAGGTGTATCGATCGCATTCGCTGTGGGCCCTGGGAATTGCGGTGTGGCAGCAGGGTGACGCCGATCGAGCGATCCGCCTTCTCGACCAATCGCTGGAGCTGACCCGGCAAGTGCACAGCCCCCGCTTCGCGGCAGCCTGCCTCGGAGCCCTGGCCTGGATCGCGTGCGAGCGGCGCGACGCCGCCCGGGCCGCAGTGCTGATGGGAGCCGCGGAGGGATTGGCGCGGTCGGTGGGCAGTGCTGTGGTCATACATTCCAATCTTCTCGTATACCAGCAGAACTGCGACCAGGAAGCTCGGAAGCGGCTCGGAGGAGCGGTATTCGAGGAGGCCCACCGCAAGGGCCGAAGCCTGGATTTCGATGCGGCAATCGCCTACGCCCTCCACGAGCAACAGGCCGGCACCACCACGCGAGACGCCGACGCGTCGACGCGACTGACCAAGAGGGAACGCCAGGTCGCCGATCTGATCGCCGAAGGCCTGACCAATCAGGCCATCGCCGACCGACTGGTGATCTCGCCGCGCACCGCACAAGGACACGTGGAGCACATCCTGGCGAAACTGGGCTTCACCTCCCGGACACAGGTCGCGGCCTGGGTCGTGGAGCAGGCGCACGACTAGGTAGTGGGCAGGGCCCGACTGTCGCGGTGTCTCAGACACGGTGCTGCGATGGCGGCGGCGATCAGGCAGACAAGGGCGCCGAGGAGTAGTCCCGCGCGGCCGCCCCAGTGCTGACACACCCATCCGGCGATGGGCGCGCCTACCGCGGTAGATCCGATGAATGCCATTCCGAACAGGGCCATTACTCGTCCGCGTGTGGCCGGTGCGGCGGCGAGTTGCAGCGTGCTGTTGGTCGTGGAGGTGAAGGCGACGCTGCATGCTCCCACACAGGCCATGACTGCAAGCATGACCCACAGATTCGGGGCGAGGGCGGCGACGAGGAGGAGCGCACCGAAAGCGGTTGCTGTGAGCACGAGCGGCCGGGTTCCGGTGCGGCCCCAGGCTGCGACGGCGAGTCCGCTCACCACCGATCCCGCGCCCATCGCAGCGGTGATGAAGCCGTACGCGCCCGGCCCGGCGTCGAAGGTTTGGTCGGCGATGACGGGCAGGATTACCGGGAACTCGAGGGCGAAACAGCCGATCAGGGCCATCATGGTCAACGGTACGGCCAGCTGAGGGGAGCGTCGGACGTATGCGAGACCTTCGCGGAGCTGACCGCGAGCGCGGGCCGTCGGTGGTGAGGGGGTCAGCTGCGAGACGTCGAGGGCGAGAAGGGAGGCGACGACCGCCACGAAACTTGCTGCGTTGAGCAGGAAACACAGACCGACACCGCCTGCTGCGATGACGAGTCCGGCGGCGGCGGGCCCGATCATCCGGGCCGTGGAGTTGAGCACCGATTGCAGGCTGACGGCGTTGCGGAGGTGATCGGCCCCGACCATCTCGAGCAGAAACGATTGGCGTGTGGGGTTTTCGAAGCACTGGTTCAGGCCGAGGACGAGGGCGAGAACGTAGACGTGCCAGAGCTGGACTGTTCCGGTGACGGTGAGAATACCCAGGATCAGTGCTTGCACGCCCATCAGCGCCTGCAGGGCAATCATCAGGCGCCGCTTGTCCAGTCGATCGGCAACGACCCCGCCATACGGTGCGACGAGGAGCATGGGCACGGTCTGCAATGCCATCACCACGCCGATCGCGGTGCCGGAGTCGGTGAGCTCGAGAACGAGCCACGACTGGGCGATGGTTTGCATCCACTTGCCGGCTTGGGAAATTGCCTGACCGGTGATGTAACGGCGAAAGTTGGTGCTGCGGAGGGACGCGAAGGTTTGCCGGCGGAGCCCGGAGAGGATGGTCATCGGCCCATCCCGGGGCGGGGTTGTGGTTCGTCGTTGCTCGTGGTGATCACCTCTGCTGAGGAAGTAGCGTGGAAATGCGTGCCGTCCGCCGGATTTCGGCGGACATCGGCAGCGGACGGCACGCACGTGGGGGCACGACCTATATCAGCTCGATCACCGTGCCGACATCGTGCAGGTTCTCGTCGGACGAATACCCGTCCGCCTCGAGGCCGTCGCGCGTAATGCGGGACAGCGCCACTCCCTCGGCCAGCGCGAAGGCAACCGGCGCGGCTGCAGCGGCAGATACGAGGGCGACGCATGAATCGAATACACGGCGTGCGATAACGATTGTGCCATCGCATCTTTGCCGAATTGCCATCATTTTCTCCGAGACCCTATGTGGCCAGGCTGGGGTACAGCCGTCGCGCCGTGCCTGCGAAGATCTCCCGGCGTTCGGGCTCGGGCACTTCGGCCAGCACCTCCCGGGCGAGGGCGACGAGTTCGGGCAGCGACTGTTCCGCGGCAGGCAGGTTGGAGCCCCACGCGATCCGGTTCGCTCCGAACGCTGCGAGCACCGGATCGAGGAAACCGGCGGCCTTCGGGCCGGCGTCGTGGAGACGTTCGAGGTTGCGGTGGGTCAGCTTGAGGTGCAGGCCGGGATGGACGGCCAGCGCCGCCACCGCTTCGCCGGCGTCGGTGGGGGAGGCCGCGATGTCGGGGTAACCCATGTGGTCGAGCAGCACCGGGACCGAGGGGAATCGGCGCAGCAGCAGGTGCAGTTGCTCGGTCGCCGGCCCGAGTCGCATCTGCAGGCACACCGTCACGCCGAGCTGGGTGGCCTTGTCCCAGAAGGGATAGGTCTCCGGCGCGGCGAACCACTCGCCCTGGGTGGGAACCGTGCTGCCGCTGGTGAACAGCCGCACCCCGGAGAGGCCGCCGTCGCCGACTACCGCCTCGAGATTGTCGGCGGCGTCGGGCCGCAACGGGTCCACTGTGCCCACCGCGATGAACCGGTCCGGCCGCTGCGCCCTGCTGTCGAGCACATAGGAGTTGTCGTAGCCGTAGGCGGTGGTGGCCTGAACCAGCACGGCCTGGCTGATCCCGGCTTCGTCCATGCGTTCGGCCATGCCGTCCGCGGTGACCGGCCGGGTGGTGGCCCAGCTGGACTGCTTCCCACCGATCGGGGCCCGCGGGTAGCGGGTCACGTCGTCGGTGATGATGTGGCAATGGGTGTCGACGATGTCCATGGTCTGCACCTTTCTCGGTTGGTGGGCCGGATCAGGCGTCCGGGTAGTCGCCCTTGGCGAACAGCAGGGCGGGATCGGCGGAGAAGTCCTTGTCGAGCAGGCCCTGGTCCCGCGAGAACTTCACGAGCGCTCGCACGCTCGCGTCGTTGGCCTGCAGACCGTAGGGAATCGGGTCGGTCCGGATCTGCCTGCCCTGCTTGCCCAGTCGCGGCAGCGCCGACCACTGGGGATCGGCCTCGATCTGACGGCGCTTGCTCTCGGCGAAAGCTGCGTAGAGCGCGGTCGGCAACTCCGGATCGCGGTCGACGAGATCACGGCGGATCGCGATCACCGAATGCAGTGGATAAATCCCGGTCCGCAGGTACCAGTCGGTGGCGAGGACCTCGTGGTCGGGGAACAGCGGGTACGGTCCGTCGTCGCCCGCGGGTTGCTCGGCCGACGCCGACCACCCCGCCCGCGGCGCACCCGCACGCCCGGTGCCTGCGTTTCCGCTGAACGCGGCGTCGATCTCGCCGGCACGCAGCAACTCACCGAGCGATCGGCCGTCGGTGACCCGCTCGACGTTGGCGGGCGCGCGGCCTTCGATGTGGTCGTCGTCGTCCACGACCCACTTGACCGTGTCGATGTCGAGGCTGTACTCGTCGCGCAGGATGCCGCGCATCCACACCCCGGTGGTCACCGTGTAGGCGCGGACACCGATGCGTGTGCCCTTCAGGTCGGCTGGGAAGCGAATTCCCGATGCCGAGCCGCATTGCACGTCGGCGTGGTGGAAGCGGCGGTTGAGGAAGACGGGGATCCCGGTGAGCGGAACCCCGGCCTGCAGCGCCATCAGGTACGAGGTCGGCGCGAGTTCGCACACGTCGAATTCGAGGTCGCGGATCATCCGCCGGTACGCGCCGATGATCGGGCTGACCTCGACGGGTTCGACTGCGTAGCCGTTCACCGTGACGTCGCCGCCCAGCAGTGCCTGCACGTGGGGGTAGTCCCCGAGTGCGACCGAGAGCGTGTTCATGTTCAGCCTTTCGTGTTCAGAAGGAGTAAGTGGGTCAGCCGCCGAGGCGTGAGGCGGTCACCCCGAGAGCGGCGCAGGTGCGGTCGACGAGTTCGTCGAACTCGACCCGGCGAGGCAGCAGCCCCTGCTCGTAGGCGTAGCGGGAAGCGTCGGTGACGGCGCCGCGCAGACCGTCGAATCCGACGGGGCTCAGGTCCACCGGACCCGCCGCCGTGCCGCTGGCCGCGGCTGCTTCGGCCAAGGCGTCGTAGACCGCGAGGATGGCCTTCGGGTCCTCGTTCGCGGCTGCCGCACTGAACCCGACCACGTGGTTGATGGGAGCGAAGCCTTTGCGTGCGGCCCATTCGGCCGCGACCGCGAGGGCGTTGGGGATGGCGGTGCGGATTCGGTCGTCGGAGGGCAGCTCGTTGCCCATGATCCCGTAGTCGAGCGTGCCTTCGAGGAAGTCGGCCTGGAGTTTGGCGCCTTCGGGGGCGCGCGTGACCCATGCCGGGTCGGTGGCCCCGTCGACGTGCCCGCCCTCGTATGTCTGCCAGTTGATTTCGGTCAGATCGAGACCGTACTGCTCGCTGAGGAATCCGCGCAGCCACACCCCGGTGGTCTGGCTCCACGAGCGCACACCGACAGTTCGGCCCCGCACATCGTCGACACTCAGATCGCCCATGGTCACCAGGGTCTGGTGCTGGTAGCGGCCGAGCATGGTGACCGGCAGCAGCGCCACCGGCTTGTCGTGGGCGGCCGCCTGCAGCAGCGTCACCACGGCCAGCTCGCACACGTCCGCCGATGTGTCGTTCACGAAACCGCGCGATGCCTTGTGCACGGGCCGAATGTCGAGACGTTCGGGCGTGGCACCGGCGGCCGCGGCCCCCTCGACGGCTACGGCCGCGAGGTCGTCCCTGCCCAGTACGATCTTCATTTCCGACTCCTCTTGTCGTTTGTCGTCAGCAATGTCGGCTCTCACACGTCGTCGCCGTACTGGATGCGCCGGTAGGGCACGCTGAGCACGTCGCGGGTGATGCGGACGTCGATGACGGTGGGCCGCGGGTTACGGACGTACTCGGCCAGGGCGGCGCGCAGTTCGTCGGTCGTGCGGACCGTCGCGTCGCCGCCGCCGAGCGCCTGACCGACCGTGCCGAGTTCGGGGGTGGGGATCACGGCGAGCTCGGGGTCGAGGCCCTTGGCCTTCGCCTTGTGGTACTCCGCGCCGAGGGCTTCGTCGTTCATGACGACGACCAGCACCGGAAGCTGGTAGCGGCACGCGGTTTCGAACTCCGACAGGTGCATCAGGAAACTCGCGTCGCCTTCGACCACGAATGTGGGCTTGCCCCCGTTGGCGACGACGGTGCCGATGGTCAGCAGTGGGGCCTGACCGATGGCGCCGAACATGCCGTAGTTCGAGGTGATCTCGCGTGAGCGCTGGAAGAGCATCGTGCCGAAGTCCGTCTGGTGTCCGCTCCCGAGCACGAGCCCGATCTCGCCGGGAAGTTCGGCGTCGAGCACCGCGATCGCCTCACGCGGGTCGAGCAGGTCCGGCGCACTGCGGTATTCGGCCGGGTCGATCAGCGGGGCCGTGAGCCGGCCGTGCACCTCGGGGGTGTGGAAGCCTTCCAGCTCGATACCGCGGACCCCCAGCGCGTCCGTCAGGGCGTCGAGGGCGGTGATCGCGTCGGCCTGCATGTAGCAGTCGGCGACCTGACCGTTGCCCATCACCAGGTTCGGCGCGGTGTCGATCTGGATGAACCGGGCTTCGGGGAACAGGTATCCGCTCTCGATGGTGTAGTGGTTGAGGCTCGCACCCACCGCCACTACGCAGTCGGCCTCCTGCAGTAGCTCCATCGCGAGCCTGCTGCCGAACAGGCCCGCGATCCCGACGTGGTACTCGGTTTCGGCGCACAGCCAGTTCTTGGCCTGCAGCGTGGTGGCGAGTAGGGCGCCGGTTCGACGCTGGAGCGCGAGGATCTGCTCGCCGGCTTCCGCGTTGCGGGCGCCCCGCCCGGCGACGATCACGACTCGCTTGCTCGCCCCGATGATTTCGCACGCCTGCTGGATCTGGGTCGGGTGGGGTAGCAGCTTGGGGGTCCGGAGCAGTTCGGTGGACGGGACGTACGGCATGTCGTCCTCGAACTCCTGCAGCTGCACGTCGAACGGGGCGCTGATCATCACCGGCCGGGATTGGGTGCGGGCCAGGTAGAAGGCGCGCTGCACCACTTCTGTGGCCGACTCGGCCTTGGTCACCTGGAGGAATTCGCACTCGATCGCGGCGGCGAACCGGCGCTGGTCGAGGTACTGCACGGCGCTCGTGTCACCCAACGGGGTCTCCCCGCAGAACGCGACCAGCGGGATGCGCGCCCGGCTCGCCACGATCATCGACGTGGCCAGCTGCGCGGTACCGGGACCGCTGGTCGTCGTCACGACGCCGGGCCGGCCGGATGCGCGGGCGTACCCGTGCGCCATGCTCAGTCCCGCACCTTCGTGACGCACCTCGTACAGGCGCGTCCCGCGACTGGCCAGCGCGTTCATCCAGTGCATGTTGGCGTCGCCCATCATGCCGAACACATCCGTGGTGCCCTCGGCGGCGAACGCTGCTGCGAGCGCTTCGTAGACCTTCACCGCGCGATCTCCTCTTGCTTGTCGTGGTTCGTGACGCGGCTCGCGAGGCGCGGGAACACCCTCAGCGCATTGCCGCCATATATCGCCTGCCGGTCGTCGTCGCTGATGGAGTCGATGGAGTCCAGCAGCGCCTTGGTGTCGTCGAAGCGGTGCCCGGTCTCGGGGTCGACGCCGCGGACGGCGCCGATCATCTCGGAGGCGAACAGCACGTTCTCGGCGGGGATGATGTCGGTGAGCAGTTCGAGGCCCCGCTTGTGGTAGACGCAGGTGTCGAAGAAGACGTTGTGCAGCAACGATTCCTGCAGGGGTGGCCTGCCTTGGTCCTGCATCATCCCGCGGTAGCGGCCCCAGTGGTAGGGGACCGCGCCGCCGCCGTGCGGCAGGATCAGCCGCAGCGTGGGGAAATCGGTGAACAGGTCCGACTGGCACAGCTGCATGAAGGCCGCGGTGTCGCCGTTGAGGTAGTGCGCGCAGGTGCCCTGGATGGCGGGGTTGCGCGACATCGCGACGTGGACCATCGCGGGCACGTCCAGCTCCACCAACTTCTCGTAGAGCGGGTAGTAGATCCGGTCGGTCAGCGGCGGCGCCTGCCAGTACCCGTCGGAAGGGTCCGGGTTGAGCAGGCAGCCGACGAATCCGAGTTCCTCGACGCAACGCTCGAGTTCGGTCGCCGATCGGCGGATGGAGGAGGCGAGTGCGTCACCGGGGGACTGCGGGAGCTGGCACACCGCGGCGAAACGGTCCGGGAACAGGCCGCACACCCGGGCGATGAGGTCGTTGCTGACCTGCGACCAGGCCAGACTGGTCTGCTCGTCGCCGTAGTGGTGGGCCATCTTTCCCGCGCCCGGGGAGAAGAGTGTGAGATCGGTGCCGCGTTCGAGTTGGAGCTTGAGCTGCCCCTGTTCGATCGCGGATCTGATTTCGTCGTCGCCGATGTGCAATTCGTCGGGTGAGACTCGGGCGCCCGAATCCTCGAACGCCTTGATCTGGCGCTCGCGCCACTGTCCGAGCGCGGGTGGCGCGGTCGTGAAGTGGCCGTGACAGTCGATGATCATGAAGGTTTGTCTCCAGGTGAGGTGTTCGGGGTCAGGAGCGACCGGTGAGTTTGCGGCCCAGTTCCAGGCCGGGGTAGCTGCGCACCGGCGCTGACATGAGGAAGCGGTAGCCCTCGTCGAGCACTTGCTCGAGGTTGCTGGGGGTCACGTGCGGGTGGCCGACCACGACACCGTGTTCGTGACAGATCTTCACGATCCGGCTCCTGGCCTCGACCATCAGCGGGTGGTCGAGCTGGCGAGGCACACCCAGTTCCTGGCTCAGATCGCCCTCGCCGATGAGGATGAGACCGATGCCGGGCACCTCGTCGAGGATCGCCGGGAGGTTCTCGATGCCGAGTTGATCCTCGATCTGGATCACGACGAGAATCTCGCCGTCCGGGGCGAGCGGCCACACGTCGGCCTTGGCGTAGTACTCATCGTTCGACAGGCCCCAGTACCGTGCGGCGGCCGCCGGCGCGTCGCCGCGCAGGCCCGGCGGGTCGAACCGGTCCTCGCCGGGCAGCCGCGGGTATCGGCATGCCGCGACCGCGTTGCGGGCCTCTTCGACCCGGCTGATGTGCGGCCACACGATTCCGTACGCTCCGAGGTCGAGGGCCTGCTTCGCGTGCCACTGCCCGTGTTCGGCGCCGTTGACGGGGACGCGGACGAGTGGGGTGGGGGAGGGGGCGAGCGTGCCGGCTTCGAATATCCGCCGCCGGTTGAGCAGATACTGCAGGCTGTCCCGCAATGTCGTTGCGTCCCAGGGCTTGTGCTCGGACTCGAACACCAGGCCGTCGTAGTCGGTCGTCGCGAAGTCCAGCGCCGCGGCCGGTTCGGGTGCCGCGAACGCCGCGAAGGCGTGCTGCCCCGATTCCAGCGCACCGATCACGCTATTGAGTCTTGCCACTTGCCACTCCGATCTGCTCGCTCTGTCGCTTGTGAATGGTCCTGTGCCACCAGGCGCGCACGCGTGCCCACACGGACGGACGGCTGGGCGGTGGTGTGATCGCCGTGTCCCCGGCGCACCGGCGAATCAGTTCGTCCGTGAAGTCCTGAGTCATCCGGGACACCACGGCTCCGGCGCCCGCTTCGATCAGCGACGCGAGCTTTCCCGCGAGAGCCACCTCACCCGCCACATGCATCCGCGTGCCGCCGACTGCGTGGTCCTCGGTGATCCGGAAGGTCGCCTGCGCAGTGAAGCGGGTCGCACCTTGTCCGTCCCGTCCGCGTGCCGAAAGCCGTCCCTCCCGTTCGGGCTCGTCGAGGTCGAGCGACATCCGGGCGCCGAACCGCACCCGGATCGCGCTGAACTTCACGAACAGCGTGCCGTCGAAGGAGCCGTCGTCGTGGAACTGGCCGAGTTCGGCTCCGTTGATGCACGACACCACTTCAGTGGGGTCGGAAATGACCTCCCACACCCGTTCCGGTGGTGCGGGTACGGCGATCTCTTCGTCGATCTTTATCACAACTGTGTCCTCGCTTGGCGATCTGGAACAGCCTCCACAGATTCGTTGTGGAGCTTGGGAACTCGCGAGACTCGATCAGCGAGTTGATGTCACGGGTGCCCCCGCTGGGTGGCGGAGTGCAGGCCGGCCGCAGGGGTGCGTTGGCGTCTCCGAGTCTCCTGGCGACGCGGCCTCAGATTGTTTAACAACTTTCTCTCGCACAGAGTAGCAGCGCGGCGCAGTTGTCGGCAAGAACCACGTATAAATCAGTAGTTTGGGCAGCGCGCCCGATGTTGACAGGAAATTTTGTACAACAATTCTTGTGAACAGACGTCTTGGCGGACCGTGGGAGCGGCGCGTCGGCGTGAGCCGCGGTCGCGGAGTGGGTCGTCGTAGCTCCTCGGGTGCAGTGTCGCGCAAAATTGTTAGACGATCCACGCGAGAAGGCCTTGTGTTGGGCCCGCCACACGCGTAAATTGGGCGAAACCGTAAGACAATATTGGTGGTCCGCCCGTCGGTTGAGGATCAGCATCAGTGCACCGGCACCGTGCACTCCCTCCCCCCGGGCTCGGACGCAACAGAGGAGTCGTTTCATGCCCCAGCCCTTGTCCATCGCCGCGAAGTCCTACCCGCACACCGCGTTCCTCACCGATCCCGAACTCACTGTCGGGGGGCGCGCCGTCGAACTCGCGGCAGCGGATCCGATCTACAAGGCGTTCGCTCCCATGGTGCGTGAACTCCGGTACGACGTCAGCGAATTGGCCATCGCCACCTTCCTGCAGGCCCGCGAGGCCGGTGCCCCGATCGCACTCCTGCCGGTGGTGCTGAGCGGCGACTTCCACCACCACTCGCTCACCCGCTGGCCCGGTTCGGCCGAGATCAGCCCGGCTGACCTGGCAGGACGACGGGTCGGCGTCCGTGCCTACAGCCAGACCACCGGGCTGTGGGTCCGCGGCATCCTGCACGAGGAGTTCGGCGTCGACGCCAAGGAGGTCACCTGGGTCACCACCGAGGAGCCGCACGTCGCCGGTTACGTCGAGCCGCCGAACGTCGAACGCACGACCGGCAAGGTGCTCGACGTGCTCGAGCGCGGCGATGTCGTAGCCGCCGTTCTCGGTCCGCCGGCGCTCGACGGCGCGCAGGGACCGCTGGTCCCGATCATCCCGAACTGGCGCGAGGCCGAGGAGGCGTGGGGCGCCCGGCACCAGACGGTGCCGATCAACCACATGCTCACCGTCCGGCGCGACCTCCTCGAAGCCGAGCCGCAGACGGTCTCAGCGCTCTACCAGGCTTTCGGCGCCGAGATCGAGGCGCGCAAGGCGGCAGACACCGAGCCCGGTCCGCGCGTCCGCGCCCTCCGGTTCGGGGTGACCGACGAACTCGTCGCCGGTCTGCAGATCGCGATCGACTACGCCTTGCAGCAGAACGTCATCCGCACGCCGGTGACCGTGGCCGAGCTCCTCGACGACTTCACCCGGCACCTCGGTGAGCGTGCATGAGCGCACCCGCCCGCACGCTTGCCCCCGCCACCTACCAGCCGTGAGGTATTGATGTTCACCGTCGACACACACACCCACATCATTTCGCCCGACACCGATTCCTACCCCGCAGATCCTCTCGGCGGCCACCGCTCCACCTGGTCGCAGGAACGGCCCACCGACATCGACGGACTCCTGCGCGCGGCCGACGCTGCCGCCGTCGACCACCTCGTCGTCGTCCAGGCCTCCACGGTCTACGGATTCGACAACAACTACGTGGCCGATCAGCTCACCAGGCACGCCGACCGCCTCAGCGGGGTCTGCTCGGTGGACTTCCTCTCCCCGAAGGTCGTCGACGACCTCCACCACTGGATCGACGACCGGGGCTTCTCGGGAGTCCGCATCCGCGCCGCCGACGGGACGACCGCCGTCCCGACGCCCGGCCGCGGCCTCGACGACGAGCGCATGGCGCCGGTCTGGCAGTTCCTGTCCGACCGCCGGGTGCCGGTCTGCATCCAGATGCACGCCAAGCACGCCCCCATCCTCGCCGGGCTCCTCCAGCAGTACCCGGGACTCACCGCGATCCTCGACCACGCGGGACGGCCCCAGCTGGACGGCGACGCGCCGTACTCGAGCGCCGCCGGAGTTCCCCAGCTCGAGGAGACGGGCCGGGTCTTCATCAAGCTCACGCCGCCGGCCGTCCTGCGCGCACAGCGCGAAAGCGGATCCGCGGCACCGGTGGTCCGCACGCTGATCGAGAAGTTCGGCGCAGCCAACGTCATGTGGGGTTCGAACTTCCCCGCCTCGGCCGGGTCGTTGTCCGAACTTCACGATCTCATCGAGAAGCAACTGCCCTCGCTCGACGACACACAGCTGGAACTGATCGCCGGTGGCACCGCCGGCCGGCTGTACGGGCTCACCCCTGCCGTCACTCCCGGCGCGAAGGAATGTTGATTGCCATGAATCGAATTGGGCGCAAGTTCTGTTTGACCGCCTCGGTCATGGCCGTTGCCGTCGCCTTGTCCGCCTGCGGCGGCCCTCCCGCCGTTCCGGACACCAAGAATCTCGACGAGCTGTACCAGGCGGCCAAGGCCGAAGGTGAGGTCGTGTGGTTTGCGCCGAAGCCGGAGGCGCAGATGAAGCCGGCCATCGACGCCTTCGAGAAGAAGTACCCCGGAATCGAAGTCCGGTACACGAACAAGAAGGCTCCGGACCTCGTCACCCAGCTCAATGTGGAGCAGGCCGCGGAGCGCGTGACCTTCGATGTCTCCAACGCAGGTGGGCTCACGGTGTTGCCGTCGCAGTCTATGGCGGCGAAGGTGGACTGGGCGTCCTACGAGGTGCCGAGCGACCAGATCTTCGCCGGCGACTTCGTCTACGTCTGGGCCGTACCGAAGGTCTGGGCGTACAACACCGACGCTCTGGCCGCCGGCGATATCCCGACGAGCTGGGACGAGCTGCTCGATCCGCGTTGGGATGGGGGAAAGCTCAGCGTCGAGTCGCGCGGGTCCTTCATGACCGTATGGGCCCAGGATCCGGCCCTCGGCACCGATGCCGGACTCGATTACGCCTCCCGGCTGGCTCAGCTGAATCCCCACTACACCGAGAACACCACGCAAGCCCACACGCTCATCGTCTCCGGCCAGACACCGGTCGGCACCGACCTGATCAACCTCGTGCTCGAGGACCAGGGCAAGGGTGCGCCGGTCGCCGTCGCACCGGTGGGCCCGACGAACGCCAACAAGTCCTACCTGTTCGTGGCCGATGGAGCCCCGCACCCGGCGGCGGGCCGTCTGCTCACCGCCTTCCTCGCCTCCGAAGAGGGACAGTCCGCCCTGGTCGGCACGTACAACTCGGCCATCCCCACCAACACCGACTGCACGGACGCCGCAACCAACCGTGTCATCGGCGCCCTGTGCGCCGCCGGCGTCGAATGGTTCGGCGAAACCAACCTCGAGCAGTACGAGCAGTTCTCGGAATACTTCCCCGAGGTCGAAGAGGCCTTGGGCACCGACGTCAACTGACGGCCCTCACCGCTGCCCTGACCGGCAGCAGAAGACTTTATCCCCTCACCTTTGGAGACTTCAGCGATGCAGTCCGGCACCCCGCTCTCCACCGGCGGACGCCCGCCCACCGGCGGACGCCCGCCCACCGGCACCCGCCCTCGCCCACAGCGAACCGGCGTCCGCCCTGAGCCCACCGACGTACACCCGCATCGGCGGGACCGTGTCCTGATCGGCGTCAACATCGCCATCGGTGCGATCATCGCCTATCTCATGCTCTTCCCCCTGGGGATGCTGTTGTTCAGCAGTCTCAAGGACAGCGAGACGAAGCTGCCCTTCCAGGTCCCCGGGTTCACGCTTGCCAACTTCACCGCGATCTTCTCCTCGAAACGCTTGGTCGAAGTCGCTCTCAACTCGTTGATCTTCGTGGTCGGCACCGTGGGCCTGGCTCTCGTGATCAGTGTCAGCCTGGCCTACCTGTTCGAACGCACCGACATTCCGGGACGCCGCTTTCTCGCGCCGAGCACTCTGGCCCCCATGGCCGTGCCGGCCACGGTCATGGCGGTGGCCTGGGTGCTGGCGGCCAACCCCACCAACGGCCCGATCGCCATCGTCATCGAGCGGATCTTCGGGTTCACAATCGACATCTACTCGCTACCGGGCATGATCCTGGTTGCCGGAATCTTCGGCGTGCCAGGGATGTACATCATGCTCGCGCCGACGTTCGCCCGGCTCAACCTCGAGTTCGAGGAGGCCGCGGCCACAGCGGGCGCCGGATGGTGGACACGAACCCGCAAAGTGGTTCTGCCCCTGACGATGCCGGGAATCACCGCAGCCAGCATGCTGCTGGTCGTCATCGCGCTCGAGGAATTCGCGATCCCGGCCATCCTCGGAATGCCGGACCAGATCTACGTGTTCAGCAGCCTCATCCAGGCCTCCCTGCAGCCGCCGTCGGGACTCGCCAACTACGGCCAGGCCAGCGCGTACGGCATCATGCTGGTCCTGCTGTCCCTGGTGATGATTGCCGTCTACCGACGCCAGACCCGCGAGTCGCACCGGTTCCAGGTGGTGGGGGGCAAGGGATACCGGTCCACGCCGGTGCGGCTGGGACGCTGGCGCATCCCGATCTTCGCCACCGTCTTTCTCTACGTGCTGGTCGCGATCATCGTGCCCATCCTGACCCTGGTCTGGACGAGCCTGACCCCGTACCTCCAGCCGATCAGCCTGGACAATCTGGGTGCGCTCAGCCTCGCCAACTACACCGCGATCTTCACCAACCCGAGCTTGAGCCAAGCGGTCCTCAACACCCTGGTGATCAGCCTGATCACGGCGACGCTGACCGCCGGGTTCGCCCTGTGGCTGGCGCTGGCCGCCAGCCGCGGCGGACGCATCGGCCGGGCCCTGTTCGATATCTCGTTCCTGGTCTTCGCCATCCCCGCCGTGGTACTGGGAATGGCGGTGCTGTTCCTGTACCTGTACATGCCTTTCCCGATCTACGGAACGATCTGGATCATCATCATCGCGTTCACCACCCGGTACGTCCCGCGCGGGTCACGCATGATTCAGACGGCACTGTTGCAACTCGACAAGGGACTCGAAGAGGTGGGACGCGTCTCCGGTGCGTCGAAGGGTGTCGTGCTGCGCCGGGTGATCTTCCCCCTCGTCGCTCCCGCGGTGTCGAGCACGTGGCTGTGGGTGTTCGCCCATTCCCTCGGCGAACTCCCCATCGCGCTGCTGCTGTCCAGCTCCGACAACCGCACCGTCGTAGTGCTGCTGTGGGACATGATCGGCGAGAGCGCGAACTATCCCGAGGCCAGCGCCCTCGCAGTTCTCCTGCTCGCCCTCTCCGCCGTCTCCGTCTGGTGGGTCAACCGCCGTGGCGTCCAAAAACACATCTGAGGTGTCGTGAACATGCAGAAACTCGTTGCTACCGACCATTCCGTACAGATCTCCGGTCTGCAGAAACAATTCACCCGCCACGACAGCGGCGAGGTGAACCGCGTCATCGACGATGTCAGCTTCGCCGTACCGAAGAACAGCTTCTTCACCCTGCTCGGGCCCAGCGGCTGCGGCAAGACGACCACGCTGCGCTGCCTCGCCGGACTCGAGACCGCTGATCGCGGCGAGATCTGGATGAACGGGCAGGCCGTCTTCTCCGCCGCGGCAGGTCGCGACGTCCCTCCCGACTCCCGGCCGATCGCCATGGTGCCGCAGTCCTACGGAATCTGGCCCCACATGAAGGTGTTCGACAACGCCGCCTTCCCGCTCCGATACGGCCGAAAGACCTACCCCCGCCCCGAGACGCAGCGGCGTGTCCTCACAATGCTCGAACAGGTGGGGCTGTCGGAGTACGCCGACCGATGGTCCACCCAGCTCAGCGGTGGCCAGCAGCAGCGGCTGGCGCTGGCTCGCGCTCTGCTGTGCGAGCCGGAGGTTCTGCTGCTCGACGAACCGCTGTCCAACCTGGACGCCAAACTGCGCTCACAACTGCGCACCGAACTGCGGTCGTTCCAGCAGAAGTTCGGCGTCACCACCATCTACGTGACGCACGACCAGGGCGAGGCCCTCGCCATGTCCGACACGATCGTCGTCATGAACCGTGGCCGGATCGAGCAGATCGGTTCGCCGAGCGAGATCTACGACTCCCCGGCGACGCGGTTCGTGGCCGACTTCGTCGGCAGCGCCAACCTCATCCCCGGCGTACTCGACCGGCCGGCCGGCTCCCGTGACCGCGTGGTCGACGCCAAAACGACCCTCGGGGTGGTGCGGTGCGAGAGATTCGCCACCCCGCCGGCGCCGCCCACTGCCGGCCAGGAAATATTCGTGTGCATCCGGCCCGAGAACATCCGCGTCATCACTGCGTCACGGGAGGCCGAGGGCCCCAACCGGTTCCCGGGGCGCATCATGACTGCCGAGTACCTCGGCGACCGCCAGGAGATGGTCGTCACCGTCGGGGACGTCACGCTTCGCGCACACGCCGATGCACACTTCGATGCACGCCCGGGCGACGACGTCACCGTTGTCCTGGATCCGGCGTGGACGGTCGCTCTCTGGTCCTAGCGGCCATGACTCGTGAGAGTGCTGTCGACGTGTTGGGCTGAGCGCACGAGGACCTCCGGGCGACGTGGGTGTCGCAACGCACCCACGAGCCGCCTGGAGGTCTTCGCGGCGCCGGCTAATCGGCCGAGGGGGTGAACTTCAACAGAAGTGCCCGCCGGGCCGACGACAGATGGTGTCGCATCGCCGCCGCGGCGGCCTCCGGGTTGTGGGTGACGATCGCGGCGAGGATGGCCTCGTGTTCCCTGACGGAGTCGGTCCGCGGCTTCTCGCGGTCCGCGTCGCGGTACTGCTGCATGACGAGCGGGTAGAGCAGGCTGTCGACGAACCTGGTGAGCGTGGACTGCCGCGCCGCGCGTTTGACCTGTTCGTGGAACCTGCGGTTGAGGTTCCAGTATTCCTCGCGCCCGCCCGGTTTCTGCCAGTCCCACATGCGCTTACAGGTTTCGGTCATCGCGGCGATGTCCGCATCGGTGGCGCGTTCGGCGGCCTTCGCCGCCAGCGCCGCCTCCAGCACCGCGCGGGTCTCCAGTATCTCGATCGCCTCGTCCACCGAGAACGAGCGGGTGCGGGCGCTGCGGTTCGCCTCGGCGGTGACATAGCCCTCCTGCGCGAGGCGTGCCAGCACCGAACGGATCGTCCCACGTGAAACCTGGAGCTGCGTGGTGAGCTCCGACTCGGTGAGGCGTGAGTCCGGTTCATATTGACCGGAGAGGATCAAGGCACGCAGATCGTGGTACGCCTGCGACGTCCGGTTGGCGCCCGAATCCGGGCCGCCCTCGTTGCTCGGGCCCGTGCCCGTAGCTAGCACCATGGTGTGTCACCTCGAGAAGTCGTGGATCCTAGGGGCGGTGTACCCCGCGAAGCCGGGCTCGTCACCCGCGGGCAGGGGGCGGGTACGGGGGAGTCGCCGGGAGCGATGGACAGCGTCGTCATCTGTGCCTCCCGCGTAATGTTGTACAACAACATTACGCGTTGCGTATCGAGCGCTCGATGTGAACGGGGTTAGGGGGCAGCAAGACGATCCCTCTCTGCATCAATCTGGTCCGGACTGACCTCCATATTGTTACACAATGTGCACCCTCCGGCCGACGAGAAGCCCGACGGCGAGATGCACGTGCTCGCCGGCGCACCGTCAGTGATGCGCCGGCGAGCACGCCCGCCCGGATCAGAACAACCAGGGGACCTCGTCGTGACCGAAGTCGTGGAAGTCGCCGAACCGCCCCGAGTAGAACACCAGGCCAGTGCCCTCCCGGCAGCGCATGTCGGTGACCTCGCCGTAGAAGACGCGGTGGTCGCCGATGTCGTGGGCGCTGTGGACCCTGCATTCGAGCTGGGCCAGAGCATCTTTGATCAGCGGCAGCCCCGAGCGGCTGCGATCGCAGGGCAGGTCGTCGAATCGGGCGCCGCCCCGCGTGGCGAAGCGGCGGGCGAGAGCTTCCTGACGGGAGCCGAGGACGGAAACGGCGAACGAGCCCGCGGCTTCTACGGCCTCGGTGGTGCGGGAGCCGTGGGTGAGCGAGACGAGCAGGATCGCCGGGTCCAGGCTGATCGAGGTCAGGGAGCTGATCGTCATGGCACTGGGGTCGCCGTCGCCGTCGTCGGCGCTGACGACGGCGACCCCGGTGGTGAACCGGCCCATGCTTCGCCGCATGTCCGTCGGGGTGGGGGCGTGGAATGCCGGAAGGGTCATCGTGGGCCTACTTACTGTGGTACCGGACTTCGAAGGTGACGACGCCCTCGTCCGTGCTCCAGGGGCCGTGCGGCATGCCGGGCGGCCGGCAGGCGTACATTCCCGCGGTGAACGTCTCGCCGAGGGTCAGGTCGGTGAACGACCCCTCGAGGATGTAGACCTCCTCCCAGAAGTCGTGCTTCTGCACGCCCATGGGAGTGGAATCGGCGCCGGGTTCGTAGCGCAGGATCCGGGTGGCGACGTTGCCTTCCGGGTCCTTGGCGAGGATGCGTTCGGTGATCTTCGGATCGTCACCCGGACATACCGTCCACTCGACGTCGGTGACCGGGAAGAATTCGAATTCGGGCTTGGCCATGAGGGTTTACTCGCTTTCCGCTTTGTAGCCGTCGGTGAACTGCTGCACAGCCGCGACGGCGCTGTCGTAGTCGTAGTTGCGGTACGTGTATGCACCCTTCACCACGAAAGGGGCGCCGGCGTAGAACATCTCGTACTGCTGGTGTCGTCCGGCGAATTCGGATCCGATGATGTCCCAGGCCAGTTTGAAGAGCTTGACGCGCTCCTCGGACGGCACCCCGGGGGACTGGACGTAGTGTTCGATGTCCCGGGACGTCAGCGGGCTGGTGAGGTCCTTGACGCTCGACGGGAGTTGCAGCACACCGCCGCCGACGAGGTCGCGCAGGATCGCGATCACCCGCGGGTAGATCTCCGACTGCAGGCCCATCGACCCGTACAGGGCCTGCCTGCCCGGCAGCCACATCCCGGCCGAATCCGGCTCGGCGGTGTACTCGGCGGCCAGTACCGCGGAACGGACCCCGCTGACGAGTGCGGCGAGTTCGCCGAGCTTCTCCTGAACGCTGGGGATCTTGTCCACCCCGTTGACCTGGGTGACCCGGCGCGCCACGCCGGCAATGAATTCGAGCTTCGTCGCGAAGCGGATCTGGGCCTGCCAGTTGCCGAGAACGTGGGCGCCGGTCTCGAAGAACTGCCGGCGGACACCGGTGGTGTCGCGGTCCACGAACACGCGATCCCACGGCACGAGGACGTCGTCGAAGACGAGGAGCGAGTCGGGCTCGTCGTAGCGGCAGGTCAGTGGGTAGTCGAACGAGCTCGTCGCGGCCGGGATGTACGGGCGGCGAACGTACTGCTTGAGACCGGGAGCGTTGGTCGGGACCACGAACCCGACGGCGAAGTCCTTGTCGTCCGGGCCGAGCGGCTTGATGCACGAGACGAAGATTTCGTCGGCGATCGCCCCGCCGGTGGCGAGCATCTGCGAACCACGGATGACCAGACCCTCGGGGGTCTCCTCGACCACACCGGCCTGCAGGTACTCACCCTCCCAGCCGGACGCCGTCGTCGCGCGTGAGACCTGCGGCGGGATGATCGCGTACGAGACGTAGAGGTTCTCGTCGAGCAGCCGCCGGTACAACTCGGACACGTTCGCCCCGAAGTCGTGCCCACCCTCGGCCGCGAACACCTCGGGATGCGCTGCGAACGCGGCGAGGAACGTCCCCACATGATCGGGGCTACGACCGATCCAGCCGTGCGTGTGCTTCGCCCACCGCTCGATCGCCTCCCGCCGCTGCGCGAGCTCCTCCCGCGATCGGGGAATCGAGAACACCCGATTGGCCGCCTTCCCGGTTTCGGGTGCGACGTACTGCATGCCGTTGGCCTCGTCCGCCGCCAGATCGAACATCTCGGCGATCGTCCGGGTCACGGGGGCGAAGGCCGGATGGGTGGTGACGTCGTCGATCTTCTCCCCGTCGACGAGCACTACGCGCCCGTCGTTCAGGGAGGCCAGGTAGTCGGCTCCGGTGCGCATGTCAGTGTCCTTCGGTGGTGTAGGAGTGGGCCAGGGTTCGGCCGTCGGGCAGGGTGAGTTCGAGGTCCCACCGGTGACCGGGGGTGAACTTGCCGTCGAGCAGCGGCAGGGTGCCTGCGAAGCAGAGCAGGTCCTCGCCGGTGTCGCCGAGCCGGTCGGCGAAGATCTGCAGAAGGTTCTGCGGTGTACGGAGATTGGCCAGGGTGCCGTCCTGGTACAGGACCCCGTCGACCCACGATCGGGCCCGGCACGCGTCCCAGTCGAACGACGCCCAGTCGGCGATCTCGACGACGGCCGGGCCTACCGGCTTCGGGCACGCCCGCTTCGAGTCGCCGATGTCGACGGTCTCGAGTTCGCGGTCGGTGTGGTCGGAGCCGACACCGAGGTAGTACCGCCCGCGGTGCCGCAGGATCACCGGCTCGACCTCGCCCGAGGTGTGCGTTCCTACGACGGGGGCCTGCGTCGCGGTGGTGACCGTCGCGATCTCGACGGGGTAGAACATCGGCACCTGTGCGGGCGGTGCGACTCCGATGGCCGCGAGCTCGTCGATGTGATGTTGCACCGCTGCTTCGTCCCGGCCGGTGTAGCCGGCTACCAGGGTTCGGCCGCTGCCGAAACGCAGGATCTCGGAGGAATCGAGGGTTTCGAAGGTGAGCACCTCCGTGGTGGCGCCGGTCATGAAAGGACCTTTCTGCGGTTGAGGAAGCTGTAGTCGTCGAGCCGGTCCCTCAGGATCGGGAACTCGGCGCGGGTGCGGTCGACCACGGCGGGGTCGATCTCGGCGATGGTGATGCCCTCGGAAGAATCCGCCTCGGCGATCACCGTCCCCCACGGGTCGACGATCCGGCTGTGGCCGCCGAGCTCGACGGAATTGTGTGTGCCGGTGGCGTTGCAGGCGATCACGAAGACCTGGTTGTCGACGGCGCGGGCCGAGGTCAGCAGCCGCCAGTGCTCCTTGCGGGCTTTCGGCCAGGCTGCAGGAACGATGACGAGTTGCGCTCCGGCCGAGACCAATTCGGTCCACAACCCGGGGAACCGCAGGTCGTAGCAGGTCGTGGCGGCGATCGGGCCGAACGGGGTGTCGGTGGTGTGGATCTGCGTCCCCGGCTGCACGAGCTGCGCTTCGAGGGAGTCGTATCCAAACACGTGAACTTTGCTGTAGTGGTGGAGGACCAGTCCGTCGGGGCCGATCAGGACCGCCGTGTTGCGCAGCCTGCCCTCCTCGCCCTGTTCGACGATGCTGCCGGCGTGGATGTAGCACTGCCGTTCGACGGCGACGGATGCCAGAACCTGGACGGTACCGCCGTCGAGAGTTTCCGCGGCGGCGGAGTAGTCGTCGAAGTGGTTGTATCCCACGCGCCACAGCTCGGGCAGAACGATGAGGTCGACTCGCTCGTCGAGTCCGGTCAGGAGGTTGCGTACGCGCTCGAGTCGATGCGCGGGGGTCTCGGAATCGGGGCTGGCCAGCTGAGCCAGGGCTATCTTCATGGGTTTCCTTCGTGCCGTTAGATATTCGGCTGTTTCATTGACTGCAGCGTGGTGTCGAGGTGTTCCCGCACCGCCTGTACCGCGGCGTGGGGATCACCTGCCGCTATCGCGTCGGCGATGGCGCGGTGCTCGACGAGAACCTGCTTCTTGCGGGTTTCGTCGGCCATGACGATGCGGATGCCCATCCGCATCTGGCGGTCCCGCAGCGAGCTGTAGAAGGTGTTCATCAGTGGATTGCCCGCCGCGCGGATGATGGCCGTGTGGAATTCGAGGTCGTGCGCGATGAAGTCGACCGGGTCGGTGTCGTTCTCCTGCAGGTCCAGGAGAATGCGGAGCCGGTCCGGTACCAGGCCCGGCTGGGGCGCCACTTCGGTGACCGACCATTCCTCGACCACCCTCCGGGCCTGCATGATGGCTTCCACGTCACTGTCGGACAATGCCGGGATGAAGGCACCCTTGTGGGGCACTCGCCGGACGAAGCCTTCGGCCTCGAGGCGTAACAACGCCTCGCGCACCGGAGTTCGGGAAATTCCGGAGGACGCGGCGACCTGCGCTTCGGACAGAAACATCTCCTCGTCGCGGGGCAGGGTGATGATGGTGTTCTTCAGCCACTCGTAGGCCAGCTCCGGTGCCGTTGCCCCGGTGGTCTTCGATGTCGTCATGGCTTGCCCCTTCGAGGAGAGTCAGGAGATGACGGACGCCGGCTTTTCCGGCGTCCGGGAGGTCGCCTCGTCGCCCACGGCCGCGAGATCCACGGACTGCGTTTCCCGCGCGAGAAGTGAGGCGATCAGGGAGATGACTCCCATGGCGGCGAGGTAGGCACCGATGGCGTATCCGGTGCCGAACCGGGTGTAGAGCGCGATCGCGATGATCGGGGCCAGCGAGCCGGCGAGGACGGACGCGAGGTTGTAGGCCAGCGACACTCCGGAGTACCGGACCTCGGTGGGGAACAGTTCGGAGAAAAACGCGCCGATCACGGCGCTGTACGCCGCGAAGATCAGCAGTCCCACCGCCACCGCGAGGGTGATCGCCGCCGGATTCTTCGTGTCCAGCAGAGCGAAGAACACGAACGCCCACACGATGGTGGCGGCGGACGCGCCGATGTAGATCGGTCGTCGGCCGATCCGGTCGGCGAGCACGGCGAACATCGGGATCGTCACCAGGGCGACGACCATACCGATCATGACGGCGTTCAATCCGGTGCTGCGCTCGAGTTCGAGGATCTGGGTGATGTAGGTGATGACGAACAGCGAGAAGATGTAGAAGCCGGCGTTCTCGCCGAAGCGAGTGAAGGCCGCGAGGAGGATCTGGCGCCAGTGTCCCCGGACGGCCGCGGCGAGCGGCATGCCCTTCTTCTCGGCGGTCGCGGTTTCCCGGGACTGCTCGAACAGCGGGGTCTCCGCGACGTACAGCCGCAGCACCAGGCCGATGATCACCAGCAGGGCCGACAGCCCGAACGCGATCCGCCATCCCCAGGACAGGAACGCGTCCTCCGACAGCACCGAACCGAGGACGGCGAGCACCCCGGCCGCCAGCAGGTTGCCCAGCGGCGGACCGAGATTGGGCCATGCGGACCAGAACGCCCGTCTCTTCGAGTCGCCGTGTTCGGAGACCAGCAGAACTGCCCCACCCCACTCGCCACCGAGGGCGAAACCCTGCACCAGCCGCAGAAGCACCAGGATCAACGGTGCGGCGACGCCGATCGAGGCGTACGTGGGCAGGAGGGCGATGAGGAAGGTCGACACTCCCATGAGCATCAGGCTGGCGATGAGGGTGGCCCGCCGGCCTTTGACGTCCCCGTAGTGCCCGAGTACCGCGGCACCGAGGGGGCGCGCCACGAAGCCGACCGCGTAGGTGGCGAACGCGAGCATGGTGCCCACCAGGGGATCTTCGGTGGGAAAGAACAGCTTGTTGAACACCAGCGCCGCCGCAGTTCCGTACAGGAAGAAGTCGTACCACTCGACTGCTGTGCCGGCGAGGCTCGAACCTGCGATGACGGGCAGGCTGGTGTGTGGTCTGCGATTGATAGATTTGTTGTTGGCGGTTGCCATAGTCGACTCCTAGGTCGAATCGTCGCTACGTGACGAGCTGCGCGTCCTTGCGCCTACCTCCAAGTAGGCGACTCGAACGGTCGCGCAGATGGTGCTGCCTGGGCTCGGTGGTTGCTCCAACAGCCGCCGAGCCCACTTTTTTCTTGCCTTTCCGACTGTGAAGCCGATCACGCAAAGGCCGTGCACCAGTTGTATACGACCGGTCTACGATCCGCAAGAGGGGTTCGAATTCGCGGATTCCGGTCCGCGACTGAGTGTCTCTTGACGCCGGCCCGTGTACGACCTAGCTTAATCGAATCATATTCGATTAGTTGGAGGAGGTCCCGTGGACGCCGAACTGCTCGTCGTCGGAGGCGCGGTGCGCACTGGTGATCCCGACCGGCCCGTCAGTGACGCGCTCGCCGTGGCCGCCGGCCGCGTGGTTGCTCTGGGGGAGCGGGCTCGTGCGATGCGGTCGAGCCGCACCGAACTGATCGACCTGGATGGGGGCGCATTGTTGCCGTCGTTCGGAGACGGACACGTCCACCCGCTGATGGGCGGGCTGGGTTTGCGCGGTGCCTCGATTCGCGACTGTGGCAGCGTCGACGACGTCCTGCGCGAGGTGCGCCGGTGGGCGGACGAGAACCCCGAGGCCGGGTGTGTATTCGGGGACGGGGTTTCTCCGACGCTCGCCGAGGGTGGGCGTTTCGAGGCCACGTGGCTCGACAGCGTGGTTCCGGACCGGCCGGTGGTCCTGCGCACGATGGACCACCACACGGCTTGGGTCAACAGTGCAGCGCTGCGACGTGCCGGACTGAGTCGGGACACCCCGGATCCGGCGGGCGGCGAGATCGTGCGGACGGCCGACGGTGAGTTGCTCGGGACCCTGCGCGAATGGGGTGCGATCAATCCGGTTCTCGCGCTGGTGCCGGATGCGAGCCTCGACGATCGGGTCGACGCGCTGGCGACGGTGTCGACGATGCTCGCCGCCGCAGGTATCACGTGGGTGCAGGATGCGTGGACCGAA
This sequence comes from Rhodococcus wratislaviensis, assembly GCF_041228765.1. NCBI lineage: Bacteria > Bacillati > Actinomycetota > Actinomycetes > Mycobacteriales > Nocardiaceae > Rhodococcus > Rhodococcus wratislaviensis. The sequence continues at coordinate 641,187 of NZ_CP150488.1, read as the reverse complement.
CTCGACGACGTCGAGGTCTGGCTGACTGCCGCCGACCGCGGGAGACTGTCCACCCGTGCCAACCTCGCGTTTCGTGCGACGCCGGAGAGCTGGGAGGCCGACCGGGAGGCGTTCGCCCTGGCGCGGCGGAAGGTCGAGGAGCGGGGCGGCGACGCGGTCAGGGCGGGAACGGTCAAGTTCTTCGCCGACGGCGTGATCGAGGCCGGTACGGCAGCGCTTCTGGCGCCCTACACGGACTGTCCGCACTCCCACGGCATCAGCAACTGGACGACGGACGAACTGTCGCGGGCCGCGGCCGAGGTGGACCGGCTGGGGTTCCAGATCCACATCCATGCCATCGGCGACGCCGGGGTGCGCATGGCGCTCGATGCGATCGAGCACGTCGATCGAAGCAATGGTTCGCGTGATCGGCGCGCCACGATCGCGCATCTGCAATTGGTCGACGGTGACGACCTCGACCGATTCACGTCGCTCGGGGCGGTCGCCAACTTTCAGCCGCTGTGGGCCCAGCTCGACGCCCTGATGACGGAATTGACGATTCCGCGGATCGGGGACGACCGGGGCGCGCAGCAATATCGCATCGGAACCCTCACCGAGCGAGGTGCCCGGGTGGCCTTCGGCAGTGACTGGCCCATCACCGCCTATGAGCCGATCAAGGGAATTGCCACCGCGATCCACCGCCAGACCCCGTCCGGCATACCGACGGAGGGATGGTTGCCGGGCGAACGCGTCGGGCTCGAACGGGCCCTCGCCGCATATTCGGCCGGCGTCGCCTATCAGGGATTCGAGGAGAACCTGTGGGGCTGCCTCCGGCCGGGAATGCGGGCCGACATGATCCAGCTGCCGGTCGACCCCTACGACCTGTCGTCCGCGCAGGCGCTCAGCGAGCTCGCCGTGACCCGAACCTGGCTGGGCGGCAAGCAGGTGCACTGAGATCCGGCGCTACCGCTGCACCGCGCCGCGTTCCTGCAGGAGGTTGCGGAAGCCCGCCAGCAGGGCCGCCAGGCCGAGTTCGAACGCCTGCTCGGCCCTCGCCGGGCCGCGGGGTGCGGCGGCAAGCGCCCGGGTCAGCGCATCGTCGGCCGTCGTCGAATCCGCTTCGATCATGACCTCCGGGGCGGCCGCGTCCAGGGCGGCGCCGAGCAGGAAATTCTCCGCGGCGGTGATGACGGCCATGATGTGGTCGTCCGGAAAGCCGGCGTCGCGCAGACCGGCCGCCGCCGAGTGATACACCGAGAGCGAACCGGGATCGCGCACCGTCTCGGTGGCCAGGAGGCGGATGGCGGTGGGGTGCCGGCTGAACGCCGCCCGATAGGACCGGGCCCACTCGGAGAACGCCTCGTCCCAGGGCAGGCGCTCGAAGGCCGATCCGTCGATCTCTCGGACGACGCGGTGGCGAACCAGTTCGACGACGGCCGCGCGGCCTTTGGCATGGTGATAGATCGACGACACCTGCACGTTCAGGTGCCGGGCCAGATCCGGCATCCTGAAGTCGCCGTCACGATCGACCAGTTCGAGCGCCGCCTCCGCGATGCGTTCGCGGTCCAGGCGTGCGACGCGAGGTCTGCCCATCGGTGCACCCACCTCTCCAATCGAAATTCATTCGATTATGCCCTTGTGGCGCCGGTCACAACGTTCTAGTCTAATCGAAACACATTCGATTAGAACCTCGTCGCGTATCCGCGCCCCCGGTTTACCCCGCCGCCGCGCCCTTGCCCTGACTGGAGAAGTTCCTCATGAAGAAATCCGCACCCGGACCCGCCTCCGGCACGCAGCTGGAAGGCGGCGCCCTCGGCACCTCCGGCATCGTGTTCTTCGTCGTGGCGGCTGCCGCGCCGTTGCTGGTGATGGCGGGGGTGGCTCCCCTGGCGCTGAACGTCGCGGGCATCGGTGCGCCCGGCGGGTACATCCTGGCCGGGCTCGCGCTCGGCGTGTTCGCGATCGGCTTCACCGCGATGAGCAAGTACATCCACAACGCGGGGGCCTTCTACTCGTACATCTCCATCGGACTCGGCCCCCGATGGGGCCTCGCGGCGGCGGTACTCGCCCTCGTCTCCTACAACGCTCTCGAGATCGGGATCTTCGGCGCCCTGGGGTATTTCACCCAGTCCACCATGGCGGATCTGGTCGGGCTCAACCTTCCGTGGGGTCTGTGGTCGCTGATCGGCGTCGGTCTGATCTGGTTCCTGGGGTCGCGATCGGTCCATGTCGGCGCACGGTTCCTGATCCTGCTGCTCACCGCTGAGACAGGGATCCTGGTCCTGCTCGCAGCCGCCGTCCTTCTTCGGGGCGGCGCCGAGGGGCTCGGCGTCGACTCGTTCGCTCCCACCCACGTCTTCAGCCCCGGCCTCGGTGGGGTGCTGACTCTGGCGTTCGCCGCGTTCATCGGGTTCGAAGCGACCGCCCTGTACCGGGAGGAAGCGAAGGATCCTTCCCGGACGATTCCACGGGCAACCTACCTGGCGGTCGCATTCCTCGGCCTGTTCTACGCCTTCATGGTGTGGATCATCATCCAGGCATACGGCCCGGATCAGGCGCTCGCGCTCGCAGCCTCGGATCCCGCCGCACTGTACTTCGACGCCATCGAGAACTACGTCGGTGGCTGGGCGAGCACGCTCATGGAACTGTTGATCATCACGAGCATCCTCGCCAGCCTGCTCGCTTTCCACAACGCGATCACCCGCTACGCCTTCGCGTTGTCGCGCGAGCACGTCCTGCCCCGGGCCCTCGGCAAGCTGCACCCGGTCTACAAGTCGCCGTACGTGGCGAGCGCCGTGCAGAGTCTCCTTGCCATGGTCGTGATCGTCGGGTTCGCGCTCGCCGGCGCCGACCCCTACCTTCAGCTCCTGCTCTGGGTGAATTCCCCCGGCGTCGTCGGCATCGTCGTACTCCAGGCGATGGCCGCCGCCGCCGTTCTCGCATTCTTCTGGCGGGACCGCCGCGGGCATTCGATCTGGCGGGTTCGGGTAGCCCCCGCAGCCGCTCTCGCCATGTTGAGCTACGCGACGTGGTTGATCGTGGCCAAGATGGACCTGCTCACTGCCGCAGGACCCGCCGTGAACACGGTCCTCGTCGCCGTCACACCGGCGAGCCTGGCGATCGGACTGGTGCTCGGTATACGGCTCGCGCGACGCGATCCCGAACTCTACGCACGGCTGGGAACCACCGACGTGGACGCCGAACCCTCGGTGCCGTCCGAAGAAGTGAGCAACAGTCCGATCCAGCCGGGCAAGGCGACGTAGACGTGCCTTCACCGAAATCCGATCCGCTGGAGGTGGACGTCCGGCGCTACCGTCGGTGGCGCGATCGACGTCGAGAAGCCGAACGACATCGTGCCCGACAGCCGAGGCCGGGCAAGGAGGTCGACGACATCCTCGACTTCGCCCGAACCTGGGCGCCGTTCGGCGGTCCCCCGGAGGAGGAGACCCTCGTCAACTTCGGGATGTGCCCGACTCGATTCACGGAACGACTCTGGCAAGTCATCGGCGAATTCGGTTGCGGGCGAGCCGACGAGACACAACTGAAACGGGCCTATCCGCAGCACGAATAGCGAAGCTGCGGGCCCATCGGGGCCGTGATCGATAATGGTCGGATGCGGTCGCGGAGGAAAATCTTGGACGCCACGCTCGACTTGATCGCGAGTGACGGTTTCGAGGGCGTCACCATCGCGGCGGCGGCGCATGGCGCCGGCGTCACGCGACAGACCGTGTATTCCAACTTCGGGTCGCGCGAAGAACTCGTGTCGCAGGCGATCGCCGGTCTCGCCGTCGAGGTGCTGGGCGGGATCCACTCACGATCGAACGCCACCGACACAGCGTGCGAATACGTCGTCGAACTCATCGTCGCGGGCCGGGCGGCGGTGCGCGCTCATCCGGTCCTGGCTACCCTGCTCCAGGCGGAACGGGGCAACCCTGTTTTCGACACCGGCATGATGTCTCGCGCGAAACCTGTAGCGCGCGAACTGCTCGCGCCACTCGTCGAGCGCGACCCCGGTGTGGAGTCGAGCCTCGACGACATCGTGGAGATCGCACTTCGGCTGGCGCTGTCGGTCGTCCTTTTCGACGACGACGCCGTTCACGCCGACGACGACCTTCGCCGGTTTCTCACCCGCTGGCTCTTGCCGGCGATGCCGTCCAGCTCGTAACGGCAGTCACAGTTACTTCTTGACACATCTGGCTTCAAGTGTCTAGTTTGAGCTCGCCCACGAGAAATGCTCCACGCTGATCTTTCGACATCTCGCCGAGTGAGTCCGTCTGCGATCTGGGGGAAACCTGTGTCTGCACTCAATCGCCGCTTCTTTCTGGCCGGGGCCGCTGCCGCGGGGGTTGCGTTGGCGAGTCCACGCATCGCGCAGGCCGGGACCGCACTCGCGGGTCGCCGCACGACCGTGCCTCTCACCCGCGAAGATCACCGGGTCATCGTCGTCGGGTCGGGGTTCGGCGGCGGCGTCGCGGCGCTTCGGCTCGCGGAAGCCGGGGTGCCCGTTGTGGTGCTCGAGCGTGGAATGCGCTGGCCCACAGGGCCGGACGCGGAGACCTTCCCTCGCGCGACCGCCCCGGACAAGCGCATCCTCTGGTACCGGTCCAGTCCGCAATTGTTCGGTGAGCCAGTGGCGCTGGAGCCGTACACCGGTCTGCTCGAGGCGGTGCCCGGCGACAACATGACCGCACTGTGCGCGGCAGGCGTCGGCGGTGGTTCCCTGGTCTACCAAGGGATGACGTTGCAACCGGCTGAGGCCGTCTTCAACACGCACCTTCCCGAAGCACTCGACTGGGCCACCATGGACCGAGTTCACTACCCGCGGGTCGCGCAGATGTTGCGGCTCGCCGTCGCCCCCGATGAGTTGATCGACAGCCCGAATTACCAGGCCGCGAAGGTGTTTGCGCAGAACGTGCAGCGAGCGGGACTGCCCGTGTCGAAGATCCCGATGCCGATCGACTGGAACTTCGCGCTCGACGAACTCCGCGGCCGCATGAAACCCTCGTACACCAACGGCGACGGCGCCCTCGGGGTCAACAACGGCGGCAAGCACTCGGTCGACGTCACCTACATCGCTGCCGCGGAAGCGACCGGCCGGGTGACGGTGGAAACCCTGCACCAGGTCACCGATGTCGAACGCGCCCCGGACGGCCGCTGGACGGTGTACGTCGACCGGATCGATACGTCCGGCACCGTGCTCGAGACCAAGATCCTCACCACGAATGCCCTGGTGATGGCCGCCGGCAGCCTGGGCACCACCAAGTTGCTTGTGCGCGCGGGGGCGACGGGCCGGATCCCGGATCTGCCGGACGGACTCGGAACCGGGTGGGGAACCAACGCCGACCGAATCTATGTCTGGACGAGCCTCGAAGAAGAGTTCGGCGCTCCGCAGGGTGGCCCGGTCGTCTACGGCAGTTTGAACTGGGACGACCCCGCCACCGCCGTCACGGTCATCCAGGCGTCGATGCCACCACTGTCTTTCGACGCACGCAGCACCATGCTCGTCGGATACGGAGTCAGCGACGGCCGTGGGAGTTTCGTGTACGACTCGGCCACCGACGACGCAGTCCTGCGCTGGCCCCGGGAAGGCGACGCCGTCATCCAGAACGGCCGCATCGATCCGATGGTGCGGAAGATCGCCGGGCCGGGAAGCCTACTCACGGACACCAACGCGCTGTTCCCCTCCACCTGGCATCCGCTCGGTGGGGCGTCGATGGGCTCGGTGTGCGACCTCGAAGGCCGAGTGCTCGGCCAGCGCGGACTGTATGTCCTCGACGGCGCACTGATGCCCGGCAACACCGCGGCCTGCAATCCGTCGATGACCATCGCCGCGGTCGCCGAACGCGCCCTGGACCACCTGGTGGCCCGCGACGTCGGAACGGTGATCTGACTCCTCGATACGACCGGAACCCGTTCCGTAACGAATCGTCGTCGGAATCGGACGTATCCGGGGAATCAGCACAAGGGGAGGAGTTCACATGAGGCGAACAGTGCGAGGATCGATGATCGGTGTGCTTGCGGTGAGTGCGTGGATCGGGTGCTCCGTCCCGGCGTCTGCCGAACCACCACAGTTCGACGGCATGACGACCCTCCAAGTCCCTGGAACGATTGTCGGCTGGCCGTTGACCCGCGGGGGCGCGTTCTACAACCCCGTCGTCCACCACGGACACGGCCAGATCTATCCGACCCCGGATGGTTACGGATACGAGTTCCAGTGGATCAATCTCTCGACTGGAGCGTCCGGGAATATCACCGACCGGCACCCCGACCGAGACGCGGTCACGACCGGCCCCGGTCAGGTAGTCGTCACCGTGACCGCGCACCTGCCGGACCTGCACGACGTGTTCGGCACTCCGAGCGTGGGCACGTTCTACGTGGCACCGTAGGCGCGAGGTCACGGCGAGAAATCATGCGACTACATCGCACCTAACACTCCGTGACGTTGACAGCCAGTCCGCCCAGCGAGGTCTCCTTGTACTTCGACAGCATGTCCACGCCGGTCTGGCGCATGGTTTCGATGGCCTGGTCGAGGGTCACTCGGTGCGTCCCGTTGCCGTGCATCGAGATCTTCGCGGCGTTGACCGCTTTCACGGCGGCGACCGCGTTCCGTTCGATGCAGGGAATCTGAACGAGTCCACCGACCGGGTCGCAGGTGAGACCGAGGTTGTGTTCGATCGCGATCTCGGCGGCGTTCTCGACCTGTGCCGGTGTGCCGCCGAGCATTTCGGTGAGGGCGGCGGCAGCCATCGAACAGGCGGATCCGACCTCGCCTTGGCAGCCCATCTCGGCGCCCGAGATCGACGCCCGGCCCTTGACGAGTGATGCGATGGCGCCGGATGTGAGCAGGAAACGGACGATTGCGTCGTCGCGTTCATCGCCTGCGCCGACCGTGGGGACGAACCGTAGTGCCCAGTTGAGCACTGCCGGTATCACGCCGGCCGCGCCGTTGGTGGGTGCGGTGACGACGCGCCCGCCGCCGGCATTCTCTTCGTTGACGGCCATCGCCGCCGCGTTGAGCCAGTCCATCGATACCGAGTGGTCGGTGCCGATCAGCCGTATCCGGTCGTACAGGCCGGGAGCACGGCGCTCGACCCCCAGCCCACCGGGAAGGCGGCCCCGGGTGTGGAAGCCGTGACGGATGGACTCGCTCATCACGTTCCAGACTTCGAGCAGATATCTCTGCACGTGGTCGGGGGAGCGGGTCGCGCACTCGTTCTGCCACATCACGTCGCTGATCGCGAGGCCCTCACGAACGCAGATGTCGAGTAGTTCCCCTGCCGTGGCGAATGGCCAGGGGACCGAGGGTGTTTGCGACGCGGGCGCTCCGTCGCGCTCGACGAACCCTCCTCCGACGGAGTAGTACCTCGCCGTGTGGCCGGGTTGTGCGGTGTCGCTGTGCGGGGTGTCCGAGTGGGCCGTGAACCGCAGCGTATTCGGATGCCGAGTGCCGGCGTCGCGCATGTGTAGGGTGATATCCGCAGTGGTGAACCGTAATTCGCAGTCCGGACCCAACCGCAGTGGGGATCCGGCATCGATCTCGGCGACGCGCGACCGTGCGTAGTCGGGGTCGATGGTGTCGGGCGCATTGCCCTCGAGGCCGAGAAGCACCGCCCCGAGGGTCCCGTGCCCACGTCCGGTCGCGGCCAGCGAGCCGTACAGGTCGACTTCGAGCCGGGAGACCGTGCCGAGGTCGGAGTTCTTCACCTCGTCGACGAACATCGAGCCTGCCTTCATCGGGCCGACGGTGTGCGAGCTCGACGGACCGATTCCGATCGAGAACAGATCGAAGACGCTGGTCACCACACCTCTACTCCGCGAGATGGGCGGCGGCCCGAGCGTCGTCGTCGTGGTCGACCATCGTGGCGCCCGTGGGACGCTCGGCGGCGCGGCGCAGCAGGTGTTCGCGCGTACCGGGATCCGATGCGACGTCGACGATCGTCCACGCGAGTGCGGTCGCCCCCGTGATGGCGCAGTCGTCGCCCGCGTCGGAACCGGCCGCTCGTTCGAACTCCACGGTGTGCGGCGGACCCGCTGCACCGTCGAGTTTGATCATCGGGTGAATGCTGGGAACGACCCGTGAGACGTTGCCCATGTCCGTCGAACCGCCCGACCCGTCGTGCCTGTCCGCCACGGGAAGTCCGGACAGTTCGATGTTCGCGTCCCACGCCTGGGCAAGGAGCGGATCTTGGCGGATGCTGAGGTATCGGGGTTCGGTGCGCCCGTGCTCCCAGGAGCAGCCCGTCGCGATGGCGGCGCCTTCGAGGCACGCAAGCACCCGCTGTTTGGCGTCGATCATCTCCTCCAGGTTCTGCGACCGGACCTCGATGTCGAGGCGCGCGTACCCGGGGACGATGTTCGTCACCGTGCCGGCGTCGGAGGTGATCGATGCGACGCGGATCCCGTCGCGCAACTGCTGGCGCAGCAGACCGATGGCGACCTGTGCGAGAGTCGCGGCGGCGCCGGCGTTGACGGCCTCGTGCGGGGCTGCTGCGGCGTGGGCGGCCCGGCCGGTGAACTCCACGACGAAGCGGTCGACGCACTGCATGACGATCTGTGACGTGCGCACCTGGGTGTCGCTGTTCGACGGATGGACCATCGCCGACATCACGGCCGATTCGAACGCTCCCGCACGCATCAACGCGATCTTGCCGCCACCGTGCTCCTCGGCGGGGGTACCCAGGACCACGAGTTGCACGCCGAGATCGTCCGCGATCGGCTTCAGGGCAAGGGCCGCGCCGACGGAGATGGCGGCGATGACATTGTGGCCGCAGGCATGTCCGATCCCCGGCAGCGCGTCGTACTCCGCGCACAACACGACGCGGAAATCGCCGCTGCCGTATACCGCCTCGAACGAGGTCTCGATGTCGTATGCGCCCCTCGTGACGTCGAATCCTGCCGACTCGAGTTCCGTGGAGATGCGCTCGCACGCGAAGTGTTCGGCGAAGGCGAGCTCGGGCTGTGCGTGAATGTCGCGGCTGAGCGCGATGATTCGTCCACGCTCCTCAGTGATGGTGTGCGCGGCCGATTTCTTCAGGAGCTGGTTCGTTTCGGATGCGGTGGTGCTGTCGTCGACTCGCGTCATCGGTGATCGGCCTTCCAGTCGTCGTGGGTGTTCTGCTGTGTCGTCGCGTTCGCGAACGGGGGTCGGCGTGGGATCACCTCCAGAATCCGAGCGCGAACTCGGCGATGAGGGTCGACAGCACGAAGGAGGCGAAGATCGCGGCGAATCCGACGGGAACGATCTTCCACCCGATCATCCGGAGCGCGGGAAGATTCTTTCCCACAGCCAATCCGGCGAATCCCAGCACCACCGCGCACATCGACATGAAGTCGATCGATTCGGTGTTGTGGACGATCCACTCCGATCCGGGAAACCACCGACCCGATACGGATACGCCGAGCACGCTGGCCCAGATGACCGCAGTGATCTTGCCGCGGGTCAGACGGGACAGTGCGGTCGCGGCCAGCATGAGCCCGACGATGAGGGCGAAGCCGATGGGGATGCTGATCGTCGGCTCCCCTGCGGCGATCGTTGCGGCGGCGATGCAGATCGCGGCGACGATCGGGAGGCTCAGGTAGAGCGGAACGGTGACCTTTTCGTCGTCGTGGCCGAAGGGCGCGGCGTGTGTGTCGGCCGAGTCGGCGGGTGCGGGCGATGATTCGGTGCGCTCGCCCGAGACGACGGCGGGGCGGGACGAGGAGCGGGTGAGCAACCCGTAGAGGCGATCTGCCAGCGGAAGGGCGATCCAGACACCCACGTAGACGCCGAGAATCATGGTGATGAGGTTCGAGGTGGCCGCCAGTGCCAGGACCTGCTCGCCCACTTCCGGGTGAGCCGCGGATATCGCAGCGGCGCCGGCCGCCATCATCGATCCCGACCCGACGCCGGCGCCCATCGCCAACGCCAGGGGGTCGAAGATGCCCAACGACGAGGTCAACGAGGCGATCAACGCAACGATGACGGCGCCGAACATCGTCCCGAAGACGTACATCGACAGCACACCGCGATATTCGTCCGATTTCACCCCGAACCGATCGCCCACGATGGCGAAGGATGCTTCCCGATCGATCGAGAACGTGGCTCCGACCGTCGCGCGCCCCATCCGCAGCGCCACCGCGAGGGGAAGGGCGATGGCGACGGTCCCGACGAGGTGGCCTACCTCCTGCAACAGCAGAGCGGGGCCGGCGTCGAACAGCACGTCGATGTTGGGACCGAGCGTGAGGCTCAACCGGGCGACCAGGAGTGAGACACCCACCGCCATGAGTGACTCGGCGACGGCCCACATCCGCGGCGTGAGAGGCCACCGCCGCTGCGCCGAGACGAACCCGCCGGCGAGGAGCGCCCACACCATCGGGTACACGGCGATCGCGGCCGGGCCGAGGTTGATCTTCCAGACGCCGACGGCCTGGAACGCCGACACGATCACGAGTGCGAGGACGGCCGGTAGCCACACTTCCCGTCGGAGCGGACCCGATGCTGTCCGACGGACCGCGGGCGCAGGAATGACCTTCATGATTGTTGCCCCTACGAGGTGTAGTGCCGATATAGGCACGCAGGATTCATGCATACGAGCTGCGGGAATGATGGCGCATGAGGGTCAGCGCACCATCCGAGTCGCCGGATACCGGCACAGAACGGAAAGTTTGTGCAGAATGCAGGATCTACGCGCCTAATATTGCAGGAGAAATGCCCTTCCGGGGCGGACGACCGGCAGGACCCGGCAGCGGGAGGATTCGCAGGACATGATCGACGCGAGAGACACGATCCTGTCGGAGGAGGACCGGCGTCTGATCCATGCGCTCCAAATCGCGCCGCGGGCCCCGTGGACCGCGCTGGCGCCCGTCCTCGGAGTGGACGCCGTCACGATCGCCCGTCGGTGGTCCCGGCTGCAGTCCGAGGGGCTGGCCTGGGTCACCGCATACCCGGCCACCGCGGAACGCGTGCTTGCCCTCATCGAGCTGAAATGCCCGCCCGGCCGCACCCGCGCGGTGGCGGACGAGATCGGGCGCGACCGCGAAGCCATCACCATCGACCTGACGACCGGCGGCCGCGACCTGCTCGTCACCACCGCATTCGAGGACCACGAGCAGCTGAGCGACTATCTCCTCGAACGCATGGGATCGCTCGACGGCATCTCGGACATGACCACACACGTACTCACCGGCATCCACACCGACGCCCGCAGCTGGAGACTCAGGGCGCTCGACTCCACGGAAGCCGCTGCCGTGCAACAACTCGCCAACAGCGCCCCGGCACCTCGTCGACTGCGGGCTCATCCGAAGGACGAGGCGGAGATCCTTCGTGAACTCGCCACCGACGGCCGCCTGCCCGCGACCGAGATCGCCGCACGGCTGTCCCTGAGCGTCGACAGCACGCGCGCATCGATGAACAACCTGCTCGCCTCGGGTCGCGCGGTGATTCGCACGGAAGTCGCACGGCGGCACTCCGGGCGACCGGCATACGCCTGGTACTTCCTGAAGTCGCCGGCGCGATCGATGGATCAGGTACTCGACCGACTGTCGACTCTCAGCGACGTCCGGCTCCTCGCCCCCACCATCGGTCCCTACAGCATCATCATGGCGATGTGGCTCCGAAATCTCGACGAGGTGCGCAAGTTGGAAACGGTCATCGAGCAGCATTGCCCCGACGTGATCATCGAAGACAGATCGCTCGTGCTGCGCACGCCCAAACATCTCGGTAGGCGACTGACCGCCACAGGCCAGACCTCGCGCGGGTGAGTCACTGACGGCATCGCCCGGGCGTCACCCCATCGATCGCCCAATGTCACCGCGGTTCATTCTGATTGACCGGCTGTGACATCGGGCGATCATGCGTCGGCGGACGCTATGAAATGTTTCTTGACAATGTGTCGTGCGAGTGAATAAGTTGTTGCCTACATCACTGACACCATGTCGTGTGAACTGACGCACTGTTGTCTGACCTACTTCTTCCCCGACCATCGACAGAAGCGGACCGCCATGTCTTCGCAGACCAAGGGAATCCTGATCCAGGCGGTGCTCGGTGCCGTCCTCATCTCGATTCTGATGATCCCGTTCCAGGGCCTCACCCCCTTCGCCCCGTACAGCGCGATGCTGATCCTTCCGGTGATGCTGTTCTTCACCCTCCAGGCGCCTCCGAAGGCCCTCCTGGGGATGTTCCTGAGTTTCGCGTGCGGTGTCGGCTGGGCCGGGTTGTTCATGCTGGTCAAGGCGGCTCTGCCCGGGGTGCCGTTCGAACTGATGATGGGGGTCGGCGTGGCCCTCGTGATCTTCCTGATCCTGTCGGTGCACCCGATCCTGCTGGGACGCACACCCTTCGGAGTGGTCCCGGCGGTGCTGCTGGGCCTGATCGAGTCGTTGCTCGTCATGCTGCTGACCCCGATGCTCGCCCCCGGCGAACCGGGGCCGAACCTGCTGTGGCTCCTCGTCATCTTCGGTTACGGCTGCGTCATGACGTGGATCCTGGTCGTGGTGCAGGACCGGCTTATCAGTGCGGCGCTCGGGACGACGTGGCGTTCCGCCCCGGCGGAGGACGCACCCAGTTCGCAGGTCCCGTCCACGCAGTCAGCGGGCAATCCCGATGTCACAGCGGTCCAATTCGACTGACCCTCTGTGACATCGGGCGCCGGGTGCGTGCGCCCCGGAGTGCCGGGGACTACGGTCTGCCTATGGACGACGGTGGACTCGAGGGACTCGTTGCGCGCGCCCGGGCGCTGACCGAGCCGGGCACGCGCCGCATTCTCGGGATCGCCGGACCGCCCGGCTCGGGCAAGAGCACCGTCGCTGCGGCCGTGCTGGCGGCGCTGGGACCGTCCGCGGTGGTGGTGCCGATGGACGGATTCCACCTGGCGGGTGCGGAATTGATCCGCCTCGGCCGGGCCGGGCGCAAGGGCGCGCCGGACACGTTCGACGCCGCCGGGTACGTGGCGCTGCTGCGCCGGCTGCGTGAACCCGACGGCGAGACCGTGTACGCCCCGCAGTTCCACCGTGAGGTCGAGGAGTCCTACGCCGGGTCGATCGCCGTCCCGCCGGACGTCCCGCTGGTGATCACCGAGGGCAACTACCTGCTGCTCGACGAGCAGCCGTGGGCGAGGGTGCGCGGCCTGCTCGACGAGGCATGGTTCCTCGCCCCGGACGACGAGGAGCGCGTCGCCCGGCTCGTCGAGCGGCACGTCCGCTTCGGCAAGTCGCCCGATGACGCCCGAAAATGGGTGCGGCGCAGCGACGAACGCAACACCGCGCTGGTCGCGCCCGGCCGAACCCGCGCCGACGTCGTCGTCCTCGGCGACCCGCTGTGAGCGGGTTCAGACCGGGTACTCGATCGGTTCCATCCGGCCGCTGGTGAGTGAGCGCGTCGCGGCCTCGGCGATCGCCTGCGCCTTCAGCGCCTCCGACAGGGTCGGGCCGATGTCGGCACCGTTCTCCAGCGCGTCGACGAAGTGGTCGAGCGCGGTGCGGTAGCTGGCCCTGATCCGTTCGAACCATCCCGCGTGCAAGCCGTCGTCGACCACGCGGCCCGCGCTGTACCGGGAGACGGATCCGGCGCGCTGCCGTCGCGCCTCGACCATGCCGGTCGAACCGAGGACCTCGATGCGTTCGTCGTAGCCGTAGCCGATCCGCCGGGTGCAGTCGATCTGGACGAGCGCGCCGCCGGGCAGACGCAGGGTCACTGCCGACGTGTCGACGTCGCCGTACTCGGCGAGGCGGGGTTCGGCGAGCGTGGACCCGGTCGCGAAGACGGACTCGGGGTCGAGCCCGGAGATCCACCGCGCCAGGTCGAAGAAGTGGACGGTCTGGTCGCGCATCTGCCCGCCCGAGACCGCGATGTACTCGAGCGGCGGCATCGCCGGACCGCGGCTGGTCATCTGGATCAGCTCCACCGAACCGATCTCGCCGGACGCGACCACCCGCTGCAGTTCGGCGTAGTCGCGGTCGAAGCGGCGGTTGAAATCGACCATCGCCCGCAGCGATCGGGCCTCGGCGAAGCGCACGATATCGACGGCGTGCGCGAGATCGAGATCGATCGGTTTCTCGCACAGGGCCGGGATTCCCGCCGTCGCCGCGGCGCGAAGGTGCTCGGCGTGGGTGTCGGTGGACGACGCAATGAAGACGGCGTCGATTGCCGTCGGGTCGAAGACCTCCGCGAGGTCGGTGGTCGCGCGGCTGCCGTGCCGCTTGGCGAGGTCCGTCGCACGGGCGAGGTCGATGTCGAAGACGAGAGCCAGGTCGACGTCGGGGTGCGCGGCGAGGTTGGCACCGTGCACGCCGCCGATGAATCCGGCTCCGATGAGGGCGAAACGCTGCATGTCAGATACCGACCCTTTCGTGTGCGAAAGCGGGGACGACCCAGGCGGAGTCGGCGGCGTGGGAGGCGGCGGTCGCCTCCACGAACTGGACGCCGATCAGGCCGTCGCGCCCGGCGGGGAAGGACAGATCGCGGATGGTTGTGGGCTCGCCGTCGCGGCGGGCGCGGAGTTCGTCCGCGAGGTCGCGGTAGAAGTTCGCGAACGCCTCGAGGAAGCCCTCGGGATGCCCCAGACCGGGGCGCGTGAGCCGGGTGGCGTCCTCGGACAGCGTGCGCATTCCCTGCGTGAGGATCGTGGTGCCGCCGTCGAGGTCGCGGACCGCCAGGTGGTGCGGGTCCTCGTGCCGCCATTCGACGCTCGCGGTGTCGCCGAAGACCCGGATGCGCAGGCCGTGCTCGTTGCCGGTGGCGGCCATGCTCGCCCACAGCGTCGCGGGTGCCCCGTTGGACAGGGTGAGGCGCACGGTGGCGTTGTCGAACACCCGCCGTCCGGGGACGAGGGTGTCCAGTTCGGCCGACATCCGGGTGGCCTCGAGGCCGGTGACGTACCGCAACAGGTGGAAGGCGTGGGTACCGAGATCGCCGACGACGCTGGGGAAGCCCGCGACGTCGGGGTCGGTGCGCCACCGCGCCTGGCGGTGTTCGCCGATTTCGAGGGGTGTCGCCGCCCACCCGGACGCGTGTTCCACCGCCACGAACCGGATCCGCCCGAGGTCGCCGGCACGCACCATCCGGGCCGCGTGCCGGACCATGGCGTAGGCCGAATAGCAGTGCGGGACGGCCAGGATCGCACCGGACGCCTCGGCGATCGCGACCAGTTCCGCAGCCGACGCCGAGTCGGTGGTGAGGGGCTTCTCGCACACCACCGAGATGCCCGCCTCCAGGAACGCGCGCGCGATGTCGAAGTGGCTGTCGTTCGGGGTGGTCACGGCGACCACATCGACGCCGTCCTCGCGGGCGGATTCCCGTTCCGCCATCTCCCGGTAGTCGCGGTACGTGCGATCGGCCGGCACACCGAGGCTCTCCGCGATCCGCGCCGACGATGCGACGTCTCGCCCGAAGACCCCGGCCTCCAGGGCGTAGCGGTCGTCGAGACGCATCGCGTAGCGGTGGGTCTCGCCGATGTCGGCACCCTGCCCGCCACCGACCATGCCGGCGACCAGGCGCAGGCTCCCGTGCTTGCTCAACTCGTCTCCTACTGAGGGGTTTTGACCGCGAGAACCGGGATCGGGGATTGCAGGATGAGGCGCTGGCTCACGCTGCCGAGCAGGGCCTTGCCGACCGCGCTGCGGCGTTTGACGCCGATCACGAGGCGTTCGACGTCGGGTCGTTCGTCGAGCAGGTCGAGTACTGCGGTCGCGGGATCGCGGTCTCCACGACCGATGCGGTCGAGGACGGTCACGCCGTCGTCGGCGAGAGTGTGCACCTCTTCGGGTTCGGTGAGGGAGAGGTTCACCACCAGGAGGTCGGTGCCCAGCATCGCGGCTTCCTTCTTGCCGGCGAGGAGGGCGTGCGATCCTTCGGAGGAGTCGGTCACGGCTACGAGCACTGTCATGGGATCAACCTTTCTGCGGGCACGGTGCGGGCGACTGTCACGAGTAGTCGCGCCGGAACTGGTCTTCGAGTTCCTCGAGCGAGCGGCCGCGAGTTTCCGGAACCTGGGTTTTGATGAAGACGAGTGCCAGCACGCCGAGGCCGGCGAAGATGAAGAACGTCGCACCGATTCCCAGTGCGGCCACGACGGGCGGGAAGAGCAGCGCGACAACCGCGTTGGCGATCCACAGTGCGAAGATGCAGACGCCGATGGCGAAGCTGCGGATCTTCAGCGGGAAGATCTCCGACAGCATCAGCCACACCAGGGGGCCGATCGTGGCCTGCATCGAGAAGACGAACAGCACCACGAACGTCAGGATCAGGTAGGCCTTGAGGGTGCCGTCGGGCAGCAGGAACGCGGACAGGCCGACGAGCACGTGGAACGTGGTGGTGAGGGTGAAGCCGCCGATGAGCATCTTCCGACGGTCGATCCGGTTGATCAGGGCGACGCCGGTGAGGACGCCGAGCACGCTGAACAGACCGTTGAGGGTGTTCGCGACGATGGCGGCGTTGGAGGAGAATCCGGCGTCGCCGAGCAGCTGGGTGCCGTAGTACATCACCGAGTTGATGCCGGTGGCCTGCTGGAACACTCCGAGGCCGACGCCGATGAAGATGAGGCGGCGGATCCATTTCACCGACAGGTCGGCGGCCCCGCCGGTCTGTGAGAGCTTCTCTTCCTCGGCGAGCGCCCGAACTTCCTCCAACTCGGCACGTGCCCGCTCCGGGGACCGAACCTGGAGAAGCACGGCGAGCGCTTCGTCGTGCCGGTCCTGCGACATCAGCCAGCGCGGGCTCTCCGGCATCCGCAGCATTCCGGCGAACAGGAAGATGGCCGGAATGACGGCGACCAGAAGCATGAAGCGCCAGACGTTCTCGTTCTCGCCCCAGATGTTGAAGATGATGGCGTTGATCACGAATGCGGCGAACTGTCCGACGACGATCATGACTTCGTTGCGGGAGACCACGCTGCCGCGTCGTTCGGTGGGGGAGATCTCGGAAAGGTACACGGGCACGGTCGCGGATGCGCCGCCGACGGCGAGGCCGAGGATGAAGCGGAACAGTGCGAGCACCTCCCACGTCGGGGACAGCACGCAGCCGAGCGTCCCGATCATGAAGATGATCGCGAGCACCAGAATGTTGTGCCGGCGCCCGAACCTGTCGGACATTCGTCCGCCGATGAGAGCGCCGATCGCGGCACCGAAGATCAGGATGCTCACCACCAGGCCTTCGGTGAACGAGGTGAGCTGGAGGTCTTCCTTGAGCGGTTCGAGTGCGCCGTTGATGACTCCGGTGTCGTATCCGAAGAGCAGGCCGCCGAAGGTGGCGACCACGGCGATGATGCCGAGTCTGTGCGAGTGCCGCCCGGGGGCGTCGGCAGGCGGGGACGGGGCGGTAGTTCGGGTGAGATCGCTGGCCATGAACATCTCCTCGACGTATTCCATGTACAGAACACGTAATGTGTTTATGTCCGAACAAAGCTAACCCATTGTGACTCGGGGCACAACGGCAAGCCAATCATCGGGTGGTTCCCACGGCGTGATCGGCCGATCCCTACCCATGAGTAATAGAACGCACGATCTGTTATCGTTCGCGATATGCCCAGGCCACGCGTCCACGACCTCGACGACGCGCTCGATGCCGCCGAACGGCTGGCCGTCGAGGGCGGTCCGAGCGCGGTGACCCTGCGTGCGGTCGCCGCGGCCACGGAGATGTCCAACGGCGCCATCTATCACGCCTTCGGCTCCCGGGGCGGGCTGGTCGGGCGCGCCTGGTTGCGGGCAGCGCACCGATTTCTCGACCTGCAACAGGAATCGGTCGAGGACGCGCTGGGGCGTGGTCCCGTGGACGCCGTCGTCGCTGCCGCCGACACCCCGGCCGTCTTCGCCGAGCGGTTCCCGCAGTCGTCGCGGCTCCTTCTCACCGTTCGCCGCGACGAACTGCTCGGATCGGAAATTCCCGACGACGTCGCCACCGAGTTGTCGCGCCTCGACTCCGTCCTCGTCGAACTGTTCGTCCGGTTGGCGCTCGCGCTGTGGGGGCGCAGGGACGGTCGCGCGGTCGAAGTGATCGAAGCGTGCGTCGTCGGACTCCCTACCGGACTGCTGCTGCACGCCCGGCGAAAACCGGACGACGCCATGCGCCGACGCCTGGAGGCGGCGGTCCGCGCCGTTCTCGCACTCGACCCCCCGCCCCCGGGGAAACGTCACGACAAAAACACGAAAGGTTCCCGATGACCGCCACCCTGACCTACCGGGACACGATCGCCGTCCTCGACCTCGGCGACGACGAGAATCGTTTCTCCCCCGAGTGGCTCGACACCGTCGATCGGCTCCTCGACGACGCCCACGAACACGGCGCGCAGGCCCTGGTCACCACGGCCACGGGGAAGTTCTACTCCAACGGGCTCGACCTGGACTGGCTGATGGCCAACGGCGACCGCGCGGACTGGTACGTCGGGCGCGTGCAGGCCCTGTTCAGCCGGATTCTGACGCTCCCCCTGCCGACGGTGGCCGCGGTCAACGGGCACGCGTTCGGCGCCGGCGCCATGCTCGGCATCGCCCACGACTACCGGGTGATGCGGTCCGACCGCGGGTACTACTGCTTCCCCGAGGTCGACATCCACATCCCGTTCACCCCGGGGATGGCCGCGCTGATCCAGGCGAAGCTGACACCGCAGGCCGCGATCACCGCCATGACCACGGGCCGCCGCTACGGCGGCGCCGACGCGCACACCAGTGGGCTGGTCGACGGGACCGCGCCCGAGGGCGCGGTCCTGGATGCCGCCGTCGACCTGATCGCGCCGCTCGCGGGGAAGGACGCCGGCACGCTCGGTGCGATCAAGTCCACCATGTTCGCGCCGGCCGTCACCGCACTCGCGTCGGGCCGATCATGACTCGCTGACGCGAAACCTACTGTGCGCGAGAGGCGATCATTCGCCCGGCACGTGGAGAATCAGGGCGTCGCCCTGTCCGCCGCCGCCGCAGAGTGCGGCGGCGCCGGTTCCACCGCCGCGTCGTTTCAGCTCGAGCGCGAGGTGCAGCACGACCCGTGCCCCAGACATGCCGAGCGGGTGCCCGATGGCGATGGCGCCGCCGTTCACGTTGACCCTCGACGGGTCGACTCCGAGTTGCCGGGTCGACTCGATGCCGACGGCGGCGAAGGCCTCGTTGATCTCGACGAGGTCGAGCGCCGAGGGGTCGAGTCCCTCACGGGTGCACGCCTTGCCGATGGCATTGGCGGGCTGCTGCTGGAGCGTCGAGTCCGGTCCGGCGACGACGCCGTGGGCGCCGATCTCGGCGAGCCATTCGAGTCCCAGCTCCTCGGCCTTGGCCTTGCTCATCACCACGACGGCGGCCGCACCGTCGGAGATCTGCGACGCGGAACCCGCAGTGACGGTGCCGTCCTTGCTGAACGCGGGCCGCAGCTTCGACAGCGACTCGGCCGTGGTATCGGCGCGGATGCCCTCGTCCTCGGTGACGACGAGCGGCTCGCCCCGGCGCTGCGGGATGGTGACGGGAACGACCTCGTCGTCGAAGAGGCCGTTCTTCCACGCGGCCGCGGCACGCTGATGTGAGGCGGCGGCGAAGGCGTCCTGCTCTTCGCGACCGATCTTGTCGGTGTTCGCGTTCCGGTCCTCGGTGAGGGCGCCCATCGCCTGCTCGGTGAAGATGTCGTACAGGCCGTCGTAGGCGAGGTGGTCGACGAGGGTGGTGTCGCCGTACTTGAAACCGCTCCGCGAGTTCGGGAGCAGATGCGGCGCCTGGGACATCGACTCCTGCCCGCCGGCGACGACGACATCGAATTCGCCGGCGCGGATCAGCTGGTCGGCGAGCGCGATGGCGTCGAGACCCGACAGGCACACCTTGTTGACGGTCAAGGCCGGCACCGACATCGGGATGCCCGCGTTGACCGCGGCCTGCCGGGCCGGGATCTGACCGGCGCCGGCAGTGAGGACCTGCCCCATGATCACGTACTCCACCAGTTCGGGTGCCACCCCGGCCTTGTCGAGGGCACCCTTGATGGCGATGCCACCGAGATCGGAACCGGACAGTGACGCGAGCGAACCCGTCAGCCGGCCGACGGGGGTCCGGGCTCCGGCGACGATGACGGACCTGGCGGAAGAAGTCATGGGAGTGTCCTTGGTGTCGTGACGAATGTTGCTCAGACGAGCGCGGATTCGCGGATCTCGAGGGGGGTTCCGGTGGCGGCGACGACCTCGTCGACGGTGACGCCGGGGGCGACCTCACGGAGAGCGAGGGTGCCGTCGCCGACCACGTCGATGACGGCAAGGTTGGTGATGATGCGGTTGACGACGCCCTGGCCGGTCAGCGGCAGGGTGCAGGCGTCGATGATCTTCGGATTGCCGTCCCGGTCGGTGTGTTCCATGAGGACGATGACGCGGCTCGCGCCGTGCACGAGGTCCATCGCGCCGCCCATGCCCTTGACCATCTTTCCGGGGACCATCCAGTTGGCGAGGTCGCCGGTGCGGGAGACCTGCATGCCACCGAGGACGGCGGTGTCGATGTGGCCGCCGCGAATCATGCCGAACGACAGCGCGGAATCGAAGAACGCGGCACCGGCGTTGACGGTGACCGTTTCCTTGCCGGCGTTGATCAGGTCGGGGTCGACGTTCTCGTCGGTGGGGTACGGGCCGGTGCCGAGGATCCCGTTCTCCGAATGCAGGGTCACGGTGACGTCGGTGCCGAGGTATCCGGGAATGAGCGTCGGCAGTCCGATGCCGAGGTTGACGTATTCGCCGTCGACCATCTCCGCGGCCGCGCGGGCGGCCATCTGCTCACGTGTCCATCCGTTGGTGCCGGTCATCGAGTGGCTCCTTCCGTGCTGCTGACTGTCCGCTTCTCGATCCGCTTGTTCTGGGGGCCGGTCTCGACGATGCGTTGAACGAAGACCCCGGGCAGGTGAACCTGGGCGGGATCGATGGTGCCTGCGGGGACGAGTTCTTCGACCTGCGCGATGGTGACCTTCCCGGCCATCGCCGCGAGGGGGTTGAAGTTCAGGGCCGACTTGTCGAACACGAGGTTGCCGGCGGTGTCGCCCCGCAGTGCGTGGACCAGGGCGAAGTCGGCGGTGATCCCTAGTTCGAGGACGTAACGCTTGTCGCCGAACACGCGGGTTTCCTTCGGGGGCGACGCGAGCGCGACGGAACCGTCGGCGGCGTACCGCCAGGGCAGGCCGCCGTCGGCGACCGGGCTGCCGACACCGGCGGGGGTGAAGAACGCGGGGATGCCCGCACCGCCGGCCCGGAGGCGTTCGGCCAGCGTGCCCTGCGGGGTCAGCTCCACCTCGAGCTCACCGGAGAGGTACTGGCGGGCGAATTCCTTGTTCTCGCCGACGTACGACGCGGTGACACGTCGAATCTGACGGGCGCCCAGCAGAATTCCGAGCCCGTGGTCGTCCACACCGCAGTTATTGGAGAAGACCTCGAGATTCCCGACACCGGAGTCGGCGAGCGCGCGGATCAGCGAGTCGGGGATTCCGCACAGGCCGAACCCGCCCACGGCGATCGACGCGCCGTCGGACACGTCCGCGACTGCTTCTTCCGGGGTGTCGAACACTCTCGATCCCATGTGCATCCTTTCTCCTGGCCGCCGTACCGGCGATACCGTCTTCCGCACCAGATCGTCCACCTGGTGAACGTCCTCGTGCGACGAGCTTTGCTCCACTAAAAGGGGTTACTTCATGCATTTCAAGGGGTGAGGAGACAGTGCTCGCCGGCTGAACGTCGCACGGGAGAGCGTTCACTGAGTGAACGTATACTGCGGTCATGGACAACGCGCAGCGGCCGCAGGTCATCCACCGGGTGGGATCTCTCTTCCGGGCGATCGCCGCCCTCGAATCGTCGGGATCCTCGACGTCCGCCCTGGCGCGGGAGACGGGTCTCGCCCGGCCCACCGTGCATCGCCTGCTCGTCTCGCTGGCCGAGGAGGGACTGGTCGACCGCGATCAGAAGTCGGGGAAATGGTCGCTGGGGCCCGAGCTGTATCTGCTCGGCTCGCTCGCCGCCGGCCGGTACGACATCACGGACCGCTCCCGCGACGTCCTCCGAGATCTTGCACGCGAGACCGGCGAGAGTGTCTTCCTGTCTGCCCGCCGCGGCGACGAAACGGTCTGCATCGCGAGCGAGGAGGGCAGCTTCCCGCTGCGTTCCCACGTGCTGTACGTCGGCATCCGCCTGCCGCTCGGGGTGGCGTCGGCGGGTCTGGTCATCCTGTCCCACCTGCCGGACCGCGACATCGACGACTACCTGTCGCGCGCCGATGTGACCGGCGAGTGGGGAACGCAGCACAGGCGGGACGAGATCGCCGAGCGCATCGCGGAGACCCGACTGAACGGGTACGCCGTCAACCCCGGGCTGCTCGTCGAGGGCAGCTGGGGGATGGGCGCCGCCGTCTTCGACGCCCAGGGATCACCGGCCTGGGCGTTGAGCATCACCGGGGTGGAGAGCCGGTTCCGCGAGGAGCGCCGCCGCGAACTGGGAGAACTCCTCCTCCGCCAGGCGCACCGGCTCACCCAACTGCTCGCCGACAGGCCGCGGAGTCGGGGGTGAGCAAGATTCGGTCCGGCGCCTACGCGGCCTTCCGCCGCCGCCGAGGCCGCCCGTGGCGGGTGTCGATACTCCACAGGTGGGTGCAGTCGGGGCACTGGAGATGGACGTGGGTGCCCTGATTGCTCAGCAGGTACTGCCAATGCCGGTCGCAGTTGCGGCCGGACCCGCAGTCGCCGCAGTCCGAGCCGTGGTCGCAGCCCGGGCAGGGCAACCAGGCGCGACGGGAGAAGTCCGCGGTCGGATCAATCGGTAACACGGCCCACCGTCCGATCCGGGAGCACACCCGCCTGGACCAGCTCGTCGTAGATGCGCTGCTGCTCGGGGTCGAGACCGGAGTACAGCATGTCGTACGCCCGCTCCTCCTCCGCGAGCACGGCGACGGGATCCCAGTCCTCGCCGATCGCCTCGACAACAGCGGTGCGCCGCCGTGCCTCGTCCAGCGTGAGGTCGAGCGCGAACGAGAGTTCGGAGTCGCTACCCATGTGGTCACCTTCGTTTCGCGGTCGCCGTTATCGAAGGGGCCAGGGTCACTCGAGCCCGCCCAAGATCACAATGACCTGGATCACGTCGATCGAAAGTGTTGCGTCGTATTAACGACGAAACGCCCCGCCATCCGGGTGGATGACGGGGCGCGTGGTGCGAGTCAGGGTCAGGCCTGCAGGCCGGCCTCGATCTCGAGGGTGATGGTGATCTTGTCGCCGACGACGGCTCCGCCGCCTTCGAGGGGCATGTCGATGGTGATGCCGAAGTCCTTGCGGTTGAGGACGGTGGTGGCTTCGAAGCCGGCGACCGGGCCGTTGCCCATGCCGGGGTTGACGCCGTTGAACTCGAGGGCGAGCTCGACGGGGCGGGTGACGCCGTGGAGGGTGAATTCGCCCTCGACCACGTAGTCGTCGCCCTTGGCGCGGACGGCGGTGGAGGTGAAGGTGGCGGTGGGGTACTGCTCGGCGTCGAAGAAGTCGGCGGACTTGATGTGGGCGTCGCGGTCGGTGTTCTTGGTGTCGATGGACGCGACCTGGATTTCGGCGGTGACGGCGGCGGTGCCGTCCTCGGCGACGGTGATCGCGCCGGTGAAGTCGTTGAACGTGCCGCGGACCTTGCTGACCATGAGGTGGCGGACGGAGAAGCCGACGGTGGAGTGGACGGTGTCGATGGCCCAGGTTCCGGCGGTGAGGTTGGGCAGGGTGGCGGTGGCGGTGGTCATGAAAACTCCTTGGACTGTCGAACGGTCACTCGAAATCGAGGTAATTGAATCTGCAACTACTACGTTAAGCCGAAGTCGTTGCGATGTCAACTAAATTCTGCGAAACGCGGGTGACCTGCGGTGTTACTGCTTCGGCCGGACCGGATGGCGGCTGACGATGGAGATCCGGTTGAAGGCGTTCATGGTGACGGCGATCCAGCTCACCGTGGAGATCTCCTGCTCGGAGAGGAATCGCCGCGCGAAGGCGTAGTCGGTCTCCTGGGTCTGCGCGTCCGGGAGGGCGGTGATCGATTCGGCCAAGGTCAGCGCCGCGACCTCGCGGTCGGAGAAGAGCGTCGTCTCCCGCCAGGCGGGCAGAATCGCGAGGCGCTGCTGGGTCTCGCCGGCCGCGAGCGCCGCGGCGACGTGAACGTCCAGGCAGTACGCGCAGCGGTTGATCTGGGAGACGCGCACGTTGATCAACTCGACGAACCGCCGGTCCATCCCGGCCGCGGTGGTCGCGTGACGGACGGCTTTGGCGACGGCGATCTGCGCCTGATAGACGGCCGGGCTCTGCTTGTCGATGTGGACGTACTCGGTTTCGGGTGCCGTGCTGCTCATGGCCGACCTTTCGGGGTTCAGGGGTTTTCCAGCAGGTGGGCGCGCATTTCGCTGAAGTCGTGACCGAGGATGCCGACGTCGCGGGGGCTGAGCAGGTCGAACATGGTGCGGCGCACCTCCGCGACATGTCCGGGGCTTGCGGCGGCGAGCTTCTCGGCGCCCGCGTCGGTCAACTCGGCCAGCGTCCCCCGTTTGTCGTCTTCGCATTCCACCCGGCGCACCCAGCCGGTGTCGACCAACCGGCTGATCGCCCTGGTCACGCCGCTGCGGGTGGTGGTCACCGCGTCGGCGAGTTCACGCATCCGCAGTTGCCGCTGCGGCGCCTCCGACAACACGACGAGCAGTTCGAAGTCGGTGAACGAGATGCCGGCGTCGCGGGTGAGCTGCCGATCGAGCGCCTGCAGGAGCAGGCGTGTGGCGTCCAGGTAGGCGCGCCAGGTGTTCTGTTCTTCGGCGCTGAGCCATCGGGTCGGTTCCACGGCACCAGCATAGCCGAAGTAGTTGACAGCGCAACGACTTGCTGTAGTCTGAATTTAGTTGAAAGCGCAATCACTGCGCTCCGCGGAGAGGGGCAGGGCAATGGGCACCACAGACGAGCAGGAGCGTTCGCAGAGGTTCGCGGAGCAACGCGACCGGATCCGCGCCGAGCATCTGAAGCCGGTGTCGTCGAGGCCCGCGTCCTCGGCCCGCGGCCTCCATCACACCGCGCTGATCAGCAGTGACGTCGAGCGCACCGTCCGGTTCTATCAGGATCTGCTCGAGTTCCCGCTCACCGAGTTGATCGAGAATCGGGACTACCCCGGGTCGTCGCACTTCTTCTTCGACATCGGCAACGGCAACCTGCTGGCGTTCTTCGACTTCCCGGGCCTCGACGTCGGCCCGTACCAGGAAGTGCTCGGCGGACTCCACCACATCGCGATCAGCGTCGAACCTGGCCGGTGGGACCACCTGCGCACGAAACTGATCGACGCCGGCGTGGAACTCGTCGAACACAGTGAGGTGTCGCTGTACTTCCGCGACCCCGACGGCGCCCGCCTCGAACTCATCGCCGACCCGCTCGGCGAAATGTACGGCTCACACGTTCTGTGAGAACCCTGGAAAGGCTTCCCTCATGACTGCTGCGATCACCCCGCCCCGATTCGACGTCCGGCGAGCCGACGACCGGTTCAAGACCGACGCCGGCTGGCTGGATTCCAAGCATTCGTTCTCGTTCAGCCGCCACTACGACCCGGCCAACACCCATCACGGGGTGCTCATGGTGAACAACGACGACATCGTCGTCCCGGGTCAGGGCTTCGACACCCACCCCCACCAGGACATGGAGATCGTCACCTGGGTGCTCCAGGGTTCACTGGTGCACCAGGATTCGATGGGCCACTCCGGCGTCATCTATCCCGGACTGGCCCAGCGTATGAGCGCCGGAACCGGAATCCTGCACTCGGAGAAGAACGACTCGTGGCGGCTGGACGGCGCCACCGGTGAGCACGCCGACGAGCACACCGATCCCGTCCACTTCATCCAGATGTGGGTCGTCCCCGACGAAGCCGGTATCACACCCGGTTACGAGCAACTCGAAATCGACCACGAGTTACTCGCCGGGGGACTGGTCCCCGTCGCATCGGGCATGCCGCACTACGCCGACCACTCGGCGATCCGGATCAAGAACAAGTACGCCGCAATGCATGTCGCACGCCTGCAGCCCGGGCAGGCGCCGATCACCCTGCCCGACGCCCCGTTCCTCCATGTGTTCGTCGCGCGCGGCGAAGCGTCGATGGAAGGCGTCGGCATCCTCGCCGAGGGTGACGCCGTCCGGCTCAGCGGTGGCGGCGGCCAGCAGGTGACCACCGACACCGGCGCCGAGATCATCGTGTGGGAGATGCACGCGACGATCGCCGGCTGACGCGAGTCGCCGAGCAGGTGCGGGTGTAGGTCCCGGACCGGAGGAGTTCCGTGGTGTCTCCCAGGCGGAGTTCGCATTCGCTGCCTGCCGGCACGGTCAGGCTCAAGGTGAACACGTCGTCGGCGATCGTCCAGCGCACCGCGATGTTTCCGTAGGGGCTGCAGTGCTCGGCGTGGGCAGCAGTGATGTCCCCGCCGGGACGCGGCTCGACGAGGAATCGGCGATAGCCGACCGTGTCGGGGCCGGTGGTCTCGGCCGGGCGCAGGCCGGCGACGAACTGGTGGAGAAACGAGACGACCGCACCCTTGGCGTAGTGATTCAGTGAGGCGTTGGCGCGGCCGTTCTCGTCGACTCCGTCCCATCGCTCCCAGATGGTGGTGGCCCCGCGGTCGATCATCTCCATCCAGGACGGATTACCGGTGGACAGCAGTACCCGGTAGGCGGTGTCGAGGTGCCCGTTGCGCGAGAGTGCGGGCAGCAGCATCCCGGTGGCCAGGAAACCGGTGCCGAGGTGATAGTCGTTGTCGGCGAGCAACTGTGCGAGTTCGTCGGCGAACCGGCGGCGGCCTTCGGCGGGCACGAGCCCGAACTCCAATGCGCGAACATAATTCGCCTGGGTCGGGTGGGTCAGTGCGCCGTCGGGAGTGATGAATTCGCAATGCCAGGCGTGGACGGCTCCTGCGGCGATCGCAGTGTACCGGTGCGCATCCCGGTCGCGGCCGAGTACGCAGGCGATCTGCGCGAGCAGTCCGGCCGACCGCGCGAGGTACGCGGTGGCGACCACGCTGTTATCGCGGGCGGGGTCGGGGGCGGGAATCTCGCCGGGTTCGAGCCATTCTCCCCAGTGGAAACCGGTGTCCCACAGATACTCTTCGTGGTCGTCCGGTGTGGGGCGCGCCAGTGCGCGGTCGGGATGGCGGCGATCCTGGGCCGTGCCGGCGGCCCGCTCGACCCACCGGGTCATGGAATCGTACTGGCGTTCCAGCACTTCGACGTCGCCGTACAGTCGCCACAGCTGCCACGGCACGATGACGGCGGCATCGCCCCATCCGGCCGAGCCGTTGGCGATGTCGGCGAAATGGTTGCCCGACGGCTGATTGCCTGCCGGGTTCGGCACGATGTTGGGAACCGTGCCGTCCGGCCACTGGTCGGCGGCGAGGTCGCGCAGCCACTTGTCGCTGAAACCCGCGACATCATGTGTGAAGGCGGCTGTTTCGACGTAGATCTGCCAGTCGCCGGTGAAGCCCGACCGCTCGCGCTGGGGACAATCGGTCGGGACGTCACAGGCATTGCCGCGGAAACTCCACACTGCGGCGGCATGGAGTTTCTCGAGACGATCGTTGTCGCACCCGAAACTCCCCACCTGTTCCAGGTCCGTGTGCACGACGGCGGCGGTGATCGAGTCGGGCCCCGGTTTCGTCTCGAGCCCGTCGAACTGGACGTAGCGGAACCCGTGAGTGGTGTGGCGCGGCTCGAATGTCTCGCCGGGGCGCCCGGACGACACGACGTGGTCGACCTGACCGGCAGGCAAACTCTTGCCGGTCGCGAATTCGAAGGCACGCAGGTGATCCGTGTCGACGCTCCCGTCGGCGGCCAGGGACTCACCGTGGGTGAGGGTGACGTGGGTGCCGGCAGCTCCGAGGTCGGCCGCGGTCACCCACCCGTTGATGTTCTGGCCGAAATCCACGACGTACATTCCGGGTCGAGGCTCGGTGACGGCCACCGCCGCCAGGGTTTCGATCCGGCGCACCGGGGGTGCCACGCCGGTCGTCAACCGGGAGCGATCGTCGTAGAGTCCGCCTCGAGCGACCGCGGCGGGGTGGTATACCTCGCCGGCGGGCACACGGCGCAGATCCACCCGTTGCCCGTCCATCAGGTCGGCGGCGTCGATCTCACTCGGTGCGCTGGTCCAGCCGTCGCCGGTACCGAAGCGCTCCGACGTTCCGTCCGCATACCGGACGTGCAGTTCCGCGAGCGCGGCAAGCCGGTCACCGAAACCGTCGCCGTGGCGCTCGAACCCGTGCCTACCACGGAACCACCCGTCACTCAGCAGGATTCCCAATTCGTTGTGTCCCGGGTGCAGCAGGCCGGTGACGTCGAAGTACTGCACCTGCAGGTGCGCCCGGTAGGAGGTGAAGCCGGGGGTCAGCTCGTGATCACCGACCCGGGCACCGTTGACGAAGAACTCGTAGATGCCGTGAGCGGTCGCGAACAGCGACGCGTGAGTGATCTCCGCCCGCGGGCGCCAGGAGGCGCGTAACCGGTATGCGGGACGGTGACCGAGCGGGGGAACGTCCGGCTCGTACGGTTCGATCCAGTCGGCCGTGAGGTCGCCGCCGTGCAGGAGAGCGGTGACCCACGGAGCGGGCTCGGACCAGTCGCTCGGTCCGAGATCCGTCCAGCACCGCACCTGCCAGGTGCGTTCCTCTCCTGCGGTCGGCACCGGATGCGTTGCCGTCCAAGGTCGTACGAGGACGTGGTCGCGTCCCTCGACGATCTCGGTGGTGAACAGGGTGCTCGACGTGCGGTCGGAGAGGCCCGCGACCCGGATCTGGTACGCCAGCTGACGTGTGCTTCCGGTGGGCAGCCGCCAGGACAGTCGCGGATGGGTCGTGCCGCAGGGCTCCCCGGGCCGGAGGTGTTCGAGACGCAGGTGTGTCGGTGTCGTCATCGGATCGACCGCACGAAGAGAACGGCTGCGCCGGCGACGGCGGCGCACGCCGCCAGGATGCAGAACAGAAGCGCATAGTTGTTGCCGGTGAACGGGAGGAGCACGGCCCCGATGAGCGGGACGACGGCGTAGGGAAGTGTGGCCGCCACCTGGTACACACTCATCGCCTTGGCCGTCTGCCGGACGTCCGGCACGACTGCGGCGGCGATCGCGATGTCGACCGTGAGGTAGCAGGCCTGACCGATCGTGAAGGCGACGAAGGCCAGTAGGAACCCGCCCACGTGCGGGTTCACGGCCAGATACACCAGCGCACCGCCGGTGAGGAACGACGCGACGGCGACGAAGGCCTTGCGCCGGCCCAGCTTGTCGGAGAGGAATCCGGCGAGCAGGAACGACACGATCGAGACGGGAGTGGTGACGGCGGTGGCGTGGGCGTATTCGGCTGCCGCGTCCGTGATGCTCAGTCCGGCCGCGTCGACCAGGAAGTAGGTCGCGTAGGTGGTGAGCCCGACCATCGCGAGCCCGAACAGAAACCGGCTGATCCAGTTGAGCGCGAAGTCCGCATGCCGGATCGGGTTGATCCAGTAGCTGGATGCGAACTCGCGAAAGCTGTAGGGCTGCAGCGTGGCCGGGTCCACACCCGAGTCGGCACCTCGGATGACCACGGCGACCACCGCCAGGCACACGACGGCGGCAATGCCGGGGATGATCATCATCGGCACCGGATGGTCGGCGAGGCGGCTCCCGAGAGTGACGCCGGCGAGAACGGCGAACGCCGTGACGAAGCCGATCATCCCCGACAGCCGGGCGCGCAGATGGTCGGGGACGAAGTCGGGGATGAGCGCGACGAACCCGGCCAGGGCGGCGGAGTAGCCCAGTTGTGCGAGTGCCCATCCGGCGGCGATTGCCGCGACCGTCGTTGCCAGCGCGATCACGGTGAGACCGGCCAACGCGACGAGAGCGCCGCCGATCAGCCACGGGGTGCGTCGGCCGAGCCGGCTGGTCGTGCGGTCGGACAGGGAGCCGAACAGCGGTATCGAGGCGAGCGCGACGAGCGCGCCGATCAGCACGACCGTCGACAGTCCGAGTGTCTTGCCTTCGGCGTCCACGCCGAAGATGCGGATCGACAGCGTGATGATGGTCGGGGTCAGGCTGCCGAAGTACACCCCGAATGCGCCGACGACCAGGGCGGGGACGATGTAACGGGGACTCGGCGCGGTGACCGCGGAGGGGTGGCCGAGGTGTGCCGGGGACGGGTGTGTGGAGCGAACGGTAGCCATCGGCGTTCCGCCTTCCGTGAAGTGAAGATCCGCGCGGCGAGGTGGGGCGCAGCGGACGTCGCAGTGTGATGCACAGCACCGTACACGAAAACCGGGTGTATCCGGTTTTCAATTCGAGAATTGTGCTGTCGTATCGTGGCGACATGGGAAGACGGGCGCGTGGCAGCTACTCGGTGGGCATCGAGCGGCGCACGCGAATCGTGGAGGCGGCCGCGGGGCGATTCTCGGCGGAGGGGTACCACGCGACCACCATGACCAGCATCGCCGCCGATGCCGGAATCAGCGACAGCGGTCTGCTACATCACTTTCCGACGAAGAAGCATCTGCTTCTGGCCGTTGCGCAGTACCGCCTCGACACGTCGGCGGAGTGGTGGGACACCCTGCCCGCCGAGGCGTCGGGTCTGGCGACCCTGGATGCGATGGTCGACGCGGCGCAGCGACTCGTCGGACAGCCGGGTCTCATCGAACTGTTCGTGCTGGTCAGCGCGGAGGCGGCCGATCCGAGCAGTCCCGCTCACACCGTCTTCGCGCAGCGCTACGACGGCGCCGTCGAGGCCCTCGCGGATCGCCTGCGGCAGGGGGTGCACCGAGACGGGCTGCCGGCTTCGCTGGACTACCCGGCGCTCGCCCGCGAATGCATCGCGGTGAGCGACGGCCTGCAGTTGCAGTGGGTACTCAGCGACGGGGCCGTCGACATCGTCGAGGGTGTCCGCGGACATGCCACCCGGCTGACCGCCGCGCTGACCGGCGCGACGGAGCCGGAATCCGGGTCTTCCGTTCCTGTTGCCGAAGCTGCTACTGTGCCCGACAGGCAGTGACCTAAGGAAGGGCCTTACAACCGCGTGAGCGGCGACCCAGGCCCGGGTCCTGCATCCGAAGGAGTTCAGTCCCTTGGACACGGCTTCGACCGTCGTCCGCCGATCCACCGTCGAGTACGCCCCCGATCTGCTACTCGATCTCGTCCGTCCCGCCGAAGCAGAGCATCCGTTGCCTGCGATCGTGTGGATTCACGGAGGTGGCTGGCGGCTTCAAGACCGCACTGCATGCCCAGACCTGGTGCAACACTTCGCACAGCACGGCTATGTCATGGTCAGCATCGACTACCGGCTCGCGCCCGGGACCTGCCACCCCGGCCAGCTCGTCGATGTCCGGCGGGCGGTGCGCTGGCTGCGTGCCAACGCCGCGGACCACGGCATCGACCCCGACCGGATCGGTGTGTGGGGCTCGTCCGCCGGTGGGCACCTCGCAGCGTTGACCGGAGTGCACTCGGCCACAACACGATTGCCCGGGGAAGAGCCCGCGACCGTCGACAGTTCGGTGCAGGCCGTCGTCGACGGTTACGGGCCCGCCGACCTGCCCGGCCTCGTCGACCTCTCCACGGAACGGACACCGGGGGAGGATCATTCCCCGGAGGCGTCGTTGCTCGGCGGCGCGATCCGCGACCGACTGGACGCCGCGAGATCCGCGAGCCCCGCACTGCAGGTGGCGCCCGGAGCACCGCCGTTTCTGGTCATGCACGGTCTCGGCGACAACCTGGTGCCGTTCACGCAGAGCGTCGCGTTGTACGACGCGCTCGTCGCTGACGGCAACGACGCCATTCTCTACCTGATCGAGGGATTCGGGCACGGGTTCTTCAACCCGGGCCACGTCCTCGAACTCGGCCCCGGCCAGACCCTCGACCAAGGGCATCTCGAACGAGATCCGCAGGCGCCCGCCTCGACCCGCGCGGTGAGCGACTTCGGTCGCGCACTGACCGAGAGGTACCCCTCCGCCTCGTTCGCCGCGGTCGAAGCCTTCTTCTCGCACACACTGAAACCAGGAACACCCACATGACTACTTTCGACATTCCCGTCCTCGACGAGGTCCACACTGCCGCTCCACAACTCGACACCCTCCCCGGCCGCTGCGTGCCCTACTCCATGGCCGCCGGCGAAGGTGAGCGTCACGAACTCGGCGGGCAACTGATCACCGTCATCGCCCGGCCCGAGGACACCGGCGGGCAATTCGGGGCCGCATACGTGTACGGCGGCAAGGGAACCGAGACGCCGTTCCTCGCACACGATCGCGAGCACCGCTTCCTGTACGTCACCGACGGACGGCTGCAGATCTGGTTGCCGGGCGAATCGCACGTGCTCGTGCCCGGCGACTCGGTCACCGTCCCGGCCGGGACGCCGTACGCCTACCGCATGCTCGCGCACCGGACACGGTTCCTGAGCTGGCTCACCGCCGGCGACGCGCACCGGTGGTCGCAAGCCACCGGCCACGCCACCCAGTCGCACGTCTTCGACGCCGAGGCGGCGCCGATGTCGGACGCGCGGCAATCCGAACTCGCCGACCAGTTCGGCGTCCGGGTCCACGATCTCGAGAAGGCCGACCTGCCTGCGGTGACCGGCAGCGTGTTGCCCGCTGCGGAGTCCCCCTACGTGCTGCAGGCGGGCGAAGGCGACCGCTGGGCGAGTCTCGACCAGCTGAACACGTACCTCGCCCGGCCCCGGAACACCGGCGGAACGTATTTCGCGATGCACACCATGGGCGGCAAGAGTTCGTACATTCCCCGTCACTTCCATCGCGAGCACACCGAGAACTTCTTCTGCATCGAGGGGCGAATCCTCCTGCACGCCAACGGCCGGGAGATCTTGCTGACCAAGGGGGATTTTCTCCATGCGCCTGCCGGAACGATCCACAGCTTCGCGTTCGACAGCCACAACACGCAGATGCTCGGCCTGCTGACCACCGGCGTGTTCGAGAAGTTCTTCGAGTACATGAACGTCCCGACGGACGCGCACGTGCACACCGAGGGCGGCGACATGCAGTTCCCGGCCGAAGGGTTCGCGCGGGCACGAGCCGAGCTGGACCTCGAGGTCGTCGGGCCGCCGCCGGCACGAGGCGACGGACGGTGAGACCCGCCCGGCGCGCACCCGCCCGCAGCGGCTGAGCTCTACACTCGAGCCATGGCGATCCAGAGCACCGTCACCCGGGCAGAGTCCCTGGTCGCCCACATCCAGGACCGGATCGCCGCGGGTGAACTCGCGCCCGGTGATCGGGTGGGCACCCGCAAGGAACTCCAGGCGGAGTCGGGGATGGCCCGCGGAACGGTCATCGAGGCCGTCCGGCTCCTGCAGGATCGGGGAGTCATCACGGTCCGGCCCGGGCCCGGTGGTGGCCTGTTCGTCGCCGAACCGTCCTCGGTGGTCCGGCTCGGTCGTACCCTGCTGACCGTCGAGGGCGACGCGGCGGGAATCGCCGACGCCATCGCCGTCCGGGAAGAACTGGAACCCCTCGTGACGGAGTTGGCCGCCCGGCACCGGACCGAAGCCGACGTCGCCGACCTGCGGCAGGTGATGACCGTCCTCGAGGACTCGGCCGGCGACCCCGAGGCGTTCATCCACGCCGTGTGGGATCTGCATCGCCGGATCGTGGCGATCAGCCCGAACCAGGTGTTGCGCGAAACCTATCTGAGCCTCGAAACCTATGTGGAGCAGCACGCGACGCGCGCGAGCCGCGAACGAAGCGCCACCAACAGCGAGTACTTCGCGCGACGGATCGACGTGCACCGCGCGCTGGTCGATGCCATCGAGTCCGGCGACCCGGCCCGTGCCCGCGCGGCCGCTCAGGCGCACGCTCACTGAGCGATCACTTCTCGTAGCCCTTCCTCGATGCAGTGCTTGACAGGGGGCAGTGGTCTGTGGCTACCATCACACATAACGGTTATAACCGTTTATGGAGGAGTTGATCCTCCCCCCACTGACCAGGAGTGTTCCGCATGAATTTCTCCACGTCCTCGCCCGGCGGCCGCGGCAGAGTGCTCGTGCCCGTCCTCTGCTGGGCCGCCCTCCTGAGCGACGGGTACGACCTGTTCGTCTACGGCGCCACCCTGCCCGCCCTGATCGGGCACGCGCCGTGGTTCGTCACCGCCGGGGCGGCAGGCGCCGTGGGCAGCGCCGCCCTGGTCGGTGTCCTCATCGGCTCGCTGACGGCCGGCACCCTCACCGACATCCTGGGCCGTCGCCGCCTGTTCCTCGCGTGCCTCACGGTGTTCTCGACGGCAACCCTGGTCACCGCGGTCGCCCCCACCTTCGAGGTCTTCGCCGCAACCCGGCTGGTGGCCGGGCTGGGGATCGGCGGGTTGATGCCCACCGCCATCGCGATGGCGGCGGAGTTCGCGACCCCGGCCTACCGGTCCCGGATCCTCGGCATGGTGCTCACCGGACCGGCGTTCGGCGGCGTCCTCGCGTCGACGGCGTCCCTGCTGCTGCTCGAGGATTTCGGCTTCCGCCCGGTCTACGCACTCGGTGCGGTTCCACTGATCACGTTGCTGCCGTTGGCGTTCGCGTTTCTGCCGGAGTCGCGGGCGTTCGTCGCCGAACGATCCTCCGACGACCGGGCGTCGAAGTCGCCGGTCGCCAAGCTGTTCGGTGACGGGATGGGGCGGGCCACGGTCGGCATCTGGTTCGTCGCGATCTGCAGCATGCTCACCATGTTCGGGGTGACCACCTGGCTGCCACAGATCATGCGCAATGCCGGCTACCCGATCGGTTCGGCGGTGACGTTCCTGCTCGTCTACAGCGCCGGCGCCATCGTCGGGACGCTGCTCGCCTCCGTGCTGGCCGAACGGTTCGGGCCCAAACCGCTGGTCCTGACCGGGTTCACCACGGCCGCAGTCTCACTCGCGCTACTGGGGACGCACCCGCCGACCGCCGTCCTGATGCTGCTGGTGGCGCTGGCCGGATTCGGCGGCCTCGGCACCCAGAACATGCTCAACGATCACATCGCGACGTTCTACCCGGCCCGGTTCCGGGCGACCGGACTCGGATGGGCGCTCGGAATCGGACGGGCAGGCGCGATCGCAGGCCCCACGTACGGCGCGTTCTTCGTCGCCGGCGGCGGAGCCGTCATCGTCAGCTCACTGGCATTCGCCGTGCCCGCGCTGATCGGCGGCGTCGTGATGGCGACCCTCCCGCGACGCCCCCGCACCACCCCCGCCGAGGCGGACAACCACCTCGACGCGGCCACCCCGCGCAGCACCGAAGTTTCCCGCTAGAACTCGCCACCGAAGTGTGGCGGACGAAAAGGATGAAATAGATGAAGATTGTCGGTTACCGCAAGAAGGATCAGGACGCCGTGACCGTGGGTGTCCTCCGGGACGGCTTCGTTCGACCGCTCGCCTCACTCGAGGAATTCTGGAGCGACGCCGCCGGCTGGGTGGCACGGGCCGAACACCTCGACTCGCCCGAGATCGACGTCACGCTGGTGAGCGTGGTGCCGCCGGTGCCCGAATCCGCCCGTGTCATCTGCGTCGGCCTCAACTACAAGGCCCACGCCGCCGAGGGCGGCTTCACCCCGCCGCCCTACCCGACGCTGTTCGGGCGGTGGACCCCGTCGCTGAGCGTCGACGGGGCCCCGACGCCGGTGCCGGCGAACGAGGCGGGCCTGGACTGGGAGGGTGAGGTGGCCGCGTTCATCGGCACCCGGCTCGAAAGCGTCGACGCGGCGACCGGCCAGTCCGGGGTGCTCGGTTACGCCTGCTTCAACGACCTCACCGCCCGCAAGGCGCAGAAGCTGACCGCGCAATGGACGCTCGGCAAGAACGGCGACCGGTCCGGCCCCCTGGGCCCGCTGGTTCCCGCCCACGAGGTCGGGGACCTGTCCGACGGTCTGCGGGTGCAGACCCGCGTCAACGGAACGGTCGTGCAGGACGGCAACACCCGGGACCTGATCTTCTCGGTCGGCGAGATCATCGCCCTCATCAGCGAGACCTTCACCCTGCACCCCGGCGACATCATCGCCACCGGCACCCCGGAAGGCGTCGGCTACGTGCGGAACCCACCGTGGCTGCTCGGGCCCGGCGATATCGTCGAGGTGGAGATCGACAAGCTCGGCGTCCTGCGGACCCCGATCGTCGATGCCAGCGGAAGGAAGGGCGCATGACCGACGTCGCGTCCGGTGTCGACCGGACTCCGGTACTGATCGCCGGCGGCGGGCCGTCCGGACTCGCGGCCGCGCTCGAGCTGGCCCACCACGGGGTGGCAAGCCTGGTCGTCGAACCGAGGGTCGACGTCGACGCCGAACGCCCCCGCGCCAAGACCACCAACGCCCGCACCATGACGCACCTGCGGCGGTGGGGACTGGCCGACGAGGTGCGTGCCGCGTCGCCTCTTCCCGTCGAGTGGGCGCAGGACATCGTGTTCTGTTCGACTCTGCTGGGCCACGAGATCACCCGGTTCGAGAACGGCTTCCAGCTCGACGTCGCCACCCCGACGCTGGCGCCGGAACGCGGCCAGCAGGCACCACAACCTGTCGTGGAGACCGTGCTGCGGAAGGCGGTGCAGCGCAGCGAACTCGCCACCCTGCAACTCGGCGCCCGAGTCACGTCGCTCGAGGATCTCGCCGACGGCACCGTCCGTGCCACGGTGGAGGGTCCGGGGCAGACCCGGACCGTCGTGGCGGATTACGTCCTCGGGTGCGACGGCGGCGCGAGCATCGTGCGCGAGTCCATCGGGGCCCGGTTCGAGGGCACGTCCGGCGAGCGCCCCAACCTCAGCATCCTGTTCCGTGCGCCGGGCCTCGCCGAGCGGGTGCCGTTCGACGGTGCCGTCCACCATTGGGTGATGGCGCCCGGGGCGGCGGGCATCGTGGGCCGGCTCGACCTGTCGGACACCTGGTGGGCGATCGTGCAGGGCGTCGACGTCCGGGACGAGGACGTCGACGCCACCGCGCTCGTGCACAGCCTCATCGGAGAGCCGGTCCCGGTCGAGATCGTCGCCACCGATCCATGGGTGGCACGAATGTTGCTGTCCGACAGCTACCGCAAGGGTCGGGTGTTCCTCGTCGGCGACGCCGCGCATCTCAATCCGCCGTGGGGCGGGCACGGGTACAACACGTGCATCGGTGACGCCGTCAACGTCGCGTGGAAGATCGCGGCGACGCTGCACGGCTGGGCCGGGCCGCAGTTGCTCGACAGTTACGAAGCCGAGCGCCGGCCCGTCGCCGCCCGAACCATCGCCGAAGCCGGAGCGCAGGAAAAGGCTCTGGCGCACCACTTCTCCACCGTCGAGATCGGTCAGGACGGCCCGGCGGCGGAGGAGGCGCGCCGCCGCACCGCAGAGGCGCTGGCCGTGAAGAAGAGCGAATTCCACTCGCTCGGACTCGTACTCGGCTACGCCTACACCGACTCACCCGTCATCGTTCCCGACGGTTCGACGCCGCCGGCGGAAGACCCCGTCGAGTACGTGCCCACCGCGTGCCCCGGCGCGCTACTGCCGCACGCGTGGTGGGGAGACGGCCGTTCGCTCTACGACGTTCTCGGCCCGGAGTACACCCTCGTCGTGCTGGACGCCGCGGGATCCTCGTGGCACACCGCAGAACTCGACGCGCTGACGGCGAAGGCAGCGGAACTCGGCGTCCCTCTGACGGTGCTGCGGCTGCCCGACACCGATGGATCTCTGGGCGGTCTCTTCGGCGCCCCCTTCGTCCTCGTCCGGCCCGACCAGCACGTGGCGTGGCGGGGCGGCGACCTCGCGAGCGCCGAGAAGGCGATCGACATCGCGGCGGGATGGTGAGAAAACCTCCCCTCGCCGGACGCACCACCTCCACACTCGAGAAGGAAGATTCACGTGTCTGCTCTCCATGAGGCGCCCCGGACGGCGACCAAGCTGCTCGTGACCGCCATGGGCCTGATCGATACGTTCGACCCGCAGCAACGCGCGACCGCGGTCATCGACGACTTCGACGACCCGCGGCGGCTGAACTGGGACATCATCCCCAAGCCGGACCGCACCGGCATCCCGCTCCACCAGCTGGACCGCCACCAGAAGGTGCTGGTGTGGGATCTGATCCGGTTGGCCGTGCCACTGCGCACCTTCACGAAGGTGCTGTCGATTCCGCAACTCGAGCACGTGCTCCGGGACTACGAGCAGGATTTCCTCGGACCGGCACTGCAGACCTGGCGCACGTCGGATTCGTACTTCCTGACGTTCTTCGGCCGGCCGGGATTCGAGGACACCTGGACGCTGCGTTTCCTCGGTCACCACGTCTGCCTCAACCTGACGATCGTCGACGAGCGGTGGATCTCCGCCACCCCGGTCGCGTTGGGCGCGCAGCCCACCGAATACGACGGGGTGCTCAAACCGCTGGCCGACGACGAGGGCCTGGCCTTCGACCTGCTGGCCTCACTCGATGACGAGCAGCGCGGCCTCGCCGTCGTCCACGACGTCGCACCGGCCGACTTCGTGACCCGGCAGGTGCCGCGGATCGGAGCGTACGAGTACCCGGACCACTACGACCTCGGCATGCCCGGCTACATCATCACCGACGCCGACCGGGTCGCCCTGAAGTTCGTCCGCGACCGGCCGTCGGGCATCAGCGGCGCGAAATTGTCCGGTGACCAGCAGCAAGCGCTGCTGGGACTCGTCGATTGCTACCTCGAACGACTGCCCGAGGAAGCCGGCGAACTCCACCGGCGGGCGCTACGAGACGGGGGTATCGACCGGGTGTTCTTCGCGTGGGCCGGTGCGCAGAAGCGCGGCGCACCGCATTACTTCCGCGTCCACACCGACCGGTACCTCATCGAAGCGGTCAACGCCGTCGGCGGCGGAAATCACCTGCACACCGTGCTGCGGGACTTCGACAACGACTTCGGACACGACCTGCTCGCACTCCACGCCGGGACCGACTCGAAGTGGGGTGGCGGGCACCTGAGCAGCCGGACGGTGTCCAGCGAACAGTCCGATCCGCACCTCGAACCCTGAGTGCCACTCGGCCCCGCACGTCGCTGTGCGGGGCCGACTCCGGCCTGCCCTCGGAGTGTGAGACTCGTCAAGTTTGTCCATTTCGGTTTCCCTGTTGCCTGATCAGTGGCGACACTGGTGAAGCAGACATTTAACGTGGACGAAACAATGAGGTGGATTGTGTTGGGGCGCTCGAAGGCAACCGTGGTGTACTCGGTGTCGGGTCGACCGTCCAACCCGTTCGCGCGACCTGTCGATCGGTTCGCGGCCACCCTGAAATCCGTCATCGTCGCCCTCGCGGGTGTCGCGATCGTGCTCGCCGCGGTGATCGGCACCTGGGAATACCACCAGGAGAGTGCGCGGGCCGCGCAACAACGCGCCACCACCACCCTCGTCGAGGCGGTCACCAGCACCGACGCCCCCATCACCATGTCCCCCCGCGGCTCCGTCCGGACCACCCCGATGGTGAAGGCGACGTGGGCGTGGGGCTCGGAGTCCCGCACCGACAGCATCGAGGTCCCCTCGGGGACTCCGGCGGGCACCGAGAAGCACATCGCGGTCAACGAGGACGGAAGCTGGGCAGGCCCGCGGATCACGACCTCCGACGTCGTCAGCGCCGGGGTCGCGGCAGTGCTCATCACTCTCGCCGCGAGCGCGCTGCTCCTGGGTGCGGTGTGGGCGATGTGCTCACGCGCCGTGGAACGCCGTCGCCAGCAGTACTGGGACGAGAGCATCCGCAGGCTGTTCGCGACCTACAGTCGCTGATCCTCCCGTAGGCCCGGTTCGACACGGCCTCGTACCTGACCTCCGGCGGATGTGAATCCGCTTCGGACGACACCCGATCGCGCTGTCCCGTGTCGGTTTCGGTGGACTCACTCCGGGCTATTCAGGTGGTGCCGAGGAAAGGTGGGAGCCATGTCCGACAGGGATGCTTCTATATTCGATAGCGAACGCGAGCTCGACGAAGAGTCCGTCCGTAAGGCTCAGCGGACGGTCGCCCACCACTCGATCGATGCCGAAGACTGCCGGATGCTGCTCGCTGCCCTGGGCATCCCTCTCGTGCGCGACCACGACAACGAGTCACTCTCCGGCACGGCCGGTGCCGAATCCCTGTGACCGACGCGTCTCGTCGAGGCAGCGCAGGCGACCGCCGCTGGGCGACAGGGTGTTTGGTGCGTGCTCGAATCGGTGACGTGGGCGGTTCTGTTCACAGCGACTCCACAGCGAAGCTCGAGGGTGCCCGCACCGGCGACCGCTTGTATGGGACGTAACCCCGAACAGCCCATGGAGAGGTCCTCATGACGAACAGCCCGCGTCACCACGCCGACGAAGTGCACGAGCACGACCGCGGCCTCAGTCACGACCTGAAATCGATGTTGTCGCGTCGCCGCGCACTGTTCGTGTTCGGCGCGGCGGGTGCGACCGCGCTCGCCGCGTGCTCGACGGCGGGATCCACGGCCACCCCGTCCTCGACAGGGGCGGCCGCGACCACGGCGGAGACGGTGAGCGACGGCACGTGCGTGGCGGCGGCGCCGCAGGAAACGGCCGGACCGTATCCCGGCGACGGGTCCAACGGCCCGAACGTGCTGGTCGAGTCAGGGATCGTCCGGCAGGACATCCGCAGCAGCTTCGGTGCGTACTCCGGGACGGCGGAGGGTGTCGCGACGACCATCGAACTGAAGCTGCAGGACCTGACGAAGGACTGCGCGGCCGGCGCAGGAATGGCCGTCTACCTGTGGCACTGCGACCGGGACGGCGAGTACTCGCTCTACGGCCAGGGCATCACCGAGCAGAACTACCTGCGTGGCGTTCAGGTGGCGGACTCCGCGGGCACGGTGTCGTTCACGTCGATCTTCCCGGCCTGCTACTCGGGACGCTGGCCGCACATTCACTTCGAGGTGTTCGACTCGCTGGAATCCGCGGTGGCGGGCGAGGACGCCCGGCTGACGTCGCAGATCGCGGTGCCGCAGGACGCGTGCACCACGGTCTTCGCCTACGACAGCGGCTACGCGAACAGCGTCGGCAACCTGTCGAAGGTCTCCCTGGACTCGGACAACGTGTTCGGGGACGGCTGGGATGCCGAGTTGGCCACCGTGTCGGGCGAACCCGCCACCGGGATGACGATCTCGATCACGATCGGTGTCGCCGAGAAGTCGGCGAACACGCAGTCCGCGCCGAGTGGTCCCGGTGGGGGTGGCGGACAACCGCCGGCGGGGGCGCCCGGACGGTAGTCGTGGCGGGTCGGTCCCGTTGCCCGTCAGCTGACGTGCCACCCGGGTGGTCTGTCGAGTTCGTTCCATTCACGGGTCAGCTGAGCCTGCTGGCGGCGGGACGCGACCCAGTGGACGACGAGGAAGAGGAAACAGTAGCCGCCGGCCGCCGTCACCCAGATCCCGCACGCGACGCTCACCGCAGTCGCGGCGTTCTGCGAACCGGTCTCCGGTGCGGAGACGAGGTCGCCGTTCGGGTCGAGCCAGACGGTGACGGTCTGACCTGCCTTCGCACCCGCCGCGGTGGGAACGTCGCCGGTGTGTGTCTGCCCGTTCGCCGACCACTGCACCCGCGCGTGGGCTTGATACTGGGGTGAGGCGGGCAGCGGCTCTCCCGCGGTCCCGGTGCGGGAATCCTCGACGAGCGTGGCCGGGGTCGAGTGCTGGGTGGCGAGTTCGGCCTGAGTCTGCTGGTCCAGCCGCGAGTACGTTTCGGTTCCGACGGCCGCGGCCAGCGGAATCATCAGGAGCACGAACGCCACCCCGATGAGAACCATCGTGGATCGGAGTCGGTCACACCCCCGCATGAGGGGGTTGCAGCTCCATGGACCCAGACGCCACAGGCGTATCGGCGCTGCACACGTTTCGCTCATCGCGCACCTCCGGGTGGTTGCCCACCACCATTGTGCAACCGAAACGCCTGTACGTGTAGGGCCTTCTGGCAGGTGTTCGTGCGCGGCCCGGGTGGCCGCGTCAGACCCGTCGCGACAGGTGGGCCACGGGGGAGCTGTCACGTGCCGATGCCGGCGAAGGCTTCGGTCAATGCCTCGATTCCCGCGCGGACCGTGGGACGGTCGTTGTCGGCTCGGCGGAGCGCGTAGATCTCGCGCTCGAGGGTGGGACGCACCGGGACGATCGCCACATTGTCCGGCACCCAGACGCGAGCCAGGCGGGGCACGAGGGCAGCGGCGAGTCCGTGCGCGACGAATTCGAGTTGAGCCGCGAATTCGGGTACTTCGTACCGGATATCCGGTTCGACGCCGCGGTTGCGCAACGTCTGCACCAGCCAGGTGTGGTACACCGCGCCCTTCTTCCACGTCGTCCACGGCATGTCCGCGATCTCGTCGAGATCGACGTGATCGCGGGACGCCAGCGGATGGTCCCGGGACAGTGCGACGTCGGCCGAGTCCCGGTGCACCAGGGAGTGCACTGCGTCCTCGGGCAGGTGCAGAGGCATCGTGACCCAGCTGTCGACGACGGCGAGGTCGAGTTCCCGGCGCACGATCGCCGGTATGAGTTCCTCGGTCTCGCCGGCGAAGAAGCTGACCCCGAGCTGTGGGTGGCGTCTGCGCAGCGTCGCCACGGCAGTCGGCACGACGACTCTGCCTGCGGACGAGAAGGACCCGATTCGCAGTTCGCCCACCACATCGCGGTCGAGGGAGACGACTTCGGATTCGGCCTGCGCCAGAAGCGATAACACTTCCTGCCCGCGACGGGCCAGGAGCCGGCCCGCATCGGTGAGTTGAACACCGCGGCCCGCGGGCACCAGGAGTGCGACGCCGACCTCCCGCTCGAACTTGCCGAGTTGCTGCGAGACCCCGGACGGTGTCACGTGCAGGGCGCGGGCCGCGGCGCCGATCGAACCGTGTTCGGCGACAGCGCACAACGCGCGGAGGCGATCGACACTCAACATGGTAGTAAGTCTACTGTTTTCATGACACGACTATTCACTTGTTGTAATGGTTGGAGCCTCGGAGAATTCTCGGTGTGACTACCGCCCTCCGTTTGCGCCCCCGTGCCCTCGTCAGCCCCTCGTTCAGCGTCGCGTCCGTCGATCCGCGACTGCTCGTTCTGGCGGGTGCGGTGGCGACCTCGCTGACCGGAAGTCTCATCAAGCTGTCCGGGGTGGAGCCGGCCACGTCGACGTTCTTCCGGTGTGTTCTGGCGTTGCCGATCCTCGGTCTCCTTGCCCTGCAGGAATTTCGGAGGTACGGCGGAATCCCGCGCCGGGTGATTGCGGCCCAGATACTCGGCGGGATGATGCTCGGCGTCGACTTCGCACTGTGGGCGCGATCGATCCACCTGATCGGTGCCGGGATCTCCACCGTCGTCGTCAACGTGCAAGTCGTCGTCGTGCCACTGCTCGCGTGGGTCTTCTTCCGTGCGCGGGTGCCGGTCCGGTTCGTCGTGGCCGTTCCCTTCCTGTTCGCCGGCGTCGCTCTCGCCGGCGGAATCCTCGGCGGCAGCGGCGACGGCGACCAGCTGTTCCTCGGGACTCTGCTGTCGCTGGCGGCGGGTGTGGCCTACGGGATCTACATCTTCGTCATCGGCCGGGCCGGATCCGCACACCGGGCGTCGTCGCAGGTGTTCGTGTCGACGATCGCCGCCGGCGTCGTCGGGACCGCGGTGGGATCGCTGTGGGGAACGGTGGACCTCACGCCGGGATGGCCCGCGCTGGGATGGTTGGCGGCACTGTCGCTGAGCAGCCAGGTACTCGGCTGGGTCCTCATCGGATTCGCACTGCCGAG
Source organism: Rhodococcus wratislaviensis (assembly GCF_041228765.1). NCBI lineage: Bacteria > Bacillati > Actinomycetota > Actinomycetes > Mycobacteriales > Nocardiaceae > Rhodococcus > Rhodococcus wratislaviensis. The sequence continues at coordinate 597,623 of NZ_CP150488.1, read as the reverse complement.
GCTCGCCGCCGAGGTGGGTGCCACGTTGCTGCTGCTCCAGCCGGTCCTCGCGATGCTGTTCTCCATCGTGATCGTGCACGAGCGTCCCAGCGTCGGGCAGTTCGCCGGCTGCGCGCTCGTCGTCGCCGCGGTGTGGATGGTCACCCATGTGAAGCCGGCGAACCGTCGTCCGGTGACCGCGCGAATCGCCGAATGACCCGGGGCGCGGCCACTGGTCAAATGTTCCACCCCGTGCGCAGCGACGGTTCGTCGGCGGGCGGCTCGGGCGGGTGCTGTCTCTGCTTCGCCGTGTACAGCTCGCGGTCGGCGTGTCGATAGAGCGCGGTGAGGGGGTCGGCCTCTCCGGTGGACGACGCAGCGCCGAAGCTGAAGGGGGTGGGGCTCTCCCGGGCGAGTTGCGCCATGACGCCGGGCAGCTCGTCGTGACGCTCGCCGACAACGCAGGTGACGAACTCATCGCCGCCGACCCGGGCGAGAAGGGCGCCGCGGGGCATGTGCCCGGCGAGGTAGTTGGCGAGGTCGACGAGAACCGCGTCGCCCGCGGCGTGGCCGTAGTGATCGTTGGTCGACTTGAACTGGTCGACGTCGATGAGGGCCAACGTCACGGAGACCTGCCCCGTGCCCGCGCTTTCGAGCGCATGCCGGAACGCGAGCTCGAAACCGGCGCGATTGAGCAGGGCTGTCAGTCCGTCGGTGCTGGCCGATTCGATCAGGGTCCGGGTGAGGGACCCGAACATCTCGGCAGCGCCGACTACGCAGGTGACGGCCACGACGAGAACGGCGGCCTTCACGGTCACGGTGTCCACCTCGACCGGCACCAGCGTGAAGGCGGTGGGTGCGACGACGACTCCGACCACCATCAACCCGGTGAGGCATCCGACGAGGAGCCTCGACTGCCGTTTCGGGTAGAACACGACGAAATACATCGCCAGGAACATCGCCGCGATCGCGCAGAGCAGTTGGGCGACGGCGAGAACGAGACCGGACATCACGATCGGAGTGGCGAGCAGTGCCGCCGCCGTGCACACCTGGTAGGCCCGTCGGCTCGGCCTGCGACCGCCCCGGTGCAGCACGACGAGTGCGAACACTCCGAGGAGAACACCGGCCGTGCGAGCGGCGACGGTCTCCGGCCGGATCGACAACCCGACCATGGGAGGGAGGACGAACCCCGCCAGGTGCAGCGCAGTCGTGATCCACAGGTAGCGGCGCAGGATGCGTGGCTGATAGTCCTGTAGGACCGTGTCGACGGACGAAGCAGCGAGGGGCCTCACTCTCGCAATTATCCAGGACCGGTCCCGGAAAGGGCGGGTCTCTCGTGACCGCCCCTTCCGGGAGGACGAGTCAGCGTGGCGTGGACGCGGGGATCTGCTCGGCGTTGTCGTGCCACGGGGGTGTGTGGATGCCCGCGCCGTCGTACATCGGGAGTCGGATCCCTTGGCCGTATCGGGCGATCTGGTCCCAGGGGCGGTTGAGGCCGAACGTGCCGTACGTGCGGACCCGGGTCACCGCGTCGAGGTCGAGGGTGTCGACGAGGACTTCTTCTCCCGACCCTGCCTGCTGGCGGATGATGCCCTCCGGGTCGACGACGACGCTGGCACCGACTCCGGCCGGGTCGGCGCCGTTGACGTTGACGACGTACACCTGGTTGGTCCAAGCGTTGGCCCGGGAGCAGACGAGTTCCATCTCACGGTCGCGGGTGGTGGTGAGGGTGGGTTGGATGATCACTTCCGCGCCGAGCCAGGCCAGTTGGCGTGCGGTCTCCGGGAACGAGCCGTCGTAGCAGATGGCGAGACCGATCCGGCCGGTGCCGGGAATGTCGAAGACGACGAACTCGCTGCCGGGTGCGGTCTGTTCGTACGGCTGCCAGGGGAAGACCTTGCGGTAGCGGGCAACGACCTCGCCGAGGGGTGACACGGCGATGGCGGTGTTGTAGATCTTGTCGTCGTCGCCGCGCTCGTAGAGAGTTCCCGGCACCAGCCACAGGCCTGTTTCCTCGGCGAGTGCGCAGATCCGGTCGATGTGGGGGCCGGCGAGTGGCAGCGCCACCCGGTCCATCCAGTCGGCGCGGGCCTGCAGGAGGGGCGCCTCCGCGGCCAGCACGAGTTCGGGGACCACGACGAGTTCGACGTGCGGGAAGGTGTCGCGCACGGCGCGGACCTGGTCGGCGAACCGCTGCCAGGTGGCCTCCACATCGAACGGGATCGGGGCGGTCTGGATGGCGGCGATGGTCAGTGTGCGCATGATTTCAGTCCTCTGTGACGGTCAGTTCGGTGACGGCGGTGCGGCCGTCTCGGAAGAAGCGGCGGAAGCGGGTGCGGACGAGCATCATCGCCACGGCGCCGACGGCGATCGACCCGACGCCGAGCAGGAACACCCCGCCGATCCCGTGGAACGAGGTTGCTCCGTAGTCCGGGTCGAGCATGTCGTGGGCGCTGCGGGCGAAGGCGGCGAGCATGATCGTCCCGCCCAGTGCGGGCAGGATGCCCCGGAGGAACAGGTCGCGAGGGGAGTCGTTCAGGCGGCGGCGGAAGTACCAGACGCAGGCGAGACCGGTGACGCCGTAGTAGAACGCGATGAGAAGGCCGATGGAGAGGATCGCGTCGCCGAGGAAGTTGCCGGAGACGAGGGTGAGGGCGGTGAGCAGGACCGCGGCGGTCGCCCCGAAGAACACGGTGCCGAATGCGGGGGTGCGGTAGGTGGGGTGAATTCGGGTGAAGGCGCGGGGCAGCGCGCCGTGGGCACCCATGGAGAGTGTGGCGCGTGAGCTCCCGATGACACAGGTGAGCAGGGCTGAGATCGCCGACACGCAGATAGCGAGTTCGACCACCTTCGACAGGCCCGCGCCGAGTACCGGCGGTCCGAGTGTGGCGAGTACGTCGCCCGCGTTGTCGGGATTGCCCAGACCCAGCCCGTCGGTGCCGATGCCGGCGAAGCTGATCGCGGCGAATCCGGTGAAGAGGTACGTGCCCAGCAGGACGAGGGTGGAGATCACCGCGGCCTGACCCGGGATGCGGTCGCTGTCACGGGTTTCCTCGTTGACGGTGATCAGCGCGTCCCATCCCCAGTAGATGAACAGGCACAGCAGCACCGCCTCGGCGAAGGGGCCGAAACCGCCGAACGCGAAGGGGTTCAGCCAGGACAGGCTCGGTGCGGACGCGCCGGTGCGGGCGAACGCGGCCGCTCCGAAGCCGAACAGGGCGACCACCTGCAATCCCAGCAATACGTATTGCACCGAGGCGGCCAGTTGCAGCCCGCGGTAGGCGATGGTGGTGACCGCGGCGACGATCAGGACCGCGGTGACGATCACCGCGACGTTGTCGGATGCCAGCGAATCCAGGCCGAGCAGGGTCAGGAGGTACCCGGCTCCGACTCGGGCGAGTGCCGTCATCGCGATGAGGGTCGCGATCTGCACCACCCATCCGCCGGACAGCCACCCCGTGTGGGGACCGAATGCGCGGGTGGTCCAGACGAACGTGGTGCCGCAGTCCGGCATCTCCCGGTTCAGCTCGCGAAAAGCGAACGCGGTCAGGAGGATCGGCACGAATCCGAGAAGTAGGGCAGCGGGTGCGAGGTTGCCGACGACCATCGTCACGAAACCGAGGGTGACCGCGATGCTGTAGGCCGGCGCGACCGAGGACAGGCCGAGCGCGACCGCGGCGAGCAGACCCACGGAGCCGCCCCGCAGTCCCTTCCCGGTGGGTGCTGGTGGTGGGTCGAGGCTCGTCTCGGCGTCGGTGGGATTGGTCGACACGGTGGCTCCTGAGATCGGATTGGATTCTTTAAATAGAAATTTAAGAACAGTGTGATCTACCTGTCAATAGCTGGGCAGGTATTGTCTAAATCTCCATATAAGAACTCGCGATGAGCGGAGCGAAGGCAGTGGCGCGGAAGAAGGATCAGGGGGCCCGCCGGGCCGAACTCGGTGAGGCAGTCCAGCGGGCGGTGCTCGCGCGCGGACTCGAGGGGGTGCGTCTTCGTGACATCGCGGAGCAGGCCGGGGTCACGCCCGCCGCGGTGCTCTACTACGGCGACCTGGACGCGCTGATCTACGAGACGTATCAGCGGGCCATCGAGCGGTTCAGTCAGGAGCGCGAGCGCGTCGCCGAACAGTTCCCCGACGCGCGCGACCGCCTCCGGGCCTGCATCGATCACGGGGTCGCGAGCGGACCGGACGACGAACTGGTCCGGTTGCTGTTCGAGTGCTGGCCGAGATCGTTGCGCGACGCCAAGGCGGCGGCCCTGGACAGCTCCCTGACCGAGCGTCAAATTGCCGTCTACTACGGCATTCTGGTGATCGGTCAGTCTCAGGGGCACTTCACGCTCACCGACCCGCCGCGCCTGCTCGCCGCGAATTTCGTGGCCATGGAGGACGGCTACCAGATGGAGGTGCTGGCCGGACGTCGCAGCCGCGCCGAGGTGATCGCGAGCCTCCACTCCTACGCGCGCGCGGCCACCGGCCATGATCTGAGCGGGTAGGTGAAGTACCGGAAACTGGGAGTAACAGATAGGTTGGCTGCGCGTCGCCGGGCCCGGCCGCCGCGCACCGACAAGGAGCCTCCCATCAAGATCCTGCAGAACGTCTCGAGCGAGATCCGCGAGTGGGAACACGCCGTCACGACGGTGATGCTCCGCATACGACAGATCGGGGTGCTGATCGATCGTCTGGGGCCCGCACTCGACGACCTGTCCGAGCTGCTCCACGCCGCCAAGCAGATCGCGGAGACCGCGGAGGGGCTCGCCGTCAGTGCGAAGGGGATCGACCAGAGCGCCGAGATCATTGCCCGTGACGCGGAGAAGATCGCGCAGGCGCTGCCCGCGGTCGAGCGGCTGGGGAGACTCGCAGACCGCCTACCCGGTGGAGGTAGACGGTCTGCTGCCGGGCGGTGACGAGCCGGTGCGGCCCGTCAGGCGGTGTTACTGAGCGAGGTCATGGACGTCCGCGCCGGCCAGGCGCAGCTCGGCGGGTTGTGCATTCGGGTCGTCGGCGATCCCGGAAATCGGCATCATGGCGAGGGCCTGGTCGAAGGCGTCGACGAGCCATTCGCCGGTCACCGTCACGAGCCGAGTGTCCTCGGCGGCGGGTTGCTTCTGGAAGAAGCTCACGACCCAGGGATTCTGCGCGTCCGGATCGGAACTGAGATCCCCCGGTGCGTTGGTGGCGAGCAGGTGAATGCCGCGCTCGAAATCGACCCGGACGGCGTATCCGGTGCCGGTGTTGACGACGGTGGCCGGACGGTGCGCGGCCAGGGCCAGCGTCATCAGGGCATCGGCGTAACGAGTGGTGTGCTCCACGGTGAGTGGCATGAACGATCACCTTTCAACTTCTGTGAGCGTCGCCGCAGCAGAGCAGGCCCGGAGTTCAGTGGTCCGAAAATGCAGTTCCTCCGACAGGTCACGAGAAGATAGAAGTAAAGCTGTTCGTCGGGAGCTTCGGCTGCGAGAGCGTCGTTGGGAATGGTGCTCTCACTGTCGGCCACCTTCGAGGTGGGCGTCCTGGCACAGCGTGCACAGTTGGTACGCCCGATTAGAGCACGGACACGCCGGGCGGCCCGTGAACTCGGTAGCTGTGTACTCAACTACGACTAACCGTACGGTGCCGGGCCCGGATGCGCGACACGGGGTCGTCCGTCGGATAGCACTGTGGCCCATGACCTGCAGTCATGGGCCATGTCGGACCGGGGGTCAGTGCTGCAACACCGGGTAGTCGGTGTAGCCCTTCGCGCCCTCCGAGTAGAAGGTCTCGGGGTCCGGGATGTTGAGCGGCAGGTCTTCCTGCCAGCGCCGCACGAGATCCGGGTTGGCTATCGCGGGACGCCCGACGACGACGGCATCGGCGTGGCCGTCGTCGAGGATTGCGAGCGCTTCGTCGCGGGTGGTGACCGCGCCGAAACCACTGTTGATCAGCACCGGGCCGCCGAAGCGTATCCGCAGGTCCTGTGCGAGGGGCCCGGACGGGTCCTTGTGCAGAATGCTCAGGTAGGCGGGCTTCAGCGGAGCGATGGCGTCGACCAGCGCACCGTAAGTGGCCCGAACGTCGTCGGCGTCCAGTTCCAGGGCGTCCTGGATGTTGTGTTCGGGCGAGATGCGGATACCCACCCGGCCGGCGCCGATGGCGTCTGCCACGGCCTCGAATACCTCGACGACGAAGCGTGCCCGGTTCGCGGGGGAGCCGCCGTACGTGTCCTCACGCAGGTTCGAGGCCGGGGAGAGGAATTCGTGCAGCAGGTAGCCGTTGGCGGCGTGGATTTCGACGCCGTCCATCCCGGCTGCCACCGCGTTCCGCGACGCCTGGACGAACTCCTCGATGACGGCGGGGAGTTCCTCGGTACCCAACGCGCGGGGAACCGGGTACAGCTCCTTCCCGTCGTACGTGCGGGTCTCACCCTCGATGGCGACGGCGCTCGGACCGACCACCTCGTGACCGCCGGTGGTTCCCTCATGGGTGACGCGGCCGGCATGCATGACCTGCGCGACGATCCGTCCACCGGCCGCGTGCACGGCGTCGGCGACGTTCTTCCAGCCCGCAACCTGTTCGGGTGTCACCAGCCCGGGCTGGCCGGGGAAGCCCTGGCCGGCGTTGCTGGGGTAAGTGCCTTCACCGACGATCAGACCGAGAGAGGCCCGCTGTCGGTAGTGCTCGACCACCAGCGGTCCGGGCACGCCGTCACGCCCGGAGCGGACGCGGGTCAGGGGCGCCATCACGACCCGGTTGGGCAGTTCGAGTTCGCCGAGTGTCAAGGGGGAGAAGAGATTCACAGATATTGGTCTTTCCGTAGGCGTGTTCGGCAGCGCCGTTCTCGGTGCCGCCGCGCAGGATCGGGATCCACTGGGGGAACGGGCGTACGGGCCGCGCTATTCCGACTCGAGACGGCCGTCACTGTGCGGGCACACCGGCCTTGGACCTGAAATGCCGAGTACCGAGGAGAGTTGGTCTGCTGTTACCCGAGGTCGCCGGCCAGCACGCGGCTCTGCTTCAGGGTCTCGAGAATCAGTGAGCTCTCCAGCAGGTCGACGTGCTCGAGCCACTCGGCTTCGAGCATCAGCTCCCGCAGGGCTTCCTTCGACGGCAGCCGGAAGTCCGCGACGATCTGGTGAGTGCCCATGATGATCGCCGCGTATCGGAGGAACGGCTGAGCGGCGAGTGCCTCGGCGACCGCCGACACCTTCGACGGTTTCGCCCGGATCCACAGCAACGCGGCAACGGGGAGGCCGATCAACGCCGGGTCGAACACCGCGCGGAACGTGAGCAGCCCGGACTGCCGCATCTTGTCGATGCGCCGTTTGACGGTCTGTTCGGAGATCCCGACGAGCCGGGACAGTTCCTCGAAGCTCGCGCGGCCGTTCTCGACGACCAGCCCCACGAGCGCCTTGTCTTCCCGGTCGAGAACCACCGGGTCGGTGAACTGTGGCCAGCGGGTCTTCGGGATTCGTCGTATTTCGGCGGTCTGCGTGACGGTAAGGATTCCCGGTTCCCAGTCGTGAAGCGTACGTATGTATTCGAGCACCGGCGAGATGTCCATCTGCAGAAATCCCGACGGCGTCGCCATCTCCTGCAGGAAGAGGCGGGACTGCCGCCGGCGCGGAGCCCAGATGTCGGCGTAGCAGTGCTGCGGCCCCGACAGGACGTAGACCGTCACGCTCTCCGGTCGGTGCGCGAGCGCGACGGCCGCCGTCAATGTGCTGTCCGGGCGGCACCGGCCGTGAACGATGAACGGATCGGAATCCGCCGTGCGATGCGGGTCCGCCATTCCACGGATTTCCACCATCCCCGACTCCAGCAGTCGCGAACCTCGGCGTGCCACCGTGCGCTCGGCTTCGCCGAGGGCGGCCGCGATCGTCGACCACGTCGCGCGGCCATCGACGACCAGCGCGGCGATGATCTTGCGGTCCAGCGGATCGACTGTGTGTTCCGGCATGATCGGCCAATGATACGGCTGAATCCTCCATATTGCTTATTTTTGTTGATTGAATCCGACGCCAGAGTGACGCTTGGGGCCGAAAGCCACGTTCGCCCCCCGATAGGAGCCCCCGATGTCCGATCTGATCCAGAAACCCGCGCGTGAGGTCGTCCGGTTGCTGCGCGAAGGCGCCGAGACGCCGACCAGCATCCTCGAGGCACTCCGTAGGCACGTCGCCGAGGTAGACCCACAAGTCAACGCCCTGCCCATCCAGTTCTTCGATGCCGCTGCCGAACGCGCGGCGCGGTTGGAGGCTGAAGTTCCGGATCCGGCGGGGCGTGGTCTGCTCGCCGGACTACCGGTCGCGGTGAAGGACTACAACGACGTCGAAGGGCAGCGCACGACGCACGGCTCACCCCTCTTCGCCGACCACGTCGCCGCCCGATCCGACGCGATGGTGAGCGTCCTCGAGAACAACGGCGGCGTCCCGTACGCCAAGTCCAACGTGCCCGAGTTCGCGGGCGGTCACACGTACAACACACTGTTCGGTCCCAGCCGCAACCCGTGGAACCTCGACCGTTCGGTGGGCGGTTCCTCCGGCGGGTCCGCGGCCGCGCTCGCCTCGGGGAGCGCCTGGCTGGCGACCGGCAACGACCTGGGCGGCAGCCTCCGCACCCCGTCCGGGTACAACGCGACCGTCGGTCTGCGCCCGACTCCCGGGCGGATTCCGCGCCGCCGGCCGGCGATCCCATTCGATCCGCTGTGGGTGGAGGGGCCGATGGCGCGCAACGTCGGCGACGTCGCACTGATGCTGGATGCGATGGTCGGCCACGACCTGCACGACCCGTTGACGAGGCCGGAACGACCGCAGTCGTTCCTGGAACGCCTGACGACGTTCGATCCGCCCACCCGCGTCGGCTTCAGTCCGGACCTCGGGTGTCTCCCGGTCGAGCCGGAGATGCGCCGCATCTGCGGTGACGCGATGAAACACTTCGACGCGCTCGGCGCCGACGTCGTGACGGACTGCCCGAACTTCACCGGCGCCTACGATGCCTTCCAGGCGTTGCGGAGCCATTTGGTGGCCGCTGTGCACGGCGGGCTCCTCGCGGAGCATCGCAGCGAGGTCAAGCCCGACATCGTGTGGAACATCGAGCGCGGTCTCACTCAGTCCACGGAGACGCTGTTGTGGGCAGAACGCGTTCGAGGACAACTGTTCCACGAGTTTGCGGACTACTTCGAGACCCACGATCTGCTGGTGGTTCCGTCCGCACCGCTCGATCCTTTCCCCGCGGAGTGGACGTATCCCGAACGCATCGACGGGGTGGAATCGCGAACGTACATCGACTGGATCGCAATCACATTCTGCGTGAGCCTCACCGGGTGCCCGGTCGTCGCGCTCCCGTGCGGCTTCTCCGACGCCGGACTGCCGGTGGGACTGCAACTCGTCGGCGCGCCGGGGCAGGAGGCCCGGCTCCTCGCACACGCGCAGATGTTCGAGTCCTCGGTGGGAGTCGCGTCGAGGCTTCCCGTCGCACCACGGCGGTTCGAGGTGACGACATCATGAGTAGCACCGTCGAATCCGCGCGCCGCGGCGAGGAACAGCAGGACGCTGGGGAGGGTTTCCTTGCCAGGGTCGCCCTCCGGTTCGCGTCGGTCATCGAGCGATGGTTCCCGGACGCGTTCATCTTCGCGCTGCTCGCCGTGGCGTTGGTGGCCGGAGCCGCTCTGGCCATCGGAGCGTCGCCGGCGACGGTGGCGACGAGCTTCTCGACCGGTTTCTGGGATCTGATCCCGTTCACGATGCAGATGGCGATGGTGGTGGTCACCGGCTACATCGTGGCGTCGTCACCCCCCGCCGAACGCCTCATCACGAGACTCGCGGCGATTCCGCGCACCGCCCGAGGGGGTGTCACGTTCATCGCGGTGGTGAGCCTCGTGACGTCGATGGTGAACTGGGGTTTCGGACTCGTCTTCGCCGGGTTGCTGGCCCGGGCGATGGCACGCCGCACCGAACTCGGCCTCGACTATCGGGCCGCGGGAGCAGCAGCCTATCTGGGAATCGGCGGAATCTGGGCGCTGGGGCTGAGCTCCTCCGCCGCGCAGCTTCAGGCCAACCCGAAGAGCCTCACTCCGGAGCTGCTCGCGATCACCGGTGTAATCCCGTTCCGGGACACCATCTTCCTGTGGCAGTCGCTGTTTCTGGCAGCGGTGATCTTCGTGGTCAGCGTCGTGATCGCGTATCTGTCGGCGCCGCACAAGGCGAACTCCGTCACGGCGGAGGATCTCGGGGTGGACGTCCGCGACGTGTCGCCGCCGTTGCCGAAGCGTGAGCGCCCCGGCGACTGGCTCGAGTACAGCCCGGTGCTGCCCGTGATCGTCGGCGCACTCGTATTCGGTTGGCTGCTGAGGGAGTTCGCCGCGAGTGATCCGATTCTCGTGATCTCCAACCTGAGCACGTACAACCTGCTGTTTCTGGCGTTGGGTATGCTGCTGCACTGGCGTCCGCGGCGCTTCCTGATCGCGGTGAAGAATGCGGTTCCTGCGTGCTCGAGCATCCTGGTGCAGTTCCCGTTCTACGCCGGTATCGCCGCCGTCATGACCCGGGCGCACGATGCCGACGGGAACACGGTGGCGCACTACATCTCCGAGGGCTTCGTGAGCATCGCCTCGCACGGCACGTTCGGATTGGTCATCGGTGTCTACTCGGCGGTGCTCGGGTTGTTCATCCCGTCGGGCGGTGGCAAATGGATCATCGAAGCCCCCTACGTCATGCAGGCGTCCAACGACCTCCAGGCGCACCTCGGGTGGACGGTCCAGATCTACAACGCCGCGGAGGCGCTGCCCAATCTCGTCAACCCGTTCTGGATGCTGCCCCTCCTCGGCATCCTCGGACTTCGTGCCCGGCATCTCGTCGGGTTCACCGCGGTGCAGCTCGTCTTCCATCTCCCCATCGTGCTCGGACTGCTCTGGTTCCTGGGGAACACGCTCACCTACACCCCGCCAGTGCAACCCTGACGGCCCGCCTACAGGCTGTGGTCGCACTCGAGGAGTGCGTCGAGCCAGAGCAACGCTTCGACGAGGGCCTGCATGCGCGTGAGTGCGGTGTCGGCAGGCACGGGCGGCGGGGGATCGGATCCCGCCCGGCGCCTGCTCTGCAGGTGTCGCACGACGGCGGTGAACAGCCACTCGGCGGGCGCGGGCAACTCTTCCGCCAGTTCGGTCGCGTCGTGCACGAGGGGGACGACGCTGATGAAGCTGTCGACGGCGTCGTTGACGCTCGAGGCCGGATCCGCGATGAGGTCGGCGATGGTGGTGACGATCCACGACACGACCGCCGTGAACGCCGACCGGTCGCTGCCGTGGTCGCACGCGATCCGGGAGATCTCGGGTGCGAGCGCCTGGAAGTCGCGGTCGCCGACCAAGGTCAGGAGGCGACCGCCCAGTTGCGCGCCGTCGGCGCGCCGAGGCCCATCGATCATGGCTGTCCCACGGCAGGTATTCGGCGCCGTGAGGGTTATGGATGGGCCGGTGATCCAACCCCGTCCGCGCGGCTCAGACGTCTGCTGCGCGGTGCGCTCAGACCTCTGCCGCGACGGGCGGCTTGACCCCGACCACCGGGCACTGCGCCTCGAGGAGCACGCGCTGGGCGACGGAACCCATGAGGAGTTTGCCGACGGGGGAGCGTCGTCGCATGCCGAGGACGAGGAGTTCCGCGGCTGAGTCGTAGGACGCGTCGATGAGGTTGTCTGCGTGGGAGCGGTCGGGTTCGTTCCGCGCGATGCGATAGTCGACGCCGGCCGCGTCCGCTTCCTCCCTTGCGGAGTGCAGTTCGGCCCCGAAGCCGGGTGCCGAGGCGCTGTCTCCGTCGGCGATCACCACGAGATCGGTTGCGCGCATGCGGGCTTCGGCGAATCCGAACGCCAGCGCGCCACGACCTTCGATTGTCGGGACGTAGCTGAGAATGACGCTCATCGTGACCTCGGCTCGAGTACGGGGGTGGTCAGGGTGCCCTGGGCAAGGTATTCGTCGAGGTTCTGCAGGGTGAGAGCCTCCATCGCGGCCCGGGTCTCGGTCGTGCCGCTCGCGACGTGGGGGAGGAGAACGACGGTGTCGAGCGCGAGGAGCGCATCGGGAACGTGCGGTTCCCTTGTGAACACGTCCAGTCCGGCACCGGCGAGCTTGCGTTCGGTGAGCAGCTCGACGAGCGCGTCCTCGTCGACGACACTTCCGCGTGCCACGTTGATCAGGTAGCCGTCGGGTCCGAGGGCTTCGAGAACCTCTCGGTCCACGAGCTTTTCGGTGCCCTTGCCGCCCGCTGCGGCGACGATCAGCACATCGACCCCGGCGGCGAGTGCGGCAGCCGAGCCGACGTACGCGAACGGGGAGCCGGGAACCTCGCGCCGATTGTGGTAGGAGATCGTGCAACCGAAGCCGGTGAGGCGGGTGGCGATGGCGGAGCCGATGCGCCCCAGCCCGACGATGCCGACCCGCGTGCCGCTCACCTGCCGGGTGAGGGGGAAGTTGCCCTCGGCGGGCCAGCGGCCGTCGCGCACGAAGCGGTCGGCGGCGGAGAAGCCGCGGAGCGTGTCGATCAGCAATCCGACGGCGGTGTCGGCGACGCAGTCGGTGAGGACGTCGGGAGTATTGCTCACACCGATTCCGAGTTCCTCGGCGAGCACGACATCGGTTGTGTCGTAACCAACTCCGAAGTGCACGATGGCGCCGAGGTTCGGCAGTTCCGTCATCAGTGCCGCATCGACTCCGGTGCGGCCGGACGTCACGACCGCGGTGACGGACTCGCCGTGCTCGGCGAGGAAGCTGGTGCGGCCGTCGCCCAGCGGGAGGTCGAGTGCGTCGTACTTCTCGAAGAGCGTCGCGGTGAGGGACGGCTTCAGTGGCCCGACCTTCAGGATGCGTCCTCCCGAAACAGTCTGTACAGCAGCTTCTTTCACGGACGACTCTGCGGTCACCATCGTGCCTCCTGACGAGTGGTGGCGCGACTCTCCGCACCGCCGGTTACCCGTACGTTAAGCGGCCCTCGGAATACCTGTCCAACACGTAAATAACATGGATCGATACTCAAACGGCATTGGTTGGCGGCGCGTTGACGTGCGCGGATGTCGAAACTCCCTGTATGCGCCGGTCAGGGGCGTGCGGGGGTGATCGCAGTCTCCTTCAATCGAGCCTGTGACGGCACTCACGAGCCACTTTGCGCCGTTTCCCCCTGTTGACGCTGCGTCCGCGCCGCTCATAGCGTGTGTCTACCGTCACAGGCGGGCCCTCTTCACTCGCGTCGAGTACGCGACACATCCCTACGGAGGACACCATGAGCCCTGCACGTTCGCTGCAGCAGGGAACCCGTTACCGCGCCGTCGTCGTGGCCACCGCCGCACTGACGGTGCCGGCTCTGGCTACAGGTTGCTCGGTGGCCAATTCGAGCCACAGCGACGCCGCCAGCCCCGACACGTTGCGGATCGTGCTCCCGCAGGAGCCGCCCACGCTCGAACCCTGCGACGCGTCACTCACCTCTACCGGAGTCGTCGTCCGCTCCAACATCACCGAGCCCCTGGTGGAACGCAACGCCGATACCGGCGACCTCGAACCGAAGCTCGCCGACTCGTGGGAGCAGACGTCGGACACGGTCTGGACGTTCCGGATCCGTCCGGGCGTCACGTTCAGCGACGGCAGCGCGTTCGATGCCGAGGACGCCGCCTTCTCGATCGATCGCACCGTCAACTCGACCATCGGTTGCGACGTCGACGGGTACGTCTTCGGCGACGACGCACTCGTCGTGAACGCGATCGACCCGTCGACCGTGACGGTGCAGACCCCGGTCGCCGACCCGATCCTTCCCCTGCGGATCTCGTTCGTGGAGATGGTGCCCTCCACCACCGACGCCCAGGACAAGGTGCGCGATCCGATCGGCACCGGCCCCTACAAGATCGATTACTGGGATCACGGGCAGCGACTCGCGCTGGTCCGCAACGACACGTACTGGGGCACGGCGCCCGAGTACACGCGGGCGATCTACCAGTGGCGGACCGAGGGCAGCGTCCGGGCCGCGATGGTCACCAACGACGAGGCCGAACTCGCCACCTACCTCGGTCCGGAGGACGGCGCGGGCGACCTCGGCGTCGCCTACCCCAACAACGAGACGACGGCGCTGCGCATGATGGCCACCGAACCGCCGCTCGACGACTACCGCGTCCGCGAGGCGATCGACCTCTCCGTCAACCGGGCGGGGATCGTCAAGGCGCTGTTCCAGGGTCTCGGCGAGCCGGCCGGGCAACTCGTCGGCAGCAGCATCGTCGGGTTCGACCCCGACCTGCAGCCGACCCCCTACGACTCCGATCGCGCCGCGCAACTGGTGGCGGAGGCCAAGGCCGACGGCGTTCCCGTCGACAACCAGATCCGCCTGATCGGGCGCACGGGCCAGTTCCCCAAGATCAACGAGACCATCGAGGTCATCCAGAACTCGCTGAGCAAGGCCGGCCTGAACGTGAAGATAGAGATGATGGACACGGCCGGGCAGATGCAGTACCAGATCCGGCCGTTCCCGCAGGGCACCGGACCGATTCTGCTGATGATCCAGCACGGCAACCAGGCGGGTGACGCGCAGTTCACCGTCGACCAGTACATGCGCAGCGACGGATACCAGAGCTACTTCGGCTCGCCCGGATACGACGCGCAGATCGACGCCGCAGAGAAACTCGTCGGCGACGCCCGCCAGGACGCGTTCGCCTCGGTGCTGGCCAACGAACCGAAGGAGATCCGGCAGTTCGCGTACATCGCCCACATGAACGCGGTCCTCGCCAAGTCCCCGACCGTGCAGTACACGCCCAACTCCGCGACCGGCGACGAGATGCGCCTGAGCGAGATGACCCACGCGGACACATCCGCGAACGGCTAACCCTCTTCCCAGCCCCCCGGAGGAACCTGAGATGTCCCAACCGAACCCGATCCGAAGGCGGTGAGTCATGTTCGCCTTCCTGCGCCGACGCGTCTACACCAGCCTCGTACCCCTCCTCGTCGTCCTCTTCGGGGTGTTCCTGCTCGCCCGCCTCACCGGCGACCCGACCAACCTCTACCTCCCGGTCTCCGCGACACCCGATCAGCGCGCCGAGTTCGCCGCCGAGAACGGCCTCGACAAGCCGGTCCTGAGCCAGATGGTCGACTACCTGTCCGGGGTCGCCCACCTCGACTTCGGGGAGTCGCTTCGCACCGGTGAATCCGCCGCGACCATGGCGTTGCGGGCGTTCCCGGCCACGCTGCAACTCGCGTTCTTCACCATGCTGCTCGCGATCATCGGCGCCGTCGTGATCGGCTGCTGGGCGGCGTACCGGCCGAATTCGCTCGCCGACCGGATCTCGAGTCTGCTGTCGATGACCGCGGCCAGCATCCCCGACTTCTGGTTCGCCATCACCGGCGTGTGGATCTTCGCGGTGGTACTGGGGGTGCTGCCCACGTCGGGTACCGGAAGCGCGCTGTCGTGGATCCTGCCGATCGCCACCCTGCTGATCCGCCCGCTCGGCGTGCTCACCCAGGTGGTCCGCGGCGCGATGGTGTCGGCACTGTCCGCACCATACGTACGTCTTGCCCGGAGCAAGGGCGCCGGCGATCTGCGCGTCGTCACCCATCACGCGCTCCGCAATGCCGCGGCCCCGGCGCTGACGGTGGCCGGCGATCTCACCGTCGGCCTGGTCAACGGCGCCGTCGTCGTCGAAGCGATCTTCGGGTGGCCCGGCATCGGCAAGCTGATGATCGACGCGATCCTGCAGCGCGACTTCGCGGTCCTACAGGCGGCGGTGCTCCTGACCGCGGTCAGCATCTTCGTCCTCAACATCCTGATCGACGCGGGCTACGCACTTCTCGACGCGCGTGTCCGTGAGAAGTCCAAGGTCTAGGAGGCCGCCGACATGTCCATAGACAACGCACCCCGCCTGGACGGAGCAGGCGACGTCTATCCGAGCCCCGACGAGACGCCCGCCGTCGCGGCCCCCGTCGAAGAAACCGTTCCGGCGCCGAAACCCTCCCGGAACAAGGCACCGTTGTGGCGACTGCTCCTGCGGGACCGGGTGGCCACGGTCGCGGCGGCCATCCTGGTGTTCGTGTTCCTCGTCGCCGTCTTCGGCCCGTGGCTCGTCGGCGACGCCGCGACGGACCAGAACCTGGAACAGTCCAACCTCGCACCGTTCCACGTGGCGAACGGGTGGATGAACATCCTCGGCACCGACCCGCTCGGACGCAGCATGCTGGCCCGGTTGATCGTCGCGTGCCGCACCACCCTCCTCGTGGCGCTGCCCGCGGTCGCGCTGTCCTGCATCGTCGGGTCCCTCGTCGGCATGTGGGCCGGCTACCACCGCGGCTGGCGGGAGACGACGGCGATGCGCGTCGCCGACGTCATCATGAGTTTCCCGTCGCTGCTGATGGCCGTCGTCGTCCTGTACGTGTTCTCGCCCAGCGCCGCGAACATCGTCCTGGTCCTGGCCATCACCCGCATCCCGATCTACCTCCGCACCGCCCGCGCGGAGTCGGCGGAACTGCAGAGCCGGTTGTTCGTGGACGCCGCGCGCACGTTCGGAGCCCGCAGCGGGGCCGTCATCCGCCGGCACGTGTTCCCCATCCTGCTGCCGACGCTGCTCACCGTCGCCACCCTCGACTTCTGTTACGTGATGCTCGCCGAGTCGTCGCTGAGCTTCCTCGGCATCGGCATCCAGCCGCCCGACATCAGCTGGGGCCTGATGGTGTCCCAGGGCCGGACGTACCTGCAGACGGCGTGGTGGCTGTCGTTCTTCCCCGGGCTCGCCATCGTCATCACCACCGTGTCGGCGACCGTGCTCGCGGCATGGGCCCGGATCGCCACCGACCCCGCCCAGCGCTGGCGTCTGACCGTCCCGCGGTCGCGTCGCTCCCGGCTGTTCCCCACCCGAAAGGTCGTCTCATGAGTGCATCCGCACCGGCTGTCGAATCACTCGACGTCGCAGACATCGACCGCGTCGCCCTCGAGGTCGCGGATCTGACCGTCGACCTGCGTACCCCCTCGGGCACGGTCCGGGCCGTCGACCACGTGTCGTTCACCGCGCGGCGCGGCGAAACCCTGGCGCTGCTCGGTGAGTCGGGGTGCGGCAAGTCGATGACCGCGCAGGCGCTCGTCGGCCTGCTCGAACCGATCGCCGACGTCACCGACGGTTCGGTCCGTCTCGGCGACGTCGACCTGGTGACAGCGAAGGCCAGGACCCGCCGCACCCTCGCCGCCACCGAACTGGCCATCGTGTTCCAGGATGCGCTGACCGCACTCAACCCGGTGTACACGGTCGGCAAGCAGTTGGCCGAACCGTTCCGGATCCATCGCGGGCTCTCCGCGAAAGAGGCGCGGCGGGAGGCGATCTCGCTGATGCAGCGGGTCGGGATTCCGGAGCCCGAATCGCGCGTCGACTCCTATCCGCACCAGTTCTCCGGCGGCATGCGGCAGCGCCTGCTGATCGCGATGGCCGTCGCGCTGAGCCCGACGGTCCTGCTCGCCGACGAGCCGACGACGGCACTCGACGTCACGGTGCAGGCGCAGATCATGTCGCTGCTGCGGGATCTGCGCACCGAGCACGACATGGCCGTCATCCTCATCACCCACGACCTCGCCTTGGTCGCGGAGGAGGCCGACCGCGTCGCGATCATGTACGCGGGCAACGTCGTCGAGACCGGACCGGTCGCCGAGGTCTTCTCCTCGCCGCAGCACCCGTACACCAAGGGCCTGCTCGATTCGGTCCCCGTGCACGCGGTCCGCGGGGAGGACCTGAAATCCATCGGCGGCACCCCGCCCGACCTGCATTCCATTCCGTCCGGCTGCGTCTACCAGGCACGCTGCCCGCTGGCCCGCGACCTGTGCCGCACCACCCGCCCGCCGCTCGCCGACGTCGCCACACCCGGTCGCCGCTCGGCGTGCCATTTCCCCGAGGAGATCTCTCATGTCTGAGTCGATTCTGAAGGTGCGGGGCCTCACCAAGACGTTCAAGGTGCCGGCCAACGCGGCGGGCAAGAATCAGTTGCGCGCGCTCGACGGCATCGATCTCGACCTCGCCCGCGGCGAAACGCTCGGGCTCGTCGGCGAATCGGGCTGTGGCAAGTCCACCCTCGCCCGCACGCTGATGATGCTCGAGCGCCCGGACTCCGGTTCGGTGACGTGGGACGGCGTCGACCCGTTCTCGCTGAAGGGCAAGGACCTGCTCGCGCTGCGCCGCCGCGTGCAGATGGTGTTCCAGGACCCGTACGCGTCGCTGAACTCCCGGATGTCGGCGGCCGACATCATCGCCGAGCCGTGGCGCACCCACAAGACGATGTACAAGACGAGCCGTGACCGGGCGGCACGGGTGCGGGAACTGCTGCACCTGGTGGGTCTGCGGCCGAGCGACGAGCACCGGTACCCGCAGGAGTTCTCCGGCGGTCAGCGTCAGCGTCTCGGGATCGCCCGCGCCCTGGCGTTGAACCCGAGCGTCGTCATCTGCGACGAACCCGTGTCGGCGCTCGACCTGTCGGTGCAGGCGCAGGTGCTCAACCTGCTGAACGACCTGCAGAAGCAGCTCGGCATCTCGTACGTGTTCATCTCGCACGACCTGTCGGTGGTCCGGCACGTCGCCGACCGCGTCGCCGTGATGTATCTCGGGCGGATCGTGGAGACGGGTGCGACGGACGCCGTCTTCGACCGTCCCGCCCACCCGTACACCGAGGCACTGATGTCGGCGGCACCGAAACTGGACGCCGCATCCCGGGGCAAGCGGATCATCCTCGACGGTGAAGTGCCGTCGCCGCTGAACCCGCCGTCGGGCTGCCGGTTCCGGACCCGGTGCGCCCACGCGACCGACATCTGCGCGAGCACCGTGCCACCCGCCGCGGTCGACGAGCGCGAGAGCGGCCACGTCGCCGAATGCCACCACTCCCGGCGCCCGATCGAACTCGGCGTCCCCGTCGCGGTCGGGTGAGCGGGGCAGAGTTCGCGATCATCGCGTTCGCCGTCTTTCTCGCCTCGTGCATGCAGGCGTCGATCGGATTCGGGATGGGCATGCTCGCGGCACCCGTCGTCGCGCTCGTCGATCCGGGCCTGCTGCCCGGGACGCTGATCATGACGGCAACGGTCGTCACGATGATGGTGGTGTGGCGGGAACGCGACGCCCTCGATCTGTCGGGCACCGGGTGGGCGCTGGCCGGCCGGGTGCCGGGCACGATCGCGGGTGCGTTGCTGCTGGTGGTGCTGCCGGAACGGGGGTTGTCGCTGCTGCTCGCGGCCGTGGTGCTGTCCGGGGTCGTCTTCGCGACACTGGGCTGGGCACCGCCGCCGCGGCGCCGGAACCTCGCCGTCGCCGGCGCCGCGTCGGGTCTGCTCGGCACGGCCACCTCGATCGGCGGACCGCCGATGGCCCTGGTGATGCAGGGGTCGAAGGGGGCGCAGCTGCGCGGCAACATGAGCGCGTTCTTCCTGGTGGGCTCCACGCTGTCGGTCGCCGTGCTCGCCGCGACGGGGTCGGTGCACCGCGAGTCGGCGGTGATGTTCCTGCTGCTGATCCCGGCGACGGTGCTCGGCTACGTGGCGTCGAGGTTCGTGAACCGCCACCTGGACGCGGCACGCCTGCGCCGGGCGTCGATCACGGTCTCCTGTGTCGGTGCGTTGATGCTGATCGGACAGCAGCTTCTCTGATGCAGTGTCTGCATCGTTCGATGCTCAACAAGTCTTGGACATGTATCGATCGGGCCACTTAGAGTTTGGGTTGTGAGGCGCCTCACGGGCGTCGCTGCGCTGTGAAGGAAGGTTTCGGAAGATGAGTACAACAAGCACCCCGGTCGTCACCGACATGCGAGTGGTCCCGATCGCGGGCCACGACAGCATGCTCCTGAACCTGTCCGGCGCGCATGCCCCGTACTTCACCCGGAACCTGGTGATCCTCACCGATTCCGACGGCAACACCGGTGTCGGCGAGGTGCCCGGCGGTGAACCGATCCGCCGTACCCTCGAAGACGCCCGTGCGATCGTGACGGGACGCAGCATCGGCGAGTACAACGGCGTTCTCGCCGATCTGCGGCGCACGTTCGCCGACCGCGACGCCGCGGGCCGCGGCAACCAGACGTTCGACCTCCGTGTCGCGATCCACGCCGTCACCGCCGTCGAGTCGGCACTCCTCGACGTCCTCGGGCAGCACCTCGGCGTTCCCGTCGCGGCCCTGCTCGGCGAGGGCCAGCAGCGCGAGAAGGTGCAGGCGCTCGGCTATCTCTTCTTCGTCGGCGACCGCAACAAGACCGACCTCGAGTACCAGTCGGGTGCGGCGGAGTCCGACGACTGGCTGCGTCTGCGGCACGAGGAGGCGTTGACACCGGACGCGGTCGTGCGGCTCGCCGAGGCGGCCCAGGCGCGGTACGGTTTCGCCGACTTCAAGCTCAAGGGCGGTGTCCTCGCACCCCACGAGGAGGCGGCGGCCGTCACGGCGCTCGCCGAGCGGTTCCCCGACGCCCGGATCACCCTCGACCCCAACGGCGGTTGGCTGCTGTCGGAGGCGATCGAGACCTGCCGCGGGCTGAAAGACGTTCTCGCGTATGCCGAGGACCCGGTCGGCCCCGAGGGCAGCTTCTCCGGTCGCGAGGTGATGAGCGAATTCAAGCGCGCCACCGGACTGCCGACGGCCACCAACATGATTGCCACCGACTGGCGCGAGATGGGGCACACCATCCGCTCCGGCGCCGTCGACATCCCGCTCGCCGACCCGCACTTCTGGACGATGAACGGGTCCGTCCGCGTCGCCCAGCTCTGCGATGCGTGGGGCCTCACGTGGGGTTCGCATTCCAACAACCACTTCGACGTGTCGCTCGCCATGTTCACCCACGTCGCGGCCGCGGCTCCGGGCGACATCACCGCCATCGACACCCACTGGATCTGGCAGGACGGTCAGCGGATCACCAAGGACCCGTACGAGATCGAAGACGGCTACCTCACCGTGCCGTCGACTCCCGGTCTCGGTGTCGAACTCGACATGGACCGCGTCGAGGCCGCCCACGAGCTGTACCGGCAGAAGGGGCTCGGCGCGCGCGACGACTCGATCGGCATGCAGTTCCTGGTGCCGAACTGGACATTCGACAGCAAGCGCCCGGCGTTGGTGCGCGCCTGATGAAGGTCGTCGTCGGCGACCGGAACCTGCTGCCGCATCGCGAACTGTTCGAGTCGGGACTGCCGTCCGGCGCGACGGTGTCGTGGCATCGGACGTTCGACGAGCCGGCGATCGCCGCCGACCTCGCCGACGCCGACGTGTACGTGGGCGGCCGGTTCACCGCCGCAATGGCGGCCGCAGCGCCGAAACTGCGCCTGCTGCACGTCGCAGGCGCGGGCACCGACAACGTGGCGTTCGCCGCGCTGCCCGCGGACACCCTGGTGGCCAACACCTTCCACCACGAGGACTCGATCGCCGAGTACATCGTGTCGGCGGCGCTGATGCTGAGACGCGGATTCCTCCGTCACGACCGCGCACTCCGCGGCGACGTGTGGGCCACATCCGTCTACGACGACGCCATCGCGCAGTCCCGGTCGATGCGGGGCGCGCGGGTCGGATTCGTCGGCTTCGGTCACATCGGCCGGCGCTCGTGGAATGTGCTGCGCGCGTTCGGCGCCGAGGGCTGCGCAGTGACCGGGCGGGGAAATCTCGACGCCGCCGCGGAAGGCCTCGGATGGGCAGGCGACAACACGTCGCTGCTCCGGCTCCTGACGGAGTCCGACGTCGTGGTGGTGTCCGCGCCGCTGAACGATCACACCCGCGGCATGATCGGCGGCGCGGAACTCGACGCGCTCGGCCCCGACGGCATCCTGATCAACGTCGGGCGCGGCCCCCTCGTCCAGGAACAACCGCTGTACGACGCGCTCGCGTCGCACCGGATCGCGGCCGCGGCGATCGACGTCTGGTACACCTACCCCGACGCCGGCGGTCACGGCGCCCCGAGCGCGCTGCCGTTCCGCGACCTGCCGAACATCCTGATGACCCCGCACTCGTCCGGCGTCACCGACCACACGTTCGTCGGTCGCGTCCGCGACATCATCGACAACATCCGCCGGCTGGACACGGGGCAGACGGTCCTGCGCACCGTCCGCCCCGCCTAGCGTGCGTCAGTAGTTACCGCAGGTCTCGGCGATCGTCAGCGCCTTCGCGCGCCACTCGACTGCCGGTCCCTCGGTGGGCACGGTGTCCAGTCGGCTCTTCAGCTGCGGGTGCGCGTCGAGGACGGCCTGGCGGTCGGCCGGGGACTTCGAGAAGAAGTCGGCCAGCTGAGCCTTGCGCTCGGGGGCCTGGTCGAGGCGTGCGGCGAGCTGCGGAGTCACGTCGTGCATCGCCGCATCGATCTGCGCGAAGCTGCAGGTGGAGTTCACGAGGCGGGCGGAGTCGGAGTCGACCGGATCGGCGGAGGCGATGCCCGGGATCACGAGGGCGGCGGAGATCGCGCCCACGGCGGCGATACCGAAGTGCAGACGTGCTCGTGAAACATTCATGACGAGTCCTCCCATGTCGGTTGGTTTGCCGGGGCAACGATAGGGGCCCGAATTGTGACTTTTCTGAGGACCGTCTGAGAATTGGTGCGGCGAAGATGGTGCGCAACGCGAAGGCTGCACGTCAGCAGCCCACCGATCAGCGTTCGGCGTTCGACAGGTTCGTCGAGCAGATCGAACTCCGGGTCAGCCAGGCGCCGTTCCAGCTGTGTGGGGTCGTCCACAGCCCGTGGACGAGGTCGAGGGTGTCGGGCGCTGCGGTGTGACTGTTCATGACTGTGATCCTTTTGTCTCGGGTGAGGGGATGCCACGAGGTGTAGGTATCGAGAAAGGGTGAGCAGGTCCTTGCCGAGCTCGACGTTGTGTGTGTCGGTGATGCCGTGCGGGCACCCGGGTAGACCCCGAGCGCGGCGCCGTCGACCTTGTCGACGTCAGCTCGGACGCCGCGAGGTCGGTCCTGCGCTTCCCAGCTGTCCGCATTGAGCGGCCACCCGTGGCTCAGGACTACGGGCGGCCGGCACCCCAGTTCTTGTAGAGGATGTCGGTGCCGTCGAGAGTGGTGACTGCCGGTATGCCGTACTCCTCATGAAGACTCCCCGATGAAGAGTGAGTGGTAATGGGAGCGACGGTCCCATCGTCGAGCTTTCGGACCTGCGAACCGGCTCAGCGTGCACGCTTCTGATCTGACGGTGTACGCCGGGAGGAATGGCAGATCCGGCGGATTCCAGCGTGCGAATCCCCGCGACCAGGCGATTTGGAATATCGCGTGCGGTTCGCGTAACTTATTCCAAGTCAGAGCGACACGGACACCGACATTCACCACCTGGTGATGCAACGAGGTTGTACGAAGTGCCTGACCAATCCGAAGTTCACCATCGTGTATGGTTGCGCTTCAACCCCGGAATGTCTTCAGCGGGTGCCGGTTTGCGCCGGTCAACCCGATGAGATAAGCTGGAAAAGTTGCCCCGGAGCGGCTGGCAAGTGTGCCAGGAGTGATGGTGTGTGCGTGTTCTTTGAGAACTCAACAGTGTGTCGATGAATGTCAGTGCCAAATGTTTTTGGTACTCCGCATCACGGATTGCTTTCGGGGCCTTCGGGTTTCGGGGTGTTGGTGGTGTGGGTATTTGCTGGCTCTTCTCCTTCTTCCGTCGGAGGGGGGTCAGTGTTTGAAATGCTAGTTTGAGTTTTTGATTGCTAGTGATTTGACTCGATGTCTATGACTGATTGGCAGGTTCGCCTGTGAAATCTAGAGTCTTCAACGGAGAGTTTGATCCTGGCTCAGGACGAACGCTGGCGGCGTGCTTAACACATGCAAGTCGAGCGGTAAGGCCCTTCGGGGTACACGAGCGGCGAACGGGTGAGTAACACGTGGGTGATCTGCCCTGCACTTCGGGATAAGCCTGGGAAACTGGGTCTAATACCGGATATGACCTTCGGCTGCATGGCTGAGGGTGGAAAGGTTTACTGGTGCAGGATGGGCCCGCGGCCTATCAGCTTGTTGGTGGGGTAATGGCCTACCAAGGCGACGACGGGTAGCCGACCTGAGAGGGTGACCGGCCACACTGGGACTGAGACACGGCCCAGACTCCTACGGGAGGCAGCAGTGGGGAATATTGCACAATGGGCGAAAGCCTGATGCAGCGACGCCGCGTGAGGGATGACGGCCTTCGGGTTGTAAACCTCTTTCAGCAGGGACGAAGCGAAAGTGACGGTACCTGCAGAAGAAGCACCGGCCAACTACGTGCCAGCAGCCGCGGTAATACGTAGGGTGCAAGCGTTGTCCGGAATTACTGGGCGTAAAGAGCTCGTAGGCGGTTTGTCGCGTCGTCTGTGAAAACTCGAGGCTCAACCTCGAGCTTGCAGGCGATACGGGCAGACTTGAGTACTGCAGGGGAGACTGGAATTCCTGGTGTAGCGGTGAAATGCGCAGATATCAGGAGGAACACCGGTGGCGAAGGCGGGTCTCTGGGCAGTAACTGACGCTGAGGAGCGAAAGCGTGGGTAGCGAACAGGATTAGATACCCTGGTAGTCCACGCCGTAAACGGTGGGCGCTAGGTGTGGGTTTCCTTCCACGGGATCCGTGCCGTAGCTAACGCATTAAGCGCCCCGCCTGGGGAGTACGGCCGCAAGGCTAAAACTCAAAGGAATTGACGGGGGCCCGCACAAGCGGCGGAGCATGTGGATTAATTCGATGCAACGCGAAGAACCTTACCTGGGTTTGACATATACCGGAAAGCCGTAGAGATACGGCCCCCCTTGTGGTCGGTATACAGGTGGTGCATGGCTGTCGTCAGCTCGTGTCGTGAGATGTTGGGTTAAGTCCCGCAACGAGCGCAACCCTTGTCTTATGTTGCCAGCACGTAATGGTGGGGACTCGTAAGAGACTGCCGGGGTCAACTCGGAGGAAGGTGGGGACGACGTCAAGTCATCATGCCCCTTATGTCCAGGGCTTCACACATGCTACAATGGCCGGTACAGAGGGCTGCGATACCGTGAGGTGGAGCGAATCCCTTAAAGCCGGTCTCAGTTCGGATCGGGGTCTGCAACTCGACCCCGTGAAGTCGGAGTCGCTAGTAATCGCAGATCAGCAACGCTGCGGTGAATACGTTCCCGGGCCTTGTACACACCGCCCGTCACGTCATGAAAGTCGGTAACACCCGAAGCCGGTGGCCTAACCCCTTGTGGGAGGGAGCCGTCGAAGGTGGGATCGGCGATTGGGACGAAGTCGTAACAAGGTAGCCGTACCGGAAGGTGCGGCTGGATCACCTCCTTTCTAAGGAGCACATCTCCAGCAGGGGATCAACACAGGTTGATTTCTCCTCTGGCAGAGACTGTTTCGTTCCCACATGTGGAACGGCAGACGCTCATGGGTGGAACACTGACACACATTCTTTTCACTGCTGCCGGCCCGAGTGCCGGTGGGAGAAGAGTTATATCGATGCACTGTTGGGTCCTGAGAGAACACGTAAGTGTTTTTTCCAGGTAAGAACGATCCGGTTCGAATGTCAGGCAGACCGCATCATTTCGGTGGTGGGCATGGTGCTGGCGGGAGTTCGAGCGGGGTGTGTTGTTTGAGAACTGCACAGTGGACGCGAGCATCTTTGTTGTAAGTAATGAAGAGCGTACGGTGGATGCCTTGGCACCAGGAGCCGATGAAGGACGTAGGAGGCTGCGATAAGCCTCGGGGAGCTGTCAACCGAGCTGAGATCCGAGGATGTCCGAATGGGGAAACCCAGCACGAGTGATGTCGTGTTACCCGCACCTGAATATATAGGGTGTGTGGAGGGAACGTGGGGAAGTGAAACATCTCAGTACCCACAGGAAGAGAAAACAATAGTGATTCCGTGAGTAGTGGCGAGCGAAAGCGGAAGAGGCTAAACCATGGATGTGTGATAGCCGGCAGGTGTTGCATTCGTGGGGTTGTGGGGTTCATCTTGTCAATGCTGCCGTGTTGGCCGACAGTAAGAAATCATTGTGTTAGTGGAAGTGGTCTGGAACGGCCTGTCGTAGAGGGTGAGAGTCCCGTACACGAAAACATGATGACTGTCGTGATGGAAACCCAAGTAGCACCGGGCCCGTGAAATCTGGTGTGAATCTGTCGGGACCACCCGATAAGCCTGAATACTCCCTGGTGACCGATAGCGGACTAGTACCGTGAGGGAAAGGTGAAAAGTACCCCGGGAGGGGAGTGAAATAGTACCTGAAACCGTGCGCTTACAATCCGTCAAAGCCTTCGAGCAGCTTGCTGCTGGGGGTGATGGCGTGCCTTTTGAAGAATGAGCCTGCGAGTTAGTGGCATGTCGCGAGGTTAACCCGTGTGGGGTAGCCGTAGCGAAAGCGAGTCCGAATAGGGCGTTGTAGTGGCATGTTCTAGACCCGAAGCGGAGTGATCTACCCATGGCCAGGTTGAAGCGACGGTAAGACGTCGTGGAGGACCGAACCCACTTAGGTTGAAAACTGAGGGGATGAGCTGTGGGTAGGGGTGAAAGGCCAATCAAACTCCGTGATAGCTGGTTCTCCCCGAAATGCATTTAGGTGCAGCGTCGCGTGTTTCTCACCGGAGGTAGAGCTACTGGATGGTCTAGGGGGCCCACAAGCTTACCGAAATCAGCCAAACTCCGAATGCCGGTGAGTGAGAGCGCGGCAGTGAGACTGCGGGCGATAAGGTTCGTAGTCGAGAGGGAAACAGCCCAGATCGCCAGCTAAGGTCCCTAAGCGTGTACTAAGTGGAAAAGGATGTGGGGTCGCGAAGACAACCAGGAGGTTGGCTTAGAAGCAGCCACCCTTGAAAGAGTGCGTAATAGCTCACTGGTCAAGTGATCCTGCGCCGACAATGTAGCGGGGCTCAAGTACACCACCGAAGCTGCGGCATTCACACAATGCACCCCCTTGATTCTGCGGAGTCTTGGGCAGTGGTGTGGATGGGTAGGGGAGCGTCGTGTGGCCATGGAAGCGGCGGGGTGACCCAGCCGTGGAGGCCACACGAGTGAGAATGCAGGCATGAGTAGCGAAAGACGAGTGAGAAACTCGTCCGCCGAATGACCAAGGGTTCCTGGGCCAGGTTAATCCGCCCAGGGTGAGTCGGGACCTAAGACGAGGCCGACAGGCGTAGCCGATGGACAACGGGTTGATATTCCCGTACCCGTGTGAACGCGCCCCTGGTGAATCAGTGATACTAACCATCCTGAAGCGTCCTTACGCCCCTTCGGGGGCCCTGGATGTGGATGCATGGGACCTGATCTGGTAGTAGCCAAGCGATGGGGTGACGCAGGAAGGTAGCTGAGCCAGTCAGTGGTAATACTGGTGTAAGCCTGTAGGGCGAATGGTAGGCAAATCCGCCATTCATTAAGCCTGAGAGGTGACGCATAGCCGAATGAGGCGAATTCAGTGATCCTATGCTGCCGAGAAAAGCCTCTAGCGAGCTTTCACACGGCCCGTACCCCAAACCGACACAGGTGGTCAGGTAGAGAATACTAAGGCGATCGAGATAACTATGGTTAAGGAACTCGGCAAAATGCCCCCGTAACTTCGGGAGAAGGGGGGCCTCGTCCGGTGATCACTCTTGCAGTGTGAGCTGGGTGGGGCCGCAGAGACCAGTGAGAAGCGACTGTTTACTAAAAACACAGGTCCGTGCGAAGTCGTAAGACGATGTATACGGACTGACGCCTGCCCGGTGCTGGAAGGTTAAGAGGACCGGTTAGCCACTTCGGTGGCGAAGCTGAGAATTTAAGCCCCAGTAAACGGCGGTGGTAACTATAACCATCCTAAGGTAGCGAAATTCCTTGTCGGGTAAGTTCCGACCTGCACGAATGGCGTAACGACTTCTCAGCTGTCTCAACCATAGACTCGGCGAAATTGCATTACGAGTAAAGATGCTCGTTACGCGCGGCAGGACGAAAAGACCCCGGGACCTTCACTACAGCTTGGTATTGGTGTTCGGTTCGGTTTGTGTAGGATAGGTGGGAGACTGTGAAGCGCTCACGCCAGTGAGTGTGGAGTCGTTGTTGAAATACCACTCTGATCGTATTGGACCTCTAACCTCGGACCATGATCTGGTTCAGGGACAGTGCCTGGTGGGTAGTTTAACTGGGGCGGTTGCCTCCCAAAATGTAAC
The DNA here is from genome assembly GCF_041228765.1 of Rhodococcus wratislaviensis. Lineage (NCBI taxonomy): Bacteria > Bacillati > Actinomycetota > Actinomycetes > Mycobacteriales > Nocardiaceae > Rhodococcus > Rhodococcus wratislaviensis. The sequence goes on along the minus strand of NZ_CP150488.1, from coordinate 569,601 downwards.
GGAGGCGCCCAAAGGTTCCCTCAGCCTGGTTGGCAATCAGGTGTCGAGTGCAAGTGCACAAGGGAGCTTGACTGTGAGACTGACAGGTCGAGCAGGGACGAAAGTCGGGACTAGTGATCCGGCACCGGCAAGTGGAAGCGGTGTCGCTCAACGGATAAAAGGTACCCCGGGGATAACAGGCTGATCTTCCCCAAGAGTCCATATCGACGGGATGGTTTGGCACCTCGATGTCGGCTCGTCGCATCCTGGGGCTGGAGTAGGTCCCAAGGGTTGGGCTGTTCGCCCATTAAAGCGGCACGCGAGCTGGGTTTAGAACGTCGTGAGACAGTTCGGTCTCTATCCGCCGCGCGCGTTAGAAACTTGAGGAAGGCTGTCCCTAGTACGAGAGGACCGGGACGGACGAACCTCTGGTGTGCCAGTTGTTCCACCAGGAGCACCGCTGGTTAGCTACGTTCGGAAGGGATAACCGCTGAAAGCATCTAAGCGGGAAGCCTGTTCCAAGATGAGGTTTCTCACCCCCTCGAGGGAAGGCCCCCGGCAGACCACCGGGTTGATAGGCCAGAACTGGAAGTCCGGTAACGGATGCAGGTGACTGGTACTAATAGGCCGAGGACTTACCACAAAGAAGCTACGCGTCCACTGTGCAGTATCTGAAACAACACACACGTTTCAGAACAGAAGAAGAAGAACACCCACCACCGATGGTGATGGGATGTTTCTTCGCTGATGTTCCGTGTGACAGTTTCATAGAGTTACGGCGGCCATAGCGGAGGGGAAACGCCCGGTCCCATTCCGAACCCGGAAGCTAAGCCCTCCAGCGCCGATGGTACTGCACCCGACAGGGTGTGGGAGAGTAGGACACCGCCGAACATCCGTTACCGAAAGCCCCCCAACATTGTTGGGGGGCTTTCGGCATTCCCAGGCACGAACACCGATGCCGCACATGCCTTTTCACCCCGGCGCACCGCCGGCAGACGGTCGATCGGTCGGTCGGTTCCGGCAGCCACCGCCAATCGCGTGAAGTCATGCCGACGCGTCGCGGAATCGACGCGTGAAATGCGTTCGGAGACCACAGCCGAGGCGCCGGCTGGCGACAGCGAGGGATCTGTGAGGTTCGACTCGAGCCGGACCATCCCCTTGCTTTGGGGCCGATCGACGCGCGTGATCGTCGCATTTTCGGACTTGGCCGCTGGTGGCCCTGTCGATGCCCGCCCGGTCGTCGCGCTGAGGGGGACGCACGCCACGAGAATCGCCGCGACCGACAACCACCTGCCGACGCAGAAAGCCCATTAGAGGCGCACCCCACCGAGGACGAGCATGAACAAGCCGATCCACGGGGCGCCGGTACCCCCCGCGATCGCCATCAAGAGTAGGAAGCTAGCCAGGACGGGTGCCGACGAATCGCCACGGTTCGGATCGCTAATGGAGGTGAACGCGTCCATCTCGGGCGCGGAGGCAGGCTGCCAGGGTGAGGTCGGATCGGCAGCGCGATAGCGGCCGGGGCTCGGTACTCGGCGGAACGAGGCTTGGTACTCGGTGGAGACCGCGCCGAGCGCGGCCCGGATGGCGCTCCCACCGCGACGGCTGGGGAGTCGTCTCGCTACTTCGGACGGAGAGCACGGTGCGGCATCAGGTGGCCGCGTCAGGTCCGACACGCGGCGGGGTGGCGAAATGATGCGCGGACTGTCCAACGCATCTTTTTGTGTCGATCGTTCAGCGCTGCGTGAAGAGTGCCTCGACGAGCGCGGTGGCCGATGCGGTCTTCGCCGCGGTTTTCGTGGTCGCGTCGGCGGTGGCGGTGTGGCCGGCGAGGTGCACGGTGGCGGTGAACCGGGGTGCGTGTGCGGGCCCGTCGGTGCAGAATTTCCATACGGGTGGGGGCTGGTTGTTGTTCTGGGCGAGGCTCATCAGCCAGGCGGTGGGGTTGGAGAGTGCCTTGGACTTCTTTGCCCCGTCCAGGTTCAGTGCGGTCCGGTGCGGTCCGGTGCGGTCCGGTGCGGGACCTCGGAGGGATCGGGAGCGGAAATCATCGGCGCCGACGGGGGAGTCGTGGGCTGCGGGGATGGTTCGGTGGTGGGCCAGTCCGGTTCTCCGTCGGGGTGGTCGGTTCCGGTCAGCTGCGCGCGCATTGCCGCCCAGATAGCGGCCTGTTCGGCCGGCTTCTTCGCAGCCGCGGTGGCCCACGGCCCGCGAATGCCCAGATGGGTGGCGCGGGTGGCGAACAGTGGATTGTGGTCGGCACCGTTCCGCTGAATCTCGAGATCGGTGGGCGGTTGATCGGGGTGAGCCTGCCGCCACACCGACACCACGCTGGGTCCCATCTCCGGGTGGCTGTCGGCGAGGGTGTCCAGGACCCGGAGCTGTATGGGAAGCCACGTGGGGTCGTCGGCGTCGATCAGGACCGCGACGTCCGGGGCGGTCATCAGGTCGGCGTCGACGCGGCGCGCGAGCTCGGCGGCGAGTGATGCTGGGCACCTCGGCGTGGTCGACCGCCACGCACCGGCCCGCCGGGATGTCTCCGCGGCCGACGGTGACGTCGACCAGTCGACCGTCGGTCGTGATAGTGCCGGTGACCCGCAGGCTGGTCCGCGCGGCTTCGGAGGTCAGGGTGGCGGCCTGCTCGGCCGTGTCGCCGAGCATCGCAATGGTTCGGCCCGGCAGGTACTGGCTTCCACACGCGGGAACGCTTGCTCGTCGGCGACCGACCTCAGTTCTACGTCGTCGGCGAAGCCGGCGACTGCCCACTCACGGCCACGAGCGAGGTGATGACGAAGAAGGCGTCGTCTCGGTCTCGCGCGAACGCGGAGTCGATCATCAGCAGCGTGGATAGGTCGGTCACGGTCGAAGATGTCATGGTCGCTGTGACCCTTGTTTCTGCGCAGGTCCGGCGATAGCTAATCTTCGGCAGGTGCGTCCGCGACGAACACGTCATGAAACCGGCCTCGGGTACGGTTTGTTTACCGCGGTAGACAACGTGCTCGTAGTTGGGGGCCGATCGTATTGCCCCAGCAGGTGACGCGCTGCGCCGGACGAGCAATATGCCCGGTAGTTGTCACTGCGGCTCGAGAAGGTGAGATCGCTATGAGTTCCGGTCCTGGGCCTGTGCCTGACTCCGTCGCGGGGCCGCTGCGGCGGCCCGACCTGTCTCCGCGCGAGCTGGAAATTCTTCGTCTCTGGTTGCGCAGCGAATCGAGGACCGCTGCCGCCTCCGAACTGGGAATCGGTTTGGGCACGATCCAATCCACCTGACCCGGATCCGGGCGAAGTACGCCGCCGTCGGGCGCCCTGTTGCCGACAAGTCCGGGTTGTTGGTCCGGGCCTGCAGGACGGGTTGGTTACTCTCGAAGAGCTCTGACGGGTTAACTGCAGTTCTCAGGCATCCGGCCTCCGACGAGGGCATGTCATTTGGCGACGCCCCGGTGCCTGGACTACGACCGCGGGGCCCAGGTCCGGTCGTCAACCCGTGCTGCCCGGGCATTCTCATGAGCGACGATTGCCTCCTGCCAGTCCCGATCGGTCACGGCGAGGTGATCACGGGTAGCGGGAGGTGAAACCCCGAGTTCGGTAGCGATCTGCGCCCACGACCTGCCTGCCCTGAGAGCCTCGATCACCGCTCGGGTGAGGAGATCTTCGCTCTGGACGCCGCCGGAGACGGCATCGGCGCTGTCAGCGGCCACGCGCAGGCTTCCCGATCTGGCGTGCTCGATGTAGGCGCGTTGGGTTTTGCATCCAAAAGACTCTAACGGGCGAACTTGAATAGTGGTATGGGACGTCGGGTGAGTTCGTTGGCCGGGGTTTGGTCAGCTGCGCGGGTTCGTGGAGTTCAGTGTGGCGGCGACGGGTTCGACGCCGACTCAGGTTCCATTCGGCCGGGGGCGTACGCAGGGCGAGTGAACACAACGTGTAGTAACGCGCAGATCACACACAGCGATACTGAGGGCATGGTCGGGGAGACCAGGAGTCAAGATATGACCAGGCCCGTGCAACATTCGTAGTCGGAACCACATGTTTGTTGATGTTCGTAGTTGCCGGTACAGCCAGCGCATCGCCCCCGAGTCCGGCTGCCCCACGGGTTCAACCTATGTGGCTGCAACCAATCGTGGATGTGATGTGGGGAATTTGGTATCAGTGGCAAAATGGCATACCGATCCACTAGGGGGCGGGGTAAGTCCCGCGGAGTGGTGGGAATTCGGTGAGGCAGCGTAGCCGCAGCTCGGGCGTGTCGTGGCCGAGTTATGGGTGGGCCATCGCGTAGTGATGAACGAGTTACCTACCACAGTGACTCGACCAAAGGACCACGCGATGACCCACGACCATTCTGCCCTGATCACCCAGCTCGATGCACTCAAGGGTGCCGATCCCGCGAGCGTGTTCGCCGAACTGATCCGCACCGGCCTGCAGGCGCTGATCGACGCCGAAGCCACCCAGGTACTCGGCGCCGGCCGCTACGAACGCACCGCCGAGCGCACCAACTACCGCAACGGCACCCGGCCCAAGACCGTCGCGACCACCAGCGGGGACGTCGAAGTCCAGATCCCCAAGCTGCGATCAGGGTCATTCTTCCCCAGCCTGCTCGAACGCCGGCGGCGCATCGATCAGGCCCTGTACGCGGTGATCATGGAGGCCTACGTCCACGGTGTCTCCACCCGCAACGTCGACGACCTCGTCGCTGCACTCGGCGTCGAGTCGGGGCTCTCGAAATCGCAGGTGTCACGAATCTGTGCCGGGTTGGACACCGAAATCGCCCGGTTCCGGGAGCGCACGCTGACCCACACGAGCTTTCCGTACATCTTCCTCGACGCGACGTACTGCAAGGTCCGGATCGGCGCGCACGTGGTCTCTCATGCCCTCGTGGTGGCCACCGGGGTCTCGATCGACGGCACCCGGGAAGTGCTCGGCACCGCGGTCGGAGACAGCGAATCGTTCGACTTCTGGCGCGAGTTCCTTGTCGGCCTGCGGGCACGGGGATTGTCGGGGGTGCATTTGGTGATCTCCGATGCGCATGCAGGTTTGAAAGCTGCTGTAGCCCAGCAGTTCACCGGCGCTTCCTGGCAGCGGTGCCGGGTTCATTTCATGCGCAACGTGGGATCGGTGGTCTCGTCGAAGCATGTGCCGCCGGTGATGGCGGCGATCAAGACGATCTTCGCGCACACCGAACCCGATGCTGTTGCCAAGCAATGGGACCAGGTTGCGGACACGTTGGCTGAGTCGTTTCCGAAGGTGGCGTCGATGATGCGCGAAGCGAAGGAGGATGTACTGGCGTTTCGAGGGTTTCCGAGGGCGCATTGGCAGAAGGTCTGGTCGAACAACCCGATCGAACGGCTCAACAAGGAAATCAAACGACGAGCCGATGTCGTCGAAATTTTCCCGAACCCGGCCGCATTCTTACGTCTGGCGACGGCGGTGGTGATCGAAGCGCACGACGAGTGGCAAGTCACCCGCCGGTACGTCTCCGACGTCAGCATGGACGAACTCAAAGTGGTCATCGCTGCCAAACAACGCGCCGCAACCGCCGAGACACCGGCACAATCGTTGACACCAGAACTCGAACCCGCATAACCTACAACACGACTCGTTGATCACGAACCAGATGGTTCACCGATCCGAACTACACCATTCCGTGGGACGCTATCAGGGGGCGACCATGTTTGGCATTCTTACTGACTTCATCGATTGGTTAAATCCGAACGTTCTGCAGCCGACTCAGCACCTCTGGCAACCGTTGTTGCAAGCATGGATTGATTGGCGGTATTGACATGATCGGCAACCTGCCTGACCTCTGGCTGCAACCGCCCGTATGGGCATGCTTGGGTTCGTGCGGTGATCGCAACACCACTGATCAAAGGGTGTTGCACATGGCGAAATATTCTCATCGGATGGTTCCGGAGATCTTTCAGACGTTCTGGTCGGGGATGGCGGCGGGTGAGTTCATCACGGGCGCGGCCGAGGCGGCCGGCTCGTATCGCAAACAGGGTGCTCGGTGGCTTGCGGCCTGTGGTGGGGTGCGTCCCCGGCGTGGCCGCAACCTCAAGGGCCGGTGTTTGACGTTCGCGGAGCGGGAAGAGATCGCCATCGGCATCGCCGCAGGTCACACGCTTCGTGAGATCGCGAAAGCCTTGAACCGGAGTCCGTCGACGATCTCACGCGAGATCGCCCGCAATTGTGAGCCGTCCGGGCGGTACCGAGCCAGATCGGCTCACGCAGCCGCCTACCATCGGGCCTCGCGGCCCAAGCCGTCCAAGCTCGCCATCAATCCGTCGCTGCGCGAGACGGTCGAGAAATCCCTGACCGAGCGCCACTCACCCGAGCAGATCGCGGGCCGCCTCCGACTCGATTTCCCCGACGATCCACAGATGCGGGTGAGCACCGAGACCATCTACCAATCGCTCTACCAACCCTCCCGCGGCGGACTCGAACACACCCTCACTCGATCGTTGCGGACCGGACGTGGGCTGCGCCGACCCAGTCGGAAGGCCGGCCAGCGCAAGAATCGGATCCCCGATATGGCCAACATCGCGGACCGCCCCAAAGACGTGAAAGACCGTGCAGTACCGGGACATTGGGAGGGTGATCTCATTGTCGGCAAACGGAATCTGAGCGCGATCGGCACACTCGTCGAACGTTCGACCGGCACCGTCATGCTCGTTCATCTGCCCGACGGATACAAGCCCGAGCAGACCGCGCCCGCGTTGACCGAACAGCTCGAGACGCTGCCCACGAGCCTGCGCCGGACCCTGACGTGGGACCAGGGTTCGGAGATGCGGGACTGGAAGAGCGTCAGCGCGGCCACCGGGATCGACATCTACTTCTGTGATCCACACGCACCCTGGCAGCGCGGGACCAACGAGAATACGAACGGCATTCTCCGTCAGTACTTCCCCAAAGGTTCGGACCTGAGTGTGCACTCGAAAGCAGACCTGGAGTGGGTCTCACGGCAACTCAATGAGCGCCCCCGGAAACGGCTAGAATTTCGCACACCCATCGAAGAGATGGAACGACTGCTGTTGCGATGACCGCCAGAATCCGCCCATGGTTCAGCGCTCTGTGGAATGGATTCGCAGCATTATGGAATCCACTTTGACAATTTCGCGATGCAACGGTGCTCGTACCGCTTGATATTTCAAGTTATTTCAGGCCGACAGTTGTGCGTGCACCGAGTCGATAGACATTCGACTGAACCGGCGAGCACCGTGAACTCGGTGTTGCTGGTACCGAGCAGTGGTGAGGTAGACGAAGAAGTCCCGCTTCGAGAAGCCCTCGGCGTGCGCGCCTCATCCCCGTACTGGGGTCCGGGCGAGAGCAGGCGACTCGTCGAGAGGGGCGGGACGAGCGCATCGATCAGGGCGAGGCGCCCCGCAGGTCCTGCGACAGTTGCGTGTAGTCGGCGTACACGAGCGTGTTGCTCTTGGTGTCGTACATGAACCGGATCGGGCGCACGGGGGAAGTATCTCGCAGGAAGCCCAGCCAACGGCACCGAACGGCTCAGCGGATCGTGGCGATGCCGCCGCCGATGACGAGATCCGGGATGCCGCTCACACACCAACCGACTCCGCTTCGAGTCCCTGGTGGTGATATGGGAGGTCTGGACCTCAATCATGCCTTTCATCGTCGTCCTCTGATCCCTGTGCACACGTGCACCACGCCTCCGTGTCCACCTGATACACAGTTTGATCTCCATGCGGGGCCTGACTTTTCGGCCACCGGGGGATCCACTCAGCTTGACGCGACGGCCGGGCTACTTGTACTTTGCGGGCGAATCACTTCCTTCCAGAGGGATTCCGTGGCAGGCTTCTCAGTGCACTGGGGAGCCTGCCGCCTTCCATGCAGCCGCTTCACGTGAAGTTGTCCGGCCTCGAGGTGGCCTCTGGGTACGAGATTTCGAGCGCGGCCTGAGCGAGTTGGCGGCAGTGCGACGGCTTATATGCGGACTGTCGTTTGCGCATCAGATCGAGATTGAATGCTGTCGCAGCTGCCCGGATGTGCTTCGACTTCAGGACCGAACGCAGCTCGCGGATGTCGTTGACGACCAGGCATTGCTCGAAGGCGCCGCCCGACTTGTGACGATGGTCGTCGTCGAACATTATTCCGCGGGCGGCGAGGAGAACCCGGCCCCACTTGCCGGAGGGCAGATGGCGTTTGTCCACGAACAGTCGGGCGTGAATGTCACCGTGTTCGTTGTTGGAGACGGCAATGAAGAACGTCTCCAGTGTAGCCATGGAGATGCAGAAGATTCGGGCGCGGTTGGAGCTGGGGAAACAACTCACGGTCCAAAAGGTCGCCTCGGTGCGGCGGGGGAACGGAATGCAGGAAGCCGCGTATGCGTTGAGGACCTCGATGATCTCGGCGTAGCGCGGGTGCCGGCGGAGCCGTTGGAAGTCGCCTTCGTGGGCGGCGAGTTGACTGTGATCAAGCTCGACCAGGGCAGATTCGTCGGGCGCGTTGATCCCCGCGGGATCTTGCAGCCATGTGCGCTGCTCCTCCTCGCTGATCAAGACATCGAGCGTCGAGGGCCCCACATGCCCGCTGGCATGTTCCCGGTTGCGGACGGTGAGGCCTGCGGTTTGGGCATCGCGGACGAGCCGCCGCTCCACCGTCCGACGTTCCGCTTCGTTCCCCGGATGCGGCAGAAACCGGAAGGTCAGGGCGCCAGGGTGCTTCTTGCGGTGTTGGGGAAGTCGTTCGGCGACATCTTTGCCGATTCCGATATACACATCATGGTTCACGCACTCGAACACATAGAGACCGCACCGATCGGCGGGATACGCACTCTTGAACAGCTTCAACCCGTCTCGGTCCAGGCGAAACGCGGTGACGCCGAAACCACGACCGATTGCCCACTGTGCGACACGCTCGTCACCTGACCAATCGACTGAGAGGTCATCGGCGGACAGGTCCCTGGGTGACATGGACGCAGAGTGCCCCGTGGAATGAGGGTGAGCCGGGCGACGGGACAGCAGAGACGTCAGTGCCGAATGCCGCCTCATTTTCTTCCGCCGCTCGGAAGCGATCTTCTTCGCTCGTTCAGTCCGCAAGTCCGCTTTGGTGAACTGGTCGAACGGGCCCGCGTCGTCGTGCCCGCCGCTGATCACGCCCTGTTTGCGGAGCCTGTTCGAGACCGTCATCATCGACATTCCGGCAGCGTCCGCAATCTGCTCCCACGACCACCCTTCGAGGTAAACAGGCTTCAGGAGCGGGTCGATGTCCGCGTCCACTTTCGCTAACTCAGCACGCAACTCGCGGCGACGGCTCCCGAATTCGGCCAACTGATCCAATCTCTTGCGGTCAATCCGTTTACGCGTCGTCATCGCCATAACCTAGACGACGCCCTCAGCTAGTAGAGGAAGACGTGGACTCATGTATATCGCGTGAATGACACTGAGAGGAAGGATGATTGAGTGCGTGAGAGTGCTCCACGCGACTTTTGCCCAGCTGATATTTCGTCGATCTATATGCGAGTGCGTGCTTCGGCTTCCGCCACTCCTGAGGCACCTTTCAGGTGCGCCGGACGTCAGCCACATCCTCGCCTTCCAGGCTGCTGCCGGCGTTCGTCGCGATGAGATAGTCGACGTCCATGCCGCCACCCTCGCTTCTTAGCGGCTGCGGTCCGCTCGTCCGCTTCGATCTGGGCGTCGATCGAGGCCATGAGTGGGCGAAGACTCGCAGGCGGCTCGAGGGATCGGAATCTCTCGCTCGCGGCATTCGATCTTTTGATGTAGCGGTGGTGTCTGTATGCGAGGACGCAGGAGATGAGCGAACAGGGGTACCCTCCCGCCAACCACCAGCTCGATTGATGCCCGTTGAAGAGGTCGAGTAACGCAAGGATCATGAAGATACAGGTGAGGACCGCGAATGGCAGGTTCCACCATAGGATCTTCCGGGCCTTAGCTCGCCAGTGCTCGCTTTCGGAGTGATACAGCTTCAAATTCAAGGAGTGAACTTCGAGGTCCCGCTGAAACTTCTCGGCTTCGAAAATGAGCCGTTCCCAATGATCGTCGTCTTCATACATAGTGTTCCCTTCCGCGTGTGCCTCCGGCGGCCCATCAAGGCCCGCCCTGAACTGACAACCAGGGCGGGCCTCCACTGGATCTGAGCCGATGTCTGTCGTTACTCCAGCGAGGCGTCGACTTCAGCGGCGGCTGCCTCGACGACCGTGAGGAGGTCGGCAACGAAGCTGTTGTCGTTCGATGCTGCTCCCGGTACGAAGCGATCGAAGATGTCGTGGGCGATGTGGTCGGCCCGCAAGCGGGTGGAACCAGATCCGTGCAGGTCGTAGCTGCGTTCCCATTCCGGTTGCGCTGCGGTAGAGAGTCGTCCGCTGATCGGTGCGTTCACTCCGCGGGACACGGCCTGCGCGAGTTCGTTGACGATGGCGGTGTGTTCGGCGTCGTCCGGGCGGTGGCCGTTCCATCCTCGGGGCGATTCGAGTTGACGGTAGAGCTCTTCCTTGAGGAACTCCCGCAGCTCCGCAGATGGCCGGAGGGTGTCGTACTGATCGTCACTGGCCTCGGCGAAGCGTTTGTTGAGCGCCTTGATTCGCGTCCAGTGTTCCCGGGCGACAGCCTGTGATGTTTCCAGCCCAAGGATCGCGTCCCAGCGGTGGTGGAACTTCTTGACCGCTGTGACAACGGCGTGGCGCAGCTCGGCCTTGTCGTAGATCGGCCGGGCAGGGCCCAGATCGGGTCGTTCGCCGGCCTTCTCGATCACGTCGAGTAGCTTGCGGAAGGACCTGATCGAGAATCTGCCGTCAAGATCGCCAGTACTGAGCGGCTTGTCGATGCGGGAGAGGTAGACCGTGGCGCCGTCGAGTCGCCGGCGAAGTGCCTGCTCGTCCCGTTGATGGAGATCGGTACGGATGGCGGCCAGCAGATTGTTGGCGCTGCCGCGCACATGGTCGGCTCGGTCTCTCGCGGTGGCGAGGTTGTCGCCGGTGACCTCGTCGAAGTGGGTGAAACAGAATACGAGCTTGTCGACGTTGCCGGAGATGAGAATCGATCGGATCGCGGCGGCGGGAGCGGCCTGCATCGGTTGGGCGGCGTTGTCGACCAGCAGCACCACGTCGACGGTGTTGATGCGTTCCGACACCGCCATCGACAGGGCCGCCGCGGACGTCGGGGTGTGCCCGAGGCCTTCCCCGTCGATGAGCACCAGCGGGGGAACCGCACCCTCGTTCCAGGCGGGCGCGAAGGGCCCGGCGACGCGGATGCCGTCCACCAGAGGGGAGAGCAGGTGCCCGAACAGGGGCGCATAATTCGAAGAGAAGCGGTTGACGGCCCGCAGGAACGCGGTTCGATCGTCGCTCTTCCACGTCCAGCTCAGTGGCCAGCCGTTGTCGCCTCGGACGACCTGACCGACCGACAGCGCACCGAACCGCTTGTCGATCTCGATGAGCAGCGCATCGGTGATCTGATCGAACCGTGGATCAGCCCGGAGCAGACGATCCAACTCCTCCTCGAGGAGGTCTTTCAGTTCCTTTTCGTCGTCGGCGCCGTCAACGCCGAGTTCGCGTCGCGCGGTGTCGCTGTGGGTTGCCACGAGCGCCTGCAGCGTATCGATGGCTCGATCGACGACCGCCTCCGTTTCGGTGAGGTCGACCGTGGGAAGTGCTTGCGGGTCGGCGCCGAAGGTCTCAGAGCCGGCATCGGTCAGCGCTGGGCCCGGCTCGTCGAAGATATCGAAGGGGTCGTTCTCGACCACATCATCTTGCTCAGGAGCGGCCTCTTGGCGCCGGCCCAGGACATAGCTGAAGCGGAACCGTTGCTGCTCGTGATCGAGGAGGTGCTCGCGGACCCGAGAGCGGTCGAGCCCGTTGAGGATCGACACCGCGGCACGGCTCGCGCATTCCTCGAGGTGGCGGACGACCTCGTCGCGGGAGAAGAACGTGATGACGGCCTGGAACGGTCCGGGAGCGAGCACGATCTCGGTGTCCGAGACGGTGGTCTTCGCGGTGGAGGTCGACGGGAAGCGGTCGTTGTCCGGATCGGTGCCGAGCAGTTGGCGAACGACGGTGGTCTTGCCGGCGCCGGTGGTGCCGAGCAGCAGGATCTGCCGGTAGCCGTCCTCTCGGGTGGGCAGGGGTAGATAGTTCTCGCGAATCGCGGCGGTATGTCCGGATAGGGCCATGTGACTCTCCTGAGGGAGTAGGGGTAAGGGGTCTGTCGGATGGGGGTCAGCACTACGGGTGCTGGCGGGGGAGTGGTGCGCGGCGCTCCTGCGTCCGGTCGAAATTACCTGGCACGAACGGTCTGGCCGCTGGTCTCAGCGGTACTCCGCTCGTGGAGTCTCGTTTGCCGGTGGCCTTTTCCACACGATTGCAACAGTCACAGGCCCTGCGGGTTCTGTGGATCTCCGTAGATCCCGTAGGGGTCACCGGCGAGGAATGCCTGGTTCTGCACGTCGGCGCGGGCCGCTATCCGTGCGCGTTCCTGCTCGGCCAGCGCTTGCCGGTGCTGCCAGTTCCGGAACGCCTTCACTCCGATCCAGATGGCGAGCACTGTCAGTACTACCCACCAGAACTTGATCAGCAATCCGATCGCGAACAGGATGCCGATCCCTGTCAGGATCGGATGGCTGTTGCGGCGCGGCGACCGCCGGTATCCCTGGACGTTGTTTTGAATAATGTTGATCTGCCCGTGGTTCGGGCCGAAGTACATGTTTCCCATGACGCTCTCTTCTCTCGAGGAAGGACGGAACCCGCGCCGCCCCGACATCTGAATATCGGGGCCGCGGGTGGTGGCTACGAGCCGAACGGTGACCAGGGCACAGACGCCGGAGCCGGAGTGGACTGCCGCACCCAGGTGCCGCACCCGTCGGTGCTGAATCCGACGTCACTGGACTTGATCGTCACTGCGGCCGGTCCGTCCTCGATGAAGTCATTTGCGATGAGTTCGTCGAAATCGCCGCTGAGCCCGGACTGCCGCTCCCAATAGCAGTAGTCCCCACCCCCGCCGGTGTAATAGGTCCCCGGTTCGATGTCGATGCCGACCCGGTAGACGCCGTCCCCATCGATCACGGTGGCCGGCGCTGCCCAGGCAGCATTTGCCCCGGTAAGGAGGAAGCCGCCGACAGCGAGCGCCGCGACAGTGGTGTTCATGATGTTCCGCATTCATTACTCCTGGAATTCAAGTGTTGACGGGTCTTCCCGTCCGGAAAGTCCGCGCTCGCACCCGAGCCGGACAGAATGACATAAGGGTCCGACACTCGGATCCTGGTTAGCTCATCCGCTGCCAGCTGCCGCCCGATGTCTGATACGTGCCCGGCTCGATGTCCTTCCCCACCAGGTAGATCCCGTCCCTGGTGATCTTCGATCGTGCCGCTGCCTGCTCCTTGGGCAGCAGGGCCTGCTCACGGCGTCCCAGATCGGCCGAGATTTTGTCGAGTTCGGCCTGCCGGGTATCGAGCCCCCCGGACCGCGACGACAGGGCGTCCTCCCTCTGCGCGGCGGCCGTGTCGCGCTGGGCCACCTCGGCCTCGCGCTGCTCGAGTGCCACCGTCCGCTCGGCAAGGACATCACGCTCGGTGGCCTTGGCCACCGCGGTACCGATCGCGGCGCCGGCGACCAACGCCAGCACCAACGCGGTAATCCACCGCCACCTCTTCGGCGTTGCCGGTGACGTGGTCGAATCCTGCTCCGGATTCGGCAGGTTCATGTCATTCATCGTTCATCCTCAGTGCTCTGTCGAGACTGCGAGCCCGGAAGGCCCGTTCGTCGCCCCAATGAGGAGCCGCACAGAATGACAGAAGGCACCGACAAGTTCCGTCAGCGTGTCATGACGACAACGAGATCGAACTTCAGGACGAAGATCGTTGAGCATCGGAGGTCCCCAGGCTCACACGTGTCGGTGCCATGGCCTAACGTTTGCCGGCTGTCGCCAATGCAGCCCCGATTTTCGGGCGAGACGACATCCGAAATGAGTACCGATGCCCCGTATCACCCTGTTTTTGTGTGCGGCCTTGGCGCTGTGCGCCGCAGCGAGCACTGGACAGCCCGACGGTGAACAGCCAGACCCTCCCGCCGTGGTCACCCCGGATACGCACCAGCGCTTCACCGCTGCTCTGGACTCACTAGGCCTGCGGTTCGAAAGTCAGACCTCCGCAGTTGAGGTCGGGATGGCGACGTGCGATGCACTCGGCCGGAACGTAACTCCGTCCCGCGTCGCAGAACTGCTCACGCAATCCCTGCCGATCACATCCACGGAAGCGGAGCTCTTGATCCTCACCACGGTCGACGAACTCTGCCCCGAATACTTGACCGGTGGCAGGTAGCCCGCACCCGCAGGGAGAGGTGAGATTTCATGGCAGGCCGAGGACAAGCTTGGTGTCCACGCCACCGGATTAGAACTACAGGCACGCACCTTACGAAGGTGCGTGGCGCGGCTCAGAACAATGTCGGCTCGGCGCGGCTTCCCTCGCGTGCTTCGCGGACGCGGGCGCTCCACCGCTCGACGAGCCACATTTCGACGAGTTCGGGGCTGGTGCCGATGTCGGTGGCCCACCGGGTGAGGAGTTCGACGTAGCGGTCGTAACGGCGTCGGGTGAAGCCGGCGACGGAGGGGTCTTCGAGCCACCCCTCATGGATGAGGGTGGACACCCCGAACTGGTCGATCAGCTGCGCGCGCCCGCCCTTCGTGGACGCCTGGACGGCCCACAGGAACGTCGCCATGAGGGCGACCCCGACACCCGGGGTATCAGGCCACCCGGACCACGAGCCTCCGGGTTGGTCAGGGAGCCGGCGGTCGCGCACGCAGGTGTCGAGCACAGCGAGGGTTTTGGCTAGCGGGCTTTCGTCGGAGCGGGTGAGGTGCGGGTTGTGGACGTCGGGGAAGCGGCGCATGGCCTTCCGGTTGCGGTGGCTGCCCTGCCAGGCGGCGCAGAGGAAGAGCAGGCCGAGCGAGTTGTGGTCGGTCTCGACGAGGTCGGTGCCGATGCGGAGGTCGTTGCGCTGCAGAATCGCTCGGCCGCCCCCGACGATCCTCCCGTCCAGGTCACGTCCGCGCAGCCGGATGTCGTGGCCGGCGCGGTCGAGGTGGTCGTTCCACCAGCCGAGGTCGACTTCTACGCCGTCGTCGAGGACGTTCAGGTCGTAGCTCCTGAGCCGGCACCACTGCACACACGCTTTCGGCGGCGCGAATCCCTCGTCGAGTCGTGACATGGCGCCATCCTGACACCACGGACCGACATGCAGCATCGGTCGCCCCTGAGCCGTAGCGAAATCCTCCGCACGGACGATAGTGAGAACAGAGCCGCGATTGGACGCGGAGCTGGTACCTGGGTCTTGCGCCGCTTGCTGCTGTCTCGTGCGGGCGACGCCAACTCGAATTCGGAGACTGCATGTGAAGAGGATGTTTATCGTTGCGGCGCTCGCGCTGCTGACCCCTTACGGGTTGGTGGCGTGTGCCAGTGATAGCGACGCCGACCAGTCCACGCCTGCTGCGTCGACAACTTCCTCTGTCGCGAGGACGACGACGGAGTCCTCGCCTGTCCCGTCGTCGAGCCCGACTCCGGAGGCCGTGCCAATCACCTTCGAATGTGGCGACCTGTCCGTCTACGAATCAGGGACGGCGTTGTACTCAGACGGAACCACCGGCTACGAGGCGGTGTGTGACACCTACGTGCCGCCGACAACGGAAGCGCCGGCGAAGGTTCTGATGTACTGCGACTACCCGGGAACCGCCGTGTATACCGACGGAACGTCCTCGGGCACCGACCCGGCGTGCGCGACCATGCGCGCCGAGACGGAGGCGCGCATGAACGCCGACACCAACCCGAATCCTGGCGGCGGCTACCCCTACGACCCCGAGGAGGACCGGAACGGCGACGGGGTCGTGAACGGGTACGAGCGGTGCGGTGTTCGGTGCGGCAAGGCACCGACCAGTGGGGATATTCAGACGCAACACGGCTGCGAGGAGGGGTACATCAGCCGGGAGATCTGCGAGCAGTACGGCTGGTGACGAGAAGGGTGAGGTGACGTGGCCAAGTCGAACGAGGCCCTGCAATTTCTGGACGAGGTGCTCGCGCTCGGCCGACACGTTCTCGGAATCCCGGCGGACATTCGTGCGTCCATCGCGGCGGGGATTGCAGCGGAGACGGATACGCGGGTCGAGCGCCGACTCCGGGATATGCCCGTCGACTCACTGCGTCGTGCGCTGCCCAAGGGAACGAGGCTGGGCGGACTCGCTGGGTCATCGCTTCGGACCGTCGCCGACATCGCGCGGGTGTCGCCACAGACACTGGCCACAGTTCCGGGCGTCGGCCCCCGATCGGCCGCTGCGATCCATGCCGAGGCGCTGGCGCAGCAGCATCGTGTACGGGCCGAGACGCGGTTCCGCCTCGATGCGGATGCGAGGACACCGGCAGATACCGCGATTCTCACCTCACTGCTGACTCTGCGTCAGGTGGAACCGGCGATCGAGCGCCTGCGCATGTCGGTGACGACGTTGGACGACCAGGTCGAGACGTTCCGGCCGGACTGTACGCGCGCGGGGCGTCGTCTCGCGATGTTCTTCTCCGGGAGTGCGAAAAGGGCTGCGGCGCTCACTGCCGTCGAACGGATTCGGGCCATCGCGGTGGACCCGAGGATCGCGCCACTGCAGGCGGAGCTGACTGCACTGGCCTACTCGCCACCCGTCATCACCGATCCGTGGCGGGAGTACGAGCGCGACGCCGCAACGATCAACGCGCTGCTCAGCCAGTTCGTGTCCGTCGGTTCGGCGGAGGACGAGCAGTCGGCGCACGGCTACTTGACACGGGAGTTCGTCGACGAGGCCGATCGCATCGTTCTGAATCGGACGCATCTGCGGTCGTTCCTGCGCGGCTACCAGGCGTTCGGCGCCCAGTATCTGCTCACCCGAGGCAAGGCGATTCTCGGCGACGAGATGGGACTCGGCAAGACGGTGCAGGCGCTCGCGGTCGCAGCTCACCTCGCCGCCGAGGGCAAACGGCACACTCTGGTGGTGTGTCCGGCGAGCGTAATGAGCAACTGGATCAACGAGACCACCAAGCACACTGACCTGCGGGCGAGGCAGGTTTACGGCTCGGAGCGGGGGACGCGCCTGACGCGGTGGGCCGAATTCGGTGGCGTGGCCGTCACGACCTTCGACACCCTCAAGACTGTGAGGATTCCTGTCGCGCCGCACCTGCTGATCGTCGACGAGGCGCATTACATCAAGAACCCTGCTGCGCAACGAACCTCGGCCGTCCGGTCGGTGCTCGCCTCCAGTGAACGCGCGGTGCTTCTCACCGGCACCCCGATGGAGAACCGGGTTGACGAATTCCGGAACCTCGTCGGGTACGTGCAGCCCGCGGTGGCGCACCGCCTCCACGTTCGCGACGGGCTCGCCGGCGCGGCGTCATTTCGCAAGGCCGTGGCCCCCGCGTACCTGCGCCGGAATCAGATCGATGTACTTAACGAGCTCCCGGAGTTGATCGAGGTCGAGGACTGGGTGCTGTTCGGGGACCAGGATTCGGGTGCCTACCGACAGGCAGTCGCGGGTGGACACTTCATGACGATGCGGCAGGCCGCGTATTCGCCGGCCACTCGGACAGGCTCGGCGAAGCTGAACCGGCTGGTCGAAATTGTGGAGGAAGCGGAGGACGGCGGCGCGAAGGTGCTGGTGTTCTCGTACTTCCGGGGTGTTCTCGACACCATTCACGGTGCATTGCCGGGACGGGTGTTCGGCCCTGTCACGGGCTCCACCGGGACGGCCAACCGTCAGCGAATCATCGACGAGTTCACTGCGCACTCCGGCAGCGCCGTGCTGTTGGCCCAGATCGAAGCCGGCGGTGTCGGGTTGAACATCCAGGCCGCCTCGGTGGTGGTTCTGGCGGAACCACAATGGAAACCGAGCACAGAAGCGCAAGCCATCGCGCGGGCCCACCGCATGGGGCAGATCCGCACCGTGCAGGTGCACCGACTCCTCGCGAAGGGGAGCGTCGACGAGCTGATGCGGTCCGTGCTCGCCAAGAAGTCGGACCTGTTCGACCAGTACGCCCGCCGTAGCGAAGCGAAAGAGTCCGATGACGCCGCGATCGACGCCGCGTGGGATGGCGGGGTCGCACCGACGGAGCAGGACTTCGTGCGGGCCGAGCAGGAGCGGCTGGGGTTGGGCGGCGAGTGACGTTGTCAAAACAACACCTCGTCGTAAAGTGCGTCCTGTGCGTCGGGCGGTGGATGCACAACTCGGGTTGAGGCTGTTCCTCCAGTAGGGGTGCCGGTGTCCTTCAGGCTCTGCTGCTTGGTAGCGGTCCACGATGCGCATGAGGTATGGATGTCCTGCCCAAAGGCGTCGCCGACCACAGATAGAATCCTCGTCCATGAGCACTGACCGGGCCCCGTCGTTCGACCTGGCGAATCCGTCGATTGTCGACCTCTTCGCGGGCCCTGGTGGTCTCGACGTCGCTGCTCACTGGCTCGGGATTCCAGTGACTGGTGTCGAATGGGATGACGACGCTTTTGAGACCCGTACGGCTGCGCGGCTGGATACGCGACACAAGGATGTGCGCGACCTCGGCCCGTGGAGTATTCCCAGCGCAAACGTCCTAGCCGGAGGGCCTCCCTGCCAGACCTTCACGGTGGCGGGCTCAGGCACGGGCCGCAAGGCCCTCGATGTCGTGCTCGCGCTCGTCGAGAGGATGGAGGAGGGTCGATACGCTGAAGTGAAGGACGTCCTCGCGAATATGGAGGACGAACGAACAGGGCTGGTCCTGGAGCCTTTGAGATGGGCGTTGAAAGCGCTTGACGATGAGCGGCCGTACGAGGCGATCGTTCTCGAGCAGGTGCCGGCTGTCAGCCCCGTTTGGGACGCATACGCGGCAGTACTTCGGCGCAAGGGGTACGGAGTCGATGTCGGTGTGCTCCGGACGGAGCAGTTCGGCGTGCCGCAGACGCGCCGTCGCGCGATCCTTGTCGCGAGGTGGGAGAGCGAGGTCGACCTGCCGAAGCCCACGCACCGTGCGTTCCGGAAGGGTGCTGCTCAGGATTCTGGCGACGACTCCTTGTTGCCCTGGACAAGCATGGGTGACGTATTCGGGGCGGAGAAGGAGTTCGAGGTTGTCTCGAACTATGGCACGGGCGGTATACCATCTGCCCGTGGTCGGAGGAAGTCGACCGAGCCGGCGTTCACAGTGACCGGCAAGATTTCACGCAATCGCGTGATTGGCCGAGGACCAAGCCCAACAGGCCGGTTCGGAGCTGAACACGCGGGCCAGCTTCAGACCTTCCCTCGGGACTACCCGTGGAGGGGGAACGACTGGGCCCAGCAGGTCGGGAATGCCATCCCGCCGCGGCTTGCCGCGCACGTGCTTGCGTCCGTGCTGGGGGACGAGCCGCCGAGCGAGACATTCCTCGACAACGCGGTGACGGGCAGTTGGTGGGACCACGTTAACTGCGATTCGCCTCTGCCCGAGGCTGGCTAGAACCGGACGCGAGCGGGTGCGTCGTGCTCGCGGATTCACCTCGGCTCCCTGTCCGTCGAACACACGACTCCCAACTTGTCGGTGGCATCTGGCAATGTTCTAGGGCTCGGCACCGGGCGCCCGAAATGTCTGTAACGGAGGGCGCGCGTCGGTCGACATACCGCAGGCGACACCAGGTCGGGGGCGGCTGTCAACGGACCGACGAGCCAGAGGTGAAAAGCAGTGACGGAGAAATGGGCGGGCCCCGACGGAGTATTGGCTGACCATGTGCGGAGTCAGACCGAACAGTGTCTCGCGGCGTATCGGGCGAAGCCGAATCTGATCGAGCAGGACGCTGGAATCGAGCTCTCGAATGTCGAGGGTGGGTACGGCCGGAAGCAGCTCCACGAATTGGTGCAGAACGCCGCGGACGCGATGGTCCAGCGGGGCGGCCGGATCGCGCTCGTCTTGTCGAATGGCGTGCTGTACTGCGCGAACGAGGGTGCCCCGCTCACCGCGACGGGAATCGAGACCTTGATGGCGTCGCACATCTCCCGTAAGCGCGACGAGGAGATCGGGCGGTTCGGGCTGGGCTTCAAGTCCGTCCTCGGGATTTGTAGCTCCCCCGAGATCATCAGCCGTGACGTCTCGGTCCGATTCGACCGCGAGACGAGCGCCGATCTCGTGCGGACGATCGATCCGGCCGCGCCACGGACCCCGGTGTTGCGCACAGGGTTCCCGTTCGATCCGAACGAGGAGGCGGACACGGATGCGGTCCTCGCGGAGCTGATGCAATGGGCATCGACAATCGTGCGGCTTCCCCTCGTCGGCGATACGGACTGGCTTGGCGACAAGTTGCTCGCATTCCCTCCGGAGTTCCTGCTGTTCGCCAAGCACGTCAACGCGATCGACCTCAGGAACGACGACTCCGGCGATGACCAGAGCTGGTCGGCCGAGCGGGACTGCAGCCGCATCGTGCTCACTTCCGGCAACCTTCAGAGCGCCTGGAATGTCTTCCGTGCTTCGCACACGCCGAGTTTTGCCGCGCGTAAAGACGCGGGTGAGATCTCCGGCCGTGGCGTCGTTGACGTGGCCTGGGCCGTGCCGTTGAAGGGTCGCAACAAGGTCGGGTCGTTCTGGTCGTACTTCCCAACCAACTCCGGTACCAGCCTGACCGGAATCGTGAACGCGCCCTTCAAGACAAATGAGGATCGCCACGACATCCTCGACGGCCTCTACAACCGCGAGATCCTGCTGTCGGTACTGCCGGACCTTGTCGGCGCGAATCTGACCGAGCTGGTCGATCCGGAGGATCCCGGGTCCATCCTCGACCTCCTGCCGAGTCGCGGTCGCGAGGCTCGGTCGTGGGCCGACGATGCGATCAACGAGCCGATCCTGAAGGCGGCTTCACGGGTACCGTGCCTGCCGGACATGGACGGCAGGCTGACCCGTCCGGAGAAGATCAAGCTCCAGCCCAGCTTCCTGTCCGAGTTCGATTCGTGGAAGCCCCGATGGGCCTCGGTCGAGGGACGGCCCGTGGACTGGGTGCACGGGTCCGTCGACCGGACAGCGGAACGCCGGGCCAAGGCGGAACGCCTTGTCACTCTGTCCGGGTCGAAGGTGTGTGGCGTGGGTGAGTGGCTGCACGACCTGGCGGTGAGCGCTGGTGTCGTCGGGTCGCAGGAAGCCATCAAGCTTGCTCGGCTCGTGGACAGCGAGGCAGCGGAACACATGCTCGACATGCGACGCGCGAAGTTCGTCCTCGCGACCGACGGGTCCCTGCGGCTCCCGTCCGCGGGCAAGATCTTCCTTCCGGAGTCCGACAACGAGAAGGGTAGCGAGTTTGTTCACCCCGCGGTCGTCGCCGATCGAGACGCCGCAGCCGCACTCGTAGCGCTCGGGATCGGACGGCTCGATCAGCTCGGCCGACTGCGGTCACAGGTCGCTCGCATGACCGAATCGACGGTCACCGGCGCCGCCGTCGAGGAGCTCTGGTCGTTGACCCGTGGACTGAGGGTCGCGGACGCGGCCTCCGTGCTGTCCACGGCGTTCGGCGTCGGCGGTACGCCTGTGCGTACCCTGGCGCGACGCCACGCACCCGTGGCCGATGTCCTGCTGCCTGGTGTCATCGTGCCCGCTGATGGCTCGCGCGACGCGTCCCACGCGATCGACACAACCTTTCATGCGCGGGACCTGGAATTGCTCCGAGTGATTGGGGCGTCGTCCGAGCCGACGCTCGGCCAGCCGGGCAAGGGCGAGGCATGGTTCGCGGCCTGGGAGGAGGCGGCACGCGCGGCGTACGTGACCTGGGTTGCGGACCATGGCCACCGAGTCACCGCGGCACGAGTGCGATTCTTGTCCGGAACCGCCGTTCGCGGACTCGACATGGCCGAGCAGCTGAGCGACGAGGGCCGGAAGGCGCTGACCGATCACGTGCTCCGTGTTTCCACGAAGTCGTGGACGCTGGACGCGACCAGCTCGGCCGGGCTCGCCATGCCGTACACGAATCCGGCGGTGTGGTGGGTGCGTCAGCACGGCGTGGTGGACACGGCGTTCGGGTTGCGCGCGGTCCGCGACGCCCTCGCCTCGATCGCTGACGTGCCAGACACAGTCTTGCCCGTTGCGCGGATCACGCCCGAGCACTCCCAGTTGCTGGGCCTGGCCGATCACCTCGACTCGAGGGCCTGGGATCGGATCCTCGCGCGGTCCTTCCGCTTTCTCGACCAGGACCGACTCAACCTGCTGTACTCGAGTGCCGCTCTGGTGGGAGCGCCGGTGCCCGACGAGATCGGCGTGACGCACTCAGTCGCGAAAACGCTGACAGCGCCCGAAGAGACCTACGTGACCGACAATCGGCCGGACTACGACGCTCTGACCGCCTCCGGGTACCCTGTCGTCCTCGCCGACGACGAGCGCGCAATGGTCGCCTTGACCCAGCGCTGGGGACTGGTCGACGCACGGACCGTCATCAACCGGACGGTCATGGCCGCGGCATCGGGCGACTCGATCTCGTTGTCCGACAAGTTCCCGGGCCTCCGCGCGTTCGTGCCGACGGTGCCTGACGTCACGCTGACGCCGTGCTCGGAAGTCTCGGTCGAGCTTTCGACCGACAGCGGCGCCGGCAACTCCGTCACCGAACACATCCTTCTTCGGGATGGTGAGAAGTCGATCTTTTTCCGTGACGATCTGTCCGATGACCGCCTGCTTGAACTCGTCGCTGAGGAACTCCATCTCACGATCTCGCCGGCCGAGCGGAATAAGGTCCACACCATCGGTGCGCGCGGAGAGGTGAATCGGCTGCGCCAGCGAGTGAAGGCTGAAGCCAACGAGGACCGCAAGCTTGTGATGCTCGCAGGTGTGGACGCACTCGAGAAGGAGATCCCGGCGGGCGCGAAGGCGCTGGCGGAGCGGCGCCGCGGCAAGAAGCTGACGCCCGACGAGATCGCCGGGATGGCCCGCGCCTCTCGCGGTTCCAGTCTGTTGACCCGGCTCGCCCCTGCGATCGAGGAGAAGGGCGTTGTGCTCCCGAAACTGTCGGGTGGGGTTCAGGCAGCCTCGGCGGTGAAGGAACTGGGCTTGTCTCCCGACTACGCAGGTTCCAGGGTATCGGCGCCAGCGGCGCGTTTCCAGGTAATCGGACCGGTCGCGCTTCCCAAGCTCCACGACTATCAGGAGCGGGTTGTGACGAGCGTCCTGGAACTGCTCCGGCCAGGCGGAAACAACCGAGGAATCGTGGCGTTGCCGACCGGATCGGGGAAGACACGAGTCGCGGTGGAGTCGCTCATCCGCTACGTCAAGGAAACCGACACCGAGCCGTTGATCATCTGGCTCGCACAGTCTGAGGAACTGTGCGAACAGGCCGTCGACACGTGGTCCTACACCTGGTCAGCACTGGCGCCCGCCGGGGCACGCCTGACGATCAGCCGGCTGTGGGGGGCGAACGATGCGGCACCCGCGGACGACGGCGCGCACCTTGTGGTGGCCACCGACGCCAAACTGCTGTCGTTGGCCCGTCGGGGCAACCACGAGTGGCTGACGAACGCCGAGATCGTTCTGGTGGACGAGGCGCATACGTCGATCAGCAAGACGTACACGGAACTTTTCAGGTGGCTCAAGCGCGGAACGAAAGAACGCGATCGGGCCCTGCTCGGGTTGTCGGCGAGTCCGTATCGCGGCCACAACGAGGACCAGACGAAGGCTCTCATCAACCGCTACGACGCGAATCTGTTGACCGAGGATGTGTTCGACGGTGATCCGCACGAGGTGCTGCAGGAGATGCGGATCCTCGCGCGGGTGAAACACCTCGAACTCGACGGTATGACCCTGACGCCGGGGAAGCCGCGCAAGGCGTCCGAGGCGGAGGCGATGCACCTCGACGATTACCGCATCGACCTCAAAGCCGTCGCGGCGGACACTGACCGGAACCGCGCCATTCTCGACTCGCTGGAAAATCTTCCACCCGACATGACCGCGTTGGTGTTCGCGGCATCGGTTCAGCATGCGCAGGTCCTCGCCGCCGTGCTGTCCAGCGGAGGCATCCCGGCTGCGTCTATCGACGGGTACACGCCTGCACCGGAACGGCGTCGGCTGATCCAGAAGTTCCGGTCCGGCGAGATCCGGGTGCTGACCAACTACAACGTGCTGTCGCAGGGCTTCGACGCGCCGAAAGTGGGCGCGGTGTACGTCGCGAGGCCGACGTTCAGTCCCAACCGTTACCAGCAGATGATCGGCCGTGGACTGCGCGGCCCCGCGAACGGCGGCTCGGAAGAGGTCCTCATCGTGAACGTGCGTGACAACATCGATGCATTCGGGACGCAGCTTGCGTTCCACCATTTCGACGGATTGTGGAGGCGATAGTGGTGACCGAGCCGTTGGAGCTCAACGACAAGCAGCGGGCGGTGGTCGAGGCACCGATCGACGACCGGTTGGTCGTCATCGCGGGTGCCGGTCAGGGCAAGACAGAGGTCGTCGCGGCGCGGATCGGGTTCCTCGTCGAGGAGGAGCAGCTGTCTGCGTCAACGGAGATTCTCGTGCTGAGCTTTTCCCGTGCCGCGGTCTCGGCGGTCCGCACCCGGCTCGAGCTGCGCGAGGTCGCTGCCGCGAACGTGCGGACGTTCGACTCCTTCGCCGGCCAGATTTTACTGAACGCGGACATCGAGCCGGTCGGCTCGTTCGAAGCGCGGATTCGGCAGGCCACGAAGGTTTTGGAGGATTCCGACGAGACGTCGTTCGACGTGGAGTCGCTCCGGCATGTGGTGATGGACGAGGTGCAGGATCTCGTCGGCGACCGCGCGGACTTCGTGTTGGCGCTCCTACGAAGGCTGGACTCCGACGTCGGAGTCACCGCGCTTGGTGATCCGCTCCAGGGTATCTACGACTTCCAGCTCGGCGACTCGAAGAGCAAGACGTCCTCGCAGCGGGTATTCGAGGCTCTCGGATCGGAGTTCGGCGCGACGACGGTCGGTCTCGGCGAGAACTACCGTGCACGGGGTGCCGATCCCCAGAAGGTCGTCGAGTTGGGCAATCAGCTGCGCGGTATGTCGGACGCGAGCGAAGCTAAAGACGCACTGGACGAGTTCGAGTCGAATTTGCTCTCGCTGGGGGAGATAGACGAGTGGGCGGACATGCTGTCGGTCGACGGCGTCACCACTGCCGTTCTGTGTGCAACGAATGGTGAGGTTCTCAGGGTCTCGAAGTACCTCAACGAGAACGGAATGCGTCACGCCGTGCGAAGACAAGCCCAGGACTTCGGCGCGGCGAAGTGGGTTGCGCAGGCCCTGGGCTCGTTGGACGGAACGGTCGTTCGGCGGTCCGAAGTCGAAGAGGCTCTCGAGCAGCTTCTCGGCAGGGAGCGCGGTGACGATGCCTGGTATCTCCTCAAAGCTGCAGAAGGCAACGCGCGCCAAATCGATGCCCTCAACGTTGCTCGGATCAGGGCTTTGGTCAAATCAGGCACCGTGCCACTCACCTTGACTGAGCCCGACTCGAGCAACGTCATCGTGTCCACGGTTCACAGGGCGAAGGGTCTCGAATTCGATCGGGTCTTCCTCGTCGACCGCACGTATGGGTGGGCGGACGAGGATCCGTGGGCGGTTGTCCGGGCACGGTACGTGGCATTGAGTCGAGCGCGGGACACGATCTTCCGGTGCGATCTGCCAAAGACGTACGCGATGTACCAGGACATGCACTGGCTGCCCGGCCGAATCTTGGAGCGGGTCAACAAGTGGAAGTCGACGAAGAAGCGTACCAAGGCCGTCGAGTTCCAGTGCAGGGATGTTGAGGTCGAAGTCCCGGTCACGATCGGGAACGACGCGCACATCGTCCAGTCGAACCTCTATGCCCCAGATCTTGTGGGGGTGCCCGTGGAGGCGAACCTCGACGTGGAACAGTCAACGGAGGACCTGCCCTCCTACGTTCTCAGCACTGAAGACGGACGCGTGGTCGGGCGTACGAGCCAGGGGTTCAACGAGTCCTTCGTCAAGGCGTTCAGCATGAGGGGCGGATCGTGGCCGGCAACCTTGTCCGGTCTCTCGCTCGTGTCGGTCGAAACCGTCGCCGGGGATCCACGGCGTTCGCGGGAATTGGATATCAGCTTCTCCGGGCTGTGGCTCGCGCCGCGGGTCATCGGTCTGGCACAACCTGATTGGTCGAACATGGAGGAGATTTCGTGAGTTCGCGGGATATGTCCCTGGACGAGAAGTATCGGTTCAGGACGGAGATGGTCAACGAGCTGGCAGCGGATGTCGTTGGTCCCGGCGGTGGTGATTACGAGACCATCGCGGAGCCGCCGCTCGACCGGTACATCGTCGGTGCGCTGTGGCCGAGCGACGATGAACGACAGGAAACCCCGGAACCGGACGGCGCTGACGCGGATCGCGAATCGACGGACGACAGCCCTGTTGCGCAGGCCCTGATGCGATACCCGTCGTCGGTCGGCCTGACGTTCTCGGTCCGGCTTGCAGACGCTCAGGACATCACGATCGGGGTCGAAGGTGCGAGCTACGTCCGCACAGTGGTGGATGGTGACGACGCCGCCGCGGCGAAGGGCAAGCGATCTGGCGACTGGCAGCGGGTGCCCCTGGCCATCGAGCCGATCACGTTGTCGGTTGGTTCCCCCGGTGTGGTCGGGCCGACCAAGGACGTCGTCGAGGGACTCCAGCTGTACGTGTACGTGAGGCCCTCGCGGGACGGTGTATCCACGATCTCGGTGGCCCTGCGCAACACGAACGCGGTCGCCAAGGGTGAACTGCGCGACGGCAAGGCGTGGTTCCAGGTGGGGCTCAGCATCTCGACCGCGGTTCCGGCGATCGTCGACCGCACCAGTCACGTGAACATCGGCCACGACGAGGATCTCGACAGTTCGGCCTTGTTGTATCGCAACAAGCGGACGTTCGCGATCGGACACGGCTGCGCAGTGAAGTGGGAGATCGCAGCCTCAGGTGAGGCCGTGAACCGTGTCGCGACGACGTTCCTGCCCACCTACGAGGTGTCGCGGGCGCGACCGGGTCTCGTCGACAAGTCGGTGAACCTCCGGATGTCGTTCCTGGCGAACGGAACCGATGATGAGGTCATCGCCAGTCTGCGTGGATTGGCAAGCCGGTATCGCGAGTGGATCAAGGCGCTGGACGGCGACTTGTCGTCGGGTGAGGCAGATGTCCCTGCAAAGTTGCTCGGTGTGGCACGCCGGCATGTCAAGGCGGCGGATACCGCTGCCGACCGCATCGAGGCGGGTATCGATTTGCTCCGGGACGACCCTGTGAGCATGCGAGCCTTCCGCCTGTCGAACCACGCGATGCAGTTGCAGCGTGCGCGGCAGGACTGGGTTCGCGGGGGAGCGAAGGGGACGGTCGGTGACGGCGCCGAGGACGGCTGGTACCCGTTTCAGCTCGCGTACATTCTCCTGAACCTTCCGGGCCTCGCCGACAGACACCACCCGGACCGGGAGATCGCGGACCTGCTCTGGTTCCCCACCGGTGGTGGCAAGACGGAGGCGTACCTGGGTCTCGTCGCGTTCTCCATCCTGCACCGCAGGCTCGGCGACCCCGAGGCGCAGGGCGTCGCCGTCATCATGCGCTACACGCTGCGGCTGCTCACCATTCAGCAGTTCGAGCGGGCCACGATGCTGATGTGTTCTCTGGAAGCGGTGCGCAAGGCCAACAGCGACATCGGCGACCTGCCGTTCTCGATCGGACTGTGGGTCGGTAGTCCGGGCACGCCCAACACCCTGGGCGAGGCTCGCCGTTCGCTTACCGAGCTCGCCTCGGGGCGTGAGCTGCAGGAGAAGAACCCCGTGCAGCTGACGCAGTGCCCTTGGTGCGGAAGCCTGATGGACCACAACAACTACTCGATCGAGAAGTTGCCGGAACGACACCTTCAGATTGCGTGCGGAACGGTCGGCTGCGACTTCGCAAGCGGGCTCCCGGTGCACGTTGTCGACGAGGACATCTATCGGGAGCGTCCCGAGCTGATCCTCGGCACCGTCGACAAATTCGCTGCGATGGCGTGGAAGGAAGACGTCGGCAAGCTTTTTGCCCGCGACGGTGTCGGGTATCCGCCCAGCCTGATCATTCAGGACGAGCTGCATCTCATTTCCGGTCCCCTGGGCTCGATGGTCGGCTTGTACGAGACGGCGGTCGATGCGGCGTGCTCGACCGATCCCCTCGCGGAGTCGGACGACCGTGGCCGGCCGAAGGTCATCGCATCGACCGCGACGATCCGGCGGGCAGAGAAGCAGATCCGTTCCGTCTTCGCTCGTCGGGCAGCGCAGTTCCCGCCGCCGGGCATCAACCCGGACGAGTCGTTCTTCGCTGAGCCCGCACCGCGGGAGACCCACGGCACCCGCGAGTACGTCGGCGTGATGTCACCGGGCTCCAGCCACGCGACTCTGATGGTGCGCGTGTACTCCGCGCTGCTGCAGGCGGCCAAGGACATCGACGGCGACGATGCGACGCGGGATCCGTACTGGACGTTGCTCGGCTACTTCAACAGCCTTCGCGTGCTCGGCAGCGCGAACCTTCAGGTAGAGGGTGACGTCCGTGAGCGACTGCGGGTGGTGGCCAACAGGAAGGAGACCGCGGGGCGGGAACTGAAGCCGGCAAACGAGCTGACCAGCCGCGTCGCCTCTTCGGAAATTCCTCTGCGTCTCAAGCAGATCGAGGCGACGCTGGCCGACGGTGATCCGGATGACGTCGTGCTGGCGACCAACATGATCTCCGTCGGTGTCGACATCGACCGTCTGGGGTTGATGACCGTGATGGGCCAGCCTCAGTCAAGCTCCGAGTACATCCAGGCGACCAGCCGCGTCGGCCGCAAGTTCCCGGGCCTCGTCGTCACCATCTTCAATGCGGCCCGATCGCGGGACCGGTCACACTACGAGAGCTTCGTTCCGTACCACCAGGCGCTGTACCGGGCGGTGGAGGCCACAAGCGCGACGCCATTCGCGGCGCGTGCCCGCGATCGCGGCCTGCACGGGGTACTGGTGTCGTTGGCGAGATTGCTCGTGCCGGGACTTGCTCCGGACACTGCCGCGTACCTCGCCGAGGACAATTGGGATGACCTGCGCAAGATCGCCGATCTGATTGCGAGGCGGGCGGAAGTGGTCCTCGACGATCCGGCCAAGCCCGGCGACGCGGAAAGCGAACGCGAACGTGAGGACGCGATGCGACAGGTGGACGAGCTCCTCGAGGTGTGGGCTGACGCGGGTGAGGCCAAGCCGAACATGCGGTATCAGAACGCACGCAACCTCGAGGCAGCTCTACTCGTCGACCCTTCCGATGCGTTGACGAATGACCACATCGAGTACTCCCAGGAGGAGGCCCCGTGGCCGACGATGCGCAGCATGCGTGAAGTCGACGCGGAGAGCGGCCTGTACCAGATTCCGATGAAGAGGAAGTAATGACGACCGGAGCGAAGGCCCGTAGGGGTCAACTTCTCAGCACGTACGGTATCGGCGGGCTCTTCCCGTCGGAGACGACCAGTTTCATGATCGTCGGGCTGGACGAATGGCACGAGAACCGGACTCGACCGGTGAGTGAGCCGCGCCTGGCGCGTTCTCTGCGGGTAGCAGAACTGAAATCACCGCCCGCGGGTTCGCGCGACGGGCGCGATGTTCCCGTGATCCGATTCCCGCTGACTCAGGTCTGCCCGAATCCGAAGTGCCGCCGAATCGGTTCGCTGTACGACCTGGCGAAGGACTGGAACGTCGCGAAATGTGCTCAATGCAAGGACAAGCCGTTGCTGACGCCGTTCCGACTCATCACTGCCTGCTCGAAGGGCCACATCGACGAGTTCCCGTACTTCAGATGGCTCCACAAGGGCGCGGCGTGGGGCGAGGGAACAACGCATGAGATGAAGATGGTGTCCCTCGGGCGTACATCCTCGCTCGCGGACCTCGTCCTCAAGTGCAGTTGCGGAGTCGCTCCGAAGAACTTGGATGGAACCTTCGGACCGAAGGCACTCGCCGAGTTCGGCACCTGCAGCGGTGCGCGGCCGTGGCTGGGTGTAGAAGCGAAGCAGGACTGTGCCGAGACTCCGCGGGTACTGCAGCGTGGTGCGTCGAACGTGTGGTTTCCGGCGGTGCGGTCGGCGATCTCCATTCCCCCGTACTCGGAAGCGCTGGCGAAACTGGTCGACAAGCACTGGATCCTGCTCGAGGATCTCGATCCGGTTCCGCCGAAGGTGCTCGAGAAAGTCGCGAAGCTGTCCAACGGCAAATACTCGACCGCGGACATCGCCGCGGAAATAGAACGCCGACGCGGCGCCGAGGCAGACGACGACGTCAGCGAGGACGCACTGCGTCGCGACGAGTTCAGTGCCCTGATGGCGGGCCGGCAGGATATCGGGATCGAGGCAGACTTCGTGTGCCTTCCGATGCCGCGGGACCCGTCGTTGCCCGAACTGGTGACAGACGTCCGGAAAGTGACGCGTCTGCGCGAGGTCCGTGCGCTGTACGGGTTCTCGCGCCTCGACGGCGTGACGGAGCCCGGGTCCGAGGGGCTGTGCGATCTGTCACGTCAGCGGACGCATTGGTTGCCGGCGATCGAGGTGATCGGTGAAGGCGTCTTTATCGCACTGGATCGTGCCAAGCTCGCGGAATGGGCCGCGAAGCCCTTTGCGCAGGGGCGACAGCAAGCGCTCCAGACGGCTGCCGGGCGCCGGGCCGCGGAATTCGGCCGTCCCGAGGCGCCCCGTGTCGACATCGTGGAGGTCGCGGTTCACACGCTCGCGCACGTCCTGATCGACCAGCTGTCCCTGGACGCCGGCTACCCGGCGGCGTCGCTGCGGGAGCGGCTTTACGTTGACGACGACATGGCGGGGATCCTCGTCTACACGGCGAGCTCGGACTCTGCGGGCAGCCTCGGCGGCGTCGCATCGCAGGCCGCACCCGAGAGTTTCGCCGGCGTGCTGCGTGAGGGGCTGACCAGACTGTCATGGTGCTCGTCCGACCCTGTCTGCATCGAATCGACGGCGTCCGGTACCGATGCGTTGAACCTGGCTGCCTGCCACGCGTGTGTGTTGGTTCCGGAGACGTCGTGCGAGCTGAGCAACACCTTCCTCGACCGCGCACTGCTGTTCGGCACTCCCGAGGAGGGGCGCGAGTCCGAGGGTCTGTTCAGCGGATTCATTTCCCACGGCTGATCCGACCGACGGCCGGGGCGAGGCGTCAACGTCTCCCCGCCCCGGCGGTCGGTGTCATACGGGTGGTCGTCCCACGATGCCGCCCTCTCGGGGACTAATCTGACCCCGATCGTTCATTGTTCGAAGGAGTCCTGAGTGGCAGACATCGCCGCTGGTGAGCGCGTTGTGGTCCGTGACGAGGAGTGGCTCGTCCGGTCGGTGCGGACCACCGAGCGTGACGGCACGCGTGTCGAGGTGACCGGTATCGGCGAGCTGGTCCGAGACCAGGACGCCGTCTTCTTCGATTCCCTCGACACGATCGACCGACTCGACCCGCGCGGCGGCAAGCTCGTGCTCGACGAATCGGCGGGCTTCCGGCGCTCCCGGCTGTGGCTCGAGTCGGTGCGCCGCAGCAGCCCGGTGCCGGCCGGTGAGACGCGCATCGCGGTCGGCCATCGCGGCCTCCTCGACCGGATGGACTATCAGCTCCGCCCCGCGGCGCAGGCGCTACAGAACCTGCGTCCGCGGATCCTCATCGGTGACGCCGTCGGTCTCGGTAAGACCCTGGAGATCGGCATCCTGCTGTCGGAGCTGATCCGGCGCGGTCGGGGTGAACGCATCCTCGTGGTCACGCCCCGTGCGGTGCTGGAGCAGTTCCAGCACGAACTGTGGACCAGGTTCGCGATTCCGCTCGTGCGGTTGGACTCTGGAGGCATCCAGAAGGTCAAGCAGACACTCCCCAGTTCTCGGAACCCGTTCGGCTACTACAAGCGGGTCATCGTCTCGATCGACACCCTCAAGAACCCGGCGAAGTACAAGCATCATCTGAAGAACCACAAGTGGGACGCCGTCGTGATCGACGAGTGCCACAACCTGATGAATCGCACTTCTCAGAACAATCAGCTTGCGCAACTGCTTGCCGCGCAGACCGATGCACTGATCCTGGCCAGCGCCACCCCGCACAACGGTGACCCGAAGTCGTTCGCGGAGCTGGTTAGTCTGCTTGACCCGACCGCCATCGCCGACCGCACTGAATACAGCGCCAAGGACATCGAGCATCTCTACGTTCGCCGGCATAGGAACTCTCCCGATGTCAAGCTGGACGTCGCGCACAAGTGGAAGCAGCGGCGGACCCCGAAGGTGGTCGAGGTGGTGCCGAATGCAGCGGAGATCGCGGTGCTGCGGGAGCTCGAGGACACCTGGCTCCACCCGGAGAGCGGACCGGTGGTGACTGGGCAGGGGCGGCAGCTGTTTCCTTGGACGTTGTTCAAGGCCTTCCTGTCCTCGCCGAAGGCGCTGCGAGCTAGCGTCGAGCGCCGGATGAAGACTTTGGATTCCACGACGTCCCCGGAGGCCAAGGCGCTGCTGCGGCTCGACGAGTTGGCAGAGGAGGCGGATGCGAAGGCACCCTCGAAGCTGGTGAAGCTGATCGACCACCTCGCCAAGGTCGGGGTCGGCAAGGGTTCACCGACCCGCGCCGTCGTCTTCTCCGAGCGGATCGACACCCTCACCTGGCTGGAGACGGAAGTCGCCAAGCGGCTCAAGTTGCCGGCGAAGGCGGTGCAGGTGCTCCACGCCGGCCTGCCCGACGAGAAGGTGCAGTCCGTCGTCGAGAGCTTCGGGCAGGCCAGCTCCGAGATCCGCGTGCTGCTGGCGTCCGACATGGCCTCCGAGGGCCTCAACCTGCACAAGGAATGTCATCAGCTGGTCCACTACGATCTGCCGTGGTCGTTCATCCGGATCCAGCAGCGCAACGGCCGCATCGACCGATACGGACAGATGCACGAACCCCAGATCGCTGCCCTGGCACTCGCCAGCGACGCCGACGACGTACCCAGCGATCTACGGGTGGTCACCAAGCTGCTGCAGAAGGAGTACGAGGCCAACCAGGCTCTCGGTGACGCGGGTGTTCTCCTTAATGTGCGCGACGCGGAAATCGAAGAGCAGACGGTGATGAAAGCCATCCGCGACGGCAAAGATCTGGACACGGTTGTCCCGGAGGCCACCCCGGCGGCCCTGAACCCTTTCGCCGGCCTGATGGCCACCGGCGGCGGTCACGAGGGGGACCCGACGCCGGAGGAGGTGCCGCGACGGTCGCTGTTCAAGGACGACGACAACTACCTCGACGCCGCGCTCAAGGACGTCGCCGCTGAACCCGGAGGCCATGCCCTGGACGTGACCCGCGACGACGACAAGGACATGATCGCGTTCAACCCGCCGGCCGATCTGGTTCCGCGGTTCCGTGACCTGCCGTCGGAGTACCTCGACGAGCAGAAGATCGCGGACCGACTACGGCTGTCCGGGAGCAACGAGTTCTCCGAGGAGAGACTGGACCGGGCGCGAAAGTCGACGGACAGCGCATGGCCGGACGTGCACTTCCTCGCCCCCATCCACCCCGTCTTGGACTGGGCGGCCGACCGCGCCGTGTCGCGATTCGGGCGCAACGAGATTCCCGTTCTGTCCGGGAACGTGAGCGAACCGGTGTTCCTCACACAGGCGGTGTGGTCGAACTCCCTCGGCCGACCCGCAATCGCGCACTGGGGAGCGGTGCGGGGTCTGCCCGACCACCCCGAGGTGGGCGACTTCGATGAAACCCTGGATCAGGCCGGTATCCGCGAGGGCGCGAGCAACGCGGGATTCGCGACCGTCGACCTCGACGCGCTGCAATATCGCGTGGGTGCCGCGGTCGACGCCGCAACCGAGCACATCCGCGATCGTCGCGACGACTTCGAGGCCGACCTGCTGCGACGGATCGAGGAGTATCGCCTCGGGCTGAAGGGCTGGGAGCAGACAGCTCTCGGCATCGTGACCGACAGCGGGCGTCGCACCGGGTCGAGGCTCCAGATCGCGGAGACTGTCGACCAGTCGACTGCCCTCATCGATGCACTCGCCGCCAGTGGTGATCCCTTCGTTCGCGTCGTTGCCGTGATCGTGCCGAAAGCAGGTAGCTGAGCCATGTTCGACTCCATCTCCAACGTCAACGACTACCTGTCGGAGCACTGGCTCGCGGAGGTCTTCCCCAACAAGCTCAAGGATCTCGGGAAAGACTGGAAGGAACGCGCGACCCAGGGTAAAGAGACTCCGCTCAAGGGGCTGGCGACGATCAGCGGCGGCTACCTGCGAGCCCTCGGCGAGCTTCCCGACCCGACGAACCCGGACTACGCCGCAGCTGTCGCAGAACTGCATCGGGACCTGTTGCGCTCCGTGGGATTCGAGACGACCGAAACGATCCTGGAGACCTTCCAGGGAGAAACTCCGATCGCCGTCCCGCTGCTCGCCCGCGTCCCGGGCGTCGCCGATACCGATGCCCTGCACATTCTGCAGGCCGTTCCGGCGGCCGACGCGGACTCCCTGTTCTCCGACGACGCCGAGTTGCTGCACCCGTTGCAGTTGACGATCACCAGTGAGAAGACGGAACCGCTGGCATCGGTATCGAAGGCGGTCACCCAGCTGTTCGTCAGCGACCATGCACCGCGATACCTGCTCGTGGTCGCCGGCGGCACGGTGCTGCTCACCGACGCCGCCCGGTGGTCGGAGGGGAGATACCTCGCCTTCGACGTCGCGACCGCGCTGGATCGCAAGGATGAGAAGGCCGCGGGCGAGCTCGCCCACCACGCCGGACTCTGGTCGGCGGACGTGCTGTTGCCCAACGACGACGGCAAGGCCACGCTCGACGCGTTCAGCGAGGACTCCGAGAAGCACGCCGTCGGCGTCAGCGAGGATCTCCGCGAAGGCCTGCGCATCTCCATCGAGAAGATCGCCAACGAGGTGCTGGCACAGAGGCGCGCGGCCGGCCTGCCCGTCGAGGGGATTCCGGAACTCCCGCGTGACCTTACGATCCAGTCGCTGCGGTTCCTATACCGAATTCTGTTCCTGCTCTTCGCCGAAGCCCGCCCGGAGTTGGGTATCCTCCCGGTCGGCGCACCCGAGTACGGGTCCGGCTACGGCCTGGACCGGCTGCGCGAGGTCATCCAGGTACCCCTGACCGGACGCTCCGCCGAGGGGCATCACCTGCACGAGTCGCTCGACCTGCTGTTCCGGCTCGTCAACGACGGTCACAGCGCAGGTACCGAGGACGGCGACGGACTGGTCTTCGAAGCGATGCGCTCCGACCTGTTCGATCCCGCCCGCACTCCGCTGATCGACGAGACCCGAATCAGCAATCGGGTCCTGCAGGAGGTGCTCACCCTCCTGCTGCTGTCGAAGCCGTCGAAGAACAAGAACAAGCAGCGCGGCTACATTTCCTACGCCCAGCTCGGCATCAACCAGCTAGGTGCCGTGTACGAGGGGTTGATGTCCTACTCCGGCCTGATCGCCGACGACGACATGGTCGAGGTCGCGAAGGACGGCAATGCCGACAAGGGCTCGTGGCTGGTGCCCTCCACCAAGTCCGGCGACTACGCCGCCGAAGACATCGTGTGGCGCGAGGACCGGCTCACAGGACGCAAGGACATCGTCCGGCATGCCAAGGGCAGCTTCGTGTTCCGGCTATCGGGCCGTGACCGCCAGCGCAGTGCCTCGTACTACACGCCCGAGGTGCTCACCAAGACCGTCGTCAAGCATGCGCTCGCGGAACTGATCACCGACGAGACCACCGCTGCGCAGATTCTCGAGTTCCGCATCTGCGAGCCCGCGCTCGGCAGCGGCGCCTTCCTCAACGAGGCGATCAATCAGCTCGCGGCCGAGTACCTGATCCGCCGGCAGAACGAGCTGGGGGAGCGGATCGACCCCGAGCAGTACACCACCGAACTGCAGAAGGTGAAGGCCTACCTGGCCCTGCACCGCGCCTACGGCGTGGACCTCAACGCCACCGCCGTCGAGCTGGCCGAGGTGTCGCTATGGCTCAACGTGATGCACCGCGGACTGCAGGCACCGTGGTTCGGACTGCACTTGCGCCGAGGTAATTCGCTGATCGGTGCGCGCCGCGCCACCTACGACTTCACCTCGCTGGGCAAGGCGAAGAAGAACTGGCTTGCCACCCCGCCCACCGACCGCCCGCTGTCGGAGGGGCCGATCGGAGACGGCGAAATCCACCACTTCCTCCTGCCTGCCAGCGGGTGGGCCGCCGTCGCCGACGCGAAGCAGGCCAAGGAGCTGATGCCGGAAGCGGTTGAAGCGCTCAAGAAGTGGCGCAAGGAGGTGACGAAGAAGCCCGACAAGAAACAGCTCGATAGGCTGCGAGCCCTGTCGCGGCGCGTCGAGCGCCTGTGGGAACTGACGCTGCGCCGGCTCACGATCAGCGAACGCGAAGTGTCCCGTCAGATCGACGTGTGGGGAGCAGATCTGCCCGTTGTCGATACCGCTGTTGAGCGCGAGAAGGTCGAGTCGGAGCTCCTGGACCCTGAGGGCCCGTACATGCGGCTTCGGCTCGCGATGGACGCCTGGTGCGCCATGTGGTTCTGGCCGCTGACCGGGTCGGTCGAGGACTCGGACGACGACAGGGACAACCACCCAGGCCCGCCGAGCCTGGACGAGTGGATCACGACGCTCGAAGGGCTGCTTGGTTTCGATGGCGTCCGAAAGGGTGACGAGGACCAGGCGATGTTCCACGAAACGGTCGACAGCTTCGGTCAACTGTCGAAAATGGATGAGCTCGAACGGGACTTCTACGGTATGAGTCCCGTGTGGAAGTTGGTATCGAAGCAAAAGTGGCTCGGAACGGCTCGCGGCATCGCTGAGGAACAGGGCTTCTTCCACTGGGACCTGGACTTCGCGCAGATCTTTCAGCGCGGCGGATTCGACCTTCAAGTGGGTAATCCGCCATGGGTGAGACCGGACTGGCTAGAGGCGACAGTGCTCGCCGACTCGGACCCGTACTTCCTTCTGCAGGAGAAGATCCCTGATCGGGTTTTCAAGGATCGTCGCGGCGACCTGCTATCGACTCAGATTATCCGCACGCGGTATGTCGGCGACTTGGCTGCCTGGGCGGGTGTTGCCGCAATGCTTGGCTCGGCAGTCGAACATCCTCTGCTAAAAGGTGTGCGAACCAACCTCTATACGAACTTTATGGAGAGGGTCTGGCGGACGTCATCGGATGTGGGTGTAAGTGGGCTGATACACCCCGAGAGCCATTTCACCGACCCGAAGGCGGGATTGTTGCGTCAGCAGGCGTATGCGCGTCTGCGGCGGCATTGGCAGTTCGGGAACAACCTGTTGTTGTTCTCTGAGATTGACAACAACATCACATTTGGCGTGTCCGTCTACGCCACACCCAGCCTGACTCGATTCCTGAATATGTGCACGGTGCAAGACCCGTCGACGGTTGACGGATCACTTTCCGACGACGGAGGTGGTGAGGTTCCTGGAACGCAATACCCCTGGGGTGGATGGGATCTCAGGCCACATGCATCACGAGTAACCATCATTGATGATGCCGTGCTCGGAGACTGGGCGCTTCTGTTTGATCAGGTGGGTACGCCGGGCACGCAAGCGCGTATAGTGCGTCCCTTGACTCGAGAGCACATCGAGGTTCTCGCGCGGTTCGCTCGTCAAGAGGTGAGGCTCGGCGACATCGGGTACCGGTGGTCCAGTGTGTGGAACGAGAAGATCGCCAAAGAAGATGGGTACATCGAGTGGGGAACCGGCAACCAGGGTTCGCTCACTGAAGCCGTCTACCAGGGTCCTCACTTCACAGTTGCGAATCCGCTCGTGCGCCAGCCTAATAACCCATGCAAGTCGAACAAGGACTGGTCGGCAATCGATCTGGAAGAGCTGCCAGACACTTTCATTCCTAGCACCAACTACAAGCGTGCCTGCGACCGTGAGGACTATGACGCGGGGATTCCGCAGTGGGATGACCGCCCCGCAACGGACTATTGGCGTATCGCGTGGCGCAGTATGACCCAGCCGGGACTGGAGCGGTCGCTGCATGCGGCGTTGATTCCGCCTGGTGCAGCACACGTCGATACCGTGCACACGTGCACGGTATCGACGTGTGCTGCACCCGTCCATACCGGTCCGAACCTGTCGGTTCGAGCCGAGGATTCGAGAAACACGGCACTGGTTGCAGGCCTGTGGGCGTCGCTTCCTTTCGATTACCTGGTGAAGGTCAGCGGTATGAGCCACGTGCATGCCGAGCTGATCGACAGGTTCCCTGCGCCGATCGAGCATCCCGCGTGGCCATACCTTCTTCTTCGTACGCTCCGGTTGAATTGTCTCACTCACGATTACGCGACTCTGTGGAAGGGTCTGTACCAGGGCTCATTCGCAGGCGATGCCTGGACCCCGGCATTCGCGACGTCTTCCGGCCTCGGCGTCGGTGAGCGAAGCTGGACGATGAACACCCCACTGCGAACCGAGTTCGAACGTCGCGCCGCGCTGGTCGAGATCGATTCTCTCGCGGCACTAATGCTTGGCCTGACTGCGGACCACCTGGCGCTGATGTTCAGGGCGCAGTTCCCAGTGCTTCGCAAGTACGAGTACGAGATGTACTTCGATGCCAACGGCCGGAAGATAGCGAAGGACCACCACGCCCAGGGTGTGAAGCAACAAAAGGACGACTACAAGCTCCTCCGAGCATACCTCGAAGGCGACGACTGCGGCGACCTGCTCGACCGCTACACGCCGTTCCCGCCGGACGAGAACCACGACAAGCCATGGTTCTACAAGCCCGACCGCGAAGCCGAAATGCGTGCTGCTTACGCCGAGTTCGAGCGGAGGCTCGGTCTGAATGGATGACATCGCAGCGCCGACCTTCCCGTCTCTGCTTGCCGAGGAAACGAAGGACTCGATCACCGAGTACCTTTCCACCACCTTCGCGCTCGCCGACCCGAACGCAGGATCTGCTCTCAGTGATTTCCTGCGGCACCCGGACACCGGTATCTTCCGCGGCCCCTACTTGAAAGTGCGCACGCCCTACCAGCAGGTGCCGGCGAAGTGGACGTCGCCACTGGAATGGATGCCTAAGGGGTTTCGCCCGTTTCAGCATCAGGCCACCGCATTCGATCGGCTCTCCACCCGCGACGGTGCCGCACATCCCACGATCGTGACAACCGGAACCGGCTCGGGTAAGACCGAGTCGTTCCTCGTCCCGCTCCTCGACCACGCGCGCAGGGCAGCGGCGCGCGGCGAGCAGGGGATCAAGGCGATTGTCCTGTACCCGATGAATGCGCTGGTCACCGACCAAGCGCGTCGTCTCGCCAACTACCTGCACGACGACCCGCATCTGAGTGACGTCACTGCCGGCGTCTACATCGGTGGCCAGGGCCGGCGCCGCACACCGACGCGCAACCAGCTCGTCGACAACCGCGATGAGCTGCGTAAGAACCCACCCGACATCCTGCTCACCAACTACAAGATGCTCGACCTCCTGCTCCTGCGCGCGGGCGACAACCCATTGTGGGACAACGCAGCCTCCACGCTTCAGTACCTCGTTCTCGACGAGTTCCACACCTACGACGGCGCGCAGGGCACCGACGTCGCGATGCTGATCCGCCGGCTCGGCGCCCGCATCGGCGTGGCAGAAGCCGGCCGCCCGCTCGGCCGCGTCACCCCCGTTGCTACCTCCGCGACACTCGGCGGAGGAAGCCGCTCCGGCGAGCTGCGAGCCTTCGCCAAAACCGTCTTCGGGACCGAGTTCCCACCCGAATCCCTCGTCACCGAAACATCACTCACCGCAGCCGATGTCGTCCCGCACGTCGATTTCACCCTCGACATCCCGACTGTCGAGGTGATCCTCGCCGCGCCGACGCCCGACGCGGCCACTGTCGGATCATGGGAACCGTTGGCGCGGGCCGTCCTCGAACCGGCCGCAGAATCCGGCGCCCACGCCGCGGACATCGACTACACAGACCCCGTCGCGATCGGCGACTCGCTGCGCACCCACTTCCTCACCCGAGCCGTCATCGACGCCCTCAGCGGTGAACCCCTGACCCCCGCCGAGGCCGTCACCCGCATCACCCAGGCCGGGGTCCTGCCGTGGGGCGTACACAACGCCGGCCGACCCGCTGAGGTGCAGCAGGCCCTGCTGAAGTTCCTTGCCCTGCTGTCCCTCGCCCGCATCCGCGACGACCACGGCTCAGTCCGTCCCGTGCTCAACGTGCAGGTTCAGCTGTGGGTCCGTGAACTGACCCGGATGCTGCGCCAGGTGTCCCAGGAACCGAGCTTCGATTGGTGGCACGACGGCCCACCCTCCGACGGCACTTTCCTCCCCGCGGTCCACTGCCGAGTATGCGGGCACTCCGGCTGGATGACAGTCACCACCGAACTCGGGGACTCCTTCGGGCACGACCCACAGGCGATCTGGCGTGCCAGCGCCCGCCACACCGACCGACACAAGACCCGCACCCTGCTCCTCGCCGACGCCGCCGACCAGAACGTAAGCTTCATCGACGCGGACACTCTCAAGATCGCCTCCACGCCGAACGAGAACACCGTCTCGGTGCACTGCACGGCCGACGAGGAGCAGGCGGCCGAACAGACATGCCCGGCGTGTGGTGCGCGCAACGCGATCCGCTTCCTCGGATCCAGCGTCGCGACCCTCCTCAGCGTCGGCCTCACCAGCGAATTCGGTTCCCCATTACTCGCGGACGACGAGAAGAAGACCCTCGTGTTCACCGATTCGGTGCAGGACGCGGCCCACCGCGCCGCGTTCATCGAGGGCCGCGCCTTCCAGTTCAACTTTCGTTCCGCGCTCCTCGCGGCCACAGGCGGCGAACGCACCACGCTCCAGGCCGCGGCGCAGCGGTTGTTCTCCGACACCCCGGTGGCACAGCTGTACTCGATTGCCCCACCGGACTTCGTGCGCCGCACCGGCGTCGAAGGTGCCTGGCTCGACCACGATTCCGACGGATGGCTGCGCGATCTGCTCGACGTGCGGATCGCGTTCCAGGCGCACCTCGAGACCGGGCTGAACGCCCGCATGGGCCGCACACTCGAACTGACCGGTGCGGTCGCCGTCGACATCGACATCGACCTGGACCACTTCGCATCCCTGGCTCGCGACATCCACCAGAACCTGCCGCAACTCAGCCTCACCCTGAGCCGAGGCCCCGCCGAGCAGCTGAGCCTCGATGTGCCCGACGGAAGGGCGACGCAACTCGCGATCGACACCGCCGCGGATCTCGGCCCGCGCTACGACATCTGGATCCTCGGACTGCTCGAACAGCTGCGCACCACCGGTGGCATCCACCACCGGTGGCTCACGCGCTACATCCGCGACGAGGGAAAGCGCTGGTCCATCTGGGGCGGCAGCGCCGAGGGGATGCCGAAGTTCCCCGCCGGACGGCCTGCGCCTGGCTTCCTCACCACCGGCGCGGCCGGTGA
Source organism: Rhodococcus wratislaviensis (assembly GCF_041228765.1). Taxonomy (NCBI): domain Bacteria; kingdom Bacillati; phylum Actinomycetota; class Actinomycetes; order Mycobacteriales; family Nocardiaceae; genus Rhodococcus; species Rhodococcus wratislaviensis. Next base: position 528,333 of record NZ_CP150488.1, on the reverse strand, counting down.
CACCGACTTCATCGCCCTGGGCCCACGCGGCGAATCTCGGCTGACCGACTGGACGCGGCGGAGCCTCGGCGTCACCGCGCCGGAGGCTCGCGCCCTGCTCGCCGACGTCGTCGACGTCCTCGCAGGCGACGACGGCCCCCTCGAACGCCGCAGCGGCGAAAAGGCATCTAAGGTATACGGGCTCACCGCTGACCGCATCATCCTCGATCCCCACGGCATCGAACGCCTCCAATGCCCGGTGTGCCACCACGTGCAGCCCGCCGCCTCCAACCGCGCGGCATTGTGGGACGGCGCACCCTGCCCGCGGATGCGCTGCCCCGGCGCACTGGCACGCGTCGAGGTCGAGGAGACGAACTTCTACCGGACCATGTACCAGTCCGGTCGCATCCGACGCATCGTCAGCGAGGAGCACACCGGCCTGCTCGACCGAGAGGAGCGAGAGGAAGTCGAGGCCCGGTTCAAGCACGGCGGCTCGCCCGTGGACCCGAACATCCTCGCCTGCACGCCCACACTCGAGCTCGGCATCGACATCGGTGACCTGAGTACCGTCGCTCTGGCGTCGTTGCCGCGGTCAACCGCGAACTACCTGCAGCGGATCGGCCGCGCCGGTCGCTCCACCGGCAACGCATTCGTGCTCGCGGCCGTGCCCAGTTCGCCGCGGGACCTCTACTACTTCGCCGAGCCGAGCCACCTGCTGGCCGGTGAAGTGCTGCCGCCCGGCGCCTACCTCAACGCCACCGAGTTGCTGCAACGGCAGTTCTTCGCGTTCGCGCTCGACGGCCTCGCCGCAGGCGGGTTCGGCACTCTCCCAGCGATGCCGTCCAAGCTTGGCAGCGCGCTCGGTGGGGGCATGGACGACGGGGCCTGGCTACGGTCGGTGGTCGACGCAATCACCGCGGACGCAGACACACTGAGCACAGCATTCCTCGCGCTGTTCGGGGACAACCTTGCCTCCGAAGCACAACACACCGTGCGACTGTTCGCGGCAAGCGGTGTCCGGGACGAAGCGGCACGGGTCGCATTGACCTGGCAGACCGAGACCGACGAGATCCGCACGCGGCTGAACGAACTCGCCCAGACCGTCGCCGAACTCGACAAGCACGGCCACCTCGACGACCAACAGAAGGACGACCGCAAGCGCTGCATGGGGGAGTCGAGGGCGCTCGGTGACCAGCTGCGTGAGCGCGGGCGACAGGAGACGCTGACCGGCCTCAGCGGCGTCGGCCTCCTTCCCAACTACAACCTCCTCGACGACGCCACAACCCTGGACGTGCACCTGTGGTGGACCGCGAACGAGGGAGGCCAGTCGCCCGAACCCCAAGCCCTCGACCTCACCTACGAGCGCAGCAGCAGCACCGCCCTCACCGAACTGGCGCCGGGCGCCTACTTCTACGCCAACGGCAAACGGGTCCAGGTCGACGCCGTCGACGTCGGTCCGCTGTCCCAGCCGCTGTGGTCCCGGACCCGGCTCTGCCCGTCCTGCGGGTGGGGAACCACCAATGCAGACGCGCCGCTCACCGCCTGCCCGCGCTGTCACAGCAGCGCGGTCACCGACTCCGGCGCCGTGCACAAGGTGCTTCCGCTGCAGAAGGTGTCGGCGGTGCACCGGCTCGACGACGTGCTCATCGACGACGATGCCGACGACCGCACCCGAACCTTCTTCACCAAGGTCACCGGCGTCGACATCGACCCCACGGACATCGTCGACGCGTGGAAGCTGAAGGCAACGGTGTTCGGCGCCGAATACGCACGATCAGCTGTCGTCCGCTCGATCAACGTCGGGCTTGGCGACGTACCCGGCAGCGAGACGATCATCGCGGGAGAGACGGTAACCGCCGCCGGGTTCACCACCTGCTCGCACTGCGGTGTCGTCGCCACCCGGCCGACAGAGACGGACCGCACCCGGCACCGCGGGTTCTGCGCCACTCGGCGCGGCACGAAGGAAAAGTGGGAACGTCTGCTGCTCTCCCACGAACTGCGCACCCAGGCCGTCCGGCTGCTGTTGCCGGTGTCGCTGCTGCACTTCGAGACGACGATGACGTCGTTCAAGGGCGCGCTGCTGCTCGGGCTGCGCCGCGACTTCGGCGGCGACCCCCAACACCTCGACGTCGTCGCATCCAGCATGAGCGACGGAACAGGAGCGGTGCGTAGGTTCCTGGTGCTCCACGACACGGTCCCCGGCGGCACCGGATACCTCGACCGGTTCGGGACACCGGAACGGCTGCGTGGCATCCTCACTCTCGCCCGCGACGTGCTGGCCACCTGCCCGTGCCGGCTCGAAGGTCGTGCGGCCTGCCACCGCTGCCTCTACGGAGTGCTGCGATCTGGCGAAATGCCTCACGCTTCCCGCGAATCCGCGCTCGCCCTGCTCAACGATTTCCTCGGCGACTGGGACGTGGAGACGATCCCGACCGTCAGCACCGTCGACATCGCCAAGGTGCAACTGAGCGAGCTCGAGCTGCAGTTCCGGGAAGCGCTCAAGGACCGCATCGCAAGCAGGGAAGGGTGGACCGTGGAGACCGCGCTCGGGTCGAAGGGCGAGGAACTCGACCTGCGGCTCGCGAACGCCGCCGGAGAGCCGCGCCGATGGCGCATGCGTCCGCTCGTCGATCTCAAAGCCAGCTCGATCACCACACAGCCCGACTTCCTGTTCACCCGCAGTGACGCCCAGGGCTGCGATGTCGCCGTCTACCTCGACGGCCAGAAGTACCACGCGAGCGTCGACCACAACATCACCGCCGACGACGCCCGGAAACGGGACGCGCTGCGCCGCGACGGTCGCCGGGTGTGGTCGATCGCCTGGGACGACGTCCAGTCGTTCGTGTCGAAGTCGATGAAGGCCGCAGTACCCGATCTGCTGCACCAGCAGATGCAGAATGCTGCGAGCGCCGGAGTCGACGACCCGCGGTTGAAGGCGCTGTGGGGCAACCCGATCGACTTCCTCATCGAATACCTCGCAGATCCCGATGCGGAGGTGTGGGGAAGCGGCGCCGACGGGACGGTGCTTGCGATCGTCAAAACCGGCAAGCACGGGTCCGATGCGGCGATCATGCTCGCACCCGGATCGCTTGTCGCCGGCCTGAACTCTCTCCTCGCCGGGCAGGCTCCGTCGCCGGAGCCCACCGGGTCCGTGATGATAGTGCCACGCGTCGGATTGAGCGGCGTGCCGCTCGTGATCGTCGCGGACCCGAACGATCACGTATCGACACTCGGGGTGCTGTGCGTGCTCGACGACCACCCGTCCGAGGTTGGCGGTCCGGCGCACGTCGCGCACTGGCGTGACTGGCTGCGGTGGTCGAACGTCCTGCAGTTCCTCACCCGCCCCCGGTTCGGGCACGATCTGCCGATGCGCATGGCGGAAATCTGGACCCGGAGTTCAGATGACCCGTTCGCCGGCGCGATGATCCCGTTGGCTGGGCCGGTTCCCGGCACGGTGGCGGATACGGCGATCGAGTTGGGCCCCGAGTGGTCGCTTGTGCGCGAATACACCGACCCGGTTCTCGCGCCCGTCATCGAGATCATGGCTGACGGCGGACTCGATGTACCCGAGGCAGGGGCGGAAATCGGTCCCGACGAGTCCATCTGGCAAGTGGAGATGGCCTGGCCGGATATGAAGGTAGTGGTCGTTGTCGACTTCGAGTCCGACCGTGACGAGTGGCTCGAGGAGAACGGGTGGACGGTGGCCTCCGCGGAGGGAGGGTTCGAGCCGGATACGCTGGCACGCGAGATCGAGGACGTGGTGAAGGGGAGTACGCAGTGAAGGCCGAAGTGCGGATGCACGACCTGTTCGACAGCTCCTACGACAAACTCGAGGGCAGCGTCAAGCAGCGCGTCGTGGACTTCATCATGAAGATCCAGCGTGATCCCGAAGCTCCCGGCCTCGACTACAAGATTCCGAAGCTGGCGCAGAACAACCGGGTGCGAACAGCCCGCGTGACGGACCACTACCGCGCCGTGCTCATGGTCGCCGGCGAAGACGACGGCACAAGCATCCTGTATCTCGTGGCGGTCAAGAAGCACGACGCCGCATACGACTACGCCAGCAAGCTGACACTCCAGGTCAACGCGAAGACCGGCGCCGCCGAACTGTTCGACGCCATCGCGCTTGAAGAAGCGGTTGACAAGGCGCGCAACGCGCAGCCGGGAGAATCTGCCGCCAAGCCGATCATGCCCGCGAAGGTGAAGCAGAAGGATCTCGAACGGTTCGGCGTCGATCCCGCGATCGCGGAACAGCTCACCAAGGTCACCGACGAAGACGACCTGATGGCGATCGCGGATGCGTTGCCGTCATCGCAGGGCAACGCGGTGCTCGACCTCGCCTACGGCAAGAGCCCCGACGACGTGTGGGCAGACCTCGTCATCGAGGATCCGGGCCCGGTCGACGTCGACGACATCGAGACCGCGCTGCAGCGTCCGCTGTCGCGGCTCAGCTTCACCACCTACGAGGGGGACAACGAGGACGAGCTGCGCGCTGTTCTCGAAGGCGATTTCGCGAAGTGGCGGGTGTGGCTGCACCCGTTGCAGCGCAAGCTTGCCCAGCACACCGGCTGGAACGGACCGTTCCGGGTGACAGGCGGTGCGGGCACCGGCAAGACGGTGACCGCCATCCACCGCGCACGGCACCTCGCCCGCAGGCTCGAAGCGGACTCGTCTACCCAGAAGGTCCTGTTCACGACCTTCACCAAGAACCTGTCCCGCACGATCGAGGCCCAGCTGAAGCAGCTCGCCGGCCCGACGGTCGGCGACCGGGTCGACGTCGTCAACATCGACTCGCTCGCTCGCCGGGTTGTCAATGCGTCGGACGAGCGCCGCAAGGCCGTGAGTTCCGTCAAGTTCGTTACTGCGGAGGCCGAGGAGGTTCGCGAGCTGTGGTCGAGTGCCTCGCTGGTCGCGGTCGGCCAGTGGGACGCCGGGTTCCTCGCGGACGAATGGTCGCAGGTCGTGCTTGGCAACGCGATCGTGGACGAGGCAGGCTACCTCCGCGTCACCCGGAGTGGGCGCAGTCAGCGACTGACCCGGCCGCAGCGCGCCGATGTGTGGCAGGTGATCGAGCAGTTTGAACGACTCATGCGCTCACAGGGTTTGATGACCTTCACCCAGCTCGCCGCACAGGCGGCGGCACTGCTTGCCGCCGACCCCTCGCTGCGGGAGCAGCTCGGCTACCGCCACGCCGTGATCGACGAGGCGCAGGATCTGCATCCCGCGCACTGGAAATTGCTGCGCGCTCTCATCGCGCCCGGCACGGACGACCTGTTCATCGTCGGTGACGCGCACCAGCGCATCTACGGCCGCCCGGCACCGCTGTCCCGATACGGGATCGAAACCCGGGGACGTTCGCGCAGGCTCACCATCAACTACCGGACCTCGAAAGAGATCCTGAAGTGGTGCCTGCAGGTCGTGGATCAGGACGTGGACGACCTCGACCTCGCCTCCGACACCTTGGCCGGCGCGCGGTCGGTGTTCGGTGGCCCCGACCCGGAGACGGAGGAGTTCAAGCGCCAGGCCGACGAGGACAAGGGCATCGCTGCGCAGATCAACGAATGGACGAAGGAAGGCATCGCGCCGTCCGGCATCGCCGTCTTCGCATACGACAAAAAGGCCGTCAGCGAGATCGCAGAGTCCCTCGAAGCCAGTGAAATCTCCAGCGTCGTCGTCAACGACAAGTCCGATGAGGGGAAGCTCGGTGACGCCGTCCGCGTCATGACCATGCACCGCGCCAAGGGCCTCGAGTTCCGGGCTGTCATCCTCGCCCGCCTGGGCTCGGACTCCTTCCCTCCTTACTACGTCCAGAAGATGACCGGACCCGAGCGGGAGCTGGAAGAGAACAAGCTGCGGAACGTCCTCTACGTCGCGGGGTCGCGGGCGCGGGAAAGGCTGGCGGTGGTGTGGACGAAGGAGCTGTCCACACTTGCCGCCACCTCCGGTTAGCGCTATCGAACGGCGTCGATCGCCGAGTATGCAGACTTGATGAGTGGGCTCGACCCGTCGAGCCCACTCAAGCGGATGCGCTGCGCGCTGAGTATGTCCTGTCTTGGCTCACTTCTCGGTGAGGAATGACGTTCCAATCTCTTGACCTGGCACTTCTCGTGTCTACGGCGGCGGTTTCACGCACTAACGGCGCCGGTCTACCCTCGTCGGGTGACGTTCATCAGGCGGGTCCGGACGAAGTCCGGGGCCACAGCGGTGCAGGTCGCCCGCTATGTCAACGGCCGGCAGGAGATCGTCAAGCACATCGGGTCAGCGCACACCGATGTCGAGCTCGGGATGCTTCTCGAGCGGGCCCGAGCGTGGATCGAGCCCGATCAACAGGCCCTCGACCTGGGCGTCACCCCGCAAACACCGGCGGCGAGCGTCCTGGCGGCGGGCCAGGGCGTGTTGTTGCCAGCCGCGGATGACCGGCCGGTCGTCGATGCGCCGGGGCGGACCGCGTCGACGGGGTCGGTGGTACTGCGGCAGATCCTCGAAAGTCTCTACGACCAGCTCGGTTTCGGAGTGCTCGGCGACGAGGTGTTCCGGGATCTAGTGATCGCCCGAATCGTCGAGCCCGGCTCGAAACTCGACGCCGCCAGGGTGGTTCGTGACCTCGGGAAGGCCCCGGCGAGCTACGCCACGATCAAGCGGCACCTGCGGTGGATCGTCGACCGCGACTACCGGGACCAGATCGCGACGAAATGTTTCGAGCATGCCGCCGAAACAGGTGGCCTGTCCCTGATCCTCTACGACGTCACGACCTTGTATTTCGAGGCGGAGAAGGAAGACGAGCTCCGCAAGGTCGGCTACTCGAAAGAACGCCGCGTCGATCCGCAGATCGTGGTCGGTCTGCTCGTCGACCGGACCGGATTCCCCTTGGAAGTCGGATGTTTCGAGGGGAACAAGGCCGAAACCCACACCATCGTCCCGATCATCCGGCAGTTCCAGACCCGCCACGACATCACCGGGGTCGAGATGGTCGTCGCCGCCGACGCCGGGATGCTCTCCGCCGGTAACTTGAAGGACCTCGACGACGCCGGCCTGAAGTTCATCGTCGGCTCCCGCGTCACCAAAGCACCCATCGATCTGTCGAACCATTTCCATTGGAAAGGAGACGTTTTCGTCGACGGACAAGTCATCGACACCGTCACGCCGCGGCATGCGAAGAGCACCGTCAACAACATCCGTCACCGCACCGAACCGGTCTGGGATCCGGCCAGGCACCCGAAGTCGTGGCGGGCGGTCTGGCAGTACTCGAAACGCCGCGCGGTCCGCGACAACCAGACCTTGAACGCCCAGGAAACCCGAGCCCGCGAGGTCGTCGACGGGGCGAAAGCCCCGAAATCGACCCGGTTCGTCAAGACCACCGGCAAGGGACGCAGCCTCGACACCGCATCGATCGAGCGGGCCCGGTCGCTGATCGGGTTGAAAGGCTATGTCACCAACATCCCCGCCACCCTGATGGAACCCGGCGAGGTGATCGGCAAGTATCACGACCTCTGGCACGTCGAGCAGTCGTTCCGCATGTCGAAAACTGACCTGAGAGCCAGGCCGATCTTCCACCGCACCCGCGACGCGATCGAAGCGCACCTGACCATCGTGTTCGCCGCCCTGGCGGTGTCCTACCTGGCCCAACACCGCAGCGGACTAGCGATCGGCAACGTCCTCAAACGACTCCGACCTCTCCGCTCGGCCACCATCGCGATCAACGGCACCCGACACACATTCCCACCCGAACTCGACCCCGACACCCGCGACCTCATCGACAAGATCACCGGACCCGGACTCACGCACTAACGAAATGAGCCAACTCAGGAGACTTGATGAGTGGGCTCGACCCGTCGAGCCCACTCAAGCGGATGCGCTGCGCGCTGAGTATGTCAGCGGATGGTACGCGGGCGGATGAGGAATGTCCGAAGACCTCCCTCGCGATTTCAACGAATCGGTCCTTGGACTTCCTCGTTCCTGCGTCTGGATCCCAGTCCTCGGTTTCGTTCAGGACTGCAGCTTCTGGAACTTTGCCATCCAGGTAGTAGGTGTTGTCACGTGCCCACAACAGTATGTCGCGAAGATTTCTCACCACGCTATCGTCATCGACATCCTTCCCTTTGGTATTGGCGAAGTGCTTAGGCACGCAACCAAGAAGGTTCTTGGCCAGTTCTTGCCATCGTTCGCGGTTATCTCCCGTAGCAGGAATCCGGTCGCATTCCGTCCAGTCGGCGGTGTCGATGCGCTGATCACCGTCGAGGAGTAGAACGACATCGGTGGCCTTGGCAAGCGCGAGGGCAGGAAGAGAATGCATCACAAGGTTTCCGGAACCTCCGGGGAAGATCACCGGCGAAATTGTGCCGCGCAAATCGTCGCAGTGGATGGTGATCGCACGGGAGACGATCTCGGCGGCAAGAGCGTCCTCGACCATGATCCGCTTTGTTTTCAGCCCTGTCGTATGACCGATATGGAAGAAAGCCTGGCTGGGGTGGGTCTCGTCCGAGATCAAAGAGACCTCGCCCGTCACGGGATCTGCACCGAGGAGCTTGATCGCTTCCGCGGGGAGCTCTTCAACGATTGACGGGGAATGAGTCGAGAGGACGACTTGAGTCCCCTTCTTCACAACTTGGTCTCGCAGAAACTCGATGAGACACTTCTGGGCGCCGGGGTGGAGGGAAACTTCGGGTTCGTCGAGCAGTAATAGTCCGTTTCTCTCCATCTTGGAGATTGCGTCGACAAGTCGGACAATCGCGAACTCGCCACTGCCGGCATGTGCTTCGGAGTACCCGCCGTCGGCCAGACGCATCACCGCGGAAAACCCGGTCGAGGAGTAGAAGGTGTGCTCGACCAGCTTGATGGATGCGAAGCTCTTCCCGAGGATTCGGGAGATGTTCTTGACCACATCTGGCTCGAGCTCGCGAACTCCCTCGACGATTGATTCTCGGTCACGAGCGCGGGGCTGGCCGGCGAAGGCGCGAGCAAGCCCTGCCGACTTTCTCAGGATTCGGAACTTCTTGCCATTGGTCATTCTTGTCCATCGGTCCACGGGCGCGTGGTACAGATACTTGTCGTACGCCGACAGTTCCGATCGGAAGTCGAGGTACTCGACCTCCTTGGCGACGGGATTCCAGCGGTCCTTTGTGTCGGAAACCAGATTGGCTATCGCATCGTCAACGGGAATCTCGGCCATGGCGTCGACTGCGACGCGCTTCGTCGGCTCCCAGTAGTCGGGATCCTTTTTCTCCGCAAAGTCGCTGGGCACGTCCGCTTGGCGATACTTCTTTCGTCCACGTGCCTTACGGCATTCGCCGATAACTGGGCCCTGCTTTGTATGTATCCGATACTTGTAGATGAAGCGCTGAAGGGTGTTCTTGTCGGCGCGAATACGACCGTCGATGTCATCCATGGCTGTTGAGAACCAGAAGTCGGACAGGCTTTTTCCTGCTGGGGCGCCGTAGAGGGCATGAAGTATCGAAGACTTGTTGGATCCGTTCGGTCCGACAAGTGCGGTGATAGGGAAGGAAAACGTGATGGTCAGATTCGGGGCCAGCGCCTTATAGCGTGGAAATCGGATCTCGGTGATGACGGGATCGACCGCCTTGTCGGCGAACCGCTTCCGAAGGTCATCGTTACTTGGAGCCCCCATGCCCGTCAATTCCTTGTCTCGTTCTCGTTCAATTAACAGCTCGTCGAATCTAGCAGTGGTGGGCACACGTCGCGCCGTTCGTTGACCCGCGTTCGAGTACCGGCGGTATAGCTCACGCCGAATCGGAAGGCTGACCATTGTGTGGCCCAGGCTTTGATCGTCTGCGCGCCGACCGGGTGTTCAGACGCTCGGCAGCAGCATGTGCATATACCCACCCGCGGGTGGCAAGTGCTCGTCCACCGTCAAGCGACATTGCTGAAGTGTCGCCGCACCCCGGCCCTGTCGGAAGGACATTCCAGTCTGCTGGAATGTCAGGGCGTTCGCCGACCCATTTCTGGTACCCGCGCAGATCGTCACGCTGAAAGCCGGTCTGAACCTCCGGAGGCGAGCCGGCAGTGACAAGGTTGAGCACGCGGGCGAGGTCGTTAACGTCGTCTGCGGACAGCACCGTCTCGCCGTCAGTTGGGGAGACCACGTCGACCAGAGCGAGCGCGAGTGAACGACAACGCACAAGGGGACGGTGAAGGTAGCTGTTTGGCAAGTCCTGTCGGATGAAGGCGCGGACCACCGGCTCGTAGTCGGCGCCGTTGCGGAACAGCTCGGCGCCCCACCACAAGCGTGCGAGTGCCTGCTTGTGTATCTCTCCGCGCCAACGGTTCTCGGCGATGCCTTTGCGGCCCTCCCAGCGCCACTCGATGTATGAGTGAAATCGGACAGCCAACCACGCCCACACGTCGGGATCCGATGCTTCGGCGCGGCTCAGGCGCAGCGCGAAATGGATGCGCGGCGCAAGCCACCTGTCGCTGGTGGACGGGTCCGCCCAGCCGTCGAGTCGGTCGGAGAACTCCTCCATCAGCGCAGTGAGCACGGCGATGTCGATTGTGGTGCCGTCACGGCGTGTGACGGACTCCGAGTCACTGTGCCACGCATAGTCTGCGATGAGCTGCGATCGGGTTAAGGGGTCCAGTCGGCGAACGTAGCGCCGCAGTATCTCGTCAGCCACGCCGGATCTCCTCTGTCACCATCGCGAGCGTGTTCGGAATGCCCGCGAGGACGTCAATCGCGACGTCGATGTGGGTCCACAGCTCCGCGGATTCGGCGCGTTTGCCGTGCGAGTCGTGGAGTCGGTGATACAGCTCGTCAGTGGAGGCGAAGTGAGGGATGGTGTCTGCAACTGCCTCGCACACCTGACGGAACAACGGGTCGGATGGCGGCACTGGCTCGTCGTCTTCGCTCGCGATTTCCACTGCGGCTGCCCGGAACAGCGTCGCCAGCGTGTACCGGGCGATCTGCGACCCGAGGAGCTCCCGCGTCCGACGGCGTTCCAGCTTGGCCGTCTCCGATGACAGCAGATCCTGGAATCCGGGTATCGCGCTGTTCAGCAGCAGCATCGGTTTGGCTGCGGACAGGTCCAGCACAGACGGAGCCTCGGGACTCTGCCGCGCAATAAGCGGCGAATCGAGCGCACCGAAATCGATCCACGACTGAGAAATCGGCGGCTGACCTGGCTTGACGGGCGCCGAGCCGGGCTCGATTACGATCGTCCACGGAATCGAGCGACCCACGATGCGGGGTGCGCCGCGGTACTCCGCCGCGATCTCTGCTATCAGAGTTGCTGTTCCCGCGACATCGTCCCGCGAGATGTCGATAGTTCCGTGTAGTTCGTTCGGGGTCTCGCCGCGTGCGGCGAGAGGGAACGGAATGCGGATTCTCGTGGAAGTGCATGACAGCAGGGCATACCCGGTCAGTTCGCTGTCGAGGCCCTGCGGGCTCTTCTCGTCGGTACGTGCGGTGAGCGTGAGCGACAGTGTCGCCCAGTCGCCCACATCAGCGAGGCTCACGCGGAACGAGTCTGAGTCGATCGCCGGCTCACGAGGAAGGTCGAGGTCTACTTCGGTTATGCTGCAGAGCCATTCACCGTCGTAGGTCGGCCACGCATAGCGCGCAGTCACGCAGTCGCTCCCTTCCTACGAGTGTTTGTCACGTTCCGGAGCTGGACGTCGACTGCGGAATCCTCCGCGGGGATCGGCAGGTCCGCCACCGACACGCCGGTGACCGTCGCCTGCACGAACCTGCCCTTTTCCTTCGCTTCGAGTAGCACCGCGCCGTCCTCGATTCGGGCATCATCCGAGCGCAAGCTGTCCCACGCGACTTCCTGACCCCCGCCGTCCAGTCCGATGAAGTAGAGGGCAGGGCTCAGTGCCCAGCCTCCGGGTTCGTTACGGGCCTTGACGCGGAACGTCAGGTGCCAGTGACCGTCGACGACCTTCCATTCGGTTATGTCGATGGTCGGCTTGCGGCTCGTCGTTCCGGTGGCGCCGCCCTCGCCGGCCTCGCCTCGCAGGAAGCTGAGGTGTTTGAACACCGCGGTCGGGGGTTTGCTGCCCGTCGGCGGGGGAGCTCCGAACAGATCGAGCAGCTGTTCGGCGACACTCTTCTCGATCGCCTGCAAATTTGGCACCCACGGTGCGACATAGTGCGCGCTCAGACTCGACTGCGAGCTCTTGTTCCGGCCGCCCCGAGGAATCCACTGATCGTGAGCGGGTGGTTCCGCGAAGCGTAGGAAGTCGTCCGCCCATCGATCCTCCGCCGACGATGAATCAGGATTGACCGCACCGCCTGCGAGCAGGAACGCGTGGTAGGTGTGGTTCTCGAACGTCCGGTCGAGTGTCTGCACCACCATCTCTGGCTGACGCAGCAGGCATACCTTGTTCTCCAGGGGGTCCTTCTGCTTGTCGGACTTGGTGACAACTAGCTTCGCGTTGTGAACGAACTTTGCGTGACCGGCGCCGGATTTGCGTTTCGAGATCGAGATCGGGATATCTCGAGCAACAACCGAATACGTCTCGTCGAGCGTCTCGTCGAGGTCGCCGCTGTCGAAGCGTCTCAACGCGCGGACGAGTTCCGTGTAGGTGTCCTCTGGATCGACGACGGTGTCGAGTTCACGAGCGCAGTCGTTGACCACCTCGATCCGCACCTGCAGTCGCCGGCGGGCCAGGAGTGGCCAGAAGCTCTCCTCGATCCCGGAACGTAGCTCCTCCGCCATCTTGATCAGACCATCGACGGTGTCGCCGCGATCGGGTTCGTCGGGATCGTAGAAGCCGACGATCATCGCCGACGTTCCGGGACGGTTCCCGGCGCGCTGCAGATGAAGGGACTCGACGACGCTTTCACTCGCCCACGTCGACGTGACGCTTCCCTTCTTGCGGGGCACGCCAAAGTATCCGCGGCCCTGGAATGACTTCGTTCCCACACGATGAACGACGCCTTGATTGACGCCGAACAGTCGATTACGGGTGTTGCCGTCCACCGCATCCGAATCCGCGACCATCGAGTTGAAAAGCACCGTCTGGATGCGAGAGAACCGCCAGTACACGGCTTTGCCGAGGCCGAAGCTGCCGCCCGAGGTCTCGTTCTTCCCGCTGAACAGGTCCAGCCGGCACAGTTTGATGAAGTTGCCGAACCGTTCCGAATCGATGTCGGAGAACTCGGGACCGGTGAGCCCGCGGCAGCCGTAATCAGAAACCTTGAGCAGAACGAGGGGGTCCGGCTGGGCCATAGCCTCGAGCCCGGTCTTGATGTGGCCGGCTGTCACGGCGCCCGCCGACTCACTGCTCATCGCACGCAGATGCGGCTCGAGTTCGTCGGACCAATTCAGCGTGCGCAGGAAGTCCGATCGCGCCTCGCCGCTCAGCCGAATGAAGGTGTAGACCAAACTGGGGTTCTCCTCGGAGCGGGCGTCATTGGTGTTCTGCGTGCTCTCCCGAGCGAGCGAGGCGAGCCCAGCATTCACAGTCCACTGGTTGGCGTTTCCGTAGTTGCCGTACGTGCTGCTCTGCTTGTCCCACTCCCAGGCCAACTCGGCCACAATGCTCCCTTTGGGTCAACTCGTTTGGTGTTCGGACGGGCGGTGGACGGTGCGTCGCTACAGCAACTTCACGTTGTCGAAGTATTCCGAATGACCCGACACCTTCGCCGAGACGTTCCGATCCTTGATGTTCGTGTATTTGCACTCGAATCCCCTGAGCCCTACCGCGACACTGCCCGCCTGAGCTGCGGCGTACATGTACTTGAGTACGCCGTCCTTGGTCGAGTAGTAGTTGTTAACGGTACCGGTCACCGCTTCGCTCAGCGGCCGCCAGTCCGCCTTCTTGCCCTCCGCCGCACCGAGAAGGTGAACCGTGTCGATCCGTGGGGCGTCCTTGCTGGTCCCCATCGTCTCGGCCGCCGTGATCATGGCCCGAGCACCGAGACTGTGACCGACGAGGATGTAGCTCTCTACCTGCGTGCGGGCGAGGATGCCGGCGAGTGCGACACCGGTCCGATCGGCACGCACCACCGCGGTGTGCCAGGGGTTCGTGAGGAGGTCCGAAGCCAACAGTGCGGGTGCGATTGGACCGAGCTTCTGCGCGGCCACCTTGCCTGCCCGAGCCGCTGCACCACCTGCGGCGGCCATGGCCTGCTTCACTCCGACGTTCTTCACCGCCAGCGCCGCCAGCTTGCTGAGTTCCTTGCTTCCCCAGTGCAGCCGGTAGATCGGGGAGTCGGGATATCGCTTCTCGACCATCTGCATGGCCGACTTCCAGTTCGGGTCCTTCTCGGTCGTGAAACCCCGCGCCACGATCACCGGGATACCCGGTCCGTCCCGGAACTTCCTGATGGCGAAGGACTTGTCCTCGCTGACGTACGCGTTGGTGATGCTGGCACCGAGCGCCGTACCCAGGGCGGCGCCGGCGGCGGCAACGACATACGTCCCGCCCACCATTCCGAGCCCGCCGGCTGCTACGGCGCCGCCGCCCAGCATCGCGAGTCCGTAGCTGGCCGCCGCGGCACCGGCGTAGCCGCCGACCAGGGTGCCGATCGCGCCGCCGACTGCGGGCGCGGCCAACAAACCACCGGTGCCGACGACACCGGCCGCGAACGCACCGGCCATCGCGTACTTCGAACCGCGGCTCAGGTTGCTCTTGTCGAACACGCGGAGCTGCTCGTAGTCGTCGACCGTCGCGATCTTGTCGTCGGCGCGTTCGAAGCTGGGAAGCTCGTGGCGATGCTCCGCGCAGAACCGCGGGATACGCACCGAACCTGAGCCACGTGTGGCCATATTGTCGCACTGCGGTGCCGCACATTTCAGGGTCGGCCCTCCGCATGTCTCGCACAGGTAAGCGGAGAGGCTGATTCGTCCGGTCTTCACCTTGCGGTGAGTGGTTCGGGCGTAGCATGCCGAGCACCAACCGGGCCGGGTGTCGTCGCCGAGTCCGTCGACCAGCTTTGCGATCTCTGCTGCGACATCTGCGTGTGCATCGGCCCGCTTGCGGTAACTCTGCTTCTTCTTCTCGTCCTTGAAGCGGCGGAAGAGCTTCTCGTTCTTTGCGTAGGCCCACGCATTGTGGATCAGGGCAAGGTTGCCCGTCATCGCGGGATCACCCTCCACCGTCGGCTCGACTGCGGTGATGGTCCCCTCGAGTCGCAACAGCAGCCCGAACGGTGACCGGACCTCGCAGATCATGCCCTCGTGCGAGACCGGCTTGAAGATCACGGCATCTGTGGTCACTGTTCCCCCTGTTCATATCGGCTATTCGCAGAGAAATGAAGTTGCTCCGGCTAACCCGGGGTTGTCAGAGTCTAGGCCGAACCGCAGCGGCACAGCGGATCGTTGGACTGTCGTTTGCAGATGGCGCACGGCTGGTAGTAGAGGTGTTCGTCCACCTGCATCTGCGGCGGGTTCTTCGCGCGGCTGAAGTAGGTCGAGTTGTAGGTGTAGAGCAACTCGCCCGGAACGCAGTGGTTGTCCTTCTCCACGGTTATGTTCGCGCGCACGACGATGCTTCCGAGCTCGGCCGGGATGTTCTCAGTGTCCAGCGGGCCGGGATCGTCGGCGATACCCGCGGCCTTGTCAACCGATCCGAGGGTGATCCCGAACTCCAGGTCGTGCAGCGACGTCGCCTCACGGTGCCTCTTCAGGTCGGACATCGCCGTCGCATGGAGGACGCCGTCTGCGTCGATCACACTTCGGAGCGTGAGCCGTTCGACGAACGGTCGTGCGGCACTGTCGACGCCGAGGCTGATATTCCCGATCTCGTCACGAGGGTCCGACCGCTGAGCGTTTCCCCCCGGCCGCATCGGGGTACAGAACTGGAACTTCGCACGCCCGTCCCGCGGGTCTGCGCAATACAGCTCGAGTGCCTCGTCGGCCATTTCCTGACCCTCGAAGGGCACAGGAGTGCCTGCCTTCAGCACACGGTGGTAGGAGCCGCGGGCCAGCTGCACCTCGATGTCCTTGGCCAGCTCGAGCTGCTGCCGGTCGTAGGCAATCCACGCCGCACCCTGGGCGATCAGGGTCGCGCTGTTCTTCGACACCTCGACGCGATGCGCGCCGAGGCACTCACGCAGCCTCGCCGAGATGGCGGGCATGCGCGACATGCCACCGGTGACGAGGCACAGGGCCACCTGCGATTCGCTGATGTGCGCGGCATCCAGCAGCGACACGACGTGGTCCATCGCCCGGTCGATGAGCGGCTTCGCGAGTGTCTCGAGTTGGGAGCGCGTCATCTGATAGGTAAGCGGAGACCCTGTCGTCGGATCGAAATTCCTGATGTAGAGGGTGGCCGACTCCTCCGACGACAAGTGAATCTTCAACTGCTCGCACTTGTGGCGGAGCTGCCGGCGCCGCTCCGGGTCCACGTCGACAGCCCCCTCCGTCGCATGCGTGAGGACCCAGTTGCGGAGAGTGTCGTCGAAGACGTCGCCGCCGAGATCGCCGGTGCCACTGTTCTGCAGTTGCACGACCCGACCGTCCTCCAGACGGCACAGCGTGAGGTCCAGCGTGCCGCCGCCCCAGTCCACGACCAGGATGTTCTTGCGATCATAGCGCCGCACGAAGTCGGTTCCCATGTGAGGACGGAAGTGGCCATACAACGCAGCAAACGGCTCGTGAACGAACTGCACGACGCGAATTCCGGCGCGTGCATAAGCATCTCGGAGTGCGCTGCGACGGGGACCGTTCATGTCCACTGGAATGGTCGCCACGGCATCGGTGATGTTCGAGAGGTACCCCGCGTTACGCACGGATGCGACGGCACGTTGACGAACGTGGTCGATGACGTCCTGGGTGACGTCGATGGGACTCCTGTCGACGCCTCCGACCGAGATGGTCTCGTCGCCGAGGTACGTCTTCGGGGACTTGACGAAGTTGCCGTGCACCCCAAGCCCGATCGCGTCCAGCGCTTCCTTGGCTTCCCGCCCGACAACTGTGCGGACGCCCTCGTACTTGACCACGGACGGGACGGGTTGGCCGTCGTCGTCGACGAGGTCGTACACCCGCTCGTTGTCGACCACTGACACCAAACTGTTGGTGGTGCCGAAGTCGAAGCCTACGACGGTCATGTTGTCTCCCCCTGAGAATCAGGTGTGGTGCGTGGTTGAAGCTTGGTCAGACTGCCTCGTAGATTATTGACTGCACGTCCGACAAATTCCTCGGTGATCTGGTGCTGACCGTGGCCGAGCGCGTCGATGGCATCCTCGAGCGCGTCGATCTGCTGTGCGATGGTCCGTGCGGTATCGACGCGGAGCACCTCGAAATCGGAGGTGGCGCCCATCCGCTCGCTGACACGGGCGGACACCTCCGCCTGGAGTTGTGCACGGGCACCGTCGAGTTGCTCTCCGAGTTGATCGGCCCGCCGACGTTCGGTCTCGAGTTCCGCGGTGAGTCGCTCGACTTCGGCACGCGCGGCCGCAGTGCGTGACACCGCAGCTTCGAGTTCGTCCTCGACGACGCGGCGCTGGGCGCGCGCGTGCTCGACGATCAGCGACGCAACCTTGCGCGACGCCTTGGGGAGCGCGACCAACTTCTCACGGTGTGTGGTGGATTCGGAGACCGCGGTGCCCGCACCCCACACCTCGTCGGCGAGGGCATCGATCAGCTTCGTGGAATCCCACTTCGCCGCCGCAGCAGTAATGAGCACGGCGACATGTGCCGCGTTGTCCTGCAGGGCAGCCAATGCGGGCGGCTTGAGGCCCGACTTGCCGTCGAAATCACTGTCGAGAAGGTTTCGAAGCCGGGTGATAAGCCGGGGCAAGGTGTCGTCGTCGGCGTCGCCGGGCAGCAGGCGCGACAACCGCTCTTGGAAGACGGAGTCAGCGGAGAACGCCGAGTGTCTGCCCAGGATTAGGGCCGCGAGTTCGGTGAGATTCCGTCGCGCGAATCCGGTGAGGTCTGATCTGTCGGCGGTCACCATCAACGACAGCGGGGCCGTGAGTTTGACGTCGCGCGCAGCGATGCTGTCGATCTCATCGGCGAACTCTGCGAGGTTCGCCTGCTTAGCGATCGCGAGCCGAGCGGGTGAGCTCTTCTTCAGCTCCATCGGTTTGAGATCGCCGTCAGCGTCGACGAGAAATCTGACGAAGTCGGCAAACGACTCCACAGCCCCGATCGACATCTTCTCGGGCGGTGCCTCAGCATCCGGGGCATCGGCCGGTGCTGCCTGCCCGCGGCGCTCGCTCACAGCGGACGTATCTTCGGATGTCGGCTGCGAGTCCGGCTCGCGGACATCGGAACTCATCGAATTTTCGGCCGGGTCGGTGTCCTCACGTGATGGGGCCGAGTCCAGTTCGGCTTCACCTGAGCCCTCGGTGCCTGGCGAGTCCACGGCCTGCTCATGCCCGAAACTAGCGTTGGATGCAGCCGTGTCCTCCGGGACGGCCGGGGCCGCGTAGTCGACGGCGCCCTCGACGCGGGTTTCTGCCAGAGTTCCGGCGGCATTCGTCGGCTCGATTTTCCTAGCGTTCGGCAGCGATGCAGGCGCGCTACTCGTGCGGTCGTCGGTCATTCTCGTTCCTACTTCCACCAGGGCAGGAGTCGGGTCCACCACGACCTCCTGTGTGGTTCGGTTCCCTCGGTCGTTTCGCGGCTGACGTCGTTTTGTGTTTCGAGGGTGCTGGCGGTCTCCCACGGCGGTGTGTCGGATACCGGGGGTGTTGTGTTGGCCGGATTGGTCGGGCTCACCTGTCTGCCTGCTCTGGCGACCACCGCGGTTCCGTCCGCTCGGCTGCCCGTCGATGAAGTCGATGAACCCGCGCGGATCGGCGTAGGGGCGCCGGCGCCCCGTCCCGCTGGATTCGTTCCCGCTGCCGCGGCGACGGGCGGTGTTGTCACGCTGCCCGTTCGCGCGGCTGCCGCCGGTGCTATCGGATCGATCGGCGCGGTCCGGGGCGCTCGCGGCGTTCCCGGCTTTGGTGCTGCGGTCGTCGCGGTGCGCTGAGGGGTGGATGCGCTGGTCGGATTTGTCGGAGGTTTTGCGCTTCGGCTTGTTCGTCCCGCGATGGTGCTGCGGCGACTGGCTGCCGGACGAGGCGTCCTGGTCCCGGTTTG
Source organism: Rhodococcus wratislaviensis (assembly GCF_041228765.1). Classification (NCBI taxonomy): domain Bacteria; kingdom Bacillati; phylum Actinomycetota; class Actinomycetes; order Mycobacteriales; family Nocardiaceae; genus Rhodococcus; species Rhodococcus wratislaviensis. The sequence goes on along the minus strand of NZ_CP150488.1, from coordinate 509,362 downwards.
GGGTACTGCCGCTCGTTCCTTTGCGGGCGCCGTGGTCGCCGCTGCCGTGTGCCATATTGGTCCTTCGTTGGTGATGAGGTCGAGACGGGTGTTGACCCAGTGTTCGGGCAGACCATTCTGCACTGCAGTTCGGACAAGCTGGGATGCGCGTGGATCGCCCGTGACCAGGTGATGCTCGGAGATGAAGAGGACAGCCTTGAAGCGGTCGTAGGAATCGAGGGCGACTGTCCCGAAACCCGCGACCTGGTCTGTGGTCGCCCGGTCGAGCGGCAGGCTGCACAGCGACACGAGCGAGGCAGTCCGATCGTCCATCAAGAGTCTCTCGATGTGCGCCAGGTCGCCGTCGATTCCGGACCGCTCCGTCTGCCTAGGCGTGGCGCCGAGCATCTCTCGAAGACGTGCAGACACCGCGCGTAGGCGGGGACTGAGGGCACGCTGTTCGGCGTCGCCGAAATGGTTGAAGTGGAATGAGATCAGGCTGGTGATTGCATACGCCGCCGACCGGTCTATATCGCGGAGAAGGTCTGCCGCCCGGTTGAGTTTGTCGCGGTTGCGGGCATCCGTTTCGGGATCACTCGTGATGCCGCGGGCGGCCAACCAGTAGAGGTAGTCGGCGATGCCACCTGCGTAGTTTCGTGCCGACGAAAAGGTCTGCGCACGTTCGAAGAATCGGCTGATCGAACTCGATGTAATGTCGCCGCCCTCGATCAGGTGCACCAGCGCCGCGTCGACACCTTCGAGATCCTCGACGGTGGAGATCGAGAAGTCGAACTCGAAACGCCTCTCCGACCGATCGTTTCCGAGGAGGACGTCCACCACGCCACGCAGACCTGACAGCTGTGCGGCGAAGTCCGCGATCGGAATTTCGACCCCGTTCAGCCGCGCCCACGTGCAGTTCGTCGTTACCCACTCCGCCGGGGTGGTCGCACGCTGCACGAGCAGTCGGGCGTCACCGCACAGCCGACCGCGGTGAAGCAGCGCCGGACGCGAAATCGGGTGGTGTAGCAGAACATGCTCGCGAAGTTCCGCCAACTTCGAATAAGTTGCAGCGCAGTCTGCGCAGCGCAACTGCAGAGGTGCGGGTGGACCCGGCGGTGGGGCGAACAGTTCTTCGTGAAAGTCGGCGTAACCCGACGACCAGTGAGCCAAGGCGTGTCGATCCTTTGTGAAGGGGGGCGTGGACTGTCGCGGAGTCTCGGTCTACCTCACGGGCTCTGATCGCTGGTCACGAGCCGGCACGATACAGAGTTCCAATGCGGATCAGGCGTCCGTTCCGAATACCCAGGTCCAGGCAGGCTTCCAGTCGGTCTCGGCTGGGTCCGGCGAGGCGTTTCTGGTTGAAGACGGCCATTGTCTCCCGCATGACCGCTTCGGTGTCGAGTTCGCGGCCTGTGCAGACGGCGTTCATCGCGTTCAGGATCTCTTCGGGCGCGATGTCGTTGAGTGAACGCGTGACATCGTCCGGGGTGGTGCGGTAGCCGCGCCAGGTGATGCTGTCGATCTGGCGGGGCCACACGAAGCTGCCGAGCGGGTCGGTGTGGATCAGTTCGGCGGGCACGCAGGAGATGACGAAATCCTTCCGCGCCGCGGACACCCGGTCGAAGCCGAACCGCCGCGCGACGTCACGAGCGAGCCGTCCCAGTTCGACCGGGCCTTCGGCGTCGACGGTTTCCCTGGCCGCGTCGGTGATGACGCGGCGCACGGTCGCCGAGTTGACGCGGTCGAGGTCGTCGCGGCCTCCGAGCGGAGTGATCGGGGCCGTGGCGTAAAGAACTCCACGACCGTTCCAGTCGCGCTCCGCGACCCGCGGCGGATCAATAGTGATGTCGAGGTCGGGGTCGGTGGTCACTGCTGCCTTCGCGACGAGGCGCGGAGTGTCGGTGGGAGCGTCAGCGACGCCAACCTCGAACGTGCTGCCCCACTCGAGATCCGGTTCCGTGACGTCCGTTGCGCGGGCCGCCGACAGCGTGTCCACCTCGGCGGCGGCACGAGCTTCGGCCTCGGCGATCTCAGCGGCTCGCGCTGCCGCCGCGGCTTCCAGTTTTTCCTCGAACAGGCGCCGACGTTCCTTCGCGCATTCGACGGCGGCATCGACTCGGGTGAGAACGGTGTCGGGGTGGTCGATCCAGTCCGGCAGCCACACCCGAAGGTACGCACCCCAGTTCATCAACGACTCGAGAAGCTGGGGCGTCAGGTCGCGGTCGGACACCGTCGGGCGTTCGGCCCACTGCGGACCGTCGAGGAGAACTGCCACCTGCCAGTGGTCGGCGCCGGGTTCGCGCACGACGATGTCGAGGACGAACTCGGAGAGGCCGTAGTTCGCTTCGACCTCTTAGCCGCGTGCTTCGAGGGCAGCGCACACGCCGGCTCCCACCACGTCGTCGTCAGTGCTGCTCCTGCTGTGGCCGGCCTCAGTGCCCTGGTCGGCCATCTCGAGGTAACCACGCAGGTGGGCCAGACCGACGGACCGGGTTCGCGACAGGTCGATGTCCGACGGGTCGAAGGATGTGAACACAACCACCTTGCGGCGCGCCCGCGTGACCGCGACGTTGAATCGCTTCTCGCCACCGGATCGACTGAGCGGACCGAAGTTCAACGGCAGCTTCGGTTCACTCGGCTTCTTCGAGAACGCAGTCGTGAACAGGATCACGTCTCGTTCGTCACCTTGCACGTTTTCCAGGTTCTTGACGAAGATGCCTTCCTCGGTCTCGGGTCGAAGCTGTTCCCGCACCAGCGGGTCTTCGCACTCGTCGAGCAGGTCCTGCACGAGGGTTCGCTGCTGGGTGTTGAATGTGACGACTCCGATGCTCTGGCCGGCCAGATGCGGTGTCGACAAGCGCATCCGGATCTCGTCGACGATCGCCTCCGCCTCGACCCGATTCGTGCGGAACTCGGTCTTCTTGTTCTCCCTGTTGAAGTGGCCGTGCAGCCGCCGCCACTCCACTCCCGCGGTCGAGTCACCACCCGGGGACGGCAGGCTGGCAAGGCGGCCCTCGTAGTACTTCTGGTTCGAGAAGTTGATCAGTGACTCGTCCTGGCTGCGGTAATGCCACGACAACCACAAGCGAGGCACGCCCGACTCGACGCATTCGGTGAGGATGCTGTCGAGGTCCTCGGGAGCGAGCTCGCCCTCCTCGTCCGCCTCGTCATCATCGGCGGCGGTGACCTGACCGAATGACGTCGGCGGCATCTGCTGTGAATCTCCGACGATGATCGCGGACCGTCCCCGTCCGAGCGCCCCTATCGCCTGGGGAACCGTCACCTGCGATGCCTCGTCGAACACGACGAGGTCGAAGGTGGCCGACCCGGGCGGAACGAACTGTGCGAGTGACGCCGGGCTCACAAACACACACGGCGTCGCGGCAAGAATATGTTCTGCGTAGCGCGACATCAGATTTCGGAAGGTGGCTCCGCCACGCTTGCGGTCGAGCAGTCTTCGCAGTTCCCCGACCTCGCCCTTGAGTGCTCCGGCCTGGAACGGGCGTCGTCTCAGGAGCGCGGCGGGAAGCGCACGGACCTGCTCGGCGCGCATGGCGTTCGCCGCGCGGACGAAGTCGTCGATTTCGCCGTCACGAAGTGCGGTGTCGAAGTTCGTCAGCCCGTTCGCGTTGCGTCGTTCGGTCATCGACGCCCGCGCGGCACCACGGAGGAACGCGACCTCGGCGTCATACGACGAGATTCCGCCCGAAAGGAGTAGATCCACGAACTCGGACAGTCCAGCACGGCGAAGCGGGGCGAGAAACGCGGACATTCGGGACCAGCCGAGGAACCGTTTGCCCGCGGAGTGTTCTACCTCCTCGGTCCACGTTGCGGTGTCACGCTCCCACGCGGCGAGCCAGTGCTCGCCGTGTCGCCACCGGGCATCGTCATCGCGAGTGGTGCCGAGGCATCCACGCCACTGCGACCACGACTCCGCTACCTCCTCGAGAATCTCGGTGTCCGGGCCGGTGGGGAATCCGACCGATGCGAGCAGGTGCCACAACTCCGGCATCCCGTCGGCAAACGCCACTGTGGCAGAGATGTAGTCGATCACCGGATCGAGCTCGCGCGCACTCCCCGGTGCGAGAGGATTCCAGACCGGCGGCGCGAACGGGCCGAGGAGGCTGTGCGCGAGACCCTGAATTCTCGCGATGTGCTCGCGGGCAGTGGGAATGGCACGCAGGAGTGGGAGGACGGTGTCCGGCGTCAGATCGACGTCGGGATTGGCGAACGGTGCGATGTTCTTCTGGAACTGTTCGACCTTCTTCTTCTTGCCGAACAGGCCCTTGCCGCTCTCGTCGGCCTCCGTGATCAATGGCTGGACGTCCCCCGACTCGACAAACAGCGGAGTGAAGGTGGACAGGAGTGGTGCGCAATACTGCTGCAGCCGCCCGATCTCGGCGATCAGCGACTCGCGCGTAGCGGCGAACTGCGGACCGCGCATCCACGCAAGTGTTGCGCCGTCCGGTACGGGACGACCCAGCTGCCGCTTGGCCTGGGGCAGGAGCGAGGCAAGGACGGACGGGTCGTCGATCCGTGTGAGAAGCGCCCACACCCGTGACACGGATCGAGCTGCGTCGAAAGCCTGCGCCAGACGCACTGCCACCGAGGGGATCTGATCGCGGGCCGCGCCGTCCGGGATCTCACCGGCGATCGACCACGGGCTCCCGGAGCGCACCTCGATCGACTGTGCTGCGCGCGAGAACTGCCCCAGGGCATCGGCGATCGTCGAGAAGGACTCACCCGGATTCGCGACGTAGTTCGCGGGGATCGGCGCGGCAACCCCGTCCCCGACCGTCAGGATGTCCTCATACGAAGTCCACAGCGACTGCTCGGCACCGTTGCGGTCGTGGATTTTCGCGGGGTAGTCGGCGAGCGGACCGTAGCGGGACCGGAAGTCGGCGAGCTTTGCGGTCCACGCGTTCTGGTTGTACCGGCTCGTGTTGTCGATCGCGATCTTGAGCTGCTCGCGGATCTCCCTCGGGCTCTGACTCTTCCCGTGCAGGTCGAGGGTGAAATCGGCGAGCCCGACCTTCCCGAGGCGCTTCTTGACGACGTCCAGAGCCGCCTGCTTTTCCGCTACGAACAGGACGGTCTTGCCGTGATCGAGCGCGTGAGCGATCAGATTGGTGATGGTTTGCGACTTGCCCGTGCCGGGAGGGCCCTCCAGGACGAACGTGCGACCGGCAGCCGCCAGCGCGACGGCCCGCAACTGCGAGCCGTCCGCGGGGATGGGGACCGGAACGGACGTCTCGTCCACGTCGATGTCGTCGAGACCAAGGTCGCCGGTCACATGGGGGTCCCGGAACGATTCGCCCGCGTTGTGGGTGAGATGTCGGACGATGGGGCTCCGCTCGAGGACGTCCCAGTGGTCGGTGAGGTCCTTCCACATCCCGAAGGTGCCGAACTGGCAGATCGAGATCGTTGCCAGCTCGTCGATCCGCAGGTCTAGGTCGTTCTCTACGAGTGCCGCTCGGATACCGCGCAGCGCCTCCGTAATGTCCAGTCCGCTCTGGTCCAGCTTCGGCTTCTCCAGCGCGTCGATCGACACGTTGTGTTTGAGGCGCAGCCACTCCACGAGGCAGTAGTTCGGGGTGGCCACCTCAGAGGTGTCGACGACGATCTGGAAGGGGCTCCGCCCGGTGCCACCGGTGATCCTCACAGGCAACAGGAACAGGGGTGCGCGTGCCTCCCTACCCGTCGATGTGTGATGGATCAGTGCACCGAGCGTCAGATACAGGTTGGAACTGCCGGTCTCCTCGAGGAGCGTGCGTGCGGTTCGTCCGAGCTCCTTGAACCGGCGGGCATAGGACGACCGGGTGACGGCGGCGAACACCTGCCGATCCTTGGAAAGGTACGACAGGAGCAATTCCGGCTCGATGTCTGCGGCCTGACGGGCCCCTTGGAGCTGGTGGATGGACGACAGGTCGTCATTCGGTGCCAGCGTGATGGACTTGCCCGAGTGAATGAGGTCGTCGAGGAGCGGCAATCCCGCGGTGGGCACGTGGAGGTCGACAACCTGAGCCGAGGCCTTCAGGTTGAGGAGCCGATTCCGGGTACTGAGATCGAGCAGTGAGCGCTTCCACTTCCGAACTCGAGCGGGTGAGGTGTCCGTCGGGTCGAGCACAGCGTCGCGATCCGAGTCTCGGGACAGCAATTCGGCGGGCAGCGAGAGCGTCCGGTCGGTCAACGGCGTCGGTTCGCTCACCTGTGTGGGCGCAATCGCGTCGGCCGTGGGAAGCGGAAGCATGCCGTCCTTACGCGCGGTGGACACTCCGATCACGCCGTCGAGCGTGTGCGGAGCCGCGAAATGCCTCTTCGCGGTCGCGACAGCAGATCGGAAGTCTCCATTCGGGGAATCGTCGTAGAAAATAGCCTCCACCGGCACCGCGATCCCGGATTCGACCAGATTGACGAGCGCGTTCTGTTCTGTGATGGACGTATGCGTCAGCTTCTTGTCCTCACGGAGGAAGCCGGCGAAGGCGTGCCCCGTCGTCAAGAAGATCAACGGGTGAAGTCCGGTCGCCTCGAGACATGCCGCGTAGGTCACGGCCAGGTCGATACATGTTCCGAACTGCTCGTCGAGGACCTGCGCCGTTGTGCGGACCTTCTGGCCGGTCCGTTCGAACGAAGCCGGTGGGTTGATGTACCGAATCCCACGCGATCGGAGCGACTCATACACCGCCGCGGCGATCAGGGCGGCGCGCTCGGTGCCACCCTGGTAGCCGCCGAGGGAAGAATCGCCGGTCTGGGCGAGCAGGAGGTCCGACGCGCCATCGAGCACCGACCGAACCGATGCGGTGTTCGGCTGCACGAACGCCGCGAGCGAGTCGAAGAAGACCGGTGCGTTGAACCACTCGTTGTGAGCGAGGACCTTGATCGGCGCGGTGACGTGAATGTCCGCGCCCCACAACCGGGAAACGGTGACGGTGATCGTCGCGGGATGGCTCTCGTTCAGTGCCCGCAGATAGGGAGTCGAGGGGACGAAGTCGCGGAAGTCGTCCCAGGACGCGACGCCCTTGTCGGGCAGATCACCGTCGAACGTCTGTGTCCACGGTGGAACGAGTTCCTCGCCGTTGCCGTGGAGACCCATCGTGACCGTCAGATCGACGATCGAGACGCCGGAGTTGTTGGTGACACGCAGACTGGACAGCAGCGGAACGCTGTTGTGGACGAGGGCGAGGTTGATGGCCGGTTGCGCCAACACCTCGACGGTCAGACCGGAGTCGCCAGCCGTGGTCACGTCCCACACCGGTTCAGTCGTCACCTGTTCCTCCACAGTTTCGAGGACTTCCAGTCCACGCGGTAAACGCCGGGCAACCCGAAATGTGCCAGCGATCGGATATCGCTGCGGGCAGGGCAAATGTGACATTCGAGTCGGAATCGGTCGAAGGCGCTGCCGGTCGATCGGGCTGGTGATGCGCCGATGACCAGGCGACTCTGATTGTCGCTCGCATGCTCTCTAAACCGATCCTCGCTGCTGTGCGTGTCCGTTTTGTTCGAAGCTTCAACGATCTTCGCAGGTGGGTGAGCGGCCGTCGGGTCGGGGTCGCGGAATCGATCAGCTATGTCATGCGATCGAATGACAGGCATCTCGGATCGATGGTGCAGGTCGACGCGATCGGCACGCGCAGCGCGCCCACCAGCTGCCGGCGAAGTGGCCCTGGGCTGGCCGGCCGCACCGGAAGCCTGGCGCTGCTGGGTCGGCGGGTGAGCCGCAGAGTATTCACGACGAGGTTGGGCGATACTGTGCCCGAATGACCTCCCCGGTGAACCTCGCATCGATCACACGTCCAGCAGTCCTGCAGGCGATCGCGGAGTACGACGAGCTGGGCCAGGCAGAGTTCCTGCGCCGGCGAGGCTTCGGGGAGTCCCGCAACTTCAGGCTGGTGTACGGGGGTCGCTTCTACGACTCCAAGGCCATCGCCGGCGTCGCCCACGGGTATGCGACCGGACGGTTCGTCGACAACTCCGAGTTCTCCGGCGGCTTGGCGACGGTCGCGGAATCCCTGAACAGCCTCGGATTCGTCGTCGACCACGGTGGCAAGCACGCGCGGGGCGGACTGCTGTGGGACCTCGAGAACACCACAGTGTTCACTCGCGGCGGTAAGAGCGCCGCATACAAGTTTGTCGTATTGCGCTGGGCCGTAGACGGTCCCGACCCGCAACGTGAACCGGTTCCGCTGTCCAAGGTTCGCGTCGAACTCGCCGCGCTCCTCTCGCCGTTCGCGGTCGGCGACTCCGCGCCCCACCCTGCCGATCCCCGGGTGGCCCTGCGCAGCAGTGGGTGGTGGACGCTCGAACTCCCCGACGGCGTCAAGGAGGAAGGCCTCACCCATCAGCAGTTGCGCAGACTCGCCATCAAGGAGGACCTGGCGGCCGGGCTGAACGAGGGCGTCCGGGAGAAGCTCCGCGACCCGCTGTGGCGGGACGAAGCGACGGCGGTACTGACGCGCAGGATCAGTGAGCTGGCCGGTTCGTCTTCAGCCTGACAGTCGGAATGCTGCGTGGCGACGCCATAGGGAACTCGGGGTCGGCAACCGCGTCGAGCGCTCACTGCTCCCGATGTGTCGTGCTCTTCGATCGGCGAGCAGGTCGGGGACCGGGTTGCGCCGAAGGGGGACGGTATGGAATCCGAGTGGACCGTGATCGATCGATCGGCCGGGGCGCGGTGAGCTTCTACGTAAATCCGGAGGCACTGGAATCGCTCTCGCAGTTGAGGGCGAGTAGTACGCACTGGTGCCGCAGCCTCCGGACCCCCGCACTCCACGATGAAACCGGGCGCGGCACTCGGCGGAAGGGGTCGCGTCGGTGACCGCGTCGAGCGCGGCCCGGCTGGCGCTCCACCGCGACGGCTGCTGAGTCGTCTCCCTCGGCACCGTTCGAGGCGACTCGGGTGAAACGGGCATATCGGGAGTGGCGGCTGCGCCTAGACTCCGAAGATGGTGCGCAACGCGAAGGCTGCACGTCAGCAGCCCACCGATCAGCGTTCGGCGTTCGACAGGTTCGTCGAGCAGATCGAACTCCGGGTCAGCCAGGCGCCGTTCTTCGGGATCTGCGCGGGAGTCGTCGCGCTGTGGGTCGTCAGCATCCCGCTGTGGAAGGACCTCCACGAGTGGCAGATCGCCATCCACACCGCCGGTGCCGTCTTCACGTTGCTTCTCGTGGTCCTGCTCGAGAATGCCAGCCGCCGCGCCACGGAGGCTCTGCAGGAGAAACTGAATGTCATCGCCGAGGCGCTCGCCGCCCTGCTCGATTCCTCCGCCCAGGACAACCCGGAGCTGAAGAAGGCGGAGGAGAAGCTGCGGGAGGCCGTCGGGCTCGAAGACCGGCACTAGCCCATCCACCCCTGTGACTTGGCACACCAAGCAGGTAAGTTATGTGTAACCGCAAAAACTACTAACCAGTAGGGGTACGAAATGCCTGTTCCGACCGCCGCCACGTTCGCGCGGCTCGCCGACCTCATCGCCATCCCGGATGCGGCGGATCGCCCGACGCGGTCCGTCGTCGAGGCGTTCACGGGTAAGGAACTGGCCACCGTCCCGGTCGGTACCGCTCAGGACGCCAAGGACGCGATCGCACGCGCCCGGGTGGCGCAGAAGGAATGGGCCACGCGTCCCGTCACCGAACGCGCCGCGATCTTCCACCGGTACCGCGACCTGGTGCTCGAGAACCGCGACGCCCTGATGGACATGGCTCAGGCCGAGACGGGCAAGTCCCGCGCCGCCGCGCAGGAGGAGATCCTCGACATCTCGATGACCGCCCGCTACTACGCGCGCGTCGCCCCCAAGCTGCTGCGTCCCCGCCGCATGTCCGGCATGCTGCCCGGCCTCACCAAGACGGTCGTGCGGTACCAGCCGAAGGGCGTCGTCGGCGTCATCTCGCCGTGGAACTACCCCATGACCCTCGCGGTGTCCGACGCCGTCGCCGCACTCCTCGCCGGCAACGCCGTCGTCCTCAAGCCCGACAGCCAGACCCCGTACTGCGCCCTTGCCTGCGTCGACCTGCTGTACCAGGCCGGGCTGCCGCGCGACCTGTTCGCCGTCGTCCCCGGACCGGGCTCGGTGGTCGGCACCGCCCTCGTCGAGAACACCGAGTACCTGATGTTCACCGGGTCCTCGGCCACGGGTCAGCTCCTCGCCGAGCAGGCCGGTCGCCGTCTCATCGGCTTCTCCGCCGAACTCGGCGGCAAGAACCCGATGATCGTCACCGCAGGCGCGAACCTCCGTGAGGTCACCGATGCCGCCGTCCGCGCCTGCTACTCCAACTCCGGGCAGCTGTGTATCTCGATCGAGCGGATCTACGTCGAGGAGTCCATCGCACCCGAATTCACCCGGATGTTCGGGGAACGCGTCCGCAACATGAAGCTCGGCGCCGGCTACGACTTCGGGATCGAAATGGGCAGTCTCGTCTCCGAGGCGCAGGTCAAGGCCGTGTCCAGCCACGTCGACGACGCCGTCGTCAAGGGCGCCACCGTGGTCGCCGGCGGCAAGGCGCGCCCCGACCTCGGACCCCTGTTCTACGAGCCGACGGTTCTGACCGGTGTCCCCGAGGACGCCGAGTGCTACCGCGACGAGACGTTCGGACCGCTGGTCTCGATCTACCCCGTCGCCGACGTGGACGAGGCGATCGAACGCGCCAACGACACCGAGTACGGCCTGAACGCCAGCGTGTGGGCGGGAACCAAGGCGGAGGGAGAGGCCATCGCCGCACGGATCCACGCCGGAACCGTCAACGTCGACGAGGGTTACGCCCCGGCCTGGGGCAGCACCGGTGCGCCGATGGGCGGCATGGGAGTGTCCGGTGTCGGGCGCCGCCACGGCGACGACGGGCTCCTCAAGTACACCGAACCGCAGACCATCGCCACCACCCGCATACTCAACCTCGGCGGTCCGCGGGGACTGTCACCGAAGGTGTGGGCCAAGATCATGCCGCCTTTCGTGAAGGCGCTGCAGTGGATTCCGGGCCGCTAGGCGTGGACCGCGCGAGCATCCTGATCGACGTCCCGCCCGGCACGGTGTGGGACGTGGTGACCGACATGGAGGGCATGGGCCGGTTCAGCCCCGAGAACACCGGGGCGCGCTGGACGTCGGGCACGCCCGCGACGGTGGGGGCGCGGTTCGTCGGCGCCAACCGGCACGGACCGGTCCGCTGGAAGACCCACTGCACCGTCGTGGATGTGATTCCGGAACAAAAGTTTTCGTTCGAGGCGGACGAGCCGAAGGCGCGCTGGACGTATCACCTCGAACCCTCCGGTTCCGGCACGCTCGTCACCGAGACCCGGGAGATCTACGCGACTCCCGTGTGGTGGGTGCGGCTGGTGCAGAAGTCGAAGGTGCTGGGCAGCGACCGCGACCAACTGATGCAGGACGGGATGCGGCAGACCCTCGAGCGCATGAAAGTCGCCCTCGAGAGCTGATTTTCCACCCTGGGGTGCCGATTCTTCACCCTAGGGTGGCTGTCGCCGGCGCGCGCAGGGCCCGAGACTGAACGGTGTCCACACCTCTCGGAGGCGTCTCCCATGAATCCTCGGCCGACACCCGTCGAAGCTGGTCGGTCGTGCCCTGACGTCCGCCGTGAGGACGTATGGTTCTCCTCGCGGGGACAGCGCTGCGCCGCCTGGCTGTACCGGCGCCGGTCCGAAACTCCCACAGCAGCACCCTGTGTGGTGCTCGCGCACGGCTGGAGCGGCGTGCGTGAGCAGAGACTCGACGCGTTCGCGGAACGGTTCGCGGCCGCCGGAGTCACGGCGCTGGTGTTCGACTACCGCTACTTCGGTGCCAGCGAGGGCGAACCCCGCCAGCTGCTCGACATCGACAGTCAACTCGACGACTGGGACAGCGCCGTCGCGTTCGTGCGCAGCCGTCCGGACATCGACCCCAGCCGGGTCGCGCTCTGGGGAACGTCACTGTCCGGCGGACTCGTCCTGACGGCGGCGGCGCGGGACCGGCGGGTGGCCGCGGTCGTGTCGCAGGTTCCGTACGTCGACGGTCTGACGAACCTTCCCCGACTCGGCATCGCCGGGCTCGGTCGCATGGCGGTCGCCTACCTGCGGGACCGGTATGCCCAGCTGCGGCACCGGCCGCCGTACATGTTTCCCGTCGTCGGGCCACCGGGCTCGTTCGCGGCCATGACCACACCCGACGCGGAGGCGGGATATCACGGAATGGATCCGCCCGGTTCGACGTGGCGCAACGAAACACCGGGGCGGGTGGCGTTGCAGGCGGCGCTGTACCGGCCGACGAGGACGGTCGCGAAGATCGCCTGCCCCGTCTACTTCGCCATCGCCGACCACGACGTCGTCACGTTCACCCGCACTGCGCGGAAGGCTGCGGCCAAGACCCCGGGCGCCGAGGTGAACGTGTACCCGGGCGGTCATTTCGACCCCTACTTCGGCGAGCTCTTCGAGCGGGTGGTCGCGGACGAGACCGACTTCCTCGTCCGCCGTCTCCGTCCACCGCCCTAGCTACTCACCGCGCCGAACTGTTCGCGCAGAACACCTTTGACGACCTTGCCGCTGGCGTTGCGGGGCAGTTGGGGAAGGACCTCGACGAACTTGGGCCGCTTGTAGCGGGCGACCCGGCCGTCGAGCCAGTCCGCGAGGGCATCGACCTCGAGCGCCGCCCCGGCCCGCGGGACGACGACCGCGACAGGAACCTCACCCCAGCGCTCGTCGGCACGCCCGATCACGGCGACGTCGAGGATGTCCGGGTGGGCGGCCAGGGCATTCTCGACCTCGGCGCAGTAGATGTTCTCCCCACCCGAGATGATCATGTCCTTCTTGCGATCCACCACGTACACGAACCCGTCCGAGTCCACCCGCACGAGGTCGCCGGAGTGGAACCAGCCGCCGTCGAACGCGTCCGCGGTGGCCTCAGGGTTCCGCCAGTACCCCTCCATGAGTCCCGGCCCACGGTAGACGATCTCACCGATCTCGCCCTGCGCCACGTCGTTCATCGCCTCGTCGACCACGCGCATCGCCACGGTGTCGATCGGTTTCCCGACCGACCCGATCTTGCGCACGGCGTCCTTGCCGTCGAGCATGCACGTCACCGGGGACATCTCGGTCTGCCCGAAGAAGGCGACGATCGCGGCGTCGGGGAAGGCGCCGTACAAGCGGTCGAAGAGTGTCGGGGTGGCGGGCGCGGCTCCCCAGCCCAGCACCCGCAGGGCCAGATCCCGCTCCTCGGGGCCGGCGTCGTCGAGGATGGCCTGCCACTGGGTGGGCACCATGAACACGCTGGTCACCCGCTCACGCTCGAGCGTGTCGAGTAGCTCGGTCGCCTCGAACGCACCGGTCGGGTGGATCACGATGGTGGCGCCGATCAGCAGGAACGGTCCGACGCTGCCGAGGGCGGCGATGTGGAACAGCGGGGACGAGACCAGGTTGACCTCGGACTCGGTGTCGAACAGTCGCCATCCCCGGATGAGGGTCAGCGCCTGCGCCTGCAGATTGAGGTGCGACAGCACCGCGCCCTTCGGACGCCCGGTGGTGCCGGACGTGTACATGATGGCGGCGGGGGAGTCTTCCGCCACGTCCGCGATCGGGACGTCGGGATCGGCTGCGCGCAACTGCGTCTCGAGCGCGACGTCGTCGGAGGCGTCGCCGACCACGAGAACCGGCACGCTGTCGTCGATCTCCGCGGCGAGACCGGTGAGTGAATCCTCGACGACCACGACGGTGGCGTCGCTGTCGGCGACGATGAACCGCACCTCGCCGGGGCTGAGCCGGAAATTCACCGGGACCGCGATCGCACCCAGGCGAGTCGCGGCCAGCATCACCTCGAGGAACTCGGGGCGGTTGGTCAGCAGCAGCACGATGCGGTCGCCACGGCCGACACCGCGGGCGGCGAGGACCGCCGCGGTCCGCGCGCTGCGGTCCTCGAGCTCACGCCAGGTGGTCGAGGTGCCCCGAAACCGGAGCGCCACGGCATCGGGTTTCGCGAAGGCGTGCCGGGCAACATGATTGGCCCAGTGGATGCGCCGGGCGGCGAAGGGCTGAGCGTTCGTCGTCGCTGTCATCGGGGATGCCCTCAGCCGTGGCCGAACACGGCCGGTCGCTTCTCCAGGAACGCCGCGACGCCCTCCCGGAAGTCGGGGGCGGCGAGGAGGTCGAGCTGACCCGTGCGCTCGCGGGCGAACGCGTTGTCGAGTTCGACGAGGGTGGCGTCGTTGACCGCGTCCTTGGTGAAGTGGAACGCCTCCGACGGTCCGTCGGCGAGACGTCGCGCGAGGGCGTCGACGGTCGCGGCGAACTCGTCGTCGGGGAACACGTCGGCGATCAATCCGGCCGCGAGAGCCTCACGTGCAGGCAGTCGTTCGGCCAGAAGCGCCATCTTCAATGCGCGGGCGCGGCCGATCGACGCGGCCACGAGTGCGGTGGCACCACCGTCCGGCATCAGGCCGACCTTCGTGAACGCGAGCAGGAAATAGCTCGACTCGGTGGCGATCGTGAGATCGCAGGCCAGGGCGAGAGAGACCCCGACGCCGGCGGCGGGACCGTTGACCGCGCCGATCACGGGCCGGGGGAACGCGCGAATCGTGGCCGCCGTCCGGTTTGCAGCGTCGATCGTCGCGGCCGACGGCGGACCGGACGTCGTCTCGCCACCCAGGTCCGCGCCCGTGCAGAACGCGCGACCGGCGCCGGTGAGGACGGCGGCCCGGACCTCCGCGTCGCCCGCATGCTTGTCGAAAGCGTCGCTGACGGCGTCCAGGGTTTCGGTGGTGACCGCGTTCATGCGAGCGGGACGGTCGAGGGTGACGCGGAGGACGCCGTCGTCGACGGTCGTGTCCACACCGGGAATGTCGGAGCTCATGGGGATCCTTTGTCAGGAAGGGCGGACGGAGAGTGCGATCTTGCCGGTGGCGGACCGGGTTTCGAGCGTCCGCAGTGCGTCGACGGCGTGCTCGAACGAATAGACGGTGGGTTCGGTGATTCGAAGTGCCCCGGATTCGACGAGTGGGCTCAGGGCGGCCCACTGCCTGTTCGTGTAGCCGGGGTTGGTGCGCGCGTACTCGCCCCAGCCCGCGCCGAGTACCGAGATATTTCGCAGGAGAAGGCGATTGACCTTGACGGTGGGGATCTCGCCGCCGGTGAAGCCGAGGACGACGAGTCGCCCGTTGGGAGCGAGGCTGCGCAGGCTGTCGGTGAAACGGTCGCCGCCGACCGGGTCGAGGATGATGTCGACTCCGCGGCCTCCGGTGAGGTCGCGGACCCGGTCCTTCCAGCCGTCCACGAGGACGACGTGATCGGCGCGGTTCGCCTTCGCGATGCCGGCCTTCTCCTCGGTGCTGACCACGGCGATCGTCTCGAGCCCCAGCGCGGCCGCGACCTGCAGTCCGGCCACCCCGACACCGCCCGCGGCCCCGTGCACCAGCACGGTCTCACCGGTGCGGTAGCGGGCCCGCTCGTCGAGGGCGAAGTGCACGGTCAGGTAGTTCATCAGGAAGCCCGCCCCGGCTTCGAGCGACACCGAATCGGGCAGCGGGAACACCGAGTCCGGCTCCACCGCGACGGTCTGCTGCCACGCTCCGTCCGACGCGAGGACGGCCACCCGCTGTCCGGCCCGGAGGTCGCTGTCCGCCGGTGCACTACGGACGACGCCCGCGCCCTCGACTCCGAGCACGAACGGCAGTTCGCGGACGATCTGGTAGCTGCCGGTGGTCTGCAGCAGGTCGGGAAACGAGACTCCGGCGGTGTGCAGGTCCACGACGACGAGGCCGGTTCCGTCGGGTTCGTCGATCTCGGCGAGCTGCACTCCGGCGGGGCCGGACGCGGTGGTCAATTGCTGGGCATACACGTGGTGATCTCCTCCGTCGGTCCCTGAATATCCATACCAGACGCAACTGAACGGGCGCTAGATAAATTCGACCATTGACCGTGTCGGTGACGCCGTGGTACTAACTTTAACGAGCGATCAGTAATCATGGCGAGGCGGAGGACGAGACGTGCCAGAACAGACGGAGACGACGGAGGCAGCCGCACTGTGGGAGCGGCGCGGAGGCATCGGCATCATCACGCTGAACCGCCCCAAAGCGCTCAATGCGGTGAACGGCGCGTTGTCGACCGCAGTGGGCAATCTGCTCGAGCAGGCCGAGAACGACCCCGACGTACGGGTGGTCGTCGTGACCGGGTCCGGCCGCGCTTTCTGCGCCGGCGCCGACCTCAAGGCCCTCTCCACGGGCGGGAACATCGCTGCGGAGGGTCACCCCGAATGGGGCTTCGCCGGATACGCGCAGCACTGGATCAGCAAGCCGACCATCGCCGCTGTCAACGGCTTCGCCCTCGGCGGCGGCACCGAACTGGTGCTCGCCAGTGACCTCGCTGTCGTGGACGAGGAAGCGAAACTCGGATTACCCGAGGTCAAGCGCGGACTGTTCGCCGCCGCCGGTGGCGTGATCCGCCTGCAACAGCAGATCCCGAAGAAGGTCGCGCTGGAGATCGCGCTGACCGGCGAACCGATCACCGCGGCGCAGGGGAAGGAACTGGGCCTCGTCAACCGGGTCGCCCCGGCGGGCACCGCCCTCGACGTCGCGCTCGAACTCGCCGAGCAGATCGCCGCGAACGCTCCGCTGTCGGTGCGCGAATCGAAGGCCATGATCCACCGCACCGCAACCGAACCCGACTGGGGCGACCGGGCATGGGAGGCGAACAACGCCGCCATCGCCACCATCTTCACCAGCGCCGACGCCAAGGAAGGCCCGACGGCCTTCGCCGAGAAGCGCCAGCCGGTCTGGCAGGGCCGCTGACCCGTGAGTACTTGTTAACGCCCCGCGGTTAATAAGTACTCACGGGCGGCGCAGCCGCACACTCTCTCCTCCTCGAAAGGGAACATCATGACCAACGCTGTCATCGTGGACGTCGTCCGCCTCGCCTCCGGCAAGGGCAAGCCGGGCGGCGCGCTGTCCGGTACGCACCCGGTCGAATTGCTCGCGCACGTGCTGCGCAGCATCGTCGAACGCAACGGCATCGACCCCACCCAGGTCGACGACGTCATCGGCGGCTGTGTCGGTCAGGCCGGCGAGCAGGCACTCAACATCTCCCGGACGGCGGTGCTGTCGGCCGGATTCCCGGATTCGGTTCCCGCGACCACCGTCGACCGCCAGTGCGGCTCGAGCCAGCAGGCGGCGCACTTCGCAGCCCAGGGCGTCATCGCCGGCGCCTACGACATCGTGATCGCCTGCGGTGTGGAGTCGATGTCCCGTGTTCCGATGGGCACGACCACCATCGGGCAGGACGCGTCCGGCCCGGGCATCGCCGCCCGCTACCCCGAGGGACTCGTCAACCAGGGCATCTCCGCCGAACTGATCGCCGCCAAGTGGAAGTTCGACCGCGACACCCTCGACAGTTTCTCCGCGCAGTCGCACCAGCGTGCCGCCGACGCCTTGTCGAAGGGGTTGTTCGACAAGGAGATCGTCCCGATCTCGGTCACCAACGCCGCCGGTGAGACGGTGACGCACACCGCCGACGAGACCGTGCGCGCCTCGACCACGGCCGAGGGACTGTCCGGGCTGAAGTCGTCGTTCTACTCCGAGAAGTACGCGGCCCGGTTCCCCGAGGCGCAGTGGCACATCACCCCGGGCAACTCCTCCCCGCTGACCGACGGCGCGTCCGCGGCGCTGATCATGAGCGAGGAGATGGCGTCGAAGCTGGGCCTGACCCCGCGGGCACGGTTCCACTCGTTCGCCGTTGCCGGTGACGATCCGGTCTTCATGCTCACCGCGCCGATCCCGGCGACGAAGAAGATCCTCGCGAGGTCGGGGCTGAGCATCGACGACATCGACGCCTACGAGGTCAACGAGGCGTTCGCGCCGGTGCCGCTGGCGTGGGCGCACGAGTTCGGGGCCGACCCGGCCAAGCTCAACCCGTGGGGCGGCGCCATCGCGCTCGGACACGCACTCGGTTCGTCGGGCACCCGCCTGCTGAGCACCCTGGTCAACAACCTCGAGGCCACCGGCGGACGCTACGGCCTGCAGACCATGTGTGAGGGCGCGGGCATGGCCAACGCCACCATCATCGAACGCATCTGACCCACTTCCCCGAAAAGTCCTGCTTCCGAAAGGTATAGACATGATCGTCAACGACAGCGTCGCACTCGTCACCGGCGGTGCCTCGGGCCTCGGCCTGGCCACCACCAAGGCCCTGCTCGCCGACGGCGCCAGCGTCGTCATCATCGACCTGCCCTCGTCCAACGGTGAAACCGTCGCCAAGGAACTCGGCGACCGCGTGCGCTTCGCTGCCGGCGACGTCACCAGCGAGGCCGACGTGTCCGCCGCACTCGATGTCGCGGAGTCGCTCGGACCGCTGCGTGTCGCGGTGAACTGCGCCGGCATCGGCAACGCCATCAAGACCGTGAGCAAGAACGGCGCGTTCCCGCTGGCCGACTTCACCAAGATCGTCACCGTCAACCTGATCGGCACGTTCAACGTGATCCGCCTTGCTGCCGAGCGCATCTCGAAGAACGAGCCGATCGACGGCGAGCGCGGCGTCATCATCAACACCGCCTCCGTCGCCGCATACGAGGGCCAGATCGGTCAGGCCGCGTACTCCGCGTCCAAGGGCGGCGTCGTCGGCATGACCCTGCCGATCGCCCGCGACCTCGCGTCGCTGCTGATCCGCGTCAACACCATCGCGCCCGGCCTGTTCAAGACGCCGCTGCTCGGCTCCCTGCCGGAGGCGGCGCAGCAGTCGCTCGGCGGTCAGGTCCCGCACCCCTCGCGTCTCGGCGACCCGTCCGAGTACGGCGCGCTCGCCGCGCACATCGTCAGCAACCCGATGCTCAACGGCGAGACCATCCGTCTCGACGGCGCCATCCGCATGGCACCGCGCTGATCGGCGAACTGTGACGCTGCGCGAGGACGGGCCGACCGTGACGGAGCCGGTGTACGCCGACTGGCGGACGTTCGAGGCCCTGCCGCTGACGCCCATCCTCGAGCAGGCACTGGATCTGTTCAACGAGAACGGTTACCACGGCACGACGGTGCGGCAGATCGCCCGTAGTGTCGGGGTGACCGTTCCCGCCCTGTATTACCACCACGAGAGCAAGGAAGCCGTTCTCGTGGCCCTGTTCGAAATGCAGATGCGCGAGCTGAACGACCGCGCCGAGGCAGCCGCCCGCGAGGCCGGCGACGACGCGGTGGCGCAATTCTCCAACGTCGTCGAGGCGATCGTCCTGTACATGACGTACCGGGTGCGGCACGTCTCCCTCGACACCGAGTTGCGGCACGTCTCGGCCGACAGCCGCAGCCGCTACGCCGCGTCCCGCAAGCGGCTCGAATTGATGTTGGTCGACCTCGTCGCCGACTGCGTCGCCCGCGACGTGTTCCACAGTGGGGACGTCCCCGAGACCGTGCGCGCGCTCCTCGGGATGTGTCAGTCCATTCCACGCTGGTACCAGCCGGGCGGGGCACTGACCCCCGAGCAGGTCGCCGACCGCTACGTCGACATCGCCCTACACACCGTCGGGTATCAACCCGCCCACTGACATCGCGCCGGGTCCACCGAGCCGGACGAGCTCGTCCCGGCGACAAGGAGAGACCATGCAGCGCACCCTTTTCGACAAAGACCACGAAGCGTACCGGGAGACCGTGCGCGAGTTCCTCGCCCGCGAGATCGAGCCGAACTACGAACGGTGGGAATCCGAGCGGCTCATCGACCGCTCGGCATGGCTGGCGGCCGGCAAGTCCGGGATCGTCGGACTCGGTGTACCCGAGGAGTTCGGTGGCTCAGGCGTCACCGACTACCGGTTCCGGTACGTCGTCGCCGAGGAGATCGCCCGCACCGCGACGACATCGTTCGGTTCGGGACTGTCCCTCCAGGACGACATTGCCATCCCGTACATCGTGAACCTCGGCACCGACGAGCAGAAGCAGCGGTGGCTGCCCGGCATGGCCGCGGGCGAGCTGATCGGCGCGATCGCGATGACCGAGCCCGGTGCCGGCAGCGACCTGCAGGGCGTGAAGACCACCGCCGTGCGCGACGGCGACGAGTGGGTGATCAACGGCCAGAAGACGTTCATCACCAACGGCATTCACTCCGACCTCGTCATCGTCGTCGCGCGCACCGACCCGAACGCCGGTTCCAAGGGCTTCTCCCTGCTCGTCGTGGAGCGGGGCACGCCCGGCTTCAGCCGTGGCCGCAAGCTGCACAAGGTGGGCCTGGCCGGTCAGGACACGGCCGAGCTCGTGTTCGAGGAC
This sequence comes from Rhodococcus wratislaviensis, assembly GCF_041228765.1. NCBI lineage: Bacteria > Bacillati > Actinomycetota > Actinomycetes > Mycobacteriales > Nocardiaceae > Rhodococcus > Rhodococcus wratislaviensis. Next base: position 489,187 of record NZ_CP150488.1, on the reverse strand, counting down.
GTGCGGGTACCCGCGAACAATCTGCTCGGCACCGAGGGTCGCGGATTCGTTCATCTCATGGAAAACCTGCCCCTCGAACGCATTTCGATCGCGGTCAACGCAATCGCCGCAGCGAAGGCCGCCTACCGGTGGACGAGGGACTACGTGTTCGAGCGCAAGGCGTTCGGCAAGCCGATCGGCGATCTGCAGAACACCCGGTTCGCGCTGGCGGAGATGCTCACCGAGATCGAGGTGACCGAATCGCACATCGACCGGTGCGTACTCGCGTTGAACGCGGACGAACTCACCGCCGTCGACGCGTCGAAGGGCAAGTGGTGGGCCAGCGAGCTGCAGAAGCGTGTCGTCGACCGCTGCGTCCAGTTGCACGGCGGCTACGGCTACATGATGGAGTACCCCATCGGCCGCGCGTACGTCGACAGCCGGATCCAGACGATCTACGGCGGCACCACCGAGATCATGAAGGAAATCATCGGCCGCGATATCGCGGCAGGATAGGCGGCTCCGCCGCCCGTGCGTGGTTGACGAGTCTCTGGACTCCTTAACCGCGCACGGGCGCGAAGCGCCTAGAGCAGGCGAGCCCGCGCGTCACCGTATTCACGGGTGAGGCGCTCGACGATCTCCGCTGCCGGGACGACGGCGTCGACGGCGCCGATACCCTGTCCGGCGCCCCAGATGTCGCGCCAGGGCTTGGCCTCCGACTTCGCGGCAGTGTCCGCGTCCTCGCCGACACCGAAGTCCATGGCGGACGGGTCCGACACGGCGAGGTTGTGCGGGTCGAGTCCGGCGGCCTCGATGCTGCCGCGCAGGTAGTTGCCGTGCACACCGGTGAACAGGTTGGAGTAGACGATGTCGGACGCGGTGGAGTCGACGATCATCTGCTTGTACCGCTGATCCGCGTTGGCCTCTTCGGTGGCGATGAACGCGGAGCCGATGTAGGCGAGGTCGGCGCCTGCGGCCTGCGCGGCGAGGACCGAGCGGCCGTGGGCGATGGACCCCGACAACAGGACCGGTCCGTCGAACCACTCGCGGATCTCCTGGATCAACGCGAACGGCGACAGGGTGCCCGCGTGTCCGCCGGCGCCGGCCGCGACGGCGATGAGGCCGTCCGCGCCCTTCTCCACGGCCTTCTTCGCGAACTTGTTGTTGATGACGTCGTGGAGAACGATGCCGCCGTAGCTGTGGATGGCCTCGTTGACGTCGGCGCGGGCGCCGAGGGACGTGATGACGATCGGGACCTCGAACTCGACGATGGTCGCGAGGTCCTCGTCGAGGCGGTCGTTGCTCTTGTGGACGATCAGGTTGACCGCGTAGGGCGCGGACGGTGTCTCGGGGTTGTTGGCGTCGTGCTTGGCGAGGGCTTCGGTGATACGGGTGAGCCATTCGCGCAAGACGGGCTGCGGGCGGGCATTCAGGGAGGGGAAGGAGCCGACGATGCCCGACGTCGACTGGGCGATCACCAGGTCGGGACCCGAGACGATGAACATCGGCGACGCGACCACAGGCAGGCGAAGCCGGTCTTGCAGGATGGGGGGCAGGCTCATGAATTTCTCCTTGATGCAGTGGTTTACGACGGGGAGAGCTGGGCGGCCATCAGCGGGATGAGCGCCTGCAGGCCTTTCACGGGACGGACCATCACCTTGAACGACGTGATCTGGTCGCGGTCGTTCCAGTGGACGAGGTCGATGCCGTTGACGTGGATGCCGTCGAGTTCGGTGGCGAATTCCAGAACCGCCGAACGGTCGCCGTACCACTCCTCGACGTAGTGGAAACCGGTGCCGTCGAAGACGGTCAGGGCGGCGCGGAGGTACGCGAGGACCTTCGCCTTCCCTTCCTGTGGAGTGAACACCGCGGGTGAGGAGAACACGGCGTCGTCCGCGATCAGGGCATCGAGGGCGGCGAGGTCGCGATGTTCGACGACGTGGTGCCAGCGCTCGACGACGCCGGGGCGGGCCGGCAGTTCGGCGGTCATCCGCGGAACGCCGGGGTCGGGAGGTCTTCGCCGAACACGTCGGGCAGGTCGTCGCGCACGCTGTCGGGGAACACGGCGGGCCGTTTCTCGAGGAACGCGGAGATGCCTTCGCGCGCGTCCGGTCCGATGCCACGGATGTTGATCCCGCGTGTCTCGACCCGGTGCGCGATCATCGGATGCTCGGCGCCGAGTGCCCGCCACATCATCTGGCGCGACAGCGCCACCGACACCGGGGCGGAGTGCTCGGTCAGGCTTCGGGCCAGCGCGTACGCCTCGTCGAGCAGGAATTCACGCGGGTACAACTTGTACACGAGGCCGGCGTCGAACGCTTCCGTGGCAGGGAACACCCGGCCGGAGTAGACCCAGTCGAGGGCCGTCTGCATGGGGACGAGGCGAGGCAGGAACCAGGTCGAGCAGGATTCGGGGACGATGCCGCGGCGGTTGAAGACGAATCCGATGCGGGCGTCGTCGGCGGCGAGACGGAAGTCGGCGGCGAGGGTCATCGTGATGCCCACTCCCACAGCCGGTCCGTTGATCGCGGCGATGATCGGTTTGCGGGATTCGAACATCCGGAGCACCACGCGGCCGCCACCGTCGCGGCGGGCCTCGGTGTCCTCGTCCTCGTCCTGCCAGTGATCGAACGTGGCGGCACCGGCCGACAGGTCTGCGCCCGCGCAGAACGCTCGTCCGGCTCCGGTGAGCACGATCGCCCGGACGGAATCGTCCGCGTCGAGTTGGTCGTACGCGGCGATCAGCTCGTTCTCCATGGTGGTGGTGAACGCGTTGAGCTGGTCGGGCCGGTTCAAGGTGATCGTCGCGATGCCGTCCGCGACGGCGAGTCCGATGTGATCCACCGCCCCAGCATGACATTGTTACCGAACGATCGCTAGAGCGGGTTCTGTGACGGGACCCACTACCCTGGAGTGGTCGTGTGACGATCGGAGCGGGGACGGAGACCGAGGGATGTGCGCTGCAAAGGTGGCCGCCGTGGCAACGGGTACCGGGCGGCAGGTGATCCTCGACTCCGCGGTGGCCAACATGAACGAACGCGGCTATCACGGCACGTCCATGCGCGACATCGCCCGCGGCGCCGACATCACCGTCGCCTCGATCTACCACCACTTCGCGTCGAAGCAGGAGATCCTGCAGGACATCATGGTGCGCGCACTCCACGACGCCATCGCGATGACCCGCGGTGCGCTGCTCCGCTCGGGGGGCGCCCCCGCCGACCAGCTGCAGGCGCTGATGCGGGCGTGGGTCATGTTCCACACCACCCGGCAGCTGGACGCAATGGTCGGTGCCACCGAGATACGCAGCCTCGACGACGCCGGCCGCCGGCTCGTCGTCGCCCTCCGCGACGAGCAGGAGCACCTCTTCCGCGACGTCGTCGAGCGGGGTGTCGAGGAGGGTGACTTCGCGACCGAATTCCCGCGGGACGCCGTCCGCGGCATCATCAACATGGGTCAATCGGTGTGCACGTGGTGGCACGCCGACGGTCCGCTGAAGCCCGAGGAACTCGCCGAGCGCTACGCCGACCTCGCCCTGGCGATGGTGAAACCGACCGTCTGATCGCCGCCGCCGCGTCCCGGGCAGAATCGGGGCAGCGGTCGCCGCGGAAACGGAGCGTGAGATGAAGTTCGCCAGACGGCTCGACGCTCTCCAGCAGAGATACCCGGCGATGGGTTTCCCGATCGCCGTCACGTACAAATTTCTCGACGACCAGGGTGTGTACCTCGCGGCGTTGATCGCCTACTACGGGTTCATCTCGCTGTTTCCACTCCTGCTTCTGCTGTCCACGGTGCTCGGTTTCGTGCTGTCGGGGCACCCCGAACTGCAGCAGGACATCATCGACTCGGCGCTCAGCCAGTTCCCGGTCATCGGCGCCGACCTGGCCGACCCGCACCGGATCGGTGGCGGGGTGACGGGCCTGGTGATCGGACTCGTGGGTGCGCTCTACGGCGGCCTCGGGGTGGCGCTGGCCAGCCAGAACGCGATGAACACGGCGTGGTCGGTGCCCCGCAACATGCGGCCCGATCCGATCCGCGGCCGGCTGCGGGGACTGCTGCTGCTCGGGACGATCGGACTCGCCGTCCTCGGCACGGCCGCGGTCGCCGCGGTCGGCGCCGCGACGCACCTGTCCGGATCGTCCAGCGTGCTTCTCATGCTCGCCGCGATCACGATCAACTCCGCGATCTTCATCCTCGCGTTCCGGCTCGCCACTGCCCGGCCGCTGTCCGTCGCCGACGTCGCGCCCGGTGCCGTCGCGGCAGCCGTGTTGTGGCAGGTGCTCCAGTCGTTCGGTGCGTATTACGTGAGCAAGGTGGTGAGCACGGCGTCCGTGACGAACGGGGTGTTCGCCGTCGTGCTGGGGTTGCTGGCGTTCCTCTTCCTCGCCGCCGCGGCGATCGTGGTGTGTGTGGAAATCAACGTCGTCCGCGTCGACCGGCTGCACCCGCGGGCGCTGCTCGGGCCGTTCACGGACAAGGCCGACCTCGTGGAGGGCGACAAACGGACGTTCACCGACCAGGCGAAGGCGCAACGCGCGGTACCGCACGAGGGCATCCACGTCACGTTCGACGAAGTTTCTGCGAAGATGGACAGGCCTGGACCGCCCTCGAAGGAGGAGCCATGACCGAACCGATCTTCGACAAGTCGGAGCAACTGAAGCAGGTCCAGCAGGGCATTCTTCCCGGCGAGACGATCATCGCCGTGTACGACTGCATCGGCGCGGGCACCGGCTTCCTCGGGATCACGAACCTCCGCGTCGTGATCCAGGACAAGAGCTTCGTCGGCAAGCGCACCGCGATCACGTCCGTCCCGTACAAGAACATCCGGTCGGTCTCGTTCCTCAGCAACAAGTCGTGGGCCGGCCAGTTCTTCTCGTCCAGCAGCATCGCCGTCAACGTCGCCGACACCACGTACGAGGCCGACTTCCGTGGCATGGACAAGGCCCACCACGTGCACACGGTGATCCTCGAACACATCACGTGACGTAGGTCGCTCTGCTCCGGTGCGTCGCCCCAGGTCACGGCGACGCACCCACACGCCGCGCCGGTGAGTGGAATCACGCCCGCGCGGATTATCAATTCGCTTGCGGCCTCGCCCATACTGGTACGAGCCGGTGTGCCACTCTCTCGGCCCGGTTCATCCTCAGGCGAGTCCATTGGACGTGCTCGCCGATCCTACGATCAGCCCGACGGGAGTCTTGCTGCCATGACGCCGCCTGCAGTTCACCTCACCGAACCTGCGGTCACCGCTCGTCCGTCTCTGCGTCCGCGGATTCCGTCACCGAGTCGGCGGGGCGCGATGCTGGCGCTTGCCCTCGGCGGGTTCGGTATCGGCACAACGGAATTCGCGTCCATGGGCCTGTTGCCCGCGATGGCCGCGGGGACCGGGGTGTCGGAGCCGGTGGCCGGGCACTTCGTCTCCGCGTACGCGCTCGGCGTCGTCGTCGGGGCGCCCACGATCGCGGCGCTGGCCGCGCGCGTCGAACGGCGCACGCTGCTCATCGCGTTGATGGCCACGTTCGTCGTCGGCAATCTCGCGACCGCCCTCGCCCCCGGGTACGAGTCGCTGCTGGCGGCGCGGTTCCTCGCCGGGCTGCCCCACGGTGCGTACTTCGGGGTCGCAGCGTTGGTCGCCGCGCACCTGGCGGAACCGGGCAAGCGTGCCAAGGCGGTCGCGACCGTGATGATGGGCCTGTCGGTCGCGAATGTGGTCGGGGTGCCTGCGACGGCGTTCTTCGGCCAGATCCTGGGCTGGCGGTCCGCGTTCGTGCTCGTGGTGATCATCGGAATCGTGACGCTGGTGGCGTTGGCACGCCTCGTTCCGCCGCTGGCCGGGGTGCACGTGAGCAACCCGGTCGCCGAACTCGGGGCGCTGACCCGGGTGCAGGTGTGGATGACGCTGATCTTCGCAACGGTCGGGTTCGGTGGTTCGTTCGCCGTGTACACCTACATCAGCTCGACACTCACCGACGTGTCCGGGTTGCCGCACGCGATGGTTCCGGTGGCGTTGATGCTGTTCGGTTCGGGGATGATCCTCGGCAACGTCGTGGGTGGCCGCATCGCCGACAACGCGGTGGTCCCCGGGCTGTTCGGGTGCATGATCGCCCTGATCTGTGTCCTCGCCCTGTTCATCGTCGCCGCGCACAACCCGGTGACGGCGCTGGTCGTGCTGTTCTTCATCGGCATGGCCGTGACCGCGATCTTCCCGTCCGTCCAGGCGCGGCTGATGGACGCGGCGGGTGACGCGAAGACGCTCGCGTCGACGCTGATCCACGGCGCGTTCAACCTCGCCAACGCAGGTGGTGCGTGGATCGGCGGCGTCGTCATCGCGGCCGGGTACGGCTACACCGCCCCGGCCGCTGTCGGCGCCCTCCTCGGCGTCGCCGGACTGATCGTCCTCACGATCGCGGTCCTCCTCGACCGCCGGCGGGCGACGGCTCAGGCGGGAACTCCCGCGGAATAACGGTCCCGGAGGGTGCCCTTGACGAGTTTCCCCGTGGGGGTGCGGGGCAGGTCGTCGCTGAAGACGACGTTCCGCGGGACCTTGAACCGGGCGAGCCGGCCCCGCACGTGGTCGAGGAGTTCGGCGGCCAGCGCGTCGTCCCCGCTCACGCCCGGAACGGTCTGGACCACGGCCAGCACCGATTCACCCATCTCCTCGTCGGGGACCCCGATCACCGCCACGTCCAGGACGGCGGGGTGTTCGGTGAGGGTGTTCTCGATTTCCTGCGGATAGATGTTGACGCCGCCGGAGATGATCATGAACGACTTCCGGTCGGTGAGAAACAGATACCCGTCCTCGTCGAGGTAGCCGACGTCGCCGGTGGTGGTCCACGCCGGGTGCTGTGGATGCTGGGCGTCGCGGGTCTTCGCGGGGGCGTTGTGATATTCGAACGGCAGGGTGTCCCGCTCGAAGTAGAGGGTGCCGATCTCGCCCGGTGCGAGGTCGGCACCGTCGTCGCCGCAGATGTGGGCGACGCCGAGCACGGCGCGGCCGACGGTTCCGGGCTTGCGCAGCCATTCGTCCGAATTCACGAGGGTCATGCCGTTGAGTTCGGTGGACGAGTAGTACTCCGACAGGATCGGACCCCACCACTCGATCATCTGCCGCTTCACCTCCACCGGGCACGGGGCCGCGGCGTGCACGGCGACGCGCAGGCTGGAGACGTCGTACTTCTCCCGGGTCTCGGCGGGCAACTTCAGCATGCGGACGAACATCGTGGGCACCCACTGGCTGTAGGTGACCCGGTACCGCTCGATGTACGCGGGCGCCTTCTCGGCGTCGAAGCGGTCCATCACGACGACCGTGCCGCCGAGGGCCTGCACCGATGCGCAGGTGCGGAGCGGTGCCGCGTGATACAGCGGGGCGGGTGACAGGTAGACGGTGTCCGGCGTGACTCCCCATACCGTCGCGTTCATGCCGGTCATGGTGTCGCCCGGTTCCTGGATCTGCCGGGCGGGCAGTTCCGGTTTGATGCCTTTCGGGCGCCCGGTGGTGCCGGAGGAATACAGCATGTCCGCCCCGCGGGGCTGGTCGGCGAGCGGGACGTCCGACTCCGCGGCGGCGGCCTGGTCGAGCGAGTCGTAACCGGGAATCGTTCCCCCGAAGGAGAGTCGGTGCTCGGTGGCCGGGGTGAGGGTGGGGAGTTCACGCGCAACCGCGTCGAGTGCGGCGTCGACGATCAACGCCTTGGCGCCGCAATCCTCGACGATGTAGGCGATCTCGGACGCCGTGAGGTGCCAGTTCACCATCGTGAGGTAGAGCCCGGAACGCATCGCTGCCCAATAGACGTCGAAGATCGCGGGAGTGTTCGTGGCCAGCACCGCGACGTGATCTCCGCGGCGCAGTCCGAGGGAGAGCAGGTGGCGGGCGGTCCGGATCGAGCGGGACTCGAGTTCGGCGAAGGTGACCGTCTGCCCGGTGCCTGCCATGATCACGGCCGGCTTGTCGGGTGTGGTGGCAGCATGAGCGCCGGGATACATGGTTACTCCAATTCGTGGTGGAACGCGAGGGGTGAATCTGTTCGGCCGTCAGCCGAGTTGCTCCTGCGCGACCTTGGACCGGCGGGCCACGCCGGCCACCGACATCAGTCCGATGACCGCCGCCACGATCACGAAAACGGCGGGGGAGAGGACGTTTCCGGTCTTCTCCACCAGCCAGACGGCGACGAAGGGGGCGGTGCCACCGGCGATGACGACGCCGAGGTTCCAGCCCATGGCGACACCGGTGAAGCGGACGTCCTTGTCGAACAGCAGCGGCATCAGCGTGTACGACCCGACCTGGGTTCCGACGGTGTTGACCATGATCAGGAGGTAGGCGATCGCGGCGATCCACAGGCTGTGGTGCATGACGGCCATGGCGGGGTAGGTGATGATCGCGAATCCGGCGAGGCTGATCACGGTGAACCGTAACCGTCCGATGCGGTCGGCGAGCATGCCCCCGAGCGGCATCGCGAGCGCGACGACACCGATGACCGCGGTCGCGATCCAGTAGACCGGGGTGCGTTCGTAGCCGAGGCTCTTCATCAGATGGATGCTCATGTAGGTGAGGCCGATGTAGGCGGTTCCGTTGCACGCCAAACTGATTCCGACCGACTGCAGGAGGGCCAGCGGCTGCCGCCGGAAGACGGCGACGACGGGCGCCTGGGCCGGTCCGGAATCGGCGTCCTCGCCGTGCGTCTCCTCGACCCGGGTGCGGGCCCACAGGCAGAGCAGCGTCAGCGGCAACGCGAGCAGGAACGGGACCCGCCACCCCCAGCTTTCGAGTTGCGCGTCGGTGGTCAACGCCGACACCGTGCCCGCGACCGCTGCGGCCATCGCGAATCCCATCGTGGATCCGAGCGGGGTGAACGCCCCGTAGGTGGCCTTGAGATGCCGCGGCGCGGATTCGGAGATGAACGTGGCCGAGCCGCCGACCTCACCGCCGGCCGAGAATCCCTGGACCATCCGCACGACGACGAGGAGCACGGTGGCCCAGATCCCCGCTTGCGCGTGGGTGGGCAGGAATCCCATCGCCATGCTGCCGAGGCCCATGCAGACGAGCGTCGCGAGGAGGGCCTTCTTCCGCCCGAGCCGATCGCCGATGTGCCCGAACACGATGCCTCCGAGCGGACGCATGAGGTAGGCGGTGCCGAACACGGCGAGTGCCGACAGCAGTGCGGTGGCCGGGTCGCTGCTGGGGAAGAACAGCGGCGCCATCACGATCGCGAGGTAGCCGTACAGGCTGAAGTCGTAGTACTCGATCAGGGTGCCCACGCCGCCCGCGATCGCGGCGCGACGCGCTCGGATGCGGTCTTCGGTCCGCCATTCGGTGGTGGCAGCAGAACCGGTCAACTGGTCCGTCATAGGTGTCCTGACCTTTCGGAGGCGGATGAGACGTGCATCACGTCTCGTGGATCATGCCAAGCGAACGATCGATTGGCAAGGTGTTCGATTGACAGGCTCTTCATGTCGCCTCATCGCCTCTAACTGCTGAATATAGAGATATTGACTTCTGGCTCGCGTTCGGTCGATGATGAGAACTGGCCGAACGAGCGTTTGGCTACAGATCGACGTACTCGAAAGGACGCAGCGGATGACGACGTCCCACGCCGAAGCGGACACCCACGACCGGGAGGACTCGGCAGGCGTCGACCTCACGGCCCTCGCCAAGTACCTCGACGGCGCACTCGAGGGCGGTGTGACCGGCGACCTCGCCGTCTCGCTCATCAGCGGTGGCCGATCGAACCCCACCTACCGCGTCGCCGACGCCGACCGGACGTGGGTGCTGCGGCGTCCCCCCTACGGGCACGTCCTGCCCAGCGCGCACGACATGCGGCGCGAGTTCACCGTGATCAGGGGACTGGCGGGAACGGCCGTCCCGGTGCCCGACGCGGTGCTGCTGTGCGAGGACGAGGACGTGCTCGGCGCGTCGTTCTACCTCATGGAACTGGTGGACGGACGGCCCGTCGGGACGGTCGAGCAGGCGTCGGCGCTCACCCCGGACGACCGTCGCCGGCTCGGACTGGATCTCGCCGACACCCTGGCCGCGCTGCACGACGTCGACCCGGACGCGGTCGGGCTCGGCTCGTTCGGCCGCCCCGACGGATACCTCGAACGCCAGCTCGACCGCTGGTCCCGGCAGTGGGAGGCCTCGCGCACCACCGATCGTCCGGAGGTGTCCGTGCTGCTCGACAAGCTGCGCCGGGCGCTGCCCACCTCGCACTTCCCGGGCATCGTCCACGGCGACGTCAAACTCGACAACGTGCTCGCGTCCCGCGACGACGCCGGGAAGATCGTCGCCGTCCTGGACTGGGAAATGGCCACGCTCGGCGACACCCTAGCCGACGTCGGGATCATGCTGAGCTTCTGGGACCAGCCCGGCGCGGTCGACAACCCGGTGACCAAGGGCCTTGCCCGCCTCGACGGATTCCCCACCCGCGCCGAACTTCTCGACCGTTACGCCACGCAGCGCGGCATCGACATTCCCGACATCGACTGGTACACGGTGTTCGCCGACTTCAAGATCGCCGTCATCCTCGAGGGCATCAACGCCCGGCACGCGCAGGGCGACACGGTCGGCGGAGGTTTCGACGACGTCGGCGACATGGTCGGCCCGTTGTTGCACCGTGCACTCGACCTCGCCGCCGCGTCGCCCGTGTCCGAACTCCGCCGCTGACCGCGGCACCACCGAACAGATTGGAGCCACGGAAGTGGATTTCGACTACAGCCCGAAAGTGCTGGAACTGCAGGCGAAGCTGACGAAGTTCATGCAGGAGCGGGTGCTGCCCGCCGAGACGATCGCCGAAGAACAACTCGCTTCCAAACCGGACCACTGGGGTGCGCCGCCGATCGTGGCCGACCTGAAGGCAGCCGCGAAGCGCGAAGGCCTCTGGAATCTGTTCCTGCCCGCGCGAGAAGGTGCCGGCCTGACGAACCTCGAATACGCGCCCCTCGCGGAGCTCACCGGCTGGAGCCCGCTGATCGGGCCCGAGGCGTTCAACTGCAACCCGCCGGACACCGGCAACATGGAACTGCTGCACCTGTACGGCACCGACGAGCAGAAGCGGGAATGGCTCGAACCCCTGCTCGCGGGCGAATTCCGGTCGTGCTTCTCGATGACCGAACCCGACGTCGCGAGTTCGGACGCCAACAACGTCCGGCTCGAGATCGCCGAGGACGGCGACGACTGGGTGCTGACCGGCCGCAAGTGGTGGTCCACCGCGGCGTTGCGCGACGACTGCCGGGTGGCGATGGTCATGGGTGTCACCGACCCCGACGCCCCGGTCGGCAACCGGCACAGCATCGTCCTCGTTCCCATGGACACGCCCGGTCTGACCATCGTCCGGTCCACGACGGTGCTCGGCTTCACCGACCGCCATGAGGGCGGGCACGGCGAGATCGTCTTCGGCAAGGTCCGCGTCCCCCAGGCGAACCTCCTCGGACCGCGCGGCAAGGGTTTCGCGGTCGCGCAGGCGCGCCTCGGACCGGGGCGCATCCACCACTGCATGCGGTTGATCGGCATGGCCGAGCGGGCGATTGCGCTGATGACCGAACGCGCTCGCACACGTGTGGCGTTCGGCAGGCCCCTCGCCGACGAGGGTGTCGTGCAGGCGACCGTCGCGGACGCGCGGATCCACCTCGACGCCGCCCGGCTGCTGGTGCTGAGGGCCGCCTGGCGGATGGACGTCGAGGGCACGAAGGCGGCCCGTCACGACATCGCGGCCGCCAAGGTGATGGTCCCGCTGACGGTCAAGCAGATCGTCGACGACGCGATGCAGATCTTCGGCGGCGCCGGCCTGTCGCAGGACACGATCCTGCCGGTGCTGTACGCGCAGGCCCGGTTCCTGCAGATCGCCGACGGCCCCGACCAGGTGCACCGCCGCTCCCTCGCCCGAGCCGAGTTCGCCGCCACCCCGGTGCTGAAAGAAGTCCGCGGGTGAACGAGGACAGGACGCGCGCACGGCAGCAGAGCATCGGCGACATTCCGCGGCGGTCCGCGGCGCGTTTCCCGGACAAGCTCGCCGTCGTGCATCGCGACGTCCGGCTCACATTCGCCGAATTCGACACCCTGATCGACAGGGTCGCCGCGGCCCTCCACGCCGAGGGGCTGACGCGGGGCGACCGGCTCGCACTGTTGTCGCACAACTGCTGGCAGTACCCGGTGCTGAACTTCGCGACCGCCCGGCTCGGAGTGGTCCTGGTGCCGATCAACTTCATGCTGACCGGCGGGGAGATCGGATACATCCTCGACGACTGCGCAGCCGACGCGTTCGTCGTCGAGGACGCCCTGGTGCCTGTTGCCGAGAAAGCACTCGCGGAATCGAAGGGAAGCGTCCGGTTGCGGGCGACGATCCCGCTCGGCGACACGGCAACACCGGACGGCTGGCATTCGGTGACGGACTGGGTGGACGGCGAATTCGGTTCGCCGCCCGAGGTGTTCGTGGCGGACGACGACGTGGTCCGCATCATGTACACGTCGGGCACCGAATCACGACCCAAAGGTGCGATGCTCACCAGCCGGTCGCTGATGTGGCAGTACATCAGCTGCATCGTCACCGGCGGCATGAGCAGCGACGACGTGGAGGTGCACGCGCTGCCGCTGTACCACTGCGCTCAGCTCGACAACTTCCTCAGCACCGACATCTATCTCGGCGCGACGAGCATCATCGTCGACGGACCCGACCCGCAGGTCCTGCTCCGCACCATCGAGGCGGAGCAGGTGACCAATCTGTTCTGCCCACCGACGGTGTGGATCTCGCTGCTGCAGACGCCGGAGTTCGAGGGCGCCGACCTACGATCGCTGCGCAAGGGCTACTACGGGGCGTCGCCGCTACCGGTGGAGATCCTGCGCGAAATGAACCGCCGGTTGCCCGGCATCCGGCTGTGGAACTTCTACGGGCAGACGGAAATGGCGTCACTCGCAACGGCTCTCGGGCCGGAAGACCAAGAGACGCGCGGTGGTTCGGCAGGCAAACCCGCCCTCAACGTGGAGACACGCATCGTCGACGACCGGGACCTGCCGGTTCCGGCGGGCGAGGTCGGCGAGATCGTGCACCGCAGCCCGCACGCCACCGTCGGCTATCTCGGCCAACCCGAGAAGACCGCGGAAGCGTTCGCGGGCGGATGGTTCCACTCCGGCGACCTCGGCTACCTCGACGACGACGGGTACCTGTGGGTGGTCGACCGCAAGAAGGACATGATCAAGACCGGCGGGGAGAACGTCGCGACCCGGGAGGTCGAGGAAACACTCTACGAACTCGACGGTGTCGGTGAGGCCGCCGTGTTCGCGGTGCCGCACCCACGGTGGATCGAGGCGGTTGCCGCAGTGGTGGTTCCTTCCGCCGGCGTCCAACTCGACGAGAAGGACGTGGTGGAGCACTGCCGCGGACGACTCGCCGGCTACAAGGTGCCCAAGTACGTGATCGTCGCCGACTCCCTACCGAAGAACCCGAGCGGCAAGATCCTCAAACGCGTTCTCCGAGAAACATTCGGTTCCATTGCCCAGGCCTGAGCAGGAGACCACCATGCCCACCGATTCCGACACACGCCGCGCGGGCAAGCCCCGGGCCGCGCGCGCCTCGTTCGCGGCTGCCATCTCGACCTCACTCGAGTGGTACGACTTCTTCATCTACGCGACCGCCGCCGCACTCGTCTTCAACACCACGTTCTTCGCGACCGACAGCCAGGTCGTCGCCGCCCTCAACTCGTTCGCCACCGTGGCGGTCGGTTTCATCGCCCGGCCCGTCGGCGGCGTTCTCGCCGGCCACTTCGGCGACAAGGTGGGGCGCAAACCGGTTCTCGTCGCGGCCATCGTCATGATGGCAGTCGCGACCGCACTGATCGGCCTCGTGCCCAACACCCAGCTGGTCTGGCTCGCACCCACGATCCTCGTGACCCTGCGGATCTGCCAGGGCCTCGCCGTCGGAGCGCAGTGGGGCGGTGCCGTCCTCCTCGCCACCGAGAACGCGCCCGCCGGACGCCGCGGGTTCTACGGCAGCTTCGCGCAGCTCGGCGTGCCCATCGGCGTCGTGCTCGGAAACGTCGTCTTCCTCGTCATCACAGCGGTATTCGACTCCGAATCGTTCCTCGCGTGGGCGTGGCGGATCCCGTTCTGGATCAGCCTCGTGATGCTCCCCGTCGCCTTCGTCATCCACCGCTACCTGGAGGAGACACCCGAGTTCCAGGAACTGTCGAAGAAGCTCGCCGAGGCTCCGGTGGCGAGGAAGTCGCCGATCCTGCAGGTGCTGCGCAAGAATCCCGGCACCGTGCTCACCGCGGCCGGTGCGAACGCCATCGGCGTCATCTTCTTCTACACGATGATCACGGGGTCCGTGCAGTTCGCCACCACATATCTCGGGATCGAACGCTCCACCGTGCTCGGCTTCATCCTCGCCGCCTGCGTCCTGATGATCCCGCTCGTCCCGCTGGCCGGATACCTCTCCGATCTCTACGGCCGGAAACTGATCTTCGGAATCGGCACCGCCGGGATGCTGCTGTGGGGAATTCCCATGTGGCTCATGATCGGACACTCGAGCCAGGGCACCCTGTGGCCGTTCGCGCTCGCCGTCTTCGGCGCCGTGATCGTCATGTCGTTCCAGACCGGAACTCAGGGGACGCTGTTCGCCGAACTGTTCCCGCCCGAGATCCGATTCTCCGGTGCCTCCCTCGGCTACCAGATTTCCGCCATCATCGGTGGCTTCTCGCCGATGGTCATGGTGCTCCTCATCAACGGCGACGCGTCCAACGCCTGGCGGGTCGGCGCCTTCCTCGCCGGCGCCGGAGCGATCGGTCTGCTCTGCCTCGTCGCGATCGTCCGGAAGTACTCGCCACCGGACGTCCACCAGACACCTGCCCGCCGGTCCACCGTGGCGGCCTGAGGTGACGTGAGTGGCAAAGTGTGCTGGCGCACGCTTTGCCACTCACCTGGGATCGGAGGGCGAACATGAGTACCGAGTCCTGGAAGGACGTGCTGTCGCGATCGCAGCTGCACGGGATCCTCGAGGTTCTCGAATTGTGCAGCGAGATCGACGACGCCGACGACTACAAGCGGACCGTCGTGGAATCCATCGCGACGGTGTTCCGCGTCCGCGACGTCACGTTCTTCTTCGGGCCGACGTACGCCGACATCTTCGCCGACCCGCAGCCGCTGCTGACGGGCGCCGCCTCTCCGCTGCTGAACGAGTATCACACCCGATGGCGGGACAAGGACATCTTCGCGCTCCCCGAGGCACGCCGCTCGCTTACCGATACCGGGTTCATTTCCCTGGACCACCTGCACACGCTGCCCGCGCCGCAGCGCTCCTACGTCGAGGACTACCTACACCCCCACGGAATGGGAACGGCGTCGGCGCTGCACCTCCGGCTCGCCGACGGTGAAGCGTTGGTGGGCATGTTCGATCGTGAACGGAGCTGGGATGCGAGCGAGACGCTGGCGGTACGGGTTCTCGCCCGCCAGCTCCGCGCCCAGAGCAGGTCTATACGGTTGGCGGGGGCCGGAGATTCCGACACCCCCGACCCGCTGAGCAGCCTCACTTCGCGCCAGATGCAGGTGGCCGAGTTGGTGAGCGACGGTTTGAGCAACAGCGAAATCGCCGAGGTGCTCTCGCTGTCCGAGTTCACCATCAAGAAATACGTGAGCCGAATCTTCGAGGCCACCGGTCTCCGGAACCGTGCCTCGTTGACCGCGTGTGTGCTTCGGCGAGATCGGCGTCCTACTGCGTGAGCGGCGAATATGCGATGACGGTCAGTCCGTGGGGCGAACGAAGGACCACACGGCACTCGTGGTCGCCTACGGTCGGCTCACCCGCAGTCCACCCCGCCTCTCGCGCGAGTGCCGCGGCCGCATCGACGTCGTGTGTCCTCCCCAGCAGACACCAAGACGGCACGTCAGTCTCGTCGGACAGGCACAGAGTCGTCGTGTCGGTCGGAAACTTCGCCCACGCGCGACCGTCGCTGAACCCGGCGGGTCCGAGAACCTCAGCGAGGTCGTCGAAGGCCCCCGCCCAGTGCGGGGTCGAGTGCATAACGGACATCTTCTCGAACACGTGACTCAGGCGGGAACGTTCCATGACTTCTCCTGTGCGTGGGTAAGGTTGTGGCCCAGCCGATCCCGCTTGGTCGAAAGGTAGCGGGAGTTGTCGTCGTTCGGTGCGGTCTCGAGAGGCGTGGTGTGGGCGACGGTGATACCGGCCGCAGCGAGGCCGGCGGTCTTGGCAGGGTTGTTGCTGAGCAGGTTGATGCGGTCGATGTGGAGGTCGCAGAGGATTGCTGCGGCGTCGGTGTAGTCGCGGGCGTCGACGGGCAGCCCGAGTTGCAGGTTGGCGTCGACGGTGTCGAGACCCAGTTGGTCCTGCAGTTGGTAGGCGGCGATTTTCGCGGCAAGTCCGATGCCGCGGCCTTCGTGCCCGCGAAGGTACAGCAGGACGCCGCAGCCGGCGTCGGCGATGCGTTCCAGTGCGGCGGACCGTTGTGGGCCGCAGTCGCAGCGCCGTGAGCCGAGGACGTCGCCGGTGAGGCATTCGCTGTGGACGCGGGTGAGGGCGGTGGTGCCGGCCGGGTCGCCGAACACCATGGCGAGGTGCTCGACTCCGCTGGTGGAGCGGTAGGCGACGGCCGTGAAGGCGCCGTAGTCGGTGGGGATGATGGCGTCGGCGCAGCGGACGACGGACGGGACCGGCTCCACCGTGTTCATGCGGGGCTCGCGGGGGTGAGCTGATGGAAGGTGGAGGTGTAGAAGAGCAGCGGGTCGGGGGTGTCGGTGGCGCCGAGTTCGACGACGCGGCCGACGACGAGGTCGTGGTCGCCGACGGGTTGGACGAGGTCGATGTGGCAGTCGATCCAGGCGTGGGCGCCGCTGAGGCGGGGTGATCCGGTGGTGGCGGGGGTCCAGTCGATTCCGTGGAACTTGTCGCTGCCGCTGCGGGCGAAGGTGCGGCCGAGTTCGTGTTGGTCGGCGGCGAGGATGTTGGCGCAGAAGCGGCCGGAGGCGGAGACCTTGGGGAAGGTGGTGGAGGTGTGGGCGACGAAGAAGGCGACGAGGGCGGGGTCGAGGGAGACGGAGCTGAAGGAGCCGACGGTCAGTCCGATGGGGTTTCCGGTGTCGTCGAGTGCGGTGACGGCGACGACGCCGGTGCAGAACTTTCCGAGGACGGTGCGGTAGGCGTCCGCGATCTCTTCGGGGGTGCTGGCGGTGATGTGCGGTTCGGTGGTGGTTCGCATCGGTACCTTCTTCGGGTGGTGTTCGTTCGGAGTCCGCCGAACAGAAGCGGACTCCTCGTTCGGAGTCCGCCGAACAGAAGCGGACTCCGAACGAGGTCTATCCGCGGACGGAGGGATTCGAGACGATGGTCGACAACTCTTTGAGCGCAGCGCGATAGATCTCTTCGATCGTCGCCGCCAACTCCGATTCGACCTCCTCCGCTTCAGCGGAGAACGTCGCGGTCCAGTCGACCGT
Organism: Rhodococcus wratislaviensis; assembly: GCF_041228765.1. Lineage (NCBI taxonomy): Bacteria > Bacillati > Actinomycetota > Actinomycetes > Mycobacteriales > Nocardiaceae > Rhodococcus > Rhodococcus wratislaviensis. The sequence continues at coordinate 471,777 of NZ_CP150488.1, read as the reverse complement.
GCACGCCTCGGACGTCGCGTCGAGCACAGAGATGGTGGACCGGTACTGCTTCAACGGCAGCGGGCCGTCGATGTACTCGTAGGTGTATCGGCGGTCGCGGTCGCTGTGCTCGGCGATCCGTTCACGGGCGGGCTGACCGTCGGCGAAGACGAGATGGCGGATCTCCTGCTCCATCCGCGCCGTCGCAACCGACGGAATCCAGTCGGCGATGGCGCCCGGGTCGCCGACCTGCGCCCACACCGTCTCGGCGCCGACGGAAAAATGCTGCTGAACCTTGATTTCAGCCATCGTCCTACACCCGGCCCAACTCGGCCTCGTACTTCTTCGTCATGTGTTCGACGGCCTTTCTATGCTCGTCCGCCTGTCCCTCCCGCACGCGGCGAGCCCGCTCGTCCGCGTCGAGGAGCGGCTGCGCCTGGCCCTGGAAGAACGGCATGACGTCCTGGGCGAACAGCTCGTACGAGCGGGCCGTGGCCTGTGGGTTGGCCCAATCATGCCCCTGCAGAAGGAGAGTGCCGAAGCCGCCGGACTGATCGAGCAGACGCTGAACCTGCGCGCGGGCATCTTCGGCGGTGCCGATGACGCCGATCCCGGAGTTGTTGATGAAGTCGATCATCTCGCGCTTGTTCTCGCCCTCGACCGCCATCTGCGGGAACGCGGCAACGTGCTGCAAGTACTTGAACCAGTGCTCGATGCCGTGCTCGACGTCGCGATAGGCCTGTTCCCGGGTCTCGGCAAGGTGGAAGGGGCCCACCAGCCGCCACTTCGAGCGATCGACGTCCTCGCTTCGGCCCGCCAGCGTTGCGAATTCCTCGAGCATTCCCCAATGGTGTTGCAGAGCGCTGAATCCGTCCGCAGTCAGCGTTGCAGCGATCGAGAGCAGACCGATTCCGTGGTGGCCGGCCAGGCGCGCTCCCGTCGGCGAAGCGATCGCGGCGACTACCACGTCGAACAACGGAGATGAATACGGAGCCATTTGAATTCGAGCATCGATGAGCGTATGGGTCCGCGTCTGTGCGCTGACCGTCTCGCCTCGAAGCAGACGCATGATGATGTCGGAGTTCTCCGCAAGCAGTTCTCGCGTGTCGATCTGCGACAGGCCGAGCATCGCCGCATCGGTCGGCAGAGATCCGGGACCGAGGCCGAACATGGCCCGACCGTGGGTCAGATGGTCGAGCATCACCATGCGCTCCGCCGCCCACAGCGGATTGTGGTACGACACCGACGTCACGCCCGTGCCCAGCTTGATTCGACTGGTCCGTTCGCCGGCCGCGGCGATCATGATCTCGGGGGACGCATAGATTTCGGAGCCCGCCGAATGGTGTTCCCCGAACCAGGCCTCGTCGTAGCCCAGCCTCTCGAGCAACTGAACCAGCTCCAGGTCGCGCTGCAGCAGCAACGTCGGATTCTGTCCCGGGGTGTGGATCGGTGCCAGAAACGTTCCGAACTTCAACTTGCTCATGATCACTCCTGTGTGACGGGGGTAACAGTGAGTGAAACGGTATGGCCGTGCGCACAGCGGGTGTAGTCCTCAAAAGAAGACACTTCTCACCGCGCGGGCGATCAGCGGGACAGTCGGCGCTGCCTCGCGTTGGCGGCGCCGACGAGCGCGCGCAGTGCCTGCGGTGCCCGCTTCGCGGTGCGCAGGATGGCCTGGTCGATCATGCTCAGCTTCGGCGCGAGTCGCGGAACGGTCCGGGGCGCGTGGTCTGCGTCGGTGAGGGAGTAGAGGGGCCAGCGGTCGGGCACGCCCTTGAGTGCATGTTCCCCGGCGTCGGCGAACCGCAGTCCCGAACCCACCACGAGATCCCGGACGGTCCGCGACACCAGCACTTCCCGGGCGCGGGCCGTCGCGGCGATGCGTGCGCCGATGTGGACGGTCATGCCGCTCACGTCGGGACCGTTGCGCTCCACCTGCCCCGTGTGGACGCCGGCCCGCACCTCCAGCCCGAGTTCGCCGGCGCCGTCGACGACCGCCCGCGCGCACCGGACCGCGGACGCGGGACCGTCGAAGATGCTGAAGGTGCCGTCGCCGGCCACGTTGAGGAGCCGGCCGCCGGCCTTCTCGATCTCGTCGCGGACCTGCCACTCGTGCGCGGCCCGCAGGTCGCGGTAGGCGCTGTCGCCGATCCGTGCGAGTACTTCGGTGGATCCGACGACGTCCGTGAACAGAACGGAGGCCAGGTACCGGCCCGCGTCGGATGCCGGGTGCCCACCGGTGGCCAACTGCTCGACGTGGTCGATGATCGGTTTCCACGCCTCCCCGAGGGACGCGCCGGGCGGCGACTGCGGCAACAGGTGGAAGCTGCCGCGGGGGATACGGTCGGCGACGTACTGCGAGGCGGCCACCGGCACCGGACTTCCCGCGACCAGAAGCGCGCGCGCCGGGCACTGGATGGACGGCAGCATGTCCGAGTAGTCGAGCCGGAAGATCCACTCGAGGTGGGCCTGTGCGACCGCGGGTGTCGCGGAATTGCGTTCCAGCATGGCCATCAGCCGACGGTTGAACGCCGAGTCCTCCTGAGGATCCCACAGGGGTACCGTGCTGCCCGACCCCCAGTTCCGGGTGGCTGCTCGCCACCCGTCGACGAAGTTGTCGCGTTCGGCGGCGCTCCATCCCACCGGATCGTGGTTGCCGCCGACCAGCCGCTCGGCGAACGGCTGGATCAGGACGACGCCGGTGACACGCTCCGGCGAGCGGGCGGCGACGAGTGCGACGGGACCGCTCGCGCTGGCCACACCCACCAGCAGCGCTTCCCGCATCCCGATCTCGTCCATCACCGCGACGATGTCGTCGGCCTGCTCCTCGAGTGTGGGCAGGTGCTCGACCGGGTCGGACAGTCCCAGCCCTCGTTGCTGGAAGTATGCCGTGCGGGCGAACGTGCTGCCCCGTTCCATCAGGTAGTGGATCTCGGGGTCGGTCCACATGAGGTCGAGGTGCATGTTGATCTCGAACAGCCACACCACGTCGCGTTCACCCGCGCCCACCACCTGGTAGGCCAACGCATGTCCGTCCCGCTGCACGTACCGGACGGCAGGTGGGTCCATTTCCCCAGCGTAAACGCATGTGAGTGGCAATGTGTGCGTCCGCACACATTGCCACTCACCTGGGGATGGTGCCCAGCTCGCGGGCCCGCGCGATTGCGGACGTCCGGGACTTGACGTCGAGTTTGCCGAAGATGTGGACGAGATGGGACTTCACGGTGGTCTCGGAGAGAAAGAGTTCCTTACCGATCTCCCGATTGGACCGCCCGGCAGCCACCAACGTCAGCACCTGGATCTCCCGTGGGCTGAGGCTGGTGGCAGGTCGGCGTACGCGCGTCATCAGTTTCGACGCCACGGCCGGGGAGAGGACGCTGTCGCCGGCCGATGCCGCGCGGACGGCGGCGAGGAGTTCGGGCGGGGGAGTGTCCTTCAGGAGATACCCGGCGGCGCCGGCCGCGACCGCGTCGAGGATGTCGGCGTCCGTGTCGTAGTTGGTGACGACCAGCACGTGCGGTGGGTTCGGCAGGGACCGCAGGTTCCGGGTGGCGTCCACGCCCGAGGTACCGGGGCCGAACCGGAGGTCCATGAGCACGAGGTCGACCGGAGTCGTCGCGCACAACGCCACGGCGGCGTCCGCGGTGGCTGCCTCGCCGACCACCTCGATGTCGTCCTCGTGCTCGAGGAGGGCGCGCAGGCCCGCGCGAACGATCGCGTGGTCGTCGGCGAGCAGCAGTCGGATCATGCGCCGACCTCGAGCGGGAACGACACCGCGACCGCGGTCAGTCCTGGTTCCGACTCCACCGACATCGACCCGTCGAGCAGCTCGACGCGTCGGCGAATCGAATTCAGCCCGAACGCCTTCGACGGTTCACGGTCGAGGAGTTCGACATCGAAGCCGACGCCGTCGTCGACGACGTCCAACCGGACCGCGTCCTCGTAGTAGGTGAGGGTGATCGCCATCCGGGACGCGTGTGCGTGCCGGACCACGTTGGACACCGCGCCCTGCGCAATCCGCACCAACGCCGCCTCGACGGGCATCGGCAATCGCACCGGCTCCCCCTCGACCACGGCAATGGTGTCGAACGTGTCGCTCCTCGCCTGCGTGCAGATCCGCGCGAGCGCGTCCACGAGTGACTGCCCGTCGAGGACGGCGGGTGTGAGATCGCCGATGAGCTGACGGGTTTCGGCGAGGCTGTCGGCGGCCGCCTCCCGCGCCAGCCGGATGCGGTCCCGGGCAGGATGGTCGGGGGCGGCGCGTTCGACCGCGTGGAGCAGCATCTGAATGCTCGACAGATCCTGCGCGACGGTGTCGTGGATCTCGCGTGCGAGCCGCTCACGTTCGGCCAGGGAGCCGGCGGCACGTTCCTGCTCGGCGAGTTCGGCTCGGGTTCGGGTCAATTCGTCGATGAGGCGATCGCGCTCGACAGCCTCCCGGTACAACGCCCGGTAGCCGAGGCCGATCGCCACCGCGACGCACGCACCGATCACCGGACCGACGACACCCGCGACGCTCCAGCCGCGGTGCATGCCGGTACCCACGACCGCAACGACGGTCGCGGCTGCGACCGCCAGGACTCCCCAGCGTCGCGGCAGCAGATGCAGGTACAGGAAGAACAGCCCGAACGCGAGATAGGCGGCGTCGGGGGCGAGGACCATCAGCGCCACCCACAGAGCCGTCAACGCTGCGAGCCACCACGTCCCGCGCAGACGACGCGTCGCTCCCGCCGCGTACACCGCGAGAAACGCCACCGACAGCACCACGATCGCCGGTGCCTGTGGTGCGTCCGGAAGGACGGCGCGCAAGATCACGACTGCAGTAAGCGCCGCGATCAGCGCATGCAGTCCCAGTTGGAGTCCCGCGAACACGGGCGTGAGAGGGGAGCGGTGCACCCCGCCCAGCTTATCGACGCGAGCACACCGGGCATCCATCGAAAGTCGGAACGCGCACCCGACCTTCGACCACCGAGAATTCCACCCCACGTGCGATGGAACCGTGTCGTGTCCGGGGCACGGTGAGTTCGGAGGCCGTGAGCGCCGCCCCGGCCCGCATCGACTGCGGAGTCGGTCGTGATCTGGAGAGGACCACCTGTGTTCGTCGCATCGAGAGACCTGCGTGCCGCGCGTGGTCGCTTCGCGCTGATATCCGTCGTCGTGGTGCTGATTGCGCTGCTCGTCACGTTTCTCAGCGGTCTCACGGCCGGACTGCGTCACCAGAACGTGTCCGTCGTGGAACGCATCGACGCCGAGTCGGTGGTCTTCGCCGCCTCCGGCGACGGTCCGTCGTTCGACGAGTCCGCGCTGACGTCCGAGCAGGTGGCCGTCTGGCGGCGGAGCGCCGACTCGGTGCAGCCGATCGGCGTCGGACGAGGCTCGGCGTCGGCCGTAGGAGGTGTGGCGAAGGGGGTGGCACTGGTCGGCGCGGACAGCGGTGTGGGCGACCGTGCACCGTCCGCGCCGGGAACCGTGATCCTCGGGGCCGGCGCGGCGCGATCCCTCGGCGTCGGCGCCGGCGACCGTCTCACCGTCGGCGACGTCACCTTCGCGGTGACCGCGGTCCGCGGCGACGACTGGTACGGCCACAGCCCGGCCGTGTGGATGACGCTCGCCGACTGGCAGCACGCGAACCCGCGCGGGGGTGCGGCGACGGTGCTCGCGGTGTCCGGCGGGGACGACGCCACGAACGCCGTCGCGGGGACGACCTCCCGAAGTGTGGCCGACTCCTTCTCCGCCATCGGCTCCTATGCCTCCGAGAACGGGTCGCTGACGTTGATGACGGTGATGCTGTTCGCGATCTCCGCGCTGGTGATCGGCGCATTCTTCACGGTCTGGACCCTGCAGCGCACCCCCGATGTCGCGACGTTGAAGGCGCTCGGCGCGTCCACCGGGTCGCTCGTGCGGGACGCGCTCGGGCAGGCGTTCGTCGTCCTGCTCGCCGGCGTGGGTGTCGGTGTCGGGACGGCGGCGGTGGCCGGGTCGATGATCGGCGACGCCGTGCCGTTCGTGCTCGACGTCTCCACCACTTTCCTGCCTGCCACCGCCCTCGTCGGGCTGGGCCTCCTCGGCGCCGCGTTCGCGCTCCGCTTCCTGTTCACCACCGACCCCCTCACCGCCCTCGGGAGCACACGATGACCACCCCCGCCCTCACCCTCGACGACGTCACCCTCACCTACCCCGACGGCGCGGGACGCGTCACCGCCCTCGACTCGGTGTCGCTGACCCTCGGCCGGGGTGAGATCGCCGCGATCACCGGTCCGTCCGGTTCCGGAAAGTCGACGCTCCTCGCGGTGGCGTCGACACTGATCCGGCCCGACTCGGGCTCCGTCCGGCTGGGCGCCACCGAACTCACCGCGCTGAGCCGGCGGGAGGCGTCCACGCTGCGCCGCGACCGGATCGGCATCGTGTTCCAGCAGTCCAATCTGGTGTCGTCGTTGACGGCCCTCGAACAACTGGAGGTGATGGCGCATCTCGGGCAGCGGTTGTTCGTGCCGCGGCGGTCCGGGCGCGCGAAGGCTCGCGACCTGCTCGACGCCGTCGGGCTCGCAGACCACGCCGGGAAGAGGCCCGGGCAGTTGTCGGGTGGGCAGCGGCAGCGGATCAACCTGGCCCGGGCGCTGATGAACGATCCGTCGCTGCTGGTCGTCGACGAGCCGACCAGCGCGCTCGACCAGGAACGGGGCGCCGCGATCATGGATCTGCTCCTCGGTGTCGTGCGAGAGCGCAAGGTCGCGACGCTGCTGGTGACACACGACCGCACGCATCTGTGCAGAATGGATGCAGTCCACCGCGTAGTCGACGGCTCCGTCACCCGTGAGCACTTGTTAACCGCGGAAGGTTAATAAGTACGCACAGGTGTGAACAACATGTTTCTTTCAAAGTCAAGGGTTGACGTTTATCGTGTGCGTGAGATTACATCTTAGCGGTAAGCCTTTGAGGGCTTAAGTAAATGCCTCGACCCGACCCTGAGGATGCTCATGACGACGGTATCGCCCGCCATGGCTGCCACAGCTGAGATGATCAGCGCCCGACTCGAACGCCTGCCGATGAGCAGGTGGCATATCAAGGCACGCGTCATCGTCGGCGCCGTCACGTTCTTCGACGGCTTCGACCAGTTGATGATCGCGTACTCACTCCCCGTCCTCATCCCCAAGTGGGGTCTGACCCCCGGCGACATCGCCTGGGTGATCGCCATCGGCGGCATCGGCATGCTCGTCGGCGCGCTCGCCGGCGGCTGGTTCGCCGACCGCGTCGGCCGGCTCAACGTCATCATTTTCTCGCTCGCGCTCTACGCCGTGATGAGCCTCGGCATGGCGTTCACCGACAGCCTGATGCTCTTCCTCGTCTTCCGATTCGTGCAGGGCATCGGCCTCGGCGCCGAGGTCCCGGTCGCGGCGAGCTACATCGGCGAGATCACCAAGGCCCACAAGCGCGGACGATTCGTGCTGCTCTACGAGGTGATCTTCCCGATCGGGCTCGTGATGTCGGCGATCGTGTCGGCGTGGGTGGTCCCCAACTACGGCTACAAGATCCTGTTCGCACTCGGCGCGCTGCCCGTCCTGCTGCTGCCGATGCTGTGGAAGCTGCCCGAGTCGCCGCGCTGGCTCGCGTCGCGTGGGCGCTACGAAGACGCACACAAAGCCATGACCCGCATCGAGAACGAGATCACCGAGAAGTCAGGCAAGACGCTTCCGGCTCCGCAGCCGCTGCCCGCCGTCGCCGTCGACGTGCGCCGCGGAACCTTCGCGGAGGCCTTCCGGGGCATCTACCTGCGTCGCACCCTCATGCTCGCGGCCATCTGGGGCTGCGCCTACTTCGTCAACTACGGCATCGCGTCCTGGCTGCCGACGCTGTACCGGTCGGCGTTCGACGTCAGCGTCGACACCGCGCTGCACTACAGCATCGTCACGAGCGTCGCCGGCCTGATCGGATGCATCCTCGTCGCGTTCCTCATCGACAACCTCGGTCGCCGCATCTGCATCACCGCGTCGATGGTCCTGTGCTCGTCGCTGCTCTTCCTGCTCGCCGCCTCCGGCGCCGACACCGCGACGAAGGTCCTGTTCTGGTCGGCCGGATCCGCGCTGTTCGTCTTCGCGGTCAACATGGCGCTCTACGTCTACACCGCGGAGCTGTACCCGACCCGGATGCGAGCCATCGGCTGCGCGATCGGCGGGGCGAGCGGACGTCTCGGCATCATCGTCGGCCCCCTCGCCGTCGGCGCCATCCTCGACGGGGGCGGCACCCTCACCGTCGTCTTCGGAATGTTCGCCGCGGTCGCAATGATCGGTGCCCTCGTCGTCGGCTTCTTCGCCGTCGAAACCCGCGAAAAGACCCTCGAGGAGATCTCCCAGTGACCGTCCTCGACACCGCACCACAGACACTGCCCTTCGTCCCGGTCGCCGACCGGATCCTCGTCGCCGGACAGTGGCGGCAGGCGAACGGACCCGCCTTCGCGGTCACGGACCCGTCGAACGGCGAAACCCTGCAGGTGATCCACCAGGCCACCGCCGACGACGCCGACGAGGCGGTCCGGAAGGGCCGCGCCGCCGCCGACGACCCGGCATGGCGGGCGCTGCTCCCGCACCAGCGGGCCAAGTACCTGCACCGCATCGCCGACACCATCGAGGCGAACACGTCCCGGCTCGCGCTGCTGCAGAGCTACAACACCGGCAAGACGGTCGCCGAGACCACGGCCCTCGTCGGCAGCGCGGCGGGCACGTTCCGTTACTTCGCCGCCGTCCTCGAAACCGCGGACGACGACCTCACCACCCCGCGCGGCAACTTCCTCACGATGAGCGTTCTCGAGCCCATCGGCGTGGTCGGCGCCATCGCACCGTGGAACTCGCCGGTGGCCAGCGACGCGCAGAAGATCGCCCCCGCCCTGGCGGCAGGCAACGCCGTCGTCCTCAAGCCCGCCGAGTGGACGCCGCTGGTGTCGCTGGAACTGGCGCGGCTCATCGACGAATCGGGATTGCCGAAGGGTCTGCTGTCGGTGCTGCCGGGCAAGGGCTCGGTGGTCGGCGACGCCATCGTCACCCACCCCGGCGTCGGGAAGGTGACCTTCACCGGCGGCACCAACACCGGACGGTCCATCGCGCACGCCGCAGCCGACAAGCTGATGCCCGTGTCGCTGGAACTCGGCGGCAAGTCGCCGACAATCGTGCTGGACGACGCCGACCTCGACGCCGCCGTGAACGGCGTGATGTACGGGATCTTCTCGTCCACCGGGCAGAGCTGCATCGCAGGGTCCCGGCTGTTCGTCGACCGCCGCATCTACGACGAGTTCCTCGCGAAGCTGGTGGTCAAGACGCAGCAACTGCGCCTCGGTCCCGGCCGCGACCCCGACACTCAGGTCGGGCCGATGGTCCACCGCAAGCACCGCGACAGCGTCGCCGCGTACGTCGACCTCGCTCGCGAAGAGGGCGGACGAGTGTTGTGCGGCGGGGCGATCCCCGACGACGAGCGACTGCGCGACGGCGCGTACTACCTGCCGACGATCATCGACGGGCTCCCCAACGGGTCACGCACCTGCCAGGAGGAGATATTCGGACCCGTCCTCGTGGTCCTGCCGTTCGACGGCGACACGGATCTGGTTGCCCAGGCCAATGATTCGGTGTTCGGTCTGGCGTCCGGAATCTGGACCGGCGACTACCGTCGCGCCTGGAAACTCGCCCGCCGACTGCAGGCCGGCACCGTGTGGATCAACACCTACAAACAGTTCAGCATCTCGACGCCGTTCGGCGGCGTCAAGGAGAGCGGACTCGGGGTGGAGAAGGGGCGCAGCGGTATCGCCGCCTACTCGCGGCAGAAGAGCATCTACTGGGGCCTCGACGAGGAACCCAACCCGTGGGCAAATTGAGCGACCCGCTCGTGGGCAGATTAATCTGCGTCGCCGAATGTCACACGAGTTCCGTCTGACTGAACCGCTGTCACATCGGCCCACGGGGAAGCTGAAGTAGTAGGTCGTCCGGAAAGAAATTTCCGTCAGCTCTGTACGACCTATTACTTTAGCGCTAAGATATTGAGACCTAAGCAACTGGAGGCATGCGATGAACCAACCCATAGCCCGGCTGCGGTGCCTGCGCTCCGTCGAACTGCGCACGCAGGCCAGCATCGAATCCACCGACTTCTACTCGGAGGTCTGGGGGCTGCGCGTGGTCGAGCAGGGCACGGACGGTGCCTGGCTGCGGGGGACCGGTGAGCACCACCACGCGCTGCAACTCACCCAGGCCGAGCGGAACGGCCTCGGCCGCATCACGTTCGCCGTCGCCACGCCGGCCGAGGTCGACGAGGCCGCCCGCCGACTCGAACTCCGCGGCGTCCCGATCGTCAGCGGCCCGGGGCCGGTCGACGATCTCGGCGGCGGCTACGGCGTGAGCCTGGTCGACCCCGAGGGCCGCGTCGTCGAACTGCTCGCCGACGCACTGGCGGTCCCGAAGCTCGGCCGCGAGGACGCCGTGCCGGTCGGCGTCACGCACGTCGTCCTCAACACCGTCGACATCGACGCCGCGGTGACGTTCTACTGCGACGTCCTGGGCATGCGGGTCTCCGACTGGTCCGAGCACCAGATGGCGTTCCTGCGCTGCAACACCGACCATCACAGCATCGCGTTCAACCAGGCCGAGTGGACGTCGGTCAATCACGTCGCCTACGAGATGCCCACCGTGGACCACTTCATGCGCGGCATCGGCCGGTTGCGTCATCACGGCACCGTGCCGCTGTGGGGTCCGGGCAAGCACGGCCCCGGCGACAACACGTTCTCCTACTTCGCCGACCCGGCAGGGCTGGTGTGCGAGTACACGTCCGGCATCGCGCAGGTCGACGAGGACCGGTGGCTGTGCAAGGTGTGGCGCCGGGTTCCGGAACTCTCCGACCTCTGGGGCACCGCGGGCCCGCCGTCCAAGCAGGTCCGCGACCACATGGCCGGCATTCCCGACCCGGGTGCGTTCGAGCGCTTCGACCTCGGGCGGGCGTCGTGACGCACGTCGTCGAATCCGGTTCCGGCCCCGCGCTGCTCCTGCTGCACGGGATCGGCGGCAGCGCCGACAGTTTCGCGCCGCAGTTCGACGAACTGTCGTCGTCGCTGCGATTGCTGGCCTGGGACGCTCCCGGCTACGGCCGCAGCGAAGACCCCGGCCGACCGTTCGACCTCGACGACTACGCCGACGCCGCCGCCGACGTGATCCGCGACCGTTGCGGTGACGCGGGAGCGCACGTCCTGGGAATGTCGTGGGGTGGCGTGACCGCCACCCGGCTGGCGATGCGCCACCCGGGGCTCGTGCGGAGTCTGCTGCTCGGCAGTTCCACCGTCGGCTCGGGGGCGGACGACGACGCCGCCGCCCGCATGCTCGCCCGGGCCGCGACGCTCGAGCAGGAGGGCGCGGAAGCGTTTGCCGCCGAACGGGCCCCGCGCCTGCTGTCCGGTACGGCCGACGACGAACTGACCGCGAAGGCCACGGCGATCATGGCCTCGTCGATCCGGCTGCCCGGCTACGGGTACGCCGCCGAGTCGATGGCGGCCACCGATCACACGGCCGATCTGCCGAAGATCGACATCCCCACACTCGTCCTCGGTGGGGACGAGGACGGGGTGACCGGGGTTCCCGCGAGCCAGGTTCTCGCCGGAGGAATTCCGGGCGCCGTGTTCGTCACCATCCGGGGTGCCGGACACCTCGCGAACCAGGAGCGGCCGGAGGCCTTCAACGCCTGGGTCGAGTCCTTCATCCACATCACCGAACGCCTACGCAACCACCTCTAGAGAAGGAGCACGACATGACACTCGAATACGGCACCGCCGACCTGAAGGAATTCACCGACTCGCTGATCCTCACCCGTGGCTCCCGCCACGAGGACTGGGACACCCTGGGTTTCCAGGCCAAGGCCGGCGACCAGTTCAAGCGCGCGCAGATCCGCTACGTCGGCTCCGGTGCGACGGGTAACCACGAGAACGACAACCGCACCATCGTCTCGCGCGGATTCACGTTCTCCAACATGCTGCTTCCCCCCGGAGCCGAGGGCCCGGAGCACACCCACCACGACGCCGAGGAAGCCTTCTTCGTCCTCGAGGGCGAGGTGGAGGTCGGCGTCCACCGCGACGGCCAGGTGGAGAAGCGCACCCTCGGCTACCGCGACATGATCGTCGTGCCGGCCGGGGTGCCGCGCAGCCTGAAGAACAACGGCGACAAGGACGCTCTGTTCTGCGTCATCATCGGCGCGCAGAAGCCGCAGATCCCGACGTACCCCGAGACGTCGGCCATGCACGGCGTCACGCGGGACTGACCATGAGTCTCGACGGCCGCAGCATTCTCGTCACCGGGGCGGGGCGGGGTCTCGGCCTCGCCCTGGCCCGCCGGCTCGGCGAGGACGGCGCCACCCTGTGGCTCGCCGACATCCGCGAGGACTGGGGCGAGGACGCGGCGGAGAGCCTGCGCGCCGACGGCGTCAAGGCACAGTTCGTCCGGGTCGATCTCCGCGACGCGGAGTCCGTCGACGCGATGGCGGCCACCGTCACCTCCGGCGGCCCGCTGTACGGCCTCGTCAACAACGCGGCCCTCGCGGACGGCGTGGGCGGCAAACCGATTCACGAACTCGGCATCGACGAGTGGGACCGTGTGCTGGGCGTCAACCTGCGCGGCACGTTCCTCGTGAGCAGGGCGATCGTTCCCTCCATCATCGGGAATGGAGGCGGACGAGTCGTCACCATCGGCTCGGACGCCGCCCTGTACGGTTCGCCGCGCCTCGCGCACTACATCGCTTCCAAGGGTGGGGTGGCCGCGCTGACCCGCGCCATGTCCCGCGACCTCGGCCCGCACGGCATCACCGTCAACACCGTCTCGCCCGGTCTGACCGAAAGCGAATCGGCGCAGCAGGTTCCGGAGCACCGGCACGAGCTGTACCGCCTCAACCGGGCGCTCGAACGGCCGCAGCAACCGTCGGATCTCGTCGGCGCGGTCGCGTTCCTGATGGGACCCGAGGCGTCGTACATCACCGGTCAGCAACTCGTCGTCAACGGCGGATTCGTCCTGAACTAGAGAAGGGGACCACGTCGTGGACCTGCAACTGAAAGACCGCACCCACCTGGTGACCGGCGGAAGCTCGGGGGTCGGGCTCGCCACTGTCGCGATGCTGCTCGAGGAGGGTGCCAACGTCGTCACCTGCGCGCGCGACCGCGACCGGCTCGACTCCGTGATCGCGCCGCTGCCCGGCAGCGACCGTGTCCTCACCGCGTCCTGCGACGTCCGGGACCCGGCCGCGGTCGCTGCGCTGGTCGACGCCGGTGTCGCCCGATTCGGCGGCCTCGACGGTCTGGTCAACAACGCAGGCAAGTCCCGCATGGTCCCGCGCGGCGAGGCGACGCTCGACGACTGGCGCGACGAACTCGACCTCAAGTTCTCCAGCGTCCTCAACACGGTCGAGGCCGCCCTGCCGGCGCTGCGCAAGTCCGACGCCGCGGCCATCGTCAACATCTCGGCGGTGCTCGCACGTCAGCCCGAGCCGCGGCTGGTCACCACCAGCGCCGCCCGGGCCGGGCTGCTGAACCTCAGCAAGTCGCTGTCACTGGAACTCGCCGCCGACGGCATCCGCGTCAATTCGGTGTCGCTCGGACTGGTCGACACCGGCCAGTGGCGGCGCCGCTACGAGGAATCCGGCACCGACGCCACATTCGCCGAATGGGAGGCGGAGATCGCCCAGGACCGCGGCATCGGCCTCGGCCGGTTCGGCCGCGCCGACGAGGTGGCCGCCATGATCGTGACCCTGCTGTCCCCCCGCTCGTCCTATGTGACGGGCACCAGCCTCGACGTCTGCGGAGGCGTCGCGCGTTATGTCTGAGAGGAACACCATGTCTGTGGGTAATGGGGGCGACCTGCTCGTCCAGGTGCTGCGCGAGGCCGGGGTCGACACCGTCTTCGGCATCGTGAGCGTCCACAACCAGCCCCTGGTGCAGGCGGTCAGCAAGCACCTGCGGTTCGTGCCGGTCCGGCACGAGGCCACCGCCGTCAGCGCGGCGGACGGGTACGCCCGGGCCACCGGCGGACTCGGCTGCGCTCTCACGAGTACCGGCACGGGTGCCGGCAACGCGGCCGGGTCGCTGATCGAATCGCTCAGCGCCGGAACGTCGGTGCTGCACGTGACGGGCAACGTCGAGAGCCGGTACCTCGGCTCTGGTCGCGGGTTCATTCACGAGACCAAGGATCAGCTGGGGATGCTGACGGCGACGTCGAAGCATGCCGCCACCATCCTCGACACCGACAGCGCCGGAAAGGTGTTGCGGGAAGGCGTCGCTGCCGCCCTCGCCGCGCCCGGCGGCCCGTCGAGCATCGAATGGCCGATCGACCTCCAGTACGCGGAGCACGTCATCGACGTGGTCGAGCCGGTGTCGGAGTCGCCGCGCACGCCGGACGCCGACGAGCTGGCCGTCGCCTTCGCCCTGCTGCGGTCGGCGGAACGCCCGGTGATCTGGGCGGGCGGCGGTGTCGCGACAGCCGGTGCCGAGCTGACCGAACTGGTGGAGCAGTGGGGAGTCCCGTTGCTCACCAGCAACTCCGGCCGCGGCGCCGTGCCCGAGGACCATCCGCTGTGCATCGGCAACTACGGCAACACCCCGGTCGGGCGTGAGCTCCTCCAGGATGCCGACGTGCTGCTGTCGCTGGGCACCCACTTCCGGTCCAACGAGACCGGCGACTACTCCATGCCCGTCCCCGCCGTGCACGTGCAGGTCGATATCGATGCGGCCGCGGTCGGACGCGTCTACCCGGCGCAGGCCGGGGTCACCGCCGACATCGCCACGTTCCTCCGTCAACTGCCGGGCCTGGCGCCCGTCGACGCCGCCTGGACCGAACGTGCCCGCACCACCCGTGAACTCGTCCGCAGCAAGCAGCGCGCCGGACTCGGCGACCACGCGGTGCTGTGCGACGCCGTGCGTGCCGCGTTCCCGCAGGATTCCGTGATCGCCCGCGACGTGACCATCGCGTCGAGTTCCTGGGGCAACCGACTGCTGCCGATGTTCGACCCCAAGTCCAACGTTTTCCCCCGCGGCGGCGGCATCGGACAGGGCCTCGGCATGGCCATCGGTTCCGCACTGGCCGACGAGACCCGGCCCACCCTCGCGCTCGTCGGCGACGGCGGCCTGGCCGTCCACTTCGGCGAGATCCTGACCATGGCGCAGGAGAAGCCGTGGCTGGTGCTGCTCGTGTTCAACGACGGCGGCTACGGCGTGCTGCGCAACATGCAGAAGGGCGGCGGCGAAGACACCTACGCCGTCGACCTCGTCACCCCCGACTTCCCGTTGCTGGCGCAGTCCATCGGCGTGCCGTACCTGCGGATCGGTGGCGCCGCCGAGGCCCACGAGGTGCTCGCCGACGCCGTGTCGCGGCAGGCGCCGGTGATCGTCGAGGTCGATCTCGCCGCCTACGGCGACATGCCGGCACCGTTCACGCCGCCCGTCACGGTGCCCGGAAAGGGTGCACAGTGACCACGGTTGCCGTCTGCGGCGGCGGCATCGGCGGACTCGCCACGGCGATCGCCCTCCGCAAGTTCGGTCTCGACGTCACGGTCTACGAGCAGACGAGGCAGTTCGCCCGCGTCGGCGCCGACATCAACCTCACCCCCAACGCGGTCCGGGCTCTCGACGGACTCGGCATCGGGCCGGCGATCCGCGAATCCGCCGCCCGCCCGCAGTTCCGGATCAGCCGCACGTGGGACACGGGTGCCGAAACGTCCCGGCTGCCGATGGGCGACAGCGCGGAACAGCAGTACGGTGCACCGCAGTTGACCATGCACCGGGGCGACCTCATGACCGCGCTCGAGAACCGGTTGCCGTCGGGTGTCGTCGAAATGGGTCGCCGCGTCAGCGGCGCTGCGGACGGCCGCATCGAGTTCACCGACGGCAGTGCCGTTTCCGCGGACGTGATCGTCGGTGCCGACGGCATCCACTCGGCGGTCCGGACCTCGCTGCTCGGGCGCGAACAGCCGACGTTCACAGGGGTCGTGGCGTTCCGCGCCGTCGTCCCCACCGAACGCGTCGGCAACCTGCCCAACCTGGACTGCTTCACCAAGTGGTGGGGGCCGAATCCGTCGACGCAGATCGTGACGTTCCCCCTCAATCAGGGCAAGGACATCTTCGTCTTCGCCACCTGCGCGCAGCAGGAATGGACCGAGGAATCGTGGACCACACCCGGTTCCGTCACCGAACTGCGTGAGCTGTACCGCGACTTCCACCCCGAGGCACGAGCCTTGCTCGACGCCTGCGACGACGTCCTGAAATCGGCTCTCTACGTTCGTGACCCGCTGGAATCGTGGACCGACGGGCGCGCCGTGCTCCTCGGCGACGCGGCCCATCCGATGATGCCGTTCATGGCGCAGGGCGCCGGTATGGCCATCGAAGACGCCGTCGTCCTGTCCCGCTGCCTGAGCCTGTTCGACGACCCCGCAGTCGCGCTGCAGACCTACCAGGACACGCGACTGCAGCGGACCTCGCGCATCCAGCGCGGCTCTCGGTCCAACGAATGGCTGAAGGTCGCGGGCAACGGCGACTGGGTCTACGAATACGACGCCTGGCACGTGCCGTTGGAGTTGGCCGCGGCCCGAGCGGGCGCATAGATGGAACCTGTCGGTCGACAAGGGCTGTCGAGGCGAAGGGCGCTGGCGCTGCTGGGGTCTGCGGCCACCGCCGTCGCCGCGACGAGCTGCGCATCGCACACCTCGGACGCGCAGCCGAGCGGCGCCACGCCACCGGACGCCTACGAGTTGTCCGGTGACGTCGACGGCTACGCGACGACGCTGATTCTGCTCGGCACGGCGGCCGGACCCATCGCCGTGCCGGGGCGGAGCGGCACGTCCAGTGTGCTCGTCGTCGGCGACAGACCGTACCTGATCGACGCGGGTCCGTGGTCGAGCCGCAAGCTGATCCAGGCCGGTATCGCCGCGGATTCGCTCGGTGGCGTCTTCGTCACGCACATGCACAGCGATCACATCGCCGACCTGTTCAACGTCTTCTGGCTGCCGGGCGGGACCCCGTCCTACACGTTCCGCAACGTGGTGCCGGTGTACGGCCCCGGCTCGGCGGGCCGACTGTCGGCACCGCGCGGCGGACAGAGTATTCCGATCCAGAGTCCGGCATCGCCGACACCCGGACTGACTGATCTGTTCGCGGGCGTCCTCGACGCATTCGCCTACGACATCAACATCCGCAACGTCGAAAAGGGTGCCCAGTCCGACTACGGACAGCGGTTGTCGCTGCACGACGTACTGCCGCCGGAGTCGGCGGGCGCGTCCGCCGACAACACCGCCCCGGAGATGGAACCCTTCCCGGTCTTCGAAGACGACCGCGTCCGGGTCACCGCGACGCTCGTTCCACACGGCCCGGTCTACCCGTCGCTGGCGTACCGGTTCGACACGGCGGACGGTGCCGTCACGTTCTCCGGCGACACCGCGAAATCGCCGAACGTGGTTCGGCTCGCTCAGGGATCCGACATCCTCGTCCACGAGGTCATCGACGTCGACTTCTACGCCGCGACTTCAGGTCCCGCACTGGTCGAGCACATGATTCAGGCGCACACCACCGCGCAGGACGTCGGGCGCGTCGCCACGGACGCGGATGTCCGCCAGGTGGTTCTCTCCCACATCGGACCGGGCGACCCTCGGCAGGTCACCGACGACCAGTGGGAACGCGGCGTGAAGTCCACGTTCGCCGGCACCGTCACAGTCGGGCACGACCTCGTCCGGATCGGCGTCGGGCAACGACGGTGACCCCGTCGCGGACCCGCAGGATCTTGCGCGCCGCCGCTGTCCCGAGAAGGCTGGATCTCACGACACCGTGACGTGATCGGAGCCAGGGATGGACACCACGATTACCGAGATCGCTCCCGACATCTACCGGCTGTCCACGTATCTGGACGAGCCGAACCTGATCATGAACCAGTTCCTCGTCGACGGTGAGGAACCGCTGCTGTTCCACACCGGCCAGCGTGCGCTGTTCCCGTCCGTGTCCGAGGCGGTCGGCCGGCTGATTCCTCTCGACAGGCTGCGGTGGATCACGTTCGGGCACGTCGAGGCCGACGAGTGCGGCGCGATGAACTCGTGGCTGGCGGCCGCGCCGAACGCCGAGGTCGCGCACGGGGCGTTGGGGTGCTTCGTACAGGTCAACGACCTCGCCGATCGGATGCCGCGTCCCCTGCAGTACGGCGACGTGATGGAGACGGGCACCAGACGGGTCCGTCACCTCGACACTCCGCACGTTCCGCACGGGTGGGACGCCGGGCTGGTTTTCGAGGAGACGACGCAGACACTGTTCTGTGGCGACCTGTTCACCGCGTTCGGTCATCACCCGCCTGCCACGGAGGAGGAGATCGTCGGCCCGGCGATCGCGGCCGAGGACATGGGGAACGCGACGTGCTTGACGCCGGCGCTCGGACCCACGATCCGGGGACTCGCCGATCTCGAGCCCCTGCTGCTGGCGCCGATGCACGCGCCGGTGTTCACCGGTGACTGCGTGCAGGCTCTGCACGACCTCGCGCAGGCGT
Source organism: Rhodococcus wratislaviensis (assembly GCF_041228765.1). Taxonomy (NCBI): domain Bacteria; kingdom Bacillati; phylum Actinomycetota; class Actinomycetes; order Mycobacteriales; family Nocardiaceae; genus Rhodococcus; species Rhodococcus wratislaviensis. The sequence goes on along the minus strand of NZ_CP150488.1, from coordinate 453,277 downwards.
ACGAGGAGCGGCTCGCGGCCGAGACCGTGCGGTACCGCGAAGCGGAGTAGCTCGGCCTGTACTCGACGAATTTCCCCTCAACTGTGGCGCACGATACATCTTAGTGCTAAATTATTGAGCACTAAGGAACTATGCCTTCGGTTGAGCCTGGGAGTGAGCGATGACAACAGACGCAGACACCGTCCCCATGATGGTGCGTCAGATGCGGGTCGAGTCCTCGGGCGTGGTCTCGCTCCGCCTCGAACGACAAGACGGCGGCGCGGTCGACCGGTGGACGCCGGGCGCCCACCTGGACCTGCACCTGAACCGCGGGACCATCCGCCAGTACTCCCTGTGCGGAGACCCCGACGACAAGACCGGGTACCGCGTCGCGATCCTCCACGAGGTGACCGGCCGAGGCGGCTCCCGGCACGTCCACGAGACGCTGCGGCCCGGCGACAGCCTGTCGGTGAGCGCGCCCCGCAACAACTTCGAACTCCTGCCCTCGCCGCGCTACGTGTTCATCGCCGGCGGCATCGGCATCACGCCGATCCTCGCGATGATCGGGGAAGCCGAACGCATGGGCGCCGAATGGGAACTGCACTACGGCGGCCGTGCCCGCGCGTCGATGGCGTTCCTCGACGAACTGTCCGCATACGGCGACCGCGTGCACGTCGTCACCGAGGAGGCCGACGGCATCCTCGATCTGGCCGCCATCCTCGGCGCCGCCCGCGCGGAGACACTCGTCTACGCCTGCGGCCCCGAGGGCCTGCTCGGCGCGGTCGAGGGATACACCGGCTCCTGGCCGGACGGCGCGATCCGGCTCGAGCGGTTCAAGGCGAAGGAGATCCCCGCCGACACCCTCGCCGGCGACCGTCCCGTCCGCGTGATCTGCGAACGATCCGGCATCTCGGCCACCGTCGCCCCCGACCGGACCATCCTCGACACCCTCGAGGAATCCGGCGTCGACGTCCCCAACTCCTGCCGCGAGGGCATCTGCGGAACGTGCGAAACCCGCGTCCTCGCCGGCACCCCCGACCACCGCGACTCCCTGCTCTCCAGCTCCGAGCAGGAGTCCGGCACCACCATCATGATCTGCGTTTCCCGCGCCCGCTCCGACGAGCTCGTGCTGGATCTCTAGAAGGGAAGAACCATGAGCCTGTATCTGCAACCACGCCAGTCCGGCACGGCACCCACCCCGTACGAACGGAAGCTGGCCGGTGCGATCGAAGAGGTCTTCGGCACCGGTGTGCACCACCTCGAAGGCCTGGTGAAGGGTTTGAACGCCCTCGGCATCCACAGTCCCGGCGGCGACGCCTGGACCACCGACACTTTCACGGACGAGATCCGACGGATGGGGGCCTGACATGGTGAACCGACTGCGCAAGGCGGCACTGACCGGCGACGAGATCTTCGCGACCGGGATGCGCGACCAGTGGCACGCGGTGTGCCCATCCGACTTCGTCGCGCGCGGCGACATGAAGAAGGTGCGGCGCCTCGGCGAGGACTGGCTGCTGTTCCGTCAGTCCGACGGCACCCTCCGCATGCTCGCCGACCGCTGCCCGCACCGCGGCGCCCCGCTGTCGCAGGGCCAGCACCTCGGTGATCGGGTCGCCTGCCAGTACCACGGCGTGCAGGTGGACGGCGGCGGCACCGTCGTCTCCGTCCCCGGAATGCCCGGCTGCAACCTCGAGGGCAAACGGCTGGTGACCAGCCTCCCCGTGCAGGAAGTGGCCGGCGCCGTGCTCGCCTGGTTCGGCACCGACCCCGACGCCGAACCCGCGCCCCTGGAACTGCCCGAGCGCCTCACGGACGACGGCATCTCACACTTCCTCTGCTACGCGGAGTGGAAGGCGCCGTGGCGGTTCACGCTGGAGAACCTGCTCGACCCGATGCACGGAGCGTTCCTGCACCGCGAATCGCACTCGATGTTCGGCGGCGAGACGTCCGCGAAGTTCCGGATCCGCGAAACCGATCGCGGGTTCTTCTTCGAGAAGACCGACCAGCGGGGTGTGAACTTCGACTGGGTCGAGTTCTGCCGTACCGGCATCGACTGGGTGGATCTCGAGATCCCGTACCCGCCGACCGCCGGCCCGGGTGGCTCGTTCGGCATCGTCGGCATGGGAACGCCGATCGACGCCGAGACCACCGCGGTGTTCTTCTGGCGCTACCGCCGCGTCGAGGGCTGGGAACGCGACGTCTGGCGGTTCCTGTACCGCACCAAGCTCGAGGAGCGGCACTGGGTGGTGCTCGAGCAGGACCGCACCATGCTCGAGGCGATGGCATCCGACGCGGACCAGGCGGAGAACCTGTACCAGCACGACCTCGGCGTCATCCGGCTCCGCCGGCTCTACCGGGCGCAGGCCGAGGCCCAGGCGAAGGCACTTCAGGAGGCGTAGGGTCGCGCGGGTTGACGTGAATGAAATGTCAACTAAGAATGTGTGACGGCCGACACGTCGGGCGCCGGCCGGGGTACGAGGAGGCGCGAGCGGTGCTTACGAACGGTGACGATCGAGGTCGGCTCGCGTTGGTCGAGGCGGCGGGGCGGTGCTTCGCCGAGCTGGGATACGAGCGCACCTCCGAGGCGGTCATCGCCGCTGCCGCCGGGGTGTCGCAGGCCGAATTCTCCGCCCGGTTCGCATCCCGGGACGACGCCTTCCGTGCCGTCGCCGCCGCGGTGTTCGACACGTTCGTCGAGGCTCAGCGCATCCCGGTCCCGCCGGACGCGGACCCGCGCAGCGTCCTGCGGGCGGCCACCGCGGCGTTCATCGAGACCGTCTACAGCAGCGGACGCCTGTTCACGATGATCGAGGACCGCGCCGCCGTCGACCCCGTGATCGGGGAACAGCTCGAGGCGGCACACAACCGGATCCTCGGCCGGTACATCCGATTCATCGAACGGCTCAACCAGGCCGGGATCGCGACGCCGTGCGCCGAACCCGCCCAGCTCGCCCGCAAACTGTCCGAGGCGCAGTGGACGGGTGCGGCGCGCCTGATCGGTGCGTCGCAGGACGAGCAGCGACGGTTCATCGTGGAGATGACGGCGGCGTCCGAACGGTTCATCGGATTCGGTGAGGTCGCCGACCTGACCGTCCGCGCGGCCAGCTGACTCTTCCGGTCAGGCGGTGGGGGCCTGGTTCTCGACGATCGAGTGCTCGAGCTTGCGGAGCAGTTCGGCCAGCGCCGCCTGATCGTCCGTCGACATCCCGCTGAGGATCTGCGACTCGTTGGCGAAGTGGGCCTCCGCGACCTTCTCGATCACCCGCAGTCCCTCGTCGGTGAGTTGGGCGTGCACGATCCGGCGGTCCTCGGCGTCGCGCTCCCGCTGCACGAGTCCCGCCTTCTCCAGGCGGTCGACGCGCAGCGTGACTCCACCGGTGGTGACGAGGGCGGATTCCGCCAGCTGTCCGGACGTCATCCGGTACGGCGGACCCGAACGTCGGAGGGCGGCCAGAACGTCGAACGACGCCATGTTGATGCCGTGCTCCTCGAACACGGCGGCGAGGGACGTCTGGTAGCGCAGATACGAACGGTGCAGGCGGCCCAGCACTTTCAGCGGGCTCACATCCAGTTCGGGCCACTGGTGGGCCCACTGGTCGACGATGTCGTCGACGGCATCGCGATCTGGAACGGGGCGTTGCGTCACCGGGCGCACCTCCTGGATCCTCGAGGGTCTCATCTGTTTAGTACCAAGATATCTAACGAAGCATAAGTGACGGCGACGCGCCGCGGGTCCCCGCCGATTCGTCGGAACGGGGACCCGCGGCGCTGCCGGGCAGGTGCGGTGTCAGCGTCCCTCGACCGCCGCGACGGCGTCGATCTCGGCGATGGCGCCGTAGGGGAGGCTGCTGACCTCGAGGAACGTGCGCGCGGGACGCGGCTCGTCGAAGATGCGCTCGAACTGGCGGTTCGCCTCCTCGCGCAGCGACAGGTCGGTGACGTAGTAGGTGAGCTTGACGACGTCCTTCAGCTGTCCGCCGACGGTGGCGAGGCGATCGACCATGCGGTCGACGGCGGCGTCGAGTGCCTCGGTGCGGCCAGGGACGGCGGTGCCCTCGGCATCGACGGACAGTGCGCCGGAGACGAACGCGAGTCCGCCCGCGACCACGGCCGGGCTGTAGGGGTGGTGGGCGGTGACTTCGGTGAGAGACATGGAGGCTCGCTTTCTCGGTGGGCTTCTCCGGTGATTATATCTTAGCGCTAAACTAATTGACAGGGAGAAGCCGAATCGCACCGAGAGCGTCGCATGCCGGCCGTGGCTGATCGCCGAACTGGCGGCCGTGCAGCCCGACGTCGATCCGGACGTCTTCGCGATGATCCACCCGCTCGCCGCATGATCCAGCAGCCGAATCTCTGGCGCGACGGACCGCCGAGGACGAGATTGTTGGCATGACGAATTCCAACCCGAAGCAGACCATGAAGGCAGTCTCCTACTCGTCCTACGGTGGTCCCGAGGTGCTCGAGACCCACGACGTGCCGGTGCCCGAGCCCACCGGCAACCAGGTACGCCTCGTCATCCGGGCCGCCGGGGTGAACCCGATCGACTGGAAGCTGCGGTCGGGGTCGATGGCCGAGGTGATGTCGGTGCAGTTCCCGAAGATCCCGGGTAGCGAAGTGGCCGGCGTGGTCGACGCGGTCGGTCCGGACGCGACCGGTGTGGTGGTCGGCGACGAGGTGTTCGGCTGGTCCGACACCGGTGGCTACGCCGAGTACGCGCTCGCGTCGATCGTCGTGCCGAAGCCGAAAGGGTTGAGCTGGACGGACGCCGCCACCATCCCCGTCGCAGGCGAGGCCGCCACTCGCGGACTGCGGCTCCTGAAGCTGACGTCCGGTGAGACGTTGCTGGTGAACGGCGCGTCCGGGGCGGTGGGAACCATTGCGGCGCAACTGGCGCTGGATTCGGGCGTCACCGTGATCGGCACCGCGAGCGAGAAACACCACGACGCGTTGCGGGAGCTGGGCGTGACCCCCACGACGTACGGCGAGGGACTGGCGGCCCGGGTCCGCGAACTCGCCCCGAACGGTGTGGACGCCGTCCTCGACGCCGGCTTCGGCGGACTCGAGGCGGCGATGGAACTGCGTGGAGGCACCGACCGGATCGTGACGCTGTCGGACGGTGCCGCGTTCGGGCTGGGAATCACGTTCTCGTCCGGCAACGCCGGCGATCGGAACGCGGAGACACTGCGCCGGCTGGGCGCCCTCGCCGCGGACGGGAAGCTGGCCCTCCCGCCGGCCCGCACGTTCCCGCTGACCGATGCGGCCGACGCGCAGCGCGCCGGCGAGAAGGGCGGCAGCCGCGGGAAGATCCTCTTGCGCTGACGCGCCCGTGAGTACTTATTAACCGCCGGACGTTAATAAGTGCTCACGGGTCAGGCGGTGGTGGCCAGGGCGGCGGCGAGACCGAACGGAACGGCCATCACCACCACCTCCACGATCGCGCGCCGCAGGGACGCTTCGGCGCTGATCCGGTGCGCGGCCGCCTGCCCGACCCACGTACGCCGCCACCACCAGCCGAGCCCGAGGAGCGCCGCCAACGCCACCGCCTTGGCGAGGACGATGCGGCCGTACCCGGTGTCGAACAGCGGCGTCACCCCACCCAGCCGGACCGCGGCGTCGACGACACCGGTCGCGGTCAGCAACCACACGCACCGCCACGCGACGACGGAATACCGCGGCAACCACGACGACCAGTCGCCGCGCGACCGGAGCATCAGACCGAGAGCGGCGAGGAGCCCGAACCACACGGCGGCGGCCAGGGCATGGACGACATCGAGAACCGAGCCGAGAACCTGCTGCGACATGTGGCCGGTGATCGGCCGGGCCACCAGGGCGAGCGCCGCGAGCACCAGCACCGGGACGGGGAGCCGGGCGTCGCTGCGGCGGAACGCGACCGCCGACCACGCGGTGGCCGCGGCCGTGCACACGAGAACGGCGAGGTCGACGCGTCCCGCGCTGATCTCGGTCACATACGACCCGAACCGACCGACCGACAGTTCCGACAACGCCAGGGCGTCGGCCTCCGCCGCCGTCATCGACAGCAGCACGGCCTCGGCGAGCATCCACGCACCGGCGACCGCGGTCGACAACCGCCACAGCCGTTCGTCCCGCACGAGGGGACGGCTGTCCGCGCGACTCCACCAGCCCAGCGCGGCGAGACCGAGCACCGCCGAACCGAGCACCAGGCACAGCGCGCGGACCGCGCTCGACGGTGAGGGGTCTTCCGGTTGCGCGATCGCCCAACCACAGGCGACTCCGACGAGCGATGTGGGTACAGCGAACAGCAGCCAGGACTGTCGCGCCGTACCCACCGTGCTCAGTTCTCGCCGCGCGGCTTGCGGAGCGCGAACCACAGCCCGCCGCCGAACACGAGCACACCGGCAACGATGAACGGCCACAACGGAACACCGCCGCTACCGGATTCACCCGAGCTGTCCGCCGCGGCGCCGGGCGTGCCCGACCCCTCCTCGGTGAGGGTGAACGTGCGGGTTCCGCTCACCGGATGCCCGTCGGCGGACGTGACGCGGAATGCGACGGTGTACACGCCGGCCGGCCCCAGCTCGCCGAGTTCGGCACTGACCGTGGGTCCCTCGACGGCCGGGTCACCCTTGGTCCACAGGTTGCCGTCCGGACCCACCACGGTGAGGGACGCGAACGATTCCTGCAGCGCCTCGTTGAACGTGACGCTCACCCGTTCCGGGCCGGCCGCGATCTCCGCGCCGTTCTCGGGGGTCGAGCTGATCACGACGGAATGGGCGACCGCGGTGCCGGCCCCGAGCATGCTCGCGAGCATGGTCAGCAGCCCGACCGCGATCACCTTCACCGACGTGAAGGTGGTGCGTCTTCTCATGAGCGACGGCTCCGGACCATGGCGCCGAGGCCGAGGGCCGCACCGAGCGCGCCGAGGACCAGGCCGATGCCGCCCAGCCAGCGGGCGGTGTCGTCGGTGCCGGACGCCGTCGTCTCGGTCTCCTCGGACGTCGTGGCGCCGCCCGCGTCGTGGCTGTGGTCGTCGCCGCTCGCCGCGGCCAGCGTGAGGGTGGGTGCCGGCTTGTCGGGCTCCGCGCCGTCGGCGCCGACCGCCTGATCCCAGTTGACGACCTCGCCGTCGCTGTACGTCTGGGCTGCCGGGAACGACACCTCGTCCTGCTCCGGCAACGGTCCGGCGGACAGTTCGAACTGCTGGAACTGGCCGGGCGCGACACCGACACCGGGGTCGGCGGTCCAGGTCACGGACTTCGCCAGCTTGGACGTCGGGTCCTTCTCGACGACGGACGTCCACCCCGGCAGCGGGGTGGTGCGGGCCGACTTCAGGTCGGGGAGTGTGACGGTCAGCTTGGTGGTGGATGCCGTCTCGGACTCGGTGGGAACGCGGAACGTCAGTACGGAGTAGCCGCCCTGTTCGGCGCCGGGGGCGACGACCGTCACGTGGGCGGCGGCGACACCGGCCGCGAGCAGCATGGCGCCGCCGGCCGCACCGGCCGTGAAAAGGGCACGGGAAACGAGGGAATTCATGGAAGGTCCTTTGAGGGTCTGAACGGAGAAAGAGGTGAGAGTCAGACCAGGACCGGGGGACCGCGACGCGAAATGCTCGCGCGCAGCAGGGCGTCCACGGGGTTCGCGGGACGCGCCGGGACGTGCGTCGTCGTCACCACCGAAATGCGCTGCGGTGCGCCGCGGAGCACCACCCGCCAGACGTGGACGAGGGGGCCGTACAGCCGCTCGGCGTTCGCGATCAGCAGCGCGCAGATCACGGTGGCGGCGGCGTGCGCGGCCAGCATCGGCACGGCGGGGACCGCCGAGTGCACGTGCGAGGTGAGCGTGAGCGCGAAGTGTCCGGCCACCTGGCCGACACCGAGGACACCGGCGAGCGCGAGCGGTCCGTGGACACGGGCGGGCAGCTGCGCGGTTACCGCGCCGACACCGCTGCACGTGACGAACAGCAGGGTCAGGGCCGCGGATTCGGGGAGGCCGCCCCCACCGATGCCGTGCGCGGCGACCGCGAGAGCGGCCACGAGCGCGCCGACCGCCGAGCCCCGAAGGGTGGCGGTCGCGGCGGGGCGGGCGGGGGACATTGCGGTGGGTCGGTCGTTCAGCGCACGCCGAGGCGGGCGAGGAGATCGGCTTCGACTCCGTCGAGTTCGGACGAGATGGCGTGATGGGCGGCCTTGCGGCGGGCTTGCGGCATCTGCTCGGCCGCGCGGACGGCGGTGCTGAGATCACCGAGGCGGTCGCGGATGGCGGCGGCGAACTTCTGCGTCTCCGCGTCGTCCGGCTTCTGCCCGAGGATCTCCGTGGTGGAGCTTTCGGCGCCGGCGATGCGGGCGCTGAGCTTGGCGCCGTGCCCGGTGAAGTTGGTGAGCTGGTCGATGTCGACGCCCATCCGGTCGGCACGGCGGGCATCGATCTGCCCGCGCACGACCGTGGCGGCGCGGTAGGCGATCGGCAGCAGCACCGGCGTCAGCAGGCGTGCGACACCGAGGTACTTGCGGACGGCGGCGACCGTGAAACCCTTCTGGGCTGCGGCCTTCTCCTCGGCCTTCAACGCAGCGATCTGAGCCTTCTCGACCTTCTTCAGCGACCTCAGCTCGGCAGCCTCGAGCTTGCGGCCGGCCTTGGCGGCCTGCTTGTCGCGCTTCCGTTCGTTTCGCGCGCTCAGCTTCGCCTCCACTCCAGCCTTGTGCCTGAGTGCCTTGGCTTCCGCCTTGCGGGTGGCTCGGGACTTACGTTTCTTCAACAACCCCATCGAAAAGACCCCTTTTCCTGGTGTTTCAGCGCAGCCCACGCTACCAACTGCATCCGGTGCTTCGGGATCAGCCTAGGGGAGCACATAATCTTCGTCATCGTGTGTTCCCATATCGGTCAGCAATCAGAACCCGACGCCTCTCCCGGAAAGGCGTCGGGGACGGTGATCGATGCCAGCGCACTGACGCGGTGCCGCCACCGGGTGCACCTCGATGCGGCGTTCCCCGAACAACTCGCGGCCGCACCCGAGGACCCGGGGGTCCGCCAGCGTCAGGATGCCGCCGCCGCCAAGCGCGAAGACGTCCGCCGGATCCTCACCGATCATGCGCCGGAACGGTGGGTGCAGATCGACACCGAGCAGAGCCTGCGCCTGCGGGCCGAGGACACCCTGGCCGCGTGCGAGGCGGGCGCGGACCGGATCTGGGGAGCCGTGCTCCCACTCGACCGGGTCGCCGGCCGGCGGGCACGCTGCGAGATCCTCATCCGTGACGAGGACCACGGCGGGTACATCCCGGTGATCGTCGTCAACCACAAGGTCACCGACCCCGGCCGCGGCGCGGTGACATCGGACATGTTCGAGTGGAAGCCGCGGGAGGACGCGGCGCGGAAGCCGCGCAGTCAGGTCCGCGACCAGATGCGCGTCGCGCAGGTGTACCGGATGCTCGAGCGGCACGGGTACGCGAGTCCGGCCCTCGTGGCAGGCGCGATCGGCTACGGCTCCGACGTCATCTTCGTGCACGACCTCACCACCATCCTCGACGACTACGACGAACGCTTCGCCGACCGGCTCGCCGTCGCCCGCGGGGAATCGGCGACCGTGCCGTCGAGGATCGGCGAATGCCGTTCCTGCCCGTGGTGGCCCGGCTGCGAGGAGCAGCTGACCCAGACACACGACGTGAGCCTGGTGGCCACCGGTTCGCGCGCCGACATGCTGCGCGACGCGGGCTGCCACACCATCGACGACCTCGCGGCGTGGGACCGCGAACCGCTCGAGGACTGGCCGCACGGCGCGTTCGAGGACGCCGTCGTCACCGCGAAGGCGTGGCTCGCCGGAGCGCCGCTGGTGCGGCGGTTCCCGGAGATCCGGGTGACCCGTGCCGACGTCGAGGTCGACGTCGACATGGAGAGCTACCAGGAACACGGCGCCTACCTGTGGGGCACGCTCCTCAACGTGGACGGGGTGTCGGCGTACCGGCCGTTCGTCAGCTGGGATCCGGTGCCGACGCAGGACGAGGCGCGGTCGTTCGCGGAATTCTGGACGTGGCTGATGGCCGAGCGGGAAGCGGCGGCGCTGAGCGGCAGGACCTTCGCCGCGTACTGCTATTCGCGGTCCGCGGAGGACAAGTGGCTGCTGGACTCCGCCCGCCGGTTCGCCGGCGCGCCCGGCATCCCCACCGAGGCCGAGATCCGCGAATTCATCGACAGCCCACAATGGGTCGACATCTACCAGGCCGTCAGCGACCAGTTCATCTGCCCGGGCGGCAAGGGTCTCAAGAAGATCGCCCCGGTCGCCGGATTCCGGTGGCGCGACGCCGACGCCGGCGGTGAAGCGTCGATGAGCTGGTACCGCGAAGCCGTCGGCTACGACGGCGAACCCGACCTCACCCAGCGCGAACGACTGCTGCAATACAACGAGGACGATGTCATCGCCACGAAAGTACTGCGCGAATGGATGTCGGATCGGGCCGAGAAGGAGATCCCGCTCGCGTCCGACCTCTAGGCTGCAAGACAGGGCCCGATTCGGTAGGGGTGGTCAGGTGGAGGTGCCGAAGACATCCACGACGCTGCGGTTCGCTCTGCTCCTCACCGCCGCGGGCGGCTTCCTCGACGCCTACACCTACATCAGCCGCGGCGGGGTCTTCGCGAACGCCCAGACCGGCAACGTCATCCTCATGGCCATCGACCTGTCGGAGCGGCACTTCCACGCCGCCCGGGCACACCTGTGGCCGATCCTCGCGTTCATCGTCGGTGTCGCGTTCGCGCACCTGCTCAAGGGCGAACTCGCCCACAGCGTCTTCGACCACCCGATCCGGATCGCCATGGGCGCGCAGGTCGTCGTCCTCGTCGCGGTCGCGTTCGTTCCCCCGGACGTCCCCAACGCGCTGGTCACCGTTCCCATCGCTTTCGTCGCCGCCATGCAGTTCGGCCTGTTCCGCACCATCGGGTCGCTGTCGTACATCGCCGTCGCCACCACCGGCAACCTCATGCGCTTCACCGAATCGGCGTACGCCGCATTCATCGAGAAGGTCCCCGAATCGCGTCAGCACACCCGGGTGTACGCCGCCATCGTCAGCAGCTTCGCCGGTGGGGCCGTCGTCGGAGCGTTCGCCACCCGCTACTTCGGCGGATCCGCCGCCTGGATCCCCGCCGCCCTCCTGTGCGGAGCCCTCGTGCTGTTCTACATCGACGACAGGCGGCGCCGCCGCCTGTGAGCGGTTGACGAGTCCCTGGACTCTTCAGGCACGCACGGGCGGCGAAGCCGCAACTCCGAGGGAATAGGCGCCGACGATCTTCGGCGTAGATGTCTCGTAGAACCGGTCGAGGTCTGTCATCTCGAATCCGGCGTTCGTCACCAGGGTGGGAATGTCGCGGGTGAGGTGGCATCCACCGGCGACCGTCTTCTGGATCGGTTCGAGCCGGCGCTGCCACCGCTGGACGTTCTCGTCCGGGGCGAGACCGTGCTCGACGAAATGCAATGTGCCGCCCGGTTTCAGGACACGCCGGACCTCCCGGAGCGCGGCGTCGACGTCCGGGATGGTGCACATCGTCCACGTCGACAGTGCGGTGTCGAAACTGTTGTCCGGGAAGGGGAGCGACTGGCCGTCCAGGCCGGACCGTTCGACCGGGGTCGTCGACGCGTCCAGGCGCTTGCGCGCCAGCTTCCAGCCGAGGTCGGCGGGTTCGACGGCGCTCACCGAATCGACGGCGGCCGGGTAGAACGGGACGTTGAGGCCCGACCCGAATCCGATCTCCACCACGCGCCCGTGCAGACCGGCGCAGACGCGTCGCCGCGTCGGCTCCGTGAACTTCATCCCGCAACTGATGTCGACGAGTCGCGGAACGATCCGGTCCGAGTAGAAACCCATGCTCACCTCCCAGCGAGGGCGCGGCGGAGCCGCCTACCGCGGCGCCATGCGCAGAGCGCCGTCCATACGAATGGTCTCACCGTTGAGGTAATCGTGTTCGACGATCATCTGGGCGAGCTGTGCGTATTCGGCGGGCTGACCGAGGCGGGAGGGGAACGGGACACCCGCTTCGAGGCCCTTGCGGTATTCGTCGGTGACGCCGGCGAGCATCGGGGTGTCGATGATGCCGGGGGCGATGGTGTTGACGCGGATGCCGAACTGCGCGAGGTCGCGGGCGGCGGGGACGGTCATGCCGTGCACGCCGCCCTTGGACGCGGAGTACGCGATCTGGCCGATCTGGCCCTCGAACGCGGCGACGGACGCGGTGTTGATGATGACGCCGCGCTGCCCGGACTCGTCGACGGTGTCGGTCTTGGCGATGGCGTCGGCGGCGAGGCGCATCACGTTGAACGTGCCGAGGAGGTTGACGGTGATGACGGTGCGGAACAGTTCGAGGTCGTGCGGGCCCTTCTTCGACAGGATGCGGCCGGCCCAGCCGACGCCGGCGCAGTTGACGACGATGCGCAGCGGCAGACCCGATTCGACGATCTTCTCGATCGCGGCCTGGACCTCGTCGCCGCTGGTGACATCGGTGGCGAGGAGGGTCACGCCGTCGGGGACATTGTCGCCGGCGCGCTCGATGGACTGCTGCAGGTCGAGTCCGAACACGGTGGCTCCGGCGTCGGCGAGACGCTTGGCGGTGGCGGCGCCGAGCCCGGAGGCCGCTCCGGTGACCAGTGCGGCGGTTCCCTGAATTTCCACAGTTCGCATCCTTACGTTCCCGGCGACCTCCGTTGGCCGACCCTGGTGACCTGCACCATAACGCCCGCTCGGTGTGACGGCAGAGGCGAGGGAAACCTCGTGGGCGCGGGGAGCGGGTAGTTTGTCTTCTCGCGCGGATCAGGGGACGCGCACGACGACCGTAGGGGGACGGATGACCGAGGACCGGCTCGAAGTGGACCGCGACGCGTTGGTGCGGTGCATCGCCGCATGCGCCGTGCTGGCGGCCGACATGCAGGATCTTCGAGAGCGCGCGCACCGCGAACTCGCGCCCGAGAGCTTCGGTCTCGGCGAAACCCATCTGCGGTCGGCGGCGGTACTGGCTGCGCGGTTCCGGGCGACGGCGATCGGCGGCCCGGGCGTCGCCGTCGAGAACTCGGCGGCCGGGACGTTCGCGGCGCACGAGCGTTACGCGCTGGACCTGAAGGCGACGTTCGAAGCGGCGCTGGCCCGGTACGACGAACAGGACGCGGCGACGGCACACCGCCTCGAACAACTCCGACCACACGCGAGTCAGTGAATGAAGGCCTGCCAGTTCGGCGGAACCCGGGAGCCGGGACCGGGGATGGTCTGGTCGATCGGATGATGTTGCGGCGGGACGAGTTCGGGGCCCTCGAAGGCCGTCTCGGTGGCGTAGTTCCAAAACCAGTTCTCGCCCGGTTCGAAGCTCCGCACGACGGGGTGGCCGGTGTCGGCGGCGTGCTTGGTGGCGTGCTGTTCCGGTGAGGAGTCACAGCACCCGATGTGGCCGCACTGCGCACACCGGCGCAGGTGCACCCACCACCCGCCGTCGCTGTCGCATTCGGCGCATCCGTCTCCGCTCGGCGGCACGCTCGGGTCGATTCCCTCCAGCTCACCCATCTGAGGCTCCTTCTGCTTCTGCGACTTCGGGTTCGATCGGAATGCGGACCTGGAACCGGGTGTCGCCCGGTTCGGACTCGACGCGCAGGTCACCGCGATGCTTTTTCACGACGATGCGCCAGGAGATGTCGAGGCCGAGCCCGGTTCCCTCGCCCACGGGTTTCGTGGTGAAGAACGGCTCGAAGATGCGTGACCGGATCTCTTCGGGCACACCCGGTCCGGTGTCGCCGATCTCGATGAGCGCCATCTCGCCGTCGCGGCGGGTGCGGACGGTGAGGGTGCCGCGGCCGTCCATGGCGGCGACGGCGTTGTCGATGAGGTTCGTCCACACCTGGTTGAGTTCCGCGGCGTACGCGGGGATCTGCGGCAGTGTCGGGTCGTACTCCTTCACTACCGTGACGGAGTCGCCGATCTTGCGGCCGAGCATCACCAGCGAACTGTCGAGCAGTTCCCGCAGATCGACGCGCTGGTACGGGGCACGGTCCATCTGCGAATACTGCTTCGCGGCGTTCACGAGCGTGGAGACCCTGGCCGTCGAGTCGGCGATCTCATTCATCAGCAGTTCGGTCTCGATGGTGTAGTTGAGCCAGCGGATCGCGCTCTCGACCATCGATTCGTCGTCGACGCTGGCGACGATCCGCTCGAGCCACGGCACATCGAGACCCGCCTGCACGAACGTGGGCGCCAGGTCCCAGCCCCCGGAGACACCGTGGTCGTCGAACCAGTCGCCGAGTTCGTCCTCGCGGTCGGAGGCTTCGAGCGGGGTCAGCGTCGGCGCCTTCGCCACCAGTTCGGCGGCCTCCTCCTGCAACCGGATCAACGTGGCCAGCGCCTGACTGTCGTATACGCCCGAGGCGATCACGCTCAGCTTCTGCCGCATGTGCGACACCCGGTCGCGGAGCGATGCCGTCGCCCGGACCGCGGCCGCCGCCGGGTTGTTGAGCTCGTGCGTGAGCCCCGCCGACAGCGACCCCAGCGCGAGGAGGCGTTCCCGCTGATCGACGACCTGCTTCGCGCTCTGTTTACCGAAGAACAGCCCCTCCAGCAGGTGCACGGCCATCGGGAACCACTCACGCATCAGCTGCCCGAAACGGTCGGCGTCGAGGACGAAGAACCTCGACGGGGCGGTGACGCGCATCGACGCGGTGTACGTCTGGGGTGCGCGGTCACCGAGGTACGACTGCCAGGCCCCGGCGTACACGCCGCGCTGCGATGTCCGGTTGAACTCGATCTCCTCGCCACCCGACAGCTTGCTCAGCACGAGCTCGCCTTCGATCAGCACGTAGAAGCACGTCGCGACCTCACCCTCCGCGTACACGGGGCCGGGTTCGATCAGTTCGACGTGCCCTTTCTCGCACAGCTGCTCGAGCTGGTGGTCGGTGAGCTTCTCGAAGAGGAACAACGTCCTCAGCTCGGGGGGATTGCACGAAAGTTGGGTCATGGTCTGCCCCCGGTCACGGTTGGCCGATGTAGCGGTGGACGAGCATCACGGCCATGGCGCCTTCCCCGACCGCCGACGCCACCCGCTTCGCCGATTCGGAGCGCACGTCACCGGCCGCGAAGATCCCCGGGACGCTCGTCTCGAGGTGATGCGGAAGACGGTCGAGGGGCCAGCCGCTCGGTGGTTTCCCGTCGACGACGAGGTCTGGTCCGGACACGACGAACCCGTTCTCGTCCCGCGCGACGACGCCCTCGAGCCACTCGGTCCGCGGGGCGGCGCCGATGAACAGGAACAGGAACCCGGCGTCGACGGTCTCCTCGTCGCCGGTCGCGTTGTTGCGCAGCCGGATCTTCTCGAGGTGACCCTCGCCCTCGACGCCGATCACCTCGGTGCACGGCCGGACGCGGATGCGCGGGTTCCGGTCGATCTGCTGGACGAGGTAGTACGACATCGACTCCTCGAGCGACTGCGCCCGCACGACGATGGTGACCGAGCGGGCGCCCCGCGACAGGTAGACCGCCGCCTGTCCGGCGGAGTTGGCCCCGCCGACGATGTAGACGTCCTGGTCGGTGCAGCGGGCGGCCTCGGTGACGGCGGAGCCGTAGTAGACGCCGCGGCCGGTGAGGTCGTCGACTCCGGGCGCGGGATGACGTCGGTAGGAGACGCCGGTCGCCAGGATCACCGTGTGCGCGTCGAGGGTGTCGCCGTCCGCGAACCGGACGGTCCGTGCCGATCCGTTGACCTCGAGCGCAACGACGTCGCGGGTGGTGATCAGTTCGGCCCCGAATCGGGTGGCCTGCCTGCGGGCCCGTTCGGCGAGCTGCGCGCCGGACACGCCGTCGGGGAAACCGAGGTAGTTCTCGATGCGTGAGCTCTGACCCGCCTGCCCACCGGTCGCCGTCCGCTCGATCAGGGCGGTGCGCAGACCTTCCGAGGCGCCGTACACGGCGGCGCCCAGACCGGCCGGTCCGCCACCGACGACGACGAGGTCGTAGAAGTTCTCCGACGGGTCGGTCCGGAGTCCGAGATGCCGTCCCAGTTCGGTGTCCGACGGCTCCACCAGGCATTCGCCGTCGGAGCAGATCACCACGGGCAGGCGCCGGCCGTCCTCGCCGGCGGCGTCGAGCAGCCGCCCGCCCTCCGGCTCGTCCGACATGTACCAGCGGTACGACAGCTGGTTGCGGGCCAGGAACTCGCGCACTTCCGAGGACCGCGGTGCCCAGCGATGACCCACGACCTTCGTCTCTTCGGCGGGGTGCTGATCCGACGACGCCCACGCCTCGAGCAGGGCGTCGACCACCGGGTACAGCTTCTCCTCGGGCGGGTCCCACGGCTTGAGCAGGTAGTGGTCGAGGTCGATGACGTTGATCGCCTCGATGGCCGCGTCGGTGTCGGCGTAGGCCGTGAGCAGCACTCGCCGCGCGACCGGATACAGGTCCATGGCCTTCTCGAGGAATTCGATCCCGCTCATCGACGGCATCCGGTAGTCCGCCAGGATCGCTGCGACGGGATCCCCGCGCAGTTTCATCTGCTTCATCGCGTCGAGTGCGGACTCGCCGGATTCGGCGCGGATGATCCGGTACTTCTCGCCGTACCGGCGCCGGAGATCGCGGGCGACGGCGCGCGATACTCCGGGATCGTCGTCGACGGTGAGAATCGCAGGCTTGCCGCTTGCTACGGGATGGTTCACACACGCCCTCTCGTCCGTGAGAACTGCGAGGTACTCCAAGGCTTCCGAGTATTGCCCCAGGGCGCCTCTTTGTCGACCGGGTTCAGTCCTGGTGCTGCATCTGTTCGGGCTCTGCCGAAGCACCGCGGCGGCGCCGTGACCACACTGCGCGACCGGCAGCACCAGCCAGCGCCAGAACGACGACGGCGACGCCGGCGATCGGGCCGGCCGCGTTTCCGGGGAGCAGACCCTCGAGCAGCAACCAGATGCCGAACGCGAAGAACAGAACCGCCGCACCGATGCGGATGACACTCTCGGGCAGATGCTTACCCAGTACGGCGCCGACGACGATGGCCAGGGCGTCGGCCGCGACCATGCCGACGGTCGAGCCGATCCACACGCCGACCGTGTCGTGGTCGGTGGCGAGCGTGATGGTGGCGAGCATTGTCTTGTCGCCGAGTTCGGCGAGGAAGAACGCGGACGTGACGGCCAGGAACGCCGAACGGGTGGCCCGCCCGGCCTTGAGTTGCTCGTCCTCGCTGAGGTCGTCGCCGCGCAGCGTCCACGCACCGAAGATCAGGAAGGCGGCACCGCCGACGATGCTGATGGCCGCGGTCGGGAGTGCGACACCGAGGTAGTGGCCGACGGCGACGGACACCAGGTGGACCACGGTGGTCGCGACGGTGATGCCGGCGATCACGACCCACCAGCTGTAGCGCAGCGCGAACGTCATCGCCATCAGCTGGGATTTGTCTCCCAATTCTGCGACGAAGATCACGCCGAAACTCAGCAGTGCGGCGGTCAGCACGGGCATCCTCCTCCAGTAGTCGGTCGGAGGATGACAGGTGGATTCCTCCGGCCTGGCAGACGCGGGTACGTCTGTCCGGCCGAAGGTCTCGCCCACCGGCGCCGGGTGATCCGGCGACGGTTCGCCAGGCCGGGTCCGGTGCGGTGAAGCAACGAGCCAGTATGTCGACGCAGGCGATTGGGGGCTACTCCCCTTCGATGTCCGTAACGTTAGCGTGACTTATCCGAAAAGGCAAAGGCGGCAATAAGTTTGGGGCACCGACCGCAGAAACTTCGGGTTCCCTCACGAGGCCAGTAGCATGGCCAAAACGGCAGTGTCGGGATCGCTGATCGGGTCGATGCCCACCCGGCTGACCATGGACGTCACCGTCCCGTCCGCCTCTGCTTCCACCCACGCCGCCCGGTGTTCCAACCCCAGGTGGGGGAGACCGGGAAGCAGAACACAGCCCGAAGCGGCGCCCGCGCACTCCGGGAGCGACGGCGTGGTCTCGGACGGCGGGTGCAGCATCATCAGCGCCGGCGGCTGATGATCCGCGAAGCGACCGGGAGCGAGCGCGAACTCCCCGAGAACGGTGCCCTCGGCCACCACGAGGCCGACGGTCTCGGGCTCGGGCTCCTCGGGCAGGTCCTCGTGCGCGCCGAAGACGGTCGTGGTGTGGAGCAGCCCCGGAACGCACGCCACCCGCACGGCGAGCGCGAGCAACTGGGCCCATTCCTTGGTGGTGTCGGGCCAGCGCCCGGAAATGACGAATCCCCGCAAGGTACCCGCGGCCTGGAAGGGCGAGATGCCGATGTAGCCGTCCCTGTTCATCTCTGCCTCCTCGGTGTGATGACACGCTGCGAACACGACTGGTTCTGCACACCTCGTTGGGTACTTGAAGAATGCGCCCGACAGTGCCTGGCACACAAGAGCAGGGGAGTGCTAACCGGTCTTCGGGCGGGCAGACATCTCAGAGAATCCTCAGAATCGTCACAATGTGCCGCTACGAAGGCCACCTATCCTCACCGGAATGACCTCTGAGCGCGCACGGAATCCCGCGAATCACGCCCGAACCGAGTCGACGCGAAAGGTCCTCACTTCGCGGCGCGTCGCCGCGGCCGCCATGGCCGGCCTGGTCCTGGCGTCCGCGGGGGGACTCGGGTACGTGTTCCTCGGTGGCAGCGCGGCCGACAGCCGGACCGTGGCGATCGTCAACACGGACGCAGGCGCGACCGTGGACGGAAAACCGGTGCGTGCGAGCGACACCCTGATCGAGAAGCTCGAGGCGAACGAGGCCTTCGGCTGGCAGGTGGTCGACGCGGACGCGGCGGCGGGCGGCGACTGGTTCGCCACGGTGACCGTGCCCGAGGACTTCAGCGAGGCGGTGTCCTCGGTGTGGGGCGCGAAGCCGCGGCAGGCGACCCTCGACCTCGACGTCGCGGGTTCCGACACCGGTGCGTCCGAGGAACTCTCCGGAGTGGTGTCCTCCCAGATCGGCGCGGACGGCATCACGGATCTGCTGGCGGACATGTCCTCGTCGCGGACGCGGTTCCAGCAGGCGGGAATGACGGCCGGGTTCCTCGCGGCCGGCACGGCCGCGGCGGACGATGCGGCACAACAGCTCACGGAAGGCGCCGACACGCTGCTCCCGTATCTCGAGACGGCACGGTCGGGCTCGGTGCAACTGCTGGGCGTCGCCGACCAGGTGGCGGGCGTCGTCGACCAGACGTCGGGAACGGCCGACGACCTCGCGGACCGGTTGAGTGCGCTGGGCCTGACGCTGGGCGAGGCGAACGACAGCGCCACCCGGATGCGTACCAGACTCGACGAGGCGATCCGCGTTCTCGACGCCACTCCCGTTGCCTCGGACGTGGTCCCGTCGCTCCGTCAGGTCAGTGCCGACCTCGGTCTGTTTTCCTCACAGCTGGGTTCGGTGCCCGGTCTGCTGGGCGGCGGGGTCGGCCCCGACACGGACCTGGGCGAACTCGTGCGCGTCGCGATGGGCCAGCTGACCGACGCCAGCAATCAGCTGAGCAGCGGGGCGCGGCAGCTGAACGACGGCATCGTCCCGATCGCCGATCAGGCACCGGAGATGCTCGAAGGCGCCACCTCGCAGATCGTCGACGGGTTCGCGAAGCTGAAGACGTTGTCCGGGCAGCTGTCCACCGACCTCAACAACGGTGTCGCGGCGATGCCGGTGCGCGCGGCGGCACAGCAGAACCAGTTGGCGACGGTGCTCGCCGAACCGGTCGCGGTGACCCGCACACTCTCCGCGCCGTCACCGATCCTCACCGCCGAGCACCTCGCCGCCGGCTTCGGGGTCACCACCGTGCTGCTGGCGGGTGCCGTCGTGTGGATGGCCGTGCGGCGCAGGGCCTGACCGTCAGCGGGCGTCCTGGATGCGACGCCACGGCGTGGCCTGCTCGAGCTCGAACGCCAACTCGAGCAGCGTCCGCTCGTCGCCGTGGTCGGCGGAGAAGTGCGACGCCAGCGGCAGGCCGCGGGACGTCTCGTGCATCGGCAGCGAGATGGCCGGTCCGCCCGAAGCGTTGTTCAGCGGCGTGAACGCCGTATAGGCGATCAGCTTGTCGAAGAGCTCCTCGAAACTCTGTGTCGGCGAAAGGTATCCGAGTTCCGGCGTCGTGTGGGCGAGGGTGGGCGACAGGATCACGTCGTACTTCTGGAAGATCTGCGCGTAGTCACGGTACGTGCGACGCAACCGGTAGAGCACCCGTGGAGTCTTCGTGATGTTCTTGCGGTACATCGCGGCGAGTCCGCGCGTCAGGTTGTCCGTGGCGTCGCGGTCGAAGTCCGGTCCGAGCATCCGCTTGCCGTTGCTGGAGATGACGAAAGACAGGAACCCCCAGTAGATGCAGAAGTCCTCGACGAACGTGGAGTTCACCGGCATCGGGCACTCCTCGACGTGGTGCCCGAGGTCCGCCAGCAGATCGGCGGTGGCGTGGACCGACTTGCGGGTCTCGTCGTCCGTGCGGGACACGGTGACCGAGTCGACCACCACCCCGACCCTCAGCCGGGTGCTGCTCGGCCCCTCGACCAACCGGATGGGTGGCAGTGCCGGATTGCGGTAGTGGCGTTCGGCGGCCGCCATCCACCGTGCGGTGTCCCGCACCGAGCGGGTGACGGCGCCCTGCGCGATGATCCGGATCGGCAGTGTCTTGTCCATGGCGTCGGGGACCGTCCGCCCGCGGGACGGTTTCAGGCCGACGAGCCCACACGCGGCCGCGGGAATGCGGATGGATCCGCCACCGTCGTTGGCGTGCGCGATGGGTACCACCCCCGAAGCGACGAGCGCGGCCGAACCGCCCGAGGACGCTCCCGGCGAGAACGCGAGATTCCACGGATTGTGCACGGCCTCGGCGTCCATGAACTCGGTGGACGCGCTGAACCCGAACTCGGGCAGCCGACTCTTCCCCAGTGAGAGCACACCCGTGGACAGGTACTGCGTGACGAAGTCGCTGTCGACCCGGGCGGGCTGCGCCGCGAAGGCGACGCTGCCGTGCTGCGTGGGCAGGCCGGCGACGTCGACGTTGTCCTTGACGACGGTCGGCACTCCTGCGAAGACACCCTCGTGCGGTCGGTCCGCCTCCGTCCGTGCACGGTCGAAGTCGGCGAACGCCAGGGCGTTCAAGGCGGGCCCGACCGACTCGGCGCGCGCGATCGCCGCCTCCGTCACCTCGCGGATCGTCACCTCCCCGGAGGCGATCCGTGTTGCGAGGCCGGTGGCGTCGAGGTCGCCGAGCGCGTCGTCGCGGAATGCGTGGACGAGGGCGTCGTCCCGGGCGGGGTTGCTGAACTCGGTCACTTCCGAAGCCTATTGGACGCTCGGCCTGCTCGGAAGGACTTCCGGTCCCGAAACAAGCACGGGCGCACGGACACACCCGAGAGTGGTCCGTGCGCCCGTGGCTGCGAAGAGGAACTAGACGATCAGGCCCGCGGTCTGCGTGCGTGCCTTCTCGAATCGAGCGGCGACGTCCGCCCAGTTCACGATGTTCCAGAATGCCTTGACGTAGTCGCCCTTGACGTTCTGGTAGTCGAGGTAGAAGGCGTGCTCCCACATGTCGAGGAGCAGCAGCGGCGTGAGGCCGATCGGGATGTTGCCCTGCTGGTCGTACAGCTGGACGATGAGCAGGCGCTGGCCGATGGAGTCCCAGGCCAGGATGGACCAGCCGGAGCCCTGGATGGCGTTGGCGTTGGCCGAGAAGTGGTTGCGGAACGCGTCGAAGCCGCCGAACTGGTCGTCGATCGCGGCCGCGAGCTCACCGGTCGGCTTGTCGCCACCGTCGGGCGAGAGGTTGTTCCAGAAGACGGAGTGGTTGGTGTGGCCGCCCAAGTGGAAGGCGAGGTTCTTCTCGTGCAGGTTGACCACGGCGGGCAGGGTGTCCGACTCGCGGAGCTCGGCCAGCTTGTCGAGGGCCGTGTTGGCACCGGTCACGTACGCGGCGTGATGCTTGTCGTGGTGCAGTTCCATGATCTTGCCGGAGATGTGCGGCTCGAGAGCTGCGTAGTCGTACGGGAGTTCCGGCAGCGTGTAAACAGACACGAGGGTCCCTTCATCTATGGGCTGTGAGCCCTTGTGTTTCCGGGTGCCGACGACACGTGGGCACGCGTCTGACACCCGCCTTTGGCGAATCGTTCTCGGGTATATACCCAATCTCATTGGTACACCCTGCGCAACAGTTGGGGTCACCGAGCGATTCCCTCACAGGAAAGTTCGGGCACCCGAAAAAAGGCTGGCGCGGTGACACTGGATGTCGTGAGAATTCGTCCGACCGGTGAACGGAACCTTAAGCTGACGCGATGCCTTCGCTGATACCTGTTGCAGATTCGCATGCGGCCGCGCCGCGTGTGGAGCTCACGGGCGCGAACCTGCTCCGCTTCTTCGCAGTTCTGGCCGTGATTTATTCGCACATCTCGTTCTATCTGATCGACGACCTCGGAACCGGATGGTGGTTCATCGACGTCGTCTATCAAATCTTCATCGAGCGGGGCGGTCTCAACCAGCATCTGTCCTTTCTCGGGGTCGCCGTCTTCATGATGCTGACCGGGGTGTTGATCACCCGTTCGGCCATTCGTCACGAGCCCGGGCAATTTCTGGTCAACCGGCTCGGACGCATCCTGCCCGCATTCTGGGTGGCCGTTCTCGCCGCGATCGTGCTGGTCCGCCTCGGCATCAACGGCATGTTCAGCGGCCAGGACGGGGTGTCGAACGTCGACGCGGCCCTGAGTTTCGTGCTCGGCGGATTCTTCCTCAAACCCGAGGTGGCGGTTCTCGGGGTCACCTGGACCCTCGCCGTCCAGATCTTCTTCTACCTCGCCTGTGTGGCCGCGCGCCCCGTTCTGCGCACCCTGCCCATCGCGATGCCGATGGCGGGCGCCGCGCTCTGCGCGCTGATCCTGCTCTACAACCTGTACGCGCCACAGCCGTACACGGTCCCGATGCTGTCGAAGATCGCCGCGACCCTGCCTGCCGTGTTCCTGGGGCAGATCATCTACCTCGGCTGGGCGCGGCTCGCGGACTGCCGGTGGATCGTCGTCGCCGGGCTGGCCCAGGTCGAGGTCATCCGCCTCGCCACCGATTTCCGGGTGTACTGGGCGGGCGATCACTACCTCTGGACGTTCGCCGTCGTCACCGCGTGCGTCGTGCTGGTGGGCCGATACGACGGGCCGGCGGCGCACTGGGCCGTCGTGCGCTGGACCGCGTCGCGCAGTTACGCGATCTACCTCGTCCACACGCTGATCCTCTACCGCGTGTACGAGCACACGGTCGGCTCGTTCGGCGAGACCGGGGCGGTGATCGCATTTCTCGTGGTGACGGCACTGGTGTCGGAGGCGCTGTACCGGTGGGTGGAGGTCCCCGCCACGGGGTGGGTGACCGCGCGCGTCGAGCGGATGCGGGCGCAGTCGGCGCTCGCCCAGGAGACCACCTCGGCACCGCGCGTAGCATCGAATCATGTCTTGGTACGACGAGCTTCTGGGTCGAGCAGCCGCTAAGTCCGTGATGGTCACCGCCGAGGATGCCCTCCCGGGACGTAGCCAGCCGATTCCCGTTCCGGCGACGCACTTCGTCAACGGTCACCCCTTACAGCCCCCGTTCCCCGAGGGCATGCAGACCGCGGTGCTGGGCATGGGATGTTTCTGGGGCGCCGAGAAGGAGTTCTGGCAACTCGACGGCGTCTACACCACCGCGGTGGGATACGCCGGCGGCTACACCCCCAACCCCACCTACGAGGAGACGTGCTCCGGCCGCACCGGGCACACCGAGGTGGTGCTCGTGGTCTTCGATCCGAAGGTGATCTCGTACGCCGAGATCCTCAAGGAGTTCTGGGAGAACCACGATCCCACGCAGGGCATGCGGCAGGGCAACGACCAGGGAACGCAGTACCGTTCGGCCATCTACACGATCGACGAACAGCAGGTGGAGATCGCCGAGGCCACCGGTGAGGCCTTCGAGAAGAGGCTCGCCGAAGCCGGATACGGGGCGATCACCACGGAGATCGCCCCGCTCACGCAGTTCTACTACGCCGAGGACTACCACCAGCAGTACCTCGCGAAGAACCCCGGCGGTTACTGCCCCGTGCACGCCACCGGCGTCAGCTGCCCGGTCGGGCTGCTGAAGCAGGACGAGGTCCCGGCGCAGACCGACATCCTGCCGCCCTCGTAGACCCCGGTCTCAACCGCGGGTCGCGGACCACGTGAGCACCGCGGACGCCGCGATGGCGCTGACGGTGCGCACGTGGTTCCACCCGGTCCAGCCCGACACGTAGTCGCGCCAGTACGCCGCCGAGTCGGCCGCGGTGGGATCGATTGCGTCCAGCGCGTTGTTGTGCGGCACGTGGTAGACGATGGTCAGGACGATCCCCACGAGATACAGCGCGCAGGCGATCACCGCGTAGACGGCCGAATCGTCGTGCCGCACCACACTGACGACCGCGAGGGCGATCGACGTCAGTGCGGTGCCGAACAACGCGGTCATGAACCAGAAGTTCGGCGCCTCGCGGTTGATCGCCTGCATCGCCGAGATGCCCTGAGCCGGCTCCAGGCGTCCGAGCCCGCTCATGATGAACGTGGAGAACGCGAACATCACGCCGCCCACCACGCCGGCGCCCACCGCCGTGACGATCGTCAGATAACGCTCCATGGTCAGACCCTCCAGACACCGGCCGCTGCTGCGGCGCGGACGTAGTCGGTGAAGTCGCGGGGCGCGCGCCCCAGTGCGCGTTCCACCCCGTCGGTGAGTGATGCGTTGCGCCCGTCCAGCACTTCGTCGAACAGATAGGTGAGCAGGCCGATCGCGTCGGACGGTACCCCCTGCCCGGCCAGCGCCGTCGAATACTCTTCCGAAGTGACTGGGGTGTACCGGATCTCGCGACCCGTTGCCTCCGAGATCTCGGCGACGGCGTCGCCGAACGACAACAACCGCGGCCCGGTCAGTTCGTACAGTTCGCCGGCGTGGCCGTCCCCGGTCAGTGCGGCGACGGCGATCTCGGCGAGATCGTCCGCGTCGACGAAGGGTTCGAGCACGCGCCCTTCGACGGGCAGTGCGAGGTCGCCGGCAAGCAGTGAGTCGAGCATGAAGCTTTCGCTGAAGTTCTGGCTGAACCAACTGGACCGGAGGATCGTCCACTCGGCTCCCGCCTTGCGGATCGCCAGTTCGCTGCGCTCGGCCTCGGTTTCGCCGCGACCGGAGAGGAGGACGAGTCGCCGGGCGCCGTTCGCGACAGCCAGGCCGGCGAACTCCTCGACGACCTCCGCCGCTCCCGGCACCGCGAGATCCGGGTAGTAGGCGATGTACACCGAGGTGATTCCCTCGAGTGCGGGCCGCCACGTGTCTCTGTTCTCCCAGTCGAACGGGGGACGGCCGGTGCGGGAACCGCCCCGAGCGGGTACTTCCGCGGCGGCGAGCCGGGCGAGGACGCGGCTGCCGACCTTGCCGGTGGCGGTGAGGACGAGTGTGTGCGGTGTCGTTGTCATGTGTTTCAGTCAAGACGGCAACGTCGAGACTTTCCATGGTTGAAACGCGCTGATCCATACGCGAGCGTCTACGCTGGATGTGTGGATCCCCTCGCCGGTCTCATCAGTGGTCCCCGTGCCGCAGGCGCATTCGTGCTCCGCTCGATCATGGAACCGCCGTGGTCGCTGCAGATCGACGACCACGCGCCGCTCAGCCTTGTCGCGATGGGCCGCGGCGAAGCGTGGATCCTTCCGCACACCGGCGATCCGGTGCAGCTCACCGAGGGTGACGTCGCAATCGTCCGCGGACCCGAGCGGTACGTCGTCGCCGACCATCCGGACACCCCACCGCACGTGATCATCAACCCCGACCAGAGCTGCACGACGCTCCGCGGGGAACCGCTCGCCGAAGCGATGGACCTCGGCGTGCGCACCTGGGGAAACAGTGCGGACGGCCGCACGGTGATGCTCACCGGGACGTACCAGACTCCCGGCGAGATCAGCATGCGACTGCTGACCGCGCTCCCGGAACTCGTCGTGCAGCGCCGCGCCGACTGGGACTCGCGGCTCGTCACCCTCATGCACGACGAGGTGGTGCGGGACGAACCCGGACAGGAAGCCGTCCTCGACCGTCTGCTCGACCTGCTCCTGATCGCGGTGCTACGCGCCTGGTTCGCGCGACCGGCGGCCGAGGCGCCGTCGTGGGTGCGGGCGCAGAGCGACCCGGTGGTGGGCAAGGCGATGCGCATCCTGCAGAACAACCCCTCCCGCCAGTGGACCGTGGAGTCGCTCGCCGCGGAAACCGGCATGTCGCGGGCTGCCCTCGCACGACGGTTCACGGACCTCGTCGGCGAACCGCCCATGACTTTCCTCGCCGGCTGGCGGCTGTCCCTGGCCGCGGATCTGCTCCGCGAACCCGACGCCACGGTCGCGTCCGTGGCCCAGCGCGTGGGGTACGGGAGCGGATTCGCGCTGAGTGCGGCGTTCAAACGCGTGCGCGGAGTGAGCCCCAAGGAGCATCGTGAGATGGCGGGGAGCAGATGAGTGTATTACGGCACAGTGCCCAAAGACACACCGGATTGACTTGATCTTGTTTGCCTTGCGTACGACCCTGGATGGTAGGGAATTGTCGGCGAGAGGACCGGATCCGGAATGTGGAACAACTCTCAAGCACGGGGACTGCGTAAGCGGTCGGCCCGTCAGCGGCACAACCCGCTACTCCGGCGCTCGGACCGGATCGAGAACATGCTCACCCTCGCGGTCGTGGTGCTCGCGTTCGCGATGCTCCCGCTGGCCATCCTCGTGGGTGCCCGGACCATCGACAGTCAGCTAACGCTGGCGGAGAAGCAGGTCGCGGACTACCGCACCGTCTCCGCCACCACGGTCGCCGACTCCACCGGCGTGTCCGTCACCTCCGACGTCGCGCCGTCGGGCGTCGACACCGCCCCCGCCAAGTGGACGTGGGGCAACGAGACCCGCCACGCCGACATCACCGTCGACCCGGCCACTCCTTCGGGAACGAAGGAAGACATCTGGGTCAACGCCGACGGCAACCTCACCACCGAACCGATGTCGCCGTCGGCGGCACGAGTGGCCGGCGTGATCGCCGGGCTGTTCACCTGGTTCGCGGTGATGATGATCGCGCTGTCCGGCTTCCTCATCTGCCGCGCCTCCCTGAACCGCGCCCGCGACGCGCAGTGGGACCGCGACCTCCGCCAGTTCCTGGATTCGACCACTCGGCACTGAGCCCGCTCAGCTGATCGAGCCTCTGAACTCGACCGCCTGCTGCGCAGCCTGTGTGGTGACGGCGATGTCGGCGACCGGGTAGACGTGGAACTCGAAGAAAGGTCCGAATTTCGTCGGGCCGTCCAAGACGTCGTTCGGGTCATCCGCCTCGACGAAGGCGAATCCCCCGGTTCCGTCCAGGCGACCGAGGAAATGATGGAAGGTCGCCCCTTCCGCCGGCGTCCATCGTGCGAACACTTCCAGGCTCCGCCGCGCAGCTTTCTCGTTCTCGGCGGCGGACCCACCGTTACGCAGCGTCCAGGTAATCACGTACTTCATCGCACCCTCCCGAGGGTGTGGCGGGTTCAGCTCGCGGGGACCGCGCCGAGCTGCTGAAGGAATCCGAGCGTGTCCCACACCTGCCAGGTCTCGGCGATCTTGCCGTCGGCCAGCCGGTGGATCGAGATCGCGTCCACTCGGATCTTGTTTCCGGTCGGCGGAATCCCGTTCATCTCACCGACGTGCGTTCCCGTGCCGGTCCAACGCACGACGACGCGGTCACCGGCCGAGAACATCTCCTCGATGGTCCAGTGCCCGTCCACTCCGTCCTGGTAGGCCGCGATCGCCGCGGTCATCCCCGCGGGACCCGGCCCACCCGGGACCTGGGGATCATGCATCTCGTGGTCGCTGCTGAACAGCTCCTCCGCTATCTCGTTCTTCCGATCGTTGTTCATCTCCTCGTAGAATCGACGCACTACCGCTTCTTCCGCAGAACCCATGACAACCTCCGGCGCACTCGAGTCACACGGCCGTTCCGGTCGTACTTCGAGCATTCCACCGGCGGAAAGGGAACGGAATGTTGCTGAGCACGCCGAATGACCCGGGCAGTCGTCGAGCGGAGTTGTGATGGGTGCGGAGTCCCGACTACGTGATCTGGGGCTGGTGCTGCCGCGCGCCGTCCAATTGCCGCCGGGGATGGAGTTGCCGTTCAGCTGGGTACGCGTGCACGGCCGCAGAGTGCTGGTGTCCGGTCACGGGCCCCTCGCCGAAGACGGCACACCCGCCGGACCGTTCGGGTCCGTTCCCGCCGACGTGTCGGCCGCCGATGCCACGCACTCCGCCCGGCTCACCGCCCTCGCGGTGCTGGCGGGGGTCCGTCGCGCGGTGGGCGACCTGGACCGCATCGGTGCGTGGCTCACCGTCACGGGGTTCGTCAACGCCGAGCCGGGCTACGACCAGACGACCGCGGTGCTCAACGGGTTCTCCGAGTTAGTGCTCGACGTATTCGGCCCGGACGTCGGCGACCACGCCCGGACGGCGATCGGGGTGGCCGCGCTGCCCCTGAATCTTCCGGTCGTCGTGGCCGCCGAACTCGAGCTCGCCTAGCCCAGCTGCGGAACGACCTCGCTGGCGACCAGTTCGAGGTGGTCGAGGTCGGTGAGATCGAGGGTCTGCAGGTAGATCCGCTGCGATCCCGCCTCGGCGTAGCGGCCGATCTTGTCGACGAGCTCGGCGGGCGACCCGGCGAGTCCGTTCTCCCGCAGCTCGCGCACCTCACGTCCGATACTCGTGGCGCGTTTCGCGATCTCCTCCTCGGTGCGCCCGCAGCACAGGACGAGCGCGTTGGAGTACACCAACTCCGTCGGGTCGCGGTCGATCGCCTTGCACGCGAGCCGGACCCGTTCGATCACGTCCCGCGTCTCCTCGACGGACTGGAACGGGACATTGAACTCGTCCGCGTACTTCGCGGCCAGCGCGGGGGTCTTCTTCTTGCCGGTGCCGCCGATCAGGACGGGCGGACCCTGCGGCTGCCGCGGCTTCGGGAGTGCGGGCGAATCCTTGACCGTCAGATGCGTCCCGTCATAGGAGAACGTCTCACCGAGCGGAGTGCGCCACAGCCCCGTGATGACGGCGAGGGACTCCTCGAGCCGTTCGAACCGCTCCTTCAGCGGCGGGAACGGGATGCCGTACGCCTGATGCTCCTCCTCGTACCAGCCGGCGCCGATACCGAGGTCGACGCGGCCACCGCTCATCTGATCGACCTGCGCCACCGAGATCGCCAGCGGTCCGGGATACCGGAACGTCGCGGACGTGACGAGGGTGCCGAGACGGATCGCGGACGTCTCCCGGGCGAGACCCGCCAGTGTGATCCACGCATCGGTGGGCCCGGGAAGCCCCTCGGTGTTCATGGCGAGGTAGTGATCCGACCGGAAGAACGCGCCGTATCCGAAACGTTCGGCGGCCTGCGCCACCGCAAGAAGATCGTCGTAGGTGGCACCCTGCTGGGGTTCGGTAAAGATTCGCAACTCCATGTGAACCACTCTGCCCGATCCGTGATCGGTACGCTGATTTCATGGCCAAGATCCCACTGAACCTGCCGAAACCGCTGGCCGACAAGCTGCCCGACGCGTTCGGAGGCTCCCGCGCCGGCGTGGTGCCGGTGGTGCGGCTGCAGGGGATGATCGCGTCCGGCGGAGCGGGTTTCGGGCGGGTGCTGAGCGCGGAATCCGTCGAGGAACCGTTGCGGCGAGCGTTCACCACGCATGGTGCGAAAGCGGTGGCGTTGCTGATCAACAGTCCCGGTGGGTCGCCTACGCAGAGCGAATACATCGCCGCCCGCATCCGTCAGCTCGCCACCGAACACGAACTGCCCGTGCTCGCGTTCTGCGAGGACGTCGTCGCGTCCGGCGGCTACTGGCTGGCCTGCGCGGCGGACGAGATCTACGCGACCGCCACGTCGGTGGTCGGCTCCGTCGGTGTCATCTCGGCGGGCTTCGGGTTCTCCGAACTGATCGACCGGCTGGGCATCGAACGGCGGCTCCACTCGGCGGGCGAGGCGAAGGCCCGCCTCGATCCGTTCTTCGCGGAGAAGTCCGAGGACGTGCAGTGGCTCGAACAGATCCAGGAAGGCATCCACGACGAATTCCGCGACTGGGTGGTCGGCCGCCGCGGGGACAAGCTGAGGGCGGAGGGGGCCGAGCTGTTCAACGGCGACGTCTGGCTGGGACGCCGCGCCGTCGAACTCGGCATCGTCGACGGGATCGGCACACTGCGCGAGGTGGTGGAGAAGCGGTTCCCCGACGCCACCCTCGAGATGACCGGGCCCCGCCGCTCGTTGTTCGCGAAGCTCGGGCTGCCCGCAGCCGGCTGGGACGAGGTGGCCGCCGCGATCGTCGGGGCGGCCAGTGCCCGCGTCGCGTGGTCGCGGTACGGGCGGTAACTATTTCGGCACCACGACCCCGACCGGGCCCGCGCCGATGCACAGCGACAGGTCCGGGGTCAGGGTGCTCACCCGCACGCTCTGACCGCCACCGGTGAGCCGCACGAACACCGAGTTCGGGCCGCGGTGCACCGGCACCCGCACCGGGCT
Organism: Rhodococcus wratislaviensis; assembly: GCF_041228765.1. Classification (NCBI taxonomy): domain Bacteria; kingdom Bacillati; phylum Actinomycetota; class Actinomycetes; order Mycobacteriales; family Nocardiaceae; genus Rhodococcus; species Rhodococcus wratislaviensis. The sequence continues at coordinate 422,827 of NZ_CP150488.1, read as the reverse complement.
GCCGACTTCCATCGCGACGGCGATCTCACCGTCCGCGGTGGCCATGTAGTTGAGCTGCGCAGTCCACTCCCAGCCGGTCAGCGGTCCGTCGAGGGGGAGGGGCACGAAACTGCGCTGGTCCACCAGGTTCCCGCAGTCCGGGACGGGTCCGGGCTCGATCGCGCGCACCCAGGTGACCTGGGCGTCGACCACCGAACCCGCGTCGTCGATCATCCGGAGGTCGGGGGTGCTGTCGGAGAACTCGGGGCGGTCGCGCAGCGGGGCGAAGACCCGGCTCACCAGATTGTTCGGGTACGCCACCGGCAACAGGACCCAGATGGACGCGGGCTGCTGGAGGATCGGCGCGTCGTCCCGTTCGGCGAGCGACGCACGCGCGGTCGCGAGGTAGGCGGTGGTCGGGTTCTCCTCCCAGCTGCGGGTGAACGTGTACGTCGACCACAGGCTGCTCGCGACGAACGCGACCACGGCGGCGACGGCCACCAGCGGCCGCACCCGGACGGGGTCGGCGCGTCGTCGGGGTGCGCGGGCGATCACCGCGACGGCGATCGCGAGTATCACCGCGGTGTCCGTGAAGTAGCGCAAGGTCTGTGCGAGTTCGTAGGTGGTGTCGGCGCCCCAGCGGGTGACGACCATCGCGGTCACCGACAGCAGGAAGTACGCGGCCGTGAGTATCCATACCCAGCCGATGCGGCGCTTCAGCCGGACCGTCGTGACGACCGCCGCGACGAGGACGACCCAGCCGACCACTTCCAGTGCCGTCGACGGGGAGGCCCACGGGGGACTGGGAATCCACCGGTCCCACGTCCACGGCCCACCCACGAACGTGGGCAGCAGTCCGAGCGACGTGCCGTGGTGGAACAGTTCGAACGCCCGCGCCGCACCCGCCCATTCCCACTGCGACGCGACGGTGGAGAAGTAGAACGCCGCCCACACCGCGAGCACCGCCGCCGACGGGATCCAGAGGGCCGCGCCTCGCCGCAGCGTCGACCGCACCGGCCGCTCCCGCTCGCCGACGTGCGCGCGCAGGGCCACGGTCGCGAACGCGACGAACGGGACCACGACGGACTTCTCGAAGAACAGCAGCGACGCGATCAGCACGAGCGTGCCCGAGACCGCGTATCGCCGCCGTCCGGTGCGGCACAGCTCGAGGGCGTCGCGCGCCACCCACGCCAGTGCGATCTGCAGGGGCAGGGCATTGAGCGCCGCCGCCCACCAGGCGAACGCAGGCACGGTCAGCGGGGAGAACAGATAGATCGCCAGCGGAACCAGCAGGACGGGGCGTGGCCCGAGAAGCGTGCGAAGTAACCGGAAAACCGCATACGACGCCACCGCCTGCAGCGCGATCATCGTCAGCATCGGCAGGATCCACTCGTACGGCGCCACCCGCGTCGCGATACCCGCCACCAGGAAAGCCCCGGGCATGAGGTGACCGTCGTGGTCGTAGAGCAGGAGGTCGGCGGAGAGCAGCGGGAGGCTTCCGCCGCGTCCGGCGAGGATCAGATCGTCCCAGTAGAAGTCGCTGTTCGCGGCCACCCACGTCCGCACGAGAAGTTGCACCACGACGAGGGCGGCGGCCACCTGGAGGACACGGGCGGGCCCGAGGTGCCACCGCGATCCGACGTCGTCCGTCATCGTTTTCCGAGATTACAGATCAGGTGGAACCAAACCGCGCCGGGCTGCGTCAGATCAAGTGTCGGGGCATTTTCGCCCGGCACAGGTGGGGGAGACGACGGCCGGTCCGGAGTTCTCGGGTCGCTTCGCGGGCGATCCGAACTGGAGGGGTAATTCCGGGCCGAGCCGTCGGTCACCGAGTCCGATTGTTCACCGAGCTGCGATGTCAAGTTCATCCACCGTTGTGGACCGTTCATCGGAAGCTGTCAACAATTACGGATTCGCATGCGCTCTGACCTGTGTATGAGCACTACTCACACTGTCCATAACTGTGTATGAACCTGTGGAAACTGTGGATAACTCGGCATTTCTCGTGGTGTAGCTCACATATTCTCCCCAAAAAGGACGATTCGGTCGTGGGCTGCCCGCATTCGCGGGTCGTGACAGAATCGGCAATGTGAAGTGGGTGCGGAGGGCATGAGCGTCGTCGTTCAGGTGTGCGCGCGATGCGCGGCTCGGTGGCCGGTTCTCGGCTCCCCGACGCAGTGGTGCCCGCGCTGCCACGGTGTGCTGCTCGCCCCCGTCCGCACCGACCAGCACCCACCACCCGCAAGCCGGGGGTTCCGCTGGATCGCGCGATCCCCGCTCCGCAGGGGCGGTCTCGCGGCCGAACCGCCGACGGCCGGCCCCACCCCCCGCTACACCGAGATCCCCCGCTGGGGACTGCACGATCACGTCGAATCACCCTCCGCGCGCCGCGACTGGCCGGAACTGCTCGCCGGCAAGGCGGCCTTCTTCCTCACCCTCACCGCCGGTCTGTACGCGTTCGCCGTGATCGCCGAACTCGGCCGGTACGCCGTCCTCCTCCGCAACAGGACCCGGCTGATCGATCCCACCCTGCTCGCCGTATCCGACATCGCGGTGTTCCTCGGCCAGGCAGGCGGGATGCTCCTCGCGCTGCTGTCGGGGATCGGCGGAGTGTGCTGGCTACTGCGGATGCGTCGTCGTACGTTCGCCCGCGCCAAGACGTCCGACCCGCGCACCCCCACCGAGGTGATCGTCGGTTGCGCGGTGCCGGGCCTGAACCTGGTGATGCCGGGTGTGTACCTGCTCGAGGTGATTCGCCGCGACCCCCGCGCGGTCCTGCTGGTCCGAGCCTGGTGGAGCCTGTGGGTCTTCGGCGCTGTGCTCGTCGTGTTCAACTGGTTCTGGCGGTCCAGGCCGGGACTGCAGGCCATGGCGGACGGTGTCCTGCTGGCCGCGTTCACGGCGCTGGTCGCCGCCGCGACCGCGGTACTCGCACTGATGGTGCTCCGACGGCTCGAAGGCCGGACGCTGAAGGGGGCGAAGGAACCCGTCACCCGCTGGGTGATCGCCACCGGTCCGCCGCCGCAGAAGGACGCGGAGAAGTCCGCAGAGACGACGCCCGACGGCAGCGACCGGGAAGTCGTCGCGTCGTGAGCCCCGACCGGCGCGGACCGCTGGTGGTGGCGCACCGCGGCGCATCGGCGGCGATGCCCGAACACACGCTCGCCGCGTACGAGCTGGCGCTGGAAGAGGGCGCGGACGGACTCGAATGCGACGTGCGGCTCACCCGGGACGGCCACCTCGTGTGCGTCCACGACCGCACCGTCGACCGGACGTCCACCGGGACCGGCGTCGTCAGCGAGATGACCCTCGAGGAGCTGGCGGAGTTCAATTACGGCACCGAAGACGAGCCGGCCGAACTCCTCGAGCTGAGCGCGCTCATCGCCCTCGCCCTGGACTGGTCGGCGCGCCCGGTGAAACTCTTCATCGAAACCAAGCACCCCGTCCGGTTCGGCGGCCTCGTCGAGAGCAAGGTGCTCGCCGAACTGCAACGCTTCGGCATCGCCGCACCACCGTCCGCCGACCACTCCCGCGCCGTCGTGATGTCGTTCTCCGCCGGAGCGGTGTGGCGGATCCGGCGGTCCGCGCCGATGCTCCCGACCGTGTTGCTCGGCGAATCCGCCCGCTACCTCGGCGGGGGCGCCGCGACCACCGTCGGCGCCACCGCGGTCGGTCCCTCGGTGAAGACGCTGCACGAACACCCGGACATCGTCGACAAGGCCGCCGCCGCGGGACGAGCCACCTACTGCTGGACCGTCGACAACCGCAGCGACGTCGAACTGTGCCGCGAACTCGGGGTCAGCTGGGTGGCCACCAACCACCCCGGCCGCACCAAGAAGTGGCTGGCGTCCTGACCGGACCGGCGCCGGCGTGTAGGTTTTGGCGTCGTGGCAAAGAAGAGCAAGAGAAACAGTGGTCCGAAGCCCGGTAGTGCCCGCGCCGAGAAGCTCGCGCAGCGGCAGGCGGAACGGGAGAGCGCCGCAGCGGCGGTGACCCGGCCGTTCGAAGGCCTCGCCGCCGAATGCGACCTGGTGGCGCTGCGCGAGTTCGTCCCGTCGGCGACCGCCCCGCTCCCCGTCAAGGATTCGTCCCGTCCGGTGACCCTCGCGACCGTGCTGCCCGGTGCCGTCGCGGCGCTGGTCCGCGACGAAGGTGACAGTGCCACCGGGTTCGTCGGTGTGCAGGTCCAGGCGCATTCTGCGGATCTCGGCGCCGATCTGGCCGCGTCCGTCGCCTGGGTCCGTGACGCCGCGGCCGGCGAATCGCTGGCCTCCGCCAACCCCGGATCCGAGACCCCGGCACTGGCCGACGTGATCGACGCGGACGCACCACTCGACATCACCGTGCACCAGGATTTCAACTGGTGGATCCCCGAAGGCGTGGAGCCGGCCCCCGAGGTCGCGACCACGGTGCAGCACGCGAATGCGGCGATCATGCCGTCCGCGCGAGTCGAGGCCGAGTGCGTCGTCGCGGCATGGTGGGTCGATGCGGGCGAGAAGGCGCACATCCGCTGGGTGCGCCCGGAGAACGAGGACGATCTGATGCTGGCCCTGGCGCGCGTGCACGCGACCGGCGGTCTGCACCTCGGTGAGGGTTCGCGCTACGCCGGGTCGTTCCGGACGCACGGGCTGCTGGTCCCGGTGTTCGACCTGGACCGCGAGAAGCATGCGAACGAGTGGGCCGCTGCCACCGTCGAACTCGGTCAGCGACTGGGTGAGGCGCTCGCCGTCGACGCGCCGCTCACCACCGAGGAGCGACGCGCCCGCGACGGACTGCGTGGCCGCCAGGTCACGTTGCGATAGGCCCTTCGGGCCCGTGAGTGGTTGAGGAGTGCAGAGACTCGTCAACCACTCACGGGTGGCGGAGCCGCCTAGATGGAACCGCCGGCCGCGTGCGGTGCGCCGGACGTGTCTGCGACGCCGCTCATCTCGCGTGCGACGAACTCCTCGAGGTCGAACAGGTTGCTGCCCGCGCGGTCCGCGATGGTCAGCAGCGTCGTCATGCTCGCGACCTCCTCGACCTGCTCCTTGAGGAACCACTGCATGAACTGCTCGCCGAGGTAGTCGCCCTCCTCGCGGGCGGTGCTCGCCAGCTGCACGATCTGCTCGGTGACCGTCTTCTCCTGCGTCAGGGCGAGTGCGATCGGCTCACGTGCGTTCTCGAACTGGCCCTTCGCCGCGTCGACACCCGACAGTTCCACGGAGATGTCGCGGTCGAGGAAGTACTGGACGATCATCATGGCGTGGTTGCGCTCTTCGACGGCCTGCTTGTAGAAGTGCTTGGCCAACTGCGGCAGGTCCGCATTGTCGAAATAGATGGCAGTCGCGATGTACTGGTGTGACGCGTTGAATTCGTTGCGAATCTGGTCGTGGAGCAGAGCGTGGAATTTCGTCTTGTGCGCGTCAGTCGAAGTCATGAAATGGATAATATCGCTGGTCAGGGCGGGTGTCATCCAAGTTGAACCTAATTTTGGGAAGCTTGCCCAAACTAAAGTCAACCTAATTTCGGGACCATTTTGATGTCATTTTTCTAACCTGAACTGGCGACGGATCTCCGACGGGAACGGGGCAATCGGCGTCGGCGGGGCCTCGCCCGTGTATAAAATTCACAGCGTTCTGACGGCGCGGCCCGGAGGGGCAGGCACATGTTGAGACGATCCGGTACGTGGCTAGCGTTGATCCTCGGTGCCCTTTTTCTGGGGGCGACCATTCCCGCCCCGGCGCAGGCCGAACCGCTGTATCCCTGGCCGGATCCCGACCCGTTCTATCTCGCTCCGCCGGACCTCGGGGTCCTTCGTCCCGGCGACGTCGTGCGGACGCGGCGCATCGACACCTGGATGTACGCGAATTCGGACGGGTGGCAGGTCGCGTTCCGGTCGACGAACTCGACGGGACATCCGATCCTGGCCGTCACCACGGTTCTGCTTCCCCGCGGCGTCGCGAATCCTCCGCTGGTGTCGTATCAGGCCATCGTGAATTCGCTCGGAACCAAATGTGCTCCGTCGCGGTCGTTGTTCAACCTGGAACTGCAGGAGTCGCCGGGCCTGTATCTGGGTCTGCAACGCGGCTGGGCGGTCTCGGTGCCCGACCATCTCGGCCCGACCGGCGCCTACGGTGCCGCGAAACTCGGCGGCATGATCACCCTCGACAGTGTCCGGGCGGTGCAGCGGGTGGCCGAACTGGGGTTGTCGCACAGCCCCGTAGCGCTGGCCGGGTATTCGGGTGGGGGAATGGCCAGCGCGTGGGCCGCGGCGCTGGCCCCGAGTTATGCGCCGGAGCTGAAACTCGACGCGGTGGTGGCGGGCGGGATTCCCGCGGACCTCGAGCAGATGGCCCAGGGCCTGGGATTCAATCCGCATCCGGGGTTCGGGCTCGCGTTCGCTGCCGCGATCGGCTTGGAACGCGAATACCCGGACCAGCTACCGATTTCGTCGCAGCTGAACGCGACCGGGCTGTGGCTGCGCGAGTGGATGTCGAACGAATGCCGCCGGTTCCTCCTGTTTCACGGCGCCTTCCGCAGCGCCGGACAGCTGGCCGCCTCGACCAGCCTCATGGCGAGTTCGGGCGCGCACCAGGTGTTGCGCGACAACAGTCTGCGGTACTTCGAGGGTGTCCCGACCGCGCCCCTCTACCTGTGGCACGGCACCCTGGACGGGCTGACACCGTTCGATTCGGTTGCCGAGACCGCGCACCGCTACTGCGCCGCGGGCGCCAGACTGACGTTCGTCCCGTACGAGATATCCGAGCACATGACGACGGCAGTGGTGGGCTTTCCCGACGCGTACGAGTACGTGGCCGCGCGGTTCCGCGGCGAACCGGCGCCCACCCGCTGCTGACCCGAAAGGGTCAGACGCCGCCACCCGCCCTCTTCGGCGCACCCGGCCGGATCGGCGAGTTCCCGCTCATCTCGCGGGCGATGAAATCCTCGATGTCGAACAGGTTGTCGCCGGCGCGTTCGACGATCGTGAGCAGGGTGTGCATGCTCGCGACCTCCTCGACCTGTTCTTCGAGGAACCACTGGATGAACCGCTCGCCGAGGTAGTCACCGGTGTCGCGGGCCGTCCGGGCGAGCTTGGTGATCTGTTCCGTGACGACGCGTTCCCGTTCCACAGCCAGGGCGACGGGGGCGCGCACCGAATCGAAATCGGTGACCACGTCGTCGATGCCGGGGACTGTCACCCGGAGATTGTTGTCGATGAGGTACTGGATCATCATCAGCGCGTGGCCACGCTCCTCGGCGGCCTGCGAATAGAACCGGCGAGCCAGTTGCGGGAGATCGTGCGAGTCGAAATAGACGGCCACCGCGATGTACTGCTGGGATGCGGTGAACTCGTTGCGGATCTGCTGCAGCAGGAGGGCATGGAACTCGCTGGGGGTCTTCGTCGCCGATTGAGACATGGGTGTCAGTTTACGGCCGTGCGTCACGGTCCGGTGGTGACCAGTTCGGCCGGGACCTGACGGTCGTTCGCCAGCGCGTCGAAGAACTGCGACGCCCGGTCGTGATCCCAGAGCAGCACGTTCCCGGCACCGTCGACGTCCTCGAAACCGCCGACGGGAACGGTGGTGGTGATCATGTCGCCGCGTACCGCCCACGCGAGCGCGGCGAGGTGCCAGATGTGGTCGCTCTCGTCGACACGCAGCGACGCGGCGGTGTCGGTGACGAGAGGCCAGACGCGGAACGGGTTGAGCCACGTCGCGGGACTGGTGGCCTTCGACATCAACGCCGCCATGAACATCCGCTGATGGTTCATCCGGTCGATGTCGGCGAGCGCGGTCGCGCGGCTGCGGACGAAGCCGAGGGCCTGCGCCCCCGACAGTTCCTGGCAGCCGGGCCCGAGGTTGATCCCCGCGAGCGGGTCGTCGATGGCGGTGTCCAGGCACATGTCGACGCCGCCGATCGCGTCGACGATGCCGGCGAAACCACCGAACCCGATCTCCGCGTAGTGGTCGATGTGCAGACCGGACGCCTCCTCGACCGTCTGGGTCAGCAGTTGCGGACCACCGAACGCGAACGATGCGTTGATCTTGTCCTCGCCGTAGCCGGGGATCGACACGTACGAGTCGCGCGGGATGCTCACCATCGTCGCCGGGCCGCCGCCGCTGGGGACGTGCACCACGATGATGGTGTCGGTGCGGTCGGGGCCGCTGTTGCCGCCGGTCGACAGTTGCTGTTCCTGCTCGGGGGTCAGCCCGGTGCGGCTGTCCGAACCGACGAGCAGCCAGTTCGTGCCGGGGGTGTCGTCGATCCGGCCGGGGTAGTCGGCCAGCGCGTCGATCCGGTTCAGCGAACTGTCGAGGTAGTACGTCATGCCCGCGAGCGCCAGAACCAGCACCAGGAACAGGATGCCGATGCGCCGGCCCCAGTTCCGCGTGCGCTTGGGACGTCGCTGCCCCGGGGGCTCCGGGGTCCGCGGCGGTGCGAGCGGCGGGGGTGGCGGTGGCGTGCGAGGGGGACGCCGGTCGGGCACCCGGGGCGGCGGTGGCGGCGCGTCACGGTAGGGCTGCGGCGTCTGGGTGGGCGCGTAGCCGCGCGGACCCTGCGGCGGCGCCGACCGGGACAACTGTGGTTCGGGGGCCTGCGACCACGCCTGCTGGGGCGGCGGCGGGGCGCCGCGTCCGTCGCGGCGGATCACCTGGGTGCCCTCCGGCGGCGGCGCCGGGGGACCCTGCCGGGGAGCGGGGTGTCGCGGGCGGGGCGCAGGAGGTCCCTGTTGCGGGGGACCCTGCGGTGGCACCCGCCGCGTCTGCGGAGGAACCCGCTGGTCAGGAGGCGGCATTCGGCGGTTCGGGGGCGGCGGCACCTGCTGCCCGCCCTGCGTCCGCCGGGGCGGACGGGGCGGCAGCGGAGGATAGGGGGCGTCGCCGGTCACCCGCACGACTTTACTGGTCCGGCCGGATTACGGAATCCAGCCGACGTGCCCGCGCAGTGCGGCGTAGCCGACGAACGCGACCGAATCGATGGTGGCGTGGGCGATCACGAGAGGCCACAACCGTCCAGTCTTCTGCCAGTACCGGCCGAACACCAGACCCATGGCGACGTTGCCCAGCCCACCGCCGAAACCCTGGTAAAGGTGGTACGTCCCCCGGAGCACCGCCGACGCGAGCAGTGACGAGTTCTCGCTCCACCCGAGCTGCCGCAGCCGGGTGATCAGATACGCGACGACGAGCACTTCCTCCGCGCCGGAGTTCGCGATCGCCCACAGGATCAGGGCCGGCAGTCGCCACCAGTGATCGCCGATCGTGCTGGGCACCACGGTGAGGTTGGCGCCGATGGCGCGGGCCAGCAGGTAGAAGCCGAGCCCGGGCAGACCGATCAGGGCGGCGAGCCCGACCCCCTGCGTCCCGTCGGGACGCCACCGGAATCGGCCGAGCCCGACGTCGCGCGGGCCGAGGCCGCTGCGCCACAGGAGATACAGACCCAGCGCGCCCCAGGCGAGGAGTTTCACGACGCCGAGCAATTGCCGGGCGACATCGATGATCTGGTTCTCCGCGCGGGAGACGTTGAGGGCGACGGCCTGATCGGCGAGGTTGCCCGGGGTCAGTAGCGATTCGGACAGCGACAGCAGTCCCGACAGTCCGCTCGTCCCGAACGTGACGAGCAGGACGATCGTGATCTCGATCCACAGGGCCCGCCGCTCGGTCCCGGTGGCCGGCGGAGCGGCCGGTTCGGGTGAGGCGGGCCGTATCCAGGAGGCGAGCGTTGCACGCGAGATCACGCGGCACACGCTAGCGCGCGCCGAACCGGAATGGCGATCAGCCGCGCGCGCGGAGTCCGTTCACGAACGGGCATCCCACCAGCAGCCGGATCGCCCTGCTCAGCGCGACGGCGTCGTCGACCGGCGCGGAGAACGGCATCCAGATGTCGCGGTCGCCGTGATCGTTCTCGACGCGCAGTCGCAGTCCGTACCGGTCGATGCCCAGGGGGCGGACGCGTCCGCGTCGCATGTGGGGCGGCAGTTTGCGGGACAGCATGTCGATGAGGTCGCGGTGGTCCTCGTCGAGATGCTGGAGCCAGGCGGTCTCCATTTCCCAGAACGGGTCGGGCCGGGCCGCGAGCAGGTCGTCGAGGGCGACGGGTTCGGCGCCACTGGAATCGGCGACCACCGCCGATTCGAGGCGGAGCTGCAGCAGCGTCGCATCGTGCCCGACGTCGAGAAGTCCGGGGTGCGGGTATTCGGATGCCACCTCGTCGGCCAGCGTGCGGGTGTGTGCCTCGCAGAGGGCGTGGAGGTTGCCGCGCAGCCAGACGAGTGACCGCACGGGCTCACGCAGCGCGAGCGGTGAGTTGTCGGTCAGCTCCAGCACGGCGGGGATCCCGCCGCCACCGGCGAGCCAGGACAGGGTGGCGGCCGCTGATTCGGTGGGCACGGCGACCACGACGTCGCCGCTGGACCGCAGGTGGTGTACCGACGTGACGGTCGGTGCGCTGCCTTCGACGGCGAGTACCGCGTCCTGGGTCCGTGCGCACGAGCTACGCACACGCTCGGCGGTGGACGGACCGGTGGTCGTGACGGGCATGGAGCCTCCTTCAGGGTTCCGCGATACTGAGGTAACCCTAACCTAATGTGGGCGAGTCGGCGATGGCAAGACCCCGAGACGAATCCGGTCCACGAGGTGGGCATTACGGTGGGGAGGTGGCTATACCCCTCTCCCTCGGTGTCCCGCGCTCCCGCGGGCCGCAGTCGTTGCTCGCCGAACTTCTCAGCGGATCCCAGGACACCGGCCCGGCCGCAGGCGGCGCACTCGGACCGCGGGTGGTTCCGGCGTCCGCACTGCTCGACGCCGCCGGGACCGACGCCGGCCGCATCATCGTGGGTCTCGACGTCGACCCCGCCGCTCTCCGCACCAGCGAGCAGGCCTCCTACGAGGCGGTCCGGTTCCACCTCGACTGCCCAGCGGGCCACCTCGGCGACGCGGTGGCACTCCGGCTGCCGTCTCCGCTCGCGGTGTTCGTCACCGCAGACGGCAGCGACGACCCCGGTCTCGCCGAGACGGCGCAGCAACTCGCGGACGCCGGCCGCATCCCGGGCCTTGCGAGCGGACACTCCGTCGGCGACGTCGCCGACTTCCTGGCCGTCCTCGCGCACGCGGACGTCGGATACGTGGCGAGGGCGCGTGACACGGCCGAGGTGCTCGCGCTGCTGTCCGGGACGGTTGCGTCCCTTCGCGGCGACGACGTGCGGGCAGCGCTCGCGGCACCGGATCCGGCGAGGCTCACCTCGCTGATCCCCGAGGCCGCGGAGGCCGTCCGCGAGGTCCTGCTGGGGGTCGAGGTGCACGACCCGGCGCTCGTCGCCCGTGAGCTGGCGGACGCGGGTCTGCGGTAAACATTCACCGTCAATGCGCCGGACCGTCAACGCTCGGTGCGTAATCTCGTAGGCGTGCCAAAGATCGCGTATTTCGGACCGTCGGGAACCTTCACGGAGATGGCGCTCGCCCAGCTCGAGGCCGCGGGTGCCTTCGACGGGCAGGTCGAGCGGGTCGCCGCGACCAGTCCGCCCGCCAGCCTGGCCAAGGTGCGCGACGGCGTCGTCGACGGTGCCGTCGTTCCCATCGAGAGCTCCGTCGAGGGGGCCGTGGTGCCCACCCTCGACTCGCTCGCGCTGGGCGACCGCCTGCAGATCGTGGCCGAGACCGAGCTCGACGTGGCGTTCACGATCCTCGGCGGGGCCGGCATCGAGCGGCTCGATCAGGTGCGCACCGTGCGGGCGTACCCGGTGGCGGCCGGTCAGGTGCGAATCTGGCTGGAGGAGAACTGCCCCGGCGCCGAACTCCAGACGGCGTCCTCCAACGCGGGCGCCGCCGAGGACGTGGCGAACGGCCTCGCGGACGCCGCCGTGTCCACCGCCCTCGCCGGCGATCGACTCGGGCTGCGCAGCCTCGCCGACGGGGTGGCGGACGAGAAGAGTGCCCGCACCCGATTCGTTCTCGTCACCGCCCCGACCCAGGTGCCCGCACGCACCGGCGGCGACCGCACGTCGGCCGTGCTCGAACCCCACAACACGCCCGGCTCCCTCGTCGGTGTGCTCTCCGAGTTCGCTACCCGCGGAATCGATCTCATCCGGATCGAATCGCGCCCGGTGCGCACCACCCCCGGCCTGTACCGATTCTTCGTCGACTGCATCGGGCACATCGACGACCCGCTCGTCGCCGAGGCGTTCCGTGCGCTGCACCGCAAGTCGCACGTGCGGTTCCTCGGGTCCTGGCCCGCGGCGAACCCCAGCGGCCCGCCACCGCCGTCCGACGGAGACGCAGCGGACTGGATCGAACGAATCCGTCAGGGAGAGAGGGAATCGTGAGCGGCAAGCTGATCCTGGTCCGGCACGGGCAGACCGAGGCCAACGTCGAGCGCAGGCTCGACACCCGGCTGCCCGGTGCCCGGCTGACACCCGAAGGGCTCTCCCAGGCGGAACGGCTGGGCACCGACCTCGCCGCGAAGGCGACGACGGCAGCCCTCGTGTCCTCGCAGGCACTGCGCGCCCGGCAGACGGCGCGCTTCGTCGAACTCGCGTCGGGCATCGCCGTCCAGGTGCGGGAGGGCCTGCACGAGGCCCAGGCCGGTGAACTCGAGGACCGCACCGACGAGGAGTCGCACAAGCTGTTCATGAAGACGTTCCACCTGTGGCACACCGGCGAGCTGGACGCCCGGGTTCCCGGCGGGGAATCCGCCCACGACATCCTCGAACGGTATGTGCCGGTCGTGGACTCCCTCCGTGAGCAATACCTCGACGACCCGGCGGACTCGGGGGACGTCGTGCTGGTCAGCCACGGCGCCGCGATCCGGCTCGTGGCAGCGCAACTCGCCGGGGTGCCCGGGCTGTTCGCCTCCAATAATCATCTGGCCAACACGCAGTCCGTGGAGCTGACGCCGCTCGCGGGCGGCGGCTGGGAGTGCGTGCGCTGGGGAACCGTCGAGCCACCGTTCGAGCACCGGGTGATCCCCGGCGCCGACGACCCGATGGGGTGACGTCGTTGCGCGCACCCTGGGGTTGCGCGACGATGGAGGAAACCGTCCTCGAGGAGTGACGGCGGTGGATTGGTTCGTTGGCGATGACTATTCGCTCGGTCGGCTGCTCGTCACCGAGGGGCTCGCCGCGATCTATCTCGTCGCGTTCGTGGCCGCGAGAAACCAGTTCAGGCCGCTCGTCGGAAGCAACGGGATGCTGCCCATCCCGCGCTTTCTCCGCGCCGTCACGTTCGGTCGTTCACCGAGCATCTTCCATTTCCACTACTCGGACAGATTCTTCGAGGCGATCTGCTGGACCGGCGCCGGACTGTCACTGGCCGCGCTGCTCGGTCTGACGCAGGTCATCCCGCTCGCCGCGTGCATGCTCGTGTGGTTCGCCCTGTGGGTGCTCTATCTCTCGATCGTCAATGTCTCCCAGATCTGGTACAGCTTCGGCTGGGAGTCGTTGCTGCTCGAAGCGGGTTTCCTCGCGATCTTCCTGGGCAACGCCTCGGTCGGTCCGCCGATACTGGTGCTGCTCGTGCTGAGGTGGTTGCTGTTCCGCCTCGAATTCGGGGCCGGGCTGATCAAGATGCGCGGCGACCGATGCTGGAAGGACCTCACCTGCCTGTACTACCACCACGAAACCCAGCCGATGCCCGGACCGCTCAGCTGGTACTTCCACCGGCTGCCGAAGCCGCTGCACAAGGTGGAGGTGCTCGGCAACCACTTCGCTCAGCTGGTGGTGCCGTTCGGGCTGTTCGCGCCGCAACCCGTCGCCGCCGTCGCCGCGACGATCATGATCGTCACCCAGCTGTGGCTGGTGGCGAGCGGTAACTTCTCGTGGCTGAACTGGACGACCATCGTGCTGGGACTGTCCGTGATCCCGGACAGCGTGTACGAGAAGGTGCTGCCCTTCGACGTCCCGGCCGCCGACGACTCGGCGCCGATGCCCTTCGTCGTGCTGGTGATCGCGGTGACGGCGCTCGTGGTCGTGTTGAGCTACTGGCCGATCCGCAACATGGTCTCCCACGGGCAGCGCATGAATGCGTCGTTCAACAAATGGCACTTCGTCAACACGTACGGCGCGTTCGGCAGCATCACCCGGGTGCGTTACGAGGTGATCGTGGAGGGCACGTCCGACGCGCACGCGAGTGTGCACTCCGTGTGGAAGGAGTACGGCTTCAAGGGAAAACCGGGTGACGTCAACCGGCGGCCACGCCAGTTCGCGCCGTATCACCTGAGGCTCGACTGGTTGTTCTGGTTCACGGCGATCTCTCCCGGCTACGCCGAACCGTGGTTCCGGGGTTTCGTCGAGCGGTTGCTGCGGAACGACCGTGACACGCTGAAGCTGTTGCAGTACAACCCGTTTCCTGAGGATCCGCCGAAACACGTACGTGCGCGCATGTATCGGTACGAATTCACCACCTGGAAGGAGCGCCGCGAGACCGGTGCATGGTGGAAGCGGCAACCGGTGTAGGTCAGCGGAGCCGGTCGGCCAGCGACTCCAGCGCCTGCCGCAGACGCTGCGGGGTGCCGGGGCTGAGCGACGACCACGCCACCCCGTGCGCGGACACACTGGACGTGCCGACGATGCGTCCCGCCGACGTGTCGAAGACCGTGACGGGGCCGCCCACGGGATCGTATCGTCCGTCGCCGTAGACGATTCCGACGATCTCGGCGTAGGTGGTGCAGCCGGCCATCGCGTTGCCGAGGGCGGTCGCGTCGACCGCGGTCACCCCGAGTGCGGTGAGGGCGGCGGCGAGCGACTTGCCGTCCCCACCCTGATCGAAGGCTTCGCCGAGCTGGACCGTGGGTGCGTTGACGACGCCGACGTTCATCGGCTCCACGTCCCCCAGCGCTCCGATGGCGGGGGCGAAGAGGTCGGCGCCCGCGTCCTGTACGACGTACGTGTCGCCGGCGCGCAGGGCGAGCACCGAGAGGGCGTCCCCCTGGGAGATGCACAGTCTCGAGATGCTGCCGTCGACATACCAGCGCAGGGCGATCTCCCACAGCGGTCGGGCGAGTACCCGCAGGCGGTCGGCGAGTTCGGGGTGAACCCTGCCGCCCGGGAGCAGGTCCCGGGCGGCGAGGGTGTCGACGGCGCCGCGGAACGCTGCGTCCCTGGCGCCGTACGTGTCGTACCGGGGGGTGGCGTCGAGCACCACCGGCAGCACGTCGAGTGCGAGCGTGTCGACGAGATAATCCATTTCGTCGAGGCTCAGGGGCACCGCCGGGAGGGTCGGTACGCCCGGCTGGGTGCCCAGATCGATCACCGTCCGGACTCCCGGTGGTCGGGGTTCGCGCCGATGACCGACGGAATGACGGTGCGCCCGTCGGAGAAGTGCTCGAAGTTCTTCAGGTAGTCGGGGGTCTCCCGCTCGTCCTCGTCCTGCGAACCGGCCCCGGCCGCGCCCGCTCCCCGCCCGACCGTCATCGGTCCGCTACCGGTGGCGCCGCGCCCCGCCGCAGCCGGGTTCACGTCGGCGCGAACGTCTCCGATCACCCCGCCGGGTGCGGTTGCCGGTGCGCCGGGCCGTGCGCCCTGGCCGCCGTCCGGCTTGCCCCAGCCCTCGGGCAGGGTCGCCCCGCCTGCGGCGCCCGCACCTAGGGCACCGACCGAGGTGCGCGCTGCTGCAGCGCTCGTCGAGGCGGAGCCGCCGCCGTATGCGCCGCCGGACATCATCGGCGCGCCGCCCACCATCGGGCTGACACCGCCACCGGTGACCGCGGACAACGCCGCGCCACCGATGTTGCTCGCTGCCGACGTGGCGGTGGAGACCGTGGTGCCCGCGATGCTGCCGACCTGCGACGCGGCCGTGGTGACCGCCGGGTTCTGGCCGGCGGCCATCAGCGCGGCAGCCGCGGCACGGGTCGGATCGAACTCACCGTCGGACGGGATTTCGTCGAACGTCCCGACCTCCTTCGAATCGGCCTTCGTGACGATTCGAGGGGGCTGCCGGTACGTGCGTTTGAGCGCCAGGATATTCGACGCGGCCTCGTACCCCTCCATCACGAGCCCGGCGCGAATGTCCATCGCGCGGTCCGCGGCTTCCGCGGCCGCGGCGGTGCCGTTGAGCGCCCCACCCGTCGAGTACGCCGTGGCCTTCGCGGTCTTCACTGCGACGATCTCGGGGATGCTGGGCATGATGAGCGCGGCGGTGGTGTAGGCGCCCGCCTCGAGTCCCGCCTTCGCTGCCGTGTCCGCGGCGAGTTCGGCGCATTCGGCGGTCCACACCGTGAACGGCGTGATCTTCGCGAGCGCCGCGACCGCGGACACCCCCTGCCAGCCGGCCGCGAGTTCGGCCATCACGCGGACCAGTGTGAGATTGGCGTCGACGAAGCTCGTGGACAACGCCGTCCACGCCGCGCTCGCGACGCTCAGCGGCACCGGGCCCGCGCCTGCGACGAGGGTGGTCGAGTTGACGGTCGCCCCTCGGGGCAACCAGATGACACCTGTCAGTCCCATGGTCATGTCTGATCTCCTGGTGGTCTCGAGGCGCCGGCCGTCACATGCCCGCCGCGAGGGTCGCGCCGAGCGCGACGTCCTCGGCGACGTACAGCGCGGCCTGGGTGCGGAGCGTGTTCGCGGTCTCGCGCATCTCGAGAATGCCCTGGGCGACAGCAGGAGTGAACGTGGTGGCAACCGTGTTGAAGTAACCGGCCGCGTGCAGAGAGACCTCTTCGCTCCCGGACGGGAGCACGCGGATGGCCGCGGAGTTGAGAGCGACCGCGGTCTCGAGACGCGCAGCGAGTGCGTCGAGTTCCACGGCGGCGGCGACAAGAGCTTCAGGTGCGACGTGCAGAGCTGGCATTGCGTCGAACTCCTTCTTGACCTAGGCAGGCGGAAGGCAGTTGCCCCCCGGCAAACGAACTGCATGTGCAGCTGTCCCTACACACTTGGACGCTGCAACGCGCTCTTCGGTTCCCCCCGATCCCGAGAAATTCTTCTCGGGAAAACCGTTCATCCCCAGCCGAGCTCGTGCAAGCGATCTTCTTCTATCCCGAAGTAGTGCGCAACCTCGTGTATCACGGTGACGGCCACCTCGTGGACGACTTCCTCCTCCGAACTGCAGATTTCGAGGAGGGCGTCGCGATAGACGGTAATCGTATCGGGCAGCGATCCGCCGTAATGGCTGTCCCGTTCCGTCAGCGCGATCCCGTGGTAGAGGCCCAGAAGGTACGGATCCTCGTCGTTGCGGTCGTCGACGAGGACGACGACGTTGTCGATCGCGGCCGCGAGCTGGGGTGGGATCAGATCGAGTGCGTCGCCCACCAATTCCTCGAATCGGTCGGGCGTCATGCTCACCGCCACATCAGTTCCCGGGAACCGGAACTGCGCCGGGAAGCGGCGTCGGAACAGACCTACCCTCCGGGACCGGCGGCGGCGGCACGGGTGCCGCACCGTTGATGAGGATCTCGCCCTTCGCCGAACCGGTGATGGTCGAGAAGCCGCCGGCGTCGGTCTCCTTGCCCACCGAACAGTTCACCCGCCTGCTGCCCGCGAGCCAGCTGTCGAGTTCCAGGTTGTCCCAGAACAGCGTGAGCGTCTTGTTCCGCAGTGCGTCGGCGGAACCGAGGTACTCGTTGGCGGCCTGCGTGCACACGCCTTCGAGATACTTGTCCTGGTCTTCGACGGACGGCATCGAGGACGGGAACTGGGTGGCCAGGTCGACGACGGAGATCACTTCGAACGCATGGGGCTGCGCGCAGTCGACGGGATCGGTGGGCACGTTCTGGTTGATTCCGATGCAGGTACCCGGATCCCAGATGTTGGATTGGTCCTGCTCGGCCACCTTGCCGGTGAACGGAAGCAACGTCCCTGCGGTGCTGGAGAATTGGAGGCCGCACCGCAGAGTGCGCTCGCCCGCCGCCCAACCGGACTCGCTGGGGAACATCAGACCCACGCTGAACTTGCCGTACGGATCGAACTTCGCGCCGAGGTAGGTGTCGACGGCGGGCACGCAGTGTTCGTCGCGCAGCGCGGCGAACCGCAGCGCACCCGGGTAACGCGAACCCGGACCGAATTCGGCGCCCGGATACACGCTGAGGTCCAGCGGCGCCGCCACCTCGAACCGGTGTTCCTCCGAGCAGTCGACCTTCGCGACGTCCTTCCGGTCTTCCTGCGGATCGTTCGACGGCGTCCAGTCGAGGCAGTCGCCCGCCGCCGCCGAAGCGAACGCGTCGCCGTCCACCGAACCCGTCGCCTGCGGTCCGGAACCGGTCGAGTGTGCGGGGAGGTTCTCGCTGCGGTTGAAACCGCCTGCGATCGCGAACGTGGCGATCGCTGCCACCACGGCACCGGCCGCGACGGCCGCGAGCGCGCGACGCGTCGTGGTCGCGGACATGCTGCGGGGAGCCTTCTCCGGTTGCCCGGCATTCTTCGGCTGGGGGTCGGCACCGTTCGACTGATCTGAGGACATCGATTTCCATAATGCCCGTTCCGATCGTGGAAGCAGAACAACTCCCGCAATCGGCCCGAACCTGGCGTAACTTCGACGACCATGAGTGACGATCCTCAGCACTCCGCCGAGCCGGTGGATCCTGAACTGCAAGAGCTCGCCGGGCGTGTGTTCGACACGGCACGATCCGGCGACGCCGTGTCGTTGGCCACGTACCTCGACGCGGGCGTCCCGGTGAACCTGGCCAATCAGAACGGCGACACCCTGGTGATGCTGGCCGCCTACCACGGTCACGCCGTGGCTGTTCAGGTCCTGATCGACCGTGGCGCCGACGTCGACCGGCTCAACGACAAGGGCCAGTCCCCGCTGGCAGGGGCGCTGTTCAAGGGTGAGGACGCCGTCGTGCGGACGCTCGTCGCCGGTGGCGCCGACGCCACGGCCGGCCACCCGACCGCCGTCGACGCCGCCCGCATGTTCGGCCGCGAGGACCTTCTGAGCTTGCTGGAACCGAAACCGGAGTGAGCCGCTCTGCGGCGCCCGGTAGGGTTTGAAGCCGTGATTGACCTGAAGTTCCTCCGCGAGAACCCCGACGCCGTCCGCGAGTCGCAGCGCACCCGTGGCGAAGATCCCGCCCTGGTCGACGCATTGCTCGAGGCCGACGCGTCCCGGCGCGCCGCCGTTCTCGCCGGCGACAACCTGCGTGCCGAGCAGAAGGCGTTCGGCAAGAAGGTCGGGCAGGCGTCCCCGGAGGAGCGTCCGGCGCTGCTCGAGGGGTCCAAGGAACTCGCGGCCAAGGTCAAGCAGGCCGAGGCCGAGCAGCACGAGGCGCAGGCCGCGCTCGACGCCGCGCACCGGGCGATTTCCAACGTCGTCCAGGAGGGCGCCCCCGCGGGCGGCGAGGACGACTTCGTCACCCTCGAGACGGTCGGCGGCATTCCCACGTTCGACTTCGAACCCAAGGACCACCTCGAGCTGGGTGAGTCGCTGGGGCTGATCGACATGGAGCGCGGTGCGAAGGTCTCCGGCGCCCGCTTCTACTTCCTCACCGGCTTCGGCGCGATGCTGCAGCTGGGAATGCTGCAGCTGGCCGCGCAGAAGGCGATGGCCAACGGCTTCCAGATGATGATCCCGCCGGTGCTGGTGCGACCGGAGATCATGGCGGGTACCGGGTTCCTCGGCTCCCACGCGGACGAGATCTACCACCTCGCCGACGACGACCTGTACCTCGTCGGCACGTCCGAGGTACCGCTGGCCGGGTACCACTCGGGCGAGATCCTCGACCTCGCCGACGGCCCCAAGCGGTACGCCGGCTGGTCGACCTGCTTCCGCCGCGAGGCCGGCAGCTACGGCAAGGACACCCGCGGGATCATCCGAGTCCACCAGTTCGACAAGGTGGAGATGTTCACTTACTGCAAGCCCGAGGACGCCGACGCCGAACACCAGCGCCTGCTCGCGTGGGAGCGCGACATGCTCGCCGCCATCGACGTGCCGTACCGCGTGATCGACGTGGCAGGCGGCGACCTGGGGTCGTCGGCCGCCCGCAAGTTCGACTGCGAGGCCTGGGTGCCCACGCAGCAGGCGTACCGCGAGCTCACCTCGACGTCCAACTGCACGACGTTCCAGGCGCGTCGTCTCGGTGTCCGGTACCGCGACGAGAACGGGAAGCCGCAGACGGCCGCGACCCTCAACGGCACCCTCGCCACCACCCGGTGGATCGTCGCCATCCTGGAGAACCACCAGCAGTCCGACGGCACCGTGCGGGTGCCCGAGGCGCTCGTGCCGTTCGTCGGGACGGATGTCCTGAAGCCATAGAAGCAGGCCCAGGATTTTGGGAAGGCTACCCTTGCGCGAACGCGAAAATGATGTAACCCTTACCTAATCGAGTTGGTTGGTAAGGAGCTCCACATGTTCGTGTGCATCTGCAAGGCAGTGACGGAAGACGAAGTGCACGAGCACTGCGCCGACGGAGCTGACAGCGCGGATGCCATCGGTGAGCGTTGCGGCGCCGGATGGGGATGTGGGACCTGCGTCGATCGGTTGAAGGAGATTCTGGAGCGGTCGGCCGTGAGCACGGCCGCGTGACGAAACCGCAGCACAACTGAACCCCGCGATCCGCTACATCGCGGTACTCCCAGTGGTACGTTCGCCTCAACCGGGGCGAACGGAGGAGTCATGCGCGGCGACGACGAGGTTATTGCTCTTCTCAACGAACAGTTGACCAGTGAGCTGACCGCGATCAACCAGTACTTTCTGCACTCCAAGATGCAAGCCAATTGGGGCTTCACCAAACTGGCGGACAAGACTCGGGCCGAGTCCATCGAGGAGATGAACCACGCCGAGATCCTCACCGACCGGATCCTGTTCCTCGAGGCGCTTCCGAACTATCAGAAGCTGCTGCCGCTGCGTATCGGGCAGGACCTGCGCGAGCAATTCCATTCCGACCTCTCCATCGAAGTCGAGGTCGTCGAGCGTTTGCGTCCGGGAATCCAGATGTGCCGCGACAAGGGCGATGCCACGTCGGCGAAACTGCTCGAGACGATCCTCAAGGAAGAAGAGGATCACATCGACTACCTGGAGACGCAGATCGAACTGATGGACAAGATGGGTGACCAGCTCTACATGGCCCAGCTCGTCGATCAGCCGCCGACCGTCGGGTAGGTCGAAAACGGGGTGACACCCCCGGCGCGGAGTGCGAAACTGGGCGCGTGAGATATCCCGCCGCCCAGCCTTGACCCCGTTCGCAGCGTTTTCTCGCCGTCCGCGTGGTCGGCTATGTGTCCACGCGCGACCTCATCCCGCTCTACGGTCTGTACGACCTGCTGTTCGCCGACCACGGTGTGAGTGTCGGTCAGATCTCGTCCCTGTTCGTCATCTGGTCGGTCGTGTCCTTCGTCGCCGAGGTGCCGTCCGGCGCGTGGGCCGACACCGTGTCTCGACGTGGCCTCCTGGTATTCGCATCCATGCTGTACACGGCCGGATTCACCGTGTGGATCCTGGTTCCGTCGTACGCGGGATTCGCGGCGGGATTCGTGTTGTGGGGCATCAGCGGCGCCATCCAGTCGGGCACGTTCGAGGCGTTGCTGTACGACGAACTCGTCGCGCGAGCCGCTGCCGGTGACTTCGCGAGGTTGCTCGGCTACGCCAACTCCGGCGCCATGGTGTGCAACCTCCTCGCGACCCTGACGGCGGCGCCGCTCTACGTTCTCGGCGGATATCCGCTGGTCGGGTGGGTGAGCGTCGGTGCGACCGTGGTCCACGGCTGCTTCGCCCTGCTGCTGCCCGCGCCGCCCAAGGTCGAGGAGGCGGACGAGACCCTCGACGTCGCCGGCGAACAACGGGGACTCGCGGTCCGGTACGCCACGATGCTGCGGGCCGGCCTCGGCGAGGTCACGCGGGGGGCGGTGGTCCGGCGCGGAGTGATGCTGTCGGCGGTGCTGATCGCGTTCCTGGCGTTCGACGAGTACTTCGGGCTGCTCGCGCGCGACGGTGGAACAGCGACGGCGTCCGTACCGCTGCTCGTCGCGATCACGGTGAGCGGGCAGGTGGTCGGCACAGCCCTCGCCGGACGCACGGCGTCGATGCGCGCCGTGACGATGGGCCGGGCCGTCGCCGTCGCCGCGATCCTGCTCGGCGGGGGAGCGCTGCTCGGCGGCGTCCCCGGATTCCTCGCGATCGGCGTCGGCTACGGCATCCTCGGGAACGCGATGATCGTGTCGGAAGCGCGCGTGCAGGACGCGATCACCGGTCCCGCGCGCGCCACCGTCACGTCGGTGGCAGGCCTGTTCGGTGAGGTGGCCGCGGTGCTGATCTACGCGGGCTTCGCCGTCGGGTCCCTGTGGCTGTCGGTCACGACGCTCGTCGCGGCACTGGCCGTTCCGGTACTGCTGTCGGCGGTCCTGGTGCGACGGTGGCTGCCGCCGGTCCGCGCCGACGCCCCCTCTGCCGGGTGAACGTACCCTTCGACGCCTCAGGTGCGCCGAAGGGTACGTTCGCCCACCGGGGTCAGAGCTTCGCGGACCGCAGTTCGTGTCCCTTGGACGTCTTGCAGCGCCCCGATTCGAGGTCCCACTGCCAGCCGTGCAGGTTGCAGGTGAGGTTGGTGCCGTCGACGACGCCGAACTTCGACAGGTCCGCCTTCAGGTGCGGGCAGCGACGCTGGATCTCGTACCCGCCGAGCTCGATCGACGCGGAGTCGTCGTGGGCCTCGGCGAACCAGCCGTCGGCGTACGCGATGCGTTCGTCGGTGAGGCACTTGAAGAACGTGTAGAGGAATTCGTTGTATCCGCCGACGCGCCACGCCTCGAAGCGGGTGGACAGGAAGATGGTGTTCACCCAGTCGGGCTCGTCGTCCCGCAGCACCGTGCGAACCAGTTCGGGGGCGATGCGGAAGCCGTAGCGGTGCTTGCCATCCTTCTCGCCGCGTGGACGGACGGTGCGCTGCGGGAAGTCGAGGACGACGGTCTCGTCGCCCATCACCAGGCCGACGGGGTAGCCGATGCCGTCGCAGATCAGGTCGGACTGCTTCATGATCGGCTCGAACTTCGCCTTCAGCGCCTCGAGCAGCGGCTCACCCTCGGCGGGGGCCCACGTGGCCTTCTCGGCGGCCAGGACCGGCGCCATGCGCTTCGCCATGTCCTCGATGTACGCGGCCTTCTCGGAGAAGATCTTGTCGACCTCGGCGTCCGGGATCGGGTGCGTGAGCGTCAGCTCGCCGCCCTTCAAGTCCGCGGTGGACCCCGGGATCATCAGGATGCCGCCGTCGTTGCCGTGGATCCGCATCTGCTCGAGGAACGTGATCTGGTCGGGGAAGATGTTGCCCTCGTCGCCCCGGTCGTCGTTCAGGTAGCGCAGTGCGTCGTCGAGGAACACCGGCGGTCCGGCGGACGGCACCACCCAGGTGGCCGCGACCTGCTCGATGTAGCTGCGGCAGCGGTCCATGCCGCGCTGACGCTTCTGCTTGCCGAAGTTGGCCTTCGTCTTGGTGGGGATGTCGTAGACCATCGGGTACCAGATGGCGCCCGAGTACTGGAGCAGGTGGATGTCGATCTTGCCGAACTCGTCGTGCAGGACGTCCATGTCGACGGGTCGCGCGTCGTTCATGTTGAAACACGTGGTCTCGCCGTCGGACACCACGAGACCCGAGTCGCCGATCGGACCGTCCGCGGGGGCGCGCAGGGCGATGATCATGATGTCGAGGTCACCCTTGGGGCCGGTGACCTTGTGTTTGACCGAGTCCTCGGTCTCGAAGAACGTGTGGAAGCCCAGCGCCTCGAGTTCACGCTTGAGGTCCGGCACCGGGTAGTCGGGGAGCAGCACCGTCGCGTCCTTGTTGACGTGCTTGCTGAGGTTCTCCGGGTCGAAGTGGTCCTTGTGCAGGTGCGACACGTACAGGTAGTCGCAGTTGCCCAGGGCGTCCCAGTCGAGCTGGGTGTTGTCCGGGAACGGGAACCAGGATCCGAAGTACGCGGGGTTCACCCAGGGGTCGCACAGGATCGAGCCTGCCTCGGTCTGGATGTGGAATCCGGCGTGTCCGACGCTGGTGACCTGCACTGGTATGCCTCCTGGGAGCTGAGCGACTGTTCCAGAGTAGGCGTTCCCCCCAGGTGAGTGACAATGCGCGCTCCAGCACACATCGCCACTCACGTGCGTCAGTTCACTTCGCCCAGGCAGTAGCCGTCGGGGCCGATGGACAGCGTGACCTGCCTGGTGTTCGTCACACCGGACACGTCGGTGACCGGAACGGACACTTCCAGGTAGTCGCCGCGGACCGGTGTGGCGGTCATCGCGTCGGTCGTGAACGCCGTGGTCCCGGCCAGGACGTCGGGGTCGAGCCGGAGCGGCGGCCGCCCTCCGTTGCCGGTGCCGGGCGGATCCCAGGGGCTGAAGCCGGGGCAGATCAGCGGGTAGGCGGTCTCGGTGTCCGCCCCGTTGACCGGCGCGCCCGACTCCCGCGACAGGAATCGGGTGACGGCGTACTCGGCGTCGGCGGGGGTGTAGAAGTCGACGGTCCCGGCGGGGTGGACGTGCGGGCAGGCGTAGCCGGACGCGATCTCGCTGCGTTTGACGGACACCGTGGTGCCGCCGCCGGTCCACGACACCGCGAATTGTCCGTCGACTCCGGGTTGCGCGAGCGCCCCGAGGATCACGGACGTGTCGGCGTACTGGTCGGCGGCCTGGGCGGGCGGCAGCGTCCAGCATTTCGCGGGGACGGTGCCGGGCCGGGTGACCAGGTCGGTGGCCCAGGCGCGGACGGCGTCGACCGCTGCGGGGTTGCCGGGCACCTCACCGACGACCACCTGCGGCACCGGGGCCGGCGGCACGGTGGTCGTGGGCTCGGCGGCGGATGCGGGCGCGGAAACGGTGTCGGCCGGGGGCTCCTCCGTCGGGATACCGGACTGCGAATCGCACGCCACCCCGGCGCCGAGAATCACCGCGACGACCGGCGCGATGAGCGCCCTCCTGCCCCTGCCACCCATCTCCAGCGCGCCCTTTCTCTCGACTCCCCACCGAATGTCCGTCCCCGACGGCGGGCCAGATCGCGGATACCCGGCTACGCTAGCCGATTGTGGAACCCGTCTACCGAACCGTCATCGGCATCGCCCGCACCGTATTCGCCCTCGAGGGGCTGAAGTTCACGGTCAAGGGCGATCAGCACATTCCGTCGACGGGTGGGGCGGTGATCGCGATCAATCACACCGGCTACATGGACTTCACCTACGCCGGACTTCCGGCCCGCAGGGTGAAGCGGTACGTCCGCTTCATGGCGAAGAAGGAAGTGTTCGACAACAAGATCTCGGGCCCGATCATGCGCGCGCTCAAGCACATTCCGGTCGACCGGGCCGCCGGCGCGGATTCGTACAAGGCGGCCGTCGACTTCCTGCGCCGCGGCGAACTGGTGGGCGTCTACCCGGAGGCCACCATCAGCCGGAGCTTCGAGATCAAGGAATTCAAGTCGGGTGCCGCGCGCATGGCGATCGAGGCGAATGTGCCGATCATCCCGGTGGTCATCTGGGGCGCGCAGCGGGTGTGGACCAAGGGGTTCCCGAAGCGGCTGGGCCGCACGAACACTCCCATCTCGATCGCCGTCGGTGAGCCGATCCAGCCGTTCGAGCCCGCGTCCGAGCTGACCGCGAAGCTGCACGCCACGATGACGACGATGCTCGCCGACCTCCAGCAGGGCTACGACCACCCGGCAGGCGAGTACTGGGTGCCCGCGCGCCTCGGGGGCAGTGCGCCGACGCTCGACGAAGCGAACAAGATGGACGCCGCCGACGCCGAGGCGAAGGCGCAGTCCCGTCGGGCCCGGGAGACCGGTAGCTAGAAGGTGGCGGTGGAGCCTGTCTACACGGCTGTCGAGTCGACGGCCAAGGCGTTGTCCCTGTTCCAGGGGTTGCGGATGACGCGAGTCGGCCTCGACAACATCCCCACCGAGGGCGGCGCGGTGCTCGCGGTCAATCACACCGGCTACCTGGACTTCGTCCAGCTGGCGCTGGCGGTCGGTGCAGTGGACCGCAGACTGCGGCTCATGGCCAAGGCCGAACTCGCGAACAACAGGGTGATGGCGTTCCTGATGCGCGGCTGCGGGGTCATCCCGGTCGACCGGACCGCCGGCGCGGGCGCGTACCTCGCTGCGGTGGATCGGCTGCGCGACGGCGAACTGGTGGGGGTGTACCCGGAGGCGACCATCAGCCGGAGCTTCGAGATCAAGGAACTGAAGTCGGGTGCGGCGCGCATGGCGATCGACGCCCGGGTGCCGCTCGTGCCCGTCATCGTGTGGGGCGCTCAACGGATCGCCACCAAGGGTCAGCCGAGACAGCTTGGGCGGCATCGGTTCCCGGTGACCGTCGAAGTCGGCCGGCCGATCGAGCCGCGGGAACCGGCGGAGGCCCTGACCGAGACCCTGCACGCGGAGATGGACGCGATCCTGCGCCGGGTTCAGGACGGATTCGACCATCCGGCGGGCGCGTACTGGGTGCCCCGGCGACTCGGTGGCAGTGCACCCACCATCGAGGAGGCCACCGAGATGGACCGCCGCGAAGCCGAGGAACGCCGGTCCCGGTAACAGCCCCCCGGCGGCGCCGCGGACCCGGCAGGCAGAATGGCTGGGTGAGCCCAGACCGACCGAGCCTTGTAGCGTCCGATGTCGACGGCACCCTGATCGGGGAGGACGAGCGCATCAGCGCCCGCACCCGCGACGCCGTCGCGTCGGTGGTCGCGTCGGGAACCCCCTTCGTGCTGGCCACCGGCCGGCCCCCGCGCTGGATCCATCCCGTGGTCGAGGGCCTCGGGTACGCGCCGCTCGCCGTCTGCGCGAACGGCGCCGTCATCTACGACAGCGACAGCGACCGCGTGCTCAGCGCCGCGACCCTCGACGTCGACACCCTCACCTGGCTGTCGGAGATCGCGCTCCGGGTGCTGCCCGGCGCCGGGCTCGCGGCCGAGCGTGTCGGGGCCAGCGCCCACGACGCCGCGACACCGCAGTTCGTGAGCTCACCCGGCTACCAGCACGCCTGGCTCAACCCCGACAACACCGAGATGTCCGAGAACGAGGTCGTTGCGGCCCCCGCGGTGAAGCTGCTGATCCGGGTACCGGAAATGTCGAGTCAGGCGATGGTCGACGCGCTGGCGCCGCACATCGGTCGCCGGGCGGACGTCACGTTCTCCACCGACAACGGACTGATCGAACTGTCGGCGTCGGGAATCACGAAGGCGTCGGGTCTCGCGCTGGTGGCGGAACGGCTCGGCGTCACGGCATCGCGGATCGTGGCCTTCGGTGACATGCCCAACGACATTCCGATGCTGAACCTCGCGGGCCGGGGTGTCGCCGTCGAGAACGCGCACCCCGACGCCAAGGCCGCCGCCGACGAGGTGACCGCCACCAACTGGGACGACGGGGTCGCGAAAGTACTCGAGCGCTGGTGGTCCTGAGACCACCAGCGCCCGAGAGGGTGAAACCCGATCAGCCGGCCGGAACCGGTGCCGGTTCGACGGGAGCGGGCGCGGAAGCCGGTTCGGGTGCCGGAGCCGGAGCGGGCTCAGCCGGAGCGGGCGGAACCTGTGCCGGATCCGCGGGCGGTGCGACGGGGGCCGCGGCATCGACCGGGGCACCGTTCTTGTAGGCCTCCGCGTAGGTGTCGTTGTAGGTCTTCAACACCTTGGTGACGATGCCGGTGATCTCGTTGAAGATCAGCGAACCGTTCTCGAAGTCGGTGCGCAGACCGCCCGGGATCGCGTACTCGTCACTGGTCGGCAGGCCCAATTCGCCGTTGTCGGCGCCGAGGTTCTGCCACGTCTTGAAGATCTGCCCGAGGACCGCCCACACACCGCCGTTGGGTGAGGTGAAGATGGCGCCGTTGGCGAACTCAGCGCCCGAGTTCCCGGCCTTGGCCTGCAGCAGTCCGGTGATGGCCTGGCCGAGCCGACCGGTGTCGCCGCCTTCCGCCACCCACTTCTGGGCGACCGGCGACGGGTCGGTGAGCCGCAGCAGTTCGTTGACCAGGGCGGGGATTCCGGCGCCGAGGCTGGAGCTGGCGTCCGTGCCAGGACCGCCGGACGGTGCCGGAGCCTCACCGGAGGGTGCGTCCGAGGCCAGCGAGGCGTTGCCGCCACCGAGATTGGCGGCCGCGATCTGCCGGATCTCGTCCATGTGTGAGTACGCCGCATCGCCCGGGCAGGACGTGTTGCCGACGTCGCGGTGCGCGAAGATCACCGGAAGATCGACGGCCTCACCCTCCGCATAGGGAGTGAATTCGGTGCCCTCGGAGTACATCGTCGTCTCCCCGAGTGGATCGAGTCCGGCCTTGCCGAGCTTCCAGCCCAGGAACTTGCCGACGGCGTCGAGGGTCGCCTGCGGCGGATCCTCGGAGGAGAAGTCGCCCATCATCGCGACGCCGGTGGTGTTCTCGTTGAACCCGCCGGCATGCGCGCCCTGCACCGGACGGTCGAGACCGCCCGCGCGTCCCTCGAAGATCTGGCCGTACTTGTCGACCAGTGCGTTGTACCCGATGTCGCACCAGCCGAGCGTCTGCGCGTGGTAGGCGTAGATCGCGCGGACGATCTCGGCCGATTCGGCCTTCGAGTAGTCGTTGGCTCCCGCGGTGTGGTGCACGGTGGCACCGCCGATGAAGTCGTCGTAGTCGGGGTCCTGGCACCGGATGGATTCGTCGGCACCCCACTGCTGGCGGCTGATCACCTTGGGGCCGCCGCTGTCGAGCGGGCTGGCGATGTCGCCGAGCGTCGCGTCGCCGGGACCGCTGCCCGGTTCGATGAGGACGGCCGTGACGTCGTCGGCGCCTGCGCGTGCCGGCTGCTGCCGCAACGGCGTGTTGACGGCGGCGGGGGTGTATCCGAGCGGCGCGGCACCGTCGGCGGCGGGAGCCGGTGCGGGAGCCGGTACGGGAGCGGGGGCTTCGGGTGCCGGTGCGGGAACTGCAGCGCCCGCACCGGCCGGTGCGGGCGTCGAGGTGGGGGTCAGGATCTGGATCGCCTTCGTCAGCCCGACGTAGACGGGTTCGGTGGCGACCTTGCCGTCCGACGCGGTCTTGTCCGTGCGACGCGTGTCGATCATGTCGGGGGAGACCCACTGTCCCCACGTTCCGTCGGCCTGCAGCGCACGGACCTTCGACTCCGCGGACGCGAGGGTCTCGGAGGTGAGCGCCACCATGCTGAACGGGGTGTCGCGGGACAGTTCCTTGACGATCGCGCCGGGCTGCTGATCGGCCGGGGGCAGGATCGCGGGGTCGGAGACGTCGCCCGGGGCGGGGAGCTTCAGTGGGATCTGCAGGCTCGGGATCTGGATTCCGCCGGGAAGCTGCACATTGCTGGGGATGTGGAGGTACGGCGGGATCTTCAGGTTCCGCAGGTCGCCGATGTTGACGTCGGGCAGGTTCAGCCCGGTCAGTTCCTTCAGCGGAATCACGATGTCGGGAATCTGCGACAGCACGACCTGCGCGATCTCGGTGGACACTGCGGAGTTGGAGGTTTCGTTCGTGGATTTGACGTCGGAGGGTGCGCTACTGATGCCGTAGACCGCAACGGGACTTGCGACAGCCAGAGCGGCGACAGCCCCGAGGACAATCGAGGGCTTCGGTCGACGGTGCGGCAAGGGGGACTCTCCTCAGTTGTAGTTTCCTGCGAGCGACCTCGCGTGTCTGCAACTCGTGATGCTCATGTGACTGAAGAGACTGTTGTTGCTAACTCCAACCACTCTTGCCACACTAGTCACACAGGTCCATAACGCTCAACCTTACATTGAGACTTTATCCCGAATTTCTCGGACCCGCTGAGACGAGGTGCACGCCCCGTCTCAGCGCTCGTTGTTCAGCGATGAGGAGTGCAGTGATGGCGAAGACCGAATTCGGGGTTCGTGCAGGTAGGCCTGCCTGGACCCGCAGGAGGCGGTACATGGCGGGCCCTCCCGCCCCGCGCGGGTTCACGGCCAAACTTCTGCGCGCGTCGGCACTCGGCATCGCACCCGTCCTCGTCATCGGTGCCGTCACCGGCGTCGTCGTGCATCTGCGCTCCTCCGGCCAGGACATCCGGCAAACCGTCGCCTCCGACACGCCGTTCACGCTTTCCGGGCACGGCAACGGCCACGGCCGCGGGATGGGCCAGTGGGGCGCCTACGGATACGCGAAGGATCAGGGATGGGCGGCCGAGCGCATCCTCGGTCACTATTACGGCGGCACCACACTCGGCACCCTCGCCGATGCACAGATCAGCGTCCGGCTGCAGGCGCGCGACGATCAGCCGCTCGACGTCTACTCCGACGCCGGCGCCGTCGTCGCCGGCAAGCCCGTCGGACCGGGGGAGGCCGTCCACCTGACGCCGACCGCCGACGGCGGCGCCAACGTCGTGGTCACCCGCGGATGTGCCGGTGAGGTCCTGTGGCAGGACGCCACCGACCACCCGTGGGTGGACCCGGTCGACCTGGCCCCGGACCGTCCCGCGAACGAGCACCTCAAGCTGTGCGCCGGTGACACCCCCTACCGCGGCGCGCTCGGGGTCGCGCTCGACGGCGCGGCCGTGCGCACCGTCAACGTCCTCGACATGGACGACTACCTCCTGGGCGTCGTGCCCGCCGAGGCGAAAGCCGCCTGGGCCGACACCGGTGGGGCCGAGGCGCTTCGGGCGCAGGCCGTCGCGGCCCGCTCCTACGCCGCCGCCGAGAACCGGGAAGAGTACGCGAAGACCTGCGACACCCAGAGCTGCCAGGTGTACGGGGGTTCCGCGAAGGAAGACCCGCGGACCACCGACGCCGTCCGTTCCACCAAGGGCATGATCCTGACCAAGGACAACAAGCCCGTCGCCGCCGAATTCTCCTCGTCCACAGGCGGATACACCGCGGGCGGCGAGTTCCCGGCCGTCGAGGACCAGGGCGACACCGTGTCCCCGAACCACGACTGGACGGTGACGCTCACCGCGGGCGACATCGCGTCCGCGTTCAACGTCGGAGACCTCGAATCGTTCGAGGTGATCACCCGCAACAACTTCGGCGTCGACGGCGGACGCGTCACCGGTGTGAAGGTGGTCGGATCGTCGGGCACCGCCGAGGCGACGGGCGCCGAGGCGCGGTCGAAGCTGAAGCTCAAGTCCGACTGGTTCACGGTCGGTGACGGACTCGGCGTCCCCGCGCCGCCGGCTGCCCCCGAACCCGACTCCACGCTCGCGTCCGCGGGTGAGGACGAGGACACCGTCGGCACCACCGAGGGTTCGCCGATCGCCGAGAAGTACAAGGAACTCGGCGGCGTCAACAGCACACTCGGTGCGCCGATCGGTCCCGAGATGATGCTGCCGTCGGAGGCGGGGAAGTTCCGGATGTACACCAACGGAACGATCATCTGGACGAAGAAGCTCGGCGCGCAGGTGATCGACGCCAGCGTGCTGCGCGAGTGGTTACCGACGGGCGGCAGCTAGGCGGAGCAGAGCGGACCGGTTCCCTCGAGCACGGCGAGCATCCCGTCGACGGACTCGCCCCAGCCGAAGTCCTCGGCCCGCCGCCGGGCCGACGCCCGGCGCGTGCGTGAGGGGATCGCGAGGATGCCGCTCACCGCTTCGGCGAACGCGGGACCCCGGTCCCGGGCCAGGGCGCCGCAGCCGGGTGTGATGATCTCGGCGAGCGCCGACGACTGTGACGCGACCACCGGGGTGCCCGCCGCCAGCGACTCGAGCGCCGACAGGCAGAACGTCTCGTGCGGTCCGGGGGCCAGCGACACGTCCGCCGACGCGAACAGCGACGCCAGGCGCCCCTTGTCGCTGATGAACCCGGTGAAGTGCACGGGTAGCCCGCGGGCCCGGTACTGCAGCGCCTCGCGCCGCGGGCCGTCCCCGGCGATGACCAGCCGGGCGTCGTGACCCTGCCGCCGCAACAGCCGGACGGCGTCGATGCTGCGTTCCACCTGCTTCTCCACCGACAGCCGGCCACAGTGCAGGAGGAAACGCTGCGCCGGGTCGGCGAAGGAGTCGCGCATCACCTGGTCGTGTTTGCCGGGGTGGAACATCGTGAGGTCCACCCCGAGAGGGACCCGGTGCAGGTTGGGGGCCCCGATGCGGGTGAACTCCTCGCTCGCGAAGTCCGTCGTGCAGACGACGGCGTCGTAGTTGCGGGCCATCCGGCGGTTCGCGACATCGGCCCAGCCACGGGCCACGCGGCGCGGAGCGACTTGGCCGAGCAGCCGGTCGAGGCGTTCGTGTGACACGACCACACTGCGCACCCCGCGGGCGCGCGCCCAGCCCCCGAAACCGCGCAGGGTGAGCCGGTCGGACACCTCCAGGACGTCGGGTTGCAGACCGCTGACCACGTCGGCCACCGGCCGCGGATTGACGACGCGATAACCACCGGTCGCGGGGATGGTGGGAGCCGACCGGGTGATCCGCAGGACCCCGCTCGGCAGCAGCTCTTCGCAGTCGCGCTGACCTGGGACGACGAGGATCACCTCGTGTCCGCGTTCGACGTACCCCTGACCCCAGTTGTGGAGGGCGGTGCGGAGCCCACCCGACCGCGGTCCGTAGAAGTTCGCCAGCTGGACGATGCGCACCCGCTCATCAAGCGCGATCGCCGCGTCGGCGGGAACAACGAGGTCTGCAGAACCGGTGAATACAGCGAGAACTCCTCGTGCGTGCCGAGGGGGTGCTTGCCCCCCTTGGCCGCGCACGGGCGGCGGAGTCGCTTACCCTGGTTCATCGTGACCGCTGCAACCCCAGAGACAACCGCCCCTGGCCGGTACGACCTCATCGTCGTCGGCTCCGGATTTTTCGGACTGACCGTCGCCGAGCGTGCAGCAACACAGCTGGGTAAGCGTGTGCTGGTGCTCGACCGTCGTCATCACCTGGGCGGAAACGCCTATTCGGAGGCCGAGCCCGAGACCGGCATCGAGATCCACAAGTACGGTGCGCACCTGTTCCACACCTCGAACAAGAGGGTGTGGGGCTACGTCACCCAGTTCACCGAATTCACGAACTACCAGCACCGCGTGTTCGCGCTGCACAAGGGGCAGGCGTACCAGTTCCCGATGGGGCTGGGCCTGGTGTCGCAGTTCTTCGGGCGCTACTTCACCCCGGACGAGGCGCGGAAGCTGATCGCCGAGCAGTCCAGCGAGATCGACTCGGCGTCCGCGTCCAACCTGGAGGAGAAGGCGATCTCCCTGATCGGGCGGCCGCTGTACGAGGCGTTCGTGCGCGACTACACCGCCAAGCAGTGGCAGACCGACCCCAAGAACCTGCCCGCGGGAAACATCACCCGCCTGCCGGTGCGATACACGTTCGACAACCGCTACTTCAACGACACGTACGAGGGCCTGCCAGTCGACGGCTACACCGCGTGGCTCGAGAACATGGCGAAGGACCCGAAGATCGAGGTCCGGCTCGAAACCGACTGGTTCGACGTCCGCGACGACCTGCGCGCCGAGAGCCCCGACGCCCCCGTCGTCTACACCGGCCCCCTCGACCGCTACTTCGACTACTCCGAGGGCGAGCTGGGCTGGCGCACCCTCGACTTCGAGACCGAGGTGCTGGAGACCGGTGACTTCCAGGGAACCCCGGTCATGAACTACAACGACTCCGACGTGCCCTTCACCCGGATCCACGAGTTCCGCCACTTCCACCCGGAGCGGGACTACCCGAAGGACAAGACGGTCATCATGCGGGAGTTCTCGCGGTTCGCGGAGAGCAAGGACGAGCCGTACTACCCGATCAACACCCCCGACGACCGCGCGATGCTCGCCGCCTACCGCGACCGCGCGAAGGAGGAGATGGCGTCGAACAAGGTCCTGTTCGGCGGCCGTCTCGGCACCTACCAATACTTGGACATGCACATGGCGATCGCCAGCGCGCTGTCGATGTTCGACAACTCCCTGCGTCCGCACTTCGAATCCGGTGCTGCCCTCGTGGGGGATGCCGAATGAGCGCCCGACATCTGCTCGAATCCGAGAAGGTCACCGAGGACGCACCGTTACTCGGCAAGTCGCTGCTGCAGCGGGTGATCCTGCCGCGCGCAGGCGAGCCGCTCGACGTCCGCACCCTCTACCTGGAGGAGGCGAAGACCAACAGCCGCCGCGCGCATTCGCTGTCGCGCACCTCGCTGTCGGTCGGCGCCGAGGCGGAGGCGTCGTTCTGCACCTACTTCAACGCGTTCCCGGCCAGCTACTGGCGCCGGTGGAGCACCCTGAACTCCGTGGTGCTCCGTCTCGAGCTGTCGGGGCACTGCCGCATCGACGTGTACCGCTCGAAGGCCGACTCGTCGCGCATCCACGTCGAGGGCCGCGAGTTCCAGGACGGTGACGCCGCGCTGGAGTTCGAGATCGAACTCGCCCCGTTCGAGGACGGCGGCTGGATCTGGTTCGACATCACCACCGACACCGAGGTCGTGCTGGAGAGCGCCGGCTGGTACGCGCCGGTCGACGCCCCCGGTGAGGCCACCGTCGCCGTCGGCATCCCCACGTTCAACCGGCCGACCGACTGCGTCAAGGCGCTGACCGCGCTGGCGTCCGACGAACTCGTCATGGACGTCGTCAAGGCCGTCATCATCCCGGATCAGGGCACCCGCAAGGTCAAGGACGAGCCCGGCTTCACCGAGGCCGCCGAAGCGCTCGGCGACCGACTGGCCATCCACGACCAGGCGAACCTCGGTGGGTCCGGCGGCTACAGCCGGATCATGTACGAGGCGCTGAAGACCACCGACTGCCAGCACATCCTGTTCATGGACGACGACATCGAGATCGAGCCCGACTCGATCCTGCGCGCGCTGGCGATGTCGCGGTTCGCGAAGACTCCGATGCTCGTCGGCGGGCAGATGCTGAACCTCCAGGAGCGCAGTCACCTGCACTCGATGGGCGAGGTCGTCGACCGGTCCATCTTCATGTGGACGGCCGCACCGAACGTCGAGTACGACCACGACTTCTCCCGCTACCCGCTGAGCGACCGCGAGAACTCGCGTCTGCTGCACCGCCGGATCGACGTCGACTACAACGGCTGGTGGATGTGCATGATCCCGCGGCAGGCCGCCGAGGAACTCGGTCAGCCGCTGCCGCTGTTCATCAAATGGGACGACGCCGAATACGGCCTGCGTGCCCGGGACGCCGGCTACCCGACCGTCACCATGCCCGGTGCCGCGATCTGGCACATGGCGTGGAGTGACAAGGACGACGCCATCGACTGGCAGGCGTACTTCCACCTGCGGAACCGGCTCGTCGTCGCGTCCCTGCACATGCCGGGCAACGGCCGCGGCCTCGTGATCAACACCGTCAAGGCCACGATCAAGCACCTGCTGTGCCTCGAATACTCGACCGTCGCGATCCAGAACCAGGCCATCGCCGACTTCCTGCAGGGCCCCGAGCACATCTTCGAACTGCTCCCCACCGCGCTCGGCAACGTCCACGCGATGCGTAAGGAGTACCCGGACGCGGTCGTCCTGCCGTCGTCGACGAGCCTGCCGCTGCCCTCCGGTGAGGAAGTCGGCGCGGTCGGCCTGCCCACGAACCCGCTCGCGAAGATCGTGCGCCTCGGCAAGGGCCTGATCCACAACGTCAAGCCCGCGCACGAGCAGCACCACGAGCGTCCCCAGCTCAACGTGCCCACCATCGACGCGCGGTGGTTCCTGCTGTCCCAGGTGGACGGCGTCACCGTCACCACCGCGGACGGGCGCGGAGTCGTCTACCGCAAGCGCAACCCCAAGCTGGCGCTCGCGCTGCTGAAGGAAGCGATCCGGCTGCGCCGCGAACTGGCCCAGCGGTTCCCCGAACTCAAGCGCGAGTACCAGGACGCCGTTCCTGCCCTGACCAGCAAGGAGAGGTGGGAACGTGTCTTCGGCATCAAGTGAGGTCCAGATCCTGCAGGCCGTCCAGTCGACGATCGCGAGCCGTCCCGGCGTCGTCTCGACCGCACGGGGGATGTCCCACTTCGGTGAGCACGCCCTCGGGTGGGTGGCCGTCGCCGGCATCGGCGCGGCACTCGACAAGCCGCGTCGCCGGCAGTGGGCGGGAGTCGCGGTCGGCGCCGTCGGCGCCCACGCGGCGTCGATCGTGATCAAACGCATCGTCCGCCGCCCCCGGCCGAACGACCCGTCGATCCAGGTCAACGTGTCGACGCCCAGCAAATTGAGCTTCCCCTCGTCGCACGCGACGTCCACGACAGCGGCTGCCGTGCTGCTCGGCCGCCTCACCGGGCTACCCTTGCCTGCGTTGTTGGTACCGCCGATGCTGCTCTCCCGGCTCGTCCTGGGAGTGCACTACCCGACCGATGTGCTCGCCGGATCTGCCCTGGGGGCCGCCTCTGCGGTCGCGGTGCTGAAGGCCGAGCAGAAGTTTGGAGAGAAATGAGCGAGGAACCGGCCGTCGTCACCGGACCCCCGACATCCCTGGCGGCGGGCATCGTCAAGGCCGTTCGCCCGCGTCAGTGGGTCAAGAACGTCCTGGTCCTCGCAGCTCCCGTCGCCGCGGGCACGGCGACGGAATCCGACGTCCTGCTTCCCGTCGCACTCGCCTTCGTGGTGTTCTGCATGGCGGCGTCCGGCATCTACCTCGTCAACGACGCGATGGACGTCGAGGCGGACCGCGCGCACCCCACCAAGCGATTCCGCCCCATCGCGGCCGGTGTGCTGCCCGTCAACCTGGCGTTCGGGATGGCGGTCGTGCTGCTCGGCGGGTCGATCGCCCTGTCG
Organism: Rhodococcus wratislaviensis; assembly: GCF_041228765.1. NCBI lineage: Bacteria > Bacillati > Actinomycetota > Actinomycetes > Mycobacteriales > Nocardiaceae > Rhodococcus > Rhodococcus wratislaviensis. The sequence goes on along the minus strand of NZ_CP150488.1, from coordinate 386,347 downwards.
TTCCTCGCCAACTGGCAGCTGGCGGTCGTGATGGCCGTCTACATCGGCATCCAGCTGGCCTACTGCTTCGGTCTCAAACACCAGGCCGTCCTCGACATCTGCATCGTCTCGTCCGGGTTCCTGCTGCGCGCCATCGCCGGTGGTGTGGCCGCCGAGATCGCACTGTCGCAGTGGTTCCTGCTGGTCATGGCATTCGGTTCGCTGTTCATGGCGGCCGGTAAGCGATACGCCGAACTGCAGCTCGCCGAGCGCACCGGCGCGAAGATCCGCAAGTCCCTCGAGAACTACACCACGACGTACCTGCGTTTCGTCTGGACGCTCAGCGCCACCGCGGTCGTGCTCTGCTACGGACTGTGGGCGTTCCAGCAGGACGACCTGAAGGCCACCAACTGGTACGCCATCTCCATGGTGCCGTTCACCATCGCGATCCTGCGTTACGCCGTGGACGTCGACGGCGGCGAGGCGGGGGAGCCCGAGGAGATTGCGCTGGGCGACCGCGTGCTCCAACTCCTCGCGATTGCCTGGATCGGAGTGGTGGGTGTCGCTGTCTACCTCGTCTGACTTGGTAGGAGGCGCCGAGGACTCGGACGCCGCCGCGGAGCGGACCACCGAACGCCACCGGAAGGCCATCCTCGCGAGGGTGGTCTTCCTCGGGGGTGTGGCCGTCTCGGCTCTCCTGATGTTCTGGGGTGCCTGGGAACGGCGATGGATTGCCGACGACGGCCTGATCGTGCTGCGCACGGTCCGAAACCTCCTCGCAGGCAACGGTCCCGTCTTCAACTCGGGCGAGCGTGTCGAGGCCAACACCAGTACCGCGTGGACGTACATCGTCTACGCGTTCAGCTGGCTCTCTCAGGCCCGGCTCGAATACGTCGTCCTGACGATCGCGCTGATCCTGTCCACGGCGGCGATCGTGCTCGCCATGTTCGGCACCGCGCGCCTGTACCGCGGTGGGTCCTTCGCCGGCGGCGGCACCCTCTTCCTGATGCCCGCCGGTGTGCTCGTCTACATCGCGGTGCCCCCGGCCCGCGACTTCGCGACGTCGGGTCTCGAAAGCTGCCTCGTCATCTTCTGGATCGCGCTGCTCTGGCTGCTGCTGGTCCGATGGAGTCAGGCCACCACCCCGTCCACCACCTCGGTGCTCGTGCTGTCGTTCTTCGCGGGCATGGGGCCCCTCGTGCGCCCCGAGCTGGCGATCCTGGGTGTGCTGTCGCTGGCCATGATCTTCCTCGCGCCCGGTCTCACCTGGGTGGTGCGCGTGGCGATGGTGTTCGTCGCCGGCATCGTTCCGGTGGGCTACCAGATCTGGCGCATGGGCTACTACGCCCTCCCGTACCCCAACACCGCGGTGTCGAAGGACGCGGGCGGCGCCAAGTGGTCGCAGGGTTTCGCCTACCTCTGGAATCTGCTCGGCCCGTACCTGCTGTGGCTGCCGCTGGTCTTCCTTTTCGCCGGCGCCGTGATCGCCTGGCGCGGCCGGGACAAGTCCATCGAGGATGGTGTTCGTCACACCGAGGGGAATCTGCTCACCCGCCTGCGCGGAGGGCTGCGGACGCAGAATGCCGTCGTCGTCTTCATTCTCGCGAGCGGGTTGATCCTCGGTCTGTACTCGTTGCGCGTCGGCGGCGACTTCATGCACGGCCGCGTTCTTCTCCCCGTTCTGTTCTGTTTCATCGTTCCCGTCGCCGTAATTCCGGTGCGAATTCCGGACCGGGCAGCGTGGGGGCGTAATAAGGAATCGTCGACTTTCCTCGCAATGGCTTTCCTGTGGGTCGGCACCGTCGTCTGGGCATTTTTCGCGTCGAACACGACGGGAATGCCGGAAGGTGTCGTTATCGGGCGTTCCGGAATTGTCGACGAACGCGCCTTCTACGTTCTCAACACCGGTCATGCGCACCCGATTCGCGCGGACGACTATCTGGACTACCCGCGGATGCGCGCCATGGTCCAGACCATCTCGGACACCCCCGACGGCGGTCTGCTCATCCCGTCCGCCGACTACACGTACTGGTTCGTCGTTCCTCCGCCCCTTCCGATCCCGGAGGACGGCGCAGGCCACACCGTGTACTTCCTGAACCTCGGCATGACGAGCATGAACGTCGGCCTCGACGTGCGGGTGCTGGACCAGATGGGTCTCGCCTACCCGCTTGCGGCGCACACGGAGCGGTTGGACGACGGCCGTATCGGGCACGACAAGAACCTCTACCCCGACTGGGTCGTGGTGGACACGGGAATGATCGACAAGCACCCGTGGATGCCCGGATTCCTCGACGAGGAATGGGTGACCGAGGCGCGGGTCGCGCTCACGTGCCCCGAGACCCAGGACCTGCTGACGTCGTACCGGTCGGAACTGACGTGGCCGCGATTCAAGCAGAATTTCAAGGATGCGCTGCATTTCGCGAGTTATCGATTCGAGCGAGTGCCCGCTTATGAAATTCAGCGGTGCAATCTCGAGCCGCCGTTCCCGGAACCGGCCAAATAGGGCGAACCGGGCGAGGCGTGTGTCACCGGGGCGTCCCGGGCAGATCTCGATGTCGGAACATCAGATCTCTTTTGTGTAACGCTGGAACTGTCGGCGACGATGTACGTCGATGATGAGTCATCGGTGACGGTGGTCTGGAAGTTCCCCGAAAAGCGCTCGGTGAGCGTTTGTCAGGGAAGTTCGTGTGACATACAGTCCACCAAGCGCAGTGTGACTTGGAAGAGGTCCGCTGCCGACCCGGCTTCAACGCCCGGGCCGGCAGGTCGCCTGTTCCCCGACGGAATCCGCCGGAGCCGCCCAGTGGCGGAGTCCGCAGACGAAGAGAGTGAGCAGTATTCATGCGTTTTGCCAGACCGAGGTTGTCTCAGCGCCTCAAGCAGCGTGCGATGGCCATCGGTGCCGTCGCACTGGTACTGCCTGTGGGCGCAGGAATCGCTGGTGGAGCCGTCGCCGCAGCAGCACCGACGCACGCGGGTCCCGCCAAGACCGCGCCGGCAGGTGGCTACGAGGAACTGTGGGTTCCCTCTTCCATGGGACCGATCAAGGTCCAGGTCCAGTGGGCAGCCCGCGGCGGTAGCGCCGCGCTGTACCTGCTCGACGGACTGCGTGCCCGCAACGACCGCAACGCCTGGAGCTTCGAGACCAACGCGTTCGACCAGTACCGCAACGACAACGTGACCCTGGTCATGCCCGTCGGCGGCGAGTCCAGCTTCTACTCCGACTGGTATTCGGCGAGCAACTTCAACGGTCAGCCCGTCACGTACAAGTGGGAGACGTTCCTGACGAAGGAACTGCCCGACTTCCTGGCCAACTACGGTGTCTCGCGCACCAACAACGCCGTCCTCGGCCTGTCGATGGGTGGTAGCGCCGCCCTGACCCTCGCCGCGTACCACCGCGACCAGTTCAAGTTCGCCGGTTCGCTGTCCGGCTACCTGAACATCTCGGCTCCCGGCATGCGTGAGGCCATCCGCGTCGCGATGATCGACGCCGGCCGCTACAACGTGGACGCGATGTGGGGCCCGCCGTGGAACCCGGCGTGGTTGCGTAACGACCCGTTCGTGTTCGCCCCGCGTCTGAACGGTCTGTCGATGTTCATCTCGGCTGCCAGCGGTCTGCCCGGCGAGTTCGACCACCCGCGCGCTCCGATCGACTACTACAACACCGCCAACGGCATGGGCCTCGAGGCTCTCGCCCTGGCCAACACCCGCGCCTTCCAGGTGCGTCTGGCCACCCTCGGTGTCCCGGCCACCTTCGACTTCCCCGCCAACGGCACGCACTCGTGGCCGTACTGGGGTGCCGAGCTGTGGAAGGCCCGCGGCCAGATCCTGGACACACTGGGCGCCTGGTGATCTGACACTCCCGTGACGAACGCCGCCCCGCCGATCCGGCGGGGCGGCACTCGTGCGCTCCGGGGTACCAGCGCCCCGACCGGGGGCGTGAGGGAAAACCCAGGATTCCCTTCCCCCGGGAGTGCACAACGGAACGTTTTGTCAGTAAGGTGATCCCGTCGAGACGCCACCCGCGCAGCGATCGCTGCGCGGGTGGCGTCTGTACGTGAGATTTTCACGAGAGTTATCGAGAGGTTGCCGCGGCCGCGGCGCGAGACGCATCAAGCGGAGGGAAGACGAGTTCATGCGAGTTGGGGGTTCGACGAGAACAAGCGGATGGGCCAGGCGTACCGCCGCCGCAATTGCTCTGGCGGTCGCACTGCCACTGGGCGTGACCATGGTGGGCGGCGGTGCAACGGCATCTGCAGCCTTCGATCCCGCGGCGCAGGACTTCTGGGTCGATTCCGCCATGGGACCGATCAAGAGCCGCATCTGGCGTGCCGCCGACGGCAACACCAACCGGGTCGTCTACCTGCTCGACGGTCTGCGCGCGCAGGACGACCTGAGCGGCTGGGAGGTCAACACCGACGCGGGCCCGTTCCTCGCCTCGCAGAACATCAACGTCGTCCAGCCAGTCGGCGGGCAGTCCAGCTTCTACTCCGACTGGATTTCGAACTCGAACCTCAACGGCCAGAAGACCCCGTACAAGTGGGAGACGTTCCTCACGCAGGAACTTCGCGACGCACTGGCGAACCGCCTCGGGTTCCAGTCCACCCGTAACGGCGTCATCGGCCTGTCGATGGGTGGCAGCGCCGCCCTGACCCTCGCCGCCTACCACCCCGATCAGTTCAACTACGCGGGCTCGCTGTCCGGATACCTGAACATTTCGGCTCCCGGCATGCGTGAGGCCATCCGCATCGCGATGCTCGATGCCGGCCGCTACAACGTCGACGCGATGTGGGGCCCGCCGTGGAACCCGGCGTGGCTGCGCAACGACCCGTTCGTGTTCGCGAACAAGCTTCGCGACAACAACACCCGCCTGTGGGTGTCGGCCGCCAACGGCATCCCCGCCCCCGGCGGAGCCGCACCGACCGGATTCATGGACGTCTTCAACGCGAGCACCGGTGCGAGCCTCGAGGCACTGTCGCTGGCGAACACCCGTGCGTTCCAGGTGAAGATGGCGACCCTCGGCGCGAAGAACGTCACCTACAGCTTCCCGCCCCGCGGCATCCACACGTGGCGTTACTGGCAGCAGCAGATCCACGATCTGGCCGGCGACCTCGGCAACACGATCGGGTAGCTCGGAAGTAACAATTGCACCAGCTGTAACAGCGCGGCACTCCCACTCATCTGTCGTTTGCGTGTAGAAAGAACCGGAACGCGAGGCCGTGCTCCGTGTTGGCCTCGACGCGCAGAGAGAGAGTGAACGTCATGCGAGTAGGCCTGTTCAAGGCAGAACGTCAGCGTTCGTCGGCCGGAAATGTTCGAAGGCGGACGCTGGCCTCGCTTGCCGCTGTGCTCGTGGTGCCGGTGGCGGTCGGGTTCACCCAGACCGCCACCGTCTCGGCTGCGCCGGCCGCCCATGCGGCGCCCGCCGCCGCGCAGGCTCCGGTGGCCACACAGGTCCCGGGCGGCGCGACGATCCATCACGTCGACTGGCTCACCGACCGTCGCGTGGCGATCTGGATCAACTCTCCGTCGATGGGCGTGCCGATCCAGGTGCAGATGCTGCTGGCACGCGACTGGAACTCGAAGCCCACCGAGAAGTTCCCGTCCGTCTACATGCTCGACGGTCTCCGCGCGCAGGACAACGAGAACGGCTGGACGCTCGAGACCGACGCCGAATCGTTCTTCGCCGACAAGAACATCAACGTCGTCCTCCCTGTCGGCGGCCAGTCCAGCTTCTACTCCGACTGGGTGGCCCAGGACAACGGTCAGAACTACCAGTGGGAGACGTTCCTCACCAAGGAACTGCCCCCGATCCTCGAAAGCGATTGGCGCACCACGCAGACACGCGGCGTCATCGGGCTTTCGATGGGCGGCACGTCCGCGATGTTCCTCGCGGCCCGCAACCAGGGATTCTTCAAGTTCGCCGCGTCGCTGTCGGGCATGCTCACCACCACCGCGCTCGGCATGCCGCAGGCCGTCGCGTACGCGATGAGCGACGCGGGCGGATTCGACGCGGACGCGATGTGGGGTCCCCCGACCAGCTCGGCGTGGGAGGAGCACGACCCCTACCTGCTGGCCGACAAGCTCAAGGGCGTCAGCCTGTACATCTCCAGCGGTAGCGGAACGACGGGCCCGTACGACCAGCCGTCCGGAATCCCCGGCGTCAGTACCAATTACGCGGGCATGGGCCTCGAGATCCTGTCGCGGCTCACGTCCCAGACCTTCGCGACCAAGCTCAACAAGCTGGGCATCCCGGCCCAGGTCAACTACCGGCCGTCCGGCACGCACTCGTGGCCGTACTGGCAGTTCGAGCTCCACCAGCTGTGGCCGCAGCTCGCCAGCGCCGTCGACGTCGAACCCGACAAGCCGGTATGCGCCACAGGCGGTTCCATCGCCGGGGTCGCCGGCGCGAACCCGTGGATCGGCGACTGCCTCACCCCCGAGTACAGCCTCGCGGGCGGAACGGTCCAGGACTTCCGCAACGGCCGGATCTTCGCCAAGTCCGACACCGGCGCGCAGCCGGTGGCCGGCGCCATCGGCGGCGTCTACCAGGCGACCGGTGGTCCGGGTGGGCCGCTCGGCTACCCGACGACGCCCGAACTGGCCACACCCGACGGTCGCGGCCGCTTCAACCACTTCGAGCACGGGTCCGTGTACTGGTCGCCGCAGACCGGCGCGCACGCCGTCCGCGGCGCGATCCGCGACGAGTGGGCACGTCAGGGCTGGGAGGGCGGACCGCTCGGATACCCGGTGGCCGAGGAAGTTCCCACGCCAGGCAAGGACGGCGCGGTGCAGGGCTTCGAGATCGGCGCCATGTACTTCAGTCCCGCGAACGGCACCCACCGCGTGCAGGGAATGATCATGGGCAAGTACGCCGAACTCGGTTACGAGGGCGGGTGGCTCGGTTTCCCGAAGACCAGCGAGATCGCGGTCAAGGACGGTGGCCGGTTCAACCAGTTCGAGGGCGGCAACATCTATTGGAGTCCGCTGTCGGGTGCCTGGGCCGTGGAGAACGGACCGATCTTCGACGCCTGGAAGAGCGCCGGCTACGAGGGCGGCCGGCTCGGCTTCCCGATCAGCGACAAATTCGCCATCCCCGGCGGAGTTCAGCAGAATTTCCAGACCGGATACGTCACAGTGATCGACAACAAGGCGGAGATTCACTGATGGCCGGATCGCAGTAGAAATCTCACGCGCAGCGGGCGGGGCCGGGTCCGGCGGACCAGGGTTCCGCCCGATCTGCGTCTGTACCCTGTCGAGAGACAACGACTTGGAAAGCAAGGACGGAAATAGATGCCGCAGCACTCACGTATCAGCGCCACCTTCCGACGGGCGATCGCCGTAGGCGCGCTCGCCGTCGCAGCAAGCGGATTGTTGGTCGGGTGCGGCAGCGACGATTCCACGGCGACGTCGAACCCGTCCACCAGCGCCACGACGTCGGCTGCGGCGTCCAGTTCCGCCGAGAGCTCGGCGTCCGCCGCGCCCAGCGCGAGCGCCTCGGCTTCGGCCTCCGCGCCGGTGACGAGCCCGGGTGAGGCGGCGACGGCGCCGCCGGAGCAGCCCGAGGAAGTTCCGGGCGATTTCCCTGGCCCCGCCGAGGTCCCGGTCAGCGCCGAAGGCCAGAAGTTCCTCGACGCGCTGAAGAGCAAGGGCATCGAGCCGGCCGCCGACGGCACCATGGCCGTGAGCACTGCCGACTTCATCTGCCAGGCCAAGGCCGAAGGCAAGAGCGACGCCGAAGCGATGGTGTTCGTCACAGCGATGGTCGGCACCGAGGCGTCGGCTGCAGGTCAGGAACTGACCCAGGAGCAGGCGACGGCCAATGCCCAGACCTACATGGATGTCGCCCACGCGACCTACTGCAAGTAGACGCCGATGTCGTTGACCGGGCGCGGAACGCGGAAGAAGAAGAGCAGCCTCCTGCGCAAGCTGATGGTGCTGATCGTGATCCTGCTGGTGATTCTCGTCGCAGTGATCGCGCTCTGGTATCTCCTCGCAGGGCGGCTGCCCAAGCCGATCCCGACCCCGCCCGGTCCCGAGCGTCCCAACGCCCAGCCGGCCAGCTGTCCCGACGTCCAGGTGGTGGTCGTCCCGGGCACGTGGGAGTCCAGCCCGACGGACGACCCGTACAACCCGTCGGCCAACCCGGCGTCGCTGATGCTCAACGTGTCGCGGCCGCTGCAGGAGCAGTTCGAGCCGTCGCGCGCCGACGTGTACACGGTTCCGTACGTCGCGCAGTTCTCCAACCCGGTCGCCTTCCCGCCGGACGGGCAGCAGTCGTACAACAACAGCCGCGGCGCGGGCACGGCCGCCACCAACGACATCCTGATCCGTCGTCACGCCGAGTGCCCGCTGACCAGCTTCCTGCTCACCGGTTTCTCCCAGGGCGCGGTCATCGCCGGCGACGTCGCGTCGAGTATCGGCGCAGGTGACGGTCCTGTTCCGGCGGATCTCGTACTGGGTGTCGGGCTCATCGCAGACGGTCGCCGCGACCCGGCCGCCGCCACGAATGTCGGCCAGCCGGTCGCCGGTGTCGGAGCCGAACTGTCGCTGGCGGGTCTGCAGATCCCGGGAATCACGATGACCGGTCCCCGCCCCGGCGGTTTCGGGGATCTCACCGACCGGGCGGTCGAGATCTGCGCCCCGTCCGACGGAATCTGTGACGCCCCGGCGCAGGCGTTGAAACCGAGCAACTGGATCGGAAGCGGTCTGCGTCTGCTCGAGTACAACAACAACCCCGTCCACGCGATGTACAACTCGTACGTCGTCGACGACTCCGGCACGACGGCCACGCAGTGGATCGCCGGATGGGCGGCCGAGAAGATCGAGGCCGCCCCGGCCCCGGCACACAGTTGATTTTGTGGCGGATGGGTTCACCGTGGTCGGTGAGCCGTGAAACGTCCCAAACAGATAGGCGAGACGCGTACTGGCCGGTAGTGTGCGTTTCTCGGCACCGGTAGAGTGCTGCACTGTTGCGGCATCACCGGTGCCCGACCCCACCGATGTTCACGTCCTGAAACGCGGGCGTTTCACCACAGGAGAAGCTATTCATGAGTTCCGACGCCAGCTCGTTGCGTAAGTTCCGATTCGCGGCAGGCGGAGAGGGCAACGCGGACGAGGGCGGCGCGCGTCGGTTCGTCAAGCTCGCGCAGAAGGCCGAGGAACTCGGATTCGACAGCTTCATGATCCCCGACCACCTGGGTAACCAGGTGGGACCGATCGCCGCCCTCGGTGCACTCGCGATCGCCACGGACAAGATCCGGCTCGGCACCGCCGTCCTCGCCAACGGCTTCCGGCACCCGGCGATTCTCGCGAAGGACGCCGCCACCATCGACGTCCTGTCGGGTGGCCGCCTCGAACTCGGCATCGGCGCCGGCTGGATGAAAGAAGAGTTCGACAAGGGCGGCATCGACTACGAGCGCCCGGGCGTCCGGATCGCCAAGCTCGAGGAGACCCTGCAGATCCTCGACGTGCTGCTGCGCGGCCAGGAGTGCAACTTCGACGGCAAGTACTACCAGATCAAGGGCCTGACCGGCAGCCCGCGACCGCGGCAGGGCCCGCGTCCCCCGATCGCTGTCGGCGGCGGCGGCCCCAAGATGCTGGCGCTCGCGGCGAAGTACGCCGACATCATCTCCGTGGCGACGCCGACCAGCAAGGAAGGCAAGCTCCTGCTCTCGGGTGTCACGCTCGAGAAGACGATGGAGCGCGTCGACCGGATCCGGGAAGCTGCCGGTGACCGATTCGACGACATCGAACTGAACTGGACGATCACCACCATCGTCATCACCGACGACCGTGAGCAGACCGCCGAGATGGCGCTCGCTGCACTCGATCAGGGGTTCCCGCCCAACATCGAGGTCGACACCAAGCTGTCCGTCGAAGACATCCTGAGCTCGCCGTATCTCGCGATCGGAAGCTTCGAGGAGATCGCCGATCAGATACGTATGGTGCGAGAAAAGACGACAATGTCTTACGTCGGTGTGTTCCCCACACAGATGGATGCGTTCGCGCCGATCATCTCGCAACTGAAGGGCGAGTAGACGCAGCGTACCGAGGGCGGCGATGCCAATCTGTAACATATCGATGGTTTGGACTCGATGAACTTATTCGGGTGAGTGGCGTGTTACGTCATTCCCCACGAGTTGTACAAGATCCGATTCGGCGAAGGAAGTCTGGGGCGCAGTCATGCCGGTGGCATGCCTGTGTGATCGCTTCGGAGGAGATGGAATGAACGCGAAGTTCGATGATTTTATCGACGAGAAGGGCCATATCAGGCTCGACTCGGGAAGCACGCTGGTCGACTACGTCCAGCGGCACACCCGGGAGAACTCGGACGAACTGGCATACCGCTACATCGACTATTCGCGGGACAGAGACGGCGAAGCACAGGAGCTGACCTGGGAACAGTTCGGCCACCGCCTGCGCGCCGTCGCGGCTCGCCTCCAGCAGGTCACCAAGCCCGGCGACCGTGTCGCAGTCCTGGCGCCGCAGGGTCTCGACTACGTCATCTCCTTCTTCGCCGCCATCCACGCCGGAACGATCTCGGTGCCGCTGTTCGACCCCGACGAACCCGGCCACACCGACCGTCTGCACGCCGTCCTCGGTGACTGCACGCCTGCCGCCATCCTCACGGCCACCTCCTCCGCCGCGGGTGTTCGACAGTTCTTCCGGTCCCTCCCCGCCGCCCAGCGCCCCCGCATCATCGCCGTCGACGCCATCCCCGACAGCGTCGGCGAGTCCTGGGTGCGCCCCGAGATCGATCTCGACGACATCGCGTACCTGCAGTACACGTCCGGTTCCACCCGTGTGCCCGCCGGTGTGGAGATCACGCACCGCGCCGTCGGCACGAACGCGCTGCAGATGGTCGACTCCATCGAGCTCAACGAGAACTCGCGCGGAGTCACGTGGCTGCCGCTGTTCCACGACATGGGCCTGCTGACCGTCATCCTGCCCGCCCTGGGCGGCAAGTACATCACCATCATGAGCCCGCGCGCGTTCGTGCAGCGGCCGTACCGGTGGATCAAGGAACTGGCAGCGGTCTCCGACGGTGCGGGCACGTTCGCGGCCGCACCTAACTTCGCGTTCGAGCACGCGGCCGCCCGCGGTCTGCCGAAGAACGGTGAGAGCCTCGATCTGAGCAACGTGATCGGTCTCATCAACGGCAGCGAGCCGGTCACCACGTCGTCGATGCGCAAGTTCAACGAGGCGTTCGCGCCGTACGGCCTGCCCAAGACGGCGATCAAGCCCTCGTACGGGATGGCCGAGGCCACCCTGTTCGTGTCCTCGACTCGGCACTCGGACGAGGCCCGCGTCATCTACGTCGATCGCGACGAGCTCAACGCGGGTCGTGTCGTGAAGGTGGACCAGGACGCCGAGAACGCCATCCCGCAGGTGTCCTGCGGCTACGTCGCGCGCAGCCAGTGGGCCGCCATCGTCGACCCGGAGTCGCGTATCGAGCAGCCCGACGACCGGGTCGGGGAGATCTGGCTGCACGGTGAGAACATCGGCATCGGTTACTGGGGTCGCACCGACGAGACCGCCGAGACGTTCCACAACAAGCTGACCAACCGGCTTGCCGAGGGCAGCCACGCGGAGGGCACGCCCGAGGACGCCAATTGGATGCGGACCGGCGACTACGGCGTCTACATCGACGGCGAGCTGTTCATCACGGGTCGCGTCAAGGACCTCGTGATCGTCGACGGCCGCAATCACTACCCGCAGGACCTCGAGTACTCGGCGCAGGAGGCGAGCACCGCGCTCCGTCCCGGCTTCGTCGCCGCGTTCGCGGTCCCTGCCAACCAGCTGCCCGCCGTTGTGTTCGAGAACACGCACTCGGGTCTGAACTACGACGCGGGCGACTCCTCCGAGCAGCTCGTCATCGTGGCCGAGCGCGCACCGGGTGCGGGCAAGGCCGACCCCCAGCCGATCGCCGACACGGTGCGGGCGGCGTTGTCGAGCAGGCACGGGGTCACCGCGCGCGACATCCTGCTGGTGCCCGCGGGCTCGATTCCTCGGACGTCGAGCGGCAAGATCGCCCGCCGCGCGTGCAAGGCGAGCTACATCGAAGGCACCCTGCGCGGCGGATACACGCAGACGGCCTTCCCCGATAGCGTTTCCGAATAGTCCACTTCCTGACGGGTAGCTTGGTGAGTTGATGGCTGAAAAAGATGATGACCGGACCAGCAGCACAGGTGACATGACGGTCGCGCAGCTGCGCGAGTGGCTGCGCAACTGGATTGCCGACGCAACCGGGCAACCGGTCGGTCAGATCACCGACGACCGCCCGATGGAAGAGTTCGGTCTGTCGTCTCGCGACGCCGTCGCTCTCAGTGGCGAGATCGAGGAACTGGTCGGCGTCACGCTCACCGCCACGGTCGCCTACCAGCACCCCACCATCGCGTCGCTGGCCACCCGCATCATCGAGGGCGAACCCGAGCAGCCCGACGACTCGGCGGACGCCGCGTACTACGCGTCGGTGCCGACGTCGGACGCGCACGACATCGCGATCGTGGGCCTGGCTTCGCGCTTCCCCGGCGCGGGTACGACTCCTGCCGAGATGTGGCAGATGCTGGCGGAGGGCCGCGACGGCATCTCCGACCTGCCGGAGGGCCGCTGGGAGGAGTTCACCTCCGACCCGCAGATCAAGGCGGCCGTCGAGAAGGCCAACACGCAGGGCGGCTACCTCGACGACGTGAAGACGTTCGACGCGGAGTTCTTCGCGATGTCTCCGCTGGAGGTCGCGAACGTCGACCCGCAGCAGCGACTCGCGATGGAACTGACGTGGGAGGCCCTCGAGCACGCCCGCATCCCGGCCAGCGACCTCAAGGGCGAGCAGGTCGGTGTGTTCATCGGCAGTTCCGCCAACGACTATCAGTTGCTCGCGGTCAGCGACCCCGTCCATGCGCACCCGTATGCGCTGACCGGTACGTCGACGTCCATCGTCGCCAACCGGGTGTCCTACTTCTACGACTTCCGCGGACCGTCCATCGCCCTCGACACGGCGTGCTCGTCGTCGCTCGTCGCGGTGCACCAGGCGGTGCGCTCGCTGCGGTCCGGTGAGTCGGATCTCGCGCTCGCCGGCGGCGTCAACATGCTCGTCGCGCCGCCCGCCACGCTGGGCTTCGACCAGCTGGGTGTGATGGCGCCCAACGGTCGCATCAAGGCGTTCTCCTCCGACGCAGACGGCATGATCCGCGCCGAGGGCGGCGGCCTCGTCGTCCTCAAGCGTCTCGAGGACGCCGAGCGTGACGGCGACGAGATCCTCGCCGTCATCGCCGGTAGCGCGGTCAACCAGGACGGCCGCTCCAACGGTCTCGCGGCGCCGAACCCGGATGCGCAGGCCGACGTCCTGCGCCACGCCTACCGGGATGCGGGCATCAACCCGGCCGGCGTCGACTACATCGAGGCGCACGGCACCGGCACCATCCTCGGCGATCCCATCGAGGCCGACGCGCTCGGTCGCGTCGTCGGTCGTGGACGCGCCGACGACAAGCCGGCGCTGCTCGGCTCGGCCAAGACCAACTTCGGTCACCTCGAGGCCGCCGCAGGCGCCGCAGGCCTGATCAAGGTCGTGCTGTCGATGCGGGAAGACACGCTTCCGCCGACGCTGAACTTCGCCGGACCCAACCCGTACATCGCGTTCGACAAGGCGCACCTGCAGGTCATTCCCGAGGGTGCGGCGTGGCCGCGCTACACGGGCACGGCCGTCGCCGGTGTGTCCGGATTCGGTTTCGGTGGCACCAACGCGCACGTCGTCGTGCGTGAATACACCGGGCCTGCCGTGGACGACGCCGTCGAGGGCGTCGAGCCCGTTGTTCCCGTCGAGGAAACGGTGTCGGAGGCCGTCGAATCGACGGTCGTGCTCGCGGTGTCGGGTGCGCTCCCGTCGCGTCGCCGCCGGGCCGCCGCCGATCTGGCCGATTGGCTGGAGACCGAAGAGGGCAGCACCACTCCACTTGCCGATGTCGCGCGCGCTCTCGCCCGCCGTAACCACGGCCGCTCGCGTGCCGCCGTTCTGGCGAAGACTCGCGCCGAGGCCGTCACCGGGCTGCGCGCCATCGCCGCCGGGAAGCCCGGGCAGGGTGTGTTCTCCGCGGATTCGCCGTCGTCGAAGGGCGCCGTCTGGGTCCTGTCGGGCTTCGGTTCGCAGCACCGCAAGATGGCCAAGCAGCTCTACCTGGAGAATCCGGTCTTCGCCGCCGCCGTCGACGAGGTCGACGCGCTGATCGAGGACGAGGCTGGCTACTCCATGAAGGAGAAGTTCCTCGACGACGCGATCGACTACGACGTCGAGACCTCCCAGGTCGGTATCTTCACGATCCAGATCGGTCTGGCGGCTCTGCTGCGTCACCACGGCGCCGAGCCCGAGGCCGTGGTCGGACACTCGATGGGTGAGGCTGCCGCCGCGTACATTTCGGGTGGTCTGCCGCTCGAGGACGCGGTGCGGGTGATCTGCGCCCGGTCCCGCCTCATGGGTGAGGCCGAGGCCACGCTCGAGGGTGACGACATCCGTCTGATGGCGCTCGTCGAGTACAGCGCGTCCGAGATCGAGACCGTTCTCACCGACTTCCCGCACCTCGAGGTCTGCGTGTACGCGGCCCCGACGCACACCGTGATCGGTGGCCCCGAGCCCGAGGTCAACGCCATCGTCGCGCGCGCCGAGGGCGAGGAGAAGATGGCCCGCGTCCTCAAGACGAAGGGCGCCAGCCACACCTCCCAGGTCGACCCGCTGCTGGGCGAGCTGGCTGCGGAACTGGCGGGCATCGAGCCGACCAAGCTGAAGCTGGGCGTGTACTCGTCGGTCGACCAGGACACGTACTACCGCGCCGGCCACGAGCCGATCCACCGCGAGGAGTACTGGACCAAGGGCCTGCGGCACAGCGTGTACTTCACCAACGCCGTCCGCCTCGCCGTGGGCAGCGGGCACACCACGTTCGTGGAGTTGGCGCCCAACCCGGTGGCCCTGATGTCCGTCGCCGCCACCGCGTTCGACGCCGGTCTGCACGACATGCAGCTCATCCAGACGCTCAAGCGCAAGGAGGACGAGCCGCTCGGCGTCCTTGCCGCGCTCGCGCAGCTGTACGTGCACGGGCACGCCGTCGACCTGTCGTCGCTGCTCCCCGAGGGCGACTTCGCGTCCGTTCCGCGCACCGCGTGGATCCGCAAGCCGTACTGGGTGGAAACCCGCATCGATTCCAGCGGCAACACCCGTGTCCCGGGTGCGCACGTGTCGCTCCCCGACGGCCGCCACGTGTGGGAGGTCCAGGCCGGCGCGGTCACCGACCTGCCGGCGCTGGTCACCGCTGCCGCGTCGCAGGTGCTGTCGGATGTGACGCTCGCCGCGTCCGTCCTGCACGCCCACGCTCCCGCCGAGGGAACGCTCACCACCACGCTCAATCCGCACCCGGGTGGCGCGTCGCTGCAGGTGCACGCGAAGAGCGGCGCGAGTTTCACGCTGCTGTTCGACGCCGCCGTCACGTCCGGTGAGGCCCTGCCCGAACCCGTCGTCGCGGTCCCGGTGCAGTCGACCTCCCCGGTCGAGGAGCTGCCGGAGGTCGTCGAGGACATCGGCGAGAAGTGGGACCCGAACGGTTCGCAGACCCTCGAGGACCGTCTCGCGCTGATCGTCGCAGAGTCCATGGGCTACGCCCCGGAAGACCTGCCCGCCGAGATCCCGCTGATCGAGCTGGGCCTCGATTCGCTGATGGCCGTCCGCATCAAGAACCGTGTCGAGTACGAGTTCGACATCCCGCAGCTGCAGCTGCAGGCCGTCAAGGATGCGAACCTCATGGAGGTCGCCAAGTACCTGCGCTACGCGGTCGAGAACCGCGAAGAGGTGCAGGCGCTGGCTGACAAGCAGAAGGCCGAGAAGGAAGCGGAGGAGGCCGCGGAGGCGGCTCGTGACTCGGAGGCTTCCGGCTCCCCGCTGGACGCCGAGGACACGTCCGTGGAGGCCGAAGCCGAGGCGATTCTCGCGGCCACCCCGGTCCCGGAGACGGCCGCTGCTCCCGAGGCAGCCGTCGTGGACAACACGGAAGCGTTCGCCGACGCGACCGGTTCCGACGTTCCGCCGCGCGACGCCGCCGAGCGTCTGACGTTCGCCACGTGGGCCGTCGTCACCGGCGAGTCCGCCAAGGGCATCTTCAACACGCTGCCGATCCTGAACGACGAGACGGCCGAGAAGCTGGCGGCCCGGTTGTCGGAACGCGCGAACGGTGAGATCACGTTCGACGACGTCCTCGACTCCACCACCATCGAGGAACTCGCCAACGTGGTGCGCGGATTCCTCGAGGATTCGGGCAAGATCGACGGGCTGGTCCGCGCACTGCGGCCTCGCCCGGAAGGATCCGACGCCGTCCCCGTGTTCGTGTTCCACCCGGCCGGTGGTTCGACCGTCGCGTACGAGCCGCTGCTCAAGCGTCTGCCCGAGGGCACGCCGATGTACGGGTTCGAGCGCACCGAGGGTCCGATCGAAGTCCGGGCGGCCGAGTACCTGCCGCTGATCCGTGAGATCCAGGGTGACGGACCGTACGTGCTGTACGGCTGGTCGCTCGGCGGTGTGCTGGCCTACGCGGTGGCGAAGCTGCTGCGCGAATCGGGCGCGGACGTCCGGATCGTCGGCCTGATCGACACGGTCATGGCCGGTGAGAAGGTCGAGGACACCCCCGACGAGATCCGTAAGCGCTGGCAGCGGTACGCCGCGTTCGCGAAGAAGACGTACAACGTGGACTACCCGCTGCCGTACGACAAGCTCGCCGCGGCGGAGAGCGACGAAGAGCAGATCAAGATCCTGACGGAACTGCTGAAGCTGAGTGGCACGAAGATTCCGGGCGGAATCATCGAGCACCAGCGCACGTCGTGGCTCGACAACCGGGCCATCCAGACCGCCGAGCTCGAGCAGTACGACGGCGACGTCGTCCTGTACATGGCCGACCGCTACCACGATGACGTGATGAACCTGGAGCCCGCGTTCAAGACCCGGAAGCCGGACGGCGGCTGGGGCGACGCGGTGAAGAACCTGGAGATCATCCACGTGGGCGGCGATCACATCCAGATCGTCGACGAGCCGTACATCGCGAAGGTCGGTGCCGACCTCACCAAGAAGCTGGCGGCGATCCAGGCCGCCGGAACCGGAGCACATCAGTGACCACCACGACCGCAGAGAAGCTTGCCGAACTGCGCGAAAAGCTCGAAACGGCAAAGGAACCCGCGGGCGAACAGGCGATCGCCAAGCGCGCGAAGAAGGGTATTCCCAGCGCGCGCGAACGCATCGACATGCTGCTCGACCCGGGAAGTTTCATCGAGGTCGGCGGCCTGATGCGCCAGCCCGGTGATCCCAATGCCCTGTACAGCGACGGCGTCGTCACCGGTCACGGGACCGTCGAAGGACGCCCGGTCGCGGTGTTCTCGCACGATCAGACCGTGTTCGGCGGTTCCGTCGGCGAGATGTTCGGCCGCAAGGTCGCCGCGATCATGGAGTTCGCCGCCAAGATCGGCTGCCCCTGCGTCGGCATCAACGACTCCGGTGGTGCCCGGGTGCAGGACGCGGTGACGTCGCTGGCCTGGTACGCGGAGCTCGGCCGTCGGCAGGAACCGCTGTCGGGGATGTGCCCGCAGATCTCGATGATCCTCGGCAAGTGCGCGGGCGGTGCGGTGTACGCGCCGATCAACACCGACGTCCTGGTGGCTACCGAGGAGTCGTACATGTTCGTCACCGGACCCGACGTGGTCCGGAAGATCACCGGTGAGGACGTCAGCCTCGAAGAGCTCGGTGGCGCCCGGAACCAGGCCCAGTACGGCAACCTGCACCATGTGGCGGCCGACGAGAAGGCCGCGTTCGAGTGGGTGCGCAAGTACCTCAGCTTCCTGCCGTCGAGTTGCATGGAGAAGCCGCCGGTGGTCAACCCGGGTCTCGAACCCGAGATCACGGACTCCGACCGCGACCTCGACACGTTCATCCCGGACGCCGACAACGCCGGCTACGACATGCACGACATCCTGCTGCGGATCTTCGACGACGGTGAGTTCCACGAGATCGGCGGGCAGGTGGCGCTGAACATCATCACCGGCTTCGCCCGCGTGGACGGACGCACTGTCGGGGTGATCGCGAACCAGCCGCTGGTCGCGGCGGGCGCGCTGGACGCCCAGGCCTCGGACAAGGCCGCACATTTCATCCGTATCTGCGACGCCTTCGACATCCCGCTGGTGTTCGCCGTCGACACGCCCGGGTTTCTTCCGGGCCTCGAGCAGGAGCGGATCGGCGTCATCAAGCGCGGTGGCCGGTTCATCTTCGCGTTCGTGACGGCGACCGTCCCGAAGGTGACCGTCGTGATCCGCAAGGCGTACGGCGGCGCGTACGCCGTCATGGGCTCGAAGCAGCTGGGCGCCGACATCAACTTCGCGTGGCCGACCGCCCGCATCGCGGTGATGGGCGCGGAGGGTGCTGTCGACCTCATCGGGCGTAGGCAGATCGAGGCCGCGGGCGAGAACGCTCCCGCCGTCCGCAGGCAGCTGATCAACTTCTACAACGAGAACATCGCGACGCCGTACATCGCGGCGGAGCGTGGCTACATCGACGCCGTCATCGAGCCCGCCACCACCCGGCTCGAGATCCGCAAGGCGCTGACGATGCTGCGCGACAAGAAGGTGCAGCGCAACCCGCGCAAGCACGACCTGATGCCTCTCTGATTCGTCGCCGCCCGCTCGCCCGATGTCGCACCGGTCCAGTCTGAGTGCACCACTGTGACATTGGGTGCGGCGGTGACTCATGCCGACCGCAGCTTCGGCTCGGTGTGGACGAACACCGGCGGCCTGGGGCGCGACGCAGCCAGCGTGTGCGCCGCGCGGAGATCCGCGAGCACCGTTGCCGGGTCGTCCTGAATCTGCTTCGGCAGGTGCGTCACGACGATGATGCCCTCGCGCTGCATCCGCGCCCGCCGCATCGTCGTCGCCTGGTGGAGTTCGGGCGAGAAGTGGTACTTCAGCGAGTCGATCTCCCAGGCGACGGCGACGTCGTCCAGCCAGCCGTCGGGACGGGCGATCCACAGCCCGGCGGCGGACAGCACGTCCACGTTGTGCCGCATCGGCGGAAGACCGCTCGTCGCATACAGCTTCTGCGCGTGGACCTCGGCGACGGAATGCGCGTCGTCGCTCAGTTCACGCAGGACCGCCCGGGGTAGGCGGCTTCCGCGGTCGCTGCCCTGCGCGAGTTCGCGCACCAGTTCGTCGACTGTCACGTCGCCGCGCTGGATGCCGCCGGCGAGGAGCGCCCGGCAGCTGTCCGCCTGGAGTGTGCGACGTCCGGCGTCCAGGAGGCTGCGCGCCGGGGGAGCGAGACGCAGGAGCCCCCGCTGGACCGGTGCGGGCATCCGCCACGTCCGTTCGACTTTCACGTACGCCCAGTCTCGGCGGTGCCGGGTGGACGGGATGAGCAGCAGCACGTCGTTCCGGGACGCCGATGCGGTGTAGCCGAACGCGGCCAGCGCGGCGTGACCCGACAGGACTGCGTCCGGACCGCCGTATTCGAGTGCTGCCAGATTGCGCTGCAGCGTCGTCGGCGGCCCGTTGTGCAGGAGGACGACGCCGGGCAGGATCCGCTGCCAGGGTCCGCCGTCGGTGCAGCGTGAGGAGATGGTGCCTTTCGCGACACCCAGCCGTTCCAGGGTGGCCGCGCGGATCACACCGTCGCGGCTGACGGCGGTTATCGCAGTGAGATCGTCGGCCCAGGTTCCTCGTCGCATGAGTCAGAGCATGCCGCGGGCGAATCGGACCGTCGCCGGAAAGCCCACGTCGGAAATTGCCCTGTGGATGAACGGAAGGTTGTGGACAACTCCGCGGCCGGTGGAGCTGTTTCGCCGTGTCGGGCCGCCCGGCGCGGCGCCCGATGTGACATTCGTTCAGTCAGAGTGAACGCGTGTGACATCGGGCGACGCAAGCGGGGCAGGCAGGTCTACGGGCTGCTGTACACCCGCAGGGTGCCCGGCTTCCACAGTCCGGATCGGGTCTCGGTCTCGGTGTCGACCGTGGCCGCGGTGGCGTCCGGGAAGTACCGGTCGAAGCGCTCGAGGGAGCCCCAGTCGCGGCCCCAGTCGTCTCGCATGTAGGTGGGGATGGAGGTGGCGCTGGCGAGCAGTTCGGTGAAGCCGAGGGGCCCACCGTTCTCCGGGGACTGCCAGGTGTCGGTGGAGCTGACGGCCAGCGGGCGGTCGGGGAGGATGCGGTAGTTCGGCATCTCCGCGACACCGTACTGGTGGTCGAACGGGCGCTGGCACGGGAACTGCAGTCCGACGGCCCAGTCCAGCAGCACCGGTTGCGAGCTGCCGATCGTCGAGTTGAGGGTCTCGAGCTTCGGAACCCGCGGCGGGGTGAAGGCCAGCCACTGGTCGCCGGTGAGGTTGGGGTCGTTGGCGACGATCCGCACGGAGTCGGCGTCGGGGGACAGTTCGCTGATCGGGACGCGCAGGTTGCGCCACGACGGTGCGGGACCGATGTCCTTGGGCAGGTAGGTGCCCTGGGCCTGCACGGTGCCGTCGGGCTGACGCTTGCCGTATTCGAGGAGCAGCGACTGACCGTAGGTGAGGGCGCCGGTCGAGTCGACCGACCAGATGCGGCCCGCGGCGGACATGACGATCAGCGGGGCGTCGTCGCTGCGTTCGGGGAGTGCATACCAGCTGGACGACAGTGTCGCCGGTTCCTGCACGCCTTCCTGGTAGCTGCCCATGACGGGTGTGGTGGCGGGGTCGAGTCCGAACGGCAGCTTGGCGGTGCTGCCGTTGACGCCGACGTTTCCGGTGCCGCCGCTGGTTCCGGCGCTCGATCCGGTCTCGAAGCTGGGCCCGACGCTCTGGTTGTCGGTGTTGCCCATGCCCTGCTTGACCTCGACGTAGTCGGCGGTCAGGTCGGACGGCACCCCGTTGGGGGAGAAGCCGACGGGATCGGCTCCGCCGAGCGGGTCGGCGGGGTTCGCCAGCGGCTGCGCGGGATCGTTGAGGGGTGTGAGGTTTCCGCCGTTGGTGTCGCCTTCGACGAGGACGTCCTCGGCGAGTCCGCACGTCTGCCCGGTGAGGGAGTCGAAGTTCGACCGTGCCAGCGAGTACGCCGGGTACTGGGAGACGGCGCCCTTGAGGAGTGAGAGGACTTCGAACAGCACCATGATGCCGGCGACGACGGTGAGCGGGGCGGCCGCGAATTTCCTGATCCGCCTGCCCTTCTCCGTGTTGGCGCGGGCAGGTGGTGCGGCGAATCCCTCACGTAGGTACTGCCAGGCGGCCAGTGCGACGGCCAGCCCGAACAGGACGAGGAAGAACGTATTGGACTGGCGGCCGCCGATGGAGACGGTCTTGTCGAACCACGGCACGCCGTAGCTCGAGACGTACCAGTATCCGTTGATGCCCGCGAACGTCAGGGCCAGCATGAGGAGCAGGCCGGCGAGGAAGATCGTGCGGTTGCGGCGCGACCGCAGCGCGGACGCCGACACGGCGACGGCGGTGAGTGCGGCCAGGGAGCCGGCGATGCCCGCGTACGCCCCGAAGTGGTGGGTCCACTTGGTGGGGTTGAACATCATGAAGAAGATCGTGCCGAACACGACACCGAGCAGACGCCACGACGGTCCGGTGGCGGCGCCGGGAATCCGCTTGCGGCGCAACAGGATGAACAGCGTCGTCAGCAGGCACAGGATCATCGTCAGGAACGCGAAGCGGCGAGCCACGGAACCGTCGACGGTGGGGACGAAGAGGTAGTAGTAGCGCAGGAAGTCCTTGTACCACTCGAGGTTCGGGCCGATCAGGGTGCGGACCCGGGTGGCTTCCATCACCGCGGCGACGGTCTGGTCGGCGAACACGACCACCAGGACGATCGTGCCGGCGGCCGCGATCGGAGCCAGCAGCGGCAGCGTCCCCACCTGGCGGTGGCGCTTGACGACGATTCGGACGAGCGGACGGGCGCCGGCGAGCAGGGCGGCCACACACATCAGTCCCGTCGGGGCGGCCGCGAGCGTGAACGCGCCGATCAGGACGGCGACCGCCGCGGGGAGGAGACGTCCGGTCGCGATGGACCGCTCGATGGAGCACCACGTGAGCAGGGCGCCGAGCGCGACGATGGGCTCGGGCCGCAGGCCGTTGTTGTAGGGCAGCCAGAACGCGAGGAAGACGAGCCCGCCGGTCCACAGCGCGACCTTGTTGCGGCGGACGGACCGGCCGAGGCGCGGAGCGACCTCCCGGCTGATCACCATCCAGCACAGGATGCCGGCGATCAGGGCGGGCAGTCGCATGAACGGGCTCGCCGTCGAGATCTTGGCCATCGCGGCCAGGACGTCGTAGTACCAGCCGAACGGCGCCTCGGGGACACCGAACCAGCGGAAGTAGTTGGCCATGTAGCCGGCGTGGTCGGAGACCCGGGCCATGGTGAGGAGGTAGCCGTCGTCGGACGTGTTGGCGCCGATGAAGTGCCACAGCACCAGCGTGCCCACGACGATCGTGTCGAGTCCGGTGAACTTCCACCAGTGCGACGGCAGGAAGTTGCGGTGCCCGCGCCCGTCCGTGCCGTCGAGGCGGCCGAGGGCGACCAGGGCAATGGCCGTGGCGAGGAGGGCCACGATCATGGCGACGAGCTTGATCAGCGTGGGGCTCGACGAGAACCGGGAGTCCACGTTCATCGTGAACGACAGGCCTGCCGGTGCTGCCCCGTCGCGGAGGTCGCTGAACACGCCCACCACCTGCGGGCGGAGGTCGCCGGTGAGGGAACCGGCGATCGGGTCACCGGTCGGAGTGGTCAGACCCACGAACTCGGCGGACGTCGCGTCGATGTTCGATGTGATGCGGATCTCGGTGCAGGCGCCCGACTGCACCTGTTCGCGCGGCGCCGTCGCGATCGTGACGTTGCGGTCGAGCACGTCCACGGACTTGTCCGACACCCGCACGAACATCGCATTCAGTGCCGCACCCTCGCCCTGTGCGGGGGCCGTGGCCAGCAGGATTCCGCCCTGCGGGGGGAGCCCGGCCACGGCGGAACACGGGATCGCCGCCGACAGATCGACCGGGACCTGCGACATCAGCGGTGCTTCGAGATCGCCGACGACGCCGTTCTCCGGCCAGTTCACCGCTGCGGTGGTCTGCTGCACCGGCATGAACGGAGTGGCCACTGCCAGCACGAACCCGAGGAGTCCGGTGACGATGGCGATCAGACGAGCGGTCCGGTACTCACTCCGCCGGTCCTGGCGAGCAGGTGGCGAAGTGGATTCGGCGTCGGAGACGGAAGTTGTCAGAGCGTCGGGCACGGTTGTCGATGGTATGTCAGGAACCTGAGTAGGCATATTGCCGCCTACCAGAGGGTAGGGACACTTCTAGTAGTAACGCACCGGTCCGGCCGACCAGGTGCCCGACCTGGTCACCTGTTCGGATTCGACCTGCGCGGGCGTCGCCGACTCGTCGAGCGGTGTGTACCGCTCGAGCGAGCCCCAGTCGCGGTCCCAGTCGTTCGACAGGTACGTGGCCAGGGTGCTCGCCGACAGCAGCTGGTCGGTCCAGCCCAGGGGGCCGCCGCCGAACTTGTCCTGCCAGGCATTGGTGGACTCGGCGCCGATGCGGTCGGGGAGGACACGCCACTGCGGGACCTCGGCGACGCCGTAGCGGTGGTCGAAGGGCCGCTGGCAGGGGAACGCGAGCCCGACGGCCCAGTCGAGGAGCACGGGGTCACTGGAGCCGACGACGGTCTGCAGCGTCTGCATCGTCGGCACCCGGGGCGGAGTGACCGCGAGCCACTGGCCGGGGTCGGTGTCCGGGTCGTCCGCGACGAGCCGGACCGTGTTCGCCTCGGCGGGCAGCTGGTCGAGCGGCACGCGCAGGTTGCGCCACGACGGGGACGGTCCGATGTCGATCGGGTCGACGGTGCCGAGCGCGGTGACGGACCCGTCGGGGCCCGTGACCCCGTACTCGACCTTCAGGCTCTGTCCGGGGGTGACGACGCCGTCCGCGTCGACCGACCGGATGCGTCCGGCGGCCGAGATGGTGAGGATCGGTGCGTCGTCGCTGCGGTCGGGCAGCCCGTACCAGCCGGTGGTGAGGGAGGCGGGTTTCTGCTCCCCGCCCGGCTGGTAGCTGCCGAGTACCGGGGTTCGGGCGGGGTCGAGGCCGAACGGCAGCGTCACGGTGCTGCCGTTGACTCCGGCGGTGGCCTCGGTGCCGCCGCCGGTGCCGGAGCTCGTGCCCGTCGTCGTCTCGTCGGTCTCGGTGTCGACGGTGTTCGCGCCGCCGGTGGCGATCTTCTCGGAGTCGGCGGTGAGGTCGTCGGCGATGCCGTTGGGGGTGAAGCCCTCCGCGGCCGTCGTGCCGAATGCGCCTGCGCCGTTCGGGTCGGTGACCGGGGTGAGCGGCTGCAGCAGGGCGGCGGTGGGGTCGGTCTCGACGAGGACCTCGTCGGCGAGCGCGCACGAGTTGCCGGTCACCGATTCGATGTTGGCCTTCGCGATGGAGTAGCCGGGGTACTGCGCGACGGCCCCCTTCAGCAACGACAGCACCTCGAACAGGACGACGGCACCGGCCGCGACGGTCAACGGGGACGGTGCCAGCATCCGGGCACGCTTGCCGTTCGGTTTCTTGCCGTTCTCGTACGGTTCGCGGACGTGGTACCAGGCGGCGAGGAGCAGCGTGAGCACGGTGAGGCCCAGGAACAGTGTGGAGAAGCCCTTGCCCGCGATCATCGGCGGCTTGTCCCACCACGGGACGCCGTAGCTGGACACGTACCACCAGCCGTTGGAACTGGTGAACGCGACCGCGAGGATGAACAGGACACCCGCGGCGAACAGGGTGCGGTTCCGTTTGGAGCGGATGCTCGCGGCCCCCACCCCGACCGCGGCGAGCACCGCGACCGAGCCGGCGAGACCCGCGTACACACCGAAGTGGTGGGTCCATTTGGTGGGCGTGAACATCATCAGCAGCAGTGACGCGAACACGATGCCGAGGATGCGGCGGGACGGTCCGATCGCGGTCCCGGGCACCTTCCCCTTGCGCAGGATCAGCATCACGCAGACCACGACGCACAGCAGCATCACGAACACGCCGAACCGGCGGGCCAGCGAGCCGTCCGGCGAGATCCCCATGAGCGAATCCCAGCGCAGCCGCTCGTCGAACCAGGCGACGTTGGGGCCGAGGGCCGTACGGACGCGCGTCGACTCGAGCACCGTCGCCAGTGTCTGATCCGCGAAGACGGCCACCATCACAACGGTTCCCGCGGCGAGGATCGGCAGGATCTGGGACGCGAAACCCACCCGGTGGCCCCGTGCGATGACGATCTGCAGGATCGGCCGCGCGCCGGCGATCAGGGCGGCGATGCAGATCAGGCCGGACGGTCCGGCCGCGAGGGAGAACGCGGCGATCAGCACGGCGACGGCACCGGGGAGTAGTCGTCCGGTGGCGATGGCGCGCTCGATGGAACACCACGTGAGGAGGGCGCCGAGCGCGATGACCGGTTCGGGGCGCAGCCCGTTGTCGTACGGCAACCAGAACGCCAGGAAGACCAGTCCGCCGGTCCAGAGGGCAGTTCTGTTGCGGCGCACCGCCACACCGAGGCGGGGAATGACCTCGCGGCTGATCACCATCCAGCAGAGGAGGGCGGCGAGCAGCGTCGGCAGTCGCATCCACATGCTCGCGGTGCTCACCTTCGCCAGCGCCGCGAGGAGTTCGTACGACCACCCGAACGGCGCCTCGGGGACGCCGAACCAGCGGAAGTAGTTGGCCATGTAGCCGGAATGCTCCGACACGCGTGCCATGCCGAGGAGGTAGCCGTCGTCGGAGGTGTTGGCGCCGACCACGTGCCACAGCAGCAGCGTCCCGATCACGACGGCGTCGACACCGGTGAACTTCCACCAGTGCGCGGGCAGGAAGCGGCGGGCGCGGCGGCCGTCGATGCCGTCCACGCGGTGCAACGCGTACAGCGACGTCAGCGTTGCGAGGACGCACACGATCATCGCCAGCAGTTTGAGCAGGGTGGGGCTGGACGAGAATCGGGAGTCGGGGTGGACGTGCACGTTCAAACCTGCAGGCGCCGCCCCTTGCAGGTCGGTGAACAGGCCGACCATCTGCGGGCGCTGATCGCCCTCGACGGAACCGGCGAGGGGTTCGGCGGTGCCCGTGATCTCGGCGGACGTCCGCTGGTGGTCGGACGTGACGGTGAGGGCGGTGCAGCCCTGGAGGTCCGCGGCGTCGGCCGAGATCAGGGAGATGCCGCGAATCGTGACGTCGACAGTGCCGCCGGCGCCGCCCTTCACGACGAGGCCGTTCTTCTCGAAGTCGGGGGCCCGATTCGGGAGGGTCGAGACGACGGTGCCGCCGTCGGGCCCGAGTTGTGTGAACACCGAACAGGGCACGGTCACCTGCATGTCCAGCGGTGTGTACGAGACCAGTGGCGCCTCGACGCTGTTCAGGGTGCCGTCCTGCGGCCAGTCGATCGACGCGGCATCCTGCTTCACCGGGAGGAACGGGGTGGCCAGCGCGAGCACGAACCCGATCAGGCCGGTGACGATCGCGATGAGCCGGGAAGTGCGGATGCTTCGAACGTCAGGCAGCGGGGGTTGGGACGGCACAGAACGATGTTAGGCGATTGTGGCTCCGCCACCCGTGAGTACTTGTTAACGCCCGGCGGTTAAGAAGTACTCACGGGACCGAAGGTCACGACCGCGGCGACGTCGTCGAGGGAGAGGTCGAGAACCCGGGCGACCGCGGCGATCGTGAAGAACGCGGGTGTCGCGATGCGTCCGGTCTCGATCTTGCGCAGGGTTTCGACGGAGATGCCGGCGTCGAGTGCGACCGTGACCATGCTCATGTCTCCCCGCGCGGATCGCAGCAGCTCACCCAGCCGCTGCCCGCGTTCGAGTTCCTCTGCTGTCAACGGCACACGCACCATGTGTCATATAGTAATACCGGTATAGAAATTGGATCCGGTGTGGAGGGTGAGTTGTGGTCGAGTTGAAGACGGCAGCTGAGGTGAAGGCGATGCGCGCGGCCGGCCGGGTGGTGGCCGACGCTCTGGCCGCCGTGCGTGAGGAGGCCGCGATCGGGGTGACGCTCCAGGGCCTCGATGCGGTGGCCGCCGCAGTGATCCGGGACGCGGGGGCCGAGCCCGTGTTCCTGAACTATCACCCGAACTGGGCGCCCAGCCCGTTCCCCGGGGTGATCTGCGCGAGCGTGAACGACGCGGTGGTGCACGGCATTCCCGGCGACTATCGACTCCGCGACGGTGACCTCGTCAGCATCGACTGCGGCGCCAGGCTGGCCGGCTGGTGCGGGGACGCCGCCGTGAGTTTCGTCGTGGGCACGGCGGACCCGGCCGACGTGGCACTAGTCGAGGCCACCGAAGCCGCTCTCGCGCACGGCATTGCGGCCGCGCGTCCGGGAAACCGGTTGGGAGACATCGGTGCCGCCATCGGGCTGTACGCGCGCGGGGCGGGGTACGGGATGCTCGCCGACCACGGCGGGCACGGCATCGGCAGGCAGATGCACGAAGATCCGCACGTGCCCAACGAGGGACGCGTCGGGAAGGGAATGCTGCTGCGTCCGGGGATGGTGATCGCGATCGAACCCATGCTCATCGCCGACGGCACCGACGACTACCGGCACGAGGCCGACGGCTGGACGCTCCGCACGGCGACGGGAGCCCGTGCCGCGCACAGCGAGCACACGGTCGCCATCGGTGAGGACGGTCCGGAAGTGTTGACGCGGTAGGACTTTCCTACGTCAGTGCTCGCACGTCCCACACCCACACGCCGTCGACCGGCTTCGCGGGCGCCCCGACGAGCTGCTGGACCGTCTCGCGCAGAACGCGGTCGTTCTGGGTGTGTGGCAAGACCAGGACGTCGGCGTTCCAGAACTTCAGGTCCGTCAGTGCCTGGGCTTTCGTCGCCTCGTCGATGGCAGGCACCTGGCCGGACGACTGTGCGGACGCGAGCAGTAGTGCGGTGGGGCGGTCGTCGGGGCCGTACTTGCCCCGGTCCTCGCTGCCGGCCGGGCCTACGAAATACCCACCGGCGATGGGGAATGCAAGATCCTGCTCGGTCTGCCAGCGCAGCATCCGCGCGTTCTCCGGGGAGGGGAGCGGCACCGTGACGACGGAGCCCTCGCCGACGTACTCCCGCCACGTGCCGTCGGCGAAGAAACTCGGTGCGGTGTCGCGCTGCACCACGGCAAGCGGCGTGGGCGCCAGCGGAAGCAGCGCCACCGCGAGCCAGCCCACCCACAGCAGGGTGGTGGTCCGCTGGCCCTCGCGGGCGGACGCCAGGGCGCGGTCGGTGCCCAGCGCGAGCAGCAGGGCGGCGGCGGGCAGGCAGCCCATCGCGAAGCGCGATTCGAGTACGGATTCGAGGAGCGGCAGGTGTGAGATCAGCTTCCACGGCAGGGGGATTCCGGTGTCCCAGCCGCCGATCGTCAGCGATGTCCCGAGCGACAGGACGCCCATCACGGCGACGGTCGCGGCCGCGGCGCGAGCGAGCGGCATGCGCCACAGCCACAGGGCCGACAGGCCGAGGAGGATCAGCAGGGGCCAGCCGAAGTACGCGTTCTCCTCGGTGGCGTTCATGCTGAACTCGGCGGACCCGGGCTCGCCTGCCAGCGAGGACGTCGGAAAGCTGGTGAACGCTTCGGTGTCGTTGCCGACCGGGCCGTGTTCGATCGCCCGGTAGCTGTCGGGTCCGAAGAACTGCCACCACAGCGGCACGGCGGCGATGGCCAGCGCGAGGCCGCCCGCGATCGCGAAACCCTTGATGCTGCGCTTGGCCGCCGCGAATGCGGCACGCGGACGCGACACTGCGTAGGCGGCACCGAAGACGGCGAACGCCAGCGCGTAGATCAGCAGGGGTTCTTCGCCGAGGAAGATCTGATAGGCGATCAGCAGGCCCAGTGCGATGCCGTCGCGCACCGGGCGCGCCCCACTGCCCAGCCTGATGACGGCCAGCGCGATGAACGGCAGCAGGAACAGGGCGACGAAGTTGGGGTGCCCGTTGGTGTGCGAGATCAGCGCGGGGGCGAACCCGCACAGGCCACCGCCGACGGCGGCCGCGAGTCGTGACGACACGACGTGCCGCGAAAACACCCAGTACCAGGCAATTGCGGTGCCCGACAGGCCAAGTGTGAGAGCGAGAGTGAAGGTGACGTTCGGTCCGAACAGCAGCGTGACGGGCGCCAGCGGAATGCTGATGCCGAACATCGCCGTGTTGCCCATGAGATTGACGCCCAGCGGGTAGTTCTGCAGGTCGCTGGAGAGGGGATTCTCCAGATGGACCAGTGAGCGTGCGGCGACCGCGAAGAACCACTCCCACATCGTCTGGTCCTGGCCGCTGCGCACCAGATAGCCGGTCCCGAGGTGTTTCCACTGGCGGGCCAACACGAATGCCGCGAGGCCGACATAGATGACGACCGCTGCGACATCGGCCGGGTGCGGCCGGAGACGGGAGCGGAGAGGGCGAGTAGTGGTGCTGGTGCTCTCGGCCTGCCGAGTGGTCTCGACCTGGGTGAGTATCTCAGTCACGCAGCTGCGCCTCCGGTTCTCGGGTCGATGTCAATCGACCGAGGGTACCGGAGGTCGCTGAGAGCTTCCTGGGTTGCGATCGCGTGATTGTTGCGTGTATCACATCAAGTTGATTTGTGAACTTCTGATCAATACAGGGATATTCTCCTGCCCCACTGGTTACGCTCAGCATGCTTTTTCGTATCGGTTGCAGTGCACTCTGAATGGGGTCGGCATGACGGACATCAGCACATCTCGATTTGGGTACAAACGGTTTACACGCTCGGTGGCAGTCGCAGGCATCGCCGCGCTCGCCATGGTCATGGGCAACGGCACCGCGTCGGCCGGCGTGGACAATTCCAGCTCCGTGATCGACGCACGAGGAAATCGCATCGAAGTCGTGCAGGGCGACACGGTGTATCAGACGGTACCGCCGCTGGACGGCGTGCCCACCAGCGTGGAGTTCTTCCACAACGGTTACGCCGGGGTCGCGATCACGGGCCCGAACGCGGAGGAGTTCGAGGGAACTCAGCTCACCGTCGGTTATCAGATCGGTTATCCGGTCGCATTGGCAGGCGCGACGATCGTTCTGAATTCGCCCGGACTCGGGTTCGCGATCGGATCGAGTAATGGAATCGACATCGGTTTCGGCGTGATGGGGTTCGAGAGTCTGAATCTGAACGCAGGGACCAACGCGGAACTCGCCGGTGACATCATTCCGTCGCAGGAACTCGATATCGACCTGGAGCCCGGTGGAATCACCACCGTCCCGCTCCTCGAGGGTCAGGAGTTCGACGGATCGGCCGCTGTGGTCAGGATGCAGGGAGTTCATGGCTCCATCTCCGGTGCTATCGGGCCGGTCACCATCCGTCCGTACGCAATGGCTGTGACGGAGAACGGTGACACCGTGATGACTTACGGTGTGCCGCAGAAGCTCAACTAGGCAGCCCGCCCGACAGGGTGCCTGACAGGGGTCGCCGGACTGATGTCCGGCGACCTCTGTCGACTGACAAGGACGACGACGTCGCCTGTGATCCACACGGCGGCGCCGAGTAGGGCGATCACGAAAAGCACCCAGTGCCCGACGTAGACACCGACGATCGCTCCGATCGTCGCGGCGAGTCCGGCATGCACGACCACCTCACCGCCGGCGGTGCCGAGTAGATAGTCTTCGGCACCGCTACCGGCACGTCGAGGCTCCACTGCATCCGGCATGACCGCTCCTCGCGACGACCCGACAATTCCCCTCGGGGCGCGGAAAATACCCGCCTCCCTGATTGGGTGCGGGGTTCCCGCGGGTAAGGCGAGGTAAACGTGAACAGACCGATCAGTTTCTTGTGACGACCACGAACGGTCCGGTCTCCGACACCGTGAATCGCGGGTCGTCGAACAGTTCCTTCGGGAACGTGACGGTGTAGCGGCGCACGTTGGGATCGTTGGGATATACGTCCTCGGCGAGCCGCAGCGTGTACCCGTCGGGGCCCTGGCGGAACACGAACGCGTCGGGGGCGCGCCATGGCGCCGTGTCGAGTGCGGCCACCAACTGGTCGGGGGTCTCGAACTCGCTCCACTCCGCGATGGTGTGGGCGCGTCCGGCGAAGTCTGCCAGGGGATTCGAGTAGTGCGACGTCAGCGCCAGGAACCCGAGGTAGGGGTAGAAGCTGAGGAAGCTGGTGTCGGCGGTCAGCACTACGGTGTCGTCGCGGTCGCGGGGGATCTGCGCCCGGATCAGCTCGTCGACTGCCGTGTAATGGGCGGCGGCGCCGGGTGGGCGCTGGTCGGCGCGTTCGCCGTTGCCGTCGGTGTCGGTGTAGGCGACGGCGATGTCGGAGTCGAGGAACTTGGGGATGTTCTGGACGAACGACAGCGCGCCCAGCACGCCGATCACCAGGACCGCCCCCTTGACCCGTGGGTTGTCGCTCGTCGCGAGCACGAGCCATCCTGCGAATTCGACGAATCCGAAGACGCCTGCCGCGCCGAGCAGGACGATCAGCACAGGCTCGAGCCGGAACGAGAGGAGGGTGCTGCCGAGCACGGTGAACGCCATCGACAGCAGCGACCACAGGTAGATGGCGACCACTCCGACGCCGAGTGCCTGCGCACGCCGCGACGTCGACGCGCGGGCGACGAGCCAGATGGTGCCGAGCAGGCACAGTGCCCCGGTGAGGGAGAAGTGGATCATCGGCAGCGGCAGATGCGCGCCTGCCTCGGGCAGATAGTGCAGCGCTGTTCCCGATGCGGCGGGCGAACCGCCCACGACCTTCAGCAGATACGGCAGCCAGACGGTCAGCGCGAGAAGGCCGGACAGGGCGGCGATCACGATCAGCCGGACCAGCGGATCGATCGCCGCCCGCCACGACTTCCGGGCACGTATCCGCAAGGTCGCGGCCAGCAGCGCGAGCAGGGTGATCGCGAAGGCGGCGAGTCCGAGATACAGCGTGTAGAACGTGGCGGCGAGGCCGAGGAACAGTCCGGTGCCGATCACGGCACCCCAGCCGCCGCGCCCGTCGACACGATTCAGCCCGCCCCAGGCGAGGACGAGCGCGGGACCGATCAGCAGGGTGATGACGGCGCCGTACGGTTCGGGTGACCCGTAGGCCAGGACGAGCGCCGCGGTCGCGAGGGACACGACGATGGCCAGGTCGTGGCGGATCAGGTTGCTCCACAACACCAGTGCCACGACGGCGGCGACGGCGAGCGAGGCGATGGCGTACGGCTTGAACGCTTCCCAGCCGCTCGTGCCGAGGAGGTTGGCGACGCGCCCGCCCACCCAGAACCAGCCGGCCGGGTAGTACGGCGGAAGGTCGGCATACGTCATGTCGCGCAGCGCCGCCGAGTCGGTCAGCCGCGTGAGGTACTCGGTGCGGAACTCCTGGTCGACGGAGACGCCGTGCAGGTACAGCTTGGTGGCTGCGAGGGGCAGGCCGAGGGTGACGGTCACGAAACCCGACAGGCTCGCCCACGACAGCAGCCGGGCGAACCGTGGAGCTCGGTGCAGTCGGACGAGCAGCACCGACACCGCGATACCCGCGATGGCGACGACCTGGCCGACCGTGGTGACGGCCTGGGTCACGTTGGACGAGTTGAACGCCGGCCACTGCACGCGCGCGAACGCGAACAGTCCGACCGCCGCCACCACTGCGGCCACGACGGCCCCCAGCAGCATTTCGACAGCTGTCGACAGGGACCGTCGGGCCGGTGCTACGTCTGCTTCCGTCACGAGGGCGAAGCTTAGATGGGCAGCTTCTTGAAGATCGGTCGCGGGATGTGCCGCAGGATCATCATCACGTAGCGGAAGGCGCCGGGCGCCCACACGAGTTCCTTGCCCTTTTCCGCCGACGTGACGGCGAGCTTGGCCACGTCTTCCTTGTTCACGGTGAGCGGGGCTTCCTTCACGTCCGCGGACATGCGGGTGCGGACCTGGCCGGGACGGATGACGAGGACGCGCGGACCGAACTCACGCAGCGCCTCACCGAGTCCGAGGTAGAAACCGTCGAGTCCGGCCTTGGTGGATCCGTACACGAAGTTGGAGCGGCGCACGCGCTCGCCCGCGGCCGACGACATGGCGATGATCTGGCCGAAGCCCTGTGCTTTCATCTTCTCGCCCACGAGCACGCCCACCGACACCGCGGCCGTGTAGTTGACCTCGGCGATCTGGACGGCCTTGCGCTGGTTCTGCCACAGTTCCTCGGCGTCGCCGAGCAGGCCGAACGCGACGATGGCGACGTCGACGTCGCTCTTGGCCCACGCCTCGTCGATCACCTTCGGGTGGCTCTCGGTGTCGACGGCGTCGAAGTCGATGACGTCGACGGCGTTGGCGCCGGCCGCTTTCAGCTGGGCGACGGCGGCATCGCGACCGGGATCACCCGGCAGCGCGGCGAGGATCACCCGCATCGGCGCCTTCTTCAGGTACTCCTCGCAGATCGCGAGACCGATCTCGGAGGTGCCTCCGAGCAGCAGGAGAGTCTGGGGGTTCCCGACAGCGTTGATCACTAGAGTTCCAACCTTCTGGACATATCGGAGGCGAAGACATTGGTGGGGTCGTACTTGCGGCGGGTGGCGATCCACTCGTCGATCCGCGGGTACATGGCGTGGAAGGTCTCGGCGGTGGTGCGCGAGTCCTTGGCCGTGTAGAGACGGCCGCCGAACTTCAGGACCCGCTTGTCGAGTTCGGTGACGAACTCGTTCAGGCCGGGCTTGATGCGGAAGTCGACGCAGATGTTCCAGCCCGGGATCGGGAAGCTCAGCGGGGCCTGGTTGCCCTCGCCGAACAGCTTGAACACGTTGAGGAACGAGTAGTGCCCCGACTTCTGGATGTCGCGGATGATGGCCTTGAACTCCTCGACCGCGGTGGTCGGCACCACGAACTGGTACTGAAGGAATCCGTTCGATCCGTAGGCGCGGTTCCACTCACCGAACATGTCGAGCGGGTGGTAGAACTGCGTCAAGTTCTGAACCTTGTCGCGGTACGTGCCGGATTTCCGGAACCACAGCTCGCCGATCATCGAGAAGTTGAACTTGTTCGCGAGACCGTTCGGGAAGACGTCCGGGAACGTCAGCAGCTGCGGGGCGTCGAACGCGAGGGGGTTCTTCTGCAGCTTGGCCGGCAACTGGTCGAGCTTCGCGAGCGAACCACGGGAGATCGCGGCGCGACCCAGCTTCGGCGGCGCCGCGATGGCGTCGAACCAGGCGCTCGAGTACTCGTAATTGGATTCGCTGCCGTCGCTGTGCAGCGCGATGGTCTCGTCGAGCGTCTGGGTGACGTCGCCGTCGGCGATGAAGTACGCCGTCTCGGTGGGCGTCATCTTGATGGTGGCCTTGAGGATGATGCCCGTCAGGCCCATGCCGCCGATCGTCGCCCAGAACAGTGCGCCCTTGGGGTCGTTTCGGCCGCCCTTCGGCGTGAGCGTGCGCACCTTGCCGTCGGCGGTGAGCAGGTCCAGCGACACCACGTGGTTGCCGAAGCTGCCGGCGCTGTGGTGGTTCTTGCCGTGGATGTCGGAGCCGATGGCGCCACCGATGGTGACCTGCCGGGTGCCCGGCAGCACCGGAACCCACAGGCCGAACGGCAGGGCCGCCTTCATCAGCTGGTCCAGGTTGACGCCGGCATCGACCTCCACCAGGTGGGTGTCGCGGTCGATGCGGTGGATCTGGTTCAGCGCATTCATGTCGATGACCAGGCCACCGGCGTTCTGCGCCGGGTCGCCGTAGGAGCGGCCGAGGCCACGGGCGATCACCCCACGCTGCAGGTGAGCGGGCTTCGACTCGTTCTGCTCCGCGACCTGGGCGACCGCTCGCGCGATCACTTCCACGTCGGGAG
Organism: Rhodococcus wratislaviensis; assembly: GCF_041228765.1. Classification (NCBI taxonomy): domain Bacteria; kingdom Bacillati; phylum Actinomycetota; class Actinomycetes; order Mycobacteriales; family Nocardiaceae; genus Rhodococcus; species Rhodococcus wratislaviensis. The sequence continues at coordinate 351,558 of NZ_CP150488.1, read as the reverse complement.
TGGACAACACCTGCGCGGTGGTGGGCGCGGTGCGTCCCCAGCCGGTGAGGGTGCGGGTCTGTGTGGGGAGCGCCTGGGTGGGCGTCTCTTCTGCTGTCGTGGACATCGAGGTAGAGGGTACCCGGAGGCCGGCCCCGCGGGCCCGTGCGTGCTTATCCACCGCGGGCGGTCGACAAGTGCTCATGGGGCGCTAGCCTCGTCGTCGTGTCAGAAACCCAGCCGAGTCACGAGCACGAACCTCACGTTCCGCTCCCCGTCGAGATCCCCGTCACCGAGAACATCGCGGACGACGCACTGGACCTGAAGACGCAGATCATCCGTTTCGTCCTGACCGGTGGATTGTCGGCGATCGTCGACTTCGGCCTGTACTTTCTGCTGTTCGAGGTGGTCGGGCTCCCCGTGAACGTGGCGAAGTCGATCAGCTTCATCGCGGGCACCACCACCGCGTACCTGATCAACCGCCGGTGGACGTTCAAGGCCGAACCCAGCCGTGCCCGCTTCGTCGCCGTCGTCATCCTCTACGCGGTCACGTTCGCCGTCCAGGTCGGCCTCAACTGGGTGATGTACCACGCGTTCCCCGACGAATGGTGGCGTCTGCCGCTCGCGTTCGTCATCGCCCAGGGCACGGCGACGGTCATCAACTTCGTCGTGCAGCGCGCGGTGATCTTCAAGATCCACTAGGGCCGCTGCCGGGCAACCACACGGCAATGCCCCGACGGGTGCTGTGATGACCCGGATCCGGGTGTTTCGGTAACGACTCAGCAACTTCTCTGGCGCGGCAGGCGTGTTCGGTGAGAATCGATCAATGCTGATTGTTCTCGACACCTCGGCCGTCACACGAGACGCGCGCTTCGAGACGTTCGTCCGTGATGTCCTCGACCAGGGCAGCCGGGTACTCGTTCCGCGCCTCGTCCTCGTCGAGGTCGCGCACCGGTACCAGCGGGAATCGGTCGCGATGATCGACGCCCTCACCGTCCAGGCGCGGATGTACGACCGGCTCGGGCTCCGGGAGGACCTGTCGGTGTTCGTGGAGGCCGCCCGGGCCAAGGCCGACGGGTACGTGGACTCGCTCGCCCGGCAGCTGGAGGCGATGGGCTGCGACGTGATCGAGCCGGCGCACACGTCGCACCTCGAGATCGCCGGGCGCGAGTTGCAGCGTCGTCGCCCGTACGTGGACAGGAAACGGCACGGCTACACCGCCACGGTGAACTGGCTGACGGTCCTGGACATCGCCGATCGCCGCCCGTCCGAGGACGTGGTGTGGGTCAGTGCGAATTCGCGGGCGTTCGGTAGCGGCGAGCCGTCGACGTGGCACGACGAGATCTGGGCCGAGCTGCAGGAACGTGGTCTCGCGCACCGGGTGCGGTGGGTGGTCGAGCTCGACGACGTGGACCTCCGGGACACGGACGTGCCTCGCCGCGAGCGGACCTTCGACCCGATCCCGGCCCCACCCGCCGTGTTCGCAGCCGCGGTGCCGGCTCCCCTCCCGCCCCGGCCGCCCGTAGCGGCTCCCGACCCCGTGGAACCCCCTGCCCCGGCCGCGACGCTGCCTCCCGTGCACGTGGCACGACCCCGGGTGGCGCCGCAGCGGATCCTGCCCTCGGGCAACGCGGACACCGGCGGACGCCGCGGCATCGGCAGGATGATGGGCGGACGAAAGCGCAAGGTCACCGTGGTGGATGAGCTCGACGAACTCGATTTCGGCTGATTCACGCACAATGTCCCCGCCCGCCATGCCCGCGATAACGATTTCGGGCAACGGGCATAACGACTTGGGGCCGAAGCCACCATGAGTGATACACGACCGTGGCGGGTACTCCAAGGTTGAAGTTACGTATCCGTCAACGGCGACGGGTATCGGCGACCAGGGGAGAAGGCATGAAATCTGTGCCGAACGACCGCAAGCCGTCCGCGCAGCAGCGGAGCGGGACACCGATCGTCCAATACCGTTCGGGGGCGAGGCTCGCGGGGCCGAGTATCGAATCCCAGGTTCTCTACCAGGCGTGCAGGTGGTTTCTCCGGCCTGTGGTGCGGATTGCCCCGATCAACGAATCGGCGATTCGCCGGGCCGCGTTCCTGGACATGGCTGCGGGGATCCGTCCGGCTTCCGGTATTCGCCGCCAGAAGGTGCGACTGCCCGGATTCGATGCGGAAATCGTGCGCGCGCCGGGGGTGTCACCGGATCTGAGTGACGGCGTCGTCCTCTATCTGCACGGCGGGGGATTCCTGTGCTGCGGGCTGAACACGCATCGGCCGGTGGTCGCGACGATCGCGAAGCTGACCCGGTTGCCGGTGATGCACGTCGGCTACCGGCAACTGCCCGACACGAACATCAGCGGTTCGGTCGACGACTGCCTGACGGCGTACAAGTGGTTGCTGGAGAACGGAGCCCGCGCGGGCGGGACGGTGTTCGCCGGTGACTCGGCGGGTGGATTCCTCGTCTTCGCGACCGCGCTGAAGGCCCGCGAGGAGGGCGTCGATCTGCCCGCCGGCCTGGTCGGACTGTCGCCGCTGCTGGACTTGGACTGCGCCGACAAACTGGTGCATGCCAACGCTGCCCGCGACGTGTTCGCGCCCGTGGAGGCGCTCGTCACCATCGGCAAGCTCGGTGGCGAGGTGGACGGCGTGCTCGACCCCGCGCTGTCGCCCGTGAACGGGGCTCTCGAGGGTCTGCCGCCTGCGCTGCTGGTCGCTGCGGAAGGTGAGGTTCTGCGGTCGGATTCGGAGCTGATGGCGTATCGACTGAGTGCTGCGGGTGTTCCGACGACGCTGCAGATCTGGGACGGCCAGGTGCACGCGTTCCCGGCGTTGTGGCCCGGTCTGCCGGAAAGTCGTGCGGTGCTTCGGCGTATCGCGCGTTTCGTCGCGACGCGTGTGCGGCCGGAGGACGGTGTCGCCCGGGACAAGACCGCCTGACTACCGCGGCGGGCCCTTCTCGAGCACGATCGTCGTCGATCGCTGTTGTCCGCTGTCGTCGAACCAGCGCACCGCGACCTCGTCGCCGGGGTGCCGTGCGATCATGCGTTCGCTGAGATCGTCCGAGGACCGGACGGGTGTGCCGTCGAATTCGGTGATGACGTCGCCGATCTCGATGCCCGCGGCGTCGGCGGGGGTGCCGATGCTGACCCAGAGCACCTCGGCGCCCCGAGCGTCGTCGGTGACGCTGATCCCGAGGAGGGGGGTGTCGCCGATGTGCACGGTGGCGGACGGGGTTCCGGCGCGGACCTGATCGACGATCGTCATCGCGGTATCGATGGGCACCGCATACGATCTCGGCTGGGTGGGAGCCGGTTTCGTGGGGTCGGAGTCGGCGTTGCCCGCGGTGTTGACGCCGACGACCGTGGCGGTGGCGTCGACGAGGGGGCCGCCGGAGTCGCCGGGACGTACCGCCGCGTCGATCTGGATCAGCCCGTTCAGCCGGTTCCGGGAGCCGTCGGTGGAACTGCGGGCGGTGATCGTCTGCCCGACGTCGGTCACGAACCCCCGGGCCGCCACCGGAACTCCGCCTCCCTCCGCGTTACCCACCGCGGTCACCGGGTCACCGATGCCGACGGTGGTGTCCTTCGCGAGGGTCGCCACCGGGAGGTCGCCCGCGCCCTGGAGCCGGAGTACCGCGACATCGCGCGAGCTGTCGTACCCGAGTACGTCCGCGACGTACTCCGCACCGTTGCCGAGGCTCACCGCGCTGATGTCGAGGGCGCCGTCGATCACGTGGTGGTTGGTGAGGACGACGCCGTCGGGGGTGAGCACTATCCCCGTGCCCGCGGTTTCGACGAGACCCGAATCCGCGACGAGCGTGACGATCGCCGGGATCACCCTGGCCTCGACCTCCTCCGGCGTCAGGACCACCGGCGGCGGCGGCGGAGGAGGCGCGGCGGGCTGGGCGACCGTCGCCGCGGGCGGTCCCGGTTCGCGGACCGGTGGTGCGCTCAGCAGCAGGCTGCCGATCACCGCCGTGGCCACGGCGAGGACCGTTGCGGCGCGGGGCGTCGTCATGCCCGGATGTCGTCGTCGCGGAGTCGGTTCAGGACTGTTTCAGCGACCCCCAGCCGTGCCAGGTGTCGATCTCGATCCAGGCGCTGACCCGTTTCCGGTCGCGGACGGGGTACGGCTTGCCGGTGTAATGCGTGGCGAGGCGGTCGATGTCGGCGAGTTCGCTGTCGTCGACGAATTCGGTCACCCGGCCCTGGACGCTGACGTGGGTGATCCAGTCGTCGGGGTCCATCGCGGTGAGACTGACGCGGGGGTCGCCGCGCAGGTAGTCCAGGCGTCGACGCTCGGCGTCCATGTTGACCAGCACCCTGCCGTCCTCGAACAGGTACCAGGTGGCCACGGACACGGGCTGGCCGTCGGGTCGGACGCAGGCGATGGTGGCGTAATTGGGCCGAGCGAACATCTCGGCGGCTTTCGGTGTCAGAGGTGGCTTCGACATGTCCGAAAGATACTCCTGAGGCCTCCCGGCCTGTGCGTGGTTGACGAGTCCGGGCGCTCGTCAACCACGCACAGGGCAGGCGGCCGTGGACTCGCGGACGACGAGGGTCGGGGTGAACGAGAGTTGCTGGTGCCGGTGGGTGTCGGGATTGTTGACCTGATCGAGCAGAAGCTCGGCCGCCGCTCGTCCCAGTTCGTTCCGCGGCTGGGCGACGGAGGTCAGCGGCACAGCCGCGCCGGCGGCGTAGTCGATGTCGTCGTACCCGACGATCGCGAGGTCTTCGGGCACGCGCTTGCCGTGCTGGATGAACTCCTGGAGCACACCGAGTGCGAGCAGGTCGTTGGCGCAGAACGCCGCCGTGGGCCGCTCGTCACCCGACATCGCCAGGATCTCGCGGGCCGCCTGGGCGCCCGCCTCGATGCTGAGGGACCGGGTGGCGACGGTGCGCATGCGTGTGCTCGCCGACTCCGCGACAGCGCTGAGCGCCCCGTCCCGGCGGTCGCGGACCTGCCTGATGGTGTCGGGTCCGCCGACGAACGCGAGGTTCCGGTGCCCCTGCTCCATGAGGTGGCGGGCGGCGATCCGGCCGCCGTGGACGTCGTCGACGGCGACGGAGGATCGGCCGGGTGTGCGGGACCCGCGGTCGAGCAGGACCACGGGTGTGCCCTGACGGTCGAGGTTGGCGAGCATGGGGGTGCTCTCGCCGGTGGGGCAGAGCAGGATTCCGTGGACGCGTTGTTCCATGAGCTGGCCGAGCTGCCGGTTCTCGCGTTCTTCCGATTCGCCGGTGCTGACCATGACCATCAGCAGTTCGTTCGCCTCGGCGACTTCCTCGGCGCCCGACGCGACGTCGACGAAGAAGGGGTTGCGCGCGTCGAGGACGACGACGGCGAGCATCCGCGACTGGCCGGCGCGGAGTTGGCGGGCGGCGTCGTTGCGGACGAAGCCGAGCTGGGTGATGGCCGCGTGCACTCGCTGACGGGTCGCCTCGGACACCAGTTCGGGGTGATTGAGCACGTTGCTGATCGTTCCCATCGAGACGCCCGCGAGTGCGGCGACCTCGCGCATCGACGCTGCCATTCGATTCCCCCTTCAGCCGGCTCGTTCGACAGCGCACATTGTCGCGTCGGCCGGTGTCCGAGAACAATCCGGCGTTCTTGAATCGCTTCAGACTCAGTATCGCCGTCCGCGCGGGCGGAATCAACACCGGCTGCCAGGCGAGACGATGCGAGGCGGCCAGTAATGGACCTGGCGTGCTTTTATAACGATAAGGTCACGGCGGCGACCGGCTCTGCCGAACCACTTGACTTGTGGCGCCTATCACTCCTAGCTTCATGAACGAGAAATGAACCGTTTCAATCGGAGGTGCTGAATGAGCGTCCCCCCTGCGGTGCCGTTGCTGGAAGTTCGGGACGTCACCAAGTCCTTCGGCAACGTCGCTGCTGTTCAGGGTGTGTCGTTTCCGCTCTACGGCGGCGAGGCACACGCCCTCGTCGGAGAGAACGGTGCAGGCAAGTCGACCATCGTGAAGATGCTCGCCGGCGTGCACGGCCCCGACACCGGATCGCTCCTCGTCGGCGGCGAGGAAGTGTCGCTCGGGTCGCCCTCGGACGCCAAGGCCCGGGGCATCGCGGTCATCTACCAGGAGCCGACGCTGTTCCCCGACCTCACCATCGCGGAGAACATCTTCATCGGCACCCAGCCGCGGGCCCGGTTCGGAATGATCGACCGCGGCGCGATGAACACCGCCGCCCGCGCGCTGTTCGACCGTCTCGGTGTCCCGATGGACCCGGACCGGCTGGCCAGCGGACTCTCGATCGCCGACCAGCAGCTCGTCGAGATCGCGAAGGCGCTCTCCACCGACGCCAAGGTCATCGTCATGGACGAGCCGACCGCTGCGCTGTCCGGCAACGAGGTGGAGCGGCTGTTCAAGGTCGCCCGGTCCCTCTGCGCGTCCGGCGCGGCGGTCATGTTCATCTCGCACCGCTTCGAGGAGATCTTCGCGCTGTGCCAGCGGGTCACCGTCATGCGCGACGGACGGCACATCGCCACCTCGGAGCTGGCGGGACTGTCGGTCGACGACCTCGTCCGCAGCATGGTCGGCCGCGACCTGGGTGCGCTGTTCCCGAAGATCGACGTGGAACCGGGAGCCGTCGTCCTCGAGATCGAGAACCTGTCGCGTGCAGGGGTGTTCTCCGACATCAGTTTCCAGGTCCGGGCCGGTGAGATCGTGGCGCTGTCCGGGCTGGTCGGTGCTGGCCGGTCCGAGGTCATGCAATCGGCGTTCGGTGTGGACCCCCGCGACAGCGGAGACGTCCGGGTGCGCGGCAAGAGCCTGCGCAAGGGCAACCCGAAGGCCGCGATGCGCGCGGGAATGGCGCTCGTCCCGGAGGACCGTCGCCAGCAGGGCCTGATCCTCGACATGTCCATCGAGCGCAACGCCACGTTGACGCGGTCGTCCGCTCTCGCGCGGTTCGGCTTCCTCGTCGGGGGAGGGGAGCGCCGGTCGGCATACGAGTGGACGAAGAAACTGCAGACCAAGTACTCGCGCATCACCGACCCCGTCGGGGTGCTGTCGGGTGGCAATCAGCAGAAGGTCGTGCTCGCCAAGTGGATGGCCACCGCGCCGAGCGTCCTGATCGTGGACGAACCCACCCGCGGAATCGACGTCGGCACCAAAGCCGAAGTGCACCGGATCATCTCGACGCTCGCCAGTGAAGGCGTCGCTGTCGTGATGATCTCCTCCGAACTGCCGGAGGTGCTCGGAATGGCCGATCGCGTCCTTGTGATGAGGGAAGGACGAATCGTGTCGGAACTGAGCAGGTCCGAGGCCGACGAGGAGAAGATCATGTTCGCTGCAACGGGTTCGGAGGCCGCCGCATGAGCGCACCCACCCGCGTCGCGCCGTCAGGTGCCGCGAAGCCGTCGGTGAAGTCGGACGCGGGGCCGTCCCTGATCGAGAAGGTGCTGCAGGTCCGTTCGCTCGGCATCCTCGCCGCGCTGATCGTGCTGGTCGTGGTCACCACGATGCAGAACAGCAATTTCCTGTCCTCCCAGAGTATTCGCGACATCCTGCTGGCGGCATCGATCGTCGGAGTTCTGGTGGTCGGGCAAACCGTCGTCATGATCACCAAGAACATCGACCTCTCGGTCGGCTCGGTTCTCGGCCTGTCGGCGTTCGCCGCGGGCAGTGTCATGAAGGGCGCCGACGGGGCGCCGATCGTGGTGGGGATTGTCGCGGGTATCGCGGTCGGCGCGATCTGCGGACTCGCCAACGCGCTGCTGGTGCGGTTCGGCGGCGTTCCCGCACTGGTCGTCACGCTCGGCACGATGTACATCTTCCGGGGCATCGCCTACCTGTGGGCGGGCGGCGAGCAGATCACCGCCGACGAGATGCCGTCGAACTTCCTGAAGCTCGGTACTGCAACACTTCTCGGTGTCCCCGTGCTCGTCGTCGTCGCGATGGTGGCGGTCGTCCTCGCCGGGGTGTACCTCCGCCGGTACCGCAGCGGCCGCGACCTCTACGCCATCGGGTCGAACGGCCACGCCGCCGAACTCGCGGGCATCGCCGTCGGCAAGCGCATCCTGCTCGCGTTCGTCTTCTCCGGGGCCATGGCCGGAATCGCCGGGGTCATGTTCGCGGCGCGCTTCGGGACCGTCGACGCCGCCGCCGGATCCGGCTACGAGCTCAACGTGATCGCGGCCGCTGTCGTAGGCGGTGTGGCCGTGGTCGGTGGCGTCGGCACCGTCTGGGGAGCCGCGCTCGGCGCGCTGCTCCTGACCACCATCAACAGTTCGCTGCCGGTTCTCCAGATCAACCAGTTCTGGCAGCAGGCCATCGTCGGTGCGCTGATTCTCATCGCCATCGCGGCCGATCGGCTGCTCGCGGTGCGTGCCGCACAGCAACTTCGGAAGAGGAGCGCTCATGTCGACTGACACCATCGAGCCGGCGGCGACCGCACAGCCGGACACCGCGGGTCGGACGTCGACGGTCAGCCGCGTCCGCGAGTTGCTTGCCGGCTGGGATTCGGCGATCATCGCCATCACGGTCGTCGTGCTGGTGGCCGCCTCGGTTACCAAACCCGACTTCGGAAGCAGCCGGAACTTCACGTTCCTCGTCCTCGATCTGGCGCCGATCTTCCTGATCGCACTGCCGATGACGTTCATCATCATCACCGGGGAGATCGACCTGTCGGTGGCGAGCGTCCTGGGGCTGAGCGGCGCCGCGATGGGCTGGATGTGGAACAACGGCTTCGCGATCGAGATGATCATCCCGATGTGCATCCTGCTCGGCTGCGTCCTCGGTGCCCTCAACGGTTTCCTCGTCGCCAAGCTGGGGCTGCCGTCCCTGGCCGTCACGATCGGTACCCTCGCCCTCTTCCGTGGGCTCGCGTTCGTCCTCCTCGGTGACCAGGCGGTGTCCAACTTCCCGCGTGCGTACACGTCCTGGGTGACGGGAACCGTCGGGGGCACGTCCATCCCCAATCTCGCCATTCCGCTGGTCGTGGCGGCTGTCGTGTTCGCGGTGATCCTCCAGGCCACCCCGCTCGGCCGCGACATCTACGCCACCGGCGCCAGTGACACGGCCGCACGCTTTGCGGGAATCGACGGGGCGCGGCTGAAGTTCTGGCTCTACGTGGTGTGCGGGGCGGTCGCCGCCCTCGCCGGAGTGCTGTGGAGTCTGCGGTACTCGAGCGCCCGGGCCGACAACGGATCCGGTCTCGAACTGGCCGTGGTCGCCGCTGTGCTCCTCGGCGGGGTGTCGATCTTCGGCGGCAAAGGCCGACTGGCCGGCGTGCTCGCCGCGGTGGTGCTGCTCGCCACGCTGCAGAACGCGCTGCGCCTCGAAGACATCTCGAACGAGGCGCTCACCATCGTCACCGGCGTTCTCCTGATCGTGGCCGTTCTGCTCCCGAACCTGCTGAAGACCGTGCGGGCATCCGCGCAGCGTCGAAAGCTGCAGAACGCCTCCTGAATTCCCCTGCTCCACAGCTCTTTCTCACTTCAGCGTTCGCAGTGACGCGAACACGAGGAAAGGATCCACCATGACCCGATTCCGCCGGACCTTCGTTCCCCTGGCGGGGATCGTCGCAGTCTCGATCGGACTGACGGCCTGCGGCGGCACCACCCAGGATTCGGCGTCGAACTCGGGCGGTGGCGACCGCGCCACCGGTACCGCGAACCCCGACGCGCCGATCCAGGACGGTCTGCAGGTCGCGTTCCTCCCCAAGCAGCTCAACAACCCGTACTCCGACATCGAGGTCGGGGGCGGCAAGACCGCAGTGGAGGAGTTCGGCGGCGAGTACAAGCTCGTCGGCCCCAACGATGCGAGCGCGTCCTCGCAGGTGTCCTACATCAACACGCTGATCCAGCAGGGCCAGAACGTGATCAACATCGCGGCCAACGATCCCAACGCCGTGTGCCCGTCGCTGAACCAGGCCCGCGACGCCGGCATCAAGGTCGTGACGTTCGATTCGGACGCGGCCGAGGACTGCCGCGACCTGTTCATCAACCAGGCCACCACCCAGGGTGTCGGTGAGACGCTCGCGAAGATGACCAGCGAGCAGATCGGCGGCACCGGCAAGATCGCGGTACTGTCCGCCACCCCCAACGCCACCAACCAGAACGCCTGGATCGAGGTGCTGAAGGCCGAGCTCGCGAGCAAGCCGGAGTACCGGAACATCGAGCTGGTGGCCACGGTGTACGGCAACGACGACGACCAGAAGTCGTTCCAGGAAACGCAGGGCCTCCTGCAGACGTACCCCGACCTGAAGGCGATCGTGTCGCCCACGACGGTCGGCATCGCCGCGGCGGCGCGCTACATCTCGTCGTCGAGCTACAAGGGCAACATCGTGCTCACCGGACTCGGCACCCCGAACCAGATGCGGGAGTACGTGAAGAACGGCACCGTCAAGGAGTTCGCCCTCTGGGACCCGACCAACATCGGCTACCTCTCCGCCTACGCCGGTGCCGCGCTGGCGTCCGGTCAGATCACCGGCGCCGAGGGGCAGAAGTTCACGGCAGGCAAGCTCGGCGAGTACACGATCGGCGCAGGCGGCGAGGTCGTGCTCGGCCCGCCCACCGTGTTCGACGCGAACACCATCGACCAGTACAACTTCTGAACCGTCCGATGAACAAGTACTGCTTCACCCTGCAACTCCGGCCGGACCGGATCGACGAGTACGTTCGCCGTCACGCCCAGGTCTGGCCGGAGATGCTCGAGGCCCTGAAAGCCAGCGGGTGGCACAACTATTCGCTGCACATCCGGCCGGACGGGCTGATCGTCGGCTACGTCGAGTCGGCCGATCTCGAACAGGCACAGGCGGCGATGGCGCGCACCGACGTCAACCGGCGTTGGCAACACGACATGGCGCCGTTCTTCGCGCTCGACGGTGTGGCCCCCGACGAGGGATTCACGCTCCTCACCGAGATCTTCGACCTGGACGCCCAGCTTCACACCCATCTCGACCACACGATCTCCACCGAAGGATGATTCACCATGACGGCAACTGACACTCGGCGCACGGCCGGCGACATCTCCGCCCTCGCCGACTTCGGAATCGAAGTGCCCAGTTGGGCATACGGGAATTCCGGGACCCGATTCAAGGTGTTCGCCACGGCAGGCGTCCCGCGCGACCCGTACGAGAAGATCGAGGACGCCGCACAGGTGCACCGGGTGACCGGGGCGGCGCCGAGGGTGTCGCTGCACATCCCGTGGGACCGTGTCGACGACTTCGGCAAGCTCGCCGCGTTCGCCGCCGATCAGGGGGTGTCGCTGGGGGCGATCAACTCCAACGTCTTCCAGGACGACGACTACAAGCTGGGGTCGCTCACCAACGCCGACCCGAAGATCCGGGCGAAGGCGGTCGCCCACCACGTCGAGTGCATTGACGTCATGCGGGCCACGGGCTCGAAGGATCTGAAGCTGTGGCTGCCCGACGGCACCAACTACGCCGGCCAGGATTCGATCCGCGCCCGGCAGGATCGGCTCGCCGATTCGCTGCAGAAGATCTACGCCGAACTCGACGACGATCACCGCCTGCTGATCGAGTACAAATTCTTCGAGCCGTACTTCTACACCACCGACATACCCGATTGGGGAACGTCGCTGCTGCACTGCCTGGCGCTGGGCGAGAAGGCACAGGTCGTCCTGGACACCGGTCATCACGCACCGGGGACGAACATCGAATTCATCGTCGCCCAGCTGATCCGGCAGGGACGGCTCGGCGCCTTCGATTTCAACTCCCGCTTCTACGCCGACGACGACCTGATCGTCGGATCCGCGGACCCGTTCCAGCTGTTCCGGATCATGCACGAGATCGTCCGGGCGGGCGCGCATCTCCCGGACTCCGGGGTGAACTTCATGCTCGATCAGTGCCACAACATCGAGCCGAAGATCCCCGGCCAGATCCGGTCCATCATGAACGTCCAGGAAGCCACGGCCAAGGCTCTGCTCGTGGACGGGGACGCACTCGAGGCGGCCCAGCAGTCGGGTGACGTGCTCGGTGCCCACGCGGTGCTGATGGACGGGTACAACACCGACGTCCGGCCGCTGCTGGCCGAACTGCGCGAATCGCAGGGCAGGGACGCCGACCCGATCGGCGCATTCGCGCGCTCCGGATACCTGGAGCGGATCGAGCGCGAGCGGGTCGGCGGAAACCAGGCGAGCTGGGGCGCATGACGACCGCGACGACGGCACACGCCGTGCCCGCCCGCCTCGACCGCGTGCGTCCCCGGAAGACCCGGCTGGGACTGGTGTCGGGTGGGCTCGGCGCCTACTGGCCGCAGTTCCCCGGCCTCCGGGGCGTCCTGCAGGAGTCCGCCCGGTACGTGACGGGCCGATTCGAGGAGCAGGACTGCCAGGTCGTCGATGCCGGCTTCGTCTCGGACCCGCAGGAATCCGCCGTCGCGGCCGAGACGCTGAGGCAGGCCGACTGCGACCTGGTGGTGATCTTCCTGACCACCTACCTGACGTCGTCGATGGTGCTGCCGATCGCGCAGCGGACCAACGTACCGGTGCTGCTGATCGATCTGCAGCCGACCGAGGCGATGGATCACGCGAACACCGACACGGGGACGTGGCTGGCCTACTGCGGGCAGTGCCCGCTGCCGGAGGTCGCGAACGTGTTCCGGCGCAGCGGCATCGACTTCCGGTCGGTGTCCGGGTACCTGCACGACGAGAACGCCTGGCGGCGCATCGGCGCCTGGGTGAGCGCCGCCTCGGCACGGGCCGCCCTGCGGCACGGCCGGCTCGGACTCATGGGTCACCTGTACCCCGGGATGCTCGACATCTCGACCGACATGACCCTGTTGTCGTCCCAGTTCGGCGCGCACGTGGAGGTGCTCGAATTCGACGACCTCCGGGTGCGGGTCGACGCGGTCACCGATCGTGAGACGGCCGACCGCATCGCGCTCGCGAAAGAGATTTTCGCGCTCGACGGTTCGGTGGATCCGGACGATCTCGCCTGGGGAGCCAGGGTGTCCGTCGGGCTCGACCGCCTCGTCGCGGACTTCGCGCTCGACGCGATGGCGTACTACCACCGCGGGCTCGACGGTGAACTGCACGAACAGCTCGGCGCCGGAATGATTCTCGGAGCGTCCCTGCTCACCGCCCGCGGTATTCCGCTGGCCGGTGAATACGACATTCGCACCGCGGTCGCGATGCTGGTCTCGGATCGGATGGGCGCCGGTGGATCGTTCACGGAACTGCAGGCACTGAACTTCCGCGACGGCGTCGTCGAAATGGGGCACGACGGGCCGGCCCATCTGCAGATCTCGTCCGCCGAACCGCTGCTCCGCGGTCTCGGTGTCTACCACGGCAAGCGGGGATACGGCGTCAGCGTCGAGTTCGACGTGACCCACGGGCCCGTCACGACCTTCGCGGTCGGGCAGAACCGCGACGGCTCGTACTCGTTCATCGCGTCCGAGGGCGAAGTGGTTCCCGGACCACTCCTGGCCATCGGCAACACCACGTCCCGGGTCGACTTCGGCCGGGATCCGGGGGAGTGGACGGACGAGTGGAGCGCCACCGGAACCGGTCACCACTGGGCGTTGTGCGTCGGGCACCGTGCCGGCGCGATCAAGGCCGCAGCAGAGTTGCTCGGCATCGAATTCATCCGGGTCTGAAGTCAAGAATCTCGAGGGAGAAACACGAAGTGAACGCCACGAGCACCATCGCCGAACTGATCGCACGGTCCAACAGACTGGGCGCCGACGCTCGGAACACCAACTACGCGGGCGGCAACACCTCCGCCAAGGGCACCGACATCGACCCCGTGACCGGCGCCGAGGTGGAACTGGTCTGGGTGAAGGGGTCCGGCGGAGACCTCGGCACGCTGAAGCCCGCCGGTCTCGCCGCGCTGCGCCTCGACCGGGTCCGCGCCCTGACCGACGTCTACCCGGGCCTCGACGCCGAGGACGACATGGTCGCCGCGTTCGACTACTGCCTGCACGGCAAGGGCGGCGCCGCACCGTCGATCGACACCGCCATGCACGGTCTGGTGAACGCGCCGCACGTCGACCACCTGCACCCCGATTCCGGCATCGCGTTCGCGACCGCCGCGGACGGTGAGGAACTGACCCGCAAGTGCTTCGGCGACCGCGTGGTGTGGGTGCCGTGGCGCCGCCCCGGTTTCCAGTTGGGCCTCGACATCTCGGCCATCGCGGAGGCGAACCCGCAGGCGATCGGCTGCATCCTGGGCGGTCACGGCATCACGGCGTGGGGGTCGACGAGCGAGGAGTGCGAGCAGCGTTCGCTCGAGATCATCCGCACCGCCGAACAGTTCATCGCCGACAACGGCCGCGAGGAGCCGTTCGGCCCCGCGGTCGCGGGCTACGGGGCACTGCCCTCCGAGGAGCGCCGCCGCCGCGCCGCCGCGTTGTTCCCGCTGCTGCGTGGACTGGCCTCCACCGATCGCCCGCAGGTGGGGCACTTCACCGACAGTGAGGAGGTGCTGAACTTCCTTGCGGCGCAGGAGCATCCGCGTCTCGCGGCGCTGGGCACGTCGTGCCCGGATCACTTCCTCCGCACCAAGGTCCGGCCGATGGTCCTCGACCTGCCGCCGACCGCGTCGCTCGCGGACGTCACCGCGCGACTGCGTGAACTGCACACGTCCTACCGCGAGGACTATGCCCGGTACTACACCGAGTACGCGGAACCGGACAGCCCGGCGATGCGCGGCGCCGACCCGGCCATCGTCCTGGTCCCCGGCGTCGGGATGTTCTCGTTCGGCGCGAACAAGCAGACCGCGCGGGTGGCCGGCGAGTTCTACGTCAACGCGATCAACGTGATGCGCGGCGCCGAGGCCATCTCCACGTACCAGCCGATCGACGAGCGGGAGAAGTTCCGCATCGAGTACTGGGCCCTCGAGGAGGCGAAGCTGGCTCGCATGCCGAAGCCGGCACCGCTCGCCACCCGCGTCGCCCTTGTCACCGGTTCGGCGTCGGGAATCGGCAAGGCGATCGCACAGCGCCTCGCCGCGGAGGGTGCGTGCGTCGTCATCGCCGACCTCGACCAGGCGAAAGCGGCCGAGGCCGCCGCCGAGATCGGTGGCAGCGACGTCGCCGTCGGCGTGGCAGCGGACGTGACCAGCGCCGACCAGGTCGCCGCGGCGTTCGAGTCCGCGGTCCTGGCGTTCGGCGGAGTCGATCTCGTCGTCAACAATGCCGGATTGTCCATCTCCAAGCCGCTGCTCGAGACCACCGAGAAGGATTGGGACCTGCAGCACGACGTGATGGCGAAGGGCTCGTTCCTGGTGTCGCGGGAGGCGGCGCGGGTGATGACCGCCCAGGCGATGGGCGGCGACATCGTCTACATCTCCTCGAAGAACTCGGTGTTCGCCGGCCCCAACAACATCGCGTACTCGGCGACGAAGGCCGACCAGGCGCATCAGGTGCGTCTGCTCGCGGCGGAACTCGGCGAGTACGGCATCCGCGTCAACGGCATCAACCCGGACGGCGTGGTGCGGGGTTCGGGCATCTTCGCCGGCGGCTGGGGTGCCAAGCGGGCCGCCGTGTACGGCGTCGAGGAGGAGAAGCTGGGCGAGTACTACGCACAGCGCACCCTGCTCAAGCGAGAGGTGCTGCCCGAACATGTCGCCAACGCGGTGTTCGCGCTCACCGGCGGCGACCTCACACACACGACCGGACTGCACATCCCGGTGGATGCCGGTGTCGCTGCGGCGTTCCTGCGCTGATGGACGCGTTCGCGGCGATCGACCTGGGCGCGTCCAGCGGGCGGGTGATGCTGGGCCGCGTCGCCGACGGTGTGATCACCCTCGACGAGGTCGCGCGCTTCCCCAACCGCCCGGTGCGGCTGGGCGGATCGTTGCACTGGGATCTGGCCGGACTCTACCGGGGTGTGCTGGACGGGCTGCGGGCCGCGGCAACGGAGGCCGAGGCCCGCGGTGACGTCCTCGTGTCGATCGGAATCGACACGTGGGCGGTGGATTACGGGCTCCTCGGCGGTGACGGTTCCCTCCTCGGGATGCCGTACCACTACCGCGACCAGCGGACGTGGGGAGTCGCGGCCGATGTGCGATCATCGATACCGGATCGGGAGTTGTTCGAGCGCAACGGCATCGCGCAACTGCCGTTCAACACGGTGTATCAGCTGCTGGCGGAGCGGGAGAGCGGCGCGCAGCGGCTCGACGTCGCTGAGCAGATGCTGATGATCCCCGACCTTCTGGCCTACTGGCTCAGCGGGGTTCGCGTCGGCGAGGTGACCAACGCGTCCACCACCGGTCTGCTCGATCCGGTGAGCCGCGACTGGGACCGTGCGCTGGTCACCCGGCTCGGCCTCGACGACCGCTTGCTGCCACCGTTGGCGGAGCCCGGTGCGGCGATCGGACCCGTCCGGCCCGACGTCGCCGAAGACATCGGCGCCAAGGACCGTCCCCCGACGGTGGTGGCCGTCGGCAGCCACGACACGGCGTCGGCCGTCGTCGCGGTCCCCGCCGCGAGCACGCGGTTCGCGTACATCGCGTCGGGGACGTGGTCGCTGGTGGGAACGGAACTGCCGGGTCCCGTCAGGACCGAGGACGTGCAGGCGGCGGGGTTCACCAACGAGGCCGGCGTCGACGGCACCACCCGGTTGCTGCGGAACGTGATGGGCATGTGGCTGGTGCAGGAGTCGATGCGGCAGTGGCAGGCCGACGGGCTCGAGGTGTCGTTGCCGGAACTGCTGGAGGACGCCGAAGCGCTGACCGACCTCGGCTCCGTCGTCGACCCGGACCTGCCGGTGTTCCTGCCGCCGGGCGACATGCCGGCCCGCATCGCCGCCGAATGCGCCCGGACGGGTCAGCGCGTGCCGGACGGTCCGGCCGAGGTGATCCGGTGTGTCATGGACAGTCTCGCGGACGCGTACCGGCGGTCGGTGCAGTCGCTCGTCGAACTCACCGGCACACCGATCGACGTGGTGCACGTCGTCGGCGGCGGATCCCAGAACGCCCTGCTGTGCCAGCTGACGGCGGATGCCACCGGGCTGCCCGTCGTCGCCGGACCCGTCGAGGGTTCCGCCCTCGGCAACGTCCTGGTGCAGGCGCGCGCGGCCGGTGTGCTGTCCGGTGGCCTCGCCGAACTGCGTGCGGTCGTGTCGAATTCGTTCACCCTGCGCGAGTTCGCGCCGTCGGCGGCGTCGCTGTCCCGGGCCTAGGGAGCTCTAACGCCGGTCCCGGAACTGCGGTTCGCGCTTGTCCTTCCGCGCCGCGGTGGCCTCCTCGAAGTTGTCGGTCAGCAGCCGCACCAGCAGCTGTCCGAGCCCCTCCTGGTGAATGTGGGCTTCGAGGGAGGCGGCGTCGAGGCCGGACCACAGCGTGCGCTTCGTCAGTTCCAGGCCCGGCCGGGAGAACCGCGACATGCGCTCGGCGAGGTCGAAGCACTCGTCGAGGAGGTCCTCGCCGGGCACGCACCGCGACACGAGCCCGATCCGCTCGGCCTCGTCGGCGTGCACGTCCCGCCCGGACAGCATGATCTCGAACGCCCGGGACGAACCGATCGCCCGCGGCAGCAGGTAGCTCAGGCCCAGCTCGCTCGCGGTCAGCCCGTTGTTGATGCCCGCCGCCCGGAAGTAGGCGTCCTCCGCCGCGAACCGGATGTCGGAGGCGAGCGCCAGGCACAGGCCGCCTCCGATGGCCGCCCCGTTGACGGCGCTGATCACCGGCTGGTGCATCCGGCGCAGCGAGAGCACCACGTTGTCGAGCATCTCCATGGCCCGCAGGGCGACGGTCGGCGGGGCGAGGCCGTCGACGTGGGGGAGCGTGCCCGCGGACCGCTGGTCGGCACCGGAGCAGAAGCCGCGGCCCGCGCCGGTGATCACCACCGCGCGCACCGAGTTGTCGTTGCTGATCTCCTCCAGCGCGTCGCGGAACGGGATCATCACGTCGAACGCCATCGCATTCATGCGTTCCGGACGGTTCAGCGTCACCAGGGCGATGCCCGGCCGGGGGTGGTCGACGACGACGAAGTTCACGCCCTCGATACTAGAACACGTTTCAATTCTGTGGATCGATTTGCGGTCGCGGACGCCCGGGGGCGACCGTGCGCGCGAGGATGCCGAGCGTCGCGCGCAACGCGTTCTCGGAAATCACCGGGAAGATCCCGGCCTCGCGCCAGAACGGGTCGATGGACGACCAGTCGTAGAACGACGTCACCATCGTTCCCTCGTCGATCGGCTCGAGCCGGTAGCCGTACACGTGCCCGATCTGCGGCCGGATCTGACCGAGGACCTTCCAGGAGATCTCCCGGTCGGGTACGAACGTCTCGATCGTCACCGTCACGTCGTAGAGACCGAGGTCGAAGTCGTTCAACGCGTCGCGGTCCATGTGCACGACGAACGTGTCGCCCGCCGCCGTGACGCGGTCGCCTTCCGCGGACATCAGCATCCCGGAGCTGTCGATCGCCACGTGTCCCTCGGGGTCGCAGAGGAGGCCGAAGATGGTCGCAGGGTCCGCGGCGACGGCCCGCCGGACCTCCAGCCGCTCGCTGATGTCAGTCGTCATGTTCGCATCCTGCCACCCCATGTGAGTGGCATCGTGTGCTCGGGGACGCGATGCCACTCACATGGGGAAGGCGGGCAGCACCCCGGCGTCCATGGCCTGCTTCAGAGACGGCGCGGCCGAATCCTTCTCGGACAGCTGGAACGTCAGCGGGCTGCCGTCCCGGCCCACCGTGGGCCAGTCGATTCCCAGTTCGGGATCGAGTGGATGGAGGTCGTGGTCGAGGGCCGGGGTGTACTCGATCGAGCACAGGTACATCACGGTCGACGCGTCCTCGAGGGACAGGATCGCATGGCCGACACCGGCCGGAAGGTAGACGGCGCGGCGGTCGGCGTCGTCGATGAGCACCGAATCCCACTGCCCGAACATCGGCGACCCGACCCGCAGGTCGACGATGACGTCGAGGAACGCACCCTTGACGCAGGTGACGTATTTCGCCTGCCCGGGCGGGTTGTCGGTGAAATGGATGCCGCGCAGGACGCCGGCGGCGGACACCGAGCAGTTGGCCTGCGCGAGTTCGAGGCTGTGCCCGACGGCGGCCTCGAACTCCGAGCCCTTGAACCATTCGAGGAACACGCCGCGGTCGTCGCCGAACTGCCGCGGAGTGATCTCCCAGGCGCCCGGAACCTTCAGTTCCCGATATTCCACGTCACCAGTCCTTGCCGCGCTCGAGCAGTTCGAGGAGATAGTCGCCGTACCCCGACTTGCCGAGAGTTTCGGCGCGGGCACACAATTCGGCGTCGGTGATGAACCCGCGGCGCCACGCGACCTCTTCCGGGACGCCGATCTTCAGCCCCTGCCGATGTTCGAGCGTGCGCACGAAGTTCGACGCCTCGAGCAGTGAATCCACGGTGCCGGTGTCGAGCCACGCGGTTCCGCGGGGAAGCACCTCGACCTGCAGCCGTCCGGCCTGCAGGTACGCCTGGTTGACGTCGGTGATCTCGTACTCGCCGCGGTCCGACGGCTTCAGGTCGCGCGCGATCGAGACGACGTCGTTGTCGTAGAAGTACAGCCCGGGGATCGAGAAGTTCGACTTCGGGGTGGCGGGCTTCTCCTCGATCGACATGGCTCGGCCCGTGTCGTCGAATTCGACCACACCGTAGGAGCTGGGATCGGACACCCAGTAGGCGAACACGGCGCCGCCGTCGATGTTCTCGAAGCGGTTCAGCCGGGAACCGAGGCCGGGGCCGTAGAAGATGTTGTCGCCGAGCACGAGGGACACGGACTCGCCGCCGATGTGGTCGGCGCCGAGCACGAACGCCTGCGCCAGGCCGTTCGGTTCCTCCTGCACCTTGTACGTGAGGTTCACCCCGAACTGGGAGCCGTCGCCGAGGAGCCGTCGGAACTGCTCGGCGTCATGCGGGGTGGTGATGACGAGGATGTCCCGGATGTTGGCCAGCATCAGGGTGGAGAGCGGGTAGTAGATCATCGGCTTGTCGTAGACCGGGACCAGTTGCTTGCTCACTCCGAGAGTGATCGGGTGCAACCGGGACCCGGTGCCGCCTGCCAGGATGATTCCGCGCATGTGCGCAGTGTTCCAGTGTTCGCGTCGGATAGAAACTCGGGAGCGCCACTAGGGTGGGTGCACATGAGGCTTCTCGTGACAGGCGGCGCCGGGTTCATCGGTGCGAACTTCGTGCACCAGACGGTGGCCGAGCGGCCGGACGTGCAGGTGACGGTGCTCGACGCGCTGACGTACGCCGGCAACTTGCGGTCGCTCGACCCGGTGGCCGACCGCATCGAGTTCGTGCACGGCGACGTGGCGGATTTCGCGCTGGTGGATCGTCTGGTCGCGGACTCGGACGCGGTCGTCCACTTCGCCGCCGAATCGCACAACGACAATTCGCTGGCCGACCCGACGCCGTTCGTGCAGACGAACGTGATGGGCACGTTCTCGTTGTTGCAGGCCGTCCGCGCCCACGACGTCCGGTATCACCACATCTCCACCGACGAGGTGTACGGCGACCTCGAACTGGACGACCCCGAGCGCTTCACCGAGTCGACCCCGTACAACCCGTCGAGCCCGTACTCGGCCACCAAGGCGTCCAGCGACCTGCTGGTGCGGGCGTGGGCGCGGTCGTTCGGGGTGCGGGCCACCCTGTCGAACTGTTCCAACAACTACGGCCCGTACCAGCACGTCGAGAAGTTCATTCCGCGCCAGATCACCAACCTGATCGACGGGGTGCGCCCCCGCCTGTACGGCAGCGGGAAGAACGTGCGCGACTGGATCCACGTCGACGACCACAACGCGGCCGTCTGGACGATCCTGGAGAAGGGGAGTCTCGGTCAGACGTATCTGATCGGCGCGGACGGCGAGGTCGACAACCGGACCGTCGTCGGTACGTTGCTCGAGCTGTTCGGCCGCGACGCCGGCGACCTCGACTTCGTCACCGACCGCCCGGGCCACGACCTGCGCTACGCGATCGATTCGACGCGGCTGCGCACCGAACTGGGCTGGGCGCCGCAGTACAAGGATTTCCGCACCGGGCTCGAGGCCACGGTGCGGTGGTACCGCGACAACGAATCGTGGTGGCGGGCGCAGAAGGAATCCGCGGAGAAGGCGTACGCGGCCACGGAATCCGTCATCGGCTGACGGTTCCGCGGAACGCCCACGCTCTCGCCGTCAGCGCGATGCGGCCTGCCTCATCGCGGCCCAGTCGGGCATCGAGCAGGTCCCGGAGCTCGTCCCGGCGCCCGGCGGGCAGGGACATGCAGTATCCGGGCGCGGGCCCTTGGCCGCCCAGAAACGGCCGCCAGAAATCGTCGAAGTCGGCGAACACGGTGGGAACGTCGAGAGGGTGCACCTCCACCCCGATCAGCCCCGCCGTGGACAGTGCATCTCGGAGAGGCTGCGGCCGGCAGAGCGGGAAGCGGACGCCCTCGTCGAGGTCCGCGGCGGCCTCGTCGAGTTCGCGCGCGGCGTCCCAGAACGCGCGAATCATCTGCATTCCGTCGGCGTAGTCCCACACGTACCCGGCGACCGTCCCGCCGGCCCGCGTGACTCGGCGCATCTCGGCGAGCCCCTCGTGGGGGCGGGGAACGAAATTGAGAACCAGCCCGGACACCACCCGGTCGAACTCGCCGTCCTCGGCGGGGACGGATTCGGCGGTGCCCGACCGGACCTCGAAACGCGGATCGTCCGTCGCGGCGCGAGCCGACGCCGCGAAGGGCTGCGACGGTTCGACTCCGACCACCCGCGCCGGATCCGCCGTGCGGAGAACGGTGTGGGCGAGGGCGCCGGTCCCGCAACCCACGTCGCACCACGCACAGCCCGGGCCGGCGGCCAGCCACCGCAGGAACAGCGACGCGACCAGCCGGCTCCAGCGGCCGATGTAGAGCTCGTACGCGGGATCGATCTCCCAGGCGTCCGTCATCGCGGTCTCCTCAGGACGGCTGCGGTACCCGCGAATCCTCGTGGACGAGGGCGTTGCGCAGCGAACGCGAACCGGCGATCGCGGCGACGAAGCCGGCGAGCACCTCGCACAGCGTGAACACCAGGCGTGACGCCAGAGCCAGCCCGAGAGCGACCCCGCTGTCCATGAACGGGGACAGCGCCGCGACGACGACGGCCTCGCGGACCCCGATGCCGGACGGCGCGACGACCACCAGCACACCGGCGCACATGCCGAGGGCGATCGCGCCGATGCACTGCACCAGGGTGCCCGCCTCGAATCCCGCCGAGCTCGACGCGAGGAACCAGAGATGCACGCCGTAGAGGACCCAGCTGACGGCGCACCAGCCGAGGGCCCGCCCGATCTTGTGCATGGTCAGTTGCCGCTGCAGCGGGGCGCGCCGCAGGATCCGCAGGGCCAGGTTCACCAGCCGGGTGAGGACCGGTGGATAGCAGCAGACGAGAGCGATCGGGACGAGAACGATCACCGCGACCGCCGCGACCGTGCTGATATGGAACAGGGCCGGCAGCGCCAGCAGCCCGACGACCAGCGCCGATGTGATGCTCAGCCCGACGGTGACGAGGACGGCGACGAATCCGTTGGCCCGCGACACCCCGGCCCGGCGCACGAGCTCGGTCTGGAGGACGAACGCCCACACGCTGCCCGGCAGATACTTGCCGAGCTGACCGACCAGGTAGCAGCGGGCGGCGTCGAAGGCGGGAATCGGGTGTTCGAGGGCCCCGAGCGCGTGCTGCCACGCGCGCACCGCCGCGCCCATGCCGAGGAAGACGAATACCGCGGAGATGGCGAGCGCCCACCAGTCCAGCTGGGTGATCGTGTCCCTGACCTCGGCCCACTGCGATTTCACGGCGAACACGATGGCGACGACGATCGCGAGGGTGACGAGGATCCGCAGCGCGTTCATCAGGACGGCGCGACCGCCACGGTCCGGGACGATCTCGGGATCGGCGTCCACGAGAGCCACCCCCTCACCGGCAGTGCGCTGCGGCGGTGCAGCGTTCGTTTCCGACGATAGCAATCGGAGGGCGCCGGATCAGGAAACGAGCGGTTTCGCCGCCAGTTCCCGCCACCAGGCGAACGCGTCGGCGAGTGAGTTCGGGAGTTCCGCGTCGGCGTCGAGCCGCCCCGAGGCGTACAGCGTCGCCACGGCCGCGATGTCGCGGTCGGCGATCCCGGCGCGGCTCATGCCCACCCGGTTGGTGCCGCGCAGGGCGGCGGGGTTGCCGAACACCGTGGCGAACGGCGGAATGTCCTTGGCGACGACCGATCCCATCCCGACCATTGCGCGCGCACCGATCACCCGCCGCTGATGCACCACCGCGCTCATGCCGAGATTGACACCGTCGCCGAGGGTCACGTGGCCGCCGAGAGTGCTGGACGGCGAGAGGACGCAGTCTTCGCCGATCCGGACGTCGTGCTCGACGGACGTGTGGTTCATGACGAATCCGCCGCGGCCGATGGTCGTCGGCCGCTCCGCGCCCTGCTGGACGGCGCTCATCTCCCGGATGACCGTGCCCGCGCCGATCACGACACCCTGATGCGGACTGACCTCCGTCCACGTGCGGGGATGCGTCTTCCCGATCCACTCCGGCGGCGCCCCGAGCGTCGCGTGGGCGCCGATCCAGCAGTCGTCGCCGATGTCGAGCGGGCCGGTGAGGACGGCATACGGTCCGATGCTCACCCGGTCCCCGACGGTGACGCCGTCGCCTATCACGACGGTCGGGTGGATCTCGCAGTTTTCACCGATGGTCATGAAAGTTGGCGATTCCTTCCAGGAGCCGTGCAGACCGTGGGAACCTTCAAGTGGGTGCAATCTGTGAAGACGGTGTGAACGCACGTCAATCTATCGGAGGAACCGTGATCGCGATCTCGAGTATCTCTTTCGGAGAGGACGTCGAGCGCGAGGTTCTCGACACCCTGCGATCCGGGATGGTCGCGCAGGGACCGAAGGTCGCGAGGTTCGAGGAGGGGTTCGCCGAACTCGTCGGCACCCGGCACGCCGTGGCCGTCAACAGTGGCACCACCGCGCTGATCGCGGCACTGCGGGTGCTGGATCTCCGGCCGGGCGACGAGGTGCTCACCACCCCCTTCACGTTCGTGGCCACACTCAACGCGATCCTCGACTCCGGCGCGACGGCACGATTCGCGGACATCGGGGAGACCGATTTCGCGCTCGACCCCGACGTCGTGGCGCAGTGCGTGAACGACCGCACCCGGGTGCTGATGCCGGTGCATCTGTACGGGCAGACCGCGGACATGGGTGCGCTGATGCCGCTGGCCGAGTCCCGGGGACTGGCCGTCGTCGAGGACGCCGCGCAGGCGCACGGTGCCACGTTCGACGGCAAGGGTGCGGGCAGTTTCGGGCTCGGCTGCTTCTCGTTCTATGCCACCAAGAATCTCACCACCGCCGAGGGCGGCATGGTCACGACGGACGACGACGCGGTGGCCGACCGGGTGCGGGTGCTGCGGAATCAGGGCATGCGACGCCGCTACGAGTACGAGATGGCGGGCCAGAATTTCCGGATGACGGATCTTCAGGCCAGTCTCGGGTTGCCGCAGCTGGGTTCCTATCTGCAACAGGTGGAGTCGCGCCGGCGCAATGCCGAGGCGCTGCGGACCGGTCTGAAGGACGTCGAAGGTCTCGTTCTGCCTTCGGAACTCGCGGGCCGCGGGCACGTGTGGCACCAGTTCACCGTGATCCTCGCACCCGATGCGCCGATCGACCGCGACACCCTCGCGCAGCGTCTGGGCGATCGGGAAGTCGGCAGCGGTGTCTACTACCCGAGAACCGTCTACGACTACGACTGCTACCGCGAGCATCCCCGGGTGATCGCGTCGCCGACGCCCATCGCGACATCCGTGGCCCGCCGGTGCCTGAGCATTCCCGTCCATGCCGCGCTCTCCACCGACGACGTCGACCGGATCGTCGCCGCGGTCCGCGAGGCGATGGAGGCGTGATGACGTCCACGCGACCGCGGATCGCGCTCGTCGGATCCGGCCGGATGGGTTCGCTGCACGCCCGCGTCCTCGCGCAGTCGCCGCTGTGTGACCTCGCCCTGCTCGTGGAACCGCGTGAGGAACACGGGCGGGAGGTCGCCGCACGGTTCGACACCGCATGGGCTGCGGATTTCGACGAGTTGGACGGCATCGACGCCGCCGTCGTCGCGGCGGCGACACCCGCCCACTACGAGTTGGCCGGCCGCGTCCTCGACCTCGGCAAGCCGCTGCTCGTCGAAAAGCCGCTCGCCGCAACGTACGAGGAGAGCACGGATCTGGTGAAACGCGCCGCCGCGACGGGTGTCCCGCTGATGTGCGGCCTGCTCGAGCGGTTCAACCCGGCGGTCCGGACGGCACGTGAATTCGCCGGTGACGTGTGGCAGGTCAACGGAATCCGGCACTCGCCGTTCGTCTCCCGCATCCCCACCGGCGTCGCGACCGACCTGCTGATCCACGACGTCGACCTCGCGATCGGTTTCGTCGGATCACCGCCGGTCGGTGTGAAGGCCGAGTTCGGGTACTTCCACGACAGTTCGCGGCGGAACGAGGCCGAGGACTGTGCGGAGGCGGTGTTGCGATTCGAATCCGGTGCGGTGGCCACCATCTCGGCCAGCCGGGTGAGTCAGCGGAAGGTCCGGCAGTTGTCGCTGCTGGAGCCGGACCGCCTGATCGAGATCGACCTCCTGCGCCGTGACATCACCATCTACCGGCACATCGACGACGACCTGCCCGCCGACCGCGACGGCTACAAGCAGCAGACGGTGATCGAGATCCCCACCCTCCGCTACAGCGACGAACCCCTCGCCGCCCAGCTCGCGCATTACGTCGGGCTGATCGGCGGCGAGGGGGACGCCGACGCGGAGCGTGACTCGATCCTGCCCGCGCACCGCGTGGTCCACGAGGCGACGGTGTCGGCTACCGGCTGAGCGCTCCGGCGACCGCCAGGCGGGTGTCTTCCGCGACGAGGTCGGCGTTGAGGGCTGCCGCAGCGCTCAGGCCGGCTCCGGCGGCGACGATCACCTGCGCTTTCGGGTCGGCGACGTTACCGGCCACCCACACCCCCGGAACCGCGGTGGCGCCGGTCGCGTCGGAGGCGACGGCGGTGCCGATCACGTGTCCGGCCATCTCCATCTCGGTGGTGTCCAGGCCGAGGCTCGTGAGGAAGTCGGCGCGGGCCCTGAACAGGGGCGGGACCACCACGGCGGTGAGTGGGAAGACCTGACCTGTGCGCAGCCGCACACCGGTCAGCCGGTCACCCTGCACCTCTAGTCCGGCCACACCGCCGTCGATCACGGCGATCCCGCGTGCGGCGAGCTGCTCGTACTCCTCGCCGGTCGGTTCGTTCGCGTCGTCGAGGAACAACGTCACATCCTCGGTCCACTGACGCCACATCAGCGCCTGGTGCACCGCCGGCGGACTGCCGGCCAGGACGCCGACCGGCTGGTCGCGAACCTCCCAGCCGTGGCAGTACGGGCAGTGCAGGACGTCGCGTCCCCATCGCTCGGCCACCCCGGGGATGTCGGGGAGCACGTCGACGAGGCCGGTGGTCACCAGCAGTCTCCGCGCCCGTACGGTCGCGCCGTCGGCGAGCGTCACCCGGAATTCGCCGTCCCCGACCTTGTCGGCGGACGTGACGGTGCCGGTCACGATCTCGCCGCCGTACTCGGCGACCTCCTCGCGTCCGATGGCCAGTAGTTCACCGGGAGGGGTGCCCTCGCGGCCGAGGTAGTTGTGAATGTGCCCGGCCGGCGCGTTGCGCGGGGAGCCGGCGTCGATCACGAGCACCGATCGCCGTGCTCGCGACAGGGCCAGTGCCCCGCCGAGTCCGGCTGCGCCACCGCCGACGACCACTACGTCGTAACTGTCTTTCATCGCGTTCTCCTTCGCTCGTCGACCTCGTGATGTCCACTGTCCGGGGAGACCGCGAAACTGGCAAGTATGTTTGCCGCTGTGGCAACATGGTGGTGTGAACGACGACGTACCCGATCTGGACGGCGTCCTCGATGCCGTGGGACCGCGGCTGAAAGCTCTCCGACAGGAGCGCGGGGCGACCCTCGCCCAGCTCTCCGAGTCCACCGGGATCTCGGTGAGCACCCTGTCGCGGCTCGAGTCCAGCCAGCGCAAACCCACGCTCGAGCTGATGCTCCTGCTGGCCCGCGCCCATCAGCTGCCCCTGGACGAACTCGTCGACGCACCCGCCACCGGCGACCCCCGCGTTCATCTGCGGCCCCTCGAGCGCAACGGCACGACGATCATCCCGCTGACCCGCAGGCCCGGCGGGATCCAGGCGTTCAAGCACGTGATCCCGCCGGGTGACCCGAACGTCGTCCCGAACCTGCAGGTCCACGAGGGCTACGAATGGCTGTACGTGCTGTCCGGCCGGCTGCGACTGCTGCTCGGCGAACACGATGTGATCCTGACGCCGGGGGAGGTTGCGGAGTTCGACACCCACGTCCCGCACTGGTTCGGCAACCCCGGACCGCAACCGGTGGAGATCCTCAGCCTGTTCGGTCCTCAGGGCGAGCGGGCGCACGTCCGCACGGTCCCGCGGGGAACGGCAGCCGAGCGCGACCGTCGGTAGAATTCGTCCGGACCGGTGACGAGCGCTCCCTCCGAGGCGCAGGACGTGATGGGGAGGCCCCGTGCGACGCTGGATTCTCGGTGTTCCCGTAGCGGTCGTGATTCCGCTCCTCGCCGGGTGTTCCGCGACTGTGGCACCGCCCGTGGCGCAACCGCAGCCACAATCGCCGCCCGCAGGCGCGACTCTCGTGGGCCTGGGGGATTCCATCCCGGCCGGTGACGGATGCCCCGGCTGCACGCCGTTCGTGGAACTGTTCGGCGATCAGCTGTCCGGCGACGACGCGCTGCCCGTCCAGGTCGCCAACCTGGGTGTCGGGGGCTGGACCAGCACCGACCTGCTCGACTCCCTCGAACCCGGCGCATACGACGCCGACGCCGTGCGCGACGCCGACCTCGTCACCGTCACGATCGGCGCCAACGACTTCTACGCCGAACTCGACGACTACCTGGACGGCGACTGCGGCGGCGACGACGGGCTCGGCTGCTTCGAGCCGGTGCTCCCGGAGCTGCAGACCACGCTGACGTCCGTGCTCGACCGCATCGCCGAACTGCGCGCCGGACAGCCGACCGCGGTGCTGGTCACCGGGTACTGGGACGTCTTCCCGGACGGCGACGTGGCCCGCGAGCTGTACGGACCGCAGTTCCTCCGGGACAGTGCCGCGCTGACGCTGCGCGCCAACGACGTCATCTCGGAGGTCGCGGGCGCGGAGGGCGCCACGTACGTCGACCTGTTCAGCACGTTCAAGGGAACGTGGGGCGACGGCGACCCCACCGGACTGCTGGCCGACGACGGCGACCACCCCAACCAGATCGGCCACCAGCTGATCGCCGACGCGTTGTCGTCCGCGGCGGTCGCGGGATCCGGCTCCACCGAGGCGTCGGCGTTCACGTCGTCCGAGTGGTCGCCGCGCTGAGCTTGCGCCTGCGCACCACCGCATCGACGACGGACAGGATCAGCACCACGACCGTCGCGGCACCGAACGCCGCGACGGACAGGTTCTGCCGCGGCGGCCGGAACGTGACGACCAGTTCGTGGTCACCCGGCGGCACCGGCACCTCGAGCAGGCCGTGCCACCCCGCGGTCGCGTCCACCGGCTCGCCGTCGACGGTGGCGGAGTAGCCGGGCCACGCGAGGCGCGCGAACGAGACGGTCCCGCCGCTGCCCGCAACCCGCACGGTCTCCGTCGCCGCGCTCGTGTCGGACGAGAGCACCCGGACACCCTCGGACGCGAACGACACGCGTCCGGGCAGGGGCAGCGGCCGGTCACGCTGCAGCACCGTCCGGGAGTCGCTGCGTTCGGTGACGTGCCAGCCGGGCGGGGGCGGCGCCGTCGCGACCTCGGGCACGAGCCCGTGCTCCACCACGAGCGTCGACACTCGCAGGTAGTCGATCAGCGGGATCGGGATGTCCGCGTTCACCGGCTGCCAGAGCGCCCCGTACACCCCGGGGCAGACGGCGCCGCGGTAGTCCATGCACAGGGCTTCCTGGAACTCGGTGAACCCGATGCCGGTGTAGGCATTGACGCTGCCCTCCGCGGACGACGCCATGATCTCGTTGCCGAACAGGATCCGGCCTGCGGTGACGTCCTCGTGGGAGGTGTCGTCCAGATCGGCGAGTTGCAGCACGGTGCCCTGGTAGCGGTCCGTCTGCGCGGACAGCACCGTCGTACTCGCCGGGTCGACACGGCTGCCGCGCTCGACGTCGCGGGTGAGGGACCACACCTGCGCGGCGGTCACCACCACGGTCCCCAGGACCAGGGCGGCGACGAGAGCATTCGGGCCCCGAGTGCGCCAGGCGGTGTATGCCAGCATGCACAGCGCCGCGACGAGCAGCGCGAACAGTGTGTGCCGCAGAGTCAGGGCCGGTGAGGACGCGAACGCCAGGTAGAAGCCCAGCGCGATCAGCACCGCCGACGCCGTCGCCCGGTGACGCACCCGGTCGCGGGCGATCCCCAGCGACAGCGCGAGCGACAAACCGATCACCACGCACAGGTACAGGTATTCGACCAGCCGGATCGGCCACCGGAACATCCCGACGTTCGACGGTCCGAACGTGAAGAGGAAGTAGACGACCGCGATCACGACCAGGCTGATCAGCGGCCGCCCGTGCGCGCGACGGAACCCCGCGGACGCGAACAGCGCGCGGATGCGGCCCCACGGCAGCCACGGCAGCAGCGGCAGCACGAACCACGCGAGGTAGAGCGACGGGATCACCTCGACGGGACCCCCGAACGTCATGATCACGGGGAGGTACGACGGGCTGCTCATTCCCGCGGGACCGCCGATCTGCGGCTGCAGGAACGTGTCGTTGAAGATGCCGGTGCTGCCGGCGCGGGTGGTGACGTCGACGCTGAGGAACAGCGGCAGATACGTCACCAGCGCGGCGGTGCCTGCGCATGCGCCGGTGATCACCAGCACGAGCAACCGGAAGAACTGCCGCGCGACGAGCAGGCCGATCCCGATGCCCAGGAGAACGACCACGGCGCCCAGCGCGGCGTACGGGTTGCCCATGCTCACCGTCAGTGCACCGATCACGAACGTGACCATCGGATTCGTGCGACCGCGGGAGAGGCGGAGCGCCGACCACCAGAACAGCGTCACCCACGCGACGGCC
This sequence comes from Rhodococcus wratislaviensis, assembly GCF_041228765.1. Lineage (NCBI taxonomy): Bacteria > Bacillati > Actinomycetota > Actinomycetes > Mycobacteriales > Nocardiaceae > Rhodococcus > Rhodococcus wratislaviensis. The sequence continues at coordinate 321,528 of NZ_CP150488.1, read as the reverse complement.
ATCATCCCGGACGGCCAGCCCGCCGCCTCGTAGAACAGGGTGAAACCGCTGAACGGAATCGTCAGTCCGGCGAGGATCGCGGGACCACGCCGGGCACCGTATTCGCGGCACAGCAGGTACGTGGCGAGGGCGAACAGTGCGAGGAACTCGGCCATGACCACGAACGCCGCGACGGACAGGTTCTCGAATGTCGCGGCCAGGATGTAGTTGGCCAGGTTGACGGGGTTGTAGAGACCGTACGCGGCCTCGCCCGCGTAATTTCCGCCGATCCAGGCGTCGGGATTGACGGTGAGCCACCGCCCGGCCAGGAGTTCCGTGCCGATCCGGTGCCAGGACGGCACGAACGATTCCAGCATGTCGCCGCCGTAGTAGAAGCGGTCGTACACGATCCGGGGAACCGTCGCGATGGCCGCGGCAGTCACCGCGACCGCGAGTGCCACCACCCACTCGGGGACCCCGCGTATCGATCGGGTGAACGTCGAAGACACGGACGCGGAGGGTGCCACGGACTCCGAGCCTACGAGTTAGGCTGCGCCCGTGCGCCTTTTCGGTTGTTCCCACGACCAGAAAGACGCACGTGCGCCGAAGGCGCTGTCCGTCGTCATCCCGGCCTACAATTCCGCCGCCGTCATCGAGCACACCGTGCACCGGGTGGCCGAACGACTGGCCGGCCACGACGTCGAGATCATCGTCGTGGAGAACGGATCCACCGACGGCACCATGGACATCTGCACCCGACTCGCCGCGGACTGGACGCCCGGACCCGTGTCGCTCACCGTCCTGCGGAGCGAGAAGGGAATGGGCAATGCGTTGCGGACGGGAGCGGCGGCGAGTCGCGGCGCGCACGTGCTGCTGACCGCCGACGACCTGCCGTTCGGGTTCGACGATCTCGACGGCGCCGAGAAGCTCGCCGCCGGCCACGACGGCCGGCTACCCGAAGTCGTGATCGGTTCGAAGGCCCACCCCGACTCGCAGGTGCGGCGCGGCGCCCTCCGGGGAACCCTGACGTGGGGTTTCGCCGCGCTGCGCCGCGTGATTCTCGGGATGCGCACCGGCGACCCCCAGGGCACCGTCCTGATGGACGGCGACCTGATGCGGGGACTGGTTCCCGGCCTCGTCGAGCCCGGGTTCCTGTTCACCACCGAACTCGTCTACCTCGCGGAGCGGGCGGGCATCGTGCCGGTGGAGGTCCCGGTGCGTCTGAGCGACGATCACGACAGCCACGAAACCCGCATATCCAGGGCCGATGTGCTCGCCATGGGGATGGGACTGTTCCGGCTGCGGGCCCGTCACCGGGACGGAGGTCGCCTCGCATGGTCAGGGAGCGCGTCGCGAGGTTGATACCCTGCGAACCGAGAAGAGGATCGTGCCGTCGCCGTGGCGCGGTCCAGCCCACCTCTCGCGGGGAACAGTAGGAGCACTATGAACGAGTCTGCGTCGGTAGCACCTGTGGACGGGAGCACGGCCGCGGTACGGAGTGTTCTCACCGAGCATCGCGCACCCGACCGCCTCGTGGTGGCGCGAGGTCTCTTCACGGGACCGACCACCCGGGTCAAGGACGATCTGTACGCCAGGATCGTCAAGGGCCGCGCCCACCGCGAGCGCTACGTCGTGCACCTCGAAAAGGGCGCGACGGTCGACACCGACACCTACTTCGGCCGGTTCGCGGCCAGCTACTACCAGCGCTGGACCACGGTCACCGACGTGACCGTCGGGTTCCACCACGAGGCCGACGGTCGCGCCGTGGTGGCGCTGCGCGGCTCCGATTCAGGCGGCAACTCCCGCATCCTCGCGACGACGGAGATCGACGGCTCGGGCACGGCGACGCTGTCCGCGAAGCTCGACGCCTACCTGGACGGCGGCTCCCTGTGGGTGGAGTTCACCGCCGTCGACGGCCCCCTCGCGGTGACCGACCTGGAGTGGACCGTCGCCGCGCCGTCGGTGATCCGTCCCGCCGCGATCGCGATCTGCACGTTCAACCGCGCCGACGACTGCGCCGAGACCGTCGCCGCCATCGCGAACGACCCGACGATGGCGTCCGGCATCGACGCCGTGTACGTGGTCGACCAGGGCAGCGACCACGTGTCGGACCGGGAGAGGTTCACCGAGGTCGCCGAGATCCTGGGCGACAAACTCGTCTATCTGCGACAGCCGAACCTCGGCGGGGCCGGCGGATTCACCCGCGGCATGTACGAGGTGTCGGGCATCAACGAGCACGCCAACCTGATCCTGATGGACGACGACATCCTGTGCGAGCCGGAGTCGATCCTGCGGATGAACGCCTTCGCCAACGTCACCACCGAGCCGACACTGGTCGGCGCGCAGATGCTGTACCTGATGAACCCGGAGCACCTGCACGTCAGCGCCGAGGAAGCGGACTTGTCGAAGCTGAAGGCGGGCCGCTGGGCGGCCGGGTCGCGGCACGACATCAACCTGCTCAAGAAGAAGCAGCACAAGCGCGTCGACGCCGGCTACAACGCGTGGTGGTCGTGCCTGATCCCCGCGGAGGTCGTCGCGCAGATCGGGCTCCCGCTGCCGATGTTCTTCCAGTGGGACGACATCGAGTACGGCATCCGCGCCCGCGCCGCCGGATTCGTCACGGTCACCCTGCCCAACGCCGGTGTGTGGCATGCGGACTTCCACTGGAAGGACCGCGACGACTGGGCCAAGTACTTCAGCATCCGCAACTCGCTGATCGCCGCCGCGCTGCACAGTGACTTCGACGCCAAGTCGCTGAGCAAGATGATGACGCGGGAGATCACCCAGTACCTGGTGTCGATGCAGTACGGGTTGGCGTACACCATGATCCGCGGTATCGAGGACTTCCTCGAGGGCCCGAAGGTGCTCGAGGACGGCGGACAGGCCGTGCTGGCGTCGATCCGGGAGGAGCGCAAGCGGTTCCCCGAAACCGTCAAGCACCCCGCGTCGAACATTCCCGGTGTGCGTAACTCCGACCTCGTCACCCGGTATGCCGGTTTCGAGCCGGACAAGAGCAAGATCGACCTCGTCCTCGCCAAGCGGGCCGCATACCAGTGGCTCGGCCGCACGCAGCACGGGGTCGCGAGTATTCCTGTGGCCGAGGCGCACTGGTGGCACGTGTCGCTGTTCGACACCGCCGTCATCACCGACGCCTCCCAGTCCGGGGTGCGGGTACGCCGCCGCGACAAGGAGACGGCCCGTGAGCTCACCGCCCGGACCGCGAAGCTGATGAAGCGGTTCCGCGACCACGCGGCGTCGACGCAGCGTCAGTACCGGGACGCGTTGCCGCAGCTCACCAGCCGGGAGAACTGGGCTCGCCTGTACGGGAAGTGACGTCGGCCGGACCGGTGCAGGCCCGTGATGTGCGTGGGCTGCTCCGGGATTCGTTCCTCGTCTTCGCTGTCGGTGTGGTGCTCGGCGCGGCGTGGAGTTGGCGTCCGTCGTTCTGGTACGACGAGGTCGCGACGCTGTATTCGAGTCAGCGATCCCGGCCCGACCTGTCGAATCTGCTCGGCCACATCGACGCCGTGCACGGGCTGTACTACGTCGGGATGCACTACTGGTTCGCGACGTTCGGTGCCTCGGAGTTCTCGGCGCGGTTCCCGAGCGCCCTGGCCGCGGGTGCGGCGGGCGCAGGGGTGGTGGTGCTCGGTGCGCTGATCTCGACCCGGCGGGTGGCGGTGCTGTCCGGGATCCTGTTCGTGATCCTGCCCAGCGTCACGTGGGCTGCCGCGGAGGCCCGCGGGTACGCGGCCACGGCGGCGGCCGCGGTCTGGCTGACCGTGATTCTCCTTGCAGCACTGAGGTTCCGGCGCTGGTGGCTGTGGGCGCTGTACGCCGCCGGCCTGGCGGTGTCGATCGTGTTGTTCGTCTACCTGATCACCCTCGTTCCCGCGCACCTGCTGACGATCCTGCTGCTGCGCGAGGCCCGGCGGTCCTGGCTCGGGTGGGCGTCGGCCACGGCGGCGGGGACGGTGGCCGCGGCGCCGTTCGTGGCGCTGGTGCGCCGGGAATCGGTCCAGGTGGCGTGGATCCCGCCGCTCGACGGCCACCTGCCGCGGGCCGTCGCCGAGTACCAGTGGTTCGTCGGCGCACCGTGGTTCGCGGCGCTGTTCGCCCTCCTGGTGGTGGCCGGGTTCGTGGCGCTGCTGCGCGGTCACCGCCTGCCCCCGGTGCTGTCCGTCGCGCTGCCGTGGATCGCGGTGCCGATGGCGGCGCTGCTCGCCTATTCGCTGCTGCGCAGCCCGGTGTATCTCCCGCGGTACTTCACGTTCACGACGCCGGCGGTGGCTCTCGTCGGCGGACTCTGCCTGGCCGCCCTGACCCGGCAGTGGTGGCAGTCCGCGGCGGTGCTGGCGGTGTTCGCGGTGGCCGCGTCGCCGAGTTACCTCGAACAGCGCGAGCAGTGGGCCAAACCCAGCGGCATGGACTTCAGCACCGTCAACGGTTTCGCCGGGGAGCACCTCCGCCCCGGCGACTGCGTGCTGTTCGACAAGCCGGCCTGGAACCCCACGTCGCTGCGGCTCGTGAAGAACGTGCGGCCGGAGGCATTCGACGGCACCCGCGACATCGGGCTCGGGACCACGGCCGCGAGCCGGGGGTCGCTGTGGGACGACGAACTCGCCGTCCCGGACCTCGCGGGCCCGCTCGGCTCGTGCACCGTGGTCTGGTTCTTCACCGACTACGAACGCGACACCGAGCGCGTCATCCGGCACACGTCCAACGAGGTGTGGACGCTGCCGCCGTATCACTTCGAGGACACCGAGGCGTTCGCCGCGCTCGCGCGGTCCGGACTGCGGATCGACGAACGCGCGACGTTCAACGTCACGCAGGCGGTGAAGCTGGTGCGGTGATCCGCACGACCACCTGCTCGTGGTTCGCGGTGTAGCTCAGGTACTCGAAGCCGACGCCGGTGCGGTCGACGAACTCCGTCCACGCCCGGTACTCGTGCTCCTGCCAGCCCGGGAAGTTGAAGAACTCGTCGAACACGATCACCGTGCCCGCGATCAGCCGGCGTTCGAGCCGGTCGAGCACCGCCTTCGTCGACGAGTACAGGTCGGCATCGAGGTGCACGAACGACACCGGTCCCGGGTGCGTATCGAGGAAGCCCGACAATGTGTCCTCGAAGAGTCCGGGCACCAACTGCGCGCCCCGCACCTGCGGCAGTTTCTCCTGCGCGAACTCCCCGGCGGGGAATCCGGTGCGCCACGTCTGCGGCAGACCGGAGAACACGTCGAACCCGAACACCTCGTGCTCGGCGTCCTTCAACTGTTCGACGATGATCCGGAGCGTCGTGCCCGACGCCACCCCGAACTCGAGGGCCAGCCCGTCCACCTCCACCTGTGACAGGCCGTAGCGCAGCGTGTCCTGCGGATTCCAGAACACGGGCGCCTTCGGCATGTGTTCGAGCACGAACGCCGCGGCCTCGTTCGTGGCCCGCACGTCCAGCGCCTGCGTGATGTCGCGGCGTGCCTGCTGCTCGAGTTCGCCGAGCCGCTGCTGGACGTCGGAGATCTCCATGCGGGCATCGGACAGCTCGGACAGCACCCGGGCGAGTTCCTGATTGGTCGCGCTCAGCTCCGCCAGGGTCTGGTCGTGCTGGTTCTCGGTGAGCTCGCGGGACCGGCGGTCCGATTCGGACACCACCTCGGACACGGCACGTTGAAGCTTGAGACGGGCCTTTCTCCGAAGATCGAACATATACCCATGTTGCCAGTCCGCATCCCGGCTCACCGCTCGAACCGGGATGCGGGTCGCACGCCCGTGTCAGTGACCGCGGCTGCGGTACATCTGCCGTTGCCAGCGGGCGATGCTCTTCCACTCGCGTTCGCGCTCGGCTCGCAGCCTCGCGTCGGTGCGCGACGCGATCCACCCGTTCTCGCGAATCAGCTTGCGGTAGCTCGCAAGTCTGCGCTCGGGCAGTTCGCCGCGCTCCACCGCGTCGAGCACCGCGCAGCCGGGTTCCGTCCCGTGCGAGCAGTCCGCGAACCGGCACTGCGCCGCGAGTTCCTCGATCTCGGGAAACGTCTTGTCGATGCCGTCGGCGGCGTCCCACATGCCGACACCCCGCAGTCCCGGCGTGTCGATCAGGGCGCCTCCGTGGGGCAGCGGCAGGAGTTCACGGTGCGCCGTCGTGTGGCGTCCCTTGTGATCGCCCTCGCGGACGCGTCCGGTGGCGAGCACGTCTTCGCCGAGCAGCGCGTTCGCGAGCGTCGACTTGCCCGCGCCGGACGGTCCGATCAGGGCGACCGTCCCGTCGATCACGGCGGTGAGGACGTCGATGCCGTCGCCGGTGTCGGCGCTCACCGCGAGCACGGTCGCACCCGGCGCCACCGCCGCCACTTCCGTGGTCGCGTGGGAAATATCTTGCACGGTATCGGATTTGGTGAGTGCGACCACCGGCTGGGCGCCGCTCTCCCACGCCAGGGCCAGCAGGCGTTCGATGCGTCCGAGATCGAGGTCGGTGTCGAGTGCGGCGGCGATCACCACCGTGTCGACGTTGGCCGCGAGGAGCTGGCCCTCCGACCGGCCGGACGCGGACGACCGGACGATCGCGCTGCGCCGGGGGAGCAGGTCGGCGACGGCGATCTCGTCGCCGTGACGGTGGACCGTCACCCAGTCGCCGGTGCAGAGCGTGTGCTCGCCTGCGAGTGCGCGGACGACGCCGGCGGGCGCGGCGACGTCGCAGCGACCGCGGTCCACGCGGATCACCCGCCCTGGCTCGCGACCGTCGGCCGGGTAGTTGTCGAAGGTGTCGGAAAGTGTGTCGTTCCAGCCGTAGGGCAGGAGTAGTCCAGGGTCGAACATGGTGGGTGTGATCCTCGGGTCGATGAGCGCCGACCGGACCACTGCGCGGGTTCGGTCAGGCGAGGGGGAAGGGGGAGTGGACGCACACGGCGTCGACCGACGAGACAGTCATCGGACACTCACTCCTTCGCGACACATCGAGATTCTCAGACCGGAACCCCACGATGCTCCCACCGGGCGGAACCCGGGCGCAACCGAATTACGGGCGCTCGAACCGCTCCTGACGGCCCAGCTTCCGCAACCGCATCCACTCCCGCAGACCCTGCGGATCCCGTCGCGTGACGAGGAAATACCAGCCGAACCGCACCCACTCCTGCGGCAGCAGCTTCCGCATGCCCGGCTGGGACAGCAGATAGCCGCGGTTGCGGTACGTGAAGAACCGTTTCGTCTCGTTGTCCGGGTACTGCGTGTGCATCCGGCCGCCGAGGATCGGCTTGAACTCCTCCGCGCCGTTCGGGTGCACGTACGCCGTCTGCAGGCAGGTGCCGAACGGCAGCCCCGACCGCACCAGCCGGCGATGCACCTCCACCTCGTCGCCCCGGACGAACAGACGCAGGTCGGGAACGCCGACCGTGTCGATCGCCGACGCGCGGAACAGCGCGCCGTTGAACAGCGACGCGATGCCCGGCAGCAGGTCGGCCGAATCGTCGCCGTCGGCGAACAGCTCGGAGCGCAGCCGTCGCCACTCCACACCGCGGCGCAGTGGGAACGCGAGACGGTCGGGGTCGTCGATGTCGCAGACCACGGGGGAGACCTCGGCCAGCCCGTGCCGCTGCGCGCAGTCGAGCAGCGTCTCCAGGACCTTCGGTCCCTCGGGGCGGCCGTCGTCGTCGGCGAGCCACACCCAGTCGGCGCCGAGCGAGAGGGCGTACAGGATTCCCAGCGCGAAGCCGCCGGCCCCGCCCAGATTGTGCTGCGAACCGAGGTAGCTGGTGGGGATCCCGGACGATTCGACGAGTTCACGCACGTCGTCCTCGGCGGCGTTGTCCACGACCACCAGGTGGTCCAGCGGACGTGTCTGCGAGCCGAGGACCTTCAGCGATTCCGCCAGCAGTTCGCGGCGCTTGTGGGTGACGACGACACCGACGATCCGCTCGGCAGCAGCGCTCACGCGGACTCCGCCTCGGCTTCCGCGGCCGTGCGAACGGGACGCTCGTTCGATCTGTCGCTACGGGCGTCCCGTTCGGCCGAAGCGGTGAGCCCCGACTTCTCGCGGTCCAACTCGTAGATGACGTGGCGGACGTGGTCGGCGGCGTCGTCACCCTCGTACGCGCGGACGACGTCCTCGATGCCGCCCTGCTGCCGGATCCGACCGTGGTCGATCCACATGGCCGTGTCGCAGAGCTGGGCGAGGAACTCGTTGGAGTGGCTGGCGAACACCAGGATGCCGGACCGCTCCACCAGCGCCTGCAGACGCACGCGCGCCTTCTTCATGAACTCCGCGTCGACGGCGCCGATACCTTCGTCGAGCAGCAGGATCTCCGGGTCGATGCTGGTGACCACGCCCATCGCGACGCGCACGCGCATACCGGTGGAGTACGTGCGCAGCGGCATCGACAGGTACTCGCCCAGCTCGGTGAACTCGGCGATCTCGTCCATCTTCGCGAGCATCTGCTTGCGGGTCTGCCCGAGGAACAGTCCGCGGATGATGATGTTCTCGTAGCCGGAGATCTCGGGGTCCATGCCCACACCGAGGTCGAAGACGGGGGCCACGCGGCCGCGGATGCTCGCGCTGCCGCGGGTCGGTTCGTAGATGCCGGACAGCAGCCGCAGCAGCGTCGACTTGCCGGCGCCGTTGTGGCCGACCAGGCCGATCCGGTCGCCTTCCTTCAGCGACAGATTGATGTCGCGCAGGGCCTCGACGACCACGACGTCCGAGTTGTTGCGCCCGATCGACCCGCCGGCCTTGCCGAGGAACGCCTTCTTCAGCGACCGGGATTTGGCGTCGAAGATCGGGAAGTCGACGCAGGCATCCCGCGTCTCGATACTCACATGCTCTGTCATTGCTTCAGACCCCTAAACCCAGTAGGGCACACGGGCCCGGTACTTGCGAAGCGCGAGGATGGCAGCAGCCCACCCGAAGACGGTGATGGTCAGCACGATGTACCAGTGGTACGCCTGCTGGTCCTGCCCGATCATGGGCGCGCGCACGATGTCGAGGTAGTGGAACAGCGGGTTCAGCTCGGCGAGCTTGACGCGCTCGGCGGCCTGCCCGCCCTGCGCCTCGAGGCTCTGCGTCGTCCACATGATCGGTGTCAGCACGAACAGCAGCAGCGTCATGCTGCCGAGGATCGGCGCGATGTCCCGGTACCGGGTGGAGAAGATGCCGAACATGATCGACACCCACGCCGCGTTGACGACGATCAGCGCGATCGCGGGGATCGCGGCCAGCGACATCCAGGTCAGGTGCCGCCACACCCCGAACGCGAACAGCATGATCACGTAGATCACCAGGTTGTGGGCGAACAGCAGCAGCTGCCGCCACACCAGCCGGTAGACGTGGACGCTCAGCGCCGACGGCAGCTGTTTGATCAGCCCCTCGTTGGCGATGAACACCTCGGAGCCCTCGAGGATGCTCGCGCTGATCAGGTTCCAGACGATCAGACCCACGGTGACGTACGGCAGGAACTCGTCCAGCGGGATGTCGAGCAGGGCGGAGTACAGGATGCCCATCGCCGCGGCCTGCACGCCGGTCGCGATCGTGATCCAGAACGGGCCGATCACCGACCGCCGGTAACGCTGCTTGATGTCCTGCCAGCCGAGGCTCAGCCACAGCTCGCGCTGAGCGAAGCCGTCCCTGAGGTCCTTGAACGCGCGACGGAAGGTCTGCGAATCGGACGCCGGGAGCGGGCCGCCTGCGGCCTCGGTTTCGATAGCGGATGCTGACACGGGCACCGAGCCTACCGGGAGTCGAGTTCCATGCTGTTTCGCCCGTTGCTACAGGTACTGGCCGGTACCACTCGATTGCGACCCCGGATCGTGATTGTGCGCCCCGTGCGGGTTGCCCATGCTGATGCCCGGAGGCAGTGCTCCCTGACGCATCTGCTCGAGCTGGGAGCGGGCCGCCATCTGCTGGGCGAACAGGGCCGTCTGGATGCCGTGGAACAGTCCTTCGAGCCACCCCACCAGCTGCGCCTGCGCGATGCGGAGTTCGGCGTCGGTCGGGACGGTGTCGTCGGTGAAGGGCAGGGTGAGGCGCTCGAGTTCGTCGCGCAGCTCGGGGGCGAGGCCCTGTTCGAGCTCGTGGATCGACGACTTGTGGATCTCCTTCAACCGGTTGCGGCTGGCATCGTCGAGCGGTGCCGCGCGCACCTCCTCGAGGAGCTGCTTGATCATGGTTCCGATGCGCATGACCTTGGCCGGCTGCTCCACCATGTCGGCCACCGACTCCGTGCCGTTCCCGATCCCGTCCCCGCCGGCTGCGGGGCCCTCGGGCTTGCTCGCGGCCTCGGCGACGGGGATGGCCATGGGCTGACCGTCGGGGCCGATCACGACGACGTGTTCATTCTCCGAGTTCGTCATGCCTCCATCTTGTCTGTTCCCGCTCGGCGGTGCGAAGGTGCGTCCGATTTGAGCCGTTTCCATCTTTGTTGCACTTCGCAACAATCGATGGCTGGCTTCGACCGTATTGACTTGGGGTCTTAGAGTGTCGGGCATGGCTTACGACGTTGCCCGCGTTCGGGGACTCATCCCCTCACTCGGCGACGGTTGGATCCATCTCGATCCGCAGGCCGGCATGCAGATTCCGGACGCGGTGTCGCGCACTGTCTCCACGGCCTTCCGGGCGTCTGCCTCTTCGTCGACCGGGCGACATGTGTCCAGCCGGCGCAGTGCGGCGGTACTCGATGCGGCCCGAGCAGCCGTCGCCGACCTGGTCGGAGGCGATCCCGCCGGGGTCGTCCTCGGACCCGACCGATCCGTTCTCCTCGCCTGGCTGGCGGAGTCGCTGAGCACGCGACTCGGCCTCGGAACCGGGCTGGTGCTCTCCCGCCTCGACGAGGAAGCGAACGTCGCGCCCTGGCTGAGAGTCGCCAGCCGCTACGGCGCCCAGGTGCGGTGGGCGGAGGTCGAGATCGAGACGTGCGAACTCCCCAGCTGGCAGTTCCAGGACCTCATCACGACCACGACGCGTCTCGTCGCACTCACCGCCGCATCCCCGATCGTCGGCTCGGCGCCCGACGTCCGCGTCGCCTCGGACCGCGTCCACGAAGTCGGTGGTCTGATGGTCGTCGACGCGATCGGCGCCGCCCCCTACGCGCACGTCGACATCAACGAACTCGGAGCGGACGTCGTCGCCGTGGGCGCCACCTCCTGGGGCGGACCGCAGGTCGGGGCACTCGTCTTCCGCGACCCCACCCTCCTCGACCGCATCCCCGCCGTGTCGCTCAACCCGTATGCGCGGGGTGTCGAACGTCTCGAGGTCGGGGTACACCAGTTCGCGCTCCTCGCCGGCCTCACCACGTCGATCGACTTCCTCGCGAACCTCGACGAGTCGGCCACCGGTTCCCGCCGCCAGAAGCTCGAGGCGTCCATCAGTTCGCTGCAGAACTACCAGGACACCCTGTTCGACCACCTCATGTCGTCGCTGAAGCGGCTACCGCAGGTCATGGTCATCGGGCGCTCGCCCAGCCGGGTTCCGACGCTCAGCTTCACCGTCGCCGGAGTCTCGGCCGACAAGGTCGCATCGCATCTCGCCGACAAGCGCATCGCCACCGTCAGCGGCGTCCACGGCGGCTCCCGGCTGCTCGACGCACTCGGCGTCAACGACGAGGGCGGCGCCGTCACCATCGGTCTCGCGCCGTACACCACCCGCTACGAGATCGACCAGCTCGTGAACGAGCTCGCCACCCTGGGCTGACCTGCCGCCTTCTTTGCCCGCTGTGCCCGCCGCCCCGCGGCGCCCAATGTGACATTCGTTTCGTTGGAGTGGACGAATGTCACATCGGGCGACGACGGCAGCCGGCCGACCGTCAGTTCCGCGGGATCGTCAGGATCACCTTGCCGACGGTGTCCGCCGAGTCCAGCAGTTCGTGCCCGCGCGGCGCCTCGGTGATGGGCAGTTCCGCCGAGACGATGGGATGGACCGCGCCCTCGGCGATCAGCGGCCACAGCCGCTTGCGGACGTCGGCGACGATGTCGGCCTTGCCCTCGTGTCCCGACTCGGCCCGCCCCCGCAGTCCGGCCGCCGTCACGTGGCCGCGCTTGGACAGCAACTTGCCGAGGTCCAGTTCGCCCTTCCGCCCGCCCTGCATGCCGATGACGACGAGCCGGCCGTCGGCGGCGAGCACGTCGACGTTGCGGTCGAGGTACGAGCCACCCATGTTGTCGAGAATCACGTCGGCGCCGTGTCCGTCGGTCGCCTTGCGGATCTCGTCGACGAAATCGGCCTCGCGGTAGTTGACGAGGATGTCGGCGCCGAGTTCGCGGCAGCGCACCAGCTTCTCCTCGGAGCCGGCGGTGACGGCCACCCGGGCCCCCAGCGCGACGCCCACCTGGATGGCGTGCGTGCCGATGCCGCCGCCACCGCCGTGCACCAGCAGTACGTCGCCGCGGGACAAGCCGGCGCCCATCACGACGTTCGACCACACCGTGCACGCGACCTCCGGCAGTGACGCGGCGACGAGCAGGTCGACCCCTTCGGGGAGTGGGAGAAGCTGCGACGCGGGGACGGCCACCTTCTCCGCGTATCCGCCGCCGGCCAGCAGCGCGCACACCTGGTCGCCGACGGACCACCCCGACACTCCCTCGCCGAGTTCGGCGATCGTGCCGGAACATTCGAGCCCGAGGACGTCGCTGGCTCCGGGCGGCGGGGGATAGAACCCCTGACGCTGCAACAGGTCGGCGCGGTTGACGGCCGTCGCGGCGACGTCGAGGAGGACGTGACCGGGTGGGAGTTCCGGGTCCGGCTGCTCCGCCCATTTCATGACTTCGGGGCCGCCCGGTTGATCGATCGTGATCGCATACATGGGGACGACGCTAGCGAAATGCGTCGTCGCCCGGTGGCGGTGACCGATCACAGCGGCGCGCTCGGCGTTCCGGGGGCCGCACGCTACTGGAAAGTAATGTCGCACTACTAGACTGTGAACCTGTGACAGCAGAAACCTCCGACGCCGAAGCCGCGACCAATTGGTTGACCCCGGCCGAGATGCGCGCCTGGCGCGGGTACATGGACGGCAACCAGCGGCTGATGGACGTCCTCAACCGGGATCTGCAGGAGAAACACGATCTGTCCCTGGCGGATTACCGCATTCTGGTGCTGCTGTCCGAGTCGCCGGACGGTTCGCTGCGCATGAGTGATCTCGCGGACGGCGTCCTGTCCTCCCGTAGCCGCCTCACCCACCAGATCCGGCGGATGGAAGCGCAGGGCATGGTCACCCGCGACACGTGCCTCGAGGACGGCCGCGGCGTGCTCGCCGTCATCACCGACGAAGGTCGCGCCCGGCTGGCCGAAGCGGCCCCCACCCATGTGGCCGGGGTGCGCAGCAACCTCGTCGATCTGCTCACCAAGTCTCAGCTGAAGGTCCTCGCCGAGGTGTTCGAACGCGTCGACAAGGCCATCGGCGACCGCTGACCGGTTGCCCGCCGGCGCCTGGGTACCGATAAGATCGCCCACGGAAGCGTGGCAGAGCGGCCGAATGCACTCGCCTTGAAAGCGAGCGTCGTGAAAGCGACCGGGGGTTCAAATCCCTCCGCTTCCGCCAACAACCGGCAGCCCTGATCTGGTTTCTCTCCAGGTCAGGGCTGCCGGCGTTTGTTCACTTCTTCCGGGGTTTCGGCTGCTTCGGCGGCAGTGCGGCGATCTCGGCGATCGCCCGTTCCACCCACGGTGTGGCGCGGTCCGGGGTGCCGCGCCACCGGTCCGGCAGGGCCAGGTACTCGCGCATCGGCTTTTCGCCCGGACCGAACGGGCCGGCACCGTCGGACGACGCCAGCTCGTCCCTCGCCTGCTCGGTGAGCAGCCGGACCCCGACTTTCGGTCCGAGGAGCCCGGCGAACATGTTGCCGTTGACGAACGCGCCCAGGTTGCCGAACATCGGCTTCACCTCGACGCCGGGGACGTCGGGGATCAGGGACCGGAAGAACTGTTTGTCCTCCTCGGAGGGTTTCGGCATCTTCACTGTCTAGGATTCCTGACGTTCCTCGGGCGTCATGATGCTGAAGATCGCGCCCTGCGGGTCGGTGACGGCGGCCATGCGGCCGACGGTGGGGATGTCCATCGCTTCTTCGACGATCGTGCCGCCGAGTTCGACGACCTTCGCAGCGCTGGCGTCGACGTCGTCGACGGCGAAGTACACCCGCCAGTGGTTCGGTGTGCCGGGCTTCATCGGCTCACCGCATCCGCCGACCTGGTCGTCGCCCACCTCCAACAGCGTGTAGGTGTACTCCGGTCCCATCGACATCTTCGACGAGGTGATCCCGAAGACGCTGTTGTAGAACGCGAGCGCCTTCTCCACGTCGCCGGTGTTCAGTTCGTTCCACAGGCAGGCGCCCGGGTCGCCGACGAGGGTGGCGCCGATGTGCTTGTTCGCCTGCCACAATCCGACGGCCGCCCCGGTGGGGTCGGTGACGAAGGACATGCGGCCCGCTTCCCCCACGTCGAACGCCGGCATCAGAACCTGGCCGCCTGCGCCGGGGACCTTCGCGAGCGTCGCGTCGACGTCGTCGACTGCGATGTAGGTGTTCCAGTTCGCCGGCGCCCCGGCCGCGGCCGCGTCGGGTTGTAGTGGCGCAATGGCGGCGACGTTCTCGCCGCGCACGGTGGCCATCGAGTAGACGGGGCCTTCGGGCATCGGCCGGTCGTCGTACTCCCAGCCGAGCAGTTCCGCATAGAACTTCTTGGCGGCGTCCTGATCGCTGGTTTGGAGGTCTACCCAGTCCGGTGTTCCCTGGGCGTATTCCGACTTGATGGGCATGACTGGACCTTTCCGTGTGAGGTGTCAGACCGCCGGGACGGGGTGGCGGCCGGTGTAGGCGATGAGCCGGGTGACCGCGTCGCTGGTGTGTGGGGCGGGTACGGGGTCGTCGAACCCGACGGCCTTCCTGCCTTCGGGCGTGATGATCTTGTGGGTCAGCGACAGCACGTATTCGGCGAGAGGCTCGGACACGGCGACCTCGCCTCCGATCGCTGCCGCGAAATCCCAGGCGTGAACGAGGAATTCGATGGAGAGGATCCCGGTGGCGACAGTGGCGGGGATGTCATTCGGCCCGATCGTCACCGTGCCGTCCAGGCCGCGACTGCGCCACGCCTCCAGCGCGGGTTGGGCGAGGTCGGCGATTCTGGCCTCGACGGGTTTGCCGGGGTCGTCGTCGAACGTCGCGCCCGCCGCGCCGCCGAGGGCGGTGATCGAACCGACGAGATGATCGGCGAGCTGCGAGACGGTGAACTCGGTGCACGCCGTCTGCTTGGACATGTCGTCGGCCGTGACGTCGCGCAGGACACGTTGCACGACGGCCAATGTCGCCTCGGCGCTGGACAGTTCGTCGAGCGGATCCGGAACGGCCGCCCAGTCGTCGGGCCCGGCGTCGCTCCTCTGCGCGGCGACGACGAGACGGTCGAGGTAATGGTTCCAGCCCTCCGCGTGGCGGACAGCCTGTTCTTCGGTGAGCCCGTCGTGCACGAGTCGCACCTCGGTCCCGCCGGCGGTGGGGGTGAGAGTCACCGTCACGGTGGACGATCCCGGTGGGAGTTCGTCGTCGCCTTCCCATCCCCACGTGTACACCACCCGCTTGCCGGGGACGATCTCACGGAAAGTGCCCGCGGCCGAATGCCCGGGAACGACGGTCCACCGGTACTCGCCGCCTGCCTGCAGGTCGACGCGGGCCGCGACGGTCTGCCATCGCCGCAATCGTTCCGGTCGGGTGACGAGGTCGAACGTGGCGTCCGGGTCCAGCGGGACGACGACGGTCTTGTCGAATGGCATCAGCTGTCTCCTTTGGAAGCTGCTTCCTCGGTGGCGTCCGCGACGAGGCGGTCGAGTTCGTCGATCCAGAAGGAGTCGAACAACGTGCGAAGTTGCGCGAGTCCCTGCGGGTCGAGCCGGTAGTACCTGAAGCGTCCGTCCTTACGCGCAGTGACCAGTCCGGCCTCGGTGAGCACCCGGAGATGTTGCGAGATCGCCGACCGGCTCGCGGGGAAGTGTGCGGCGAGGTTGTTGACGGTCTGTTCACCTGATGTCAGCAGTTGCATGAGGCGTCTCCGGGTGGGCTCAGCTGCGACTTCCAACTGATCGAGCACGATCAATACGTTAGTCGTGGCTAACACGTTGTGCAATGGGTCTCGCCGCAGCGGTCGTGAGGTGGGAGAATTCAAAGCGACGAGGGAGTGAGAAATGACAACGTCAAGCCCCTGGCCCACGATTCACGACGAACGCCGCGCACTGGTGGACGACCTCGAACCGCTGACCGATACACAGTGGTCGACGCCGTCGCTCTGCGAGCGGTGGACCGTGCGGGACGTGTTCGCGCACATGACGGCGACGGAGAAGATGACGCCGCCGAAGTTCGTCGGAAAACTCGTCGGGTCGGGATTCCGGATCAACACCATGTTCGAGAAGGACATCGCACACGAGGAGGAAGGAACACCGGCGGAGTCGCTCGACGAGTTCCGGGCGCACATGGGTGACTCCACGCATCCGCCCGGCCCGATCGACGCCATGCTGGGCGAGATGATCGTCCACGGCGAGGACATCCGCCGACCGCTCGGCATCGCACACGAGTACCCGATGGACGCAGTCGTCCGCGTCGCCGACTTCTACAAGAACTCGAACCTGCTGATCGGGTCGAAATCCCGGGTCGCGGGACTGACGTTGCGGGCAACCGACACCGACTGGTCCACCGGATCGGGTCCCGAGGTGTCCGGCCCGATGCTGGCGCTCGTGCTGGCGATGACGGGTCGCCGCGCCGCCCTCGACGAACTCGGCGGCGACGGTCTCGACCAGCTGAAGTCCGCCCTGCCCAAGTAACGGCCCGGCATCCACACGCACCCCTTCTGCCTAGCCGCACCCGTATCAGCCCCAGAAGGGGTGCGGCTGCGTGAGACGGGTGCGTCTGTCGAGGCGGATGAGCCGGGACGACCGGCAGCGGACCGTGATGACTACAACGTGATCACGCTGGGGCACACAGCTGTCACAAAACCTCTAAGCTCTTGTTGACCGGACGCATTTTGTACTGTGCAATCGGGGTCCACACAGTCCGGGGAAGAGGGATTTCTTTATGCGTCGCGAAGCATTGGCTGCCGTCGGTCTGGCAGTGTCACTGACCCTCATGGGGCCGGCGTTCACTGCGGTGGCCGATCCGGTGCCTGCTCCGGTCGCGCCTCCGGGAAGTGGCGTCGCGAGAGTCGACAAGATCGTCCCGCTCACCGACACCCGTAGTGCCGTGTTCATCAATTCCCCCGCCATGGGCCGCGTCGTGCAGGTGCAGGTACTGCATCCCGCCGGTGGCGGGGCGAGGCCGTCGCTGTACCTGCTCGACGGGGTCAGCGCCGGCGCCGAGTCGGACTTCCGGGAGAGCACCTGGACGCAGAAGACGGACGTGGTCCAGTTCTTCGCCGACAAGAAGGTCAACGTGGTGCTCCCGGTGGGCGGCACCGCCAGCTACTACACCGACTGGCAGCAGCCCGACCCCACGCTGGGTGTCAACAAGTGGGAGACGTTCCTGGCCAACGAACTCCCGCCGATCATCGACAAGAACTTCAGCGGCAACGGCGTCAACGCCGTCGCGGGTGTGTCGATGGGCGCGATGGGCGCCGCCAACCTCGTCACCCGGCATCCGCAGCTCTACCGCGGACTCGCCGCCTACAGCGGATGCCTCGACAACTCCCAGCCCAGCTCGCGGGACTCGGTGCGGGGCACGGTCGCGTTCAAGGGCGGAAACCCGGCCAACATGTGGGGGCCCGACACCGATCCGGCTTGGACCGCGCACGACCCCTCGGTGAACGCCGAAGCCCTGCGGGGCAAGCAGATCTACATCTCGACAGGCAACGGGCTCCCCGGACCGTACGAGATCAGCGGAGACATCGCGTCCACGATCGCGGTGGGCGGCCCCCTCGAGGCGGCGGCGAACGTCTGCACGCAGACGTTCCAGCAGCGGATGTCCCAGCTCGCGATCCCGGCGACGTTCGTCTACCGCAACGTCGGCACCCATTCGTGGCCGTACTGGCAGGACGAACTGCGCACCTCGTGGCCCGTCCTGAAGAGTGCGCTCGGCGTCTGACGGCGTTCCTATCCGACCACCGTGATCCGGTCGGTGTTCGGCGGCGGCACCGGTGAATTCGTCCCCAGGTAGGCCGTGAAGGCGTCGAGGTCGCAGCCCGCGTGCACGGCCTCGGCGCGGGTGCGGAAGGCGTCGAAGCCGTCGCCGCCGTCGGCGAGGAACTTGTTGACGGCCACCCGGTAGGTGCCGTCGGGGACGACGGCGCCGCCGTTCACGCGAATGCCCGAGATGCGTTCGCCGACAGTCGCCGAACGGTTCATGGTGTACGTCAGCGAACTCGACGGGGCGAGGATCCGCTCCGTGATCGTGCCGTCTCCCCGCGGCTGGAACTGCTGCTCCAGCGCAGCTTTCAGAGTCGCGCCGGTGACCGCCAGGACCTCGAGGGTGTTGCCGAAGGGTTGAGCGGCGTAGGTCTGCCCGTAGGTGACGGCGCCCTCCGGGCCCCGCAGCAGATCCTCGCGGAGCCCGCCGGGGTTGGTGAGTGCCACCTGGGCGCCGTGCCCGGACCCCGCCGCAAGCTGGGCGTCGGCGACGACGTTGCCGAGGGTGGACTCGCCGCTGCCGGTCTCGTCGCGGGTGAGGTCGCCCGTCAACGACGCCACGCGCGCCGCACCGATCTCGGCGGCCTGAGCGGCCGCACCGTCGGCGAGCGCCTGGATGCCGGGGTCCGACGGGATGTCGTGGGTGACCACCTGGTTGAACGCCGACGCGCGGTCGCGCAGGACGTCGCGGGTGGTGCGGTCGATCGACACGTCGACCACCGAGACGATGCGGCCGTGCGACGCGCCCTGCATCATGACGCGCGGGTTGCCCAGCGGGTCGGGAAACGAGCAGTTGTACTGCTGGTGGCTGTCGGCCGTGAAGATGACGTCGACCTTCGGGGATGCCCGCAG
This sequence comes from Rhodococcus wratislaviensis, assembly GCF_041228765.1. NCBI lineage: Bacteria > Bacillati > Actinomycetota > Actinomycetes > Mycobacteriales > Nocardiaceae > Rhodococcus > Rhodococcus wratislaviensis. The sequence continues at coordinate 302,635 of NZ_CP150488.1, read as the reverse complement.
CGCGAGGTCGCGTGCGGGTCCGGATGTCACCTCGCACGAGTTGGGGCCGTTGTCGGCGACGGGTTCGGCCCCCTTGTGCATCAGCAGCACGATGGCCCGCACGCCGAAGAAGTCGAGGAGGTCCGCGGTCCGGTCGACGGCGGCGAGTTCGTCCGTGAAGCGCAGACCGCCGACCCCCTCCATGGTCACCATTGTTGCGGTGTCGGCGGGCATGGTCGCGATGACCCCGACCGGGATTCCCTCGACGTAGTCGACGGTGAACGGCAGGGTCGCGGGCGCGCCGTCGTCGAACTCCATGTTCGCCGCGAGGAGCGGGAAGTTCGCGCCCTCGAACGTGTTTCCGAACCGGCAGCCGTCGGCGGGATGGCAGCCACCGGTCTGCATGCGCCGGAACTCCGGGTAGCCCTCGTCGAGTTCGTGATTGCCGATCGCGGATGCGTCGACGCCCATCCTGTTGAGCAGTTGCACGGTCGGTTCGTCGTGGAACATCGCGGATTCGAGCGCCGACGACCCCCAGTTGTCACCCACCGAATACAGCAGTGAATGGGTCGCCTGGCCGCGCAGCTGGTCGACGTATGCAGCGAGGTAGGCGGCGCCGCCGGCCGGGACCAGCGAGCCGTCGGCGTGCTTCACCTGACTGCGGACGCCCGGCGGCGGCTCGAGGCTGCCGTGGAGGTCGTTGAAGGCGAGGAGCCGGACGGAGACCGGAGCGTCCTGCGCCTGCGCCGCGGACAGACCCGACGTCACCGAGATCGCCAGCGCCATCGCGAGTCCGGCAGCAGGCACAGCTGTGCGGAGCGCGGCGCGGCGACGCATGTAGGGGCTCCCTTCGGCAAAACCTCACTGAGTCTGCCAACAGGGAGTCACGGGCGTTATACCCGTGGGTAACGTTTACGTCTCGAGCGTTACGCCCGGACCGCGACGTTCGCGATCGAGCGTGCCTCGGTGCTCGTCGCGAAGGCGAGAAACGCGTCGTTCTCCTCGGGGTCGCCGATCGTGATCCGCACCCCGTCGTCGCCGTACGGGCGCAGCAGCACACCGGCCTCGGCGCTGGCGGCGGCGAACGCCCCGGAGTGGGCGCCCAACGGGAGATAGACGAAGTTGGCGGCCGATTCGGGCACCTCGTACCCGGCGGCGAGCAGGGCGTCGCGCACCCGGCCCCGCTCGGCGACGACGCCGTCCGTGCGTGCCAGAAGTTCTCCGGACGCGGCCAGCGACGCGATGGCGGCGGCCTGCGCGACGGCATTGACCGCGAACGCGATGTGCACCTTGGTCAGCGCGGTGACGACCGCGGGATCGGCGACCGCGTACCCCACGCGGATGCCGGCGAGGCCGTACGCCTTGGAGAACGTGCGTAGCACCACCACGTTGGGGCGTCCGCGGAACAGTTCGATGCCGTCGGCGTCGGACCGGCTGTACTCGAAGTAAGCCTCGTCGAGGGCCACCAGGACGTCGGCGGGCACGGCGTCGAGGAACCGCTCGAGTTCGGCCTTCGTCAGCGCGTTGCCGGTGGGGTTGTTCGGGTTGCAGACGAAGATCAGCCGGGTGCGGTCCGTGATCGCGGCCAGCATCGCGTCGAGGTCGTGACCGTGGTCGGCGGTCAGGGGAACCTTGACGGGTGTTGCCCCGGCCACCTGCGTGACCACGGGGTAGGCCTCGAACGACCGCCACGCGAAGATGACCTCGTCACCGTCGTTGCACGTGGCCTGCACCAACTCCTGGCACAGGCTCACCGAACCGCAACCCGCGGCGATGTTCTCGGTGGCCACCCCGAGGTGGTCGGCGAGTGCCGCGATCAGGGCGACATGGCCGTTGTCCGGGTAGCGGTTGGCGTTGGCGGCGGCGTCCGCGATGGCGTCGCGCACACTCGGCAACGGGCCCAGCGTGGTCTCGTTGCTCGCCAGCTTGATCGCGCCCGGAAAGTTCTTGCCGGGGATGTAAGCCGGGATCGTGTCGAGGTCTGCCCTGGTTCGCGGAGTCACCAGGCGATTATGCGCCTCCCGATCCACTGCGCCGACGCCCCCTTCGTGCCAAGGTAGGGACATGTCGGGATTCTTCAGGGACAGTGCAGCCCTGCGGACGTCCGGAGACGCGCCGGAAAACCCTCAGTTGCGTGTTCCGCTCACCGCGGTGGAGCCGGACGGTCCGGCGCGGGGCGGGATCGTGGTCCTGCACGAGTCGCGTACCTTCAGCGAACCTCTCCTCGATCTGATGCGCTCGTTCGCGATGGAGGGGTGGGTGACGGTGGCGCCGCACCTCTTCCACCGGGAACCGGCGCCGAGCGATGTCGAGGTGTTCGGCGACGCCCTGTTCGCCGACTTCGACGCCACCTTCGACTGGCTGATCGCGCGGGGCATCTACGCCGACTGCGTCGGGGTGCTGGGTTTCGACGACGCCGGGACCGCCGCCCTGCTCGTCGCCACGACGCGTCCCGTCGGCGCCGCCGTGAGTGTTGCCGCCCGCGGGATCGTCGAGCCGTTGTCGGATGACGCGCCTGCGCTGGTGCACGCCGCCCCCGACCTGAAGGCCCCGTGGCTCGGTCTGTACGGGGAGGACGATCCGTCCACGCCGCCCGATCAGGTCGAGTTGCTGCGCGACGCCACCGCCAAGTCCGACGTCGCGGGGCTCGTCGTGAGTTACGCCGGTCTTGCGCACCGAGCCGACGAACCGCCTCAGGTACTCGACGGCAGGGACGACGATCCGGGTGCCCAGGCCATCGTCGACGCGCAGCGGCGGATCTTCGACTGGTTCGACAGCCACCTGCGATAAAGCGGCCATCCTTACGCTCTGACCAGCCGTTTTGCCTTTGTGGTGGAAAGGTGTGTAATCTTTCGCACCGGCGGTCCGAAGGGATCGGAACCACCCCAGGGAGGCGTGCCAGAGCGGCCGAATGGGACTCACTGCTAATGAGTTGTCCCTTTTACGAGGGACCGGAGGTTCAAATCCTCTCGCCTCCGCCACACCGGGCCTAGTCGGCCGGTGCAAGCTAGACAACTGAAGAACATGCGCCCGTAGCTCAACGGATAGAGCACTTGACTACGGATCAAGAGGTTAGGGGTTCGAATCCCTTCGGGCGCACAAAGAAACCCCGTCAACTGCAGCGATGCAGGTGGCGGGGTTTCTCTTTGCCGGTCCGGCTAGCAGCAGGACGTGCCCGCGGTGGCCTTCTCCCCGTCCGCGGTGGTGCCGCAGCAGGTGGCCCCCTCGGCGTCGGTGTCGAGGTGCCCGGGGCTCGACCCGAACGTCTCGGAGTCGGCGAGGACGGTGTAGACCTCCCACTTCTCGCCTGCGGGGCCGGTGACCCACACCTTGTCCTGGGTCGCGAAGCAACAGGTGGTGCCGATCTCCTCGTCGGTGAACAGGCCTTCCCCGGTCAGCCGCGCGATCTCCTCGTGGACCTGGGCGCTCGATTCGACCTCGACCCCGAGGTGGTTGATGGTGCCGCCCGCGCCGGGGTTCTCGAGCAGCACCAGCTTGAGGGGTGGCTGCGCGATGGCGAAGTTCGCGTATCCCGGCTTCAGTTTCGCCGGTGGGGTAGCGAACAGTTTCGAGTAGAACGTGACTGCTTCCTCCAGATTGTCGACATTGAGGGCGAGTTGGACGCGGGACATGACAACCTCCACCTGTGTGACATATATCGAATTACTTGTCTTCACAGAATCCCACCTTTTTGACATATGTCAAGGAGCTGGGAGGATGGGCTCATGCCCAAGACGTTGCCGGTCGTAGATGTCTCCGCACCGATCTGCTGCGCGCCCGTCTCGGCCGCCCCGATGACCGACGAGGCCGCTCTGCACCTGGCGTTGCGCCTCAAGGCGCTGGCCGACCCGGTCCGCATCAAGCTGATGTCGATCCTGCTGACCGCGAGCGACGGCGAGGTGTGCACGTGCGATCTCGCGACCGGCGTGGGCCTGTCCGAATCGACCGTCAGTCACCACCTCGGCCAGCTCAAGAAGGCGGGAATGGTCCAGTCCGTCCGCCGCGGCATGAACGTCTTCTACAGTGCGCGGACGGACGCCCTCGACGCACTGCGAGTGGTCCTCGACCCCCACTGCTGCGCCTGAGGCCGACCGGGACCGGTCAGGACGTTCGCGTGCTCGATTCGAGACCGATCGTGGTGGTTGTCGAACCGAGACCGATCCGTGGCCAGCCGGCGGTGACTGCGATGAACCCCGATGTGGGTATCGCGTCCAGCCAGTAGTTCGGCTCGGTCCGGTACTCGGGTGGCCCGCTCCGGCACGGCTTCGCCGCCGCCGCCGGATGGTAGGGGTCGGCCTCGCCTTCGATGTCGTCGACGCGCGCCCGCACCGAGAGATAGGACCACCGCGTCGAGGGATCGTCGGGATCGGACAGCGAGCGGGTCTCGTACTGCGCCAACTCCGCGGGCCTGCCCGTCGCCGTCAGGGCCATCCGGAGGTGGAGGCCGTCCGGGAATGCCACGACCTCGAACAGCTCGAGCGTGAGGTGGTCTTCACTCGTGAGGAGCAGGGGGCCGTGCACCCGGTGTCCTCCGGTGGTGGGTGGTGCTACTGCCGGCCAACGCGGTCTGCGCATGACCCCTATAGTCCCACCGATCCGAATGCAGATGCAATGGTGGACAACGAAGTTCATGCCGTGTAGGGGCCGGAGCAGCCGTGACCTCAGCTGGTGGGCGGGACGAACTCCGGTTGGTCGAGGAGTCGGAGCCAGGTTCCGTCCGGTTGCCTGCGGACGACCTGCGCCCGCGCGCCGGATCCGTCCTTGGGTGGGGTGGACGTCAGTGCGATGTCGTCACTGATCAGCGTGGGGAGCGGCGTTTCCGGTTCGAAGTGCGGCGCGTTCGCGAGTACCGACTCCCACAGTTTCTGGATGGCTGCCCGGCCGACCGTCCGGCTGCCGGGCGGATATGCCATGACGGCGTCCTCCTCGTACAGGGCGGCAACTCCGGCCGCGTCGCCGGCATTGCTGCGCTCGACGAACAGCCGGGTGAGGTCTTCGGGGTTCAGGGCCTTCTCGTAGTCGGACACGGGAATCCTTTCGTGGGCGAACTGCTGTCACTTCCCAGGATGGTGTCGACGCAACCGGAAGTCCAACAGATAGTTCTGCTGACAACTAGAATTACTGCTTATGGAACTGAGGCAGCTCGAGTACTTCGTCGCGGTCGCCGAGGAAGCGAACTTCACCCGCGCCGCGGAACGCGTCCACATCAGCCAGTCGGGGATCAGCGCGCAGATCCGGCAGCTCGAGCACGACCTCGGCGCGACGCTCATCGACCGGTCGAGCCGGACCGCGACGCTCACGTCCGCGGGGGAAGCGGCGCTCGTGCACGCGCGTGCCGCACTCGCCTCGGCCGACGCGATGCGGCAGGCCGTGGACGAGGTGAACCAGCTGATCCGGGGCCGGCTCGTCGTCGGGATGGTCACCGCCTGCACGGTGAAACCGCTGTTCGACGCACTGTCCGCGTTCCACGTCGCGCACCCCGGGATCGAGATCACGCTGACCGAGGACAGTTCCGACCGCCTCGTCGAACGGGTCCGCGCCGGTGCGATCGATCTCGCTCTCGTCGGCACCGCGACGGCCCCGCCGGAAGGGTTGGACGCCTTCCCGATCATCAGCGAGGGGCTGGTCGCGGCGGTGCCGCCCGGGCACCCGCTGGCCGGGCGTTCGCGCGTCACCCTGGCCGAACTCGCCGACCATGCGATCGTATGTATGCCGACCGGAACGGGGATCCGGACAGTATTCGACCAGGCGTGTGCGGCGGCCGGCCTCCGCCCGGACATCGCCCTGCAGGCGAGTGCGCCGGACGCCGTCGCCGACCTCGCGATCCGCGGACTGGGAGTCGCCGTCCTCAGCGAGTCGATGGCGACGGATTACCGAGGCCGGTTGACGGCGGTCCCCCTGGACGACGTCGACATCCCGGCCGTGCTCGCGCTGGTCTGGAAGAGTCCCGCGGGTCCCGCGCTCCGCGAACTCGTCCAGCACACCCGCCGCTCCTTCGGGGACGTGCAGACCGCACCGGCCGCGGTCGGCGGGTGAACCCTCACACCACCGACGTCATCCCGCCGTCGACGAAGATCACCTGACCGTTGACGTACCGGGATCCGTCCGACGCCAGCCACACCGCGGGACCGACGAGATCGTCCGGCGTGCCCCACCGGCCTGCCGGCGCGCGGCCGCGGAGCCACGCGTCGAACTCGGTGTCGTCGACGAGGGCCTGCGTCATCTCGGTGTGGATGTAGCCGGGCGCGAGGCCGTTGATCTGCAGCCCGGACGACGCCCATTCGGCCGTCATCGCGCGGGTCAGATTCCGCAGTCCGCCCTTCGCGGCGGTGTACGGCGCGATGGTGGGCCGGGCCAGGTCGCTCTGCACCGAGCAGACGTTGATGATCTTCCCGCTCCCGCGGGCGATCTGGAACCGTGCGACCGCACGGCCGACGAGGAACGCGCTGGTGAGGTCGGTCGTGAGCACCCGGTTCCAATCCTCGAGGGAGACGTCGAGCAGCGGCTGACGGTGTTGCAGCGCAGCGTTGTTCACCAGGATCTCGATCGGCCCGACCTCCGACTCGATCCGCTCGACGGCGCCGGTCACCCGATCGGGATCCGTGACGTCGAACGCGTACGCGTGGACGCGGGCCTCGCCGAACTCCTCGCGGAGGCGCTCGCATGCCTGTGCGAGACGGTCGGCCGACACCCCGTTGAGGACGATCGTGGCGCCCGCCTCGGCCAGGCCCCGCGCCAGTGCGTAGCCGATTCCCCGGCTCGAACCGGTGACCAGGGCGATGCGCCCCGACAGATCGAACAGGTTCACAGCGCACGCACCGGGTTGGCCAGCGTGCCGATTCCGTCGAGCGTGATCTCGGCACGGTCACCCGGTTTGACGGGGCTGAACGTGAACGGACAACCCGTGAGCACGACGTCTCCCGGCCCGAGGGTCAGATACCGGGTGAGGTGGACCAGTTGCTCGGACACGTTCCACGCGAGCTGCCGGGTGGACGCCTCCGCCACGGTCACGCCGTCGACGCGCACGGTGATCGGAACGTCCCCCGGGTCGAGATCCGTCTCGATCCACGGCCCCAGCGGGGTGAACCCGTCGCCGTGCTTCGCCTGGGTGAGCTTGTCGTCCAACGCTATCTGCTCGACGGCGGTGACGTCGTTGCCGATCGTGTATCCGAGGATCGCGGACGGGACGTCCTCCGGGCGAAGCCTGCGGCACGTGCGGCGGATGACGACGGCCAGCTCGCCCTCCACGTTGACCTGCCCCAGCCCGTCGTCGACGACGATCGGATCCTCGGGGCCGATCACCGTGCGCGTCGACTTCATGAACGCCTGCAACGGCAGGTCGCGATCTCCGGGTGCGCCGTTGTGGGCCATCCCGAGCAGGACCCGCGGTTCGGCGGGCGCGAGCAACCGTGCGCCGTCGAGGTCGTGTGCGGGCCCGGTGAACGTCAGGGTATCGGCGTACGGATCCGCCACCTCGTGCCAGCGACCGTCGTGCAGACACACCGGCCGCGGTCCCGAATCGGTGGCGATGCGGGCCAGCCTCATGCGTCGACTCGATCCTTCGACTCGGAGGCGACGGCCTCCGGTCCGTGGACCGGGTCGGCCATCGCGTCCCAGGCGAGCCCGAGGTCGCGGCCACGGGTTTCGGGTGTCACGAACGTGGTGGCGAACGTGATGACGCTGAGGACCAGAACGTAGATCGCGAGCGGCACCCACGAGTTGTTCAGCAGCGACAGCAGCAGTGCGCCGACGAAGGGGGCGATACCGCCGGCGAGGATGGCGCTGGTTTCCCGGGCGACAGCGACGCCGATGTAGCGGTGCCGATTTCCGAACAGCTCGGGCAGGGCCGCGCACTGCGCGCCGAGCATCACGTTGACGCCGATCCCGTAGCTGACCGCGAGCGTCGCCACCACGAGATACGGGTTGCCGAGCGAGAGCAGCCACCACGACGGGACCGCGAGGACGAGCTGCAGCGCCGCACCGAACCGGTACACCCGCATCCGGCCGAAGCGGTCCGACAGCGCGCCCGAGAACGGGATGACGAGCATGCCGATGGCGGCGCCGCAGGCGATGGCGAGCGGTCCGATCGACTTGCTGACACCGACCACCGTCGTGACGTAGCTGATGCCGAGGGTCTGGAAGATGTACGAGCCGCCGTTCTCGGCCATCCGCAGGCCGATGCCGCGGAGCACACTGGGCATCGAGCTGCCGATCAGTTCCCGGAACGGGCTCTCGCTGATCTGATCCTGCTTCTCCAGCTTGATGAACGTGGGGCTCTCCTGCATGCGGAGCCGGATGAACACGGCGACCGCGATGAGGACGATCGACGCCAGGAACGGCACCCGCCACACCCAGTCGAGGAGGAGGTCGCGATCGATCTGGCCGAGGATCGCGAAGACCCCGGATGCCATCAGGGTGCCCACCATGATCCCGACGAAGGGGAGTGCGGAGAAGAATCCGCGGCGCTGGGTGGGCGAGTACTCCGCCATCAGCGTCGTGGCACCGGCCTGCTCGGCTCCGGCGCCGAAGCCCTGCAGCAGTCGCAGCGCGACCAGCATGATCGGGGCCCAGATACCCACCTGCGCGCCGGTCGGCAGGACGCCGATCAGCGTGCTCGCGCCGCCCATGATCGCGATCGTGATCATCAGGACGGCCTTGCGTCCGAGGCGGTCGCCGAGCGCGCCGAAGAACAGGCCGCCGACGGGCCGGGCGAGGAAGCCGACGGCGTACGTGCCGAAACTGGCCATCAACGCGGCCGACGCACCCATGGCGGGGAAGAACAGCTGGCCGAATATCAGGGCCGAGGCCAGGCCGTACAGGGCGAAGTCGTAGTACTCGAGTGCGCTGCCGATGGAACTGGCGAGCGTCGCGCGTTTGAGATTCGCGGCGTAGTCCGGGTCGTCGGAGGCACGCGCCGGTGGGGTGGAGCGGCTGGGGCCTTCCGGCGTCTTCGAGTCTGCGCCTACGTGAATCTTCGATTCTGGGGACATCTTCTGCTCCGTTGTGGGACGGGACCACGTCGAGCGCGGTCACAAACAGGTCGGTGTAGTGACCCAGGTCACTGGCATGCGGAGGACGATACCGCCCGAGGAGCTATTTGTCATACGTAAAGAGAAGTGTTGACTGAATCACATGGTTAGTGCAGAGTTTTTACTCTGAACATATGGTCAACAACGGCCCGTACGAAGGAATCTCCAGTGAGCGCACATGACTCGAAGCCACTCGACGGGCGACTCCGCGTAGTCGCCGCAACCCCCGTGAGCGAGGAACTCATCAGTCTCGTCACCCGGGCGGAACCGCGCATCGACTTCATCCGCGAGCAGGATCTGCTGCCGCCCTCCCGATTCCCGGGTGATCACTCCGGCGATCCGACGTTCTCCCGGACCGCGAAGCAGCAGCAAGCCTTCGACGACCTGGTCGATTCGGCGCAAGCCCTGTACGGCGTGCCCGACGAGAATCCCGCGGCACTGACGAGGACGGCGGGCGTCAACCCCGAACTCCGCTGGGTGCACACGATGCCCGCCGGTGGCGGGGCCCAGGTGAAGGCGGGCGGCCTCACCGACGAGCAACTCGCCCGCATCGCCTTCAGCACCTCCGCCGGTGTGCACGCCGAGCCGTTGGCGGAGTTCGCCGTCTTCGGCCTGCTGGCCGGCGCCAAGACCCTCCCGCGCCTCCTCGCCCAGCAGCGCGACAAGGTGTGGAGCGGCCGGTGGGCCATGGGAACCGTGTCCGGGCAGCGCATCGTCATCGTCGGACTGGGCAGCATCGGCCGCGCGACGGCGCTGAAGCTGAAGGCCCTCGGCGCCACCGTGGTGGGAACGAGCAGGCGCGACACCGCGGTCGAGGGCGTCGACGAGATCGTCCACCCCGACCGGCTGGCCGATGTGGTCGGGGACGCGGACGGCATCGTCGTGACGCTTCCCGGAACCAGCGCCACCGAAGGCCTCGTCAGCGCAAAGGTATTCGGCGCGGTCAAGCCCGGAGTCACGGTGGTGAGCGTGGGCCGGGGAACCGTCGTCGACGAGGAAGCCATGACCGCCGCGATCGAAGACGGGCGGGTCGGGTTCGCCGCGCTCGACGTGTTCGCGTCCGAGCCCCTGGCATCGGACAGTCCGCTGTGGGCTCATCCGAACGTGCTGGTCAGCCCGCACACTGCAGCGTTGAACCCCGCGGAGGATCGCCTCATCGCGGAACTGTTCGCGCGCAATGCCACCCGGTTCCTCGACGGCGAGGAGCTCATCAACCGCGTCGACACCGTCGAGTTCTACTGACGATTCGGCTCACCGCATCTTCAGGACTGGAGTAGTTTCGCCTTCGCCGCGGAAAACTCCTCGTCCGTGAGCACGCCGGCCTCCTTCAGGCGGGCGAGTTCCTGGATGCGGGACACCAGATCGTCGCCCGCGGGTGCCGGTGGCGGCGGAGGCGCCTGCTGTTGCGCTGCTTGCTGTTCCGCATACTGCTGCTGGGCGGCCTGGTCGATCCGCTCCTGCTCCTCCGCCTGCTTGCTGGCGGCGTGCCGGTTCATCGCGTTCGACGTCGCCCGGGCGGTGCCGGTGATGACCGCCGTCCGGGCCACCGTGCCGAGCAGCCCGGGACGTCCCATGCGGCGTGGACCCCTGAAAACCATGATGTGCTCCGTTTCTGTGGGTGACGAGTCAGACCGCGGCGGCGATGGCCGCCTCGACCACCTCGCGCGGGATGTGCACGTGGAGGGCCACCTCGCCACCGGCCTGCCGGGAGGCGGCCGCGACCTTCCGCGCCCACGTCTGCTCGTACACGATCGCCACCGCGGACGTGCCCGGCTCCAGTGATTCGCGCACCACCTCGAGGTCCTCGTCGCTGATCAGGGCCTTGGCTTCGAGGGACAGGGCGGCGAGACCGATGCTGTCGAGGTCCTCGTCCACCTCCACCTGGCGCAGCGTGCCGTCGGCTCCCTTGGAGATGAACACGAGATCGAGAATGGTGACCACTCCCTGGGCGACGACGTCGCGGAACGTGTCGATCACCTGGGGATCGGCCCGCTCTCCCGGAAAAGTGAGGAAAAGAAACGCGACCGGACCGACATCTTCAGCTGTATTCGACATCATCTCTCCCTGCGCTGGGTGCCCTGTGTCGATGCTCGCCATCGGCCGGGAATTGCGCATCATCCACGACGGGTGATGTCCAGTGGTCCGGGCTCTGTGAGGCTCGAACGCAGAGCTGTGTCCGATGGTTCGAGAGACGAGGTGATGCATGCCGTCCGTGGGAGCCTCACTCTTCTGGATCGTGGCGTGCGCCGTGATCGCCCCGCTGCTCGCCGGGTTGTTCCCCCGGAAGCTGGTGCCCGAGGTGGTGCTACTCCTCGTCGCCGGGATCGTCATCGGCCCGCACGTCTTCGACCTGGCGATCGAGGGTAGCGAGATCGAGCTACTGCGCGACCTGGGGCTGGGCCTGCTCTTCCTGCTGGCCGGATACGAGATCGACACGGCCGAGATCACCGGTCGCGGCGGCAGACGGGCCCTGCTGACATGGCTGGTCTCGCTGGCCCTGGCATTCGGGGTGGTATCGCTGCTGAGCCTCGTCCACGTGGTCGACGCCGGAACCGCGGTGGCCATTGCCATGACGTCGACAGCCCTCGGCACACTGCTCCCGATCCTTCGTGACGCGGGCGCCCTCGACACCCGGCTGGGCCGGACGATCCTCAATCACGGCGCCTTCGGCGAACTCGGACCGGTCGTCGCCATGGCGGTCCTGCTCGGCTCCCGCGGGTCGGTGGCGTCCATCGTGGTCCTCGGGCTGTTCACGGCCGCGGCGGTGCTGGTCGCGTTCATACCCGCCCGCGTGCGGCGGGAGGGTTCCCGGATCACCGCGATCATCCGGTCGGGCTCGGAGACGACGTCGCAGACCACGGTCCGGCTGACGATGCTGCTCCTCGTCGCACTCACCGTGCTCGCGGCGTCGTTCGGGCTCGACACCATTCTCGGTGCCTTCGCGGCCGGATTCATCCTGCGGCGGGCCACACCCGAGGGCGACGAAACGCTCGAAACGAAGCTCGACGGCCTCGCGTTCGGGTTCCTGATCCCCATCTTCTTCGTGACGTCCGGGATGGCCATCGACGTCGCCGCGGTGGCGTCCGAACCCGGCGTCCTCGTCGCGTTCGTCGTGCTGATCCTGCTTGTGCGGGCAGGCCCGGTCTACGTCGCCGGGAGGTTCGATCGGGGCACCGACGGCACGGATCCACCCTTCACCGCCCGTGAACGCACCCAGCTGGCGCTGTACGCGGGAACCGGTCTGCCGCTGATCGTGGCCGTCACGGGAGTCGCCGTCGACTCCGGGGACATGACGTCCGCGAACGCCTCGGTGCTCGTCGCGGCAGGCGCGATCACCGTCCTCCTCTTCCCGCTCGCCGCGTCGCTGCTCGCGTCGAGCCCCGAACCGGCGGCCGACGCGGCACGCCCACGAGGAGACCAGAACCCCGGGAGCGGACAGTGACTCGAACCGAAACGACGCAGGCGCCGGCCCGAGCGACGCTGATCCTCGCGACCCTCATCCTCGTCGCCGCCGTCGCCAACCTGAACCTGTCCGTCGCGAACGTCGCGCTCCCCGACATCGGCCGGGCCTTCGACGCGAGTCAGACGCAGCTGAATCTCGTCGCCGTGGCGTACTCCCTCGGGCTCGCCGCCTCCGTCCTCTACCTCGGGGCGCTCGGCGACCGCTACGGGCGCAAGCAGATGCTGGTGCTCGGCATGGCGCTGTCGCTGCCGGCATCGGCGATCGCGGGATTTGCCGGGAACTTCGAAATACTCTTCCTCGCACGTGTTCTCGGCGGTGTGTCCGCCGGTCTCGCGTTCCCCACCACGCTCGCGATCATCACCGCGCTGTGGTCGGGACCGCCCCGGACCAAGGCGATCGCACTGTGGTCGGCCCTCGGTGGCGCGATCTCCTCGCTCGGGCCGATCGTGTCGGGTGCGTTGCTCGAGCACTTCCATTGGGGCTCGGTGTTCCTCGTGACCCTTCCGCTCGCGGGTCTCGCCCTCGTCGCCGCCATCCTGTGGGTGCCCGCCCACGTCAACGAGACGACCGATCCCGTCGACAATCTCGGCGGCATCATCTCCGTCGTCTTCATCGCCGCCCTCATCCTCGCGATCAATTTCGCACCGGTGGACGGCGCCGGTGCGGCGGCTCTCGGCCTCGGGGTGATCGCCCTCGCCGCGGGAGCCGCGTTCTTCCTGCAGCAACGGCGGGCGGCGCACCCGCTGTTCGATCTGCACGTCGCCGCCCGCCCGACGTTCTGGGTGGCCGCCGTCGGCGGGGTGATCGTGTTCGGCGCGTTGATGGGTGCGATGTTCATCGGGCAGCAGTTCCTGCAGAACGTGCTCGGGTACTCCACGCTCGCCGCCGGATCGGCGATCATCCCGGCCGCCGTCGCGATGGTCATCGTCGCACCGCGCTCCGCGAAACTCGTCGAATCGCACGGGGCCCGGTTCACACTGCTGCTCGGCTACCTGTTCGTCGTCCTCGGACTGGTTGTCGCGCTGGTGTGGTGGGATGAGAACGCGACCTTCTGGTGGGTGGCGCTCGCCTACGCGTTCGTGGGCATCGGAGTCGGGTTCGCCGGGACCCCGGCGTCGCGGTCGCTCACCGGTTCGGTGCCGGTGTCGCGGGCGGGCATGGCGTCCGGCACGTCCGACCTGCAACGCGACCTCGGCGGCGCGATCATGCAGTCGATCCTCGGCGCGGTGCTCACCGCCGGTTACGCGAAGTCGCTGTCGGCGACGATCGCCTCGTCGCCGGACTCGAGCCAGATCACCCCGGAAACTCAAGCCGCGCTGACGAAATCGTATTCCAGCGCCGAGGTGCTCGCGGAACGCTACCCGCAGTACGCCGAGCAGATCATCGCCGCCGCCCGCAACGCCTTCCTCGACGGCGACGATCGCGCGTACCTCGCCGCGATCCTGGTGGTGTGCGCGGGGGCCGTGGTGGTGTTCTTCTTCTACCCGCACCGGGAGAAGGAGAAGCGGCTGCTGGCCGAATACGCGACCGAGAGAGCGCAGTAGGGCGGCAGCAGGGCGAATGTATCGCCGGTCGCCTCAGAAGCGCCGAAAGGTACATTCGCCCGGCGGTCGCGGAGTAAGTTCCCGAGAGGGGCACCTCGACGACGGGACGCACGATGACAGCTCAGGTCGTGACCAGGACGAATCGGCGACGAGGCCTCGCGGCGGCCGCAGCGGCACTGCTGCTGGTAGTGCCTGCGGCGTGCTCCGACGACTCGTCCTCCACAGGCACCTCCGCTACCTCCACGACGACGCAGACGGGATCACCGAACGCCGGGGCCGACGCGCAGATCGACCCCGGTGTCGCGGACCGACTCGACGAGGCGATCGAGAAGACGATGTCGATGGCGGCGATTCCCGGCGCGATAGTGGGCGTGTGGGGGCCCGACGGCAACTACGTGAAGGCGTTCGGTGTCGCCGACAAGACGACGGGCGCGCCGATGGAGACCGACTTCTACCACCGAATCGGAAGTGTGACAAAGACTTTCACGGTCACGGGTGTGCTGCAACTGGTCGACGAAGACAAGGTCGCACTCGACGACCCGATCTCGAAGTACGTGGAGGGCGTGCCGCTGGGTGATCAGATCACGCTGCGCCAGCTCGCCCGGATGCAGAGCGGGCTGGCCAACTACTCGGCCAACGAGGACTTCCAGAAGGCGTTGCTCAGCGACCCGCAGGCCGCGTTCACCCCGCAACAACTGCTGGGTTACGCGTTCGCGCAGCCCGCGACGTTCCCGCCCGGACAGGGATTCGAGTACTCCAACACGAACACGACCCTGCTGGGACTCGTCATCGAGAAGGTCAGCGGACTGCCGCTCCCGGAGTACGTGACGCAGAAGATCGTCCAGCCGCTGAAGATGGCGGGCACGAGCTTTCCGACCACCAACGCGTTCCCCGAACCGCACGCGCAGGGCTACACCGAGCAGACCTTGGACGACAAGGAAGCCGTGGCCACCAACTGGAATCCGTCCTGGGGATGGGCGGCGGGCGCGATGATTTCGACCCTCGACGACCTGCACATCTGGGCGCCCGCCCTCGCCACCGGCACCCTGCTGCAGCCGGCCACGCAGGCGCAACGGCTCGAGACGGTGAACGCACCGGGTCTGGCATCCGACGTCGGCTACGGACTGGGCATCTTCGACGTCGCCGGCTGGATCGGGCACAACGGCAGCCTCCCCGGGTATCAGACGGTCTGCGTCTACCTCCCCGAGCAGGAGACCACCCTCGCGATCATGATCAACACCGACGTCCCCTACCAGGGCAGCGAACCCAGCACGGCGCTGGCGGGGGCCGTCACGGAGATCATCTCGCCGGAACACATCTACAAGCTCAGCGCCGGAGTGCAGAATCCGGACGCGTCGTCCCCGGCCACGCCGACGCCCTCGGAGACCCCGGCGACGTCCACGACCTCCGCCCCGCCGACCAGCTGACCCCATGTGAGTGGCAAAGCGTGCGCGAGCACACTTTGCCACTCACATGCCTTGCCGCGGCGTGACCCGGCTCAGTAGCGTGCAGGGCATGACGATTCTGGTGACGGGGGCAACCGGGAACATCGGCAGAATGCTCGTCGACCACCTGCTCGCGCGGGGTGCGACGGACGTCCGGGCCCTCACGAATCATCCTGACAAGGCGCAACTTCCGGGCTCGGTCACCGTCGTCGAGGGATACCTCCGCAGGCTCGACAGCCTGCCCGCGGCGTTCGAGGGCGTTGATTCCCTCTACCTCGCACCGACTCCCGACACCGCCCCGGACGCGCTCGCTCTGGCGAAGCAGGCCGGCGTCCGGCACGTCGTCGACCTGTCCGGTCCCCACGACGGCCACTGGGGTGACGTCGCACGGGCCGTCGAGGCGTCCGGCATCGAGTGGACGCACCTGTGGCCCGGCGAGTTCATGGAGAACGCGGGAATCCTGGCACCGCAGATCGCCGCGGGAGACACCGTGCGCGAGCCGTACCCGACGGCGGCGAACGCGCCGATCGCCATGGACGACATCGCCGAGGTCGCGGCCGTCGCTCTCCTCGCGGACGGGCACATCGGCGCGTCGTACGAACTCACCGGACCCGAGACGATCACCCGCGCCGACCTCGTCCGGGAACTCGGCGCCGCCCTCGGCCGGAACATCGAGTACCGGCAGGTGTCGCTGGACGAGGCCGTCGGCGTCCTGACGCCGGCGATGGGGGAGTACGCCCGCTGGTACCTGGAAGGGATGGCAAGCCTGGTCGACGCTCCCCAGCAGGCGAACCGGCTCGTCGAGCAACTCACCGGACGCCCGGCGACCACGTTCGCGCAGTGGGCGTCGGGGCACGTCGACGAGTTCCGCTGACGTCGTACCGGGGCGCTCGACCGAGTCAGCGGTTCGGGGTGAGCGCGATGACGGGAATCGGCCGGTCCGTCTTCTTCTGGTAGTCGCGGTACCGGCCGTGGTTGATCTCGTTCATCGTCGCCCACATCCGGTCGTAATCCGGGTCGCCCGGCAGAACCTTCCGCGCCACCACGGTGATGTGGTCGCGGCCCACCTGGATCTCGCAGGTCGGCGCGGCCAGCACGTTGTGCATCCACGCGGGCGACGTGGGCGCACCGCCCTTCGACGCGACGACCAGAAACCGTGCGCCGTCGCGGCCGTACGTCAACGCGGACGTGCGCGACTGCCCGGACTTCCGGCCGACGCTGTGCAACAACAGGGTCGGCATCCCGAACAGCAACCGATGCCCCACCCAACCGCCGCTGCGTTCGTAGACGAACTGATGCAGCTGAAGGGCTTTCACGAACAGGTCGGCCACGGCGTCCTCGTCTCGGCACTCGGAACAGATCGTGCCCACACAGTAGACCGTCGTCAGGCCCGGCGAACCGCGTGCAGAACGGTGTCGTGGACGGTGACGGGCCGGCCCTCGGGGTCGCGCGTCTCACGCGAGGGCGTCGCCGACACCAGAATCTCCCACTCCCCGGCGTCCAGTACGGCAGCGACCTGGTCGGGTGTGAACAGCATGTCGGGAACATTGGGCCGCCCGGCCGACGTCTCCAGATCGGAAGGATGATGTCCGACGACGAGAAGCCGCCCGCCGGGGCGGACCGCTCCCGCCAGGCGACGGTGCAGGGCCTCGCGGGCAGGTCCCGGCAGATGCATGAAATGCGCCGACACCAGGTCGAATCGGCGGGCCGGCGGCTCCCACGACAGGATGTCGGCCTGCTGCCACGTCGTCCGGTCCGCGATGCCGGCACCGGCTTCGGCGGCCCGTTCGGCAGCGCGTTCCACTGCCACCGCCGACACGTCCATTCCGGTGACGTTCCACCCGCGGGCCGCCAGCCAGATCGCGTCGGCGCCCTCGCCGCTGCCCACGTCCAGGGCACTGCCCGGAGTCACGTCCGCGACCTCCTCGACGAGGTGCGGGTTGGGGTCGCCGCTCCACACCGCGGTCGTCGAGCGATAGCGCTCGTCCCAGAACTCCTGGCTGAAGAAATCGGTCATGTCCGGTGCCTGCTCGTGGGTCATGCTCCCACTGTGGCCGCCGGAGCCGTCGAACCGGGGATCCTGTTGCCGGAACGGCAACCGGCTACGGGCTGGGGAACGTGTAGATGCGGCAACCGCTCATGTTCGCGGCCGACACGACCCCGTCGGCACGCGCAAAATCGCCCTTCGAGGCGAGGTTGTTGGCGAGGGCGGCCTGGTCGTCGCAGAAACTCTGGTCCGTCGGCTTGGCTGGGGGGTTGCTGATGTAGGTGTCGCCCGGTGCAGCCACCGCAAACGGTGCCGGACCGACGAGTGGGACGGCCGCTGCTGCAAACGCAATGGAGGCCGCCGCGACGATTCGGCGGATCATCATGCCCCTCCGAAGGTGGTCCGAATGGTTGCTGTGACACCATCCTGCACCGATCCGCCGTCGGCGACCAGACCCCTAGGGGTGGAAAATGCAACACCTACGTCGTCAGCGAAGCAGAGCTTCCTGAACCCTGTCCGCGGCGACCGCCGGATTCTCGTGCTCCCAGACCCGCACCACCGTCCACCCGGCGTCGGCCAGCCTCGTGTCGGTGTCCCGGTCGCGGGTGACGTTCCCGGCGAGCTTCTCGGCCCACCACTGTGCGTTGTTCTTCGGGAACGTGGCGTGCTGCGGGCAGCTGTGCCAGAAGCACCCGTCCACGTACACGGCCACCTTCCGGCGCGGAAACACCAGGTCGGCGCGCCGCCGGACGCCCTTCATCGGCGCCCGGTCCACGTAGTACCGGACCCCGCGCCGGTGCAGTTCCCGGCGAAGCGCGAGTTCGGGTGCTGTGTCGCGGCGCCGCTGCGCCCGCATCCGGGCGCTCGTCGCGGGATCGGTGGCGGGCATCGCGGGTCCGTCCGCCTACGCGGCGGCCTCGGGAAAGCCGCCCATGCGGTCGAGGTGGCTCTCGACGTCGTCGATGAAACCGGGAACGAAACGCAGATTGCCCATCCGCGTCCGCTTCAGGAAGCCGGCGGTCGCGCGCGCCGACAGCAAGCGGGTGTCCTCCAGGAATCCGCTGAGATCCTCGTACGGCTCCTGCACCGGCCACGTCGAGGTGTGCACGCGGAACGCCTGACGATTGCTGCCCCACGCCGCCACCGGCCACGCGTCGCCGGGCTTCATCGGCGTCTCGATGCCCCGCTCGTAGTCCGCCGACTCGAGCAGACGCCGACCGACCCACGACGCCATCCGCACACTGACGGCGTTGCCGACGAGCTTCCACCGATGACTGTTCCGCAGACCGGGGACCAGCGCGGCGGGCGCCGTCCAGTCGGGGTCGAAACCCTGCAGGCGTTCGGCGTCGATCAGTCCGGGGGTCACGATCTCACCCGACGGCAGTCGCACGGCGGGTGGGCTCGCGATACCGACGGACGACCCGCCCTTCAGCGTGGGGACCGCGTTGACCGCCCAGCCGAGGCCGCGGGTGCCCTCGGTCCAGTAGAAACCGCACGGGAAGTCGGCGTGGTCGTCGACGGGGCGTTCCCCGGCGTCCTCACCGAACAGCACCGCGCGGGGGTCCTCGGTGCGCGAGGCGAGCATCAGGACCCGCTGACGGCGCTGGGGGAGTCCGAACGCGCGCGCATCGACCACCCGGTACGCCCACGTGTAGCCGAGGTCCTCCAGGGCGTCCGTGATATGCCTCATAGCCGCCCCGCGACCCAGCTGCAGCATGAACGGCACGTTCTCGATCAGAAGCCAGCGCGGACCCTTCTTCCGCTTCACCAACCGGAACACCTCGTCGACGAGGCCGGAACGCGAACCCGTGATTCCGGCGGTCCGGCCGGCCTGCGAGAGGTCCTGGCACGGGAAGCCGGCGGCGACGAGTTCGATGTCCTGGGGGAGGGAACGCAGCTTGGTGACGTCGGAATGCACAGGGACGTCCGTGAATCGGGTACGCAGAACCGCCTGGGCGCCCGGGTCGATCTCACAGAGCAGTTCGGTGTTCCAGCCGTGCTCTCTCAGACCCAACTCGAGCCCGCCGATACCGGCGAACAGGCCCACCATGCTCCCGGTTGACGTCACGGCACCCTTCCTCACGAACCAGTCACCCGAGAACGTTACTCGAGATCTGTGCTCCCTTTGACCAACGACCCGTGAGTACTTATCAACGGCGGGCGGTTAATAAGTACTCACGGGTGGCGAAGCCACATATGGCAGGCTGCTTCGCGGGCAAACGACCGGGTAGAAGAATTGAGCCGAGGAGGCGTCCCCAGCGTGGATCAGCTGATCGTGGTGATCGGGCTCATGCTCGTCACAGTCCTGATCGTCGGCCTCGGTGACCGATTCCACGCACCTTGGCCGGTATTGCTCACGATTGTCACCGCCGGTGCCGCGTTCGTGCCCGGCATCCCGCACGTCGAACTCGAACCCGAACTGATCCTGCCGCTGTTCCTGCCGCCACTGCTGTGGGCGCTGGCCCGCCGGACGTCGTGGGCGATGTTCGTCGACCGCTGGAAGACCATCGTCGTCCACTCCGTCGGCCTGGTCATCGTCACGACAGCTGCGGTCGCGTGGACGGCCTGGGCGCTCGTGCCCGGCATCACCCTGGCGGCGGCGATCGCGATAGGTGCGATGACCGCCCCACCCGACCCGGTGGCCGTCGAGGCCGTCGCCGAACCCGTCGGGATTCCGCGTCGACTCGTCGGCGTCCTGCAGACGGAGGGCCTGTTCAACGACGCCGCCGCGCTGGTCGCGTTCCAGGCGGCGCTAGCCGCGACGATCGCCGGTGAAGACCTGCACTTCGGCTTCGAGGTGCTGCACTTCCTGTACACCGCGGTCGCGGCGGTGCTGATCGGTCTCGCATCCGGCTGGGTGGGGTCGTGGCTGGTCGTGCGGATCGTGGACGTCCCGGGCCGCAGCGGACTGACCCTGGTCATCCCGTTCGTCGTGTACCTGCTGGCCGAGGAGATCCACGCGTCCGGGGTCATCGCCGTCGTGGTGGCCGCGGTGCAGATGAGCGCCGCCGACTCCGAGGTCGACGCCGAGGACCGCCTGGCGAGTGCCTCGTTCTGGCACGTCGCCGAATTGCTGGTCACCGGCATCGCGTTCGGGTTGATGGGTCTCGAATTCCGTCAGATCGTCGACGACGCGGGCAGCGACCTGTGGACGATGGTGCTGCACGGCGTCGTCATCGGAGTGGTGCTGGTGGTGGTCCGCGCCCTCTGGATGGGCGTCACGTGGCTGTACATCCGCGGGTACGAGGACAACGCCTCCTCCGCGCCCCGCACCCCCGCCGAAGCCGTGGTCATGACGTGGTGCGGGATGCGCGGCCTCGTCACCCTGGCGTTGGCGCTGAGCCTCCCGGTCGACGATTTCCCGTGGCGTTCCGAAGCCGTCGTCATCGCGGCGGTGGTGCTGGTGATGAGCATGGTCATTCCGGGATTCACCCTGCCGTGGCTGGTGAAGGCACTCGGCGTCGCCGGTGTCGCCGACGCGGAGGATGCCGAGGAGCGGGCACGGTCGAGCGGGCCCGGCACGCCGCGCTCGAGGTCGTGACGTCCGCGCCGACCAACCTGCCGCCCGAATCGGTGGCCCGGCTCAAGGCGCTCTACGACCGGCTCGAAGAGGACTCCGCGCCCGGCACCCACTCGCCGGAGTACTCGCAGCGCATCGAACAGCTCAAGACCCGCCGCGACGAACTGCGGGCGCTCCAGCACCGGGCGCTGGTCGCGGCGCAGGCCGAAGTGTTGCGGGCCCGCAACGAAAAGGGGCAGGACCCGCACGTCGTCGACCGCGTCCTCGAGCGTCTCGACCGCCTCTCCACCGCGAGCAACACGCAGACTTTCCACCACTGAGAGTCCTAGACTTCCTGTAGGTGGGAGCACAGGGAGGCGCCATGATCTCGGGTTTCCGGAACCGGCCGCACCTCCTGCGCGACGCCCAGGGCAGCGGCCTCGTCGAAGCGTTCGTCATCATCGGGATCGTCACGATCCTGCTCACCCGCGCCTACCTTCACCTCACCGGTTATCCGCAGGTCGGGGGTTCCTCGCTGCACATCGCGCATGTCCTGTGGGGCGGACTCGGCATGGTCGTGGCCCTGGTGACCGTGTTCTCGTTCCTCGGGATGAAGCCGCGCGTCCTCGGCGTCGTGATCGGCGGCGTCGGGTTCGGGTTGTTCCTCGACGAGATCGGCAAGTTCGTCACCAAGACCAACGACTACTTCTACCGGCCGTCCATCGCGATCATGTACGTGGTGATCGTCGTGTTGCTGCTGGTCAACCGGTCGCTGCACGACGTCCGGCCGCCGACCCCGACGGAGGACGTCGCCAACGCCGCCGCCATCGCCCTCGGCGGACTGGACCGTGGGCTGGACCGTGCACGCCGGGAGCAGGCGCTGGCGCAATTGCGCCGGGCGGCCGCCGCCGGCGCGGACGAGGCGACCCTGATTTCGGTCCGGGATCTGCTCGCCCACTGCCCGGACCGGAACGGCCGGACCGTGCCCACGGCCCGGGAGCTGGCCCGGCGCGCGACCCCCGCGTTCGCCAGGGGTCCGGGCATGCTCTGGACCGCGGCGGTCCTCCTCACCCTGTTCTCCACCCTGGGACTGCTCAGCGCCGTGATCACGCTCGACGACGACCTCCGCGGCGACGAGGGAACCGACATCACGACGGTCGGCCAGCTCACCGGGTCCGCGATCGCGTTCGTCCTGTGCTGGTCGGGCATCGTGCGACTGCGGAACGGGAAGCTGTGGCCGTTGCAGTTCCTGCGGGCCGCGGCCCTGGTCACGGTGCTGCTCACCGAGGTGTTCGACTTCGTTGCCCAGGAGTTCGGGGCGCTGCTGAACGTGGCGGTCGGACTCGGCGCCCTCGTCGTCTTCTCGTCGCGCATCGCGGTCACGGAACGAGCCCGGGCACTGACTCTCGACAACTCTGCTGCAACGAAACTCGGCCCGTTGCCACCCCGGGAGCCGTCGTCGCTTACCGTAGACAGGTGAGCATCCAAGCCTCCGGTGCCTCGACCTGGCCCGCAGTACTGACGTGGCGGGCGGACAACGCACCCCGAATGGAATCGGTGCGCGTCCAGCTCAACGGCGACCGCATCAAGGCAGCAGGCCGGATCATCGGCGGCGAGTGCCCCGAGCATCCCGCGTTCAGCGCGTCCTACGACCTCGTCACCGACGAAAGCGGCGTCACCCGCCGGCTGTCGCTGCGGACGTCCGTCGCGGCCGGTGAACGGCAGATGTCGATCAGCCGGGACGAAGAGGGCACGTGGATGGTGGAGCACGGCGCCAACCACCAGCGGTCCACGTTCGACGGCGCCCTCGACGTCGACATGGTGCTCAGCCCCTTCTTCAACGCCCTGCCCATCCGGCGGTACGGACTGCACCTCGGGTCCGAGGACGTCGAGGTCCCCGTCGTCTACGTGAACCTCCTGGACCTGCGGGTCGAGGGCGCGATCCTCACCTACAGCAGCGGTCCGGACGGCATCCACGTGCTGTCGCCGGTGTCGAGTTCCTCGGTGACCGTCGACCGCGACGGGTTCATCATCGACTACCCGGGCCTGGCCGAACGGATATAGGCGGCGCAGCCGCCCGTGCATGGTTAACGAGTCTCTGGACTCGTCGAGCACTCACAGGCGGCGGAGCCGCCCTCCCCGCCGACCCGCATCACGCATGTCGTCGATCCAGCCTTCGCGGCCGGGAACGATGCCGGTGATCTCCCACGTCTCCTGGTTGTCGTACGTCAGGCGCGCGGTGTGACCGGCCTCGACGAGCGTCGCCGTCGACGACTGTTCCGCCAGTTCGGTCCGCGCGTCCTGCAGCAGCACCAGCGCCTCGTCCAGGGCGATCAGCAGGGCGTCCCGGTTGCCTTCGCACATGGCCCGGACGAGTCCGGGCGCGCTGCCTGCCACGCGGGTGCCGTCGCGGAACGAGCCGGCCGCCAGGCCGAGCGCCAGCGGCCCGCCGCGCGCTCCGGTGATCGCGAGGGTCTCGGCCAGTAGGTGCGGCAGGTGCGAGATGCGCGCGACCGCCCGGTCGTGTTCGGCGGATTCGGCGGGCACGACGACGGACCCGCAGTCCAACGCGAGCTGCGCGACCTGCGTCCAGATGGCGGGGTCGACGCCGTCGTCGGTGCCGACCACCCACACGGCCTCCCGGAACAGGTCGGCGCTGCCGACGCTCCACCCGGACGCCGACGTTCCGGCCATCGGGTGCCCGCCCACGTAGCGGTCGGCGAGTCCCTGGCGGGCTGCCGCCGCCGCGACCTCGGCCTTGACGCTGACGACGTCGGTGATCGAGCAGTTCGGTGCGTACAGGGCGATCGCGGTGAGGGTGGCGGCGACGGCGGGCACGGGGACCGCGATCACGATCAGCGCCGACGCGGCCGACGCACGCTGGAGCACCGCGACCAGATCGGTGTCGGCGTCGAATCCGTCCGCCCGGGCGGCGTCGACGGACGGCGCGGATCGGTTGTGACCCCACGCGTCGCGGCCCGCCCGGACCGCCGCACGCAGCAGTGAACCGCCGATCAAGCCCAGGCCGAGCACGCACACGGGAGGTGCGGAAGGGGTATCAGACACCCGAACAGGTTGGCACATTCGAGTGCGGACTTCATTTACCGGCACCCCGCGGGCTACCGTTGCGCTCATGGGTGCACAGCGCGCGGAAAACAACAGCGCCTCCTCGGATCGGGCAGAGGATCTGGAGGGCTTCGGTGTCGCGGTAGTACACGAGGACGGCCGGTGGAAGGTCAAGGCCCTCACTTCGGCTGCTCTGACCAGTCTCAGCGTCGCGGAGGAGGAGCTTCGGGCCCTCCGTAGCGCGGGCGCGTTCTTCGGTCTGCTGGACGTGGACGACGAATTCTTCGTCGTGCTCCGGCCGGCGCCGTCGGGAACGCGTCTGCTGCTGTCCGACGCCACCGCGGCCATCGACTACGACATCGCCGCGGACGTCCTCGAGGCGCTCAACGTCGAGGTCCCGGACATCGACCCGGACGAACTCGACGACATCGAGCCGTGGGAGGAAGGCGACCTGTCGCTGCTCGCCGACCTCGGTCTGCCCGAACCCGTTCTGGCTGTGATCACGTCGGAGACGGACCTCTATCCCGACGAGCAGCTCGGGATGATCGCGCAGCGGCTCGGGTTCACCACGGAGCTGGCCGGGGTTCTCGACAAGCTTCCCCGGTAGTTTCACGTGCCGTGACTCTTCAGGACGACGAGCGGATGATCCGCGCGGCGATCGAGGCGGCCCGTGCCGCCACCGACGCCGACGTGCCGGTGGGTGCGGTGGTGTTCGACGCCGAGGGTGTCGAGGTGTCGCGGGCGGTGAACTCGCGGGAGGCGATGTCGGATCCGACGGCTCACGCGGAGATCATCGCGTTGCGGGCCGCCGCCCGGGTGTACGGCGACGGGTGGCGCCTCGAGGGGGCGACGCTCGCGGTGACGCTGGAGCCGTGCACGATGTGCGCGGGCGCGCTCGTGCTGGCCCGGATCTCCCGGGTGGTGTTCGGGGCGTGGGAGCCGAAGACGGGTGCCGTCGGTTCACTGTGGGATGTGGTCCGCGACCGCCGTCTCACGCACCGCCCGCAGGTCAGGGGCGGTGTTCTGGAGGACGAATGCGCAGGCATCCTCGAAGACTTCTTCCGTGAACGGCGCTGACCGGTTTCAAACTCTTTCGTGGGGTACTCGACACAATGTGGCCGGGTCCGCATGACCCGTGCTTCTCTGGAGACAGGCGCCGACGAGGCGCCGCCGGACCCGTCCCCGGGTTCGAAATCGGATTCACGGAGGTATCTCGTGGGAATCGCAGACAAAGCTTCGAACAAGGCGGAAGACCTCAAGGGCCAGGCGAAGGAAGCCACCGGTAAAGCCACGGGCGACCCGGACCTGCGCGACGAGGGCAAGGCCGACCAGGCGTCCTCGGCGGTGAAGGATGCCGGCGAGAAGGTCAAGGACGCCGCCAAGAACCTCAAGGACAAGCTGACTTAAACGGCTTCACCTGGCGATTTCGGGCTCGGGCGCCACATCCGGTAAAGTCACCGGCGGTGGCGTGTCCGAGCGGCCTAAGGAGCACGCCTCGAAAGCGTGTGACGGGTAACCCCCGTCCGAGGGTTCAAATCCCTCCGCCACCGCCAAAGCTCCCCACCTGCGCACGCAGGTGGGGAGTTTTTTGTGCATCCGTGCCGGGAATGTTCGTTAGCGTGTCCTGGAGGGAAGGGGCACAGACATGCGCATCGACTCGACGGGCAGGACGGCGCTGGTCACCGGATCGACGCAGGGCATCGGTGCCGCGATCGCAGCGGGTCTCGCCCGCTCCGGCGCGCGGGTGGCGATCAACGGCCGCACCGAGAAGTCCGTGGGTGCGGCGATCGAACGATTGCGGGCCGAGGTCCCGGACGGCGAATTCGTTCCGGCGGCCGCCGACGTCACGACGGACGAGGGCGCGCGCCGCGTCCTGGAGATCGTTCCGGGCGTCGACATCCTCGTCAACAACCTCGGGATCTTCGGCTCCCAGCCGGCCCTGGACATCGACGACGACGAGTGGCGCCGCTACTTCGAGGTGAACGTGCTGTCCGCGATCCGGCTGACCCGCCTGGTCCTGCCCGGCATGGTCGAACGGTCCTGGGGCCGGGTCCTCGACATCGCCAGCGACTCCGCGATCGTGATTCCCGCGGAGATGATCCATTACGGGATGTCGAAGACGGCGCTGCTGGCGGTCTCGCGTGGCTTCGCGAAAGAGGCGGCGGGGACGGGCGTCACGGTCAATTCGGTTCTGGCCGGTCCCACTCACACGGGAGGTGTGGAGGATTTCGTCTACAGCCTGGTCGACAAGGACCTGCCGTGGGACGAGGCTCAGCGCGAGTTCATGAAGAAGTACCGGCCGCAGTCGTTGCTGCAGCGCCTCATCGAGCCGGAGGAGATCGCGAACATGGTTGTCTACCTCGGTTCGGCGCAGGCGTCGGCGACCACCGGCGCCGCGGTGCGGGTCGACGGCGGCTACATCGATTCCATCGTCCCGTGACCGTCGTTCACAGCACTCTCCCAGGTCGTACCGAGTGACATCCATTGAAGCTGCAACTAGCCTGATCTCATGAAAAAGCTGTGGTGGTTGGTCGGCGCAGTCGTCATCGTCGTGATCGCGGTGCTGGTGGGCCCGTGGTTCTACGGCCAATTCATCGCAGAGGACGACGCACCGGCGGCCTCGGTGTCGACCGAGGGTGCGGAGGCGGCCACCGGATCGGTCGACGGACAGTGGACCGTCACGCCGGGGCAGGGCTCCAACCAGACGGCCGCGGGGTACACCGTTCACGAGATCCTCAACGGCGCGAGCGTCACAGTGGTCGGATCGACCGGCGACGTGACCGGCACCGCGACCGTCGAGGGCGAGAAACTCACCGCGGGTGAGGTGACCGTGCAGGTGGCGACCATCGCGACCGATCAGTCCCGCCGCGACAACCAGTTCCGCGGCAACGTGATGGACACCGGCACGTTCCCGACCGGCACGTTCACGGTCGATTCCCCGGTCGATCTGTCGGGGCTGCCTGCGGACGGTTCCGTGGGGACGGTCTCCGCCCAGGGCACGCTGACGCTCAAGGGGCAGTCGCGTCCGGTGACCGTCGACATCGACGTGCTCCGTTCCGGCGACGACCTGATCGCCTCGGGCAGCATCCCGGTCACCTGGACGGACTTCGGTGTGACGCCGCCGTCACTGGGCTTCGTGACCGTGGACGGCAACGGCACGGTCGACTTCCTGGTCAGCTTCGCGCGTTCCTGACGGCGTCCAGCCGGGCGGCCCGAACACGTAGCCGAGCTTGTCGCGCCACGACGACGCCCGGCGCCAGTCCCGGACGATGGCCCCGTATTCGTGGGTCTGCAGTTTCCAGATGTTGTAGGTGCCCACGGGTTTGGTGAGTCCGTAGGTGGGGCGGTGGGTTTCGGGCTGGAACGTGCCGAACATCCGGTCCCACACGATGAGGATGCCGGCGTAGTTGCGGTCGAGGTATTCGAGGTCGCAGCCGTGGTGAACGCGGTGGTGTGAGGGAGTGTTGAACACGAACTCGATGGGCCGGGGCAGCTTGTCGATGCGCTCGGTGTGGACGAAGAACTGGTAGACGAGGTTCACGGAGAATCCGATGAACACCATCCACGGCGGAATGCCGATCAGTGGCAAGGGAATCCACATCAGGATTTCGGCGCCGTTGTTCCACTTCTGGCGGAGGGCGGTGGAGAAGTTGAAGTATTCACTCGAATGGTGCGCCTGGTGGGTGGCCCAGATGAGGCGGATGCGGTGCGCCATCCGGTGGTACGCGTAGAACAGCGCGTCGACGCCGAGGACGAGGATCACCCACGTGTACCAGGCGTCCGGGGGGAGGTGCCACGGCGCGAGGTACACCCAGATGGCGGAGTACCCGATCAGGGCCAGCAGCTTCCAGAACGTGGTCGTCAGGATGGACACGGCGCCCATCGACACACTCGCGCGCGCGTCGCGGCGCTCGTAACCTCCGCGTACCGGGCGGGACCGTCCGTCGGGGTCGAACGTCGCGTCCTCGAGGTGCCGGGCCGCGAACCATTCGATGGCGAGGAACAGCACGAACGCCGGGATGGCCAGCGTGACCGGTTCGTGCAGAGGCGTCAGCAGCGCCGAATTCCACGCCGACGTCACGGTCTCCCACATGCTGCTTCCTCCATACAAGACGATCGTCCAGTTCAATGTACCTCGGAGTGACACGCATCACTATCGGCCCGAAACGCAGCGACGAAAAGTGCTCATTGGGTGCGCACTTTGCCGCGGAGAATGAATCCCGTCAGCAAGATCGGATCAGTCGAAAGGACTCGTCATGTTGCGAGGACTCACCACCATCAGTCTCTTCGCCGACGACATCGCGGCAGCCCGCGAGTGGTACAGCGCGCTGCTCGGCATCGCCCCCTACTTCGAACGCCCCGACTCCGAGAACCCGGCATACATCGAGTACCGGATCGGCGACTACCAGCACGAGCTCGGCATCATCGACCGTCGATACGCCCCGCACGCAGCCGCGGACGGTCCGTCCGGCGTGGTGGTGTTCTGGCACGTCGACGACGTGACCGCCGCCGTCGAGAAGCTGCTGTCGATGGGCGCGAAGGAGCATGAGCCGCGCACCGAACGTGAGTCGGGGTTCGTCACCGCGTCCGTTGTCGACCCGTTCGGCAACATCCTCGGCGTCATGTACAACCCGCACTACCTGGACGTTCTGGGTGCGCGCGGCGAAGCGTGAGTTGCCGGTTTTCATACTGGGATGGTAGGAATTCGGTGTGCACATCACCGCAAAGGTGGACTACGCCGTGCGGACGCTGATCGAACTGGCCGCTGCCGGGCCGTCCCCGTCCAAAGCCGAGTTCCTGGCACAGTCGCAGACCATTCCGCACAAGTTCCTCGAGGCCGTTCTCGCCGACCTTCGCCGCGGGGGACTGGTCAACAGCAGACGGGGACCGGACGGCGGGTACTGGCTGGCCCGTCCCGCCGAGGACATCACGATCGCCGACGTGATCCGGACCGTCGAGGGTCCGCTGGCGTCGGTGCGGGGTGAACGCCCCGAGGACGTCGACTACTGCGGGCCGGCCGCCAAATTGCAGGACGTGTGGATCGCGGTGCGGGTGAACCTGCGGGCCGTGCTCGAGAACGTGAGTCTCGCGGACGTCGCGAACGAGCAGCTGCCGGGTTTCCTCACCACGCTGACGTCCGACCCGGGGGCCTGGGAGCGTCGTACCCGACCGGTCACGACGGCTGACGAGGGCGCAGCGCGCGGCTGATCGTCCGGCCGGCCGCACGCACCAACGGGACCAGTGCGTTCAGCGACGCATTCTCCGCCGACACCACGAGCGATACCGCCGCGATCGCCGTTCCGGGGCGCTCGAAAATCGGTGCCGCGACGGAGACGGCGTCCATGGTCACCTGACGATCACTGATCGCGACCTCGGATCGGCGGATCTCGGCAAGCGTCCGCCGCAGTACGACGGGGTCGGTGACGGTGCGGTCGGTGAACTTCTCGATCGGCCCGCTCAGCACCTGCTCCTGCACGTCGGCGGGCATGTACGCGAGCAGGGCCAGGCCGATACCGGACGCCGTCAGCGGGAACCTACCGCCGACGCGGGTCTGGACGGGCACGGCCTTCTGTCCGGCGATGCGTTCGACGAACACGACCTCGGTGCCCTCGGCGATGCCGAGCTGGACGTTCTCCCGCGTGATCTGCGACAGGTCCTCCATCACCGGCATCGCCAGTTCGCGCAGCATCGTGCCGCGCGGCGCGAGCGACGCGATCTCCCACAGCTTGAGCCCGACGGTGAAGCGGCCGCTGCTGTCACGTTCGAGGGCGCCCCATTCGATGAGGTCGCTGGTCAGCCGGTGCACGGTGCTCAGCGGATACCCGGACTTCCGCGACAGATCGCTGAGGGTCAGCCGCGGCGCCGAGGGGGTGAAGAGCTCGAGGAGCCGCAACGAGCGAATGGTCACCGATCCGGTGATCGCCATTGCTCGTTCTCCGTCTCACAGTTCCAGCGTCAGACGTGGACAGCTCGCACGCGAGACGCAGATCATCATGGTGTCGCCCTCGGCCTGCTCGTCCGCTGTGAGCAGGGAATCCCGGTGATCGACAGTACCGCCGAGCACGGCCGTCTCGCAGGTTCCGCAGGTCCCTTCCTCGCAGGACGACAGCACCTGGACGCCGGCGGCGGTGACGGCCTGCAGGATCGACTGCCCGGGTGCGACGGTGACGGTCTTGCCGCTCAGTGTCAGCTCCACCTCGAACCCCTCGGCCCGGACCGGCTCCTCGAGATCCTTGGCCGCGAAGCGCTCGGTGCGCAGCGCGCCGGACGGCCAGCTGTCGCAGTGACCGGTGACGGCGTCGAGCAGCGGCGCGGGCCCGCAGCAGTAGACGAGGGTGTTCTCCCGGACGTCGCCGAGCAGCCCCGGTAGGTCGATGAGGCCGTGCTCGTCCTCGGGGTGGATCACCACCCGGTCGCCGAACTTCTCGGCGAGTGCGTCGGCGAACGCCATCGAACCACGGCTGCGTCCGCCGTAGACGAGGGTCCAGTCGGCGCCGGCGTTCTCCGCGGCGTGCGCCATGGTGAGGATCGGCGTGATCCCGATGCCGCCCGCGACGAACACGTACTGCGGTGACGGCTCGAGCTCGAAATGGTTGCGCGGTCCCCGGACCGTGACGCGGTCGCCCTCGCTCAGCTTGTCGTGCACGAACTGCGAACCCCCGCGGCCCATCGCCTCCCGTAGCACGGCGACGCGCCAGATCCCGGTGTCGGCCGGGTCGCCGCACAGCGAGTACTGGCGGGTGAGCTCCGGAGTCAGCACCAGATCGATGTGCGCACCCGGCGTCCACTTGGGCAGGTCGGCGCCGGACGGGTCGCGGAACTCCAGGACGACGACGCCGTCGGCGCCGGTGGTCCTCGTGGTCAGCTCCAGCTCGAGTACGGGTTCGGGTGGGATAGGCATGGCGGTCTCTCCGGGGTCAGACGGGAACGGGAGCGGATTCCGGCGCGGCGGGCAACGGCGTGGCGGTCACCGGCGGATCGACGGGGTGGTGCCCCTCTGGGTGGGCGAGCAACCATTCCCAGAGGGCGGCGGGTTCTTCCGCGACGTGGCGTGCGCCGCAGTGGCACTCGCCCTCGAGCAGGTCCGACCCGGGAAGCCAGACGATACGCATCACGTTGGCGCCGCGGAGCATCCTGGTCGGCTCCACGGTTCAGCCCACCGCCGCGGCGGTGACGGCCTGCGGCGCGTCGACCAGCTTCTTCAGGATCCGGCGTGCGCCGAGGCCGCCGGCGTCGATGTTGATCGACAGTTCCTGGTAGCCGTCCTTCTCCGTGTCGAGCGCCTTCTGCAGGATGTTCAGAGCCACGACGTCCTGCATCACGACGGTCCGGTTGTTCTCGGCGAGGAACGTCGTGACGGCGTCGTCGCCGAGTGCGAAGTCGCGGGCCACGGCCCAGAAGTCGAGGGTGGAATTCTCCGTGGACGGGGTGATCGCGTAGACGATCTCGCTGTGGAACGCGTGCGGGTCGGTGCCCTCGTCGCCGGGCAGGGGTGCGCCGATCGGGGCGATGCGGCTGTGCAGCAGGTACAGGCACGGCGGCGTGTACTCGATGTCCTGCCAGCGGGTGATGCGGCCCTCGATGCCGGTGGACTTGGAGTAGAACGGCGGGCACTCGGCGTCGTCCATGTGCCGGGACACGTAGATGACGTTCCGGTCCTCGTCGATCTCCGTGGTGATCGGGGTTTCCGCCACCTCGGGGGTGCCGATGTAGCCGCCGTGCAGGTACGTCTCGTGCGACAGGTCCATCAGGTTGTCGACGAGCAGGCCGTAGTTGCAGTCGATCGGTTCCATGCCGCTGACCACGGTGTAGTCGGGGGAGTCCATCCACGGTGCGCGGGGGATGCGGGTCGGGTCGCCCTGTTCGGGGTTCTGCGGGTCGGCGATCCAGACCCACACGAACGAGTCCTGCTCGACCACCTGGTACTGCTTCAGCCGGGCGGTGCGGGGAACGCGCTTCTGGCCGGGGACGAACACACAGCCGCCGTCGCTGCCGTAGGTGAAACCGTGATAGCCGCAGACCACCGTGTCGCCGTCGAGCCGGCTCGGCGCCTCGGACAGCGGGTAGCGGCGGTGCACGCAGCGGTCGCTCATCGCGACGGCCTCGCCGGCCTCGGTTCGCCAGAACAGAATCGGCTCCTCGCAGATGGTGCGCGAGAACAGTTCGCGTCCGACCTCACGGCCGTAGGCTGCGACGTACCACTGGTTGCGGGCGATCGTGGACATGAGGGCCTCCGGAATATGCTGGGCTGCTGCGTTGTTCGTGACGCCGGACTCGGTGGGGCATCAGCGTCGTCCCCACCACTGTGCGGCACCGGAGGTGATCCACCACACTCGGTTTCCGAATGTCGGAAGGGTTTCGTCAGGGCTGGCGGACGAGGTAGGCGAACATCGTCACCGACATGTGGAAGTCGCCGCGGCGGGCGGCGGCGTTCAACTGGTCCAGCAGTTCGGCGCTCTGCACGTCGGTGATCGCACCCTCGGCGATCGCCGCGGCGGTCATCATCTGGACGAGTGGGCCGGTCACGTCGCCCGGATCCTGGATCAACGCCTCCGTGCCGATGTCCTCGACGACGAGCCCGGCGGAGGTGAGCTGCCCCGGGAGCAGCCGTCCGGAGTGCGGGTTCGCGGTGTGCGAGAGCATCACGTCCATGATCTTCTGCAGGACCAGGGGATCGCCGGGGTGCATGATCGCCGTGCCCCAGTCGCTGTCGACGATCACGCCGCGCCCGCCCGGCCGCAGAACGCGGGCCACTTCCGCCGCCGCGCGGTCCGGTTCGCTCAGGTGCTGGAACACCCGCTCGCACCGCACGACGTCGAGGCGGTCGTCGGGGAACGGCAGCGAGTAGGCGTCGCCGATCACGAACTGCGCGGTCGAGCCCTCCTCCTCGGTCCGCTCCCGGGCGAGGAGGGCCATGCCGGGATTGGGATCGAGTCCGATCGCGCGGCCCGACGGGGTGACCGCGGCGGCGAGGGCACGCGTCTCCGACCCGGTGCCCGAGCCGATGTCGAGGGCGCTCTCACCCGGCTGCACCTGCAGGGCCGCAAGCGACCACTCGCGCAGTCGCCGGATTCCCGGGCGCGCGGCCTGCAGGTCGAGGACGGCGGCGAGTTGGTCCAGGGCGGCGCGGTCGATCTCGTCCGCCCGGAACGACAGCGGCGCCGTCGGATCGGACATGTTTCCACCGTAACGCCGTGGTGACTCCCGACACAGTGCCGCGCGGACTGTGGGCAAGAACATAAAAGTTGCACGGTCACGCAAATTTGCAGAGCTCTGCAAGTTCTGTACCGTCGGAGTAGTGATTTCGGAAATCGGACTGCGGGACCGCAAGAAGGCCGCCACGCGCGCAGCCCTCAGCGGCGCCGCCGCACGCCTGGCCCGCGCGCTGGGCATCGAATGCGTCACCGCCGACGCCATCGCGTCCGAGGCGGGAGTCTCGACTCGGACGTTCCACAACTACTTCTCCAGCAAGGAGGAGGCGGTACTCGCGCACTTCGAGCAGTCCGTCCACGACTGGGTCGACCTGCTCCGCGCCCGTCCCGAGGACGAGCCGATCTGGGATTCCCTCGAGCACGTGGTGGTCCAGATCGTCACCGATCCGGCGAAACCGCTCGAAGAGACCGCGGTGATGATGGAACTCGTCGAGACCAGCCCCGCGCTGCTCGCGAAGAAACTCGAAGTGCACCTGCGCGTCACCCGTCTGGTCGGTGAGGTGATCGCCGAACGCACGGGCACGAACATCGACACCGACCTCTACCCCAACCTGCTGCACCTGGCGGTCGGATCGGCGTGCAAGGCGTCGCTCGACCTGTGGATGAGCGGCAAGTCCGGTGCCAGCGGGCCCGAAGAACTGGTCCGCGACGCCATGCGTCAACTCCGTCAGGGAATCCCGCAGCCGTAGCCGGCTGCCCGAATCAATCTTCGTTCCACCGACTCAGAAGGAGTCTCTCGTGGCCACCTATCTCTATCGGATCGGCAGATTCGCCTACCGGCGAAAAGGCGCGGTCCTCAGCGTCTGGTTGGTGATCCTGGTCCTCATGGGCGTCGGCGCGGCAACGCTGTCGGGGCCCACGAAGGACTCGTTCTCCATCCCGGGCACCCCCGCGCAGCAGGCGCAGGACCTGATGGCCGAACGGTTCCCCGAGGCCGCGGGCAGCGACCCGATGAACGCCGTCAGCGCGCGCTATGTGTTCGCCGCACCCGAGGGGCAGACCCTCGAGAGCGAGCAGAGTCAGCAGGCGATGGACGCGGTGCTCGCCAAGGTGCGCGGCATCGAACAGGTCCAGGACGCCGCCAAGGTCGATCCCGCCACCGCCTCGGGCGCCGACGCCGCGAAGGCGCTGGTCAACCCCGTCACCGCGAACGAGCAGCTCGTCGAGATGGCGAAGTCGTCCGCGGCCGACAAGGGAATCAGTGAAGACGCCGCCGTCGCGAACGCGCAGGCGCTGTCCCCGCTCAACGCCGACAAGACCGTCGGCTACGTCGAGGTGCCGTTCAAGGGCGGCATGGGCGACGTCGACCAGGCTCTGCGCGACCACATCTCGGCCGCAGCCGACGCCGGCCGCAACGCCGGACTGACCGTCGAGATCAGCGGTTCGGCCGCCAACGAAGCCGAACCGCCCGGCGGCGCCACCGAACTCGTCGGTATCGGCGTGGCCGCTGTCGTGCTCGCGCTGACGTTCGGTTCTCTGGTCGCCGCGGGTCTGCCGTTGATCACCGCGATCATCGGCATCATGATCGGCAGCCTCGGGATCACCGTCGCCACCGGCTTCACCGACCTCAGCTCGATGACACCCACGCTGGCCATCATGATCGGCCTGGCCGTCGCCATCGACTACTCGCTGTTCATCGTGTCGCGGTTCCGGCACGAACTCTCCCTCACGGACGACCGCTCGGAAGCGGCCGGACGTGCCGTCGGCACCGCCGGTTCCGCCGTGGTGTTCGCCGGTCTCACGGTGATCATCGCCCTGATCGCGCTGCGCGTCGTCGGGATCCCGTTCCTCTCCGACATGGGTGCGGCCGCCGCGTTCACGGTGTTCATCGCCGTCTCGATTGCGTTGACGCTCCTGCCCGCGATCCTCGGGCTGTTCGGGAAGAAGGCGTTCGCAGGCAAGATCCCGTTCCTCAGCAGTCGTGACCTCGAGGACGACGAGGGCAAGCCGAGCCTCGCCCTGCGATACATCAGCGCCGTGGTCCGCAGGCCCGCGATTCCGCTGATCGCCGGAGTCGTGGTGCTCGGGGCGCTCGCCATCCCCGCGACCGGACTGAGCCTGGCCCTGCCCAGTGAGGGCACCGGCGACCCCGCCACCAGCTCGCGGCAGGCCTACGACCTCGTGAGCGAAGGCTTCGGCCCCGGCAAGAACGGTCCGCTGCTCGTCGTCGTCGACGCCAAGGACGTCACCACCGGCACGCCCTCGGAGGCGTTCGGTGAGGTCGTGAAGACCATCACCGCACAGGACGACGTGTCCAACGCTCAGGTCGTCGGCGTGAACAAGGCCGGTGACACCGCGCAGATCCTGGTGACGCCGAGCAGTGCCCCCAGCGATCCGGCGACGATGGATCTGGTGAACAACATCCGCGGTGCGGAGACAGATCTGCACGACTCGATCGGCGTCAACTACGGCGTCACCGGGCAGACCGCGCTCGAAGGCGACGTGTCCGAGACGCTCCAGGACGCGCTGATCCCGTACCTCGCGGTGGTCGTGGGCCTCGCGTTCCTCCTGCTGCTCCTGGTGTTCCGTTCGGTGCTCGTGCCGCTGACCGCCACGCTCGGCTTCCTCCTCAGCGTCGCGGCCACGTTCGGTGCCACGGTCGCCGTGTTCCAGGAGGGCTGGGGCGGCATCATCTCCAACCCGCAGCCGATCGTCAGCTTCATGCCGATCTTCCTCATCGGCGTCGTGTTCGGTCTCGCGATGGACTACCAGGTGTTCCTGGTGACCCGGATGCGGGAGGAGTACGTCCACGGCGCGACCGCGAAGCAGGCCGTCACCGTCGGCTTCAACCACGGTGCCCGGGTGGTCAGCGCCGCCGCGGTCATCATGATCTCGGTGTTCGCGGCCTTCATCGCCGAGCCGAACTCGTTCATCAAGTCGATCGGCTTCGCCCTGGCGGCGGCCGTGTTCTTCGACGCCTTCGTCGTGCGCATGGTGATCATCCCGTCCGTGATGGCACTGCTCGGCGACAAGGCGTGGTGGCTGCCGAAGTGGCTGGACAAGATCCTGCCCAACGTCGACATCGAAGGCGAGAAGCTGAAGAAGGTCCTGCACGACGCGGACAGGCGCTTCGCGCCCGTGAGTGGTTGACGAGTCTCTGGACTCGTCAACCACTCACGGGGCCGCAGGCCCCGAAAATCTGCGGGCCTGCGGTCGTTTCTGTTGGTAACCTTCGGACATAATGATGACCCGCCAGGATCGCTGCCCATGTTGAATGCCCTGCTCACCACGTACCTCCGCCCGTACAAGCGGGAGCTCACGGCGGTCGTCCTGTTCCAGCTCGTCGCGACCGCGGCAGCCCTGTACCTGCCCAGCCTGAACGCCGATCTCATCGACAACGGCGTCACCAAGGGCGACACCGCGTACATCCTGTCCACGGGCGTCATGATGCTGCTCGTCACCGTCGTGCAGATCATCTGCTCGATCGGTTCGGTGTTCTTCGGCGCCCGTGCCGCAATGGGTTTCGGGCGCGACGTGCGCCGCGCCGTGATGCATCAGGTCGGAAGCTTCTCGTCCCGCGAATTCGGCCGTTTCGGCGCGCCGTCCCTGATCACCCGCAACACGAACGACGTGCAGCAGGTGCAGATGCTCGTCGTGATGAGCTGCACGATCCTGGTGATGGCGCCGATCATGTGCGTCGGCGGTGTCGTGATGTCGATCCGGGAGGACGCCGGGCTCGCCTGGATCCTGGCGGTCACCGTGCCGGTACTCGCGCTGTCCATGGGTTTCGTGATTTCGCGGATGGTGCCCGCGTTCCGGGAGATGCAGACCCGCATCGACGGGGTGAACCGGGTGCTGCGTGAGCAGATCACCGGTATCCGGGTGGTGCGGGCGTTCGTCCGCGAGCGCTCCGAGATGCAGCGGTTCGGCGACGCGAACGAGCAGCTCACCCAGACCGCCCTGCGGGTCGGCAGGCTGACCGCGGTGATGTTCCCCCTCGTGATGGTCATCGCGAACATCACCAGCGTCGCCGTCATCTGGTTCGGCGGTCACGAGATCAACAGCGGCACCATGCAGGTCGGCTCGCTGACCGCGATGCTCAGCTACATCATGCAGATCCTGATGTCGGTGATGATGGCGTCGTTCATCGCGATGATGGCGCCCCGCGCCACCGTCTGCGCCGAACGGATCGGCGAGGTGCTCGACACGGATTCCACCGTCGTGCCGCCGGTCGATGCGGTCACCGTGCTGGAAAGCCCCGGTGTGGTGGAACTGCGCGACGCCCAGTTCAAGTTCCCCGGCGCCGACGAACCCGTGTTGCGCGACATCAGCTTCCGCGCCGAACCGGGCAAGACCACGGCGATCATCGGCGGCACGGGTTCGGGTAAGACGACGCTGCTGTCGCTGATCCCACGCCTCATCGACGCCACGTCGGGTGCGGTCACCGTGTCCGACACGGATGTGCGTCGCATCGACTTGGACATTCTGCGGTCCGGCATCGGACTCGTTCCACAGCGGCCGTACCTGTTCTCCGGCACCGTCGCCACCAACCTCCGGTACGGCAAACCCGACGCCACCGACGAGGAACTGTGGCGGGCGCTGGAGATCGCGCAGGCCGCCGATTTCGTCCGCGCCATGCCCGAGGGTCTCGACACCCCGATCGCGCAGGGCGGCACGACCGTCTCCGGCGGTCAGCGGCAGCGGCTCGCCATCGCGCGGGCACTCGTCCGTCGTCCGTCGATCTACCTGTTCGACGACTCCTTCTCGGCCCTCGACCTCACCACCGACGCGCGGCTGCGTGCGGCGCTCAAACCCGAGACGTCGGACGCGTGTGTCATCGTCGTCGCCCAACGCGTCTCGACGATCGTGGAGGCCGAACAGATCGTGGTCCTCGAGGACGGCGCCGTCGTCGGAATCGGCACGCACGACCAACTGCTCGAGACGTGTCCGTGTTACGTCGAGATCGTGGAATCCCAACGATCGGTCCAGGAAGCACTATGAGCGATCGCGCAACCACCACCACCACCGAAAGGCCCGCCGGCCCGCGTATACCGGGACCGGTCGCTCCGGGTGCCCCGGGGTCCAAGCCGAACGACCTGTGGCCGTCCACCAAGCGGCTGCTGCGGCGGCTGCGTCCCCACCGGATCGCCGTCGGCGTCGTGCTCCTGGTCGCTGCCGTGTCGGTGGTGCTCACCTCGATCGCGCCGCGCATGCTCGGTCAGGGCACGAACCTGATCTTCGACGGCATCATCGGCGCGCAGTTGCCCGCCGGGATGTCGAAGGACCAGGCCGTCGCCGCGCTGCGGGCCGACGGTCAGAACACGTTCGCCGACATGGTGTCCGGCATGGCCGTCGTACCCGGTGTCGGTATCGACTTCAGCGCGCTCGGCCGGGTGCTGGCGATCGTGCTGGCCCTGTACCTGGGGTCGTCGGTGTTCATGTGGCTGTCGGGTTTCCTGCTGAACATCATCGTGCAGGGCGTCGTGAAGAATCTGCGCGCCGAGGTCGAACGGAAGATCCACCGACTTCCGCTGCGCTACTTCGACTCCCACTCCCGCGGCGACCTGCTCAGCCGCGTCACCAACGACATCGACAACGTCTCCCAGTCGCTGCAGCAGACGATGAGTCAGCTGATCGTGTCGGCGATGACGGTGATCGGCATCCTCGTGATGATGATCGTCATCTCCCCGCTGCTCGCGTTGATCGCGGTGCTGACGGTGCCGCTGTCGATCCTGGTGACCGCGCAGATCGCGAAGCGGTCCAAGACCCACTTCGTGTCGCAGTGGAAGTCGACCGGAGCGCTCAACTCTCACGTGGAAGAGGCGTACACGGGCCACGAACTGGTCACCGTGTTCGGCCGCAGCCGTGAGGTGGAGGCCCGCTTCGAGGAGCAGAACGAAGCGCTCTACCAGGCCAGCTACCGGGCCCAGTTCATCTCGGGCCTGATCATGCCGGCGATCATGTTCCTCGGAAACCTCAACTTCGTGGCCATCGCCGTGCTCGGCGGCATGCGCGTGGCGTCCGGCACGATGAGCCTCGGCGACGTGCAGGCATTCATCCAGTACTCGCGCCAGTTCACCCAGCCCCTCACCCAGATCGGGGCCATGGTCAACCTCATGCAGTCGGGTGTCGCGTCCGCCGAGCGGGTCTTCGCCATCCTCGACGAGGACGAAGAGCAGCCCGACCTCACCGAAGCTCCGACGCCGGCCGAACCACTGGGCCGGGTGGAGTTCTCGGACGTGTCGTTCAGCTACTCGCCGGAGAAGCCGCTGATCGAGAACCTGTCGCTGGTGGCGGAACCCGGTCAGATGGTCGCCATCGTCGGACCCACCGGGGCCGGCAAGACCACACTCGTCAACCTGATCCTGCGGTTCTACGAACTGGACGGCGGCAAGATCCTCCTCGACGGCGTCGACATCGCCGAGATGTCGCGCGACGACCTGCGGTCCCGCATCGGCATGGTGCTGCAGGACGCGTGGCTGTTCGGCGGCACCATCCGCGACAACATCGCGTACGGACGTCCCGACGCCACGGAGGAGGAGATCCAGGCGGCCGCCCGGATCAGCTACGTCGACCGGTTCGTCCACTCGCTGCCCGACGGTTACGACACCGTCATCGACGAAGAGGGCAGCAACATCAGCGCGGGTGAGAAGCAGCTGATCACCATCGCCCGCGCGTTCATCTCGCAGCCGTCCATCCTGATCCTCGACGAGGCGACCAGTTCCGTCGACACCCGCACCGAGCTGCTGGTGCAGCACGCGACGGCGGTTCTGCGCAGTGATCGCACGAGTTTCGTGATCGCGCACCGCTTGTCGACCATCCGCGACGCCGACCTCATCGTCGTCATGGAGGACGGCCGCATCGTCGAGCAGGGCAGCCACGACGACCTGCTCCTCACCCGCGGAGCGTACTACCGCCTCTACAACAGCCAGTTCGTCGGCGCCGATGTCTGACGACTTGTGAGTACTTATCAACCCCCCGCGGTTGACAAGTACTCACAGGCAGGCGGCGGCGCCTCCGGATTCGAAGGTGGCGGTGTCGCAGTAGGCGGAGCGCGGATAGTACGGACCCATCGTGGTGGCGGGGTCGGTGTGATTGCTCTGCGAGGCCTGCACCGACTGTGGGTAGAAGGCGTCGGACGGCAGCATGTACCGCAGGAACAGCACCTTCTTCGCGACGTCGGTGGAACCCCAGGGGATGACGGTGACGGTCGGGTCGGATGCGGCGCGAGCGGGGACGTCCTGCGGTGCGGCGACGACGTAGGTGTAGTTGCCGTCGCCGTCGGTGCGGGTTTGGAAGTCGGCGGCGCATGCGACGACCGGATAGGGCGTCACCTGATCGTTCTGGCACATCGACCAGTACCGCACCTGGCGGCCGGGTGCCGTGACGGGTTGGCCGGCACGGGTGTCGGGGAACGTCGGCGCCCGGCCCTGCACGACGACGATGCGTCCGGGCTGATACGTCAGCCCCGCCCCGACATACTTGTTGTCGCCGTTGGGAAACAGGCCCGACGTGCTCGCGGGGTTCACGAACGTCGCCTCGGGCACGTTGCCGGGGAACGCGCCGGACGCGGCGCCGGCGATGACCTGATCGAATCCGGCCTCCGCGACCTGCCCGAGTGGGCCGTCGTCGTAGGCGGAGGGATCGAATGCGGATCCGCAGGTCGGCACGGGCGACGTGCGGCCCCCGGATGTCAGCGTCACGTCGGGAAGGGGAACGCCGCCCGTGGGCGATGCCGGGTCGTCGGGCACGTACACCCGGATGATGAGGAATCCGACGGGTACCGACTGCGCGTTCGCACCGGTGGGCAGGGCCTGAATCTGGTTGCGCGAGTGATCGGCCGGACCGGTCACGACCGTCGCGTGCCAGCGCTTCTGCGCGGAGGGCAGGGAGCCGGCGGCAGCGTCGGCGAACGGGTTTCCGCTGCCGGGGTCGGGTCCGATCTGGTTGTCGCGCAACGTGTCGACGGTGTCGAAGTTCGTCCCGTACGTGTTGAGCGAGAAGTAGCGGGCGGCCGGATATGTGCCGCTCAGTTCGATGGTGTCGCCCGGCCCCAGCGCGTAGGGCAGAACCCAGTACGTCGCGTTGGCGTCGGGGAAGGCGACGTCGAGCACGGTCGAGTCGGACATGAACTGCCACGCGCACTGCGTCGTCGGGGCGGGCTGCGCGTACGCGAGGGATGCTCCGCCGGACCACAGCAGCAGAACCAGCACGGCGGCAACGACTTTCCCGGCCATGGCCGTCAGAACACCTCCCCGAACGCGGTCAGCTTGTCGATGCCCTCGCGGTCGATCTCGCCGGGTGTGTACCGGTTGATCAGCTGGATGTAGGCGAGGTACCGGGCCATCGCGTCGGCACCCTGCTGGGCGAACGCCGGGGGGAGCGGCGCGGCGAGCTGAGTCGGCAGGTACTGGGTCATCAGCTGGGCGGCCATGGCCGGACCGCGCGGGTCGTGATCGAAGGTGTTGTCGAGTTCCGCCCGACCGCGTTCGGTGGCGTAGTCGTAGAACTCGTACTGGAACGACGCCGGGTCGACGTAGGCGGTGGGCCCCAACCACTTCGAGTACACCGCGACCTTCGCCTCCGGGGTGCGCAGCACGTAGATGTGGGTGGGGGAGTTGTTCCAGTTGACCCCCTGCGGTGCGTGCTCGTTGGTGGCGAGGACGACGTGGTCGCGCCCGGCCGCGGCGTTGCTCCGCAGCAGCGGCACGAGGTCGACGCGTTCGGCGTACGTCGCGAACAGGTCCCCGGCCATCCAGTTCCGGTCGCCGTGCCCGAGCGTCGCGAG
The DNA here is from genome assembly GCF_041228765.1 of Rhodococcus wratislaviensis. Classification (NCBI taxonomy): domain Bacteria; kingdom Bacillati; phylum Actinomycetota; class Actinomycetes; order Mycobacteriales; family Nocardiaceae; genus Rhodococcus; species Rhodococcus wratislaviensis. Next base: position 260,683 of record NZ_CP150488.1, on the reverse strand, counting down.
CAGCGGCACCACGTCGACGCTCGATGTGAGCTGCCCGCGCGGGGTGTCGGTGTCTCCGGTGAATCGCCCGGTCGGGTCGGCGACGATCAGCGGGATGTGGAAGGCCTCGTCGTAGGCGGTGGACAGTTTGCCGGCGACGAAGCCGTGCGCCCCGGCGTATTCGCCGTGATCGGACGTCATGATGAAGACGGTGTTCGCCGCGACGTCTTCCGGCAGCGAGTTGATCACCGTGCCGATGTGGTGATCGACCATCGACAGCACGTTGGTGTAACTGTCCAGGGCCCGCTCCCAGTACGTGTACGGCGCGAACGCGATGTGACGGTCGGGATCGGTGCCCTGACCGTAGGGCTGGAGGTAATAGTTCGACAGATTCTGGATGTCGTCGGTGACGCCGCCCCACACGAGGGCCTGGAATTCCCGCGCGAACACCTGGGTGCTCGGTTTCGACTGCAGTGCCTTCTCGGGTTCCCAGTTGGGCGGCACGGACGGATAACCCAGCCGCGGAGGGTCGCCCTCGCCGGTGGTCACCGACCAGGCCCGGGCGGGACTGAGCGGGGGAACGTTGTTCGCGTACAGCGACTGATACCGTTCCGCTTCCGTTCCGGCCCAGAAGAACTGCTGGTCGTGGGGATTGACGAAGCTCGCCGTGAGGCAGAACGGGCCGTCGCCGGGTTTACGTGTCGACAACCACGCCGCGGCCTGGTCGGCGATGTGCCCGTCGAATTCGAATCCCTCACCGTTCAATCCGATGATGTCGGGCATGGTCAGTCCGTCGAACCCGTACTCCTCGAGATAGCCGGGGGCGAGTCCCGAGTCCTCGTCGGGGGACGGCGACAGATGCCACTTGCCGACGTACGGCGTGACGTAGCCCGCCTGCCGCAGCAGCTTGCCGTACGTCGGAAAGTCCCTGCCCATCGCGGGCGACGGGACAGGGGAGGCTCGATTACCGGTCCGCGTCTGCAGCATCCAGTTCTGCAATGGATACAGCCCGGTGACGAAACACGCACGGCCGGGGCTGCAGGCCACCCCGGCCGTGTAGTGCTGCGTGAACTTCACCCCGGGCGCCCACAGCGTGTAGAGGTTGGGCATGAACCGCTGCAGGAACTGGTCGGCAGTGGTGATTCCGGCCGGAAAGACCTGGGGAAACCGCATCTCGTCGACGACGATGAACACGATGTTGGGCTGCACGTAATTGCTGGGCTGACGCCGCAGCGGCTTCTCCGACGCGTCCGCTCGACGATCGAACAGGCCCGACATCACGGTCACCCCGCCCGCCGCTGCCGCACCCGAGAGAAACGTTCGCCTGTCGATCCGATGGCCGGCCTTCTCGTCGCTCATGGCGGTTCCTCCGGTCGAAGGGATGGGATCGTCTCACTCTCTGTACCCACTTTCGAACGAAGTAGTGATGTGTCGCCGGAAATGTCGCCCGTGATTGGATACACCGGTGAATGCTGTAGTCCCGACCCCGCCCGATCCGTTCTTCACCGTCGGCACCCGACTCGACGGGCAGCTGGGCCGAACCGGAACCATTCACACCCCGCACGGCGACATCGCGACGCCGTCGTTCGTCGCCGTCGGCACCAAGGCCACCGTCAAGGCGGTGCTGCCGGAGAGCATGAAGGAGCTGGGCGCGCAGTCGCTGCTCGCCAACGCGTACCACCTGTACCTGCAGCCCGGGCCGGACATCGTCGACGAGGCCGGCGGTCTGGGCAAGTTCATGAACTGGGACGGCCCGACGTTCACCGACAGCGGCGGATTCCAGGTCATGTCGTTGGGCGTGGGGTTCAAGAAGGTCCTCGCGATGGAAGCCGTCGGGGTGCGTTCCGACGACGTCATCGCGAAGGGCAAGGAACGCCTCGCGACCGTCGACGACGACGGCGTCACGTTCAAATCGCACCTGGACGGGTCGCGGCACCGGTTCACGCCCGAGGTGTCGATGCAAATCCAGCACCAGCTCGGCGCCGACATCATGTTCGCGTTCGACGAGCTCACGACGCTGCTGAACACCCGCGGGTACCAGGAGCAGTCGGTGGAGCGGACGCAGGCGTGGGCGGTGCGCTGCATCGCCGAGCACGAGAAGCTCACCGCGGAGCGTTCGCATCGCCCGTACCAGGCGCTGTTCGGGGTCGTGCAGGGCGCGCAGTACGAGGACCTGCGGAGGCAGGCGTGCCGAGGGCTCGAGTCGATCACGGGGGAGAGTGGCCGCGGCTTCGACGGGTACGGCATCGGCGGGGCACTCGAGAAGCAGAACCTGGGCACCATCGTCCGCTGGTGCAACGAGGAGCTTCCCGAGCACAAGCCGCGGCACATGCTCGGCATCAGCGAGCCGGACGACTTCTTCGTGGCCATCGAGAACGGCGCCGACACGTTCGACTGCGTGAACCCGTCTCGGGTCGCGCGCAACGCCGCGATCTACCACCCGGACGGCCGGTTCAACATCAACACCAGCCGCTTCCGTCGTGATTTCACGCCCATCGACGAGAACTGCGATTGCTACACCTGCGCGAACTACACCAGCGCCTACATTCACCATTTGTTCAAGGCGAAGGAAATGCTGGCGTCCACGTTGTGCACCATCCACAACGAACGCTTCACCGTCCGGTTGGTCGATCAGATCCGCGCCAGCATCGAAGGCGGCTACTTCGGCGAGTTCAAAGCCGACACTCTGGGCCGCTTCTACCGCACGTGAGTGGGAAAGCGTCCTCGGGCACGCATCCCCACTCACGTGGGCGGGTCAGAGCTGGTAGGTGGGTTCGCGCTTCTTCACGTAGGCGATGACGCGGTACGTGATCGGCATGACCAGCACCTCCACGAGGGTCTTCCACAGGAAGCCGACGATCACGTAGTTGACGAAATCGCTCCACGTGCTGATGCCGATCGCGCCTGCGGCGATGGAGCAGAAGATCAGGGTGTCGGCGAACTCACCGACGATGGTGGAACCGATCAGCCGCGCCCACAGGTGCTTCTCCTTGGTGCGCTCCTTGATCAGGACCAGTGTCACCGAGTTCAGCATCTGCCCGACGAGGTACCCGGCCAGCCCGGCGAGCAGCAGTCGCGGGTAGACGCCGACGACGGACCGCAGCGCTTCCTGGTTCTCGTAGAAGTCGGCGGACGGCAGTTCGATGAGGAGCCAGAAGCAGAACGCGGCCAGGATCAGGGCGCCGAAGCCCAGGTAGATCGCGCGACGCGTCGACTTGAACCCGTACACCTCGCTGAGCACGTCGCCGAGAATGTAGGCCAGCGGGAACAGGAAGAAGCCGCCGTCGGTGATGATCGGCAGGATCTGCAGCGGCCCGACGGTCAGCGACGAATCGGCGAAGAATGCGACGCCCTTCGTCGCGCAGATATTCGAGATCAGCAGCGTCGCGGTGAAGAGGGCGACGAACGTGGGGTAGTACCCCCGGCTGACGTGCGCGAACGTCGCGTGGTCGTCTGGTTTGGTCTGCTGGTCTGAGGCTGTCACGCCGCAATCCAAGCACCTGCACGGGGAAGGGCGCGAATCAGGAACGGGTGAACGTACCTTTTGTCCGATCTGACGCGACGAAAGGTACGTTCACCCGCACGATAGGAAGTGGCTCGGACTAGCCCTGGACGACCCGCGTGCCGCCGGCCAGTTCGTCGTGCTTGCCCTGCTTGGTGGGGCTGCCGTTGATGGTCACGCCGATGACGACGGCGGCGACGACGCCGAGCAGTCCGAACAGGAACCCGAGGAACGGAAACCCGCCGAGCGCGGAGAGGACGTAAAAGCCGTTCCTGGTCAGCGACTGTTGCTGGGTGGGGCGTCCGCCGTTCGGACCCTCGACGCGCAGGCCAAGAATCTGCTTGCCCAGGGTCTGCCCCCTCGTCGTCTCGAGGAACACGAAGTAGCCGACGGCGGCGGCCGCGGTGAGGATCGCGCCGAGGACGCTGCCCAGGAAATTGCCCAGCACCAGCGCGAGAACGGTGCTGACCACAGCCATCGGGATGCCGACGATCAAGCCGTCGATCACCCGTGCGCCCAGGCGGGGAAGAAGTTCACCGGGGCGGGACGGGTCGAACCCGAAGTCCGGCTGGGCGAACGGCTGGGTGCCGAACGGCTGCGCCGAATCGAACTGCGGCGGTGCGCCGAACTGCTGTCCGTACTGCTGCTGCCCCGCCCCGTTGTGGTGCGGTTGCCCGCCGAACGGCTGTTGTCCCTGGCCTGGATCGAATCCACCGGTAGTCATGTGTTCCCCCTCGAATCTCGAGTCCTGAATGTCTCGGATGACGCCTGAGCACCTTACGCAAGGGGTGGGAGTGACTCGAGTGACGGGAGTAGCAAAACGGGTGAGCGTCCTTTCCGTCCCGAGGGACGGAAAGGACGCTCACCCGTGGGAGCGAGCAGTCAGGCCGCGACGTAACGGCCGGTGAGCACGCGGTACGCGTAGGTCGACGCGATGATCGTGATCGGGATCGAGACGAGAAGTCCGACGCCGCAGAGGATTGCACCGACGATGTTGATGCCGACGAGAGCGAGGGCCAGCAGCAGCACCGGGCCGACGTTCTGCGAGATCACGCGGAAACTCGACTTGATGCCGGTGATTGCGTCCTCGTTCTGATCGATGACGAACTGCAGCGTCCACCAGGTCAGGAAGATGACGATGAGGCCGGGGATGATGAGCAGGACGAAACCGATGGTGGCGGCCACACCGATGATCACGCTGGCGATGATGATCGCCGCGACGTTGGTGAACTGGAAGAACGAACCGAACGCCGGCTTGTTCCCGTCCACCTCGTGCAGTGCGCCCCGCACGAGAGCCGCATTGATCAGATAGCCGACGATGGTCGTGACGATCGTGCCGATGATGCGCCACACCGAGAACGCCGCGCTCATGTCGGACGACGTGCTGAAGCCGCCGAAGACGAGGTTCAGCACCACCTGGATGATGGCAGCGATCAGCAGGATGCCGATCCAGATGAGCGCGTTGTCCTTGAACTTGTTCCAGCCGTAGCCGATCGCGTCGCCCACGGAGAACTGCCCCGGCGTCTGCCCGGGCGTGCCGTAATCCGACATCGGAGGGGGCGGCGGATATCCGCCGGGCGGCGGTCCCTGCGGCGGCGGGTAATTGCCCTGCGGCGGCGGGTAATTTCCGCCGGGCGGCGGCGGGTAATTACCGGGGGGCGGTGGATAGTTTCCGCCGGGCGGAGGCGGGTAGTTTCCGCCGGGCGGCGGTGGCGGATATCCGCCGGGCGGCGGTCCCTGCGGCGGCGGCGGGTAATTCCCCGGGGGCGGCGGATAACCACCGGGTGGCGGTGGAGGATTGCCCTGCGGGGGGTATCCGCCCTGGTCACCACCTTCAGGTTTGTCGTTAGGGTCGTGTCCACCAGTCGTCATGTGATCCCCTCAGCAAGAGTTGAATGCTCGCGCGTGACAGTGCGAATAAACACTACGTGGACAATCCTTTACTCGCCTCCCTTTGGTCTGCTTCTTCTCCTGCGGTTTTGATGCTTTACGCTGGTTATCGTGACTAATTCTGGGGGATCGGACGATTCGAATCCGTACAACGGGCAAACACCACCCACTTACGGTGAGGTTCCCGGCTTGCCGCGCGACGGATACGGGGTCGACGAATCCGGTTATCCCACCTATTCGGCGCCCACCGAGAAGTACCCCGACTATCAGCAGCCGGGCGCGTACGGGACTTCTCCGAATCCGTATGCCGCGCCCAATCAGAATCAGTACGGCGGCGACCAGTACGGGGCTCCGAACCAGCAGTACGGGACGCCGAACCCGTATGCCGCCCCGAATCAGTACAGCGCCCCCAACCAGTACGGGGCTTCGGGCCAATACGGGGGTCCCGCCCCGCAGTACGGCCCACCGAACCCGTACGGCGCGCCCTACCAGCGGCCGCTGGGGACGAACGGTCTCGCGATCGCGTCGCTGATCACGTCGATCGTCGGCGGATGCTTCTACGGCCTCGGCTCCATCGTCGGCATCATCCTCGGCATCATTGCGCTGGGCCAGATCAAGCAGTCCGGGCAGGAGGGCCGGGGACTCGCGATCGCCGGAATCGCCATCGGCGGTGCCTACGTCGTCGGCTGGATCCTGTTCTTCCTGATCATGGTGATTGCGGCGGCGTCGGGAGCCTGACCACCCACGGTTCGCGGTGCAGGCGGGCGGGGTCGAACCGGTCGAGGAGTGTCCCGAGATCCACGACCTCACCCGGTTCCGCGAGCCGGAGTGACGTCGCCAGCACCCCGAGGACGTCGCTCGGGGTGCGTCCCAACGCTTTCTGGTCGGCGAGGGTGACGGCGCCGTCGCGTTTCGCGAGCCGGTTGCCGTCCTCGTTGAGCGCGAGGGCCACGTGCGCGTAGGTGGGGGCGGTCAAACCGAGCAGCCCCGCGAGGTAGGCCTGGCGGGGCGCGGACGAGAGCAGGTCGTCGCCGCGCACCACCTGATCGATTCCCTGGGCGGCGTCGTCGACGACCACCGCGAGGTTGTAGGCGGGTGTTCCGTCGCCGCGCCGCAGCACGAGATCGTCCACCATGCCGGAATAACTGCCGTGCAGGATGTCGTCGATGGTGAACGACGTGACGCCTGCGCGCAGACGCAGCGCGGGTGGTCGTCCGCCGGCGAGCCGGTCTGCGCGTTCGTCCGGTGTCAGGTTGCGGCAGGTCCCCGGGTACGCGCCCTGCGGCGCGTGCGGCGCCGACGCGGCTTTCAGGATTTCTCTTCTCGTGCAGAAGCACTCGTACGTGAGGCCGGCGGCGTGGAGTTCGGCAATGGCGGCGTCGTACCGCGACAGTCGGTGCGACTGCGACACGACGTCGCCGTCCCAGTCGAGGCCGAGTTCCGCGAGGTCGGCCAGTTGCCGGTCCCGGGCGCCCTCGCGGACGCGGTCGAGGTCTTCGACGCGCAGGAGGAACTTCCGGCCGGTGGACCGGGCGAACAGCCACGCCAGCACGGCGGTCCGCAGGTTGCCGAGGTGCAGGTCGCCGGACGGGCTGGGCGCGAACCGTCCCGCGCCCTCCGCCCGAGGTGACAGCGGTTCACTCTGACGAGACGGGTGTGACATCGGCCGAGGGGTCAGCTGGCGAGTTCGATCGACGATGACACGACGTCGGCACCCTGCAGAATCATGCCGATCTGGGTGTCGAGGGCGTGCTCGAGGTACTCGGGCGGGTACAGCGCCGGACTGCCGATCGCATCGAGGGCGAGGCCGTCGACGGTGGCGAGGAGAAGCGCCGCACGGGTTTCCGCCTCCGGGGTGCCGATCCCGATGAGCACGGCGGACAGTCCGGTGCGGATGGTGAACAGGGTCTTGCGCCGGATCTCGGCGAGCGACGGGGAGGTGGCGGCCCGGACGGCGAATGCCGCCATGACATGCGCCTCTCGCGACCGCGCCTCGTCGAGCGGCAGCAACTGGGACATCGCGGCGAACAGGGCCCGGGCGGGATCGCCGCCGCGCTCGACCTCCGACAGTCGGGTGAGCAGTGTGTCGACGAGGGTTCGCAGGGCGAACGCGAACATCTCGTCCTTCGTGGAGAAGTGGTGCTGCACGGCTCCGATGGACACACCCGCCCTCTTGGCGACCTCGCGCACGCTGGCGCCCTCGAGACCCGACTCGGCCGCGACGTCGAACAGGGCTGCGGCCAGGCGTTCGGGGCTGGTGGACGAGTATCGGCGTTCGCGCATGCCTCGAACATTACTGACGTATTGAATCAATACACGCGTCAGGTGCCCGTGTTGCCGCGAGTGGCGGGTGTGACTTCGGTTATCGGCGGACGTACGTCAGGAAGATCATCCCGCTCTCGAAGGCGCGGCTCGCCGCCAGCCGGAACCGCTGAGGGCCGAATTCGCCGTCGAACAGCGGAATGCCGGTGCCGATCGCGACGGGGTTGAGCTTGATCCGGAGCTCGTCGATCTCGGGTTGCACCGCGGCGGCGAGCTTGCCGCCGCCGCACAGCCAGATGTCCTTGCCGTCCTCCCGCTTGAGTTCGCGCACCTTCTCGATCGGATCGCCCGAGACGATCTCGACGTCCGGGTCGGGCGACTCGGTGATCGTGGTCGAGAAGACGTACTGCCGCAGATGCGCGTACGGGCTGGTCACGCCGAGGTCGAGGCCGGGCTGATAACTGGCACGGCCCATGAGCAGTGTGTCGAAATGTTTGTTGGGGGCATCGATTCCCAGCGGTGCCCGCATGTGGGTGGGGACCGTCTCGGGGTACTCGGCGATCATCACGGGCATGTGATCGCCCTCGATCTCGAAGATGGTGCCGGTGGGGTCCGAGCCGTCGGCGCCGGCGATGAATCCGTCGATGGTGGCGGCGGCGTAGTAGACGAGCTTTCGCATGTGAGTCCTCCCATGGTCGGTAACTACTCCATTTGTAGTACTATGACTGCAGTGGTTGCAAGTCCTTTTGTCGAGGAGTGTCGATGGCGCAGAATCCGGAACGACGTGCGGCTCTCGTGAACGCCGCGATCGAAGTGCTTGCGCGCGAGGGTGCGCGCGGCCTCACCTTCCGCGCCGTCGACGTCGAGGCGAACGTCCCCAAGGGGACCGCGTCCAACTACTTCGCCAGCCGCGATGACCTGTTCGATCAGGTCGGTAAGCGGATTCACGAACGCATGGGCCCCGACCCCTCGGTGATCGAAGAAAGCGGGCGCAAGCCGCAGAATCTCGCGCTCGCCATCGAGTACATGCAGGGCCTGTTCGGCAGGATCACCCGCGACCGCACCGGCTATCTCGCGTTGCAGGAATTGCGACTCGAAGCGGTCCGGCGTCCCGAGCTGCGGACCACGCTGACGCGCACGATCTCCGAGAACCTGGAGCGCGACATCGGGTTCCATCTCGACTCGGGACTGCCCGGTGATCGCAGCACCGTGCTGATGCTCTACCTCGCGATGAATGCGCTCATCGTCGAGCACCTGACGTTGCCCGGTGTGCTCGAGGGGATCGACACGGAGCGGCTCGTCGCCGATCTCGTGACACGTGCCGTCGCTACGCCGGACGCCTGAGCGCGTAGTCGTCCACGTACTCCTGGCCCGACAGCGTCATGAGGGCGTGCATCAACTCGTCCGTCGCGGCCCGGACGACGTGCCGGTTGTCGCGTAGCTCGGAGAATCGGGAGAAGTCGAGCGGTTCGCCGACGGTCACCGTCACCTTGCCCAACCGCCACATCCTCGATCCGACGGGGTTGACCTGCCGGGTGCCGTGCATGGCGACGGGCACGACCGGGGCGCCCGTCGCGAGCGCGACCCGGGCGATTCCGGTCTTGCCCTTGTGGAGTCGGCCGTCGGGCGACCGGGTGCCCTCGGGGTAGATTCCCCAGACCTTGCCGTCGTCCAGGATCTTCCGGGCGGTGTTCAGTGCGGATTCGGCCGCGGAGGCCCCGGATCGGTCGATCGGCACCTGACCGGCAGCGGTGAAGAACCAGCGTTTCGCCCGGCCCTTCGCGCCGCTCTCGGTGAAGTACTCGCTCTTCGCCACGAACGTGATGCGCCTGCGCACCATCAGGACGAGGAAGAACGAGTCGACGACGGTGAGGTGATTGCTCGCCAGGATCACCGGACCCGACGCCGGGATGTGGTGTGCACCGTCGATCGTGGGGCGCCCGAAGATGCGCAGCACCGGTCCGATCAGCAGGTATTTGAAGACCCAGTACCACACGGTGAACTCCTCACTCGGGTGCCGAAGCGTGCGTAGACATTGTCTACTCCGCCCATGATAGACACTGTCTACATGAATGGAGAAGTGCAACCCCTGCGGGTGCGGCTGCTCGACAGTGGCCGCGAATTGCTGGACCAGGGCGGCATCGACGCCGTAGGGCTGCGCGCCGTCGCCCGGCACGCGGGTGTCTCGCACGGCGCGCCGCGGCGGTACTTTCCCACCCACAAGGCGCTGCTCGCGGCGATCGCCGCATCGGGATTCGCCGAGCTGTCCGAAGAACTCCGGTCGGCGATCGCGTCCGAGACGGACCCCCACGCGCGGTTGCGGCGGACGGCACGGCAGTACCTCTCCTTCGCCGACACCCACCGCACCCTGTTCGAGTTGATGTTCCGGCACGACCTGCTCGAGGGGTCGGGAGAAGACCTGCGGCAACACTCGAAACCCCTGTTCGAGACGGTCGTCGCACTCGTCGCGGACGCCGGCGCCGAGGACCCGCACGTGGTCGCGTTGAACCTGTGGACCCAGCTGCACGGCGTGGCGACCCTCCGCGCCACCCGCAGCATCGAGGTGATCGTCGGCGACTTCGACGTGGAAAGTTTCGTCGCGCAGCTGATCGACCTACATCTCAGGGCGCGGGCATGACGGCGCGCGGCAGATCCGCCCGCAATTCCACATCGGTGACGAAGTCACCGTCACCGGGCTGATAGCGACGCTGCGGATCGAAGTCCTCCACCCGGAAGCTGTCCAGCGTGGGGGAGTGCGTCGTGACGGCGAGCGTTCCGCCGTCGAGATCGAACTGCAGGAGTCGCTGGAACCCGGTCTCCCGGCGGCTGTCCACCGTGAAGTACTGGTAGTCGGCGAGCAACTCCACGACCTTCCGGTCCGTGTCGCCCACCTTCCGGTCGGTGACCGTCGTCTGCCCGTCGACATGTCCCGCGAGCACCAGGAACACCGTGTCGAACGGAACGACGAGCCGGTTCCAGATCTGCTGTCCCGCACTGCTACCGATGTCGCCGAACCCGCTCATCCGCAGCGAGCCGTCCTCGTCCAGGTAGTAGTGACTGCCGATCACCACGTTGCGGTCCGGGTGCTCGGCGAGCACGCCCTCGGCCCACTGCAGCACGTGTTCGGGCGGGTTGTAGCCGATGTAGAGCATCAGGAATTTCGCGCCGGCGATGTCGAGCAGGTCGTAGTGTGCCGAATTGTCCGTGTCCGTGACGGATTCGCCCCAGTACGGCCGGTCGCGGTACCGCCACGGCCCGAAGAACTCGTTGTAGAGCGCGTGATTCTTCTCGTGCTCGCCGGGAATGAGCCGCCCGCCGACGTTCCACAGGTTGTCGTGGTTGCCGGGCAGGACACCGTAGGGAATGCCGGCCTCTTCGAGCGTCGCCATCGCCTTGTCCGCCACCTCGAACTCGGGCCGGGCGCGGGACTCGGGCGCTCCCGGACGAATCCAACTCTGGACGAGATCTCCGGTGTGCATGGAATAGGCGATCTTGCGTTCGGCGGCGTTCTCGGCCGTCCAGCGGGTCATGTCGAAGTACACCTCCGGCCGGTCCCGCGACACGTACTGGGTGTCGCTGATGTGCTGCAGCGCGAAGTCGTACGCGTTCGAGTCGGCGAACTGCTGATCGGCCATCGCGTTGGCCTCGCGGAAACTCCGGTCCCGTCGCGGACCGTCGATGACGAGGATCTCCGCGGAGTCCTCACCCTCGATCCGAGTGGTCAGGGTGACCGGACCGCCCGGTTCGGACGGCTGCGCCGTCGCGACCGGCTCACCCCAGCTCTGCTCCTCCTCGTCCCACACGTGCATCGCGAGGTCGTTGAGATTCACCGAACGCCCGTGCCAGGTCACGTCCGTGCCTGCGGAGTCCGGACCGAACCGGACCTCGTACCGCATGTACGGGTACTCGTCGAAGCGGTGGCTGGTGGCCGGCATACCGTCCGACTCCTCACCCGGAACCCGCTGAGAGGGAGCCTTCTCGCCGGTGGTCCCGGCGAACATGACCGCGGATGCGAGGGGCGCCGAGGTGACGAGGCCACGCGCCGGCAGACCGGACGCGCCCAAGGTTTCGGGATCGGCCACCGCGACCACGTCACCGCCGAGCAGCGCCGCGGCCAGTGACACCGCCGTCAGCGCGGCAATCCTGCCCGGCACGCTCATGACCCGAGGTTACAAGCGCGACCGGGCGGGCGCTCGGGTCAGGCCTTGCGGCCGAGGAAGGCCAGGACCCTGGTCTGCTCGTCGGCGTCCGCGGGGACGTCCACGGCGGGGCCGCACACCCCGGCGGTGCGGATGTTGTCGCCCAGCCCCTCGGCGACGCCGCCGACCCAGGTCAGGTCGTCGGCGGGGATGGTCTCGTCGAGGCCGGTGGCCCGGGCCAGGTCCCAGCCGTGGATCACCAGGTCGAAGCAGTAGAAGCTGTCGACCGTCTTACCGAGGTCGGTGCGGCCGAAGTGTCCGTCGTACTCGCGGCTCACGAGAGCCGGATCGTCCAGGATCGCCTGCATGCCGTCGCGTGTGGCCGCCCAGGCGGCAACCGGGTCTTCGTCGACGGACGGCGGCTCCGGCAGTTCCAGGTCGACGACGGTGACGATATAGCGCTGCGTGTCGATCACGTGCCGCACGACGTCGCGGGCCGTCCAGCCGTCACACGGGGACGCGTCGTCCCAGCGGTCGGCGGGCACGGATTCGACGCGCTTCGTGAACTTCGCGGCGAGGTCGCGGTAATGGGCTGCGGGGGTTTCGGTTGTCGAGGTCATGCTGCCGATTCTTCTCCCGTTCGGCGCCCGAGGGCTTGAACATTTCCGACATCGACGACGGATTCCGCCCCGTGCCAGTCGGGGGCCTCACTGGCGAGGAGGCCGGACGTGGTGAGCGAGGAGATCCGGCGGCATTCCCGCGACAGATGCGCCTGGTCGCTGTAGCCGGCGGTGGCGGCGAGTTCGGCGAGTCCGGTCCGCGTCCCCGACTGCGCCAGCGCCATGAACCGTTGCAGCCGCAGGATTCCGCGGAGGGTCGCGGGCCCGTATCCGAACGCGTCGTTGCATCGCCGCTGCAGTTGCCGCTCGGTGACCGAGGCGGCGTCGGCGAGCGCGCCCACGTTCCACGAGTGCCGGGCGAGGGCCTGCCGGACGGCGCCGATCAGCGGGTCGGCCTCCGGTCCGCGGGTTCGCCACGCGCGCACGGCGTTCTCGAACAGGGCGATTCGTTCCGCGTCGCCGGGCGCATTGTCGAGCCGGTCGGTCAGTTTCCGTTCCCACGTGGACCCGAGCACGTCCCCGAGACCGACCCGGATGTTGCGGATCTCGGCCGCCGACGTCCCGAGCAGATGCGAGGCGGCGCCGGGACGGAAACGGACGCCGACGGACTCGGTGCCCGGCGGCAGCGCGAAAGACCACGCCGTGGTTTCGGGACCGCACACGCGGATTCCCACACCCCGGATCCACAGGATGTCCATGCACGCGTCCGGCACCAGCAGGTGCTCGCCCTGCGTGCGCGCGGTCCACCCGCACACCAGGGTGTCGGCGAGGTCGGGCGACGGTGAGGTCGGCGAGTACCAGCCCATGCACAGGAGCCTAATCACGGATACCGACACGTGCGGGCCGGTCACATCGCCCGAAGTGCCCGCACCGGCACGCAACTCGAGGTGAACTGTATGCACGGGTCCGCAGAGGTTCCCCGAAGGCCCGCCACTTCGCCGTCACAGAGAACGAGGACTCCATGAGACGAACATGGGCGCTGGCCGCGATCGCCGCCGTCAGCCTGACATTCTCGAGTTGCGCCTACGACAGCACCGATTCCGGCGACACGGGCGGCAACGCCCCGGTATCGCCGACGCCGACGTCTCCGCCCGCCGCACCCGGAACACCCATCCTGAAGATGGGACCGACGACGCTCGGCGAGGTGATGGTCGACGACGGTGGCATGACTGTCTACGTGTACGACAACGACGAGGTCGGCTCCGGCGCCAGTTCGTGCCGGGACACGTGCCTGCAGTCGTGGCCGCCGGTCACCTCCGTCACGGAGAACCCGACGGTTCAGGGGTTGCAGGAAGTCGTCATCGACACCATCCCGGCGCCGGACGGCACCCATCAGCTCACCGTGAACGGCCGCCCCGTGTACCGCTACAAGGACGACAACGAACCCGGTGACGCATTCGGGCAGGCGGTCGGCAGCGTGTGGTGGACCCTCGACTCCGCCGGCAACCCGGTCACGACAACTGCGGGCGGCGAGTAGCCCGGTCGATCCCCAGGTGGACGGTGACGGTCAGCGCTGTCGACAGCACGGCAGCGAACCACAGGGCGTCCAGCCCGATCCAGTGGTGCGCGAGAGCGCCCGTCACCGCTCCCACCACCAGGCCGGCCCACAACGCGAAGTGTCGTAGCCACGCCCACCGCGGCCCGCCGAACAGTGCCCCGGCCAGCCGATGTCCCATCTTCACGAGCGCGCCCGTCATGTAGGTGAGACCGATGGTCACCTCACCGTCGCGCTGGAAGAAGGAGTTCTCGGCGCCCATCGCGAGCAGCATCGCGGCGACGGCCACGGTGCTCGCCCCGAGAGTCGCGGCCACCGCGCCGACGATCAGCAGTCCCGACACGACTGCGAGCACCGTCGTCCGGATGGGCAGGCGCCGACGATCGGACAGGTGCACGACCACGGCGCCCAGGGCGCAGCCGAGGACGAACATGCCGATCACCGCGGCAGCAGTCGCCGCGTGCGCCCACGCGGCGTCCGCGAACCCGACACTGAACCGGGTGAGGTTGCCGCTCATGAACGCGACGAAGAACCCGCCGAGCGTGATGAATCCCAGGGCGTCGACGTAACCGGCCAGCGTGGACAGCACCACCGCCAGCGCGAGCATCCGCCTGCTGTCGTCGATCGGCACACCCCACATCAAACACCGCAGTCGACGACAGTGGCCCCCGATCCGGAGATCGGGGGCCACTGTGGCGTAGGTCAGGCGGTCACGACGCCTGGCTCAGGCGGTGCCGAGGGCGGGCGCGAGAGTGCTGGCCCAGGACTCGTGCAGGCGGTCCTGCCAGTAGTTCCACGTGTGGAGGCCCTCGTCGGCGATGTGCGTCTGCACGTTGGCGCCTGCTGCCTTCGCCGCGGGGACGAAGGTCCTACTGCTCAGGCCGGAGGCGGTCTCGAGGGGAACCGTCTGCGAGAACTTCACCGGGTCGAACGAGTCGCTGTCCGGGTCGACGGTCGGATCGCCCGCCGCCGCACCCGCACCGGACGAGATGTAGACGGACTTGCCGCGCAGTGCGCCGACGTTGAGCAGCGGATCGTTGCGAAGCCACGCAGCCGACGGCCAGAAGCCCCACATGTTCAGCGCGTTGCCGCCCATCTGGGCGACGGACACCTGGATGCCCTGCGCGAAGCCGGGCGAGCTGGCCGTCGGGTAGCCGCTGTAGGACGCGACCGCCTTGTAGAAGTCGGGGCGGTGAGTGGCCAGGTTCAACGCGGAGGTTCCGCTCATCGACAGACCTGCGACCGCGTTGTTCACCCCGTCGCTGCCGAACTGCGAAGCCATCACCGGGGGCAGTTCCTTGGTCAGGAAGGTCTCCCACTTGACCCGGCCGAGCTTCGGGTCGTCGCGCAGCCAGTCGGAGTAGAAGGTGCCGCCGCCGCCGAACGGGATGACCACGTTGACGTGCTTGCCCGCGAAGAAGTTCTCCACGTCGGTCTCGATCAGCCAGCCGTTGTTGTCGTCCGGTGCCCGCAGTCCGTCGAGCAGGTACAGGGTCGGCGCGGGACCGCCGCCCGCGGCCTTGAGCACCTTGACGGGAATGTCCTTGTCCATCGACGGTGAATACACCGAGATCAGGGCGGAGTCGGCGTGGGCGACGCCGGTTCCCGCCAATACGGACACGAGGCCCGATGCCAATACTGCGACCAGGCCCACGATCAGTGCGCGGGTGCGACGAATCGCCATACGAATGTCCTTTTTATCTCGAATCGACACACAGCACAGCGAACGCTGCACCGCAGACGATAACAGGGAGATAACGGATTGCGCCCGCTGTGGCCAGGACTTTCTTCGCCGGTCGGTGTTCGCTGACACAAAAAGGAACCCCTGTGAACTGCTTTTCAGCAGTTCACAGGGGTTCCTGTGGCGGAGGATAGGGGATTTGAACCCCTGAGGGCGTTAACCCAACCCGCGTTCCAGGCGAGCGCCATAGGCCACTAGGCGAATCCTCCGTGGAGGAGCATACCCAACGACGGCGGCTCACCGTTAAACGACCAGGTAGCCGCCCGTTCTAGGCCCACTTCAGCTGGGTGAGGGCATGCTCGGCGAGGGGGACGGACCGGTCGCAGGACGTGTCCGGGTTCGCGGTGGCGTCGAGGCCGAATTTGGTCTCGATCGACAGGGTGCCCGCATCGGTGGTGACCTCGAGGATGCACTGGTACTTGCTCTCGGCGAGTGCGCGCCCCTCGAGCCCGCCGACGTCGATCGTGCGCAGGGGGTCGACCGGTTCCGGCGCGCTCGTAGTGGTGATCGTCACAGTGTTCAGCGCCTCGGGCTTGCCCCACGTGCAGGCGCGACGTTCGGGACTGTCGGTGGCGGTGCCCTCGCCGGCGCCTGCCGTGAGAAGCGGTGCGAGCGTCGCATCGTCCGCGAGCGTGCACGGCTCGGCCGCGTCCCAGCCCACCGCGTCCGACGTGGCTGCGTCGTCGCTGCCTCCGCCGCACGCCGACAGTGCTGCCACGACGGCGGCGAGTGTCACCGCGTGTGCTGTCCTTCTGAGTTTCATCCCGATCCTTTGCCGAAGGTGGCCGAATGCGGGGGCGACGGTAGCACTGGCCGTGGTCAGAGGTGCGGCGTCGGGCCCGGGCCGGGGTGGATCCCGACCACGGCTCGGGGCCGTCTACACTCTGTGGTGGATCCCGCGCGGCGCGCATCCTGTGAACTCCCCCAGGGCCGGAAGGCAGCAAGGGTCAACGGGCTCTGCCGGGTGCGCGGGGTCCCCTATCTTTCGCATACCCGACCCACGATGTCGGTGAGAGGCCGCTCCTGATGACCAACCAGACCCAGATCGGGTTGATGAGCCATGAGGAACTAGTTTCGGAGCACGAGCGCCAGACTGCGAGTTACGCGCAGCTGAAGACCGAGAAGCTCACGCTCGACCTCACTCGCGGCAAGCCCTCGCCCGAGCAGCTCGATCTGTCGGCGGCGCTGCTGACACTGCCCGGCGACGGCGACTTCCGCGACGGCAACGGCACCGACACCCGCAACTACGGCGGGCTCACCGGCCTGCCGGAGCTGCGCGCCATCTTCGGTGAACTGCTCGGCATCCCCGTCGAGAACCTGCTCGCCGGCAACAACGCCAGCCTCGAGATCATGCACGACAACGTCGTGTTCGCCCTGCTGCACGGCACCCCCGACTCCCCGCGCCCGTGGTCGCAGGAGGAGAAGGTCAAGTTCCTGTGCCCGGCGCCCGGTTACGACCGCCACTTCGGGATCACCGAGACGTACGGCATCGAGATGATCCCGGTGCCGATGCGCCCGGACGGCCCCGACGTCGGCGTCATCTCCGAGCTGGTGGCCAAGGATCCGCAGATCAAGGGTCTGTGGGCCGTACCCAACTACTCCAACCCGACGGGCGCGGTGTACTCGGAAGAGGTCACCCGGGCGCTGGCGTCGATGCCGACCGCCGCCCCCGACTTCCGGCTGTTCTGGGACAACGCCTACGCCGTCCACCCGCTCGTCGGCGAGACGGCGCCGTCGCTGGACATCCTCGGGATGGCCGCGGAGGCCGGTAACCCGAACCGGCCGCTCGTGTTCGCGTCGACGTCGAAGATCACGTTCGCCGGTGCGGGCGTCAGCTTCTTCGGTTCCTCGACCGCGAACCTGGCCTGGTACCAGAAGTACCTCGGTAAGAAGAGCATCGGTCCCGACAAGCTGAACCAGCTGCGGCACCTGCGGTTCTTCGGCGACGCCGAGGGCGTCCGCGCTCACATGGAGAAGCACCGCGAGATCCTGGCGCCGAAGTTCGCGCTCGTCCTGAAGATCCTCGAGGATCGTCTCGGGGCGTCGAAGGTGGCGTCGTGGACGGAGCCGAAGGGCGGCTACTTCATCAGCCTCGACGTCGTCGAGGGCACCGCGAAGCGTGTCATCGCTCTGGCGAAGGACGCGGGGATCGCGCTCACCGCCGCCGGATCGGCGTTCCCGTACGGCGTCGACCCCGAGGACAAGAACATCCGGCTCGCGCCGAGCTTCCCCTCGATGGAGGATCTGGACAAGTCGATGAACGGTGTCGCGACGTGCGTGCTGCTCGCCGCCACCGAATCACGCCTGGACCTGCCGAAGTCCTAGGGTGTGTCTCCCAATGATTTGTGGTGTTGTGCTGCAGACTCTTCGGTGTGGCAGACGTTGTTGATCGGTTTGAGGTGTTGACGGACAAGCAGTGGGAGTTGCTCGCGCTGCTGTTGCCCAGTTCCGATGGGCTCCGGGGGCGGAAGTTCCGGAACAATCGTGTGGTGGTCGAGGGGATGCTGTATCGACTGCGGACCGGGTTGCCCTGGCGAGATCTCCCGTCGCATTTCGGGCCGTGGAAGACGGTGTGGAAGCGACATCGCCGATACGCCGGAGACGGAACCTGGGATCGGGTGCTGACTGCTCTGGTCGCGATGGCCGACGCCGGCGGGAACCTGGACTGGGCGGTATCGGTCGATTCCACAGTGGTCCGTGTCCATCAGCACGGTGCGAACGCCGCCCGCCACACAGGGGGATCTACCGAATTACACGAACCTGCGTGACGAGCCTGCCGATCACGGCATCGGCCGGTCGAGGGGCGGGTTGACCAGCAAGGCGCACCTGGCGTGCGACGGTCACGGGCGCCCGCTGTCGGTGCTGGTCGGCCCAGGCCAAGCCGGTGACAGTCCGATGTTCGCCCACGTGCTGGAGGGCATCTGCGTGCCGCGGCTCGCGGGCGGAGCGCACCGCACGCGCCCCGACGAGGTCCGGGCCGACAGGCGTACTCATCACGGGCAAACCGGGAACTGCTGCGAAGCAGAGGCATCAAGGCGGTGATCCCCGAGAAGACCGATCAGGCAGCGAACCGGGTGAACAAGGGCCGCGCGGGCGGGCGGCCACCGAACTTCGACCCGGAGTCCTACAAGGGGCGCAACGTGGTCGAACGGGCCTTCAACAAGGCGAAACAGTGGCGTGCGGTGGCCACTCGCTACGACAAACTCGCCCTCACCTACCGCGCCGGATTCCTGCTCGCCGGCATCGTCGAGTGGCTCAAGTTATTGGGAGACATGCCCTAGTAGTACACGACGTCCGGCCGTTCACCCTCGCAGGTGAGCGGCCGGACGTGCTCTACATCCTGGCGTAGCGCGCCATCACGAAGCTGTACACCCCGTACGCGGCGATGCCCAGTGCCGCGAGGATCAGCAGGAACTGCCCGAACGGCGCCGAACCCAGGGTTTTGACCGCGCCGTCGAGTCCGGTGGCCTTGGACGGGTCGGCGTTGAAGACCGCCACGATCACCAGCACGCCCGCGCCCGCGATGACGAGGCCCTTGGCTACGTAGCCGACCAGTCCGAGGGGCTCGACGAGCTTCGACGGGGTGCCCTTCAGGTCGTCCAGGAAGTTCTTCGACGCCCCCTTGTAGATGTGGTAGCCGCCGATCGCGATGGCGACCAGACCCACCACCACGAGAAGAATCTTGCCTCCCCCGGACTCCATGAGGCGTGCACTCATTCCGGCGTTCTGCTGACCACTCGATTTCCCGCCGCCGCTCGCGAACTGGTATGCCGAAAAGGCGAACGCGAAGTAGACGACGGCCAGGCCGAACGCCTTCGCACGGTCCAGCAGGGACGTCTCGTCGCCGTCGCCCCCGGAATTCTCGGTCGCGTGGGGTCCGAGGACGGTCTCGGCGAGCCGCCACAGTGCCATCGCGATGAACGCGACCATCGCCACCCACAGCACTAACCGGCCACCGGGTTTGGCGGCCAGGGCGCCGAGGGCCCCGGACTGATCGGCGTTGCCGCCGGTGCCGAACGCCAGCTGAACGATGATGTACGCGATCAGCAGGTGGACGAAACCGCTCATCACGTGGCCCGCGCGCGCGACGCGTTCGAAAGTGTTGCTGTCGGTTGCCCTGTCGACGGCGCGGCTCATCCCGTTGGCTCGATTCGTTTCGTTCTGGGCCATCGGGTGTCCTTCGGGGTTGAGTGAACGGACCGGAGTCCCTGTGAACGTAGATGTACCCGATATGGGCCGCGCCGACACGGGGCGAGCGTTATCGCACTGCGTTCGTGACCCGGTCGATCAGGTTGGACGCGCTGTAGTAGTCGAGGCGGAAGCTGTCCTTCCCGAGCCCGATCACCTGCTTCTTCTCCGCGGACGGGGTCTGCTGCAGCGTCGGATCCGCAAGGAACCTGTCGGCGTCCGCTGCTTCACCGATCACGATGAACGTGGTGTTGCCGGGCACCGCTCGCGGCAGGTTCTCCTGCCCGGCAGGCACGACGTCCTTGCGGCCGGCCATGATGCCCTTGTCGGCGGCGGTGAGGTCGGACGGCAGCTCGGCGAGCGAGAATCCGAGGCGTTCCAGCAGGATGCCCTGCGCCGATTCGGCAGTGAAGATCCGCGACTCCTCCGGCGAGTTGTACGCGAGCACATTCACCGGGTTCGCCGCGGCGACCCTGTCGCCCAGCGCCGACTTGGCGTCGTCGAGTTGCCGGTCGAACTTCGCGACGAGGGCGTCGGCCTGCTCCTCGGCCCCGATGGCCGCGGCGATCTGTCCGCTGAGGTCCTGCCACGACTTGTCGTCGTACCGCAGCACCACGACGGGTGCGATCTGCTTCAGCGTGTCCACCTGATCGAGTGCCGAGTCGCCGCCCGTGGCGGACACGAAGATGAGGTCGGGATCGGCGGCGGTGATCTTCTCGACGTTGGGCTCCCCCTGATACAGCGTTTCGACGCCGCGCTCGGCGGCGATGGCCGCCCACTGGGTGAACAGACCGTGCTCGTCGGTGACGTCGCTGGCTCGCTGCGCGCCGGTACCGATCAGGGGGGCGTCGAGGGCGAGCAGTGAGCCGGTGAGGGTGACGCTGGTGGACACGATCCGCTCGGGCTTCCGGTCGATCGTGATGCTGCCGGTCTCGTCGGTGACGGTGCGGGGCAAGCTCTGGTCGGCCGCGGCCGGGGTGCCGGCGGTCGCGGCGTCGGAATCGGGATCGGACGAGCACGCGGCAGCGCCGATCCCGACGGCGAGGACAGCGACGGCTGCCAGTGAGCGACGAAGTTTCACGGTAAGACTCTCTTTCGCACGGGTAAGAAAACTAATTTAGGCTAGCGTTACCTACATTCGAAGGGGAAGTGGATGCTGCAACGAGTGCCGGGGCCCGAGCGTCGCGTCGTGCGGGCACGGTGGATCGACGACCTGACGCGTGACGGCGTCCCCGCGTTCTGGGACCGCCTCGCCGCCGCGGGCAGTCCGCTGATCGAGCCGGACGGGGCAGGCCCCGGCTGCGTGATCGCGACGTTCTGCTGGCGCGATCCGGACGGCGACGAGCGCACCTCGCGCACGCGGCACGTCTACTTCGACGCCAACGGAATCACCGACCGCTCCCGTCCGGAACGGGCCGCGCTGTCGCGGCTACCCGGCACCGACCTGTGGTCCCTGTCTGTCGAGGTCCCCGAGAAGTGGCGGGGCGCTTATCGTTTCATCCCCCGCGCGGAATCATTGACGGTTCCCGGCGACACCCCGGGCTGGCAGTGGTGGCGAAGCGTGCTCGTCGACGCGCAGTCCGACCCGTTCAACCCGCTGCCGACGCGGGTGGTGAAGACCGGCGACAGTTCCGAGGCGGTGATGCCCGCGGCACCCGCGCAGCGCTGGTGGACGGAGCGGCCCGGCCGTGGCGCACTCCACGAGACGACGTTCAGCCTGTCGGGCACGCGGCGGTCGGTGTGGGTCTACGAACCGCGCGGACTCGCTGCTCGGAATCGTCCGGTCGTGGTGATGCTGGACGGCCGGACGTGGGCGATCGACCTGCCGATCGCGGGGGCCGTCGATGCGCTCGGACGTGCGGGGCATCGGGTTCCGCTCGTCGTGATGGTCGACAGTGTCGGGCCCGAACTGAGATCCGAAGAGTTGGGCTGCAGCCCCGCGTTCGCCGCCGGTCTCGCCGGCGAACTGCTGCCCTGGCTGCGGCGCGAATGGGGCGTCACCGACGACCCTGCGTCGACGATCGTGGCCGGCTGCAGCCTGGGCGGACTGACGGCGTGCCACCTAGCATTGACGGCACCGCAGGTGTTCGGCTGCGCCGTCAGCCTGTCCGGATCCTTCTGGTGGCCCGGCTCCGGGCCGGGGGTCTCATTCCAGGACCGCGTCCGCGCCACGCCCCCGTCGAACAGCCGGTTCAGCGTGGAGGCCGGGACACTCGAATGGATGCTCGTCGAACCCAATCGCGAGGTGCGCGACCTGTTGGCCGGCACCGGCCACGACGTCCGGTACCGAGAGTTCTGCGGGGGCCACGACGTCCTGCACTGGCGCGACGGTCTGATCGCCGGCGTGGCCGCGATGCTGGAGCGTACCGACCGGTAATGCAGTGATGTGGATAACTCTGTGGATATGTCAGTCCGCGTCCGGCCGATAGCCGGCAATCACCTCGGCGTCTCGTTCCGGATGCACCAGGAGGACTGCAGCGAGCGCCCCGACCAGCATGATGATGCCGACGATCACGAATCCGCGGCCGTAACCGGCAGCGGTTCCGGCGGATCCTGCTACGAGGGAACCGATGAGCAGCGGTGCCGCGACGCCGCCGATGCTGTAGATCGCGACTGTGATGCTCATGACCGAACCACGCTGTTTCCGGGGCACCACATCGGACAGCAGTGAGAATGCCAAGCCCCACGCCGCGGTATTGAGGGAGAACGCGAGGGTGATGAGAACCATCTGCACCGTCCCGACCGGAAGGACGGTGAAGCCCACCATGCAGGCGCCGCCGGCGGCCAGCAGGAACGCGGAGAACAGGCCGCGGGCGGTTCGCGACGAGACGCCGTTCAGCGAGAGGCGAGTGGAGATCATTCCGGCAAGGAAGGTCAGGGCCACGGCCGACGCGAACGGTAGCGTGATCAGAAGTCCTGTGACCCCGGGGCTGTAGTCGAGGCCCTCGCGGAGATACAGCGGTAGCCAGCTCACCTTCAGTGCGGTCGCCCAATAGGAGCAGAACGAGAAGAGGGCGACGCCGATGACGGTGGGTCGGCCCCAGAGAACCCGCAGGGGAGCGGTGTCGGGGAGGGCCACAGCTTTCTCGCCGGCACCGGCGCCGGCATTTCCGGCGGGACCCTCGCCGCCCACGAACAACCACGCGACCAACCACACCACTCCCACCACCATCAAGATGAGGAAGGCCGCGTGCCAGCTGTGGCGCTGGATGATCCAGGTCAGAACCGGCGCCGCGATGAGGGGGCCGAGGGAGGCGCCCATGATGACGACCGAAGCGGGCAGGGAACGCCGTTTGGGAGCGAACCAGGTGTGGACGATCTGCTGCGACAACGCTCCCGCAGGTCCTTCCGCGAATCCGAGCAACATGCGGCACGCGAGGAACACCCCGAACCCCACCGTGGTGGTCATCGGCGCAAGGCTGAGCACCCACAGCCCGACCAGGCCGGCGAGTAGCCACCGTGCGGGCACCCTGCCGCCCAGTGATCCGAGCGCCACCGCCCCCACCGCGAACAGCCAGAAGAATGCGCTCTGCGCGGTGCCGAACTGCTGATCGCTCAGCCCGAGGTCGGCCTTGATCTCGACGCCCGCGAGACTGACGACGATCTTGTCGGCGAAATTGATCAGCATGAACGCCATCAGCATCAGGGTGATGATCCATCCGCGGCGTCGAATACCCGGCTTGTCCAGCTCGTCGGAAGGTTCGTCTGCCTCGAGCGGGGTGAGTGGATTGTGAAGGGACATGGGTGCTCCTGGAACGGTGGTCGACGCAGGGGAGACGAGCGGTACCGAACTGTCGTCAATGGACAGTGGCGTGATCGACGAGGCCGTACCGGCTCAGAACTTCCCCGGTGTGTTCTCCGAGTTCGGGGACAGCGCCGGCGCCACGATTGCGTGGCGTGCTCTGCGAGCTGTACGGCAGACCGGGAATGTCATACTGGGCGCCTTCCACACTGCTCGCCGTCGCGAAGATGCCACTGGCGATCACATCGGCCGCTGTCAGTACCTGGTCGTACGAACGGACCGCCCCTGCAACGATTCCGGCCGAGGTGAGCTGCTGCAGGGCCGTTTCGGTGTCGAGTTCGGAGAAGAACGGCGACAACGCGTCGAGAAGTTCGGCGCGATGGGCGACCCTGGCCGGATTGTCTGCGAAGCGTGGATCTTTCGGCAGCTCCGGGCAGTTCGCGATCGCACACAGTTGCTCGAATCTGGCTGCCGTGTACGCCGACACCACGATCGAACCGTCTGCTGTGCGGAAGATGTCTGCCGCAGGTGCGGCGGTGGGCTGGCCATTGCCGCTCCGGCGCGGAACCACGCCGGTGATGCCGTACTCACCCCAGTTCACGCACTGCAGATCGACCGCAACGTCGAGAAGTGATACCTCGATCTCGTCGCCGAGTCCCGTTCGCTCTCTTCGATACAGCGCAGCCAGGATCGCTTGAGCCACCACGTACGCCGTCGCATGATCGACGAGGGGAAATCCGACACGCTGCGGATCGCCGTCCGCTTCTCCGGTCGCCGACATCATGCCGGTTTCCGCCTGCGCCGCGATGTCGAGACCCGGCCGAGCGCGGGAGGGGCCGTGGGTGCCGAACCCCGAAACGGAAGCGAGCACGACCGTCGGATTCAGTTCGCGGATGGCAGCTGCCGAAAGTCCCAGCCTGTCCATGACTCCCGGCCGCAGATTGTGCACGACCACGTCGGCGTGGCGGATCAGTGAGCGGGCGTTGCCGAGGTCCACGTCGTTCTTGAGGTCGAGGACGATCGACTTCTTGCGCCGGTTGTAGGCCCGCATGATCGCTTCGCCGTACACGCCGATTCCACGCGCCTGGTCACCCTCGGGGCTCTCGACTTTGATCACGTCCGCGCCGAGGTCGGCAAGCGTCTGCGCCGCGCCCGGGGCAGCGATGTACTGGCCGAGGTCGACGACCACGATTCCGGCAAGGGGAAGGTCCGGTGCGTTCTCGGTCTGTGTCATGGGGTCCTCATTCCTTCGCCGGTGCATCAGGAGTCCTGTGGAGGTCTCGTCAGTGCATCAGCGTGCCGACCCGGTGACTGTCGTACCATCGGCGGCGGTCACACTCTTGCTGGGTAACCTGTGTGATCCATCACAGTGAGGAGTCGACCGATGCGGGCTGCATCCGAGACAGATCTGCGGCGTTCGATCGCACGGATGCGGCGCTCGATCCCTCGCCTGGCCAGGACCACCATCGACCGTTACATCCAGGCCACCCCGCTCTACGAGGGGACCGGAGTCCCCGACCACCTCCACCGCGAGAGTGCCCACACCGTCCGGTCGATGCTCGATGTCTGTTTCCGTTCGGTCGTCGAGGACTCGATCGACATCGCCGAGACCATGCGGGAAAGCATCGAACGAGGCACCGAGCGGGTATCCGAGGGTTTGCCGCTCCGGGAATACATGCGCTGCTGGCAGACGGCCTTCGACGTGCTCGCCGAAGCGCTGGAGTCCGAATGGGGCCGCGACCACGAGACGTTCTGGTTCGTCCTCGGCCGGGCCCGCCGGACCAACGACCGTATTCTTCGAGACGTGGCTTCCGCGTACGAGATCCACGCGCGCGAGCTGGTCGCGGCCCAGGATCACAACCACGCGCCGATCATCGACGCGGTCCTGCGCGGCGACGACTGGATCTTCGACGACCCCGAACTCGTTCCCGCGCAACCGGTCGTCCTGTTCCTCGACATCGGGGACGTCCCCGGCGAAAAGTCGGGTGACGCCCACGCCCGGTCGGTCGCGGTGAAGCGGAAAGTGCGCCGTCTCCGCGCCCAGCTGGCACGGGAACTGCCGGGTCTGTGGTTGACCGACATCCGTCCGAACTCCGGTCGGCTGCTGATGCATCCGCCGTCGATCGACCTGAATTCACTCGTCGCGGACCTCGAGAAGGCCAGCGGGGCTCGCGTGACGGCGGGTATCGACGAGGCGGCCGGAGTCGGAGATCTTCCGCGTGCGGGACGGACCGCGCGAGAGGTGCTCGAAGTGGGTCTGCGGTGCGGGCTCACCGGTAGAGCGATCCGAATCGACGATGTGGCTCTGGAACACCATTTCGCTCACGCGAGCGCGTCATTGGGCGTCCTGCTGGACCGGTGTAGCGGGCTGCGAAACCGCCCGGAGCTGGTGCAGACGCTGCGGGTCTACCTTGCGTGCAACCAGGACCGGCGCGGCACCGCGGACACGCTGTTCGTGCACCCGAACACGGTGGACAACCGCTTGAATCGGGTGCGCGAGCTGACCGGTCTCGACGTCCATGTCACGAACGATCTCCTCACGCTCGCCGTCGCGGTGAACTCCGGAATCGCACCGCCGGAGGCCTGAGTAGCCGGCGGACGATTGTCCCGACCTGTGACATCTCACAGGTCGGCGCGTCGGCGGGTGTGTGAGAACTCCATTGTCGGCGGAGCCCGCGGAACACAGAATTGGCCACAGCGGACAGCCGATCCGGCCGGACGAGTGCCGACACCCGAGGAGAGCGATATGACCGACATCATCGAATACGCCGACAAGGTGTGGCGGGGCGAGGCGAGCCAGCAGCTGTATCACCGCGGCGACCTCCGCAGGGAGGGGATGCATCGCGTCGCGGACGGTGCCTACATGTGGCCCGCCTTCGGCAACGTCTACGTCTTCCCCACGGATGCAGGCTTGTTCGTCTACGACACCGGCGACCTGCGCACCGCGAACGAGTTGTTCTCGGCGACTCGGGAACTCTCCGACCGGCCGATCCACACAGCGGTGTACTCACACGGTCACATCGACCACATCTTCGGGATGGGGCCGTTCGACGAGGAGGCGGCCAGGCGCGGCTGGGAGCGCCCCACCGTCGTGGCGCAGGAAGCGGTTCTTCCCCGCTTCGATCGCTACCGCAGGACCCGTGGTTACAACGGCGTCATCAACCAGCGACAGTTCCAGGCACCGAATCTCCAGTGGCCGAACGACTACCGCTACCCGGATGTCACGTTCGGCGATCGCACGACGCTCACGATCGACGACCTCGTAGTCGACTTGCGTCACGCACGCGGTGAGACGGATGATGCGGCCATCGCCTGGCTGCCGGACCGGAAGATCCTCTGCTGCGGCGATTTCTTCATCTGGGCGAGCCCGAACGCCGGCAACCCGCAGAAGGTCCAGCGGTTTGCGTACGAGTGGGCGCGCACCCTGCGTTGGATGGCCGGACTCGGAGCGGAGATCCTTCTCCCCGGGCACGGACTTCCCGTAGTCGGCGTGGACCGCATCCGGGTGACCCTGACGGACGCTGCGGAACTGCTCGAGACCCTGCACTGCCAGACGCTCGAGTTGATGAATGCCGGTGCGACGTTGGACGAGGTGATTCACACGGTCACGGCGCCCGCCGAACTGCTGAAGAAGCCGTATCTGGCGCCGTCCTACGACGAACCCGAGTTCGTCGTACGCAACGTCTGGCGGATGTACGGCGGCTGGTACGACGGAAACCCCGCCAACCTCAAGGCCGCTCACCGCAACGACCTGGCGCGGGAGATGGCAGAAATCGGCGGTGGCGCCGAGCGATTGGCCGAGCGGGCGCGTGAGCTGCTCGCACGCGGCGAGCATCGGCTCGCCGGGCATCTCGCGCAGATGGCGGCCGACGCCGATCCGGGCAGCCGGGTTTCGCACGAGACGCGGCTCGACGTGTTCGGTGCGCTCGAGCGGGCAGCCACGTCGACGATGGCGAAGGGCGTGTACAGCTGGGCGGCCGCGGAATCGAGGGCTTTCCTCGAGGGGAGCGACCGTGCGACGGAGCTGAAGGCCAAGACTGCGGGAAGGTCGCAGTGGGCGTTCTGAACTCGCGGCCGCAGCGCGCGTCGTCGGTCGCGTCCGAGGTGGAGGACGAGCCGGATTACCGCTTCACCCTCGCGAACGAGCGAACCTATCTCGCATGGATACGGACGGCGCTGGGACTCCTCGCCGGAGGTGTGGCGGTGGGCCAGTTGGCTTCGTCGCTGTCGGACGGAGCGCAGTGCGCGATCTCCGTTGTGTGTTTCGGACTCGCGACGGTGCTGGCGGTCGGTGCCTACCTCCACTGGCGGTCGGTGCAACTCGCGATCAGGCGCAGTCTGCCGCTCCCGGATTCCGTGCTGGTGCCCGTGCTGACTGTGGGTGTCGGCGTGATTGCGGTACTTGCCGTCGTTGCGACGTCCGTTCCGTGACGGGTGTGCAGGTCCGGGACGCCGGTCTCCAGCCGGAGCGCACCGCACTGGCGTGGCGTCGGACATCCCTGTCGGCAATCGCCGCGGCGTTGTTCCTAGCGCACTTCGCCGCAGTCTCGGACGCCGGTGTGGCCGGTGCGCCGGTTGCCGGGATGGCGCTGTCACTGTTGGGGATCGGCCTCGTCGCGGGTCGGCGCGTCTCTTCTCTGCGCCGTTCGCGCGCAGGGATGACCGATCGTAGTGCGCTGCTGATCTCGCTACTCCTGGCCGCGACCGCCGCCTCGGCCGTCGCCGTCGCGGTTCTCGGCCGGTAGCTGCGCAGCCGAGACCGACCTGGCAGGATCGAACCATGGCACGCACGCTGAACCTGGTAGGGGATCCGGACGCCGACGCACTCCTCGCGAGTGACCCGCTGGCGCTGCTCATCGGGATGTTGCTCGATCAGCAGGTTCCGATGGAGACGGCGTTCGCGGGTCCGAAGAAGCTGGACGACCGGCTCGGCGGCCTCGAGGTGCACCGCATCGCGGAGATGGATCCGGAGGAGTTCGCGGCCGTCTGCTCGCAGACGCCGGCGGTCCACCGGTTTCCCGGATCGATGGCCACCCGCATCCAGTCGCTGTGCGCGTTCCTCGTCGAGAACTACGACGGCAGCGTCGAGGCGTTGTGGACCAGCGGCGACCCCGACGGCAAAGAGGTCCTGAAACGGCTGAAGGCGCTGCCGGGTTACGGCGATCAGAAGGCCCGCATCTTCCTGGCGCTGCTCGGTAAGCAGATCGGGGTGGAGCCGAAGGGCTGGCGGGAGGCCGCAGGCGACTACGGCACCGACGGAGCGCGGCGTTCGATCGCGGACGTCGTGGACGACAAGAGCCTCCACGAGGTCCGCGAGTTCAAGAAGGCGGCGAAGGCCGAGGCGAAGAAGGCTGCGGCGGCGAAGAAGAAGTAGCCGCCGCTACTCGGTGTCGGAGGGCTTCTGCTTCCGCTCGGCATCCAGGTGCCGCCTGCGTTCGGCCTCGTGCATCCACGGGAAGACGCTGTTGCCCTGACCGCCGCCGCCCGGACCGTGCCCGAGCACACCGTGCTCGTACGCCGACTCGGCGTGCAAAGCAAGGTCGATGCCGGACGACTCGTCCTCCGCGCTCACCCGGAACCCGAAGATCCGGTCGATCAGCTTGCCCAGCGCGTACGTCACGCCGAACGCGTACAGGGCGACGACCACCACGGCCACCACCTGCTTGCCGAGTTGGGCGAACCCGCCCCCGTAGAAGAGGCCTTCCGGTCCGCCGGTCATGACCTCGGTGGCGAGCAGACCGATCAGGATGGTGCCGACGATGCCGCCCATCAGGTGGACACCCACGACGTCGAGGGAGTCGTCGTACCCGAGGCGGAACTTCCAGCCGACGGCGAACGAGCAGACCACGCCGGCGACGGCGCCGACGACGAGCGCGCCGACCATGCTCACGGTGCCGCAGGACGGGGTGATCGCGACCAGACCCGCGACGACGCCGGACGCCGCACCGAACGTGGTGGGGTGGCCGTCACGCTTCTGTTCGACGAGGAGCCAGCCGAGCAGGCCGGTGCACCCGGCGACGAGGGTGTTCAGGAAGATCGCGGCGGCGGTGCCGTCGGCGGCGAGCGCGGAGCCGGCGTTGAAACCGAACCAGCCGAACCAGAGCAGGCCGACGCCCAGCAGCACCAGCGGCAGGTTGTGGGGGCGCATCGACTCGGACCGGAATCCGAGGCGCGGGCCCAGGACCAGCGCCAGCGCCAGGCCGGACGCGCCGGACACGATCTCGACGACCAGTCCGCCCGCGTAGTCGAGGGCGCCGAACTGTGCGATCCAGCCCTGCGGGTTCCACACCCAGTGCGCGACGGGCGCGTAGACGACGAGGGCCCAGACGGGAACGAAGATCATCCAGGCCGAGAACTTGGCCCGGTCGGCGATCGCACCGCTGATCAGCGCGGCGGTGATGATCGCGAACGTCAGCTGGAACGTGGCGAACAGGATCTCGGGCACCTGCCCGTGGACGGTGGTGGGGTCGATGCCCACCATCCCCAGGTGCTCCAGCCCGCCGATCAGTCCGCCGCCGATGTCGTCGCCGAAGATGAGGGAGTATCCGGCCACCAGCCACGCGACCGTGACCAGCGCGATCGACACGAAGCTCATCATGATCATGTTCAGTACGCCGGTGGAACGGACCATCCCGCCGTAGAACAGGGCGAGCCCCGGCGTCATCAGAAGGACCAGCGCGGTACTGATCAGAAGCCAGGCGGTTGCTCCGGCGTCGATTGCAGGCACGACATTCTCCTCACACACCGGGACGAAACCCGGCGCGGAAAGTCACGATGACCGCGAGCGGTTTCGACTGTGATGCCGCTGCGTTGCGAACGTGTTACGCAATGCGGTCAGGTTCGGACCTCGGCATGTGAGTAGCGCCCCGAGCGGGTGCCGAGCGGGCGCTTCGACCACCCGGCCCGGACTGTCGGGGACCGCCGGTAGTCTTTCCGCGTGGCCCTGTACCGGAAGTACCGACCCGCATCCTTCGCCGAGGTGGTGGGGCAGGAGCACGTCACCGAACCACTGAGCACCGCTCTCGACGCCGGACGGATCAACCACGCGTATCTGTTCTCCGGTCCCCGCGGCTGTGGCAAGACGTCGTCTGCCCGAATCCTGGCCCGATCGCTGAACTGTGTCGAGGGTCCCACCTCGACGCCGTGCGGCCAGTGCCCCTCGTGCGTGGCGCTCGGCCCCGGCGGTTCGGGCAACCTCGACGTCACCGAACTCGACGCGGCCAGCCACGGTGGCGTCGACGACACCCGTGAGCTGCGCGACCGCGCGTTCTACGCGCCCGCCGAATCCCGGTACCGGGTGTTCATCGTGGACGAGGCCCACATGGTCACCACGGCCGGTTTCAACGCGCTCCTCAAGATCGTGGAGGAGCCGCCGGAGCACCTCATCTTCATCTTCGCCACCACCGAACCGGAGAAGGTGCTGCCGACCATCCGTTCGCGCACCCATCACTACCCGTTCCGGTTGCTTGCGCCGACCACGATGCGCGGGTTGCTCGAGAAGATCTGCCACCAGGAGAGTGTGCCCGTCGCCGACCCGGTGTATCCGCTGGTCATCCGCGCGGGTGGCGGTTCGCCGCGTGACTCGCTGAGCATCCTCGATCAGCTGCTCGCCGGAGCGGGTGACGAGGGCGTCACCTACCCGCGTGCGCTCGCGCTGCTCGGCGTCACCGACGTCGCGCTCATCGACGACGCCGTGGACGCGCTCGCCACCGGCGACGGTGCAGCGCTGTTCGGAACGGTCGACCGCGTCATGGACGCCGGGCACGATCCGCGCCGGTTCGCCGTCGACCTGCTCGAGCGCCTGCGCGACCTCATCCTGATGCAGGCGGTGCCCGACGCCGCCGAACGTGGCCTGGTCGACGCGCCCGGCGACGTGCTCGAACACATGCGCGCCCAGGTCCAGCGGATCGGTCCCGCCACGCTCACCCGCTACGCCGAGGTGATGCACGCAGGCCTGGGTGAGATGCGGGGCGCCACGGCTCCCCGCCTGCTGCTCGAAGTGATGTGCGCCCGGATGCTGCTGCCCGCGGCGTCCGATGCGGAGTCCGCCGTGCTGCAACGACTCGAACGCGTCGAACGCGGACTTCCGCCCGCCGGGGCGGCGCCGGCAGTGGACGCGGCCGAGCGGCCGGCGGCGGCTCCTGCGCGTGCGCCGCAACATCCCGCCGAGCCGGAGCCGGAACCGAAGTTCCAGCGACCGTCGATGCGCCAGGCCGCGGCGGCCACCGTGCCCCCGCCGCCCGAGCCGGAACCCGAACCGATGCCGCGGCCGGTTCCGGAGCCCGCGCCGACACCCGTTCCCGAACCGGAGCCGCAGCCCGAGCCGACACCTGTTCCGGAGCCGACGCCTGCGCCCGAGCCTGCCCCTGTGCCCGCACCCGAGCCCGCGCCCGCACCCGAGCCCGAGCCCGTGCCCGCTCCTGTTCCGGAACCCGAACCGGCGCCCGCTCCTGTTCCGGAACCGGAACCTGTACCGGAGCCGACTCCCGCACCGGAACCGGAGACGCCGATCGCCCCCGAGGTGGAGGCGGAGCCCGCCGCATCGGCCGGACCGGATGCCGCCGCGCTGCGGGAAGCCTGGAATTCGCTGCGCGAGAAGGTGAGTCAGCGTAACAAGATCCTGCCTGCCATGTTGTCGGCCGCGACCGTGCACGACGTTCAGGGCAACCGCCTGATCCTGGCGCACCCCGTCCCCAACCTGGGCGCTCGCATCGCGTCACCGCACAACGCTCAGGTGATCACCGAGGTGCTCGCCGAGATGTTCGGCGGCACCTGGGAAGTGGAGTATCAGGCCGGTGCTCCGACGGCGCCGCCCCCACCGGTCGCGAAGGCCGCTGCAGCGCCGACGAAGCCGGCAGGCGCACCGCGATTCTCCCGGCCCAGCCAGGAGAAGACCGCGCAGCGTCCGCCGCAGCAGCAGTCCGACACACAACGCTCCGATTCGGGTCCGGGTGCGGGCCAGGCACGTCCGTCGTCCGAGCCGGACGACGACATTCCGCCGCCGGAGGCACCCGACTACCCGGACGATCCCGGGCCGATCGACTACGAGGCTTCCGCGACAACGCCGCCGCCCGTCTCCACACCCGAGGACGAGGAAGAGATGTTCGCGGAGGCGGCGGAACCCGTCGATCCCGCGACTCGCCGCGACCCGGAAGACGTGGCGTTCGAACTGCTCAAGGACATGCTCGGGGCCAAGAAGCTCGAGGGCTGACCCGAAGGGGCCGCGTCGCCGGTCCCGCCACATCGGGACATCGGCCCCTGGTGCCCGGGACGCCGGGTGCCCGATTCTCGTCCCATGAGCACAGTGAATGTTCCAGACGGCGTGCAGAACGAGGTCCCGGCGACGGCGCGACCGCGAAGTGGCCGGTGGTGGGCCTACGTCGGGGCCGTCGCCGGCGTGGCCGGAATCGTCGGCATCCAGGCGAGTATGTCGATCGACGCGGTCTACGTGGAGGCGTCGGCCGGCGACGCGGTCGCAATCATGAACGGCCTCGCCGGACAGCGCACCGGGATCCTCGTCATGCACGTGGCGGTCATGACCGCGGCGCTGCTGATCCTCGTCTTCGCCGCGGGGTTGTCCCAGCGGCTGCGAGCAGCGTTGCCTGCCGAGAGCATCCTGCCGTCGGTCGCGGCGTTCGGTCTGGTTCTGACGTCGGCGGCGTGCCTGCTCGGAACCGGCCTGACCACCGAGTTGGTGTTCGGTCTCGGTGACACAGACCAGCTGGTGCCGGAGTTCGCGGTGGTCGGGGGCCACTGGATGGGCACCATCCCGTGGCTGTGGGCGGGTGCCGGGGTCAGCGCGCTGGCGGTGGCCGTCGCACTGCTGCGCGGGCAGGCCGGCCCGCGGTGGATCGGCTGGGTCAGCCTGGTCCTGGGCCTGGTGACGGCCGTCATCGGCGTCTCGCCGCTGCAGTACCTCGCGGGGTTCACCGGACCGCTGTGGGTGCTGGTGAGCGCAATCGGTTTCGCTTTCGCCGACACCGTGCGCGAGTAGCGGAGATACTCGTTCGCATCATGGTGAAGCAGAAGGACACTCCGATGACCGAGGGGTCGGCAGGTACGGGCGGTGCGCCCGTACCTGCTGCTGTCATGGCGGTGTCCGCGTGGATTCTGGTCGTCCTGTCGGTGGTGGCGTTCGTCCGGGCCGATCCGGGCATCGATTCGAACCAGCTGTTCTTCCTGGTGGACGTCGTCGGGGCAGCGGTGTACGGGACCGTGGCCGGCGTCGTCCTCGCGCGCCGGGTGCATCCGGTGCCGATCATCATGGGGATCACCGCCATCGGCGTGGGTGTCGCCGCGCTGAGCTACAGCTATTCCCAGCTCGCGGTCGTGCGGCCGGGGTTGCCGTGGGTCGACGTGCTGTCGCCGCTGCAGAACACGGCGTGGATTCCCGGGACGCTCAGCCTGTTCCTGATCGTGCCGTGGCTGATCCGCGACCATCCGCTCGGTGTCGGCGCGAAACTCGGCGTCCTCGCGGGTATCGCGGCGACGTCCTGGTACTTCTGGTCTCGCACGTTCACGGGGATCCCCGCGGTGTGGGTGATCGTGCCCGTGCTCGTCGTCGGCTCCGCGGCGGCAGCGGACTGCGGGTGGCGCTGGCGGCACGGCCCACCCGACGAGCGTGTGGGGCTCGGATGGATGTGCCTCGGCACGGCGCTGATGACGGCGGCGTACATTCCGCTGGCCCTGCCCGCGTCGCTGCCGGGGCTGTGGGTGCTCAACCCGTTGGTGCACTTGGCCGTTCAGGCGTTCTATCCGGTCGCGATCCTGGTGTGCATCCTGCGTCAGCGCATGTGGGGGCTGAATCTCGCCGTCAGCCGCGCGACGGTGGCGGGCACCCTCACCGTCCTGCTGCTGGTGCTCTACGTGGTGGTGGCCACGGCCGTGACGGCGCTGCTGCCCGAGGGTGATTCGGTGGGGGCGCAGGTGGTCGCGGCGGGTGTCGTCGCCGTCGCCGTGCAGCCGGTCCGGTTGTGGCTGCAGCGGCGGGTGCACCGCCTCGTCTACGGAGAGGGCGAGGACCCGGCGCGGGCCGTCCGCACCCTGGGCCGGCAGTTCGGCAGTGCGGAGACCCCGGAACAACTCCTGGAGGGACTCGCTGCCGGCGTGGGCGTCGCGTTGCGGCTCGAATCCGTGTCCGTGCGGCGCACCAGCGGGGTTGCCGCGGTGTGGGGTTCGGCGACGGGGCACGCCGAGTCGGTGGAATTGGTCCACCGCGGTGCGGCGCTCGGGACGATGGTCGTGACGGCGCCGCCGGGGGAGTCGCTGGGGGCGCGCACCCGCCGGTCGCTCACCGAGTTGTCGGCGGTGGTGACGGCCGGTCTCGTCGTGCTGCAGTCGGCGGAGAATCTGCAGGAGGCCCGACGCAGGTTGGCGTCCGTGCGACTGGAGGAGCGGCAGATGATTCGCCGCGAACTGCACGACGGGCTGGGTCCGTCGCTGGCGGGCATCCGACTCGGCCTGCAGGGCGCCCGGAACCTGCTCGGCTCGGATCCGGTCGCCGCCGCGGAACTCATCGACGCGCTGCAGGAGCAACTCGACCATCAGGTGGAGGGCGTCCGGCAGCTGTCCCGCAGCATGTTCCCGCCGGTGCTCGACGAGCTCGGACTGGTCCCGGCGCTGCACGAACTGGCAGCCAGCCAGTCGCGCAGCGGATTCCAGCTGCGGGTGCAGGCCGATCCGCCGCCCAGGCTGGGGGCGGAGATCAGCGCCGCGGCGTACGGGATCGTCGTCGAGGCCGTCACCAACGCGCGCAGGCACAGCGGAGCCGACGGCTGCCGGGTCGACGCCACGTTCGCGTCGGAGATGCTCACGGTCGTCATCCACGACGACGGGTGCGGGTTCGATCCGGCCGGGGGCGGCGGCGTCGGAACCAGGTCGATGCGCGAGCGCGCCCACGAACTCGGCGGCACGCTCCACATCGAATCCGGCCGTCCGACAGGCACGGTGGTCACCGCCCGGTTACCGTTGACCGCATCATGAGCGCAGGCACCACGAATTCCACCACCTCGTCCATCCGGGTCGCCGTCGTCGACGACCACCCGGTGTTCCGGCTGGGCATGGTGGCGTTGCTGTCGACCCTGGACGGCATGGAGGTGGCCGCGCAGGCCAGCTCCGTCGCGGAGGCGCTCGACGTCGTCGACGGGGACGTCGACGTGGTGCTGATGGACCTCGAACTCGGGGACGGTTCGGGGGTGGACGCCACCCGGCGGCTCGTCGAGCGGCACCCCGCACTGCGGGTGCTCGTGGTGACCATGCACGAGGACGACGAATCGCTGGTCGCGTCGGTGCGGGCCGGTGCCCGCGGCTACCTGGTGAAGGGGGCCGATCCGGGGGAGGTCGAACGGGCGGTCCGGGCGGTCGCCAACGGTGAGGTGATCCTGGGCGCCGCGGTGGCGGCCCGCGCGATGGGCTTCATGGCCGCCTCGCGCCGTGTGGGTCCCACGGTGTTTCCCGAGCTGACCGACCGGGAGCGTGAGGTCCTCGACCTCGTTGCCCGCGGCTACGACAACGCGAACATTTCGCGGCGACTCGTGCTGAGCCCGAAGACGGTGCGCAACCACGTGTCGAACGTGCTGGCCAAACTCGGTGTGCCCGACCGTCCGACCGCGATCGTCCGGGCACGGGACGCGGGTCTCGGCCTCGACGCCTGACCTCGCGGCGTCATACCGCCGCGGTCGATGTCGTCGGCACGAACCGGATACCCGGGCCGGTGTCGTCCGTGTTGGTCGCAGTCGGTCCGGCGCCGGGGGCCGCTACCCGCACCTCGGGGATCCGCCGCGGTGACGGGCCGAGCGGCGGCGCGTCCCGCCACACCGGCTGCGCCTCCTGCAGTTCCAGGACGATCGAGATCAGCGACGCCTCGGACCACGGAACCCCGCCCAGTTGCACGCCGAACGGAATGCCGGTGGCCGCGGACCGGCCCACCGGGGTGCAGACGACCGGGGCTCCGGTGTAGTTGGCCCAGAAGTAGTTCTCCCGCGCACCGGCGAACACGCTCGAGTCGGAGAGCGCGTCGCGCCGCACCCCGTCGGTGAGGGAGCCGGGGCGCACAATCGCATCCAGCCGGTGCTCGGCGAACATCCGGTTGTAGTCGTGCTGGAAGCGCAGGCGTGCGCGTTCGAGAGCGAAGTAGTCCGCGACGGGCAGGGCGAGGCTCGCCGTCGCCGCGGTCGCGGCGAGCGCCGACTCCTGGCCGTACGCCGGGAGCCGGTCCGCGAACTGCCGGTGATACGAGCCGAACTCGGCATAGTCGCCGCTCAGCAGCCCCTTCGGCACGTCGGGCACGGTCACGTCGACGATCTCGCCGCCCAGTGCGCGGACGAGGTCGAGGAAGCCGCCGAACAGGGTCCCGGTCGCGCCGGGCAGGTCGTCGGCGACACCCCGCGGCAACCCGAGGCGCGTGCCCGACAGCGGGCGTGACCCGCCCACGGCGGTCAGCGGGTAACCCTCCGCGGGAACGTCCGGGCCCACCGACGTGCAGGGGTCGTCCACGTCGACGCCCGCCATGTGACTGAGGAGCAGCGACGCGTCGGCGACACTGCGCCCCATCGGGCCGGTGTGATCGCGCGTCCAGGTCAGCGGAATCACCCCGCTGGTGCTGCACCGGCCGAACGTCGGTTTGATCGACGTGATCCCGCACGCGCTCGCGGGGATGCGCAACGACCCGCCGGTGTCGGTTCCCACCGCACAGGGCGCGAATCGCGCGGCGAGGGCGGCGGCGCTGCCACCGGACGAGCCGCCCGGCGAATACTCTACGTCCCACGGGTTCCCCACCTGCGGTGTCGCGGTTCCGATGGCGAACTCGTGGGTGTGCGCGTGGCCGATCAGCACCATGCCCGCGTCGCGCAGCTGCCGCCACACCCCGGAATCGCCGGCGGCGATGTTTCCCGCGAGGACGCCGCTCGATGCCGTGACGGGCAGCCCGGCCACCGCATAGAGATCCTTCAGCGCGATCGGCAATCCGCAGACCAGCGGCGCGGACCCTGCCGCGAGTCGCTGTGCGGCCGACTCCGCGGCCTCGTAGGCCTGCTCGGGGTAGATCCGGATCCAGGCCCCGATGCCGCCGTCGTGGGCGGCACTGCGCGACAGGCACGCGTCGAGCAGCTCGCGCGGATGCAGCGCGCGTGACTGCAACAGCGACGCGGCCTCGACCGCGCTCAGGAGAGCCGGATCGGACGCGGTGATCGCGGCAGGAGACGGCAGTCGACGAGCCGGATCCGCGGACGCTGCGGCGCGTCCCAGCCCGGCAACGGTCGCCGCACCCGCGGTCGCGGCGCCGAACAGTTGCCGGCGGGACAGTCGGGTGGTCACAGCGTGTTCTCCTCCGCTCGGGTCGGGTCGAGCGCCGGGTCATTACAGCACGAAAGTGCGGCCCGGGTAGGGCGGAGATCGGCCGATCGTGATCGCCTGGGTCACGATCCAGGATCGCTTCGGTCCTTCCTACCGTTTTGCAACACGTTCTAAGGTGGACGTGCCGGGGTATGCCCCGTGCAGAGCGCCGTGTGCACGGTCGGCGTCGACGCAGATTAGGAAGGAACACTCCACAGTGACCACAGAGGCATTCATTTATGAAGCCATCCGAACCCCGCGTGGCCGCGGAAAGAAGACCGGTTCGCTGCACTCGGTCAAGCCGATCTCGCTGGTCACCGGCCTGATCGACGAGCTCCGCGCCCGCTTCCCCGACCTGGACGAGGATCGCATCTCGGACCTGATCCTCGGCGTCGTCACCCCCGTCGGCGACCAGGGCATGGACATCGCGCGCGTCGCGGTGAACGACGCCGGACTGCCCGACACCGTCGGTGGCGTCCAGCTGAACCGGTTCTGCGCGTCCGGCCTCGAGGCCGTCAACACCGCCGCGCAGAAGGTGCGCTCCGGCTGGGACGAACTGGTCATCGCCGGCGGTGTCGAGTCGATGTCCCGCGTGCCGATGGGCTCCGACGGTGGACCGTGGGCGCTCGACCCGGCCACCAACTACGACAACTACTTCGTTCCCCAGGGCGTGGGCGCCGACCTGATCGCCACCATCGAGGGCTTCTCCCGCGAGGACGTCGACGCGTACGCCGTCCGCTCGCAGGACCTCGCCGCGAAGGCGTGGACCGGCGGCTACTTCGCCAAGTCCGTCGTCCCGGTCAAGGACATCAACGGCCTCACCGTCCTCGACCAGGACGAGCACATGCGTCCCGGCACCACCCTCGAGAACCTCGCGGGCCTCAACCCGTCCTTCGCCGGCGTCGGCGAGATGGGCGGCTTCGACGCGGTGTCGCTGCAGAAGTACCACTGGGTCGAGAAGATCAACCACGTCCACCACGGCGGCAACAGCTCCGGCATCGTCGACGGCGCCGCACTGGTACTCGTCGGATCCGAGCAGGCCGGTAAGGACATGAGCCTGACCCCGCGGGCCCGCGTCGTCGCGACGGCCACCAGCGGTGCCGACTCCACGATCATGCTCACCGGCCCGACCCCGGCCTCGAAGAAGGTGCTCGCCGCCGCCGGTCTGACCGTCGACGACATCGACCTGTTCGAGATCAACGAGGCGTTCGCGTCCGTGGTGCTCAAGTTCCAGAAGGACCTGAACATCCCGGACGAGAAGCTCAACGTCAACGGCGGCGCCATCGCGATGGGGCACCCGCTCGGAGCCACCGGCGCCATGATCACCGGCACCATGATCGACGAGCTCGAGCGTCGCAACGCCCGGTACGCCCTCATCACCCTGTGCATCGGCGGCGGTATGGGCGTCGCCACCATCATCGAGCGCGTCTGACCGCCCGGACCATCAGGAGACTTGAAGCAGTGAGCGAGCAGAACATCATCAACTGGGAGCAGGACGCCGACGGCATCGTCGTGCTCACCATCGACGATCCCAACCAGGGCGCGAACACCATGAACGACGCCTACATCTCCTCGATGAAGGCGACCGTCGACCGCCTCGTCGACGAGAAGGACTCCATCACCGGTGTCGTCATCACGTCCGGCAAGAAGACGTTCTTCGCCGGCGGCGACCTGAAGAACATGATCAAGGTCGGCCCGGAGAACGCCGACGAGATCTACAGCCACAGCGTCGCGATCAAGTCGGACCTGCGCCGCCTCGAGACGCTCGGCAAGCCCGTCGTCGCCGCCATCAACGGTGCCGCGCTCGGAGGCGGACTCGAGATCGCCCTGGCCACGCATCACCGCGTCGCCGCGGACGTGAAGGGCGTCAAGATCGGCCTGCCCGAGGTCACCCTCGGCCTGCTGCCCGGCGGCGGTGGCGTCGTGCGCACCGTCCGCATGCTCGGACTGCAGAACGCGCTCATGCAGGTGCTGCTCCAGGGCCAGCAGCGTGGACCGGTGCAGGCCAAGGAGGTCGGACTCGTCGACGAGGTCGTGTCCTCGGTCGAGGAACTGGTGCCCGCCGCGAAGGCGTGGATCAAGGCCAACCCCGAGGGCGGCGTCCAGCCGTGGGACAAGAAGGGCTACCGGATCCCCGGCGGCACCCCGTCCACCCCGGCGTTCGCAGCCAACCTCCCCGCGTTCCCCGCGAACCTCCGCAAGCAGCTCAAGGGCGCTCCCATGCCGGCACCGCGCGCCATCATGGCCGCCGCCGTCGAGGGCTCGCAGGTCGACATCGACAACGCGCTCCTCATCGAGGCCCGCTACTTCACGTCGCTGGTCACCGGCCAGGTCGCGAAGAACATGATCCAGGCGTTCTTCTTCGACCTGCAGGCCATCAACTCCGGCGCCTCCCGCCCCGAGGGCATCGAGAAGACCCCGATCACCAAGGTCGGTGTGCTCGGTGCCGGAATGATGGGCGCGGGCATCGCCTACGTGTCCGCGAAGGCCGGCTTCGACGTCGTCCTCAAGGACGTCACCATCGAGGCCGCGAACAAGGGCAAGGCGTACTCCGAGGGCATCGAGGCAAAGGCCCTCTCGCGTGGCAAGACCACCGAGGAGAAGTCGAAGGCGCTGCTCGACCGGATCACGCCGACCGCCGACCCCGCCGACTTCGCCGGTGTCGACTTCGTCATCGAGGCCGTGTTCGAGTCGCAGGACCTGAAGCACAAGGTGTTCCAGGAGATCGAGGACATCGTCGAGCCGACGGCCCTGCTCGGCTCGAACACGTCGACCCTGCCGATCACCGGCCTGGCGACGGGTGTGAAGCGCCAAGAGGACTTCATCGGAATCCACTTCTTCTCTCCCGTCGACAAGATGCCGCTCGTCGAGATCATCCGCGGCGAGAAGACATCCGACGAGGCGCTCGCGCGCGTCTTCGACTACGTGCAGGCCATCCGCAAGACGCCGATCGTCGTCAACGACTCGCGTGGCTTCTTCACCTCGCGCGTCATCGGCACGTTCATCAACGAGGCCATCGCCATGCTGGCGGAGGGCATCGAGCCCGCCACCATCGAGCAGGCAGGCATGCAGGCCGGCTACCCGGCGGCACCGCTGCAGCTGTCCGACGAGCTGAACCTCACGCTGATGCAGAAGATCCGCAAGGAAACCGCGGAAGCTGCGAAGGCCGAAGGCAAGGAACTGCCCGCCGATCCGGCAGGCGACGTCATCAACACGATGGTCGACAAGTTCGACCGCAAGGGCAAGCTCGGCGGCGCCGGCTTCTACGACTACGCCGACGGCAAGCGCACCGGCCTCTGGCCCGGCCTGCGGGAGAACTTCGGTTCCAAGGAACTCGAGGTGCCGTTCCAGGACCTCATCGAGCGCATGCTGTTCATCGAGGCCATCGAGACGCAGAAGTGCTTCGACGAAAACGTGCTCCTCACCACCGCCGACGCCAACATCGGCTCCATCATGGGTATCGGCTTCCCCGCCTGGACCGGCGGTGTGTCGCAGTACATCCAGGGTTACGAAGGCGGCCAGGCAGGCTTCGTCAAGCGCGCTGAAGAACTCGCCGCCAAGTACGGCGAGCGCTTCACCCCGCCGGCGTCGCTGAGGTTGTAGGCGGCTCCGCCGCCCGTGCGTGGTTAAGGAGTCTCTGGACTCGCTGACCACGCACGGGCTGAGTTATCCCCAACCTGTGGGTTATCCACAGGGCAATTCATTTCCCCAGGTGCGACACCGAGACCCGTCGGGGGTCTCGGTGACCGTGCCCGGTATGACCTCCACGCAATTCGCCGCCCTGAAAGACGTCGCCGACGCGCAGTTCGGCCTGATCACCCACACGCAACTCCACGCCCTCGGGTTTCCCCGCAGCAGGGTCCGACACCGCGTCGAATCCGGTAGATGGCAAGCAGTGCTCCACGGTGTCTATTCGGTGAGCAACGGACCGATCACTCGTGAGATGTCGCTGGAAGCCGCGCTGCTCTTCGGAGGCAAGGGTGCAGTCCTCAGCCACCACACGGCCGCCGAGGAATGGCACATGATTCGTGCCGATCCCGCACGCCCCGTGCACATCACCGTTCCCTACGGAAGATCGGCTGTCACCCAGGCGCCGACCGTTGTCGGTGCGGGCCTCGCGTCGGTGAGTCTGTGCCACCGGGAAGGAACTGTCGTGCATCCGGGAGTCGTCGTGCACCGGTCGAGGGCGCACGACTACATTGCCGTCGACACGGACCAACCCCGGACGGCAAGGGCAGATACGGCTCTGGACGTAGCTGTCGCCGAGCCCACGGCACGGGACGCCTACACCCGGCTCATCGCTCTCGTGACCAATGCCCGGATCCCACTGCGCGACATCCGGCGACGCATGGAGGAGCGACGACCACGTCGGTACGGCAAGGCGCTCGTGGATGCGGTACGACTGCTCGCCGACGGCGTCCAGTCGGTGCTCGAATACCGCTACGCCACCGACGTCGAGGACGCGCACGGGCTTCCTCGCGCGCGGCGGCAGTCACCCGTGGTCGTGGACGGGCGCACCCTCTTCGAGGACTGCGACTACTCCGAGCACGGGGTGCCGCTCATCGTGCGACTCGACGGTCGCCGCGCGCACGCCATGGCGGAGGTCGCGTTCCGGGACCGTCGACGCGACAACGCCGCGGAACTGCAGGGGCGTCCACGACTCGTCTACGGGTTCGACGAGGTGACGAAGAGTCCGTGTGTGGTGGCCCGTGAAGTGGAGACCGTGCTGGTGCGGGAGGGGTGGATCAGGCCCGGCGAGAGGCCGTGCCCGGCGTGTGAGTGGTCAAGGAGTGCAGAGACTCCTTAACCACTCACGGGCGGCGGAGCCGCCTACTTCCACCACGGACGCAGCGGCACATGCGCCTCGCCCTTGGGGCCGAGTTTGACGGCGAGGACCTGGTGCAGCTGAACGACGTTGCGTTCGAAGCCCAGTCGCGACCCGGCCATGTAGAGACCCCACACACGTGCGGTCCCTTCGCCGACCTCGGCGACGCAGGCGTCCCAGTTGTCGACCAGGTTCTGGCACCATCCGGCGAGGGTGAGTGCGTAGTGTTCGCGCAGGTTCTCTTCGTGCCGCACCTCGAGCCCGACGTTCTGGATCTCGGTGATGATGCGTCCGGAGCCGGTGAGTTCGCCGTCGGGGAAGACGTACCGGTCGATGAATCCGCCTGCGCGCGCCTGACTCTGGTTGTCGGGCCGGGTGATGCAGTGGTTCAGCAGCCGGCCGCCCTCGCGGAGCTTGCTCTGCAGCAGACCGAAGTAGGCGGGGTAGTTGCCGACACCGATGTGCTCGGTGAGGCCGATCGAGGAGATGGCGTCGAATCCGGTCTCGGGGACGTCGCGGTAGTCGGAGAACCGGACCTCCGCGAGGTCGGACAGTCCTTCTTCGGCGAT
Organism: Rhodococcus wratislaviensis; assembly: GCF_041228765.1. NCBI lineage: Bacteria > Bacillati > Actinomycetota > Actinomycetes > Mycobacteriales > Nocardiaceae > Rhodococcus > Rhodococcus wratislaviensis. Next base: position 217,400 of record NZ_CP150488.1, on the reverse strand, counting down.
GGCCTTCTGCGCCCATTCGGCCTGTTCGCGGGACAGGGTGGCGCCGATGACCTTGACGCCGCGGCGGGCGGCGTACCGGACCATCGATCCCCAGCCGCAACCGATGTCGAGCAGTCGGTCGCCGGGCTGGAGGCCGAGCTTCTCGAAGACGAGGCGGTACTTGTTGTCCTGCGCTTCTTCGAGGGTCTGTTCGGCGTTCTCGTAGCACGCGCACGTGTACGTCATGGACGGGCCGAGGACGTACTCGTAGAAGGTGTTCGAGACGTCGTAATGGTGGTGGATGACCTCGGCGTCACGGGACTTGGAGTGCCGCAACCCTTCCGCGACCCGACGCCAGCGCGGGAGATGCTCCTGCGGGGGAGGGGCGATGGGGCGCAGCAGATCCCAGCCGAGCGAGCGCGTGATGGCGGCGAGCGTGAGCGCGGACGGGCGACGGAAGTGCAGTTCGTCGCCCATGACGCGGAGGATCTCGTAGGGGTCGCCGGGATGGACGCCGCGGGCCTCGAGGTCGCCGGACACGTAGGCCCGGGCCATGCCGAGGTCGCCGGGGGCGGTCGCGAGGTAGGTGGTGCCCCGGGTCGTCTTGAGGTGGAGTCCGTAAGGGGCGTCCTCCGGGCCGGCAGCGCTGCCGTCGTAGGCGGAGAACCGCAGGGGGAGCATACCGTCGGACAGAGTTTCGAGAATCTCTGCGATGGTCAGCTTGTGGTCTTGGGAGCGTGAAGCTTTCAGAGTTGTCATCGACGTTGCACCGCCTTGGAGAAAAGGTCCAGTAATCGTGATTTCGGGTCGTAGCGTTTTTTCAGTTCCGTGTATCGATCGCCGCCGTAGTAGAGGCGTTCGAAATCTTCTCGTGAATAGTACGAATCGGAGTAGAGAGACTTGTGTCCGTCGAAGTCGTTGACCTTGTCCTCGATCAGCCGATTCGCCGCCCCCTCGGGTCGGCCCGGAACGATGGGCACCGACGACCAGAATCCGATGTTCACGTATGTGCGCTTCGGTTCGAGGGGGTACAGGGGCCAGGGGCGTTGCGAGGACGCGCCGGCGGGGGCGGGTTCCCGCAACCGCAACGGGCACAGCCACAGCGGTTCGATCGGGATCTCGTCGAGGAACCAGCGGACGAAGTCCGCGGTGCGCTCGATGGGCACTTCGACGTCCTGCACGACGCGTTCGCGCGGCGGGTTGCCCTTGCGCTTCTCGAGTCGGTCGCCGATGTCGTACTTGTGGTCGAGGGCGATGAGCTTCCAGTAGAAGCTGCTGCGGAGGAGGTTCTTCGGCCACAGCCGGCGGATGGTGGGGTTCTGGGCGCCGAATGCGCGCGAGCACCAGAACCAGTCGGTGTCCCAGCGCCACAGGTAGTCTCGAATGGTGAGTTTGTCCGTTTTGGGGTGGTTCACGGAACTGTGCTGGATGGACCGGTAGAAGATGTTCTGCCCGGTGTAGTCGCTGACGGGGCCGCCCTCGTCGGTCTGATGGCCCAGCGTCAGGTAACTCTCGGACGCGGTGAACACGACGCCGTCCAGGTAGTCGACGGGGATGCCGTCGTGGACGCGCTCGGTGACGATGCGATCCATTGCGGACTGCAGCTCGTCGAGGGAGTCGAAACGCAGATGGCGCAGTGCCACATACCGTTTGACGGGCTCGAGCTGGATGCGCAGCCGGGTGGAGTAGCCGAGGGTTCCGTAGGAGTTGGGGAATCCCCAGAACAGGTCGGAGTTCTCGCCTTCCGGTGTCGCGGTGACGATGTCGCCGTTGCCGGTCAGGACGTCGATCTCGAGGACCGATTCGTGGGGGAGCCCGTTGCGGAACGACGTCGACTCGATGCCGAGGCCGGTGACCGCGCCGCCGAGTGTGATGGTCTTGAGCTGCGGAACCACCAGCGGCGCCAGCCCGTACGGCAGGGTGGCGTCCACCAGGTCCTCGAAGGTGCACATTCCGGCGACATCCGCGGTCCGGGCCTGTGGGTCCACCGAGATGACTCCGCCGAGGCCGGAGACGTCGAGGCCGGGCGCACTGGTCTGGGCCCGCGCGCGGAACAGATTGGACGTCCTCTTCGCGAGTCGCACGGTGGCGTCCGTGGGGATCGCGCGGTAGGACGCGAGAAGCCGTTCGACGCCGGCGCGGTGAGCGTCGATCCCGGTGACGGGCAGAGTGCGATGCGCACGGAAGGGGCGTCCACCCTCCCGCATGCTTTTCAGTAGTTCAACCGAAGAGGCAGCCACACCCTGACGCTATCCCTCTCCGCGGCTTCAAGCCACGCATATCGGCGCGGTCGACCGAAGATTCACACAAATGTCTCATCAATGTGCGGGTCGTAACCACGTCGAAGTGAGCTACCTCACAATAGATTGCCACGTCATCGCCCGGACTCGCGGACGGAAGGCAGGATGAGAGGAGGAAGCAGTTTCGTACAAATCGTACAAGAGGAGTCAGAACAGTGGGCCAGGTCAGCGCGAGCAGTTCGATCACCGTCGCAGCCACACCGGAGAAGGCGCTCACGGCTTTGACGGACTACGAGACGGTGCGTCCGCGCATCCTCTCGGAGCAGTACCTGGACTACCGCGTCCTCGAGGGTGGGCAGGGCGGCGGCACCGTCGCGCAGTGGACGTTGAAGGCCACGGAGAAGCGGTCGCGCGACATCAAGGCCACGGTCACCGTGGCGGGCAACACGATCACCGAGACGGACGCGAACTCGTCGCTCGTCACCACCTGGGTCGTCGCCCCGAGCGGCAGCGGTTCGACGGTCACCACGACCACCGAGTGGAAGGGCGCGGGCGGCATCGGCGGCTTCTTCGAGAAGACGTTCGCCCCGCTGGGTCTGAAGAAGATCCAGGGGCAGGTGCTGGCGAACCTGGAGCGCGAACTCGCCTGACGCGACGCCGGTTCGCTCCGGCGCCGTCGGCGTGAGTCCCACGACGGCGTCGGCGCCGGACCGCGCTGACGGTCACGGTCTACGCTGGCAGGGGAAACAGCAGAAAGGACCACGTCAGTGCAACCAGGTGGACAACCCGACATGTCGGCGCTCCTCGCGCAGGCACAGCAGATGCAGCAGCAGCTGATGGCCGCCCAGCAGGAGATGGCCGAGGCCGAGGTCACCGGGCAGGCCGGTGCCGGACTCGTGACCGCGACGGTCAAGGGGACAGGTGAAGTGGTCGGTCTGAAGATCGATCCGAAGGTCGTCGATCCCGACGACGTGGAGACTCTGCAGGACCTCGTGATCGGTGCGATCGAGGACGCGTCGAACAAGGCGCAGGAGATCGCGGCGCAAAAGCTCGGTCCGCTCGCGGGTGGATTCGGTGGGGGAGGCCTGCCCGGTCTCCCCGGTTTCTAGAGGCCCGGCGTGTACGAAGGTCCGGTTCAGGATCTGATCGACGAGCTCGGCAAGCTGCCCGGCGTCGGGCCGAAGAGCGCACAGCGCATCGCGTTCCACCTGCTCAGCGTCGAACCGCCGGAGATCGACCGGCTCAAGAATGCGCTGCAGCGGGTGCGCGACGGCGTCCAGTTCTGCGTGGTGTGCGGCACGGTCTCCGACAAGGAGCACTGCCGCATCTGCGCCGATCCGCGCCGTGACCGCACGGTGATCTGTGTGGTCGAGGAGCCGAAGGACGTCCAGGCCGTCGAGCGCACACGCGAGTTCAAGGGCCGCTATCACGTTCTGGGCGGCGCGCTGGATCCGCTGTCCGGGGTGGGCCCCGATCAGCTCCGTATCCGGGAGCTGCTGGCGCGCATCGGCAATCAGGAGGACGGTGTCGACGTCTCCGAGGTGATCATCGCGACCGACCCCAACACCGAGGGGGAGGCCACCGCGACGTATCTGGTGCGGATGCTGCGGGACTTCCCCGGTCTGACGGTCAGCCGGCTCGCGTCGGGTCTGCCGATGGGCGGCGACCTCGAGTTCGCCGACGAGCTCACCCTGGGCAGGGCGTTGTCGGGGAGACGCACGCTGTGACGTCGGATCCGGGCACTGCCGCGCCGGTGAAGCGGACGGCCGAGCAGTCGCGGTCGCTGATCGTCGACGCTGCCGGCCGGGCGTTCGCGACGCGTCCCTACCGGGAGATCACGCTCAAGGACATCGCCGAGGACGCCGGGGTCAGCGCACCGCTGATCATCAAGTATTTCGGGTCGAAGGAGCAGTTGTTCGACGCGCTCGTCGATTTCCGTGCCGCCGCGGAGATCGTGTTCAGCGGTCCGCTGGACGGTCTCGGTGAGCGGATGGTGTCGATGTTCGCGCGGCCGCTCGAACCGTACAAGCCGCTGTCGCTGAACATCCTGTTCATGAGCGGGCCGAGCGAGGAGAGCAGCCGCAAGCTCCGCGCCAACTATTCGGCGCAGATGATCGACGCGCTGGCCGAACGACTGCCCGGGCCGGATGCCCGGCTGCGCGCCGAACTGGTGATGTCGATGCTGACGGGTCTCGCCGTCATGCGTCGCAAGATGATGCAGGAACACGCGACGGGTACCCCGGAAGAGGTGGTGGCGCACTACGCCCCGCTGGTGCAGGAGTTGCTCGACGGCTGAGGGCGGATTGTCCGGCTTGCGGGGTAAATGGTTGTTCACCTAATGTGGTGAACAACCATTTACCAGCTGTGCAAGGGGTGACGCTTGACGATCTCGTTGCCGCGCCCACTGTCGGCGCTTGCGGATCAGCCGGTCGCACGGCCGGACTCTGCCGGCGGATCGCGTTACCTCTTCCCGATTCTCGCGTTCGCGGGCGTGTTCCAGGCCGTCCTGCAGACCGTCATGGTGCCCCTGCTGCCCAGCATGCCGACGTTCACCGGCGCGAGTCAGACGTCGGTGTCCTGGCTGATCACCACCACCCTCCTGGTCGGCGCGGTCGTCACCCCGATCTTCGGCAGGCTCGCCGACATGTTCGGCAAGAAGCGGATGCTGCTCGTCGCCTTCGTCTTCATGACGCTCGGAGCGTTGATCTGCGCCGTCACGTCCGATATCGCGTTCCTGATCTTCGCGCGGGGACTGCAGGGGGCAGGCGCCGCCGTCATCCCGGTCGGAATCTCGATCCTCCGCGACGAATTGCCGCGGGAGAAGGTCAACGGCGCCATCGCCATGATGAGCTCGACGCTCGGGATCGGCACCGCGCTCGGACTGCCGTTCGCGGCCTCCGTCGCCGAGTACTCCAACTGGCACGTCCTCTTCTGGGTCATCGCGGGAATCGGGCTCGCGGTCACCACCGCCGCGGTGCTGTTCATCCGCGAGTCCGACGTGCGGTCGGGTGGGCGGTTCGACGGTGTCGGCGCCGTCGGTCTGACCGCGGCCCTCGTCTGCCTGCTCGTCCCGATCACGCAGGGCAGCTCCTGGGGCTGGGGTAGTCCCGCGGTGCTGGGCATGTTCGCGTCCGCGGTGTTCCTGTTCGCGCTGTGGGGATATCAGCAGCTGCGCAACCGCAACCCGCTGGTGGACCTGCGGGTGTCGGCGCGACGGTCGGTGCTGCTGCCGCATGTCACGGCGCTGCTCGTCGGTTTCGCGTTCTACGGAAACGCCCTCATCACCACGCAGCTGCTTCAGGCGCCGCGCGGGGACGCCGGCTACGGTCTGACGATCCTGCAGGCCGCGGTGTGCCAGCTGCCGACGAGTCTGTCGATGATCGTGTTCGCGCAGGTCGGGGCCCGGGTGTCCGAACGCTACGGGTCGAAGGTGACGATCCTGTCGGGCGCGATCTGCCTCGTCCTCGGCTACGCGCTGCACACCGTGCCGCACAAGGAACTGTGGATGGTGATCGCGGCACTCGGCGTCGCGGCCGTCGGTACCGCGCTGGTGTACAGCACGCTGCCGATGCTGATCGTCCGGGCCGTGCCGTCCACGCAGATGGCCGCGGCCAACGGCGTCAACGTGCTGCTGCGGACGATGGGTACGACCATGTGCAGCGCGGTGGTCGCGACGGTCCTGGCGGCGAGCATGGTGGGCGGTGTCGCCTCGGCCGCCGGATTCTCGATCGCCTACGGGGTGTGCGCGGTGCTGGCGGTCCTGGTGTTCGCGGTCTCCCTCGCCCTCCCGGGCCACGATCGGATGAAGAAAAGTCCGATGGAGCCACTTGTGACGTAGATCACTCACGTGTATCGTCAGTGATGCGGATCGAGGAAATGTACCTGTGAGCAGAGAAAACTCGAGAAGCAGAGATCCGGCCGAGAATGCAGAAGCATTCCCGGCCGAACCCCTGTCTGGGGGTCTTTACTCCTCCATCGATTCCGCGATCTGCTTGATGGCGGCCAGCCGGCGATCCCACTCGGCGCCGATCCGTTCCAGCGTCCGTGCCGTCTTGCTGAGCTCCGCGCCCAGCGCGCGGTGGCGGATCTCGCGGCCCACCTTCACCGACTCCACCAATCCGCAGGCCTGCAGCGCATTCAGGTGCTTCGCGATGGCCTGCCGCGACACCGGGAGCCGGGTGGCGAGCGACGACGCCGACTGGTCGGCCCGCCCGAGTTCGGTGAGGATCTCCCAGCGGGTCTCGTCGGACAGCGCCGCGAACACCGAGGCCAGTTCGGCGTACGTGCCCACTGTCATGCCTTCACGCCGTGCAGATATGCGACCAGCTCGTCGAGTTCGGCGTGCCAGCCCTGGACGTTGCCCTCGCGGGCCCGCTTCTGGTCGGCGACGTCGCGGTCGAGGGTGTCGAATCCGGTCTCGACGACGGTCAGTTCGGTGCCGGCGGCGTGCTCGGACAGTGTGAACCGCACCAGGGTGGAGTTGCCGATCACCGGATCGGCGTCGATGTCGGCGGCCCAGCGGAAGCCGAACGCGTTCGGTTCGTCGACCTCCGTGACGACGGCGTGGGCGGTGCCGTGCTCGTCCCACGTGAAGGCTGCCTTGCCGCCGACACTGAGGTCGAGCGACGTGCGCTGCCCGAACCACTGGCTGATCTTGTCGGGGTCCGTGATCGCCGCCCACACCGCTGATCTCGGGGCGTTCACGACAACGGTCCTGGTGATGCTGCTCGATGCGTCCATGGTGGGCCACCTTTTTCGACGACGGTTGATATGCAACTCCATGGTTGCACTGTTTCCCACGTTCTGCAACTCCTCGGTTGCACCCACACGTGAGTGCCAATGCGTATCGAGGGGCTTCTTCTCACTCACATGGGTTATCCACAGGCTGTGGAAAGAGTGGTTCGTCGGGGCGATTCTTGTCGGGGCGAGTCGACACCGTTCCGGGCATGGAACACGAATCATGGCAGGCCATTCTCGACGCCCAGGACGGCGTCGTCACCACCGCACAACTCCGGGCGTACGGCGTCAATGCCACCGCACTCCGGCATCGAGTCGTGACCGGCCAGTGGTTGCGGGTGCTGCCGCGCGTCATCGCGGTCACCAACGGCCCGCTCACCCGCCCGATGGCCCTCTCCGCCGCACTCCTGTACGGCGGCCGGCGATCCTGAGTCACCGGACCGCGGCCGAGGAATGGGGAATGGTCCGCGTCGACGACCCGTCGGCGCCGGTCCACATCACCGTCCCATACAACTGCTCGGCCGTGAACCAGGGGCCGACGGTCCGCGCGCCAGGCGGGCCGCGCCCGACCTCGGCCGGCAACGCACTCGTTCACGGCGGCGCCGTGGTCCATCGGTCCCGCGCGTTCGAGCACATCTCGGTCCCGTATCTCCGGCCACGGACATCGTTGGCCGACACGGTGATCGACCTCGCGGTGGCCGAGGCCACCCCGCGGGATGCGGCCCTGCGATTCATCGAGGCCGCCACCAGTGGCAAGGTCCACGTCGAGGTGCTCCGGCGGAAACTCGAGGTCCGGCGTCCACACCGGTATGCGACCGACATCGCCGACGCCGTGACGCTGCTCGGCGACGGCGTTCAATCGGCCCTCGAACATCGTTACGCACTCGACGTCGAACGGGCCCACGGGCTGCCGAACGGGAAACGGCAGATGCCACACGTCGTGGACGGCCGGATTCTGTACGAGGACGTCGATTACAGCCCTTGGGGTGTGCCGCTGATCGTCCGGCTCGACGGGCAGCAGTACCACAGCGCGCAACAGTCCCGCTTCCGTGACCGCCGCCGCGACAACGCGGCGGAGCTCGCCGATCGTCCACGACTGGTCTACGGGTGGGAGGAGACGACCCGCGACCCCTGCGGGGTGTTCGAGGAAGTGCGCCGGGTGTTGGTCCGCGAAGGCTGGGCCGATACGTCGCGTCGCTGTCCGGCCTGCCCACGTGAGTGACGAAGAGTGCCCGGCCACTCTTTCCCACTCACGTGCGGAGGTGAGTGGGAAGGAGTGCGGGACGACGCTTTGCCACTCACGTGCCTAGACGCGCAGGCGCTCCCGGCGCAGCTGCTCGACCTCGGGCAGGTCGAGGGGGGCGAGTTCGTCGACGCCCAGCGCCCGCTTCAACAGCAGGTCGGCGAGTTCGGGATTACGGGCGAGCGCGGGTCCGTGCATGTACGTGCCGATGACGGAACCCTGGACGACGCCTTCGAGCCCGTCCCCGACGCCGTTGCCGACACCGTGCGTGACCCGGGCGAGACCGCGGGCGTCGGCACCGAGTGTGGTACCGCCGCGGTGATTTTCGAACCCGGTGAGCGGCTGCGTCAACCCGTCCATCTGCGGGTTCGTGATCACTTCACCGATGGACCGCGTCGCCTGCGGGGACGTGGTGACGTCGAGCATCGAGACGCCGTCGACGCGTTCGCCGCTCGACGTCTCGTACCAGTTTCCGAGCACCTGGATCGCGGCGCAGATCGCCAGGACGGGGGCGCCGCGTTCGGCGGCCTTCTGCAGACCGGGGTACTTGGCGAGGTGCCGGGTGGCGAGGCGCTGCGCCGAGTCCTCGGCACCGCCGAGCGTGTAGACGTCGAGGGACTCCGGGACCGGGTCGTTCAGCGTGATCTCGACGATCTCCGCGTCGTATCCGCGCATGCGCAGTCGTTGCCGGAGGATCAGGGCGTTGCCGCCGTCGCCGTAGGTGCCCATCACGTCGGGCAGTACCAGGCCGATGCGTACGGTCGAGTCAGGCATTGCGCGCCTCCTTCGCGATGGCGGTGTTCAGGTCGCGGAAGGCGGTGTAGTTGGCGAGCACCTCGACGCGTCCGGGTGGGCAGGACGCGATGGCCCGCAACGGGTTCGGGTCGAGCGTGTGCTCGACGCCGGCGTATGTGAGGCGGACGGCCAGGTCGGTGCCGCGTTCGCCGGCGGCGACCACCTTGACGCCCTCGAAGTGCTCGAACCGCACGTCCCACAGCCAGGACAGGTCTTCGCCGTCGGGGACCTGCCCGTTGACGGCGATCACGAGTCCGTCGACGGTCGGGTCGATCATCGACAGCGCTTCCTGCCAGCCGGCGGGGTTCTTGGCGAGCAGCATGTGCACGGAGTGCGACCCGACCTCGACGGTGCTGTAGCGGCCCGCGACCTCCTGGACGGTGGCCGCCGCGGCGACGGCGTCCTCCGCCTTCGCGCCCATCGCGACCGCCGCGGCGACGGCCTGCGCGGCGTTGCCGCGGTTGGCGCGTCCGGGGAGGGCGAGGGTCATCGGGATCTTCAGACCGTCGGGCCCGTACAGGTTTTCGTCGTCCAGCCACCAGTCGGGGGTCGGGCGCGCGAAGTCGGAACCGGTGCTGCGCCAGTGCGAGCCCTCCCACACGATGGGTTCACCGGTGCGCGGACAGCTGGCGGCGTCGCTGGCCCATCCGCCGCCCGCGGCGACCCAGACGACGTTCTTCGCGTCGTAGGCCACCGAGGTGACGAGGACGTCGTCGCAGTTGGCGATCACGACGGCTTCCGGGTGTGCGGCGACGCAGGCGCGGAGTTTGCGTTCGATCATGTTGATCTCGCCGACCCGGTCGAGCTGGTCGCGGCTGAGGTTGAGCAGGACCAGGGCCTCGGGGTTGACGGCGTCGCTGACGTGCGGGACGTGGAGTTCGTCGACCTCGAGGGCGGCGAGGGGTGCGTGGACGCGGGTGCTGAGCGCCGCGACGATGCCGGCGTCCATGTTGGCGCCGTCCGCCTGCGTTGCGACCTCACCGAGGGTGGAAAGCGCCGCCGCGGTCATCCGGGTGGTGGTGGACTTGCCGTTGGTGCCGGTGATCACTGCGGTGCGTCGGCCTGCGCCGAGTTGCTCCATCAGTGTCGGGTCGATCTTCAGGGCGATCAGTCCGCCGATCATCGAGCCTTTGCCGCGGCCTGCCTTCTGCGACGCCCACGAGGCCGCCGCCGCTGCCCGCAGGGCGACCTTGCCACGCGTCGTGATCCCAGTTCCAGTACTCACTCCGCGAGTTTTGCACAGGGTCCGGTCAGACGCCGACTCGCGCGGGGGCAGGTGAGTGCGAAAGTGTGCTCGGACGCACCTTGCCACTCACCTGGGTGGCGGCAGCACCGGCGATGACGACGGCCCCACCGATCAGCGACAGGACGCTCGGCTCCTCGTGCAGCACCAGCCAGGACGCCCCGATCCCGACGATGGGAACCAGCAGGGAGAACGGCGCGACCGTCCCGGCGGGGTACCGGCTGAGCAGTGCCGTCCACAGACCCGAGCCCGCGACCGTGCCGAGAATCACGATGTAGGCAAGGCCCGCGAGCGCGAGCGGGCCGTTGCCCTCCAGCGACGACGTCAGGGAGTTCCAGCCGGCCGACGGACCCTCCACACCGATCGACAGCGCCAGCATCGGCAGCGGCGGAATGACGCACATCCACAGCATCAGGCGCATCGGCTGGTCCGACGCGGCCTTGCGGTTGCCGATGTTGCCCAGCGCCCACGACAGTCCCGCGAGCAGCGTCAGGGCCACCGGCAGCAGCGCGGCGTGCTGGGCGCGGTCCCAGCCGATGAGCGTCATCCCGGCCATCGCCACCAGCAGTCCGCACACCTGCGTCGGCCGCAGCCGTTCCCGTAGCAGGACCGCGCCGAGGACCACGGTGAACGGCGCGGAGGACTGCAGCACCAGCGACGCCAGCCCGGTGGGCATCCCGACGTGCATGGCCCAGAACAGGAAGGCGAACTGGCAGACGCCGAACCCGAGGCCGTACACCAGCAGCCACTTCAGAGGGACCTGCGGCCGGGGAACGAACAGGATCACCGGGATCGCGATGACGAAGAATCGCAGCGCGGCGAAGAAGAACGGCGGGAAGTGATCGAGGCCCGCGCGAATGGCGAGGAAGTTGAGCCCCCACAGGACGACGACGGTGAGTCCGAGCAGCCGGTCGCGGGAGGTCATGCATTCCATCGTGAGGGCCGGAAACAATCAGGACAAGCGCATTAAAGTGCATCATCGATGTAGTTTTGCTACATGGATGCGACCCGGTTGCGTGTGCTGCGCGAGCTGGCGGACCGCGGGACGGTGGCGGCGACCGCGCAGGCGTTGTCGATGACGCCGTCGGCGGTGTCGCAGCAGCTCAAGATCCTCTCGCGGGAGGCCGGGGTGACCCTGCTCGAACCTGCCGGTCGCCGGTTGCGGCTCACGGATGCCGGTCAGGCCCTCGTCGTCCGCGCCGACGACGTCGTGGCCGCGCTGGACCGTGCGGCGGCGGAGATGAGCGCCTACCGCGGTTCGCCGCGCGGCCGGGTGCGGGTGGCGCTGTTCCCGTCCGGTGCCGCGCTGCTGCTGCCCGGACTGCTGGACGCGCTCGCGGGCAGCGGGGTGGACGTGCAGGCGCGCGACGAGGACCTGCCCGCCGCCGCGGTGCCCACCCTGCTCGCCGATTACGACGTGGTGCTGACGCATCGCGACGAGCGGGCCCCGGACACGTCCTCGCCGCGGGTGACTGCCGAACCGCTGATGCGCGAACCCATCGACCTCATCCTGCCGCCCGGCCACCCGCTCGCCGGACAGGATGCGGTCCGCCCGGACCAGTTGGCGGACGAGCGGTGGATCAGTGTGCGCGGCGGGTTCCCCGTCGACGACGTGCTGATGTCGGTGGCCGCCGCAACCGGTGTGCAGCCGCATGTGGTGATGCGCATCAACGACTTCCGCGTCATCGAGGAACTCGTCGCCGGCGGTCACGGCGTGGCCCTGCTGGCCCGCCATGCGGTGACGAACCGCTCGGTGGTCCAGCTGCCGCTGGCCGGGGTGCGGGCGGCCCGCATCTATGAGCTGGCCCGGCGGCCGGCAGCGGACGACGTTCCCGCGGTGGCGACGGTACTGCAGGCGTTCCGGGACGTCGCGGCGCGGATCGCGGACTGACCCGACAGCACGAAGGCCCGCACCGGGGCGGGCCTTCGACGGTGACGGTGCGGGTCAGGCCAGCGCCTTGGCCTTCAGCGTCTCGTACTCCTGCTGAGTGATGGTGCCCGCGTCGAGCAGGGCCTTCGCGTCCGCGATCTGCTCGGCGGAGGACTTGCCCGCCACCGAACGGATGTAGCTGTCCTGGGCCTGCTTCACCTCCTGCGCGGCCGCCATCGACCGCTGGGCCATGCCGTCGCTCTTGACGATGAGATACACGAGCGCGGTCAGCAGCGGGACGAAGAACAGGAAGATGATCCAGATGGCCTTCACCCAGCCCGACGTCTTATGGTCGCGGAACAGGTCGGTGATGATGGAGAACAACAGGATCAGGTAGGCCACGAAGCCGAAGGTGACGATGATCACCCAGAGAAAGTCCCAGAAAGAGTCCATTGCAGCGCTCCATTCACAGTCGAATTCACTCTGCGCTGACTATCGCACCGGGCCGGGGCACCCGCGTCATCCGAAACAGGTGAAATGCGGTCGGAGCAGGAGCCCCGCCCGCGGTGGCGGAAACGCCGAACGGCCGCGACACCGGTAGGTGCCGCGGCCGTTCGGGTGGGGACTACTTGCCTGCTTCGACCGCCCGGCGCATGCCGCGCTCGACCGCACCGATGATGTACGGACGCAGCTCGACGGCCGGGATGACGGCGTCGACGGAGCCGACCCGCTGTGCCCGCTGGATGTTGTGCACGGCCTCGAACTCGGCCGCGACCTCACCGAGCTTCTCGTTGCGCACCGCAGCCTGCTGGGCCGCCAGCTCCACCCGCAGGTGAGCCTGCTGGGCGTCGTTCTGGGCGCCTGCCAGGTTGGCCTCGAGCTCCCGGATCGACGGGTCGGCGGCCACCCGAGAGTTGACCTCGCGGGTGAACACCACGGCCGCGGCGGGGGCACCACCGAGGACCGAGGCGAACGAACCCTCGACCGCCAGTACCTCCATGTTGTCGTTCAGTGCTCCGGAGAACACCACGAACGCGCCACCGTGGTAACGGGAGACGACGCAGAACACGATCGGGCCGTCGAAGTTGACGATGGCGCGGCCGATCTCGGCGCCGTACTCGAGCTGGATGTGCCGCAGCGAGTCCGGGGAACCGTCGAAGCCGGACAGGTTGGCCAGCACCACGAGCGGACGGCTGCCGCTGGCGGCGTTGATCGCCCGGGCCGTCTTCTTCGACGACTGCGGGAACAGTGTTCCCGCAGTCCACTGGTCGGGACCGTTGGCCGGCGACCATCCCTTACGGGCGATGGCCCGCGACTCGATGCCGATGACGCTCACCGGGTAACCGCCGAGGTGCGCGTCGAACACGACGGACGTGTCGGCGTCCGCCATGTCGGCCCACCGCTCCAGCACCGCGTGGTCCTGGTCGACGAGCGAACGCATCACCGTGCGAATGTCGAACGGCTTCTTGCGTTCCGGGTTCGTCTCCGCGGAGAAGATGTCGCCGACCGTGGTGAAGTCGCTGGACGGGTGGATGTGCGGGAAGGACCGCACGTCGCGCCCGATCGGGTCGCTGGTCTGAGCCCGGCGCGGGAAGCGTTCTCCGGCAACGACGTACGCGTGGTCGTAGTGCGCGAACAGGATCTCGCACGCGGCGGGCAGGTTCGGCGCCCAGTACTGCGCCTCACCGTTGGGGCCCATCACGCGGTCGTAACCACCGATGCCGAAGTTGTCCTCGGCCGAGACGCCACCCGAGTAGTCGAGCGAGTTCTTACCGGTGAGCACCATGGCGCTGTCCGGCGTCATGACGAGGATGCCCTTGGTGTGCATCAGCATCGTGGCTTCGGCGTTCCAGTACGGCTGCGCACCGACGTTGATCCCGGCCACGATCACGTTGACCTCGCCACCGTTCTGCGTGAACGTGATGAGGCGACGCAGGCCGCGGGACACCCAGTCCATGTTCTCGGTGCCGCTGTCCATGGAGATCGTCGCGCCGGACGACAGCGCGAACCACTCGACCGGAACACCCAGCTTCTCGGCCAGGTCCACACCGGCGACGAGGCGGGCGCACTCGGCTTCCGCGACGGTGCCGAGGGCCTTCGTCGGGTCGCCGAACAGCGCGACGCGGGTCATTCCCTCGGGATGCCGGTCGGTGCGGGCGGTGACCAGACCGACGACGAGGCCGGCCTTGTTCTGACCGTACGGACGCTCGACGGGAACCAGCTGACCCGACTCGTCCAGGTCGTGCTCGACGAAGCTGCCGTCGCGGCCGGTGAGCAGCGGGATCAGCTCGTACGGGTAGACGGTGCCGCGGGCGCGTGAGCTGCGGACCTTCTGCGTGTACGCGTCGAGCGGCTGCAGCGGCTCGGTCGGCGGCTCGGTGACCTTGACGACCACGCCGGCGCCGGTCCGGTAGGAGAAGCGCAGAGCCTTCTCCCGCGACTCCGTGCCGGGCTCGCCCTGGAGCCGGGCGATCACGGTGATCTCCTCGAGTCCGGCGCCCGCGGTGAGCGGTGCCGCGACCCGGGCGAACGCCTCGAGGTCCTCGACCGGGACGTCGATCTTCGGCCACACGTACAGCACGACGCGGTTGGCGTCGAGCTTGCGCTTGCTGCCGCGCGTGGCCTGCGCCCGGCGGATGCCGTCGAGGCACGACTGCAGGACGCGTTCCGCGGCGGGAACACCGATGACCTGGCCGTCCTCGTTGCGGACCGGCGTGATGTCGCGGATCTCGGCGAGCGCGATGAGGCGTTCGTCGGTGGGGTTCTCGCGCGAGACCAGGTTGAACAGGAACGTGTCGGCGACCGCGGGGAGGCGGGTGCCGTCGAAGTTCTTCAGACGCCACAGGTCGAGTCGCTGGCCGGTGAGCGGGTGCATGTCCCGGATCAGCTTCTCTTCCGCGAGGACACCTGCGTCCGGGCGGTACGTGAACTTGCGGACGTCCATGTCGGTTCCGCCGAAGACGGACACCGTGACCCGGCGGCAGGTTGCGGCCAGCGGCAGCGCCGCCAGCGCCTTCCGCAGGTCCTCGGACATCGTGTTCGGGTCGGCGGGCGGTGCGGTCCACGACAGGTAGAGGTCGAGGACGAGGTTGTCGGGGTTCTCCGCGGCAACGGCACCGATCTCGTCGAGTGCGCCGGGCAGTTCGGCGTACTCGGCGACGGCCGACACCAGGTTCAGGCGCTCGCCGAGCAGATCGAAGTTGCCGGTGACGAAACGCCGTCCGTTGCGGTCGAAGGACGTGACGTCCTCGAGCGTGCGGATGTCGTAGTAGCGACGGGTGACGACCTCGAGCAGCGGCCCGACGGTCGTGCTCTTGCGGGCGATCCGCTGCCCGAGGAGCTCGGTCAGCGACTGCGGGGTGGCGACCAGGGCCTCGAGACGTTCCTGGTAGTCGGCGGCGTCGGGACGCTCGGCGAGGTACTCGAGGCTGCCGCGGACACCGTCGTAGACCTGCTCGCGGGCCTTGCGGATCTGCGGCTCGTCGAAGAACCGGAACCGCACGTTGCGGGCGACGTTGCCGATCACCGGGTAACGGACCTGGGTGGCGATGATCAGCCGGTCCAGGACCTCGCCGAGTCCGCTGGGTGCACGGCCGGGAGCGTTGCCGTCGTTCAGCCACCGATCGAGCAGGGCGGCGATGACGGGAACCTGGTTGTCCATGCGCTGCTGCGCGAGGAACAGGCGGTAGACCGCCTCCTCCAGCTCGGCGGTGCGCTCGAGGTCGGTGACGTCGTAGTGACGCAGCGCCCGCGACAGCCGGGTCGTGAACGACTCGGGCAGGCCTTCGAGCTCGACGTCGAGGGTGTGGAGGTAGGTGTGGAAGTGCTCGCGCGGGCTGTGGACGCGCTCGTCACCGTCCTCCTCGGCGGCGGTCGGACGGTTACGTCCGATCTCGCAGATGTCCGCGAACGTGTTCAGCAGGGCGAGTTCCGCCTGCACGAGATCCGGGTCGCCCGCGATCTCGGCGCGCAGCTTCTCGTAATCGGCGAGGAGCACTCCGGCGCGCTTCGCGCTGACGTCGTAACCGGTGAGCAGTGCGGCGAGTGCGTCGATCTGCTCGAGGGCGTCGGCCCGGGTGTTCCCGTGCGAAGCGGGAGCACCGAGATCGAACTGGACGCGAGGCGACTTCGGAGCGGTGGACTCCTCGGAGCTCTCCTCGACGCGCAGCAGCGCCGTTCCGGCGTCGACCTGGGAGTTGACCATGGCGAGAACTTCCCGCACCCGGCCTGCGACGGGGGCGCGGACCGCGGTCTCCATCTTCATGCTCTCGAGGACGACCAGCGTGGCGCCGACCTCGACCTCGTCGCCGACGGACACGGGCACCGCGACCACGACTGCGGGAGCCGGTGCGCGGACGACGCCGGCCTCGTCCTGGCTGATCTGGTGGCTGATGCCGTCGACCTCGACGAGGTACTGGGCGCGGCCTGCGACGGAGACGACGTGGTGGCGGCGGTCGCCGATCACCAGGCGGCTCTCGAACTCGCTGAGGCGGTCGACCTCGACCTCGGTCTCGGGGGCGTCCCCGTCGACGCGGTAGCTGTGGGCACCGACCTGCGTGACGGTGAGTCCGTAGGCCTGGCCCTGGTAGCTGAGCTCCACCTTGCGGCCGATGGCGTGACCGGCGCGGGGGCGTCCACCGCGAGCGGACGAGAGGAACGCCTCACGCTCGAGCTTCTCCTCGGCGTCGTAGACGTCGATGGCGGCGGCGATCAGGGCGACGTCCGCGGTCCGGGACGGGACGTTGGAGTTGCCTGCGTCGGTGCGGTCCAGCCAGCCGGTGTCCGCGGACGCCGAGATGACCTCTTCGCGGTCCAGCAGGTCCAGCAGGAACGACTTGGTGGTGGTGCCGCCCTGCAGCACGACCGTGGTCTCGCGAAGGGCGGTGCGCAGACGCGCGAGCGCCTCGGAGCGGTCGCGACCCCAGGCGATGACCTTGGCGACCATCGAGTCGTAGTCGGGCGGGATGACGTCGCCCTGGGCGATGCCGGTGTCGACGCGGAGACCGCTGCCGAGCGGGAACTTGAGCAGCTGCACGGCGCCGGGCGCGGGAGCGAAGCCGTTGGCGGCGTCCTCCGCGTTGAGGCGGGCCTCGACGGCGTGACCGAACTCGGGCGGGCAGTCGCCGACCAGCGGCTCACCGCTCGCGACGAGGATCTGCAGCTTCACCAGGTCGATGCCGGT
This sequence comes from Rhodococcus wratislaviensis, assembly GCF_041228765.1. Taxonomy (NCBI): domain Bacteria; kingdom Bacillati; phylum Actinomycetota; class Actinomycetes; order Mycobacteriales; family Nocardiaceae; genus Rhodococcus; species Rhodococcus wratislaviensis. The sequence continues at coordinate 200,111 of NZ_CP150488.1, read as the reverse complement.
GGTGGCCTCGGTGATGGGGTGCTCGACCTGGAGGCGGGTGTTGACCTCGAGGAACGTGAACGTCTTCTGCTCGGGCTGGTACAGGTACTCGACCGTGCCGGCGCCGCGGTAGCCGGCGGCGCGCACGAGCTCTGCGGAGACGGTGCGCAGGTGGTTCGACTGCTCGGCGGTGAGGAGCGGGGAGCTGGACTCCTCGATGACCTTCTGGTTCTTGCGCTGGATGGAGCAGTCGCGCACACCGGGAGCCCAGACGTTGCCGAAGTTGTCGGCAATCACCTGTACCTCGACGTGGCGTGCGTCGGTGACCAGTCGTTCGATGAACACGACGGGGTCGCCGAAGGACCGCTGGGCCTCACCCTGGGTGCGTTCGAGCGCGACTTCGAGTTCGTCCTCGGACCACACCTTGCGGATACCGCGGCCACCACCACCGGAGCGGGCCTTGATGATGAGCGGGTAGCCGATGGCCTGGGCGTGACGGCGGGCGTCGGCGCGGGTGGCGACGGGGCCGCCGCTCCACGGCGCGACCGGGACCTCCACCTTCTCGGCGAGGAGCTTGGCCTCCACCTTGTCACCCAGCAGGCGCATCGATTCGGCGGGCGGGCCGATGAACGTGATGCCGAGCTGCTCGCAGACCTCGACGAACGCGGGATCCTCGGCGACGAAGCCCCAGCCGACCCACACGGCGTCGGCCTTGCTCTCGCGCAGTGCGCGGGCCAGCTCGGCGTGATCGAGGTAGGCGGTGCCGGTCTTGACTGTGCGCAAGCACACACCCTCGTCGGCCTGCCGAACGAACATCGCGCGGCGTTCTGCCTCGGTGTGCAGTGCGATCGTGCGGATGCCGTAGTTGTGCTCGGCGTTCAGTTCGCGCACCGCACGAATCAGGCGGACCGCCGCTTCGCCGCGGTTGACTATCGCTATTCGCTTGAACATCTGTTATCGCTCCGTTTCCGTAAAACTCATTGATCCGCAGAGTGTTTCGATGGCCAAGGCCATGTCCGCCGAGGACTGGGTGCCGCCTTCGCGGACACGTGCACCCCTGCACAACCCACTTGACTACCTCCAGGGGCGCCCCGAACGCGATCGTCGGACCTGCGCCATTGCGGGACCGATGCTCGGGGAATGCGAGCATAACGTCGAAAATATGTACCCGCGCGTAACTTCTGCGAGGCCCCGATCTGCTTGTCAAGCGTTCAATGACTTGCGTGTCGACCCTACGGCGGAGTAATGAGGCCGGAATTCCGCCGAACAGGGCGTCCTCCGGACATGTATCTGCAACCCGTTGTCACAGAGTCGTTTTCGTCCGGTTCCTCGAGAAGCTCTCGGGGAAGGGAACTTTCACGCGGAAGTTACTGGCGGTTCACCTTCGGGTCGGCGCCCGCGGGTTCGGTCGCGTGCGCCACCGCCCCCCGCACGCCGACGTGTGCCTCGCGGTGCATCCGGTCGACCATGTGCGGATAGTGCAGTTCGAACGCGGGACGCTCGGAGCGGATGCGTGGCAGCTCGGTGAAGTTGTGCCGCGGCGGCGGGCACGTCGTCGCCCACTCGAGGGAGTTGCCGAACCCCCACGGATCGTCCACCGTGACCACCTCGCCGTAGCGGTAGCTCTTGAAGACGTTCCAGACGAACGGCACGGTCGACGCGCCCAGGACGAACGCGAACACGGTGGAGACCGAGTTGAGGACGGTGAAGCCGTCCGAGGGCAGGTAGTCGGCGTAGCGGCGCGGCATCCCCTCGGCGCCGAGCCAGTGCTGGACGAGGAACGTGCCGTGGAAACCGGTGAACGTGGTCCAGAAATGCCATTTGCCGAGACGCTCGTCGAGCATGCGGCCCGTCATCTTCGGGAACCAGAAGTAGATGCCCGCGTACGTGGCGAAGACGATCGTCCCGAACAGCACGTAGTGGAAGTGGGCGATCACGAAGTAGCTGTCGGTGACGTGGAAGTCCAGCGGCGGGCTCGCGAGGATGACGCCGGTGAGGCCGCCGAAGATGAACGTGATGAGGAAGCCGAGCGAGAACAGCATGGGGGTCTCGAACGTCAGCTGCCCCTTCCACATGGTGCCGATCCAGTTGAAGATCTTCACCCCGGTGGGCACCGCGATCAGGAACGTCATGAAGGAGAAGAACGGCAATAGCACCGCGCCCGTCGCGTACATGTGGTGCGCCCACACCGCGATCGACAGGGCGGCGATGGCGATCGTCGCGTAGACGAGCCCGCTGTACCCGAAGAGCGGTTTGCGGCTGAAGACCGGGAAGATCTCCGACACGATGCCGAAGAACGGCAGCGCGACGATATACACCTCCGGATGGCCGAAGAACCAGAACAGGTGCTGCCACAGCAGCACGCCGCCGGTGGCCGGGTCGTACAGATTGCCGCCCAGGTGGCGGTCGACGAACAGGCCCATCAGGGCGGCGGTGAGGATCGGGAACGCCACCAGGATCAGGATGCTGGTGATGAAGATGTTCCACGTGAAGATCGGCATCCGGAACATGATCATGCCCGGGGCCCGCAGGCAGATGACGGTGGTGATCATGTTGACGCCGCCGAGGATGGTGCCGAGACCGGACAGCGCCAGCCCCATGATCCACAGATCGGCGCCGACACCCGGCGCATGCAGCGCGCTCGTCAGCGGCGAGTACGCGGTCCACCCGAAGTCCGCGGCGCCCCCCGGGGTGATGAATCCCGCGATCGCGATGGTGCCGCCGAACAGGAACGCCCAGTAACTGAACGCGTTGAGACGGGGGAACGCGACGTCGGGGGCGCCGATCTGCAGCGGCAGGATGTAGTTGGCGAACCCGAACACGATCGGCGTCGCGTACAGCAGCAGCATGATCGTGCCGTGCATCGTGAACAGCTGGTTGTACTGCTCGTTCGACAGGAACTGCAGACCCGGTACGGCGAGTTCGCCGCGGATCAGCAGGGCCATCAGACCGCCGGCCATGAAGAACACGAACGACGTGATCAGGTACAGAATCCCCAGGTCCTTGGGATCCGTCGTCGTGATCATCTTGTAGAAGAAGCTGCCCTTGGGGCGGCGCCGGGCCGGAAACGGACGGACCGGAAGATGCTGTTGAAATGCCAGATTCACGACGCCCCCCGAAGGGTCCGAGGCGGTTCGGGTCCGGTGTGGACTCCGTTACCAGGGTAGTCACCCGGCGCCCGGAGGGAGCCGCTTTCTGTGGCCGGAAACGACGTGGCCGGAAACGACGCTGCCGCAGGTGCGCGTGGTGCGCGCCTGCGGCAGCGAGGGTCGGAAAGCGGTCAGTGCGCCCGGTTGACCGCCGAGACGACGGCGCGCAGCGACGCGGTGGTGATCGACGTCGCGATGCCGACACCCCAGACCACGGTGTTCCGTCCGTCGGGAGCGGTCACCGCGCACTCGACGTACGCGGCCGCCTGGGCGTCGTCCCCGGCCGACATGGCGTGCTCGGAGTAGTCGAGAACACGCACGTCGAAATCGATCGTGGCGAGCGCGTCGACGAACGCGGCGAGCGGGCCGTTGCCCGAACCCGAGATCTCGTGCTCCTTGCCGTCGACCTTCACGGTCGCGGTGATGGAGTCGGTGCCGCCGTCCTCCTCGGACGCCGTGACCTTCTGCTTCATCCGCTCGAGCGGTGTGATCGGAGCCAGGTACTCCTCGTGGAAGACGTCCCACATCTCCTTGGGCGACACCTCGCCACCCTCGCCGTCGGTGATCCGCTGGACGGCCTGCGAGAACTCGATCTGCAGGCGACGCGGCAGCACCAGCCCGTGATCTGCCTTCATGATGTACGCGACCCCGCCCTTGCCGGACTGCGAGTTGACGCGGATCACGGCCTCGTACGTGCGGCCCACGTCCTTGGGGTCGATCGGCAGGTAGGGAACCGCCCACAGGATGTCGTCGACGTCCGCGTCCTGCGAGTCGGCGTCGAACTTCATGGCGTCGAGGCCCTTGTTGATCGCGTCCTGGTGGCTGCCGGAGAACGCGGTGTACACGAGGTCGCCGCCGTACGGGTGACGCTCGTGGACGGGCAGCTGGTTGCAGTACTCGACCGTGCGGCGGATCTCGTCGATGTTCGAGAAGTCGATTTGCGGGTCGACGCCCCGGGTGAACATGTTGAGTCCGAGCGTGACCAGGCAGACGTTTCCGGTGCGCTCACCGTTACCGAACAGGCAGCCCTCGATGCGGTCGGCGCCGGCCTGGTAGCCCAGCTCGGCGGCGGCCACGCCGGTGCCGCGGTCGTTGTGGGGGTGCAGCGACAGGATGACCGAGTCGCGGCGGGCCAGGTTGCGGTGCATCCACTCGATGGAGTCGGCGTACACGTTGGGCGTCGCCATCTCGACGGTGGCGGGCAGGTTCAGGATCACCGGGTTCGCCGGCGTCGGCTGCAGCACCTCGGTGACGGCGTCGCAGACCTCCTTGGCGTACTCGAGTTCCGTGCCGGTGTACGACTCGGGGGAGTATTCCCAGCGCCACTGCGTGTCGGGGTACTTCTTCGCCTCTTCGAGCGCCAGGGTCGCCGCGTCGGTCGCGATCTTCTTGATCACCTCGCGCTCGGCCTTGAACACCACCCGGCGCTGCAGGATGGACGTCGAGTTGTAGAAGTGGACGATCACCTTGTTCGCGCCCTCACAGGCCTCGAACGTGCGCTTGATCAGTTCCGGCCGGGACTGCGTGAGCACCTGGATGGTGACGTCGTCCGGGATCGCGCCGTCTTCGATGATCTCGCGGACGAAGTCGAAGTCCGTCTGGCTCGCCGACGGGAAGCCGACCTCGATCTCCTTGTAGCCCATCCGCACCAGCAGTTCGAACATGCGGCGCTTGCGGGCGGGGCTCATCGGGTCGATCAGCGCCTGGTTGCCGTCACGGAGGTCGACCGCGCACCACTGCGGCGCGCGGTCGATGATCTTGTCGGGCCACGAGCGGTCCGGCAGCGACACCGGCTCCACTTCTTCGGAGAAGGAGCGGTAGCGGAACGTCGGCATCGACGAATTCTTCTGCGTGTTCCACTCCGGCTGATCGGAGGGAGCAGGCTTGGAAGGCGGCGTGATGGTGCGCGTTCCGGAGGTAAAGGCGTCAGCGGGGGACATGGGATTGATCTCCAGGTTCGATGTGGACTTTCTGAGTCCAACGGCTGTGTCGACCGGCGCACGAGAAACCCCGCGACGGGAAGCCAGTCTGGATCAGACCCCGTCGCGGCAACCAAGGAGGAGTGCGCGCTGCATACTCAGCACTGTACTCCGGGCACCATCGTTCGCGTGCCGGGGTTCGAAGTCCGAGTGAGGAGACAGCGGTGGGCCGCAGCGCGACGGTGGTAACACCGCTGGTGGCCGCACTTTTTGCGGCGCTGCTCGCGTCGTGCGCCGGGGTGGTCGAGGGGGCGCCGAGCGTCGCCGGGGTCGGCGAGCCGATCTACGGCCTGCCGGTCAGCGATCACAGCCGCGTCGAGTTGGCCGTTGCCGCCGCGGCCCGCGACATCACGCCGTGCGGCCTGCTCGACGAAAGTCTGGTCGCCTCGCTCGGGCAGGTCACCGCGTTCGGTCCCGTCGGCGATCTGTCGACCTGCCACGCCGAGTTGGTGCCTCCCCGCGGCACGCCCGCCAACCCCGTCTGGGTCGAGGTGACGGTGGGTGAACGCGAACCCACGGAGGAAACCGGTGCCGGCGAGGCGACGTCGGGAATCGAGGTGCGTCCCGCGGTCGGCGCGCTCCCGGGCACGTGCACGCTCTACTTCTCGCTGCCCCCGGTTCCCGGAGTGCCGGACGACGCCACCGGCTCGGGGCGGTGGGGGCACGTGTCGTATCTCGACGGGGCAGGCGGAACGGGTGACTCCGCCGCCGGCGACGACTGCGCGGAGGCCCGCACCGTCCTCGGATCGGTCGCGGACCGGCTGCGCACCCCGGTACCGGTGCGTTCGGATATCCCTCTCGCACAGCAGGATCCGTGCAGGGTGGTCGAGAATATGTCGGGCCGAGGCGTCGAAACGTTCTCCCCGGGCAGTCGTCCCTACGAATGTCTCCTGACGCTCCGCGGCGGCGACGCGGCGTCCGTGCAACTGGCGCTGTCGCCCGAACCGACGCAGACCGGCGGCCCCGAAGTGATCGAACTCGACGGCGAGACGTTCACGTACTTCCGGGACGCACTCGAATGTCACTACTACTTCTACCCGGGTGCGGTGTTCGACACGAACCTGCCGTCGAGTCCGGTGAGCGAACGGGACAAACGCAGCAATCGGCTGACGGCGTCCGTGGCGGCGTCCGCGCCTAGCTGCGACGACGCGGAAACGCTGGTGCTCGCCGCGGCCGAAGTGTTCGACTACTGACATGAACACACAGGTCGATGTCGCCCGGGCCTACCTGGACGCGTTGCTCAGCCACGACGGCAACACGGTGCCCATCGAGCCGCGGGCCGTGCGGTACGAGATGGGGCTGAAGACGGCATTCTCCGGAAATCACCTGCGCCGAAGCCTGTCCGGCGGCCCCCAGTACCGGGTGATCCGGGCGATCCGCGACTGTGTGTGGTCGGTCGACGGCGAAAACGTCACCGTCGACTACCTCCTCGACGCCGGACTGTTCGGCCGCACCCTCGTGACGGTCCGGGTGGTCGAGACGTTCCGGATCCCGCAGGACGACCTGCGTATCCATCGCATCGACGCGAAGATCCGGCGCCCCTGATCGGGCGCCGAACCGACTGTCGTGCAGGGCTTCCGCACGTGAGTGGCAAAGTGTGCCCCGGCACGCTTTGCCACTCACATGGGGTCAGTCGAGCGTTTCGTGCGCTGCGGGAACGGAACCCAGGCGCCCGGCCTGGAAGTCCTCGAACGCCTGCAGCACCTCGGCCTTGGTGTTCATGACGAACGGTCCGGCCATCGCGACGGGCGCGCGGATCGGCTTGCCGCCGAGGAGGAACACCTCGAAGGACTTGGTCCGCGAATCCTGGGTGTCGGCCGCGGCGATCGTCAGCGTGTCACCGCGTCCGTAGACGGCCGTCTGGCCCATGCGAATCGGACGGCGTTCCGAACCGACGAGCCCCTCACCCGCGAGGACGTAGGCGAGCGCGTTGAACTCGGGGTTCCACGGCAGCGTCAAGCTGGCGCCCGGAGCGATCGTCGCGTGGACGAGGCTGATCGGCGTGTACGTGGACCCGGGTCCGTGGTGTCCGTCCACGTCGCCGGCGATCACGCGAACGAGCGCGCCGCCGTCCGTCGAGGACAGCAGGGTCACCTTCTGGCCGGTGATGTCCTGGTACCGGGGTGCGGCCATCTTGTTGTCGCGCGGCAGGTTCACCCACAACTGGACGCCGTGGAACAGGCCACCGCTCATCACCAGGTGCTCGGGCGGGGTCTCGATGTGCAGGATGCCGCCGCCTGCGGTCATCCACTGGGTGTCGCCGCCGCCGATGGTCCCGCCGCCGCCGTTGGAATCCTGGTGCTCCATGATGCCGTCGATCATGTAGGTGACGGTCTCGAAGCCGCGGTGCGGATGCCACGGTGTGCCCTTGGGTTCACCGGGTGCGTAGTCGACCTCACCCATCTGGTCCATGTGGATGAACGGGTCGAGGGCAGGCAGGTCGATGCCCGCGAACGCGCGGCGAACCGGGAAGCCTTCGCCCTCGTAGCCGACAGGTGCAGTGGTGAGCGAACGGACCGGGCGGTCGACGGCGCCGGGAGCGGGTGCGTCGATACGCGGCAGGGCAAGGATGTTGTCGACCGTCACGGCAGGCATGGGGTGTCTCCTCGTACTCAGGTAATTGATTGTTCAACTACTTCATGGTGTGTAACACCCGCGGCGTCCAGGTATTCCCGCAGGGGCGGCTCCGCCGCCCGTGCGCGGTTGGCGAGTGCAGAGACTCGTTAACCACGCACGGGCGCGAAGCGCCTCCTAATTGAGGACGTTCTCGTGATCGGGGCAGTACCGCGTGATCGCGCCGATGATGTACGGGTAGACGCCGTCGTTGGTGAGCATCGGCGTCCACTCCTCACGGACCTGGTCGAGGGGTTTGCCTGCGTCGAGGGCGGTGCAGATCTCGCCGGCCTGATGGACCGCGAGGTCGTCGTCGGTGACGGTCTGGTTGTTCGCGCGCAGGTAGGCCAGGTAGTCGGCGGCCGTCTGCGGGTTGTCGGCGACCGAGAACACGCGGCTGCCGGGGGCGGTGGCGGCGGTCGTCCTCGCCGCCACGGAAGCGGAGGCGGACGTCGTCTCGGAGGCGGCGGTGTCGCTGTCGCCACCGCAGGCGGTGAGGATTGCCGCGGAGCAGACGGTGAGGGCGGTCAGAGCAAGGGTGCGGCGCATGGGGCGTGTGATTCCTTTCGAGGCCTGTGACGGCGACGATCGTATCGCCTGCGGGGCCGGTGTTCCCGGCGGCGATCACCCGCACTGTTCCGGGTCAGAGACCGCGATCGATGAGGTCGAGGATCTCCTCACTCGTCGCGGCGTGAATCTTGTCGACCGCGGCCGCATGCGCGTCGTCGGACGTGCCGACCTCGGCCAACAGGCTTCCGAGGCGCTGCGCGATGGCCGACCGCGCCTCGCTGTCCTCGCCGAGTTCGGCGATGGTCGCCCGAAGCCGGTCGACGTCGGCGAGGGCGACGGACATCGGATCCGGGACGAGTTCCGAGCGCAGGAACTCGGCGACGGCACGCGGGCTCGGGTGGTCGAACACCATGGTCGGCGGCAACCGCAGCCCCGTGGCGGCACCGAGATGATTACGGAGCGCCACGGCGGCCAGCGAATCGAAACCGAGTTCCTTGAACGCCTGGTCGGGGTCCACCGAGTCCGACGCGTCGTAGCCGAGCACCGTGGCTGCTCCGCCCCGCACCAGATCGAGCATCAGGTGCCGCTGTTCGGGGATCGACCTGTCGGCGAGGCGCTGCGCCCAATCCGACGGTCCGGACCCGCTCGCGCCGGTGACGACCGCGTCCGACCCCGCGGCGTGCGGGCGGGATTCCCGGATCAGGCCGCGCAGCGGGGCGGGAACGTAGGGTGCGGCCGAACCGGAGTGGTCGAACCGTGCGGCCGCGACCGTGGGGGCACCGGCAGCCAAGGCGCTGTCGAAGAGGGTCAGGCCGTCGGCCGCGGGCATCGGAACCATTCCGCTGAGGCGGGCTCGGGCGAGGTCGATCGCGCCGAGGTTGTCGGTCATGGCGCTCGGTGTCGCCCACATGCCCCACTCGATCGAGAGCCCGGGCAGCCCGAGGGCGTGGCGGTGATGGGCGAGGGCGTCGAGGAACATGTTCGCGGCCGCGTAGTTCGCCTGCCCGGGGGCCCCGAGGACGCCGGCGAGCGACGAGAACATGACGAACACCCGCACGTCGCCGTTCGCGGTCAGCCGGTGCAGATTCCAGGCCGCGTCGACCTTCGGCCGCAGGACCGCGTCGAGCCGTTCGGGGGTGAGCGACGCCAGGGTGCCGTCGTCGATCACGCCGGCCGCGTGGATCACCGCCGTGAGTGGGTGTTCGGGCGGTATCCCGGCCAGCAACGCGGCGACCGCCGACTCGTCCGAGGTGTCGCAGGCAACGATGCTCACCTCGGCACCCAGACCGCTCAATTCGCTGGACAGTTGGTCGCTGCCCTCGGCGTCGGGTCCGCGCCTGCTGGTCAGCAGCACGTGCCGTGCCCCGTGCTCGGTCACGAGGTGCCGGGCGACCAGAGATCCCACCGTGCCGGTGCCGCCGGTGACGAGAACGGTGCCGTCGGGGTCGAACGGTGTCGGTTCGTCGACGGCGGGCATGCGCCGCAAGCGAGGTGCGCGCAAGGTGCCGTTCCGGACCGCCAATTGCGGTTCCCCGCTCGCCAGCGCCGATGTGACCGCGGCTTCGGCGTCCGATTCGTCGTCGAGGTCGATCAGCACGAACCGGTCCGGGTTCTCGTTCTGTGCGGAGCCGACGAGACCCCACACCGCCGCGGCGGCGAGGTCGGGACGGGCGTCGTGGTCCTGCCCGTCGCCGGTCACCATGGCGTTGCGGGTCACGATCACGAGCGGGGTGTCGGCGACAGCGTCGTCGTCGAGCCAGTCCTGGAGCAGTCGCAGTACCCGAGCGCACAGGTCGTGGGTCGCGTCCGGACCGTGGTCGCCCTCGGTCGCGCACCCGACCAGCACCGTCCACGGACGCAGGTCGTCGTCGTCCGGCCTGGACTCCATCGCGGTCCGCAACGTCTCCAGGTCGGGATAGTCCGGGAACGTCGAACCGACACCCGGGTCGCCGAATCCTTCGGCGCCGAGGACGACCGCCGGGCCGAGGGGTCGTTCGGACGAGGCCACCTCCACCGGGATCCAGGCCGCCCGGTGTAGCCGCAGAGCAGCCGATCGACCTGCGTCGGCCGCCCTCGGCGCCACCCGCAGCGCATCGACGGTCAGTACCGGCTCACCCGCGGGGTCGACGGCGGCGATGCGGTACCGTCCGTCCTCGCCGGCAGTGAACCGGGCGGTCACCGCCTCCGCGCCGACGGTGTGCAGACGGATCCCCGACCAGGTCAGCGGCCAGCCGTCCCACCCGAGGAGGGGTTCGATGGCCGCCTGCAGCAGTTCCGGGTGAATACCGTATCCACTCGTGTCGGTGCCTTCGTCGAGGCGCACCTCCGTCTCGGTGTCGCCCGGGTCGTGCTGCGGCACACCGGCGGCAGGGCCGGCGATGTCGTCGATCGTCGCCGAAGCGTTCCGAACCCAGCTGTCCGGACCGTCGGTGTCGCCCGACTTCGACGAGATCGTGACGGTGCGGGCGCCGTCGGTGCCGGGTGGCGACACCAGCACGCGAATCGTGGCCAGTCCCGACGGCGGCAGGACGAGCGGGTGGTGCAGGGTGAGTTCGTCGATGTGGTCGAGGCCGACGTGGTGGGCCGCGTGCAAGGCGAGTTCCACCGGCACCGCAGGCAACAGGGTTTTCGCGTCGCCGGTCGGCGGCTGGTCGCCGTCGTCGATCGTCGGTGGGACGAGCCACGGATCCCGGTGCAGGGACAGCTGTCCGGTGAACAGGGTCGCGTCGTCGTCGAGCGTCACCGCGGCGCCGAGCAGCGGATGATCGGCCGGGGTCAGACCCAGCTCGGTCGGATCGCCGGTATGCCGGGTGGACGCGGTCGGCCAGTAGGAGCGGCGCTGGAAGGCGTAGGTGGGCAGGGCGACCCGGCGGCGACCCGGCAGTACCCGATCCCAGTCGATGGTGGCGCCCTGCACATAGGCGGCGGCGACCGCCTCGATGATCCCGTGTGCTTCGTCTCCGCGTCCGGGCAGCGTGGCGATCGTGTTCGGCACGACCTCGGCGGCCAGTGCCGCCAGAGCCGCACCCGGACCGACTTCGACGAGGCGGGTGACGCCGAGTTCGTCGAGGGCGCAGACGCCGTCGTGGAAACGCACCGCGTGCCGGATGTGCCGGGTCCAGTACTCCGGGGACATGAGTTCGTCGGCGGTGGCGACGCGCCCGGTGACGTTGGAGACGACGGGAATCTTCGGCGGCTGCGCCGTCAGCCTCGACACCACGGCGGCGAACTGGTCGAGGATGGGGTCCATCAGGGCCGAATGGAAGGCCCGCTCGACCCGCAGGCTCGTGGTCTTCAGTCCGGCGGCGGACAGTTCGGATGCGACGGCGTGCACGTCGCGGTCGCCGCCCGCGAGGACGACGGATTCGGCGCCGTTGACGGCCGCGAGATCGACGCGGCCGTCGATCCGCGGCAGGATGTCCTCCTCGCGTGCCCGTACCGCGATCATCAGACCCGGCTTGGTCGACTGCATCAACCGTCCACGATCACCCACCAAAGCGGCCGCATCGGGCAGGCTGAACACCCCGGCGACGTGCGCCGCGGAGATCTCGCCGATCGAATGGCCGATCAGGTAGTCGGGGGTGATGCCCCAGTCCCGCAGCAGTCGGTAGAGCGCGACCTCGATCGCGAACAGTGCCGGCTGGGTGTACTCGGTGCTGTCCAGCTTCGCGCCGCCGCCGTCGGAATCATCCCAGATGACTTGCCGTACCGGGGTTTCCACGTGCTCGTCGAGTACGGAACAGACCTCGTCCAGTGCCCTCGCGAACACCGGGTAGGCCGCGTAGAGGCCGCGGCCCATTCCGATGCGTTGCGCACCCTGGCCGGTGAACATGAAGGCCGTCTTGCCGCGGGCGCTCGTGCCGGTGACGACGTTGCCGCCGGGCTGCCCCGTGACGATGCGGGCGAGGCCGTCGCGCAGGTCGGCCACTGTTTCTCCGATCACCGCCGCGCGGTGGGTGAAACCGGATCGGGTGGTGGCCAGCGAGTACGCCAGGTCGGCCGGATCGGGGAGTTCGGACTCGTCCGTGTCGAGAAACTCCGCCAACCGGGTGGCCTGCGCCCGCAGCGCATCCGCGGTTTTTCCGGAGATCACCCAGACCAGCGGCGACGCCGACGGCGGGACCTCCGGCACCGCGTCCTCGGGCGGTTGTTCGAGGATCATGTGCGAGTTGGTGCCGCTGATACCGAACGACGAGACGGCCGCCCGGCGGGGCCGCCCGGTCTCCGGCCAGGCAACCGATTCGGCGAGCAGCGAGACCTCGCCCGCGGTCCAGTCGACGTGCCGGGTGGGAACGTCGCCGTGCAGGCTCGGCGGCAGCATCCCGTGCCGCATCGCCATCACCATCTTGATCACGCCGGCGACGCCCGCCGCCGCCTGGGAATGGCCGATGTTCGACTTGACGGAACCGAGCCAGAGCGGCCGGCCCTCTCGCCCCTGCCCGTACGCGGCCAGCAGGGCCTGCGCCTCGATCGGGTCGCCGAGCGTCGTGCCGGTGCCGTGTGCCTCCACGGCGTCGATGTCTGTGGGGCCGAGCGCGGCATCGGCGAGCGCTTGGCGGATCACCCGTTCCTGGGACGGCCCGTTCGGGGCGGTCAATCCGTTGGAGGCCCCGTCCTGGTTGACTGCCGATCCGCGGATGATCGCCAGCACCCGGTGGCCGTTGCGCCGGGCGTCGCTGAGCCGCTCCAGCACCACCATTCCCGCGCCCTCGCTGAGCCCGGTGCCGTCGGCCCGGTCGGAGAACGGCTTGCAGCGTCCGTCCGAGGCGAGCCCGCGCTGGCGGCTGAACTCGATCAGCACACCGGGTGTGGCCATCACCGTCGCCCCGCCGGCCAGTGCCAGCGCGCATTCCCCGTCGCGGAGCGCCCGCGCCGCAAGATGCATGGCCACCAGCGACGACGAGCAGGCCGTGTCCACAGTGACGGCGGGACCGGTGAAGCCGAGGGAGTAGGAGATGCGGCCGGAGGCCACGCTGTTGCTCGTCCCGGTCATCAGATAGCCCTCGGCGTCGACGTTGCGCTGAGTCATCAGATGGAATCCGTAGTCGCCGCCCATCAGCCCGACGTACACGCCGGTGTCGGTGAGACCGGGAGCGGTCGGCCGGATTCCGGCCTGCTCCAAGGCTTCCCAGGCACTCTCGAGGAGCAGCCGGTGCTGCGGGTCCATCGCGATCGCCTCGCGCGGGCTGATGCCGAAGAACGCGGCGTCGAATTCGTCTGCGTCGTAGAGGAACCCGCCCTCCTTCATGTACGTGGTGCCGGCCCGGTTCGGGTCGGGGTCGTACACCTCGTCGAGATTCCAGCCCCGGTTGTGGGGGTACGCCCCCACGGCGTTGCGGCCGTCGCGGACGAGCCGCCACAGGTCCTCCGGGCAGTACACCTTGCCCGGGTATCTGCAGGCCATTCCCACGATCACGATCGGGTCGTCGTCCCTGCGGGCACGTGCCGGACCGGCCGGCTGCGGGACCGCGTCGTCCCCGAGCAGTCGCGCCACCAGCTCCTGGGTCAACGCGTCCGCGGTGGGATGGTCGAACACCACCGTCGCGGCCAGCCGCACACCGGTGGCGGTCGCCAGCTGATTGCGCAGTTGCACGGCGGTCAGCGAGTCGAAACCGAGTTGTTTGAACGCACGTTCCGGATCGATCGCCTCCTTTCCCTCGTGACCCAGCACCGCCGCCACGTGGGTGGTGACGATGTCCAGCACTCGGCTGTGCCGCTCACCGGGGTCCAACGCCCGCAACTCCTCGGCCAGGCCGGTCGGGGAATCGGCGGCAGCGGCGCGGCGACGACGGACACCGAGCACCCGGCGCAGGATCGGCGGCAACGACTCACCCTCGGATCGGGAGGCCCGCGTCGAGAGCCGTATCGGCACGATCAACGGACGGTTCACGGCGAGAGCAGCATCGAACAGGGCCAGACCCGACTCCGGGCTGATGGTGTCGATGCCGCTGCGCTGCAACCGGTCGAGATCGGCCGCATTCAGATGGGACGTCATCCCGCTGGGCCGGTCCCACAGCCCCCAGGCCATGGACGTCGCCGGCAGCCCGCGGGCGCGCCGGTGCTCCGCGAGTGCGTCGAGGAAGACATTCGCCGCCGCATAGTTCGCCTGGCCGGCGCCGCCGAGCACACCCGCCGCCGAGGAGAACAGCACGAACGCGGACAAGTCGCGGTCCCGGGTGAGTTCGTGCAGATGCCAGGCACCGTCCACCTTGGGACGAAGGACGGCGTGCAACTGCTCCGCGGTCAACGAGGCGGCAGTGGCGTCCTCGAGCACCCCGGCGGCATGGATCACGCCGGACAGGTCGGGAATGCCGGCGAGGAGAGCGGCCACCGCGGCGCGGTCGGCGACGTCGCAGGCGACAGCGCTCACCTCCGCCCCCGACTCGGCGAACTCGGCACGCAGTTCGGCCGCACCCTCGGCATCGAGCGGGTGCCGGCCGGTCAGCATCAGCCGGCGCACTCCGTGCCGCGCGACGAGGTGGCGGGCGATCAGCCTGCCGATGGTGCCCGTGCCGCCGGTGATCAGGACCGTGCCGTCCGGGCCGAAGAGTGCAGGTCCCGGTTCGGGCGCCGCCGCGGGGGTCACCGCGGCGAGCATGGGCGCCAGCAGTACACCGTCCCGGATGGCCAGCTGAGGTTCGTTGCAGGCCAGGGCCATGGAGATCAACGAAGGGTCAGCGGTGTCCACGTCCAGGTCCACCAGCGTGATGCGGTCCGGGTGCTCGTTCTGCACCGCGCCGATCAGTCCCCACGCGGGGGCGGCAGACACGTCGTCGACCGGTTCGTCGTCGCGGACCGCCACCGCGAGCCTCGTCGTGACCAGCAAACGGGTCTCGGCCAGGCGATCTTCGCGGAGCCAGGCCTGGACCGCCCGCAACGTCGCCTCCGCGGCGGCGTGCGCGCGCGCCGGCATGTCCGGCTCGTCGCCCGGTTCGCGGTCGAGCCACAGCACGCGACCTTCCGGATCACCGCCGGCAAGCGCCTCCTCGAGCGGCATCAGGTTTGCCGGAGAAGTGCTGGACGCGCCCACCGGCATCCACTCCACGCGGTAGAGGCTGTCCCGGACCCCGGCGGCAGGCACACCCGCGTCCCCGAGCGGCCGCAGCGCCAGCGATTCGGCGGTCAGCACCGGTCTGCCCGCCGCGTCGTACGCGGAGACCCGGTAGCGCTCGGGGCCGGTCGTGGTGACGTGCACGCGCAACGCGGTGGCGCCCACCGCGTGCAGTTGCACCTTGTCCCAGGCGAACGGCAGCCGGACACCGGCGTCCACGGCTCCGAGCGCAATCACGTGCAGCGCCGCGTCGAGCACCGCCGGGTGGATCCCGTACCCCGCGACCGCCGCAGCCGGGTCTTCGCCGCTCAGCCGCACCTCGCCGTACAGGTCGTCGCCGCGACGCCAGGCCGCCCGGAGACCCCGGAAGGCCGGGCCGTACTCGTAGCCGGCCTCGTCGAGCACGTCGTACAGACCCCGGACGTCGATCGGCGTGGAATCAGCTGGCGGCCAGTGCTGTTCGGGGGAGTCGGCGGCGTCCACTGCTGGCGTGAGCGTGCCGGTGGCGTGCCGGGTCCACGGAGTGTCCTGCGCGGCATCCGCGGGCCGGGAGTGCACCGACACCGTCGATCGGCCCGCCTCACCGTCGGCGAGCACGCTCACCTGCAACGCCACCTCACCCTCGGCGGGAATCACCAGGGGTGCCTCGATGGCGAGTTCCTCCAGTCGGCCGCACCCCACACGGTTCCCCGCGTGCAGGGCGAGCTCCACGAAAGCCGTGCCCGGCAGAATGACGGTGCCGCTGACACCGTGGTCGCTCAGCCATGGAAGGCGTTGTGGCGACAGCAGACCCGTGAACACCGCGCCCCGGCCGTTGCCGAGCTCGACCGACGCGGCGAGCATCGGGTGTCCACCGGTTTCCATGCCCGTCGACGCGAAATCGCCCTGCGGAACGGGGCTTTCCAGCCAGTAGCGGCGGTGCTGGAAGGCGTACGTGGGCAGGTCCACCCACTGCTGCCGATCGTCGTGGCGAGCCCAGCTCACCCGATCCCACTCGACGTGCAATCCGGACACCTGCGCCTCGGCGAGTGCGGCGGTGAACTGGCGTAGGCCCGCGCGGTCGCGTCGGATGGTGCCGATCGCGCGGCCGGCGACGCCCGCCGCGTCGAGGGTTTCCTGCAACGGCACGGTGAGGACCGGGTGGCTGCACGACTCGACGAACAGTCGATACCCGTCCGCGGCCAGTGATCTCGTCGCCTGCTCGAACCGGACCGTCCGTCGCAGGTTCCGGTACCAGTAGTCCGCGTCCAGCGCGGTGCCGTCCAGCACGCCACCGGTCACCGACGAGTAGAACGGAATTCGCGACCGGCGGGGAGTGATCGACGCGAGGACGTCGAGAATAGGATCACGCAGGACGGAGACGTCCGCGCAATGCGACGCGTATTCCACCGCGATCCGCCGGGCCTGGACACCGTCGCCCTGCAACTGCCCGACCAGGATGTCGAGGGCGTCGACGGGTCCGGAAATCACCGTCGCGGACGGCCCGTTGATCGCCGCGACCTCGACGGCACCGGCCCAGGGCTGAATCTTCTCCCGCACGATGTCCGGCGGCAGTGCCACCGAGGCCATCCCGCCGCCGCGCTTGGCCGACGCGCCGATCACCCTGCTGCGTGCGGCCACGACGAGGGCCGCGTCCGAAAGGCTCAGCGCGCCCGCGACATAGGCGGCCGCGATCTCGCCCTGCGAATGCCCGACGACGGCCGCCGGTTCGACACCGTGGGACCGCCACAATTCCGCGAGACCGACCATCATCGCGAACAAGGCCGGCTGCACCACGTCGACCCGGTCCAGCGACGCGGGATCGCGGTCGCGCAGCACGTCCAGCAGCGAGAAGTTCGTATACGGAGCCAGCGCGTCGGCGCACTCCCGCACGGTCTCGGCGAATACCGGCGACGTGTCCAGAAGCTCGGTGGCCATGCCCACCCACTGCGAACCCTGTCCGGGGAAGACGAACACCGGCCGGTCGCCGGCTTCCAACGCCACGCCGGTCACGACGTCGGCGCTGGGCGCACCTCTGCTGAGCGCGTCGAGGCCGTTCAGCAGACTCCGAGGCCGTGCGCCGATCACGGCGGCGCGGTGGTCGAACGTGGCACGGGACCCCAGCAGTGCGCCTGCCACCGCGGCGGGCGTGAGGTCGGGGTGCTCGGTGACGAACTCGTGTAGCCGCTCGGCCTGGGCGCGCAGCGCGAGCTCGGTGTGGCCCGACACGAACCAGGCCACGACTTCGTCCGGGGGAGAAGCTGATTCACCCGCCTGTGGCTCGACCGGTGGGGCCTCCTCCAGGACGACGTGTGCGTTGGTGCCGCTGATGCCGAACGACGAGACCGCCGCCCGCCGGGGCCGATCGGACTCCGGCCACTCCCGGTTCTCGGTGAGCAGGGACACTGCACCCGCGGACCAGTCGACGTGCGGGGTCGGCCGGTCGACGTGCAAGGTCTTCGGCAGGACGCCGTATCGCATCGCCATGATCATCTTGATCACCCCGGCGACGCCCGCGGCCGCCTGGGTGTGCCCGAGATTCGACTTCACCGAGCCGAGCCACAGGGGCCGGTCGGCCGGGCGGTCGCGGCCGTAGCCGGCCAGCAGGGCGGACGCCTCGATCGGATCGCCCAGCTTCGTGCCGGTGCCGTGCGCCTCGACCACGTCGACGTCGCCCGGGCCGAGTCCCGCATTGGCCAGCGCCTGCGCGATCACCCGCTCCTGAGCCTGCCTGTTCGGGGCGGTCAGGCCGTTGCTGGCGCCGTCCTGGTTCACCGCGCTGCCACGGATGACAGCCAGTATCCGGCGACCCTTGCGCTCTGCGTCGGACAGCCGTTCCAACGCGACCATCCCGGCGCCTTCGCCCCACGCCGTGCCGTCCGCAGCGGCGGAGAATGCCTTGCACCGGCCGTCCCGGGCCAGTCCGCGCTGGCGGCTGAACTCCACGAACACCGCGGGGGTCGCCATGACGGTCGCCCCGCCCGCCAGCGCCAGTTCGCACTCGCCGCTGCGCAGCGCCTGCATGGCGAGGTGAATGGACACCAGCGACGACGAGCACGCGGTGTCCACCGTGATCGCGGGTCCGTTCAGGCCGAAGCTGTAGGCCACGCGGCCGGACGCGACGCTCATGGCGTTGCCGGTGATGAAGTACCCCTCGAGGTCTTCCGGTGGCATGCCGCCCGCCCGCGCCGCGTAGTCGATGCCGGACAGCCCGGTGAAGACTCCGACCTGGCGGCCGTGCACCGACCGCGGATCGATGCCGGCATGTTCGAACGTCTCCCAGCTCGTCTCGAGGAGGAGTCGCTGCTGGGGATCCATCGCCAGCGCCTCGCGCGGCGAGATCCCGAAGACCTCGGGGTCGAAGCCCGCCGGATCGTCGAGGAAGCTGCCCTGCACCGTGTACGTCTTGCCGGCCTGCTCGGCCTTCGGATCGTAGAGATCCGCCAGGCCCCAGCCCCGGTCCTCCGGGAACCCGGCGACGGTGTCGGACCCGGACTCCACCAAGCGCCACAGGTCCTGCGGCGATCGCACCCCGCCGGGGAACCGGCAGCCCATGCCGATGACGGCGATCGGTTCGCGGCTCACACCCTCGACCTCGCGCAGCTTTTCCCGCGCCTGGTAGAGCTCCGCGGTGACTCGCTTCAGATAGTCGAGGAGCTTCGCCTGATCGGCCATATCGGGGTCCTATCCGAGATCCGCCATCAGTAGCGCGGAAACCTCGATTGTATCCGCCACCACCCTGCGGAGGCAGTGGTCCGAGCATCACCTTCGATCGATCTGCCTGGTCAATTCGGGCAGGTCACTTGGGGTACCCGCCGCTGCTCCGGTCCACACCACTTCCGGTTATTCGGCTGCCCGCCTGCCGCTGGTCGAGGTAGTGTTGCCACCCCGAGCAGGATCCGTATCGAGGAGGTGAGACCCGTGTCCGTTCGTTCAGTTCGGGTGCTCTCACTCCGCGACCGCGCGGTCGTACCGACATAAGGTGACCGGGAGAGCGCCCATCGGCATTCCGGAAGGCTCTCCCATGTCAGTGTCTCTCTCACCGTCCCTCGAATTCGTTC
This sequence comes from Rhodococcus wratislaviensis, assembly GCF_041228765.1. NCBI lineage: Bacteria > Bacillati > Actinomycetota > Actinomycetes > Mycobacteriales > Nocardiaceae > Rhodococcus > Rhodococcus wratislaviensis. The sequence continues at coordinate 180,790 of NZ_CP150488.1, read as the reverse complement.
TCGTCACGAGGCTTCGCGCCGCCGGCTGTGTGTTCGCCGAGGACGAGGCCCGCTTGATCGTCTCCGCGGCCCGGACGTCCGACGAGCTCGCGTCGATGCTGGACCGCCGCGTCGCAGGCGTCCCCCTCGAACACGTCCTGGGCTGGGCCGAGTTCTGCGGGCTCCGGATCGCGGTCGATCCGCGGGTGTTCGTGCCGCGTCGTCGCACCGCGTTCCTCGTCGAGCAGGCGGCCGCCCTCGCGTGCCCGCACGCTGTCGTGGTCGACCTGTGCTGCGGCTCGGGCGCGGTGGGGGCCGCGCTCGCCGGGACGGGCGACGGCATCGAGTTGTACGCGGTGGACATCGACCCCGCCGCGGTCCGGTGCGCGCGACGCAACGTCGCGGACCCCGGCCGGGTGTTCGAGGGCGACCTGTACGAGCCGTTGCCCACCACGCTGCGGGGAGGCATCGACATCCTCGTGGCCAACGCCCCGTACGTGCCCACCGACGCGATCCGTTTGATGCCGCCGGAGGCCCGCTTCCACGAGCCGCGGGTCTCGCTCGACGGCGGCGCGGACGGACTCGACATCCAGCGGCGGGTGACCCTCGGGGCGTGTGACTGGCTCGCGCCGGGCGGTCATCTCCTGATCGAGACCAGTGCGAGTCAGGCCCCGTTCACCGCGGAGGCTTTCGCGGACGCCGGGTTGCTCACCCGGATCGAGACGTCGGACGATATGGACGCCACCGTCGTCGTCGGCGCCAACCCCAGGTGAGTGCCGAAGTGTGCCCGGGCACTCTTTGCCACTCACATGGGGAGGGGGCCCTCGATCCGCACGCAGCAGTACCCCTCGGCGGGGGCCAGTGTGGCGCGGCGGTCCTCGCATCCCGCGCCGTCGAGCAGTCCGGACAGCAGCGCGAGGTTCATTCCGCAGACCATGTCGGTGTGCTGCCGGGCGAGCGCGTGGAACGGGCAGTTGACCAGGACGATGGTGCCGTCGCTGCGGCGGGGTTCGTAACCGCACTTCGCGAGTGTCGCAACCAGGTCGTCGTCGGTGCAGCCCGTGTCGGCGCCGAGCCCTCGCCCGAAGTCGCGGGCACGCGCGGAGAGGGCCGCCCGCGGTGATGCGCCGGTGGCGTCCGCGTCTTCGATCGCCCGGGCGAACAACTCTCCGGCGAGCGCGTACGCACGCTCGGGCAGGTGTACCGAGAACTCACGGTCGGACCGTCGGTAGAGCTTGGCGGGCCGCCCCGCGCCCGGACCCGAGCGCCCGCCGCGCCGCGCGAACTCGACCGCCAGCAGCCCCTCGTCGGCCAACTTCTCGAGATGGAACGCGGACGTCGAGCGCGCGAGTCCCAGCGCCTCGGCGACGTCGTCTCGGCTGACCGGCGACGCCTGCGCGCGCACGTGGTCGTACACCCGCCTGCGCACCGGTTCGTCGAGGGAGGAGACGGCCGAGACGTCCGAGCGGGGAGTGTCGTCCATGGACCCATTGTAAAACCGAGAATCGTTGACTTAATTGTGCGGAGAATTCTATAGTCAAGATACATAGTTTTTAGAAGGAGTCGTCATGGCTACCAACACACCCCACGAGGTCAGCCACGGTTCGCACACCCTGGCCGACCCCGGCTATCAGGCCTTCCTCGTGCTGCGCACGGTCTTCACCGTGGCGCCCATCCTGTTCGGGCTCGACAAGTTCACGAACTGGCTCACCGACTGGCCGGACTACCTCGCGCCGTGGATCGACGGCATCCTGCCGGGAACCGCGCAGCAGGGCATGTACGCCGTCGGCGTGATCGAAGTGATCGCAGGAATCCTCGTCGCCGTGGCCCCGCGGATCGGCGCCTGGGTAGTCGCGGCCTGGCTGGCCGGAATCATCGTCAACCTGGTCACGCTGTCCGGGTACTACGACGTCGCATTGCGCGACTTCGGGTTGCTCGCCGGCGCCGTCGCTCTCGGCCTGCTCGCCGCGGAGTACGGGCGTCCGCTCCACCGTCCCCACACCTGATCGGGACCGCGCACCCACGTGAGATGCACCTCATCGACTGTTTCGAGTGACTCGACCGCTCGTAGTCTGTGTGGTCGTGTCGGTAGGAGCGCAGGACCAGGGAACCGGGTCGCGGGATCACGGTGTGCCGATCCCTGCGCCGGCCCCGGCACGGTCGTTGCTTCTGGGGGTGCCCAAGCTGGGTCGGCGCTGGCCGGGCGTGGTCCGCGCCGGGGTGGCCGTGTGTCTGCCCGCGCTGGCGGGCGTCGCGCTCGGACACTCGGCGGTCGCCGCGACAGCGACGCTGGGAGCCTTCGCCGTCGTCTACGGCGAGGGCAGGGCGTACCGGGTGCGGTGGCGGGTGGTGACGATCGCCGCCGCCGTGATGGTGCTCCTGGCCGGAGTCGGTGCCGCGGTCGGCGCGCTCGTGCACGACGCGACCGCGGCGGGCGGTTCCGCGCTGTGGGGGATGGCGCTCGTCGTCGCGATGACGGTCGTCGTGGCGGTCTGCGCGTTCGTCGTGGACGGGTTGCGGCTGGGGGCGCCGGGCGCCTTCCTCCCGCTGCTCACGGTGGAGATCTCGTCCGCGCTGCCCGCCCTCGGTGTCTCCGTGGCGGAGGTGACCGCCTGGTCGGCGGCCGGGGCGGTGTCGGCCCTGCTCGTGTCGATGTCGGGGCTGCTCGCGCGCCCACGCACCCCCGAGCGTGCCGCAGTCGCGACCGCGGTCGCCGCAGTCGAGGCCGCACTCTCCGACACCCCCGCACCGAATTCCCGTCGCGACGCGGTGCGGTCGCTGCACGCCGCGTGGCAGTGTCTCCACGACGCCGCCCTCGTCGGGCGTGATCACCCGCTCACCCGGACGTTGCGCGCGGCTCACCTGCGGTGCGCGGCGACCGTCGACGGTCACGATGCGGACCACGCCACCGACGTCGACGACCTGCGGCCGCAGGTCCCGCTGCCGAGGCCCTCGATCCGCTACCGGCTCGGCCGGGCGGCTCATCTCCGAGGCCGGTCCTGGACGATCGTCGCGCGACTGCTGGTCGCGTGCCCCGCCGCGGGTCTGCTGGCGCTGGCCCTCGGCGTCGCCAGGCCGGACTGGGCCGTGATCACCGCGGCGATGATCCTGCACCAGGGACCGGACCGCGTGCTGGGGACGTACCGCGGACTGCACCGGTTCTTCGGAACGGTGCTCGGACTCGTTCTGCTCGCCGGGCTGGCGACGCTCGACCTGTCGGCGGGCGGGCTGGTACTGGTCGTGGCGCTCCTGATGGCGGGGACGGAGGCCTTCCTCGTCCGCAACTACGGCCTGGCGATGGTGTTCATCACCCCGCTCGCCCTCGTCCTCGGCGGCCTGGGGACACACGTCGACCTCGTCGCGGTCACCCGGGACCGGCTTCTCGAGACCGTCCTCGGTGTGGCGGTGGCGCTGCTCGTGCTGTGGACCGTGCTTCCGGGTTCGTACCGGCGGATCCTGCGCGACGCGGACGACCAGGTGGCCGGGACGATCGGGCGGCTCGGCGATGCGCGGGAACCGGCTGCCGTCGCGGAACTCTGCCGGGATCTCGAGTTCGATCTGCACAGTTCCACCACCGCCGCGATCACCGCCGCCCACACCGACCCGGCGTGGACCCGCGACCGGTGGCCCGAGCACCACCATCTTCACGAGCTCGGCTACCGAATCCTCACCCGGCACTTCGGACCTCGTCTTTAGCCGGTCGGCACCGGATCCCCGCTGTTAGGGTTCGGTGATGGGTCCTGTGACGGGAATCGGAACAGCAATTCGGGCCTCGTTGGCCGCAGCACTCTGCGTCGGCATGCTGGCCGCGTGCGCGTCGGACGAGGAACCGCAGAGCGATCCGGCGGCCACGTGTGCGGACGTTCCCAACGGCACCCCGATCGCCAAGGCGCCACCGCCTCCCGGCCCGGCGCCGACCACCCAGAACCTTGCGACCAACCCCGAGATCGCCACCGTGTACCGCTCCGGGATGGTGCCCGTGGACACCGCGTCGTACGCGGTGTCCACGGCTAATCCGGTGTCGACGAAGGCGGCGTGCGAGGTGTTGCGGGACGGGGGCACGGCCGCCGACGCGCTGATCGTGGCCCAGACCGTTCTCGGTCTCGTCGAACCGCAGTCCTCCGGCATCGGGGGCGGGGCGTTCCTGCTCTACTACGACGCCGGGCAGAAGAGCGTCGAGGCCTACGACGGACGCGAGGTCGCGCCGATGGCGGCGACGGAGAACTACTTGCGCTGGATCAGCGACACCGACCGCACCGAGCCCAAGCCCGACGCCCGGGCGAGCGGGCGGTCCATCGGCGTTCCCGGGGTGGTGCGGATGCTCGAGCTTGCGCACCGCGAACACGGCCGGGACGAGTGGCGGGAACTGTTCGACCCGGCCATCTCGCTCGCAGACCAGGGACTCGAGATCAGCCCTCGGATGGCCGGGCAGATCGCCGAGTCCGCACCCGATCTGGCGCTCGACGAACCGTCGAAGGCGTACTTCCTGAATCCGGACGGCAGCCCCAAGCCGGCGGGCACCAAGCTGACGAACCCGGCCATGGCCAAGACGCTCGGTGCGATCGCGGCGGGCGGCGCCGACGCCTTCTACACCGGGGCCATCGCCCAGGGCATCGTCGATGCGACGGCGACGGCGTCGGGTGGGCGCACCCCCGGACAGATGACTCTCGACGACCTCGCGAACTACCAGGCGAAGAAGCGGACGGCGCTGTGCACGCCGTACCGGGATCACGAGATCTGTGGCATGCCCAACCCGTCGTCCGGCGGCACGGCGGTCGCGGCGACGCTCGGCATCCTGGAGAACTTCGACCTGTCGGGGTACGGGCCCACGAACCTCGACGACAACGGCGGCAAGCCGACGGCGGAGGCCGTGCATCTCATCTCCGAGGCGGAGCGGCTGGCGTACGCCGACCGGGACAAGTACGTCGCGGACTCGGATTTCGTTCCGTTGCCGGGCAATTCCCTCGACACGCTGCTGAACGAGGACTACCTGAAGCAGCGGGCCGACCTCATCGACCCCGGCAAGAGCATGGGCACCGCGCAACCCGGAAACTTCGGGCCGGTCCCGCTGGGTGTGCAGCCGCAGGACAAGGAACACGGCACCAGCCACATCTCGATCGCCGACCAGTACGGCAACGTCGCGTCGATGACGACGACGGTGGAATCGGCGTTCGGCTCGTTCCACATGACGGACGGCTTCGTTCTCAACAATCAGCTCACCGACTTCTCGGCCCAGCCCGTCGGGCCGGACGGGACGCCGCTCGCCAACCGTGTCGAACCGGGTAAGCGGCCCCGCAGTTCGATGGCGCCGACGCTCGTCTTCGACCGTGGCAGCGACGGGTCGCTGGGGGACGTCCAGTACGTGACGGGGTCGCCGGGCGGTTCGGTGATCATCCAGTTCGTCGTGAAAACGCTCGTGGGAATGCTGGATTGGGGACTGAACCCGCAGCAGGCGGTGTCGGCGGTCGACTTCGGGGCCGCCAACACCCCGGTCACCGGCGTCGGCGGGGAGCATCCGAACATCAATGCGGCCAACGACGGCGCCGACGACCCGTTGATCGTGCAGTTGCGGGCGATGGGACACCAGGTGTCGGTCGCGCCGCAGTCCAGTGGGCTCAGCGCGCTGCAGCGCCAGGACTCGGGGTGGGTCGGCGGCGCGGACCCACGACGGGAGGGCGCGGTGATGGGTGACGGTACGGGTTAGCGCACCGCCACCGCAGGGATCATGCCTGCTCGACGAGCGGGGCCACCTTGGTGCCGAGCAGTTCGATCGCGCGCATCACCTTGTCGTGGGGCAGCGGCCCGACGCTGGGGTGCAGCATGAACCGTTCGATGCCCAGGGTGTCGCGCATGCCGACGATCTTCTCGGCCACCTGTTCGGGGTTGCCGAGCACGAGCGAACCGCCGGGTCCGCGTAGACCGTCGAATGCCTGCGGGTTCATCGGTGCCCATCCGCGTTCGCGTCCGAGGCCGGTCATGGCCGCGGCGTACGACGGGTAGAACTCCGACACCGCCCGGTCCTCGGTGTCCGCGACGTAACCGTGCGCGTGGACGGCGATGGGCTGCGGTGCGTGCCCGCCCTCGGTCACGGCACGGCGGTGCAGGTCGGCCAGCGGTGCGAAGCGGGCGGGTTGTCCGCCGATGATCGCGAGCGCCATCGGCAGGCCGAGCAGTCCGGCGCGGGCCACCGACTCGGGGTTGCCGCCGACCCCCACCCAGATGGGGAGGGGACGTTCGGGCCGTGGGTAGACGGACTGGTCCGTCAGCGCCGGCCGGTGCCGTCCCGACCAGTTCACGGTCTCCGAGTCGCGGAGGGCGAGCAGCAGACCGAGTTTCTCGACGAACAGTTCGTCGTAGTCGGCCAGGTCGTAACCGAAGAGCGGGAACGATTCGGTGAACGAGCCGCGACCGGCCATCACCTCGGCGCGACCGTCGGAGATCAGGTCGAGGGTGGCGAATTCCTCGAACACCCGCACCGGGTCGTCGGAGCTCAGGACGGTGACCGCGCTGGTCAATGCGATGCGGGACGTCCGGGCGGCGGCGGCCGACAGCACGACCGCGGGCGCCGACGCGGCGAAGTCGGCCCGATGGTGCTCACCGACCCCGTAGACGTCGAGCCCGACCTGCTCGGCCAGGACGACCTCTTCGAGCAGATCCTTCAGTCGCTGTCGTGGCGACACCGCCCCGGTTCCGCCGGAACCGACCTCCGCGAACGTCGTCAATCCGAGTTCCATGCCGTGCCCCTCGATCGTGATAGTTGAATCATCAATTAGATGGAGTAACTGCCCGGGCGGACGGGATATTCCTTCCGATGATTCAGACCCGGGTGGGCGGGGAACCCGTCGACCATGGCGAAATACCGAGTGATCGATCCCCATGGCAGCGTGGTGGAAACGAAGGAGATCTCGAGCGCCGACGACGCGCACGCATGGTTCGTCGACGTTCGCGCGGACAATTCCGAACTCGGATGGCGGATGGAAGTCGACGAGGACGGCACCTGGGCGTTCTTCGACGACACCGAGGGTGCCACAGAGAAATAGAGGCACATCGTGCTCGCCACCGACCCACGGAAAGTGGGCGTCGAGGAGGAATTCCACCTCATCGATCGCAAGACCCGGCGCCTGACCACCCGCGCGCCGGAGTTGCTGGCACGACTTCCCGACGGGGTGTTCGTCGACGAACTCCAGCAGTGCGTCGTCGAGGTCAACAGTGGTGTGTACGCAGACCTCGACGGCCTGCGGAACGACCTGGAGCGGCATCGGAGAGTGCTGATCGACGCGGCCGAGGGGCTCGGCATCGGCGTGGCGGCCGCGGGCTCGATGCCGCTGGCGCTGCCCGCCGAGATGCACGTGACGGGAACGCAGCGCTACCGGCGCATGCTCGCGGACTATCAGGTGCTCGCCCGCGAGCAGCTGATCTGCGGCACACAGGTTCACGTCGACCTGCCCGACCGCGACGAGGCCGTGCAGGTCGCGCACCGCGTCGCTCCGCACATGCCCGTCCTCCTGGCGCTCAGCGCGAGTTCCCCGTTCCGGTCCGACGGTGCGGACACCGGCTATGCCAGCGCGCGGACGCTTCTGTGGTTGCGCTGGCCGAGCACCGGTCCGGCCGCGCCCGTCTCCTCGGCCGCCGAATACGGCACGCTGATCGACGACCTGGTCGCCAGCGGGGTGATCAGTGACCCCGGTATGGCGTACTTCGACGTCCGGCCGTCGGTGAAACTTCCGACCCTGGAGTTGCGGGTGTGCGACAGCTGCCCGCGACTGGACACGGTCATGCTCGTCACCGCCCTCTTCCGTGCGCTCGTGGAACGTGAGGTGCAGGGATTGCGCGCCGGGACGAAGGGCGTCGAGGTCGTTCCGACCCTGACCAGGGCGGCACTGTGGCGGGCGGCGCGGTCGGGGTTGGAGGAGGACCTCGTCGACGTGACGGTTCCGCAGGCACGTCCTGCGGCGGACCTCGTCGGCGACTTCGTGAATTCGCTGCGGCCTCAGCTCGAGGAGACCGGGGACTGGGACACCGTGGTGGAGCTGTCCGCCGAGGCCACCGCCCACGGCAGCTCCGCCGCCCGGCAACGTCGGGCGCTCGGTCGCCGTGGCCGGCTCACCGACGTGGTGGATCTGCTGCTCGCGGAGACGGCGGGCCGCTCCGAGCACCTTCCCGAAGTGGAGGCGCCACCCGCGCCGCGCGAGCTCGGCCCGAGGTCGACCGGTGCCGGCCGAAGCCGGCGATATTGGAGCGCGCGGTTCTGGGACCGCGGCGACACCGCCGACATGACGTGGACGGAGTCGACGGAGCTCGACGAGAAGAAGCTGATCGAGTGGCGCCGGGACCTGCACGCGCACCCGGAACTGTCGTTCGAGGAACGCAGGACCACCGGCGTCGTGCGCGCCCACCTCGTCGGTCTGGGGCTCGCACCCGTCCTGTTGCCCGGCGGAACCGGCCTGTGGTGCGACGTCGGTCCCGACACGGGCGAGTGCATTGCGCTGCGCGCCGACCTCGACGCGCTGCCGATCGCCGAGACGACCGGTCTCCCGTTCGAGTCGAGGGTGCCCGGAGTGTCACACGCGTGCGGTCACGACGCCCACACCACCATGTTGATGGGGGCGGCATCCGTCCTGACGAAATACCCGCCGCCGTCCCGGGTCCGCCTCGTCTTCCAGCCAGGGGAGGAGACGACCCCCGGCGGCTCGGTCGACACGATCGCCGCGGGCGCACTCGACGGGGTGTCGAAAATCTTTGCACTGCACTGCGACCCGAATCTCGAGGTCGGCAAACTGGCCACCCGGACCGGGCCGATCACGTCGTCCAACGACTCCGTCACGGTGCGGTTGTGGTCGGCGGGGGGACATACCGCCCGACCCCATCTGACCGGCGATCTGATCCACGCCGCGGCCGTCCTGGTGACCGGTCTGTCGTCCGTGCTCGACCGCCGGATCGACGCCCGCACCGCGACCGTCCTCACCTGGGGGAAGGTCGCCGCCGGGCAGGTCGCGAACTCCGTTCCCGAGTCGGGTGAACTGGTGGGCACCCTGCGCAGCGCGTCCCATGAGACGTGGGCCTCGCTCGAACCGCTGGTCACGGACACGATCGGTCACCTGCTCGCGCCGTACAACGTGCGGTACGAGCTCTCCTATCTGCAGGGTGTCCCGCCCGTCGTCAACGATCCCGACTGCACCGCCGACCTACGAGAGGCGATCGAATCGGTCGTCGGCTTCGACCACCTGGCCGAGGCACATCAGTCCAGCGGCGGCGAGGATTTCGCGTGGTACCTGGAGAAGGTTCCGGGCGCGATGGCCAGACTCGGAGTGTGGGACGGGACCGGCTCCCGGCAGGAGCTTCACCAGCCGGGTTTCAACCTCGACGAACGCGCCATGATTCACGGGGTCCGAACGCTGGTGGCGCTCACCCGGCTCGAAGACCAGTCCGGGTGAGCGCGGCGTCAGGCCGGTTTGGCGGCGGTATCCGCCAGTTTCGGCACGAGGGCCTCGACGGCGTACGGGAGGCTGAGGACGGTGCCCCAGGTGAGCGCGCCGGAGACGGTGGGGTCGTCGACGAATACGGCCCGCCCCGCCTTCGCCACCGGTAGCGACTGATAGACGGGGTCGGCGGTGATCGTCGCTTCGGCGCCGGGACTGCTGCCCACGTTCCAGACGAGGACGTCGACGTCGACGATGTCGAACTGTTCCTTGCTGATGGTGAACGCGTCCTGATCGCCTGCAAGTTGCGCGATCTGCTCCGGGACGACGAACCCGAGCGACGTCATCAGGCGTGAGCGCGGGTCGTTCGGGGACCGGACGTAGAACGATCCGGCGTCGCCCAGTTCGGCGACCGCGACCGTCTTGCCCTCGAATTCGGGGTGGGCGGCGCGTTGCTGCGCCACCAGGTCGTCCACACCGGCGACGAGGTGGTTCGCCTTCTCGTCCTCGCCGAGGGTGGTGCCGACGATCCGGACGGCGTCCTGCCACGGCATGCCGAAATCGGGGTAGTCCGGCGACGTCGTGACGGTGGGGGCGATCGCCGAGAGCCGTTGATATGCGTCGTCGTCGACGTCGATGTACAGCGCGAGGATCAGGTCGGGGTCGAGTTTCGCGATGGCCTCGTACGCGAAATTGGCCTCACCGGTGAACTGTCCGCGGTTGAAGACCTCGGGGTGCGCCCCGCCGAGCGCGTCCTGGGCCCAGGGCCACGTGGCGTCCGGATAGTCGCCGTACCAGTCGGTGACGCCGACCGGCCGGCGTCCGAACGCGAGGAGCGTGTCCTGGTCGGAGTAGCCGACGGTGACGATGCGCTGGGGGTTGTCCGGGACTTCGGTCGTTCCCTTCTTGTGCGTCACCGTCCGGGTGGTGCCTTCGGTGTCCGCTGCGGTTCCCGAGGAACACGCTGCGGCGACGACGGCCAGGCCGACCCCGGCGCTCACGGTCAGGAACTTGCGGCGGTCGAGCGTTCGCATCCACATACCTCCCTGTAGGTGAGGCTAACCTACAGGGAGTGGCCCCGGCCGTGCATCTGCGGCGGAAACGGGGGAGTCGGATCCGGAATCGGAGGCTGCGGAGGTCCCGGAGGTTCCGGCGGCCCCGGTTGCGGTCCGGGCTCGGGAGGTGCAGGTTCCGGGCCCGGCTCGGGCGGAAACGGGTGAGGCGGTGTCGGCGTCGGCGGCACAGGAGGAGGGCTCGGATCCGGCGGCACCGGCTCCGGGGCAGGCACGGGATTGCCGAGCTCGTCGTGGGCACTCGTCATCAACTGACCACCTTCCGATCGGCTGATTGAGTGGTACCCGGAACGGGCATCCCGCAACCACGGGGCGAGTTGTGGCGGCCCGGGAACAAAACGCGGGATCGGTGCGTTGTCTAGCAACCGTGCCCCGCAAGTGTGGAATTTCACGACACGGGGAACATGAGCCAAAGGGAGGAAGTCATGGCAACCGACTACGACGCACCACGGGTTACCGTCGACGACGAACTCGCCGCGGACTCGCTCGAAGAATTGAAGACACGGAGGAACGACTCGCAGTCGTCCGTCGTCGACGTCGAGGAGACCGACACGGCGGAGTCCTTCGAACTGCCCGGCGCCGACCTGTCCGGTGAGGAACTCACGGTCCGCGTCGTTCCGAAGAGGGCCGACGAATTCACGTGCAGCAGTTGCTTCCTGGTCCATCATCGGTCGCGTCTCGCGTCCGAAGAGGGCGGACAGCTGATTTGCCGCGACTGCGCATAGGAGGCCCGAGTGGCCGAGGTCAGTAGAACGTTCACCGTCGCCGCACCGCTCGAGAAAGTCGTCGCGTACCTGCGCGACTTCGCGAACACCACGGCCTGGGATCCCGGGACCGACACGTGCGAGCAGACCACCCCCGGTCCGGTGGCGGTGGGCACGCAATGGCGCAACGTGTCGTCGTTCTTCGGGCGCAAAACCGAACTGACCTACCGCATGACCCGCGACGAGCCCGATCACGTCGTCTTCGAGGGTCGCAACGACTCCGCAGCCACGTCGGACGATCTGGCGTTCGAAAAGGTGGACGACACCTCGACGTCGATCACCTACCGCGCCCATCTCGAATTCACCGGCCTGGCGCGATTCGCCGACCCCGTCGCCCGCCTCGCATTCGAGGTGCTCGCGGCCAAGACCGTCAAACAGATGACCGGGGTCCTCGAAGCGAGGTAAGCGGATCATGCATCGACAAGCGCCCTCACTCTCGACGAGTGAGGGCGCCGCTACGTGTCAGGGATCGATCAGCTGAGGTGATGCACCTCCTGCAACCCGTAGACCGGTGTCGGGATCTCCTCGTGCCGGGCCTTGAGCTGCAGAGCGAGGTACAGCGAGTAGTGCCGCGACTGGTGCAGGTTGCCGCCGTGGAACCACAGCGCTTCCTGCTGGGTCGGCTTCCACATGTTGCGCTGCTCGCCCTCCCACGGCCCCGGATCCTTGGTGGTGTCGGAGCCGAGACCCCAGCACTTTCCGACCTTGTCGGCCACTTCCTGACCCATGAGGTCGGCGGCCCAGCCGTTCATGGACCCGTAGCCGGTGGCGTAGACGACGAGGTCGGCCGGCAATTCCGTCCCGTCGGTGAGCGCCACGGCGTTCTCGGTGAGGTGGTCGACCTGTCCGGACACGAGGTGGATGCTGCCGTCGGCGACGAGTTCGGATGCGCCGACGTCGATGTAGTAGCCGGAGCCGCGGCGCAGGTACTTCATGAACAGACCGGACCCGTCGTCACCGAAATCGAGCTTGAATCCGGCCTTCTCGAGCCGGTCGTAGAAGTCCTTGTCCCGTTCGGCGATCTTCTGATAGATCGGGATCTGGAACTCGTGCATGATCTTGTACGGCAGCGACGCGAACGTGAGGTCGGCCTTCTCCGTCGTCATGCCCGCCGCGACAGCGCGCTCCGAGTAGAGGTCGCCGAGGCCGAGGTCCATCAACGAGTCCGACTTCACGATGTGCGTGGACGAACGTTGCAACATCGTCACGTCGGCGCCGTTCTCGAAGAGCGCCTTGCAGATGTCGTGAGCCGAATTGTTGGCACCCACGACGACGACGCGCTTCCCCACGTAGGCGTCCGGACCGGGGTGCCGGCTCGAATGGTGCTGCTCGCCCTGGAAGACGTCCTGGCCCGGGAACGAGGGAACGTTCGGCTTGCCCGACATGCCGGTGGCGAGCACCAACTGCTTCGGGTGGAGCACCACGTCCTCGCCGTCGCGGTCGAGGACGACGGTCCACTCCTTGGTCTCGTCGTCGAACGTCGCGGACGTGCAGGTGGTGGACGACCAGTACGGGATCTCCATCACCTTGGTGTACATCTCGAGCCAGTCGCCGATCTTGTCCTTCGGCGCGAAGACCGGCCAGTTGTCCGGGAACGGCATGTAGGGCAGGTGGTCGTACCAGACCGGATCGTGCAGGCACAGCGACTTGTACCGGTTGCGCCACTGGTCGCCGGGGCGTTCGTTCTTGTCGACGACGATGGCCGGGACCCCGAGTTGGCGCAGCCGCGCGCCGAGCGCGATGCCGCCCTGGCCGCCGCCGATCACGAGAACGTACGGCTGGCGGGTGTAACCGAGTTCCCGCTCCTCGATCTCCCGCTTCTCCGCCCAGCTCTGGGTGTCGCCGCCGGAGCCGTGAACAGCACCCTTGACGCGGTTCCGTCCGCGGCGTTCCTCGTGGCCCTTCAACTCCTGCATGGTGGTGAGGAACGTCCACGCCTCGTCGCCCTTCAGGCGCAGGTGCCCCTTGCCGCGGCCCGTCGCCGTCTCGAACTCGATCCACGCCGAGGTGACGCCGTCGGCTTCGTCCGGTGTCTCGGTGGTGCGGAAGGTGACGGGGTCGGTGTCGTCGAGGCGTGCGTGCAGCATCGCGGCGACGGCGTCGCGTCCCTCGACCGTCTTGAGGTTCCAGGTGAACGCCACCAGGTCCCGCCAGAAGCTGTCGACTGCGAACATGCCCGCGGCGCGGTCGACGTCGCGCTCGGCGAGAGCGGATTCGAAGCTCGCCAACCACAGGTCGACTCGTTCCTGAGGTGTCAGGGACGTCTGCACCGCAGTCGGCTGGACCGTCTGTGTCATGTACCTCTCCTTCGCTTGGTATGTGACATACAGCACACTCCGGAGTGGGGCGGGCGGCAAGCGTTGCATCGTGTTGCAGTCCCCGCCCGTGAGTACTTGTTAACCGCGGGCGGTTAACAAGTACTCACGGGGCGCGAATGTCGAAATCCGTGCTGGCTCGTTCGACGTACTGTGTGAGTCCACGGCAAGAAGGCCTGGACCGACCACAATCGAGGAGGAAATCATGCGAGTCATGGTGATGATCGAGGGTGCAGGTGCCGACGAAGACAAGATCGCGCCGACCGAGGAAATGCTGGCTGCGATGGGTGCGTACAACGAGGAATTGGTGAACGCGGGCATCATGCTCGACGGCCAGGGTCTGAAGCCGACCAGCGCCGGGGCGCGGGTGGTGTTCGAGGGCGGCACGACGTCGGTGGTCGACGGCCCGTTCACCGAGTCGAAGGAGATCATCGCGGGCTACTGGATCTGGGAGGTGCGATCCCTCGAAGAGGCGATCGAGTGGGTCAAGAAGTGCCCCGCCGACTCCGGCACCGGTTTGCGCCAGCTGATCGAGGTGCGGCCGATCTTCGAGTCGGAGGATTTCGGGGACGAGTTCACGCCGGAACTGCGGGAGAAGGAAGAGGCACTCGCGGCGCGGATTCGTGAGCAGCACCCGAACGGCTGAGTCCGGTGGATGTCCAGCGCACGGTCGAGGCGGTGTGGCGCATGGAGTCTCCGCGCCCCATCGCGTCGCTCGCCCGCCTCGTCCGTGACGTCGGGATCGCCGAGGAGATCGCTCAGGATGCGTTCGTGCTCGCGCTCGAACAGTGGCCGGAGCAGGGCGTCCCCGACAAACCGGGTGCGTGGCTGACGGCCACCGCCAAGCACAAGGCGATCGACCGTATTCGCCGGGAGCGGTCGCGGCAGTCGAAGTACACGGCGATCGCCGCCGATCCGTCCGCGCAACCGCCGAGTGCGATGCCCGCGCCGGACGCCGTCGACGGCGTGGAGGACGACCTGCTGGCTCTGGTCTTCGTGGCGTGTCATCCCGTGCTTCCCCGGGAATCGCGTGTGGCATTGACCCTCCGATTGGTCGGGGGTCTGCGCACCGACGAGATCGCGCGGGCGTTCCTCGTCCCCCCGGCGACGATGGGTCAGCGGATCAGCAGGGCCAAGCGGACGCTGTCGGAGGCGAAGGTGCCGTTCGAAGTGCCCGCACGCGAGGAACTTCCGGCGCGGTTGTCGGCGGTGCTCGAGGTGGTCTATCTCGTGTTCAACGAGGGGTACTCCGCCACATCGGGCGAGTACTGGATTCGGCGTGACCTCGCGTCGGAGGCGATGCGGCTCGCCCGTGTTCTCGCCGGCCTGCTGCCCCGGGAACCGGAGGTGCACGGACTGGTGGCGCTCACCGAGTTGCAGGCTTCACGGTTCGCCGCCCGCGTGGGTGCCGACGGTGAGCCGGTCCTGCCGCAGGATCAGGACCGGTCGCGTTGGGACCGAACCCTTCTGACGCACGGCAATGCTGCACTGGAACGGGCTGTCGGGCTCGGCCGCCCGCTCGGCCCCTACTCGCTGCAGGCCGCGATCGCCGGGTGTCATGCCAGAGCGCCACGGTTCGAGGACACCGACTGGGAGGCGATCGTCGCCCTGTACGACGCGCTGGCGCAGGTGGCGCCGTCGCCGGTGGTGGAACTCAACCGTGCGGTGGCGTTGCTGCATTCGGACGGGCCCGAGGCCGCGCTCGCTGCGCTCGACGCCGTGCGGGACGACCATCGGCTGGCGCGGCACCACCTCTACGGCGCCGTGCGGGGCGAAGTCCTCGAACGCCTCGGCCGCTACGACGAGGCGGCCCGGACCCTCGAGGACGCCGCGGCGACCGCGCCCACTCGCCGTGAACGGAACCTCCTCATGGCTCGCGCCGCCGCCGCGTCCGAGCACGGGGATCCGCGCCCCTGATCGCACGGTTGCGCACGGATTCGCCGGAAACCGATGCTATTGCGTGCGCATCCGGCGATTCGATCGGCAAACGTCGGAGGGTCCCGCGCCGGTCGATCAGGATCCCGGCTGCGGCTGCTGCGACTTGTGATCGCCGAACGGTTGGTCGCGTTCACGGACGGCCTCTCGGAATCCGACGGTGGCCGAGCGCAATTGGAACGCGTACCCCTCGCGGGTGTGCCGGGACATCCCGTCGAAGACGGTGCTCACCATCGTCGAGTTGGCGACGCCCTGCGCCAGCAGTGCGCTGTTCAGTGCGAGTTTCACCATCATCAGCTGATTGATCGGCATTCTCGCGATCCGCTCGACGAGGTCCTCGGTTCGGCGGTCGAGTTCCTCCGCGGGCGCCGACTCCACCGCGAGTCCCCACTCGGCCGCCTGCCGTCCCGTGATGCAGTCGCCGGTGAGGAGCAGTCGTTTCGCCCGCTGGTCGCCGAGACGGTGCGCCCACATGCCCGCCGCCGGCACACCCCACACCCGGGTCGGGGGATAGCCGATCTTCGTGTCGTCCGCGGCGACGATCTGGTCGCAGTACAGCGCGATGTCGGTGCCGCCGGCGACGCAGAATCCGTGGATCTTCGCGACCGTCGGCTTGTTCGCGTGGAGCAGGCTCGCGAACCCGCGGTTGAACCGGCTCATCATCGCGTAGTCGGCCATCGGATCCCAGTTGCCGAACGGATTGTGGTTGCGCGCCTGAACGATCGGATCGAGCACGGTGCCCGTCGTGCGGTCCGGCCCCTCGCCGGTGTGGCCGCCGTGCTCGGCGAAGATGCCCAGGTCGTATCCGCCGCAGAATCCCTTACCGCGCCCCGACAGCAGGATCACGTGGACGCGGGGATCGAGGTCGGCGCGTTCCACGGTGGCGGCGAGTTCCACCGGAGTGTCGGCGGTGATCGCGTTGCCGTGGTCGGGACGGTTGAACGTGATCCGGGCGATGCGTCCGGTCACCTCGTAGGTGAGCGTCCGATACTCCGTCGGGTCGTCCGCCCGATCCGGTTCACGATCCGCGAACAGGGAATCGCCGCCCTCGTCCCAGCCGTCGCGCCACGCCGCAGGGCGGGTGCCGGCGTGGTCGCCGGGGCCGGTCACGACCCCACCTTGGGAGTGGCGCGGTCGATGATGGCGGCGGTGTCGACGCCGGTCGGCAACGTCCCGAACACGGTGCCCCAGTCGCCGGACAGCCGGCTGACGCAGAACGCGTCGGCCACCGCGGGGTGTCCGTGGCGGATCAGCAACGACCCCTGGAGGGCGAGCGCCATGTCGCCGACGACCCGCCGCGCCCGGTGCTCGAGTGTGTCGAGATCGCCGAAACTCGCCTTCAGGTTCGTGACGGCGGTGTCGAGTCGCGCGTCGGCTCCCGCGGTGGAATCGAGTTCGTCGAAGAAGACCTGAAGCGTCTGCGGCTGTTTCGCCATCGCACGCAGAGTGTCGAGGGCGGCGACGTTGCCGGATCCTTCCCACACCGACAGCAGGGGAGCCTCCCGGTACAGCCGCGGCATCCGCGATTCCTCCACGTACCCGTTGCCGCCCAGGCATTCCAGGGCCTCCGCGGCGTGGATCGGACCGCGTTTGCAGACGAAGTACTTGCTGACCGCCAGCGAGATGCGACGCAGGGTGTTCGCGTGCTCGTCGCCGGCGGTCGCCCGGTCGGTGAGCGCGGCCAGCCACAGGGCGACGGTCGTGGCCGCCTCCGACTCGACGGCGAGGTCGGCGAGCACGTTCCGCATCAGCGGCTGATCCACCAGGTGGGCGCCGAATGCGCTGCGGTGCACGGCGTGGTGCGCGGCCTGCGCGGTGCCGACACGCATGCCGGTGGCCGTGCCGATGGTGCAGTCGAGGCGGGTCATGTTGACCATCTCGATGATGGTCGGAACGCCGCGGCCTTCCTCTCCGACCAGCCAGGCCACGGCCTCGTCGTACTCGACCTCGCTGCTGGCGTTGGAATGGTTGCCGAGCTTGTCCTTGAGGCGCTGCAGGTGCATCCGGTTGCGGGTGCCGTCCGGCAGCACCCGGGGCAGGAAGAAACACGACAGACCGCCCGGCGCCTGGGCCAGCACGAGGAACACGTCGGACATCGGCGCCGCCGTGAACCACTTGTGCCCGGTCAGGAGATAACTGCCGTCGGACTGCGGGACCGCGCGGGTGGTGCCCGCGCGGACGTCGGAGCCGCCCTGCTTCTCCGTCATCGACATCCCGGCGATCAGTCCGGCCTTGGTCAGCGGAGGGTGCAGCGCCGGATCGTACACCCGGGCGGTGAGCAACGGTTCGTACTGTTCCGCGAGCTCACGGTTGTGGCGCAGGGCGGGGACGACGGCGTACGTCATGGAGATCGGGCAGCCGTGACCGGCGTCGACCTGGCCCCACACGGCCATTTTCGCGGCCCGGACCAGGTGGGCGCGCGGGTGCGGGTCGGCCCACGGTGCGCCGTGCAGGCCCATCTCGACCGCGGTGGTCATCAGCTGGTGGTAGGCGGGGTCGTACTCCACCTCGTCGATGCGGTTGCCGTAGCGGTCGTGGGTGCGCAGGACGGGAGGGTGCGCCTCGGCGAGGTCGCCCCAGCGCTGGGCCGCCTCGCTTCCGGCGAGGCGTCCGACGTCGTGCAGTTCCTCGAGCGCGTCGTGTGCGCCCTCGCGTTGCAGCGCTTCGAGGATCGGTGCGTAATCGGCCGCGTCGAAGTTGACCAGTGGCGGCACCTGGTTGACGACCTCGTGTGTGGCACTCATGTCGGGCTCCCGAGGGATCGAAGGGTGAAGGTGAGCAGGGCGGGGATGATCGCTTCGTCGGCGGCACCGCGGGCGAGGGGCAGAATCAGCGCTTCGCCGATTGCTCCGACGATGCAGGCGGCGGTCACCGACGCGTCCTGGTCCGGGATCTCCCCGGCCTCGACGGCGGCGGCGATGGCGACCGCGAGGGCATCGCGGAACGACTCGCGGAACAGGAGGCGTTCGGTGTCGACCTGCGGGTCGACGGGTTCGACGAGCAGCGCGTACGCCAGGGTGGGGGCGCGCAGCGCGCGTTCGGCGAACGTGCCGACGGAGGCGGATACCGCTGCGACGCACCGACCCTCGGCGCCGCGGGCGGCGTTGCCGGATTCGACGGCGGCGCTCACCTCGCGACTGCAGACGATGCGGAAGACTTCTGCGAACAGTTCGCCCTTGTTCGAGAAGTGCCGGTAGACGGTGCCGGTGCCGACCCCCGCCTCGGCCGCGACCGCGGAGATCGAGCACCCGGCGTAACCGTGGCGGGCGATCAGCCCGATCGCGGAATCGATGAGGGTGGTGCGGAGTGCGTCCAGGCGTTCCTGGATGGCGGGTGTGCGCCGGTAGGCCATATTCAAGGAGTGAACACCCGTTCCGTTCTTCCGTCAAGGGTGCTAGCGTCGGCTACACCAGCGAGGAAAGGCGCACTCGATGACTTCCGACGTGGTACTCGTCCGCAAGGACGGCCCGGTCACGACGATCAGCCTGAACCGGCCCGAAGTCCGCAATGCCGTCGACCGGCCCACCGCCGATGCACTCGCCGACGCCTTCCGTGCATTCGACGCGGACGAGGACGCGTCCGTCGCGGTGCTCCACGGTGAGGGCGGAACATTCTGCGCCGGAGCGGATCTCAAGGCGATCAGTTCCGGAACCGGGAATCGCGTGGCGCCCGACGGCGACGCGCCGATGGGCATCTCCCGGATGAGGTTGTTCAAACCGGTGATCGCCGCGATCGACGGGCACGCGGTGGCAGGCGGTCTCGAACTGGCGCTGTGGGCCGACCTGCGGGTCGCCGGCGCGGACGCCGTCCTCGGAGTGTTCTGCCGGCGCTGGGGCGTGCCGCTCATCGACGGCGGAACCGTCCGCCTGCCGAGGCTCATCGGGGAGGGCCGCGCGATGGACCTCGTCCTCACCGGACGGCCGGTCGACGCCGACGAGGCCCTGAGCATCGGGCTGATCAACCGGAAGGTCGCGGCGGGGGAAGCGCTCACCGCCGCCCGGCAACTGGCCGCCGAGATCGCCGGCCTGCCCCAGGTGTGCCTGCGGCAGGACCGCTTGTCGCTGCTCGAGCAGTCGGGACTGACCGAGGATCAGGCCATGCTGAACGAATTCCGGCACGGTGCGATCTCTCTGGCCAACGGAACGGTCGAGGGTGCAGCACGCTTCGCCGCCGGGGCAGGCAGGCACGGTGATGCTGCGCCCGTGAGTACTTATTAACCGCCCGTGGTTAACAACTACTCACGGGTGAGGTTCCGGCGCACGGTCTGGTGTGCGTACCTGCTCGCGCTGGGCGTCACGATCTACACGCTGGGGCTGCCCACCGACCGCATCTACCAGGCGACGTGGATCGTCGCCGGCCTCGTCGCCTTCACGATCGACCGGCCGTGGCAGGACCATCTGCGCGTCGTGCGGGACTGGTTGCCGCTCATCGCCGCTCTCGTCGTGTACGACCTCAGCCGTGGCTTCGCCCATGAACTCGGGATGCCGGTGCGGGCGGAGGAACTGGTGTCCGTGGAGAGCTGGCTCTTCGGGGGCACCATCCCCACGGTGTGGTTGCAGGAGAATCTCATGCCCCCGGCGGGTGAGCTGCCGTGGTGGACTCTGCTCACGGGAATCGTCTACACCAGCCACTTCATCGTTCCGTGGGTGGTCGCGGCCGTCTTCTACGCGTACTCGCGCGACCTGTGGTCGGGGTACATGCGGCGGGTGCTGCTGCTGTCGTATCTCGGCCTGGTCACCTACATCCTGCTGCCGTCCGTTCCTCCGTGGCTCGCTGCCGAGGGGGACGTGATCTCCGGCAGCGTGGGCCGCGTCGCCGGATTCGGATTCGGTGTGGTCCCCACGGATGTCAGCACGCGGTGGCTGGAGGCGCAGAGCAACCCCGTCGCCGCGCTGCCGTCCCTGCACGCGGCGTTCGCCCTGCTCGTCGCCGTCGCGCTCTGGCCGTTCGCGAAGAACGTGTGGTCGCGGGCGCTGCTGGCCGCATACCCGCTCGCCATGGCGTTCGTATTGGTCTACGGCGGCGAGCACTACGTGGTGGACGTGCTGGCGGGATGGGCGTACCTGGGCCTGGCGATCCTGCTGGCACGGGCGTGGGAGTCCCGGACGACGGCGTGGCCCCGCCGAGCCGTCACCGCCGGCCGCCCGCGGCGTCGCTGGTGACCGACACCTCGTCGAGAATGGGCTGGAGGAAGGGCAGGATGCGGCCTACGATCGCCTCGTTGTAGGCGACCGGTTGCTGGTTCGGATTCGCGTGGCCGGTCCCGTCGAGCTTCGCGACCAGCAGCGCGCCGTCGGTCCCGCCGGACTGTTCGACGAGGATCTTCTGCGTGTAGTCGACGTCGACCACCGGGTCCTTCCACCCCGCGCGGGGACGCACGAACACGATCCCGGGCCGCGGCTTGTCGTCCGTCTCCGCCGCCAGCGACTTCAGGTTGTCGATGGCACCGGACGCGACGATGGTCTTGAACTGCGATTCGATCAGCCCGTTGCTCGCCACGTCCTCCGACAGCACCTTCTCGGTGAGGACCTCGTCGATGACGTCCCGGAACTCGTCGACGTCGACGTGCGGATACCAGTCCGACTTCGTGTCGAGGAACCTGCTCTGCCGGGCCGCGGTCTCCACCAGCAGGCGCATCGTCCGGCTCTCCCGCGCACCGGGGAGCCAGCCGATCCACCGCAGCATGTCCTCGCCGCTGTCCCGGCTTCCGGCCCGGACGGCGTGCAGGTCCACCGGGGTGCAGTCGAGCACCACTCCGATGAGGTTAGCGTCCGTGTCCTGGTAGATGTGCTGCGCGACTTCCAGAGCGACGACGCCGCCCATGCTGTGCCCGGACAGGACGATGTTGTCGATGCCCTCGTCGGCCGCGCGGGTGGCGATCAGTTCGCTGATCACCTTGGTGTCGATACCGCCGTTGTCGTATTGGACCGCCCATACCCGCCCGATCCGGTCGTACGACGACAGGGTGCGGGCGGTGTCGGTGGCATCCTTGTTGCCCAGCCCGACGAGGTCGACGACGGCGGTGTCGTGGTCGGCGGGCGACTGCGCGTCGTACACCTCGTGGATCTGTGGCTGGGTCAGTGCGAGGCGCTCGCGTTCGGGTTGCACGTCGTGAACCCAGTACTGTCCTCCGGCCAGGAGCAGGGGGACGGTCCCGAGCGCGACCGCGGCGAGGAAGCGCCGGGTGCGACCGAATTTCTGCCACTGGTGACCGAGCCGTGTCGCATGCAGACGCGCCGTGCGGCGGTCGTCGTTCCAGTCGGCCACGGTGGACGGATGGCGTGTCATTCTCTCCGACATCCACACCGATGGTACGCGCGGGAGCAGAGGGGCCCGGCTACGCGCGGGCGAGCTGGGTGTACTCCACCCCGGTCACCTCCACGGACTTCTCCCACAGGGCCGCCGCGAGTTTCGTGTTCCGTGCCCCACCGGTGCGCGGCGAACGCGCCACCGGTCCGCGAACTCCGAACAGGTCGTTCGGGCCCAGGTAGTCGTCGGTGCGGACGTCGGGCATGGTCGCCGCGTACAGCTGTCCGAGCGCGCCGTCCTTCTCGTCGTTGCCGATCACCCGCAATCCGAGGTGGGTCACGGCGAGAGCCCCCGGTATCGGCGGGACCATCGAGTCGAAGAGATTGGTGGCGGCGATGCCGGGGTGCGTCGCCACCGAGAGGAGCGGAAGTCCGGCAGCCGCACTGCGCCTGGCCAATTCGCCACTGAACAGAAGGTTGGCGAGCTTCGACTGGTTGTACGCGCCCATCCGGGTGTACTTGCGGCGGTCGAAGTTCAGGTCGTCGAGCACGATCCGGCCGCGGCGGTGCGCGATGCTTGCGAGGGTCACCACCCGCGGTGCGGGAGCGCCGAGGAGTGCCGGGAGGAGCTGTCCGGTGAGCGCGAAGTGCCCGAAATGATTTGTGCCGATCTGCAGTTCGAACCCGTCGGTCGTGCGGCCGAAGGGGACGGCCATCAGGCCCGCGTTGTTGATCAGCACGTCGATCTGCGCTGCGACCTCGCAGGCGTGCTGCGCCGCGTCGCGGACCGAGGACAGGTCGGTGAGGTCCAGCGGAACAAGTTGGTGCTCGGCATCGCTGCCCGCCTTGCGGATCCGTGTGAGTGCGGCGGCGCCGGTCTGCAGATTGCGGCACGCGAGCAGGACCGTCGCGCCCGCACCGGCGAGGGCCGTCGCGGCGTGGAGTCCGAGGCCGTTGTTCGCGCCGGTGACGAGGACGGTCTTCCCCCACTGGTCGGGGATGTCGTCGAACCCGAAGTGCCTGTTGTCGAGTGGTGTCATGAAGGAACCGTCTCCTCGGGGTGCTGTCAGATGTCCAGGACGACGCGCTCGCCCTGGGTGCGTTCGACGCAGAGCAGCATCTGGCCGGAGGTCCAGCCCTCGTGCTCCACGCCGACGGCGCAGGTTCCACAGAACCCCTGCCGGCAGGAGAAGGCAAGCCCGGGACGCACTTCGGAAATCGCGTCGAGCGCAGTCCGGTCGGCGGGGACCTCCACCACCTCACCGGTGCGGGCGAGTTCGGCCTCGAACGGCCGCCCGTCGATGATTGGCGGGGGCGAGAACCGCTCGTAGTGGAACTCGACACGAGACGGCAGGGCGTCGTCGATCGCCTCGATCATCGGTATCGGGCCGCAGCAGTACACCGCGGATGTATCGGTCACCGCGCGGAGCAGCTCTGCTGCGGTAGGCATTCCGCCGTCGTCGTCGGTGCGCACCGTCACCCGGTCGCCGAACTCTTCGAGCTGGTCCAGGAAGGGCAGCGACTCCCGGTTACGGCCGGTGTAGACCATCGACCAGTCGAGGTCGAGGCGATGGGCCAGGCGCACCATCGGGAGGATGGGGGTGATCCCGATTCCGCCCGCGACGAAGTGCAGGCCGTCGGCGGTCGATCCGTGTCCGGGCAACGCCAGGGGGAACGCGTTGTACGGGCCGCGGACCTTCACCGAGGTTCCGGGGTGCAGGACGTCGTGGACCTCGAGCGAGCCCCCGCCGCCGTCGGGAATGCGCCGCACCGCAATGGTGTACGCGCGACTGTCCGCCGGGTCTCCGCACAGGGAGTACTGACGCCTGCGCCCGGACGGCAGTTCGAGGTCGAGATGCGCGCCCGGCCGCCACCGGTCGAGTTCGCCGCCGTCGGGGGCGGCCAGGGTCAGGCTCACGACGTTCTCGTCCGGGGCCACCACTCTGCGCTCACGCACCAGCATCCGCCGGCAGCCGTCGCTGACTGGTGGGGTGATGTCGGTGCGGTACAGGAAGCGCAGCGACCGCATGTACGCGGTGGCGACACCGGCGACGGCACGCAGCAGCGGGTCGCGTTGCCGCTTCCCCCACAGATCGCCCGGTACGGAGGTCGGTGCCGGATACGTCGGAGTCACTACGCCGCCGCCCTCGCGGCAGGCGACTTGGCCAGATAGGCGATCGCCTGCGCCGTGTCGCCCTCGGCCTGCGGTGAGTACCGGGGGTCGAGGTATCGGAGGGCGCCCCGGAACAGGCTCGACAGTCCGGGCAGGGAGCCTCGGCGCATCGCCGCGAGCAGCCCCATCCACAGGGAGAAGTAGCCGCGATCGGGCATCGTCGGGTCGGCGTGCACGATGAACTTGAGCCCGCGCGTCATCACCACCAGGAACGCGAGATACGACACCAGCATCGCGAGGTTGCGCCGGACGTACCCCACCCCGAAGTACATGGCGACGTCGTGAGCGACGTTGCGATGTTCGACCTCCTCCGCGCCGTGCCAGCGGTACAGGTCCGTCATGGCGGGGTCGGCGTCGAAGTCC
Source organism: Rhodococcus wratislaviensis (assembly GCF_041228765.1). NCBI lineage: Bacteria > Bacillati > Actinomycetota > Actinomycetes > Mycobacteriales > Nocardiaceae > Rhodococcus > Rhodococcus wratislaviensis. The sequence continues at coordinate 156,521 of NZ_CP150488.1, read as the reverse complement.
TCGAGGCGCGCGTTCAGGATCCAGTCGCCCAGGAATGCCGTCATGTGCTCGATGGCGCCGATGAATGCGAGCCGTTCGACGAGCTGCTGACGCTGAGCGCGGGCGCTGCCCATCTCCCTGCGGCCCAGCACCTTCCTCATGAGGTATTCCGACTGCAGCACGAACGGCCGCGGATCCACGTCGTGTGCGTCAAGGAACTCGTACAGCACCACGTTGTGGGTCTCGGCGTGCATCGCTTCCTGCCCGATGAACCCTCGGACGTCGGCGCGGAGTCGGTCGTCGTTGATCAAGGGCAGGGCCTCGGTGAACGTCGCGCAGAACCACCGCTCCCCCTCGGGAAGGATCAGGTTGATCGCGCTGAGTGTGTGGGAGGCGATCGGTTCGCCGGGAATCCAGTGCAGCGGGGTCCGGGACCAGTCGAACTTCACGTTGCGTGCCTGCAGGGTCACGTCACCGGGGTCGACGTCGATCGCGTCGGCCTTCTTTCCGTTCCGCAGTGCCATCAGTGATCTCCTCGAAGTCGGCTTCGGGCGAGGGGCGCCGTTCGGCCGCGTGGCCGCCGGTACCGCGAGACACGATGAGCGTTACTCGCGGTTACGTTTTGTGCGAGTCGAGTGTCACACCGGCGAACTTCGGTGTCAACCACTACTGCCGTTGCCGGAACACGGTCCCGTACCCTGGGTATCGGCACAGGTCCAACGAGCAATCGGAGCCCAGGCGAAGTGGCAGAAACAGACACCCCGCGGTCGTGGGACCGGCGGGCACGCGCCCGTGAGGAGTTCATCGACGCCGCCTACCGGGTGATCGACACGCACGGCCCACGCCCGAGCATGAACGACATCGCCAAGGAGGCGGGGGCGACGAAGCCCCGGCTGTACCGGCACTTCGCAGACAAGGCCGACCTCTACAAGGCCATCGCCGACCGCACCACCCGCGACGTCTACAAGCTGGTGGCACCCAAATTCAACTTCCTGCTCACCACACCGCACGAGGCGCTGAACCACGCCATCACCGGCTACGCCGAAGTGGTCGCCGAGCACCCGAACGTCTTCCGCTTCCTGGCGGACGGCGAGCTGAAGCAGGACGGCGCGGGATCCGCCCTGTCCCTCGACGTCGAGCGCGACCTCACCGACCGGCTGGCCGGCGTCGCGTCGACGATCTTCGAGTCCGTGTCCGCCGAAGTTTCCGACGTCCGGTTCACCGCCCGCGCCGCGGTCGGGATCATGGTCTCGACCACCGACCTGTGGCTCGAGTCGTCGAAGGGTTCCGCGAAACCGGACACCGAGTACTTCGTCGGCCAGGTGGCGCCCCTCGTGTGGGGCGTGCTCGACGCATTCCTCCGCCGCAACGGGATCGAACTCGATCCCACCGAACCGCTCTACCTCGCGCTTGCCCGCATCAACGCCCCGTGAGTACTTGTCAACCGCCCGCGGTTGACAAGTACTCACGGCGGAAGCGACTGGACTCGGGGCAGAGGGCGGCGACCGGGGCGACGTCCGCCGCGTAGTCGACGTCGCGGAGCGTCGGCAGCGACAGCACCTCGGCGCCTGCCGCGAGGAGGGCCTCCCGGGTGAGGCGTCCGGTGTCCGGGCTCGACGTGGGGACCGGGCGTATCGCCTCCGTCGCGACCGCGTCGGGCACGCCGAGGATCCACCACCCGCCGTCCTCCGCGAGTCCGAGGACGCATCGGCCCTTCCGCTCGGTGAGCAGGTCCGCCGATTCCGTGAGCAGTTCCGCCGTCACCTGCGGTGTGTCCATACCGATCTGAAGAATCGGCAGGCCGAACGCGGCGAACGCGTCGGCGTGGGCATTCACCAATCGCTCCGCGAAATCCGCACCCCGTTGCGGCAGCACCGTGAAACAGTCCAACGCCGCCGCGATGTCGGTGCCCCGCACGGCCCGGCCGAGATCGCCGGTCATCGCCACCGCCCGCCGCGCGACGCGGACGCCGGTGACGGCGTCCAGGGTGTCCAGCAGCGAGGCGGCGGCGAGGTCGGCGGCCCGGGCGTCGCCGACGTCCCGCGCGAGCCGGGTCTTCGCGAACCCGGGCACCGGTGCCTTCGCGACCACCAGTACTGCGACGTCGAGGATCATCCGATCACCTTCCAGAAGTCGTGGACGGCGACGACGGTGCCCTTCAGTGAACCCGACACCTTCGACGCGCCGGCGGTGCGCGGCCGGTAGGTGATGTCGCGCTCCACGACCCGCCAGTGGGCGCGGCCGGCGAGCACGAGAAGCTGCAGCGGATAGCCCGACCTGCGGTCGTCGACCCCCAACGCGAGGAGGTCCTGCCTGCGTACGGCTCTCATCGCCCCGAGGTCGTGGACCGGGAGGCCGTACCGGCGTCGGAGTCGTGCGGCGACGACGGCGTTGCCGATCCTGCTGTGCAGCGGCCACGTTCCACGCCGATCGGCGCGGCGCCGCCCGACGGCGAGGTCGGCGCCCGATTCCAGCGCGGAGACCAGTCGAGGCAGTTCGCCCGGGTTCATCGAGCCGTCGCCGTCCAGCACGCAGACCACCGGAGTCTGCGCCGCCAGCACCCCGGCGTGCACGGCCGCACCGTATCCCGGGACAGGCTCCCGCACCACCGTCGCACCGTGCGTGCCCGCGACTGCGGCGGTGTCGTCGGTGGAGTTGTTGTCCACCACCACCGTCCGGTAGTCGCGGGGCACCGCGGCCAGCACTCCGGGCAGGGACCCGGCCTCGTTCATGCACGGGATGACGACGGTGACGTCCCGCGCTGAGATCGGCGCGCGCTCAGACACGGGGAGGTCCCGCCGGCGCAGCATCCCTCAGGGGTGCGTGTGCGAACGCCGCGATCCCCTCGGCGGGCATGATCCGAGCCAGGAAGCCCAGTCGCTCGCGGGCCAGGCGGGGGTCGGCGACGATGTGCCGCACGTCGCCGGGTCGGTATTCGCCGGTGACGACGGGTTCGGGCCCTCCGTACGAACGCGCGAGTGTCGCGGCCACCTCGCCGATCGTGATCGGTTGTCCCGAGCACACATTGAACGCCGAGAATCCCGGCATCGCAGCCTCGACCGCGGCCACGTTCGCCGCCGCGACGTCGTGGACGTGCACGAAATCCCTTGTCTGCCGACCGTCCTCGAACACGCGCGGAGGGTCGCCGTTTTCGAGGGCGGAACGGAACATCGCGGCCACCCCGGAGTACGGGGTGTCACGCGGCATGCGATCGCCGTAGACGTTGTGATAGCGCAGAGCCGTCACGGAACCGCCGGTGGCCAGCGCCCAGGCGAGTGCGTAGTGCTCCTGGGCGACCTTGCCTGCGGCGTAGAGACTTCGCGGCCGCAGAGGCGAGTCCTCCTCCACGAGTGTCCACTCCAGGGGATCGCCCGTGTCGGGATCCCTCTCGTCGAAGATTCCCGCGGCCAGGTCCTCGGTCCGGCGGGCGAGCGGCTCCACGAACTCGCCCCGCCCGTTGCGATACCTGCCGTCCCCGTAGACGACCATCGAGGACGCGAGTATCAGCTTCCCGCAACCCGACTCGTGCATCGCGGCGAGCAGTGTCGCTGTACCGAGATCGTTGTGGCTGGCGTAGGCCGGGGCATCGCTCACATCCACACCGGCACCGACGACGGCGGCCTGATGGCACACGGCGTCGACACCCCTCAGCAGTTCGATCAGAGCGGGGAGGTCGCGGACGTCGGCGCGTCGGACACCGTCCGGCGGCTCGACGTCGGCACCGTGCGCGGACGGGAGCAGCGCGTCCACGGCCACGACGTCGTGGCCGGCGTCGGTCAGCGCGGTGCGGACGTGGCTGCCGATGAATCCTGCTGCGCCCGTGAGTAGTACCCGTGTTTCCGTCATGGCAGCTCGATCGGCAGGTTCACACCCTCGTGGACGCGGCAGGTTTCGCAGGGGCCTTCGGGGGCGGCGGCGATCGCGGACCGCACCAGCGTCTTCAGGGGTCCGAGGTTGCGCTGGAACTCGGCGAACACGTCCACGGCGCGCACACCGTCCCCCGACTCGATCCCCGCGTCGAGATCGGTGACCAAAGCGATGGTGGCGTAGCACATCTCGAGTTCCCGGGCGAGGACCGCCTCGGGGTGGCCCGTCATGTTGACGAGGGTCCAGCCCTGCCGGGCGAACCACACGCTCTCCGCCCTGGTCGAGAACCGTGGCCCCTCGACCACCACCAGCACACCGCCCTCCACGGTGCCCGGCCGGGCGGCGGCCTTGCGCAGGTCGGAGCAGTACGGGTCGGCGAACTGGACGTGCACGCCGCCTCCGTCGAAGTACGTCTGCGTGCGGCCGCTGGTGCGATCGACCAGTTGGTCGGGCACGACCATCGAGCCCGGGCCCAGGTCGGGGGTGAGGCTGCCGGCGGCGCAGGGTGCGAACACCTGCCGCACGCCCAGCGTGCGCAGCGCCCACAGGTTCGCGCGGTACGGGATGGTGTGGGGCGCGAATTCGTGCCGGGCGCCGTGGCGGGGGAGGAACGCCACCTGCCTGCCCTCCACGTCGCCGACCGTGATCGGGGCGCTGGGGTTGCCGTACGGAGTGTCGATCGTGACTTCCACGGCGTCCGCGTCGAAGAACGAGTAGAAGCCGCTCCCGCCGATCACGGCGACGTCCGCGCGGGCCGGTTCGCGTGCACTCATTGCGGTCATGCAGTCAATCCTCCGTCGTTATGCTGGGCGCGAGTGCGACTTTCGCCGAAGGAGATGACGTCATCGGATCCCCGCAGCGCGCCGAGGAGCGGAATTTCCCGTACCGCGACGTCGTGGGCGCCGCGCTCGCTCTGATCCTGGTGGTGGTCGCGTTCGTCGTCCCGCGCCTGGGAAACGAGACGATCACCCCCATCGTCCACCGCACCGCGGAGAGTGTGCGGGACTTCGCGGACGCCGCGCCGCTGTTCGGGTTCCGCGACGTGCACGTCGGGTGGGGGACGCCGATCGCCGTCGCGGTCGCGGCGGCGGTCGTGCTGTGGGGGCCGGGCCTGGCGCAGACGCTGGCGTGGCGTCGTCTCACGGTGGGAGTGTGGCTCGTGTCCGCACTGTGGGCGATGGCGCTCGCGCTGGTCGACGGCTGGCAGCGCGGGTTCGCCGGGCGCCTGACCTCCACCGACGAGTATCTCCACGAGGTTCCTCGTGTCACGGACATCCCCGCGACGCTGCGCGGCTTCGCGGACCGGATCCTGGACCTGCAGCCCGATTCGTGGACCACCCACGTGTCCGGGCATCCGCCCGGTGCGCTCCTGACGTTCGTCTGGCTCGACCGGATCGGGCTCGACGGCGGTGCCTGGGCGTCCGCGCTGTGCGTCGCGGTCGGGTCCAGCGCCGGTGCCGCCGTGATCGTCGCGATCCGTGCGCTCGGTGACGAGGCCATGGCTCGGCGCGCGGCCCCCTTCCTCGTCCTCGCACCCGCCGCGATCTGGGTGGCGGTGTCGGCGGACGCACTGTTCGCCGGCGTGGTCGCGTGGGGGATCGCCCTGCTGGCCCTGTCCGCGACCCGGACCGTCCCGATCCCCGCGCTCGTCGCCGTGGCGGCGGGCGTCCTGCTCGGCTTCGGTGTCTACCTCAGCTACGGGCTCACACTGATGGCGATTCCGGCGGTCGCCGTCCTGGTGATCGCGCGCACGGCCCGCCCGCTGGTCGGCGCTCTCACCGGCGCGCTCGCGGTGGCGGCTGTGTTCACGCTGTACGGATTCTGGTGGTTCGACGGCTACCAGCTGGTGCAGGAACGGTATTACCAGGGCATCGCGTCGGATCGCCCCTTCGCGTACTGGGGCTGGGCCAACTTCGCGTCGCTCGTCTGCGCGGTGGGGTTGGCGGTGCCCGCCGCGCTGCCCCGGGCGTTCGCCTGGTCCCGGGTGCGGGCGCGGTCGCCGGTTCCCGTCCTCGTGCTCTCGGCGCTGCTGGCGGTGGTGATCGCCGACCTGAGCGCGTTGAGCAAGGCGGAGACCGAGCGGATCTGGTTGCCGTTCGAAGTGTGGCTTCTCGCCGCCCCCGCCCTCCTGCCGCGCGGAAGCCACCGGTTCTGGCTCGCGGTGCAGGCCGCCGGTGCGCTGGCCGTCAACCATCTGCTGTTCACGAACTGGTGACGGCCGGCGCATCCCAGGTGCCGTTCGGGGGCAGACGGTCACTTGGTCGCGATCGTGATGGTGGCGATTCCGACCAGCAACCCCGGCTTCACGGCGTCGGTCTTGAACGTCTCGTTCAGCAGTCCGGCGGCGTCTTCCGAGATCTTGACCTCGGTTCCCTGCAGGATCGCCGTGTCGTTCGGTCCTGTCTGCAGCGGCTTCAACGTGCGGCCGTTGAGATCGAACAACACCGCATCGGTGGCCGCCGACGCACCGTTGACGCTGACGTCGCCGGTGAGCAGCGACGTTCCCGGGTCGATCGCGAAATCGGTGAGTTCGACGACGGTGCCGGGCGCCGCCAACGACAATCCGCTGCCGTCGTGCATGATCTCGCCCTGTACGTAGGGATCGACCGTGCCCGGCTCCCAGTACTTCACGTTGCCGCCGGTGATCGGGAAGCTGACCGATCCGTCGGCGAGCGCCGCCGTACCCACCACTCCGGGGGTGAGGCCGAGCGTCGTCAGGGCTCCGGTGAAGCCGGAATCCAATGCGACGGCGGTACTCACCCCGGTCAGGTTGTCGACCTGGGCGACGGGTGCGGGTTGCGAGGATGCTGCTGCGCTCACATTCGACGCCGCATTCGAATCGTTGCTCGAGCACGCCGCGAGCGGGGTCAGGGCCAGGGCGCCGATGGCCGCTGCTACGAGTGCTTTTCGATAGTTCGACATGATGATCAAACAACCTTTCCGGAGGAAGGAGGGGTGGGTGGATGTTCACTAGGTATTCGGTGCGGCTCCGCCGGCGGATGGGAGCTCTTACGCCCATTCCATCCGCACGAAGTACCGATTGGCGTGCTGCAGAACATCGATGACGCTCAGTCCGGCAGCGCGGGCGACCCCGGACATCGCCGCGACACCCACACTCGCCCAAGCGAACCACTCTCCGGCCAAATGATCCGTCTCCCAGCGCAGCAACTCGTGACGGACCCCCGGCGTGGTCGGCGGATCCACCTCGGCGATCACAATTCCGTGAGGTTGCAACAGTTCTCGTGCGCGACGGAGAACCCGCACAGGTTCGCCGCCGATGCCGATGTTGCCGTCGGCGAGCAGCACCCGGTCCCAGTGCCCGGACCGCGGAAGCGGCGCGAAGATGTCCCGGTGCAGCGCGAGGCCGCCGCGTCGGATCGTGAGTTGTACTGCGGCGAAGGATGAATCGACACCCAGCGCCGCGAAGCCGGCCGAGATGAGTGCCGCGGTGAGGCGGCCCGGTCCGCAGCCGAGGTCCACGGTGGCGCCGTGACAACCGGTGAGCATCACCCGGTCCGCGATCCGATCGGAGAGCGAGGATGCGTCCCCGCCCATCCACCGGCCCACCGGCAGCGGGCGACGCGTTCCCCGTGCGTCGCGCACCCAGCAGGGGAGTCCCGCCGACGCACGCCGCATCAGGAGGTCCGTGGATACGTCCGTTCTCCTCATGAGCCGCTCACGGTGTCACCAGCCTTGCGGGACAGCGCGAGCCGGGTGGCGTACGCGATGGCGGACACCGCGAAGAATGTGGCGGTGAGCAGCAGCCAGCGGTCGAGGAACGGTTCTTGCGTCAGCCCCGTCGCCGCGAGATACGCGTCGGCGCCCTGCTCGATGATTCCCGGCAGGAACAGCAGCAGCGTGAGCCCGGACGCGAGCGCCGGTACCCGAAGGTAGTTCAGTGCCGAAACCGACGGAGGTCGGGCAGTTCTCCTGCCCCGCATCGCGTTCAGCCCGGACGCCAAGGATCGGTCCGCGAGCGCGTACAGCGGGAACAGCACGAGGTCGTGGGCGATCACTGCGCCGAGGAACCATACGGCGATGGACTTCCACCACACGTCCTGATTCCACAGATTCTGCGGACCCACCACCGCCACCGCATATCCGGCGAGGGCGAAGCTGAACAGCACGGCCAGCAGATGCAGCGGGTTAGCGCCGTAGAAGCGGGCGAATCGGCGCATCTCACGCCTCCCGGAATTCGATGGCCTGCACCCATTTGGTGTTGTGGACGCCGGGCAGGGCGGGAACGATGATCCGGGCGGGGTAGCCGTGGTCGAGGGACAGGTCCGCGCCGTTGACCGCCAGGGCGAGCAGGGCGTCGGCGTCGCGCACCTGATCCGACGTGAGCACCGCCTGGTTGAACGCCCCGGACCGTTCCAGCGACGTCACCTTCGCCGACGCGAACGCCGTCACCCCGGCGGCGTCCGCGAGGTCACGCAGTCGCACGCCCGTCCACGTCTCGGTGGTGGACCATCCCTCGACGCACGCGATCGGCAGCGACGCCGTGTGCAACGGCATGGCGCGCAGTTGACTTCGGCTCAGCTGCACGGGTGCCGCACCACCCGTCACCGAGAGACGCCAGGTGTCGCCGGTCTGCTCCGGGGTGATCTGCGCGGCCGCAGCGGTGCGGTTGATCTGAAAGTCGTTGGGCCCGTCGCCGTACGAGCGACCGCGGGGGAGGAGCAGCGCGGCATTGCGCAGGAACCCGCCGGTGGTCTGCCCGACCGACAGGACGGCGACCAGCGCGGCGCCGCCACCGACCAGGGCGAGGGCGCCGCGGCGGCTGATGGTGGGCGGGGCGGGGTCTACGGCCACGAGGCCGTTCTCGTCCGGCGATTCGGGGTGCGTGTCCGCACGGGAGGTGCGCAGCATGTCCCGGAACGACCGGGAACGCAACGACCTCACCATCAACGGCACCTTCAGGATCGTGTGCGTCACGAACCCGGCGATGAAGACCCATGCGCCCCAGTAGTGGGCCGTGTAGAAGTCGAAGCCGAAGATGTAGTCGTACTGGATGTTCAGGACCCCGGTGATGATCTCGAACAGCGCACCGCCGACCAGGGCGATCAGTGACAGACGTTCGAGCGCCTGCGCCGGCGACCGCACCGGCGGAAACACGAAGAGTTTCGGGATCACCGACCACAGCTTGGCGAGCACGATCGGCACCAGGATCAGTCCGAGCCCGACGTGCAGACCCTGCGTGAGCCGGTACAACCACGACGGCCGGGTGGGCCACGCGAAGTACGGAAGGTGCAGCCACCCGACGTCGCCGGGACGGGCCTGCCCGAACTGAGGCCCGTACGCGATGTACGAGAGCAGTCCCGTGACGATGACGACCGGAAGCCCGATCAGCAGTACGAGGCCGAATACCGAGGTCAGCCACGGTCCGCGCAATGGACTGCGTAATCGTGGGCCGCGAGAGTGGTCGGTCATGGTGTATCAATCCCTCCGGCTCGATCATCTCGAGCCTCAGAGGTAATTCGGTGCCGCCGCCGTGCAGGACTGCTGCGCCCGTGAGTACTTATTAACCGCCCGACGTTAAGAAGTACTCACGGGTGCGAACCGTGCCGGATCTTTTCGCGGGGCTGGTCGTACCGGACCATCTCGTATCCGATCATCGCGAGCAGGACCGCGGTGAGCACGCCGAGGGTGGCGAGGGCCGGGATGTGCCAGACGACGGGGATCAGCGCGATCAGCACGACCGCCGTCACGACGCGCGGCACGGTGACCGACCTCGTCGCGTACGCCTTGAACGCGACCAGCGCGAGGAGGTACAGCGCCGCGCCGCCGAACAGTGCGATCAGCGGCCAGCCGTACAGCGGGTCGGTGAGCCGATGATGGTTGCCGTCGCCGACGTACGACAGGATCTTCTTCAGGCCGAGTGACAGCATCACGACCCCGATCACCATCGGCAGGTGCAGGAAGCTGTAGCAGTTGCGGGCGATCTTGATCTGACGCGCACCTGTGGCCTCCTCGAAGGCGTGCTCGACGGCCAGTGATGTGACGTCGAAGTACGACCACCACAGCAGCCCCGACACCGCGAGTCCCAGCAACGAGGCGACGATGATCGCCCAGGAGATCGGCAGGCTCGCGACGCCGATGCCGATCGAGACGATCGACTCGCCGAGCGCGACGATGATGATGAGGCCGTGTCGTTCGGCGAAGTGGCTGATCGACCGCAGCCGCCAGTCGGTGCCGCCGATCAGGGTGCCGATGTAGTCGCCGGCGAGGGCGAGGATCCACATCACGGTCTGCGCCGTGCCGGTGAGCTGCGATGCGATGAGCAGGAACGCGGTGCCGGTCACCATGCTCGGCGCGAAGCGCAGGACCTGACCGCGCAGTTGGGGGTCGGTGCGGCTGATGACCCAGAACATCACCAGGTGCAGTAGGCGGACGACGAAGTAGCCGAGGGCGAAGATGACGGGGCCGTCGAGTCCGCCTGCCAGGTCGTCGAACGCCTCGGGGATCGTCAGGGCGGTGATGAACATGGCGCCCATCGCACCGAACATCACCACCCGCACGATGCCCTCGTCGGCGCGTACGAGGTTGCAGAGCCAGGCGTACCCCACCCAGCTCCACCACAGGACGGCCATCACCAGTGCGCCGCGCAGCAGGTTCACCCCGGTGGGGTCCTCGGCCATCAGATCGGTGACGCGGGTGAGGGCGAACACGAAGACGAGGTCGAAGAACAGTTCGAGCGGCGACACCGACGCTCGTTCTTCGACGAGGCGGGGACGCAAACGATGGGCAAAGGTCACGGGGAGAATGCTGCCACCGGACGGCGACGCGGGAAAGTCCTACGAACTGCGACGATCCGTGGGGTCGGGCTCAGCCTTTCGTTCGGGGGTGCCGACGGGGGTGCGGGGGATCCGCCCGGCCCGCCGGCTGCCGCGGCCGGGAACGTCTTCGCATGCAGGGCGTCATCGAAAATCATCCGAACAGGGTGAAAGCCCGTGAGACGGTCTCGAACCGGATTATGCTCGGAAGATGGCCGGAATTCTCGTGGGAGATCCCGGATTACTGTGACCGAGCCCTGATCCCGGTGCCATCCGCGGACCTGGTCGGCATGCACGAAGAGAGGTTTTCCGGTGAACGATATCGACCCGGAGGATAGCGGGCCCATCGATTATCTCGTGGTGGAGTTCCCGGCCGACCGAAGACCGGACGGATCGGCATTGGCGATACTCCGCGACCTCGTCGAGCAGGGCACCGTGCGAGTGCTCGACCTGGTCTTCCTTCGCAGGGAAGCGGACGGTTCCGTCGTGGCGATCGACGTCGTCGACGTCGGACTCGAGGGCGACATAGATGCGTCGCTCTTCGCCGAGGCCTCGACCGGCCTGCTCGACCTGGCGGACATCGCCGACGCCGGATCCGTGCTCGAGCCGGGTGCTTCGGCTGCGGTACTGGTCTACGAGAACACTTGGGCCGCACCGCTCGCAACCGCTCTGCGTCACAGCGGAGCGCAGCTCGTGGCGTCGGGTCGCATCCCTGTGCAGGGCATCCTGGCGTCACTCGACGCGCTCGAAGCCAGAAACTGAAACCGAGGACAACATCATGCCCGGACTCCTCCGCGGGATCGCCCGCACCGCCGTCATCGCCGGAACCGCCACATCCGTGTCGAATCGAGTGTCTCGACGCCAGGGTCAGCGGTGGGCGGCGAAAGAGCAACCGCAACAGCAACCACAGCAGCAACCGCAGCAGCAACCGCAGGCACCGCAGAACGAGGCCCCGGCCTACTCCCAGGAACCCCCGCCGCAGGCCGCCCCCACCCCCTCCGCGGGAGGAGGGAGCGTCGACCGGATCGCCGCTCTGAAGGATCTCGGAGAACTCAGAGCGCAAGGTGTGCTCACCGAAGCCGAATTCAACGCCGAGAAGGCGAAGATCCTGGCGTCCTAGGACGACCCCGGCAGTCGCCTACTTCATCCACGGCATGAAGGTCGCGAAACCGGCGGCGACCACCCGCTGATACGACGACCCGATGACGCGGGCCAGCACGTCGAGGGCCTTCGCCTCCCAGCCGATGATCACCCGGGCTTTCCCCTTGCGGACTCCGTCGAGGATCGTCGTCGCCGCCATCTCCGGCGAGTGCAGGGCCAGCCGCTTGTCGAAGAAGTCCGCGAAGGTCTGTGCGTCCTCGTCCTCGGCGACAGTGGCGTTGCGGGCCACGGCGGTCTTGATGCCTCCGGGATGCACGCACGTCACCTCGACGGGGTGCTTGGCGATCAGCATCTCCTGACGCAGCGATTCGGTGAAGCCGCGCACAGCGAATTTCGCGGCGTTGTAGGCGCTCTGGCCCGGCACGGCGATCAGCCCGAACAGGCTCGAGATGTTGACGACGTGCCCGTCGCCGGACGCGATCAGATGTGGCAGAAAGGCTTTGGTCCCGTTGACGACGCCCCAGAAGTCGACGTCCATGATCCGCTCGATGTCCTTGAACTCGGACTTCTCGACGTTGCCGTTGTAGCCGATGCCGGCGTTGTTGTAGACCTGGTGGACCGTGCCGAACGTTGCGACGACGGAGTCTGCGTATTCCAGCATCTCTTCCCGTTCGGCGACGTCGATTCGGTCGGACCTGACCTCCGCGCCCAGCGCCTTGGCCTGGCGGACGGTGTCGGCGAGTCCGACGGTATCGACGTCGGAGAGGGCGAGCTTCGCACCCCTGTTCGCGAGATCGAGGGCGAGGGCCCGGCCGATGCCGGATCCTGCTCCGGTGACGACGGCGACTTTTCCTTCGAACGTGCTCATGTGGTTGCAACCTTTGCTGTGTCGGGGTGAATCGTCTGAATGTGACGGCGCAGTGCCGCGCCGAGGTCGGTGACCGCCTCGCGTGCCTCGGCGAGGAGGCTGACCTGGAGGTGGAAGTCGTGCCAGAGGTCGTCGAACCGGCGATGGTGGAGGACGCCCGCCGCAGAGGCGACGGCTGCTTCGATCTTCTCGGCGTCGACGGAGATCGGATCGTCGCCGGCCGTGTGCATGACGATCGGCGGCAGACCCGTCATGTCGCCGTACACCGGGGAGATGCCGGGCGATCTCGGATCGTGCTGTCCGGCATAGCGCGGGGCCCATTCGGCCGTCATGGACGGCAGGATCAGGGGATCGCGCAGCACCGGTCGCGACCGGTCGGCGTCGATCGCGAGGTCGGCCCACGGGCAGATCAGGCCGAGCGCGGCCGGGGCGGGGAGGCCACGATCACGCAATGCCGTCGCCAGCGCCAGCGTCAGTCCGCCGCCGGCGGAATCCCCCGCGACGATGGTGGTGTCCGCGTCGAGGCCGTCGTCGAGTAGCCGGGAGTAGACCGCGACCATTTCCTCGAGGGCAATCGGGTAGCGGGATTCCGGCGAGCGTGAGTAGTCGGGGATCACCGCCGTCGTCCCGGCGGCTGCGGCGAGGTGCGCGACCAGGCCGCGGTACCCCTTCGCGCTTCCGAGGGCGTATCCGCCGCCGTGGAGGTAGATCAGCGTCCCCCCGGTGGTGTGCGCCGGCCGCACCCGCACGACGGGGACGCCGGCGACCGTGTCGCGCTCGAACCGGGTGCCACGCGGTGGGCGGGCGGCGGCCGTCACCATCTCGACCATGAGGCGCTTCGCCCCGACGGGCACGCGGTGGGACGCGAACAGTGGGCGTGCGCTGCGCAGGCAGGCCCGGATGGCACCCCGGCTGACGGTACTCATGCCGGCGCGCCGAACTGCAGAATTCCGTCGTGAACGGGGTCGTCGAGGAGCATCGTGGAGTCCTTCTCGTAGTGCATGAGAACCTTCCACGGCGCCGTGGACCCCTGGCGGGGCATGACGTCCTTGCCGCGCTGCACGTACCCGGACTGCAACTGGTCGAGCATGCCGATGTCCATCGCGGAGTTCTCGACGTCGCGGGGCGTCGCGACGGTGTGACCGCCCTCGTCCATGTACCGGAGCAGCCGGCACAGGTAGGCGCCCGCGATGTCGGACTTCAGGGTCCACGGCGCGTTGGTGTAGCCGAAAACCCAGGCCAGGTTGGGGATTCCCTCGACGAGCACGCCCTTGTAGGTCATCTGACCGTGCAGCGGACGGGGCTGCCCGTCCACGGACAGTTCCATTCCGCCGAGCATCTGGATCTTCAGGCCGGTGGCGGTGACGACGACGTCCGCCTCCAGTTCCCGTCCCGACTTCAGCAGGATGCCCGTCTCGGTGAACGTGTCGATGTGATCGGTGACGATCGATGCGTCTCCCGACGAGAGCGCGGTGAAGAGGTCCGCGTCCGGCACCGCGCAGAGGCGTTCGTCCCACGGCATGTAGTTCGGCGTGAAGTGGCTCATGTCGAATCCGGGGCCGAGGCGTCGTCGCACCTGCCAGAGCAGGAATCGCCGCATCTGCCGCGGCCACCGCCGGCACGCCAGGTAGAGCCCGCGCTGGAGGGCGATGTTGCGCTTGCGTCCGAACGAATACACCCACTCGGCGGGCAGGAATCGGCCCAGCACCTCGGAGATCTTGTCGAGGGCGGGGATCGGGAAGATGTACGACGGCGAGCGTTGCAGCATGGTCACGTGCTCTGCATCGCCGGCCATCGACGGGACCAGGGTGACGGCGGTGGCGCCGCTCCCGATCACGACGACCTTCTTACCGGTGTAGTCGAGGTCCTCCGGCCACTGCTGTGGGTGGACGCACCGGCCCCGGAATCGGTCCGTGCCCGGGAAGTCCGGAAGGTGGCCGGCGTCGTAGTCGTAGTAGCCGGTGCAGCTGACCAGGTACCCGCAGGTGTAGGTGCGGATGTCGCCGGTTGCCTCGTGCAGGGCGGTCACCGTCCAGCGTTCCTCGGCCGTCGACCAGTCCGCCCCGACGATCTTCAGCCCGTAACGGATCTTGTCCTCGATGCCGAACTCCCGCGCGGTGTCCGCGATGTACCGGCGGATCGACGCACCGTCCGCGAGCACCTTCGAGTCACGCCACGGCCGGAACTTGTAGCCGAACGTGAACATGTCGGAGTCGGAACGAATACCGGGGTAGCGGAACAGATCCCACGTACCGCCCAGCCGCTCGCGGCGCTCCAGCACCGCGATGGTCTTGTGGGGGAACTCGGCCGTCACCTGGCAGGCCGTTCCGATGCCGGACAGTCCGGCACCGATGATCAGAACGTCGAAATGTGTCGTACTCATGGCTTCCTCGCGCTTCTGCCTGCTGGGTTCGCAGGATGGGGTACAAACAGAATGACTGTGTGCCACGTCACAGGTCTTGACACTTTCGGACATGCTTTTAGCATTTCCCGACATCGTTCCCGGCTGGAGGAGAGTTGACCCCGTGGGAAGTCTGATCCGGGCCACGAACCTCTGGGGGTACGGCGACCTGATGCGGGAGCTGGGCGCCGACCCGGAGTCGTCCCTCGCGCGCTTCCACATCCCACCCGGAGCCGAGCACGAGGTGGACGCGTTCGTGTCGTTCGAGGCGGTCGTGCACGTGCTGGAGGCCGGTGCTACCGACCTGGACTGCCCGGACTTCGGGCTCCGGCTCTCGCACTGGCAGGGCCTGGACATCCTCGGGCCCGTCGCCGTGATCGCTCGGAACGCGCAGACCGTGCACGGCGCATTCGAGGCGATCGCCCGCTACTTCTACGTGCACTCGCCCGCCCTGAAGCTGACCGTCGAGCCGCGCACCGGAGGTGACGTCCGGTTCGTCTACGAGATGACGGAACCGTCGCTGCCCTATCTGCCGCAGGGATACGAGCTGGCCATGGCCAATGGTGTCCGCATCCTTCGGCTGCTCGCCGGCCCGGATGCGCGTCCCTCGCTGATCTCGTTCGTGCACGACCAACTCGGGTCGGACGCCGCCTACCGTGCTGCGCTGGACTGCCCCGTCCTGTTCGGGCAGACGTGGTGCGGGTTCGAACTGCCCCGGACCCTGGCGGACCGGCGGATCGACAGCGCAGATCCGGAGACCCGGCGGATCGCCACGAAATACCTGGAAACGCATTACCTACCGAGCACCGCGGCGCTGTCCGAACGCGTGGCCGAGTTGGCCCGGCGCCTGCTGCCCACCGGCCACTGCAGCGCCGAGGCCATCGCCGACCAACTGTCGATGCATCCGCGCACGCTGCAACGGCGGCTGGCCGAGGAGGGTGTGCGATGCCAGGATCTCATCGAACGGGAACGTCGCGCCCAGGCGGCGAGATACCTCGCCGAACCGGGATTTCATCTCGGCCAGATCGCGGGACTGCTCGGCTACACCGAACAGAGCACCCTCAACCGTTCCTGCAGGCGGTGGTTCGGGAAGACGCCGAGGCAGTACCGGGCCGACCTGCACCCGTGAGTACTTGTCAACCGCGGGCGGTTTGTTGAGTCTGGGGACATGTGAGACAGATGATGTCTACCCAGATGTGAGACACGCTGCCGTCGACGAGGTGTGAGGCACCTGACTGGTCGTGAACTTGGTTCATGACCGGAACGGATGCCGTCATGGACCTGCTACACGCCCTGCTGGTGCTCGCCCACGCCACCGGCGCCGACATGTTCGACGGGAACTTCGCCCGCTGGTGCGCCGACCACGGGATCTCCCGCGCCACCGCCTACCGACACAAGAAACGGATCGAGGAGGAGGGCCGGTGGACCACCCGGTCCCGCCGGCCCACCTCCTGCCCACACGCCACCCCACTACCGGTCGAGATCGAAATCGTCCGGCTTCGCCTGAACCTGCCCCACCACGAGCGCGGCGCCGACACCATCGCCTACCACCTGCAGGCCGTCGCCGACAAACACCACTGGGCCGCCGAGGGCTGGACCATCCCGTCCCGGGCCACGATCAACACGATCCTCTCCCGCTACGACCTGGTGATCCCGGAACCGAAGAAACGCCCGAAATCGTCGTACCGCCGGTTCTGCTACCGCAACCCCCGCGACTGCTACCAGATCGACGCCACCCAGGTCCGGTTGGCCACCGGCGAGAAGGTCGTCGTCTTCGAGGTCCTCGACGACTGCACCCGCACCCTGGTCGCCACCCGGGTCGCGGACGCCGAAACCGCCGCCGGGGCGATCGCGGCGATCACCGCCGCGTTCACCGGCTTCGGGATCCCGGCGTTGGTGCTCGCCGACAACGGCAGCGCGTTCACCTCCCGCCGCACCAAGGGCGGCATCTCCGGCTTCACCCGGGTCGTGGAGCAGGCCGGGGCCCGGCTGATCCACTCCACCCCGTATCACCCGCAGACCTGCGGGAAGGTCGAACGCCACCACCGCACCTTCAAGCAATGGTTGGCCGCACGGCCCACCACCGCGGCCACCACCACCGAACTGCAGCAACTGTGCGAGACCTACCAGCGGTTCTACAACACCGAACGCCCGCACAGCGCCGTCAAGATGCCACCGCTGCAGGCCTGGCGGAATGCGGCGATCCACGGTGGGCCACAGCACCTTCCGATCCAACACGACGCCACCGTGCACGCCCTCGTCGTCTCCTCCACCGGCACCGTGTGCGTCGACTCCCGCGCCCGCCTGAGCGTCGGCCGAAAGATGGCCGGACAGACCGTCACCCTGCTGCGCGACGACGACCACGTCACCGCCTACACCACCGACGGCGACGTGATCGGCCACCTACACCTCGACCACACCAAGCGCTACCAAGGCAAACTCCGCCCCGCCTAAAATCTGTCTCACATCTACGTAGACACCCGTGTCTCACATCTACGTAGACAGCACAAACCGCGGGCGGTTGACAAGTACTCACGGGCGTAGCCTTAACCGACGTTTACATAGTCGCGGAAGGCACTCATGGATACCACCCTGTCCACCGTCCGGCGCCGGCCGAAGGATCGCAAGGAGCAGATCCTCGAATCCGCACGTGCGCTGATCGTCGAGCTCGGGTACCGGAATGTGTCGATGGCGCAGATCGCCGACCGGGTCGGGATCACCGCCGGCGCGCTGTACCGCCACTTCTCCAACAAGTCGGTGTTGCTGGGGGCGGTCATCGGGCAGAGTTTCGACGACGTCACCCCGACGTTCGGTTCGCGGGTGACGCTGGCGGGCGCCTTGGCGGTGAGCTGCGAACATGCGGCAGCTCACCGGGACGTCGGTGCACTGTGGTGGCGCGAAGCACGCAACCTCCCGGACGATCTGCGGGACGGGCTGCGCGACCGTCTGCGGGCGGTCAATCGTCAGTACGCGGATCTCGTCGAAGTGGAGAGGCCACACCTGGGGAATGGGCAGGCCGAGGAAGTGGCATGGGGGGTGCAGGCCGTGCTTGCGAGCCCCAGCTCGCACGCGTCGCGGATTTCCGGTCCCGAGTTCGCGGCGCTCCTCACGTCGGCGTGTGAGGCCCTGTGTGCAGTCGAACTCGCGCCGCCGACGCCATTGCCCAAGCGGGCATCGGCGCGACTCGAGCCGGTCTCCAAGCGTGAGAGCCTGCTCGGCCACGCCATCGTCCTGTTCGGGGAGAACGGGTACGAGGCGACGGGGCTGGACGACATCGGTGCGGCCGCCGGGGTGTCGGGCCCCAACCTGTACAGCTATTTCGACAGCAAGGCGGAGATTCTGGAGGCGGCCATCGAGCGCGGCACCAGCGCGCTCTGGCTGCTGTTGCACTCGGTGCTGCGGGAGAACGAACTGCCGGAGCGCGCGCTCGAAGATCTCGTTCGCGGCTACGCGGAATTAGCTTTGGACAGAACGATTTTGACGTCTCTTCTGCAAACGGAACAGGTGACCCTGTCCGACATTGCTCGCGCCCGGCAGCGCGAATACGTCGCGGAGTGGACCGCGTTGCTCCGCGCTTGCCGCCCGGACCTGGAGGAGACGCCCGCGAGGGTTCTGGTGCACACCGCGCTGAGTGTCGTGCACACCCTCGCGCGCATCGAGCACCTCCGCGCGAATGCGTCCTTCCCGGCCGACCTCGTGGCGATGACCCTGGCAGTGCTCTTCTCGCACTGATCGTCCGCGCACCTCTCGCGGCATCAGTCGATCGAAGATTCCCCCTTCCCAATGAAGTAAATGCCGGTTAAGGTGACTGGAATCACTTCATGATGAGAGGACGGAAATGGTCAACGATGTCCACGTGGCCGGGGTAGGAATGATCCCCTTCACGAAACCGGGAAAGAGCGGCAACTACGCCGACATGGGGGAGGCTGCGGCGAGGGCTGCGCTCGCCGATGCGGGAATCGACTACGCGCTCGTCCAGCAGGCGTATGTCGGCTATGTATACGGTGACTCAACCTCGGGTCAGGCCGCGCTGTATGGCCTGGGTCAGTCGGGGATCCCGATCGTCAACGTCAACAACAACTGTTCGACGGGATCGTCGGCGCTGTGGCTGGCGCGGCAGGCGGTGGCCAGTGGCACCGTCGACTGCGCCCTCGCGCTCGGATTCGAGCAGATGGTGCCCGGCGCCCTGGGTTCGGTCTTCATCGATCGTCCGGGGCCGATGGTGCGGCAGGAAGCGATCCGGGACGAGGTGCAGGGCGTCGATCCGCAGGCACCGATGGCGGCGCAGTTCTTCGGCGGAGCCGGTCAGGCGTACGTGGACGAGTTCGGGATCGATCCGGCGATCTTCGCCGAGATCTCGGTGAAGGCCCGCAAGCACGCCGCGAACAATCCCAACGCGGTGTTCCGCAACCTGGTGACCGTCGAGGAGGTGCTCGCGTCCCCGAAGATCTACGGGCCGCTCACCCGGCTGCAGTGCTGCCCGCCGACGTGCGGCGCCGCCGCCGCGGTGGTCTGCACCCCCGAATTCGCCCGCAAGCACGGACTGAACGCCGACGTGGTGATCCGCGCGCAGAGCCTGACCACCGACACCCCGAGCACGTTCGAGTCCAAAGACATGCGCAAGGTCATCGGATACGACATGGCCGCCGCGGCCGCGCACAACGTGTACGAGACCGCCGGCGTCGGCCCGGAGGACATCCGCGTCGTCGAACTCCACGACTGCTTCACCACCAACGAGTTCCTCACCTACGAGGCGCTCGGACTCACCCCGGCCGGGACTGCGGAGAAGTTCATCCGCGACGGCGACAACACCTACGGCGGACGAGTCGTCACCAACCCGTCGGGTGGGCTGCTGTCCAAGGGCCATCCGCTGGGCGCGACGGGCCTGGCCCAGTGCGCCGAGTTGGTGTGGCAGCTGCGTGGCCAGGCCGGAGCCCGTCAGGTCGAGGGCGTGAATCTCGCGCTGCAGCACAACCTCGGTCTCGGCGGCGCCTGCGTCGTCACGCTCTACCAGAAGGTGGACGCGCGATGAGCCTCGACCGCTCCGTCATCGGCCGCGAATTCCCCGCGGTGTCCCTGCTGATCACGCGCAGCCGGCTGCAGAACTTCGCGAAGGCCACCGGGCAGCACGACCCCGTCTACCTCGACCCCGACGCCGCCAAGCAGGCCGGTCACCGCGACTTGCCGGTGCCGCCGACGTTCGTGTTCGGCATCGAACTCGAGGCCCCGAACCCCTTCGCGTTCCTCGAGGACCTGGACGTCGATCTGCGCACCGTCCTCCACGGCGAGCAGCAGTTCGACTACCACCGGATGGCCTACGCCGGTGACGAATTGACCGCCGCGAGCCGGATCACCGACATCTACGAGAAGAAAGGTGGCCTGCTGGAATTCATCGTCCGCGAGACCACCGTGACCAACCAGGACGGTGCCCGCGTCGCGGTGATGCGCGGCGTCACCGTCGTGCAGAACCGGCCCGGACAGGACGCGTCATGACGGTCTTCACACCCGAGGTCGGCGCCGGCGTGCAGCCTCTGCGCATCGACCCGATCTCCCGCACGACGCTCGCCCTGTTCGCCGGTGCGTCGGGTGACCACAACCCGATTCACATCGACCTCGACGTGGCGAAGAGCGCCGGGCTCGACGACGTCTTCGCGCACGGCATGCTGTCGATGGCGTATCTCGGCCGCCTGCTCACCGATCTCGTTCCGCAGCAGCAGCTTCGCTCCTACAAGGTGCGCTTCGCGTCCATCACCCCGGTGCACGGTCAGCCCACCTGCACCGGCACCGTCACCTCGATCGACGAGGTCGGCGGCGAACGCCTCGCCACCGTCGAACTGAAGGTCGCGCTCGCCGACGGCACCGTCACCCTCCTCGGCGACGCCGTCATCGCACTCGACTGACCACACGAACACACCACTCTCGAAAAGGAACACCGAATCATCATGGGAAAGCTCGAAGGAAAGACCGCCATCGTCAGCGGATCCGGACGCGGCATCGGACGCTCCATCGCTCTCACCCTCGCGCGTGAAGGCGCCAACGTCGTCGTCAACGACCTCGACACCGCGCCCGCACAGGCGGTCGTCGACGAGATCACCGCCGCCGGTGGCAACGCCGTCATCTGCGCGGGCAACGTCACCGCCCCCGACTTCGGCGAGCGCTTCGTCGGCACCGCCACCGGCGAGTTCGGCGGGCTCGACATCATCATCAACAACGCCGGCTACACCTGGGACACGGTCATCCAGAAGATGGGCGACGACCAATGGGACGCCATCCTCGACGTGCACCTCAAGGCGCCGTTCCGGATCCTGCGGGCCGCGCAGCCGGTGATCAGCAAGGCAGCCAAGGCGGAGAAGGAAGCCGGGACCCCCGTGCACCGCAAGGTCGTCAACATCTCCTCCATCGCCGGTCTCTACGGCAACGCCGGCCAGGTCAACTACTCGTCGGCGAAGTCCGGGATCATCGGCATGACCCGCACCCTGGCCAAGGAGTGGGGCCGCTACAACGTGAACGTCAACGCGGTCGCGTTCGGTTTCATCGAGACCAGGCTCACCGAGGTCGCCGCCGACGGCGACGCGACCATCGACATCGAGGGCCGTGAGATCAAGGTCGGGGTCAACCCGCATCTGCTCACGGCGATGAAGGCGATGATTCCGCTCGGCCGCCCCGGCACCCCCGACGAGGCCGCGGGCTCCGTCGTGATGCTGACCTACCCCGAGTCCGACTACGTCAGCGGCCAGATCATGGTCACCGGCGGCGGATACGAAGGATAGGACGACGCGGATGCCCTCCACCACCTACACCTCGTCCTGGCGCGACTCCGACACCACCGCGCTCGGCGAGCTTGCCGACAAGTTCTTCGCGAGAGAGCTCACACCCCACCGCGACAAGTTCGAGCAGCAGCACTACGTCGACCGTGACGTCTGGACCAAGGCCGGCGAACTCGGGCTGCTGTGCTGCTCCATCCCCGAGGAATACGGGGGTGGTGGAGGGACGTTCGCCCACGACCTCGCCGTCGTCGAGGCCCAGGCCCGCGCCCTGGACACCGGCTTCGGCAACACCGTCCACAGCGGTATCGTCGCGCATTACATCCTCGCGTACGGCACCGAGGAACAGCGTCGCCGCTGGCTTCCCGGCATGGCCACCGGGCAGACCGTCACCGCGGTCGCCATGACCGAGCCGGGTGCCGGTTCGGACCTGAAGAACATCAAGACGACGGCCCTCCGCGACGGCGACCACTACGTGATCAACGGCGCGAAGACGTTCATCTCCAACGGATCACAGGCGGATCTGATCGTCGTGGTCGCCAAGACCGATCCCGCGGCAGGCGCGAAGGGGGTGTCGCTGATCGTCGTCGAGACCGCCGACTGCCCCGGATTCACCCGCGGACGCATCCTCGACAAGGTCGGTCAGCACGGCGCGGACACATCGGAGCTGTCGTTCGAGGACGTCCGGGTGCCCGTTGCGAATGTGCTCGGTGGCGAGGAAGGTCGCGGGTTCGGCCAGTTGATGACGCAACTGGCGCAGGAGCGGCTCCTGATCGGAGTGACCGCGGTCGCGACGATGGAGGCTGCTGTCGCGGAGACCGTGTCCTACACCAAGTTCCGGAGCGCGTTCGGCCAGACGATCTTCGACTTCCAGAACACGAAGTTCGTTCTCGCGGAATGTGACACGGTCGCGCATGCGGCGCGGGTGTTCATCGATTCGTGTATCGAGCGCCACATGAGCGGAAACCTCGACACGACCACGGCCGCGATGGCGAAGTGGTGGCTCACCGAACAGCAGTGTCAGGTGATCGACCGGTGTGTGCAGCTCTTCGGCGGTTACGGCTACATGCGCGAATACCCGATCGCCCGCATGTACGCCGACGCCCGGGTCCAGAAGATCTACGGCGGATCCAACGAAATCATGAAGGACCTCATCGCTCGATCGCTCTGAACACACGACAACTCGGTACGGAGGCAGGAATGAGCTCGTCCCCGGTCATCAGGTGCGGCGCCGCAGTACGTACGCATGCGGCGGTGAGAACGCGAGCGGCCCGGCTGGCCGCCGCACTCGCGCAGAAAGGACTTGCACACGGCGATCGCTACGCCATCGTCATGCGCAACGAGATCGCATTCGTCGAGGCCACTCTCGCGGGTGCCGCGATCGGCGCAGTCCCGGTCCCGGTCAATTGGCACTGGACCGGGGACGACCTCGAATACCTGCTCGCCGACAGCGGCAGCAAGGTGGTCCTGGTCCACACCGATCTGCTGCCCGCGGTGGAGGCGGTGCTGCCTGTGGGCGTCACGGTGGTCGAGGTCGCGGTGCCGCCGGAGGTGGCGGACGCCTACGGCTTCCCCGCCCCGCAGCTGACCGGCCGGCATCCGGACGTCGAGGGGTTGATACGCGACAGCGAACCGATCACCTCACCCGTCACGGATCCACCGCTCGGTGTCATCTACACGTCGGGAACGACCGGCAGGCCCAAGGGAATCCTGAGACAACCGGTCGCGGACGAGAACTCGGCGCGACTCGCGGACATGGTGGTCGAGGGGTTCGCGTTCGACCCGTCCATGTCCACGCTCGTCCCGGCTCCGCTGTATCACACCGCACCCAACACACACGCGGTGTTCGCGGTGGCCCTGGGAATGGACCTCGACATCATGCCCCGATTCGATGCCGAGGATCTGCTCCGGCTCGTTCAGGATCGGCGGATCGAGCACGTCCAGATGGTGCCGACGATGTTCGTTCGACTGCTCAAACTACCTCCGCACGTGCGCAACCGGTACGACCTGTCGTCGTTGAAATCCATCGTCCACGCGGCCGCACCCTGCCCGCAGGAAGTCAAGCGCGCCCTCATCGACTGGCTCGGGCCGATCGTGCACGAGTACTACGGTGGCTCCGAGACGGGTGCCGCCGTCGCGTGCACCAGCGAAGAATGGCTGCACCACCCCGGCACCGTCGGCCGGCCGTTCGGGGACGTCGACGTGAAGATCCTCGGAGACGAGGGGGAGGAGTTGCCGGCCGGCGTCGTCGGCGACATCTACATCAAACCGTTCACAGTGTGGCCGGATTTCACGTACCTCGGGAACGATGCCAAGCGCCGGGACATGGAGCGTGACGGCTTCCTGTCCGTCGGTGACCTCGGCTACCTCGACGCCGACGGCTATCTGTACCTGAGCGATCGCCGCAACGACATGGTGATCTCGGGCGGGGTCAACATCTACCCGGCGGAGGTCGAGGCCTGCATCATCGGCATCGACGGTGTGCACGACGTCGCCGTATTCGGCATCCCCGACCAGGAATTCGGCGAGGCCCTCGCCGCCCACATCGAACTCGCACCGGGAGCGACACTCCGTGACGAGGACGTCCGAGCGCACGTCGGCCGCCACCTCGCGAAGTACAAGATCCCCAAGGTCATCGTCTTCGACGAGACGCTGCCGAGGGAAGACACCGGAAAGTTGTTCAAGCGCAGGCTGAAGGAGCCGTACTGGAAGGCCAGGGTCGATGCCTGAGCGTCTCGAGGTATTCGGGAAAGTACTCGTCGAACTGCGCGGCGACGGGGTCGGCATCGTCACGCTCAACCGTCCGGAGAAGTTGAACGCCCTCACCGCCGACTTCCTCGCCGACCTGGAGAGGGCTCTGCGCGAGTTGGGTGGCGCCGCCGACTGCCGGGCGGTCGTGCTCCACGGCGCGGGCAGAGCGTTCTGTGCCGGCATGGACCTGAACATCGGACTCGCCCGAGACAGGGCGGACCCGACCCGGGCCGCCTACGCCGCAATGCGTCAGGCAGTGTCGGTCGTCGCGGCCATGCGCGAGATCCCGCAACCCGTCGTCGCCGCGGTCCGTGGGCATGCGGTCGGGGCAGGCTTCGCCCTGGCCGCAGCAGCGGACATCCGCATCTGCGCCGAGGACTCCCGATTCGACGCCGTCTTCGTCAAACTCGGCATGAGTGCCGGCGATCTGGGCCTGTCGTTCCTGCTTCCCCGCCTGATCGGACCCGGCCGTACCGCGGAACTCTTCTACACCGGTGGTGCCCTGTCCGGCGTCGAGGCGGAGCGGTTGGGCCTCGTACAACACGTCGTCGACGATCCGCTGCACGAGGCCGTCGAGCTCGCATCGACCATCGCCGCGATGCCGCCGATGGGAGTGCAGATCACCAAGGAACTCCTCGACACCAGCATCGGCGCGAGCGGGTTCCGCGAACATCTGGAACTCGAATTGCGCTCACAAGTCATCGGCCTGACCACCCTCGATCACGCCGACGCCGTCCGCGCCTTCTCCGCACGACCCCGGGCCGCGCACGAAAACCGCCCCTGACCTCCCCGCGACCCCCGCACTCGAAGGATCGAGAATGTATCTCACCCAACCGCTTCACCGCAGCCTGCAGCAGCGGCCCCACGAGGTCGCCACCATCTGCGACGGCCGCATCGTCACGCACGCCGAGACCTTCGACCGCGTCGGCAGGCTTGCCGGTGCGTTGCGGGGAGTGGGCGTGGCCGGCGACGACCGCGTCGCTGTTCTCGCCCTGAACTCGGATCGCTACTTCCAGATCATCATGGCCGTGGCGTGGGCCGACGCCGTCATCGTCCCCGTCAACACCCGCTGGAGCGTGAAGGAGATCGCGTACTCGCTCGAAGAGGCGGGTGTCCGGGTGATCTTCGTCGACGACGCATTCAGT
This sequence comes from Rhodococcus wratislaviensis, assembly GCF_041228765.1. NCBI lineage: Bacteria > Bacillati > Actinomycetota > Actinomycetes > Mycobacteriales > Nocardiaceae > Rhodococcus > Rhodococcus wratislaviensis. Next base: position 130,872 of record NZ_CP150488.1, on the reverse strand, counting down.
GCACTCGCCGACCAGCTCCGCGAACAGTGTCCCCGCCTCGAGGCGGTGATCCATTGCGGCGACGGCGCCACTCCGGACGGGATGCTCGCGTACGAGGAATTGATCGCGGGGGCGACCGCGGTCCCGGATGCGCACCGACGCGGTGACGCGCTCGCCGGAATCTTCTACACCGGTGGAACCACGGGATTTCCCAAGGGCGTGATGCTCAGTCACCGCAACCTGTTCGTGTCGGCCACCGCGTGCGCGGCGACGGGCGCATGGTCGGCGGAGGGCACAGTGCTGCACGTCGCCCCGATGTTTCACCTGGCCGATCTCGCGTCGATGATCGCTCATTCGCTGCTGGGGGGAACACACATCATGCTCCCGGTGTTCGACCCCGTTTCGATGCTGGCCACGATCGCCGAACACCGGGTCACCGACACGTTGCTGGTCCCCACCATGATTCAGATGATCGCCGATCACCCGCAGCTCGCCGACTTCGACCTGTCGAGCCTGCGGAACGTCATGTACGGCGCATCGCCGATCTCCGAGGCGCTTCTCGGGCGAGCCCGGGCCGCGTTCCCGTCCGCCGCGTTCGTGCAGGGCTACGGCATGACCGAACTGTCGCCGGTCGCGACGCTGCTCCTCGACAAGGACCACGACGACCCGGTACGGCGCCGATCCGCGGGGCGCGCCGCCCCGCACGCCCTCGTCAAGGTCGTCGGCCCGGACGGAAACGAAGTCCCACGAGGAGAATTCGGTGAGATCGTCGTCACCGGCGACCACGTGATGCTCGGCTATTGGAACAAGCCCGCCGAAACGGCCGACGCCGTGCGGGACGGGTGGATGCACACCGGAGACGGCGGCTACATGGACGAGGACGGTTACGTGTTCGTCGCGGACAGGATCAAGGACATGATCATTTCCGGCGGCGAGAACGTGTACTCCATCGAGGTCGAGAACGTCGTCGCGAAGCACCCCGCCGTCACCCAGTGCGCCGTGATCGCCGTACCCGACGATCAATGGGGCGAACGCGTCCACGCCGTCGTCTCCCTGCTTCCCGGCGCCACCCTGACCCTCGACGAACTGCGCGAGCACAGCAAGAAGGACATCGCCGGCTACAAGGTCCCCCGCAGTCTCACCGTCGTCGACACCTTCCCGATGTCCGGCGCCGGGAAGATCCTCAAGCGCGAACTCCGGAAGCAGTACGCGTGATGGGGGACTTCATCCGGCGTGAAGACCCCGCACCCGGCATCGCCCGAATCGTGCTGGCACGCCCGGAAATGCGGAACGCACAGAGCCCCGAACTGCTCTACGAACTCGATGCGGCATTCGCTCACGCGACCGCCGACAGCGATGTCAAGGTCATCGTCCTCGCCTCCGACGGACCCGACTTCTCGTCCGGCCACGACCTGAAGGCCGGGTTCACCCTGCCCTGTGCGCCGGTCGCGACGCTGCAGTCGGGGCTCGACGCGGGTGGTGCCGAGGGACACTACGCCTTCGAATGCGAGGCGTATCTGGGTCTGTGCAAGCGGTGGCGCGACATTCCGAAACCGACCATCGCCCAGGCTCAGGGGCGGACGATCGCCGGCGGCCTGATGTTGCTGTGGCCCATGGACATCATCGTCGCCGCCGACGACGCGACGTTCTCCGACCCGGTCACCGCGTTCGGTGTCAACGGCATCGAATACTTCACCCACGCCTGGGAACTCGGAGCTCGTAAGGCGAAGGAGATCCTGTTCACCGGCCGGGCGATGACAGCGGCCGAAGCGCGCGACGTGGGCATGGTCAATCATGTCGTCGACGCCACCGAGCTGGACGCCTTCACCGTCGAGCTCGCCGCCACCGTCGCCGCGCGTCCCGCGTTCGGGTTACGGCTGGCCAAGGAGAGCATCAACCGCGGCCTCGACGCGCAAGGCCAGTCCACCGCCCTCGATTCGGCACTCGCGCTTCACAACCTCGGCCACGCCCACAACCTCGCCCAGCACGGTCAGATCGTGCACCCGGCCGGCGCGGACGTCATCCGCGCGGCCGCTCAACGAAGGGAACTCACACCATGACCGGCCCACTCACCGGACTCCGCGTCGTCGAATTCGCCGGAATCGGCCCCGGCCCGCACGCCTGCATGCTCCTTGCCGACCTCGGCGCCGACGTCGTCCGTGTCGAACGCAGGGCGGGTGCGAATCCCGGCATCGCGATCGAGGCCGACGCGACCCTGCGGAACCGTCGCACGGTGGAGGCCGACCTGAAGCGTCCGGAAGATCGCGACAGAATTCTCGAGTTGATCGAGCACTCCGACGTCCTCGTGGAGGGATTCCGGCCCGGTGTCACCGAACGGCTCGGTCTCGGACCGGACGAGTGCCTGTCCGTCAATCCCCGATTGATCTACGGGCGAATGACCGGCTGGGGGCAGAGCGGACCGTTCGCCGACCGCGCCGGCCACGACATCAACTACATCTCCCTCACCGGTGTCCTCGACAACATCGGCCGCGCCGGCGACCGGCCGGTGCCGCCGCTGAACCTCGTCGGTGACTTCGGCGGGGGTTCGATGTTCCTCGTCTTCGGTGTGCTGGCCGCACTGTGGGAGCGGGAAGTATCCGGTCGCGGGCAGGTCGTCGACGCGGCCATGGTGGACGGTGCCGGTGTCCTCGCGCAGATGATGTGGTCGATGCGGGGCAACGGGACCTGGGCCACCGGTCGCGGGGAGAACCTGCTCGACGGGTCCTATCCCTTCTACGACACCTACGTCTGCGCGGACGGGAAGCACGTCGCGGTCGGTGCGATCGAACCGCAGTTCTACGCCGAGCTCATCGAGGGGTTGCAGCTCGACCCGGGTCGCCTGCCCGGCCAATGGGAACGCACCCGGTGGACGGCACTGCGCGCGGAGTTCGAGATCGCGTTCAAGTCACGCACCCGGGACGAGTGGGCCCAGGTCTTCGCGACCACCGACGCGTGCGTGACCCCGGTCCTGACCTACGACGAAGCCCTCGAACATCCCCACATGGTCGCGCGGAACACCTTCGGCGCTGTCGACGGGGTCGATCAGCCGATGCCCGCGCCCCGGTTCTCGCGCACGCCGGCGGCGGCACCCTCCGCACCCGAACCGAGACCGTTGGCGGAGCAGATTCGGCGTTGGGTGACGGCGCGATGACGTCCGTCTTCGGCCGCCGGTAACCCGCCGGCATCCGCACAGACAGTGGTCACCTGCGCGCGCAATTGCGGCGGAAGGTGACCAATGTCCGCGCAGCTGTGGATGGCGGCGGGGGGATTCCATTGTGTGTTACCGGCTGGTATACATACTCGACTCGGTTGGAATGTTATCTGGATCACGTCAGGGGATGCCTGTGTTCGGTGGGAGAGGGATCGCGCGCTCGATGGGTGCGCTGCTGCTCGTGGGGCTGGCGGCCGGGGGACTGTCGGCGCCGGCGGCGGCGCAACCCGCGGCGAGTGCACCGGTCCAGTGGCTGTGCAGCCCCGAGACGGACACGGACCCCTGCGATCTGCCCGATGACACGACCGATCTGCTGACCGGAGAAGTCACCCCGGCCACACCGGTGTCCGAATCGGACAAGCCCGTCGACTGTTTCTACGTCTATCCCACCGTGAGCGACCAGGTCGCGCTCAACGCCGACCTCACTCCCCAACCCGAAGTGCAGTCCATCGCCAGCTTCCAGGCCGCCCGGTTCGGGAGCCAGTGCCGGATCTTCGCCCCGACCTACCGCCAGATGACCCTGACACCGGGAATCGGGGGCTACCTCGCCGGGGCGGCGCCGCTCGCCCAGACCGCGTACGGCGACGTCCTCGCGGCGTGGAACGACTACCTCGCCAACGACAACGACGGCCGCGGCGTGATCTTCATCGGCCACTCACAGGGCACGATGATGCTGCGAAAACTCATCCGCGAGCAGATCGACCCGAATCCGGCGCTCCGCGACAAGTTGGTGGGCGCATTTCTCATGGGCGCCAATGTCGAAACTGCCCCCGGCAGCGCCACCGGCGGCGACTTCCAGAACATTCCCCTGTGCACCGAGCAGGGGGAAGCAGGCTGTGTCGTCGCCTACTCCACCGCTGTCGCGGATCCGACCGCGTCGCTGTTCGGTAACAGCGCGATCGACATTCTGTCGCCTGGGATGGGGCTGCCGAGCGGCCCGCAGTACCAGGTCGCGTGCACCGACCCCGCTGTGCTGAGCGGCAACTCCGAGCCGGTCGGCCTGACCGTGCCGAGTGCGCCGTTTGCGTTCGGCATCATCTCGGTTCTCCTGGACTACACCGCGTTCCCGAAGGGCAGTCCCACCTCCACGTCGACGTGGACCACGAGCGCCGAGCGGGCGGTCGGGAGTTGCACCGACGTGAACGGCTACCGCACCTACCAGTTCCGCATCACGGATCCACGTGGACAGCGGGTCAACGAGTTGCCGCTGTTCGGTGGCCATCTCGTCGACATCAACCTCGGGTACGACCGCCTCGTCTCGATCGCGGAGCAGCAGACCCGTGAGTACTTGTTAACGTCGGGCGGTTAACAAGTACTCACGGGCGGCGGAGCCGCACGGGCTATTTGACGCCACCGGCGGTCAGGCCGGACACGATGCGGCGCTGCAACAGCAGCACGATGATGACGAGCGGGATGGTCACGACCGTTCCCGCCGCCATCACGGACGTGAACGGCTCCTCGTGCGGCTTGCTTCCCGCGAACTGTGCGATGGCGACGGTGGCCGGCTGGGTCACGTCGTTGGACAGCTGGCTGGAGATCAGGTATTCGTTCCACGACGCGATGAACGCGAGGATCGCGGTGGTGAACAGTCCCGGTGCGGCCAAGGGCAGCAGCACCATTCGGAACGCCTGCCGCCTGCTGGCCCCGTCGATCCGGGCCGCCTCCTCGAGTTCCCACGGGAGTTCCTTGAAGAACGCCGTGAGGGTGTAGATGGTGAGGGGTAGCACGAACGAGATGTTCGGGATGATCAGCGCCTGGTACGTGCCGAACCAGCCCATCGACGTGAACAACTGGAACAGCGGTGTCAGGACGGCGACACCCGGGAACATCGACGCCGCCAGGATGATTCCCAGGACGACGTGCTTTCCCCGGAACTGCAACCGCGCCAGCGCATACGCGGTGCCGACACCGACGACCAGACCGATCGCGGTGGTGACGGCGCCGATGATCGTGCTGTTGACGAGCGCCCGGGCGAAGTGGTTGCCCGCCTCCGTCGAGAACACGCTCGCGAAGTTCTCCAGCGTGACGTGGGTGGGCCACGGTGTGGTGTCGAACGTGTAGTCGGAGTGACGGAAGGCGGTGACCACCATCCAGTAGACGGGGGCCAGACCCCAGACGACGATCACCCCCAGGCCCAGATAGGTGCGGATGGAGGCGAGCGACGGTCCCCGGCGCCGGCGTGCCACCGTGGCACGGGGAATCCCCGGTGTGACGACTGCTGTGGACATGGATCAGGCCTTTCGCTGCTGCTCTTGGGTGTCGATCACGTTGACGCCCATCACCTTCACCAGTACGTAGGCGACGGCGAAGATGAACAGGAACGTGATCGTGGAGAGGGCGGACGCGCTGTTGAATCCCTGGCGCATCTGGTCGATCACCAGGATCGACAGTGTGGTGGTGGCCGTGCCGTCGCCGCCACCGCCGCCGGTGAGGATCGCCGGGAGGTCGTAGATCCGCAGGACGTCGAGCACCCGGAAGAGGACCGCCACCAGAATGGCCGGCTTGATGAGGGGCAACGTGATCGACCGGAACCGCTGCCACGCGTTGGCGCCGTCCATCCGCGCCGCCTCGTACACCTCGGCGGGCACCATCTGCAGTCCGGCGAGGATCAGCAACGCCACGAACGGCGTGGTCTTCCAGGCGTCGGCGATCACGACGGCGAACCGGGCAGGCCACGTGTCACCGGTCCACAGGATCTCCGTGCCGAGCAGTTTGTTCGCGATGCCGTCGTAGGCGAAGACGAAGTACCACAGCTTCGCGGTGACGGCGGTCGGGATGGCCCACGCCACGAGGATGCTGGTGCGCAGCAGCGCCCGACCGCGGAACGCCCGGTTCATGATGGTGGCGAACCACAGTCCCAGCGCGACCTCGATGGCGACGGTGACGACGGTGAAGAACACGGTGACCCACATCGACTGCCAGAACAGCGATCCCAGCGTGCCGCCGGGGCAGGACACGGACGCTCCGGTCGTGTCGGTGCACCGCTGGAACAGCCAGTGCGTGTAATTCGACAGTCCCGCGAAACCCTGGTCGACGAACTTGCCGGTGGCGGGGTCGATCGCCGGGTCCTTGAACAGCGACATCACCATCGCGCTGACCACCGGGTACAGGACGACGATGCCCAGCAGGATCATGGTCGGCAGGATCAGGAACATCGCCGCCTTGCTGCGCCCCTTCCGTGGGCGCGCGGGCTCCGGTTCGCCGGACCTCGCGTCGCCCCGACGTGGGGGAGCGGGCGTCTCGACTGAGAGTTCGTGAACGGTCATCGGCTGTCTCCTCTAGGACCCGGCCGCGGCGATCGCGGACTGGATGTCGGCGGCGGCCTGGTCCACCGTCTTCTCGCCTTTGATCGCGGCGTAGGCGTTGTTCTGCACGGCCCGGGTGACCGCGGGATAGAACGGGGTGACCGGCCGGGTCACGGCGTTCTCGATCGACGTCTTCAGCGTGGGGAGGTACGGGTACTGCTCGATCAGTTCCGGGTCGTCGTAGACGTCGGCGCGGACGGGGGCGAGCGATCCCTGCGACAGGAAGAACGCCTGTGACTTCTTCTCCAGGAAGAACTTCAGGAAGTCCGAGGCGGTCGCCTTGTGCTCGGAGTACACGTTGATCGCGGCGCTGTGCCCGCCGAGTGTCGAGTGACCGGGTCCGCTCTTGCCCGGCAGCGGCGCCACCGCGAACTTGCCCGACACCGCGGAACTGCCCTGACCTTCCATCAGGCTGTACGCGTACGGCCAGTTGCGCATGAACAGCAGGTCGCCGCTCTGGAACGCCTGCCGTGCCTGCTCCTCCTGGAACGTGACGGACTCGCGGGGGATGGCACCCGAACGGTAGGCGTCGACGAGCGATTGCAGGCCCGCCTTGGCCTCCGGGGTGTTCATCGTCGGGGTCACGCCGTCCGGTCCGAGGATCGACCCGCCCGCCGTGTTGATGGCCTCGGACGCGTTGACGGTCAGCCCCTCGTACTTGGCGTACTGTCCTGCGTAGCAGCCTATTCCGGCGTTCTGCGCCGTCTCGCACGCGCCGATGAGCTCATCCCAGGTGGTGGGCGGATGTTCCATCAGGTCGGTGCGGTAGTAGAGCAGCGCGCCGTCGCTGGTCTGCGGAGCCGCGTACAGGACGTCCCCGTACGTGGCCCCCGCGACCGTCGCGGGGAGCAGGCCGGACGTGTCGATCGCCATCGGGCCCTCGAGCGGTTGCAGCCATCCGCGGGCCGCGAACTCGGCGGTCCACACGACGTCGACGACGGCGACGTCGTACCCGGAGTCGCGGGACTGGAAGTGCTGCACCAGGTCCTCGTGCTGCTGGTCGGCCTGGTCGGACTGTTCCTTGAACGTCACTTCCTCGCCGGGGTGGGTGGCGTTCCACTCGTCGATCAGCGGCCGGACGACGTTGGAGTTGTCCTTGCCCTGCACGTAGGTGATGGGCCCGCGGCCGTCGAGGTTCTGCTTCTCCGCCTGCGCGGCGGCGTCGATGCCATGATCCGCGCAGGACGACGCGGCGAACAGGACCCCGACGGCCACCGCGCATGCGGCGACGCGCTTCATCGCGATTCACCCGTGCCGGGTTCCGACAGCCACACCGCGGCGTCTGCCGGGAGTGCTCCGCCGGTGATGCCGGCGACGGAACCGAGCACCACGGTCAGTCCTTCGGGGAGTGCGATCGGTTCGGTGCCGGTGTTCACCCAGCACTGCGCTGCGCCGCGTGCGAACGCGAGCACGTCGCGTGGGGTGTCGAGCCACTCGACGGCGTGCGGGGTGTCGAAGTGCTCGCGTCGCAGTTCCAGCGCCTCGCGGTACAGGGTGAGGAACGACTCGGGGTGGCCTGCCTGCGCTTCCGCGGTGTGCGGCGCCCAGTGCCCGGGCTGCGGAAGCCAGGTGTCCTCCTCCGCGTCGAACGGGGAGAAGCCGTACGGCACTGCGTCGTTCGACCACGGGATCGGAACCCGGCAGCCGTCCCGGCCGCAGTCGGTGAAGCCGGTCTGGAACCACGTCGGATCCTGCCGGGCCTCGTCGGGGAGGTTCTCGACCTCTTCCAGTCCGAGTTCCTCACCCTGGTAGATGTAGGCCGTGCCCGGCAACGCCAGCTGCAACAGCGCCGCCGCCCGGGCGCGGCGCCTGCCCAGTTCGTGGTTCGGCTCCTCGAGCGCCCAGCGTGCGCGCTCCCAATCGGTCTCGACCAGGTGGTCGGGCTGTGAGCGGGAGTAGCGGGTGACGGTGCGGGGCACGTCGTGGTTGGAGAGCACCCACGTGGCGGGTGCGCCGACGGTGGCCGCCTGCTCGAGCGCGTCGTCGATCACGGCGCGGATGCTCGCAGAACGCCAAGGGGCGCGCAGGAAGTCGAATTGGAACGCGGTGTGCAGCTCGTCGGGGCGCAGGTAGCGGGCGAGGCGGTCGTTGCCGGGCACCCAGGCCTCGGCGACGAAGACGCGGTCGGCGTAGGCGTTGGCGACGGCCCGCCAGCCCCGGTACACCTCGTGGACGGCATCCTGATCCCACGCGGGGTGGGGGTCGGTGTGCTGCGAACCGGGAAGGCGCTCACCGGCATCGGGGAGTGCGGGATCCTTGGCGAGGCCGTGGGCGACGTCGATCCGGAAGCCGTCGACACCCTTGTCGAACCAGAAGCGCAGGATGTCCTCGAACTCCGCACGGACCTCGGGGTGCTCCCAGTTGAGGTCGGGCTGGGCGGGAGCGAACAGGTGCAGGTACCACTCACCGGTGTCCAGGCGACTCCACGCGGGACCGCCGAACGCGCTCTGCCAGTCGTTGGGCGGCTCGTCGCCTGCCGGGCCGCGGCCGGGGCGGAAGATGTAGCGGTCGCGTGCTCCGGGCTCGTCGCGGAGGGCGGCCTCGAACCAGCGGTGCTCGCTGGAGGTGTGGTTGGGCACGATGTCGAGGATCACGCGGATCCCCAACTCGTGGGCCTCGGCGATGAACGCCTCACCTGCCGCGAGTGTGCCGTACGAGGGCTCGATGTCGCGGAAGTCGGCCACGTCGTAGCCGGCGTCGGCCATCGGCGACGGGTACCAGGGGTTGATCCATACGGCGTCGACGCCGAGGTCGGCGAGGTAGGGCAGCTTGGAACGCAGGCCGGTGAGGTCGCCGATGCCGTCACCGTTCCCGTCGGCGAAGCTGCGGATGTAGACCTGGTAGACGACTGCCGTCTTCCACCAGGCTTCGGGGTGCCGGCTCGCGACGGTGGTTGCGGTCGACTCCACGGACTGGGTCATCGAATCTCCTCGGTGGGGGGATGGGATGGGGGAATGTGATGCGTAAACGTTTGCGTAAATAGCGTGAGGCACGTCACAGGTGGCTGTCAACTCGAGCAGGGTGATTTATTTTCCGGACTACAGCGGCATGGATTCCGTGAGGAATCTACGCAAATATTTGCGTTGCTCGCTTACTGTGGGAACGTGATCCCCAAGCAGTCCGTCAACATGGCCGACGTCGCGCGCCGCACCGGAGTCTCGATCGCCACCGTCTCGCGCGCGTTGCGCGGCGAACGCGGCGTCTCCGAAGCGACGCGACTGCGCATTCAGCGGGCCGCCGACGAGTTGGCGTACGTCGTCTCACCCGAGGCGTCGAAGCTGTCGGGCGGCGCGACGGGCCGGGTGGCCGTCGTGGTGCCGTGGATCGATGCCTGGTTCTATTCGCGGATTCTCGCCGGCATCGAACACGAACTCCGCGCCGCGGACCTCGACGTGATGCTGTACTGCCTCGAGGAGTCGGCCCAGCGCGAATCGTTCTTCGAGCGGCTTCCGTTGCGCCGCAAGGTCGATGCGGTCATCGCCGTGGCGTTTCCGCTGACCGGTCCGGAGCGGGCGCGGCTCGAGGAGATGGACGTGACCGTGGTCGTCATCGGCGCGCACGCCGGCGAATTTCCGTCCGTCCGGATCGACGACGAACTGGCCGCGCGCCAGGCTGTCGGGCACCTGATCAGGATCGGTCACACCCGGATCGGGATGATCCGCACCGTGGACCCGGAAGGTCAGTCCTGGGAAGGCGACATCGCCCGGGTGGCGGGCTTCCACGCCGCACTCGCGGGCGCCGGGCTCGCCGACGACTGCACCGTCACCGTGCCCTGGGGAATCGAGGGCGGCGAGCGCGGCATGGAACTGCTGCTCAGCCGCGCCGAGGTGCCCACCGCGGTGTTCTGTCATTCCGACGAGGTCGCCGTCGGGGCGTTGCGCACGCTGCGACGTGCGGGGATTCCCGTTCCGGCCGGGATGTCGGTGATCGGGATCGACGATCACCCGACGGCCGAGCTGGCCGACCTGACCACGGTGCGGCAGCCGGTGGGGGAACAGGGGGCGGCGGCCGGCCGGGTGGTCGTGGAACTGCTCGGCGGCCGGGAACCTGCGGAGCGGGCGGTCGTGCTCCCGACCCACCTGGTGGTCAGGGGCTCGACCGCCCGCCCTCCGGAACTCTGACGTCAGCGCACGAGTCGCTCGCCCGCCGCGTCGGTGGCGAAGATGTGCGCGTGTGCCTCGTCGACGCGGACGTGCACGACCTGGCCCTTCTCGGGTGGGTTGCGCCAGTCGACCCGGGCGACCAGGTTCTCGGTCCGGCCATTGACGGTGGTGCGGCCGAAAACGAACGCCTCCGAGCCGAGTTCCTCGACGACGTCGATCTCGAGTTTCAGTCCGCCGGAGTCGGCGATCTCGACGTGCTCCGGCCGGATCCCGAAGATCACCTCGGAGCCCGCCGCGGTGAGGGCGTCGCGGGGGACGGGGACCAGCTGGTCGCCGATCTGCACCCCGCCGTCGGTGACGGGCACGGTGAACAGGTTCATCGACGGTGAGCCCATGAAGCCGGCGACGAAGACGTTCGCGGGCCGGCGGTAGAGCTCACGCGGGGACGCGCACTGCTGCAGCACCCCGCCCTTGAGGACGGCGACCCGGTCGCCCATCGTCATGGCCTCGACCTGGTCGTGGGTGACGTAGACGGTGGTGGTGCCGAGGCGGCGCTGGAGCTGGGCGATCTGGGTGCGGGTCTGTACCCGCAGCTTCGCGTCGAGGTTCGACAGCGGCTCGTCCATCAGGAACACCTGTGGTTGCCGGACGATGGCGCGGCCCATGGCCACTCGCTGACGCTGACCGCCGGAGAGCGCCTTGGGTTTGCGGTCGAGGTAGGCGCCGAGGTCGAGCATGTCGGCGGCCTCCCCGACACGCTTGCGGATCTCAGCCTTGTCGGTGCCTGCGAGTTTGAGGGCGAAGCCCATGTTCTCGGCGACGGTCATGTGCGGGTAGAGCGCGTAGTTCTGGAAGACCATCGCGATGTCGCGGTCCTTGGGCTCGGCGTGCGTGACGTCGCGGCCGCCGATCAGTATCTGGCCGCCGTCGACGTCCTCGAGTCCCGCGAGCATCCGCAGGGACGTGGACTTGCCGCAGCCGGACGGGCCGACGAGGACGAGGAACTCGCCGTCCTCGATGTGCAGGTCGAGTTGATCGACCGCGGGGACGTCCGAGCCGGGAAAGAGCCTGGTCGCGCGGTCATAGGTGATTGTTGCCATGAGAAATGAATCCCTCCACCGGCAGGAACGTGCCGGACGATCCGAGTGTTAGGGGTGTGCCGGAAGACACCGACGAGGAAGAACTATGGCCTAGATCACAGTGCTTGTCCACTTGGAGACGAACCGGCTTTGTTCTTGAAAAGACGGAAGTATGTATTGATGAAAATCCAAAGGTCCTCTACTGTCAGCGTGACACCCCTCACTCGCAGATTTGAAGAGGACACGAGACATGGCTCTGACAATTGGCATCGACGTGGGTGGCACGAAGATCGCAGCCGGCGTGGTCGACACCGACGGAGTCATCCACCGGATGGTGCGTCGTGACACCCCGTCCCACGATGCGCGCCGCGTCGAGAACGTCATCGCCGAACTCGTCCGCGAACTGGCGGATACCCACCCGGCGCAGGCTGTCGGCATCGGCGCGGCCGGCTTCGTCGCCGCGGACCTCAGCACCGTGCTCTTCGCCCCGAATCTGGCCTGGCGCAACGAGCCTCTGGGTGAGGTGGTCGAAGCGGCGTGCGGACTGCCGACGGTGGTGGAGAACGATGCCAACGCCGCGGCATGGGGCGAGGCGCGCTTCGGGGCCGGGCGGACGGGGCAGACCGTCGTCGTGCTCACGGTCGGAACCGGGATCGGCGGCGGCATCGTCGTCGACGGAGTACTTCATCGCGGCAAGTTCGGTGTGGCCGCGGAATTCGGGCATCTCAACGTCGAACCGCACGGTCGCCGATGCGGCTGCGGCAACCACGGCTGCTGGGAGCGTTACGCCAGTGGGCGGGCACTCGTCCGCGAAGCGCAGGATCTCGCGAACGTCTCGCCGGGTTTCGCTGCAGACCTCCTTGCCCGCGCCGGCGGAAGGGCGGACGCCATCACGGGCCTGCACATCACCGCGGCCGCGCAGGACGGTGACCCCGCCGCGCTCGAGTGTTTCCGGGTGATCGGTTCCTGGCTGGGACACGGCATGGCGGATATCGCCGCGTTCTTCGACCCCGACCTGTTCATCATCGGCGGGGGAGTGTGCGAGGCGGGCGAACTGCTGCGCGGTCCCGCCGCCGCCGCGTTCGAGAACCGTCTCACCGGACGCGCACACCGACCGGTCGCCGAGGTGCGACTGGCTGAACTCGGCGCGAACGTCGGCATCGTCGGCGCCGCCGATCTGGCCCGGGAACGAGTTCTCGGGCTCGCACACAACGGCTCACGAGTATCTGGAGGAGTGCAATGTCCAATCGGTTGAGTCTTCCCATTCCGGTCGCCGAGGTGTGGGACTGGCAGAGGGACGCCGCGTGCCGCGGCTACGAGTCGTCCACGTTCTTCCACCCCGACCGCGAACGTGGCCGGGCCCGCGAGATGCGGGACTTCCGCGCCAAGATGATCTGCCGCGGATGCCCCGTGCTGGTGCAGTGCCGGGAGCACGCGCTCAGTGTCGGTGAACCGTACGGCATCTGGGGTGGGCTCTCCGCGAACGAGCGTGAAGAGTTGCTCGCCACTCACCACGGCCGGGTGGACGAGGCGGTCGCGGAATCCTTCGGCTTCGATCTGGCGCGCCAGGCCTGAGCGCGAGCGGTCAGCTTCCCGCCGGGAGCATGATCACTCTGCTGTTGTCGGTGTCCGCGACGTAGACGTCGCCTCTGCTGGACACGGCGATACCCTCCGGCTGGTCCAGCCCGGAGAACGGGAGAACCTCCTGCTCGTCCGAACCGGCGGCCAGCCGCAGAATGCGATTGTGGTTCTGATCGATGGCGTACACGGTTCCCTCGTCGTCGACCGCGACTCCACCGACGCTCTGGACGTCGGTGAAGGGCAGGAAGCTCTGGGCATGGGTGGCGGCGTTCCACGCGAGCACCTTGTTGGGCGTGCCGACGTAGAGATCCCCGTGTTCACTGACGGCGACGGCGAACGGGCCGATCACCGTGAGCGGCACCGCGACGGGAGCCGCGGTGACGTCGTGCAGGGCCATCACCCGGTTGTTCAGCGTATCGGCGACATACAGCGTGGCGTCCGGTCCGAGCGCGATTCCGAACGGCTGGTCGAGACCGTCGAACGGCATCGGCACCTGGGTGCCGCCGTGCAGCATTGTCACGGTGTTGGTCACGAGATCGGAGACGTACACGTCGCCGGACGCACTGACCGCGACTCCCTGGGGAACCTCGAGGCCGGTGAAGGGAAGGACGGTCTGCTCGTACGTCCCGGCGCTCACTCTCAGAACCTGTTTGGCCGCGCTGTCCGCGATGTACAGGTCCCCGGTCCCCGAGACCGCGAGCCCGGCCGGACCCTGGAGACCGGTCAGCGGGAGCACGACCTGCGCGCTCGCCGACTCCGCACCCGGCCAGGCGATATAAGCGACACCGGCGACCACGAGGACGCCCGCCAGCAGCGCGGCGAGCAGCCAGCGCTTCCGCCGCCCCGCGACCGTTGTCGGTTTCGTCGGCTCGGCACCCTGATCGGTGTCGGGGCGGGTCACGGCCGGACTGCTCGTCCGGGTGGTTGCGGCGGGATCGACCAGGTCAGCAGGCCGGGTGACCGGTCCGGGATCGGTCCACCCGATCGCGCGGACGGCTTCGCTGAACTCACGACACGTCGAGTAGCGCTCGTCGCGGTCCTTGGCCATGGCGCGCGCGACGACCGCATCGACACCGGCGGGCAGCCCGGGGCGCACCACGCTCGGTCGGGGAATCGGCCCGTTCAGATGTCCGTGCATCACCGAGGAGGCGGTGTTACCGGGATACGGCGGTTCGTTGGTGAGCAGGTGGAAGAAGGTGCAGCCCAACGCGTAGATGTCGACGCGGTGGTCGAGTTTCTCGCCCTCGATCTGCTCGGGCGCGGCGTAGTGCAGGGTCGCCACCAACATCCCGGTGCGGGTCAGCTGATGCGTTTCGTCCAGGGCCTTGGCGGTGCCGAAATCGGTGAGCAGCACCCGTTCGGGGTCGCCCGGCGCGAGCAGTATATTCGCCGGCTTCACGTCACGGTGCAAGATCCCGGCCTGGTGGGCGTGGTCGAGCGCCTTCCCCGTCTCGCTGACGATGTGCACGGCGCGCTCGACATCGAGGGCACCGGAGCCGAGTGCTTTCCTGGCGTCGGTGCCGGGAACGTACTGCATCGCGATCCACAACCTGCCGCCTTCGCGGCCGCGGTCGTGGACGGTGACGATGTTGGGATGGTCGAGATGTGCGGCGTGGTCTGCCTCCGACTCGAAACGTGACCGGACGTAGTCGTCGTTCGTCCATGACGTGTCGAGCAGTTTGAGGGCGATCTTGCGCGGCAGGTTGGGATGCTGGGCGAGGTAGACGGTGCCCATGCCGCCTCGTCCCAGAACCCGCTCGATCACGTAGCCGGCAAACACCGTGCCCGGTTCGAACTCGCCGCTCACATCGGCTTCACCGCCTCCCGGGACCCTCCAACCATTGAACCCCGACGCCGGGTCAGTCCGGTAGCCGCCGCATCTCGATGACGGTCAGTCCCAGCGCGTCGAAGCGCGCCAGCATGCCCCGGAGTTCCGTCGGGCTGTCGACCGGGCCGTAGAGCGTGGTGTCACCGGTAGTGACGTCCGAGACGTCCAACTCGGGGAACGCGGCCAGCACCCGATCGGACAGGGCGCCGCTGATCAGGAACGCGTACCTGACCTTGCCGGGCCAGTTCGATTCAGGACGCACCACGGCGGGCTCCTTCATTCGCATCGTCGTTCCAGAACTCGGTCAGCCGTAGATTTCAGGGTGACCGACGGAACGGCGACGCGCCTCACCCGCAAGTGGTGAACCGGCTCAGAGCAAGCCGTTGTGTTGTGCGGCGGCGATGGCGTCGCGGCGGGAGGTGACGCCGAGTTTGCGGTAGATCCCGCGCAGATGGGTCTTCACGGTGTTCACCGACACGCACAGATCTGCCGCGATCTGCTCGGCGGTGCGCCACGACGGAAGCTCCACGAGTAGTTCCAGTTCGCGGGGAGTCAACATGTCGGACGCAGCGCTCTCCGACCGCGGGAACGACGCCCGGAGCCGCTCTGCGAACGCTTCGAGGACACCGAACCGGCCGGTGCTCCGCACGAGGAGTTCTCGGATCTGGGGTCCGCAGTCGTGGAACGGGCGCACCACCGACTGCGGCTCCGCGAGACGCAAGGCTTCGGTGAGAGCGCTGTGGGCACGTGAATCATGTTTGCGGGCAAGCGCGATCGATGCGTCGACGAGCCACGCCGCGATCAGGTTGGTTCCCGCCGCACAGTCCAGTTCACCGTCCAGGACGGGTTGGAGTGTCTTACGGGCCAAGTCGAGGCGGTGGAGATGCAGATGGACGATCGCCTCGACGACGGCTGTGTCGCCGGTGGGACCGAGGAGGGCATGCGTTTCGGTCGCCAATTCGTGCGCCCACCCGATCTCGCCGGCAGCGAGATACGCGTACTGGATGGCAGGCAGCAACACCGCCCGGACCCCGGGCGGTACCGGCAACGAAGACGACACAGGGCTCTCCGCGTGCAGCGTCGTCACCGAACTGTGCCGGTGTCCGGACTCGTCGAGACCGAACAGGGTGGCGGCGCCCTCGGCGAACCCCGCGGTCCCGGTGTTCGCGCGACGCAGCGCCTCCGCGGATTCGGCGGCGGCGCGGGCGGCATCGGGGTCCATCCGGACATAGCGGCACCAGGAGTCGATGAGCTTCGTCGACTGGAATGCGGGATCGCTCGTTGCCGAATGCGTCCGGCCGATCGTGAGTGCCTCGTCGGCCAGCGCGGACGCCCGCACCACGTCGCCCCGCGACATCGCGACGGTGCCGAGAGTTCCCAGGCAGTACATGACGCCCAGCGGCGCATCGCCGAGTCGCGCGTGGGCCAGCGACTTCCCGAGCACGACCTCCGACTCGTCGGTCCGCCCGAGGAACAGCAACGCGCGCCCTTCCTGCAGCAGGACGAATGCATCGACGTCGGGATCGCCGCTCGTCCCGACACCCACGCCGCGCAACCTGTTCAGGGCGGTCTCGATGTCGCCGGTGCCGATCGCGGTCTGCACGCGGAGCGATTCGCGGAGCAGCAGATGTAATCGGGACTCGGCGGCGCCGTCCACCAGCAACCCCGACCGCCTGCGGTCGAGAAGCTCGAGGGTGGACGTGGCCACCGGGATGTTGCCCGAAGCGAGTGCCGCGGCGGCGCGGATGAGCCGCGCCGACGGGTGGTCCTGCGAAGATCGGGGTGCCCGCGTGAGGAGCCGGTCGACGGCCTCCCCATGACCTCCGACGATCAGGGCCAGCGACGTCCGGGCGAGCAGCGCCACGATCTCGTCGTGATCACCGGAGTTCACCGCGTGTTCGAGTGCGAGCAATGCGTCGCCGAATTCGTCGTGCCAGTGGGCGGCCGTCAATTCGAGATTCTCGACTTCGACGTGGCCGATCCGGCTGATCTCCGCCCGCAGATAACTCCGCAGCAGCGGATGGTAGCGATAGTGCGTGGGGCTGTCGGCGATTCGGCTGATCAGGAAATTGTGGTGCTCGAGCCAGTCGATGTTGCCGTGCGCATCCGCGCAGCCCGTGAGCTTCTCCGCGAGTTCGACCGTGAACGAGACAGGTACGGACGTGCGCAGGAGGAACTCGCGCATCTCGTCGGTCTGGCCTGCGAGGACCTCCTCGATGAGATAGTCGGCGACGGCCCGGCGGTCGCCCGTGAACTCCGCGATCAATCGGCTCGGATCCGGGTGTCCTTCCAAAGACATTCCTGCCAAGCGAATTCCGGCCGCCCAGCCCTCCGTCCGATCCATCAGGGCGTCGAGATCGGCCGGACTCAGCGCGACGTCGTGCTCGTCGAGCATCTCGGCGGCCTCGTCGGAGGTGAAGGCGAGATTCTTTGCCGTAAGGGTGAACAGCTTGCCGTCCAGGCGAAGTCGCTGCAAAGCGAGAGGCGGCTCGAAACGCCCGACGATGACCGTTCGCAGCATCGGAGGTTGCCAGCGCATGAACGACTCGAGGTCGGTGAGTACGTCGGTGTCGCGGAGGAGGTGGCCGTCGTCGATGATCATCCAGATGTTCTCGCCGAGTTCGTGCAACGCGGCCGACAATTGCGCGCCGAGATCCGGTGACTCGGAATCGAGCCCGGCGCATGCCTTCTGCAGGCGAGGGTTTCCGGTGTCGGTGAGTGAGCGGAGGATCGCCCGATGGACGACGTCGAGGTCGTTGTGCCGCTCCTCGATGGTGAGCCAGGCAATGGTCGGAGCGTCGCCGGCGGCGAGTGTCTCCCGTGCCCAGTCGGCCACGGCCCGCGTCTTACCCGAGCCGGCCGGTGCGCAGACGAGCGCCACCGGGAAGGGGTGGGCGTCGTCGGTGAGCGCCTCGGTGAGCATGGCGTGCAGGCGGGTCCGGGTAACCGTCCGACCCCCTGCACTCGTCGGTATTCGAGTGCTCAGATGAAATTCCCCGAGAGGTACTGCCGTCACGCCGACCCCCAATTCTCGCTGCACCGAGAAACGATCTTCGACAAACGCCAATCTCCGACGCGGTGGGCCGGTGCGACGATTTTAGCGAGAATGCGTTGTCTTGTGTGGGTGAACGTGTTTACCGCAGGGAATGCCACGCTTTCGTGATGTCGTTCGGACTACTGCTTCGTCATCGCGATCGTCATCCTGTGCTCGGGATCGGCCAGGTGACTGTGGTCGTCCTCCCCGATATCGATACGCGCCCACGCAATGTCTCCGGTGAAACCATTTCCGGTCGGCCCGTACTCGCTGGAGACGGGGGAGGCGACATCGATTCCGACGTCCACCGTTTCGTCCATCGAGAACATGAAGGGAAGTGTCCGTTCCACCTTCCCCGTGCCGATGGGGTGTCCGTCCGCGGAGAGGGTGACGGTGCCGCCTTTACCGAGGCCGCCGCCTTCGTACTCGAACTCCATGCGCACTTCGTGCTCTCCGGGGGATAACGGCTGGTCGGAGGTGGTGGTGTACTCGTTCATCCCGAGGACGTTGTAGGTGTATTTCAGGTATCCGTCCCTCGTATACACACTCCAGCCGCCGAACGCCCCGCCCTGGACGAGAATGACCCCGTTCGCGCCCGATTCCGGGATGGTCACTTTCGCGGTGACCGAGTGCGACTTGTTCTTGACGTTGATGACCGAGTTCTCACTGAGCCGCTTCATCCCCGGGTAGAACACCTGCGAGGTCCCCTGGATCAATGTGGGTCTGCCGACCAGTTCGTTGTTGAACCGCTCGGCCGACCGCGTATCCATGGGCAGCACCTTGAATCGCGCCGCCTGGATGAGGAACAGCCGCTGCAGCTCGGCCAGCTTGTCCGGGTGCTCGCCCGCGAGGTCGTGCGACTGCGTCCAGTCCTCTTCCACGTTGTAGAGCTCCCATACGTCGGCGTCGAGGCCGTGCGACGAGGAGAGCCACGGGTCCTTGTGTTTGGCGACGGCGGTCCAGCCCTTGTGGAAGATCGCGCGGTTGCCGAGCATCTCGAAGTACTGCGTTTCGTGCTGTTCCGGTGCGTCACCGTCGTCGAAGGAGTAGTTCATCGCCGTGCCCTCGAACGGGCGCTGCGTGACACCGTGCACCGTGCTCGGTTCGGGAATGCCCGCGGCCGCGAGCACCGTGGGTGCGACATCGATGACGTGCGCGAATTGGTCGCGAATCTCGCCGCGTGCCGCGATGCCGTTCGGCCAGCTCACGATCGTCCCGTTGCGGGTGCCGCCCCAATGCGAGGCCACCTGCTTGGTCCACTGGTACGGGGTGTCCATCGCGTGTGCCCAGCCGATGGCGTAGTGGTTGTAGGAGTCGGGAGTGCCGAGGTCGTCGATGTGCTCGATCATGTAGTCCTCGGTTTCGAGGTGATCCATGTGGTTGATGATGAAACTCTCGTTGGTGGTTCCCTTCATCGTTCCTTCGGCGGACGCCCCGTTGTCGCCGATGATGATGTACACGAGGGTGTCGTCGAGGACGCCGAGATCGTCGAGAGAATCCAGCACCCGTCCGACGTGGTGGTCGGTGTAGGCGAGGAATCCGGCATAGACCTCCATCTGGCGGGCGAGTGCCGGACGGAGTTTCTCGCTCATCTCCTCCCACGCGGGGATGCCCGGGCTTCGAGCGGTGAGGGTGGCCTCGCGAGGGACCACCCCGAGTTCCTTCTGCCGGGCGAACGTCTCTTCGCGGAGCTTGTCCCAGCCCTGATCGAACTTGCCCCGGTACTTGTCCGCCCATTCCTTCGGCACGTGGTGTGGGGCGTGGGTGGCGCCGGGCGCGAAATAGGTGAAGAACGGCTTGTCGGGCGCGAGTGCCTTCTGCTGTTTGGTCCAGGCGATCGCCTTGTCCGCCATGTCCGCCATGAAGTGGTACCCCTCGTCGGGAGTGCCCCAGGGCTCGAGCGGGGAGGTGTTCTCGTAGATTGCCGGGTACCACTGGTTGGTCTCCCCGCCGATGAACCCGTAGAAGTACTCGAAGCCCCCGCCCGGGTGTGGCCAGTGGTCGAACGGACCGACCGGTGAGGACTCCCAGACGGGGACCTCGTGGCACTTCCCGAACTGCGCCGTGCTGTAACCATTGAGCTTGAGTATCTCGGCGAGCGGGGCGCAGTTGTTGGGCCTCAGCGAGCTGTAACCGGGTGCGCTCGTGGCAATCTCGGTGATGCCACCCATCCCGACCGTGTGGTGGTTGCGGCCGGACAGCAGAGCGGCACGCGTCGGTGAGCACAGTGCCGTCGTGTGGAAACGGGTGTATTTGAGCCCCTGGGCGGCGACGCGTTCGAAGTTCGGTGTCTCCACCGGACCGCCGAACGAGCTGGACGCGCCGAAGCCGGTGTCGTCGACGAGGATGACCAGCACGTTCGGGGAGCCGTCGGGTGGGAGCAGGCGGCGGATCGGTGGATAGCTCGTGTCCGGATCCGACGCGTCGTAGGTGACGGTTCCCGTGTACTCGAGGTCGGGAATCGGAAGGGTTCCGCGTTGGATGTCCGTCGAATCGGCTGCCATGGCTACCACTCTGCGACTGCTGAGGGCGGTGGTCGGTGCCCGCCCCCGAAATTCGGATGCGGCTCTCGGCGACGCTAACCGCGCGCTGCTGTCGGCGGGATCACCCACGGAGGGTGATCCCAGCCAGCAGGCCGAGTGCAGTGCGGACCCAGGCGGAGAAGGTCCGTTCGTTCGCGAGAGTGAACCGGTAGTCCGGTTCCGTGTCGACTTCCGGTGTCAGGAGGACACTCCGACCGGACGGTCGCCGACGATCGAGATCCGCTCCATCACCCGCCGCGCCGGAAAGTGGTCACTCGCCGCGTAGTGCTGGCAGGCGCGGTTGTCCCAGAACGCCACCGTGTTCGGCTGCCATCGCAGGCGCACCTGGAATTCGGGACGGTGGACGTGCCGGTAGAGCATGCGCAGCAATTCGTCGGATTCGGTCGGGGACATCCCGACGATGCGTTGCGTGAAGCTCAGGTTCACGAAGAGGACGTGGCGCCCGTCTCGGGTATCACGCGGACCACCGGATGCTGGACGGCGGGGAACTGGGGGCGCAGCATCTCCACGGTCTCCGGCGGCATGTCCGGAAGAACAGGACCTTCCATTCGAGGAGTGCGCGACGCAGTTCCGACATCGTCTCGTCGGGCAGGCCACCGGTCAGCCGGATCCCGGACACCTCGGCGCCGATCGTCGGGGTCACCGGACTGCAGACCAGGCTCGGTCAACAAAACCGGTCAAGCATTATTGTCTATTCACTTAGTCCATCAAATCGCCTAGTATTAGGGTATCTAGTGGAAAACGATGTAGATCTATGAATTCACCGGACCGCACCGGCGCGTGGCCCGTGCCGACCGGTCTCCGACCGTCACCCTGGAGGAATGCACGCTCATGAACGATGTCGTCGAGTACCGAAAGCTCTTCATCGGTGGTGACTGGGTGACGCCGACCGGGACAGGAACTCTCGACGTGATCTCGCCCCACAGCGAGGAACGCGTCGGGCGGGTGCCCGCCGCCACGGTCGAGGATGTCGACCGCGCGGTCGCCGCTGCTCGTGCTGCTTTCGACACCGGGCCCTGGCCGCTGATGCCGCTGGCCGAGCGGATCGGGGTCGTGACCCGGATCAAGGAGGGGATCGCCGCCCGGGCCGGCGACTTCGCCGAACTGATCTCCCGCCAGAACGGAGCCCCGATGAGCTCCGCCGTGCGGACCCAGGTGCTCGGCGCCGTCGCCGCGTACGGTTCGGCCTGCACTACTGCCGCGGAATTCGGGTGGGAACAGGAGCGACCGGGCGTCACGGGCCCGATGGTGGTGCGTCACGAACCGGTGGGGGTGGTCGCCGCGGTCGTTCCGTGGAATGTCCCTCAACTCGTGATCGCCGCCAAGCTGGCCCCCGCGCTCCTCGCGGGGTGCACGGTCGTCCTCAAGCCCGCACCCGAGACGCCACTGGACGCGAACCTTCTCGCCGAGGTCTGCACGGAGGCAGGCCTTCCCCGAGGGGTGCTGAGTGTGCTGCCCGCCGATCGAGACGTGAGCGGTCATCTCGTCGCGCATCCCGAGGTCGACAAGGTGGCCTTCACGGGATCGGTCCTGGCGGGAAAGCAGATCATGGCTGCCGCTGCCGAGAACCTCACCCGGGTGACGCTCGAACTCGGAGGCAAATCCGCCGCAATTCTCCTCGAGGACGCCGACCTCGACACGGCGATCCCGCACGTGGTCGCCGGCGCCTTCGTCAACAGCGGCCAGGCGTGCGTCGCCCTCACCCGCATCCTGGTTCCCGCAGCGCGATACGACGAGGTTGCCGACACACTGGCCGCCGCGATCGCGGCGCTGAGAGTCGGTGACCCGTCCGATCCCGCCACCGTCATCGGGCCGATGGTGAGCGCACGACAGCGGCAGCGGAACCTCGACTACATCCGTCTCGGCCAGGAGGAGGGCGCGAAAATCCTCACCGGCGGAGGTGTGCCCGCCGGCCTGTCCTCGGGCTGGTACGTCGAGCCCACTCTGCTCGGCAACGTCGACAACTCCATGCGCGTCGCGCGGGAGGAGATCTTCGGGCCGGTCGTCTGCCTGATCCCGTTCGACGACGAGGACGACGCCGTCCGCATCGCCAACGACTCCGACCTCGGGCTCTCGGGCGCGGTGTGGGCCGGCGACGTGCAGCACGGCCTCGACGTCGCCCGCCGCGTCCGGACCGGCACGTTCTCGGTGAACTGCCAGCGCTTCGACGTCGCCGGACCGTTCGGCGGCTACAAGAATTCCGGTCTCGGCCGCGAGTTCGGACCCGAGGGGCTGGCCGCGTACCTGGAGACCAAGTCCATCTTCCTGCCCGCTCAGTAGTCGAAGGAGAAAATCAGTGCAAGCCGCAGTTCTGCACCGGACGGGGGACGAGCAGTTGGACGTCACCCGCTCGATCACCGCGACGTCGTTCGGACCCGGACGGGTCCGCGTCCGTCTTCACAAGGCGGGTCTGTGCCATTCGGACCTGTCCGCCATGAGTGGTGTACTCCCGCACAAGGCTCCGTTCGTCCCCGGTCACGAGGGTGCCGGGGAAGTTGTCGAGGTCGGCGACGGCGTCGCCGACCTGGCGGTGGGCGACCGGGTCGTCATCTGCTGGATGCCGCCGTGCGACCGCTGCCCGTCCTGTACGTCGGGCGCGGCACATTTGTGCCTCAGTGGATACAAGAATCTCGCGACACCCAATTTCGAGATGGACGGGATCGCGCTGCCGGGGATGATGGGCGAGGGGACGTTCGCCGAAGAGGTCGTCGTCTCCGCCGCGGCCGCGATCACGATCCCGGACGACGTCCCCTACGAGATCGCTGCGCTCATCGGGTGCGGCGTCACCACGGGGATCGGTGCCGCGCTCAACACTGCCCGCGTGGAGCCGGGTTCGTCGGTGGTCGTGATCGGTCTCGGTGGTGTCGGGATCAGTATTCTGCAGGGCGCCCGCGTCGCCGGTGCCGCTCAGATCGTCGCGGTCGACCCCACCTCCAACCGGCGCGATTGGGCCCTGAAGTTCGGCGCGACGACTGCGGTTTCCCCGGAAGAACTGCAGGACACCGTGAAACGGATCAGTGGTGGTGCAGGCGTCGACTACGCCTTCGAGGCGGTGGGTACGCCGGGCACGCTGCGCGCGGCCTACGATTGCACGCGCCGGGGTGGAACGGTCTGCCTCGTCGGCGCCGGCTCCCGGACCGAGCCTCTCGGCCTCACCATGGGTGAACTCGTACTGGACGAGAAGAAGTTGCTGCCGTCGTTCTTCGGCGGTGACGACGTCCGGCGCACCTACGCCAAGGTCGTCGAACTGTGGCGGGCGGGCCGAATCGATCTGCAGTCCATGATTACTCACCACGTTCCGCTGTCCGGGATCAACGAGGCCATCCGCCAGATGAAGACCGGTGAAGCGTTGCGCACCGTGATCGACATCGTCTAGGACGCGGCGGCAGGCCCCGCACCCGGAGGTGCGGGGCCTGCTGTCGTCTCGCTACACGCCGAGGTCCTTCGCGATGATGGTCTTCATGACCTCGCTGGAACCGGCGTAGATCCGGTTGACGCGGGTATCGGCGTACAGCCGGGCGATCGGGTACTCACGCATGTAGCCATAACCGCCGTGCAGTTGCAGGCACTTGTCGATGACGCGCCCGGCGACCTCGGTGCAGAACAGCTTGATCTTCGCTGCGTCGGCGACGGTCAACTCGCCGATCTCGTCGAGGTCCAGTGCGCGGTCGACCATGCTCTGAGCGGCTTGCACCTCCGTCGCACATTCGGCGAGAACGAACTTCGTGTTCTGGAACGCCGACACCGGCGTGCCGAAGACCTGGCGTTCGAGCACGTAGGCCTTGGCGAACTCGATCGCGGCGCTCGCGTTTGCGTATGCACCCACCGCTGCTCCGAGGCGCTCCCGCACCAGGTTGCGAGTCAGATAGGAGAATCCGGCGCCTTCCTCACCGAGGAGATTCTCGACGGGGACTACCACGTCGGTGAACGACAGCTCGGCGGTGTCCTGAGCGCGCAGGCCGATCTTTTCCAGCTTGCGTCCGACACCGAAGCCCTCCGATGCGGTGTCGACGCACAGGATCGACAGACCACCTCTGCGGTTGCCGGGGTCGGGCGGGGAGGTGCGGCACACCACCAGGATCAGATCCGCCTGTGCGCCACCGGTGATGAAGGTTTTCGCGCCGTTCAGCACGTAGTGCGTGCCGTCTTCGGACAGTGCGGCGGTCGTCTTGATTCCTGCCAGATCGGAACCGGCGCCGGGCTCGGTCATCGCGATGGCCGTCATCATCTCGCCGGAGACGAACCGGGGCAGCCATCGCTGCTTCTGCTCCTCGGTGCCGTATTCCAGCAGGTAGGGCTGCACGAGACAGGTGTGCACCACGTCGGCGCCGAAGCTGACGCCTGCGCGTGCCGCTTCCTCGCGGATCACTGCCTGGTATTTGAAGCTGGTCTCCCCGGCCCCGCCGTACTGCTCGGGGATCTCGATACCGAACACTCCGAGTTCACCGAGCCGCCGGTAGAGCGCACGAGGCACCTGGCCCTCGCTTTCCCATCCGGCATACGACGGCGCGACCTCCTTGGCGATGAACTCGCGGATAGTCTTGCGGAAGGTTTCGTGATCTTCGTCGAACACGGTTCGCTTCACGGTCGGTGTCCCTTCGGTCAGTACTCCGGCGAGAGAGGGTCGGACAGTACGTGGGGTAAGATTCCCTAACCAGATGATCGGGAAGAATTGCGATAGAGCACGCTCTTTTCGCGAATAAGTGAATCTTACCTCATATCGTTGCAAATCGGCACCGGGCGAGGGGATTCCGCAGGGACACGGAGGATGCCAGCATGGTCGTACGCAGACCCCACGACCGCAAGCAGCAGATTCTCGCCGCGGCCGGCGACCTGTTCCGGGAACGCGGCTATCACAACGTGTCCGTCGCCGACGTCGCCGCCGAGGTCGGGATCACCGCTCCCGCTCTCTACCGGCACTTCCGCAACAAGCCGGATCTGCTTCACAGCGCGGTCCAGGCCGGCCTCGACTCACTGTTCGCCACGGTGTCGGAATCCGAAGACGTGAAGGCGCTGCTGACCAATCTGTCCTCGTCGGTGTCGCGGCGACGCGGACTGTTCCTGCTGTGGCAGCGCGAGGCCAGGCACCTTCCGGCGCAGCAGCGCGAGCTCATGCGGGCGCAGGTCAAAGACGTCGCAGCCCGGGTGGCCGCGCTGATTCGCGCCGAGCGTCCCGAACTGCACGACGGCGACGAGTACCTCCTCGGGTGGAGCGTGATCGCGGTCTTCGGCAGTATCTCGGGGCACCGCGTTGCCCTCGGGAGACGACAGATGGAGGCGCTGCTGTACGCCCTCGCCGAGAGGGTCGTACTGGCCCGTGTGGGCGTCTCGGAGTCGCGGGACCAGCCGCAGGGCAGGCCTGTCTCGGTGACTCTTCCGCGTCGTGAACTGCTCCTGATCGAGGCGATCCGGCTCTTCGACGAGCGCGGATACCAGTCCGTGAACACCGAGGAGATCGGTGAGGCCGCCGGAACGACAGGTCCGAACGTCTACAACCACTTCGATGCCAAGGTCGACCTCCTCGTCGCCGCCGTGTCCCGGGGTGGGGAGCGACGGCGGCTCGGGGCGGCGCAGGCGATGACGGAGGCCGGTAGTCCGGACGAGGCCCTGATCGGGCTCTTGAAGGCGCACATCGACTTCGCGATCACCGAACGCCACCTCCTCGGGGTGTTGATCAGCGAACTCGACCAGCTCCCCGACAAGTTCCGCAAGACGTGCGAGCAGAGTCAGCGCGAATATCTCGGCCTGTGGGTGCAGGTGCTGGACGAGGTGAAACCCGGCCTCACACCGGCCGAGGCGAGGATTACAGTCAGTGCCGCACTGACCGTGGTGGAGAACGCGGTTCGAACCGGCAGGCTTCGGCGTCGTCCGGATCTTGCGGAACGGCTGGCCGAGATCGGTACCGCGGTCCTTCTGGGCAACTGACGGCAGCCCGCGAACGAGGAAGGGCGGCGGTTCCGAGGAACCGCCGCCCTTCGCCCGTCGTGTGGAAACGTCTACGCTCCGAGGCTCTCCCGGAGGTCCGCCTTCCGGATCTTGCCCGTGGCGGTGGCCGGGAGTGCGTCGAGCACGTGGACCGCTCGGACGCGCTGATACGGGGCCACTTCCGCGGCAACGTGCCCGATGATCGAGTCGGTGATCTCCGCACTGCTGCGGACCCCTGGGCGCAGCACCACGAAGGCCACCGGAATCTCTCCCGCGGTCTCGCTCGGAGCCCCGACCACCGCGGCCTGCGCCACGGCCGGATGCGTACAAACGAGTTCCTCCAGCGGCTGTGGATAGACGTTGTATCCCTTGTAGATGATCAGATCCTTCGTGCGTCCCACGATGAACAGATGGCCGTAGTCGTCGATCCTGCCCATGTCGCCGGTGTGCAACCAGCCTCCGATGAACTGCCGTGCGGTCAATTCGGGTTCACCCTGGTAGCCGTCGGTGATCTGCGGGCCGCGAGCCCAGATCTGGCCTGCGCGGCCGACCGGAAGCAGCGTCGACCCGTCGTCGTCCCGGATCTCGATTTCGGTGTCGAAGATCGGTATTCCGACGCTGCCGAGCGGAGTGTCCACCGCCGGGGAGGCGGCGTGCATCGTCACCGCCATCGTCGCTTCGCTCAGGCCGTACCCCTCGGTGACCATCGCGCGTGGAAACACCTCCCGCAGCGTGCGGATGGCTGTGGTGTCGAGCGGGGCGGCCCCGGACCCGATGTACCGCACCGACGTCAGGTCGTGCTCGCGGAGCGTGCGCGCCCTCAGGATCGCGTAGTACATCGTCGGCGATCCGGCGAGGTAGGTGACGCGGTGGCGATCCACGTCGTCGAGGAAGGTGTCCGGGTCGAAGCGACCCGACAGGATCGCGGTTCCCCCCATGAGAGTCGCGAAATTGTGGCTCACCAGGCCGAGGCCGTGGAAGAGCGGAGCCACCGCGATCGACACGCTCGCACCGGGCACGAGCATGTGCGGAGTCTGCGCGCCGGCGATCGGTGTCAACGTGATCGCACCGTCGTCCAGCGTGGCAGCGTGTCCGGTCCGCCAGCTCGTGGTCTGCACGACGTTCGCAACCAGATTCCGGTGCAGCACGCGCACCGCCTTCGACCGTCCGGTGGTACCACCGGTCAGCTGGAGGTGGGCGACGAGATCCGGATCCACGCGATAATTCGTCAGCGGTTCGGCATCCAGCAGTTCGGCGAGAGGCACCAGACCGGTGGTGGTCACCTCGCTGCCGGCCGGGCCTGCCGCAGTGGCAGGGATGACGACCAGGGTCCGCTCGCACTCCGACTCCATCTGGGCGGCGAGCGCCGTGGCGGCGCAGGACGGGTGCGTGAACACCACTTTCGCGGCGCAGTCGTCGAGTTGACGCCGCAGTTCGGCGGCCGGTTGCGCGGGATTGATCGGTGCCACCGCCGCTCCGGAACACAGTGCGCCGTAATAGGCCACCACGTACCAGAGGGAGTTGGGCATATGGAGTGCGACCGCATCCTCGGGTTCGATGCCGCGGATCCGGAGGCTCCCGGCCACCCTCAGTGCTCGATCGTGCAATTCGGCGAAGGTGAGGGTGGTGTCGCCGTCTCGCAGCGCGACACGGTTCGGGTACGAGCGTGCTGCCCCGGCCAGGATGGCGTCGGCGCCGCACTCCGGATAGTCGAGACTGCGGGGGAGACCGGTCGGCCAGCTACCGGTCAGATCGGGGACCCGGACGTCACTCATATGTGGAAGGTCCTTCATGTCAGATCAATTCGAGGATCGTCGCATTGGCCATGCCACCGCCCTCGCACATCGACTGCAGCCCGTAGCGGATGCCCTCGTCGCGCATGTGATGAACCAGGGTGGTCATGAGCCGGGCGCCGGAACCGCCGATGGGGTGACCCAACGCCATCGCGCCGCCGTTGGGGTTCAGACGTTCGTAGTCGGCGCCGGTCTCGCGCAGCCAGGCCAGGGACACCGAGGCGAACGCCTCGTTGATCTCGAACGCGCCGATGTCGTCGACCGACAGCCCGGACTTCGCCAATGCCTTGGCGGTCGCCGGTATGGGACCCTTCAGCATCGTCACGGGGTCGGTGCCGGTGACCACCGCGGTGTGGATGCGGGCGATCGGGGTCCAGCCCTGTGCCTCGGCGAACTCGCTGGTGGTGATCAGCAGGGCCGCGGACCCGTCGGAGATCTGGGACGAATTCGCCGCGGTGATGATGCCGTCCTCGTCGAACGCCGGACGCAGCCGCGCCAGTGTCTCGAGCGTGCCGCCGCGCCGCACGCCTTCGTCGGTGTCGAAGACGTGCATCCTGCCCTCGGCGTCGGTGACGTCGACCGCGGTGATCTGGTCCTTGAAGCGACCCCCGTCGATCGCGGCCGCGGCCCGGGCGTGGGAATCGAGAGCATGCTGGTCCAACTCGGTGCGAGTGAGACCGTATTCGTCGGCGATCAGCTGCGCGCCCATGCCCTGGTTGAACCGCACCCCGTTGTAACGGTCCCAGACGAGCGGTCCGTGGGGCTCCCCGAAATCGCCCGCAGCGCGGGCGGATCCGAGGGGAACGGCGCTCATCATCTCGACGCCACCCGCGACCGCAACGTCGTACTGCCCGGAGATCACCCCCGCAGCGGCCTGATGCACGGCCTGCTGCGAAGACCCGCACTGACGGTCGACGGTGACGCCGGGAACGTGCTCGGGCCAGCCGGCGGCGAGCACGGCGGAACGGGCGATGCAGCCCGACTGCATGCCGAGCGTGCCGACGCAGCCCCAGACCACGTCGTCGACGAGGCCCGGATCGAGACGGACCCGGTCGGCGAGTGCGCCGAGCACATGAGCGGACAACGAGGCCGCGTGCATTCGGGACAGTGCGCCGCCCCGTTTGCCGACCGCGGTCCGGACGGCGTCGACAATGACTGCGTCGCGCATGGGAACTCCAGGTGTACTAGGGGATCAGGGATTGGGGTGGTGAACGTGCGGGCCCTACAGGCCCATGTCCTTGGCGATGATGGTCTTCATGACCTCGCTGGTTCCGCCGTAGATGCGGCTGACGCGAGTGTCTGCGTACAGACGGGCGATGGGGTATTCGAGCATGTAGCCGTAGCCGCCGTGCAGCTGCAGGCATTTGTCGATGACGCGTGCCGCGACTTCGGTGCAGAACAACTTGATCCGTGCGGCGTCGGCAGCGGTGAGCTCGCCGGAATCGTCCAGTTCGAGCCCTCGGTCCACGAGCACCTGGGCGGCTTCGACGTCCGTGGCGCACTCGGCGAGAACGAATTTGGTGTTCTGGAAGCTCGCGACCGGCTTGCCGAACACCTTCCGCTCGGTCACGTAGTCCTTCGCGAACCGGACCGCGGCGGCAGCGGACGAGACTCCGCCGACGCCGATGGACAGGCGCTCGCGCGGCAGGTTCTGCCCGAGATAGGAGAAACCGCGATCCTGCTCGCCGAGCAGATTCTCCACCGGAACCACCACATCGGTGAAGGACAGCTCGCTGGTGTCGCTGGCGCGCAAGCCCAGCTTCTCCAGCTTGCGACCGTATTCGAACCCGGGGCTGTCGGTCGGAACGACGAGCAGGCTCAAGCCGAAGCGGCGATCGTCCGCCGTGGGGGCCGAGGTGCGGGCCACGACCACACAGAGTTCCGAGTTGACCGCGCCGGTGATGAAGGTCTTGGCCCCGTTGAGGACGTAATGCGTGCCGTCCTCGGAGAGCTTGGCGGTGGTCTTGATCCCGGCGAGGTCGGAACCGGTACCCGGCTCCGTCATGGCGATGCACAGCATGGTCTCGCCGGACGCCACTCCGGGAAGCCAGCGCTTCTTCTGCACCTCGTCGGCCAACCGGAGCAGATACGGCAGCACGATGCCGATGCTGACGGTGTAGTGGCCGAATCCGACTGCAGCGCGGGCGGCTTCCTCCTGCATGATGGCTTGGAACTTGAAGCTTGCGTCGCCGGCGCCCCCGAATTCCTCCGGGATGCCGAATCCGGTGGCGCCGAGGTCGCCGAGTTTGGTGAACAATTCACGCGGAACGCGGTTCGCCGATTCCCAGTCCGCGTAGTGCGGAGTGATCTCCTTGGCGATGAACGTCCGGATGGTGTCCCGGAACGCCTCGTGTTCGTCGTTGTAGACCGTGCGTTTCATCTCTGATGTCCTTTCAGTTCGCGGTGACGACGGCGGACCCTTGGAGGGTGACCGTTCCGTCCGGCAGGGTCACGGTGAGATCGAGGTGGGCGAGACCGTTCTCGACCTTCACCACCGTCCCGGTGCAGGACGGGGTCGAGTTGACCGGTGTGATCGCCGAGAATCGGACGTTGTACGAACGGATGCGTTCCTGTGCAACGTAGTTCGTCAGCAATCGGCCCAGGTACGCCATCGACAGCATGCCGTGGGCGAACACGTCGGGAATTCCGACGGCGGTGCACGCGTCGATATCGATGTGCACCGGATTGTGGTCACCCGACGCGCCCGCGTACAGGGCGAGCGTGGAGCGGGTGATCTTCGGTAGCTCGAGGGTGAGGGTGTCTCCGGAATTCATCTCAGCCGACTTTCTCGTACAGGGTGACGACGCCGGCGCCGCCGAGACCCAGGTTGTGCTGGAGTGCGAGGGTGGCGCCCTCGACCTGCCGGGGACCGGACTCGCCGCGCAACTGCCAGACGAGTTCGGTGCATTGTGCGAGGCCGGTGGCGCCCAGCGGGTGCCCCTTGGACAGCAGTCCGCCCGACGGGTTGACGACCACCCGGCCTCCGTAGGTGTTGTCGCCGTCGAGGATGAACTGCTCGGCGCCGCCCTCCTCGACGAGCCCGAGTGCCTCGTAGCAGAGCACCTCGTTGACGGTGAAGCAGTCGTGGAGTTCGACGACCGCGATGTCGTGCGGATCCACGCCCGACATCTCGTACACGTTCTGCGCTGCCGTCCTCGTGACGTCCGAGCCGACGACCTTGATCATGCTGCGGTCGTCGAACGTGCTGGGCAGGTCGGAGGTCATGGACTGGGCCGCGATGGCCACGTCGGCGCGCAGGCCGTGGGCACGGGCGAACTCTTCGCTGCAGAGGACGGCTGCGGCCGCACCGCAGGTGGGAGGGCATGCCTGGTATCGCGTGACGGGTCCGTAGAGAGTCGGTGCCGCGAGCACTTCCTCTTCGGTCAGCGGAGTCCGGAACACCGAGTACGGGTTGTTCGCGGAATGCCGGCGGGCCTTCACTTGGATCTTCGCGAACGTTTCCGCTTTCATGCCGTACTCGGCCATGTACTCCAGACCCGCCGCGCCGAAGTACTGCGCCGCGCGGGGCACGTCGGTGTCGATGCCGAACGTGTCCTCGAGCACCTCGTCGAAGCGGCCGAGCGGCCGCGGCCGGTCGGTCCACGCGCCCTTCAGCGCGCCCGGCTGCATCTGCTCGAAGCCGACCGCCAGCACACACTCGGCCGCGCCGCTCTCGACCGCCTGACGGGCGAGCCACAGCGCCGTCGACCCGGTGGCGCAGTTGTTGTTGACGTTGACGACCGGGATGCCGGTCTGCCCGAGCCGGTACAGGGCGCGCTGCCCGCACGTGGAGTCGCCGTACACGTAGCCGGCGTAGGCCTGCTGCACGCTCGCGTAGTCGACTCCGGCATCCCGCAGGGCGGCGTGCGCGGCCGCGGCGCCCATCACGTCGTAGTCGTCGCTCTGTCCGGGTTTCGTGAACGGGATCATGCCAACCCCGGCCACGATCGTCCTGCGGCTCATGCTTTCTCCAATTTCACGGGTTGTCGCTCAGACGCGGCCGGCGTCGACGACCAGGCACTGGCTGTTGACGTAGTCGGATTCGGGTGTGCAGAGGAGGTACACCGCTCCCGCGGCCTCCTTCGGGGTGCCGCCCCGGCCGAACGGGATCGTGGTGGCCATCGCCGCCATGCGGTCGGGGTTGACTCCGACGCGGATGTCGCGCCCGTCGATGTTCAGCGTCGTGTTCGTCTCGGCCGTGACCTCGGTCATGCGGGTGACGATGAACCCGTACGCGACGGCGTTGACGTTGACCTTGTAGCGGCCCCACTCCTTGGCGAGGGTCTTGGTGAGTCCGATGACGCCCGCTTTCGCGGAACCGTAGTTCGCCTGTCCCGCATTGCCGTAGAAGCCGGACGTCGAGGAGATGTTGACGACCTTGCGGTGGTAGTCGGTGGGGTTGGCCTTGATGTACGGCTGGGCGGCGCGCAGGATCCGGAACGGCGCCTTGAGGTTGACGTCGAGAATCGTGTCCCACTGTTCGTCGGTCATCTTCTGGATGACGGTGTCCCAGGTGTAGCCGGCGTTGTTGACGATGATGTCGAGGCCGCCGAACGATTCGACGGCGGTGTTCACGAACCGCTCGGCGAATCCGTCGTCGGATACCGATCCGACGCAGCTCACCGCCTGCCCGCCTGCTGCCTTGATGTCCTGCTCGGTCTGGGTGGCAGGTTCGGGGTCGAGGTCGTTGACCACGACGGCGGCGCCCTCGGAGGCGAGTTTGAGTGCGATTTCCCGGCCGATGCCGCGGCCGGAGCCGGAGACGAGGGCGACTTTTCCGTCCAGAGTTCCCATGTGTCGTACGTCCTGTTCGTGTAGTCGTCAGGCGAGGGCCGCCGCGTGACCGGCGTCGAGGCCGATCTCGGCGAGGACCTCGCGGGTGTGGGCGCCGACGTACGGCGCGGGTGTGGGCGCCGAAGCGGGCGTTCCCAGGTAGCGGGGTGCGGGGGAGGGTTGAACGGAACCGTCCCCGAAGGTTCCGAAGGTTCCGCGGCTCACGTTGTGCGGGTGTTCGGCTGCTTCGGTGAGGGTCAGGACGGGTGAGACACACGCGCCCTGGCCGTCGAACCTCGACTCCCACTCGGTTCGGGTCCGGGTCGAGAAGACCTGGGCAAGGCGTTCGGCCATCGTCGGCCACGCGTCGCGGTCGTGTTGCCGGGCGAAATGTAGGTCGTCGGCCAGCTCCAGCACCCGGAGCATCGCGGCGTAGAACTGCGGTTCGACGCAGCCGACGGCCACGAATCGTCCGTCCGCGCAACGGTATGTCCGATAGAACGGCGCCGCGCCGTCGAACATGTTCGACGCCCGCCGGTCCACCCACCGGTCGCGGGCGAGCAAACCGTGGATCAGGGCCAGCTGCACCGCTGTGCCGTCGGTCATCGCCGCATCGACCACCTGTCCGCGGCCGTCGATCCGGGACCGGAGCATCGCCGTCGTCATCCCCAGTGCGAGAAGCATTCCGCCGCCGCCCATGTCGCCGACCAGGTTCAACGGCACCGGGGGAACGTCACCCTCCGAGCCCATTGCGCCGAGGGCGCCGGTCAGGGCGATGTAGTTGATGTCGTGGCCCGGCTCCTGCGCCAGCGGCCCGTCCTGACCCCAGCCCGTCATCCGGCCGTACACCAGCTCGGGGTTCCGGGCCAGGCAGACGCCGGGTCCGAGGCCCAGGCGTTCGGTGACACCCGGCCGGAAACCTTCGATCACCGCATCAGCGGTGTCGATGATCTTCAGCACGGTCTCGACATCACGCGGATCCTTCAGGTTCAGGGCGACGGACCGCCGATTGCGATGCAGCACAGGGTGCCCGGATCGGGATCCGATCTCGGTGTGCCGGTCGATCCGGATCACGTCCGCACCCTGATCGGCGAGCAGCATCCCGCAGAACGGGCCCGGCCCGATTCCGCCGAGCTCGACGATCCGTAGTCCGGTGAGGGGTCCGCTCGCGGCGGACGTGGCGTCAGTGCTCATCAGAAGCGCTCCTTGACAGGGGGATCGGTACGGATTCAGCGTGAACCGGCGTCGACGTTCAGGCACTGGCCGCTGACATAGTCGGTCTCGGGCGCGCAGAGCACGTAGACCGCTCCGGCGGCTTCGGCGGGCGTGCCCGGCCGGCCGAGCGGGTTGGACGTCTTCACCCGATCCATCACCGCCTGACTGACACCCGCCTTGATCTTGCGGCCGCCGATCTCGACGAACGTGTCGTCGCCCGACACCGCCTCCGTCATCCGGGTGAGGATGAAACCGAATGCGACGGCGTTGACGTTGACCTTGTAGCGGCCCCACTCCTTGGCGAGGGTCTTGGTGAGTCCGATGACGCCCGCTTTCGCGGCGGCGTAGTTGGACTGTCCCGCATTGCCGTAGAAGCCGGACGTCGAGGAGATGTTGACGACCTTGCGGTGGTAGTCGGTGGGGTTGGCCTTGATGTACGGCTGGGCGGCGCGCAGGATCCGGAACGGCGCCTTCAGATGGACGTCCAGGATCGTGTCCCACTGTTCGTCGGTCATCTTCTGGATGACGGTGTCCCAGGTGTAGCCGGCGTTGTTGACGATGATGTCGAGGCCGCCGAATGATTCGATTGCGGTGTTCACGAACCGTTCCGCGAATCCGTCCTCCGTCACCGATCCGACGCAGGCGACGGCCTGCCCGCCTGCTGCCTTGATGTCCTGCTCGGTCTGGGTGGCAGGTTCGGGGTCGAGGTCGTTGACCACGACGGCGGCGCCCTCGGAGGCGAGTTTGAGTGCGATTTCCCGGCCGATGCCGCGGCCGGAGCCGGAGACGAGGGCGACTTTTCCGTCCAGAGTTCCCATGATGTGTTGTTCCTCGAGGTTCGTGATGAATGAAATGTTCTGTGGCGTGGTGCCGTACCGCTACGCGGAGGCTCTCGGGTCGCGGATGACGGTGGTCGATCGCAGCTGCGCGATCGGCTCGCCGTGGCGGGTGACCTCGGTGGTGCGGACGAGGAACTGGAGCGCCCCGCCCTTCTTGGCGTAGCAGTTGGTGACTTCGGTCGAGAAGTGAAGGGTGTCACCGGCGTACGCGGCGGCGTGGTAGGTGAACGACTGCTCGCCGTGCAGAATCGTGCGGATGTCGATGCCGAGGTCCGTGTAGAAGGTCGACGGACTCGGCCGCTCCATGTCGAGGCAGAACAGGAAGGTGGGGGGCACCGGCAGGTCGCGGTGGCCGGCCTCCGCCGCGGCGCCCGGGTCGGTGTAGATCGGGTCGTCCTGCCCGGTGGCGCGGGCGAAGAAGGACAGTCGCCCGCGCTCGACCTCCACGGTGTGCTCGGGAATCCGGGTGCCGATGACGCCGGGATCGAGACTTGCCACGGCAACTCCTTGGGTATGAGGGGCGGCGCCTGCCGCCAGGATGGGGGTCCTGCGCCGAATCCACTCGGAACAAGCTCCAGCAACTGGTTAGCGCATATTCACTTTGCGATACATATAGGCATATGTCAAGGAAATCTGGGGTCGTATCCAGGTGATCGAGAATTTTCACGAGGCCGGGAATCGTCGGTCTCTCGGTCAGAGAAGTTCGAGGACCATCGCGTTGGCCATGCCGCCCGCCTCGCACATCGACTGCAGGCCGTACCGAATTCTGCTGTCGCGCATGTGGTGCACCAGTGTGGTCGCCAGCCGGGCGCCTGAGCCGCCGAGCGGGTGGCCGATCGCCATCGCGCCGCCCAGCGGATTGAGCTTCGCGTAGTCGGCACCGGTCTCCTGCAGCCAGGCCAGTGTGACCGACGAGAACGCCTCGTTGATCTCGAATGCTCCGATGTCATCGAGGGACAGCCCGGCCCGCGCGAGGACCTTGGCAGTGGCCGGGATCGGGCCGGTGGCCATGGTCACCGGATCGACTCCGGCGAGAGCCACCGTGTGGATGCGGGCCAGCGGGTTCCATCCGTGGCGCGCGGCAACCTCGCTGCTGGTCACGAGCAGTGCTGCGGCGCCGTCCGAAATCTGCGACGAATTGCCCGCCGTGATCCGGCCGTCCTCCTTGAACGGGGTGGGGAGTGCGCTAAGGCGTTCCAGCGTCGACGTGCGTCGGATGCCCTCGTCGGTGTCGAACACGAACGACGCCCCGTCCGGGCCGGTCACCTCGACCGGGGCGATCTGCCCCACGAACCGCCCCTCGTCGATGGCTGCCGCGGCACGCGCGTGCGAGTCCAGTGCATGCTGGTCGAGTCCCGACCTGCTCAGGGCGAATTTCTCGGCGATCATCTCGGCGCCGACGCCCTGGTTGAACTCGACGTGGTCGTACCGCTCCCGGACGAGTGGGCCGAACGGTGTGCCGCATCCCGTGGCATTACGTGCCGACCCCATCGGAACGCGGCTCATGCTCTCGACGCCCCCGGCGATGGCGATGTCGTACTGACCGCTGATCACGCCCGCCGCGGCGAAGTGGAGGGCCTGTTGCGACGACCCGCAGGCACGCTCGATCGACACACCGGGCACCGACTCCGGCCAGCCGGCCGCAAGGACCGCGAACCGGCCGACGCCGCCGGCCTGTTCGCCGACCTGGCTGACGCAACCCCACAGCACGTCGTCCACGGAAGTCGGATCCAGGTCGTTCCGATCGCTCAGGGCGCTAAGCACGTGCGCGGACAGGTCGACGGGGTGGATACCGGCGAGTGCTCCGCCCCGTCGGCCGACCGGTGTGCGGACGGCGTCGACGATGACAGCGTCGTACATGTGATTCCTCCTCGTTGGCAGGTCGCGGACGTTCCCGCCGACCGCTCCCTTTAAGTGAATATGCGATAACAGATCTGCCGATGTCCTCCTCGTCTCGCTCCCTGCCCTGGGATAGGGCTGGTCCTGGTCGCGAGGCAGGGGATCAGTGGCCGCTCTCAGGTTATAGCAGATTCACATTTTTCGAGATAAGGCTTGATAGATAGCCAATTCGATGATTGACTTCTGCCCCAGACGCGCTGATGTGACTCCTGTCACTACTGCGGTTCGCTGCGTCCAGTTCGGTGTCGAACGCGAATCAACACTCACCCTCTAGGAGTAGTCGTGGTAGCAGATCAGAGAACCGCCGGGCGGAAGTCCGCTCGCGGGGACGCCGGCGAGTCACGCCGTATGGCCTGGGGGCTGACGGGCGTCCTCGTACTCATGTACATCGTCAATTTCGCCGACAAGGCCGTGCTCGGGATCATCGCGCAACCGCTCGCACACGAACTCGGTCTCACCTCCTCGGAGATCGGTCTCGCGGGAAGCGTCTTCTTCCTGATGCTGTCGCTCGGCGGGTTGCTCTCGGGCGTCCTGGATCGATGGCTCGGTCTGCGCTGGGCCCTCGCGATTCTCGCGATCCTGTGGTCGGTGACGATGCTGCCGCTCATCGTGGCCGCCGGATTCGCCACGCTTCTGGTGAGCCGGATGCTTCTCGGATTGGCCGAGGGCCCGAACTCGGCATTGCTGTACACCGCGACGTACTCGTGGCATCCCCCCGCTCGCCGCGGCCTTCCCGGCGCGCTGCTCGCCTGCGCGGCGTCGATCGCCAAGATCGCGATCGCTCCGATGCTGGCGTACGTCGCCGTCGCGTGGGGCTGGCGATCCGCCCTGGTGGCCCTGTCCATCATCGGCCTCGGCTGGTGCGTTCTGTGGCTGCTCGTGTGGTCGGAGGGGCCGTACCGGCGCCGCGACCATTCACCTGCCGCCGGCGGAGGTGACTCGGCCGCGCCCCACGGCGTGACCGAGCCGGCGGTGCCGTGGACGCGGATCTTCCGCTCGCCGACCTTTGTCGGCGGTGCCCTGATCGTCATCAGTGTGTATGCGCTGGTGTCTGTCGTGCTCACCTGGTTGCCGTCGTATTTCGAGACCGGGCTGGGCTACAGCCGACTGCAGGCCGGATCCATGTTCTCCATCCCGAGCCTGTTCGGACTCGTCATCATGCTGAGTTCCACGTGGTTCAGTGATCGTCTCGTCGTACGCGGCGTGAGTATGAGAACCGCGCGGGTGATCATGCCGGTGGTCGGACTCGTCATCGGTGGGTGCGTCCTCACGACGTTGCCGTACATCACCACTCCGGTAATCGCCGTGCTCGTCGTCTCGATCGGGTATGCCGTCGGTTCGCCGGTCTTCCCGTTGCTCAATGCTGCGGTGGCCGAACTCTGCCCCCCGCGGCAGGTCGCGGGGACGCTGGGTGTCTTCCTGTCCCTGATGGCGATCGGCGGGTTCATCGCGCCGTATCTC
Organism: Rhodococcus wratislaviensis; assembly: GCF_041228765.1. Classification (NCBI taxonomy): domain Bacteria; kingdom Bacillati; phylum Actinomycetota; class Actinomycetes; order Mycobacteriales; family Nocardiaceae; genus Rhodococcus; species Rhodococcus wratislaviensis. Next base: position 92,304 of record NZ_CP150488.1, on the reverse strand, counting down.
ATGGGCCGCATCGTCGACGCGGCCGCGACGGCGGCGGGTGGCTACGCCACGGCGTTCCAGATACTCGGAATCGTGGCCGTCGCGGCCGGTCTTCTCGGCGCCCTGATCATCGACCCCGAACGCGACAAGCGGCGCCTTCGCGGGCTCGTGGCAGGCGATGTTCCGCAACTGGGAATCTGAGATGAGTTCGGTGACAGACGATGACGTCCCGCTCGACCTCGCCCACGGAGACCCTTCGGCGGACACATCGCGGCCCAGTCGCTCACTGCAGCAGGCGGTACCGTCACCCGGGAGCACGCGGCGCATTCCTTGCACGGCTACTTCCTGAGTGCGGGCAACCCGCACGATCCCATCACGTATCGGGTGGAACGACTGCGCGACGGCCGCTGCTACCGGTCGCGACGGGTGACGGCGACACAGGACGGAACGGCCATCTTCACCTTGTCGGCATCGTTCAAGCTGCCGGAGGTCACACCCGATCGCCAGCCCGTCATGCCCGCTGTCCCACCGCCGGAGGAACTTCCGGACCCCTACGAGGCCTGGTCGCGGGTGCGGCCGGACGAATATCGGGATGCCGTGACGGCGCGGGTGATGTCCATGCGGTTCGTCCCGTCCGAGGATGTCGACGGCGACAGGCCCCTCGGTATTGCGGAACAGTTCGTGTGGCTCGAGCCCGCGCACTCCCTCCCGGACGACCCGTTGATGCACGTCTGCGCCCTGACCTACGGCTCGGACATAACGCTGGCATCGACGGCCGCACTCGACCGTCAACCCCACCGCAGTCTGCAGCGAGGTCCGTCGCGGGTCTTCATGACGTCCCTCGACCACGCAGTGTGGTTCCACCGACCGTTCCGGGCCGACGACTGGATGCTGTTCGCGCAGCAGAGTCCGTCCGCCGTCGACGGCAGAGGCCTCTCGATGGGCAACTTCTGGACTCGTGACGGTCACCTGGTGGCCACGGTCGTCCAGGAATCGCTGATGCGGCCCGTGCGGCGTATCGACCACGAAAATGACTGATCTGCAACAACATTTATCAACCCTCGACAACCTCGAGCGAGAATTCGGAGGTCCGCGTGTACTCGACCCAATTCCTGCACCGTGCGTTGCAGCAGGCCCCCGACGGGCCGATGACAGTCAGCGGCGACCGCGTTCGGACCACCCGTGACATCGCGGACAGGGTCGCCCGGTTGTCGGGCGGACTGCACGGGCTGGGTGTGTCGGAGGGAGACAGGGTCGCCGTCCTCGCCCTGAACTCCGACCGCAATCACGAGATCTTCCTCGCGTGCTGGTGGGCGGGCGCGGTGGTGAATCCGGTCAACATTCGATGGAGTGGACGGGAGATCGCGGACTCGCTCCGGGACGCCGGGGCAGTGGTCCTGCTGGTCGACGACGAGTTCGTGGACATGGTCCCCGCGTTCCGCGAACAATGTGCCGACCTCCGCGCGGTGGTGCACTGCGGCAACGGTGTGGCCGGACACGGGATGGCAGGCTACGAGGAGTTGATCGCCGCGTCCGAGCCGGTGCCGGACAAGCGAATCGGTGGTGATGCGATGGGTGCACTGCTGTACACCGGCGGCACCACAGGTGTGTCGAAGGGCGTCATGGTGAGTCATCGGAACTTGCTGACGGCGGCGCTCGGCACCCAGGCGGCCTGCCAGTCGGTGTTCGCCGGTGGGGTCAATCTGGTCGTGAGTCCGATGTTCCACATCGCGGGGCTCGTGGCATGGGCGACGCAGAACCTCCTGGGTGGTACCCAGGTCTTCCTGCCGACGTTCTCACCCCGGGCCGTGCTGGAGGCGATCCAACGGCACCGGGTCACCACGGTCGGGGCAGTGCCGGTGATGCTGCAGATGCTGGTCGCGCACCCGGATATCGAGTCGTACGACCTGTCGAGCGTGAAGTCCGTTCGCTACGGCGCGTCGCCGATTTCGCCGACGTTGCTGCAAGGCGCCATGAGGGTGTTCCGGAACAGCGGCTTCGCTCAGGGGTACGGGATGACCGAGACCGCACACATCAGCGTCCTCGGGCGGGAAGACCATCTGGCCGGGGGCGAACTGCTCCGTTCCGCGGGACGTGCCCTGCCGCACTGCGAACTGCGCGTCGTCGACGCCGACGACGTGGAGGTGCCTGCCGGCGTGCTGGGCGAGATCGTGACCCGGGGCGATCACGTCATGCTCGGTTACTGGAACAGGCCGGAGGAGACCGCGGCCGTGTTGCGGAACGGCTGGATGCACACCGGCGACGTCGGTTACGTGGATCGGCACGGTTACGTCTTCGTGGTCGACCGGATCAAGGACATGATCATCACCGGCGGCGAGAACGTCTACTCGACCGAGGTGGAGAACGCACTCGCTGCCCATCCCGCTGTCGAAGCGTGCTCGGTCATCGGTGTGCCGGACACCCGGTGGGGTGAGCGCGTCCATTCCGTCGTCGTGCTCCGGGAGGGAGCACGTCCCGATGCCGAGGAATTGCGCGCACACGTGCGCGGGCTCATCGCCGGATACAAGGTGCCCCGGACGGTCGAGTTCCTCGACGCGCTGCCTGTCTCGGCGGCGGGGAAGGTGCTCAAGCGCGATCTCCGTGCGGCGGCCTGCCGGGCGGACGGCTGATACCACCGGTCGGGCGAAGAGCGATTCCCTAATCATGGATCATTCCGAAAGATTCTGTTGACATGCAGGAAGAAGTCGGACAAAGTGAATTAGCAATAACCTCTGTATCGAAGGGCATTCTATGACCGCCACCTCGGCCGACGTCGTACTCTCCAGCCGTCGCGACCACGTCGTCACCTGGACGATCAACCTTCCGGAGGCCCGTAATCCCATCTCCGGCGACGACGTCATCGACCGGCTCGTCGAACTCGTCGAGGAGGCGAACGAGGACGTCGACACGCGCGTCGTCATCCTCACCGGCGCAGGCAGCGCGTTCTCCGCCGGAGGGAACGTCAAGAACATGGCGGATCGTGCCGGAATGTTCGGTGGCGCCCCGCACGTGATGCGAGAGGGATACCGCCGCGGCATCCAGCGGTTGCCCAAGGCGATCTACCACTGCGAGGTCCCGATCATCGCGGCGGTCAACGGTCCCGCAGTCGGCGCCGGCTGCGATCTCGCGATGATGTGCGACATGCGCGTCGCCTCGACCAACGCCTTCTTCGCGGAAAGCTTCGTCAAACTGGGAATCATCCCCGGCGACGGTGGCGCCTGGTTGCTACCGCGGGCGGTCGGTGCCGCACGCGCCGCGGAGATGGCCTTCACCGGCGACCGGGTGGATGCGGCCACCGCGCTCGACTGGGGAATGGTCTCGAGCGTCGTCGATCCCGAACTGCTGCTCGACACGGCGCACGAGCTGGCCGAGCGGGTCGCGGTCAATCCGCCTCACGCACTCCGGATGACCAAGAAGCTCCTGCGCGAGGGGCAACGTCAGGACCTCGACAGTCTGCTCGAACTCTCCGCCGCGATGCAGGCGCTGTCGCATCACACCACCGACCACGGCGAGGCCCTCGCGGCCTTCGTCGAGCGACGGGCCGGGCAGTTCACCGGGAGCTGAGCCACGCCCGGCGACTATTGCAACCCATCGACGTACAGCACTGAAAGGACCCGCCGTGAAGCGGACACTCTTCAACCGGGAACACGACGAATTCCGGACAATGGTCCGGGAGTTCATCGCCCGCGAGGTACTTCCCAACCGGGAGAAGTGGGACGAAGTCGGGCGTCCGCCGCGCGAATTCTTCGAACGACTCGGTGAACTGGGAATCCTCGGAATCTCGGTGCCCGAGGAATTCGGCGGCGGTGGCGAGACCAGCTTCAAGTTCGCGACCATCGTCTTCGAGGAGGTCGCCAGGGCAGGAGTGTCGTTCGGCTCGTACACCGTTCACTCGTGCATCATCCTGGGGTACCTCCTCGAATACGGCTCCGACGAGCAGAAGCAGCGGTGGCTTCCGGACTTCGCGGCCGGCCGGCTGATGACGGCGATCGCGATGACCGAACCGGGAACGGGCTCGGATCTGGCCAACATCTCCACCACCGCCAAGCTCTCCGAAGACGGCACACACTACGTGCTCAACGGAGGCAAGACGTTCATCACCGGCGGGGTGACGGCCGACCTGGTTCTGACCGTCTGCCGCACAGCTCCTTTCGATCCGGAGAACCGGCGATCCGGGCTCTCCATCATCGCGGTGCCCAAGGAATCCGACGGTTTCGAGGTGGGCCGCACGCTCGACAAACTCGGTCTGCATCAACAGGATACGGCCGAGCTGTCCTATCGCGACGTGCGTGTCCCGGTCGGGAACCTGCTCGGTGAGGAGGGCGAGGCGTTCGGCTACCTCACCCACAATCTTCCTCAGGAGCGGCTGAGCATCGCGCTGAACTCCGTGGCGCACGCCGAGGCGGCGATGCTGCACGCCACCCGGTACGTCCAGGACCGCACCGTTTTCGGCAAGCCGGTGGCCTCGTTCCAGAACACGAAGTTCGTTCTCGCCGAGTGCTCCGCCGAAGTGCAGGCGGCACGCGTCCTCGCCGACAACGCGCTCGAACTGCTCGACCGAGGTGAGCTCACGGTGGCCGACGCTGCCCGGGCCAAGCTGTTCTGCACCGAGACCGCGGGTCGGGTGATCGACAAATGCCTCCAGTTGCACGGTGGATACGGCTACATCACCGAGTACCCGATCGCACGGCTCTACGCCGACACCCGCGTGACGCGAATCTACGGCGGCACGAGCGAAGTCATGAAGTCCATCATCGCCAAGGACCTGGGGCTGTAGGCCGGATCGCAGGAGGAACCGAATGTATCCCGGACGCCACGCCGCGACCACTCCCGACAAACCGGCCGTCATCGAAGCCGCCACCGGCAAGATCGTGACGTACCGCGACCTCGAGGACCGATCCGTGCAGTTCGCCCACTGGCTGACCGGCCAGGGCCTCGGTCCGGGCGACCACCTCGCGGTGCTCTCGGTCAACGACGCCAGAGTATTCGAAATCTACTGGGGTGCGGTGCGCTCCGGTATGGTCGTCACCTTCGTCAACACGCACCTCACCCCGTCCGAGGTCTCCTACATCGTCGACGACTGCGAGGCTCGGACGCTCGTGGTGTCGGCCCGGCTTGCCGAGCTCGCGACGGCCGTCGTGGACTCCACCCCGAAGGTCCGCAGCAGGCTGGCCTTCGGCGGGGCCGTGCCCGGCCACGACGATTACGACCAGGCCATCGCGTCTCTGAGCACCAGCCCACCGTGCGACCAGCCCCGCGGCTCGGACATGCTGTACTCGTCCGGGACGACCGGGCGGCCGAAGGGCATCGTGGTCGCCCCGACCGACGACCAGATCGGCGACGAGCCCGGTCCCCAGTTCGTCGGACTGTTGCGCAACTTCGGCTTCGACGAGAACTCCGTCTACTTCTCGCCCGCACCGATCTACCACGCCGCGCCGTTGCGCTACGGCGCCGGCGCCCACGCCCTCGGCGGAACCGTGGTGATGGCCGACCGATTCGACGCCGAGTCGAGTCTGCAGTTCCTCGAGCGGTACCGAGTCAGCCACAGCCAATGGGTGCCCACACACTTCATCCGGATGTTGAAGCTCCCCGAAGCCGTACGCAACCGGTACGACGTCTCGTCCATGAAGGTCGCGATCCACGCCGCCGCCCCCTGCCCGCCGGAGGTCAAACGGGCGATGATCGACTGGTGGGGCGAGATTCTCTACGAGTACTACTCGTCGACCGAGTCGGTGGGCAGCACGGTGATCACGACGCAGGAGTGGCTGCGCAAACCCGGCAGCGTCGGGCGCGGACAGGGTGCCACCAGCCGTGCGCACATCTGCGCAGAAGACGGGACCGAACTGCCGGCCGGGCAGGTCGGGCACATCTACTTCGCCCGGCCGGGCCATTCCTTCGAATACCACAACGACCCGGTCAAGACGGCGCAGTCGCGTCACCCCCGCAATCCCGGCTGGGTGACGACCGGGGACATCGGCTTCCTGGACGAGGACGACTACCTGTTCCTCACCGACCGCGCGAAATTCGTGATCATCTCCGGTGGGGTCAACATCTACCCGCAGGAGATCGAGAACGTCCTCGCGGTCCACCCCAAGGTGTCCGACGTTGCGGTGATCGGCGTGCCGGACGAGGACATGGGGCAGTCGGTGCACGCGGTGGTGGAACCGGGGCCGGGCGTCGTCGGTGACGACACGCTGGTCGCCGAACTCCTCGACTACTGCCGTGGGCGTATCGCCGGGTACAAGTGCCCGCGCAGCGTCGCGTTCGTGACCGAACTGCCGCGAACGCCGACAGGGAAATTGGCCAAAGCAGCGTTGCAGGCGTGAGCCTGCGGAAGCATTCGACACACTCGTCGAGGGAAGTAGACAGCATGCACACACAAGTGGTGCCGGCCGCGGGCCCGCCCGATCACGAACTCGACGCGTTGCGGGCCGAGGTGCGAACGTTCCTGCGCGAGCAGATCGACGCCGGCGTGTTCACACCCGGTGTGGACACGTGGCTCACCCGATGGAATCCGGACTTCACGAAGGCCCTCGCAGCCCGCGGCTGGCTGGGCATGACGATCCCGGCGGAGTACGGCGGGCAGGGCCGCACGTTCATGGAGCGGTTCGTCGTCACCGAAGAACTACTGGCCGTCGGCGCACCCGTTGCCGCACAGTGGGTCGCGGACCGGCAGGCCGCGCCGTCGCTGCTCACCTACGGCACCGAGGAACAGAAGCAGCGGTTCCTCCCCGGTATCGCCAACGGCGAGATCAGCTGGGCGATCGGCATGAGCGAACCGGAATCGGGTTCCGACCTGGCGAGTGTCCGCACGAAAGCCGTCCGGGTCGACGGTGGCTGGCGAATTACCGGGACCAAATTGTGGACGTCCGGCGCCCACCGTGCCGACGCCTTCTTCGCCCTCGCGCGGTCGGCTCCGCTGGACCAGGCGCAGCGCCACGCCGGGCTCAGCCAGTTCATCGTTCTGCTCGACTCCCCGGGGGTGCAGATCCGGCCGATCCTGTCGATGTCGGGCGATCACCATTTCAACGAGGTGATCCTCGACGACGTGTTCGTGCCGGACGAGTTGGTGCTCGGCCGCATCGGCGAAGGCTGGAAGCAGGTCACCTCCGAGCTCGGGTTCGAACGCAGTGGTCCGGAACGTTTCATGTCCACGTTCCCGGTCCTCGCCGCGATGGCCGAGGAAATCCGGGAGGGACGGCAACCGGCCGATGCCCGCATCGGAGCGCTCGTCGCCCGGACCTTCGGCCTCCATCACATGTCCCGCGCGGTGTCGGAGGCACTGGGGCGTGGTGACGACGCCGAGCTGGGCGCCTCGGTGGTGAAGGTCCTCGGCACCAAGACCGAAGGTGACATCGCCGACCTCGTCGAAGAACTGGCCGGCGAGCCGGCGGCGGGCGGCGACCACTTCGCCGAACTGGTCCGTGCCGGCGTGATGCAGCGCCCCGGATTCACCCTGCGGGGCGGCACGAGTGAGATTCTGCGCGGCGTCATCGCGCGGGGATTGGGGATGCGCTGATGACCGGACCGGCAACCGACACCGAGATGCGGGAGTTCGCACGCATGCTCGACCAGGTCTTCGCCACGGACCGGCGGGCCCCGGGCGAGGCCCGGGAGTTCGATCGCGAATTGTGGTCGACGCTCGCCGACCTCGGCCTCACGCGGCTCACCGGCCCGGAGTCCGAGGGCGGCAGCGACGCCGGGTGGACGGAGTCGGCGTACCTGCTCGCGGCCGCAGGCACCGCTGATCTCCCGATCGCCGAGAACGATCTGCTCGCGGGATGGCTGCTCGGCAGGTCCGGGTGCCCGACCGCGCACTCCGGCCCCGCCGTGGTCCGCACCGCAGCCGTGCTGGACTCAGACGGGACCGCGCGGCACGTCCCGTGGGCGCGCTCGGTGGATGCGCTGGTGGCCCTGTGGGAGGCGGACGGCACGTGGCGGGTCGCCGAATTCGCCCGCTCGGATGTCGAGGTGACGGAGGCGGCCAATCTCGCGTCGATGCCCCGGGACCACGTCCGGGTCGACGTCTCCGCGCAGCAGGGCACGCCGGTGCCTGCGGACGTGGTGACGGAGTTCCTCCGGCGCGGCGCGCTGGCCCGGGCGCTCGCAATGGCCGGGACCATGGAACGCGTCCTGGCCCTCGTCGTCGAGCACACCTCGGCGCGCACACAGTTCGGTCGCGCGGTGGGCAAGTTCCAGGCGGTGCAGGCCATGGTCGCCGACATCGCTGCGGAGGGCGCCCTGGCACGTGCCGCCGCGAACGCCGCGGTGTCGATCGCCGAGGAACACGGTTTCGGAAGCCCGGAGGCCGGTTTCGCCGTGGCCGCCGCGAAGTCGTGCGCCGGACATGCGGCGTCGGTGGTGGTGCGCAACGCCCATCAGTGTCTCGGCGCGATCGGTTTCACGATGGAGCACGAACTGCACCGGCACACGAACGCGTTGCTGGCCTGGCGTTCGGAATACGGTTCGGTCCGCTACTGGGACGAGGCGCTCGTCGCGGCCGCGGCTGCCGCCGGGGAACGTGGCCTGTGGCCGCTCATCACCGACGGTTAGGCGGCCCCGCCGCCCGTGCGCGGTTAGCGAGTGCAGAGACTCGTTAACCGCGCACGGGCGCGGAGCGCCTACGGCGTGACGATCGGGAATGCGCTGTCGGGTGCGTCGAGGAGTTCCGTGAGGACCAGGAGCTTCGACGGGTCGCCCGTCACCTCGATGCCCTCCAGCCCCTTGCCGGCGAACAGTCCGAGTAACTGCATCTTCGTCAGTGTCAGCGAGACGTCCGGTTGCGTCGGGGTCCTCGGCGACAGTGTCTGGATGAGTGCACCGTTGGACAGCGTCGTCCGGTAGTGCGCTTCGGGTTCGGTGAAGTGCCACTCCGCGACGAGGGTCTTGTCCCAGGCTCGTGGACCGTTGATGCGGAGGGCGATGGAGTCGAAGATCTGCTCGATCGTCAGGGCGCTCAGCATGTCGGCGCCGAGGTCGCTGAGCGGAGGGGCGACGATGCCGCCGCGCAGTTCGAGTGCACCCGTGAGGTAGAAGTTGCGCCACGTCGCGTTCTCCGAGCCGAACCCGAGTTGCTCGTAGGTGCGGGCCAGCAGGTCCTTGGCCGCACCGTCGGAAGGGTCGGCGAAGACGGCGTGCTTGAGCAGTTCGGCGGCGAACCGCAGATCGCCCTGCTCGAGGTACTGCGTCGCCTTCGACCGGACCTCGCTCTGGCCGCCCATGCACTCGACGTAGCGTGTGGCCGCGTTCTCGGGTGGGTGCTGCCACAGCGACGTCGGGTTGCCGTCGAACCAGCCCATGTACCGCTGATAGATCGCCTTCACGTTGTGACTGACCGAGCCGTAGTAACCGCGTGCGTGCCAGGCGGATTCGAGGGCCGGCGGCAGCGGGAAGTCCTCGGCGATCTCGATTCCCGTCATCCCCGTGTTGAGCATCCGCAGGGTCTGGTCGTGCAGGTACTGGTACAGGTCGCGTTGCTGCGACAGGAATTTCACCACCCGGTCGCGACCCCACGTCGGCCAGTGGTGGGAGGCGAACGCGACGTCGTAGCCGCCGTCGAACATCTCGATCGCCTGATCGAGATACCGCGACCAGGCGCGGGGATCCCGGACCAGCGCGCCTCGCAGCGTGAGGAGATTGTGCAGATTGTGGGTGGCGTTCTCCGCCATGCACAGTGCCCGATGGTCCGGGAACAGGAAGTTCATCTCGGCGGGCGCCTCCGTTCCCGGCGTCACCTGGAAGACGATCCGGATGCCGTCGACGGTCTCCTCCTGGCCGGTGTGGGTGATGTCGACGGTCGGTGGGATCAGACCGGGCCGACCCGCCGAGGTGTTCGTACCGAGCCCGGCGCCGAGGTGCCCGCGCGGGCCCTTGGGGAGCAGCGGCCCGTACATGTAGGTGGCGCGCCGGCCCATTGCCGTTCCGGCATAGACGTTCTCGGAGACCGCGTGCTCGAGGAACCCTTCGGGGGCGAGGATCGGGACGTCGCCGCGACCGTCCGGGAGGACGCCGACGACGCCGCCGAAGTGATCGATGTGGGAATGCGTGTAGATCACTCCGGTGACGGGCCGATCGCCGCGGTTCTTCCGGTACAGCGCGAGCGCGGCGGCCGCGGTTTCCTGTGAGATCAGCGGGTCGATCACCAGGACACCCGTCTCGCCCTCGACGATCGTCATGTTGGACAGGTCGATACCCCGTAGCTGGTAGATGCCCTCGGTGACCTCGTACAGGCCGTCCTTCGCGCACAGTTGCGACTGACGCCAGAGGCTCGGGTGGGCGGTGTCCGGGCAGTCACCGTTGAGGAACGAATACTCCTGCATGTCCCACACCACGCGACCGTCCTCACCCGTGACCGTGCAGGGGTCGAGGCGGTCGACGAAACCGCGGTCGGCGTCCTCGAAATCGGTGGTGTCCGAGAAATCGGGTGTCATGATTCTTCCTTCTCGTGTCGCGGTGGGGCGGGGGCAGGGACCGGTGCAGGGGGAGTGGGGGCGCTGCTGAGGATCGTGTTCACCCACCGCGTGGACGGGTCGATGTCGATCAGCAGGGCCTTCGCCATCAACGTCAGCGGGATGGCCAGGATCGCGCCGAGGGGTCCGAGGATCCACGTCCAGAACACCAGCGACAGGAACGTGAACGTCACGGACAGGCCCACCGCGTCTCCGACGAACTTCGGCTGGATCACGGACTGGATGATGACGTTGATGACGCTGTACACGACGATGACCGTCAGCATCAGTCCCGGACCGCCCTGGAGGAGCGCGAGCAGGGCCGGCGGAACGAGCCCCAGGATGAAGCCGACGTTCGGGATGTAGTTGGTGATGAACGACAGCAGTCCCCACAGGACCGGCAGCGGAATCCCCAGCGCCCACAGTGCCCCGGTGTCGATGACGGCGACGATCAGCCCGAAGACCGTGGACACGATCAGGTACTTGCGGGTGCCGACCGAAAAGGCGCTGAGAGCGGTGGCGATTTCGGGGCGCATCTGCGTGACGATCCGCATCCGTGACCCGTAGGAGCTTCCGTCGACGGCCATGAACAGCAGGAGGGCGAGGACGAACAGCAGATTCGAGAAGACACCCAGCATTGCCTGCAGGATCCCCTCCACGAGTCCGAACACCTTGCTGTAATCCACCTGGGAGAGGAGGGTCTGGGCGTCCGTGGAGTTCACGCCGTTGCTGTTCAGGAAACTCTGGGCGCTGTCGATGAGGGCGGTGAAGTCGTCCGCGTACTCGGGTAGGAGCGTGGCGAGCTGGGCGACCGACAGGGCCAGCGACAGCACGAGAACGAGAATGATGCCGTTGACGACCAGGATCGCCGCGATCGTGGCGATCCACCCCGGGACACCCTTCCGGTGCAGCCATTCGGGCAGCGGGTGGACCGCGACGGTCAGCATGAGCGCGAGGAAGATCGGGCCGACTATCGACGCGGCCACCTGAATCCCCGCCACGGTGACGACGAGCGCGGCCAGGCCGAGAATCACGATCAGGCCGCGCGGCATCGACCACCGAGTTTCCGACGCCGCGCCGGAAATGTCCTGCGGATCGGTCATCGCGTGTCCCTTCGCAACAATCGGCCAACCGGGATGCCCCGAATCGACTGTTGCACCCGGCGGACGACGACACATCATCCGTTGCAGATGAGGATCACCCGGCGCGGATGATGCCGACACCGCCGCGAGGCCGCACGATTCCACTGTTCGAGCACATCCTTTCGAGAAGGGCATGGACATGACGACAAATCCGGAGTCCAGGACCAACAGCCCTGTCAAACAGGGTTTTGCGGCGGGAACGTCGCTGGCAGCGGCGATATTGCTGCTGACCGTCGGCGTGATCTCGTTCTTCCAGGGCATCGCCGCAGTCGCCTCCGACAATCTGCTGGTCATCGGCGTCGAGTACACCTACCAGTTCGACACCACCGCGTGGGGATGGATTCACATCGTTCTCGGCGTCGTCCTGGTCATCAGCGCGATCGGCCTCATGACGGGCGCCACCTGGGCCCGTGTCGTGGCCGTCTGCATCGCTGCGCTGTCGATCCTCGCGAACTTCCTCTGGCTGCCCTACTACCCGCTGTGGTCGATCCTGATCATCGCGCTCGACGTCGTCGTGATCTGGGCGGTCACCACCTGGGACACCGCCAGGGACTAGGACGATCACGACGTGGTGAGTTCTGCGACCGGCACTTGGCCGGTATTCGGCTCGCTGCAGGAATATCGGAAAGGATGGGTCAGGCCCGACGTCATCGCGGGCCTGACCGTGTGGGCCGTGCTGGTCCCGGAGGCCCTGGCCTACGCGACCATCGCGGGAGTTCCCCCGGTCGTCGGTCTGTACGCGGCGATTCCGGCACTGGTCCTCTACGCGGCGGCGGGCAGTTCCCGGCATCTGGTGGTCGGGCCGATGTCGGCGACGGCCGCCCTGTCGGCTGCCATCGTCGCGCCGCTCGCCGGGGCGGACGGCGGCAAGTATGCCGCCCTGACAGCGGTGCTGGCGATCGCGACCGGCATCGTCGGGCTGCTCGCGGGTCTTCTCCGACTGGGCTTCATCGCGTCGTTCATCTCGGGGCCGGTGCTGAAGGGTTTCATCGTCGGGCTGGCCCTGACCATCATCATCGGGCAGGTGCCTGCCTTGTTCGGCGTGGAGAAGGAGCACGGAAACTTCTTCGAACAGGCGTGGGGAGTCGTCACCCACCTGGGTGACATCGACTGGGGCACGCTCGTCGTCGGTGTGCTCAGTCTCGTCGTGGTTCTCGGATTCAAACGGTGGCTGCCGCTCGTGCCGGGCTCGCTGCTGGCCGTCCTTCTCGGTATCGCCGCGGTCGCCGTGTTCGGTTTGGACGGAAGAGGTGTCGACATCGTCGGTCACATCGATTCCGGGCTGCCGTCGGTGGGACTGCCGGGTGGTGTCGGGTTCGACGATTACATCGACCTTCTCGGGCCCGCAGTGGGCGTGCTGCTCATCGGGTTCGCGGAAGGGCTCGGTGCCGCGAAGACGTACGCCGCGAAGGAAGGCTACGAGGTGGACGCCAACCGGGAACTCCTCGGCCTCGGCGCTGCCAATCTCGGCTCGGGGCTGTGCTCGGGAATGGTGGTGAACGGCAGCCTCTCCAAGACAGCGGTCAACGGCGGGGCGGGCGCCAAATCACAGGTCAGCGGTCTCGTCGTCGCGGTTCTCACCGTGGTGACCCTGCTGTTCCTCACCGGACTGTTCGAGAAACTCCCCGAGGCGACGCTTGCAGCGGTGGTCATCGCCGCCGTCATCGAACTCGTCGACATCTCCGCGCTCCGCCGGCTCTACGGGGTGTGGACCGAAAGGCTCGGCAGTATCTACGGATACGCCGCGCGTGCCGATTTCGCGGCCGCCCTCGCCGCGATGATGGGCGTGCTCCTGTTCGACACTCTGCCCGGGCTCGTCATCGGCATCGGCGTGTCCATGCTGCTGCTGCTCTACCGGGCGTCGCGTCCCCACGTCGCGGCGCTCGCGAAGGAGGGGTCGCTGTGGGTGGACGCCGAGCGTCATCCCGATCTGCCGACCACACCGCACGTGGTCGTGGTGCGCGTCGAGTCGGGACTGTTCTTTGCCAACGCCGATCACGTCAAGGACCGCATCGAGGCCCTGTGCGCCGACGACACGCGAGTGGTGGTCCTCGACGCCGAGACGTCGCCGTTCGTCGACGTCAGTGCCGCGCAGATGCTCGTGCAGTTGCGGGATGTGCTTGCGCGCCAAGGAATCGAGCTACGTGTGGCACGGGACATCGGGCAGTTCCGGGACACGATACGACGCTCGGGCTCGGACGCGACCCCCGTCGGCCTGTATCCGACCGTGCGCGAGGCCCTCGGGGAACCGGATCGGCGTAGCGAGGATTCATGACAGGGCCGAGGTTTCGGTGTGAGTCACCGTGACCGTTCTCGCGCCGACCCTCGTCGGGTACCGGAAGAAGTGGCTCCGCGCCGACGTGGTCGCGGGCCTCAGCGCCGGCGCGGTCGTGATTCCGCAGGCGATGGCGTACGCCACCATCGCGAACATGCCCGTCCAGATCGGCCTGTACACCTGCATGGTGCCGATGGTGGTCTACGCGATACTCGGCGGATCCCGCACCGCCAGTGTAAGTACCACCTCGACCATCGCGACCCTCACCGCGTCCACCCTGATCGGAGCGGGAATCGCCGCCGGTTCCGACGACGCCCAGACGTCGCTGATGACGCTGACGCTGTTGGTGGGCGTGATCCTGCTGCTGGCGAGGCTGCTGCGGCTCGGTGCGATCATCGAGAACATCAGCGAGGCAACACTGTCCGGGATCAAGGCCGGGGTGGGGCTGACGGTGGCCGCGAGCCAGCTGCCGAAACTGCTCGGCGTACCGTCCGATCCGGACGCCACCGGATTCTTCCGCGTCGTGTGGTCGGCGCTCCGGCAGGTCGGCGACGCGAACGCCGCCACCGTGCTGCTGGCCGCCGGGTCGATAGCGGCGCTGTACGCGATGGCGAAATTCATACCGCGGGTCCCAGGGCCGCTGGTCGTTGCGGTCGCGGGGATACTGCTCGTCGCGCTTGCGGGCATCGACGGCCGCGGGGTCGCGTTGATCGCCGAGGTGCCGCGTGGCATTCCGCTACCCGGTATCCCACCGCTCGCCGACATCGGTGCGCTGGTGCCCGGGGCACTGGCGATCGCGATCATGGCGTTCCTGGAGACGGTGTCCGTCGGGCGTGGAGTGCGGCGGCAGACGGAACCGCCGATCGACAGCGACCGCGAACTGCTCGCCAACGGTGCGGCGTCCGTGGCGGGCGCCTTCTTCCACACCCTGCCGCCGGCGGGCGGATTCTCGCAGACCGCGGTCGCGTTGCGGGCAGGGGCGAGGACCCAGCTGAGTGGGCTCGTCACGGCGGCGCTGGCGGTGCTCGTCGCGCTGTTCCTCGCCCCGGTGCTCAGCGACCTGCCGCAGGCCACGCTCGGCGCGATGGTGGTCGTCGCGACGCTCGGACTGCTCGATTTCGGGTCGTTCGCACGGTTCTGGCGCATCGACAGGACCGAGTTCTGGGTGGCGCTCGCGACCGCACTCATCGGTCTGGTCGCCGGACTGCTGCCCGCCGTCGCGGTCGGGGTGCTGTTCACGTTGTATCTGGTACTGCGCGAGCTGAACCGGCCGCACGTCGTGCAATTGCAGAAGGACGGACACGGCCAGTGGCGCGCGGGGGAGGAAGACGCGCCGACCGTTCCCGCCGATCCTCTCGTACTCCGGCTGAACGTCGGTCTCTACACCGCGAACGTGCGGGCGAACACGGTGGCGATCCGCACTCGCCTGGGGGTGGTCGAGGGCCACGACACGTCGACCGTGCCCCACACGCTGATTCTCGACTGCTCGCGCCTGCAGAAGGTGTCGCTGACCGTGATGCGCAGCTTCCTCGACCTCGAGCGGGAACTGTCGGACGCGGGGGTCACCGTGTACTTCGCCGAGTTGCCCCGCGCCAACCGCGACACGGTGCTCCGCACGGACCTGGGGCGCGAATTCGACGGCAGGGGCCGGTTCTTCCCCACCGTCGACGACGCCGTAGGCGCTGCGCACCCGTGAGTGGTTGACGAGTCTCTGGACTCGCTGACCACTCACGGGCGGCGGAGCCGCCTACTGGTGGCGCAAGGCCGCGGCGAGGGCGTCCTCGGGGTCGATCAGGTGGTTGTGGTCGTCGTCGCCCAGTTCGATGTCGGCCCAGTCGATCTTGCCGTTGAACTTGCCCCGCGGCGTGGTGTACCCCTCGTAGACGGGCATTCCGGTGTCCACGCCGACGTCGAGTCCCTCGTCGAACGAGAAGTACAGCGGATGGGTCCGTTCGACGTGCTCGCTGCCGGCCTCGTCGCCGTCGATGTACAGGGTGGCGGTGCCGCCCTTGCCGATACCGCCGCCGTCGTACGCGAACTCGACGCGAACCTGATGCTCGCCCGCCGTGAGTGCGGTCGGCGCCAGCACCGTCGTTCTCCGTAGACCGCAGTAGTTGTAGTGGTAGCCGAGTGTGCCGCCGACGGTGAACAGGGCCCAGCCGCCGGTGCGTCCGCCCTGGGTGACGATCACCCCTTCGGCGCCCGATTCCGGAACCTGGATCTGCGCGGTGACCGAGTAGCTGCGGTTCTTGATGTTGATCGCGACGTTCTCGCCGAGCCGGGTCATGCCCTCGAACAGCCGGAGCTTGTCGCCCCGGACGAGGGTCGGCCGTCCCGCGATCTCCGGGTTCATCCGTTCGGCGGCCCGGTCGTCGAGCGGGAGCACGTTGTGCCGCACCGCCTCGATCAGGAACAGCTGCTGCAGTTCGGCGAGCTTCTCGGGGTTGTCCTTCGCGATGTCGTGGGCCTGCGTCCAGTCCGTGGTGGTGTCGTACAACTCCCACACGTCCAGGGAGAAGTCCGGGGCCTTCGCGACGACGTCCCACGGTGTGCGGTGTTTGGTGACGGCGGTCCACCCGTCGTGGTAGACACCGCGATTGCCCATGAGCTCGAAGTACTGCGTCCGGTGACGTTCGCCTGCGTCCGCATCGTTGAACGTGTATGCGAAGGACGTGCCGTGCATCGGCACCTGAGTGACGCCGTTGACCGTGTGCGGTTGCGCCAGTCCCGCCAATTCGAGGATGGTCGGCGCGACGTCGATGACGTGATGCCACTGGTGACGGGTCTCGCCCTTGGCCTGGATGCCGCCGGGCCAGTGCATGATCGTCCCGTTGCGGGTTCCGCCGTAGTGGGAGGCCACCTGTTTCGTCCACTGGTACGGGGTGCACATGGCGTGCGCCCACCCGACCGCGTAATGGTTGTACGCCTCGGGGCCGCCGATCTTGTCGAGGTGCTCGTTCCAGAACTCGACGGTCTCGTACTCGCCGCCGCCGTTGGAGGCGGTGGTGATCATGTACGTGCCCTCGAGCCCGCCCTCGGCCGAGGCACCGTTGTCGCCGATGATGTAGAGGATCAGCGTGTTGTCCAGTTCGCCGATCTCCTCGACGGCGTCGACGACGCGGCCGACGTGGAAGTCCGCGTACTCGAGGAACGCCGCGTACACCTCCATCTGGTGCCGGAGGATCGGTTTGCGCTCCTCCGGGATGTCGTCCCACGCCATGATGCCGTCGGGGCGTGCGGTGAGATCGGAGTCGGATCCGATGACGCCGAGTTGCAGTTGCTTCCGGAACGTTTCGTCGCGGACGGCGTCCCACCCCTGGTCGAACCTGCCCTTGTACTTGGCGATCCATTCCTTCGGCACGTGGTGCGGGGTGTGCGTGGCACCCGGCGCGAAGTACGTGAAGAACGGCTTGTCGGGTGTCAGCGCCTTCTGCTGTTTGATGTAGTCGATGGCCTTGTCGGCCAGGTCGGGCATCAGGTGGTAGTCGGGGTCGTCGGGCGGGAGGACGGCGGTCACCCCGTCGACGAGCGCGGGCTGCCACTGGTTGGTCTCGCCGCCGATGAATCCGTAGAAGCGTTCGAACCCGCTGAACGCAGGCCAGTGATCGAACGGGCCCGTGGGTCCCGATTCCCAGACCGGAACCTCGTGGCACTTTCCGAATTGTGCGGTGTTGTAACCGCTCTGCCGCAGGATCTCGGCAAGCGGTGTGCACGAGTTCGGCCGCGTCGACCGATAGCCGGGTGCGGGGGTGGCGGTTTCGGTGATGTGGCCCATCCCGACCGCGTGATGGTTACGGCCGGTGAGCATGGCGGCGCGCGTCGGCGAGCACAGCGACGTGGTGTGGAACCGGGTGTATTTCAGACCACCCGCCGCGAGCCGGTCGGCGGTCGGGGTGCCGACCGGACCTCCGAACGCGCTCGACGCCCCGAATCCGACGTCGTCGAGAAGGATCAGCAGCACGTTCGGGGCGCCGGCGGGAGGGCGCTTGGCGGTGATGGGAGGCAGTTTCTCGGTGGCGTGTTTGGCGTCGAAGTACAGCGGCCCCTGATACTGCTGATCGGGGAGCGGGAGGATCGATCCGGGAAGCTCCTCAGGCATGGTGTTCGCCCTTTCCATGGACAGCACGGTCTCCCCGCCGACGCTAGGGGCGGCAACTCCGTTCCGGCTCACACTTTCCGGGTGAAGCCGTGACCCGTCCCGCCGTGGTCGCATGGATCGGAGACCGCGGGACAGGAGCCAGTCGTGAGTGCAGAACTGCAGGAACTCGCCGCCAAGGCGTGGGTGTACGGTTTCCCGCTGGTGTTCGACCTCGACCAGGTGAACCGCTTCGTGGCGGAGGGGATGGGGAGCCTCGATGCCGCACCCTTCAACACGTTCGGTCACGCGCGCACGCTCGCCGGGCCGCGGGACACCTTCGTCTCGGTGAACAACGACACCATCTACTCGATCGCCCAGATCGACCTCGCGCACGGACCGCAGTTGCTGCGAGTGCCCGACAGCGGCGGGGCGTATTACGTGCTGCAATTCGTCGATGCGTGGACGAATAATTTCGCGTACGTCGGCAAACGCGCGACGGGAACGGCGGCCGGCCGTTTCCTGCTGACCGGCCCGGAGTGGTCCGGTGAGGTCCCAGACGGTGCGACGCGGATCGCGTTCCCCACTGCGGTGGGCACCATCATCGGCCGCTGGGCCTGCGACGGCGAGGCAGACCTGGAGCGGGTGAAGGAACTGCAGTCGGCCCTCACGCTGGAACCGGTCGGAGACCAGGAACCGGCGCAGGGGTTGCCGGCACCCGACCCGAACGTCCCCGAGGAACTTCGGTTCTGGGAGAAGCTGAGGGTGTACTCGCAGGCGTACCCGCCCGCCGCGCAGGATCTCGTCGCGCAGCAGGCGTTCGCCCCGCTCGGGCTGCTCGAGACCGGGCCGTCGCCGTACCTCGAAGCGCCGCCGGACCTCGCGTCGGTGCTCACGGCCGGTGCCGAGGCAGGGCATCAATCGCTCGTCACCGCACTGAAATCCGGGGCGGGCGGAGCGGTGGTCAACGGCTGGCAGTTGATGTACCACGCCTTCGACTACAACGACGACTTCTTCGAGGTCGGCACGCTCGACTCACCCGAGTGGCGGATCGAGGACCGCTCGAAGGCGCTGGGACTGCGGGCCGGTGCCGCGATGGCGGGACTGTGGGGAAACCACGGTTACGAGGCCGCGTACGCGCCGATCTACCACGACAGCGAAGGCAACGAACTGTCCGGCGAACACGACTACACGCTCACGTTCGCGCCGACCCCGCCGGTCGACGCGTTCTGGTCGATCACCATGTACGACCTCCCGGAGTTCTTCCTCGTCGACAATCCCATCGACCGCTATTCGATCGGTGACCGCACGCCGGGACTGATATTCGCGGACGACGGTTCGCTGACCATCACGCTGAGCACCGTCGCGCCGGCCGATCCGGCGGCCCGCGCCAACTGGCTGCCGACACCGGCAGCCGGGTTCCGGCCCCTGCTACGGATGTACAGCCCGAAGGCGGAGGTGTTCGACGGAACGTTCGAGATCCCGCCCTTCGTGAGGACCAGGTGATCAGGGGGCGCAGGTGAGTGAGCTGATCTGGCTGCTCGTTCCCGAGATGATCGGTCTGGTCATCACACCCGCCGCCGTAGTCGGATGTGTGTTGCTGCTCGAGTCGGCGAACGCGGTGCGGAACGCCCTCGCATTCGGTTCCGCGTTCCTGCTCGTCTATTCCCAGATCGCTGTCGCGGCGCTCCTCGGCGGCGCCGGTGATCCGTCGGCAACATCCAAGACGGTGAGCAACTGGGTGGGACTGATCGTCGGTGTGCTGTTCCTCGTCGTCGGCGTCGTCATGCTCGCGCAGAAACCGAAGCCGGCGGGCGCGACACCGAAATGGATGACGGCCCTCGAATCCGCCACACCGCGCACCGCCTTCGTGGCCGGACTCGCCCTCGGCACGATCAACCCCAACATCTTCATCATGCTGTCCGGGATGACCATCATCTCCAGTTCACACGTCGGGATCGGGGGTGCGCTGGTCGGGACCGCTCTGCTGCTCGTCGCATCGATGCTCGACTTCGCCGTCCCGATCGGGATCTACACCGTTCTGGGTGACCGCGCCCAGAAGGGGCTGAGCGCCGCCAAGACCTGGATGGTCCGGCACAACCGGGCGCTCGGGGTCGCGGTGTTCTTCGGCTTCGGCACCTTGTTCGCGCTACGGGGACTGCTCGCCCTCGTGTGATCCGAACGTCGGCGGGAGTCCGCAATGGGCGCGGACCCAGGCGCTGCGTCGTTCCAACGCGGACTGCCGGTTCGCGGGGGACGAAGCGGTCAGTGAGTCGATGGCCCGCAGGAGGTGGCGGGCGACGAACGGGTGGCGCCGGGCGGCGTCGGCGATCTCGTCGTGGGTCGCGAATCCGATCCGGACCGGGGGAACTCGGCTGCTCTGTTCACGGCGCCCCTTCCTCTCTCCGATGATCCCCGCATCGGCGGTAGTGTTCGGGCCGATTCGAGGGGGGATCGAGTGAAGAAAGTTGCCGCGGCGCTCCTGTGCGCCGTGATCACGTCCGGGTGCGCGCACAGCGTGTCGGGGACTGCGGGGGCCTCCCCGCTGCAGGAACTGACGCCGGAGCAGCAACGGCACGTCCACGTCGAGGACGCGCTCCGCGCCGCCGATCCGTGCGGCCTGCTCGACGAGTCGGTGGTGCGCGCCGCCGGGACGGTTCAGCAGTACGGGTCCGCCGTGCAGCTGTCGGTGTGCTCGGCGCTCATGGCCCGGCCCGAAGGCGCGACGACCTACGTGGAGTTGTCCCTGCTGCCGTCGATGCTGTCCGATGCGGCGCTGACCCGGCCGGACACGGTCGACGGGGTGACTGTTTATCGCGGTGCGGGCGCCGACCTGGCGCGCGGGACGTGCGAGCGCGTCTTCCGGCTGAACGTCGGAACCGGCGAGGAACAGGTGGGACGGGACGCGCTGGCGACCGTCCGCGCCGGAACCGTCGCCGGCCAGGACGCCTGCCCGCTCGCCGACGCGGCGCTGGAGTCGGCGATCGACAGGATGCGGTCGGGACTGCCTGCTCGGGACGGCACGTCCGCGCACCAGGCGGCGCTCGCGGTACACGACCCGTGCGAAGTACTCGACGTGCTGGGGACCACGGCGGGCGGACGCGTCGTCGATCCGGAGTCGCCGCCCACCCCGTTCGACTGCGTCCTGTTTCCGAACCCGAACCGGGTGCCCGGGAGTGAGGTGACCGTGTCGTTCACGATGTCGCCGGTGAAGGAAAACCGACCATCCGTTCCCGCCGAGCCGGAGACGGTCGGCGACCGATGCCGGTGGACGAGCCCGATGGGTGAGCCGATCGACGTCACACGGCCCGGAGCGGGCGTCGACGAGTTCACCCGCAGGCTCGGTCACGCGGGTGCAGTCGTCACTGTTCACGGCCCGAACTGCGCGGCCGTGGCGAGGGTCGCGGACGCCGCGAACACGGCGTTCGGATAGGCGTCCGAACGGACTCACCCGGGATCAGATTGGACTCCGCCGGTAAGCTCGACAGCTGGACCAGTACAGATTCATCGACCTGGAGGTAGAAACGCGTGGCTCTCGTCGTCCAGAAGTACGGCGGATCCTCGGTGGCAACCGCCGAGAGAATCCGACGAGTGGCTGAACGGATCGTCGAGACCAAGAAGGCCGGCAACGATGTCGTCGTCGTGGTTTCAGCGATGGGGGACACCACTGATGAGCTGCTCGATCTGGCTCAGCAGGTGTGCCCAGCCCCACCCGCCCGCGAAATGGACATGCTGCTGACCTCCGGTGAGCGCATTTCCAATTCTCTCGTCGCAATGGCAATTCATTCGCTCGGTGCGGAGGCCCGTTCGTTCACGGGCTCGCAGGCGGGCGTCATCACCACCGGTGCTCACGGCAACGCCAAGATCATCGACGTCACACCGGGCCGCGTCCGGGATGCGCTCGACGAGGGCTCGATCGTCCTCGTCGCCGGATTCCAGGGCGTCAGCCAGGACAGCAAGGACGTGACGACCCTCGGGCGCGGCGGTTCGGACACCACCGCGGTGGCCCTCGCAGCGGCCCTCGAGGCCGACGTCTGCGAGATCTACACCGACGTCGACGGCATCTTCACCGCCGACCCGCGCATCGTTCCGGACGCGCAGCGTCTCGAGACGGTGTCGTTCGAGGAGATGCTCGAGCTCGCGGCGTGCGGCGCGAAGGTGCTCATGCTCCGCTGCGTCGAGTACGCCCGCCGATACAACGTGCCCGTGCACGTCCGTTCGTCATACACGACCAAGCCGGGCACCATCGTGTCCGGATCGATGGAGGACATCCCCGTGGAAGAGGCAATCATCACCGGAGTCGCGCACGATCGCGGCGAGTCCAAGATCACCGTCGTCGGCCTGCCCGACACCCCGGGCTACGCCGCGCAGGTCTTCCGCGCGGTGGCCGAGGCGGAGATCAACATCGACATGGTGCTGCAGAACATCTCGAAGGTCGAGACCGGCAAGACCGACATCACGTTCACCCTGCCCACCGCCGACGGCCCGCGCGCCGTCGAGAAGCTCACCAAGCTGCAGGGCGAGATCGGCTTCACGCAGGTGCTGTTCGACGACCACATCGGCAAGGTGTCGCTGGTCGGCGCGGGCATGAAGAGCCACCCGGGCGTCACCGCGACGTTCTGTGAGGCCCTCGCGAAGGCCGGAGTCAACATCGACCTCATCTCCACATCCGAGATCCGCATCTCGGTGCTCGTCAAGGACGTGGAGCTGGACAAGGCCGTGAAGGCGATCCACGACGCATTCGAGCTCGGCGGCGACGAAGAAGCCGTCGTGCACGCAGGAACGGGACGGTAGATATGACCACCATCGCTGTCGTCGGTGCGACCGGGCAGGTCGGCATCGTCATGCGCACCCTCCTCGAGGAACGGAACTTCCCCGCGGACAAGGTGCGGTTCTTCGCCTCCGCGCGGTCGGCGGGCAAGAAGCTGCCGTTCCGGGGCGAGGAGATCGTCGTCGAGGACGCGTCCGCGGCGTCCGACGAGGACCTGAAGGGCATCGACATCGCCCTGTTCTCGGCCGGTGCGACGCTCTCTCGTGAGCAGGCCCCGCGGTTCGCGGCGGCAGGCGCCACGGTCGTCGACAACTCGTCGGCGTTCCGCAAGGACCCCGACGTCCCGCTGGTCGTCAGCGAGGTCAACCCGGAGCAGGCGAAGAACCCGCCGAAGGGCATCATCGCCAACCCCAACTGCACCACGATGGCCGCGATGCCGGTGCTGAAGGTTCTGCACGACGAGGCCGGTCTGCAGCGCCTCATCGTGTCGAGCTACCAGGCCGTGTCGGGCAGTGGCATCGCCGGTGTCGAGGAATTGGTGGGCCAGGCCCGCGCCGTCATCGACGATGCGGAGAAGCTGGTGCACGACGGTAGCGCCGTCGACTTCCCGGCCCCGAACAAGTACGTCGCACCCATCGCGTTCAACGTCCTGCCGCTGGCCGGCTCGATCGTCGACGACGGCAGCGGTGAGACGGACGAGGACCAGAAGCTCCGCAACGAGAGCCGCAAGATCCTCGGCCTGCCCGACCTTCTGGTGTCGGGCACGTGCGTCCGCGTCCCCGTGATCACGGGTCACTCGCTGTCGATCAACGCCGAGTTCGAGCGTCCGCTGTCGGTGGAGCGCGCGCAGGAGCTTCTGTCGAAGGCTCCCGGTGTGCAGCTGGTGGACGTCCCCACCCCGCTCCAGGCCGCGGGCAGCGACCCGTCGCTGGTCGGGCGCATCCGTCAGGATCCGGGTGTCCCCGAGGGTCGCGGTCTGGCGCTGTTCGTGTCCGGCGACAACCTGCGTAAGGGTGCCGCCCTCAACACCATTCAGATCGCCGAACTGCTGGTCTGACCTCCTCCCCACGTGAGTGGCAAAGTGTGCTCCCGCACGCTTTGCCACTCACGTGCCGGTTTCGGGTGGATACTGGGCCGATGAGAGTCGTCGGGGCCGCGGTGGCCGCGGTCCTGTTGCTGCTCACCGGTGCGAGCGAGGCGTCCGCACAGCCGAGGATCCTGCTGTCGCAGGAAGAACTTCCACCCGCCGCAGTCCCCACCCAGGCCGGCGACAGCGTCCGGGTCCGCTACTCCACGATGCGCACCGCCACCGCGACCGGTGAGTCGACCGGATCGATCTTCCTTCCCCACGGTGATCCACCCGACGGCGGCTGGCCGGTGGTGTCCTACGCACACGGCACGGTCGGGGTC
The DNA here is from genome assembly GCF_041228765.1 of Rhodococcus wratislaviensis. Classification (NCBI taxonomy): domain Bacteria; kingdom Bacillati; phylum Actinomycetota; class Actinomycetes; order Mycobacteriales; family Nocardiaceae; genus Rhodococcus; species Rhodococcus wratislaviensis. The sequence continues at coordinate 68,204 of NZ_CP150488.1, read as the reverse complement.
GCCGACCAGTGCGCTCCGTCCGTCGCCGGGTTCAACTACGTCGAACTGCCCGCGATCGAGCAGTGGCTGGCCGCTGGGTACGCCGTCGCAGCAACGGATTACGCGGGAATCGGCACGCCCGGGGTCAATGCCTATCTCGACGGTCGCGCCGCCGCCGCCAACGCCGTCGACATCGTCCTGGCCGCACACGACATCTACAGCGACGTGCTCAGCGACCGGTGGATCGTCACGGGACTGTCGCAGGGCGGGCACGCGACCTACTTCGCCGCCCGCGAGGCCACCACCAGGGCACCGGCCCTCGACTACCGCGGTGCCGTCGCCGTCGCCGCGCCGACCCACCTCGAACAGCTCTTTCCGGCCGCGGGTCCGGCGATTCCCGCTCTGCCGACAACGGGAATCGTGAACTACGCGTTGCTGACTCTCGCCGGCATCGACGACCAGCGCCCGGAGGTCGACATTCGGCACTATCTGTCGCCGAAGGGAATCGAACTGATGGAGTTGGCGAAGGTGACGTGCAGCCGGGAACTCGGCCGGTACCTGCTCGGCCATCCCACGTCGGTCGGGGACCTGTTCGCGGCGCCCCTGTGGAACGAGCAGTTCCGGGCGCTGTTCCGGGCGATGCAGCAGGTACCCGTCGACGGATTCGACCACCCCCTGCGGGTGGTGCACAGCCTGTCCGACATGTCGGTGCCGATTCCGTTGACGTGGGCGCAGCTCGCCGAGATGCAGCAGCACGGGGTGAACGTCGAATACCAGCAACTTGCCGGTGAGGACCACCGCGAATCGCTGACGGCCTCCATGCCGGAGTCCCTCGCGTTCGCGGCGCGCGTGCTGTCCCCCATGTGAGTGGCAAAGCGTCCCCGAGCACGCTTTGCCACTCACCTGGGGTTCACCCGACACGTGCGAGGCGGAGACGGCGCCCCGACCCTACGGTTCGGACATGGGCTCAGTCATCGGAGAACTGTTACCGCTCGCCGTGGGTGTCGCGATCTCGCCGATACCGATCATCGCCGTCATCCTGATGCTGCTGTCGAAGCGGGCGGGCGGTGCGAGCGCGGGCTTCGGCGTCGGCTGGATCCTGGGCATCCTCGTCGCGACGGGCATCTTCATGCTCCTCGCCGGCAGCATCGACACGTCCGACTCCGACGGTCCCTCGGCGACCGCGTCGTGGGTGAAGGTGGTTCTCGGTGTGCTGCTGCTCCTGCTCGCGGGGCGGCAGTGGAGAAGCCGCAATGCCCACGCGGAGCCGCCGAAATGGATGCAGGCCATCGACGACCTGAACTTCGTCAAATCCACCGGTCTCGGATTCGCGCTGGCGGCAATCAATCCCAAGAACCTTCTGCTCTGCGTGTCCGCGGGCGTCGGGATCGGCACAGCCGGGGTGAACGGCGGCGAGCAGGTGGTGGCCCTGATCGTGTACACGGTGCTGGCCGGATCGACCGTCCTCGTCCCGGTGATCGCCTACGCCGTCGCAGCCGACAAGATGCGCGGGACCCTCGACAACCTCAAGGTCTGGCTCCAGGCCAACAACGCCGCGGTGATGAGCGTGCTGCTACTCGTGATGGGCGCCGTCGTCCTCGGCAAGGGGTTCAGCGGGTTGTTCTGACACGACGGCGTCCGGGCCGCGCAGGTACCGCCCGATGTAGCCCTCGTCGAGCGCGATCGCCTTGACGATCACCGCGGACCCCACGATCACGACGGACAGGACGAACAGCCAGCTGATCGCGGTGAACACCAGGCCGAGCGACCCGAACTGGTGTTGCGCGGCGGCGGTGATCCGGGGCAGGACGAGACGTCCGCCGACGTGGAGAGCGGTGAGCGCGGCGGCGGTCAGCGCCCCCGTCGCCCACAGCACGCGACCCTTGAGGGTGCCCATCGTCAACAGGTACGGGCTGAGAGTCCACACGGCCATCCACACCGCGAACTCCCCGGCGACTGCGAGAGGTGGCCCGATGAACCGGACGTTCGTGAGCTCGCCGGCCAGGCCGATCGCCGTCCCCGACATCGCGACGGCGAACAGGACGACGAGCCACCGCCAGGCGTCTCGGAGGGTGATCGACGGGACGTTCCAGATCTTTGCGTAGATCCGGGCGAGCGCCCTCGCGAAGGACGTTCCGCTGATCGCGATCATCAGCAGACCGACGACCCCGAACGCGGCGAAGGAGGGGTTGGTGGTGTCGACGGAGCCGGACGTGGTCGTCAGTTCCGTGGGGTCGAAGCCGAACTGGGTCTTGATGGTGCGTGCGGTCACGTTCCAACTGCTCAGCGTCGATGCCGCAATCATCACGGGCAGCACCGACGTGAAGATCCGGGCGGCGAGCGTCATCGAGCGGTCGACGAGTTCGATCGCGATCAGCCCGTCGATGACGCGTCGAACCGTGCGGCCGGGAGGTGTGCCCTGCAACCAGCCGTTGGCAGTTTCGGTCCGCGCGATCAGCGCTTCCCGGGCCAGCGCCACAGACAATTTGGTGGACCGCACATCACCGACTCAACCGCAGCGGACGCGGCGCGTCTTCATCCCCGTGAGGTGAGAAAGACCGTCACGGGCGGATGATGCACCGGAACCCGATGTGGCACGTCGACGTCTCCTCGGTGTCACCCTGCCGGGCCGAGGGTCGGTAGCGGAGGCAGTAGTTCGGCGCGCAGAGGTGCGAGCCGCCCTTGATCACGCGGCGCGCGTAGGGCTCGTCCGGGTTCTCGACGCGTGCCGTCTCGACTCTCGGGTTGGTGGGAATGCAGCAGGAACTGGTGGGCGCGACGTTCTTCCCGCCCTCGGAGTGATCCGCCGTGAAGTAATCGGTGGTCCATTCCCACACGTTGCCGGCCATGTCGCTGAGTTCGTAACCGTTGGGCCGGAAATGGCCGACCGGCGACGTTCCCGCGAAGCCGTCCGCGAGGAGGTTCTCCCACGGGAACTGCCCCTGCCAGACGTTCCCGCCGGGCCGGCCGCCCGGTTCGTGCTCCTCGCCCCACACGAACGGCTGCCGGTCCAGCCCGCCGCGGGCCGCGAATTCCCATTCGGCCTCGGTCGGGAGGTCCTTGCCCGCCCACTCCGCGTACGCGCGGGCGTCGAACCACGACACGTGCGTGACGGGATGGCGTTCGCGTCCGCCGACGTTGCTGCCCGGACCCTCCGGGTGCCGCCAGTCCGCACCCGGCGTGAACGACCACCAGCGGGTGTAGTCGTCGAGCGGGACGGGGCCGGCCGTCGGGGTGAACACGAGCGAACCGGGCACGAGCAGAGCCGGATCCGCGCCCGGGTACTGTGCGGGGTCGGGGGCGATCTCGGCGGTCGTGACGTGACCGGTGTCTTTCACGAATCGCCGGAACTCGGCCACGGTGACCTGGTGCGAGTCCATCCAGAATCCGTCGACGGTCACCTGGTGGACGGGGCCTTCCTCGGGGTAGAAGTCCTCCGAACCCATCCAGAAGGTGCCCCCGGGGATCCATGCCATGTTCTTCGGAGCTGCACCAGTCATGAGGTCAGACTGGCACGACGACGGCCGCCGTGCGAAGGGACGCCCCGTAAACCCGGTGAGAGGGGCAACGGTTGCGGTACCGTCGGCTACTCGATTCGCAATGCTGTTCTCACCGTGCAGGGGGCTCCTCGGAATGGATGGACGGATTCCGCGTAGGTCTTTCGTTCGTGGACTGGCGCTGACGGCCGGGCTCGGTGCCGTCGGGGTGGGATCGGCGAGCGCCTACCCGTTCGGGATCGATCCGCTGCGGCCGTTCGTCTTCTCCTCGCCGCCGCTCCAGCCGTTCCGGGAACAGTTGCCGCCGTTGCCGATGGTGGGTGGGAGCGCCGTCGAGGTGCACGCGAGCAGCACGACGCACGTGTTCCACCCCGACCTGCCTGCGTCCCCGGCCCTCGGCTACGGCGGGATGGACTACCTGGGCCCGACGATCGAAGCCCACGTCGGCGAACGGACCTCGCTGACGTACCGCAACGACATCGCGAGCAACCCCCTCGCCGCCGACGTCGACACGAGGATCCACGGCGTGAGCGAGCAGGACCGCACCCAGGTGCCGACGTCGCTGCACCTGCACGGCGGACGGACGCCCCCCGAGTTCGACGGACATCCCGAGGACACGATGCGACCCGGGCAGGGAATGGTGCACGAGTTCCCGAACCGGCAGGAAGCCTGCGCGCTCTGGTATCACGACCACGCGATGGGCGTCACCCGGCTCAACATCTACGCCGGGCTGGCGGGCATGTACCTGCTGCGCGACGAGTACGACACCGGTGCGAGCGGCAACCCGCTCGGTCTGCCCTCGGGTGAATTCGAACTGCCGCTGGTGTTGCAGGACAAGAACTTCACCGACGACGGACGGCAGAGTGTCCGTTCCAACCCGCTGAATCCGCAGGGCAGCTGGGAGGCCGCCACACCCGGTGACGTGGGGGTGGTGAACGGCAAGGTGTGGCCGGAGATGTCGGTGGCGCGGGGCCTGTACCGCCTGCGGATGGTGAACGCCGCATCGTTCAGCGTGTGGAATCTGTTCTTCGAGAACCGGATGAGGTTCTGGGTGATCGGCGCCGAGGGCGGGTTGCTCGACGCCCCGGTCGCCACCGACCACGTCCGACTCGGACCGGGCGAGCGGGTGGACCTCCTCGTCGATTTCGGAACCCTCGCGCCCGGCACGACGGTCGAACTGCGCAACGACGAGCCGATACCGGCGCAGGTCGCGCAGCGCGGGGTGCAGATCATGCCGCGGTTCTGCCGGTTCCGGGTGGGCACCGCCGCCGGGTTCACCGGTGGCGTGCCGGAGACACTGCGGGGCGGAAGCCGTGGTCTCGCCGTCCTCCCGCCCGTCGCGCGGCCGTCGGTGGTGGTGCGCAACGTGTCGGTGATGCAGCTCGCGCAGGGCCTGGGTCAGCCGTCGCCGCTGATGTCGCTGAACAACCTCCGCTACACGACCGACGACATCGAGATGCCCCGGCAGGGCACCGTCGAGCAGTGGAACATCGTCAACGTCACGCCCGAACCGCATCCGATCCACCTGCATCTGGTGTCGTTCCGGGTGATCGGGCGGCAGGCGATCGACACGAACGCCCTGATGCAGGCCGTCCCGGTACCCGCGGTCGGGGTGCGGTGGACGCCGTCGGCGGACCCGTTCGTGCTCGGGCCGAACCTGGCGCCGCAGGTGTGGGAGTCGGGCTTCAAGGACACGGTGATCGCGGACGCGAACTCGATCACCCGGATCATCGTCCGGTTTCCGACCGCGGACGAACTCGGTTTCGACCCGGACGCCACGTTCGGGATGTCGGCGCACACGATGGATCACTCCGAAGGCGGACACGGCACCATGGGGCAGGCGTCGCATCCCCTGCAGGGCTACGTGTGGCACTGCCACATGCTCGACCACGAGGACCACGACATGATGCTGCGGTACCGACTCGTGCCCTAGGCCCGTGAGTACTTATTAACGTCCGGCGGTTAATAAGTACTCACAGGCGCGTAGCGCAAACTTACAAGCAGTCTGGACTGTTTTCTTTTTTCCGCCTACAGTGCTGTGTGTGACACCTGACACAGCAGTAGTCAAACCGACCCGCACGCAGGCCGAGCGGACCGCGGCGATGCGCACGAAGCTGCTCGACGCCGCCGTCGACTCGCTGGTCGAGCTCGGGTACGCCCGCACCACCACGCAGGGCATCGCCCGGCGGGCGGGGGTGTCGCGCGGCGCGCAGCTGCACCATTTCCCGACCAAGGAGTCGCTGGTGGTGGCAGCCGTGGAACATCTCGTGGACAAGCGGATGGAGGAGATCCTCGCCGCCGAAGTGGATGCCGGCCGCGGCGTCGAGGTGCTCGCCGACGCCTTCTCCGGACCGCTGTTCTATGCGGCCCTCGAGTTGTGGGTGGCCGCTCGCACCGACCCGGCGCTGTACGAGGCGACGGTTCCGCTCGAGCGGAAGGTCAACGACGCGCTGCGCCGCGGGTCGGCGGAGGTGTTCGGCGATCGGTTCGACGCCGACACCATCGAGCTCAGTATCGAATTGGTTCGCGGTCTGGCGGTGTCGGCCCTGTTCCGCACCCCAGAGGCCGAACAGTCACTACGCGCGCGGCTGTTGCCCGTGTGGGAATCGAAGGTGGAGAAGTCGTGAATCTTCCGCAACACGTACGCACCCTGATCGTGGGGGCAGGTTTCGCCGGCATGGGACTGGCGGCGCGCATTCTGCAGACGCAGCCGCAGGCCGACGTCCTGATCATCGAGCGCGGCGACGACGTCGGCGGCACGTGGCGAGACAACACCTACCCGGGGTGTGCGTGCGACGTCCCGACGTCGCTGTACTCGTACTCGTTCGCGCCGAGCGCGGACTGGAGCCACACGTTCGCCCGTCAACCCGAGATCCACCGTTACCTGAAGAAGGTTGCGGCCGACACCGGTGTCGGGTCCCGGGTGGTGACCGATTGTGAACTGCAGGAAGCGCACTGGGACGACGACGAGGCCATCTGGACCGTCCGGACGAGCCGCGGAACGCTGACGGCCGACGTCGTGGTGGCCGCGACGGGTGCGCTGTCGACGCCCAGCGTCCCGGACATGCCGGGACTGGAGACGTTCGGCGGCACCACGTTCCACTCGGCCACATGGAACCACGACCACGACCTCACCGGTGAGCGCGTGGCCGTCATCGGCACCGGTGCGTCCGCGGTGCAGTTCGTGCCGGAGATCGCGCCCGCTGCCGAACATCTCACCGTGTTCCAGCGCACGCCCGCCTGGGTGATCCCACGTCTCGACCGCGAACTGTCCGGGTCCGAGAAGGGCCTCTACCGGCGACTGCCGTTGGTGCAGAAGGCCGTCCGCGGGTCCGTGTACAGCTTCCGCGAAGCGCTGGGCGGTGTGCTCGCGCACGCCACCGGGCTGCTGCCGGTGTTCGAGATGGTGGCCAAGGCGCATCTGCGCCGGCAGGTGCGGGATCCCGAACTGCGCCGGAAGCTCACACCGAACTTCACGATCGGCTGCAAGCGGATGCTGCTGTCGAACGACTGGCTGCGGACCCTCGACCGTCCCGACGTCACGCTCGTCGACGCGGGACTCGCCGGGGTCACGTCGGACGGCGTCGTCGATGCGGTGGGCAACGAGCACAAGGTCGACACCATCATCTTCGCGACGGGCTTCACACCGACGGAACCTCCTGTGGCGCACGCATTGCGCGGTGGGAACGGCCGCACCCTCGCCGAGCACTGGGACGGGAGCCCGAGTGCGTACAAGGGGACCACCGTCGCCGGTTTCCCGAACCTGTTCCTGATGTACGGTCCCAACACCAACCTCGGGCACAGCTCCATCGTCTACATGCTCGAATCGCAGTCCGCGTACATCGCCGACGCGTTGAACGTGATGCACCACAGCGGCATCACCGCCTTCGAGGTCAGCGAGGAGGCGCAGCGCCGGTACAACACCCGCATCCAGTCCGAACTGCAGTCCACCGTCTGGAACAAGGGTGGCTGCTCGAGCTGGTACTACGACTCCGAGGGCCGGAACTCCGTCCAGTGGCCGACCTTCACCTGGAAGTTCCGCTCCCAGCTGCAGCGCTTCGATCAGGAGAACTACGTTTCACGACGCAGCGCCGTGAAGGAGACCGTCGCGTGACGCACTACGACGTGATCGTGGTCGGCTCCGGTTTCGGCGGCAGCGTCGCGGCGCTCAGGCTCACCGAGAAGGGGTACCGGGTCGGCGTACTCGAAGCGGGTAGACGCTTCGCCGACGACGAGCTGCCCGAGACGAGCTGGCGGCTGCGCCGCTACCTGTGGGCACCGTGGCTGGGCTGCTACGGCGTGCAACGGATCCACCTCCTCCCCGACGTCCTGGTCATGGCCGGGGCAGGGGTAGGAGGCGGGTCGCTGAACTACGCGAACACCCTCTACCAGCCGCCACGCCGCTTCTTCGAGGACAAACAGTGGGCGCACATCACCGACTGGCAGTCGGAGCTGGCCCCGTACTACGAGCAGGCGAAACGGATGCTGGGTGTGACGACCAATCCGTCGTTCACCCCCGCCGACGCCGTCATGCGCGAGGTGGCCGAGGAGATGGGCGCCGGTGAGACGTTCACGTCCACACCGGTGGGGGTCTTCTTCGGCGAACCGGGATCGCGGGTGGCCGATCCGTTCTTCGGGGGAGTAGGACCCGAGCGCACAGGGTGCACCGAGTGCGGCAGTTGCATGACGGGTTGCCGGGTGGGCGCGAAGAACACGCTCGTCAAGAATTACCTCCACCTCGCCGAGAAGGCGGGTGCCCGGGTGCATCCGCTCACGACGGTGACGGAGTTGCGTCCCCGGGCGGGCGGCGGCTACGCGTTGCGGACCCGCCGCACCGACGGGATCCGCAAGCGGGAACACACCTTCACCGCCGACCAGGTGGTGGTCGCCGCGGGCACGTACGGCACCGCCCGGCTGCTGCTGGCGATGAAGGAATCCGGTGCGCTGCCGCGGTTGTCGCCGAGGCTGGGATCGGTGGTGCGCACCAACTCGGAGGCGGTCCTCGCGGCCACGGCGAAGAACCGTGCCACAGACTTCACGAAGGGCGTTGCCATCACGTCCTCGTTCCACCCGGACGATCACACCCACATCGAACCGGTGCGGTACGGCAAGGGCAGCAACGCGATCGGCCTGTTGCAGACCGTCCTCAGCGACGGCGGCGGCAGGACGCCGCGGCTGCTGAAGACGGTCGGCGTCGCGTTGCGTCGCCCCGGGGCGTTCGTGCGCAGCCTGTCGGTGCGGCACTGGTCGGAGCGCACCGTGATCGCGCTCGTCATGCAGACCGACGACAATTCGCTCGAACTGGCCAAGGGGCGGGGCCGCCTCGGTCGCGCGGTCACCAGCCGTCCCGGACCCGGAGCTCCGCCGCCCGAATGGATCCCGCAGGGTCACACGGCCATCCGCAAGGTGGCCGAGCGGATCGGGGGAGACCCGGGCGGTTCGTTCGCCGACGTCGTGAACATTCCGATGACCGCTCATTTCCTCGGGGGTTGCACCATCGGGGACTCGCCGGATACCGGCGTCGTCGACCCCTACCTGCGGGCGTACGGACACGACGGTCTGCACGTGGCCGACGGCTCCGTGGTGAGCGCGAATCTCGGGGTCAATCCGTCGCTCACCATCACCGCCCAGGCCGAGCGTGCATTCGCTCTGTGGCCCAACAAGGGTGAGGCCGACATCCGGCCCGAGCCGGGCAAGCCATACGTACGTATCGAACCGTCGCCGCCCCGGAATCCGGTGGTCCCCGCCGACGCGCCGGGTGCACTGCGGCTCCCGCTGACGGTCACCACCCGAAGGGAGACAGTCGATGTGGAGCGTGCCTGAATCGACCACCCCGCGCACCGACTGGCCCGAGAGCTCGCCGCCCCCGTGGCCGGCGGGGGTGCGCGCGACACTGTGGTGGCACCGCAGCACCGCGGCCGCCCGCGCGCTCGGACCCGACGGCGCCACCGTGCCGTTGACCCTCGCGATGATGGTCGACTACCTCGACTCGCCCGTCGGGCCCTACCGGGAAATCCTCGCCAGCCCGGTGCTCCGCGCGCCCGGACGTCGCATCGGCGTCCTGCCGCGCATGGCGGTCCCGTTCATTGCCGTGGATTCGGAACCCTCCGTGCACGGCGGCCGCGTGCACTGGAGCCTGCCGAAGGTGACTGCCGAGTTCGACGGGGATGTGCACGGCGACTTCGAGGCATCGTCCGAAGCGTGGCGCGTCACAACGAGCACTCGTCCGCGCGGACCGCGACTGCCTGTCGCCGGCGCGCTGGGGTTCGCGCAACCCGGCGGCCACGGCCTCGTGACCGCGTCCGCGCGACTCCGGGGGCATTTCCGATATGCCCGCGTGGACGTGACGGCCGAAGGTCCCACCCTCGGTGACTGGCTGACGCCCGGCACGCACCACGGCATCGTGATCACGGACGGCCGGATGACCACCGGGCCCGCGCAGCTCCGCTGACCTGAGACAGGTCGCTATCCGATTTCCGCGACCGCGCCGGCGAGACGTGGCAGCACGGTGTCGCGCCAGCCCGGACCCATCCGCTCGAACGCGTCGCGGCTGCGCTTGTCGTCGAGGTCGAAGCCCGAATGCTCGAGGAACAGGCGGGTGCCCTCACCCTCGGGAACCAGGCGCCAGACCAGCGTCCAGCTCTCGGTGAACGTGTAGACGAAGCGCCGTTCGGGCTGGACCTCGACCACTTCGCAGGGAACGGCGCCCCAGCCGGGCATGTCGAGGTGGAACCGATGCCCGACCGTGGCGGCGATGTCACCCGCGGCCCACCAGCGGGCGAGCAGTTCCGGCTCGGTGAGGGCGCGCCACACCTTGGCGGGCGGCGCGGCGATGAACTGGTCGACGGAGATCTTGGTGGTGGTGCGGTCGGTCACGAGTCCTCCTCGAGGAAGTCGGCGAGTGTGCGCAAGCGGCCACGCCAGAACCGCTCGAACGGGTGCAGCCAGTCGCCGACGTCGGCGAGCGGCTCGGCGGTCAGGTGGTAGTGCCGTTGCCGTCCGGACGGTTCGTCGCGGACGAGACCGGCCCGGCGCAGCACCTGCAGGTGCTCCGCCACCGCGGGTCGGCTGAGGTCGAACCGGCCGGCGAGGTCGCCGGCGGTGAGGGGTCCGTCCACCAGGATTTCCAGCAGGCGCCGTCGCACGGGGTTCGAGAGGGCGATGAAGACGTCGTCGTCGGGCACGCCGCGACTTTATGTCGGAGATTTCCGACATGTCAAGAATTTCCGACACGTCCTTTTCTTGACTAATTCCAAAAAGGCGCGATACTGGAACACATGCGACACGACACGGATCCCAAAGCGCAGCTGCGCGGGGTGGGCCTGCGTGTCACTGCACCACGCGTTGCAGTGTTGAATGCGGTTGCCGTGCGGCCGCATTCCGACGTCGACGACATTGCGGCCGTAGTTCGTGAAGAGCTGGGATCGGTCTCCACCCAGGCGGTATACGACGTCCTCAAGGCGTGCACCGCCGCCGGCCTGCTCAGACGTATCGAGCCCGCGGGATCGCCCGCACGGTTCGAAACCCGTACCGGAGACAACCACCACCACCTCGTGTGCCGCAGCTGCGGGACCGTCGTGGACGTGGACTGCGCCGTCGGTGAGGCTCCGTGCCTCGACCCTTCGCAGGCCCACGGTTTCGAGATCGACGAGGCGGAGGTCGTCTTCTGGGGGCTCTGCTCGCAGTGCCAGACCGGCGCGCAGAGCGGAACCGGGTCGGCAGCAGCCCTGTCCTGACCCGTCCGTCCCCACCGCTACACCCTCACCCGATGCAACCTGGAGGCTTTGCCATGCCTGAAACACAGCGCGCCACCACCAACAACTTCGGAATTCCCGTCGTCAGCGACAACGAATCCCTCACCGCGGGCACGCAGGGCCCCATCCTGCTCCACGACCACTACCTGATCGAGAAGCTCGCCCACTTCAACCGCGAGCGCGTTCCGGAGCGTGTCGTCCACGCCAAGGGCGGCGGTGCGTTCGGCGAACTGGTCGTCACCCACGACGTGAGCCGCTACACGAAGGCCACACTGTTCCAGCCCGGCGCGAAGACCGAGTCGCTGGTGCGCTTCTCCACCGTCGCGGGCGAGCAGGGCAGCCCCGACACCTGGCGCGACCCGCGCGGATTCGCCGTGAAGTTCTACACCGAGGACGGCAACTACGACCTCGTCGGCAACAACACACCCGTCTTCTTCATCAAGGACCCGATCAAGTTCCCCGACTTCATCCACTCGCAGAAGCGGCTGCCGGGGTCCGGTCTGCGCGACCACAACATGCAGTGGGACTTCTGGACGCTGCGGCCCGAGTCCGCCCACCAGGTGACCTGGCTGATGGGTGACCGCGGAATCCCGAAGACCTGGCGTCACATGGACGGTTTCGGCTCGCACACGTACCAGTGGGTCAACGCCGACGGCGAACGGTTCTGGGTCAAGTACCACTTCAAGACCGATCAGGGCATCGAGTTCCTCACTCAGGACGAGGCCGACACCCTCGCCGGCAACGACCCCGATCATCACCGCGCCGACCTGTACGACACGATCGCCCGCGGCGAGTTCCCCAGCTGGACGCTGAAGGTCCAGGTCATGCCCGTCGACGAGGCTGAGGGCTACCGATTCAACCCGTTCGACCTCACCAAGGTGTGGTCGCAGAAGGACTATCCGCTTATCGAGGTCGGCAAGTGGACCCTCAACCGGAACCCCGACAACTTCTTCGCGCAGATCGAGCAGGCCTCGTTCGAGCCGTCGAATGTCGTTCCGGGAATCGGCTTCTCGCCCGACAAGATGCTGCTGGGACGGGTCTTCTCGTACGCGGACGCGCACCGGTACCGCATCGGCGCCAACTACGCGCAGCTGCCGGTCAACGCGCCGAAGAATCAGGTGAACTCGTACTCGCAGGACGGTGCGATGCGGTACGCCACCAATTCGCCCGAGACCCCGGTGTACGCGCCGAACTCCTACGGCGGCCCCCACGCCGACGCGTCGCTCGCGGGTGACGAAGGTCTGTGGGCGTTCGACGGCGAGTCGGTGCGAGCCGGCTACATCGAGCACGCCGAGGACGGCGATTTCACGCAGGCGGGCACGCTCGTCCGAGAGGTCCTGAGCGACGACGAACGCGACCGCCTGGTGAACAACATCGTCGGCCACGCACTCGGCGGCGTCAGCGAACCGGTTCTGCTGCGGGTCTTCGACTACTGGAAGAGCGTCGACCCCGACCTGGGCAAGCGAGTGGAAATCGGTGTCCGGGAAGGGCAGAGCCGGAACTGATGTCGTTGGTGGGGCAGGCTCAGAGCAGGCCCCACCAATAGAGCAGCACGGCGAGAACGAACACGATCACAGTTTCCACGACGACCCTCCTCCGCCCGACTGCACGCAGCGCACTTCCATCATCCACCTTCAGCGGGGACGGACGCCACTGCGCTTCGCGCCCGTGAGTACTTGTTAACCGCCCGCGGTTAACAAGTACTCACAGGTGTGTGACGGGTGTGTCGGATGTTGTTGCTAGGTTGGGCGGTGTCAGGACACCGGCTCGGATGACCGTGTCCCGAGTCGGGGTCGAAAGGTGCTGTCTTCCATGGTGATGGGTCCCACCCATGCAATGTCCGGTGCGGCTGTAGGTCTGGCGGTGGCAGATCTGCTGCCCCTCGACTGGGGTGGGCCCACCTCGACCGCCGAGACCTTCACGTTCGCGGCGGTGTGCGCCGGAGCGGCGCTTCTCCCGGACCTGGACACGAGCCAGTCCACGGTCTCACGCTCGTTCGGGCCGGTCAGCAGCGTCGTCGCGAAGGGCGTCGATGCGGTGTCGCTGGGTTTCTACACCGTCACAAAGGGCAAACGCGACGGCAAGCGGCGCGGCGGGCACCGGACGCTCACCCACACGGCCCTGTTCGCCGCCGGTATCGGGGCCGGGGTGTCCGCGCTGGTCGTCCAGTTCGGCAAGCCGGCCATCATCGCGACACTGTTCGTCTGCCTCGGGCTCGCGCTCCGCGGGCTGGCCGGGGAGCTGGCCAAAGAAAAAGGCTGGCTGGCGGTTTCGGCGGTCGCCGCGGTGCTGTCCGCGCTCACCTGGCAGTCGTATCCCACGGAGGCCGGTTCCACCGGACTCGGAGTGGCGGTGGCGCTGGGCTGCGCCACCCACTGCCTCGGGGACGCCATCACCAAGGAAGGCGTCCCCTTCCTGGCTCCGTTCCTCACACTCGGCAAGGAACGGTGGTGGGAGTTCCGGCTCCCGTCGTTCCTGTCCATCCGGGCGGGCGGGCCCTTCGAGAAGGTCGTGCTCGGGCCCGCCCTCACGGTGGCCGTCGGACTCATGGTCATCTGGGCCATCGACGGTGCGCCGCAGGCAATCTACGACGCGTTCATGCCTGCCCCGCAGTGACTCAGGCCGCGAGCATGTTCTCGAGTTCGTCGAGGACGATCATCGCCCCGGTGGGTCCCAGCGCGAGGAACCAGGTCTCGTCGCTGACGTGCACGGCCTTGCCGTCCTTCACCGCCTGCATCTGATTCCACAGCGGGCCGCCGACCACAGTCGACTCGTCGGTGGTCTCGGGCGCGCCGTAGCTGGAGTAGAAGATCCGGTCGGCATTCGCCTCCCCGATCGTTTCCTGGCTCACCTCGACGGCCAGTTCGTCGACGTTCTGCACCGTCGGACGCGGAAGGCCGACGTCCTTCAGGATGACGCCGATGAACGACAGGTTGCCGTACAGGCGGATCTTGCCGGACATGAACCGAACCAGCGAGATCGTCGGCTCGCCCGTGATGGACTCGCGGACCTCGTCGGCGCGGGTCTGGTAGGCGTTGAGGACGTCCTCCGCCTTGGTCTCCTCACCGAGCGCGTCCGCGACCAGCAGGAAGTTCTCCTTCCACGGGAAACCGGGGCGGATGCCGAACACGGTCGGAGCAATGGACGACAGCTGCGGGTACAGCTTGTCGGCGCGCAGCTTGCTGCCCAGGATCAGATCGGGCTGCAGCGCGGAGATCGCCTCGAGATTCAGATTGTTGGTGGTCCCGACGTCCGGCACCCCGGCCAGCTTGTCGGCGAGGTAGGACGGCTGACCGGCGGCGCTCTCGGGGCTGGCCAGTCCGACGGGCGTGATTCCCAGGGAGAGCACGTCGTCCAGCTCACCGCCGTCGAGGACGATCACCCGTTCGGGCTTCTTCTCGATGACGGTCTCGCCGAGGGCGTGGGTGATGGTCCGGGGGAAGACGCCTGGTTCGGCGTCGGTGCCGAGCTTGGCGGTCTCGGCGTCCGCCGTGGCGAACTGCCTGCCGCCGGTGGCGACGTCGGCGTTGCCGGCGGACGATCCGGTGTCGGTGGTGCCGCAGGCGGCGAGAAAGACGGTGGCCAGGGCGACCAGCCCGGCGCGTACGTAGAGCCTCGAAGACATGAGGTGAGGCTAGCCTGAGGTTTCGGCCGGGCGCTCGCGGGGTCTGTGAACCCCGACAACGCCTCCACCATGCAGAAGAGGCCCTGGCCGGCGAACCGGTCAAGGCCTCTTCTCGGTGTCTCACACTGTCGGGGTGGCGGGATTTGAACCCACGACCTCTTCGTCCCGAACGAAGCGCGCTACCAAGCTGCGCCACACCCCGTGTTGAACCTCGGCTAGCTTACATTACGCAACCAGTCACCATTAAATCCCCTGGTCAGTTCCGTATAACGGTGCTCTCCGACGACTCGGTGCGACCCCGGTCGGCGTCGGCGTCCGAGCCGCCGCGCTGAGCCGGAACCAACGTGAGGAGCGTCGCCTCGGGGCGGCAGCAGAAGCGGGCGGGCGCCCACGGCGACGTCCCGATTCCCGCGGACACGTGCAGCTGGGTGTGCGCGCCCCACTTGGACGGACCCTTCACCCGCGAACGGTCGATGTCGCAATTGGTGACCAGCGCGCCGTAGAACGGCAGGCACAGCTGACCGCCGTGCGTGTGGCCCGCCAGCACGAGGTCGTAACCGTCGTCCGCGAACCGGTCGAGCACCCGCGGCTCGGGCGAGTGGGTGATGCCCAGCCGGAGATCGGCCAGCGGATTGGGCGGACCGGCGATGGTGTCGTACCGGTCGCGCTTGAGGTGCGGATCGTCGACACCCGCCGACGCGATCCGGACACCCGACACCTCGAGGTCGCGGCGGACGTGCGTGACGTCGAACCAGCCGCGCTCGGTGAACGCGGCCCGGAGGTCGCCCCACGGCAGCGGCTCGCCGAGGACGCGCTTGTGTTCCTTGCGGAAGTACTTGAGCGGGTTCTTCGGCTTGGGCGCGAAGTAGTCGTTGCTGCCGAAGACGAACAGTCCGGGGCGGGCGAGCAGATTCCCCAGCGCCTGGACCACTGCGGGCACCGCCCGCTGATGCGACAGGTTGTCGCCGGTGTTCACGACGAGGTCGGGGTCGAGGTTGTCCAGTTCCCGCAGCCAGTTCTGTTTCAGCCGCTGTCCGGGCATCATGTGCAGGTCGCTGATGTGCAGCACACGGAGCGTCGACGACCCGGGTTCGAGTACCGGCATCGTGACCTCACGCAGCGCGAATGCATTGCGCTCGATGAGCGAGGCGTAGCCGATGCCGAGGGCGGCGGCACCCGCCGTACCCAGGGCGGCGCGGGTCAGGTTGGCACGGAACTCGTCAGACACTCTTCCAGGATACTGATGAGCGCAATCGAGATGCAGTGGACGAATCGGGGCGCGTAGCGTTTCGCCCATGCCAGATTCACTGAAAGCAAGACTGCGCTCCGACATGACGGCCGCCATGAAGGCCAAGGATTCGCTGCGCACCGCCACCATCCGCATGCTGATGGCCGCCGTGCAGACCGAGGAGGTCTCCGGCAAGGAAGCCCGCGAACTCACCGACGACGAGGTGCTGAAGGTCCTCGCGAAGGAGTCGAAGAAGCGCGGCGAGTCCGCCGAGATCTACACCGAGAACGGTCGAGGTGAGCTGGCAGCGCAGGAGCGGGCCGAGGCGCAGATCATCGACGAGTACCTCCCGACGCCGCTGACCGACGCGGAACTGGTCGACGTCGTGGACACCGCGATCGCTCAGGTGGCCGAGGAAATCGGTGAGCGTCCCGGCATGCGCCAGATGGGTCAGGTCATGAAGGCCGCCGGTGCACTCGCGGGCGGCAAGGCCGACGGTTCGCGGCTCTCGCACGCGGTGAAGTCCCGCCTCTGACCCCGACGTGAGTGGGAAAGCGTGCGTCGACACACTTTCCCACTCACCTGGGGTTACCGGGGTATGGGCGGCAGCTGGATCGGCGGCAGGCCGGGCAGCTGGATGGGCGGAACCGGGATCCCCTGAGCCGGCGCCTGCGGGGGAGCAGCCTTCACCGATCCGTCGCTGACGTAGATCGTGATGGTCGACCCCGGAATGGCCGAACCGGACGGCGATGCGCTCGTGACCGTCCCCTTGGCCGCCTGCGACTCGGTGGTGACCGCGTTCACGGTGAACCCCGCGCCCTGCAGACGGGACGTCGCGGCCGACTGGCTCAGTCCGGTCACGTCCGGAACCTGACCGTTCTGTGAACCCCGCGCGTACTTCTGGTCGACCGGCGGCAGCGTCGTCGGCCCGAAGTTGTTCGCGATCGGATTCATCGCCGCATACCAGGTGCGCGCCGGTTCGTTTCCGCCGAACAGGTTTCCGTCGCCACACGGCCGCAGCGGGGCCGAGCAGATTTCACCCGGCGTCGGCGAGTCACCGAACACATAGACGGCGGCGGCGAAGTTGTTGGTGAACCCGAGGAAGCCCGAGGACATGTGGGACTCCGTGGTACCCGTCTTGCCCGCCATCGGGAGTGTCCAGCCGACGCTGCCCGCCGCTCCGGCGGACGTGCCGCCGGGCTTGTCGTCCTTGCTCATGGCGTTGGTGAGGGTGTCGGCGAGACCGGGTTCGACCACCTGCTCGCAGGCCTGCTGGGTGACCGAGACGGGCTTGCCCTCACGGTCGAAGACCGAATCGATCGGGGTGGGCGGGCACCACTTGCCGTGCGAGGCGAGTGTCGCCGCGACATTCGACAGTTCCAGCGGATTGATCCACGTGGGGCCGAGAGTGAACGAACCCAGGTTCTGATCCTTCTGGAAGTCCGCCATGCTGCGGTCGTCGAATCCCGACGTGCCGGGCTGGGCGTACGAGCGCAGACCCAGCCGCACCGCCATGTCGACGGTGGGGGCGACGCCGGTCGCCTGGATCAGCTTGACGAACGCGGTGTTGGGCGACTGCGCCAGCGCGTCCGTCACCGACAGTGCCGCCGGGTATTTGCCTGCGTTCTCGACGCAGTACGTGGCCGCGGGGCAACCGCGCGCACCACCACTACCCATGCCCCGGGCCTCGAACCGCCCGGGCACGTCCAGGATGGCGTTCGTGCCGAGGCCCTTCTCCATGGCGGCGGCCGTCGTGAAGATCTTGAAGATCGACCCGGCGCCGTGACCGGCCAGTGAGTACGGCTGGGCCTGCACGGTTTCGTTGGCGTTCGCGTCGAGGCCGTAGGTGCGGCTGCTGCCCATCGCGAGGATCCGGTGCGAATCCTGGCCGGGCTGGACCACGTTCATGACGTTCGCGATGCCGTCGAGTTCCGGGCTGGCGTTCGAGCTGAGCGCCGCCTTGGTCGACGCCTGGACCGCGGGGTCGAGCGTCGTCTTGATCAGGTAGCCGCCCTTGTCGATCTGCTCGCGGCTGATGCCGGCGTTGGCCAGATACTGCAGGGCGTAGTCGCAGAAGAAGCCGCGGTCACCGGCGGCGATGCACCCGCGGGGCAGCCGGTTGGGCTCGGGGAGCACACCGAGGGGCGTCTCCTTGAGCTGCCGGAGTTCGGCGGCGCGCTCGGGAATGTTCGAGATCATCGTGTCGAGAACCACGTTGCGTCGTTCGAGGACGCCCTCGGGGTTCGTGTACGGGTTCAGCGCCGAACTCGACTGCACCATGCCCGCGAGCATCGCGGACTGCTGCGTGTTCAGTTCGGACGCGTCGATGCCGAAGTAGGTCTGTGCGGCGTCCTGGATGCCGAACGAGGCGTTGCCGAACGGAACCAGGTTGAGATAGCGGGTGAGAATCTCGTCCTTGGTGAGTTCCTTGTCGAGTGTCAGCGCCATCCGGATCTCGCGGATCTTGCGGGCGGGCGTCGTCTCGATCGCGGCCCGGCGTTCGGCGTCGGTCTTGGCCACGACGAGCAGCTGGTAGTTCTTCACATACTGCTGGTCGAGAGTGGACGCGCCCTGCTGCACCTCACCGCTCGTGGTGTTGGTCAGGAAGGCGCGCATCGTGCCCTGCCAGTCGACGCCCTTGTGCTCCGGGAAGCGGCGGTCCTCGACGGAGACGATGGCGAGCTTCATCTCGTTCGAGATCTTGTCGCTGGGCACTTCGAAGCGGCGCTGGTCGTACAGCCACGCGATGGGATTGCCCGCCGAGTCGACCATCGTCGAGACCGCGGGAACCGTTCCTTCGACCAGTTCGGCCGAGACGTTGTCGACGGTGTCAGCCGCCCTGTTGGAGGCGTAACCGAACCCTCCGGCGAGCGGAAACATCACGCCGGCGAGGAGCACTCCTGCCAAGGCGGAGGATCCTGCGAGCTTCCCCACTGTTTTTGCAATCGACACGATCTACAGAGTACGTGGGGTCTGTGGGTGCGCTGGTTGGGCGCAGAATTCGGCCCGGAAAAAGCCCTGAGCACGGGGTATGGACGGGCGTACCAAAAAAGCGTGTTCTTCGTCTTGCGCGTTGCGGTTTCTTTACCTAAATTGTTGGAACAGTGTGATGGAGATAACACCCCATCGCTTATGTGGTGCAGCCTCGGCGTGCTAGGTGCTGGGGTGTGCAGACTCGAAGAGGGGAAACGAATGCACATGACCACCCCAACCAGCCGTCTGGACGTCGAGCAAGCAGAAGCGCGAATCGCCTGGGTCACCCAGGCTCGTTGCCGGGAAGTCGATCCCGATCAACTCTTTGTACGCGGCGCAGCACAGCGCAAGGCCGCAACCATTTGCCGGCATTGCCCGGTATTGATGCAGTGCGGAGCCGATGCTCTCGACAATCGTGTCGAGTTCGGCGTGTGGGGTGGCATGACGGAACGTCAGCGCCGGGCGTTGCTCAAGCAGCACCCCGAGGTGGAATCATGGTCCGATTTCTTCGAAGCTCAGCGGCAGCACCAGTCCGCTGTCTGACGTTCGGTATCTGATTCGCAGACAGGCCACAGGCGGGTGACCGGTTCTCCGGCAGCGAGCTGATCAGCTCGTGCGGGTGAGCTGGTCACCTACCGCTCTCAAGGCCTCGAGGTCCGACACCTCGAACGGCAGCGAGGGCACGCCGACGATCGGCACCCGAGGGTGGGCGGCCGTGAACCGGCTCAGTAGTTGGACCTCACGCTTGGCGATCACCGCCCGATGGGCGTGGATCCGCAGCACAGCGGCGGTGAGGGGGTCTTGGTCCCCGAGTTGGTCGGCGGCAGTGACCGCGTGATCGGCCGACAGGGAACTGAGAGTGGGGTGCGTCCGATTCAGGACGAGGCCCGCGAGCGGCATCTCGTCGCCTGCGAGCCGGTCGACGAAGAACGCCGCCTCCCGCAGTGCATCCGGCTCCGCTGCCGCGATCACCAGAAACTTCGTGCCCGGCTGCCGGAGCAATTCGTAAGTACGCGTGGCTCTTTCCCGGAATCCGCCGAACATCGAGTCCAGGGACTGCACGAAACTCGAGGCGTCCGACAGCATCTGACTACCCACGATGGTGGAGACGCCGCGCAGCGCCAGGCCCATCGCGCCGGTGACGAGCCGGGTGAGGCCGCGACCCGGCGCGGTGAGCAACCGGATCATGCGACCGTCGAGGAAAGCGCCCAGACGCTGGGGCGCGTCGAGGAAGTCCAGGGCGTTGCGGGACGGCGGGGTGTCGACGATCACCAGGTCCCATTTGTCGCTGGAGGCGAGCTGCCCCAGCTTCTCCATCGCCATGTACTCCTGCGTTCCCGAAAACGAGGTGGCGACGGTCTGATAGAAGGGGTTCGCGAGAATCTGCTCCGCCTTCTCGGGCGTGGAGTGCTCGATGACCATCTCGTCGAACGTGCGACGCATGTTGAGCATCATGGCGTGCAGTTCGCCCGTCGCGTCCGGTCCGAGCTGCACGGGTTGCGGCGAGTTGTCGAGTTCCGCGACGCCGAGCGCCTGCGCGAGCCGGCGTGCGGGGTCGATGGTCAGCACGACCACCTTCCGCCCCTGCTCCGCCGCACGCAGTGCCAGCGATGCCGCCGTGGTGGTCTTGCCGACGCCACCGGCGCCACAGCACACCACGATCCGCGTGGCCTTGTTCTGCAGAATCCCCGCGACATCGAGAGCGGAGGCGGTGCGGCGACGCTCGTGTTCAGTTGTCTGGGTCATCGGACACCCTGTTCCGTCAGATATTCGGCGAGTTCGTACAGCCCGCCCAGGTCGACACCGTCGGCGAGGGACGGCAGATGCAGTCGCGCCCCGTCCACTTCGCTGAGGGCTCCGGCGCTCTCCTCCTGCGCCTCGAGCACGGATGCGTGTTCGATCGTCTCGGTGAGCAACCCGGCGAAATCCTCGTCGTCGAGGGTGATCCCGCTCTTCTGCAGCCCGGCGCGGATGGCCTCGGCGTCGATGCGGCCCTTCGCGGCGTCGGCCAGCGTCTCGGCGGGCAGGAACTGCGGGCTGGTGCGGTTGACGACGATGGTGCCCAGCCGCAGATCGGCGCGGGCCAGTTCCTCTGCGGCGTCGGTGGTCTCCTGCACCGGAAGCGCCTCGAGCAGCG
Source organism: Rhodococcus wratislaviensis (assembly GCF_041228765.1). Lineage (NCBI taxonomy): Bacteria > Bacillati > Actinomycetota > Actinomycetes > Mycobacteriales > Nocardiaceae > Rhodococcus > Rhodococcus wratislaviensis. Next base: position 47,011 of record NZ_CP150488.1, on the reverse strand, counting down.
TCACGAGGTGGACGACGGTCTCGTCGGAATGCAGCAGGCGCACGACGCCCTCACTCTGCGAGCGCACCGGCCCGCCCTTCGCGAGGTCCGCCATCGCCTTCGTCACGTCGAGGAAGTTGCCGATCCGCCCGGTCGGCGGGGCATCCACGACGACGGCGTCGTACGCCCGCTTCCCGGACTTGTCGGTGCGCACCACGCATTCCTTGATCTTGCCGGTCAGCAGCACGTCCCGAAGCCCCGGTGCGATGGTGGTGGCGAACTCGATGGCGCCGAACTTGCGCATCGCGCGGCCGGCGAAGCCGAGGTTGTAGAACATCTCGAGGTATTCGAGGAACGCGGTCTCGATGTCGATGGCCAGCGCCATGACCTCCCCGCCACCCTCGGCGGCCGCGACTTTCGTCTCCTGCGGCGGCAGCGGGGGCACGTCGAAGAGCTGGGCGATCCCCTGCCGGCCCTCGACTTCCACGAGCAGCACGCGACGCCCGCCCTCGGCCAGCGCGAGAGCCAACGCGGCGGCCACCGTGGACTTTCCGGTGCCGCCCTTTCCGGAGACGAAGTGCAGCCGGGCCCGCGCAGCCTTCTCGGGCCACGTCGGGGTGAGCTGGTCTGGGGATGCAACCACGGGTCGAGCCTATAAGTCTGGGAGCCGGGATGTGCGGGGGATAGGCTCACCGGCATGAGTGAATTGACTTCCTGGGAGTACGCCACCGTTCCGCTGCTCACACATGCGACCAAGCAGATCCTCGACCAGTGGGGCACCGACGGCTGGGAACTGGTGACGGTTCTGCCCGGACCCACCGGTGAGCAGCACGTCGCGTACCTGAAGCGTCCGAAGGGCTGACGGCCGTGGCAGAGACACAGAACTGGACCGCCCGCCTCGCCGAGCTCGGCATCACGCTGCCGTCCGTCGTCCCGCCGGTGGCCGCCTACGTGCCCGCCGTGCGCACCGGCAACTACGTCTACACGTCGGGGCAGCTGCCGATCGTCGAGGGCAACCTGACGATCGCGGGCAAGCTCGGCGCCGGCGTGTCGGACGAAGACGCCAAGGCCGCGGCCCGGGCCTGCGCACTCAATGCGCTCGCGGCGATCGACGCGCTCGTCGGCATCGACTCGGTGGTGCGGATCGTGAAGGTCGTCGGATTCGTCGCGTCCGCCGAGGGATTCACCGGTCAGCCCGGCGTTGTGAACGGCGCTTCCGAATTTCTCGGCGAGGTGTTCGGTGACGCGGGTGCCCACGCGCGTTCGGCTGTCGGCGTCGCGGAATTGCCGCTCGGCGCCCCCGTCGAGGTGGAGCTGATCGCCGAAGTGCAGCCGGAGTCGTAGTGCCATGACACTTGCCCATCCGGCCTACGCCCAGGTGCGGGAGGTCACCCCGATCGTCTCGGTGATGCTCGAGAACAATCCCGGCATGATGACGCTCGACGGAACCAACACGTGGATTCTGCGTGCGCCGGGCCGGGACGAGTGTGTGGTGATCGACCCGGGTGACGCCGACGAGGAGCATCTCGCCCGCGTCGCGGCACTCGGACCGGTCGCACTGACGCTGATCACGCACCGTCATTTCGACCACACCGGGGGAGTGCAGCGGTTCTTCGAACTCACCGGCGCGCCCGTGCGTTCGGTGGACCCCGAATTCCTCCGCGGCGGCGGCGACACCCTCGTGGACGGCGAGACCATCGACGTCGCGGGGCTCACCCTCACGGTGATCGCCACGCCCGGGCACACGAAGGATTCGGTGTCGTTCGCCGTGGAAGGTGAGGGCACCGTCCTCACCGGCGACACGATCCTCGGCCGCGGCACCACGGTGCTCGACGACACGGACGGCGACCTCGGCGACTACCTGTCGTCGCTGCGCCGCCTGCTGGACCTCGGGGCCGGACACCGGGTGATGCCCGGCCACGGACCCGAACTGCCCGAACTGAACGTCGTCGCGCAGCAGTACCTCGATCATCGCGAGGAGCGACTCGACCAGGTGCGGGCCGCGCTCGGCGCGCTCGGCGGCACCCCCACCGTCCGCGAGGTGGTCGAGCACGTCTACTCCGACGTCGACCCGAAGTTGTGGCCGGTGGCGGAGAAGTCCGTGAATGTGCAGCTCGCCTACCTGCGCAGCCTCGACTAGTCACTGAAACGACTGCGGCCACCCCCTCGGTGTGAGGGGGTGGCCGCAGTCGTAGGTGCGGGGGACTACCGCGCGCGACGTGCCAGGCGCTCGGAGTCGGAGATCAGCACGCTCTTGCCTTCGAGGCGCAGCCATCCGCGGTGGGCGAAGTCGGCGAGCGCCTTGTTGACGGTCTCACGGGAAGCGCCGACGAGCTGGGCGATCTCTTCCTGCGTGAGGTCGTGGGTGACACGCAGCGAACCCGCCTCCTGGGTGCCGAACCGCTGCGCGAGCTGCAGCAGGGCCTTGGCGACACGACCGGGAACGTCCGTGAAGATGAGGTCGGCCAGGTTGTTGTTGGTACGACGCAGACGGCGCGCGAGCACCCGCAGGAGCTGTTCGGCGATCTCGGGGCGGTGGTCGATCCATGCCTTGAGCGCTTCGCGGTCCATGCTGACCGCGCGGACCTCGGTGACGGTCGTGGCGGTGGACGTACGCGGACCCGGGTCGAAGATGGACAGCTCACCGAACATGTCGGACGGGCCCATAATCGTCAGCAGGTTCTCACGGCCGTCCGGCGAGCGGCGGCCGATCTTCACCTTGCCCGAAACGATGATGTACAGGCGGTCACCGGGCTCACCTTCGTTGAAGATGACATGTCCGCGGGGGAAGTCGACAGGCTGCAGCTGCTTGGTCAGCGCCGCTACCGCTGAGGGCTCGACTCCTTGGAAGATGCCGGCTCTTGCCAGGACGTCGTCCACGTGCGCTCCTTGGGAATATTGTTCGTCTGTATGCATATTGTGCGCGATTTGCTGCATGTCGACGGTGCCCCGGTGATCCGCGGCGTGTCGCTGTGCAACAGGTACGGCTCTGAAGTCTACGTTGAGACGGCTCGGTCTGAGTGACCGATACCACGGAAGTCGCAAAAGTTAACCGGGGGATGCGTCCTGCGGTGTGCTGATTCGGGGGCCGCCCAGCGCTCAGCTGGCGCGCCGCGAGCCCACTTCGGTGACGGCGGCGTCGTCGGCTTCGAAGCCCGACCGACCCTTGCGACGTCGATGGAAGCGTGCCAATGCGTGGGGGAAACCTTCGTGGGCCAGGGTGGCCACTTCGTCGTGACTTGCCTGGTCGAGGAACTCTTCCACCTCTTGCTGACGAACCGTGAGCCGGCGGAGTCTGAACTCCACCCGCTCCATTGCCAGCGCAAACAGCATCAGCAGCACTGGGAAGAGGACCACAGCGAGACCTTGCATACCGGGAAGTAAACACTGCAAATGTCTCAGAAGCGACACAGCGGCGATTCGGATCGGTCGGGTATCCGTAGAGTTGATCCCGTGCATGCGACCCCCAGCGACGGCTCCGAAGTGCGTGGACGCACCCGTTCGCGGGCCGCGAAGCAGGACGAAACCCGGCTCGGACTCGTCCGGCGCGCCCGGCGAATGAACCGGCGCCTCGCCGAGGCCTTCCCCCACGTCTACTGCGAGCTCGACTTCACCACCCCACTCGACCTCGCCGTCGCGACCATCCTCTCCGCGCAGTGCACTGACGTGCGGGTGAACATGGTGACGCCGGCGCTGTTCGCCCGCTATCCCGACGCCAAGGCGTACGCGGAGGCCGAACGCACCGAACTCGAGGAGTACATCCGGTCCACCGGTTTCTACCGCAACAAGACGAACTCTCTGATCGGGCTCGGGCAGGCTCTGCTCGAACGCTTCGACGGCGAGGTCCCCGCCAACCTGAAGGACCTCGTAACGCTGCCGGGGATCGGCCGGAAGACGGCCAACGTGATCCTCGGCAACGCGTTCGATGTGCCGGGGATCACCGTCGACACCCACTTCGGGAGGCTCGTCCGACGCTGGAAGTGGACCGAGGAGGAAGACCCGGTCAAGGTCGAGCACGCGATCGGCGCCCTGATCGAGCGCAAGGAGTGGACCCTGCTCTCGCACCGGGTGATCTTCCACGGCAGGCGCGTCTGCCACGCCCGCAAACCCGCCTGCGGGGTGTGCGTGCTCGCCAAGGACTGTCCGTCGTACGGGCTCGGCCCGATCGACCCCGACGTCGCCGCAGAACTGGTTCGTGGACCGGAGACGGAGCATCTGCTGCGTCTGGCCGGCAGGTGAGGGTAGATACGAGTGTCTAGCGCAGCGCGGTGGAGTCTGGCCGCCCTCGTGGTCGTGGTGGCTCTCGTCGTCGCGATCTGGCCGCGGGGTGACGACGCGGAGGCGCCGTCGTACCAGGACCGGTTCGGTTCGGGTGGTCGAACCCCGACAGCGGTGAGCGCCGATCCCGACGCGCTCGCGGCACTGAGGACGCAGGCGGGCCTGGCATCGTGCCCGGCCTCGGCGGCCACGTCCGATCCTTCGCCGGGTTCGGTCCTGTCCGGCATCACACTGGAATGCGTGGGCGACGGCAGCCAGGTGGATCTGGCTGCCGCGCTCGGTGGTAAACCGGCGCTGCTGAACCTGTGGGCCTACTGGTGCGGCCCCTGCGCCGAGGAGCTGCCCTATATGCAGCAGTTTTCGGATCGTGCGGGTGACGCGGTTACCGTGCTTACGGTGCACACCGATCCCAACGAGTCCAGCGCGCTGTCCCGGCTCATCGACTACTCCGTCACCCTTCCCGGTGTGCAGGACGGCGACGGTCGTGTCCGCGCCGCGGTCGGAGCCCCGCCTGTCCTGCCCGTCTCGGTGCTGATCCGGCCCGACGGCACAGTGGCGAAGGTTCTGCCGCAGCCGTTCCGCAGCGTCGACGAGATCGCGGACGCCGTCGAACAGAACCTGGGGGTGGCGGCATGACGAATTCCGTGGACGGCGTCGCCGTTCCGCCCTGGCTGCGCCGGGTCGTGCACCGGACCCCGGCCGACCCGCACAGGATCAATCCCGTCCTCGATCGGCGCGCGCCCCGCGGCGCGACCACCCGTGAGGCGGCGGTGCTCGTGTTGTTCGGCGGCCCCGCCGCGGCGGACCCGCTGATGTCGGGCGGTCTGCCCGCCGACGCCGACATCCTGCTCACCCAGCGTGCGTCCACGATGCGTCAGCACAGTGGCCAGGTGGCGTTCCCTGGTGGCGCCAGCGATCCCGGCGACGAGGGACCCATCGCCACCGCGCTGCGGGAGGCCCAGGAGGAGACGGGACTCGACCCGTCCGGTGTCCGCCCGCTCGCCGTGCTCGAGGAGATCTTCATCCCGCCGTCCGGATTCGACGTCACTCCCGTCCTCGCGTACTGGGAGAAGCCCAGCGCGGTCGGCGTGGTCGATCCCGCGGAGGCCGAACGTGTCGCCCGGGTTCCCGTCCACACCCTGATCGATCCGCGGAACCGGTTTCAGGTGCGTCACCGGGCCGGATACCAGGGGCCCGCGTTCGCCGCCGACGGCATGCTCGTGTGGGGTTTCACGGCAGGCATCCTGGCCGCGCTGTTCGCGGTCTCCGGCTGGGAACAGGAGTGGGACCGGCACGACATCCGCGACCTCGACACCGTCCTCGCCGAACTCGACAACGATCTGGACGACGACCATCTGACCCACGGTCACAACCGGCCGGCGGCCGAGCGGTGACCGGCTCGCACTGGATCGACCTGGCGATCGTGCTGATCGCCTTCGTCGCCGCGACGTCCGGCTGGCGGCAGGGTGCGGTGGCGTCGGTGCTCGCCTTCATCGGGGTCGTGCTCGGTGCGGTGGCGGGCATCCTGATCGCCCCGCACGTGCTGGTGCACGTGGACGAGGGCCGCGGTCGCGTGCTGGTCGGCATCGCCCTGATCGTGGTGCTGGTCATCGTCGGCGAGGTCGCGGGCATGGTCCTCGGCCGGGCCGCGCGGGGCAGCATGCACAGTCCGGTCGCGCGGTCCGTCGACAGCGTGATCGGCGCCTGTGTGCAGGCTGTCGCGGTGTTCGTCGCCGCGTGGCTGCTCGCGATCCCGCTCACGTCCTCGTCCCAGCCTCAGCTGGCGGCGGCGGTGCGCGGGTCGAGCGTCCTCGAAACGGTCGACAACATCGCGCCCGCCTGGATGCGGCAACTGCCCACCGAGTTCACCGCCCTGCTCGACACGTCCGGGCTTCCCGACGTCATCGGGCCGTTCGGGCGCACCCCCATCACGACCGTCGACCCGCCGGACGCCAGCGTCCTGGAGAGCCCCGTTGCGTCCTCGCTGCAATCGAGCGTGCTGCGGATCCGGGGTGTGGCCCCGAGTTGCCAGCGGGCGCTCGAGGGATCCGGTTTCGTCGTGGCCCCCGACCGGGTGATGACCAACGCCCACGTGGTCGCGGGGACGGCGGGCATCGTCGTCGACACCGCGAATGGACCGATGGACGCGGAGGTCGTGCTGTTCGACCCGTCCGCCGACGTCGCGGTGCTCGAGGTGCCGGGACTGGACGCCCCCGTGCTGAACTTCGCGCCGGAGCCGGCCCAGACCGGCGACAGCGCCCTGGTGCTCGGCTACCCGGGCGGCGGGCCGTACACGGCCAGCGCCGCGCGTGTCCGGGAGATTCTGGACCTCAGCGGACCCGACATCTACCGGGCGGGAACGGTCCAGCGTGAGGTGTACACGGTCCGCGGTTCCATCCGGCAGGGCAACTCGGGCGGGCCGCTCGTCGACAGTGACGGCCGGGTGCTCGGTGTGGTGTTCGGCGCCGCCGTCGACAACAGCGACACCGGGTTCGTGCTCACCGCCGCCGAGGTGTCGCGTCAGCTGCAGGCTGCGTCCGGGGCGTCCGCCGCCGTGGACACCGGGGCGTGCATCCTCTGACGGTCGGTCAGACCGTGCGGGGTGCGACGAGGTCCAGCAGGGCGGCATTGACGCGTTCGGGGGCTTCCCAGTGCGCGTAGTGGCCGACACCGGGGACCGTCTGCATCTGCTGGGTGGGCGCGAAGCGGTGGCTGCGGCGCACGGTGTCCGCGAGCACGTAGGGGTCGAGGTCGCCGTAGAGGTGCAGCACCGGGATCCGCAGCGTCTGATCCATCGACGCCATGAAACGGCTGCCGTCCGGGCGGAACTGGCTGCGGAACGCCCACCGCTGGTACTCCAGCGTGCAATGAGCGGTCCCGGGAATCTGAATCGCCGAGCGCATCCGGGACATCACGACGTCGAACTCCGGGTTCTCCGTCCAGGCAGGGCCGGAGCGTGCGCGGATCAACCGCTCGACCTCCGACCCGTTGTCGCGGGTGAGGCGACGTTCGGGACGCCACGGCACCTGGCAGGAGACGAACGACGGCAGCAGCGCCTTGCGCTGGTAGCGATCGCGGAGGACGGCCTGCTTGAGCGCGAGGGGATGCGGCGAGCTGACCAGTGCGATCGACCGGACGAGGCGGGCGTGGAGAACGGCCGTTGCCCAGCAGACGAGGCCACCGTCGGCGTGCCCGACGAGGGTGGCCTCGCTGTATCCCATGGCCCGGATGAGGCCGGCGATATCGCCGGCCAGCGTCCACCCGTCGTAGCCGCGCGGCGGTTTGTCGGAATCCCCGTAGCCGCGGAGGTCGACGGCGACGGCCCGGTACCCCTCCGCGGACAGCGCGGTCAGCTGGTGGCGCCACGACCACCAGAAGTCCGCGAATCCGTGCAGCAGGACGACGAGCGGCGCATCCGGTGCGGATGCGCCGACCTCGACGGTGTGGAAGCGGATTCCGTTGGCATGGATGTCGCGATGAATCCAGGGGCCGTCGAAACGGACGGTAGACGGATCGGGTGGTGCCACAGGCGAGTTACCGCGCGTGACGTCCGCTGGACGATGCGAGATGGGCTTCCGCATCCGAGTACGACGTCGGGAGCACCGTCTTGGCCTGCTTCAGGGAGTCGATGGTCTTCTCCGGTGCGCGGAGCTTGCGTACCCGCAGATAACCGAGCAGGGCGAGAAGCGCCGTCACCACGACCATGATCAGGAAGACGATCAGGAATGCCAGCCAGCGGGCGATCCACACGTCCAGGAGTTCGGCGAGGAAGAAGAAGAAGAAAAACGAGCTGAACAGCAGCACGGTGAACGCGAGGATGAAGAACAGGCTGCCCTGCAGGCCCTTCTTGACCTCACCGGTGACCTCGGCCTTCGCGAGCTCGACCTCGGCGCGGACGAGGGTGGACACCTGCGCGGTCGCATGCTTGACCAGCGTGCCGAGGCTCGCCTCGCCGGGTGTCTGAGCGTCCACGTCCGTGAGCGGGATCGACGACACCGTGTTCGGCACCCCGTCTCCCGTGTATCGCGGGCTGTCTCCCTTGCCGTGAGTGATGCTCACTTGTCGACCCCTCCAGGTAGCTCTTGCACTTCCGAGTCATCCTTCCGGGCCGCATGGGCCCGACCGCGTCGCCACAGTAACGCTGATCCGATCAGCGACGCTGTCAACGATGTCACGAGCACCGCGACCTTAGCTATTTCGGCCTCGCTGCCGTCACCGATTCCCGCAAGCGCGAGATCCGCTACGAGAAGGCTAACGGTGAACCCGATCGCACCGAGCACTGAGAGGGCAAACATGTCCCGGAACCCCAGTGCTCGCGGTTTCTTCGCGATACCCAGGCGGATCGCGAGCCAGGAGATGCCGAAGATGCCGACGGTCTTGCCGACGAGGAGCCCCGCGATCACGGACTGCGAGATGGGGTTGGTGAACAGCTGCCCGAGGAGCTCGCTGCTCAGGGCCACGCCGGACGCGAACAAGGCGAACAGCGGGACGCAGACGCCCGCCGACAGTGGCTGGATGCGGTGCTCGAGGCGGGCGCCCGGGGATTCTCTCTCGCCGGGGTCGCGCCGGACCCGGGTGAGGAGGCCGAGCGCGACACCGGCCAGTGTGGCGTGGATTCCGGCGTCGTGCATGCAGTACCAGGTGAGCAGTGCGAGTGGAACGTAGAGCAGTGGGGTGGTGATGCGCCGGTGCTGGGCGAACGCGTAGACGGCCAGGCACACGGCGGCGCCCAGCAGCCACAGCAGGGCGATCGAGCTGGTGAACAGGACCGCGATGAGCACGATCGCGAGAAGGTCGTCGACGACGGCCAGGCTGAGCAGGAACACGCGGGCGCTCGCCGGGATGCGAGACCCGGTCAGCGCCAGCACACCCAGTGCGAATGCGATGTCGGTGGCGACCGGGATCGCCCAGCCCCGATCCATGCCTGGTGTGCCGGCGCCGATCGTCGCGGCGATGATCGCGGGCACCACCACACCGCCGCAGGCCGCGATGATCGGGAGCAGGGCACGTTTGCGGTCGGCGAGTTCGCCCACCACCATTTCCCGCTTCAGTTCGAGGCCGGCGACGAAGAAGAAGACCGCCAGCAGCCCGTCCTGCGCCCACGTCCCGACCGTCAGGTTCAGGTGGAGCGCCTCCGGGCCGATCGGCCAGTCGCGCAGTGCGAAGTACGAATCCGAGACGGGGGAGTTCGCCCACACGAGGGCGATCGCCGCGGCGACGAGCAGGATCGAACCGCCGACCGTCTCGGTGCGGAGGTAGCGGGAGAGTTCGGAGCGGAGGGGCTGGGTCACCGGGGTCGCTCGCTTTCGATGTGGTCCGGGTACGGCAAATGCTCTGCCGACCAGACTTCCCGGCGCACCGAGAAGAGCTTATCCAATTTGCCAATCGAAAGACACGAGGTGTTCAATTCCTAAGGAATGGACTCTCGTCCCAATAGTTGAAATAGCATCGTGTAGGAGTAAGTCGAGTGAGCAGTGCCGTCGATACGTCGAAGCCAGAACCTGACGGCGGGGCCACCGTCGCCGGCGTACCCAGAAGCAGGATCGTCGTCGCGAGCATGGTGGGGACATCCATCGAGTTCTACGACTTCTACATCTATGCCACCGCCGCGGTGTCGGTGTTCCCGCACCTGTTCTTCCCCAAGGGAAACGGCACCACCGCCCTGCTGGCCTCCCTGGCCACGTTCGGTCTCGCCTTCGTCGCCCGGCCACTCGGCTCGATCCTGTTCGGCCACTTCGGCGACCGCATCGGACGCAAGACGACGCTCGTCGGCTCACTCCTCACCATGGGTATCGCCACGTTCGTGATCGGCCTGCTGCCGACGTACCACCAGATCGGCCTCGTCGCGCCCGCGCTGCTGGCGTTGATGCGCTTCTGCCAGGGTCTGGGACTGGGCGGTGAGTGGAGTGGTGCGGCGTTGCTCGCGACCGAGACCGCGCAGAAGGGCAAGCGGGCCTGGGCCGCCATGTGGCCGCAGCTCGGCGCGCCCATCGGGTTCTTCCTCGCCAACGGTCTGTTCCTGATCATCACCCTGTTCCTGGACCACGACAACAGCAGCCCCGACCTGGACGGCGCGTTCCTCACCTGGGGCTGGCGTATCCCGTTCCTGCTCAGCGCGATCATGGTGATGATCGGTCTGTACGTGCGGCTGAAGCTCGAGGAGACGCCCGTGTTCGCCCGCGCCGTGGCGCGGGGCGAGAAGGTGAAGACCCCGCTGGCCGAGGTGTTCAAGACCAGCTGGCGTCAGCTGATCATCGGCACGTTCGTCATGCTCGCCACCTACACGCTCTTCTACATCATGACCACCTGGGTGCTCAGCTACGGCACGGGCAAGACCCCCGCCCAGGGCGGCACGGGAGCCGGCTTCCACTACACCGACTTCCTGGTCCTCCAGCTGATCGCGGTCCTGTTCTTCGCGGCCGCCGTCCCCGTGTCGGGGTGGCTGGCCGACCGCTACGGCCGCCGCGTCACGCTGCTCGTCATCACCGGGCTCATCATGGTGTTCGGGCTCACGTTCGGTGTGATGCTGAACCAGGAAGGTATGGGCAACGCTCGCATGCTCGTATTCCTGGCCATCGGAATGTTGTTGATGGGCATGACCTTCGGGCCGATGAGTGCCGTTCTGCCCGAGTTGTTCCCGACCAACGTGCGCTACACGGGTTCGGGAATCGCCTACAACACCGCCAGCATCCTGGGCGCAGCCGTGGCCCCGTTCATCGCCACCTGGCTCGCCACCTCGTACGGCGTCGGCTGGGTCGGCATCTACCTGCTGATCGCCGCCGCGCTCACGTTCGTCGCGCTGCTCGTCATGCGCGAGACCCGCGACCAGTCGCTCGACGACGTAGGGGCGTAGCCCCCGTGAGTGGTTGACGAGTCTCTGCACTCGTCAACCACTCACGAGCCGCGCAGCGGCCTATAGTTCTTGCATGGCGAAAGCCGTGCTGCTGTCCAGGACGGCCCGGATCCGGCTGCCGAAGCAGGATCTGTGGTCGTTCCTCGCCGATACCGATCGGCTCAACCGCAACATCGACCTGTCACCGGTGCACTTCGCTCCGATGCTGGACCGCCGGCGCAAGGGGCATTATTCGGCGGAGACTCGTTCGTACGGGCGGCGGGTGCGGTACGAGGAGTTCCCGTTCGAGTGGATCGAGGGCCGCTTCTACCAGGTCCTCCGTCGGTTCTCCGGCGGTCCGCTCGCGGAGGTCTCCACGGGTGTCCGGCTTCGCCCGGCCGCCGACGAGACCGAAGTCGAGGTGTTCGCCCGGATCGTCCCGCGGACGTGGTTCGGGGCGATCGTGGCGCGAACCCTGCTGGCGCGCACGGGTATACGGAAGACGGTGGCGCTCGCGCGCGCGTTAGAACTCCACATCCGCGACCCGCAGACGCATGCCGTGCCCGCCCTGCCGCCGCCGGAGCAACTCGACGCCGGCCGGCTGGAACTCCGCACGGCACAGCTGTCTCGATCGCACGATGCCCCGAACCTGATCGGACACTTGGAATCCCACCTGCGGACCGCGTCCGACCTGGAGGTGACGGGCATGCGACCGTTCGAGCTGGCGGACCGCTGGGGTGTCGATCGGATGCAGTTGCTGTACGTCTTCCTCCACGCCGCGGACTGCGGACTGCTGGACCTGAGCTGGAGCGTGCTCTGCCCCGTCTGCCGGACCGTCCGCGAGGACGCCGGCCGCATTCGACAGCTGGCGAGCCGCGTCCACTGCGACACGTGCGACATCGCCTTCGACACCGACCTGGCACGGTCGGTGGAGATCCGCTTCGACGTCAACCCGGCTGTCCGCCGGGCGGAGCGGGCCCGGTACTGCATCGGTGGTCCGGCGAATTCACCGTCGGCGGTGGCTCAGCTGCGGCTCGATCCGGGCGAGCAGCGTTCCGAGCGGCTCGACGTCGACCCGGGGTGGTTGCGCCTCCGGTGCTATCAGGTGGGCACCCCGGTGCACTGCGAGGTCGGCCCTGCCGGTGGAACGCTGCGGGTCGAGTGCGGTCCAGGCGAACTCCGCGTGCACGGTTCTCCCGACACCGACGGGGCGATCCGTCTGGAGGTTGCCAACCGGCTCCCCGGCGAAGCGCTGGTGGTGGTCGAGCGGGAGCGGTGGAAGGACGCCGCGGCGACCGGTGCGCTCGTCACGTCGCTCGACGGTTTCCAGGACCTCTTTCCGGATCAGGGGGTCGCGCCCGGCGACGAGATCGGGATCGCGAACCTGGCGGTGCTGTTCACGGATCTGAGCGGCTCGACCGCCCTGTACGAGCGCATCGGGGACGTCCGGGCGTTCGCGTTCGTGCAGAGCCATTTCCGCTACCTGCGTGACGCCGTGGTGCGCGAGAACGGCGGTGTCGTGAAGCAGATGGGTGACGCGGTGATGGCGACGTTCGCCGATGCGAGGGAGGCCTGGTCGGCGGCGGCGTCGATGCAGTCCGGCTGGGACGGTTTCCGTCGCGGGCACCTCGGTGCGGACGACTCGGTGGCGTTGAAAGTCGGGCTGCACCAGGGGCCCGCCGTGATGATCGACAACGACGGCCGCGCCGACTACTTCGGCGCGACCGTCAACTTGGCGGCGCGGGTGCAGGGGTGTGCGGCGGGCGGCGACATCGTCCTGTCCCGAGCCGTTCACGACGACCCGGAGGTGGCGTCGCTGCTGGCGGAATCGGACTACCGGTGCGACGTCTTCACGACCGCGCTGAAGGGAATCGGCGAGGAGCAGACGCTGTGGCGGCTTCGCCGCCCGTGAGTGGTTGAGGAGTGCAGGGACTCGTCAACCACTCACGGGGCGCGGAGCGCCCTACTTGCCGCGGATCGCGTCGAAGACCTTGGGGTCGACGAGCGTGGAGGTGTCGCCGAGGTCGCGGCCTTCGGCGATGTCCTTGAGCAGGCGTCGCATGATCTTGCCCGACCTCGTCTTGGGGAGTTCGGGGACGATCGTGATCTGGCGGGGCTTGGCGATCGGGCTGATCTCCCGCGACACCTCGGCCTTGAGTTCGGCGATGAGGGTGTCGCCGGTGTTCTCGACGCCCTCGCGGAGGATGACGAACGCGACGATGCCCTGGCCGGTGGTCTCGTCTGCGGCGCCGACGACGGCGGCCTCGGCGACACCGTGGTGTCCGACGAGGGCGGATTCGACCTCGGAGGTGGAGATGCGGTGCCCGGAGACATTCATGACGTCGTCGACGCGGCCGAGGACCCACAGGGCCCCGTCCTCGTCGTACTTGGCGCCGTCGCCGGCGAAGTACCAGCCCTGCTCCGGGTAGCGGGACCAGTAGGTTTCGCGGTAGCGGTCCATGTCGCCCCAGATGCCGCGGAGCATCGCCGGCCACGGCTTGTCGAGGACGAGGTAGCCGGAGCCGCCGGCACCGAGTTCGTTGGCGTCGTCGTCGACGATCTTCGCGGAGATGCCGGGCAGCGGGGCCATCGCGGAGCCGGGTTTGGTGGCGGTGATCCCGGGCAGCGGGGAGATCATGATCGCGCCCGTCTCGGTCTGCCACCAGGTGTCGACGATCGGGGCCTGGTTTCCGCCGATGACCTCGCGGAACCACTTCCAGGCCTCGGGGTTGATCGGTTCGCCGACCGAGCCGAGGAGCCGGATCGAGGACAGGTCGTGGGCGTCGGGAATGTCGCGGCCCCACTTCATGAAGGTGCGCACCAGGGTGGGTGCGGTGTAGTAGATGCTGACACGGTACTTCTCGATGATCTGGAAGTGCCGGTGCTCGTCGGGGGAGTTCGGGGTGCCCTCGTAGACCACCTGGGTGACGCCGTTCGAGAGCGGCCCGTAGACGATGTAGCTGTGGCCGGTGACCCAGCCGATGTCGGCGGTGCACCAGTACACGTCCTGGCCGGCCTTGTGGTCGAAGACGTTGTGGTGGGTGTACGACGCCTGGGTGAGGTACCCGCCGGAGGTGTGGATGATGCCCTTGGGTTTTCCGGTGGTGCCGGAGGTGTACAGGATGAACAGCGGGTGTTCGGAGTCGAACGGCTGCGCCTGATGGGTGTCGGACGCCTTGTCGACGGTCTCGTGCCACCACAGGTCCCGGCCCTCGGTGGTGTCGACGTCGATGCCGGTGCGCTTGACGACGAGCACGTTCTTGACGGACGCGGCGCCGTCCACGGCCTCGTCGACGGCGGGTTTGAGGGGTGCGGCCTGGCCGCGGCGCCACTGTCCGTCGACGGTGACGACGAGTTTGGCTTCGGCGTCGTCGATGCGTGAGCGCAGCGCGCTGGCGGAGAAGCCGGCGAACACCACCGAGTGGGTGAGGCCGAGGCGGGCGCAGGCGAGCATGGTGACGATGGCCTCGGGGATCATCGGCATGTAGATCGCGACGCGGTCGCCGGCGACGAGTCCGAGGTCGGTGAAGGTGTTGGCGGCCTTGCTGACTTCGGCGAGCAGGTCGTTGTAGGTGAGGTCGCGGGTGTCGCCCGGTTCGCCTTCGAAGTGGATGGCGACGCGGTCGCCGTTGCCGGCGAGGACGTGGCGGTCGACGCAGTTGTAGGCGACGTTGAGCCGTCCGTTCACGAACCACTTCGCGACCGGGGCGTCGGACCAGTCGAGGACCTCGGAGAAGGGGGCGTGCCAGTGCAGGCGCTCGGCCTGCTTCGCCCAGAATGCGAGACGGTCTTCGTCGGCGGCAGCCTGGAGTTCGGGGCCGGCGTTCGCCGTGGCGGTGAACTCGGGGCTCGGCGGATACACCTGCGGGACGGAATCAGAATGTTCCGACTTCTCCGTCGCTCCGCTCGCCTGTGCTGCACTGGTCATTGTGGCCCGGCCTTCTTTCCAGTCTCGAATTCGGCACTTCTAGCACGTGTGAGGGTAGTCACATGGTCTCCCGAGCGCACCGTTGCAGAGGGTTGCATGCCCATATTCTGCGACGATCGGTCGACTGGGCGCGACGGACGGCGATCGGGGACGACGAGTGGAGACCCCCGTGCCGACGATGTTTCGATCAGGTGCCGATTGCACGAGTTTCGCCCGTCGTGGCTACACAGATTGAAACGTTGACTTATCGTCATCCCATCATTCGGGCTGCGCCCGGAACCGCTGCCCGGAACCACGCAGATCTGGGAGGATCGTTTTGCGCATCACACGTGTGGCAACCGCCATTCTGGCGGTCGGCCTGGCAGCAGGAATGCTGTCCGCCTGCTCGTCCGGAGATTCGACGAGCGGGGGTGGAAGCGGAATCGTCAACGCCTGGGCGGGTGAACCGCAGAACCCGTTGATTCCCACCAATACCAGTGAGAATCAGGGCGGCCGCGTCGTCGATTCGCTGTTCGCGGGGCTCGTCTCCTACGACTCCGACGGCGGGGTGAGCAACGAGGTCGCCGAGTCGATCGAGACGACCGACGGCAAGAACTTCACCGTGAAGCTGAAGGACGGCTGGACGTTCACGGACGGCACGCCGGTCACGGCGGCCTCCTTCGTCGACGCCTGGAATTACGGCGCGCTGTCCACGAATGCGCAGATCCAAGCGTCGTTCTTCGACCCGATCCAGGGCTACGACGAGGTGGCCGCCGAGAACCCGGCCGTGCAGACCATGTCGGGACTGAAGGTGGTCGACGACTCCACGTTCACGATCGAACTGAAGCAGCCCGAGTCCGCCTTCCCGGACCGCCTCGGGTTCGCCGCGTACTACCCGTTGCCCGCAGTGGCGTACCAGGACATGGCCGCGTTCGGTGAGAATCCCATCGGCAACGGCCCGTACATGATGTCCGGCCCCGGAGCGTGGCAGCACAACGTCCGGATCGACACCGTCGTGAACCCCGACTACAACGGCAACCGCAAGCCGAAGAACGCGGGCGTCGACTTCGTCATGTACAACAGCCTCGACACGGCGTACACGGATCTGCTCGCGGGCAACGTCGACGTCCTCGATCAGGTGCCGCCGAGCGCGGTCACGACGTTCGAGACCGACCTGCCGGGCCGCACCGTGAACCAGCCGTCCGCGACCATCGAGACGTTCACGATCCCGGGCCGTCTGCCGCACTTCAGCGGTGAGGAGGGGACGCTGCGCCGCCAGGCCATCTCGATGGCGATCAACCGCGACCAGATCACCCAGCAGATCTACAACAACACCCGCACCCCCGCGCTCGACTTCACCAGCCCCGCCATCGAGGGCTGGTCGGATTCGCTCGCCGGCAACGGCAACCTGAAGTACGACCCGGAGGCGGCGAAGAGGCTGTGGGCCCAGGCCGATGCCATCGCCCCGTGGTCGGGCAGCTTCGAGATCGCGTACAACGGCGACGGCGGACACAAGGAATGGGTCGACGCCACCGCCAACAACATCCGCAACACCCTCGGCATCGACGCGAAGGGCAAGGAGTACCCCACGTTCGCGCAGATCCGCACCGAGGCCACCAATCGCACCATCCCCAGCGCGTTCCGGTCGGGATGGCAGGGCGACTACCCGCAGCAGTACGGCTTCCTCGCGCAGAACTACCAGACTGGCGGCAGCTCCAACGACGGCGACTACTCGAACCCCGAGTTCGACCGTCTTCTGCGTGCCTCCGCGGGTGAGGTCGATCCCGGCAAAGCCCAGGACCTGCTGAACCAGGCGCAGGAAGTTCTCCTGCAGGACCTGCCTGCCGTCCCGACGTGGTACCGCAACGCCGCCAGCGGCTGGTCGGAGAACGTGTCGAACGTAGTCATCGACTGGAAGGGCATCCCGATGTACTCCGACATCGAGAAGAACTGACGCACCGACGATTCTTCGACGACGGGTGGGGCCGCGAGCTGTCAGTTCGCGGCCCCGCTCGGGAGTACGAGCCGAGGCTGCGGATTCCTGACGTCACTGCTCCCGACGAATAGGAGGTGATCCGATGCTCTGGTACGTCGGTCGCCGTTTGCTCCAGATGATCCCCGTGTTCCTCGGGGCCACGTTCCTCATCTACGCGATGGTGTTCCTGCTGCCCGGAGACCCCATCGCCGCGCTGGCCGGCGACAAGGCGCTCAGCCCCGCGGTGGCGGCCCAACTCCGTGCCCGATACCACCTCGACGAGCCGTTCCTGACGCAGTACCTCCTGTATCTGAAGGGCATCTTCACCCTCGATTTCGGTACGTCCTTCTCCGGCCGCCCCGTCAGTGAGGTTTTGGCGCAGGCATTCCCGATCACCATCAAGTTGTCGCTGATGGCACTTGCCATCGAGGGGATCTTCGGGATCGGCTTCGGCCTGTGGGCCGGACTCCGCAAGGGCGGCATCTTCGACAGTTCCGTCCTCCTCGTGAGCCTGGTGATCATCGCGATCCCGATCTTCGTCATCGGCTTCCTGGCCCAGTTCTTCGTCGGCGTGAAATGGGGGTTGGTGCCGCCCACGGTCGGGGGCAACACCAGTTTCAAGAATCTGCTGCTGCCCGCGTTCGTCCTCGGGTCGGTGTCGTTCGCGTACGTGCTCCGGCTCACCCGGACGTCGGTCGCCGAGAACCTCACTGCCGACTACGTGAGAACCGCGACGGCCAAGGGTCTTTCGCGGCGCCGAGTGGTGCAGGTGCACGTGCTGCGGAACTCGCTGATCCCGGTGGTCACGTTCCTCGGCGCCGACCTTGCCACCCTGATGGGCGGCGCGATCGTCACGGAAGGCATCTTCAACATCAACGGTGTCGGCGGCACGATCTATCAGGCGGTCACCCGTGGTGAGGCGCCGACGGTGGTGTCCTTCGTGACGGTGCTGATCGTCATCTACCTGCTCGCCAACCTGCTCGTCGACCTCCTGTACGCCGCGCTCGACCCGAGGATTCGCTATGTCTGAGAAAGTGGAGAACGAGTCGCCCCGGACGGGCGACCGGAAGACCCGTCAGGCGCATTTCGTGGCACCCGAAGAGGTGGCGGCGCCGGGAGAGACCGACGCCGTCCACATCGACCAGCCGCCGACGAGCATGTGGTCGGATGCGTGGCGGGACCTCCGCAAACGTCCGCTGTTCCTGGTCGCCACGGTGATCATCGTCGTGGTGATCGCCGTGGCGGCCTTCCCCGGTCTGTTCACCAGCACCGACCCCAGGTTCTGCGATCTCGCGTTCAGCATGCAGGGTCCGTCGGCGGGGCACTGGTTCGGATTCGACAAGCAGGGCTGCGACATCTACTCCCGCACGATCTACGGGGCGCGGGCGTCGGTGCTGGTGGGGGTCGGTGTCACGTCGATCGTGCTCGTCGTGGGCGTGGTGTTCGGTGCGGTCGCCGGGTTCTACGGCGGCTGGGCCGACTCGTTGCTGTCCCGGGTCGCCGACATCTTCTTCGGCATTCCGCTCATCCTCGCCGCGATCGTCCTCATGCAGCTGTTCGCCAACCGCACCATCTGGACGCTGGTCGTCGTCCTCGCTCTGTTCGGGTGGCCTCAGATGGCGAGAATCGCTCGTGGCGCGGTGATCTCGGCGAAGAACAACGACTACGTGATGGCGTCGCGGGCGCTCGGTGTGTCGAACATACGCACCCTTGTCCGGCACGTGCTGCCGAATTCCCTCGCCCCGATCATCGTGATCGCGACCATCTCGCTCGGCATCTACATCGTGGCCGAGGCGACGCTGTCGTTCCTCGGCATCGGTCTTCCGTCCACCGAGATCTCGTGGGGCGGAGACATCAGCACCGCCCAGGTCACGCTGCGTCAGGGGTCGCCGATCCTGTTCTATCCGGCGACCGCGCTGGCGATCACGGTGCTCGGTTTCATCATGATGGGCGATGCTCTCCGGGACGCGCTCGATCCCAAGGCCCGGAAGAGGTGAGCGCGGTGTCCACGAACGAGCCAGCCGGGCAGAAGCATTCGGCCGACGAGGTGCCGCTGCTCGAGATCCGGGACCTGGAAGTGTCGTTCCAGTCCCATTCCGGGCTCGTGCCCGCGGTGCGCGGTGTCAGCCTCACGGTGTATCCGGGGCAGACGGTGGCGATCGTCGGTGAGTCCGGTTCGGGCAAGTCCACGACCGCCCACGCGATCATCAACCTTCTTCCCGGGACGGGCAAGGTGACCGGCGGTCGGATCCTGTTCGAGGGGCAGGACCTCGCGGAGGCCTCGGAGCGCGAGTTCGTCGCGCTGCGCGGTCAGAAGATCGGCCTCGTCCCGCAAGACCCGATGTCCAACCTCAACCCGGTGTGGAAGGTCGGCTTCCAGATCGAGGAGGCGTTGGAAGCCAACGGGATCGCGAAGGGCAAGGCCGCGAAGGCCCGTGCCGCCGAGCTGCTCGAAGAGGCCGGACTCGCCGACGCCGAGGACCGCCTCGGCCAGTATCCGCACGAGTTCTCCGGTGGCATGCGCCAGCGCGCCCTCATCGCCATCGGGTTGTCGGCCCGCCCGCAACTGCTGATCGCGGACGAGCCCACCTCGGCCCTCGACGTCACGGTCCAACGCCAGATCCTCGACCATCTCGACGGTCTCACCAACGAGCTGGGCACCGCGGTCCTACTCATCACCCACGACCTCGGCCTGGCCGCCGAGCGGGCCGAGCACCTGATCGTCATGAGCAAGGGGCGGGTGGTCGAGGCGGGGCCGGCGCTGGAGATCCTGCAGCGGCCGCGCCACCCGTACACCCGGAAGCTGGTGGCGGCGGCGCCGTCGCTGGCGTCGCAACGCCGGAGTTCCTCGCTGGCCCGGGCGGACATCCGGGAGCATGCCCTCGAGGTGGTCGGTGAGGCCGAACAGCACGGCGAGATCGGTGTCGACTTCGGCCAGGCGACCGACGACGTGGTCGTGGCCACCGGGCTGACCAAGGTGTTCAAGATCCGGCACGGGCTACGGAAGTCCACCGACTTCACCGCCGTCGACGACGTGTCGTTCGCGGTCCGGCGCGGGACGACCACGGCCATCGTCGGCGAGTCGGGGTCGGGCAAGTCGACGGTCGCGCAAATGGTCCTCGGACTTCTCGCGCCGACGTCGGGGAATGTCGTGTTCGACGGCAAGGACGTCGCGACGCTGGACCGCCGGGAGACGCTCGCGTTCCGCCGCCGGGTGCAGCCGATCTTCCAGAATCCGTACGGCACGCTCGACCCGATGTACTCGATCTTCCGCACCGTCGAGGAGCCCCTGCGCACCCACAAGGTGGGGACGAAGGCGGAGCGCGAAGCGCGGGTACGTGATCTGCTGGACAAGGTGGCGCTGCCGGCATCGGTGATGCGGAGGTTCCCGAACGAACTGTCCGGTGGCCAGCGGCAGCGTGTGGCGATCGCCCGGGCGCTGGCGCTGCAGCCGGAGATGGTGGTGTGCGACGAGGCCGTGTCGGCGCTCGACGTGCTGGTCCAGGACCAGATCCTCACCCTCCTGAACGACTTGCAGGCGGAGCTGGGTTTGACGTACCTGTTCATCACCCACGACCTGGCGGTGGTGCGGCAGATCGCCGACGACGTGCTCGTCATGTCCACCGGCGCGATCGTGGAGAAAGCGACCACCGACGAGGTCTTCACGTCCCCGAAGGAGGAGTACACGCGGAAGCTGCTGGATGCGATTCCCGGGGGATCGATCCGGCTCGGCGCCTGACGCGGGACGGCGCCGGGTAGCGTTCCGATACGTGAGCGACCCGTTGCAGCCCCTCGTCGACCTTCCCGGCGTCCGCGAAGCCGCGGACCGTGCGCGCGACGCACTCGGTGCGGTTCACCGCCACAAGACCAACCGGCGCGGCTGGCCGACGACGGCGGCCGAGGCGGCGGTCCGGGCGGCCCGCGCCTCGGCGTCGCTGGACGGCGGCAGCACTGAGCTACCCGCCCCCGGCGAGGCCGGCGACCCGATTCTGTCGGGGGCACTGCGTGTCGGGCAGGCCCTCGACGGTGACGCCCTCACACTGTTGCAGTCCACCTGGCAGCGGGCACCCCTGCAGGCCCTCGCACGGCTGCATCTGCTGGCCGCGGCCGACCTCGTGGAGGATCAGGAACTGCTCGGCAGGCCGCGGGCCGGATCCGGCGTCGCGGAGCGGCTAGACGGTCTCGCACAGCTCGTGACGGGGGGAACGGCCGCACCCGCGCCGGTTCTGGCAGCCGTGGTGCACGGGGAATTGTTGACGCTGAAGCCGTTCGGGGTCGGCGACGGCATCGTCGCGCGCGCCGCGTCGCGTCTGGTTTCCGTGTCGAGCGGGCTCGATCCGCACAATCTCGGGGTGCCGGAGGTGAGCTGGTTGCGCCGGCAGCAGGCGTACCGCAACGGGGCTGCAGCGTTCGCGTCGGGCGAGCCGGAGGGTGTCGGCAGCTGGGTCGTCCTGTGCTGCGGCGCCCTGGAGGCCGGAGCGCGGGAAGCCACGTCGATCGCGGAGGCCGCAGCGAGTTAGTCGAATCCTTTGCGCTGCAAGAACTTACCGAACACGTGAAACGGGCGGCGCTGCCGACTGGTGTCGACTTCGCCGCCCGTTAGCACGGACAACCGGTTACCAAGCGTGCAAGGTGGGTTGTGTGGGTGGCCTCGGCGAGAGTCCGAATATCGTCGGGTCGTCCTTGCAACCTGTGCAGGGTCCTTGCCGGTGAAGACTCGAGTCTCGCAGGCCCACAACGCTTCTGCCCTTATAGTGGCTTATGCTTCGCGTGGGTACCTAGTGCCCGTGCTGGGAATCCTGGTCGGGAGATCGATCCTTCTCTTCTGGGTCGACCTTGGCCTTCCGTTCTTCCGTAACTCCTTTGTACCCCGTGACCCCCCTCACAGCAAGTATCAAATTCGGTTTGTGACCGTGTCGCGGGTTGCGGCGGTCAGCGCTTGCGGCGCAACACTCCATACGTGAATGCGCCCGCGACCAGGGCTCCGACACTCACCGCCGCCGTGGTCGCGACGGTGGTGGCGGACGGCGCCTGGAGGCGTGCCCGGAGGGAGACCGGATTCGAGAAAGTCAATATGGGCCAACCGTTTCCGGCCGCGGCCTTCCGCAACGCGCGGTCGGGGTTGACCGCAGTCGGGTGGCCGACCGCGGTGAGCATCGGGAGATCGGTCACCGAGTCGGAGTAGGCGTAGCATTCCGACAGGTCGTAGTGATATTCGTCGGCCAGTTGCCGCATCGCGTCCACTTTGCCTTCGCCGTAGCAGTAGAACTCCACCTCGCCCGTGTAGAGCCCGTCCGCGACCGCCATGCGGGTGGCGGTGCTTCGCGTGGCCCCGAGTGCCTCGGCGATCGGCGCCACCACCTCCTCGCCGGACGCCGAGACCACGATGACGTCGTGGCCCCGCAACTTGTGGTCCGCGATGAGGTCGGCGGCCTCGGCGAACACCAGTGGGTCCACGATGTCGTGGAGGGTTTCGGCTACCACGGACCGGACCTGGTCCACGTTCCAGCCCGCGCACATGCTCGTGAGGTAGGCGCGCATCCGCTCCATCTGATCGTGATCCGCGCCCGACAGCAGGAACAGGAACTGCGCGTAACTGCTCTTGAGAACCGATCGGCGATTGATCAGGCCCTGGTCGAAGAACGGTCTGCTGAACGCGAGGGTGCTGGATTTCGCGATGATCGTCTTGTCGAGGTCGAAGAATGCGGCAATCCGACCTGTCTCGGTGTGTCGACCTGTCTTGGCACTTCTCTGTGGCTTCGCGGTCACAATTTCCAAGGATATGCGGACTTCGGGTGGGGCGGGGGTTCGTATGAACGGTCGAAGGAAGGGTCTTTCGGCACTATCGACACGACGGAACGTTCAACAGTTGAACTTGCAAATACTGATCGGGGGAGGTGTAGTATTGCTGATGTCCGGATTTGATCCGGACGATGTTCAGCCCGACCCCCGGGGCTGAACACTGACGACCCTCGCCTCCTCCCCCCCTGGCGAGGGTCGTCCTCTGTCTGCGGCAGGTCTGCCGCCTCCTCGGCCCGAAGTACTTAAATTGGTGCGGAAGTACCAGTTTCTATCCACAGGGCCGAAGTTGTCCACAGTTCGAGCTGAGCCCCTTCCGGCGGTCTCCGGCAGCGGGCACGCTCGCTGCATGGACGCAGAAGGCGGGGGTGAAGTGCTGGTTCTGATCGACGACCCGGCACTGCTGCACAGCATCAGGCGCGTGGCGGCAGCCGCCGACCGGGCGCTGAACGAGGTCGATGTCGCCGACGCCCGGCATCTCTGGGGAAGCGCCCCGATCGTCGTGCTCGACGCGCGCGCAGCCGCAGCATGCCGCAACCGGCTCCCACGGCGGCGCCGTGTGGTGCTGCTGTGCGACGGGCCGCCGGGCATCGACGAGTGGCGGATCGCGACCGCGGTCGGTGCGGAACACGTGCTCGCCGTGCCCGAGGACGAGTCGGCACTGGTCGCCGTGCTCGGCGAACAACCCCAGCGTCCCGAAGCGGACGGCACCGTCGTCGCCGTGGTCGGCGGATGCGGCGGTGCGGGCGCCTCCACGCTGGCGGCGGCGACAGCCCTCACCGCCGCGTCGCGACCGCAGTCCACACTTCTGCTCGACACCGATTCGTGGGGGTCCGGCCTCGACGTGCTGCTGGGCATCGAGGACGTGCCAGGACTGCGATGGTCGGGTCTGTCGATCGAAGGCGGCCGGATCTCCTCGGGCGCGCTCCGGGACGCCCTCCCCGCCCGCGGCGAGCGGCTGCGGGTGCTCGCCTGCAGCAGGACGGGGCACGGCGCCGGACCGACAGCGGCCGCGGTCCGTGCGGTCACCGAGGCCGGCCGCCATGCGGGCGATCTGGTCGTGTGCGACGTGTCGCGGTTTCCCGGCCCGGTCACGGAAACCGTCCTCGAACTCGCCGATCTGGTGGTCCTCGTCGTGCCCGCGACTGTCCGGGCCTGCATCGCCGCGGGAAAGGTGTCGCAGTGGATCACCGAGAGGAACCCCAACCAGGGACTCGTGGTCCGCGGTCCGGCACCCGGCGGGCTTCGGGGCGCCGACGTCGCGGAGGTTCTCGACCTGCCGCTGATCGCGTCGATGCGCGCCGAGCGCGCGCTCACCGGAATGCTCGAACACGGCGGACTGCGGCCTGGCAGGCGCTCCCCGCTGGGCGTCGCGGCCGAGGCGGTCCTCGACACAGTCGGCAGCAGACCGCGGTCGCGGGAGTGGGCGGCATGAGTTCCCTCGTCACCCCCGACCTCCTCGACCGGGTGCGCGAACGTCTCGCGCACACGTCCGGCGAGCCGACGCCGGCAACGGTCGCCGCTGCCATCCGCACCGAGTCGGGCGGCGTGCTCGGCGACACCGACCTGCTCGGGGCACTGCGGGTGCTCATGACCGAACTCACCGGTGCCGGGCCGCTCGAGTCGTTGCTGACGGAGCCCGGAGTCGCGGACGTGCTCGTCACGGCGCCCGACCGCGTCTGGGTCGACCGAGGCCGCGGGCTCGAACGCGCAGCCGTCCGCTTCACCGACGAGGCGGCGGTGCGCCGACTCGCCCAACGTCTCGCGCTGTCTGCCGGACGCCGTCTCGACGACGCTCAGCCGTGGGTCGACGGACGACTGCGGGACGTCGGAAACGGCTCGTTCGGTGTGCGGCTGCATGCCGTCCTCGCCCCCGTGGCTCAGGGCGGCACCTGCCTGTCGCTGCGGGTGCTGCGCCCGGCCACCCAGGGGCTCGGCGCGCTCGTCGCGGGCGGTGCCGTGGTCGAGGCGGCCCACGACCTGCTGGTGAAGATCGTGCACGCGCGGCTCGCCTTCCTGGTCACCGGCGGCACCGGCGCAGGCAAGACCACGCTGCTGGCGGCGCTGCTGGGGGCAGTGGACCAAGCGGAACGGATCGTGTGCGTCGAGGATGCCGCGGAGTTGGCGCCGACGCACCCGCACGTCGTCCGGCTCGTGGCCCGCGCACCCAACGTCGAGGGTGTGGGTGAGGTGACCGTCCGGGACCTCGTCCGTCAATCCCTGCGTATGCGTCCCGACCGGATCGTCGTCGGCGAGGTTCGCGGCGCCGAGGTCGTCGACCTGCTGACGGCTCTCAACACAGGTCACGACGGCGGTGCCGGAACGGTGCATGCCAACTCACCCGAGGAGGTTCCCGCCCGGCTCGAAGCGCTTGCGGCACTGGGCGGAATGGACCGCTCGGCGCTGCACAGTCAGCTCGCCGCCGCCGTCCAGGTGATCCTGCACGTCCACCGGTCTTCGAGCGGGGCGCGGCGGCTGACGCAGATCGGTGTCGTCACTCGCGACGAGTACGGGCACGTCACGATCATGCCCGCCTGGAACCACGACACGGGTGAGGGTCCGGCGGTGGACCGGCTCCGTCACTTGTGTTCCCGGCGTGGACCGGAGGGTTCGGAGACGGAGGTGCCGTCGTGATCGCCGGTCTGGTAGTGCTCGCCTGTGCGGTGCTGGCGGTGCCGTCCGCACGATCGCGGCCCCGGTTGCTCGCGGTGACGGGCAGGGAAGGTCCCCGGCGCCGGATGCGTCTGCCCTGGGGGGTTCCGGCGGCGCTCGCCGGTATTCCGATCGTGTACGAACTGGGCGGACTCTGTGCGGTTCTCGCTGCGATGATCGTCTGTGCAACAGTGCGTTTCAGATCGTCACGACGTAGGTCGGCGAGAGCCAAGGACGCGGATCTGCGTGTCATACTGTCGAGCCTCGAGGTCGTGACAGCGGAACTTCGTGTGGGCGCCCATCCGGCTGCGGCATGCCAGACGGCCGCCGACGAGTCGGCAGGCAGTGTGGCGGCTGCATTTCGGGCCGCGTCGGCGCGGTCGCGGCTCGGAGGATCTGCCGCCGACGGGTTCCGGATCGCGGGCTCCCGCGTCGGTGCCGAGTTGGGGCGCATCGCCGACATCTGGGCGGTGGCCGACGCGCACGGTCTCGCACTGGCGGAACTGCTCGAGGCGGCACGAACGGACCTGTTGGGACGCAGTCGCTTCCGTCAGCGAACCGAGGCCTCGCTGGCCGGGGCGAGGGCCACGGCGACCGTACTGGCCGGGCTGCCGCTCCTGGGTGTCGGTCTCGGCCAGATGATGGGGGCGTCCCCTTTGGCGGTGCTGTTCGGCGGTGGTGTGGGTGGAATCCTGTTGCTGCTCGGGGCAGGACTGGTGTGCGCGGGCCTGTTGTGGACCGACCGGATCACCGGACGTGTGACGGGATGATCTGGTGCGTGGTACTTCTCCTCGCGGGCGCCGTGCTGGTGTTGCCCGCACCCCGATCGCCGGTGCAGCGACTGCGCGGCGACACCGGTGGCCCGGGTGATGCGGCGTCCTCGGTGGACGACACCGCGCGCCGCGAGGACCCGCTCGCGATCGCCGCGACCTTCGACTTGCTGGCAGCGTGCCTGCGCGCCGGCCTGCCGGTCGCGACCGCGGCGCAGGCCGTGTCGCGGTCGGCGCCCGCGCCGCTGTCGGAATCGCTGCGCCGCGCCGCAGACCTGCTGTCGCTGGGGGCGGACGCGGCGACCGCGTGGGAGGCGGCGGCGTCGGACCCGGCCACCGAATCGCTCGCCCGCATGGCGCGCCGGTCGGCCGCATCGGGGTCGTCGCTCGCCGGTTCGATGACGGAACTCGCCGCCGACGGCCGAATCCAGGTCGAGCACCTGGCGGCGGCGTCGGCCGAACGGGCGGGCGTGCTGATCAGTGGCCCCCTCGGGCTGTGCTTCCTGCCGGCATTCATCTGTCTCGGGATCATCCCGGTCGTCGTCGGGCTGGCCTCACGCGTGCTGGACGGCGGGCTGTTGTGACACATCGACACTTCCGGCGCAGAACCGCTGCGCCGGACACTCTGAAGGGGGAACACCATGGGACACGGAATCCGGGCCTTGGCGGAAGTGCGAGCACTGACCGCCCGCTTGACGCTGCTCGCGACGGACGAGGACGGCATGTCGACCGCGGAGTACGCCATCGGCACCATCGCGGCCGCGGCCTTCGGCGCAGTCCTGTATTCGGTCGTCACCGGCGACAGCATTGTCGCGGCGTTGACGAACATCATCGACAAAGCGCTGAACACCGCGGTGTGATGAGCGCGGCCGAGAACCTGCGCCGGTCGGAGGCCGGGGGCGTCACGGTCGAGGCGGCTATCGCGATCGCGTCGATCGTGGCGGTGGTCGTGCTGTGTGTCGGAGCGATCACCGCGGCGACGCTGCACGTCCGGTGTGTCGACTCGGCCCGCGAGGCTGCGCGGCTCGCTGCCCGTGGAGATCGCGAATCGGCGATCTCCACGGCGGCGAGAGTGGCCCCCGACGGCGCCGACGTGTCGGTCAGGGCCGAGGGGGAGTTCGTCGTCGCGACCGTGCGGGCTCGCAGTCCGCTGCTTCCGCTCGTGAACATCTCCGCGGAGGCGGTGGCTGCTCTCGAACCCTCGGTGCCGGGGTGGAGCGGGGGAGGGCGGTGAGTTCGGGGATCACCGACGACCGCGGTTCCGTGACCGTCACGGCGTGCTGTGCGCTCGCGGCGCTGATGGTGGTCACGGCGATGCTCGTGCACGTCGGCTCGGCGGTATCGGTGCGGCACCGGGCGCAGTCCGCCGCAGATCTGGCTGCCCTCGCCGCGGCCGTCGGGCTGGACCGCGGTACCGAGGCGGCGTGTGCCGCGGCGAGGGAGGTCGCGGGACGAATGCGCACCGAAGTCGTGTCCTGTGAGATCGACGACTGGGACGTCGAAGTGGCGGTCACCGCGCCGGTGCTTCTGTCCTCGCTGGGTGTCCGGGACGCCCGGGCAGTGGCGAGGGCAGGTCCCGCGGAGTGACATCGAAGCGTCGCGGTGGTCGGTGTCGCTCCAGCGTGTGGGAGGTTTCCCTGATTATGACCAGATCGGTAACAATCCCCCGCTCAGGAAGTATTGGACGGCATCGATCCTGTGATGCGAGTCTCACTGATGCGAGCTGGTTTTCATCCACACCACTCCCTTTGGCGAGAGAGGGCATTACATGACCACGGCACCACCGAAGCGGACCGAGGCCGAGACAAAGGCGCGGAGGGCGGGCATCGCCTCGTTCATCGGCACCACGATCGAGTGGTACGACTTCTACATCTACGGCACCGCGTCGGCGCTGGTCTTCGGTCAGGTGTTCTTCTCCGACACCCTGCCTGCGGGCATGGGCACCCTGCTCGCGTTCGTCACGCTGTGGGCGGGGTTCCTCGCCCGCCCGATCGGCGGCATCGTCTTCGGCCATCTCGGCGACAAGATCGGTCGAAAGAACACCCTGGTCATCACGCTCATGATGATGGGCACCGCGACCGTCGGAATCGGACTCCTGCCCTCCTATGCGCAGATCGGGATATGGGCACCCGCCGCCCTGGTATTCCTCCGGGTCGTCCAGGGTGTGGCAGTGGGCGGTGAATGGGGCGGGGCGGTCCTGATCGCCAGCGAGAACGCACCCAAGGGGAAGGGGATTCTGTACTCGGCGTTCGCCCAGCAGGGGTCGCCCGCCGGAAACCTCCTGGCGACCATGGCGTTCTTCCTGCTTTCCGCCATGCCCACTCCGGCTTTCGTGCTCTACGGCTGGCGCATCCCGTTCCTGATCTCCGCGGCCCTGGTGATCGTCGGCATGATCATCCGCCTCAAGCTCGAAGAGTCGGACGCGATGAAGACCGTGCTGAAGCGCAAGAAGACCGTCGCACTGCCGATCGGTGAGGTGCTGCGCAAGCATTGGGTCCTCGTTCTCCTCGGTGCGGGCGCGCTGCCCCTGGCCCAGGTGACGTACTTCAAGAACACCTTCGCGTTGTCGTGGGCCACCAGCGAACTCGGCTACGACCGGGGCACGTTCCTCGGCGCGATCGCCATCGCACTCGTGGTCCAGTTCATCGTGCAGCCGTTCGGCGCCGTCCTGGTGTCCCGGATCGACATGCGGAAAGCCATGTGCATCATGGTGATTCCCGAGTTCATCCTGATGCCGGCAATGTTCTTCGCGATCCGGACCGAGAACTTCGCCATTGCCGTCGTCGCGATGTGCCTCGCGACCATTCCGCATTCGATGTTCTACGGCGCCATCGCCGGAGTGCTCGCGCGTGCCTTCCCCGCCAACATTCGCTACACCGGTCTTTCGGCGGCCTACCAGCTGTGTTCGCTGGTCGTCGGCGGCGGCACCCCGGTGCTGGCGCAGTGGATGCTCAACTCGTCCGGAAACATCGTCGGTGTCGCGTTCGTGTCGGCCGGTTATGCCGCAGTCTCCCTGATCTGCACGCTGTTGCTGCTGAATCGGACCGGCTTCGACGCGCGCCGGTTGTCGACCGCGGAGCAATCCGACGCGGACGAACTGCAGCTCGACATCGATGAGGACGATGCGGTGGACACCGCTCCGAGCGCAGGGCAGACACGTGCGACAGCCAACTCCTGACCGTCCGGCTCAGTCCGGAGTGGGCAATGCCTCCTCGGACAGCCTGAGGACTTCCCGTAACGCGGCGCTGTGGTCGTCCGCTCTCCACGCGATCCGCAGTTGCAGAGTGCTGGGACCGCCGGCCAGCGGGAGGAACACGACGTCCGGGTTGTTGACGTTCTCGGCCACGGAGGAGACGGTCAACGCACAGCCGACCTCCGCGGACACCAACGCCATCAGCGCCATCGAGTCCGGGGCGCTCTGCACGATCCGGGGCGTGAAACCGGCGTCGTGGGCCGCCCTCTGCAGGGAGTCGCGCAGCGCCGATCCGGGATCGGCGGGCAGCGTCACCCAGGGCTCGGTGGCCAGCTCCTCGATGCGAACACTGTCCCTGCCTGCAAGCGCGTGGTCGGTGGGTACGGCCACCACGAAGTCCTCGTTGAGGATGACGCGGGACGCGATGCCGGGCGGGGTGAAGATCCACCGGACCAGACCGATGTCGAGGGTTCCGTCGAGGAGCTTGTTCAGTGCTTCGCTCGCGAAAGCGGAACTGTCCAGAACGAATTCGATTCCCGGGTGGGTGTGCCGGACGAGTTTGGCCCACCGCCCGATGAGCAGGTGGGACGAGACTCCGGCGAAGCCGATGCGCACCCGGCCGACCTGCCCGCGCCCGGCGGCGGCGACGGCGATCTCCGCGAGCCGGCAGGCGTCCAGGATCTCGCGCGCCGGGCCGAGCAGTGCCTCACCGGCCGGCGTGAGGCGAACGTTCCGGGTGTTTCTTTCGAAAAGAGTTGCTCCGAGCTGCTTTTCCAGTTGCCGAATCGTTCGGCTCAGCGGCGGCTGGGCCGAGTGCAGGCGCTGCGCTGCCCGGCCGAAGTGCAGTTCCTCGGCGACCGCGAGAAAGGCAGTGATCTGAGAAATCTCCACGGGAGAACTATTGCAGTTCCAGCAACAGATTTGTCAACACTATTGATTCACACGGCGGTAATCCGGCGGGGAGGGTCCCTAGGCGACCTCCCGTCGCTTCGGAGAAGGGGATGGCGATGAGCAAAGTGGTCAGCATGGCGGAAGCCATAGGAACGTACGTCGAAGACGGCATGACCGTGTGCCTCGAGGGCTTCTCGCATCTCATCTCTTTCGCGGCTGCGCACGAGATCATCCGGCAGGAACGGCAGAACCTCACGCTGTGCCGGATGACGCCCGACATCGTGTCGGATCAACTCGTGGCGGCCGGGTGTGTCACCAAGCTCGTGGCCTCGTTCTTCGCGAGCGGCTCGGCCGGATCACTGCACGAGTTACGACGCCGCATCGAGCACCACGATCCGGTGGCCCTCGAGGTCGAGGAGTACAGCCACTACGGAATGGTCTGCCGCTATCAGGCGGGTGCCGCCGGCCTCCCGTTCTTTCCGCTGCGCTCCTACGCGGGAAGCGACCTTCCTCGGCTCAATCCCCGAATTCGACTCGTCGACGATCCCTACGGGGAGGGCACGGTGTACGTCGTGCCTCCGCTGAACCCGGACGTCACGATCGTTCACGCGCAGCGCGCCGACCGCCAGGGCAACGTGCAGATCTGGGGTATCTCCGGGGTCCAGCAGGAAGCGGTGTACGCCGCGCGGAAGGCGATCGTGGTCGTCGAGGAGATCGTCGACGACGAGGTCGTCCGCTCCGACCCCAGCCGCACGTTGATCCCCTCCCACGCGGTCGATGCCGTGGTCGTCTGTCCGCGCGGGGCGCACCCGTCCTACGTGCAGGGCTACTACGACAGGGATTGCGCGTTCTACCGGCGCTGGACCGCCATCAGCAAGGACTCCGGACTCCTGCAGGCCTGGCTGAAGGAATGGATCCACGGCACTGCGAATCACGACGAGTACCTGGACAAACTCGGCGACGACTACTGGAACGACCTTGCCGTCGAGCCTCGATTCTCCGAACCAGTCGACTACGGGAGCCGGAAATGACCACAGCACCAGTCGGAGCGATCTCGGCGACGGAGGTCATCGTGTCCGTCGCCGCCCGCGAACTCGCCGGGAAGCGGCGCGTGTTCGCCGGCGTCGGCTTGCCGACGCTCGCCGTCGATCTCGCCAAGAGGACGAGCAACCCGGACGTCGAACTGATCTACGAATCGGGAGTGTGCGGCGCCCATCCCGCCGCGATGGCCGAGGGGATCGCCGACTCGGTCGTCGTGTCGGGCGCCGAGTCGGTGGTGTCGATGTCGGCGTTGTTCGGTTACGTGCTGCAGGGCGGCAACGTCGACGTCGGATTTCTCGGCGCGGCCCAGATCGATCGGTACGGCAGCCTCAACACCAGCATCATCGGAGACTGGGACAAGCCGACAGTCCGGCTGCCCGGCGCCGGTGGCGCCGTGGAGATCATGCCCAACGCCGGCGAGATCTTCGTGGTGATGCGGCGACACGACCCGAGCGCTTTCCCCGCGGAACTCGACTTCTGCACGTCGCCGAGTCCTGTCCGGGCCCGGGCGGCAGGTGACGGGATCATGCCCCGCGGTCGAGGGGTGACGAAGGTGTTCACCAACCTGGGGGTGTTGTCGCGGCAGGGCCCGTTCGACGAACTCGAACTGGTCAGCGTGCACGAGGGGGTCACCGTCGACGAGGTGCGAGCGCAGACCGGCTGGGACCTGCAGGTGGCCGACGATCTCACGGTGACCGCCCCGCCGACCGGTGAGGAGATTCATTTGCTCCGCGACGTGATCGACAAGGTTCGGCTGTATTTGCGCTGAACCCTCAGCCGAGCGAGTCGAGTACCGCCGTCAGGACCCGGATCGCGCCGTCCTTGTCGAGAGGGTCGTTGCCGTTTCCGCACTTCGGCGAGTACACGCAGGACGGGCACCCCGAGGTGCATTCGCACGATTCGATCGCTTCCCGGGTCGCGCCGAGCCAGCGGGTGAGTTCGGCGTGCCCGCGGTCGGCGAATCCGGCGCCGCCTGCGTGACCGTCGTAGACGAACACAGTGGGAAGTCCGGTGTCGGCGTGCAACGCCGTCGAGACCCCGCCGATGTCGCCTCGATCGCACACCGCGACAAGAGGCAGTAACCCGATTGCGGCGTGTTCGGCGGCGTGGAGCGAACCGGGCACGCGTTCGGCCGGAACACCCGCCTGCACCAGAAGTTCGGGTGTCACGGTATACATCACCGCGCGGGTGGGGAGGGTCTGCCTCGGCATGTCCAGTTCCACTGCGTCGAGGATCTCGCCCGAAGACAGTCGTCGCAGGTACCCGATCACCTGATGGGTCACCTCGACCTCGACGAGCGCGACCTCGACGTCGCCGAACTGCTTCTGTTCGAGCACCGAGGTGACGGTGATCTCGGTGGTTTCGCGAGCCGACGTCGTCCAGTCCGGGTCTTCGGCGTGCACCAGGGCGAGTCCCTGGTCGAGGTCGAGTTCGTCGACGACGTACGACTCACCCTGGTGGATGTGGACGGCGCCGGGATGTGCCGTGGCAGGAGCGCGGCCGGTGTCGACGGTTCCGAGCATGCGTCCGGATTCCGACACGACAATTGCCACCTGAGTTCCGATTCCACCCCGGATATCCACTGCGCCATGAGGATTTGTGCCGGCGGTGACGAACCAACCGTGTGTGCGTCGGCGGATCAGGCCCTGCTCCGCCAGCTTCCCGAGTACCTCGATCGCCCCGAACGCCTCGGCCTCCGCGTCGGACAGCGGTAGTTCCATTGCCGCGCAGAGCAACTGCGGGCCGAGGACGTACGGATTGCTCGGGTCCGTGACAGTCGCCTCGACGGGCTTGTCGAGCAGCGCGGACGGGTGATGGACGAGGTAGGTGTCGAGGGGATCGTCCCGCGCGACCAGGACGACGAGCGACCCTTCGCCGCGTCGGCCGGACCGGCCTCCCTGTTGCCAGAACGACGCCACCGTGCCGGGGAACCCGGCGACCACGACGGCGTCGAGGCCGGCGATGTCTACGCCGAGTTCCAGCGCATTCGTCGTCGCCGCCCCCAGCAGCGTGCCGTCGGCGAGTGCGGTCTCGAGTTCACGACGATCCTCGGCGAGGTACCCGGCTCGATACGACGCGACTCGCGTCGCGAGTTCGGGATCGATCTCCCCGAGTAGACGTTTGGTCGCCATCGCGGTCAGCTCCGCGCCCCGGCGGGAGCGCACGAAGGTGAGGGTGCGGGCCCCTTCGACCATCAGGTCGGCCATGATGCGCGCGGCCTCCGAACCGGCGGGCCGTCGAACGGGGCTTCCGTTCTCCCCGGTGACCTCCCGCATGAGCGGGGGTTCCCACAGCGCGACCGTCCGGGGGCCGTGTGGTGAACCGTCTTCCACGACCTCGGCGCAGGGCGCTCCGATCAGCCGCGACGCCGCCGCCCCGGGGTCCGCCGTGGTGGCGGACGCGAGGACGAAGACGGGATCGGCGCCGTACCGGGCCGCGATGCGCCGGAGCCGCCGCAGCACGAGCGCGACGTTCGAGCCGAAGACACCACGGTAGGAGTGGCATTCGTCGATCACCACGTAGGCCAGATTGCGGAAGAAGTGCGCCCATCGCTGATGGGTCCGGAGGAGGGAGATGTGCAGCATGTCGGGGTTCGTGAAGAGCCACCGCGAGTTCTCCCGTGCCCAGTGCCGCACCTCGAGTGGGGTGTCGCCGTCGAACGCGCACGGGCACACGCCCCGGAGGTCGTCCCCGGCATCCAGGACTTCCGAGTCGATGAGCGACGTCACGGCCCGCAGCTGGTCTGCGCCCAGTGCCTTGGTCGGCGAGAGGTAGAGGGCGGTCGCCCGCGGATCCGTTGCCAGAGTGGTGAGTACCGGAAGCTGGTAGGCCAGGGACTTGCCCGAGGCGGTGCCGGTGGACACCACGACGTTCGACCCGTGACGGGCCAGGTCGGCGGCGGCGGCCTGGTGCGTCCAGGGACGGGGGATCCCGTTCTCCTGCATGGCCCGGACGACGCTCGGGTGCGCCCACGCGGGCCATTCCGACAGCTGAGAAGTCCGGGCAGGCATTTCCGCGGCGAAAGTGAGCGGGTTTTCGTCCCGGGGGACACCCTCGAGGACTCGGTTCAGCAGCGCTCGGCCGTATGTTTCGCCCGTATTTCCACTGTCGTCACGTGGTGAAAACGGTGTGCTCACTGATGTCTCCGGGCTGTCGTAGGGGACGGGCGAGTAGCTTCCACACCGCCACGACCTGCGCATTTGATGATAACGAGTGCCTCTTCGGGGCTGTCGCGCGGGGTGCCGCGACCCCGGCGTCAATCCGCTGTTTCGCGCCTGTTCGCTACAAGATCAACTTTTTGTGTGAATTGTTCGGATTTCGACTGTTGCGTTCGCGGAGTTCATGGTTGACTACAACTGGTCGCAGCTTCTGTGTTCGTAGGCTTGAAAGAGTGAACGTTCGCAGGATCGATGTTGCGAACGCGGTGCTCTGCTTTTCCTGAGGGGGAAATCTAGAAGTACAGCGGTCGGAACCGGCCCGGCGGACTGTATGTGCTGTCCGCCGAATCCGGTGGTTAGAAAGAGAAGGAAAAGCATGGCACAGGGCACTGTGAAGTGGTTCAACGCGGAAAAGGGCTTCGGCTTCATCGCACCCGAAGACGGCTCCGCTGACGTCTTCGTTCACTACTCCGAGATCCAGGGCAGCGGCTTCCGCACCCTCGAGGAGAACCAGCGCGTGGAGTTCGAGGTCGGCCAGGGCACCAAGGGCCCCCAGGCCACCGGCGTTCGCGCAGTCTGATTCTGCCGTTCACATTCGTGAACACGTAAATCAGATAGGCGGGGTCCTCGTGGCCGCGTCTGATTCGTCCCCCATCGCCTGAGGCGGTGGGGGACGAGTCGTTTTCACGGCAACGGTGCCGTGGCAATAGGGGGTACTTCAGTGAGTCAGCTCTCCTTTTTCTCCGCAGAGGCGATGCCGCCGGCGGTCACCGACTTGTGCGGTCTACTCGCCGCGACGGGCCAGGTGGTCACATCGGCCGGGCGTGCGCGCATCTCGATCGTGGTGGATGCGCCGTGGCGGGCGGAGGCTATTGCAGAGCTGATCGCCCAGGCCGGACTCGAGGTCGAGATCACGCGCAGCGACGAGGGCAGCCCGCTCGTCCGCACCGCATCGGTCGTCGACTTGCGGCCGCTCGCGGACCAGTGGACGAGGGGAGCGGTCAAGGCGGTGCCCTCCGGCTGGGTGCCTTCGGGGCGTCAGCTGAGGGTGTGGGCACTCGCGTCGGGCAGGAGCGAAGCGGAGGGCGAGCGGTTCGTCCTCGGACTCGACCCGCACGCCCCGGATACCCACGCGCCGTTGGCTCAGGCATTGATGAGAGCGGGCATCGCGCCGACGCTGATCGGCACCCGTGGCTCCGGTCCGGGGCTCCGAATCTCGGGTCGGCGTAGGCTCGGCAGACTCGTCGAGAGCATCGGTGAGGCGCCCGGAAATTTGGACGACCGTACCGGTTGGCCCCACGTGTAGAGCCGCGTAGACGGTACTGATCTGCGAGGATGGGTTCCGGGTATGTCACTCTAGTAATAGGCGAACCGGGTATAAAAGGGTTTGTCTGCACAACTGTCGAGTGGCAGCGATCGACTTCAGGAAGGCTCGGGCTACAGGTGGCTAAAGGGGACAACGGCAGTGCACAGGGTGCGGCGGGAGCGTCCGGCCAGCCTCGCCGCCTCGTGATCGTCGAGTCGCCGACCAAGGCCCGCAAGATCGCCCCGTACCTCGGAAAGAACTACGTCGTCGAGGCGTCGGTCGGCCACATCCGCGACCTTCCGCGCGGAGCCGCAGACGTCCCGGCCAAGTTCAAGGGTGAGTCGTGGGCGCGGCTCGGCGTCAACGTCGACCATGATTTCGAACCGCTCTACGTGGTCAGTCCGGAGAAGAAGTCCAAGGTCACGGAGCTGAAAAGCCTCCTCAAGGACGCCGACGAACTCTTCCTCGCCACCGACCCCGACCGCGAGGGCGAAGCGATCGCCTGGCACCTCCTCGAGACGCTCAAACCGAAGATCCCGGTTCGCCGGATGGTCTTCCACGAGATCACCGAGCCGGCCATCCGCGCCGCGGCCGAGGACACCCGCGAACTCGACAACGACCTGGTCGACGCGCAGGAGACCCGTCGCATTCTCGACCGTCTGTACGGCTACGAGGTCAGCCCCGTGCTGTGGAAG
This sequence comes from Rhodococcus wratislaviensis, assembly GCF_041228765.1. NCBI lineage: Bacteria > Bacillati > Actinomycetota > Actinomycetes > Mycobacteriales > Nocardiaceae > Rhodococcus > Rhodococcus wratislaviensis. The sequence continues at coordinate 10,535 of NZ_CP150488.1, read as the reverse complement.
AAGGTCATGCCGAGGCTGTCGGCAGGCCGCGTGCAGTCCGTCGCCACCCGCGTCATCGTGCAGCGGGAACGCGAGCGGATGGCGTTCCGCTCGGCGTCCTACTGGGACATCTCCGCCACCCTCGACGCCGGCGCCGAGGCCAGCCCCCGCAGTTTCGGGGCGCGTCTGGTGAGCGTCGACGGCTCCCGGGTGGCCACCGGCCGCGACTTCGGCGCGGACGGCCAGCTGAAGACGAGCACCGTCACGGTTCTGGACGAGGCGCGGGCGCAGCGTCTGGCCGAGTCCCTCGCCGGTGTCGACCTCACCGTCTCCTCCGCCGAGAGCAAGCCGTACACCCGCAAGCCGTACGCGCCGTTCATGACGTCGACGCTGCAGCAGGAGGCGGGCCGCAAGCTCCGCTTCACGTCCGAGCGGACCATGCGCATCGCGCAGCGGCTGTACGAGAACGGCTACATCACCTACATGCGTACCGACTCGACGACGCTGTCGTCGTCGGCGATCGCTGCCGCCCGCGCGCAGGCCACCGAGTTGTACGGCGCCGAGTACGTGCACGACACACCGCGCCAGTACACGCGCAAGGTCAAGAACGCGCAGGAGGCGCACGAGGCCATCCGCCCCGCCGGCGACGTGTTCCAGACCCCCGGTCAGCTGCATTCCCGCCTCGACACCGACGAGTTCCGTCTGTACGAGCTGATCTGGCAGCGCACCGTGGCGTCGCAGATGGCCGACGCGCGGGGCACGACGCTGACCCTGCGGATCACCGGAACCGCGGGCACCGGCGAGGAGTGCACCTTCTCCGCATCGGGCCGCACCATCACGTTCGCCGGGTTCCTGAAGGCCTACGTGGAGAGCGTCGACGAGGAGGCCGGCGGCCAGTCCGACGACGCCGAGTCGCGCCTGCCGGTGCTCGTCGAGGGTCAGGCGGTCACCGCCACCAAACTCGATCCCGACGGTCACACCACCAACCCGCCCGCCCGCTACACCGAGGCGAGCCTGATCAAGACCCTCGAAGAGCTGGGCATCGGCCGCCCGTCCACGTATTCGTCGATCATCAAGACGATTCTCGATCGCGGATACGTGTACAAGCGCGGCAGCGCGCTGGTCCCGTCCTGGGTGGCGTTCGCCGTCATCGGTCTCCTCGAGATGCACTTCGGGCGGTTGGTCGACTTCGACTTCACCGCCGGGATGGAAGACGATCTCGACGCGATCGCCGGTGGCCGGGAACAGCGCGGCAACTGGCTGAGCAGTTTCTACTTCGGCGGCGATCACGGCGCCGAGGGTTCGGTTGCCCGTGAGGGCGGTCTGAAGAAGATGGTCGGCGTCAACCTCGAGGAGATCGACGCTCGCGAGGTCAACTCGATCAGGCTCTTCGACGACGCCGAGGGACGGGAAGTGCACGTCCGGGTCGGACGGTTCGGTCCGTACCTCGAGCGGATGGTCCAGAACCCGGACGACCCCGAGGGCGACCTCATCTCCCAGCGGGCCAACCTGCCCGACGACCTTCCGCCGGACGAGCTGACACCGGAGTACGCGGAGAAGCTCTTTTCGACTCCGCAGGAGGGTCGCAAGCTGGGCGTCGACCCGCTCACCGGGCACGAGATCGTCGCGAAGGAGGGCCGCTTCGGCCCGTACGTCACGGAGATCCTTCCCGAGCCGGAACCGGAGCCCGAACCGGCAGTGGTGCCGGTGACCGACGAATCGGGCGACGGGACGACCAAGACGAAGACGGCAGCCAAGAAGGCGCCGGCGAAGAAGGCGGCGAAGAAGGCCACCGGTCCGAAGCCGCGGACGGGCTCGCTGCTCAAGTCGATGGACTTGGCGACGGTGACCCTCGACGACGCCCTCAAGCTGCTGTCGCTGCCGCGGGTGGTGGGTGTCGATCCGGAGTCCAAGGAAGAGATCACCGCGCAGAACGGTCGCTACGGCCCGTATCTGAAGAAGGGGACGGATTCGCGGTCCCTCGCCACCGAGGACCAGATGTTCACGGTGACCCTCGACGAGGCTCTGAAGATCTACGCGGAGCCCAAGCGCCGCGGACGTCAGGCCGCCGCCACCCCGCCACTGCGTGAGCTGGGTGTCGACTCGGTCAGCGAGAAGCCGATGGTGATCAAGGACGGCCGGTTCGGGCCGTACGTGACCGACGGTGAAACCAACGCCAGCCTCCGCAAGGGCGACGAGGTGGAGTCCATCACCGACGCCCGCGCTTCGGAATTGCTGGCGGATCGGCGTGCCCGCGGTCCCGTCAAGAAGAAGGCCGCCGCGAAGAAGGCGCCCGCCAAGAAGGCCGCAAAGAAGACCGCCGCCAAGAAGGCACCGGCCAAGAAAGCGGCCGCGAAGAAGGCAGCGGACAAGAAGGCGTGAGCCGGTACCTCGGGCCGGCCGGGTTGTCGCACGTGCCGGTTAGGCTGGCGCGGTGACGGTATTCGACCGGTTGGTGGGCCAGGAGGACGTCGAGGCCGAGCTGACGGCCGCGGCGACTGCCGCCCGTCGTGGAGTCGGTGCGATGGGCTCCTCGATGACGCATTCGTGGCTGTTCACGGGCCCGCCCGGATCGGGTAGGTCGGTGGCCGCGCAATGTTTCGCCGCCGCACTCCAATGCACCAGCGACGGCGTTCCAGGCTGCGGCGTGTGCCACGCCTGCACTACCGCGATGGCTGGTACCCACGGAGACGTCCGGCAGGTCGTCCCCGAGGGCCTGAGCATCAGCGTCAAGGAAATGCGCGCCATCGTGCAGACCGCCGCTCGCCGGCCGAGCACCGGGCGCTGGCAGATCGTCGTCGTCGAGGACGCGGACCGGCTCACCGAGGGTGCGGCCAACGCTCTTCTGAAAGTGGTGGAGGAGCCGCCGGACCGCACCGTGTTCCTGTTGTGTGCGCCCTCCGTCGACCCGCAGGACATCTCCGTGACGCTGCGGTCGCGCTGCCGGCACATCCATCTCGTGACCCCGTCGGCCGACTCCATCGCCAAGGTCCTGCGCGAGCGGGACGGCCTGGACCCCGCCGATGCGCAGCTGGCTGCCTCGATCAGCGGCGGTC
>NZ_CP150488.1:0-2500 GCF_041228765.1 Rhodococcus wratislaviensis | reverse complement strand
TAGCTGGTTCTCCCCGAAATGCATTTAGGTGCAGCGTCGCGTGTTTCTCACCGGAGGTAGAGCTACTGGATGGTCTAGGGGGCCCACAAGCTTACCGAAATCAGCCAAACTCCGAATGCCGGTGAGTGAGAGCGCGGCAGTGAGACTGCGGGCGATAAGGTTCGTAGTCGAGAGGGAAACAGCCCAGATCGCCAGCTAAGGTCCCTAAGCGTGTACTAAGTGGAAAAGGATGTGGGGTCGCGAAGACAACCAGGAGGTTGGCTTAGAAGCAGCCACCCTTGAAAGAGTGCGTAATAGCTCACTGGTCAAGTGATCCTGCGCCGACAATGTAGCGGGGCTCAAGTACACCACCGAAGCTGCGGCATTCACACAATGCACCCCCTTGATTCTGCGGAGTCTTGGGCAGTGGTGTGGATGGGTAGGGGAGCGTCGTGTGGCCATGGAAGCGGCGGGGTGACCCAGCCGTGGAGGCCACACGAGTGAGAATGCAGGCATGAGTAGCGAAAGACGAGTGAGAAACTCGTCCGCCGAATGACCAAGGGTTCCTGGGCCAGGTTAATCCGCCCAGGGTGAGTCGGGACCTAAGACGAGGCCGACAGGCGTAGCCGATGGACAACGGGTTGATATTCCCGTACCCGTGTGAACGCGCCCCTGGTGAATCAGTGATACTAACCATCCTGAAGCGTCCTTACGCCCCTTCGGGGGCCCTGGATGTGGATGCATGGGACCTGATCTGGTAGTAGCCAAGCGATGGGGTGACGCAGGAAGGTAGCTGAGCCAGTCAGTGGTAATACTGGTGTAAGCCTGTAGGGCGAATGGTAGGCAAATCCGCCATTCATTAAGCCTGAGAGGTGACGCATAGCCGAATGAGGCGAATTCAGTGATCCTATGCTGCCGAGAAAAGCCTCTAGCGAGCTTTCACACGGCCCGTACCCCAAACCGACACAGGTGGTCAGGTAGAGAATACTAAGGCGATCGAGATAACTATGGTTAAGGAACTCGGCAAAATGCCCCCGTAACTTCGGGAGAAGGGGGGCCTCGTCCGGTGATCACTCTTGCAGTGTGAGCTGGGTGGGGCCGCAGAGACCAGTGAGAAGCGACTGTTTACTAAAAACACAGGTCCGTGCGAAGTCGTAAGACGATGTATACGGACTGACGCCTGCCCGGTGCTGGAAGGTTAAGAGGACCGGTTAGCCACTTCGGTGGCGAAGCTGAGAATTTAAGCCCCAGTAAACGGCGGTGGTAACTATAACCATCCTAAGGTAGCGAAATTCCTTGTCGGGTAAGTTCCGACCTGCACGAATGGCGTAACGACTTCTCAGCTGTCTCAACCATAGACTCGGCGAAATTGCATTACGAGTAAAGATGCTCGTTACGCGCGGCAGGACGAAAAGACCCCGGGACCTTCACTACAGCTTGGTATTGGTGTTCGGTTCGGTTTGTGTAGGATAGGTGGGAGACTGTGAAGCGCTCACGCCAGTGAGTGTGGAGTCGTTGTTGAAATACCACTCTGATCGTATTGGACCTCTAACCTCGGACCATGATCTGGTTCAGGGACAGTGCCTGGTGGGTAGTTTAACTGGGGCGGTTGCCTCCCAAAATGTAACGGAGGCGCCCAAAGGTTCCCTCAGCCTGGTTGGCAATCAGGTGTCGAGTGCAAGTGCACAAGGGAGCTTGACTGTGAGACTGACAGGTCGAGCAGGGACGAAAGTCGGGACTAGTGATCCGGCACCGGCAAGTGGAAGCGGTGTCGCTCAACGGATAAAAGGTACCCCGGGGATAACAGGCTGATCTTCCCCAAGAGTCCATATCGACGGGATGGTTTGGCACCTCGATGTCGGCTCGTCGCATCCTGGGGCTGGAGTAGGTCCCAAGGGTTGGGCTGTTCGCCCATTAAAGCGGCACGCGAGCTGGGTTTAGAACGTCGTGAGACAGTTCGGTCTCTATCCGCCGCGCGCGTTAGAAACTTGAGGAAGGCTGTCCCTAGTACGAGAGGACCGGGACGGACGAACCTCTGGTGTGCCAGTTGTTCCACCAGGAGCACCGCTGGTTAGCTACGTTCGGAAGGGATAACCGCTGAAAGCATCTAAGCGGGAAGCCTGTTCCAAGATGAGGTTTCTCACCCCCTCGAGGGGGTAAGGCCCCCGGCAGACCACCGGGTTGATAGGCCAGAACTGGAAGTCCGGTAACGGATGCAGGTGACTGGTACTAATAGGCCGAGGACTTACCACAAAGAAGCTACGCGTCCACTGTGCAGTATCTGAAACAACACACACGTTTCAGAACAGAAGAAGAAGAACACCACCAACAACACCGGTTGTTGTGTGTCTTCGCTGATGTTCCGTGTGACAGTTTCATAGAGTTACGGCGGCCATAGCGGAGGGGAAACGCCCGGTCCCATTCCGAACCCGGAAGCTAAGCCCTCCAGCGCCGATGGTACTGCACCCGACAGGGTGTGGGAGAGTAGGACACCGCCGAACATCCGTTACCGAAAGCCCCC